>JAZKJL010000010.1:0-1520 GCA_040384325.1 Gemmatimonadota bacterium | reverse complement strand
TATATGGACTCCCCCGCAAAAGCCAGCGACTGATCGATCTGGAGAGGGCACGGTGGGTTGAGCCTGCAGTCGTATATCCGGCATCTGAGGTGGGCTGTGTGATGAGTGCCCGTGCCGACATGGAATCTGCGTCAACACCGCGCCAATCGCTACGAGCGGCAGGCAAGCTGCCGGAAGGGTTATCGGCGTCTGGTGCTGTGGGGGTGACCCGGGGTGCCATGGTGGGCGATCAATCTCTGAGCAAGGCTGGGAGGGGTGGGGTTGTCGATCAGGTCAGTGCGCTGGGGTGGTTCTCATGCGGGCAGCGCCCTGCTGGGCATCGCGAAGCTCTGGCGTTCGATCTTCTTGTCCAGCCTGGTTATCTCGTCGAAGGCCGCGTGATCTCGCAGGCACGCATAGGCGATGCGCGCGAGCTTGTTGGCCAGTGCGCAGCAGGCCTTGTTGTGGTTGCTCCTGTCCTGCACCGCCAGCGCCCAGGCGCGCAGGCCGGCCACGGGCTTGCCGGCGTTGCGCGCCGCGGTAGCCGCACGCAACACGCTCCTGGCGCCATGCGTGAGCAGCATGCGCAGGTAGCGGTCGCCCTGTTTGCTGATGCGTCCGAGCTGGCGCCGATGGCCCGACGAGTGCTCCTTCGGCGTCAGGCCGAACCAGCTTGCGAAGTGCCGCGCGTCCTTGAAGTGCGTCACGTCGCCCGAAGTGGCTGCCACCATCGCCGTGCTGGTGAGCAGGCCGACACCGGGCACGGAGAGCAGCGTCGTGCACGCCGGGCTGCGGCGCACCAGGGCGGCCAGTTCGCGTTCGAGCGCGCCGATGCGCGCTTCCAGCAGCCGCACCTCCTCGACCAGCAGCACCATCGTCGGGCGCAACAGATCGGGGAGGGCGCCGTGCGGCTCGGCCAGCACGCGGGCGATCTGCTCCAGGCCCAGCCGTGCACCCACTACGATGGCGATGCCGAACTCGCGGCAGTAGCCGCGCAGGGTGTTGATGCGCCGCGTGCGATCGGCCTGCCACAGGCTGCGCGTGCGGTGCAGCGCCTGCAGGGCCTGCTGCTCCACGCTCTTGACGCGCACCGGGTGCAGGTCGGTACAGCGCGCCGCCTCCAGCAGGGCCGCGGCATCGGCCGCATCGGTCTTGTTGCGCTTGACGTAGGCGCGCACGTAGCGCGCGGGCAGCAGGGTGACCTCGATGCCCAGGCTGGTGAGCCAGCGGGCCCAGTGGTGAGAGGAGCCGCAGGCTTCCATCACCACGCGCGACACCGCGCGGTTGGCAAACCAGCGCTCGAACTGCGAGCGCGACAGGCGTTGCGCTTCGACGGGGCGCCAGCGCGCATCGGCCACGCAGAGCTGGAACACGTTCTTGGCCAGGTCGACGCCGACGATCAGGCCGTCGGTGGATTGAACAGATACGGCAAGGCTCGTAGCATTCATGTCGGACTCCTTCGCGTCATGTGCCGACACCCGCACCACGCGTCGCCGGCTGGTACTGTGATACCGAAATGCGCGGGGGAGTCCATCCCATCA
>JAZKJL010000009.1:0-1439 GCA_040384325.1 Gemmatimonadota bacterium | reverse complement strand
CGCAAAGTTAAAATGAGAAAGGCCTTCCCCCGACCGGTCGCGGCGTCACAGTGTTCCGTGCGCCCACAGGTGACCGTTCACGGGCCGTGAGGCCCAGCAGCCGGAGGTCGGCCCATGTCGAAGGATGCACTGGCAGTGCCCGCGTGCACAATCGGTCTGGATCTTGGTGATCGACTGAGTGCGATTTGTGTCCTCGATGCACGGGGCGACGTCGTCGCGCAGCGGACGCTCCCGACGACAGCCGCGGCGTTGACGACGCTGCTGGCGACGTACCCCGCGTGTCGCGTCGTGCTCGAGGTGGGCACGCACTCGCCCTGGATCAGCCGGCATCTGACGACGCTCGGCGCCGAGGTCTTCGTGGCGAATCCGAGTGCGATGTATGGCGCGCGGCGGCGCCGGCGGAATGACCGGATGGATGCCGAGTTCCTGGCCCGCCAGGGGCGCGCGGATCCCACGTTGCTGCATGCGATCACGCACCGGAGTGCGACGGCGCAGGCCCAACTCGAAACGTTGCGCGCGCGCGATCAGCTGGTGCAGGTGCGGACGAAGCTGATCAATCACGTGCGCGGGACGGTGAAGGCGCTAGGCGCGCGGCTGCCGGCCGCGTCCGCCGACGCGTTCGTGCGGAAGGTGGCCGGGGACGTGCCGGCGGTGGTGCACGACGCGGTGGCGCCCCTGCTCGAGACCATCGCGCGCCTGACCGACAGCATTCACGCGTACGACGCGCAGGTGCAGACGGCCATTCGCACCACCTATCCGGCCGCGCAGCAGCTGCAGCAGGTCGCCGGCGTGGGGGCGATTACCGCGCTGACGTATGTCCTGCTGGTGGAGGACCCCACGCGCTTCGCAAAGAGTCGCGACGTGGGGGCGTACTTCGGGCTCGTCCCCCGGCTGGACGAGAGTAGTCGCGCGACGCCGCAGCTCCGGATCACGAAGGCGGGAGATCCGTTGGCGCGCCGCTTGTTGGTGTCGGCGGCGCACTACATCCTCGGGCCCTTTGGCCCGCCGTGTGATCTGCGCCGGCACGGCGAGGCCCTGGCGGCGCGCGGCGGCCCCAATGCCAAGAAACGCGCCGTGGTCGCGGTGGCGCGGAAACTAGCGGTCCTGCTGCATCGCTTGTGGGTCACTGGCGCAACGTACGTCCCGGACTACACCGTCCGCACGGCGTAGCACGGCACGACCGTCCCACCAAGATGGCGTGTGTCTGACCCCGCGTTCGCGATGACTGCGATTCGTGTCTTGCCCGTGGTGAGAGGGCGTCGCAAAGTTGGCAGCATCGCACCGCAGCTCGGACTTCAACATGCACCAGGACGCGCTCGCGTCGCTTGTCAGAGTGCGGATAGAAGAGTGGTCCGGGGGACGCGCACCATCCACCACGCACGACAGGGGGCACCACGGTGCCCCTTGCAAAAACTGCCTTTCTCATAGAAGACACGAAG
>JAZKJL010000008.1:0-27817 GCA_040384325.1 Gemmatimonadota bacterium | reverse complement strand
GCGGCACGTGCACGGCCATCTGGTCACCGTCGAAGTCGGCGTTGAACGCCGCGCAGACGAGCGGATGGATACGAATGGCCTTGCCTTCCACCAGCACCGGCTCGAACGCCTGGATGCCGAGGCGATGCAGCGTCGGTGCACGGTTCAGCAGCACCGGGTGGTCGCGGATGATCTCCTCGAGGATTTCGTACACCTCGGGGCTCTCCCGCTCCACGATCTTCTTGGCGCGCTTGACCGTCTCGGCGATGCCCTTGTCGACCAGCTTGTGGATGATGAACGGCTTGAAGAGCTCCAGTGCCATCGCCTTCGGCAGGCCGCACTGGTGCAGCTTCAGCTCCGGGCCCACCACGATCACCGAGCGGCCGGAGTAGTCCACGCGCTTGCCGAGCAGGTTCTGGCGGAACCGGCCCTGCTTGCCCTTCAGCATGTCCGACAGCGACTTCAGCGGACGCTTGCCACGACCACGGATCGCCTTCGAGCGGCGGCCGTTGTCGAACAGCGCATCCACCGCTTCCTGCAGCATGCGCTTTTCGTTCCGGAGGATGACTTCCGGGGCGCGATGCAGGATCAGCTTCTGCAGTCGGTTGTTGCGGTTGATGACGCGACGATACAGGTCGTTCAGGTCGGACGTGGCGAAGCGGCCGCCATCCAGCGGGACCAGCGGGCGCAGGTCCGGCGGCAGCACCGGAATCACGTCCATGATCATCCATTCCGGACGGTTGCGCTGCTCGCCGTTCTCACCCGAGTTGCGGAACGCATCGACGATCTTGAGGCGCTTCAGCATCTGCTTCTTGCGATGCTGGCTCGTCTCGGTGGTCAGCGACAGGCGCAGCGCGTCGGCCAGTGAATCGACGTCCAGTCGCTTCAGCAGCTCACGCACGGCCGGGGCACCGATGTCGGCCAGGAACGCGGTGTCACCCTGTTCCTTGGCGCGCGTCCGGAGGTCGAGGTACTCGTCCTCGTTCAGCAGCTGGTTCGCCCGCACTTCCTGCGAACCCGGGTCGATGCAGATGTAGTTGCTGTAGTAGATCACCTTCTCGAGGTCACGCAGCGTGACGTCGATCAGGTTGCCCATCGGCGACGGCAGGGTCTTGAAGAACCAGATGTGCGCGACCGGCACCGCCAGCTCGATGTGACCCATGCGCTCACGGCGAACCTTGGCCAGCGTGACTTCCACGCCGCATCGGTCACAGATCACGCCGCGATAGCGGATGCGCTTGTACTTGCCGCAGTGACACTCCCAATCCTTGACCGGACCGAAGATCCGCTCGCAGAAGAGGCCGTCCTTCTCCGGCTTGAAGCTGCGATAGTTGATGGTCTCGGGCTTGGTGACCTCGCCCCACGACCACCAGGTCCGCAGGCCCGTGAGCTCCAGCCGCTCACGCTCCTTCGGATCCTTCGGACCACGGATCTCCTCGGGAGAGGCGATCCGGATCCGGATATAGTCAAAGCTCGACGCGCGGGCTTCGCGCGCATTTCGGAAGTCAATCATGCGTCACTCCTCGCTGGCGTTGTCGGCGCCAGTGCCGTCCAGCAGGGCATTGGGCGAAAAACCGTCGCCCTTGGCTCCCATCTTCACATAGATGCCGAGAGCCTGCAGTTCCTTCACGAGCACGTTGAACGATTCCGGCGTGCCGGGTTCCGGCAGGTTCTGGCCCTTCACGATCGCCTCGTACACGCGGCTGCGACCGTTCACGTCGTCGGACTTGACCGTGAGGATCTCCTGCAGCACGTGCGCGGCGCCGTACGCCTCGAGCGCCCACACTTCCATTTCACCGAAGCGCTGGCCACCGAACTGTGCCTTGCCTGCCAGCGGCTGCTGGGTGACGAGGGAGTACGGGCCGATGCTGCGGGCGTGGATCTTGTCGTCGACGAGGTGGCTGAGCTTCAGCATGTAGACCTCACCCACGGTGACCGGCGACGAGAACGTCTCGCCGCTGCGGCCATCGCGCAGCCAGATCTTGCCGGCCGGCGTGGTGCCGGCCAGGCGCAGCAGCTCATCGCAGGCGGTGTCGAGGTCGAGGTCACCCTTCTTCCCCGACGTCGCCGCTGCCAGCGCACGCAGCTCGTGACGCGCCAGCAGGTCGCTGTCGCCACTGGCCTGCGCCGCCGACACCAGGCTCGCACCCGCTTCCAACCGCGCACGCTCACCAGCCGACGCATCGGCCAGCATGCTCTCGTGCGACGTCACCTGGAACCCGAGCTCGGTGCGCTCGCGCTCCGCCAGCTCACGCGCCGCCGACAGCAGGTACGCCGTCACGCGGGCATGCACGTCCTTGGTCTGCGCCGACATGCCACGCCCACCGAGGTCCGCGATCCGCGCGTCCACCAGCAGCGTCACCTTGTCGGCATCTTCCGTCGACGGCTTCACGTCGGCGACGATCGAGGCGATGTCGGCGTCGGTGATCACCAGCGGCGGCGTGGACTGCAGCTCGAGCGCCTTGCGCGTCCAGCTCAACGCTGCCAGTCGCAGCATCAGGCCGATCTCGCGCTCGTTCGCACCCTGGAACACCGGCGTCTTGGCGTAGAAGCCAAGCAGGCGCGCGGCCCAGCCGAGGTGCGTCTCGAGGATCTGCCCCACGTTCATGCGGCTCGGCACGCCGAGCGGGTTGAGGACGATGTCCACCGGCCGCCCATCGGGCAGGAACGGCATGTCTTCCTCAGGCACGATGCGGGCAACGATACCCTTGTTGCCGTGACGGCCGGCCATCTTGTCGCCGACCGAGATCTTGCGCTTCTCGGCCAGGTACACCTTCACCAGCTGAATCACGCCCGGGGGCAGTTCATCCGGCTGCAGGATGCTGTCGATGCGCTGCTCCGCCCACTCCTCGATGCGCGACTTCTCCGACGCCGCAGCATCCAGGATCACGCGGATCTGGTCGTTGACCTTCTTGTTCTCGACGCGGAACGTCTTCAGGTCCAGCGTCGCCATCTTGAACGTGCGCAGGAACTCGCGGGTCAGCGTGGTGCCCTGCGGGATGGCCTCCTCGACCGTGCCCGACTTGAGCGCCAGCGCCACCACTTCGCCATCCAGGATGTCGGACAGCTCGGCGTCGCGGATCTCGTTGACGCGGATCTTCTCCTCGCCCTCGACGCGGCGCACTTCACCGATGCGCTCACCACGATCCTTCTCGACCACCGAATCCTCGATGCGCGAGAAGATCTTGACGTCGATGACGACGCCTTCCATGCCCGGCGAGACCTTGAGGGACGAGTCCTTCACGTCCTTCGCCTTCTCACCGAAGATGGCGGTCAGCAGCTTCTCTTCCGGTGACAGCTCCGTCTCGCCCTTCGGCGTGATCTTGCCGACGAGGATGTCGCCCGGCTTCACGTGCGCGCCGATGCGGACGATGCCGCGCTCGTCGAGGTCCACCAGCGTCTCGTCGGAGACGTTGGGGATTTCACGCGTGATCTCTTCCTGCCCGCGCTTGGTGTCGCGGACGTGCAGCTCGAGCTCCTGGATGTGGATGGACGAGTACACGTCCTCCTTCACCAGCCGCTCGCTGAGGACGATGGCGTCCTCGAAGTTGTAGCCGAACCACGGCATGAAGGCGACGGTGACGTTGGCACCCAGCGCCAGCTGACCGAACTCGGTCGCGGCACCGTCGGCCAGCGCCTGGCCGGCCTTCACCTTCTGGCCGAGCCGGACGATCGGGCGCTGGTTGATCGCCGTGTCCTGGTTCGTGCGCCAGTACTTCTTGACCTTGTACCGATCGATCTGGCCGAGGCGCGCCAGTGGACGGCTGAGGTCCGTGGTGTGCTCTGCCGGGCCGGCGTCGACGATGATCTCGTCGGCCGTGACACGCGTCACCACACCGCCACGACGGGCGATGATGCAGGCACCCGAGTCGCGCGCCACCTTCTCCTCGAGACCCGTGCCCACGACCGGCGTGCGCGGATTGAGGAGCGGCACCGCCTGGCGCTGCATGTTCGAGCCCATCAACGCGCGGTTGGCGTCGTCGTGCTCGAGGAACGGAATCAGGGCGGCGGCGATGGAGACCAGCTGCTCCGGCGCCACGTCCATGTAGTCGATGCGCTTGCCCGGAACCAGCGGCAAGTCACCTTCGCGACGGGCCAGCACGAACTCCTCGACGAAGGTGCCGTCGGGATTCAGCTTGGCGTTCGCCTGTGCGATCGTCTTGTTCGCCTCACGGGTGGCGTCCAGCCACTCGATCTCGTCGGTGACGCGACCTTCGCGCACGATGAGATACGGCGTCTCGACGAAGCCGAGGTCATTGACGCGCGCGAAGCACGCCAACGACGTGATGAGGCCGATGTTCGGACCTTCCGGCGTTTCGATCGGGCACATGCGGCCGTACTGCGAGAAGTGCACGTCGCGCACCTCGAAGCCGGCGCGTTCGCGCGTCAGGCCACCCGGGCCAAGCGCCGAGAGACGACGCTTGTGCGTCAGCTCCGCGAGCGGGTTGGTCTGGTCCATGAACTGCGACAGCTGCGACGATCCGAAGAAGGCCTGGATGACGGCGCTGACCGTCCGCGCGTTCACCAGGTCGTCGAGCGAGATGCGCTCCGGATCGGTGTTGATGCTCATGCGCTCCTTCACCAGGCGCGCCATGCGGCTCAGACCCACCGAGAACTGGTTCGCGATCAGCTCACCCACCGAGCGGATGCGGCGATTGCCCAGGTGATCGATGTCGTCCGTGTCACCGCGGCCCTCGTGCAGCTCGATCAGCGTGCGCACGATCTCGACGAAGTCTTCCGTCGTCAGGACCGTCGTCGCCGGATCGGTCTCGAGGCCGAGGCGCTGGTTGATCTTGTAGCGGCCCACGCGACCGAGGTCGTAGCGCTTCGGGTTGAAGAACAGGCGCATCAGCGCGTCCTTCGCCGTGGTCGCGTTCGGGGCATCGCCCGGACGCAGCAGCGCATAGATCTGGTTCAGTGCCGTCATCTCACCGGCGGCGGCCGGGGAGCCGGCCTTCGCGATGTCCTTCGGCTCGAGGCGGATCGGGTCGGTGGGATCCTTCGCGATCGTGTTCTTGATCAGCGACGACTCCATGCGGCCAGTGGCCGCGAACACCTTGACCCGCACCACGCCGGCGGCGCGCAGCTTCTTCACCAGCGCCAGCTTCAGCGGCTGGTGGGCTTCGGCCAGCACTTCACCGTCCTTCGACACCACGTCCATCGCCAGCGCGCGCGGTTCCTCGCGCTCACCGTTCTCGAACGCGTCCATCTCGTCCCGCAGCTCGATGCTGTGGTAGCTGGCGAAGACCTTGACCTTCTTGTAGCCGGCTTCGCGGAGGCGGTTGACCAGCTGGTCGTCCAGCTCGTCGCCAACCTTCACGGTGCGATCCGCCTCGGCGGCTTCACGCTCCAGGCGGGCCTTCTTGGTCTCCTTCTTCGGCTTCATCTCTTCGGCCAGCTTCTCGCGGCCGACCAGCGTCAGTTCCTCGGCGACGATGGCACCAGCCACCTCGCGCAGGTCCTGGCGGTTCTCGCGGATCCGCTCGATGTCCAGTTCACGGATGCCGAAGAAGAGGCGGTAGATGTCCTCGTTGCCGCCGTAGCCCAGCGCGCGCAGGAGCGCGGTGGCCGGGAACTTCTTCTTCTTGTCGATGTGGACGAAGATCACGTCGTGGATGTCCACGGTGAACTCGACCCACGATCCGCGGAACGGAATGATGCGTGACGAGATCAGGCGCTGCCCGTTCGGGTGCGTGTTCTCCTCGAACACCACGCCCGGCGACCGGTGCAGCTGGCTGACGATGACGCGCTCGGCGCCGTTGATCACGAAGGTGCCGAGATTGGTGATCAGCGGCAGTTCGCCGAGATAGACCTCCTTCTCGATTTCGTTCTTGAGCTGCTTCTCGCCGCCCACTTCCTCGAAGATGCGAAGGGCGAGCCGCGCCTTGAGCGGTGCCGAATAGGTCATGTCGCGCTCGATACACTCTTCGACCGAGTACTTCGGCTCGCCGAGGGTATAGCTCTTGAACTCCAGACTGAAGTTCTCGTGCGCGTCGGTGATCGGGAACAGGTCCTTGAAGACCCGTTCCAGACCAATGTCTTCGCGGTCATGGGCCGCGGCGTCCAGTTGCAACAGCGCTTCGAACGCGCGTGTCTGGATATCGAGCAGGTGCGGCATGTCCATCCGCACGTCGAGCTTACTGAAGGAAATCTGCTTCATCGAGTCAGGCATCTCTCACCCGCACGCAGGCGAAAAGCGCCACGCCCCCGCAGCGACCGAAAAATTTCGGCGACGCGGGGTTGTGGCGGGAAACTGCAGGGAAGTTCCAGCGGAAATGGCAGTCAGCACGATCGTCCGGAGAGTCAGGTGACACCGCGGGGAGTGCTCCGGGAAGGCCCGGGCTCCTGGCGGCGGCGGGACGACCCCGTCTTCGGGCATCGATTCCAGTCGAGCAACAACAAACGTCGGGGACTGGAGTCGAGTGCCCTCAGGCGAGGTCGCTACCCCGCCAGCGTCACTTGACTTCGACGACGGCGCCTTCTGCTTCGAGCTTTGCCTTGATCGCGGCGGCGTCGTCCTTGGTGGCACCACCCTTCACTTCCTTCGGGGCGGCCTCGACCAGGTCCTTCGCTTCCTTCAGGCCCAGGCCGGTGATCTCACGGACCACCTTGATGACCTGGATCTTCTTCGCGCCGGCTTCCTTCAGCACGACCGAGAACTCGGTCTGCTCTTCCACCACGGCCGCGGGGCCGGCACCGGCAGCCGCAGGGGCGGCAGCGGCGATGGTGACGTTGAACTTCTCCTTGAACGCTTCGACCAGCTCGGACAGCTCGATGACCGACATGCCGCCGATCGCGTCGAGGATCTCGTCCTTGCTCAGGGTGCTATTCGCCATTTCTCAAATCTCCGTCGTGGTTCCCAGGCGACGCTGACTGCGCGCCGGGTGCGTGAAAATCGGTACGCCTGGGATCAGGCAGTTGCGGTGGCGCCTTCGCGCTCCGCCTTCAAGGCTTCGAGGGCACCGAGCATGGCTCCGAGCGGAGCCTGCAGGGCACCGGCCAACATCGAGAGGAGCACGTCGCGTGGCGGAATCGCCGCCAGCTTCGCGACCATCTTCGCATCGACTTCCTTGCCCTCGTACACCCCGCCCTTCACTTCGGGCTTCTGGTCGTTCGCCTTCGCGAAGTCGGTGAGCACCTTGGCTGCCAGCAAGGCATCCTTGCCCACCACGATCCCGGTCGGTCCCTTGAGCTTGGACGACACGAGACCGCTCTCCGACACGGCTCGCAGTGCGAGCGTGTTCTTGATGACCACGTACTCCACGCCCGCTGCGCGCAGCTTGCGACGGAGGTCGGTCATCCGCTTCACGTTCAGTCCCGTGAAGTCGGTGTAATACAGTGCCGAGGCGCTGCTGATCTTCTCCCGCAGCTCGACGACGAGCTGTTCCTTTTCGGATCGCTTCATGTCGTGTTACCGGTAGGGATTGGGATCGACGAGCACGCCCGGGCCCATCGTGCTGCTGACCGAGATGGTGCGGACGTACACACCCTTGGCCGCGCTGGGCTTGGAACGCACCACCTGCTCGATGAACGCGGAGAAATTCTGCTCCAGCGCCTCGATGGCGAACGAGACCTTGCCGATCGGGACGTGCACGTTGCCGCCCTTGTCGACGCGGAACTCGATACGGCCGGCCTTCGTCTCCTTCACCGCGCGTGCGACGTCGAACGTGACCGTGCCGGTCTTCGGATTCGGCATCAGGCCGCGGGGCCCGAGCACGCGTCCGAGCTGACCGACCTGGCCCATCTGGTCCGGCGTGGCAATCATCACGTCGAAGTCGAGGAAGCCGTCCTTGATCTTCTGGATGTACTCGATGCCGACGAAATCGGCGCCCGCAGCCTCGGCTTCCGCCGCCTTCGGCCCGTTCGCGATCACGAGGACACGCACCGTCTTGCCGGTGCCGGCGGGCAGCACGACCGTGCCACGCACCAGCTGGTCCGCATGACGGGGATCGACGCCGAGGCGCACCGCGACTTCGACGGTCTCGTCGAACTTCGCGAACGCACCGGCCTTCACTGCCTCGAGCGCGGCCCGCGAGGCGTAGGCCTCGGTGGCGTTGATCTTGGCGGCAGCGGCCTTGAACTTCTTGCCATGTGCGCGCATCAGCCCTTGACCTCCACACCCATCGAGCGTGCAGCCCCGGCCATCATCTTCACGGCCGACTCGATCGTGTCACAGTTCAGGTCCGGCATCTTGATCTCCGCGATCTTCCGCAGCTGTGCCGTGCTGATGGAACCCACCTTGGTCTTGTTTGGCGCACCCGACCCGCTCGCCAGACCCAACTCCTTCTTGATCAGGATCGCCGCAGGCGGCGTCTTGAGGATGAAGGTGAAGGACTTGTCGCCGTAGATCGTCACTTCGACCGGGAGAATCGTATCCTGGCCCTGCGTCCGAGCGTTGAACTCTTTGCAGAACCCCATGATGTTGATTCCCTGGGGGCCGAGCGCCGTACCTACTGGAGGGGCCGGAGTCGCCTTGCCTGCAGGAATCTGCAGCTTGACGAACCCGGTGACCTTCTTGGCCATCTGTACCTCGCTGACGTTGCGATACCGACTCGACACGCGCGCGATGTGCGCCCGCTGCCGGCATCGGAAACTCCCACGGGGTTTTGCGTCGTCGTGGTCGCCGACGTCCAACGTTTGTGATTGCGCTACGACATCACGGGATCAGACACTGCTCCGCGACGCCAGACACCTCGAACTGCGTCAGTAGCCCTTCAACTGAAGATAATCGAGCTCGACACTCGTCGGGCGGCCGAACAGGCTCACCGAGACGCGCACCTTGCCCTTCTCCGGCATCACTTCCTCGACCGTGCCATTGAAGTCGGTGAACGGCCCTTCCGTGATCTGCACCGCCTGGCCCACCAGGAACGGAATCTCCTCCACCGGGGCGGTGGCGGCCTTCTCGTCCACGATGCCCAGCAACCGCTTCACTTCCTCATCGCGCAACGGCGCCGGCTCCTTGTCCTTGCCGACGAACTTGATCACGCCCTGGATCCCGTTCACCGTGTGCTGCGTGTCCTGGTTCACCACCATCTCGACCAGCACGTAGCCAGGGAATGTCTTCTTCTCGACTTCGACCTTCTTGCCGTTCTTGACCTCGACGACCGTCTGCGTCGGCACCATCACCTGACGGATCGGACGCTCATCGGCGGCGGTCGGATCGGTGTCGATCCGACGCTGCAACAGCGTGCGCACCTTGTTCTCGTGCCCCGCGGTGGTCTGCACGGCATACCAGCGGTGACTGGTGGCGGAGAGCATGGGCACTAGCGGGCGAAGAGACGCGGGAGGCCGGTCACGAGCACCGACTGGCAGATCAGGTCGATCAGGCCGATGACGGCGCCGATGAACAGCACCACGACGATGATCCCGATGGTCGCCTGGCGCACCTGTGGCCAGTCCGGCCAGGTGACCTTGCGCATCTCGACCATCACGTCGTGATAGAACGTCACGACGCGGGCCGGGAAACTTCCACGGGAGGTGGTTTCGACTGCGGTACTCACGGCCTGCTCCTTCCAGTCTGGACAGTGATGCCAACGGGTCCGGGCACGAAAGCCGGACTCCTTCTCAGGAGCCCGGCTGTGCCCTCATTCCAGCGACTTACGCGAGGATCTTGGCGACGACGCCGGCGCCCACCGTGCGACCGCCTTCGCGGATCGCGAAGCGCAGCCCTTCGTCCATCGCGATCGGCGTGATCAGCTCGATCGTCATCTGCACGTTGTCGCCCGGCATCACCATCTCCATCCCGTCCGGCAACTCCACGTTCCCCGTCACGTCCGTCGTCCGGAAGTAGAACTGCGGCCGGTAGCCCTTGAAGAACGGCGTGTGCCGCCCGCCCTCCTCCTTCGTCAGCACGTACACCTCGGCGTAGAACTTCGTGTGCGGCGTGATGCTGCCCTTCTTCGCCAGCACCATCCCGCGCTCCACTTCGTCCTTGCCGATGCCGCGCAGCAGCAGGCCCACGTTGTCGCCCGCCTCACCGCTGTCCAGCAGCTTGCGGAACATCTCGACGCCCGTCACTACCGTCGTCTTGTCGGCATTGAAGCCGATCAGCGACACTTCCTCGCCCACCTTGATGATCCCGCGCTCGATGCGGCCCGTCGCCACCGTGCCACGCCCGGTGATCGAGAACACGTCCTCGACCGGCATCAGGAACGGGCGATCGGTCGCCCGCACCGGCTGCGGGATGTAGCTGTCCAGCGCGTCCATCAACTCCTGGATCTTCAGGCCCCACTCGCTGTTCGGATCGCCCGACTCCAGCGCCTTCAGCGCCGACCCCTTGATGATCGGCGTGTCGTCGCCCGGGAAGTTGTACACGCTCAGCAGCTCGCGCACTTCCAGCTCCACCAGGTCCAGCAGCTCCGCGTCGTCGACCATGTCCACCTTGTTCATGAACACGACGATGTACGGCACGTTCACCTGACGGGCCAGCAGGATGTGCTCGCGCGTCTGCGGCATCGGGCCGTCGGCCGCCGAGACCACCAGGATCGCGCCGTCCATCTGCGCCGCCCCCGTGATCATGTTCTTCACGTAGTCCGCATGGCCCGGGCAGTCCACGTGCGCGTAGTGCCGGTTGGCCGACTCATACTCGACGTGCGCGGTCGCGATCGTGATGCCACGCTCGCGCTCCTCCGGCGCCTTGTCGATCTGGTCGAACGCCATCACCTGCGCCAGCCCCTTCTTCGCCTGGATCGCCGTGATCGCTGCCGTCAACGTCGTCTTGCCGTGGTCGACGTGCCCGATCGTGCCCACGTTCAGATGCGGCTTGTTCCGCTCGAACTTTGCCTTGCCCATGACAGCGCAATCCTGGAAAAGAGGTGGTGAAGTAACGGTACCGACAGGCCCGCGCGCCAAGGCGGGTGGCCGAGGCTAGCGCAAGCGGCGCTTCCGCACGTGCACGGTGCAGCACGGGACGAAACCGCCGGGGTGGTGCGGACGAACAGAGCTCGCAATCGGGATCGAACCGATGACCTCATCCTTACCAAGGATGTGCTCTACCGACTGAGCTATGCGAGCAGGACGCCTTGGCAGGCACGCGCCGGACACGATGAGGTGACCGGGCGGGTCGACAAGAGTCTGAGAAGCTACGCAGGACCAACCCGGGGATCAAGGGACGTGCACCGTCCGCCGGTGACGGCTCCGACGTGGCCGTGACGGTCCGCCGCACGACCCGCCACCGCCCTTCGATCGCACCAGCAGAGCTCGCTGAACAG
Organism: Gemmatimonadota bacterium; assembly: GCA_040384325.1. Classification (GTDB taxonomy): domain Bacteria; phylum Gemmatimonadota; class Gemmatimonadetes; order Gemmatimonadales; family Gemmatimonadaceae; genus JACMLX01. The sequence goes on along the minus strand of JAZKJL010000008.1, from coordinate 16,628 downwards.
GACGACGGTGCCTTCGAGTCAGGCCCCCGATCGGCCGCGCCCGTAGTATTCCGCGCCGCCGCATCACCCCGCCCGCCTGCCCACGCTGCGTGACCCCTCGTTCCAACGCCCCACGACCCCAGACCCGCCGCCAGGCGAGCACGTGGTGGTCTCATCTGTGGAGCGCGCCCCTGGCCCTCCTCACCAGCGCCGGCGCGCTCGCCGCGCAATCCGCACCGACGGCGCCTGCGCCCGCCGCGAGCCGTCCGGCGCTCCGGGCGGCGCCGGCCACCGGGCCGATCCGCGTGGACGGTCGACTGGACGAGACGGCGTGGGCGCTCGCCGACTCGATCAGCGACCTGGTGCAGATCGAGCCGGTCCAGGGCGGCGTGCCGTCGGGCCGAACCGTCGTCCGGGTGCTGGTGAGCAGCGATGCGATCATGATCGGCATCCGCGCCGACGACCCCGAGCCGCAGCGCATCGTCGGCTTCGCGCGCGAACGCGATGCTTCGCTGTCCAACGAGGATCACGTCAAGATCGTGCTCGACACCTATCGCGACGGGCGGTCCGGGTACGTGTTCGCGGTCAATCCCAATGGCGCCCGCTACGACGCGCTGGTGGCCGGGCAAGGTGAGTCGGAGAACGCGAACTGGGATGCGGTGTGGAACGCCGCGGCAGTGCGCACCAGCACCGGGTGGTCCGCCGAGCTGGTGATCCCGATGCGCAGCCTGCAATTCGCACAGGGGCTCGCGACCTGGGACCTGAACGTGCAGCGCCGCGTGCAGCGACACCTCGAGAACGACCGCTGGGCCAGCCCGGTGCGCGACTACAAGGTGACGCAGACCTATCGTGCCGGCGAACTCACCGGCATCCCGCCGTTCGCGCTCGGCCTGGGGTTGAGCGTCCGGCCGTCGCTCACCGGGGCATCGGGGATCCCGACCATCGGCGCGGACCGCCGCGACGAGCGCGACATGAGCCTCGACGTTACGCAGACGCTGGGCGCGAACGTGCTCGCCGCGCTGACCGTCAACACCGACTTCGCCGAAACCGAGGTGGACACGCGACGCACGAACCTCACGCGCTTTCCCATTGTCTTCCCCGAGAAGCGCACCTTCTTCCTGCAGGGTGCGGACATCTTCGACTTCGGTGTCGGCGCGAGTGATGACATGCGGCCGTTCTTCAGTCGGCGCATCGGACTGCTGAACGGCAACGAGGTGCCGATCCGCGCCGGGGTGAAGGTCACGGGGCGCGGCAACGGTGCGAACGTCGGCGCGCTGGTGCTGCACACCGGCGACATCGGCGGTGCCGCAGCTGCCGCCGCGACCACCCTGCTGCCGTCGACGGCAGGCACGATGGGCGTGCTGCGCTACAAGCAGAACGTGTTTCGTGAGTCGTCGGTGGGCATGATCGTCTCCGCTGGCGATCCGCTGGCACGGGCGGGAAGCTGGATGACGGGTGTCGACGGCATCTACCAGACCTCGCGCTTTCGCGGTAACAAGAACTTCAACGCCGGCGCGTGGGTGCTGGCGACCGATCGCGAGGGACTGGGTGGCGACAAGCGCGCCTGGGGTGCGCGGATCGAGTACCCGAACGACATCTGGCAGCTCGGCCTGCTGTACAAGCGCCTGGGCGATGGCTTCGATCCATCACTCGGCTTCGTGCCGCGTCCGGGCGTGCAGATCATCCAGCTGACGAGCAACTTCATCCCGCGGCCGAAGCGTCCCGTGCTCGGACTGCACGTGCGACAGATGGTGAACGAACTGGTGCCGCGCGTGGTGACGGACCTGAACGGGAAGTGGGAGAGTTACCGCATCTTCTTCGCGCCGATCAACTGGCGGCTGGAGAGCGGTGACCGATTCGAGTTCAACTTCAATCCCACCGGCGAACGGCTCGTCGCGCCATTCACCATCGCGCCGGGCGTGACGATTCCCGCGGGCGCCTATCGCTGGCACCGCTATCGCCTCGAAGGTGGATTGGCACCGAAGCGCCGCTTCAGCGGGCAGGCCACGTGGTGGTTCGGCCCGTTCTACAGCGGCAAGCTGGACGAGATGATCCTCACCGCGGCCTGGAAACCGTCGTCGCTGTTCAACCTGGAGCTGAATGCGACGCGCAACGTCGGCCGGCTGCGCGAAGGTCGCTTCACGCAGGACCTGATCGGGACGCGGATGCGCGTCAACGTGTCGCCCAACCTCCAGTTCAACAGCGACGCGCAGTACGACAACACCAGCGACACCTTCGGTGCCAACACCCGCGTGCGGTGGACCTTCTCACCGCTCGGCGACCTGTTCGTGGTCTACAACCACAACCTGCGCCACGACATCGATCCCGAGACCAAACGACCATTCTCGGGCGGTGTGCAGACGGATCCCACGCAGCGACTCGATCGTCGCTGGGGCTTCGGCTCGAATCAGCTCCTGGTGAAGCTGCAGTACGCGTTCCGCTACTGAGCGCGCGCGGTGGCGCCGCCGGTGCACGTCGCCGTGCATCGTCGGCGCGACATCAGCGCGGCAGCCGAACCAGGAAACAGGTGCCGTCGGCTTCGCTCGACGTCACGTCGATGCGGCCGCCGTGGGCGGTCACGATCTGGTCGGCGATGTAGAGGCCGAGGCCGAGGTGACCCGGATGCGCCGGCGGCGCCACCCCGGCCTTGAGGCGCTTGAACGGGCCGAAGATCGCACCCATGTCGGTGGCCGGGATGACCCGGCCACGGTTCCAGACTTCGATCACGCTCTCACCATCGACGGCGGAGGCGACGATCCGGATCGGTGAGCCGGCCTGGCCGTGCGACGCCGCGTTCCCGAGCAGGTTGGCGAGCACCTGCCGCAGGCGAGCCGGATCGCCAGGGCCGCGCAGTTCCTGGCCGGGCTCGAGCAGGAATTGGTGGCGTGGAAAGGCCACCACCACCTCGTCCACCGCCTCCTGCACCATCGCCCGCAGGTCGATCTCGGCCAGCGCCACCCCGATGCCGGCACCGAGCCGGCTCCGGGTGAAGTCCAGCAGGTCGTCGATCATTCCCTGCATGCGCTCCGTGCTCCGCCGCGCGCGATGGAGCGCCTCCGATTGCGCACTGCTGACGGATGGTGTCTCGAGCAGCTGCTGGGTGGACAGCATCACCGTCTGCAGTGGCGTGCGCAGGTCGTGCGACAGGATCGCGATGAACATGTCGCGCGAGCGCTCGAGGTCGCGCGAGAACCGCGAGACCGACTCCGCCACCGCCTGGTCGATCGCCTCGTTGAACCGCATCATGTCACCGAGGTCGGCCTCGTCGAGCGAGGCGCGCGCGCCGATCCAGAGGCGCAGCACGCTGGCCCGCAGCGCGCGGAACTCAGCCACCATCTCGCCCACGCTGAACCCGCTCGTCGCCCGGTCGGCGCCATGTGTCTCGGCGGGGGAATCGCGATGCAGCGGTTCCGCGGCGCGTGCCGCCGCATCGTCGGCGGCCTCGATCGTCCCCTGCGACTTGGTGAACTCCTCGCTCACGCTCTGCGGCGTGTCGAGATCGGCGGCGATCTGGCGCAGCATCTCGCCGGCGTGATCGCGCAATGCGACGAGGTTCATGCCCTCGGCACCGGCCCGCGTGCGTGCGAACGTGACCCATTCCGCGAGGATCGGCTCGACGTTGGCCCTGATGTAATCCTGCAACCGCACGGGAGGCTCCGGGCCGATGAGTGCGAGACTCGACCCGCAACCTACGCGGGCGAGGCGCTGCCTGTCGAGATCGCCGCGCGAGAGGGTGCGGTGCAGCGGACAACCCTCGGAGCCAACGTACTCATGCGCAGCAGCGCCCCGAAGCCGATGGCTCCGGGGCGCTGCGTGCAGGGGTCAGACGCCGTGGCGCCCCGGAATCAGGGGCACACTGGCCGGCCGCGCGGCAGTGCCAGCGTGCACTGCCTGGTCGCGCCATCCTTCGTGATCGCGATTTTCGCCGTCGCCGTGCCGTCGTAGGTGATGACCTCGCGGCGCGACGAACTGACGGGCGAGCCGCTGGCGTACGTCACGGTGACCGACATCGCCCGGATCACGGTGCCGGCGGTGGGATACGGATAGCCGCTGGCGACGACCGGGATCACGAGGCCGGTGGTGGTGTCGCCCATCACCCGCACCGAGGTGAAGGCGCCGGTGGTGGCGGTGCCTTCGGTGGTCTCCTTGCCGGCCGACGCGCCATTCACCGTCCGCTGCGTCGAACCTGACGCCAGCCCGCTGGTGATGCGCGTGCTGGAGCTGGTGACGGTGGTGCGGGCGGTGGTGATGTCGAGGCGCGCACTGTCGGCACCGCGCGGTCCGAAGCCGTGACCGAAGCCACCGCGACGACCGGGCGTGAAGGTGGTGGTGCCGCTGACGGTGCGCACGGTCTCGATGCGATCGGTGGTCAGCGTGTCGCGCGCCGCCTGTGCCACGCCGGCGACGGTGCTGAACTTGAACGTGCGCGTGATGGTGAGGCTGTCACGCAGCAGCGGTGTGCAGGTGACGACGCCGGTGGCAGCCTCGAACGCGGTGCAGGTGGAGAGCGAGAACGCCTCACCGAACGGCCCGCGGCCCATGCCCGGCCCCATGCCGATGCCGCCGCTGAACTCGTCGCGCATGCCGCCGCCCATCAGCTCACCACGACCGAGACTGTCGCTGCCGCCGCCACGCGGCCCGCCGCGATGGCGTGGCCCGAACACGCCGGTGTTGCCGCCGGCGCTGTAGCTGCTGGAGAGCGAGTCGTACCCGGGCGCGGCGGTGGTGAACGCCGCCGACACCAGCGAGGTCTCGGCGGTGCGCGGCGTGGTCGTGCCGTCAGTACACGCCGCAGCGACCAGCGACAGGGCACCCGCCGCGATGCGGGACTTGAAGGAAGACATGCGCGTGAATCTCCGGCATGATGTGAGTGCGAACCGTCAGCAGTGGCGAAGTCCATCCGCGAACGATCCGTCATACCGGCAGACACGCGTGCCGTTCGCTACCCCCACGCGGCTCGATGCAGGTCACTGCAGCACGCTGTCACGGCGCGGGTTCGTTCGCCGACGAGGCGACGAAACTGCTTGACACAAAGACACGAGGGCACGAAGCCACAAAGAGTTGCGGGGACAGTGCACTCAATCTCCGCAATCGAGTGCACTGTCCCCGCAATCGAGTGCACTGTCACCGCAATTCTTTGCGCCTTGGTGTCACGCAGTTGCAGTGCGCTCTTGCGGTTGGCCACCGAAGCGCGGGCACTGCGTCCGTCGCGTCAGCCGTCGCCGCTTGGCAGCCAGGGTGCGAGGGCGATGCGCAGGAGGCGGAGGGCCTTGCCCATCTGGTTCTCGACCGTCTTGGGCGCGATGTCGAGGGCGTCGGCGATCTGCGCGTAGCTCATGCCGTGACGTCGCGAGAGATCGAACACGGCGCGGCAGCGGTCGGGAAGCGTCGCCACCGCCTGCGCGATCGCGACTTCCAGTTCGGCCGCCTGCACCAGGTTGGGGGCGGCAGCGGCGTGGGCCTCCTCGCTGACGTCGCGGGCCGCGGCGCGCGCGGCCACCGCCTGGTGGCGCACGTGGTTCAGCGCGCGGTTGCGGGTGGCGCGCATCAGGTAGCGGCGCGGCTCCTGCTCGAACGCCAGCGTGTCCCTGCGCCGCCACACCTCGAGCAGCACGTCCTGCACCACCTCCTCGGCGATGCCCGCATCGTGCAGCAGGTAGCTGGCCACGCGCACCAGCGGTGCGTACCAGGTGCGGAAGATCGTGTCGAACGCCGATTCGTCACCGGCGGCCAGCCTCGCAAACAGCGCACGCTGCACATCCTCGGGCGGAAAGCCGTTCTCGAGGCTGGGAGAAGCGTTCGCTGACACGTCGCAGGACGTCCTTGACCCGGGGAAGCGGTGACGCGCAAGTTGCGGCGTCGGCGGGAGCGATAGGGGTACCGGACCCCGGCTGTGTCTACAAGGTATATGAGCGATGATCCGACCGGCCTCGGGCCGGATGAGGGACCCCCGGTGCACGATGCCGCGCTCGACGCCGTGATGGCGCAGTGGGTCGCCACGACTCCTGACGTCATCGATGTCGAAGGCGCGCTGGCGCGCGTGACTGCGCGTCGGCGATCCGGCGCGGCAGAGGGCGCCGACAATCTCGCAGCGCGCCGTGCACGGAAGGCGCAGCCGCTCCCCACCGTGCCGCTCTGGAAGCGGCCGGTGTTCCGCGTCGCCGCTGCGTTGCTGCTGGTGGCCGGGGCGACCGCCGTGTGGCGCACTGCCACCGCCGGCTCGGGTGCCGCATCGTACGTGACCACCACGGGTACGACGCAGGCAATCCGGCTCGCCGATGGCACCGACGTGCGCCTCGGGCCGGCCTCCTCACTGGAACTGGCACCTGGTTTCGGCCGCACGCATCGTCGCCTGACGCTGCACGGCGAGGCCTGGTTCAGGGTCACCCACGACGACGCGATGCCGTTTGCGATCAAGGTTGGCGCTGCGACCGTGGAGGACGTCGGCACCGCGTTCCTGGTGCGCGAGTCGCCGTCACGTGAAGTGAGCGTCCGCGTCACCGAAGGCGTCGTGACACTCACCAGTCCCGCCGCGCAACACGATTCCGTCGTCACGCTGCGCGCCGGCGATGGTGCCGTCGCAACGGTGGGTGGGATCACGGTGGCGCCCGGTGCCGTCACCGCCACCGAGGGAGCCGCACTCGCCGCCGGCCACCTCACCTTCGCCGATGCATCGCTCACCGAAGTCGCGGATGCGCTGCGACGCTGGTATGGCGTCTCGCTGATCATCAGCGACAGTGCACTGGCCGCACGACGCGTGACTGCCGACTTCACCAGCGAGCCGGTGTCGCGCGTGGCGGCGGTGCTGGGCCTGACGCTCGGTGTCAGCGCCGAGTCGCGCGGCGACACGATCGAATTGCACAGCGCAGCGGGGATGCCGGCACGGCGATGACCCGTGCCTCACGCCACGGGCGACGCGGGCTGCTGCTGGTCGCCAGCCTGCTGACCTGCGGGCGGGCGGATGCGCAGGGTGTGCCCTGCCCACTGCCCGTCCGCGACAGCGTGCGTGCGTGGTCGCCACCACTGGATCGTGAGGTGTCGCTGCACTCCAGCGGCGCATCGCTGCGCACGGCGCTCGACCTGGTCGCGGCCCGCGCCGGCGTGCGCCTCTCGTACGCCAGCGACGCATTGCCGCTGGACCGTGAGGCCTGTGTGCCGCAGGGCCCCATGCCGCTCGGTGCGGCGCTGCGGGCGCTGCTGCACGACCTGAACGTCATCGCCACGCCGAGCGGCGGCACGCAGGTGGTGCTGGCTCCCACGCGCGCGACATCGACGGTCATGCCGCGGACGGCGACGCTCGATCGCGTGGTCGTCACTGGCAGTGCTGCAGGCGCCGCACAACGCGGGTTGCCGTATGCCGTGGATGTCGTGCAGGGGCGCGACCTGCGCGGCGCCGCCGCACCGACACTCGCCACGGCACTCAACGGGTCGATCCCGGGACTCTGGATCTGGGGCGATGCTCCCACGTCGCTGCTGACGCGGTTCGGCAGCATCCGCGGCGCCAGTTCGTTCGGGGTCAGCGCACCGAAGGTGTTCGTGGACGGCATCGAGCTCGCCAATCCGTTGCTGCTGACACGCATCGCCGCCGACGCGATCGACCGCATCGAGGTGATCCGCGGACCGCAGGGTGCGGCGCTGTACGGCGCAGACGCGATCAGCGGCGTGGTGAACGTGCAGCTGCGACATGACGGCGCCAGCGACGGCCGTGCCGATGCCACGCTGCGCTCCAGCGCAGGTGCCGCGCAGTCGGACTACGCCTCGGCCGAGGCCTTCACGCAGGAACACGTGCTCTCGGTTCGCGCCGGGAGCGCCGAACGGTCGGCGGGCGCGGTGGCGGCGCTGACCACCACCGGTGCCATCGTGCCCGGCGGCGGTACGGTGCAGTTGAGCGTGGATGCCGGTGCGCGAAAGGTCTCGGCGCGGACCATCCTCTCCGGCACCGCGCGGCTCTGGATGGCGCGTGCCGATTCGCCGGCCAACCCCGTCGTGGCCAGCCTGCGTATGGCGGCGCCGGGTGCACAGCCGTTGCGCGAGGATTCGAGCCAGGCCGTGTCGCAGTACACCCTGGGCGGCACCATCACGCACGCGCCCGATGCCGCCTGGACACACACCGTGACGGCGGGCATCGATGGCTATCGGCTATCGGGCCTGTCGGTGGACTTCGTTCCCCTGCCGTCGGCGCTCGGCTCCGAACTCCGCTCCACCGCCGGCGGCGCCGACAAGGGCACGCTACGCGCCACCAGCGTGCGTCGCACGGGCATCGGCGCAGCGACCAACGCCACTTTCACGTTCGGTGGCGATGCGGCGCTCCTGCGCGATGCGACCGTCAGCACGTCGCCCTCGGCCTCACCGCAATATCCTGGCGGTGGCCCGCGTCCCATCGGGCGCGACGTGACGCCGCGCTGGCTGAGCACCGTCGGCCTCAGCGCGCAGGCGGCCGTGAACGTGCACGAGACGCTGTTCTTGACCGCCGGGCTGCGCAGCGAGCGCAATGATGGCTTCACCGATGCCAGTCGTTTCGTATTGCTGCCGTCGGTGGGGGCGTCGCTGGTGCGGCAGGTGGGCGACGCCACCTGGAAGGCACGCATCGCCTACGGTGTCGGCATGCGACCGGCACGCAATCCGATGCGCGAGACGGCGTGGCGCGGCGTCGGATCGGGGAGCGTCGACAGCGGGCTGCTGCCGGAGAAGCAGGAGGGTGTGGAAGCGGGCATCGATCTCTACTGGCGCCGCAACTTCTCGCTGCAGGTCACACGCTTCGACCAGCTCGCCTCGTCCCTGATCCAGCAGGTGCCGATCCTCGACGCCGGTGCCACGTACTCCGACACGACGGGTGGTCGCATGGGCTACGCGCGCCCACCGCGCTACGGCTACGTGCTGGAAAACCTCGGCGCGATCACCAACCGTGGCTGGGAGTTCGCCGTGCGGCAGAGCGTCGGCAATCTCGCCGTCGCCGGATCGATGTCGCTGGTGCAGAGTCGCGTCAGCCAGGTGGCTCCGCTGTACGCCGGCGACCTGCGCGAGGGTGATCGCATGCTGGCGGTGCCCGCCCGCACCACCGGGCTCACCGTCACCTGGACTCCGCCCCGCTGGCAGGTGCAGCTCGGTGGCACGCAGGTCGCCGACTGGATCAACTACGACCGCCTTGCGCTGGCGGGGACCTACCTGCGCGGCGGCGCATGGTCGCGCGGGCTGTCCGGCGCCGCGCTTCGTCCCTACTGGACGCAGTACGGCGAGGTGACGCGGCTGCGCGCATCGGTGGCGCACGACCTGACGCGCGGCCTCTCGCTCCGCCTGGTCGGCGACAACCTGCTCGACCGCCAGCGCGGAGAGCCCGACAACGTCACCATCGTGCCGGGACGTTCGCTCTCGTTCGGGATCGCGGCTCGCTTCTGACGCGGCGCGCCACGGGCGTGACACGTGGAAGGAACGCAGAAACAGATGGCGGCGACCGAGACTCGAAGGCGTCTTCACGCGTCGCCGCCCCGCCGATCACGGCGCGGGCCTGTTCCTGTCACGCCAGTCTCGCCCATGCACCATTCGCTGCTGTACGCGAAATCGCTCTCGCTGCTGCTGGAGGAGGTGCAGTCGTCCGACGACCTGACCATGGTGCGGAGCAGCCTGCTGCGCGTGCGTCGGTTCTCGCGCTCGCATGCGCTGGCGCTCGAGTGGAGCGACGGACGCCTGACGATCAATGGCCTGAAGCTGACGCGTCAGGTGTCATCGCTGATGCGCCTCACCACCGCGCTCCAGGCCCACGGTGTGGCGCGCCTGTCACTCGGCGCCGGTGCCGTGCCGCGAGAGTTGCTGACGCTGGCGATGCTGCTGGCCCGCGCTCCAGCCGCCGACAGCGAAGCGCCGACCATCTTCGAGGAGCTGCGCGACGCTGCACTGTGGTACGTGCAGGCCACCCCCGCCGTGAAGGGCGGGATTGCAATGGCCGACGCGTCTGCATTGGCTGGCGACGACGTGGATCGTCTCATCCAGCAGCTGTTGACGTCCGATTCGATGGCGGTGCGCCGCGCCTGTTTCGACGCCCTGACCGCACTGCATCGCAGTGTGGACGCGCTGGTGCCGCTGCTACAGCACGCCGAGTGGTTCGTGGTGCGCAATGCCGCCTGCCTGCTCGGTGCGATGGTGGCGCAGCAGGCCGAGCATGCGCTGACCGCCACGCTCTCGCACACCGACGAGCGGGTGCGGTCGGCGGTCGTCACGGCCCTGCTGCAGGTCGACACCCCGACCTCTCGCGCCGCGGTGCGTGGCGCGATCCGCGACGAGTCGCCGGAAGTGCGCCGGCGTGCGGTGCGCGGCTTCCTCGCCGAGCAGGGGACGTGGGGCAACGTCGATCACCTGCTGCAGGCGCTCGAGCGCGAACGGGACCTCGACGTGCAGCTCGAGTTCCTCTACGCGCTGGGCACGCTGGCGACGCCCGACGCGGTGCAGCGACTGATCCGTCTCTGCTCGATCGAGGACGCGCACCGGCCGGCCGAGTTCCGCATCGCAGCCGCCGAGGCGCTGGCCACGGCACGACTCGGTGCGGCGATGCCCCTGCTGCGCGCGATGCTGCGTGATCCCGACATGCACGCCCGCGCGGCGGCCCGACACCTGATCCGCGCGGTCAGCTGACGATCACCGGCCCGACGCCACCCGGACGACCAGTGCGGTGCCTGCGTAGCGCTGCGGCGCCACGTTGCGGACACGGGTCACCGTGCGCTTGCCGCGCGACGGCCAGGTGACCTCGACGTCCACGCGCTGCAGGCGTGCGAGCCCGAAGTGCACCGGCATGTCGTTCTGCGCGTTGTAGCCGGAGCCGGTATCGAGCAGCTGCGTGCCGAGCAGCGTGCGGGTGCCGGCGGCGTAGAGTCGCACCTCGGCGCCGGCACGTGTCGCGCGACCCTTGGCGTCGAGCACCCGCACCTGCAGCGAGCGACGCGCCGCCGCCGCATCAAGATCATTGCGCATCACGAGGTGCATGCCGGTCGCCTGCGCGCCGGTGAGTGACAGGTCCAGGTCACCGTCACGATCGACGTCGAACCACAGCACACCGTGATCCGACTCCAGCGCCTTCACGTTGGCCGGCGTCACGTCGTCGAAACGTGCGCCAGCGTTGTGGTAGAGGAAGTCCGGGTAGCTCTTGCCACCGGTGACGGTGCCATTGACGTAGAGATCGAGCATGCCGTCGTGGTCGAAGTCGGCGAACGCGCAGGCGTCGTAGCGACCGTCGGTCGCGATCCCCCACGGCTCGGACACGTCGGCGAACGCCGCGCCACGCTTCATCAGCAGGCCATTGGGCCCGTAGTTCGCGAAGAACAGGTCGAAGTGACCATCATGATCGGCGTCGGCGGCACAGGGCCGCACGGTGCCGTTGGTCGCCAGCTTCGGGGCACGACCGCCCCATGCCACACCCATCGCCTCGGCGACATCCGTGAACGTGCCGCCGTCATTGCGGAACAGTCCATTCGCATCGCCGTCCTGGTTGGCGACGAGATAATCGAGATCGCCATCCTCGTCGGCGTCCACCCACAGCGCGCCCACACTCTTGCGCGCATCGGCCAGGCCCACGCTGTCGGCCATCTCGGTGAAGGCGCTCTTGGTATTGCGGAACAGCATGTTGGCACGATCGCGGAAGGCCACCGACAGGTCGAGGTCATCGTCACCGTCGAAGTCCACGAAGCTGAACTGCCGCACGCCGCCGGTCGCCACCGCCACACCGGCGCTCGCCGTCACGTCGCTGAAGGTGCCGCCGTCGTTCCGATACAGCACCAGCACCGACGTCGGCCCTGGCGCGAAGCCGACCAGCAGGTCGGGATCGCCGTCGGCGTCGTAATCCGCCCACGCCGCCGAGCGCACGCCACGCGCCGCGTTCACGCCAACACTGGCGCCGACGTCCACCAGCACGCCGGCATCGTTGCGATAGAGCCGGTTCGGCGTGCCGCCGAAACCCACGAACAGGTCCAGGTCTCCATCGCCGTCGTAATCCGCGACGGCGTTGGTGAAGCTGGTGCCGAGTCCCAGCAGGTCGGGCTGCAGCGCAGTGAAGCGAGGCGGGAGCGGCGCGAGCGCCGTCGGCAACAGGAAGAGCGGGGCGAGGACGGCGCTGCGCAGGGACATGGACACGGGAGAAGGTGAGGAACGCCGCGAACTACTGTCGCATGGTGGCGGAGGAACTGGCAGCGACCTTCTCCACCTGCTCCAGCACACGCAGCAGGTTGCCACCCCAGATCTTCGCGATCTGCGCCTCGCTGTACCCGCGCCGCACCATCTCCAGCGTGACGTTGAACGTCTCGGTCGCGTTGCGCCAGCCATCCACACCACCGCCACCATCGAAGTCGGACGAAATGCCGACGTGGTCGATCCCGATCATCTTCACCACGTAGTCGATGTGATCGACGAAATCGGACACCGTGGCCGGCGCGTCACCGAGCGTGCGACGCGAGACGATCTCCTCCTGCCGCGCGAGGTAGGTGTTCCGCCGCTCGGTGGGCAGGGCGTCGATCTGCGCGCGCATCTCGGCCTGGGCGGTGGCGGTGATGCCGAACTCCTTGCGCAGCGCGGCGATGGCGTCGGTGCGGACCTGGTTGCGCTCCGCGTCCTTGGCCGGGTCACACTTCACGTAGTTGTTGAACGCCACCAGCTGGATCACGCCGCCGTTCTTGCCCATCGCACGAATCTGTTCGTCGTCGAGGTTGCGGCTGTGGTTGCAGATGGCGCGCACGCCGCTGTGGCTGGCGATGATCGGGGCGCGCGTGAGCTCGATGGTCTGCATCATGCTCACCTTCGACGGGTGGGAGATGTCGATCATCATGCCGAGCCGGTTCATCTCGCCGATCACCTGCCGTCCGAGCGGTGAAAGGCCGTTCCAGCGCCAGACACCATCGCGCTCGCCGGTGTTGGAGTCGGAGAGCTGGCTGTGACCGTTGTGCGCCAGCGACATGTAGCGACCGCCCATCTCGTGGAACTTGCGCACGTTGGTGACGTCGGCGCCGATGGGAAATCCGTTCTCGACGCCGATGAACACCACCTTCCGGCCGCTGGCGTAGATCGAACGCGCCTCGGCCGCGGTGGTGGCGAGGCCGACGCGCGTCGGCGCCAGCTGCTCGGCGAACCGATGCACCGCCGCGAACTTCTCCAGTGCCTGGGCGTTGGCGCGCGCGAAAGCGGCGCTGTCGAGCTCCGGCGTCTGCCCGACGTAGACGATGAGGAAGGCCGCGTCGAGGCCACCCTCCTCCATCTTCACCAGGTCCACCTGCGTCCGCGGCAGTCGGCTGGCGTAATTGAGCGTGTCGGCGCGGAAGTTGGCCGGCGCGATGTCCACATGGGTGTCGATCGTCAGCACCCGCTCATGGATGCCGCGGGCACGGGCGATCATCGCCGCATCGGGGGTCGCCAGCATGGCGCGGTTCTGCGCGCAAGCGGTGAGCAGCAGGAGCGAGGCGAGGGCGGCGCGCGAGGACATGACGGCGGCGGGATGAAAGTGGAGACCGGGCGTGGCTGCCGAATAGAACAGCCTCTCACGCGATTGCGCACGATGCACGGTCACCGTTGAGGTGCGCCCGTCGGCGTGGCAACTTGCCGGGATTCCCGGCGCCGCACTCCCTCCACCTCGCCCATGGCCCGCACTCTCGAAGTCCCGCTGGATTCGCTTGACGCGGCGATCCTCGCCGCCCCGTTCGCCGACCGCCTCGAGCTCTGCGACGACCTGTCGAGCGAGGGATGGACGCCGACGATGGACCTGATCCGCGACGTGCGCGCGTCGATCGACACCGCTCGCACGAGCATCGTCAGCATGATCCGGCCGCGGAGCGCGAACAACAGTCCGCGGCTCGACGTGGCGGCGTTCACCACCACGCCGCGGATCCTCGACGACTGCCTGCGCGAGATCGAGGCCAGCGCACAGGCCGGCGCGGACTCGGTGGCGATCGGCCTCCTGACGCCGGATGGACAGGTGGACATGGAGGCGGTGGGTCGGATGGCCACCCTGGCGCGAGAGTGCGGCCTCGTGGTCGCGTTCCTGCGCACCTTCGACCTGCTGGCCGACCGGGAGCGAGGCATGCGCGACATCACCGCCCTCGGGATGACGCGCGTGGTCACGGCCGGGGTGCTGGGCTGGGATGCGTCGGTGCTGACGTTGCCGGAGCGGCTGGCGGTCCTGGCGGCGGACGCTGGCGTGGCAGCGCAGGCAGCGGGGCACAGCGTCGTGCCGGTGGAGGTGGTCCCGGGGGGCGGTGTGCGGGCCGCCAACGCCGCCGAGTTCCTCACGGTGTCGCCGCACCTGCACGCCTCCTGCCGCCGCGACGGGGCGATCTCGGCGGCGGAACTGGCGGCGCTGCGCGGTGTGCTCGACGGGGCGCCGTGACCCGTCCCGGTGATCTGCCGCCCGTGTGCCGTCGACACCGTTTGACCTGCGGTCGCGTACACCGATAGCGTTCGCCCGTGCGCGAGCCAGTATTGGCAGCGCAGTCCATCCTCTTGCGGAGTCGTCTCGTGATGAAGAAGGTGTTGCTGGCCGTTGCCCTCAGTCTCTCGGCCCTGACCAGCGCGGCTGCCCAGTCGGTGGCGGGCGAGTGGGATGCCTCGATGAATACGCCGGGTGGTCCGCGGCCCTTCAAGATCCTGTTCGTGCAGGAGGGCGAAAAGCTGACCGGCACCGTCAAGCGGGCCACCGGTGACGTGCCACTCGAAGGGACGATCAAGGGCACCGCGGTCAAGTTCCGCTACATGATCAACTACAACGGCAATCCGATCTCGATGGACGTGACGTCCACGCTGGACGGCGACGCGATGAAGGGCTCGATCGACATCGCCGGACAGATGCAGGAGGCATTCCTGGCCAAGCGTGCCGGTGCTGCGGCGCCGCTGCGCGAACCGCCGTCGCCGAGTCACCGCTGACGTTCCACACCGCGCGCTGCCACCATCCGGCAGCGCGCGGTTTCACTTCACACCGGACTCACCCCATGCGCCGATTCCTTCGCTCACATGCGCTGCCCCTGGCCCTCGTCGCCAGCAGCGCGCTCGCCCTGATGCCGACCACGGTGGCCGCGCAGGGACTGATGGCCGACATGCATGCCGACGTCAACGACGTGCAGAAGAAGCTCCTCGACCTCGCCCGCGCGATTCCGGAGAGCGCCTACGGCTGGCGGCCGGCCGACGGCGTGCGCTCGGTGGGCGAGGTGTTCAAGCACGTGGCAAGCGACAACTACCTGATCCCGATCAGCATGGGTGCTCCGGCTCCGGCATCGAGCGGTATCTCCGCCACGGACATGAAGACCGTCGCCGCCTACGAAGCGCGCCCGATGACGAAGGACCAGATCATCGCCGAGCTGGAAGCGTCGTTCAATCACCTGCACGGGGCGATGCGCCTGACGACGGACGCCAACCTGAACGAGATGGTGAAGTTCTTCGGCCAGGACTGGAGCCGCCGCAAGGCGATGGTGCTGACGGTGACGCACCTGCACGAACACCTCGGCCAGCAGATCGCGTACGCGCGGAGCAACAAGGTCGTGCCGCCGTGGAGCAAGTGACCGGCGCCTGAGCTTTGAACGCGAGATCGCCCCGCTGCAGGTAGCAGCGGGGCGATCGACGTTTCAGGACGACATGTGCGACGTGACGCGATTCAGCGAATCACGCGCAGCACTTTCTTGTTCTTGTAGACCGTCACGCGATCCGCACGACCATCGCGATTGGTGTCGGTCCAGCGCTGCACGACGACGCCGTTGTCGTCGGTCCACGTCACCGCTTCCGGCTGCCCGTTGCGATCGACGTCGACCACCGTGGCGCGCAGCGAAGTCCCGTCGACCCAGCGGCGCACCTCGTCCTGCCGTTCACCGCGACCGAACACCACGCCCCAGACCATCTCCGGCAGCGTCTGCGGATAGATGCGGTCAGGCGCGCGGGTGTCGTCGTAGCGGCGATCGTCGCGGCGTGCGCCGTCACCGTAGATCACCCGGCCGCCATCACGTGCGGCGATCAGGCGTGCCGTGGAACACGACGTCGGCGCCGCCTGCTGCCCGGGCGGACGCCCGTCGTACCAGACTCGGCAGGAACCAGCCGGGGGCAGGTGTCCGGGCGGAATTCCCTGCGCGCCCCGGCCCTGTCCGTTGCCCTTGCCATTGCCGTTTCCGTTGCCGCGCCCCTGTGCCTCGGCCGCGTTCACTGCCACCAGCATCAATGCGCTGCAGAGCGCCAGCACGGCCAGCGAGCGCATCGTTGGCGCGTCGGCGGCCTGCGGCATGCTGAGTACGCCAGCGCGATTCGATTCGAGCATCATCGAGCCCTCCTATTGTTGGGTCCTCACCGCTGTGTAAGGCAAGGACGGGGCCAAAGGCTCGGCTCGCCTCAATGCCGAACTGGACCGTAGAGCGCGCAAGAATGTCTTCGATGTGTGGGCGCCGTCGCGTCCACAGATGCGGCCAGAGCCCTGCCGAACTGGACCGTAGCGTGCGAGAGGGTCGTGGTTCACCGAGTCCTTCGCGGCGAACGAAAATGGGGTGCCGCCAGCTCGGCGACACCCCATGAATTTCCGTTCAGCATGCCACCGAGCTGCGAGTGCTGCAGCGGTGCATTCAGCGTTGCACCGATGCGGCGGTTGCGACGAAGAGCGGGAGACGGGACTCGAACCCGCGACATCAAGCTTGGAAGGCTAGCGCTCT
>JAZKJL010000007.1:0-120429 GCA_040384325.1 Gemmatimonadota bacterium | reverse complement strand
AGGGGGCACCACGGTGCCCCTTGCAAAAACTGCCTTTCTCATAGAAGACACGAAGGCGCAAAGCCGCAAAGGGGCTGTACACATTCCTGCGATCGGCGCGGCGGGAATGGATGGCCGTATTGGACTGGACGCGTTGCGCCTTCGTGTCCTTGCGTCTTTGTGTCAGGCAGTTGCACTTGCTCGTCGCCGAGATGGGCAGGGAGTCGACAAGGTTTGCCGTGACCGGTCGGTGAGGGCATGGAGCGGCGTGCGGAGCGATTGACGCGCGCTGTGCACGGGGTGACTGTGGGGGCACGTACCACATCCCATGGAGAACCGTGATGTATCTCGGTCGTCGCTGCCGTCGTGCCGTGCAGGTCTTCGCGCTGCTGATTCCTGCGCTGGTCGGTGCGCAGGCGCCGCCGGCGGACACGCTGGCGTTGCCGGGACTCACCGGGAAGGTGGAGGTGCGCCGCGACCGGTGGGGTGTGCCGCACATCTACGCGACGAACCAGCGCGACCTGTTCTACGCGCAGGGTTTCGTGGCAGCGCAGGACCGGCTCTTCCAGATGGAGATGTGGCGCCGTGCCGGCGAGGGACGGCTGGCCGAGGTGCTCGGGCCGACGGCGATTCCGCGCGATCGGTTCGCGCGGCTGTTCCAGTATCGCGGCAGCATGGTGAAGGAGTGGGCCGCCTACGGTGCCGACACGAAGGCGATCGTGACCGCGTTCGTGGGGGGCATCAATGCGTACATCGCGCAGGCCGGCGACAAGCTGCCACCCGAGTTCGCGATGCTCGGCTTCACACCCGAGCCATGGGACGTCACCGTGCCGCTGGTCCGCTCCACCGGGTTGAGCGGCGTCTCCAACGGCTCCAGCGAAGTGTTGCGCGCCCAGTTGATCACGGCGCTCGGCGTGCAGAAGGTGGAGGAACTGATGCCGGCCGATCCGGTGCGTGCGCTGGATCCGGCGCCGGGCCTCGATCTGACCGGGATCGGCAGCGCGTCGCTGGGCGGGTTCGCCAGCACCTTCGGTGACGTCGCCTACAATCGCATCGAGGGATCGAACAACTGGGTCGTCAACGGCCGCAAGTCGGCCACCGGCAAGCCGATTCTCGCCAACGATCCGCACCGCGTGATCACCAACCCGGCGGTCCGCTACCTCACGCACCTGGTGGCGCCGGGGTGGAACGTGATCGGCGCCGGTGAGCCCTCGTCGCCCGGCGTGGCGATCGGGCACAACGATCGCATCGCGTTCGGGCTGACGGTGGTCGGTATGGACCAGCAGGATGTGTACGTCGAGTCGCTGGCGGCCTGCCCCGGTGCCGCAGCGGGTTCGCTCGGTTGCGTGCAGACGGCGCGCGGTCTGGCACGCATCGACACCCGCACCGACACCATTCGCGTCAAGGGCGAGGCGCCGCGGGCGGTGGTGCTGCAGTTCACCGCACACGGCCCGATCGTCTCCATCGACAGTGCACGCAAGCGGGCGTTCGCGATCCGCTCGGTGCACAGTGAGCCGGGGACCGCCGCCTATCTCGGGTCGCTGGCGCTCGATCGCGCGCGCAACTGGCCCCAGTTCGAGGCCGCGATGACGAAGTGGCTGATGCCGAGCGAGAACATGATCTATGCCGACGTGGATGGAAACATCGGCTGGATCGCGGCCGGGCTGATGCCGCGGCGCGCGTGGAGCGGGTTGCTCCCGGTGCCGGGCACGGGTTCGCACGAATGGAGCGGCTTCGTGCCGGGTCGTGCGTTACCCCGCTCGTACAACCCCGCGTCGGGGTTCATCAACACCTCGAACGACAACATCCTGCCACCCGGCTACACCACGCCCATCTCGTACGAGTGGGCCACGCAGTACCGCGTACAACGCGTGCGCGACGTCTTGCAACAGCCGCGCACGTTCACCGTCGAGGACTTCGGCCGGCTGCAACACGATGACCTGTCGCTGCTGGCCGGGGCGCTGATTCCGTCGCTGCGCGACGCCGCCCAACGCGGTGGCCTTGCCGACGACCCGCAGGTGCGTCTGCTGACGGCGTGGGACCAGCGGATGTCGAGGGAGCAGGTGGCGCCGACGGTATTCTCGGCGTGGGCGCCGGCGCTGTACAAGCGCGCCATCGCGCGTGACGTGCCGGTGGGCGGGAGCATCGGGACGCTGCTGGCCGGTCGGCCGTCGTATCCGTGGCTGGAGCGGTACCTGCGGACGCACCAGGGCACACCGGCGCTCGACTCGATGGTGCTGGGCGCATTGCGAGACATCGCACCGCAACTGAGTGCACTGTCACCGAATCTGGAGTGGGGTGTGGTGCACAAGGCGCGCTTCCGTCACCCGCTCTCGGCGCAGTACGACCTGGCACCGGCGTCGCGCAGCGGGGACGCCAATACGGTCAACGTCACCGGGGGTGCGAACTTCACGCAGACCGCCGGTGCGTCGTTCCGTGAGGTGATCGACCTGGCCGACTTCGACCGGTCGATCGTGACCAACGTGCCGGGTCAGTCGGCCGATCCGCGCAGCCCGCACTACGCCGACCTGCTGGAACTCTGGGCGAAGGACCAGTACTTCCCGCTGGTCTATTCCCGGGCACGGGTGGAGCAGGAAACAGAGCGTGTGACCTGGCTGATGCCGCGGCGACGCGCCCGCTGATTTCGTCGCACACGGTTCCGAGGGAGCGGTTCAGCGCACATTCTTTCGGGGCGGCGATGTCCATCCGGCATCGCGTCGCGCTGCCACCGCCCCCCTGCATTGCCGATGCCGACCGTCCATCCGCCCGATGATGCCGATGCCCTGACCGACGCCCCGATCGGCGCTGGCAACGAGCGACTGCTGCGCTGGGTGGATATCCTCGCCGCACTGCTGGGCCGGCGGAAGCCGGCATCGTTCCGCGCCCTCGCGCGCGACGTGCCGGAATACCTGCGCAAGCTGCAGGCAGCCGATGGCATGCACGGCGCGGCGCGAACCACCGCGATGGAGTCGCTCAAGCGTGCCTTCGAGCGCGACAAGGACGAGTTGCGCACCCTCGGCATCCCGATCGAGACCAGCGAGTCGGTGGATGACGATGGCCAGCCGGTGTCCTGCTACCAGTTGCGGACGCGGGATTTCTACATGCCGTATCTCTCGGTGGTCGCGCCCTCGCACGGCGCGTCCACACCGAAGCGTATTCACAGCGATGGCTACCAGGCCTTGAGCCAGCTGGTGCTCGAGCCCGAAGAGCTGGCAGCCATCGTGAATGCCGCCGCCAGCATCCGCAGCCTCGGTGACACCGTGCTGCGCGCCGACGTGGACTCGGCGATGCGCAAGCTGGCGGTGGACCTGCCGCTGGAAGGCACGGGCGACACGCCGGACGTGCCGCGGGTGATCACCGAGCGGGTGCAGCCCGATGCCAAGGTGTTCGCGACGCTCAGTGACGCGCTGCAGCACCGGAAGTCGGTCGCGTTCACCTATCACTCTCTGACGTCCGACCGGACGTCGGAGCGTGTGGTGGACCCGTACGGCCTGTTCTTCATGCATGGGCACTGGTATCTCGCGGCGCATGACCACACCGAACAGGCACTGCGCAACTTCCGCTTGCGACGGATGGAGAAGCCGTCGATGCAGAACACGAAGCTGCAGACGGCCGACTTCACCATCCCGGCGAGTTTTTCACTGCGCGACCACGCCAGGCCGCGACAGGCGTGGGAGCTGGGTGACGACGCTCGGGTGGACGTGATCGTGGATTTCCATGGCCAATCGGGTCCGACGCTGGCCGCGGCGGCACTCGGCCAGCCAGTGGACGCCCACCCGGCGCAGCGGCGCTTCACGGTCCGTCGCAGTGACAGCTTCGCGCGCTGGGTGCTGGCCTGCGCCGGCGAGGCGCGCATCGTGTCGCCACCGGCGTTCGCGGAGCAGGTGCGTTTCGTCGCGGAGGCAACGCGTGTGCTGTATGACCGTGAGGCCCCGACGGAAATGGTGCCGCCCTCGGCGACCATGCCGCTGGCGAGCGGTGCGCGCAAGCCGTGGGAGCCGAAGGGTGCTGCGGCACAACTGCGTCGGCTGCTGCTCGTGATGCCGCAGATCGCGGATGGCGAGGAGCACGCGATCGAGGAGGTGGCCGCGCGCATCGGGTGCGACGTGGCGACGCTGACGCGCGACCTGCACTCGCTGGCGCCGCGCTACGACCTGCCGGGTGGGTTCGTGGAAGGGGTGCAGGTGTACATCGGTGCCGGCAAGGTGTCCGGCAGCTCGCAGCGACTGCAGCGCCCCATGCGCCTCACGATGAGTGAACTCTGCGCGATGGACCTCGGCCTCGCCGTGCTGCGTACCCACCGGCCGCCGGAGGAGCACGCATTGCTGGATAGCGCGCGCCGTCGCCTGAAGCAGGTGATCGCCGGCCTGCGCGATGATCCGGTGCCCGACCTGCTCTACACCGTGTCGCTGGGCGCGTTCGGCAGCATCGACAGCCTGGCCGATGTGCGCGATGGCTTGCGCACACGCACCAAGCTCCGCATCGGCTACCGCAAGTCGGGCAGCGTGGCCACCGACGAGCGGGTGGTGCGACCCTACGCGCTGCTGTCAGCGCGCGGCATGATGTACCTGGTCGCCCACTGCGACCGCAACGATGCGATCCGCATCTTCCGCATGGATCGCGTCTCGCAGGTAAGTCTCCTGTCCGATACGTTCGAGCCGGCCGACTACGACCTCGACGAGGTGACGCGTGATGGCCGCGTGTTTCAGGAGGGCGACCACGAGATGATGCTGGTGCGGTACTCGCCGCGCATCTCCCGCTGGATCGCCGAACGCGAACAGCGCATGCTGGACGACGACGGCAGCGTGGTGCTCGACCACCCGCTGGCGGATGCCGAATGGGCGGTGCGACATGTATTGCAGTACGGCGCCGACGCCGAGGTGTTGTCACCGGCGTGGATGCGCACGCGGTTGCGTGACACACTCGATGCGATGCAGGCCTGAGGTGTGGTGCGGCCGATCGTCTGGCCGCACCGCGACCGGAGGCTCAGCGCGTGCCGGCGGTGGCCATCTGGCCGGTCAGGCTGCGACGGGCTTCGTCGAGTCCACCGCGCAGCGTGAAGGCGCGATCGCGCGCACTGCCGCTGGTGTCGCCGAGGGCTTGGCGCAGCGCGCGCTGTGCCTCACCCGGCACCGCGTTGCCGAGCGCCAGCAGCGCGCGGGTGGCCACTTCGTACACGGCGACGGTCGCTTCCGGTTGCCCATCGTTGAAGAGCGGCACACCACGCCGGATGGCGAGGTCCACCAGTTCGACGGCGCTGCCCGTGTTGCCACCATTGCCGCCGTTGCCGGCAGCACGGTCCGAAGACGGGATCAGGACGCGGTCGATCACGTGGATGATGCCGTTGCTTGCCGGGATGTCGGCGATGCGCACGGTGGCGTCGTTGATGCGGAGCTCGTCGTTTCGCTGTGTGATGCGCAGGTCCTGCCCGGCGACGGTGTTGGCGCTGCTCACGTTGCGCGCCTGTGATGCCGTGACTCGGCCGGCGACGACGTGATAGGTGAGCACCGTGCGCAGCTTGTCGCGATTCTCGGGCTTGAGCAGGTCCTGCACGGTGCCGGCGGGAAGGCGCGCGAACGCGTCGTCGGTGGGGGCGAAGAGCGTGTATGGCCCGCGGCCGAGCAGGGTCTCGGTGAGGCCGGCCGCATCGACGGCGGCGAGCAGGGTGGTAAACTGTCCGGCAGTCTTCGCCACCTGCGGGATGGACGGGCTGCGCGTGGGATGCTGCGCGGCCAGCGGGCCGAGGGGACCACAGAGTGCGAGTGCAACGAGGGCCAGCCGTGAGGATTGACGCATGATGACGCTCCGATGGAAACGGGAAGGGACAGCCTGATGCCGACCGGTTCGCGCCGCGTCGCCCGGTGGATGCAGCCGGCGCCGACGGATGGGACGCGCGCATCCGAAACTCTTCGGCCATCGAATGCCTTCACGACTCAGGGACCGATGAGGCCGACGTGGAGCAGGCATGCAGCTGGGACGACCCGTGCGGATGGATGACATGACGCGTGCCGGCAGCGATGCGGCGCGGGCGCACCTGGCGCTGGTGACCGACGTGGCCGGCAGTGGTCCGGCGCCGGCGGAACCGCTGCTGCCGCGGATCGCCGCTGGCGACGAGCGTGCGGTGCGCGATTGTGTGTCGCGCTATGGACCGCTGGTCTGGTCGCTGGCGCGTCGCTGGTCACCCGACGGCAGCGATGCCGAGGATGCGGTGCAGGAGATCTTCATCGACCTCTGGCGCACCGCAGCGCGCTACGACGCGGCGCGCACCAGTGAGGCCGGCTGGGTGGCGATGATCGCTCGGCGTCGCCTCATCGACCGCGCGCGGCGTCGCGAACGGTTGCCGGTGATGGAATCCATCCCCGACGACTTCGACGTAGCGAGCGAGTCGGAGCGGGATCTGGACCGTGAATGGCGCGCCGAGCAGGCCCGCGCAATCCTGCGTGAGTTGCCGCCGGCGCAGCGCCGGATGTTGGAGTTGTCGCTGGTGCATGGCCGGACGCACGACGAGATCGCACGTGAGACGGAAACACCACTGGGCACCGTGAAGTCGCACATCCGCCGCGGACTGCAGCGCGCGCGCGACCTGCTGGCGGCGCGGACCCCGGACGAAGCAGGAGAGGCCTAGTGCAGAACGGCATGGAAGACGAGCGGCTGGGCGAACTGCTGATGCAGCGGGCCACCGGCGCATTGAGTGCACCGGAAGCGGATGCACTCGCGCAGGCACTGGCCAAGCTGCCGCCGGGCGAGGTGGCGCGCTGGGAACGGGCGGCAGCCGAACTGACGGCGGCGCTGGCGGCGTCGGACCCGGCCTCGCGCGAGCCGATGCCGACGGCGCTGGCCGATCGCATCATCAGCACCGGTGAACGCCTGGTGAGTGCGCAGGAGCGTGTGGTGAGCCCGGTGGACACCACCGTCCGTCCGATCTCCTCGGGCGGGCGCGGATGGATGGCGTGGAGTGGATGGATGGCGGCAGCCGCAGCGCTGGCGCTCTGGTTCGCCGCGCCGCGCACTGCGGCGGCGCCAACGCCGGCGCCGGTGGCGATCAACAGCGTGGCGGTGCTGCGCGATTCGCTGCTCACTGCCGACAGCAGCCTGACGCGCCTCGACTGGTCGGCCGGCAACAACAGCAGCGGTGAGTCGGCGCGCGGCGACGTGGTGTGGAGCACACGGGCGCAGCGCGGCGTGATGCGCATCGCCGGCCTGCAGCCCAACGACCGACGTCGCTGGCAGTATCAGCTGTGGATCTTCGACAGCACCCGCGACCAGAAGCATCCGGTGGACGGTGGCGTGTTCGACATGCCGGCCGGGCAGGGCGAGGTGCTGATCCCGATCGATGCCCGGGTGCCGGTAGGTGAGGCGGTGATGTTCGCCGTGACCGTGGAACCGGCAGGTGGTGTGGTGGTCTCGACTCGCGAACGCATCGCCCTGCTCGCACAACGCAAGAGCTGACGCGCCGCAGGTGTGACTGACAAGCATTACGGGGACAGTGCACTGAGGCATGCCTCAGTGCACTGTCCCCGTAATGCACCACGTGTGCACTTGCGCTCACGCCACCGCGAACGGCGTCTCGAGGCTGCGGGACTGCGGCGTGAAGAGGCGGGCGCCGGACTCGGTGATCACCATGTCGTCCTCGAGCCGGATGCCGAACTCGCCGGGGATGTAGATGCCCGGCTCGTCGGAGAAGGTCATGCCCGGCTGCAGCGGCATCGTGTTGCCCTTCACCAGGTACGGCCACTCGTGCCCGTCCATGCCCATGCCGTGACCGACGCGATGGGTGAAGTACTTGTAGCCGGGCCCGAAGCCCGCATCGCTGATCACCTTGCGCGCCGCCGCATCCACCGACTCCGCCGGCACGCCGGGCTTCGCCGCCGCCAGCGCCGCGGACTGCGCGCGCAACTCGATCTCGAACACATCCTTCATGCGCTGCGTGGCCTTGCCGAGCACGAAGGTGCGGGAGATGTCGGAGCAATAGCCCTCCACCTTGCAGCCGCCGTCGATCAGCACGATCGAGCCTTCGCGGATCACCTGCGGCTTGGCCGAGCCGTGGGGCAGGGCGGAGAACTCACCCACCTGCGCACCCGCACTGCCGCTGTAGCCCAGCTTCTCGTGGGCCGCCTCGACCAGGTCTCCGAACTGCGACTGCGTCATGCCGTCGGTGAGCGCCTTGTACGCGGCCTCGTAGGCGGCCAGCGTGACGGTGCTGGCGTGCTGCATCAGCTCCAGCTCGTGGGCGTCCTTCACCACGCGACAACCGGCCGTGACCGGCGTGCCGCTGACGAAGCGACCGTTGGCCAACGCCTTCGCCATACCGTCCTGAAACACGAACTTCACCGTCTCCTCGACGCCGACGGTGGCCGTGGCGAGCCCGCGATCACGCAGTCCCTTCGCCACCAGCGCGTACGGATTGTCGTCCTCCTCCCACGCGAACACCTGCGCGTCGGTGCCGAGCGGGCCACTGTGCGCCTGCTCCATCGCCCGCTCCTCCTCGAACTTCGGCGTGACGAGGAAGGCGCTGCCCTTGACCGGGATCACCGCCGCCAGCAGCCGCTCGCTGGTGCCCCAGCGGATGCCGGTGAAGTACTCCATCGACGTGCCACCGGTGAGCACCAGCGCGTCGATCTTCTGTTCGCCCATCAGCCGCTTCGCCTTCTCGATGCGCGCGCGCCGTTCGGCGACGGTGATCGGCGTCACGCCGGCGGTCATCGGGCGCAGCGCGCGGATCGACGCCGGCAACGCGGCGTCGGCGGTGGTACCCGCCTCCAGTGTCGTGGCGCGGAGGCCGAGTGCGCCGGAGGTGATCGCAGCGGACGAGGCGGTGACGAACTGGCGGCGCGAGGGCATGGCGAGGGCGGGCGACGAGGGGAACGGGTGGCGACCGGCCCCGATGCCCGTCGCCGCGGGGAATATGCCGGGTGGCCTGCGGGTGCGCAGCGGGCCGTCGGCCCGGCGCGGCACTGCGGCAGCGGCCGGCGCGCACCGCGCGTACTCTGCCTCGGTGAGGTGCGCGTCGTGTGTCGCATCGTCGCAGCGGGACCGCGCTCGGCAGGTGCGGCCACCATCACGGAAACCCATGTGCTGACGCGCGTTCGGACCACCATGCTGGCGATGGCCACCATCTTGATGGCGGCCTGCGGGGCGAAGGAGGATGGCCCGACTGTGGTGGTCGAGGAGCCACCGTCGCCACCGCTGCAGGTGCAACCCTCCACCAGCGCCCTGCCGCAGCTGCGCATCACGACGCCTCCCGGCACCGCCATCACGTCGAAGGAGATCTACGTCGCCGGCACGATGGTGCTGGCCGACTCCGCCGGCACCGTGCTGACGCAAGGCGCGATGGAGATCCGCGGTCGCGGCAACACCACCTGGCAACTGTTCCCGAAGAAGCCGTATCGGCTCAAGCTGGCCGCCAGCGCCGCGCTGCTCGACATGCCCGCCAACCGCCACTGGGTGCTGCTGGCGAACTACTCCGACAAGACGCTGCTCCGCAACGACCTGTCGTTCGAGATGAGCCGCATGGCCGGCATGGCGTGGACGCCGCGCGGCCGTTTCGTGGACCTCTATGTCAACGGCAGCTACGACGGGGTCTACCAGCTGGTGGAGCACGTGCGCATCGGCGCCGATCGCGTGAACATGACGTCGCTGCGCATGACCGACACCAGTGCCAGCGCGATCACCGGGGGCTACCTCCTCGAGGTCGACGAGCGACGCGGCGAGGCGTTCTGCTTCAACTCCACCCTCACACGCATGGTCTGGTGCGTGAACGATCCGGAGACGCTGCTCGACGCGGGCTGGGAGAAGCAGCGCGCCTACATCACCAACTACATCGCCCGCACCGACTCGGCCATCTTCGCCGCCAACTTCACCGATCCGACCACCGGGTACGCGGCCTTCATCGACGTCGAGTCGGCGATCAACTACAACATCATCCAGGAAGTGGTGAAGAACGTGGACGGCTCGCTGCGCTTCAGTGGCTTCATGCACAAGCCGCGCGGCGGCAAGCTGATCTTCGGCCCGGTGTGGGACTTCGACCTCGCGATCGGCAACGTGAATTACGACGGCGCCGACCAGACCAGCGGCTGGCGTTCACGCCAGGCGCTGTGGTATGCGCGGCTCTTCCAGGATCCGGTCTTCAAGTCCCGCTTCACCAGCCGCTGGAACGAGCTCAAGTCGGCCGGTGCGATCGATTCGCTGCAGCGGCTGGTGTTCTCGCGCGCCAACTACCTCAACGTGGTGCAGGTCCGGAACTTCGAGCGCTGGCCGATCCTCGGCACCTACGTCTGGCCGAATCGCGTCGTGACCGGCTCCTACGATCGCGAGGTGGTGGCGATGAACGTGTGGCTCAAGGAGCGGGTGCGCTGGATGGACACCGAGATCGCGCGCTGACCCGCCCGGCGCGGTTGTCGCGACCGCGCCACGGCGAGTACAATCCGGCGACGGCGCCACCGTGCGCGCCGCGTGCGTCCATTCCAGCCCCGGGTCGGATCATGCCCAGCATTCGTCGGTTCCTCGCGTGCCTCCTGCTTCCCGTCACCGCCGGTGCCCAGGCGACGCTCACGCCGCACCAGCGCGCCGCCCGTGACGTGTATGAGCAGCTGGTGGAGATCAACACGGTGGACTCGGTGGGGTCGGTGACCACCGCCGTCGAGGCGATGGCGGCGCGCTTCCGGGAGGCGGGTTTCCCCGCCGCCGACATCCACGTGGTGGTGCCGCCCGGTGCGCCGACCAAGGGCAACCTGGTGGTGCGCTACCGTGGACGCGGCGGACCGCAGAAGCCGGTGCTGCTGCTGGCGCACCTCGACGTCGTCGCCGCACTGCGCAGCGACTGGTCGCGCGATCCGTTCGAGCTGCAGGAAGCGAACGGGTTCTTCTACGGGCGCGGCACGGCCGACGACAAGGCGATGGCGGCGATGTTCGTCGCCAACCTGCTGCGGTACAAGAAGGAGGGTTACACTCCGTCGCGGGACCTGATCCTCGCGCTGACCGCCGATGAGGAAGGGGGCGGCAACAACGGCGTCACCTACCTGCTGCGCAACCATCGCGCGCTGATCGACGCCGCCTATGCCATCAACGAAGGTGGCGGCGGCACACTCCGCGCCGACGGCACCACGCCGTTCTTCCACTCGATCCAGGCGGCGGAGAAGGTCTACACCGACTTCACGCTCACCGCGCGCAATCCCGGCGGCCACTCCAGCGTGCCGCGTGCCGACAACGCCATCTACCAGCTGGCGACCGCACTCTCGAACGTGGCCAAGTACACCTTCCCGGTGGCGCTCAACTCGGTCACCAAGCCGTTCTTCACCGAGACCGCCAAGGTCGAAGGGCCGGAGATGGCGGCCGCCATGCGCGCCATCGCGGCCAATCCGTCCGATGCGGCAGCCGCCGCGATCATCTCCAAGGACCCGCGTTACTCCTCCATGTTGCGCACGTCCTGCGTGGCGACACGACTCGCCGGAGGTCATGCGAACAACGCGCTGCCGCAGACCGCCACCGCCAACGTGAACTGCCGCATCGCGCCGACGTCGTCACCGGACGAGGTGAAGGCGGCGCTGGTGCAGGCGATCGGCGACACCGGCGTGCTGGTGTCGTCACGCGCCGAGGGACGTGGCGGCGTGGCACCGGACCCGATCGATCCCACGTTGCTCACCAGCGTCACCGCATTGACGAAGCAGATGTGGGGCGCCATCCCGGTCATTCCGACGATGAGCACCGGCGCCACCGATGGCCGGCCGCTGCGCGCCGCGGGCATCCCGACGTTCGGCGTCAGCGGCATCTTCTCGGTGCCGGGTGAGACCAATCCGCATGGCCGCGACGAGAAGCTGCGCACGCGATCGTTCTACGAGGGGCTCGACTTCCTCTACCAGCTGGTGAAGCAGGTCTCGGGCACGATCGCGATGTGACCGGACGGGGTGGGCTGCCGTACGCTCAGCGAACGGCAGCCCGCGGCAGGGAACTTCCCATCACCACGGTCGTATCGGTCCCGATGCCCATCGTTTCCCTGCTGGCGCTCGCGTTCTGCGCGGCGGTGCAACTGCCTGCACAGGCGCCACGCAGTGGCCCGTCACCCGCATCGATCGACGCGCCGCGCGGCACCGAGCAGCCGGTGCCGCGCGTGCGTCTCAGCGGCTACATCCGGAGCAGCGCCAGCGGTGAGGTGGTGCGTCGCGCCGAGGTGCGCATCGACGAGGGTTCGGTGCGCGTGGAGTCGAACGACGAGGGGTTCTACTCGTTGCTGCTGGCGCCGGGACTGCGACGGCTTCGCATCCGCGCCATCGGTTTCGCGCCGCTCGACACGTCGGTGCGCATCACCAGCAACCTCTCGCGCGACTTCCTGCTGGTGCTGCGCAAGGTGACGCTGGCCGAGGTGACCGTGCAGGCCGACGTCAATGGCGATCGCCCCGACCTCGATCCGCGCACGCCCGACATGAGTGTGGTGCGCCTCGACCTGCAGGCGATCAAGCTGCTGCCGACGGTGCTCGGCGAGCCCGACCCGATCCGCAGCCTGACGCTGCTGCCAGGCGTGTCACTGTCCAGCGACGCCTCGACCGCCATCAGCGTGCGTGGTGGTGCGGCAGACCAGAACCTCTTCCTGCTCGACGAGGCGACGGTCTACAACCCGAGCCACATCCTCGGCTTCCTCAGCACGTTCAACGCCGACGCGGTGGACAACTTCACGCTCTACAAGGGCGCGATCCCGGCGCGATTCGGCGGGCGGCTGTCGTCGGTGGTGGACGTGCGGCAGCGCGAAGGCAACGCGAACGAGTTCGTCGGCTCGGCGTCAATCGGCTTGCTCGCCAGCCGTGCCACGCTGGAAGGGCCGCTGCCGGGGAAGGTCGGCTCGTACATGATCGCGGCCCGCCGCTCGTACGCGGACCTGTTCGCACCGCTGGCCAGTGACACCGCCGTCCGGGATGTCCGTGCGTACTTCTACGACCTGAACGCGAAGACGAACGTCCGGCTGGGCAGCAGCGGCGCGCTGCTGCTCTCGGCGTACCTGGGTCGCGACCGCTTCAGTGGCAGCTCCGACTTCGGCGCCGGGTGGGGCAATCAAGCCACCACGCTGCGCTGGAACCAGGCGTTCGCGAATCGACTGTTCTCCAAGGTGACCGTGGCCAGCGGCACCTACGACTACCGCCTCGACATCGTCACCGGCATCCGCGACTCGATCACCTGGGGCTCACGCATCCGCAGCCTCGATGCCAAGGTGGACGAAACGCTCTACCTGTCGCCGACGAACACGATCGAGTTCGGGCTGCAGCTCACCAACCAGACGATCCGGCCCGGTGACCTGGTGCCGTCGGGCCAGCAATCCGCATTCGTGGAGCGACGCATCGAACCGCGCCACACAGTCCTGCCGGCGGCGTACGTGGGGCAGGAGGTGCAGCTCGGACCGCGCGTCGCGTTGCGCTACGGTGTGCGCTATGCGGGCTTCCTGCGCCGTGGCGCGGCCACCATCTATCAGTATCGTGATGGCGCACCGGTGGTGTGGAACGAGGCGCTGTCGCGCTACGAACCCGGGGTGGTGACCGACAGCGTCCCGTATGCGCGCGGCGCGCGGGTGGCGAGTGCCGGTGGCCTCGAGCCACGCATCTCCGGGCGCCTGATGCTCGGCGAGGCGTCGAGCCTCAAGGCCAGCTTCGCCCGCACGCAACAATTCCTGCTGCTGGTGTCGAACACCAACTCGGTCAGCCCACTCGATGTGTGGGAGCCGTCCGGTCCGTACATCGATCCGCAGCGTGCCGACCAGTTCGCGCTCGGGTACAGCACCACGCGCGGCAGCTACGAACTGTCCGTTGAAGGGTACTTCAAGCGCGCCACCAACGTGGTGGATTTCATCGACGGGTCGGACGTGCTGCTGAACCCGCGCATCGAGACGCAGATGGTGCAGGGCAGCGGACGGGCGTACGGACTCGAGCTGCTGCTGCGTCGCGCCACCGGTCGTACCACCGGCTGGGTGAGCTACACGCTCGCGCGCACCGAGCAGCGCTTTCCGGTGCCGGCACGATCCGGTGGCGTCGGCGCCGGTGGCATCAACGACGGCGCCTGGTATCCGAGTCCGTTCGACAAGACGCACAACCTGTCGCTGGTGGTGTTGCGACCGCTGGGTCGGAAGTGGACCATCGGTTCCACCTTCCTGCTGTCCACCGGACTTCCCACCACCTTTCCCGGAGCCCGATACACGATCGATGGCTTGCTGGTGACCGAGTACGGCCCACGCAACGGTGGGCGATTGCCGATGTACCATCGTCTCGACCTCAACGCCACGCGGCAGTTCCGACGCGGTGAGCTGCAGGTCGGCGTGCTCAACGCCTACAACCGCTTCAATGCCCAGTCGCTGCGGTTCCGGCAGCAGGTGGACAATCCGCGTGTCACGGAAGCGGTACAGACCTCGATCTTCGGCATCGTGCCGAGTGTGGCGTATGCGTTCCATTTCTAGCGTCACGATGCGGCGCTGGGCTGGCCTCGCGGTGTTGCTCGCACTCCTCATCGGCTGTGAACGGGTGGTGCAGGTCACTGCGCCGCGCACCGAGCCGCGGCTGGTGGTCGAGGCGCGCCTGGAGCGGCAGGTGGGACGACGGGCACCGATCCAGCGCATTCGCCTCACCACCACGCAGGATGTGTTCAGCAGCGACTCGGCCCCGCCGGCGCGCGGCGCGGTGGTGCGTGTGCTGGACGCGGCCGGATCCGCGACCGTGTTCGCCGAGTCGCCCAGTGAGCCCGGCGTGTACGTCGCCACCACGCTGATGCTGCTGCCGGTCGGCCAGACGTTCACGCTGCAGATCACGTGGGACGGCGACGAGTACCTCTCGCGCGAGACCATGCTGCGTGCGGTGCCGATCGACTCGGTCTATTTCACCGAGGGGGGCGGACTGCCGGGCATCGCCGACGGACTGCGCGGCACGATCAGCTTCACCGATCCGGGTGACCGGCAGAACTATTACCTCTGGGATCAGTGGGTGGACGGCGTGCGCCAGTTGTCGCCCGACAGCGGCTCGTTCTCCCGCGCGGTGCTGCCCGACGACATCATCAACGGCAACATGGTGCGCGACTTCCAGCCGTACCGGGGCGTGGTGGTGCGCACGGGACAGGTGGTCCGGATCCGGCAATCGTCGATCTCCGACCAGGCCTACCGTTTCTACGAGGCGCTGTCGGAGCAGACGAACAACAACGGGTCACCGTTCGGCGTGCCGGCCAGCAGCATTCGCGGCAACGTGGCCAACCTCACCCGACCGGCGCGGCTGGCGCTGGGGTACTTCATCGCCACCGAATATTCCGAGCAGCTGCGACAGGTGCCCTGACCGGGCATGGTCTGGTGCCGGACTCGCGCCCGGCGCGCCGATGTGGGAGTTTTGCTCAGCGCAGCTTCCCTCTTCTCCCGGACCCGTCGATGCGGCTTGCCCGAAGCACCCAGTTTACCGTCGCCATGTTGCTCGCCGCCGCCGGATGTGCGGTCGGTGACCTCGCCGCCCAGCGCGCCGGTGCGACACGGCCCGCCTCCGCATCGGTGGGCTACGATCCCACGCTGTACACGGCGCCGACGGCCACCAGCAGCGCGTTCAAGTCGCTGCGCTGGCGCAACATCGGCCCCACGCGCGGCGGGCGGGCGAATGCGGTGGTCGGCGACCCGGGCAAGCCGTTCACGTTCTACTTCGGTGGCGTCAACGGCGGCGTCTGGCGCACCACCAATGCCGGGCAGACCTGGACCAACATCACCGACGGCAAGACCGACATCTCGTCGGTCGGCTCGCTGGCCATCGCACCATCGGACCCGAACGTGATCTACGTCGGCACCGGGGAACGACAGCTGCGCGAGGACCTCACACACGGCACGGGCGTGTATCGCACCACCGACGCCGGTGGCAGCTGGACGCGGCTCGGCCTCAGCGACAGCTACCAGGTGGCCGACATCATCGTCGATCCGCACGATGCCGATCGCGCGTACGTGGCGGCGATGGGCCATGCGTTCGGGCCGAACAGCGAACGTGGGGTGTTCCGCACGCTGGACGGCGGCCGCACCTGGAAGCGCATCCTCTTCATCAACGACTCGACCGGGGCGCAGGACCTCACCATCGATCCGTCCAACCCGCGCATCATCTACGCCTCGATGTACAAGTTCCAGCGCACGCCGTGGTCGATGGTGTCCGGCGGTGGGCGGAGCGGGATCTGGAAGACGGTGGACGGTGGCGACACGTGGACCGAGCTGACCTTCCGGCCCGGCATTCCCGCGCGCCCGCTGGGCAAGATCGGCATCGACGTGTCGCCGGCCAACCCGCGCCGCCTGTACGCGAGCATCGAGGCCCCCGACTCGTCGGGCGGCATCTTCCGTTCCGACGATGCGGGCGAGACGTGGAGCCGCATGAACACCGATCCGCGCTTCTGGGTGCGGGCGTGGTACTACTCGCAGGTCACCGCCGATCCGCAGAACGAGAACACGGTGTACGTGATGAACCTCACCGTGTTCCGCTCCATTGACGGTGGCAAGTCGTTCACCCGCGTGCGGGTGCCACACGGCGACACGCACACGATGTGGGTGGACCCGAAGGATCCGAAGCGGATGATCAACGCCAACGACGGTGGCGCCACCATCTCGATGGATGGTGGCGAGACCTGGTCGAGCATCTACAACCAGCCCACGTCGCAGTTCTACCACGTCACCACCGACAACCAGTTCCCCTATCGCATCTACGGCGGCCAGCAGGACAACTCGGCCATCTCGGTCGCCAGCCGTTCCGATGACGGGGCGATCGGGGATCGCGACTATCACGACGTGGCCGGCTGCGAGAATGCGACGGTGGCGGTGGACCCGCGCAATCCGCAGGTCACGTACGGCGGGTGCTACATGGGGTCGTTCTCGCGCTACGACCACGGTCGCCGGCAGGATCGCGACATCTCTGTCACGATGCGCAACTACGACGGGTGGGGCGCGGCCGACGTGCCGGAGCGGTTCCAGTGGACTTTCCCGGTGCTGCTCTCGCCGCACGACCCGTCTACGCTCTACGTCACGTCGCAGCATGTCTGGCGCTCGCGCACCGAAGGCGCGAGCTGGGAGAAGATCTCTCCCGACCTGACGGTGCACGACCCGAAGACGCTGAGCCGGACCGGTGGCCCGATTCACGGTGAGATGACCGGCGCCGAGTGGTACGCGACGATCTATGCGTTCGCGGAATCGCCGAAGGTGCAGGGCGTGCTGTGGGCCGGGTCGGACGATGGCCTGGTGCACGTGTCGCGCAACGGCGGCACCAGCTGGGAGAACGTGACGCCACCGGGCTACGGCAAGTTCACGCGCACGGCACACATCGATCCGTCGCCGCATGACCCGGCGGTGGTGTACGTCGCCGCCAACCGCTATCAGCAGGACGACTACGCACCGTATCTCTGGAAGAGTGCGGACTACGGCAAGACCTGGACGAAGATCGTCAGCGGCATTCCCGGCACGGCGTTCACGCGTGTCGTGCGCGAAGATCCGAAGCGGCGTGGCCTGCTCTACGCCGGCACCGAGATCGGTGTCTGGGTGAGCATGGACGACGGCGCCAACTGGCAGCCGCTGCAGCTCAACCTGCCGCGTGTCAGCGTGCGCGACCTGAAGGTGCACGGCAACGATCTGGTCGCCGCCACGCATGGTCGTGCGTTCTGGGTGATCGACGACCTCTCACCGTTGCGTGAGCTCACCGATGCGGTGCGGGCCAAGCCGGTACACCTCTTCCAGCCGGCCACCGCGATGCTCTGGGAAGGCCGCGGCTGGAAGCGGAATGGCGCCGCCGGCGAGAACCCGCCGCCGGGCGTGCTGGTGGACTACTGGCTGCGCGAGGCGCCCGCCGTCGGCACGTCGGTGACACTGCAGTTCCTCGATGCGAAGGGGGCGGTGATCCGCAGCTTCGATGCGGCGGTGAAGCAGGATTCGACCGCGCGAGCCGACACCGTGGCCGCGCGACGGAGCGTCACCGACAGCCTCTCGTATTACGCTGCCGACTCCATTCCGCGGCTCAAGGCGGGGACCAATCGCTTCTTCTGGAACCTGCGCCATCCCGATGCGCGCGAGATGCGCAACACCGTCATCGACGAGGGCGCGCTGACGGGCCCGAAGGTGACACCCGGCACGTACACCGTGCGCCTGGTGGTCGGGCGCGACACCTCAAGCCGGCAGTTCGGCGTCGTCGCCGATCCGCGCGCTACTGCCACCACCGCCGACCTGGTGGCGCAGTTCGATGCCGCGCAGCGC
Source organism: Gemmatimonadota bacterium (assembly GCA_040384325.1). Lineage (GTDB taxonomy): Bacteria > Gemmatimonadota > Gemmatimonadetes > Gemmatimonadales > Gemmatimonadaceae > JACMLX01. The sequence goes on along the minus strand of JAZKJL010000007.1, from coordinate 102,236 downwards.
GTGCGCGCCCGCATCAACGAGATCGTCGAGCGCGTCGAGCGACTGGAAGACCTGCAGGCGCAGCTGGATGCGCGCGTGGAACAGACCAAGGACCAAGCGTACGCGAAGCAGGTGGCCGATGCGGCGAAGGCGGCCCGCGCCAAGCTGGAAGTGGTGCGCGACCAGCTCTACGAAATCGGCTGCCACGTGGACCAGTGCACCCTCGACCAGCCGGTGCGGCTCTACAACTGGTTCATCACGCTCAACGCGCAGGTCCAGACCGGCGCCTACGCACCCACGCGCCAGCACGGCGAGATCTACAGCGACCTGGCGGGCAAGCTCGACGTGCAGCTGAAGGCGATGGATCGCATCGAGCAGGACGACATCGCCAAGTTCAACGCGATGCTGCAGGGCCTCGGCATCCCGAGCGTGTTCGTCAAGCCACGGCCGCCCATCAGCTGAGGCGGGGCACCGGCACGGTCAGCGCAACTCGCTGACCGTGCCGGGCAAGCCGGAGAAGACCAGCCGTCGGAAGGTCCGGTCCACCTCGACGGCCGACATCGGCGACTCGGACGCCATCCACCACGCGATGGTGGACCAGAGTGCGCCCACCAGGTATTCGGTCATCAGCGTCACCGAGGTTGCGTCGCTGCCGGCCCCGGTCTGCAGCGCCACGTCGGCGCGTATGAGGTCACGGAGCAGCTTCCGGATCTCGCGACCCACCGTCACCTCACCACGCCGCACGCATTGCCGGTACAGGCCAGCGTGCCCCTCCAGGTGCTGGAAGAACGGCAGCGTGAAGGCCAGCCGCTCGCCGTCACGCTGCGCCGCGCGCTGCACCAGCCAGCTGCGCAATCCACCCACGCTGGTCACCAGCAGGTCGTCCTTGCTGCTGAAGTGCGTGTAGAAGGTGGCCCGCCCCACGCCGGCGTGGTCGAGCAGGTTCTGGATCGTGAGTCGCTCGTAGCCGCGCTGCGCCATCAACACCCGCAACGCATGGAGCAACGCTTCTCGGGTGCGCTGGACGCGCCGATCGACGGTGGTAACGCCTGACGTCATGCCACGATCCTGAACAGAACTCACGCGGATATCCGGAAACGAACAGAACGGTGCCGACTGTGTGGCGCGCATAGCTCACGGCACAGTATGCTCGGGAGGGAAACCCGCAACAAGGAGAATCGGCGTGGTGCAGCAGGGTGGTGGGACGGCGCTGGTGACGTGCCGCGGAGTGTCGAAGGTCTACCTGTCCGGCGGCGAGCGCTGCCACGCGCTGCGTGATGTCACGCTCGACATCGCCGGCTCGGAGTGTGTGGCGGTGGTCGGCCGATCCGGCAGCGGCAAGACCACACTCATCAACCTCCTGACGGGCATCGACACGCCGACCTCCGGTGAGATCATGGTCCGTGGTCGAGCGGTGCACGGGATGTCGCAGGAGGAACTGGCGGTCTGGCGCGGCAGCACGGTGGGCGTGGTGTTCCAGTTCTTCCAGCTGTTGCCCACGCTCACGGTGGCCGAGAACGTGATGCTGCCGATGGATTTCTGCGATGCCTTCCCTCGCGCCGTGCGCCGCGATCGTGCGCTGGCGCTGCTGGAGCGGCTCGGCATTCCGGAGCAGGCCAACAAGCGTCCCGCCGACCTCTCGGGCGGGCAGCAGCAGCGGGCCGCGATCGCACGTGCGCTGGCCAACGATCCGCCGTTGCTGGTGGCCGACGAACCCACCGGCAACCTCGACTCCACCACCGCGCACGCGGTGATGGGCCTGCTGGCATCGCTGGCGCAGGATGGCAAGACGGTCCTCACCGTCACGCACGATCGTGAGATGGACCGGTACTTCACCCGCACGCTGGCGCTGGAGGACGGTGCGCTGGTGCACGACACGGCCGCGCGTGTGGCGGTCGCCTCGTGAGGACCCGATGGCTGAAGCTGTGGCGCGACGTGCAGGATGCGCCGGGCCGCCTGCTGATGATCGTCGGTGCGCTGGTGGTCAGCCTGGTGGCGGTGGTGGCGATGCTGGTGTCGTTCATCGTGCTGCGGCGTGAGGTGCCGCGCAGCTTTCTCGCCGCCAACCCGGCCTCGGCGCGCCTGTCGCTCGACGGCGATGTCAGCCCTGCGATGCTGGGCGCGGTGCGTGCGCGTCGCGACATCGCGAAGGCGGATGCCTCCGGCTTCGCCTCCGCGCAACTGCTGCTGCCGGATGGCGAGGCGCTCCCGGTGGTGTTCTTCGTGGTGCCGGAGTTCTCGCCGCAGCGCGTGGATGCGCTGTATGCAGAGAATGGCCCGCGATTGCACGGCGACGGCATGTTGCTGATCGAACGCAGCGCGTTGGCGCTCACCCGCGCCGGCATCGGTGACGGCATCACCCTCGTGCTGCCGCGTGGTGGTCGTCGCCGGGTGGCGATTGCGGCCACGGTGCACGATCCCGGTGTGGCGCCAGCGTGGCAGGAGCAGGTGATCTACGCCTACGCCACCCAGGCCACCATGCGCGCGCTGGGTGAGCCGGTGGTGGTGGACCAGCTCAAGCTGGTGATGCGCGACACCACCGCCAGCACCGCTGCCATCGACGGCATCGTGCGCGAGATCATGACCTGGATCCCGTCGCAGGGTCGCACCGTGCTGTCGGCGCAGGTGCCGCCGCTGCGTCAGCATCCGCACCAGCCGCAGATGAATGCCATCATCACCATGCTGCTGGCCTTCAGCCTGCTCGGCATGGCGCTCGGCACCGTGCTCACGGCGACCGTGATCGGGGCCATGCTCGCGCAACAGGTGCGCCAGCTCGCGATCATGAAGGCGATCGGGGCACGTTCGGCGCAGCTGCGCACGATGTACCTCACGCTGGTGGGGGTGCTCGGTGCGACCGCAGTGCTGATTGCCGTGCCGCTCGGCGTGCTGGGGGGTCGCCGCCTGGTGGCGATCATCGGCACGCTGCTGAACCTGCGCATCGAGAGTCTCGCGCTGCCGTGGTGGTTGTACGCCGCGGCGATCGCGCTCGGCGTCGGTGCACCAGCGCTGGCGACGGCACTGCCGATCCGGCGCGCGGCCCGTCGCACGGTGCGGCAGGCGATCGACGATCACGACGCACGCATGGCCACCGACAACGACGATCGCCTGGCCCGCTGGCTGGCGCGGCTGCGGATTCGTGACGTGGCGACCACGCTCGCGGCGCGGAACGCCTTCCGCCGCCGCGGACGCCTGCTGATGACCACCGGCTTGCTGGCGGGTGCCGGCGCGATGTGCATCGCCAGCCTCGACCTGCGGGCGGCGTGGGAAGCGAAGGTGAGCACGGCCATCCGCGACCGCCACTTCGATGTCGAGATTCGCTTGCGCGACCCGATCCCGCGGGCGCAACTCGCCGCACTGGCGGCACGGTTGCCGATGGTCGATGCGATCGAAGGGTGGAATGGTGCCGGTGCCGTGCGTGAAGAGGAAGGCGACAGCGCCGACGTGGGCCGCGTGCACGGCGATGGCGGTCATGGTGCACTCGCCTACCGCGAGGCGGCGCCCGGCACCGACATGATCGCGCACCGGATGGCAAAGGGGCGCTGGCTGGCCACGGCTGACAGCGACGCGGTGGTGCTCAACAGCATGGCGCGCGACCACATCTTCGCCGATGTGCGTGTCGGTGAGCTGGTGCGGCTGCGCGTGAACGGGACCACCCGCCCATTGCGTGTGGTCGGGATCATGCACGAATCGCTCACACAATCCACCGCCTACGTCACGCCCGCCACCTTCGCCCGACACACGGGCTACACCGATGGAACAGGAAATCTTCGCGTCCGGATGCGCGAGCGACAGCCGGACTCGGTGAGCGTCGCCTCGCGCGCGCTGGTGCAGGCGCTCGATGCGTCAGGCATTGGCGTGCGGCGGGTGATCACCTCCTCCCGCATGGCGGCAGCGCAGGGTGGGCACGTCTACATCCTCGTCGCCACGCTGGGTGCGATCGCGCTGGTGATGGCGGTGGTCGGCCTGATCGGCCTCGCCTCGGCGCTTGGCGTGTCGGTGTTCGAGCGTACGCGCGAGTTCGGCGTGATGCGGGCCATCGGCGCCACGCGTCGCATCATCCTGCAGGTGGTGCTGCTGGAAGGTGTGTTCATTGCGCTGCTCAGCCTCGTGCCAGCGGTGCTCGTCTCGCGTGCCGTGTCGCTCACGGTCGGCGGCGTGCTGGCCTCGGTGGCGCAGCAGGACCTGGTACTCTCACTGTCACCGCCCGGCGTCCTGGTTTGGGCGCTGGCGCTGTCGATATGCGCCGCGATAGTCAGCGCCTTTCCCGCCTCGCGTGCGGCGGGCCTCACGGTCCGCGACGCGATTTCCCACACCTGACGGAGTTCCGGATGTCACGTCGTGCCACCACCTGGATCATCGCCGTGCTCTGCGTGATCGGCGTCGGCTGGGCGCTGCAGTCGCTCGACCTGATGGCCATGCTGCGGCGCTTGCACGGCCAGTGATGGGAACCGGCAGCGTGGGCAGGGGATAGCTCGGCGACACCGCGCCTTCCCTCGTCCCGACTCGCCCATGCAACGCAGCGCCCTGCTCCTGCTCCGGATCTCCCTCGGTGGCCTGATGGTCTACTGGGGCATCGACAAGCTGATCAACGTCTCGCACGGCGTGACGGTGGCCGAGAAGTTCTACGGCGGCGCGTCGGTGTCGACGGCGGTGATGCAGGGTTTCGGCGTGGCGCAGGTGCTGCTGGGCGCGCTGATCGTGATCGGGTTGCTGCGTCGCGTGGCGTACCCGCTGCTGCTGCTGGTCACCGTCACCACCTTGCTGGCGGTGTGGCAGTCGATCGTCGACCCGTTCAAGCTGCTGACGACCGGCGGAAACCTGATCTTCTACCCATCGCTGGTCATCTTCGCCGGCGCGCTGGTGCTGCTCGCCTTCCGCGAGCAGGATGGCCTCGCGCTCGACGCGCGAGGGCGGGCAGCGTAGGCAGCGGGGCGGACCGGGTGCATCATTCCCGGTGTCCCTCCGCCCACCAACGCTGCCATGATCCGCTTCCTCGCCATCTCCGTCGTCGCACTGGCCCTCGGAGCCTGCCAGCAGCCCGCCACCCCGCGGCCGGCGGCGACCGCCACGCAGGACGCGGCCTACCGTGAGCCACACCGCCCGCAGTTCCACTTCACGCCGAAGGCGAAGTGGATGAATGACCCGAACGGGATGGTGTTCTACGACGGCGAGTATCACCTGTTCTACCAGCACTACCCCGACAGCACCGTCTGGGGACCGATGCACTGGGGACACGCCGTCAGCACCGACCTGGTGCGATGGGAACACCTGCCGATCGCGCTGTTCCCCGACTCGCTCGGCCTGATCTTTTCCGGCAGCGCGGTGATCGACTGGAAGAACAGCAGCGGCTTCGGCGTCGGTGGCAAGCCGCCGATGGTGGCCATGTTCACGTATCACGACATGGCGGCCGAGAAGCGTGGCACGCAGACGTTCCAGACGCAGGGCCTCGCCTACAGCAACGATCGTGGCCGCACCTGGACCAAGTACGCGGGCAACCCCGTCATCCCCAATCCGGGCATCCGCGACTTCCGCGACACCAAGGTGTTCTGGCACGAAGCCACGCAGCGCTGGGTGATGGTGCTCGCCGCGGCCGATCGCGTGCGCCTGTACGGTTCGGAGAACCTGCGGGAGTGGACGCTGGCCAGCGAGTTCGGCGCCGACCTCGGTGCACACGGTGGTGTGTGGGAATGTCCGGATCTCTTCCCGCTGCGCATCGAAGGCACCAGCGAGACGAAGTGGGTGCTGCTGCTGAGCATCAATCCCGGTGGCCCGAACGGTGGATCGGCCACGCAGTATTTCGTCGGTGATTTCGACGGCACGACCTTCACCCTCGATCCGCAGTTCGCCCGCGGCGTGGGCCGCGCCGGCAAGGAACCGGAGCGTGGGATCTGGCTCGACCACGGTCGTGACAACTACGCCGGCGTGACCTGGTCCGACGTGCCGGCCACCGACGGTCGGCGTCTGTTCATGGGATGGATGAGCAATTGGGACTACGCCACCGTGGTGCCCACCGACGTGTGGCGCAGCGCGATGACGGTGCCGCGCACGTTGTCGCTGCACCGCACAGCAGCCGGCCTGCGCGTGTTCTCCACGCCGGTCAGCGAATTGCGGCTGCTGCGCAGCGGGACCACCACCGTGCCGGCGCAGCGGGTGACGGGCGCGATGGCGTTGCGCCTGCCGAGCGGCGGCGTGGCGTCGCAGTCGGAGATCGATCTCGAGTTCCTTGCCAGGGCCGGCGACAGCAGCGACGTCGCGATCGAGCTGTCGAACGCCGCCGGTGAGGTGTATCGCATCGGCTTCGACCAGGCCACGCGCCGCTTCTACAGCGATCGCACCGCGCTGCCGAAGGCGTTCTCGCCGAAGTTTTCCACCGCCGTCCACCACGCACCGCGCATCAGCACCGATTCAGTGGTACGCATGCATCTCTACATCGATCGCGCGTCGGTGGAGCTGTTCGGCGACGGCGGCGCCACCGCGCTCACCGACGTCATGTTCCCGTCGCAGGATTTCACCACGATGCGTCTGCTGGTGAAGGGTGACGCAGTCGCACTGCGCTACGCCACCATCTCCGGCCTCCAGTCCATCTGGCGATGACGGCACGCCCGTCGTGTGCCGTCCGCCCACCGCAGCCGTACCCATCCCGATGACAGTCTCACGACGCTCATTCTCCGGCGCGCTGTTCGCGTTCTCGGTCCTCACCACCGGCGCTGGACACCAGACACTTTCGGCGCAGCCCGCGGTCTCCGGTCCCACCGCGCGTGCCGCCGCCCGCGCCTACCGCGTGCAGCACGAAGGCGACATCCTCACCGAGTTCGCCGAGTTGCTGTCACTGCCGAACGTCGCCAGTGATTCGGTCAACATTTGGCGCAACGCCGATTTCCTGGTGCGGATGCTGCAGAAGCGCGGCTTCGCCAACGCCAAGCTGCTCACGGTGCCCGGTGGACCACCGGCCGTGTACGGTGAGCTGATGCAGGCAGGCGCCGCGAAGACGCTGGTGCTCTATGCGCACTACGATGGCCAGCCGGTGGACGCGTCGAAGTGGACCACGCCACCGTGGCAGCCGGTGCTGCGCACCGCCGAGGTGCACGAGGGCGGACGCATCATCCCGATCCCGACCGGCAATGGCACCGTGTATCCCGATGCGCGCATCTACGGTCGCGGCGCCGGCGACGACAAGGGCTCGATCCAGGCCATCCTCTCGGCGCTGGATGCGATGAAGGCTTCGGCGATGGCGCCGAGCGTGAACATCAAGGTGTTCTTCGAGGGTGAGGAGGAGGCGGGCTCCGGCCACCTGCGCGAGCTCCTCACCACGCACGCCGCGCAGCTGGCCGGTGACGCGTGGCTGTTCTGCGACGGGCCGGTGCACCAGAGCGGCCTGCAGCAGCTGTCGTTCGGACAGCGCGGGTCGTCGGGGTTCGAGCTCACCGTGTTCGGCCCGACGCGTGCCTTGCACAGCGGGCATTACGGCAACTGGGCGCCGAATCCGGCGATGATGATCGCGACCCTGCTGGCCAGCATGCGTGACGACGATGGCCGCATCCGCATCGCCGGCTACTACGACGACGTGACGCCCGTCACCGCCGCCGAACATCGCGCCGTGGCCGAGCTCCCGAAGTACGACTCCACCCTGCGCGTGGCGCTCGGCCTGTCGCGCACCGAGGCCGGCAACGCGCTGCTCGCCGAGCGCATCATGCTGCCGGCGTTCAACGTGCGCGGCATCCGGGTCGGCGGTGTGCGCGAAACGGGCTCCAACACCATCGCCACCGAGGCGTACGCGAGCATCGACCTGCGACTCGTGCCGGGGCAGGTGCCGGCGCGCGTGCGTGGGCTGGTCGAGGCGCACATTCGCAAGCAGGGCTACTTCGTCACCCACGACAGCGTGACCGTCGCCATGCGCCTCGCCCATCCGAAGGTGGCGCGGGTGGAGTGGGGCAGTGGCTATCCCGCGTCGCGGGCGCCGATGGACGGCCCATTCGGTCGCGCCGTGATCGCCGCCATCCGCGATGGGCGTCGCGATCCGCTGGTGCTCAACCCGACCGTCGGCGCCAGCGGCCCGGCGTACCTGTTCGAGCAGATCCTCAAGGTGCCGATGATCTCGTTGCCGATCGCCAACTACGACGACAACCAGCACGCCGCCGACGAGAACCTGCGCGTCGGCAATCTCTGGGACGGCATCGAGTTGTACGCCGCGCTGCTGACCGGGATGGGCCGTACCTGGCGGGGGCCCGTGCCATGACATGTCAGCGGCGCGGGCTACGGTCGGGATCGCAAGCGGCCGACACTCGCGGGTGCACGCCGTTCGCGTCACCCCCCGCGCGCCGGCGCCGATGCTCCCGTGTTGCCTGTGGTGCCACGCATCGTCGTCCTATGCGCGCCGTCATGTACTGAGTCCGGTCCCGCCGCTGCCGTGCGGGCACGACACAGTGCGCCCACACGGAACCGCCCATGCACCGGCAGCTGTACTCCGCGGACGACTTCACCGAACGCACCATCGCTGCCGTGCTGCGCGATGCGACCGTGGCCAAGGACGACTGCACCCGCTGCGTCGGTCCCGCACTGCTCGGCGGATACGATGACCGCTTCCGACTGCTGCCCGATGACGCCCCCGGCGCCCGCCTCGCCCAGCGCCTGCTGCGCGACGGTGTGACCTGCATCAACACGCTCTATCGCATGATCGGCGCGCGGCCGAACGACGCCATCATCGGCCTCGCCACCGTCGCCGCCAACTCGGCCACCTACCTCACGCCGGCGCTCATCGACGCCGTCATTCGCACCGCCGACGGCCTCGGTCCGTGGCTGGCCACGGTGCTGGAGTCCGATCCCGAAGATTCCGGCCTGACCACGGACGCCTGGGAAGCGCTGGGCGCCGCTGCCATCAGCCGTCTTTGCGACGACGTGGATGAGACGTCGCCCGGCTCGCGTGCCGAGCGCGATGGCGCGGCGGCGATCCTGCTGCAGCTCACCGCATCGGGCGAGGCGTCGCATCGCTGGCCGCGCTGGCGCGAGCGGCTCTTCGTCGAGTGTGATCACAACGGCCCGGCTGGTTGTCGCGACGCGGCCGCCGTGCTGATGGCAGGTGGCCTCACCTTCGCACCGCTGACGGCCGCTGAATATCTCCGGTTGATGCCGGCACTGGCGCGGTACGCGGGCTGGATGACGTCGATCCTGCGCCATCCGCTGCTCGACGATTCCGCGGTCGCTGCCGGTGTGGCGGTGTTCCTCGTCGGCTCGGCGATGCGTCACGCCGAGCAATCCGGCATCGATGCTCCGGATGCCGAGTCGTGCCGCGTGATGCTGTGCGACCGTCACCTGCGGCTGGCGTCGGATCATCCGGTGGTGCTGGCGGTGGACGAGTGGTTCGCGTCACACCGCAGCGAGGCGGGTCCATCGGCCGCCAAGCCCACGGCACTCACGCGCCGTCGTTCGCGCCGGGTGAAGCCGGTGCAGTTCTTCTCGGGGTGAAAGCGCGGTGCGAGCGCGACGCGTGATGCGTCGCGCTCGCGCGCGTCACTGCGTGACTTGCGCCACGCACGCCTGCCCTGACAACCCGCCACGCTGCACCACCGGCCCCGCACCCGGCGCCGTCAGTTCCAGTGTCACCGGCACCGCACCGTTGAAGGTCACGCGCACCGTGTTGCCGCGACCTTCCGGCAGCCCGCGCGCGAACATGCGGAACAGCGCCCACGGCCCTTCGCCCTTCGACAGTTCCTGCTCGCGGCCACCACTGGTGGCCAGCAGCCGCGCGTTGTTGCCACCCGATGGCCAGGTCAGCGCCTGCACCTCGGCGCCCGGCCACCGCAGCGTGCGATCGCCGTTCACCAGCGACACGATGCTCAGGTCCGGCGACGGGATCACCTTCACCGACAGCGACATGCGCGGCGTCTGACCGAGGTCGCTGTAGAGCGCCACCGACGCGCGTGCCATGCGACGGAAGAAGCCGACGAACTGCGGCGACAGCGTGACACCGTTGGCCGGCTTCGGCATGAAGTTGCCGTTCTCCAGCGGCAGCATCGGCTTCAGGCGATCATCGTAGAACTTCCAGAGCGCGCCGGTGCCCGGTGCCAGCAGCGCGTTCACGTCGCGCACCTCGGCCATGTCGCCGGCGTCGGGATTGAACGGGAACTTGCGCAGGATGCGCTCCATCGCGCGGCACATCTCGCGTCCACGGCCATTCAGCAGCACGGCCAGGTCGGCACCCGAGGCGCTGGCGATGGCGTCCGGACCCATCGGCGCCGCCACCGGTGCCGGTGCCGCGCCGCCACCTGCCGGCGGCGCAACGACGGCCGGCGCCGCGATCGGTGCGGGTGCGCCGCCACCACCACCACCGCCGCCTGCCACGGGCGCACCGCGCGGCATCTTCGTCAGCGTGAGCGCCTTCAACGCGGCTTCCGCACCGTCGATCGGTGCGTAGAGCAGGCGCGCCACCACTGGCCCGATCTGCGCCGCACCCGGGTCCACCGCAAACTTCTGCTCCAGTTGACGCGCCACGGTCTTGGCCTGCGACGCCTGCGACATCAGCACGTTCTGCGCAGTGGACTGCAGCAGCAGCACGCCGGCGGAATCCTTCGCCGGCGGCAGGTTGCCGATCTGCTCGAGGGCGGACTGCAGGGTCAGCAGCGAGTTCGCGTACTCCTGGTTGGTCTCGCTCACGTTCTTGTCGCGGATCGCCGGCGGCGTCACGCTGTGTACCGGCTGGAAGGCGCGCGCGATGGACGTGTCCACGTTCGTGTTGCGCGCCGCCAGCGCGAGGATCGCCAGCAGCGGCGACTGCGCACCACCGAGCTTGCCGAGTCGCGCCGCCGATACCGGCACGCTGCCGGTGCGCGGCACGCTCACCATCTGCAGCGCCTTCCGCCACTCGGCCTGGTAGTCCGCGATGTAGCGCTTGCGGATCTCGGCCAGGTCCTGCTCACGGTTGCGCGACGCCACCGCGCTGCGATCGCCCACCACCCACGTCTCACCCTGGAAGTAGCGGTCGGAGTTGCGCAGCGCTTCCTGCATGCCGGTCCAACCTGCCTCGGTGAACGGGGCGGCCACGATCGCGCCTCCGGTCCCCACCACGCCGGCCGATTGCGGCACGGCCTCCGACAACTTGATCGCCTTCGCGGTGGCCTGCACCGCCGATCGCATCGAGACGTAGATCGGGTCGATGCCGGCGAAACGGCCGAGGTGATCGCGCGTGTGTGTCACCAGCCGCGAGTCGGCGGTGGCGGGCCAGAGCTGCGAGGCCACCTGCAGCTGCGCGTATTCGTCGAACTGGCGACGCGCCAGCTCGGTCACCACGCTGTCGGTGGCGATGCCCCGCTGCCATGACGCCAGCAGCACCGGCGTCACGAAGTCGCGTGAGCTGCGCGCATGTTCGGTGGTGCCGACGAGGTACGTCTTCAGCATGTCGTACGAGCGACCGTAATCGGACGTCGGTGTCGGTACGTCGGGGATCGTGCGCAGCGAGTCGAGCAGCACACGCCACGCGTCGTCATGCAGCTGGCGACGATAGCCGGCGATCCACGCCGGTCGTGCCGCCGACACCAGCGACGGGCCGTTCCACAACCCGAAGCGCATCGACAGCGGTGCACCGGCGGTGTCGATGGTCGTGATCGTGTCCAGCAACGCGCGCAGCTGCTCCAGCTGGCGCAACGCTTCCACGCTCGGCAGTGCGATCGTGCCCGGCGCGGCCTGCACCACCGGCAGCGAGGCCACGCTGCGCACGGCGTTCATGGTCCGCGACGCCAGTGCGCGATTCTTGGCCCAGCTCACCGTCACGCCGAGGCCCAGCAGCAGGCCGGTGGCGATCAGTGTGCCGAGCAGGATGCGTCGCATGCCCGACACTCGCACACCACCCAGTGCGGCCGCGCGTGCGCTGCGATCACCGAACACCACGTCGGTGAAGAAGCGATCGATGAACACCCACTCCGGCACCTTGCGTGCGGCAGCCGGCGCTGCGGCGGGTGCGGCGGCGCCGGGCAGCATGCCGGGGCGGAAGAGTCCTGTCGCACCGTCAACCGGCGCGGCGGTCGCGGCCACTGGTGCCGCGTCGCGCACGATCACCGGACGCGCACCCACGAACCAGAACCCGCGCAGCTGCGGCGTCATGCCCATCTGCGATGGACGCGTGACCTCGGCCAGGAAGCGGATCGCCGCCGGTGCCAGCTTGCCCAGTTCGCGCGGCACTTCATAGGCGCCAAGGCGCTGCGCCTCCACCGACTCGCGCGAGAGCAGTTCGCTGCGACGCGCGCCGAGCGATGCCACCAATCCGGCGAAGGCCTGCTCGAGTCGCGGGATCAGGCGTTCGGCGTACGCACCGGCGGCGCCGCTGTCGAACGGCAGTGCCGCGCCCAGCGGCAGGCGGATTTCCTCGCGCGTCAGCGGTGCCAGCCACGATTCCACATACGGCAGCCGGTCGAGGCGCGTGAAGAGCACGTACACCGGCACGCGCATGCCGAGCTGGTTGGCGGCGTCGGCGAGTCGCGCGCGCAGCACCGGCGCCAGCGCATCCAGCTGCTTCTGTTCATCCGCGGTGGCGAGATAGTCACACGGCACGCAGAGCACGATCGCGCGCGGCGCCGGTTCGCGACGGCCGAGTGCAGCGGCGAGGCCGGGCGCACGCAGCGCACGCACGAAGCGCATGAACCGCGGACCGTCGGCCGTGAGTGTGCCGGGCGCCTCGATCAGGGCACCACCACCACCCAGCCAGACGTTGGCGGCCTTGGTCGGTTCCTCGGGACCTGTGCCGCGTGCATCACCGGCCAGCAGCTGTGCATCCAGTCCGCTGCGTGTGACGACGGTGGTCTTGGTGGACGTCGGTGGGCCGAGCAGCAGCACCAGCGACTTGCCCAGCAACTCGCCGCGTGGCAACCGGTCGGCCGCCTGTCGCAATGCGAGGATCGCTTCGTCCTTCTCGGCGCGTGAGACCGCATCGCTGGGCCGCATCACATGCCAGGTGATGGCAGCACCGATCGCACCCAGCAATGCCAACCCGATCAGCATCGCGGTGCGTTCGCCGCCCGTCAGCTTGAGCAGCCAGACGGCGAGGATCGCGATCACCACGAACAGGAACAGCACCGCCAGGCTGGCCACCCAGCGCTTCGTGCGCGACGAATGCATCATGGCGTCACCGACGTCGGTGTGGCGTCGGTCACGGCGCGAATGTCACTGGCACTGCCGGAGAGTGTCGCGCGCCCGGCGCCCCAGACGCCGGCCACCACCACCGCCACCAGCACCGCACCGATCGCCAGTCGCCGGATCCACGGGTCCTTCGCCGCCACCGCGTCGTCCACCGGTCGCCACGCAGGCGCCAGGTCACCGCTGGCGCCGCGGATCCGTGCGATGCGATCGCCGACCCGCTGTGCGATCACCTTCAGTGCGCCCGCGTCGCCGCCGTACCGACCACGGAATCCGAGCAGCAACGCGTGGTGAAACACCTCGAGCACATCCGCCAGCGCCGGTTCGTCGGCGCGTGCCATCTGCTGGTCGAGATACTGATAGAACAACTCACCGCCCATGTGCCCCCCGAACAGCTCGTCCTGCAGCGGGCGGCGCGACCACTCGGCCAGCGCCGGCTGCCGCGAGTTGAGCACCGATTCGTCGAGAAAGGCGACGGCGGCGAAGAGCGCCACACGCACATCGGTCGCCACGTAGCCGGCCGCCGCGCCTGCCTGCTCGGCCTTCGCCAGCAGGCCTCGCGCCAGTGTGCGGAATGCCTCCGCATCGCGCACGGGCTCCCGGTCCGCACGCAGCCGCGCGATCACGGTGAACAGGTCCTGCTGCGAGAGCGCGAGACGACCATGCGCAGCGGTGTCGGGCGGGTTCATGGAGGCTGGGCTGGCAGTGGCAGGGATGTCGGCGCGCGATGCTGCGACGGCGGTGCTACTCGGGCACGAGCACGGCGATCTCGATCACGGTGTCGGGCAGGGAATCGGGCACGTACACGCCCACTTCACGCGATTGCGTCAGCGCCTGCGCACAGGGGCCGTCGAGCGTGATCGCGAAGTACGTCATCTCGGCACGCGGGGCGATGCCGGTCGGCGGCGTCGGCACCGCTTCCAGTGCCAGGCCGGCGAAGGCGCGTCGCACCAGCTCCAGCACGAACTTCGCCGCACACACCTTGGCCAGGTTCGGAAACTGGGTCGCCGTCTCCAGCGGGCCGAGTCGCGTGCGCACGCCGATGTACCAGCGCGCGCCGGGTTCGAAGCAGCGCGCATCGGTGATCGCCGCGGTCTGCAGCGTCGGCGCGGTCTCGGTCAGGCGCACCACCACCGCGCGCGCCGCCACCACCGCATCGAGGTGCGCGCGCAGGTGATACTCGAGCGCGCCGAAGCACCCCTCGAGATTCTGGTGGTCGTACACCGGCAGGTCGCGCGCCTGCACCGTGAGCGAGAAGGTGCAGAGCGCACCGGCCAGTCGCGACAACTCCATCCACAACTTCTCGGGATGCGCGGTGCGATTGGTGAGCAGGTGCCGCAGCGGTGCCTCGGCGCTGCGGATCGCATGCAGCAGCCAGCGGATCGCCACTTCGTTGCCGACGTAGGCCTGCGCCGCCGGTGCGCCGGTGCCGGCGATCGACGATGCGAGCGCCGCACTCTTCGCCGCCAGCAACTGCACCACAGACTGCAGCATGCCCACCAGGCGCGGGTTGGCGCCGTACTGCACGCAGGGCGGCACGTAATCGCGGTCGAGCACGAAGTGTCCACCGGCGTCGCGTCGGATGCGTGCCACCGGCAGCGCGATGTCGCCGGCCGTCAGCTCGTCGTCCAGCAGCAGACGCAGGTTCTTCATCGCCACCGTCACCGCCAGCGCGTCGGTGCCGGTGGTCTCATCGACCAGCGTGCGTTCGTCGCGACGGAAACGCATGTCGTCGGTGGTGATGGCACTGGCGGCGGCCACGTTCGGCGCATCGTCCTGCCACGGCGCCAGCGCCACGTGCACCACATGCGACTCGCGTGTCGGCGAGAAGCGCGAGGCGAGTGCCGACGGCTGCGGCAACGGATCGGGATCCGGCGCCTGCAGCGGCGTGCCATCGGGGAATCGGCCGCGCACGTGCACCAGTGACAACGTGCCACCGCGCAGCGCATCGGCATCCAGTTCCACGCCGGCGATGCCCCAGGCGAACGGGATGACGCTGTCGATGGCGCGCGTCGCCTCGTCCTCGAGCCAGCGGCGCTGGGCCTGGAAGTGCTGCGGCGCGAGCGCCATCCCTTCCTGCCAGACCGGGCGCGCCGGCACGCGCTGGCGACTCATCGCGCGGTCACCGCGCACGGGGTGCGCCGTGGGCCGACACTGCCGTTGATGCGAGCGATCGCCATGCGTGAGCTGAGTGTTCGGCGTAGGGAAGACTGGCGCGCGGGAAGGCCGCCCGGTCCGCCGTGCCGCATAGTGCGATTGCGTCCGCGGCACGTCAAGATAACAATACGTCCGGTGCACGGCCGCGCGCCCGATGATTTCGAGTGGCCTTCCCAAATCCGAGCCGTGATGACCGAGCCCGCCGCCCCGTCGCGTTACCGCCTGTCGATGGCCATCGCCCGCGAAGACGGCATTCGCACCTTCATCGCCCTCGACACCACGTCGGGCACGCCGGTGCTCGCCCACGTGCTCGAGGATCGTGCGCAGGCCGCACGCGATCGCATGACGGAACGGCTCTCACGACTGGCCGCGCCCGACGCCGCCGAGATCATCGAGACGATCGTCACCGAAAAGGGCTGGGCCGTGATCACCCGCGCCGAAGATGGGCTGAACGCCTTCGCCGCCTGGCTTTCGGCGCGCACGTCGGAACCGGAAGCGACGACCTTCATGCGCGCGATGCCACCGGCCGACGCCGCGGCGCCACCGATGCCGGTCGCTGCACCCGTCGCGCCGCCGCCGGTCAGCGCGCCGCCCGTGCCCTTGCCACTGCCGATGCCGACACCCGCGGCTGCACCGCCACCGCCGGTGATGGACCTGCCGCTCCCCTTGCCGATGCCGACCGCCGTGCCGGCGCCGTCACTCCCGATGCCGCTGGTGACGCCCGTCGCGCCGCCGGCACCGCCACCACTGGTCACACTCGGCAGCAGTGCGCCGCCACCTGCGCCGCCCGCGCCGTCGCCGTCGGCGGCCACCGCGCCCGGCGAATTCACGGCCATGTTCCGCCCGCAGGCGGTGATGGGCGCACCGATGGAGTCGGCGCCGCCCGTTGCGCCGCCGGCAGCGATGCCGCCCGCACCTCCGGCACCGATGCCGCCCGCGGCGCCGGTCGCACCTCCGGTGATCGCGATGGCACCACCGCCCGCCGCCACGATGCCGTCACCACCGCCGCCCGCCGAACCCACACGCGAATTCGTGATCGCGCGGCCACCGGCGCCGGCGCCGGTCGCACCAGTACCACCTTTGCCGGCGCCGGAACCCGTGAAGCCGGCGCTGCCCGTCGCGGCACCGGGCGAGTTCACGGCGATGTTTTCGCCAGGCATGCAACTGGTCGGGCCACCATCGGCTGCACCACCGTTGCCACCAGCCGCGCCGCCGGTCTACGCGCCGCCGCCGCTCTCGCCTCCACCGGCCGCGTATGCACCACCGGCCCCGCCGCCGTACTTGCCGCCGGCAGCACCGGAACCGATGCGCGGCGTGAGTGCGCTGCCGCCGCTGCCACCCGTCGCGCCACCGGCGTCGTCGCCGCCATCGCTGTCGCCGCCATCGCTGTCGCCGCCATCGCTCTCACCACCGTCGCTCACACCACCGTCGCTCACACCACCGTCGCTCACACCGCGCGCGCCCGCGATGCCCAGCGCACCGTCGATGCCCGCGACACCGTCGTTCTCGGCGCCGCCGCTCTCGCCGCCGGCGTTCGCCGCACCGTCTGCGCCACCGGCGATGCCGACGACAGCTGCGCCCGGCGCACCGCCGGTGCTGCCGCCACCGCTGTTCGGGTTGCCGGAAGGTGGCGCCGCTGGTGCGAAGGCCAAGCCCGCCGCCGCCGCACCCAGCGAGTACACGCTGGTGATGAAGAAGCAGGTGCAGGCCGTCGAGGCGCCGGCCGCGACGCCGGCCACCCCCGCCGCAGCGGCACCGGCGCCTGCACGATTCACGCTGCCGGTGATCCTGATGATCAACGCCGTGATCCTGCTCGCATTGGTGCTGATTCTGTACTTTGTCTTCCGTCGTCCGCCCGACGCGATCCCGACCGCGGCCGGCACCAAGGCCTCGGCCGACAGCGTTGCCAAGGCCGGCGCTGATTCCGCCGCCGTGCCCGAGCCGCCGCCGAAACCGTGACGGCGGCGTGCGTCAGCGGAGCTGGATGATCAGCTCGAGTTTCGCGTCACCGAGGTCGGTGGGCACGTAGACCGCCAGGTTGCGTGCGCGTTCGATCGCATCCCACGCCGGCCCGCTGCGCCGCAGCACGAAGTACTGCTGGTCGACCTTGATCGGCAGCCCCGCCGGTGGCTGCGCGACGTGCGTCAGCTCCACACCGGCCAGCGCCTGGCGGATCAGCGTGTCGACCACGTCCGACGACGCCATCTTGCAGCCGCTCATCACCTTCTGCACGATGTCGATCGGCCGCAGCGACGCCGACACCGCGAGATACCACTGCGGCGCCTCGAGCCACGACGCCTGTTCCACCGCCACCGCGTGCACGTTGTGTCGCACCACGCGCAGCGGGCGCGCCACGGCGGCATCGGGCACCGCCGTGTCGAGCAGTTCGTGCACGCGCGCATCGAGCAGCGTGAACACGTCACCCAGGCGCAGGTGGTCGTAGGTCGGCAGCGGTGACGGCGTGGCGGCGAACGTGGTCAACGCCCCCGCCAGGCCGATCATCGCTTCCCAGAGCGCCGACGGATGCCCGCGACGCACGTCGTACAGGTGGCGCAGCGCCGGCAGGTGCGTGTTGAGCGTGTAGAGCAGCCAGAATCCCGCCACGTCGGTGACGGAGAAGTCGGCCAGTCCCTGGTTGCGCTGCCGCCGTGTGCCCGACACCGCGCTGGCCTTCGCCGAGACGCGTTCCACCAGTCGCCGCGCGATACCAACGAGGTAGTCATTGGCGCCGATGTCGAGCAGCGGCGGCACGTAGCCCGCGTCGAGCGACACCACGCCGGCGGCATCGCGCACCAGGCGCGCCAGCGGCAGCGTGGTATAGCCGTCCAGCGATTCCCCCTCGAACAGCAGGCGCAGGTTGGCCCGCGCCACGCTCACGGGGCGCTCGTTGAGTCCCGTGACCTCGTCCCGCCGGCTGATCTCGTCCCCGTGCCAGCGGGCGATGGCCCGTTCGCCGAGGTTGGCGACGTTCCGGCCGCCCGGCCGATACTCCGGCACGGCCAGATAGATTATTAGAGAATTCTTATCTGGCGCCCAGGCGTCGCCGAAGGGGCGCGGGGCGGGTGAGGGATCGCCCGACGGGGCGTCGATCACCAGGCCGTCGGGCAGGCGGGCGGTGATGGCGGTGATGACGATGCTGCCGGCGGCGAGTGCGGCGCGATCCACCTCCAGCCGCGCCAATCCCCATGGGCAGAACGTCAACGTCGCCAGTTGGAAGGCGAGCGATTCCTCGTGCGCGCGATCCTGCTGCTGCAGGTGTTGCGGTGCGAGGAGTGTGCCCTTTGACCAGAGGACGGGGTGGGCGTGCGGCATTGGCGCAACGTACTGTGCGGTAGTCGCGCGGGCCAATCGTCGCGCATGCGTGTCGCGCCTGACGATGTTCGTGGTGGCGCCACACCGTCTGCACGCAAGGCAAAATCTTCCGCACGTGTCGCGACTCTGTGAAGCGTCCTTGACGTTAAGCGCGTCACACCGCACCATGGTGCAGCCGAGACGTCATCGGGAGCGGTCGCCGTCGCCAGTACGCCGGGCGATGCACGACACTCCCGTTTCCGTCGTCGTGCTCCACCGTGCACATCCCCCGTGAACGGTATTTCCAACAAAGAGCCGGAGCGAATGAGTCATGGCTGATAGCACGCAAAAAAAACTCGAGCGAGTGCGCGCGCCCCGGGTGAACATCAGCTACGACGTGGAGGCCGGCGATGCCATCGAGCAACGCTCCCTTCCCTTCGTGATGGGCATCCTCGGCGACTTCACCGGCATGCCCGTGGAGCCGCTGGCCCGCGTCAAGGACCGCAAGTTCGTCGAGGTCACCCCCGACAACTTCGACGACGTGCTGGCCAGCATGAAGCCGCACCTGCAGTTCTCGGTCGAGAACAAGCTGAGTGAGGATCCGGAGGCCGCGAAGCTCGGCATCGACCTCACCTTCAAGAGCCTCGACGACTTCGCGCCCGACGCCGTGGCGCGCCAGGTGAAGCCGCTGCGCGAGCTGCTCGAACTGCGCACCAAGCTCGCCGACCTGCGCGGCACGCTGCAGACGAACGAGAAGCTCGACGAACTGCTGCAGGAGACGCTGCACGACGACGCCAAGCTGGCGGCGCTGAAGGCCGAACTCGGCCTCGACAAGACGGAGGCCTGACCCGATGCCAGAAGCACAGACCAGCGCCGGTGGCGCGGCGCCGCAGGCCGAAGCGCGCGAACTCGGCCTCCTCGACCAGATCGTCGCCGAAGGCCGCTTCGGCGCCGACACGCAGGCGCAGACGCGCGGCAAGGACATCGTCAGCCGCTTCGTCTCCGAGGTGCTCGAAGGGGCGGTGACCGTCGGCCGCGACACCGAGGCGATGATCAACGCCCGCATCGCGCAGCTCGACCACCTGCTGTCGCTGCAGGTGAACGAGATCATGCATCACCCCGAGTACCAGAAGCTCGAGGCCAGCTGGCGCGGACTGAAGTACCTGCTCAACCAGACCGAGACCGGCGAGCAGCTGAAGCTGAAGATCTTCAACGTCAGCAAGAAGGAACTGCTGCGCGACCTGCAGCGCGCCCCCGAGTTCGACCAGAGCGCCTTGTTCAAGAAGGTCTACGAGGAAGAGTACGGCGTCTTCGGCGGTGCCCCGTTCGGCGCGCTGCTCGGCAACTACGAGTTCAACAAGAGCGGCCAGGACATCGAGCTGCTGGAGAAGATCTCCAACGTCGCCGCCTCCGCCCACGCGCCGTTCATCGCGTCGGCATCGCACGAGATGTTCAACCTCGAAAGCTTCTCGCAGCTCGACCAGCCGCGCGACATGGCCAAGGTGCTCGACAGCACCGAATACGCGAAGTGGAAGGCGTTCCGCAACACGGACGACTCCCGCTACGTGGCGCTGGCGCTGCCGCGCATGCTGCTGCGTGAGCCGTACGGCGCCAAGACGGTGCCGATCGAGGCGTTCAACTACGATGAGCACGTGGACGGCACCGAGCACGACTCGTACCTCTGGGGCTCGGCCGCCTGGGCGCTCGGCGCCAAGATCACCGACGCCTTCGCCAAGTACAGCTGGTGCGCCGCGATCCGCGGCGTCGAGAGCGGCGGCCTGGTCACCGGCCTGCCGGTGCACAACTTCCAGACCGACGCTGGCGAGACGGTGATGAAGTGCCCGACCGAAGTGTCGGTCACCGATCGCCGCGAGAAGGAACTGGCCGACCTCGGCTTCGTGCCGCTGGTCCACCAGAAGGGCACGCCCAATGCCGCATTCTTCAGCGTGCAGAGCGGCCAGAAGGCGAAGGTCTACGATTCGCCGCAGGCTTCGGCCAACGCGCGCATCTCGGCCCAGCTGCCCTACATCTTCGCCACCTCACGCTTCGCGCATTACCTCAAGGTGATGATGCGCGACAAGATCGGCGGCTTCATGACCGCCAATGAGGCGACGTCGTTCCTCAACCGCTGGATTTCGCAGTACGTCGTGTCCAACGACGACGCGTCCTTCGAGACCAAGGCCAAGCGTCCGCTGAAGGAGGCCCGCATCGACGTCGTCGAGGTGGCGGGCAAGCCGGGTGTGCTGCGCGCCGTCGCGTTCATGCGCCCGCACTTCCAGCTCGACGAGTTGTCCATCTCGATGCGCCTGGTCGCGGAGTTGCCGCCGCCGGCCGGTAAGTAGGACCGGGGCGCCCGCGCCCTCCCCCCCCGCAGGTTCTGCAGTCCCCGCGTCATCACCAATTCACGATCAGGCACACGACCATGGCGATCTATCTCAGTTGCGGCAAGAAGTTGGGACTCGAAGGCATTGCCACCGACGACCTCGTGAAGGACAAGGGCGCCAGTGAATGTGGTTCCTTCCAGTTCGGCGTCGGTCTCGGCGTCAGCATCTCGAAGGGCGGCGTCGAGAAGAGCACCGCCAGCCTCAGCGAAGTCGTCCTGACGAAGGCCTTCGACTCCATGTCGCCGGCCCTCTTCATCAACACCTGTCTCGGCAGCACCATCGACCTCGTCACCATCGACTTCGTCGGTGCGGTGGGCGATGCCAAGGCCGGCTCGGCGATCTACCTCACCTATGAACTGAAGAACGCGGTGCTCACCGGGCACAGCGTCTCCAGCGGTGGTGAGAAGCCGTCCGAGTCGATCTCCTTCACCTACGAGGAGATCATCATGACGTACAACACGCCGCCCAAGACCGCGAAGAACAAGGAAGGGTCGCCGGTGGTGCAGAAGTACAGCGTGATCGCGAACGCCAAAGTCTGATCACCGTGACCACGACCGCGCTCGACGCGTTCCGCGCTGGACGCCTCTCGGAGGCGGTCGAGACGCTTGGCATCGAACTGCGCAAGAATCCGTCCGATGCCAAGCGCCGCACGTTCCTGTTCGAGTTGCTCTGCTTCAGCGGCGAGTACGAACGCGCCGTGAAGCAGCTGGAGGTGCTCGGGTCGTCCTCGAAGGAGGCCGACCTGGGTGCCATGCTGTACAAGGGGGCCATTCGCGCCCAGCGCGAACGGGAATCGCTGTTCGCCGATCGCGCCTTCCCGCTCGATCCGGCCCCTGCCGTCCGCGGCACGCTCAACGGCAAGCCGTTCGCGTCGCTCGAGGACGCCGACCCGCGCATCGGTGCGCGCCTCGAGTGCTTCGCGGCCGGGAAGTATCTCTGGCTGCCACTCGCACACGTCGCACAGATCACCATGCCGGCGCCGGCTTCGGTCCGCGACACGCTCTGGCCCACCGTGCATGTCCGCACCGGTCCCGGATTCAAGGGCATGGAACTCGGCCAGGTGCTGCTGCCCGTCCTCGCTGCCGGCACCACCACGCAGGCCGATGACCTGGTGCGACTGGGTCGCGTGTCCGACTGGACCGACCTGCCCGATGGTGGCGAGGCGCCGGTCGGCCTGAAGTACTGGATCGTCGACGGGGAAGAGTTCCCGCTGCTCGAACTGCGCGAACTCACCATCGAGGCCCCGCCGGCATCCTGAGGAGTCAGGCCCCGTGTCCGTGAGCTGACGAGCGCACGTACGGCACTGTCGTTCCGTTGCGTGATCCTGCCGGTCCCCCCGGCTGCGCGTTACTCCCGTCCTCGCTCAAGATCGCATGCCTGCTCGCGACGAACTGCTCTCGCCCCTCCTCGCGCCGATCCCCGGCGACAATCCGTCGGGCCGCCCGGTCCGCGACGATCCGATCTACGAGAAGATCAAGGAAGCCCGTCGCGAGGATGACGACGCCGACCAGGGCGCCTGGCAGCGCGCGCGCAAGGTGGCCGACCACGGCGCGGTGGTGAAGCTCACCGCCGAGGTGCTGTCGACGACCTCGAAGGACCTGCAGCTCGCATCGTGGTGGACCGAGTCGATGCTCAAGCGCGAAGGGCTGCCTGGCCTGCGCGATGGCGTGGCACTGATGCGCGGCCTGCTCGAGAATTTCTGGGACACGGTGTATCCGGAGATCGAGGACGGCGACCCGTCGATGCGTGCCGGCCCGCTCGACTTCATCGGCATCAAGCTGGTCGAGACGGTGCGCAGCGCGCCGCTCAGCAACGCCAAGCACAACTTCCGCCAGTACGATGCCGCCGCACTGGTGGGCTCCGAGGACGAGCTGCGCGAGGACGAGCTGCGACGCGAGGCGCGCGATGCCTTCGCCGCCAAGGGCGAGCCGGTGATCGAGACCATCTGGGCCGGCGTCGATGCCACGCCGAAGCAGTGGTACGTGGACCTCAGCCAGACCATTCGAGAGACCACCGCCGACCTCTACGCGCTCGACGAATTCGGCAACGAACACTTCGTCGAGGAAGCACCGAGCTATCGTCGCCTGCTCGACGTGCTCGAGGCGGTGCAACGCTCGACCGATGCGCTGCTCGCGCGCCGTCGCCTGCAGGAGCCCGAAGACGATGGTTCCGGTGGTGAAGCAGACGGCGAAGCGGCCGGCGTCGCAGGCGCGTCGGGGTTGGTGACGGCGTCGGTCGGAGCGATTCCCACCAGCGAAGCCGATGCCGGCGCACGTGTCGTGGTGGCCGCACGTTTCCTGCGCCGCGCCAATCCGCTCGAGCCGGCGCCGTACGCGCTGATGCGCGCGTTGCGCTGGCGCGCACTCGGCCCGGCCGATCCCGAGACCAATGCACCGGCCGCCGCGCGACTGCACGCGCCGCCGACGTCGGAGCGCGCGCGCCTCAAGGGATTCCTGCTCGAGGAGCGCCACGAAGACCTGCTCGATGGGGTCGAGGAACTGATGGGATCCACCAGCGGCGGCGCCTGGCTGGATGCACAGCGGTGGGCGCTCGACTCGGCGCAGGCACTCGGCGATGCGTACGCGCCGGTGGTGCACATGATGCGCTCCGCGTTGCGTCAGTTGCTCGCCGATTATCCGGGACTGCC
The DNA here is from genome assembly GCA_040384325.1 of Gemmatimonadota bacterium. Taxonomy (GTDB): domain Bacteria; phylum Gemmatimonadota; class Gemmatimonadetes; order Gemmatimonadales; family Gemmatimonadaceae; genus JACMLX01. The sequence continues at coordinate 78,656 of JAZKJL010000007.1, read as the reverse complement.
GCACGCCATGCTGCTCGACGATACACCGGTGGCCAACGCCGAGACGCTGGCATGGCTCGACCGGGCCGGCCTGCTCGGCGGCAGCCAGCGCAGTGTCGAGCGTCCACCGCTCGATGGCATGCCGTCGGCGCCGCACCGGCCGATGCTCGAACGTGCACGCGCCGAAGTCTCCGGCGGGCGCCTCGATCGCGGCGTGGCACTGCTGATGGCCGACGTGGTGCGCGAGCGCAGCGAACGCGCGCGTTTCCTGCGCCGGCTGGAACTGGTGACGGTGCTGGTGGACGCCAAGCGTTCCGACATCGCGATGCCGATCGTCGAGGAGTTGCTCGACCAGGTGGAGTCGCACAAGCTCGATTCGTGGGAAGACGGCGGTGTGGTGGCACAGGCGATGGTGCTGGCCTGTCGCGCCATCGACGCCACCGACGGCAGTTCGAGCCGCCGCAGTGAACTCTACCTGCGCATCTGCCGCCTCGACCCGATCGCGGCGCTCGCGCTTGGCGGGTCGTGACCATGGCGCCGGACGATCGCAGGCCCGGCGAATGGAGCAGCACCGGCGCGATCCCATCCCAGCGCGCCGACACGGTGTCGCGCCCGGTGCAGGCGTCGCTGATGGATCGCCTCACCGATGAGGAGCCGGGCAACAGTCACGAGGTGATGCCGACGCGCGCCGAGAGCGTGATTGCGCTGCGCGTCGCGGTGCGGCACGACCTCGAGTGGCTGCTCAACTCGCGGCGCGACCTGGTGGTGATCGACGAGAGCATGCCCGAGGCACGTCGCTCGCTGCTCCGTTACGGCGTGCCCGACTTCAGCTCCATGTCGCGCGATGGCAGCGACACGCTGCTGCGGCTGGTGCGCGAGGTGGAGGAGTGCGTGGCCGACTTCGAGCCGCGCCTCTCGCACGTACGCGTGCGCGCGCACGTCGATCCCGGCATGGCGGGTCGCCCCGACCTCCGCTTCTCGATCGAAGGCATGCTACGCGTCGATCCGGCACCGGAGCGCGTGGTGTACGACACCGTGCTGGAGACCGGTCGCGGCGAATACCAGGTGCGTGAAGGACGCCCTGACGATGCGTGACGAGCTGCTCTGGTATTACGAGCGTGAGCTCGGCTACCTCCGGCGTCTCGGTGCGGAGTACGCGCAGCGGTATCCGAAAGTGGCCGGTCGCCTGCAGCTCGAGGCCACCAAGTGCGAAGACCCGCACGTCGAGCGATTGCTGGAGGGGTTCGCCTTCCTCGCGGCGCGGATCCATCTCAAGCTCGACGACGATGTGTCGCAGGTGGCCGAGTCGCTGCTCGCGATCGTCGCCCCGCAACTGGTGCGTCCGGTGCCGGCGTTGTCGATCGCGGAGTTCGTGGCCGATCCCGAGCGTGCCGCGATGCCCGAGGGTGTCCGTGTGCCGCGCGGCTCGCTGCTGCGCACGCGCGCCGTGGGTGGCATGCGCTGCACCTTCCGCACGGCCGCCAACGTGCACCTCTGGCCGATCACCGTGGCCGATGCGCGCTGGGTCACGCCCGACGCGTTGCAGCCGCCGGTGCGCGCCACCGATGCCGTGGGGGCGCTGCGCATCGAGCTGCGGGCGTTTCCCGGCGTCGCCCTGTCGTCGCTGGAGCTCGACTCACTGCGCGTGCACCTGCATGGCGACGGCGCGGTGGCGTCCACGCTGCACGAGGTGCTCTGCCGCGACACGACAGCGATCCTGGTGCGTGCGCTCGATCCCGACAAGCCGGCCGGCGGGAACGAGCGTCGCATCGAGGTGTCGTCGCGTGCGCTGACACCCGGTGGCTTCGGTGCCGACGAACGCCTGCTCGAAGGCGGCGCTCCCGCGCTGGCTCCGTATGGGTTGCTGCAGGAGTACATGGCGCTGCCGGCCGCATTCCGTTCGGTGGACCTCGCCATCGGCAATGCGCTGCGCGCCTGCAACGCGCAGGGCGCGGCGGAGATCGTGATCCTCGTCGGCGCCTTCGAGCGCGGAGATCGCCGCGCGATGCTCGCCGCCGGCGTGACGCGCGACACGGTGCGGCTCGGCTGCACGCCGGTGGTGAACCTGTACGAACATGTCGCCGAGCCGATCCTGCTCACGCACCGGCGCGACGAGTATCAGCTGATTCCCGACGCGCAGCATCGGCTGGCGATCGAGGTGTATGCGGTGACCGACGTGGTCGGCGTGCCGTCGGGTGGTGGTGAACCGACGCGCTACGAACCGCTGTATGGCCTGAAGCACGAGGTCACCACCGGTGCACCACCGGTGTTCTGGGTGGCGCGACGGCACCCGGCACCGGAACGCGGGGCGCGTTCCAGCGACCTCTCGCTGGCGTTCGTCGATCGCGGCGGTCGCACCTTCCAGCCGAGGCACGACGTGGTCACGGCGCGCACGCTCTGCTTCAACGGCGACCTGCCGTCACGGCTGCCGGTGGGCGATCCGCGCGGCGACTTCGAGCTGGTTGGTGGCGGTCCGCTGACGCGCATCGTGGCATTGCTGCGTCCCACCGCCTCGGTGCATCCGCGCCTCGGCTCCGCACTGGCGTGGCGCATGGTGTCGCAGCTGTCGCTCAACCATCTCTCGCTCGACGGTGGCCCCGACGCATTGCGCGAGTTGCTGCGGCTGCACGATCACGCCGAGTCGCCCGACATCGAGCGCCAGATCCAGGGCATCCTCGACGTGCGCAGCGAGGCGGTGCATGCCCGCATCCCGGGGCTGTCGCAGGGCGGTGGACTGGCGCTCGCACGCGGGCGGCGCATCACGCTCGACATCGACGAGGATCACTTCGCCGGCGACGGCGCCTGGATCTTCGCCAGCGTGCTCGATCGTTTCTTCTCGCTCTACGCATCCCTCAACAGCTTCACGCAGCTCACCGTCGCCACGCGGCAGCGCCGGCGGCCGCTGGGTGAGTGGGCCCCGCGCAGCGGCAGCCGCGCCCTCGGATGAGCCTCGCCGCCCTCGACCAGGCCGCGATGGACGCCCTCGTCGCGCGGATCGAACAGGCGCCGGGTGCGTTCGAGTTCGCGCAGGTCGTGCGCCTGCTGTCGCGCGTCAACCCGGGACGCGCCGCACTCGGCGAGTTCGGCGACCCGGCGCACGAGGCGGTGCGTTTCGGCGTGCAGCCGTCGCTTGCGTTCCCACCCGGCGACGTGCAGCGCGTGAACGTCACCCCGGGTGGCCCGGGTGTCACCGACGAGAGCGAACTGTCCACGCCACGCACGCGCGCCTCGCGCGCCGGCATGCGCGGTGCCGGTGGACAGCCGTTCATGGAAGTGAACTTCCTCGGCCTCGTCGGCCCGGCCGGCGTGCTGCCGAAGACGTACACGCAGTACGTCGCGGAAAGGGTGGCGCTGAAGGACACCGCGCTGCGCGACTTCCTCGACCTGTTCCACCATCGGCTGATCTCGCTGTTCTATCGCGCCTGGCGCACCACCCGTCCGCACGTGGCGGCAGGGGAGGGCGCCGAGGACGATGCGCTGTCGCAGCGGCTGCGCAGTGCGATCGGGCTCGGCACACCGGCGGTGGCGGCACGCATCGGCATCGACGACTCGGTGCTGCTGCGTCACGCGGGACTGCTGGCGCCGCACGCCCGATCGGCCACGGCGCTGCAGCAACTGCTCACGGCCTACCTCGATGTCCCCTGTCACGTGGACGAGTTCGTGCCGGCGTGGTATCGGCTCGCACCCGGCATGCAATGCGCGCTCGGCGAGGACGATGACACCACCGTGCTCGGTCTCGGCAGCATCGTGGGTGACGAGGTGCTCGATCACGGCGCTCGTGCCCGCGTCCGCATCGGTCCCGTGTCGCGCACCATGTTCGATGGATTGTTGCCCGGCACCAAGGGCCACGAAGCGCTGAAGGGTTTGGTGCGCTTCGTGGCCGGTGATGCCGTGGAAGTGGAAGTCTGCCTGGTGCTCGAGCGCAGCGCGGTGCCGTCCACCGTGCTTGGCACGGCCGGCGGGCAACTCGGCTGGGGCACATGGCTCCGCACCCGAACACCCACCCGCGATCCCGACGACACGTCGTTCCTGTTCTGAACCCTGCACATCGGGAGCGCCGATCAGCTCCCACCGCACCATCGCTGTCCCTCCCCCCCTGAACCCCCCGACAGATGGTCACCCTCCGCGCCCTCATCGCCAAGCTGGATCCCGAACTACGCAACGCCGTCGAGGCGGCGGCCGGGACCTGCCTGTCGCGCACGCATTACGACATCGAGATCGAGCACCTCCTGCTCAAGGCACTCGATGCCACCGACACCGACCTGTTCTTCGCGCTCAAGCACTTCGGTGTCGATCGCTCGCGGCTGGCCACCGAGATCCAGCGCGCGCTCGACAAGCTGAAGACCGGCAACGCCCGTACCCCGTCGCTCTCGCCGACGCTGGTCAAGCTGCTCACCGAGGCGTGGACCATCGGTTCCATCGATTACGGCGCGCAGAAGGTGCGCACCGGCCATGTGCTGCTGGCCCTCGTCACCGACGAGGACATCTCGCGTCGCATGCTCGCCGATCTGCCGTCGCTGGCGATGGTCAACAAGGAGGCGCTGCGCAGCACCTTCGATGCGATCGTGGTGGAGAGCGTCGAGTCGCGCGCGCAGATGGCGTCCAGCGGTGGCCCCGTCGCACCGGGCAGCGACGGTGCTGGCGCACACGGTGCGCGCGCGGGCGGTGGCAAGCAGCCGTTCCTCGATCAGTACACGGTGGACCTCACCGCCAATGCGCGCGCCGGCAAGATCGATCCGGTGCTCGGCCGCGATACCGAAGTGCGTCAGGTGGTGGACATCCTCACCCGTCGCCGGCAGAACAACCCGATCCTCGTCGGTGAAGCCGGCGTCGGCAAGACGGCGGTGGTGGAAGGCTTCGCGCGCCGCATCGCCGAGGGCGACGTGCCGCCGCCGCTGAAGGGTGTCACGCTGCGCACGCTGGACCTCGCGCTGCTGCAGGCCGGCGCGGGCGTGAAGGGTGAGTTCGAGGCGCGACTCAAGGGCCTGATCGACGAGGTGAAGAACTCACCGGTGCCGATCATCCTCTTCATCGACGAGGCGCACACGATGATCGGCGCCGGCGGGGCCGCGGGCCAGAACGACGCCGCCAACCTGCTCAAGCCGGCCCTCGCGCGCGGCGAGCTGCGCACCATCGCCGCCACCACCTGGAGCGAGTACAAGAAGTTCTTCGAGAAGGACCCGGCACTCTCCCGTCGCTTCCAGCTGGTGAAGGTGGACGAGCCGACCGAGAGTGTCTGCATGCTGATGCTGCGCGGCGTGGTGCCGTCGCTGGAGAAGCACCACACGGTGCGCATCACCGACGAAGGGTTGGCGGCCGCGGTGCGTCTCTCGCATCGCTACCTCCCCGACCGACAGCTGCCCGACAAGGCGGTGAGCGTGCTCGACACCGCCTGTGCGCGTCTCGCCCTCGGCCAGAGCAGCACCCCGGCGCCGGTGGAAGATGCGCGTCGCGTGCTGCAGGACCTCGAGGTGCAGGAGCGCGTGCTGCGACGTGAAGTCGCGGTCGGCGTCGATCACTCCGAGCGACTGGGGACGATCGATGCGCTGCGTGCCAGCACGGCCGAGCGACTGACCGCGATGGAAGCGCGCTGGGAGCAGGAGCGTGGCATGGTCGAGGCCATCCGGGCACTGCGCCAGCAGCTCGAGGGCACCGCACCGGCCGCCGGTGAGGAATCCAGCGGTGCCGACGACACCTCGCGCGCGGAGCTAGTCGCGAAGCAGGCCGAGCTCGAGGCGCTGCAGGGCGAGACGCCGCTGATGCGCGTCACCGTCGATGCGTCGATCGTGGGTGAGGTGATCGCCGGCTGGACGGGTATCCCGGTCGGTTCGATGATGCGCGATGAACTGGGCACGCTGCTGCAGCTCGAGACGCACCTCGGTGCGCGCGTGATCGGCCAGGACCACGCGTTGGAGGCGATCGCGCGACGCATGCGCACCAGCAAGGCCGGCATCGAGGATCCCAACAAGCCGAAGGGCGTGTTCCTGCTCGTCGGACCGTCGGGTGTGGGCAAGACGGAAACCGCCACCACCGTCAGCGAGATGCTCTACGGCGGTGAGCGGAACATGATCACGATCAACATGAGCGAGTTCCAGGAGCCGCATACCGTCAGCACGCTGAAGGGATCGCCGCCAGGCTACGTCGGCTACGGCGAGGGTGGTGTGCTCACCGAGGCGGTGCGGCGCCGTCCGTACAGCGTGGTGCTGCTGGACGAGATCGAGAAGGCGCATCCCGACGTGCTGGAACTGTTCTTCCAGGTGTTCGACAAGGGTGTGATGGAGGATGGCGAAGGGCGGCAGATCGACTTCCGCAACTCGGTGATCATCCTCACCACCAACTGCGGCACCGAGACGATCATGAAGCTCACCGCCGACCCGGAGACGATGCCGTTCCCCGAGGCGATGGCGGCGGCGCTGAAGCCGGAACTCGATGCGGCGTTCAAGCCCGCCTTCCTCGGGCGCACCGTGATCGTGCCGTACTACCCGATCCGTGACGAGAACCTGAAGAGCATCGTGCGGCTCAAGCTGGCCAAGATCGCGCGGCGCCTGAACGAGGTGCATCGCGTGACGCTGGAGTACGGCGATGACCTCGTGAACCAGGTTGCCGCCCGCTGCACCGAGGTCGAGAGCGGTGCGCGCAACGTGGACAACATCCTCACCAATACGCTCCTTCCCGAGGTCTCGACGCTGCTGCTGACGGCACTGGTCGAGGGGAAGAAGGCGTCGGCGGTGCGCGTCACCGTCGGCGAGAGCGGCGACTTCGCGTACGAAGCCGTGACCGACTGATTTCAACCGGACACCGACGATGCCGACCTATTCGCAGGACACGCGCCCATTCCAGCTCACCACGCCGCTGGGGAAAGACGTGCTGCTCTGCATGAGCTGGACGTGCTCAGAGGCGGTGTCGTCGCTGTTCGACCTGCGGATCGTGGCCTGCAGTGAACGCAATGACATCGCGGCCAAGGAACTGCTGTTGAAGACCGTCTCGCTGAAGTGCGACCCGAAGGCGGGATCGGAGCGGTTCTTCACCGGCATCGTGCGGCACGTGGAACGGCTGCCCCAGGACAGCGGGCCATTGGCGGAGTACGTGCTGCACGTGGTGCCGCCGGTGTGGCTGCTCACGCTCGGCAGCGGCTTCGAGGTGTTCCAGGACGACAAGATGCCCGACATCCTCAAGTCGGTGCTCACCGGCCTGGCGGTGGATTCCCGACTCACCGGCACCTACGAGCCGGTGCCCAGTCGCACGCGGTACGACGAGTCGAAGTGGAACTTCGTCAGCCGGCTGATGGAGCGGGACGGCCTCTGGTACACCTTCACGCACACCGCCACCGAGTGCAAGATGCTGGTGGCCGACAGCATGGCCGCCGCCGAGGTGCGGCATGGTCTCGATCGCATGTCGGATCTCGACTGGAAGGACGACGCGCGGCTGCTCAGCGCCCACCTGTGGCAGCAGCCGTTCGTGCGAAAGACGGTCGTCGGCACCTCGCACGTGGCGCTCACCGGGCGCGAGAATCGTGAACAGGCCACGGCGCCTGACGTCTCGGGTGGTGATGGCTCGTGGCCGCTCACCGCAGCCTCGCTGCCGGCCGCGCTGGAGCACCAGGTGTACGAATACCTCGTCGGCGCCGACCACGATGGTGTGGACAAGGGCGGCGGCGCGCAGGACGCGAAGGTGGGGAAGGTCAACACCTCCCTCACCAGCCAGGCCACGCTGCGTGCGCAAGCCGAGGCCGCCGCCGCCACACGCCTGGTGGGCACCAGCACCGCCACCGCACTCGCCGCCGGCGCGAAGGTGAATCTGAAGTGCAGCTCGCAGCCGGGTGTGGACGGCAAGTACTTCGTGCTGGCCGTCGAACATTTCGGCGAGAACGGCAGCTACTACGGCGGCGACGATGCCAGCCAGGGTTACTCCAACCAGTTCACCTGCATCAACAGCACGCAGGTGTTCCGTCCACCCCGCCACGTGCCATGGCCCATCGTGCACGGCATGCACGTGGCCACCGTGATCGGGCCGTCGGGCGAGGAGATCTTCACCGACAAGCACGGCCGCGTGCGCGTGGCGTTCGAGTGGAACCGTGATGCTGCGGTCCCCAACGGCCCCGGTGACAGCTGCTGGGTGCGCGTGGCGCAGATGGTCGCCGGACCTGGCTTCGGCTCCTTCTTCCTGCCGCGCGTGGGACACCAGGTGCTGGTCAGCTTCCTCGGTGGTGATCCCGACGCCCCGGTGGTCGTGGGCAGCCTGTACAACGACAAGAACGCGCCGCAGATCAAGCTGCCGGACGACAAGGATCAGAGCGCGATGCGCACCCGCTCGACGCCGAATGGCGGGAAGGAGAACTTCAACGAACTGCGCTTCGTGGACAAGAAGGGCAGTGAGTTGGTGAACTTCCAGGCCGAGAAGGACTTCGTGGGGCTGATCAAGAACGAGTCGAAGATGGTGATCGACAAGAGCCACGAGACGCACACGCTGAACGAGGGCAACCAGACGCTCACGATCAAGAAGGGCAACCAGACGGTCACGATCTCGGAAGGCGAACAGTCCATCACCATCTCGAAGGGCAAGCGCACCATCAAGGTGAAGGACAACCTCACCACCACCGTCGAAAGTGGCAACGAGGTTACCGAGGTGAAGACGGGGAAATCTACCCACGAGGTGATGTCCGACATCTCGATCAAGAGCAAGTCCGGCAAGGTCGTGATCGAGGCGCCGGCGGGCATCGAATTGAAGTGCGGTGGCAGCACGATCAAGATGACGCCGGCCAGCATCGAGATCTCGTCGGTCCAGTTCAAGGCGAGCGGCTCCGCGATGGCCGAGGTGTCTGGTGGTGGCATGCTGACGCTGAAGGGCGGCGTCGTGATGATCAACTGATGGGTGCCGCCATGACTCCTGCCCCCGACACGCCGCTCGACCCGTCCACCGCCATCGGCTTCGTGGTGGACCGCGCTGGCGTGGAAGAATCCTGGAAGGAAATCGGCCACCGCACCGACGATCCCTCGGCGCTGGTCGAATCGCTCGCCAGTGCCGGCCTCTCCACCGAAGCCCTGCGCTGCATCGCCGTCGCCATCCCGTCGCGCCAGAACATCTGGTGGGCGTGGATCTCCGCACGCCATGCCATCGTCGCGGCGGCCGATGACGGCATCCCCGAGTCCCCTCGCATCGGCGAGTTGCTCACGCTCGTCGAGCACTGGATCGCCGCACCGGACGACGCCACGCGACGCCAGATCTGGGCGATGGCGCAGGCACTCGGCATCAAGCATCCGGTGACGCTGGCGGCGGCCGCGCTCTGGTTCAGTGGTGGCAGCATTGCCGCCGCCGAAGGTGCGGCACCGGTGCCGCCGCCGCCGGGCATGGTGGCCACGTTCGTCGCCGCCGCTGTCACTGTGTCCACGCTGCAGGGACCGCCGGACCAGATGGATACGCGCGTGCGCAACAGCATCGCGCAGGGGCTGGAGATCGTCACCAAGCTCGGGGGATGGCCGACCGCCATTGCCTACGTGCGGCAGGAAGCCGCAGCACAGCCCGCGCAGGAGGCCTGATGGGGATGCCACAGGCGCGGATCACCGACATGCACGTCTGCCCGATGGTCACGGTGCTGGTCCCACACGTCGGCGGCCCGATCCTGCCGCCCGGCATGCCGACGGTGCTGGTGTGCGGATTGCCCGCTGCGACCATGACCTCGATGTGCGTCTGCGTCGGGCCACCCGACGTGATCATCAAGGGATCGGCAACGGTGCTGATCGGCAAGAAGCCCGCAGCACGGCTGCTGGACAACACCGCGCACGGCGGGATGATCGTGCTTGGCGCGCCGACGGTGATCGTCGGCGGCTGAGCCTTACAGGACCCGTGCGATGGTGACGCGACGGCCGCTGAACGCCACCCGCATCGAGTAGCCCGCGTCACGCTGCGGCAGTCCGATGCGTGACGCGTTCACGGTCTGCAGCACCTGCGCTGCCGCATCGTCGAACGGCCCGTTGCCCGACAGCGACACCGGGTTGATGTCGGCCAGCTGCCCGGCGGCATTCAGCTTCACGTCGAACATCGCGCGCAGCCCGCTCAGCGCCGCACCTGCATCGTCTTCCTCCGGCACGATCAGCCGCCACTCGGCCTGCAGCGCGGTGGCGTAGAGTCGCGACGCCTGCGCACGAATCGCCGCGTCCGACCCGCGTGCCGACGAGTCGACGCGTGTGCGAGGTACCGGCACCGGCGCGGCGACGACTGGTCCAGGCGTCGGCGTCGTGACCGGTGGTGCGGCAGCCACCGGCTGTTCCACCGGCGCGTTGTTCACCGGTGCGGACGGCGCGGTGGTGTCGGGCGTCGCGGTGTCTGCCGCCGGTGCGGTGGCAACGGGTGGCACGGTGGTCGCCGCCGCCGGCGTGTCGCCGCCACCCTTCAGGATCACGAACCCGATCACCGCCGCCAGCGCCACCACGCCACCCACGATCAGCGGCAGCTTCGACGACGGTGTCGACGCGGCGCGGATCGTTTCGGTGCGCGGCATCGGTGCCGGTGCTGCGACGGGCGTCGGCACGGTGACCGCGGGTTGCGCTGCGGTCGGCGTGCTGGCGATCAACGGCGTGCTGGCGTCCAGCGCCGGGATCGGCCCACTGATCGCCGCCACGCCCGGCACCGGCGTGGTGCTGGTGGTCAGCGGCATCACGCGTTCACCGCTGTCGATGATCGCGCGCAGGCCGGCGGAGATCGGCGTCTTGCGACCGCGAATCACTTCGCCATACAGGCACACCCGCAGCGCCTCGGCCATCGACTTCGCATCCGGCCAGCGATCCTCCTGCCGCTTCTGCGTGGCGTGCTGCAGGATCTGGATGATCTCCGTGGGTACGCCGCGCGCCTCGAGCAGCGCAGCGTCGGGGATCTCGTTCATGATCTGGTACATCAACTCGGCGAAATTCACCTTGCTGAATGCCGAGCGTCCGGTGAGCATCTCGAACAGCAGCAGGCCGGTGGCGTGCACGTCGACGCGCGGGTCGAGCGGGTCGCCACGCAGCTGCTCGGGGGCCATGTAGCGCGGCGTGCCGATCACCGCGCCGGTCATCGTCAGCGCCGCTTCGTTGGCGCCGGTGCGCTTGGCAATGCCGAAGTCCAGCACCTTCGCCACGCCATCCTCGGTGATCATCACGTTGGATGGCTTCAGGTCGCGGTGCACCAGGCCCGCGCGATGCGCCGCCGCGAGGCCATCACACACCTGCGCCGCGATGTCCACCGCGTCCTCCAGCGACATCGCACCGCCCGCCTCCAGCTTCTCGGCCAGCGTCTCGCCCTCGACGTACTCCATCACGATCAGCGTGCGATCGCCATCCTCGAGGTAGTCGAACACGCGCACCACGTTGCTGTGCTGGATCGCCGCCGCCGCCCGCGCCTCGCGCTCGAGGCGCACCCCGAGCTGCTGGTCGGAGTTGGTGGTCGGGATCACGACCTTCACGGCCACGGAGCGCTGCAGGCGTTCGTCGGTGGTGAGCCAGACCTGGCCCATCGCGCCCGATCCCAGCAGGCGGTGCAGTCGGAAGCGACCGCCGATCAGCTCACTTTCCACAGGGGCTCAGTCGGTTCGGACCGTGACGAAATCCTTCTCGGACAGCAGCAGCAACACCTTCGGCTCGGTGCCATCGAGCGGCACACGCAACACCACCAGCGAGTTGTTCGGCACACCGGGCCACGAGCGCGCGCGCGCCACCACGATCACCGAGGCGTCGTCGTACCCGCGACTGATGTCGGTGAGCACCAGGCCGCCCGGCAGCGAGACCGCGGTGGCCGACTGCACACCGCTGGCCCCCGCCATGCCTGCCTGCAACGACGAGGGGCGGTTGCGCCCCGACGAGTCCACCGCCAGCAGCAGGCGACCGTCGCGCAGCGTGGCCATCAGCTCCTCGCGCGGCTTGCCGCTGGTGAGCAGCGTCACGTTGCCGGCACGGATGCGACCCACGTCCACCGCGTCCTTCGTCTCGACGCGCACCAGCAGGTCGGCGGTGTCGCTTCCCACAGCGGGATACCGCAGCTGTCCCTCGCCCACCTGTCGGATCGACGACGCGCTGCCGTTCACCACCGACACCCGCATGATCATCCCGACCTTCGGGTTGCGCACCGCCATCAGTACGCTGCGGCCATCACGCGTCCACGACGGGTCCGACGCCATGATGCTGTCGGGACTGATCGTCTTCCAGTTGCGACCGTCGGCATCCATCACCACGATGCGCGACTGCCCGCTGCGATCGAGTGGCTCGAAGGTGGCGGCGATCCTCGTGCGATCGGGTGACCACACCGCCTGCGAAATCGCGCCGCTGTCGCTCTTGAGCAGCAGTGCGGCGGTGGAGTCGTTGCCGCTCAACACCTGCCAGATCCCGCGCACGCCACCCATCGATCCCGACACCAGCGCGCGGCCGGTGACGAACACCTGGATCGAGTCGGTGCCGGCGCCGTCCTGCGACACGATCACCGTGGTGCGGCCCGGTGTCTTCGGATTCAGCGTGCCGTTGGCATCCACCGTCGCCACGGCGGGCGACGTCGAGAGCCAGCGCGCGCCGGTGGCGGCGCCGAGGTCGGACTGGTCGCGCGCACGCAGCGTCGCGGTCAGTGGACGCGGCGTGCCGGTGGGCACCGAGATCAGCTTCTCGCGCACGCTCACCTTCACGTCGCGCACCACCACCGGCCAGCTGCGCGGCGGCAGGCCCGACGCCACCAGAGTGACCGTGGTCTTGCCTTCACGCACACCGACGATCGTGCCGGTGGCGGTGACGCTGGCCAGCGTGGCGTCGGCCACGCGCCACATCATCACGGTCGGCGGCAGCACGTCGTCGCTCATGCCGTAGGCCTTCGCCTCCAGCGCCTTCGAACCACCCACGCCGAGCGTGATCTCGGTGCCCGCCTCCACTGCGGTGGCGATGCGCGAGATGCGCGGCGTCACGCGCACCGGGATGCGGCGCGTGAGGGTGTAGCCGGTCACGATCAGGTCCGCGTTCCCGTTGTCCCGGGCTTCCACGATGCCCTGCGACGGGTTGAGCACGCGCAGCACGTTCGGTTCGGTGCTGCTCCAGGTCAGGTTCTGCGTCACGCGCCGGCGGTCCTGTGCCGGTGCCACGAGGTAGACCGTGTCCATGATGCCGGAGCTGAGCAGCAGCGAGTCGGGATCCGGCACCAGCACGGGCTCTCCGACCACCACCGGCACCGAGGCGGTCACGCCGCTCGACGCCGAACGGCCACCGAGCACGCCGCTCCCCGGCAACACCGCCACCAGTTCACTGGTCGCCGGATCGATGGCCACGGCGGCGCCGAACGTCGTCCAGACCACGTCGGTCGCATCGGTGGTGGAGCCGTTGGCCAGCACCACGCGGAAGGTCGGGCGGAATCGTTCCGACGGGAGGAGCCGGATGTTTCCCGGCTCGATCGTGGCCGAGACGGCGGTCGAACCGCCGGCGGCGACGGGAGTGGGCTGGCCGGTGACCGGCGCGGTGGTGGCCGGGGTCACCGGCTGGCTGGTCGGCGGCGCCGTCGGCCGTGCACCGGTGGCGGCACTGACCGACACCTGCACCCGGCGCGCGAAGGCGCCAGCCTGGATCAGGATCTGGGTGCGTCCCGGCCGCACCCCGGTCACTTCACCGGTGCCGGTGACGGTGGCGATGGTGGTGTCGGCACTGCTGACCGTCAACCCGCCGCGATCGAGCGGGATCGCCCGGCTCATGTCGTCCAGCAGCTCGATGATGATCTGGCCGCGAGCGCCCGCCTCGATGCGCATCTGCATCGACGAAACCACCAGCTGCGACACCGTCTGGGCACGCGCCGTCACCGGCGCCGCACACGTCAGGACGGCCAGCAGCACCAGCATGTGCCTCGGCAGGGACCACTTCATGGAGCAGGTTTCCGCATTCCGGCAACGGGACAAGGGGGCGTTGGTCGGGTGACCACTGTCGCTCGGGAGGTCGCTGGCGCCGCGACGGGTCCACCGGACCGACGGGGTAGCCATCGCCGGCGTTGTCACGCGCGACGAACCACCCCTCCACGGCCTGGTCCGACCGAGCGTCGACCACTGCCGCAATGTAGGCTCCGGCACAGTGCGATTCCAGCCGCGAGCGTGTCGTGCGACCGCGCTCGCATCACCCCGGAACGCGGAAGATCAGCGCGACCGCGGCGCGCCGTCGTCGGTCACCGGGGCGAGGGTGATGTCGTCGTCACGCGCCCGGTCGTCGGTGAGCGAAAGGGCGATGGCCGCCGCCTCGTCCACCGGCAGTCCCTCGGTGCGTGCCGTGTACTCCTCGTCGTAGCGCGTGTCGAGCTCCCGCTGCTTCTCCTTGTCCGGCGTCTCCGACTGGCCGGGGAGGTCCACCCGCAGCTCCTCGATCAGCATCAGCGCCGCCGCCGCCACCGGCAGCGCCAGCAGCGCACCCACCAGGCCATACAGCACGCCGCCCGCCAGCAACGCCACCAGGATCACCGACGACGGCAGGCGCAGCGCGCGGCCGTACACCATCGGGATCAGCAACCGGCTCTCCACTTCCTGGTAGATCGTGATCAGCACCGCCACCGTCACCGCCGCGGTGGGGCTGATCGTGAGCGCCGCGAGCACCGCCGGTGCCAGGATCAGCAGGCCGCCGATGTACGGCAGGATGTCGGCGATGCCGGCGAAGACTGCGATCGCCAGGGCGCTCTGCACCCCGACCGCGGTGAGCAGGATGAAGATGAAGATGCCCATCAGCACGCAGGTGATCACCTGCCCGCGGATGAAGCCACCCACGATCCGCTCCAGGTTCAGCAGGATGCGCGAGAGGGCGATGTGGTGGCTGCGCGGCACCAGCGAGAACAGGGCGCCGCGCAGGCGGTCGCGATCCAGCATCACGTACAGCGCGAGGAAGAGCGCACCGACGGTGTAGGCCATGATCTCGAACACGCGCATCGAGGTGCGCAGCGTGCCCTGCCCGGTGCCGAGCAGCGCGGAGTACTCCACCTGGCGCAGTGACGATGCCAGCGGCTTGGTCATGCGGTAGCGATCCAGCCACTGTGCCAGCTGTTCGCGCAGCATCGGCTCGCGCTCCACCAGCGAGCTGCCCTGTGCGAACAGCTCCGGGATGGTGAAGGTGATCAGCAGCGCCACGATCCCCAGCAGCGCACCGAACACGAGGCCGATGGCGAGGCCGCGCTTCATGCCGCGCGCCTCCAGCTTTTCCACCGTCGGGCTCAGTGATCCGACCAGCATCAGCGCCGCCACCACCATCAGGATCACCGGCGCCAGCTTCATCAGCGACCAGCAGGTCACGATCACCAGCACCAGCGTGATGAAGGTGCGGGTGGTGATCTCGATGCGGTGGAGTCGCGGCGCGCTCTTGACGACGGTGGCGGTCTCACTCGCGGCCGACGGCGGCGGCGCGGTGGGCGTCGCGGCAGGTGCCGCCAGGCGAGGAACGACCGTCACACCGGCTCCGAAGCGTGGGAAAGACGCCGGTGCAGGGGTGGTGCTGCTGGCGTCGACGTGGGACTGCTCGGTGCGAGCCGGTGCAAGGGCTACGCCAGCACGCTGGCCGGATGCCGTCCCGACATGGTCCCGGTCGCAGGAAGCCGGTATCCTTCGCGACTCGACGGCCCACCCGGCGGCCTGTCTCCAGCGCCTCTTCCAATTTCGCGTGACCCTTCTCTCCGTCTCCAACGTCGGGCTGTCGTTCGGCGCGACCGAACTGTTCAAGAACATCACCTTCACCGTGGCCGAAGGTGAGCGATGGGGCATCATCGGGCGCAACGGCGCGGGCAAGTCGTCGATCTTCAAGGTCATCACCGGCGAATACCAGCCCACGGCGGGCAGCGTGGCGCGGAAGCCGGGATTGCGGCACGCCCTGCTCGATCAGCATCGCGCCTTCGAAGGTGCGACCACGGTGTGGGAGGCCGGCGCCGCCGCGTGGCGTGAAGTCATCGACCTCGAGAAGCACATCGCCGCGCAGGCGATGGCGCTGGGTGAGATGGGCGAACGTGTGACCGACGAGTTCCTCGAGCGTTTCGGGCGCGACCAGGAGCGCTTCGCCGACCTCGGCGGCTACGAGTATCACTCGCGCGTCGATGCGGTGCTGCAGGGCCTCGGGTTCGACGCCGAGGAGTCGAAGACCCGGCTCGTCTCCACGTTGTCGGGTGGAGAGCGCGGGCGCGTCGGCCTCGCCGCGCAGCTGATCGCGCCCGCCGACCTGCTGCTGCTCGACGAGCCCACCAACCACCTCGACCTCGACACCACCAGCTGGTTGCAGGAATGGCTCGGCGAGGCCGCCGAGACGGTGATCGTGGTGTCGCACGACCGCGCGTTCATGGATGCCGTCTGCACGCACATCGTGCACATCGAGGCCAAGACCAGCGAGTCGTACAAGGGGAACTACAGCCAGTTCGTGCCGCAGCGCGCCGAGCGACGATTGACGCGCGAGCGAGAATTGGAGAAGCAGCGCGCCTACGTGAAGAAGGAAGAGGAGTACATCCGTCGCAATCTTGCGGGCGTGAACTCGTTTCAGGCCAAGGGCAAGCGCAAGCGGCTCGAGCGGTTGCCACGCCTCGCACCGCCGCCCGGCGATCCGGCCGCGATGTCGCTGCGCTTCGACGTGTCGGAGCGCGGTGGTGACCAGGTGACGTCGATCAAGGACCTCCGCGTGGAAGTGCCGGGCCGCGTGCTGGTGGACGACTTCACCGCCGTCTTGCGTCGCAACGACTTCGTCGCGCTCGTCGGACCGAACGGCGCGGGAAAGTCGTCGTTCATCTCCACCATCCTCGGTGATCGCGCACCGGCCAGCGGCGAGGCGCGTGTCGGTGGCTCGATCACGCCGGCGTGGTTCCGACAGGACTTGTCCGACCTGCCGCTGCGGAAGTCATTGGCCGACGTGATCCAGGAACACCGGCCGCTCTGGAGCCGTGGCGCGGTGCAGAATCACCTCGGCGCGTTCGGCTTCAGCGGCGACGAGGTGTTCCGCGAGATCAGCACATTGAGCGGCGGCGAACGCGCCCGCATGGCGCTGGCGCGCATGACGCTGGCGAAGGCCAACCTGCTGGTGCTCGACGAGCCCACCAACCATCTCGACGTCGAGAACATCGAGGTGCTCGAGGACGCACTCGACGAGTACGAGGGCACGGTGCTGCTGGTGAGTCACGACCGCGCCTTCCTGCGGCAGGTGGCGACGCGGGTGTGGTGGTTCGACGGGACGCGGCTGGTGGACTTCGATGGGCCGTTCGAGGAGTGGGAGGCGGAGCGGGCGCGGCGGAAGGTGGGCAAGGGCTGAGGCGCAGCGCGCGCGACGGCATCGCGCGCAGCTTCATGGCGGTCTCATGCTGCGTATTCAGTCGTGGCACCAAACACCGAACTGCGCCGTTGGCGCGCTCACGGTGTGTGCATTGCCGCGACTGACCGGTGTCGGCATACTGGGCACGATCGACCGATGCCGTCCGCGCAGGCCTCCCCCCATCCATGGAGCCGCAGCATGAGTGTCAGTCCGCAAGCCCCCGATACGATCGTCCTCATTCACGGCTTCTGGGTCACGCCGCGAAGCTGGGAGCACTGGATCACCCATTACGAAGCGAAAGGCTTCCGGGTCATCGCTCCCGCGTATCCCGGCTTCGACGTGGAAGTGGAGGCGTTGAATCGCGACACCACGCCGATCGAGCAGGTGACGGTGCCGCAGATCATCGCACGGCTGAAGGACATCGTCCGTGAGTGCGAGACGCCACCCATCCTCATCGGCCACTCCGCGGGCGGCGTGTTCGTGCAGGTGCTGCTCGATCATGGACTGGGTGCATGCGGTGTGGCGATCAACTCGGCGCCGACGGAGGGCGTCGCGGTGCTGCCGTTGACGCAGTTGAAGGCGACGTTCCCCGTACTCAGCCACCCATCCAACCGCCACAAGGCCGTCGGGCTGACGCTGGAGCAGTGGACGTACGCGTTCACCAACACGTTCACGCCCGAAGAATCGAAGCTGCTCTATGAGCGGTACCACGTGCCGGCGTCGGGACCGATCTTCTTCGAGAGCGCCTTCGCGAACTTCACGCCGGGCCATCAGGGGTCGTGGGTGAACTATCACAACGACGATCGCGCCCCGCTGCTGTTCATCGCGGGCGAGAAGGATCATCTCATGCCGCCCTCGGTGCAGCGCTCCAATGCGAAGCATTACAAGTCGAAGACGGTGACCGAGGTGGTGGAGTTCCCCGGTCGTGCGCACCTGCTGCCGGCGCAGGCAGGATGGGAGGAGGTGGCCGACCATGCTCTTGAGTGGGCGTTGGCGCATGCGCGGATGCAGACGCCTGCGCCGCGCACGCAGGCGGTGTGACGGCGGCGAGAGTGGCTGCTGACTGACGGTCATGGCCAGAAACACGAAACGCCCGCCGGAAGTGGCGGGGCGTTTCCAGTTCGGCGGCGTGCAGGACGGTCAACGATGCTGCGACGCTGACCGAACGACAGGTTCGCGCACGAATTCACTTCACCAGCTGCATCTCGAACGCCGGACCATTGCTCATGCGCACCACGCGGTACGGTGCCGCAGTGGTGACGTTCGCGATCATGCGCGCGCGTTCCATCTGCAGCTCCACGCGCCAGGTGTCGAACTGCCCGGCCGGGACGGTCACCGATTCCTTGCCGAGCGTGCGGAGCGTGAAGTCGGCGACAGTGCCCTTGCCGCTGGCGAGGACGGGGAACGAGAACGCGAGGCTGTCACGCCAGCGCACGATCGCCAGCAGCGGCGTGACGGCATTGTCGTCCACCAGCCCCTCCACCTGCGGCACGTCGATCGCGATCTCGCCGGCCGGATTGCTCGGCGTCAGCGCCGTCCCCGTCACCCGACCCTGTCGCGTGTCGAGCGCGATGCGCATCGGCTTGCCCATCATCAGGCCTTCCTGTCGCAGCGATGACTCGTTGAGCGCTGCATCGAGTCGGATCGTGCTGGCCTGCGACATCATGCCATCGATGGCGAGGGCGTCGCCGAGCAGCCAGTTCGTGCCGTCGCGTGCGACGGAGAGTCGCTGCCAGCCGCGCGGGGCGTTGCGCATGATGACGACGAATGAATCCGAGCCGGCGACGAGGCGTGTCGGGTCGAGGTGTTCGCGGAGTGTGCCGCGCACCGGCTGTGCGCCGAGGCGGGCAGTGGTGAGCAGTGATGCGGCGGCGAGCGTGACGGCGAGCGCAGTAGAGCGGCGGAGCATGGAATCACGGGGCGGAAGGGGGCGGAACGCGTCGTGAGGGTTTCCGTCCCTACGTGCTCGCGGCCCAGTTGATTCGCCGCGCAATGTTTCGCGGAGTGGGAGGCGGATCGGGCGCAGCCAAAGCCGGGACGGGCCGAGACGCGCCGGCGGCAGTTGCGTGCGGCCCCGAGCCGCCGCAGAATCGATCAGCAACAGGCATCGTCACCATTCAGGACAGGTCGCATGAAGAAGGTTCAGGTGCAGGGTCTGCATCACATCACCATCGTCGGTTCCACCCGCCAGAGCGCCATCGACTTCTGGCAGGGCGTGCTCGGCATGCCGTTCATCTTCGAGCAGCCAAATCTGGGCAAGCCCGACGAGAATCACCTCTATTTCGATCCTGGCGACGGTCGCCTGCTCACGGTCTTCATCAACGAGTCGCGCATCGATGCCCGGAGGCCTGCTCCGCGCGAGATCGGCTGTGTGGAGCACATCGCCTTCAACGTCTCGCGCGCCAGCTTCGCCCTCGCCCCGGCGCGCCTGGAGGCGCACGGCATCGAGTTCATCCAGCGCGACCGCGGTTTCATGGACTCGATTTATATGCAGGATCCGAATGGCATGAAGGTGGAACTGGCCTGCTACAAGTTCCAGACGCCGGACGGCTTTCGTGATGCCGACGTATTGGTGAAGGCGTATCAGCTGCGTGTGCAGCGCGGTGACCACCACATCACCGAGGAGCACGTGGCTGACGCGATCGAGGCGCTGCTGGCCGCGCGGGAGCGATTGGTGGTCGAGGCGGATGCGGGTGTGAAGTAGGGCGGGGGCAGGTTTCCCGAGCGCTCTCGAGCGACGGCGGCGGCCAGCGTGGTGGCTGACGGGACCGAGTGACGATGGAATGTCGAATGCGTGGTCATCGGCAAAGGTCCAGGTCGGTGCCGGCGGTAGCGTGGGCTGCCCGGGTCTACGCCGCGGGGTGCAGGACACACAAAACGCCCCGCCGAATTCGGTGGGGCGTTCTTGTGATTCATCTCGAGCCTGCCACAACTCCCGAGGAGGGACTCGAACCCCCGACCCGCTGATTATCTGTCGCGACTCGGGGAGGTGATGGTAGGGAGCGGCAGTACGGCGTCGTAATTCTGTCTATCGCGACTATTCCGTGGTGCACTCCCTCACCCGAACTATCCTACGACGCGAACGAACTCGGCGATCACCCTTACGCGCTCCTCAGCGTCCACTGCCAGTTCAAGGGTCGCAAAGTCCGGATTAATCGGCTCGAGCGACACCCTCACATGACGCCACGCGCCGTCCTCGCCCGTGGTCTTCTCACTCTGATACCGCTTCACGGTGTACCTGAAACCTGATTCCGGATCCTTCTGATCTTCAAGCTGTGCGAGCACGATCCGCCCAGCCCGTGATCCAGTTACCGGGCCAGCGAAGAGACACGTCGCACCATCTGGAATCTTCGGCTCCATAGAGCGTCCCACGACCTTCGCCGCAAACATGCCCGCTCGCAACGAGGTGTCACCGGAGACCTCGACCCAGTCGCCTGCCTCGAGCTCCTCGAGGAACTGGGGCTCACCGAAACCGCCCGCGGCAGCCTTGAGGGTCGTCAGCGGCACGCAGCGAACGTACCGCTCGCCCGCACTGGGTCGCACGATCTTCAGTACGGGTGCTGGTGAATCATCGGGCTCCGACTGATCGAACCACTTCGTGTCCGTCACCACGGTATTCCGAACGTCATCCCGCCGCAGAAGACTGGCCAGGCGCCGAAAGTACCGTTGCATAGCTACCGGATCATCCAGCTCGACGGCCGTGATCTCCACCACCTCGTACCCGTTGTTCCGCAACCAATCACGGATCACGCGATCGCGATCAGCGGTCGCAGCGTTCCCATGAATCCCTTGGCTTAACCCGTCCAGGTACACCACCACGCCTTCGTCCTCGGCATGGAAGTCCATGCGGTAGAGGATGTCCGGCGTCGTGGTGCCGACCGACTGGTGGAGCTTGAGCTGTTGCCCGCGTGCGCCATCCGGGAAGCCCGCCGCCTTTAGCAGGCCCTGAAGCTTCCGCTCGGCAGCATTCACCGGTAGTTGGTCTGGCGTGGTGCTCATCTGCTGCTGCACGGCGATGATCGCGTGTGTCGAGGCGATCGTCGACCCCCAGGCTCCAAGCCGTTCCAGCACGCGATGCCGGTCGAGATACTTGTGGTAGAAGCCGTTCCGGAACGTCTGGAGGCAGTCCACGCACGAGGTATCGCAGACTCCCGGGCACTGCCCGCAGATATCCAGCGCGACCTTAATGACGTCCGGGAAGCGCGCAAGGAACTGGTCCAGCAGGCCCGAGCCACCTGGCATGGGGTCCCACAGAAACGCATCTACCGAGTCGCGATCGACATGGCCGATCACCAGGATCTGTAGGTCCTCGTTGTGCATGTCCAGCACCTGCGTTGCTGCCATACGCAGGGCCTCGAGTACGCTGTACGCTGTCTCTTGGTCAGGGCAGCCTGCCAACGAGATCGCATCGGCGACGATGTCCGAGTAGAAGCCAACCGGCTCGATTGCCCTGCCGCAGCGTTCCTTGTGCTTCTCGCTGAAGTCCAGTCGCTGCTTCTCTGATGACAGCGGCGACACGCTCTGACCGCAGACGGTACAGATCGGGTATCCCAGCCGGTCGTACTTGGTGATCGCGATGCTCGCGCCGACGTTGACTTGTCGGAATCGGACTGAGCGACGGTGATGAATCGGCTGCGCACCCCACGCGTACGCTTCGCCACCACCATGCTGACCAAGCTCGAGTCCGAAGATCGTGACGCCGAGCTGGAACCGAAGCTCCTCTTCGTCCGAGATGTGCGACTGGTGCATCAGGTCCACGTCGCACACGGCGATCGTCTGGAGCACTGTCGTGCCGAGACCCGACGTTGCAGCCGTCATTGTGGTCGGATGCACCGCCTGACGCCCAGTCGAGACTTCGAACGTCGGCATCTCGACGCGCTGTTCATCGACGTCACGGTGGAACCGGCGTGCGACGAACCGGTTGCCGTTGGCGTAGATTAAGTTGCCTGGCACATACTCGCGGAGCGCAACAGCGGCAGGGCGGGGAAGTGCAAACTGCAGGGCGCCCTGCCGGTAGAAGGGAATCTCTGCGGTACCGAGTACGGAGCCCGTCTCGAGCCCGTAGCCGGGGAGAAACCCCTCAGCGGCAAGAAGACCGTAGGTATTGCTGTCGTCATAACCTTCCGCTTCGCGGCGTGACCGCCTCGCGGTGCCCTTGAATCGCTTCACGAGCGCATCGCAGCGCCGGAACAACGACTCCTCCTCGGGATCCAGGTCGCCGTCGTTCTCGCGGATCAGGTTAAGGCGCTTGATCTGGTCCATGGCCCAGCGAAGGCGCCGGCGCACACGCTGAATGGTGGCCTCCAGCTCAGCAACCATCGAATCGACGCACGCCGAAAGCACCGCTGGCGAGACGACTTCAGCATCCGCTGCAGGCCACCCACCGCTGAAGACATCGCCAACGTACGCCTCGAGATCTGAGCGATTCGCGGCGACAAGGGCTGCCAGCGGCGCTAGGCTGAACGGTGTGGTTCTGACGGCTCCATCGAGGAAGAGATACGTACCAACCTGCGGCGGAATGCACGCGTCCAGAACTCCGGTGATCTGCTGTCGCTCCGCCGGCGTCCGGTTCGTGTCGCGGCAGTACTGATGCAGCCGGGTGATCATGGCGGCGTGGATGTGCTTCGCCACCATCACCGGATTGCGGAGGTTGAACGATGGCGGATCCACTCGGCCTGAGAGGAGCTTCAACGGATCGCTGAAATACGCGCGATCGTGCGAGACAGAGCGGCAATAGGTCAAGTTCACCGCCATGCGATGCCGGCGCCCTGCACGGCCGGCGCGCTGCCAATAGTTCGCAGGCAGCGGCGGCACATTGCGCATCAGGATACTGTCGAGCTGCCCAATGTCGACGCCCAGCTCGAGCGTTGGTGTGCAGATGAAGGCGTTGACTGACTCCGAGTCGCCCTTGAAAAGGTTCTCGAGCCGTTCACGCTCTTCATGCGGGACCATCGCAGTGTGCTCTTCTGGCCGCACGAGCGTATAGCCCTGATCGAGCAGCTGCAGATCGTAGTTGTCCGGGTCTTCCGGGATGAACTCGAGGACTCCTTCGCAACGCCAGCCCGCGCATCGACCCTTCGGTGTCGTTCGCGTCGACCGGCGCCGGCAGCTCCTGCAGCGATAGACCCCATGACTTGGCAGAAGGCGGAGACGATCCGCATCGATCTGGTAGACGGATGACACGCCGGGGAGAGCGTTCCCGCGCGAACCTTTGAGTGTGACTGCGCGCAGAAGCCCTCTGGACTTGAGGGCATCGAACAGCGTCTCAAGGAAAGGCTGCATGTCATCAGGCAGCACGCCCCAGCTCCGCGCAATCATGCGGATCGCGGTGTCACCGCGATCGGAGAGCCACTGCAGGACGTACCCAGCCTTCTCCTGCGGTGCGCGTGTAAGTTTGGTGCCTTGAGGAGCGCCGATGATCGACAGGTAGCCCGCCTGAACTTCCTGATCACCGTCCATCCAGTACTTCGTGAAGATCTCGCGTTCTGGATCGTAGAGCACGCGCTTGCGTCGCATCATGTCGAGCAGCACCGCGACACCGTCGCGTAGTGTATCGGGCGGCACACGGAGCGTCTTCGAGTACTGCTGGATCCACGGCCAGCTGGAATCCAGACCCTCGTACTCCACCTTCATTCGACCCCATGGCTCGAGGCCGAGCGATTGCTTAGATGACAGTGTGACTTCGCGGAGCACCTGAATTCTCAGGAACTTGCGCCGCTCCTGCTCATGCCGTCCGCCACTTCCTTCGCGACGCACGACCTCCCACACCTCTGGCGCCAGGGCTCGGGACAGTGCGACATCCTGCTCGAGGCGATCGTCGAGGTACAAGGTCACATCACCGATCGACTTATGCCTGGCGGCGAGACCTTCGGCAATGAGCGCACGCAGCCTGAATCGACGGGCGTGATCCTTCATCCATCCAGCCTGAAACGCCGCCTCCTGCCGGTTGTCGCAGAACACCAGCAGCCGCTTCCGCTCAGCGTGGTGCAGAATGTCCTGCGCAAGCACGTGCACGTCGGCGACGTTGGTCGCTCGAACCGGTCGCGCTGGTTCCCGGTAGAGCGTGCCGTTGCGCCGGCCACCGGTGCCGCATGAGAGGCAGCTACTTAGGTATCCCGGGTTGTCTTCCTTCTGACGGACCACATTCAGGACGACGAACGGCGCCGGCGAGCCGCAGTGCAGGCAATGCTGACCCGTGGCTGGGTGCGCAGCCCCGCAACTACGGCAAATGTGCAGTGGCGCCGTCTTCTCGAGGCCATCGTCGTCGTCTTCTTCATTACCTACGATATGGTCGACAAGTACCAAGCGCGTCCCGCCCTGCGCTTCCGCCAGTGGCTCCCAGACCGACAATGCTCCTTCCGCCGATCCCCCTTCGGGTGCCTTCTTGACGAAGCGGAAGTCCTTCAAGAAAGAGATGAAGTAGTGCTGGCCACAGGTGTTGCAGGTCGTGACAGGGAAATGGGCCTGCGGCTGCTCGCCTTCCGGATGCCGTTCGGCCTCGTCCTCCGCCGCCAGCCAAAGCTTCGGATCGGGACCGCTCGGGAAGCTGACAACCGCACCGCTGATCCCGCGCACGAAGCCGTGTACCACGGGTCGCAGCAACGGACGTCCATTACCGCGTGCTGCTGCTCCGAGCGCGAGCCATGCAAGGATCTCAGCTTCGCTAACGGCGCGGCCGACATGTGCCTCGAGGATCGCCGGTAGGTCGCCGAGCTTGCACGGCGACACCAGCGCCTCCTCGATGCGGAACACCAGCTCATTCAGGCCAAGTGCTGTGTTGAGCGCGCCCGTCCACTCGCCGCCGGGTAGGGCTTCGCCGGCGAGTCTGGCGTATGCAGTTGCTACCGCCGCTCCTGCATCCTTCGGATCGTCCACCGCCTTGACCACGGCCTCGAGCAGGACCGCAGGATCCTCCTTCGGCGCAGGCGGTACACGACGCCCGCTGGCCCACACCGCGGGCTCGTACGCTTCGCCAATCGTGACGACATCATCGCCCGGGATGCCGAAGAAGCGCGAGGCGAACTCCCGTGCCGCGTTCGGTCGCTCGCGGTCCACGATCGTCGCCGAAGTGGCAATGCATGTGGTGGCACTTGCGGTTCGCCCGACGAAGCGCCGAAGCCGTCGGATCAGGCACGCGGTCTCTGCGCCCTGTGCCCCGGTGAACGTGTGCGCCTCGTCGAAGACGAGGTAATCGAGGCGGGCGCCTTCGAACAGTTCCACATCCCGCTGGCGCGTCAGGAGGAGTTCCAGCTGCTTGACGTTCGTGAGGAGGATCCGTGGCTGGCGCCCTGGTGTCCGCATGATCTCACGCGAGCACAACTCCTCGGCAGGGAATACCGTGTCGCCACGGTTCTCGCTGCGCATGCGGTCCACCGCAGCCTCGTAGTCGGCCCTCGATGACCCCGCCGGGAGCCGTACTCCTGCCACGTCACGCTCGTTCTCAGGCGTCTTGCCGACATACATGCCGAAGGAGATGCCGGTCCCAGCGAGAAGGCCCCGCAGCCGGGTCAGTTGGTCCTCCGCCAGCGCATTCATCGGATAGACCAGCACCGCGCTGATGCCGGAAGGCTCGCCGGCGTCGCGCAGTTCGAGGCAGCGACTCACCACCGGATACAGGAAACACTCCGTCTTGCCCGATCCGGTCCCGGTGCTCACCAGCGTCGCCTTGCTGGCGCGTATAGCGCGCACCGCATCTTCCTGGTGACCGTAGAGATTCGTGATCTCTGCGGGAATCCGCTGCCGCATATGCGCGTGGAACACGCCCTCTTTCACCAGCGCATCGACTGACGCCCCCGTGCGGAACGGACGGGACAAGCTGATGAATGGCCCCCGCAGCAGCGGCGAGTCGCGCGTCTCGTCGAGCGAGAGCAGCGTTCGCATCTGCGTCAGGAGCCGTTCGTCAGCGAACGGATATGCGGTGAGCTGGTAACGGAGGAAACTGCGGACGACGCGTTCGGTGAAGACAATCGGGTTCAGCGCCATCGAGTTCCGAGTTGGTGTGCTAAGGCGCCATCACGAGCGTGGTCTCGATCAGGCGATCGAGCGCCAACTGGATCAGGCGGTCGTGGAAGATCTCCTGTTTCCGACGTGCGGCAGCCGCGCCAGCGGGCCAGTGCGCGATCGCCTGTCGGATACCTTCGACCGTAGGCACGGCTTGCTGCTCATTGATCAGCCAGTCGACGGTTGCGAGCAATTCCATCCCGAGCGGCGACTCAAAACCCTCGATGACCGCCGACGCTTCGTTGAGAGCAGGCAGATACGGAGTGCTCGCTTGGGTCGCGAGAAAGTCCGCAACCACGCCTCGCTTGGCGTCCTCGAACCAGAGTGTGTCGAGCGGTTTTGCATCGGCGAGGCGCTTCTCTGAGTGGAGATAGCTCCCATCAAGCGCAGTCAGGAGGAAGCGAACGGGTTCGGAGTATGGTCCGAACTTGTTCGCGGCAAACCTCGGCGTCAGCACGTCGGGAAGCCCATGCCGAATGATCGAGCGATGGAGAAACCACGCCAGCTTCTGCACCTCGAGAATCGAGCAGTCCAACCCAAGAACGGCATACCGCCTGACCAGTTCTGCGACCATCGCGCGCGCAGGCGTCAGTTCCTCCACGCCAGATCGCTTCGGAGCATTGTAGTACTTATCGGTCGGCTCGAACACCGTTACATCGACATCGTTCAGCATCGAGAGCGCGCCTTCGATCTCACGGCGCACCAGCGTCCACTGCAGCCCGCCATTCCCGCAGCCAAGCGGCGGCAAGGCGATAGAGCGGATGCCCTCGCGCCGGATGACGCGCACGAGGTCCTTGAGGCCTTCACGCACCCAGGCGAGCTCAGACGGACTGCGCCAGTGCTTCTTGGTCGGGAAATGAATGATCCAGCGTGGCCCGAGGAGTGACTCGCCAGGCGTCACGAGCACGTGCCCGACACGCACGTCGCCCGCTTTGGCAGCCTTCTCGTAGATCTCAGCGCTCTGCGGGAATGCCTCGCGGAAGAGCAGGGCGATGCCCTTGCCCATCACACCGACCTCATTGACGGTGTTGACGAGCGCCTCGGCCGGCGCGTCCAGCAGGTTGCCTTCGGTGTAGCGAATCATTCAGGGATACCAGGTGCTTCTGACGTGCACGGGGGTAGACAGGCCGGCGTCGCTAACTGCTTGCGCAACAGTCGCTTGCGTACCGGAGTCATAGGTAATGATGGCTCGCAGCGCAGAGGGTGGCAAGCTCTTGTGTACGAGCGCTTCGGCATGGTACTGCTCGATCTTCGCGGGATCGCCGTCATCCCGCTTGAAGTCACTACGCTGCCAGTTATCCCACCGCAGGCCCGCGAGTCCAGCCCGGCCGGACGTGAAGGTGGCACTCACCAGGACTGCGTTGCGGTCAGCGATCACGTATGAGAGCTCAAGCTCCTCCAGCCGGTCGAGCGACGTCACCAGCACGACAATCTCGGACCGCATTCGGAGAGTCAACCCGTTGTGTCCGGTGACGATGTTGTACAGCATCGGCGTCCGTGGCGTGAAGTAGAAGGGTACGTAGTCAGCGAGTACTCCTCCGGGAGGCACATCGACGGGCCAGCCTTTCCGGCGATTGATGATGTCAGGATTGCCGATAGTGACGAAATCCGGGTCGAACACAGTTGACGACCGGCACTGCAGCCCATGGCGGAGTAGGTGCGGGAGGTTGTCGCGATGTGTTATTCGGAAGAGTAGTGCTCGTTCCGGAGATATCAGCTCGGCAAGCAGCATTTTCGCAAGCTTCGGCTAATCGAATAGCGATGGCTGCGACTCACGCGCCCGATCTCGCGACGGATCGTCGCGCAATGCGCCGACGATGGGTGAGCTCTGAGGGGTCGTTCCCGCTCCGGTGCCATCGGGATTCGCAGCCGCTCGAAGATTACGCGCGTGTAGTCGGTATTCCGCGGAGAAATCGTCGGTTGATTGAGTCAACTGCCAGTCGAAGAATCGGGGCCCGAGGCGTGACGCGACAGCGCGATAGGTCAGCGCATTCTCGTCGTGGCCTAGGCTATAGTCCGCAAGTCGCAACCGTTCAGGTAGATGCCATCCATCACCATCGTTCTGGTCCAAGAAGTCTCTAATTCCGTCGTCGACGCTACCGCCTGCCTCATGTACGCATCGCTCCAAGTCGACGAGGGCGACCAGCGTTAGAACTGTATGCCGCAGTTCGGGGTCAAGCTCGCTATCGACACGCCAGAGTCCTTTCGTGTCTGAGAGCAGAGATGCGTCGCCGCTGAGGGGGGCATCGCAGCCTCGCAGAATGTGCCTCGCCGCATCCAGGTCTACGCCCATGAGTCGGAACATGACGGCATCGATTATCGATCGCAGCCGGACTCGTTCCGCTCGTAGTAGCGCCCACGGGCGCACAGGCATAATTCCCTCACGGGATGCGTCGAGCCAAGTCAACGCAAATCCTGGAAATCCGGCACTCAAGCACAATGACATCTGCGCTATCCGGCTAGGGATTCGATCTCGCGCTGGTACTGAGGCTGACTCGATGACGAACCAGCTCAGGTGCAATCCGCTACAGCGACGCCTCGCAATGAAGTCAAACGCGAAAGAATTGAGGACCGCGAGAAGCGACCAGGGCTGCTCAGAAACGATAAATGGTGCGCTGTCCCCGCACGGCTGATCCGAGACCAACGATGCAATCATCGTACGCGCATTCGTCGCCGAGGTGATGTCCATGAATGTGATCTTCGTCCCTCCTACTGCATTGGCGTGAAAAACATCGCTACCAAGGCAGTACTGTGGTTCTACGATTCCCGCAGCTGCGTCGAGTAGACGCCATTCCGCACCCCTGCCCTTGCCTCGCACCCAACCCTTCTGGCTGAATTCATATTGGCCGATCATTCGACCTTCGTAGAGTGGAAGTGCTAGCGACTCGATTGCACTGCGAGAGATCCACTGATCTCCACTCATCGAGAGGATAGTGCCCTCAGGCAAAGCAGAGCGCGGAAATGGCAACGAGCTGTATGGCGCGCGACTGCAGCGTTGACTCCATGCTGTTCGCTGCACATCTCCGCTACGGAGCCGCACACCATTGACGACGGAAAACCGAGGAGACTGCTGTTTCGTGGTCGGAGCGCTATCGGTGTACAGCCACGATTCGATCTCGGGCGCCTTCGGCTCCGTGAGCTGCATGGCTGTCGCCTCCGAGATCGTGAGGTTCGCGATCGGCTCCCACGGCCCTTGAATCCAGCGGTTGTACTCGTCGCGAACGTAGCCCTCCTCTTCCCACTTCGGCAGAGGTGGAAACAGCTTCGAATCGCTCGTTACGTTGAAATCGCCCTTGAGATATGTGGCGCTCCAACCGTCAGTAGCGGCACTGCCTAGCGGTTCACAGCAGCTATAGATGCGGTCAAGAATTGCGAGATCAGCAGGAGACTCGACTTCGAGAATGGCGCGAAGCCCTGGGCTGAAGCGGTCGATCTGAGACCGGGCGTACTGCGTGCAAAGTGTTTCAGCTTGTTCCCACTCCAAGAAGGTGCGCCTCATGAATGCCACGCGGATAGTAGATGTTGAACCGCCCTTCTGGATGATTATTGGGTTGAACTTCGTAGAGCGGTGAATGTCAAAGAGCTTCTCTCTATTCTCGAAGCCGAAGAGCCACTCCCAGCTACATTTGTCGAGGAACAACGCACGGAGAGCGCTTGTGCCGAGGTCAGAGTAAATACCGCTTGGCACAACGAAGCCCAGTCTACCCCCGTGCCTAAGAAGTGAGTGTCCGAGTTCTAGAAACAGCTTGTATGTGTAGGCCTTCCCCTCGCCTCTGTGACGGAACGGGTGCTCTTGCGATGCGTATCCATGAGTCTTGCTGCGAGCGGCTCGCCAGCGCTCGTGTGCCGAGGTGTTCAACGATCCACGCCCAATAGCGAATCGGCTCGATGCGTCCGAGTCGTCCATCGGATCACCGAACGGTATTGCCGCATACTTCATGTGATTCGTTGCGGCGGCAAAGTCGCCACAATAGTCGAGCCAATTGCGCTCCAAGCTCTCGTCTTGGAAAAAGTCTGTTTGCTTACGCAGTGCTTCTTGCTTGCCGTACGCTCGAAAGAGCGGGTCTATTCCGGAGAAGTATTCTTTTGAGACCGGTTGGAGAGTCTCCCATGGTGGATTCCCGAGGATTGCTGAGAAGCCTGAGTTGGCCTCACAGAAGACGTCGGGGAACTCCAGCTCCCAATGGAAAAATCTCCGAGTGCGGGAGATCGTCGATGCAGTCTCTAGAGTAGCTTTCGCTGGGGTTGCAAGCGTGCTTGGCAACGGCGCAACGTCAAGGCAGTCCACAGGCCAGAACCAGCAGGCACACCACAGGTCCATGGCAGACTTCAGTCTCTGCCACGCTGATGACCCAATTAGCAAATCGCGATAGCGGCGACCACGCTCATTCGCGTCTTGCACTGGTAAGTCGTGGAGAGACGCGAGCAACTGCAGTGCTGTGTCGTGTACTTCGCCAGCCTCGGTGAGTTGATCTGCGTCGAAGAGTGTTCGCCCGCTAAGGAAGCGCTGCAGGTCAGGCGTGAGCACGTCCTTCGTCCACGCCTTCAGCGCCTTGCCGCGCGCGTCCTTCTCGAAGTGAACGCCGTGCGAGTGCCCTTTGTCGCCACCTTCGCGGTTCTTCCACGCCATGACCGGGTAGTGCTGAAACTGGTCAAACCACGCTCCGATCAACCCGTTCCCGCACTTGATCTTGTGATCGATGAACGAGAACGGCAGCGTGCGGTCCATGGTCTCGATCCAGAGGGACAATCGGCACAACTCGACCGCGAGCGGATCGAGATCGACACCGTAGATGCAGCGCTCGACAACATGCCGCCGCAAAACCGCCTTCAGCCGTGGCTCGAAGGTGGGATCATCCGGGCGGCAGGGTAGCCGTTCCTCGCCGAGTTGCTCCTCGTTGCCGCGCCCTGCCTCCCCAAGCAGCCGAACGAGCGCCTGATCACCCTGCGTCGAAATACGCCCATGGTGATGGAGCGATGCGTACAGCGCGTCTGTCAGGAAGCGGAGCGCACCAATCGGGAAGGTGCCCGAGCCGCAGGCTGGGTCGCAAACCGTAACGGCCAGGATTTCCTCCGGCCGTTTCGGTACCCACTGACTTGGGGGTGCATCAAGGATGCCAGTTCCCGTGTCGTCCATCGGCGGATCCGATGCCAGCGGCCGCAGCGTCCGTTGAACGAGAGGTACGGCCAGTCCCGGACGCGTGTAAAACGATCCTGAGCCCTTCCGAGTACCGCCCCACCGCACCAGGTACCGTTCACCAGGCAGGACGACGCGAGTCACGAGCTGACGCGCCTTACGCGCGACCTGCTGCTCGTGCGCGGCTCGCTGTTCGCTGCTGGTGCCACGTGCGGGACGTACCAGCTTCCCCGCCGCCACCGCACGCCGCGCCCATTGCTCCGCACGCGATCGTGTCACGTGACGTGCGTCTTCAGTCTCCGGTTCTTCGTCGTCTCCGGGTGCGCTGTCCGCTTCGTCAACGCTGTCCGCCTCGTCCGCCTCTTCCTCGTCACCGCTTGCCTCAGACACGTTCTCCGCATCGTCCTCGGCGGCGTCACCGTCATCCGACCCCGACGACGTGTCCTTCATCTTCTGCAGCAGCTCCTTGATGGCCGAGTCGGACATCGCTTCGAGGCGGGAGAGCGGTAGCGCCGGCTGATTGCCGACCGAGAGGAAGATCACTGGGTCGCCATCGCGAGCCGTACGCAGCTCGAAATCGAGCAGGCCCTCGTACAGGATGCCGATGTATTCGCTCGACAGGTCAGAGAAGTCCACCGGCGCCTGAATCCACGTGCTGGCGCGACCCTGCCGCACTTTGACGCGGGTGCGCGTCAGCCGCTCGAGCACGATCAGGGCGTCGTAGTCGGAGAGTACTTCCTGATCAAAGCACGCGGTCTCGAACACGCGAAGCGCCCGATCCAGGCCCGCCGTCGGTTCATCCGGTGCGGACGCGAACAGATCTCCACCATATGCGGGGACGGGGAGTGCCGGGTGATGTGACCCTTCAGCGACGAGGCGGAAGAGGGCCAGCACCCGCGGCCACGCCGTGTACTGCCGCTTCAGGCGGTTGCCCCCACGTGCCCCGGTTCGCTCGAGGTCACCGAGCAGACCGCTCAGTCCATACGTGCCGTGGTAGAGAGCGTTGTCGCGCGGAAGCAGCTCGCGCGACTCCGCGAAGAGCACCACCACCATTCGCATCACGACTCGTACGGCGGCGCGGTACGTGTCTGACGGCTCGACGTCACCACACTGCTCGGCGAGGGCTACGCTGTGTGACTGAACCAGCAACTCCACCGCTTCGCGAACCCGTTCGCCGAGCGCCGCCGACAACTCCGCCTGACCCTTCCGACTGTCCAGCACGGCTTGCAGCAGAGGCGGTGTGGCGCCTGCGGTCGCTGGCGTGAATTGGGCGGGCCCGATGAGCACACGGAGGGCGTCAATCTGCGCTCCGAGGTCGCCTTCCTCGAGCCATAGTTCAACATCCCACTCACACCAGGCGTCGAAGTCGAGCCCCGCAAAGATGAGTCGCCACTGCCTTCCATTGGTGAGTAGCGCGAGACGTTCCGGGCCTCCGCGCAGCCACTGCAGCACGTGACTGGTGGATCGCCGGCCATGCCCGATTCCGATCCGTTCGGCGTCGTCGATGAATACAGGGAGGCTCGCGCCGTGATCGCCAGTCCAGAGCTGACGTGGTTTTACTGACTCGCCTGTGACCGCACGACGCGTCCACTCGGCCCCGATCTGTGAACCACGCTGCCACGCTCCGGTGCCAGCACCGAAGCCGCAAATGATCTCTAGCACGAATGTGACGAAGGTGCTCGTCTCTGCCGTGCTGGTACTCGTCGTACTGGAGAGAAGCCTGCGGAGGGTGTCGGCATGGTACCGCGAGAGCGCCGGTGGCTCGTGTGAGGACACCAGCCGTTGACGGGTGGGATCGAGAAGCAGTCCACCGTGGCGAAGCCGCTCCCAGCCTTTCAGCTCGTTCGCCATCATGCCACCACTCGCGGAAGGATCACTTCGATCGTCACAGGGAACACTTGGGCTACGGCCGTCATCGCGTGTCGCAAAGGCAGCAGGTGCTTGATGATGCGTTCCCGCTCGGACTCCAGCTGTCGCCGAACCTCTTCGTAGTGATGCGTACGTCGCAGGATCTCAGCTTCCTTCTCATTGATCGACTGATCGATCTCGTTCAGGCGTGCTTCGGCGTCGAACAGCATCCCCTGGTCCTTGTCGCGACGCAATTGTTCGATCTCGCGCGTCAGCTTGGCGAGAGTGTTCTCGGCGATCAGTGCGGAGACTTCGCCCGCACGGCTTCGGTAGCGCACGTCCTCGTCCCGGAGCGCGGCGGCGCCCGCCGCCTGCAGCTCCGTCCGCAGTTGCGCCGTGAGCTCGGTGGCATGTTGCGCCAGCCACTGCTTGAGGGCAGGCATCACGTCATCCAGGTGGGTGCGCGCCAGGGCGATACGGTCTCCTGTAGTCGCGATATCAGCGTCACGCAGAGCCGCCTCAAGGTCGACTGCCGCCTCGGCGCCGAGCGAACCGGCAGCAACCGGGAAGGCCAGTGTACGAACCCAGTGATGGAATGTCTCGCGCAGGTTGTTGACCGCGAGCTCCTCGAGGCTGAGCAGCACCAGCGCGTCCGCACCCTCGGGCACTGCCCCGGTCCGGACGGTCCAGCGGGAGACTTCTTCACCCGTCCCCGGAAACCGCTTGCGTGTCAGTGCACTGAGTGCACGCTGCATCACCGGATGTGACAGGTGCACCAGCGAGACATCCGGTCGGGGCGAGAACACCTGCCGCGCCCCGACCGTCTCCATCAATGGGGCGGGATCGAAGGCGAGTCTGGACACCGGTCCACGCTCATTCCGCCGAATTGAGCGGCGGAGTGACTCGTCAATGACCTCGACCCATCCCTCGAGGGATGGGTTGATGATCTTGCAGGTGCTCGGCGGCGCGCTGCATGACAGCTGTGGGCGTCCGGCACGCAGCGCCATCGCGGTCTCGAGCGTGTCACGCATACTTCCCGGCGTGAGGTCGATCTCGCGCGCCAGTGCCTTCAGCTCCGATGCTGCCGCCAAGCCCTCTTCGCCGGCCCCAAACGTCGTATCCGCTTGCATTGCGGCGCGCCCACGAGCCAGCAGCAGGTTTCTATCGAGCTCGCTGCTTACGCTGCTCAGCGACTCACCGGCAACGAGCTTTCGGTGCGCCGCCTTGTCGAACAGCTCATTGGCTGAACCCAGATCCTCTCGGATTTCATCGGCCTTCGAGATCACGTGCGCCAGGAATCGGAGATCCTGGTCCTGATCACTCACGAAATAGTGGACCGTCACATCGCGCGCCTGACCATGGCGATCGAGGCGCCCGTTGCGCTGCTCGAGACGCGATGGGTTCCAGGGACAATCGAAATGCAGGAGGTAGCGAGCGGTCCGCTGCAGGTTCAGTCCTTCCGCTGCCGCGTCGGTGGCGAGGAGGATGCGCACTGGCGCTGCGGGATCGTTGAACGCGTCCTTGACCTCAGATCGTTCAGCATCATCGAGACCACCGAAGAGCAGGCGGATACGCTCGGACTCGTATCGCTCAGCGAGCCGTCGGGAGAGGTAGTCGAGGGTCGTCTTGTACTCGGTGAACACGACGAGTCGTTCATCCTCACGCCAGTCGCCGCCTTCTCGTAGCAGGCCTTCGATGAGTGAAACGAGCGTGTCGAACCGCGCATCATGACGCGGATCGATAGAGATGGCTTCCGTGCGGTCGGTGAAGCCAAGGCCTGCGACGGCATCGTCGATCGCCTTGATCTCGTTCGTCAGCGATCCGGCCATGCCACGCAGCCACGCACCCACGACACCTGCGGCAGTCGCCTCGCGCGCCTGCGCCTCACGGTCGTCGGCCGTCTCGCGCGCAAGTTGACGCTGCGCCGCGATCACCTCGCCATCTGCAAGTGAGTCTGTCTCTCCGAGTCCGACCTTGCACCGCTTCCAAGATTCCGCGAATGCGGTCGGGCAGCTCAGCAGGCGCTTCCCGAGTATCTCGACCGCGAAGGATCCTGCTCGGCGGCGCCCTGTGGCACTGGATGCGATCGTCTTGTGGATCGCCGTCCGGAACGCCGCGAATGCCTCTACGAGCCGTAGCTCAGCCGAGGACAGATTGAGCGGCAGGGCCTGCGGTGCATGCCTGTGGCAGAAGCGGGGCGGGGACGTGCGCTCGTTGATCTCGCGCTTCAGACGCCGGATGACGATCTGCTGAACGCGCTCCCGTTCCGCCGGCTTCAGCTCGTCGGTCTGGCTGAATCGGACCGGATCGAGGATCTCGAGGAGGCCGGTGAACGAGCGGGTGTGACCGTTGTGCGGCGTCGCACTGAGGAACAACCGATGTTCGAACTGCGGCGCGATCAGCCGGAGCATGCGACAGAGATCGCTGTCCTCGCCCATGGCCGACGGCATCAGGTTGTGGCACTCGTCCACAATCAGCAGATCCCACGGCAGGTGGGGCGACCCCTCGGGTGTTCGGCACGCCGCGAGGAACTGCTCGAGCACATCTTCCTGTCGGAGGTAGTGGTACGAGGCGATGATCCGACTGTGCGACCGCCACGGATTCGCGTCCATACCCAACCGTCGCCGGAGGGCGTGCGTCTCGGCCCGGTCCACCACGTCGAAGGGCAGGGAGAACTTGTCCCACATCTCGTCCCGCCACTGCAGCCGCAGTGATGCCGGCGTCAGCACCAGCACGCGCTGGATGCGGCGCCGAAGGAGGAGCTCCGTCAGGATCAGCCCAGCCTCGATCGTCTTACCCAACCCAACGTCATCGGCGATCAGCAGGTTGACCCGTGGCATCCGCAGTGCCTTGAGCAGCGGCACCAGCTGGAAGTCGTCCACCTGAACCGCGCCGTGGAACGGCGAGGTGATCGGGAGGCGCTCGAGCGGGCCGGAACCGTCCGGGTCGAGGAAGGGCATAGCGGCGCTCCACCGGCTCGCCCGGAGGATGGCGTCGAAATCCTGCCCCGGCATGGGCTGTGAGCTGGCCGTGTTGGGGAGCGCGGTCGGCTCGAGCACCTTGGCGAAGGGCTCCCGCTCCCAGAGGAGCTCGTCTTCCCGGGGCAACTGGTCGTCCTTGTACTCCACCTGGACGAGGTGCAGCCGCCCGTCAGGTCCGTCGAAGGGCTGGACCGACGAGACGACGCCGCGGCGATTGCGGACGAGGGCGAACATTCCGGGGCGTGGGGGCATGGTTTACGGAAGATCGCACTTGGGAGTGACGCCTGCGAAGGGGGCTCAGCTGTGGCGTACCGGGGGCGGAAATCGCAAGGCCGTCTCGCTTGAGCGATAATTGGCGTTACGGAACACACCGGAGGGTGTGGCCGCTCGAGAGGGGCAAGCGAGTCGATCTCGTCCCCCAGGTACTCCCGGGGCATCTTGCCCTGCAACCGATCAGTCCCTGAACAATGAGCCCAGAAGAGCTGGCGCAAGAGATTGCCAATGATGCCGCTCGATATACGACCGGCGTGACCGGCTCGTTCTTTCACTTCAAGGACGCGCAGTACGATCCTTGGGTGCCGTACGCGGGCAGCGAGCAGCGATACAATGGTCCCGGCACTGGCTCCATCTATCTGGCGCAGTCCACCGAAGAATGCTTTCGGGAAGTAGGGACAGCAGAAGGTAAGCGCGCGTATCGTGTAGATGTGAGCGCTGTTGGGCCGTCAAGAATACTCGACCTTGTTGCTTGGTCTGGCGACAACCCTCAGTTCAGCGGCAGCATTCTGCAACCGAGTGCCAGCGGCGGTTGGGAGCCGACGCGCGAGATCGCGAACTTCGCATACGGTGCGGGCTTCCAAGGAATTCGCTTCCCAAGTCAGCACGGAAACGGCGGTATTAATCTCGTACTGTACACGGGAGTCATTGCAGTGACTGAGCCGGTTTTCACTGAGATACCGATTGGCGGAACGAACTGAAGAACCGTGACTGTCAGCTCCGAATCGTGGCAGGAGAACGTCCTTGAATTCGTGGCGCTCGCCTGACACTGACTTGGGCGCGTCAACGAATAGGGGCATGAGTCTGGCACAGTACACGACTATGGTGCCATCGGGCTGGAACTCGACAGCCAACGCCAAGTGATTTCCGACTTTGTAGACCGTCCATCCAGAACGGATCGACGCCAACGTCGCGCAAGAGGAAGTGGTCAATGCCGGTTAAGGTAGAGGAAGCTCGTTTCAGGTTCGCCGAAATGGAGCTCCAAGCTGATGTGGAAAGCGCTCTCGTTGCAATGGCAGAATTGAACCAGAACGAGATTGCTTCACTGACCAACTTCTTTCAGATGCCGGAGCCGGGGGTCAGCTTGACTCGTGGCTCCAAGCCAAGATCGGTGACTCGTGAGTTCAGTTATCTGAATCAGATGTGCCACTTCCACGTGCTGAACTTCAAGCAGATGAGTAGGGTGCGTCGCGCATACCTCGTGGATTCGTACCTGTCATCCTGCATTGAAGGCAATCCATTCGGTATCGTAAACGCAGCGCGAAGTCTGTTAGAGGCTCACGCAATGACTGCCTACGTGGCTTCGCAGTTGGCTGACGCAAGTGCGGGTGACGAATCAGACTGGGCGACACGCGGTGCGCGATTCTTCAGCGTCATGGTTCAGGCACGCTTCGGTACCACGGATCCTGCGAAGCGTGATCTCATGGAGACAGGCACGTCGATCGCTGCAGAGCATACCAAGCCGGTGCGCATCAACAGTGCTTGGAAACATCTTGCGAAGACGGTGCACTGGATTGAGCCGCACTACGCAGCGCTCAGTGATGGCGTGCACCCGAACCTTTCGAGTCAGCGGCTCGCTGGTCTCGGTGCTGGCCTTGGGACCGTAGCGCGAAGCGCCGCAGGCGGTGAGATCAGGCTCAAGGACGACTACCCAATCCTGCATTACGAATTTGGGCGGGCAGAGCTTGGCCGGTCCGCAATCGAGAGGACCGCGGTTTACACGGCTCTGAACAGTCGTGGCATTCTCGAGGAGGCTTCGCTCATGCTCGAGAGTCCCTTCTCTGATGCGGAAATCGCACGAAATAGGGCGCAGCACAAGCTGCTTGGGTTCGCTTCTTCTGCGCAGCGGGCACGGACACCTTCTCGGAATGCGCTGTGTCCGTGTGGTAGCGGCAGAGTCTATAAGCGCTGTTGCGCTGACAACTGAGCTAGGCATCCCGTGGGGGTACCCCGGGGAACCCCAAACAAAACGCCCCACCGGATCCCGGCAGGGCGTTTCTGCTAACTCGTTCTCTCACAACACTTTGCAAAGCTCCCGAGGAGGGACTCGAACCCCCGACCCGCTGATTAACAGTCAGCTGCTCTAACCACCTGAGCTACTCGGGATCGCTCCAGCTTTCCAGCCAGCCTCCAAACCTACCACGACGGACACCCGGGTCAACCCAAACCACCCACCCAGGCCCCGCTCGCGCCCCGGCTGCCACTGGCCAACCGCGCCGCCGACGCTCCGGAAAATCTCGGCCGCACCGCGCCCGTTCTGCAGCGAACTCACCCGTCGCACGGTGCCGCCCCGCTCGCCAGCAGCAGTTGGGCGCCGCGCGCCGGCTCGAACATCGCGCACAACCGACCCCATGCACATGACCGACCTCGACAGACGCGCAGCGAGGTCAACGATTGTGACATTCTGAAAATATGTCTGCATGAGAACCCCGTATCGCGGAACAAATCGTGCGGTGTTCGACCGACGGTGCCTGTCCGATTCCTCCCCGACGACCGGCTGCCCACCTCCGCCCCCGGACCGTGCCACGGTCCGGTCGGGTCGCCCTCCCGCGATCCGCTTCAGCAGCTGAACCATCGCCCACAGGAACTGCCCGCGATGCCCACCCGCATCAAGACGCTCACCCTGCTCACGGCCCTCGTCGCCGTCAGCTCTGCCGCCTCCGCCCAGTCGGCCGCCGTCCAGACCACCGCCACCCAGCAGCTGCTGGCCAACGGCGCCGTGGCCACCACCCTCCCGCTCGTCCCGCAGGTGGCCGCCAGCGCCGAACGCGCCCGCGACGTCGCCTCCGACGAGATCACCACCTGGTCCGTCGTCGGACAGATGGACGCCAGCACCACCGGCTCCACCACCCCGGCCGAACTGACGGCCGACGACGACAGCAGCAGCAGCTTCCTCGGATCCACCGCCGGTCGCGTCTCGCTGATCGGGCTGGCCGGACTCGCGGGCGCCAGCTACTTCGCCCTCAACTCGTCCAGCAGCGCCGAACCGGCACCGCTGTTCGACACCGCCACGCTGCCCGAGGGGACTGCGATCTCCACCACCCCCACCTTCACCGTGAATCCGGAGCCGGCCAGCATGGCGCTGATGGCGCTCGGTCTCGGTGGGCTGGCCCTCGTCGCCCGGCGCCGACGCGCGCGCTGAACAGCGCTGGTCGCGCTACTGTTCACGGAAAGGCGATCGCTTCGGCGGTCGCCTTTCTCGTTTTACATCCGCTCCCCCAACGCCCCCCGTGCATGGCCTCCACGCGACACGTCTGCCTCGTCACCGGTGCCTCGAGCGGGATCGGTGCCGACCTCGCCGCACTCGCTGCCGCCGACGACTTCGACCTCGTGCTGGTGGCGCGGCGCGTCGGCGCACTGCGCGCCGTGGCCGCCGAGTGTGAACGGCATCGCGTGAAGGTCACCATCATCCCCGCCGACCTCGGCGACCCGACCGCCAGTCGCGTGCTGGCCGCCGAGTTGCGCGCACGACGCCTCGACGTGCACACGCTGATCAACAACGCGGGACTGGGCGCCAACGGCACCGTGGCCGCGCTGTCACTCGAGTCGCAGCTGCACATGATCCAAGTGAACGTCACCGCGCTCACGGAACTCACGCGACGACTGCTGCCCCCGATGCTCGAACGCGGCACCGGCGCGATCCTCAACGTGGCCAGCACCGCCGCCTTCCTCCCTGGCCCACACATGGCCGTCTACTACGCCAGCAAGGCGTACGTGCTGTCGTTCACCGACGCACTCGGCGAGGAGTTGAAGGGGACGGGCGTGCAGGTCTCCGCACTCTGCCCAGGCCCGACCGCCACGGAATTCGCGGCCGTCGCCGGCACCTCGGCCACCAAGGCGTTCAAGCAGCGCGCGATGACGATGTCATCGCTCGAGGTCGCACGCGCGGGGTGGCAGGGACTGCTCAGCGGCGAACGCGTGGTGGTGCCCGGACTGCGCAACAAGTTTCTCGTGCAGGCACTGCGCGCCGCACCACGCGCCATCGCCGCTAGGATTTCGGCTTCGCTGAACGTTTCCGTGGAGTCTTGACCAGCACGCCATCCACGTAGTTCGGCAGCACCGTGCGCAACCAGCGGCCGGTGTGCGACGTGGCGTGCTCGGCGATGGTTTCCGGTGTGCCGACGGCCACCACCTTGCCGCCGCCGATGCCACCTTCCGGCCCCATGTCGATCACCCAGTCGGCAAGTTTGATCACATCGAGGTTGTGTTCGATGACGATCAATGTGTGGCCTTGATCCACCAATCGTTGCAACACCCGCGCGAGTTTGCGGATGTCCTCGAGATGCAGACCGGTGGTGGGCTCATCCATGATGTACAGCTTGCGGCCCGCCGTCTTCGATGAAGTGGCGAGCTCACGCGCGATCTTGATGCGCTGCGCTTCGCCGCCACTGAGTGTCGTCGCTGGCTGCCCCAGCCGCAGATAACCGAGGCCCACCTGCTGCAGGTGCCAGAGCGCTGCAGCGAGCCGATCTTCACCTGGGAAGAGTCGCGTCGCCGCATCGATCGTCATCTCCAGTACGTCGGCGATGGTCTTGCCCCAGACCTTCACCTCCAGCACGTCCGGCTTGAAGCGCTTGCCACCACAGGTCTCGCATGGCACCAGCACATCCGCCATGAACACCATTTCCACTTCCACGTAGCCGGCACCTTCACACGTCTCGCAGCGACCGCCGGCCATGTTGAAGCTGAACGTCGCCGGTGCATAACCACGCTGCCGGGACAGCGGCGTCTGCGAGAAGATGCGTCGGATCTCGTCCCACGCCTTCACGTACGTCACCGGGTTCGAGCGTGGTGAACGTCCGATCGGCTCCTGGTCGATCAGCACCACGTCGTCGAAGTGTTCGGCACCGGTGAGCGTGCTGACGCCACCGACGATTTCGCCGAGGTGCTGCTTGGCGGAGTGTTCACCGGTCAGCTTCGTCTCGAGCGCGCGGTACAGCACGTCGTGCACCAGCGTGCTCTTGCCACTGCCCGACACACCGGTCACGGCGACGAAGCAGCCGACCGGCACGCGCATGTTCACGCCATTCAGCGTATGTGCGGTGACACCGCTCAACGCCAGCCAGCGCGGGCCGGCGGTGCGGCGTTCCTCCGGAAGCGGGATGGTCACCGCGCCGGTGAGGTACTGCCCCGTGAGCGGGCTCTGCGCGGCATCGGCCAACGGTCCGCTGAACACCACCTGGCCACCCTTGTCACCGCTGCCGGGGCCGATCTCCACCATCCAGTCGGCCATGCGAACCGCCTCGAGGTCGTGCTCCACCACGATCACGGTGTTGCCGGCATCACGCAGCCGCCGCAGCAGGCCGAGCAGACGGTCCATGTCGCGTGGGTGCAGCCCGATGCTCGGCTCGTCGAGCACGTACAGCGTGTCCACCAGCTGCGCGCCGAGGGAGTTGGCGAGTGCGATGCGCTGCGCCTCACCACCTGAGAGCGTGCGCGCCGCACGATCCATCGACAGGTAGCCCAGCCCCACGTCGCGCAGGAATCGCACGCGTGCGCGCGCCTCGCGCAGCACCGTCTCGGCGATCTGCATCTCGAACGTCGACAGCGCCAGCGTCTCGATCCAGGCGTCGAGCGCATCCACCGACATCGCGCTCACGTCGGCGATCGACAGTCCCGCGATCCGGATGTTCAGCGCATCACGCGTGATGCGACTGCCGCCGCAGGTGGCGCAGGTGGCCGCTGACTGGTACTGCCGCAGGAACACGCGGATGTACTGCTTGTACCGCTTCTCCTCGAGCGCCTTGAGGAACGGGAAGATGCCGACGTATCCCTTCGTCTTGCCGCGCAGCAGGAATTTGCGCTGGTCGGCCGGCAGCGTGTTCCAGGGCGCGGTCCACGAGATTCCGTCGCGCTTCGCGATGTCGTACAGCTTGCGGCGCGGCTCCTCGTAGCGCGGCATCGTCCACGGATGGATGGCGCCATCGCGCAACGATCGCTCGGGATACGGCACGATCAGCGACTCGTCGTACTCCAGCGTGGCACCGAAGCCGTTGCAGGTGGCGCAGGCACCGCGCGGATTGTTGAAGCTGAAGAGCTGCGGTGACGGCGTCGGGGCCTGGAAGCCGTCGTCGGGGCAGGCGAAACGCTCGGTGAAGGCGATGCGTGTGCGCGGCTCGTGTCCTTCGGGGAGCGACACAGCGTCCGGAAACAGGAGCGCACAGTCGCCATCACCTTCCACGAATGCCGTGCTCACCGCGTCGGCCACGCGTCCCGCCACCTCGTCGTTCACCGTCAGGCGGTCGGCCACCACGTCGATGCGCGTGACGTCGGCGATGCTCCGCTTCGACGCCACCAGGTCGTCCACGTGGACGATCTCGCCATCCAGCGCGACACGCACGAACCCCTTCACGCGCAGTGCCTCGGCCAGCGCCTCGGCGCCCAGCGTGGCCGCGTGCGTGAGCGGGAAGGCCACGGCGAAGCGTGTGCCGGCCGGCAGGCGCTTCACCTGGTCGGCGATGCTCTGTGGTGTGTCAGGCCGCAGTTCGCGACCGCAGGTGCCGCAGAAGGTGTGGCCCACGCGAGCCCAGAGCAGCCGCAGGTAGTCGTAGATCTCGGTTGCGGTGCCGACGGTGGAGCGCGAGGACCGTGTCGGATTCTTCTGCTCGATGGCCACCGCGGGCGAGAGGCCCTCGATGCGATCCACCCGCGGCTTCTCCATGCGCTCGAGGAACTGACGCGCATAGGCGGAGAGGCTCTCGACATACCGCCGCTGTCCCTCGGCGTAGATCGTGTCGAAGGCCAGCGATGACTTGCCGGACCCGCTGGGTCCCGTGATAACGGTGATGGCTCGCCGGGGCAGGTCAAGGTCGATTCCCTTGAGGTTGTGCTGCCGGGCGCCACGGATGGTAATGCGGTCGATCACCCATCAAACCTAATCCGGCCCGCGCGGAATTCCTTCCGACCTCCCTCACCGACTTCACGGGCTCACGACACCGACTGGAATCGCGTAGCGTTAGGGCATCAGATGACAGCTCCCGTGATTCCGCAGGACGACGACGAAGTCCGGCCGGTGCTCGACCGTCGGCTGGTACGGCGCCTCCTTCACTACGTGCGCCCGTACCTCCTGCTGGTGGGCGGTGCGCTGGTGCTGCTCGCGCTCGAGGGTGCGACGGCGGTGGTCGGGCCGTACCTCACGCAACGCGTGATCGACCATGCGATCCCGGCGCGTGACGTGGGCTTCATCCGGCTGGCGGCGATCGGGCTGGCGGCATCGCTGGTGGTGCAGTTCCTCTGCAGTTACGGCGAGACGATGCTGACCGGACTGCTGGGGCAGCGGGTGATGCGCGACCTGCGCACGGAGCTCTTCGCGAAGCTCCAGTCGCTGAGCATCAGCTTCTTCGATCGTAACCCGGCCGGTCGCCTGATCACCCGCGTCACCAGCGACGTGGAGTCGCTGAACGAACTGTTCACCGCCGGCGTGGTGGCGGGCCTCGGCGACCTGTTCGCGCTGCTCGCGATGGCGGTGATGATGCTGGTCACCGACTGGCGGCTGGCGCTGGCGTCGTTCGGTGCCGTGCCCTTCGTGTGGCTGGTGAGCCGGGTGTTCCAGCAGAAGGTGCGGGTGGCATATCGCGACATCCGCGGCAAGCTGGCCCGCATCAACGCCTTCGCGCAGGAGCGGATCACCGGCGTGCGCGTGGTGCAGCTCTTCAGTCGCGAACCCGGCGAGTCGGCACGGTTCGATGCGCTGAACCGCG
This sequence comes from Gemmatimonadota bacterium, assembly GCA_040384325.1. Taxonomy (GTDB): domain Bacteria; phylum Gemmatimonadota; class Gemmatimonadetes; order Gemmatimonadales; family Gemmatimonadaceae; genus JACMLX01. The sequence goes on along the minus strand of JAZKJL010000007.1, from coordinate 34,492 downwards.
ACCACCTCGACGTGAACCTGAAGTCGATCACGTACTACGCGGCGTATTTCCCCGCCATCGAGATCCTGACCACGGTGGCGCTGGCGAGCCTGATCGTCGCCGCCACCCAGCGTGTCAACGCCGGCGTGTTGACCGTCGGCACGGTGGCGGCATTCCTGCAGCTGGTGCGCCGCTTCTTCCAGCCGCTCCAGGACCTGAGCGACAAGTTCAACACGCTGCAGCAGGCGATGGCGGCCTCGGAACGCATCTTCACGCTGCTCGACACCACCGCCACCGTGCCTGACAACGCGCGCGTGACCACCGCCGAGGTGCGCACGCATCGTGGAGCGACGGTCACGTTCGAGGACGTGTGGTTCGCCTATGACACCGCCGACGGCGTGGCACTCGACGAGGCGGCGACACACTGGGTGCTCAAGGGCGTGTCGTTCACCGTGCGGCCCGGCGAGACGCTGGCACTGGTGGGACACACCGGGGCAGGGAAGACGACCGTCATCAGCCTGCTGCTGCGATTCTACGATCCGCAGCGGGGACGGGTGCTGCTGGATGGGCGCGACATCCGCGAGCTGACGCTGGGCGACCTGCGCTCGCGCATCGGCTACGTGCAGCAGGACATCTTCCTCTTCGCCGGCGACGTCGCCTCGAACATCCGTCTCTCCGAACCGCTCGACGACACGGCGGTGCGCGCCGCCGCCGCGCGCGTCGGCGCCGATCGCGTGATCGAGCGATTGCCGCTCGGCTATGCGCAGAAGCTCGGCGAACGTGGCGCGACGCTGTCGGTGGGCGAGCGCCAGCTGCTCAGCTTCGCGCGTGCGCTGGCCAGCGATCCGGACCTGCTGCTGCTGGACGAAGCCACCAGCGCGGTGGACAGCGAGCGTGAGGCCGACATCCAGCAGGCACTGGGCACGCTGATGCAGGGGCGGACGACGATCGCGGTGGCGCATCGCCTCAGCACGATCGTGGATGCGGATGAGATTCTGGTCATGCACCACGGTGTCGTTGCCGAGCGGGGTGCGCATGCGTCCTTGCTCGCACACAAGGGGCTCTACGAGCGCCTCTGGCGGCTGCAGGTGGGTGAGCCAGCCACACCGATCGATGAGGTGAAGGCGGGCCCGGCCGTGGCGCTTGCCGGGCCCAACGACCGGGCCTAGCTTCACCCGATCAATGCCCGTCCAGCCTCACTCTCCATTCCCCCGGATGCCGCGTCCTGACGCCGTCCGGGGCCGACTCAGGACTCGATGCGACTCTCCGCGGTGACATGCAGCTGATTCACGCGGCGAACACGCACGTGGGGATGGTCCGGACCGGCAATGAGGACGCCTACCTGGCCGAGGCGACGCCCGATCGCGGCATCTACATCGTCGCGGACGGCATGGGCGGACACGCGGCGGGCGAAGTGGCGAGTGCAATGGCAGTGGAGATCATGAGCGGGGCACTGCGGTCCTCGACCCTGCCGCTGTCGGACCTGCCGGGCGTGGCCGCCAGTGCAGTGCTCGATGCCAATCGCCAGATCTTCAGTCGCACCATCGAGGAACCCGACAAGCACGGCATGGGCACCACGCTGACGACGATGGTGGTCGGCGATGGCCGCTACATGATCGCGCACGTCGGTGACAGCCGGGTGTACCGGCTGCGCGAGGGTGAGCTGGTGCAGATCACGGTGGACCACTCGTACGTGCAGGAGCAGGTGGACGCCGGCTACCTCACGCCCGAGCAGGCGCGCTACCATCCGTTCAGCAACGTGATCACGCGCTGCGTGGGTGTCGCCACCGACGTAGAGCCGACGATCTACGAAGGCGACCTGGCCGACGGTGACCTGTACCTGCTGGCCACCGATGGCCTGACGGGCATGGTCGAGGACAAGAACCTCCTCAAGATCCTCACCGCACGGAAGTCACCCGGACCGATGGTCGACGCGCTGCTCTGGGACGCGAATCGCGCCGGCGGCGTGGACAACATCACCGCCGTGGTGGTCCAGATCGCAACCGCGCGCTGAGGCCATGCCGGAGCAGGACACGCCCGAGGCCGAGGCGCCGATGCGCGTGGGAGAACTGGCCGAGTTGTACCTCGGCAACATCCTCTACGCGCTGGAAAAGACGGCGCTGTCGCTTGATGCGGATCTGAAGCCGGAGGATGCCGCCTTCTACCGCGGCATCGGTCGCGCCCTGGCCGACGCGCACGGTCGGCAGAAGGCCGCACCGCGTAGCTGAGACTCAGTCCGGCGTACGTGTCGGAATCGAGTCGCGCGTGTCGGCGGTGTCGGCCACCGTGCCGGCGCGGCGGATGGAGTCACCGCGCAGCACCGCCTTCGCCGTATCCAGGTTCGCCTGTCGCTCCGCCTTGCCGGCGTAGTACGCCTGGTTGTCGAGCTGCTCGCGGCCGACGAAGATGCCGTCGGTGAAGCGATACCCGAGGTCCCACGGGAACGATGCCCCGCGGATCACGTATTCGCCGCTCCAGTTCTTGTGCCACTCGGTGAGCACGAAGCGGCCATGCACCGGCACCGCCACCGCCGCGCAGGGTGGAATGTCCACGATCTTCGCGCGCTCCGCCGGCAGCAGCGAATCGCGCCACGCCGGCACGTCATCCATGAAGCGCTCCACCGAACAGCCATCGATCGGGATGGTGTCACTGGCGACGGTGCGCGCGCGGACCAGTTCACGCAGGTAGCCCACGCGCTCCTGCGGCGTGGCGCGCGACATCCGGTCGCAGGCGCCGAGGCTGAGCAGCGTGAGAAATACCAGCGAGATCGTGAAGGACTTGGGCATGACTCAAGGAAGGAGCGGAGTGCCGTCGGCGAGTTTGGCCTTGATGGAAACGGCGTCCGTCGTGACGAGCGACCAGAGCTGTGAGACGTTCACCGGGAGGCGACGCACGGCAAATACCCGCAGCCATCGTGCCGAGTGATACAGCTGCTGGCTGAGTGCCGGCAAGTTGAGCGCTCCAGCGAGCCCGTCACTGGTGAGATGTTCCACCGCGCCATCACGTCGCAGCACCGGCAGGTCGACACCGAGCATCTGTGTCTTCGCAGGATAATCCAGCAGCACCTCGCCCGGTTGCAATCCGAGTTCGAGTGCGAGGCGATCCTCGACCGCCACCGCCAGTGCGCGATCGGTGGCGATCCATTCGCCGGCCACTTCACCCAAGGCTGCGGCCGACCATTGCGCCACACGCTTGTAGAGGCGGCGTTCGCGCAGCGCCATCAGCAGCGGCGGTGACGCAGGCAGCAATGCGTGCAACAGTCCCTCGTCGGTCCAGTCCGCCAATCCATCCAACGGCAGCGCGCCGGACTGCAGCGCGTCATCCACCAGCCGCTTGTACATCGCAGTCGCGCTGCGCACCGCGTGATGCCAGTAGATGTTGCGGTACATCTGATATTTCGCGAACAGCAGCGACTCGAGTGCGCTGAGGCCCTTCTCCATGATGCCGACGCCCGGCCGACCGGTGGCTGGATCGGCGACGATCACCACGCTGTCGAGCAGCCGGTCCACATCCACCTCGCCGTACGGCACGCCGCACATCATCGCGTCGCGCTTGAGGTAGTCGATCTTGTCGAGATCGATGGAGCCGGAGACGAGGCCCTGCAGTGGGCCGGTGTCGGTGCCGTGCATCATGGCCAGCACGCGCGCCGGGGCGTCGGCGCCGAGTGCGCTGGCGAGGGCATCGGCCACCGCGCCGGTGGTGATGCGCGGTGCCGCCGCACTTTCATGGTTCAGCGCACCGATCTCCTCCAGCGCGTGGCTGAAGGGATAGTGCCCCACGTCGTGCAACAGCATGGCGGCCGCGGTCAGGTCACGTTCGCGCGGATCGACGTGCTCCAGCGCGCCGCGCTCCGACAGCAGCGTGATGGTGCGGTGCGCCATGTGATGTGCGCCGAGCGCGTGCTCGAACCGCGAGTGGGTGGCGCCGGGATAGACCAGGAACGCGTATCCGAGCTGCCGCACGTAGCGCAGACGCTGCATGGCCGGCGTATCCACCAACCGCAGCGCGAGCGGGTCGAGGCGGATGTTGTTCCAGAGCGGGTCGCGAATGACTTTCATGGCTCAGCGCGGAAGTAAAGAAGAGGGCGCCCGGCAACCGGACGCCCCCTTCCAAGTTACTGGCTCGTGCCGTGGCGTCAGCCCTTCGGCCCCGCGCCGCCGATCACGTCGGACACCTGGCTGCCGAACCGCGCGAAATTCTCGCGGAACATGCCGGCCAGCTTGCGGGCCTGCGCATCGTAGGCCGCCGGATCGGGCCAGGTGCCGCGTGCATTGAGCACCGATGCCGGCACGTCGGGCACGACCTTCGGCACTGCGAGCCCGAAGATCGCGTCGGTCGTGGTGGCCGCATCGTCGAGGGTGCCGGCCAGCGCCGCGCGCACCATCGAGCGGGTGTAACCCAGCTTCATGCGCTTGCCGGTGCCGTACGCACCACCACTCCAGCCGGTGTTCACCAGCCACACCTTTGCGTCGTGCTGCTTCAGCAGCGCGCCCAGCATCTCGGCGTACTTGGTGGGATGCCATACCATGAACACGGCGCCGAAACAGGCGCTGAACGTGGCCTGCGGCTCGTTCACGCCGGTCTCGGTGCCGGCCACCTTGGCGGTGTAGCCGGAGAGGAAGTAGTACATCGCCTGCTCGGGCGTTAGCCTGGCGATCGGCGGCAGCACACCGAAGGCGTCCGCGGTCAGGAACACGACGTGCTTCGGGTGCCCGCCGCGGCCACTCGGCACATGGTTCTTGATGTAATGCAGCGGGTACGACGCGCGGGTGTTCTCGGTGATGCTCTGGTCGGCGAACTGCACGCGACGCTGGTCGTCGAGCACCACGTTCTCCAGCACGGTGCCGAACATCTGCGTGGTAGCGAAGATGTCGGGCTCCTGCTCGGCGCTGAGGTTGATCGCCTTGGCGTAGCAGCCACCCTCGAAGTTGAACACGCCGTCGCCGGCCCAGCCATGCTCGTCGTCGCCGATCAGCGCACGATCGGGATCGGCGGAGAGCGTGGTCTTGCCGGTGCCCGACAGCCCGAAGAACAGCGCCGTGTCACCGGCGGAGCCGATGTTCGCGGAGCAGTGCATGGGCAGCACGTTCTGCGTCGGCATCAGGTAATTCATGATCGAGAACATGCTCTTCTTCAGCTCACCGGCGTAGCGCGTGCCACCGATGAGGATCATGCGACGCGCGATGTGCACGATGATGAAGGTGCCGGTCCGCGTGCCGTGCTTCTCGGGCGAAGCCTGGAATTCGGGCGCGTGCAGCACGCTGAAGTTCGGCGCGAACTGTGCCAGCTCGTGGAGCTCGGGGCGGATGAACATGTTGCGCACGAAGTGCGCATGCCACGCATTCGGCGTCACGTAGCGCACGCTCAGCCGGTGTCCGGGATGCGCGCCGCAGTAGAGGTCCTGCACGAACAGGTCGTCGCGCGCGTTGAGGTATTCCCGGACGTCGGCGAGGAGGGTGTCGAAGAACGCCTCCTCGATCGGCACGTTCACGCTGCCCCAGTCCACGTTCGCCTCGGAGCCGGGCTCACGGACGATGAACTTGTCCTTCGGGCTGCGGCCGGTGTGCGGCGAGGTGACGGCCACGAACGGGCCCATGTCGGCCAGCTGCCCTTCTTCGCGGCGCACCGCCGCCTGCACGAGTTCGGGAGCGACGAGATTCCAGTGCAAGGAGCCGCCTGGCGTGAGGCCCTGCTCAGCCAGCCCGTGGGCGCTCGAGCGGGTCTGCGGCTCTGTCTGCGTAGCCATATGGCAGATAATGGTGTGAGGAGAAGCGCAGGACGCCCGATGGGCCCGTCGGGCCCATCGCGCACTTCCAGCGGATCAGTGCAAAACTAACCGCGCTGCAACCAACCGGGGGCGGCAGTGTAGGGCCGAAACGGGTCAACGGAACAGGCGTACCATCGCGTATCGGCTGCGGCGGGCGCCCAATCAAGGCCCTTGCCGTCACATTGATGAGAAAGTATTCTCAGTAGTCAATCACGGCTGGCCTCTTGGCCCTGCCTGCAGGATGTTTGCGACGGTACTCGCGTGCCGCTCGGCGTTCGCCCCTCTTCAGGCCGTCATGATTCTGCTCCAGTCCGCCACTCGCGCGCTTCGCGCTGCTGTCCTTCCGTTGCTGCTCAGCTTGCTGCTGACGCCCTCCGCCGCTTCCGCCGCGACCGATGCCCCCACCATCCGCGGCCTGGTCGTGGACTCGGCCGGTGCGCCGCTGGCGAACGTCCAGGTGGTGGCCACCGAGCTCCAGCGTGTCGCGGTCACCGATCGCGAGGGAGCCTTCAGCTTCGTCGGTGCGCCGGTCGGCACGGTGCACCTCACGATCGTGTTCGTCGGCTTCGTCCCGGTGCACGAAGTCGTCACCGTGCCGGGTGACGGCAGTGACCCGCCGAAGCTCCGCATCACGCTCCGCAAGACGGTGCTCCGCCTGCCTGGCGTCCAGATCACGGCCTCACCGACCGGCACCGATCCGCTGAGCGTGACGCAGTCCACCATCCAGCTCAGTGGCAAGGACCTGCAGCGCCAGCTCGGCGCATCGGTGGCGCAGACGCTGTCGTCGGAACCAGGCATGGCGATGCGCTTCAACGGCCCGATGGCCAACGTGCCGGTGATCCGCGGGCTGACCGGTGAGCGCATCCTGACGCTGCAGGACGGCGAGCGGGTGGCCGACCTCGGGTCCGCATCGGCCGACCACGCCTTCGTGGCCGACCCGAACAGCGCCGAGCGAATCGAGGTGATTCGGGGGCCCGCGTCGCTGCTCTACGGCAACGCGGCGATCGGTGGCGTGGTGAACGTGATCTCGGGTGACATCCCGACCACGGTGCCCTCGCGCATCGGCGGCTTCCTCAATGGCCAGTCGGAATCGGTGAACCCGGGTGCGGTGGGCAGTGGTGCGCTGAACGTGCCGCTCGGCGAACACTTCGCCGCCACCCTGCGCGGCACCGTGCGCCGGCAGTCGTCGTACCATGTCGGCGGCGGCACGTCGCAGCCGAACAGCGACGTCCGCGCCTGGAACGGCACCGCCGGCATCGGTTTCGTCGGCGCCAAGGTGTCGGCCGGGTTGGTGTACCGGCAGAGTGACTTCAACTACGGCATCCCGTTCGCGACCGGCGGTGAACAGATCCGCATCGACGGCGTTCGCCGCGGCCTGCAGGGACGTGTGGGGATCACGACCGGGACGCGTGCGCTCAGTTACGTGCGCCTGGAAGGCACGCTGCAGTCGTACACGCACGATGAAATCGAGGTCGAGGAGAACCTCGTCGGCACCACCTTCGAGCTCAAGTCGCAGACGGCCTCGATCTCCGGCAAGACGCAGTTCGGTCGTGTCAGCGGATCGGTGGGCATGCAGGCGTTCCTGCGCCAGTATCAGCCCATCGGCGACGAGGCGTTCACGCCCGGTGCCGACAACACCAACCTCGCGGCATTCGTCTACCAGGAGTTGCCGCTGGTCTCAGGGCGTCCTGAGGCACGCACGCCGCGCCTGCAGTTCGGCGGCCGCTTCGACACGTTCCGCATCACCGGCAAGGCCAGCGGCGACGCGCGCTTTCCGACCGAGCGCACGCGCCAGTTCAACAACGGCAGCGGATCACTCGGCCTCTCGGTGCCGTTCGCCGGACACTTCACGCTCAGTGGCAGCGTGGCGCGCGCCTTCCGTGCGCCGACGGTGGAAGAACTCTACGCCAACGGGTTCCACGTCGCGGTGGGTACCTACGACGTGGGTGACGCGACGCTGAAGGCGGAGACCAGCACCGGCATCGATGGCGTGCTGCGCGCGCAGAGTGGCAGCCGGTTCATGCAGCTGTCGGCCTATCGCAACATGATCGATGATTACATCGCGCCAGTGGTGGTGGGCACCGAGGACGTCGATGGCGAGACGGTGCCGTTGGTGAACTTCTCGCAACGGAATGCGACGCTCACCGGCTTCGAGTTCTCTGGTGAGACGCAGCTGGCGCGACACGTGGTGCTGGGCGCGATGGCCGACGCAGTGCGGGGCCGCTTCACCGGCGGCGCCAACCTGCCGTTCATTCCCGCCGCGCGCTTCGGTGGCTCGCTGCGGTACGACGTGGGACACTGGAGTGTGGGTGGCGATGCACGCCGCGTGCTGAAGCAGACACGCGTGGCCGCCGACAACACCAGCGACATCGCCACCGATTCCTACACGCTGCTGAACATCAGCGGGGCCTGGAACATCCCCTCGCGTCGCACGCTGCAGACGCTCACGCTGCGGGTGGACAACCTGCTCGACGAGCGCTTCGCCGATGCCACCAGCCGGATCAAGGCGTTCACGTTCAATCCCGGCCGCAACGTGTCGTTGGTGTATCGACTCGGCTTCTGACCCGCAGCCCGCTTTCTGGCGCTCAGCCGGCCGACGCCAGTGCCAGCAGGTGGTTGAGCATCAGGCGGTCGGTTCGGGTGGCGTCGTCGAGTTTCGGCGTCTCGAGGATGCGCACCGTGTGTGCGAAACGCACGTCGGTCATGATGCGGCGGAACGGCTCGACACCCAGCGAGCCTTCGCCGATCAACTCGTGTCGATCGCGGTTGCTGGCGAATGGCGTCTTGGAGTCGTTGAGGTGCCAGACGCGCAGGCGGTCGAGGCCGAGGATGCGGTCGAACTCCGCCATCACGCCGTCGAAGTCGTTGACCAGGTCGTAGCCCGCCGAATAGATGTGGCAGGTGTCCACGCAGACGCCGATGCGGTCGCGCAGCGATGGCGGCACGGCATCGATCAGTGCCGCCAGTTCCTCGAAGCTGCGTCCGAGCGCCGTGCCGGTGCCGGCCGTCGTCTCGAGGCAGAGGATCGTCGCGCCCTGTTCCGCCTGCAACGCGATGGTGATCGCGGCGGCGTTGCGCGCGATGCCGGCGTCATGGTCGTCCATGAAGTTGCCGGGGTGCGACACGAGGTAATCGATGCCGAGGGCGTGGCATCGACGCAGCTCGGTGGCGAAGCTCTCGATCGAGCGGGTGCGCATCTCGGCGTCGGGTGACGCGAGGTTGATCAGGTAGCTGTCGTGCGACACCGTGACCGGATCGCCCGCCGCCTGCAGCGCGGCGCGGAACTGCGCGCGCTCGGCCTCGTCGATCTCGCGCTCCTTCCACTGGTTCGGCGTCTTGGTGAAGAGCTGCAGAGCGGTGGCGCCGATCTCCGTCGCGCGCGGTGGAGCGGCGAACGAGCCACCCTGCGAGCTGACGTGGGTGCCGAGGCGCATGCCGGCGGGGATCTGCGGCAACGGCGGCAGCGCGGCCATGTCGGCGGTGGTGCGCCGCGGGACGAGCGGGTTGGCGGGCTTCTTCGCCGCCCGCTTCGTCGGAACAGCAGTCTTCGCGACGGACTTCTTCGCTACCGGCCGTTTCGCGGGTGCCTTCTTCGCGACGGACTTCTTCACCGCCGACGTCTTCGTCGGCGACTTCCCGGCTGACGACTTCTTCATGGACGACTTCTTCATAGACGACTTCTTCACCGGTGCCGCCGTCGCCGCTGCCTTCTTGGCGCCTGACTTCTTCACCGGTGCCTTCGTCCGTGCCGCTGCCTTGCGTGCCGTCATTGTCCGCGCAGCCATGAGAGGGGATCCACGGCGGCACCCTTCGAACGTCGGATCTCGAAGTGCAGGTGCGGCGGCATGTCGGGATCGGCGGTGCCGACGCTGCCGATCACTTGTCCCTTGGTGACCTTGGCGCCCTTGCCGACGTTGGCGCCGGCCAGCGACCCGTACACCGAGTAGTCGCCGGCGCCGTGCTGCACGATCACCGTCAGTCCGTAGGTGCCGATGTTCTCCGACACCACCACTTCACCGGCGGCGATGGACTTCACCGGTGTGCCACGTGCGGTCTGGATGCCGATGCCGTTCCAGCGCAGCGTGGTGTTCTCCGGCGTCACGGTGCGCCCGAAGCGATAGAGGATCGTGCCGTCCACCGGCCAGTCGAGCTTTCCGAAGTCGGCGGTGCGGATGGTGCTGGCGCTCGGTGCCGCGCTGCGCGTGGTGGGCGCGCTGCGGCCCGCACCGGCCGACGGTGCGGCGCTGGCGGCCTCCGAGCGGCGGCGGCTGTCCTCCAGCGTCGCGATCACGCCGCGCAGTCGGCTCTCCGATCGCTCGATCTCAGCCAGCCGGTTGCGCACCACGCGCGTCTGCTGCTGCGCCACGCTGATGCTGCGACCGCGCTGTGCCTCCAGCGCACGCAGTCGATCCTCCTCCTGCGCCTTCTCCTGCTTGCTGCGCTCGATGTCCTCCTGCAGGCGCACCATCTGGCCGCGCTGCTGCGCGATCTGGTCGCGCAAGCGCTCCACCGCCGACACCAGCGTGCGATCGCGCAACGTCAGCGCGTGCAACACCTTGTACCGCGCCACCAGCCCACCGAAACTCTCGGCCGACAGCAGCACCTCGAGGTTGTAGAGCGGGCCGCGCTTGTACACATCCTTCAGACGGCGCCGCAGGATGGCGCGCTTGGTGCTCAACTCATCCTCGGCCGTGGCGAGGCTGGTGGTGGCTTCCAGCACCTCGTCCTGAATGCCTTCCAGCTGCGCGTCGAGTGCCTTCACGGCGCGCGCGGTGGCATCAGCCTGCGCGGCGAGGTTCTTCTTCTCCTCGGCCAGGTCGTGCACCGTGCCCTGCAGGTCGATCATGCGGCGCTGCAGGTCCGCCCGTTCACGACGGATGCGGTCCAGTTCCGCACGCTGTGCAGCGATGCGCTGCGCCGACTGCGTGCCCTGCGCCCGCGCGACCGCAGGCAGCAGCAGCGCGGCCACAATTACCGCCATCCCGCACCAGCCGCGCACCGTCATCACACCCGCTTCAACTGTCGGCCCACCGACAGCGCGCTGCCGAGCAGCCCGATCACCGCGCCGACCAGGATGCCAAGCAGCAGCACCGGCGTGGGGAAGAACTCGAACGCGAACACGGTGGCCGTGAGCGCGGTGCGCGTGATCCACATCAGCGCCACCGCCATCATGCCGCCGATCAGCCCCTTCAGCAGTCCATCGATGAGGAACGGGGCGCGGATGAAGCCATCGGTGGCCCCGACCAGGCGCATGATGCCGATCTCGCGGCTGCGCGCCAGCACCGAGGTGCGGATGGTGGAGCCGATGATGATCATCGCCGCGAATGCGAAGGCGATGCCGAGCACGATGCCGGCGGCGGTGGCGGCGCGTCGCACGCTGTAGAACTTCTGCACCCACTCCTCACCGTACCGCACGTCGTCCACGAACGAGTAGCCCTTGAGCCGGTTGGAGACGGCCTTCACCTGCTCCGGGTCGCGCATGCCCGGCCGCAGCCGCACCTCGAGCGAGGCGGGCAGGAATTCGGGCTCGAACACGTCCTGAAATTCCGCCATCTCGGTGCGCGCCTTCTTCAGTGCGTCCTCCGGCGTCACGTAGGTCACGCTGGCGACTTCCGGAAACGCACGCACGTCGCCGACCGCCGCGGCCACCGCATCGGCCTCGGTGCCTTCGGTGACGTAGGCCCGGATCTCCACCCGTTCTTCCAGGCGTTCCAGCGCCAGCCGCGTGTTGTACGCCACCAGCCCGAACAGCCCGAACGCGAACAGCGAGAACGCGATGGTGAAGACGCTCAGGAAGCCGAGTCCGGGGGCGCGGCGGAACGCCGTCAGCACTTCGCGCATGGCGAGGCGCATCAGTGCTCCCGTTCCGGCAGCGGCGCTTCCGCCGAGTCGAAGACCAGCGCGCCCTTGTTCAGCTCCAGCGAGCGGAAGCCACTGGAGCGCACCAGCTCGAGGTCGTGCGTGGCCATCATCACGGCCGTCCCGCTGGCGTTGATCTCGCGCAGCAGCTGGAACACGGCGCGGCTCGCGCGATCGTCCAGGTTGCCGGTGGGTTCGTCGGCCAGCAGCACGAAGGGATCGTTGACCAGCGCACGTGCGATCGCGACGCGCTGCTGCTCGCCGCCGGACAGCTCGGACGGCATGGCCTGCATCTTCGGCCCGAGGCCGACACGCTCCAGCACCTTCTGCACACGCGGCGGGATCGCCTTCGTCTGCGTGCCGGTCACCTCCAGCGCGAAGGCGACGTTGGCCCACGCGGTGCGATCCTCGAGCAGGCGGAAGTCCTGGAAGACGATGCCGAGCTTGCGGCGCAGCTTGGAGATCTCGACCCGCGATGCGTTGAGGGAGCTGGTGCCGCTGACGCGCACTTCACCGACGTTCGGCAGCTCGTCCATGTAACAGAGCTTGAGGATCGTGCTCTTGCCGGCGCCACTGGGCCCGGTGAGGAACACGAACTCGCCCTTGGTGGCGGCGAAGCTGACCTTCTGCAGGCCGCCGCTGCCGCGCTGCCACGACTTGGTGACGCTGGTGAACTTGACGATCGGCTGCCCGCTGCTCACGCCAGGGCCTGGGCGAAGTCGGCGATCAGGTCGCGCACGTCCTCGATCCCGACGCTGACCCGCAGGAACCCGTCGGGAATGCCGAGTGCCGCGCGACCCTCGGCACTCATGTGCGCGTGCGAGCTGAAACGGGGCTCGCAGATCAGCGTGTCGACGCCGCCGAGCGACGTGGCGTGGAGGATCAGCTGGAGTCGCTCGACCATGCGATCGGCGGCTGCGGCACCGCCCACCATTTCCAGCGCCAACATGCCTCCGAAGCCGTCCATCGTCGCCTTCGCGAGCGCGTGGTCGGGATGCGAGGCGAGGCCGGGATAATGCACGGTGCGGAAGGCCGGATGCGCCTCGCACCAGGTGGCCAGCGCCATCGCGTTCTCGTTGGCGCGCTGCACGCGGATCGGCAGCGTCTTCAGCCCGCGCTCCAGCAGCCAGCAGGCGAACGGGTCGGGCGCCTGGCCCCACACCATCATCTTCTGCGTGACTTCGTCGATGTAACCCTGCGAGCCGAACACCGCACCACCGAGCATGTCGTGGTGCCCGTTGAGGTACTTGGTGGTCGACGCGATGACGACATCGGCGCCGTGCTCCAGCGGGCGCAGGTTCACCGGGCTGGCGAAGGTGGAATCCACCACCAGCGCGATGCCACTCTCGCGAGTCAGGATGCTGAGCGGCTTCAGGTCCAGCACACGACAGGTCGGATTCACCGGCGTCTCGACGAACAACGCGCGCGTCGACGGACGCAGGTTCTGCCGCCAGCCGCGCGAATCCATCGGGTCGACGAACGTGACCTCGATGCCGAGTTTCGGCAGTTCCTCGGTGAACAGGCGGTGTGTACCGCCGTAGATCCAGGCGCTGCTGAGCAGGTGATCGCCGGGGCGGAGCAGGGCCAGCATGGCGCAAGAGGTGGCCCCCATGCCGCTCGACAGGCAGACCGCCGCCTCGGCACCTTCCAGCGAGGCGAGGCGCTGCTGCACCAGCACGATCGTGGGCGTGTTGGCGTAGCGCGTGTAGCGCGGCACCGAGGCCACACCACGCGGCTGCTCGAAGTTCACACCCTGCACCAGCGGCGGCGCGATCGGGCTCAGGCCGTCCGACACGCGACCGACGTGGACGGCTCGCGTGGCGAAGTGCATCGGACGGGCGTTCTCGTCGGTCATCGGCCTGTCATCCCAGGAGTTCGGTGCGGGCCGGCGCAGGGCCGCGATCCATGTCGGGCTTCACCAGCTTGATCACGTCGGTCACCAGCAGGCCGAGGATGTCGCGCGCGACCACGCCGCCATTCGGCAACTCGTCGTCGATCACCACCGGCGCCAGTTCCTTGCGCGTCGGGCCCTGGATGAACACCAGTTCCCCGTCGGTCAGCATGCGCAGCGCGGCTTCGGCGCGGTTGAGCCGGATCGCCGGACCGCGCTCGGTATCGCCGCGCCGCGACGCGATGAAGCCGATCACCTGCAGTGGCGGATTGTAGAGGTCAGTCTGGCGAGGCATTCAGGAGACCGTGGTCAGTGGTGTCGCAGCGGATGGAACCCGGCCGCCGTCTGGATCACCAGCCGGCGCCGTGCCAGCGCGACGAGCCGCGCATGTAAATCGATACTCAGGTCGTCGCCAAAGGATGCAATCGCGGTCACGTCGCCCCCGCCGGAGGCCAGCACCAGCCTCCAGGCCGAGACCTCGTCGGCGTCCACCATCCCGACCAGTTGCATGGAGCCGTCGGCCGCCTCGGCCACCAGCGCCAAGCCGTGCCGCTCCAGCACCGGCTCCAGCGCCTCCAGGTGCGACTCGGCCAGGCCGCGGAACATGAAGTAGCTCGGCGGCTGCGGCGACGCCGTGTGCGCCGGCAGTCCGGCCCCGAACCGCAGCAGCAGCTGGGCGACGATCTCGTCGGCACAGCTGAAGTCCAGCACGCCCACGTGCGAGAAGTCGAGCACCGCCAGGCGGTGGCCCTCCATCTCGCTGAGCATGCTCTCCAGCTGCCCGCGCACCGCGCGCCCAGTGGCCCGGGTCACGAGGTTGGAGTACAGGTCACACTCGGCGCGCGCCATGGCCGTGCGCAATTCGAGCGGAATCGGTGTCAGCATCACTTCGTGACCGCTTGCGGGATGATCATCTGGTACTGGGAGCCAGCGAAGTGCGGGAGATGCTCGACCAGTGCCTCTTCCGGTTCGGCCCACTCGGGAATGATGCCGATGCGTGCCGTTCCACTGCGCACCGTCAGCTTGGCGTCCCACTTGGCCATGTAGCGGCGGATGCCGGCCAGGCCCTGACCACGACCCGGATCGGTGAAGCGACTGGTGGCGCGCAGCACGGCCGCCTCCAGCGCTGCGCCGTCGTCCCAGCGATCGGTGACGGTGCGCGCGTGCCGGTGCTCGAGCGATTCGCGGAACCCGATGCCGCTGTCGCTGACGGCGATCACCACCACCCGCCGACCGAGCCGCTTCTGCCAGTCGTACGTCTGCACCGCCACCCAGCCCGGCCCGCCGGCGTGTTCGATGATGTTCTGGCAGCTCTCCGACAGCACCACCGAGAAGCCCATCGAGCTCTGGGCCGGGAATCCCAGCGTTTCCATGATCGCCTTCGAGCGCTCCTGGATGTGCGACACCACGAACTGCACATCTTCGGTCTTCGCGATCGGCGTCACGTCGAGGAAGAAGTTGGAGTCACCGCTGCCGCGTGACTTCGGCGCAGGTCGCGTGAACTCCATCAGCTTCTCGGCGTGCCGGAAGAAGCCGGCGCGTGCCCAGTAGCTGGCGGTGTTGGCATCCTCCGGCGGCACGAACTGCGGCATGATGCGGCGCGACTGCGCCAGCGTCAGCATCCCGATCAGCCCGTACGGGCTGGACCACCGTGTGTGCCGGGCGTCGATCATCACCTTGGTATCGTTCGGCACGGCGGCGAGCGCCTGCAGCAACGATTCGAAGGTGACGTCGTCGAGGGACGCCGGTACGGTGAGGATGGTGGTCACGAGGGGGCAAGCTCTCCGCGGAGGTAATGCGCCAGCCCCGTGGCACCTCGGTGCCGGACGTTGCGTGCCGCGGCCCGATGGGCGAGTTGCATGGCGTCCGTGAAGGTAGTGCCTGCAAGCAAATGCGAGAACTGCGTTGCACCCCACACGTCGCCACAGCCGGTGGGGTCGCCGGGATCGGTGTCCAGCAGCGCGCCGTCGATCGGCACCAGCGCGGTGCGCACGGCGCCGAAGGCGCTGCCGCTGACCGGCGTGGAGACGTCCGCCAACCGCTCGAACCCCGGCGCGGCGAAATACACCGCCCCCTTCCGCCCCAGGGTCACGCAGAGCAGGTGCACGCCGCTGGCCAGCGCTGTGGCGGCCAGCGCCATCGGGTCGGGGGCCATCAGCTGCATCTCGTCCTCGTTCACCTGCAGCACGTCGCAGCAGCGGCACCACGCGGCGGCATCGGCCATCGCCTCGGGGATGCGCAGCCCGCTCGGGTCCACGCCCAGCAGCTTGGAGTGCAGGTCGCAGTAGATCGGGCCCGTGAAGTGCGACCGCAGCAGCTGCATCGTTTCCAGGTCCAGCTCCCAGCCGGCGATGAAGTTCACGTAGAGCGCATCGATGTCGGCCAGCAGCGGGCGCAGGCCGAGCCACGACCAGGGCGGCACGCCACCGGTCAGCACCTCGGTGCGACGTTCGTCGCTGATGTAGCGCAGTTCGACGCGGTTGTTCGGCTGCGACACCTCGATCAGCGCCGCATCGGGTGCGGCGCGGCGCAGCGAGCGCACGAACTCAGTGGCCTGCTGGTGCAGGTCGCTGCCGACCTTGATCAGCGGCACGATCTCCCAGTCGTCAGCGAGCGCGGCGTCGAGTGCCGAGAGTGCGTAGGTGATGCCGCCCCACTCCTGCACCGGCGCGGTGCGGATGTCGCGGCCGTGGATCACGTCCCAGACGAAGGTGCCGATGACGCCCAGGCGCCTGCGTCGCGGTGCACTCACGCGGGCGCGGTGCCGGTCTGCGCCTTGAACGCCGCCACGGCACCGACGACGCCGGCACTTCCGCCGAGCAGTCCCGGCACGATGCGGCAACCGTCCACCGCCGGTGCGAACGCGCGACGCCGCACCTCGGCCTTCAGCGGTGCGAACAGCGCCTCGCCGGCATTCACCACACCACCGGCCAGCACCACCACTTCCGGGTTGAGCACGTTCAGCAGCGCACCGATGCCGGCGCCGAGGAAACGCGCCGTCTCGCGCACCACGTCGATCGCCACCGGATCGCCGTCCTTCGCTGCCTTGTACACCATCTGCGCGGTCACCTTCTCGAGGTGACGATCACACATCTCGAGCAGGATGCCCGACGTCTCGTTGGCCAGCGCCTCACGTGCGCGTTCGGCGATCGCGGTGCCGGAGGCGTAGGCTTCGAGACAGCCGTAGTTGCCGCAGCCGCAGCGCCGGCCGGTGCTGTCGATGGTCATGTGCCCGATCTCGCCGGCCACGTCGGAGGAGCCGTGATACAGTCGGCCATCGATGATGATGCCGCCGCCGATGCCGGTGCCGATGGTGACACCGATCACGTTGCGCGCACCCTTGGCGGCGCCGGTCCAGGCCTCGCCGAGCGTGGCGCAGTTGGCATCGTTGTCGATCGTGATGCGAAGCCCGGTGGCCTGATGGATGCGGTCGCGCAGCGGCACCATCTTCCAGCCCAGGTTCGGCGCCGTGATCACGATGCCCTTCTCGCGATCCAGCGGACCGGGCGCACCCACGCCGACGCCGAGAAAGTTCTCGCGCGCCGCCCCGGTCTCGGCGGTGGTGACCGCGATCACGTCCTCGATCATCTGGATCATCCGCTCCACCACCGAATCCTCACCTTCCGAGGCGCGGGTCGGGGCCGAGCGGAACGCGATCTCGCGCGACCCGTCCTCGGGCATGGCGCCGACGACGATGTTGGTGCCGCCGAGATCGACGCCGATGATGTAGCGGGAACGCTGGGGACTCATGTCGTGGCGAGTGCGGAGTGAGGCGGGCGATCAGTCGGCCAGCAGCGGCTGCAGCGCGGCCGACACCGTCGCCGGGGAAATCTCGCGCATGCACCGGAAATGAGCACGGGGGCAGACCTGCGGCCCGTGCGCCGAACAGGGGCGGCATTCCAGTCCCGGTGCATGTTCCACGATCGCATGGCGCGCGGCCAGTGGGCCGAAGCCGAAGGCGGGCAGGGTCGGACCGTATACGGTGACCGTCGGCGTGCCCATCGCGCTGGCGAGGTGCTGGGGCAGGGAATCGTTGGTGATCACACCCGCCGCACGCCGGATCAGCTCCGCCGATGCCAGCAGTGACAGGCGACCCGTGGCATCGAGCACGCGCGAGGGTGCCGCGGCCACGATCGACTGTGCGAGCGCGCGATCCTCGGCGCCACCTGCGACCACGATGCCATGGTGCGCCGGCAGCGAGTCGAGCAGCTCCACGAAGTATGGCCAGCGCTTGGTGGCCCAGACGCTGCCCGGCGCCAGCACGATGAATGGTGCGCGACCGAATGGTGCATCGGCCAGCAGTGCGGTGACCGCAGCGCGATCGTCGTCACGCGGCAGCAGCGACGGCGCTGGCGGTGCGGCGGCATCGGTGCCGGCGGCCAGCCGATAGAGACGCTCGGCGTGATGCAGGTCTTCGCGGTACAGCACGCGCGACGTGTAGAGAGGCGCGCCAGCCGAGCGGTCGAAGCCCACCCGCACCGGGATGCGCGCCAGCCAGGCCAGCGCGGCGCTGCGCCACGATCCCTGCGCCAGGTAGGCTGCACGATACGACTCACGCTGCAGCGCTGCCGCGAGCGCACGCAACCCACCGAGCCCCTGCTGCGCACCACGCTTGTCGTAGCGGATCACGCGCCGCACCGCCGGATGCGCGTCCAGCAAGGCGCCACCGGCGGGCGTGGTGACGACGTCCACGGGGCCGAGGGTGGCGAGATGTGTCAGCAACGGCGTCGTCAGCACCACATCGCCCAGAAACGACGTCTGGATGACGAGTGCCGCGTGCGACACCCGTCAGTCCACCTGCAGCACGGCGAGGAAGGCTTCCTGCGGGATCTCCACCGCACCCACCTGCTTCATGCGCTTCTTGCCTTCCTTCTGCTTCTCCAGAAGCTTGCGCTTGCGGCTGATGTCGCCGCCGTAGCACTTCGCGAGCACGTCCTTTCGCAGCGCCTTCACGGTGGTCCGCGCCACGATCTTCATGCCGATCGCGGCCTGGATCGCGACCTCGAACAGCTGGCGCGGGATCAGGTCCTTCAGCTTCTCGGCGATCTTGCGGCCCTGCTCCTCGCTCTTGTCGCGATGGATGATCACGCTGAACGCGTCGATCGGGTCGCCGTTGATCAGCATGTCCAGCTTGACCAGCTCACTGGGCCGGTACTCGAGCATCTCGTAGTCGAGGCTCGCGTAGCCGCGGCTGACGGACTTCAGCTTGTCGAAGAAGTCGAGGATGATCTCGCCGAGCGGGAACTCCCAGTCGAACTCGACACGCTTGGTGTCGAGGTACGACATGTTCTTGTAGATGCCGCGCCGGTCGGTGCCCAGCGTCATGATCGGACCGATGTACTCCACCGGCGCCATGATGCGGGCCTTCACGAACGGTTCTTCGACACGCTCGATGGTCGAGGCGTGCGGCATGCGCGACGGGTTCTCGATCAGCTCCATCGTGCCGTCGGCGCGATAGACGTGGTACTCCACGCTCGGCACCGTGGTGACCAGGTCCAGGTTGTACTCGCGCTCCAGCCGCTCCTGCACGATCTCCATGTGCAGCAAGCCGAGGAAGCCACAGCGGAAGCCGAAGCCAAGGGCGGTGGACGTTTCCGGCGCGTACTGCAGCGAGGCGTCGTTGAGCTTCATCTTCTCCAGCGCGTCACGCAGGTCCTCGTACTGCTGCGTGTCGGTGGGATAGATGCCTGCGAACACGAAGCTGCGCACTTCCTGATAACCCGGCAGCCCTTCCGGCGCGCGGTTCACGACATCGAAGATGGTGTCGCCGGCGCGCGTCTCGCTCACGCTGCGCACGCTGGCCACCACGTAACCCACCTCACCGGCCTGCAGCTTCTCGCTCGGCACCTGGCGCAGCTGCAGCGAGCCCACCTCGGCCACTTCGTACTGATTGTCGCTGGCGCCGAAGGTGATCTTCATGCCCTTCCGGATCTCGCCGTCCACCACACGGATGCTCGGAATGGCGCCGCGATACTTGTCGTAATACGAGTCGAAGATCAGGGCGCGCAGCGGGCCGGTGGGGTTGCCCTTCGGCGCCGGCACGCGCTTCACGATCTCTTCCAGCAGTTCCGGCACGCCGGTGCCTTCCTTGCCCGAGACGCTCAGCACGTCTTCCGGCAGGCAGCCGATCAGGTCCACCACTTCCTGGCGGCGGCGCTCCGGCTCCGCACCCGGCAGGTCGATCTTGTTCAGCACCGGGATGATCTCGAGCCCGGCGTCCATGGCGAGGAACAGGTTCGACAGCGTCTGGGCCTGGATGCCCTGGCTGGCGTCCACCACCAGGATCGCCCCTTCGCAGGCCGCCAGCGAGCGCGAGACTTCGTACGTGAAGTCGACGTGGCCGGGGGTGTCGATCAGGTTCAGCTCGAACTCTTCACCGGCGCGCGACGTATACGTCATGCGCACGGCGTTGAGCTTGATCGTGATGCCACGCTCGCGCTCAAGGTCGAGCGTGTCCAGCACCTGGCTCTTCATTTCGCGCTTCTGCAGCGTGCCGGTCATCTCGATCAGGCGGTCGGCAAGCGTCGACTTGCCATGATCGATGTGGGCGACGATGCAGAAATTGCGGATGCGGTCGAGCGACGACATGAGGCAGGGGCTGGAGCGAGAGGCGGCGGCGCCGCAATCCGGGCAATCTAGCACAGCAGCGGCCCCCTCCGTTCTTCCGGGGCGCCAATGGGGTAAGTTCGTAACGCGGCACACCTCCGATCGGCTCCGACACCTTCCGATGTCCCTCGCGCCCCAGACCCGCCCCGACCTGATCGATCCGGCCGTGCTCACCGCACTGGGCGGCCTCGAGGTGCGTGCGCGCTGGCTGGTGGACGGCTTCCTCACCGGCCTCCATCGCTCGCCGCGCAAGGGATTCAGCGTCGAATTCGCGGAGCACCGGCCGTACCAGCCGGGCGACGACCTGCGCTACATCGACTGGAAGATCGCCGCCCGCACCGAACGCTGGGTGGTGAAACAGTTCGAGGAAGAGACCAATCTCCGCGCCGTGGTGCTGCTCGACGTCAGCCGCTCCATGCAGTGGAAGAGCGCCAACGCCAGCGTCACCAAGCAGGTGTACGCAGAGCAACTGGCTGCCGCACTGGCGCTGCTGCTGCTCAAGCAGCGCGACGCGGTGGGCCTCGTGCGCTTCGACAACGAGGTGCGGACGGTGGTGCCGCCGCGCGCGCGGCCGGCGCATTTCCAGCGCCTGGTGGCGGCGATGCTGGAGCCGGGCACCGGCCGCGAATCGCGCCTCGACCTGGCGCTGCAGCAGGCCTCACACCTCATCCGCCGCCCCGGCATCGTGATCGTGATCAGCGACCTGCTGGTGGATGCCGAGTCGGTGCGCCCGGGCCTGCGCGCGCTGCGGGCCGCCGGACACGACGTGCTGGGCATGCACATCATGGATCCCGGCGAACGCACCCTCGACGTAACCACCGATGCCCGCTTCATCGACTCCGAGACCGGTGTCGAGGTGGCGGCCAGTGCGCGCGAGATCCGCGCGGCCTACAACGCGGCTGTCGAGACGGCGATCGAGGCCTGGCGCACGCTGTTCGTGGAGCAGGGTGGGCGCTACGCGCTCTGCGACACCAGCGAGCCGTTCGGGCTGCCCCTGCATCGCGCCTTCGCGGCGCGTGACTTCGTGCGCGGCTGACGCTCGATCGTGGCCTTTCTCGCACCACTCTGGCTGTCGCTGGCTGCCCTCGCGGCCGTGCCCGTGCTGCTGCACCTGCTGCGCCGCAACATCGGCTCGCGGGTGGAGTTTCCCGCCGTGCGCTACCTGCAGAGCGCCGAGCGTGACTCGAGCCGCGACGTGCGCGCCAAGAACCTGTTGCTGCTGCTGCTGCGCATCCTGATCGTGGTGCTGCTGGCGCTGGCGGCGGCGAAACCGGTCTGGAACCGCGGTGAAGGCACGCCGCGCGCGCTCGCGATCGTGCTCGACAACTCGCTCAGCACCACTGCCATCGTCAACGGCGCCCCCGTGCTCGACCGGCTCACGGCCACCGCGCGTGACCTGCGCGCCGCGTCCGGTGCCGCTGAGCGTCTCTGGCTGATCACGGCCGATGGCACGGTGCATACCGGACCGGATGCGATCGACGCGGCGCTCTCGCGCGTCATCGCACTCCCCGGCGCCGGACAGCTCGATGCCGCCGTGCGCTCGGCGATCGCGCTGACGCAGAACGCCGCCGGTGACGCGGGCGCGGTCGCGGTGCTGACCGATGGTCAGCGCACGGCCTGGACCGCCGACCTGCCGTCGTCGTCGTCGCGCCTGCGCGTCTACGTGCCCACCATCACGCCGCCGCCGAACGGTGCCATCCTCTCGGCCGTCGCCCAGCCGCAGTGGTGGACACCGCGCGGCGCACTGGAACTGACGGTGCAGGCGGTGCGCGATTCCACCGCCTACCGCATCGCCATCGGCGACAACACCATCGCGCGCGGCGTGGTGGTGCGGAACGCCGGTGACTCGATCGCCACCGCGCGCATTCCGCTGGTCGGTGCCGGCGCGGGCTGGCAGGCGCTCGACGTGACGCTGGAGCCGTCGGGTGTCGGCGCTGATGATCACGCCATCGTGCCGATCGTGGTCGGTGGCGCACCGGCGGTGCGCGAATCGGCGGGAGAGTTCGTGGCTGCGGCGGTGGCATCGCTGCGCGAGAACGGTCGCGTGCGGGCGAGTGGCGACGTGATGGTGACGGTCGCACCGGCGCCGTCGGTCGCCGCGCTGCCTGCGCTGATCCTGCCGCCCGCCGATGCCGGGGGCGTGGCCGCGGCCAACGCGTCGCTCGCCTCGCTCGGCATTCCGTGGCGCTTCGCGGCCGAACAGCGCGGCGCGCAGGTCGTGCGCAGCACGCAGGCCGACCTGCGCGGCGACACCACCATCCGCGTGACGCAGTGGTTCCCGCTGGTGGCGCAGCCGAATGCCGTGGGCGACACGATCGCACGCGTCGGTGACGCGGTGTGGATGGTGCGCGGCCCGAAGTGGATCGTGCTCGGCTCCGCGCTCGATCCGGCCAGCACGTCGCTGCCGGTGCGCGCCACGTTCGTGCCGTGGCTGGCGGATGCGATCAGCAACCTCGCCTCGGGCACCACGGCGGCCGTTTTCGCCACCGCCGGCACGCCGCTGGCGGCGCCAGGCGGTGCCACCGAGTTCCGCAGCAGCGACGGCAACGTGCGTCGCCCGGTGACTGCCGGTGCGATGACGGCGCCGGCGTTGCCTGGCCTGTATTTCTGGATGCGCGGGAGTGAGATCCTGGGTGCGGTTGGCGTACGCCTCGCCGCTGGCGAACCGCAGCTGGCGCGCGCCACGCCTTCCGAGCTCACGGCGCGATTCGGCGGCTCGCAGCGCGCGGAACTGAACAGTGATGGCGCCGCGTTCCTTCGCAGCGTGCGCCAGTCGGGCGCGTCGCAGCCGATGGCGGCGCCCCTGCTGCTGTTGGCGTTGCTCGCGGTGCTGGCGGAAGCGTGGCTGTCGGGCCGCTACCGCACACGCGCGGCCGCCGGCGCCGACTCTCTCCCGCGCACTGCCTGATGGGCCTTCCGACCCTGCTCGACGCACTGGAACGGCTGCCGCAGTTCACGCGGGTCTGGAACACGCTGCCGGCGCCGGATCGCACGCTCACACTGGCCGGGTTGCATGGATCGTCGGATGCGGTGATGGTGGCTGCGCTCGCGCGTCGCCTCACGGGCCGGGTGCTGGTGGTCGTCACCGATGCGCTGCCCGATGCCGAGAGATGGCTGGCCGATCTCACCGCGCTCAGTGACGGCGACGGCATCGCGCTCTACCCGCCACGCGAAGGGTTCGGCGAGGCGGAGCCCCACGCGGAAGTGGCGGGTGAGCGGGTCGAGACGCTGGAGAAACTGTCGCGCGGTGCGGTACGGCTGCTGCTGACCACCTCGCGCGCGATGATGGAGCGCACGCAACTCGCCCGCGCCGTGTCGCGCGCGCGCCTGGAGCTGCACAAGGGCGATGCGTGGCGCCTCGAAGCGCTGTCGGACCACCTCGATGCGCACGGCTTCGAGCGGGTGCCGATGGTGGAGGACGTGGGTCAGTACAGCGTGCGTGGCGGCATCTTCGACATCTACAGCTTCGGCATGGCCGAGCCGGTGCGCCTCGAGTTCTGGGGCGACGAGATCGTCGAGCTGCGGCACTTCGACCTGCTCACGCAGCGCAGCACGCGCGATGCCAGCGTGGCGCTGGTGCTGCCGGTGGACATCCCGGCCACCGACGAAGGCGAGGCGTCGTACGAGCGTGTCACGCTGGCCGACCTGCTGCCACCCGACACGATGCTGGTGCTGCCGCTCGGCACCAGCGTGGAGCCGGAGCTGCAGCGCACCTGGACCGAGGCGCACCATCACGTGGAGCTGGCGCGTCGTCGCGGCGAGGATGCGCCCGCCCGCGAACGGCTGTTCGAGCATCCCGACCAGACCAAGCAGCGGCTGCGCGGCTTCGGCACGCTGCGCATCATCGACCCCACTGCCGGCACGGTGGACGTCGGCTTCCCGCTGCGCGCGCCGGAAACCGTGGGCCGCGACATGGCCGCGCTGCGCAAGCTGATCAGCCTCGGCGTGCCGACGCTGATCCTCTGCGACAACAGCGGGCAGCTGGAACGCCTCGAGGAACTGCTCGACGAGCGTGGACGCCGCACTGGCGCCACGCTGGCGCTCGGCGTGCTCGGTGGCGGCTTCCTGCTGCCATCGCAGGAAGGGCGCGACGGGCTGCGCGTGCTCACCGACCACGAGATCTTCCGCCGAGAGCGGCGCATCCGACGCACCCGCAAGTACGGCGGCGGTGCGGCGCTGGATGTCGTCACGGCGCTGAAGAACGGCGACTACGTGGTGCACCTCGAACACGGCATCGGCATCTACCGCGGCCTCTCCACCACCTTCGTGGGTGAGAGCAGCGTGGAAGTGGCGGTGATCGAGTACGAGGGCGGCGACCGCCTCAACGTGCCGCTGTATCGCATCGACCAGGTGGAGCGTTATCGCAGCGCCACCGACATCAGCGCCGATGCCCCGCCGCCGCGCCTGCACAAGCTGGGCGGCCGCAAGTGGAGCCAGCAGCGCGACAAGACGCGCGCCGCGATCCTCGAGATGACGCACGAGTTGCTGGACCTGTATGCGCGTCGCCGCATCGCCAGCCGCCCGCCGCATGTGCCCGACACCACCTGGCAGATGCAGCTGGAGAGCGGGTTCCTGTTCGAGGATACCCCCGACCAGCGCCGCGCCACCACCGACGTGAAGGCCGACATGGAAGGCGGCCGCCCGATGGATCGCCTGTTGGTGGGCGACGTGGGCTACGGCAAGACCGAGATCGCCGTGCGCGCCGCCTTCAAGGCGGTGCAGAGCGGGCGGCAGGTGGCGGTGCTGGTGCCCACCACCATCCTCGCCGACCAGCACGTGCGCACCTTCGGCGACCGCCTGGCGGACTTCCCGGTGGTGGTCGAGGAGCTGAGCCGCTTCCGCACCCAGAAGGAACAGACGGCCACGCTCGAGCGGCTGAAGCGCAAGGAAGTGGACATCGTCATCGGCACCCATCGCCTGCTGGGTGAGGACGTGGTGTTCGGTGACCTCGGCCTGATCATCGTGGACGAGGAGCATCGCTTCGGCGTGAAGCACAAGGAGCGGCTGAAGCAGCTGAAGATGGAGACCGACGTGCTGACGCTCACCGCCACGCCGATCCCGCGCACGCTGCACCAGTCGCTGGCCGGCCTGCGCGACATGACGCTGATGCAGACGCCGCCGCGCGATCGCAGTCCGGTGCTGACGTACGTGGAGCCGAACGACGATGCCCTGATCGAGGAGGCCATCGCGCGCGAGCTCGATCGTGGCGGCCAGTGCTTCTTCGTGCACAACCGCATCGAGACCATCCTCGCGGTGGCCGACCACCTGAAGCGCCTCGTGCCGCGCGCCCGCATCGTGGTGGGGCACGGCCAGATGAAGGAGCGCGAGCTGGAGGAGGTCATGCGGCAGTTCGTGCACGGCGAGGCCGACATCCTGGTCAGCACCATGATCGTCGAGAGCGGCCTCGATGTGTCGAATGCGAACACCATGTTCGTCGATCGCGCCGACCATTTCGGCCTCGCGCAGCTCTACCAGCTGCGCGGGCGCGTGGGGCGCTCGCACCGCCGCGCCTACTGCTACCTGCTGGTGCCCGACATCGTCGACGAGGATGCCGAGCGCCGCCTGCGGGTGCTGGAGCACAACACGGAGCTGGGCAGCGGCTATCGCGTGGCGCTGAAGGACATGGAACTGCGCGGGGCCGGCAACCTGCTCGGCCCCGAGCAGAGTGGCTTCGTGCACGCCGTCGGCTTCGACCTCTATCTCCGCCTGCTCGAGGAGACGGTGACGCGGATCCAGCGGGGCGACAAGGCGCCGCCGCCGCAGCCGTCCGACGTGTCGCTGGACGTGCCGGCGTTCCTGCCCGACGACTACGTCCCGATGCA
Organism: Gemmatimonadota bacterium; assembly: GCA_040384325.1. Taxonomy (GTDB): domain Bacteria; phylum Gemmatimonadota; class Gemmatimonadetes; order Gemmatimonadales; family Gemmatimonadaceae; genus JACMLX01. Next base: position 8,568 of record JAZKJL010000007.1, on the reverse strand, counting down.
GGACCTCAAGCTGGACGTCTACCGGCGCCTCACGAAGGCCCCGGATGCCGCCGCCATCGAGGCCCTCGCCGACGAGGTGCGCGACCGCTTCGGCCCCCTGCCGGCGGCCGCCGCGGCCTACTTCGACCTCGCCAAGTTGCGCCTCCTCGGGGCCACCCTCGGAATCGAGGCGATGCTGGTGCGGGGGGATGAGGGCCGTATTACGTTTCGCGCCAACGCCGTGCCCCGGATGAAGGGGCTCAGCGCCGCGTTCCACGAAGTGCAGTTCCAGGCTGAGGTGCGTCGCGCGCAACCGCTGACGCTCAAGCTCACCCGCCTCGGTGGAGCGGCCGTGCTGGAAGGCCTTGTCCGTTCCCTGCGCAGTCTGAGTCGCTGACCGTCCGGTTGCGTGACTGCACGTCCCTGTCGGACTGCCGCAGCTTCACCCGTATCCCGCTTCGACGAATGAAGAGACTTGCCCTCGCCGCCATCGCCGTTGGCGCCATGGCACAGCTGGTTGGCTGCAACAGCGGTGCGCTCAGCGCACACGCGGATACCGTCGCCAAGGCGGGCTCGGAAGAACTCACCGTCAAGAAGCTGTCCGAGCTGCTCGGCGCCTCGAAGGTGCCGCTCCGCAAGGACGTGGTGCGCGTGGTCGCCGACCTCTGGGTGAACTACCAGCTGCTGGCCAAGGCCGGCGCCACCGGTGACTCGCTCAACGATCCCAAGTCGCTCGATTCCGCGCTCTGGGCCCCGATCGCCAATGCGCGCGCCCGCAAGTACTTCGAGGTCGTGTCGAAGAGCTGGCCCGTGACCGCGCCGGCCGATGGCGAGGCGCGCTACAACAACGGCGAGGTGTTCGCCGCCAGCCACATCCTGTTCCGCGTGCCGGAGAAGGGCGCCACGCCCGCCCAGGTGCAGGAACTGCGCGTCCGCGCCGACTCGCTGCGCCGGTCACTGAACGCCGGCAACTTCGCGGCGCTGGCCACCAAGTACAGCCAGGATCCGGGCTCGGCCTCGCAGGGTGGCTCGCTGGGTGCCTTCCCGAAGGGCATCATGGCGCCGGAATTCGAGACCGCGCTGCAGAGCACGAAGCCGGGTGAGATCTCGCCCGTCTTCCAGACGCGCTTCGGCTTCCACATCGTCTATCGCCCGGTCTACTCCGCCGTCACCACGCAGGTCGCGCAGCTGATGCAGCAGCGCGGTGCCGCAGTGGCCGAGTCCACCTACTGGGCCGGCCTCGAGGCGACCAATGCGGTCGCCGTGAAGTCCGACGTGCCGAAGATGGCGCGCGACATCGTCGGTGACCTCGATGCCTACCGCACCAGCAGCATGGTGCTCGGCACCTCCAAGCGCGGCGACTTCACGGCGCGACAGCTGGTGCGCTGGATCGATGCCTATCCGCCGGAGCAGGGCCTGATCCCGCAGATCCAGAACGCGCCGGACACGATCATCCCGACGCTGATCAAGAACTTCATGCGCAATGAGCTGTTCCTGAAGCAGGCCGACAGCGCCAAGGTCGACCTCTCGGAACAGGAGAAGAGCCAGATCCGCGCCGAGTTCCGGACGCTGGTGATCAATTCCTGGACGCAGCTCGGCGTGGCACCGAACCAGCTCGCCGACAGCGGCAAGACCGTCGCCGAGCGCGAGAAGGTGGCCACCGGCCGCGTCAACACCTTCCTCGAGAACATGCTGGTGAAGGACGGGGCGTTCGTACCGATCGCGCGCTCGATGGACCTGATGCTGCGCGTGCGGTTCCCCGGCGCCAAGATCGTGGACGCCGGTGTCGATCGCGCGCTCGAGGCCGCGCAGAAGCTGCGTGGATCGGCCGACAGCACGCGGTCAGCCAACCGTCCGGCGTCTGCGGTCCCGATGCCCGGTGAGGCACCGGGTGCGGCACCGGTCGCGCCCACCACGCCGCCCAAGCCGTAACCAGCCGTCCGTTCGACTTGAAGCGGGGGAGCGCGGAGATCGCGCTTCCCCGCTTTACATTTGCCGTGTGGCGCGCGCCCTCCCCGCTCGGGGGATGAACCGACGTCACGCCTGCCGGGTACTCCGACGCATGACTCGACCGTTCGCCCTCCTCGCCGCATCCCTCGCCTGCGGCTTCGCGCTGCACGCCCAGACACCCGCGCCCGCGGCACGCCCCGCTGGCGCGGCACCGGCGATCACCAAGGTGCCGGTGGATCGTGTCATCGCCATCGCCGGTGACCATCCGATCCTTTGGAGCGAGGTGCTCGAGGAGTACAACACGCGGCGCGCGCAGGGCATGCCGATCCCGCCTGACTCCGCCGATCATCGCAAGCTGGTGGAGCGGATCATCGACGAGCTGATCGACGCCGAGGTGCTGATCCAGAAGGCGGCGGTGGAGAAGGTCGAAGTGACGGAAGGCGACGTGCTGCCGGAAGTCGAGACGCAGCTGAAGAAGATCCGCGACCAGTTCAAGAGCGACCAGGAGTTTCGTACCGCCCTCTCCGGCGCCGGTTTCGGCACGCCGGAGGAGTACCGCAAGACGCTGATCGAGGCCGCCAAGCGCCAGCAGGTGCAGCGCAAGCTGATCGACAAGATGAAGGGCGACGGCAAGCTGGTGCGCGCGGTTGTGTCGGACGCCGACGTGGCTGCGATGTACGAGCAGAATCGTGCCTCGCTGCCGAAGCGCCCGGCGCAGGTCACCTTCCGGCAGATCGTGGTGGCGCCCACCGCGTCGGTCGCGGCGAAGGCCCGCGCGCGGGCCAAGGTCGACTCGCTGCTGGTCGAGATCCAGCGCGGCGGCAACTTCGAGCTGATCGCCAAGCGCGAGAGCATGGACGCGTCGAACAAGGACACCGGTGGTGACCTGGGCTGGAATCGCCGCGGCCTGATGGTGCCGGAATTCGATCGCATGATGTTCGCGCTGCCGCCCGGCGTCGTGAGCCCGGTGGTGGAGACCAACTTCGGCTACCACATCATCCGCGTCGACAAGGTGCAGCCGAAGGAGGTCAAGGCGCGCCACATCCTGATCATCCCGACGCTCGATTCGACCGACGAACGCCGCGCGCTGCAGCTCGCCGACAGCATCGCCACCGTCTGGCGCAGCGGCGCGCGTTACGACTCGCTGCAGACCCGGTTCCACGACCCCGACGAGGTGCGCGGCTTCAGCGACCCGTTCCCGCGCAGCGAACTGCCGGCGGCCTACATCGCCGCACTGAAGGACGTGAAGGTGAACGAGATCAGTGCCCCGTTCGCGATCGAAAACGCGCGCCGCGGCACCAAGAAGTACGTCGTGTTCCAGCTCCTCACGTCACAGGAGGAAGGACTGTACACGATGGGTGAGGTGCGCGACCGCATTCGCGCCCAGCTGGTGGAGGAGCGCTCGATGCGCCGCTTCATCGATGGACTGCGGGCGCAGACGTTCGTGCAGCGCCACCCCATCCCGTCCCTGCCGCTGGCCGCACCATCCGAGGAGCCGGCGAAATGATGTTCGGACTGCACCCGTGACGCGTCGGCGTCCGCGCCTCGCCGTGACCCTCGGCGATCCGCGCGGCATCGGTCCGGAACTGGTGCAGGCCATGCTCGATGACGATGCCATCGGTGACCTCTGCGACCTGCTGGTGGTGGGGCCGCGCGGGACCGAGGTGGATGTGCACGAATCGGTCGGCATCTGGATGCCCGGTGGCGGCGCCGCACTGGCCGGCAAGCTGGCCGGCGACGCGGTGGTCCGGGCGGTCGAACTGGCGCAGGCTGGCGCCGTACGCGGCATCGTCACCGCACCGCTGGACAAACATGCGTTGCTGCTCGGCGGCTACGATGCCCCAGGCCACACCGAACTGCTGGCCGACCTCACCGGCCGCAAGACCGCCATGATGCTGGCCAGCGAGTCGCTGCGGGTGGTCCTCGCCACCACGCACCTGCCGCTGCGCGACGTGCCGGCGGCGCTCACCGGCGACGCGATTCGTGAATCGATCCAGCTGACCCGCGACGGGCTGCGACACTGGTACCACATCGCCGAGCCCCGCATCGCGCTCTGCGCGCTCAATCCGCACGCCGGCGACGGCGGTCGCTTCGGCCGCGAGGACACCGACCTGCTGGCGCCGATTGCGGCCGAGATGGGCGCCTTCGGGCCATTCCCCGCCGACACCGTGTTCGTGCGCGCATTGCGCGGCGAGTTCGACGCGGTGATCGCGCCGTACCACGATGTCGGCATGACGGCCATCAAGGTCGCCTCGTTCGGAAGCGGCGTGAATGTCACCCTCGGCCTGCCGTTCCCGCGCACCTCACCGGATCATGGCACCGCGCTCGACATCGCCGGGCAGGGCAGGGCAGACGCGTCGAGCTTCCGTCACGCCGTGATGCTCTGCGCACGCCTCGCGCAGCACGAGACACCCTGACGACGACGGAGTGACCGGAGGGCGGGCTGGGCGTCATGGAAGCGACGACATCCCCTCCGTTCACGCACGGATCGGCCATCGACCCACCCCGGTTGCCAGCCTGTCCACGCTCGCAGCAGGCTGCCCATGGCTTCACTCGACAAGTTCCTGATGGCGCTGGGGACCGCGCCACCGACCACCCTCGTGCTCTACGAGGGCAGCGTCGCCGAGCTGCGCTTCGACGGCGGCACCCGTCCGATCACCAAGCAGCCGCTGACCGCCGAACAGATCGTCGGCCTGCTGCGCGAGATCGCGCCCGCCAACATGCAGGCCGCGGTGATGCAGGGTGGCCCGGCACGGTTTCCGTACGACGGCAATGGCATCCCGGTCGACTGCGCCGTGCAGCGCGACGCAGAAGGCCGCGTGGTCGCGCAGATCATGCCCGCCAGCGCCGCCGATCCTGCATTGCGTGAGGAGATGAGCGTGGCCACCGCGACCCCGGTTCTCGACAGCGGCCCGCGCCAGGCGCTCGACACGCTGCTGCGCGCCCTCTCGGCGCAGAAGGCCAGCGACCTGCACCTGCGTGTCGGCGAGCCACCGATCCTGCGTCGTGATGGTGAACTGGCGCGCATGTCCGGCGCCGCGCCGCTGGGCGGCGAGCAGCTGGAGCAGATGCTGCTGGCGTCGATGCCCGAGCGCAACCGGCAGGAGTTCCGCGAGCGCAACGACACCGACTTCGCGATCGACATCCCGGGCGTGGCGCGGTTCCGCGGCAACGTGCTGCGCGACCGGTGCGGCGTGGCGGCCGTCTTCCGCCTCATCCCGTCGACGATCATCACCGCCGAGCAGCTCGGCCTCTCCGAACAGGAGAAGGCGCTCTGCAACCTGACCAAGGGCCTGGTGCTGGTCACCGGTCCCACCGGCAGCGGCAAGAGCACCACGCTCTGCGGCATGATCGACCTCGTGAACCGCACCCGGCACGACCACATCATCACGATCGAGGACCCGATCGAGTTCGTGCACGCCAGCAAGAAGTGCATCATCACCCAGCGGCAGGTGGGCGTGCACACCGACAGCTTCAAGAGTGCGCTGCGGGCCGCGCTGCGTGAGGATCCGGACGTGATCCTGGTGGGCGAGCTGCGCGACCTGGAGACGATCGCGATCGCGATCGAGACGGCGGAAACCGGACACCTCGTGTTCGGCACGCTGCACACCACCACCGCGCCGAGCACGGTGGATCGCCTGATCGACCAGTTCCCGGCCGACCGGCAGGCGCAGGTGCGCACCATGCTGAGCGAGTCGCTGAAGGGCGTGATCTCGCAGACGCTGGTGAAGAAGAAGGGCGGCGGCCGGGCGGCGGCGCGCGAGGTGCTGCTGGCCAACACCGCGGTCTCGAACCTGATCCGCGAAGGGAAGACCTTCCAGATCCCGACCATCATGCAGACGTCGAAGAAGCTCGGCATGGTGACGATGAACGACGCGCTGCTGGACCTGGTGGAGAAGGACCTGGTGGACGCCAACGATGCCTGGCTGAAGGCGGTCGACAAGGGTGGCTTCCAGCAGGCGCTGCAGTCGCGCGGGATCACGCTGGAGCGGGCCGCGGCCTAGGCACATGGCGGCGGCCCCCATGCGGCGCCACCGAATTGCCTGAAAACACGCGCGGCCGGGGCCCTCTTGGACCGGCCGCTACGTTTGATGCATGTCTATTCGTAACATTGCCATCATTGCGCACGTCGACCACGGTAAGACGACACTCGTGGACCAGATGCTCCGTCAGGCAGGAGCATTCCGCGAGAATCAGGTCGTCGCCGAGCGCGTCATGGACTCCAATCCGCTCGAGAAGGAACGCGGGATCACGATTCTGGCCAAGAACACGTCGATCCGCTGGAAGGACAACAAGATCAACATCATCGACACGCCGGGCCACGCCGACTTCGGTGGTGAGGTGGAGCGCATCATGCGCATGGTCGACGGTGTGCTGCTGGTGGTGGATGCCTTCGACGGGCCGATGCCGCAGACGCGCTTCGTGCTGCGCAAGGCCTTCGAGCTGGGGCGTGTGCCGATCGTCGTGATCAACAAGATCGACCGGCCGGGCGCCGACCCGATGCGCGTGCATGACGAGGTGCTGAGCCTCTTCATCGAGCTCGATGCCACCGAGGCGCAGCTGGACGCGCCGGTGGTGTACGCCAGCGCGCGCCAGGGCATCGCGACGATGAACCTGGACGAGGACGGGACGAACATGAATCCCCTCTTCGACGCCATCCTGCAGTACGTGCCGATCCCGCCCAACGATGCGACCGGTCCGTTCCAGATGCTGGTGTCGACGATCGACTACTCGAGCTACCTCGGGCGCCTGGGCATCGGCCGCGTCGAGATGGGGAAGATCCGCGTCGGTGACCAGGTGTCGCTGCTGCAGATGGACCCGGCGCAGCCGATCCAGAACAGCCGCGTGACGAAGCTCTTCTGCTTCGAGGGACTGGAGCGCGTCGAGGTGCAGGAGGCCTCGGCGGGTGAGATCGTGTCGGTGGCGGGCCTCGACAACGTCGAGATCGGGCTCACCATCACCGATCCATCGTTCCAGGAGCGCCTCGAGGGCATCGCGGTCGAGGAGCCCACCATCAGTGTCGACTTCCAGGTGAACACGTCCGCGTTCGCCGGCAAGGAAGGGAAGTTCGTGACCTCGCGGCAGGTGCGCGATCGCCTGATGAAGGAGCTGGAGCGCAACGTCGCGCTGCGCGTCGAGGAGACCGACAACACCGACACCTGGAAGGTCAGCGGGCGTGGTGAGCTGCACCTGTCGATCCTGATGGAGACGATGCGGCGCGAGGGCTACGAGTTCCAGGTGTCGCGCCCGAAGGTGATCACGCGCATCGGTGAGGATGGCGAGAAGCTGGAGCCGTACGAGGAGCTGCTGATCGACGTGCCGGACGAGTACGTCGGTGCGGTGATCGAGAAGCTCGGGCCTCGCAAGGCCGAGATGACGGAGATGAAAAATCCGGGGCAGGGGATGGTGCGCCTGACCTATCGCATTCCGGCGCGCGGCCTGTTTGGTTATCGCTCCGAGTTCCTGACCGATACTCGTGGGACCGGCATCATGCACCATCGTTTCCTCGAGTACGGGGCGTGGTCCGGGGCACTCGATGGGCGCACGCGTGGCGTGCTGGTGAGCATGGAGAACGGCACCATCATCGCGTTCGCACTGGGGAACCTCGGTGAGCGCGCGACGTTGTTCGTGGAGCCGGGGCAGCCGGTGTACGAAGGGATGGTGGTGGGGGAGAATTCACGTCCGGGCGACATGGACGTGAACCCCACCAAGGAGAAGAAGCTCAGCAACATGCGCAGCAAGTCGGCGGATGATGCGATCGTGCTCGAGCCGCCGCGCATCCACACGCTGGAGAGCGCGCTGGAGTACATCGAGGAGGATGAGCTGATCGAGGTCACGCCGCAGTCGATCCGGCTGCGCAAGAAGGTGCTGAACACGATCGACCGGAAGCGGGTGACGCGCGACCTGAAGAAGGAGCGCGACCGCGACTGAGACTGGGTGCCGTGTGCTGCGCACGCGGGGCATGGCACGACTTCACGACATACGGACGCACGGGGAGATCGCAGGCATGTCGGAACAGGCAGTGTGGGCATCGATGACATCGGAAGGCGATGTGTGGGCATCGATGGGCGCCGGAGCTGGCGCGGTCCAGGGGGATGTCGTGCCGCGGTGGCAGGCGGTCGCGCCGGGGGAACCGGATGCGGCGGACGAGGAGGAGCTGGACGGCGTCGAGGAGGACCTGGACGAGGAGGATCTCGACGACGACGACGAGGATGATGACGACGAGGACGACGACCTCGACGAGTTCGAGGACGACGAGTTGGATGATGACGAGGACGATGATGACGAGGCTGATGAAATCGACTTCACGGAGGACCGGTACGGTCGGATTCCGGGTGAGGACGATGCGGATGTGTGAGTGATGCGGCGGTGATGATTTTTCTCCGTTGCAGGGGTTGACTGGCCGAGCTGGGCGTGTATCATTGGGGTCTCCCCCGGATACGGGGCGAGACGAGGTGCTGCGAGCCGCGCGGGTGGCGCTCCACGCCGATCGAGCTGATTGACAATCGAGAGAGAAGTGTGTGGTGATATCTCGTTAAGCCGACGGGTTCGTGCTTGTCGGCGTAGAGATTCAAATCGCGAAATTTATGATTCCGGACCGTCTCATGATGGTCCAGCAATGGGTGTTGTGAGCGGTTC
>JAZKJL010000006.1:0-632269 GCA_040384325.1 Gemmatimonadota bacterium | reverse complement strand
AGAGCGGGAGACGGGACTCGAACCCGCGACATCAAGCTTGGAAGGCTAGCGCTCTACCAACTGAGCTACTCCCGCATGCCTGAAGCCTACCCAAGCCACGCAATCGCGACAAGCCAGCCAGCCGTGACCCACCGCGAAATCGCAGCGGACCGGCAGCCTCTGCACCGCCAGAACAAAACGCCCGTCGCCGCCAGCATCGGCAGCAACGGGCGTTCGTGCCCGGCGACGAACGCCGGTGCGGACCTGCTTACTGTTTCGGCGGCATCAGGACGGTGTCGATCACGTGGATCGTGCCATTCGAGGCGACGATGTCAGGCGACGTCACGCTGCTGTTGCCGTTGATGACGACCTTGCCGTCCACAACCTTGATCTGGAGCTTGCTGCCCTCGAGCGAGGTGGCTTCCGTCATGGTGGACACCTGCGACGACGGCACGTTACCGGAGATCACGTGGTAGGTCAGCACCTTCGTCAGCGCGGCCTTGTCGGCCAGCAGCGCCTCGAGGTCCTTGGCCGGGATCTTCGCGAACGCCTCGTCGGTCGGGGCCAGCACCGTGTACGGGCCAGCGCCCTTCAGCGTCTCGACCAGGCCGGCGGCGGTGAGCGCCTTGGCCAAGGTGTTGAACGTGCCGGCGGCGGTCGCGGTCTCGATGATGTCCTTCGCGGCAGCCGGGGCGGTCTCGGTCATCGCGGCAGCCGGGGCAGCCGAGTCCATCGCGGCCGCGTCATCCTTCTTCTCGCCCGAGCAGGCGGCCAGTGCGGCGAGCGTGATTGCTCCAATGGTGCGATGCATCATGATGTGTCCTGGAATGTGTTGACGGACTGCGCGGATGTGCGGACCGGGATCTGCGCGTTGACATGACAGTGAACGCGTCGAACCGCACGAAAGTGCCTTCGCGGAATTGCATGCGTCGGATGCAGCATCGGGCGCAGGCGCATCGAGTCGATGCGCGGGGCGCGTTGCACGAACAGGTCGGCACCGCCCTCCGTGCCGGACCGTAGCAAGCACCGGGCCACCGGGCCGGCCTCGACCGATTCTCGGCCGACAATCGTGACATCGTCGTCACATTCGTCGAATATCACCCGGAACTCAGCCACGCCGGCAGGAATTGCTTCCGCAGCGCGCACCACGATGGTTGCTTGCACGGCATGACTGACACATCAGCTGTCCCACCTGGCGCGGCCGCACACACAACCGAAGTCGCAGGCCATCCATCACGCATCGTGATAGTCGGCGCTGGCCTGCTGGGTGGCTCGTTGCTCGCCGCGTTGCAGCCGTATCGCGTCGCTGCGGCACCGCGACTGCACCTCACCGCCGTGTCTTCCACCAACACGATCGAGGCGTTGCGACAGCGTGCGTGGTCTGACGCCTGCTTCACCTATGACGACATCGGCGACGCGTGTGCGGGGGCCGACCTGGTGTTGCTCTGCACGCCGCTGCTCACGATCCGCGCGCAGCTCGACGCGATCGCGGCACAGCGCCACCGCCTCGCACGCGGTGCGATCGTAAGCGACGTCGGGTCCACCAAGGGTGACATCTGCGCACACGGCGCCGCCGCCTTCCCTGCCGATGGCATCGACGCGCCACGCTTCGTCGGTGGCCATCCGATGGCCGGTTCGGAGAAGGCAGGACTCGCTGCCGCCGATCCGCTGCTCTACCAGTCGGCGCTCTGGGTGCTCTGCCCGCCGCCGGACCTGCCCGCGACGCGACTGACGGTGCTGCGCGCAGTGGTGCAGGCCGCCGGCGCACGGATCGCGATTCTCGATCCGGCGTTGCACGACGCGGCCGTGGCGCGCATCAGTCACGTGCCGCAGGTGCTGGCGTCGGTGCTGTCAGGGTGGGCTGGTGGCGACGATGCCCTCGACGACACGGCACTCACGTTGGCGGCCGGTGGCTTTCGCGACATGACGCGTCTCGCGCTCTCGTCGTACGACGTGTGGCGCGACATCATTGCCACCAACCGCAAGCCGATCGCCGATGGGCTGGCGGAGATGGGCGAGCAGCTCACCACACTCGCCGCGACGCTTCGCACCAGCGACCTTGCCGAGATGCCATCACTGGCGCCCATCGAGGCGGCGTTCCGCACCGGTGCCGCCTTCCGGCGCCGGTTCCACATGCCGCGCAAGGGCATCCTGCACGACCTCGCCGAATTCGTGGTGCGACTCGATGATCGCCCCGGTCAGCTGCTGGCGCTGTTCACGCCACTCGCCAGCGCCGGCATCAACGTGCAGGACCTCGAGATCCTGAAGGTGCGCGAAGGCGAGAGCGGCACCGTGCTGATGGGCTTCGGCACTCCGGAGCTCGCCGCTGCCGCGCGCGAACTGCTGATCGCCGCCGGCTTCGCGATCTACGAACGCTGAAGGTCGCGCGCGCTCACCGCGGCGCGCCGGCCTTCCTCGTGGCGGCGGCACGTCGTCCGGGCTTCCCCGCCACGCTCACCAGCGTGCGGTAGATCATGTCGGTTCCCTGCTTCAATCCTTCCACGCTCACCCGTTCGTCGTTGCCGTGCATGCGGCGCAACTCGTCGTTGGTGATCGGATAGGGATAGATGCCGTACACCGGGATGCCGCGCGAACGCCACGCGTAGGCATCGGTGCCGGCCTGAAACAGGTACGGCGTCACCTCGGCGGTCGGCCACTGCGCCTTCGATTCGCGCGCCAGCGCCTGATACAACTCCGTGTCCACCGACGACGGTGCACCGGCCGGCCCCGAACCACCGGCCGCCTTCACCGTCACGCGCGGATCGTTCACCAGTCGCGTGATCAGCGCCACCATCGAGTCGGCGGTGGTTCCCGGGATCAGGCGCAGGTTGAGCGTCGCATCCGCCGAGCCGGGAATGACATTGGTACGGAAGCCACCCGTGATCAGCACCGGTGCGATGGTGTTGCGCATGATCGCGTGCAGCAGTGGATCGCGCGAGATCACGCTGTCGGCGGCACGCACCTCGTCCGGTGTGCCGTCCACCAACTGGCGGAACATGCGGCTTTCCTCGCCGGTGCTGGTGGCGCCGAGCGTGCGGAAGAACTGGCGCGATGCGGCGGTGAGCTGCACCGGTGACTCATACGCCGCGATACGTGCGATGGCGGCGCCGAGCGATGCGATCGCGTTGTCGGGCAGCGGCATCGACGAATGGGTGGACGTGCCCTTGGCCGACAGCGTGATGCCGAGCACCGTCTTGTCGGCGGTCGAGATGCTGACGTAACGCACCTTGCCGTCATCGTTCTTGATCACCCAGCCGCCCTCGTTGAGCGCGAACTCGGCATCCATCGACGCCCAGTGATCCTTCGCCAGCCACGACGTGTTCATCGGCGCACCTTCCTCGTCGGCCTCGGCGAGGAAGATCACGTCCCGCGACAGCGGCACCTTCTGCTCGGCCAGTCGCAGCGCCGCCATGGCGAAGACGGCCAGGCCGCCCTTGAAATCGATCGCGCCGCGGCCGTACACATGCCCGTCGCGGATGATGCCGGCGAACGGGTCCAGCGACCACTTCTCGCGTTCCACGCCAACGACGTCGGTGTGTGCGGCGAGGAGGATCGGTTTGCGGCTGCCGTCGCCCTTGAGTCGCGCGATGAAGTGGACCTTGGCCGAGTCGGGTGTCGGGATGATCTCGACCGTGAAGCCGGCGGCGCGGAAGCGCGGCGCCAGCAGTTCGGCCAGCGCCTGCGTGCGACCCGGCGGATTGCTGGTGTTGACGCGGATGATCTCCGACAGCAGCTGCGCCGTGGGATCGACGGTCGCCGCGCCCTGCGCCTGCGTGGTGTTCGGCGGCAGCAGCAGCACCGCCGCCGCGATCAGGAATACGCGCACCAACCGTGACGACCGCCGCATCTACGCTCTCCGGCACTCCGTTGACCTGCTCCGCCGGCCAGCACCATCGCTGTGCCTGGGTGACGATCCGGAAATCACCCGGTGCCACACGCCGCGCGCAAGGTGCACGAACGACGAACGCCCCGCACCGATCGGGATCGGTACGGGGCGTCGAACGTGCACGGTCACGGCTTACTGCTGCACCACCCGCTTCACCAGCGTGCCGGCCGGGAAGGTGCCGTTCTGCTCGACACCGTTGATCAACGCCAGCTGAGCCAGCGGGATCACCGATGGGTTCTGCTGGTTGAACTGCGCGACCGTGGTGGCGCTGCGTACCTGCACCAGGCGCACGCGCTGCGGCACCACGTTCAGCAGGCGCGCGTCGGTCACGCGCTGGAACGACCCGATCGTGTTGCGGAACGCGCCGTCGTAGGCCTCGATCTGCTGGCGCGGCGTGATCGCCAGCAGCTGATAGGTGACGTTGTCCTGCTGGATGTAGGCCACGTAACCCGCCAGCTGCGACCCGTCCTGGTTCTGCGCGATGAACTGCGCCACCGCGGCCGGATTGCCGTTGATGGCGCTGCTGCTGGTCTGCCCCGCCTGCACACCCTGCTGCGTGAAGAACTTCTGCAGCGCCGCGGTGGGCGACACGTTGCCCGCCAGCGTGAGCGCGATCTGCGCATCACCCTGCGGGCTGGCGCCGATCACCTGCTCGGCACCGTTCAGCATGCGCCAGCCCTGCGGGAAGTCGAAGCGGAACTTGAGCGTGGGGTGAATGAAGGCCGCCTGCTGGAAGTAGCCGTTGCGCGGATCCTCACCGAACACCATCCCGTCCATCCGGCGCAGGAAGGCCTCGCGTTCCACCTTCGAGCCCGTGAACGGCTTGCCGGCGGCGCTGATGCGTTCCTCGGTCTTCTTCACGCGATTGCCGGGATCGGGATGCGTGGACAGCCACTCCGGCGTGCCGCGCGAGCCTTCGCCGTCGCCCGACAGGCGGCTGAGCGTCTTGAACATCTCCGCCATCTCGCCTGGAGCGTAATTGGCGGCCGTCATGTACTTGAAGCCAAGCTCGTCGGCCTGCGTCTCGTCGTCGCGGCCGAACTTGAGGAAGAGCAGGCCGAGGCCCTGTGACGCGGCCTGGCCGAACTGCTGCAACTCCGGCTTCACGACCATCGCGCCGATCAAGCCGATCTGGAAGATCTGCTGCTTCGAGATCTGGCTGACGGAGTGTTTCGCCGTGACATGGCCGATTTCGTGGCCAAGCACCGAGACCAGCTGCGCCTCGGAGTTCATGTGGGTGAGGATGCCACGCGAGACGAAGATCGGCCCGCCGGGCAATGCGAAGGCGTTCACGGCCGGGTCGTCGACGACGGTGAAGCTCCACGGCAGGTCGGGTCGCTCGGAAGCCTTGGCCAGCGCCTGGCCGAGTGAGTTCACGTAGCGCTGGATGCCGGAATCGGGATAGATGCCCATCTGGGCGGCGGCCGCCTTCGCCCCTTCCTGGCCCATGGCGATTTCCTGACCCTGGGGGATCAGCGAGAGTTCGCGCTTGCCGGTGACGGGGTTGGTGGCGCAGGCGGTGGCGAGGGACAGCGTGACCAGCAGCGTCGCGGCAGTCGGCAGCAGCCGGCGCGTCGGGTATGCGGTGTGAGCGGTCATGATCTCTATGTCGGAAGAGCCTGTTGAACTGATCGATGCGTCAGTGGACGAATCCTGCGTCCTGCACAGTGCATACAGAGCGAAAATCAGGCCGCGACGCCGATTTGCGCGCTCGAGTTCGCTTGCAAGCTCACGGCGATGCTCCGCTGGCGGACGTCCGGGGAGACGAAAGGCCGGCACTGCAGCAGCGCAGTGCCGGCCCTCGACGTCCTCGACCGCGCCGTGCGACCGGCTCAGCCAGCCGCTACTTCGTCCAGAGTCCGACGGTGCCGCAGGCATTCGTGTTGCCCGTCATCAGTTCGGCCGGCACACCGCCGATGCCGTTGTAGACCTCGATGCCGGCCAGGTCCTGCACGTTCAGCAACTCGTCGATCCCCGAGCCGACGCGGGTCTGCACCGGGACGCCGTTGATGAAGACCGCCATGCGGCAGTTGCCACGTCCGAGCAGCGTGCCGGAGCCGAAGTTCGATCGCGCCACCCGCACGCCCGCCAATCCCTGGAACACGTCCGATGGACGGATCGCACCTCGCGTGTTGATCTCGGCCTCGGTGATGATCTTCCCCCAGCCGGAGGGTTTGGCGGCACGACGCGCGAAGCCAGCCAGTCGTGCCGGGACCTTGTCGGCGCGCACCACCACCAGGCCAAGATTCTGGCCGGCGAACTGCCGCAGCACGATACGCACGCGGGTGGAGCTCGATTCGACGAGGTCGGCGAACGCGTACGTCGGCTGGTACCCCACGCGTCGCACGCGCAGGATGTGGCGCCGCGCCGGCAGGTTGCGCACCACGAACTGTCCCGCGGAATCGGTTTTCGTTTCGGTGATGGCGGTCACCACGTCCACCGGCACGTCCGGCAACGGCTTCCCGGTCTCGTCCACCACCGTCCCTCGCAGCGTGCGCGGCTCGGTGGGATCGTTGATCACCTCGACGCTCACGTCGGGCATCGTGTCGGAGGTCACGTTCGCCTCGACCTCGCCGATCAGCTGTCCGTCGCGCGCGAAGCGCACCAGGATGCGGCCGAGTGGAACCGGTGAGAGGCGGAAGTTGCCAGCGCCGTCGGAGAGGGTCCGCACGTTGCGGTGCGATACCTCCACGCGCGACAACGCGCGACCGGTGGAGTCCCGGATGGTGCCGCGCAGCGTCGGTGCACCCTGCCCGAACAGCGGCAGCGCCGCCACGCAGAGCAGGGCGGCAACGGCGGAGAGACGGAACATGACGAGCCTCACGGAAGGAGTGTGGTCACTCGTTGGTACCATCCCGCGCGGCGCGAAGGTCCGTCGACGCTACTGCCAGCGGAAGATCCGCAATGCCACTACGAGGCTCACCACCAGGTACACGGCGAGGATGCCAAGCTGCGGCGCGACCGTCAGCAGGCTGGCACCCTGCAGCATGATCGCCCGCACGCCGTTGACCAGCGCCGTCAGCGGCAGCGCCTGCACCACCGGCTGGATGGCCGCCGGGAAGTTGCTGGACGAGAAGAACACACCCGAGAAGATCCACATCGGCAGCATCACGAAGTTGGTCAGGCCCGACACGCCTTCCACGGTGCGCGAGCGCGACGACACCAGCAACCCGATCGACCCGAACGCCGCCGCGCCGACGAACGCCATCAGCACCAGCGTCGCCAGCGAACCGCGGATCGGCACGTCCAGCACCCAGACACCGAAGCCGAGCAGCACCACCAGCTCGAGGCCGAGGAACACCAATCGCGAGAGCACGAACGAGAGCAGGTATTCCAGTCGTGACATCGGCGTCGCGGCGAGCCGCTTGAGCAGCTTCTTGTTGCGCTGCGTGACGATCGCGAACGCGAGGCTCCAGATGCTGCTGCCCATGATGTTCATGGCCAGCAATCCGGGCAGGAAGAAGTCGATGTAGCGCGATCCTCGCTCGCGGATCGTCACGTCCTTGAACGGCACCACGTCCTGTCGTCCGGCACCACGCTGCAGCACGTCGTCGGTGACCTGTCGTGCGGCACGCCCCTCCGGTCGCGCCGCGTCGTAGCGGTACTCCACGCCACCGCCGGGTTGCGGCACCACCACCAGCGCCGCGGTCCCGGTCCGCAGGACTTCGTTCGCGCTGTCGGCGGGGATGCGGCGCGCGCGCAGCGGTGCGTCCTTCGACGCTGCAGCCGCCGACAGCGCCGCATCCACGCGCAACGCAGCACTGTCGGGCGACGCCGGGATCACCACCGCCACGATCGCCTGCTCCGGCGCCTTGTCGCGGAAGGCGATCGCCAGCCCACCCGCCAGCAGCAGCGGGAAGACGAAGGTCCAGAACACGGCTTCCGGTTCACGCATGAACTCGCGGAACCGCGCCAGCGTCAACTGCTTGAGGGAGGCGAGGCGCATCGTCAGCCGTCCCGCAGGTCGCGGCCCGTCAGCGAGACGAACACGTCCTCGAGCGTCGCGCTGTGCGTGCTCAGTTCACTCCACTGGATGCCCTGCGTCGCGGCCAGCGTCAGCAACGACGGCAGCACCGCCTGCACCGATCCCACCCGCAGTTCGTATCCAGCCGCCGTCTCGCGGCCGCCGATCACGTCCGGCAGCGCGAGCAGCTCAGCCAGCGCCACCGGATGCCGCTCCACCGCCGACTCGCTCACGCCGAGCCGGATCACGTTCTCGGCGCCGAGCGACGCGATCAGCTGACGCGGTGTGCCGAGTGCGATCACGGTGCCGTGATCCACGATCGCGATGTTGTCGCAGAGTCGCTCGGCTTCATCCATGTAGTGGGTGGTGAGCACGATGGTCCGTCCTTCCTGCTTCAGTCCTTCCACCAGCGTCCAGAGCTGGCGTCGCGACTGCGGATCGAGGCCGGTGGTGGGTTCGTCCAGGAACAGGAGCTCGGGGTCGCCCACCAGCGCGCACGCGAGCGCCAGCCGCTGCTTCTGTCCGCCGGACAGTCCGTTCACTCGCGCAGTGCGCTTCTCGCCGAGCTGCACCAACTCGATCACCGCGTCCACCTCGCGCCCCTGCTCGTAGAAGCTGCGGAACAGCTGCAACGTCTCGAGCACCGACAGTTTCTCTGCCAGTTGCGTTTCCTGCAGCTGCATGCCGATGCGCTGACGCAGCCAGGTGGCGTCACCATCCCAGCCGCGGCCGAGCACACGCACCGTGCCGCCGTCGGGCGTGTTGAGCCCTTCGCAGATCTCGATGGTGGTGGTCTTGCCGGCGCCGTTCGGGCCGAGCAGGCCGAAGCACTGGCCTGACGTGACTTGCAGGTCGAGGCCGTTCACGGCCACGACGTCGCCGTAGGCCTTCCGAAGGCCGGTGACTTCGAGGGCCAGCGTGGTGGGTGTCGTCGCGGTCATGACGGGTGTGCGAAGTGGAACGCCCAACCTATCGACCGGGATGCGGGTTGCGGCACCCGATGCACCTCGGCGGTTGACAGCGACGGCGCACACGTGGCATTTCACGCGTCGCCTTCACAACCTGCCCGCCATGCGACCACTGCCCGCCCTCCTCCTGACCCTGCTGCCGGCCATCGGCGTCGCCCAGCCCTCCGCTGCCCGCGCACCGTTCGACCTGCCGCTGTACGTCGCGAGTGCACCGGGCGCGGCGCGTTCGGCCCGTGCGGAGTACACGGAGCCACTGGCCGCGGATCGCATCGTGCGCATGACGCATGTGCGCGACCCGTCGGTCCGGGTGTTCCTGCCGGCCGCGGCGCAGGCCACCGGTGCAGCGGTGGTGATCCTGCCCGGTGGTGGCTACGGCATGCTGGCGATCGATCACGAGGGCGACCAGGTGGCGCGCTGGCTCAACTCGATCGGAGTCGCGGCCATCGTCTGCAAGTACCGCGTCTCGCAGCTCGAACCGGGCGGTTATCCCCATCCCGTTCCGCTGCTCGATGCGCGCCAGGCGATGCGACTGGTGCGCAACAACGCGGCCGCATGGCGCATCGATCCGCACCGCGTTGGTGTGCTGGGCTTCTCGGCCGGCGGGCACCTCGCCAGCATGGTGGCCACGATGGCGGACGAACGCGTCGCGGGCGACGACACCACGCGTGCGACGGCGCCGACACACCACGCGGATTTCAGCGTGCTGGTCTACCCGGTGATCAGCTTCCACGCTCCGTTCGCACATCGTGGATCGGCCAACAACCTCCTCGGCGCATCGGCCGGCGATTCGGCGCGACGTTCACTCTCCACCGAGTTGCGCGTGTCGCCCCGCACACCACCGACCTTCCTCGTGGCGACGGCCGATGATGACGCGGTGCCGGCGCAGAACTCGATCGCCTTCTACCAGGCGATGCTCACGCACCACGTGCCGGGTGAGTTGCACATCTGGGAGAAGGGCGGGCACGGCTTCGGCCTGCTCGCCGACCGCGCGCCGGTCGCGATCGAGTGGCTGCCGAAGCTTCGCGACTGGATGCAGGGGCGCGGCCTGCTGACACGGGCCCGCTGACGCGCGACACTCGCTACGGCTGCAACACCACCGCATCGGGACGACGGTACTTCACGTCGAGCGCATCGAGCCGCTGCAGGTGCGCGGGCAGGCGCTGCATGAAGTCCGCGAAATCCTTGCGCGGCTGCGGCGTCCAGAGCGCCTCGGCCATCGCGCTCATGCGCGGGAAGGCCATGTATTCCAGCTCCTTCGGATCGCGGATGTACTCGGTCCAGAGCTGCGCTTGCGCACCGAGAATGTGTCGCGCCTCGGCGGGGGTGAGCGCGGCGGGTACCGGGTCGAACGCGTAGGCGGTGTCGATCGGCAGGAAGCCGCCGATCGCGAGCGGCTCCCGCCTGGTATCGCGCGACTGGTAGTGATCGAAGTAGGTGTGGCTGTTGGGGGCCATCACCACGTCGTGGTTGGCGCGCGCCGCCGCGATCCCGCCCTCGGTGCCGCGCCACGACATCACCGTCGCGTTCTCCGCCAGCCCGCCCTCGAGAATCTCGTCCCAGCCCACCAGCCGCCGGCCACGTGCGGTGAGGTAGGTGTCCATCTTTCGCACGAACCAGCTTTGCAGTTCGTGCTCGTCCTTCAGGCCGAGCTGCTTGATGCGTGTCTGCACCTCGGCGCTGGCCTGCCACTGCGTCTTCACGGCCTCGTCGCCGCCGATGTGGATCCACGGCCCGGGAAAGAGGCCCAGCACCTCGCCCAGCACGTCCTGCATGAACGCGACCGTGCTGTCGGTGGGGTTGAGGATGAAGTCGCTCACCCCCCACACCTGCATCACGCCGACGGTGGTGTCGCGACGCACACCGAGCTGCGGATAGGCGGCGATCGCGGCCTGCGCGTGCCCCGGCATCTCGATCTCCGGCACCACGGTGATGAAACGTGCCTGCGCGTAGGCGACGATCTCGCGCACGTCGTCCTGCGTGTAGAAGCCGCAGTGCCGGGCCCCGTCGAACACCCGCTTGGCCGGGTCGGGCTGGTGGGGGCCCACCAGTGTTTCCGCGCGGCACGAACCGACGCTGGTGAGGCGTGGATACTTGAGGATCTCGATACGCCAGCCCTGGTCCTCGGTGAGGTGCCAGTGGAAGCGGTTCATCTTGTGGCGTGCCAGCAGGTCGATGTACTTCTTGACGAACTCCTTCGGCATGAAGTGGCGGGCGACGTCGAGATGCGAGCCACGCCAGCCGAAGCGCGGCACATCCTCGATGTGCACCGACGGCGCGCGCCAGGTCACGTTTCCGATTGGCGCACTGCGATAGATCGCCGCCGGCAGCAACTGGCGCAGCGTTTCGAGCGCGTAGAACGCGCCCGCTGGTGCAGCGGCACGCACCTGCACGCCCGCCGGCGACACCTCCAGCCGATACCCTTCGCCCCCGAGCGCCACCGAGTCTGCGCCGCGCGCGCGGAGCAACTGGATCGCGCCGGTGACCATCAGTCCCACCCGCGAAACGCTCGGCTCGAAGCCCGTCGCGTCGGCGATGTCACGAGCGAAACCCTTGCCGACCGCGGTGAACATCGGGTCGGCGATGATCGCCGTGCGTGCGGTGAGGGTGAAGTGTCCGGCGGCAGGGGTCAGCACGACGGGCCGCGGGATCACGGCGTACGCCGGTTCCGTCAGCGTCGGCTGTGCGCTGGCCACGGTCGCGAGCAACGGCAGGGCGCGAACGGAGCATGTGGCGCTGCGGAGGAGACGGATGACGACGGCGTTCACAGGATCTCGGAGTCGGAAGATGTGCGTCGGTGCCGGCTGGCGTTCACCTGGCGAGCACCAGCACGATGACCTGGTCGGGCGCAGCCGGATCGCGTCGCGGTAGCCCCAGCGTGGTGCCGGCCGCCGTGCTGGTGACTGCGACCGGCGCGCCACCGTCCAGCAGGAACGCCTTCGCGATGCGTCGCGGCAGTGCGGGGATCGCCAGCGCGGCGTCCACGCCGTCGAGGAGGTGGAGGTACACGGTGTCGCCGCGCTGGGTGGTGACGCCCCACGGTCGCGGGGTGAGCGGGCCCGCGCGGGTGCCGTAGATCGAGCTGCCGTTGACGCGCATCCAGTCACCGAAAGCGCGCAGCCGCGAGAGCGCGGAATCGGGGAACGTGCCGTCCGGGCGCGGGCCTACGTTGAGCAGGAAGTTCGCGTTGCGTCCCGCCGCCGCCACCAGGCTGCGGATCAGCACCGGTGCCGGCTTCCACTTGTGATCCGTGAGGCGAAAGCCCCACGAGTCGTTCATCGTTTCCGACATCTCCAGTGGCAGCGCACCGATGGTGGTGGTGTTGAACCCCTGTCCATTGGCGCCGGGCAGGTCACGCTCGAACGTCTGCACGTCCTCGCCCGGACGTGGCGCTTCATGATTGTTGGGAATGACCAGCGCGGCCGGCTGCAGCCGGTGGATCAATGCGTACGTCGGCTCCAGTCGCCAGTCGGCTTTCGGCTGATCCCACACGCCATCGAACCAGATGCCGCCGATCGGGCCGTATCGCGTGAGCAGTTCGGTGAGCTGCGCATCCATGTAGTCCAGGTAGCGCGGGAAGTTGCCTGATGCGGCACGGCCCGCGCTGTTCCCGGTCTGGCCGCGCGGGAAGAAGTCGGGGTGGTGCCAGTCGAGTTGCGAGTAGTACAGGAAGAGCTTGAGGCCTTCCTTCGCGCACGCGTCGGCCAGCTCGCGCACGATGTCGCGCTTCGATGGAGATCGTGCCGGCACCGAATAGTCGGACACCGTCGAGTTCCAGAGCGCGATCCCGTCGTGATGCTTCGTGATCAGCGTGATGTACTTCATGCCGGCATCCTTCGCCGTGCGTGCCCAGGCGGCGGCATCGAAGTGCCGGGGATCGAACAGCGGCACCAGGCTCTCGTAGTCGGCGGCGGTGATGCCACGGTTGTTCATCACCCACTCGCCATCCTGCAGAACGCTCGACGGTCCCCAGTGGATGAAGAGTCCGAACTTCGCGTCCTGATACCAGGCGCGCGCCGCCAGATTCTCGGGCGACGGCGTGTAGCCGGCGTTCGACGTCGGGCGTTGCGCTGCCGAGCCGGTGGCCGTGGCGAGCGCGAGGCACATCACCGCTGCTGCGGTCGGGCGCAGGCGCATGGTCAGGTCAGTCGCGTGAAGGTCGGGTCGCGGCGCGACCCGTGCGCCGAATATCGGCCGCGACGCACAGCGATGCCACCGGCGCACTCGGCGACGGCGGTCGTGGTCACTTGTTGGCTGGTGGTGGTCTCGAGCCACCGACCAGTCGTGGGTTTCGCACCACGGGAACGACCAGCACGCCCTGCCCACCGGCGGCATCGGTGGCGGTGACGACCAGTGCCAGCGGACCGTATGGCAACGACGACAGGTCGGCCGTGACCACCCACGTCGGCTGCGGGAGCCCCGAGTTGGACACGAGGACGACGCGCATCGGGAATGTGCTCCCGGCCACCGTGCTCACCACCGACACCAGGGGCAGCGGCGAGCGCACGGTGGCGGTGATGACGAGCGAGTCGGCGAAGATGGCATCCGGCTCCGGGCTCGAGATCTTGACGACGATGCTGGTGTCGCGCGGCGCGGGCACGGTGATCACCGCGGCGGCGCGGCGCCCTTCGCTGCTGGCCTCGATGACGGCGATGCCGGGAGCACGTGCAGTCACGGTGCCGTCCGATGCGACCACCGCCACCGCCGCGTCGCTGGTCGTGAAGGTGATGTCGCGATCGGTGAGTGGATTGCCGGCGAAGTCACGCGGGATGATCGCCAGCGGCAGCGACTGGCCGATGTCGAGCTGCGCCGAAACGGGTGAAATGCCGACGCTGGCCACTGGCAGGGGGCCGACTGGCGGAGGGAGGACGGTGACGACGCGTTCGCCCTCCACGGTTCCGACGCGGGCGCGGATGATCGTCGTGCCCGGCGCGCGTGCGAGGAGCAGCCCATCCGCGCTGATGGTCGCAACGGCCGCATCGCTGGTCGTCCACGCCACCAGCCCGACCGACATCAGGCGATCCCGGCTGTCGACGGCCGTCACGGTGGCGACGACAGCCTGGCTGGCCGGCACCGAATCCGCGGGCAGCACGATGCGCAGGCGCGCCAGCACGGGCAGCGGCTCGACGGGTGTCGGCGCCGGGATGGGTGCCGCTGGGCCACCGCCACAGGCCACCAGCAGCAGTGTGACGGCGGTGAGGGCGGCATGACGCGAATGGCGGAGTGCGATGCGCATGAGGCGACGGACGCGCTGGGAGCGATGGACCTGCGTCGTGAAATATGTCACGGCGCCGCACGGGTGTCGGTGGGTGATGTATCTCGATGCGTTGGCGGCCGCGTCACCGCACACGACGTGCGTGCGCTGGACAGGGAGACAGAGCGCAACTATTTGTGCAGTGCCGCATCGCACGCGCGGAGATCGCCACGGTGCGCAGGGCGCCGCAGTCCACTCACTCCCTGCACCGATTTCCCACCCACCAGGTTCCGATGCGTCGATTCTTTCTGTTCGCGGCGGTGTTCGTCGCGTCCGTGTGTGATGCGGGCGCGCAGAGTTATTCGTTCTTCGGGTCGGACAATGGGCGGTCGCAGCACTTCGTGCGATTCGTGCTGACGCCGGTGACGGTGCGTGAGCAGCCCGCGCGCACACTGGTGGCGTACTTCGAGTCGTTCTACGTCGATGCGGGTCAGATGGTGGATTGCGGTGGTTCGGTCGGATGCGCGTGGAGCACGAACGTGCCCAACTTCAGCCTCACCAGCTTCACCTACGCCGACGCGTTCCACGGTTCGCCGTTCTGCTACGGGCTGACGGCGGACCCGACGAACCAGATGGGTGGCAAATACTGCACCGGTGCCGACACCTTCATGGACGGCGGCTTCTTCATCTATGACCCGAACTGGGTGCCGACGACGCTCACGATCAACCTGCGCTACGCCGACTTCAGCACCCGCAGCCTGACCTTGACCGCCGTGCCCGAGCCGACGTCGGTGGCGCTGCTCGGCGTCGGCCTGCTGGCCGTGGGGGCTGTGGGGACCGTCGTCCGGCGCCGACGCGGCTGACCGGCACGCCTTGAAAACACACAGGCCCCGCGGCGACCGAAGTCACCGCGGGGCCTGCTGTATGGTGGAGGAAGGATTCGAACCTTCGAAGACCGGAGTCGACAGATTTACAGTCTGTTGCCGTTGACCGCTTGGCTACTCCACCGACGACTGCACCCACAACACCTCGGTCGCCGACGGACCACGCGACCGGCAAGAGCTGACGGCGAGAATCGAACTCGCAACCGCCTGATTACAAATCAGGTGCTCTGCCAATTGAGCTACGTCAGCCTGACATCCGACGACTGCCGAGAGCCTCAGAAGCTAGCCGCGCCACCGGCCTACATCAACCGGGCACGGCCGATCCAGCGCCCCCTCAGGCGCGCTTCCAGGTCGTGCCCTGCGGCCCATCCTCCAGCACGATCCCCTCCGACAGCAGCGCATCACGGATCCGGTCCGACTCCGCAAAATCCCGCCGCGCCCGTGCCGCCGCCCGGCTGGCGATCGCCGCCGTCACCCGGCTGGCCAGCGCATCGTCCACCGTCACCGCCGACGGGACGATGTCCAGCACGCCGTTGATCACCGCAAAGGCCTCGCGCGCCCGCGTCAGCGCGGCCACGTCGCTGCCACCCTGATCCAGCAGTGCGTTGACGCGGTTCACGAACACGAACAGCGCCGACAAGGCCTGCGGGGCGTTCAGGTCGTGCGCCAGCGCGGCGCGGAAATCCGCCTCCGCCTCGATGGCGGCGGCGGTCAGCTCCGAGGGCGCTCCGGTCGCGGACGCGAGGCGCGCCGCCATGTCACCCACTCGACGCACGGCGCGACGCGAACCGTCCAGCGCGTCGGTGCTCAGGTTCAGCTGCTGGCGGTAGTGCGTGCTGAACATGAAGTGACGCGCGGCGGCACCATCGAGGCCTTCCTCCTGCAGCTCGGTCACGCCCCAGACGTTGCCGACCCGCTTGGCCATCTTGGCGCTGTCGACCAGCAGGAACTCCCCGTGGCACCAGCAGCGTGCGAATACCTGCCCGGTGGCGGCCTCGCTCTGCGCGATCTCGTCCTCGTGGTGCGGGAAGATCAGGTCCACCCCACCCGCATGCAGGTCGATGGTCTCGCCGAGGATGTCCATCGCCATCGCGGAGCACTCGAGGTGCCAGCCGGGGCGACCGCGGCCCCACGGCGACTCCCACGCCGCCTCGACACGCTCGTCCTCCTCCTTGGCCGACTTCCACAGCGCGAAGTCCTGCGCGTTGTCCTTCGTGTATTCGTCCTGACTGACGCGCGCACCGGCCTTGATCTCGCGCGTGTCGAGTCGCGACAGGCGACCGTAGCCCGGGAACTTGTCGATGGCGAAATACACCGACTGATCATCGGCCTGGTAGGCCACGCCCTTGGCGATCAGGCGCTCGACCAGCGTGATCATCTGCGGGATGTAGTCGGTGGCGCGCGGGTAGTGCTCCGCCGGCTGGATGCGCAGGTACTCGCGGTGCGCGTGGAAGATGTCCACCACCGGATCGGTCACCTGCCGGATCGTCAACCCGCGCTCATTGGCGCGCTTGATGATCTTGTCGTCGACGTCGGTGAGGTTCATCACCTGCTCGACGCCCCACCCGCGCAGCGCGAGGGCACGCCGCAGCAGGTCCTCGAACAGGAACGTGCGGAAATTGCCGAGGTGCGCCGGGTTGTAGACCGTCGGCCCGCAGGTGTACATGCGGACGCGGGTGCCGTCGGCCGGGGCGAACGGTTCGACCTGACGCGTCAGCGTGTTGTAGAGAAGAAAGTCGCTCATCGATGCGAAGCAGGGGCGGCGCTGTTCGTCCGGCGACCGGAGGCCGCCATGCCGGCGGGGCCACGCTCCGCCCCGAAACCGCGTCTGCGGAAGCTATTGATCCGGCGCACCCCGTGCCACACGTGTGCCGGTGCCTTCGGCCACCATGCGCGCCGGTGCAGACCATGCCACCGGTGCGCGCTGCACCTGCGTGACGACCGGACGCAGTTGACCACCGGCGAGTTCGAGGATCCACCACGGCCATTGTTGTGGCGTGACCGGTGCCGCGAGCAGGGCCGACCCGCCCGCCTCCAGCCACGGCTCCAGCAGCGCGACCATCGCCGGCACATCCACCGCCGGTGCCCGCTCCACCAGTGCGGCATCGAGGATCACCAACCCGGGTGAGCCGCCGTCGCGCAGTCGCAGGTGCCGCGGTGCGTCACCGGCCGGCGCATAGCGCACGTCGGTCAATCCGCGCGGGCCCCACCGCACACTCCCACTGTCGCAGCGTGCGACGCCAGCCGCGATGGCGCACAGCATCGACCGTGCGAGTGGCAGTGCACCGGTGATCGCCACCGCCTCACCGGGCAGCAGCTGCAGTGACACACCGCCGAGTACCGTCACGCGCACGCGACAGTTGCCGGCACCCGCCGTGATCACCTTGCGGACGTTCCTGAGACTCAACTGCGGGATGACGATCGGTGACATGCGGCGCTCCGTGGCGGGTGACAGCGCCACGATGTGCGAACCGCGCAGCCTGGGCGAACCCGGACCGCGCACGCCGCATCATTTCACTTCCAGCATCCGCTCGTGATGGAACGCCAGGATCGCGTCGGCGATCGGCGCCGGGTCGAAGCGAACCGGATCGGTCGCCGGCAGTCGCGTTTCGGCCATTGCGCGCTCGATCGCGTCGCGGGCCATCTCGTCGGTGAGGTCGCAGGTGTTCATCGCGATCGCGATCGTCGGCGCGTGCCGCAGCGGTGTGGTCACCATGTCGTGCATGGCGATCAGCTGCTTGAGCGCGGGAATCTTCACCCAGTCGTGATTGCGGATCGTGACACGCGACGGCTGCGTGCAGAGCACCAGTGCATGCGGCAGCGCACCGTGGATGAGGCCATAGGTGACCCCGGAATAACTCGGGTGCAGCAGGCTGCCCTGCCCCTCCACCAGCACGATGTCCGACTCTTCCGCCGACTCCAGCACCAGTCGCTCGGCGGCGCCGCCGATGAAGTCGGCCACCACCGCATCCACCGCGATGCCCTTGCCGTCGATGAAGATGCCGGTCTGGCCGGTGCCGGCGAACGCGACGCGCACGCCGCGCGCGCGCAACGCCTCACGCACCGCGAGCTGCGTGGTCATCTTGCCGATGTTGCAGTCACTGCCGACGGTCAGCACCACCGTCGCCCTTACGCTGCGCACGCGACCGGTGGACACGGGCAGGTCGGACGGCGGCCGGCGCACGTCGTTGATCACCACGTTGTGTCGTCGCGCCAGTTCGGCGAACTCGGGGTCGTCGCCGATGAACACGTGCAGGCCGCTCCACACCTGCAGTCCGGCCTCGATCGCCTCGCGGATGATCGGGCGCCACTGCTCGGGCAGCTGTCCGCCGGCCGGTGCGATGCCGATCAGCAGGATGTTCGGATCCAGCGCCATGCCCGCCGCCACCGTGCCGACGACCGGAATCGCGCCACCGAAATCCAGCACGTCCTGCACCGTCTTGCCGGCGTTCACGCTATCCAGCACCCCCACCACCTGCTCCGGTGTGAACCGGATGCAGCCGTTGGCGGTCTTGGACGTGTTCGGGCCGAAAGAAGCATCGGCCAGGATCAGGTAGCGAGGCGTGAGAGACATGCGCCAACGTTAGCCACCGTCGATGAGCGAGACAAACGCGCACGCACTGGCGTTCCATGGCAACGACCGCAACAGCCGGGACAACAGCAAATCGCAGAACAGCAACTGCCGCAGAAGGGAACGGCCGCAGAAGTGCACTCACCGGCTGCTCTTCTGCGGCTGTGCGGTTCTGCGGCTGTGCCCTTCTGCGATCTGCTGTTGCTGTTGTCGCGGTTGTTCTCGTCGCTGCTGTCGTCGTCAGGCCAGCACGACCCGCTCCGCCAGCGCGATCAGGTCGGGATGTTTGCCCGCCGGCATGCTCACGCCACCCTGTGGTGCCGGCACGCGTAGCACCATCAGGCGGTCCACCGGCAGCGGACGGTCGGCGGCGCCTTGATAGATGCGGTTCACCAGCACGCGGCGCACGATCACCGTCAGCACCACCAGCAGCGGCACCGCCACCACCAGGCCCACGGGACCGAGGAGCTGCCCGAAGATCAGCACCGACATGATGCTCAGCACCGGCGGCAGCTTGACCTGGTTCTGCGTGATCAGCGGCAACACCAGGTTGCTCTCGATCAGGTGAATCACCGTGCCGAGGATGATGACACTCACCACGCGCCACGGATCGCCATCGCTGGCCAGGACGAACAGCGCCGGCAGCACGGTGCTCACCAGCGTGCCGAAGAACGGCACGATCGCCACGGCACCGGTGAAGATCCCGAACGTCAGCCAGTACGGCACTTCGAGCAGTGCCAGACCGATCGCCGTCAGCACCGCCAGGATCATCATGCCCAGCAACTGACCGGTGATCCAGGCGCGCAGGTCACGCGCGATCTCCAGCAATACGTCGCGCACCAGCTCACGCTGCGTGGGCGGGAAGAGCGCGATCAGCCACTCGCGATAGTCGGCGGGTTTCCGCGCGAGGTACAGCGACATCACCATCAGCGCGAATCCGTCGATCGCGAGGTGCAGCAGGCCGAACACCTTCGGCAGCAGCGCCTCGAGTTGCACGCTGGCCTGCTCGTACAGCACCGACAGTGCCTTGTGATCCTCGGTCGCGAGGTACGCCTTGAGCGGCGGGATCCGTTCGCCAAGGCGCGCCAGCTGATTCTCGAGACCGGTGATGTAGCGCGGCAACTCCAGCGCCAGCGCGCGTGTCTGCTCGGCGAAGGGAGGCACCAGCAACGTCACCAGCCCCACCACCGAACCGAGCGAGATCAACACCGCCGCCAGCAAGGCGAACGCCGAGGGTATGCGCAGTCGTGACTCGAACACGTCGGCCACGGCGCGCAGGAACAGCGACAGCAGCACGGCGATGAACAGCAGCAGGAAGATGTTCGCTGCCTTCACCACCAGCCAGATCAGCGCCCCGGTGATCAACGTGGCGAACAGCAGCGGTGCGAACCGCAGCCGGGGCACTGCCTTGGCCGTGCTCACGACGTCATGCTCACGGCGCCGCGGTGTCGTCGAGGTGCTCGAAATCCGCCTCGGCGATGTCGGTCGATTCCGACCCGCCCTTCGGCAGCTGCTTCGCCTGCGGTGCACTGCCGGCCGGCAGCATCCCCATCTTCTGCTTCAGCTCCAGCAGGCGCGCCTCGGCACTGAGGCCACCGGCGGCCTTCTCCAGCCGCTTGAAGTCCGACTGCAGGCGATCACCGGAGAACTCTTCCTCGATCTCGGCGCTGGCCGTGAGCCGGCGCTCGTTCATCTCGATCTTCTCTTCCATCCGCGAGAACGCCTCGAAGGCACTCTTCTCGCTCAGGCCCGACATGGTGTTCTGGATCCGCTGCTGGGCTTCGGCGCGACGGGCGCGGGCGAGCAGCAGGTTCTTCTTGCGCTTCGCCTCCTCGATCTTGTCGTTCAGGTCGCGCAGCAGCGACTTGAGCTTCTCCGTCTCGGCCTGGTGCGTCTGCCACGTCTTCTGGAGCGCCTCGGCATGCTCGGCATGCTCCTGCTGGCGCATCAGCGCCTGGCGCGCGAGGTCATCGCGGTTCTGCTGGATGGCCAGCATCGCGCGCTGCTCCCATTCCTGTGACTGCTTGGCTTCCTGGTCGGCCTGGTCGCGCAGGCGCTTCTCGTCGGCAATGGCGGCGGCCACCTGCTGCTTGGCCTTCGCCAGCTGGGAGCGCATGTCGAGAATCGACTGTTCGAGGAGCTTCTCCGGCTCCTCGGCCTTCGAGATCAGGTCGTTCAGGTTCGCCTTGATGAGCGACGACAGTCGGTCGAAGAGTCCCATATGATCAGTGGACCTCGCGGAACGGGGCGAGCTCGCGAACGTGTGACGCGAGGGCGAGTGTCATGCTCTCGTAGGCGGCCAGGAACTCGGAGAAATCGAGGTTCGCGAGTTCCAGCGCTTCGGTGAGGATGATGTCGTTGGCAGAGATGCCGTACGCGCCGTGAACGAGGTCGGTCGCGTTCAGTTCCAGCAGACGGCGGGAGAGCCGGGCGGCGGTGTGCTCGTCGGCGGGCATCGGCATGACGTTCATCCGCATCAGCAGCACCGGCGGCGTGAGGTGGCAGACCACCTGCGCATCGGGCGTACCGCCGGGACGGACCACGAACATGCCGGGCTCGACTTCAGAGTAGCTGGCACCTTCTGCGCCCAGTCGGACGAGAAAGCTCTCCAGATCTTCGCGATTGACCATGTGGTGCCTCGGGTTGGGGGCCGAACCGCCCTACGCAGGCGGAGTCAGCGTGTTTCGGTACGACACGCGAAGCTACGACGGGGCGAAGAGAGACGGCAACCGCCGACCCACCCCACCCCGCGCGCTCCAGCGGCCAGATCGTAACCCTCTACCGGTCCGTTCGCACCGTCACCGACCGGATTGTGCTGCCATCGGTGGCGACCGTGACGAGGTGCCCGGTGATCACGTACACGAACGTGTCGCCATCACGGTCCACCGGCCGGCCGAGGAACTCCAGCGACCCCACCGGCCGCCCCGGCGTGATGCCACCCAACGACCAGGCGCCGGACGACTTGATGCCGACCACGCGCTGGCCGCCGGCCGGATCGGGCTGGACCAGCATCGCCACGCCGGCCTCCTCGCTCGCCAGCAGCTGCCCTTCCGCACCCTCCGCGTCACGCGGGCCGGCCGAGAACAACGCGGCACGGGCCTCGCGCGGTCGCATGCCGGTGCCGATCCGGCGCAGGCCATCCGGCGACACGAGCTGGATCGACCGGAAGCCGAGATTGCCGATCTTGCTGCTGGCACCCGGCGATGGTGTCGCAGGACGTGGCGTGGTGGACGGCGTGCCGGACGACGGCAACGTGGTGCTGCCACCGGTGCGCGCCGCCATCACGATCCGACCCGCTTCCTGCCCCCACGGCTGCTGTCCGTAGATGTCGCGGTAGGCGGCCAGCAGCGTGGTGCCGAACGCCTTGTCACGCTCGAAGGCCGCGCGCGCGAAGTTGAAGCAGACGCGCGTGCTCATCGGCTTCGGTGCCTTGCCGAGACAGGCCGCGCGCCAGAGCGCGTCGGTGGGCTGCATCGCGCTGCCGGTGAGGATGCGTCCGAACACGGCGCGCGCCGAGTCGGCCAAGCCGGCCTGGTAGTAGGCGATGCCGAGCGTGTTGAGGATCGCCGCGTCGCCACTGGAGAGTTGCACCGCGCGGCGTGCGCGCTGCAGCGCGCGGGCGCTGTTGCCGGTGTAGGCGTCGAGCAGCGCGAGGTTGGACAGGCTGGCCGGGCGGTTGTCGACATCGCGGATGCCTTCCAGTGCCGTCCGGGCGCGTGCGAGCAGCATCGCATCGCCGGTGTCGTCACCGCGCAGGCCTTCCACGAACCGCGTGCGCACCACGCCCACGGTGGGACGCACCGCCAGCACGCCGACGGGCACGGTGGCGAGCCACTGCGTGAGCAGCGCCGCGCCAGCCGCCTCGTCCACGAACGGTGCGCCGGGCAATGCGCGACGCACCGAATCGAGCATCGCGATCGCGCGATCCACCTCGATGTTGGCGCTGATCAAGCCGATCGCGCTGTCGTACCGGTCCTGCTCCTCGAGCATGTTGGCCCAGAGTCGCATGTAGAGCGCGGCACGGCGCACCGCCGACGGGTGCGTGCTCATCACCCGCTCGCCCCAGAAGTGATTCTCACCCGAGGCGCGTTCCTCCTCCGCATCCAGCTCCCACAGCCGCACCAGGTCACCGGCGTTGCTGAACACGTTGTTCTTGCGGGTGGCGAACATGATGTACGCGCCGAGCGAGTCGGCGGAGAGCTCCTTGCCCTGCGAGTACGAGCGGCAGGCGACGACACCCGGCGCCAGTCCGCGTGTGCCTTCGGCGCGTGTGCCCGTGCCCTCGGCCAGGTTGTTGCTGCCGCGGCAATTCTTGTCCTGCGCGTGACGCAGCACGAGGTGCGACATCTCGTGCGCCATGACGGTGCTGAGGAAGACGTCACTCAGTTCCGATGCAGGCCGGCCGGCACGCGCGGCCGACTGCGCGGCGCGCCGATCGAGGGCGTCGATCATGCCGGTGTACACCACGATCAGGTGGTATCCGTTGTCCGGCCAGCCGGTCGCGAAGGCGTTTTCCTCGTCCTTGTTGAGCACCAGGAACCGCGTCGACGGGCCGACGTCGCGGGCGGCCGCCGCGATCGGGCGCAGCAGTCGGGCGACACGCAGCGCGCGCGGAGTGGCGAACTCGCAGGCAGGCTGCTGGAAGTCTTCCTGCTGCGACAGCATCGTGCGGACCTGCGCGTCGAACGCGCCACTGACGGCGTTCTCCGGCATCACCGGTCGTGGATCGCAGGCCACCTGCTGGGCGTGGGCCGTCAGGGGCTGCGCGAACATGAACAGGAGTGCCAGCGACGCGGGGAGGCGACGCGGGCGACGGGCGATTGGCATGTGCATGGGGGGAGTCTGGACGTGGATCGCGAGCTGCCATACCGGTTGCTGCGCACTGCCACAGATTGCACCCGGATCACGCAATCTGCATCACATCACGGCAAACGTACGAGAACGACAGTGAAGCCTGCCGCCCTGCCTGCGCCGCACCGACGTGCCACGCGATCAGCATTCATCCTCTGTCGCGCGGTCCCGGTCCTGCTGGCCGTCACCGGCCTGCCCGCACCCGCGCTGCAGGCGCAGGTGCGGCGTGCGCTGATCGTCGGCGTGAACGACTACGAAGCGCTGATTCCGGGGAACGCCGCGCGCACCGCCGTCACCAGCTCCGCGCGTCGGACGCCGGCCGCAGGCGCCCGCAGCGCCGGCGCCCGTGGCACGATCAGCAACCTCGAAGGTTCGGCCAATGACGCGCAGGCCATCGCGCAGGTCATCTCGGCGCGGTTCGCCTTCCGCCGGCCCGACGTGCGCATCCTGATCGACCGCGCCGCCACGCGTCAGGCGATCCTCGACTCGCTGACGGCGATGCTGACCCGGTCGAAGACGGGCGACGTGGCGTTCTTCGCGTTTGCGGGGCACGGCGCGCTGCGGCGCAACAGCCTCACGCCCGGCAAGCAGGTGGACCAGACGCTGGTGCCGGCCGATGCGAATGCGGGTGCCGAGGACATTCGCGACAAGGAGCTGGCCGCGCTGATCGCACCCGCCGCCGCCCGCGGCGTGATCGTCACGGTGGTCATCGACGCCTGCAACTCCGGCTCGATCACCCGCGGCGGCGTGCCGCAGCTGCTGACGGAACGCTGGGCATCGATCGATGAACGCGACAAGGCGGAGCGGTACACCGGCCAGTTCCCGGCCGATGTCGGCGCGCTGGTGATCTCGGCAGCCGAGGACACCCGTCCGGCGAAGGAAGGCACCGACGAGAATGGCGTGCGCCACGGCCTCTTCACCGCGGCGTTCGTGCAGGCGCTGCTGTCGAATTCGAGCCAGGCCAGCGCACGACAGGTTTTCCAGAGCACCAAGGCGATCATGCAGGGCAAGGCGCCTGACCAGGTGCCATCGATCGATGCGCAACCCGCGCGCCTGGCGCAGCCGATCTTCGGCGGCAGCGCCGGCGGGGTCTCCGGTCGCACCACGGTCGCCGTCACCGCGCTGCGCGGCGAGAAGGCGGAACTCGATGGCGGCTTGGCACTCGGCCTGCGTCCGGGCACCGAACTGGCACGGCTGGTGAACGGCAGGCTCGATACGACGCAGCTGGTTCGCGTGGAGCGCAACACCAGCATCGCCCGCAGTCTCGCGGCCGTCGTGCGCGGCACCGAGGACTCGCTGCGCATCGGTGATCTGTACGCAATCACCCGCTGGATGGCGGCGGACGAACCGTTGCTGCGTGTCTGGGTGCCGTCGCCGCTGGCCACCGACGCCGATCGCGACGCCGGCATCGCTGAGGCTCGCCTGCTCAAGGCCAGCCCGCGCATCACCTGGGTGGATGACCCGACGCGGCTCGCGTCAGCGACGCAGCCGCTGGTCACGGTTGCATTCGAGGGTGGCTGGTGGACGTTGCGCACCGGACGTGAATTGCCGGTCGCGATCGGGGCGCGCCTGCAGGCCGCGCGCGTGCTCTCGGCCATCGACCAGCTCGGGGTGCAACGCCCCGCGGTCTGGCTCTCGATCCCACCCAGCCGTGCGCTGGATGCGGCGCTGGGCATCGGCGGAGCGAATCGTGCCGCCGGGATCGCACGCGAAGGTGCGCCCGAGGGCGCGTTCTACGTGCTCTCCGGTCGTGTGACCGACACCGATGTGTCGTACGCCTGGGTG
This sequence comes from Gemmatimonadota bacterium, assembly GCA_040384325.1. Lineage (GTDB taxonomy): Bacteria > Gemmatimonadota > Gemmatimonadetes > Gemmatimonadales > Gemmatimonadaceae > JACMLX01. Next base: position 607,190 of record JAZKJL010000006.1, on the reverse strand, counting down.
CGCGCCAACGCCTCTGCCGCCGACAGCGCCAGCAGCGCCTTTCCTGCGCGCAGCAATTGGTTCGCCGCCAGCACGGCACCCATCGCCGCGGCGGCCGCCGACTCGCTCCGCATGCGCGCCGAGGCGCTGGGTCGGGTCCGGACCTGGCTGACGCTCGCCACGCCGCCCGATGACGGGCAGTTCCCGTATCGGCTGGTGGTGGTGGACAGCGTCACACAGCAGCCGATCGCCGCCGACTCGGTCACCGCCGGCACCGTGATCCAGCTCCGACTCGATGGCGACAGCGCCCGCATGACCGCCGCGGCCTCGCGTCAGCCGCGCTTCGTGTACGTCTTCAACATCGACAGCAAGGGCAAGGCGACGCTGCTCTTCCCCGCCGACGGTACGAACTCCGGTAATCGCGTTCCGTACCTGATGGGATCGCGGGAAGTCTGGCCGGAGGCCATTCCGGTCACCGACGGTGCTGGTCGGGTAGCGTCGTTCGGGGCCACCGACGTCGGGGTGGAGTCACTGCTGATGGTGACGTCGGAGCAGGAGCTGCCGCGCGACGTGTTCGAGTGGGAGGCCGTGATCACGACCGAGATCACCCGCGGCGGCGGCGACGAGTCGGCCCTCGGCGGGTTGCTGCGCAGCCGGATGGGGACCCGCGCCATCGGCACCCGTCCCGGCGCGGCGCCGGCCAGCTGGTCGCTGCAACGGGTGCAGGTGCGAGTGGTGCCGACGCGCTGACCGGTGGCGCGGAACGGGGTGAGGGTACCGATCGTCCCTGTCGGACAGCAGGTTCCACCCGTCACGCCGCCGGTGTTCCATCGCACCTCACGAGAGTCGCTCCATGCCCAGCCGCGCCATCCGCCCACTGCTCCGCGTCGTGTCGTCGCTGGCCGTCATCGGCGCGATGACGTCACTGCTGGTCTCGCCGCTATCAGCACAGACGGAGCGACGCGGGCTTGAGCAGCGTGGCGGTGGCACCACGGCCGGCAAGGGATTCGGCACCTATCACGCACTCATCTTCGCCGTCGGTGACCAGCAGCCCAGCAGCGGCCTGCCGTCACTGAAGTTTCCGATCAAGGAAGCCGACAGCCTGCGTGCCGTCATCACCCGCGAATACACGTTCGAGCCGAAGAACGTGCAGGTGGTGAAGAATCCCACTCGCGAGGCGATCCTCGATTCGCTGGAAGCCGTCGCACGTCGCCTCGGTCCTGATGACAACCTGCTTGTCGTGTACAGCGGGCATGGTGGCTTCGACGAGGCGGGACGTGAAGGCTACTGGCTGGCTGCCGATGCGGCGAATGCGCGCAAGAGTACCTGGATTCCGAACGAGTCGATCCGCACCTGGCTGCGCACCCTCAAGGCGCGCTCGGTGCTGCTCATCACCGACGCCTGCTTCAGCGGCTCGCTCAACCGCAGCAACGACGAGCGGGTGGTGCTGCCAGCGGACAACCAGCGCGCCATCGCCGGCGCACTGCTGTACGCGCAGCGCACCAGCCGGCAGGCGATGACCGCGGGTACGGCGAAGGAGACTGTGCCGCAGGTCAGCATCTTCTCGATGGAGATCATCGCGGCCTTGAAGGCGCGTCGTGCACCTGTGTTCATGGCGCAGCAGCTGGCCGGCGAGATCAACCCGCGCGTGGCAGCGGTGGCCCGCACCACGCCGACGTTCAGCGCAGTGCCGGGCATCGAGAGTGACCAGGGCGACTTCGTCTTCGTGCGCCGACAGTCGGCCAACGCCGCGATTGAGGCGGCGACGTCGCAGGTCGCCACCGCGAGCGGAACGACCGGTGGCATCCGGCGCGATGCTGCCGGCACGCAGGGCGTTCGGCAGTCGAGCGTCGGCAACGTGCAGGACGCCGAGATCGCGCCGCCGCTCCGCAGCCAGACGTCGGGCGGGAATGTCCGCGGCTCGACGCCGGCTGGTCCCACCACCCGCCCAGCGAATGCAGGCACCGCGGGTGCCGGCACGACGTCATCGAAGCTCGGCAACTTCGGCATGATCGACGGCGACGGATCGGCACCGGCAGCCGGTGGCGCCGCGACGACTCCCGCGACACCGCCGCGGGCAGCGCCCATTTCGCGCGCGGCCCCGGGATGTGACGGTGGCACGTCGACTGGCTGCATCACGCTCGGACAGAACCTCGAGATCGGTCGTAACGGCCAGACGCGCAACGTACCGCGCGCACTGGGGCTCTACCGCCTCGCCTGCGACGCCAAGGATCCCGATGGCTGCATGCACCTCGGTCGCATGTACGATTCGCGCTTCGACGGTGTCTCGATGGATCGCGGCAAGGCGCGCCAGCTCTACGCACAGGCCTGCGACCTCGGCTCAGCCGCTGCCTGCACCTACCTTGGCCTCTCGGCTTCGAAGGGTGAAGGCGGCCCTGTGGACGTCACGCGCGCAGCGACGTTGTTCACCAAGGCCTGCGACGGCGCGCACATGCAAGGTTGTGCACTGCTCGGCGCCGCCTACGCGACCGGCAAGGGCGTCTCGCAGAACGAGACGCGTGCCGCCTCGCTGCTGCAGCGCGCCTGCGCGGTGGGTGAGCCCTCCGCCTGCGCCACGCTCGGCACCATGACCGCGAGCGGGCGTGGCGGCATCACGCGCGACTCGGTGGCGGCGATCGGGCACTGGCGACAGGCGTGTACGCTGGCCGGCATTGCCGAAGGCTGCGCCTACCTCGGTGCCGGCTACCTGCGCGGCTCGGGCGTGATGCATGACGACGTGCGCGCCGGGCAGTATCTCAGCCAGGGATGCGAAGGTGGCTTCGCAGTCGGGTGCACGCTGCTCGGCAGCATGTACGAGAAGGGATCGGCCGTCACGGCCAAGAGCATCACGCGGGCGGCGGAGTTCTACAAGCGGGGCTGCAGCGGCGGCGATGCGAAGGCCTGCCAGTGGGTGACGGCGAACCCGCAGCCGCCGGCAAAACCGTAGCGTTACGGCTTCACCGTCCAGCGGAAGCCGGCGGTGGCATCCACCACCAGCGGCCCCCACGACGAGTAGCTCCCATCCGCGAAGACGGCGCGAGCGTACACGCGGTGATCGCCCGGGCCGTAGTGGCCGCAGGAATCACCCCACGGTGAGACCGTGCCGGCGAAATTGCCGTCGACATAGATCTTGATGATCAGGTCCGCACGACTGTCGATGCAGATGTAGCCCGGATTCACCGGCGTCGCGCCACGCGTGGCCTTGCCCGGTGGCTCGGGCGTAGGTGGCTTCTCGAGGGGATTGGCCGCCTCGTCGCGCCGGATGTTCGGATCCGCATCACCACCACGCGTGCGCGTGCTGGTCGAGGTCACGCCGTTCACCTTCCCCGTCGCCTGTGCCTGTACACTGCCGGACCACGCCAACATGCCGATCGTCAGACCGAGGCCGAGGAGGACGCTGCGGAACGTCGTCATGCGTGCGAGAGTCCGGGAGGTGGATGATGGCGCGGGCAGGGCGCTTGGTGCGCGCGGCGCATCGCTGCGCGCTCGAGAATACCACCGTGCACCGAAACCGACACCGGAAGCACGTCGTACCTTCCTGAGTCCTGCTGGTACCACGCACACCGCAGCACACCATGACGACGCTCCGCGATCACGTCCGAGACATCCAGGCCCGCGCGCCGACGCTGGCCCGCATGACCGTGGTCTCGCTGGGAATCCTGGCGGTGGCCAGCGTCGGCCTGCTGCTCGACGACCGGCAGCTCGGTGGCGCGCCGGTGTGGCTCAAGCCGGCCAAGTTCGGGCTCTCCAGCGCCGTCTTCCTCGCCGCGCTGGCGTGGATGGTGCGCGACATGCCGGCGTCACGCTTGACGCGATTCGCCTCGGCGACGATTGCGTGGCTGATGGTCGCTGAGATCCTGCTCGTCACGCTGCAGGCGGCGCGCGGTCGGCAGAGCCACTTCAACGTCGACACGCCGATGGATGGGACGATCTTCTCGACGATGGGCCTCGGCATCGCGATCGTGTGGATGCTGTCGGCGGTCCTGCTGGTGCAGCACCTGCGCGCACCGGCCGTCGATCGCTCGCTGGCGATGGCGTTTCGCATCGGGCTGGCGCTGCACATCGTCGGCGCCGGTGTCGGATGGGTGATGGTCCAGCCGCAACCGGGACAGGTGGCCGCCATCGAACGCCAGGAGCGCCCATTCCGCGTCGGCGCACACACCGTCGGTGCTCCAGACGGTGGCGAATCGCTCCCGGTCACCGGCTGGAGCCGCACACACGGTGACCTGCGCATCCCGCATTTCATCGGCTTGCACGCGTTGCAACTGCTGCCCCTGTTCGTGCTCGCCATTCGCGCACTCCGCCGACGCCGCGACGACGCCGCCGAACGCAGCGCGCTGACACTGGCGGCTGGCGCCAGCGTGGCGCTGTTCGCCACCGCGCTCTTGCAGGCTCTCGCTGGCCATCCGCTCGCGCCCCTTACCTGATCGCACCATGACCGAGGCACAACTGTTCCAGTATGCCAACACCACCGCGATGCTGTCGTGGATCGCGCTGGTGCTGCAACCGCGTCGTGTGGCACCCCTGGCGCGCTTCGTGGTGCCGGCCATCCTCGGCATCCTGTACGTCTGGGCGCTGGGAACTGCGCCGAAGAACCCGGACGCGGGGTTCGGATCGCTGATGCAGGTGAAGGCGCTCTTCACGCAGGATCGTGCGCTGCTGGCGGGGTGGGTGCACTACCTCGCGTTCGACTTCTTCATCGGCTGCTGGATGGTGCTCGATGCAGCGGAGCGCGGCATCAAGCACCTGCTGGTCGTGCCCTGCCTCTTCCTGACGTTCATGTTCGGGCCAGCCGGGCTGCTGCTCTACATGGCGCTGCGCGCCGGCACCGCGATGCGCACCAGCGCGCCCCCGTCGCCGGCCTGAGCCTTAGCGACGGCGGCAACCATTCCAGCGCGCCGGGCGACACAAAGCCGCAGGCAGCCGCGTACGGGTCACCGAGGCGCGCGACTGGCTGCGCCTCCCAGCGTCCGTGCCCCGGGATACCGGATCGCACGGACGGGTGGCGCCCCGAACGAGTCTCGCCATGCGCTTCCCCGCCATGCGTCTCCCCGCCTTCCGCTTCACGCGACGACGGGCCCTGGTGCTACTCGCCCTGACCACGGTGCTGCCGCTGGTCATGCTCTATCCCTTCTACGGTCACGCGCCGTGCCGCGTGGATGGACGCGTGCGCGCGCTGCGCACCGGCACCGAGTTGCTCGACGCCAATGGGCGTCGCCTCGGCTACGTCGATCCGAATCGCGAACGCTTCGTGCCGATCCGCAGCTTGCCGAAGCATGTGCCGCTGGCATTCACCGCCGTCGAGGATCGCCGCATGCACGCGTGGTATCACCGCGGCGTGGATCCCGTCGGCACGGTCGCCGCGGCGTTCGCGAACCTGACACCCGGCGAGGGTTCGCGCCGTGGCGCCAGCACCATCTCGATGCAGCTGGCACGCGCGTTGTGTGGTGACCGCATGCCCGCCGATCACAGCTGGGCGGGCAAGCTGGCTGAGGCCGGGCTGGGGCTCTACCTCACCGCGCACGTGGGCAAGCGCAACGTGCTGGAGCTCTACCTGAACAGCGTGTACCTCGGCCGCAATCGCAACGGCATCGAGGCGGCTGCGCGATCCTATTATGGCAAGACGGCCACCGCCCTCACTGCCGCTGATGCCGCGGAGCTGGCGCACCTGGTGGCCAGCCCGCGCGAGCGCGATCCGTCGCAGCGCGCAGTGCCCGCGCGCCGCGCTGCGATCGTGAGCGTGTTCGATCGCATGCACCGCCTCGACACCACGTTCAGCGTCGCGCGCCGTCGTGCGGCGCCATCGCGGGCCCGGGCCACTGCAGCGCTACCGGTCATGTACCGCGGCTACGTGTCGCGGGTGCGTGATGGTTTCTCCACCTGCACGCCGTCGGTGAACTGCCCCACCAGCGTGCAGACCTTCCTCGATGCAGGCCTGCAGCGCTCCGCCGAGCGCGAGCTGTCAACGCTGGTGAAGCGACTGCAAGGTCCCGCGCGTCCGCGTCGCGCGAACGACAGCACCCCGGCACGCGAGGTGGCCGGCATCTTCGTCGCGATGCGCGTCTCGACCGGGGAGATCGTGAGCTACACGGGCCGTCATGGTCGCACCGTGACCGGCGCCGGCGCCGACCTGCTGCGCATCGGTCGCATCCAGCCTGCCAGCACGATCAAGCCGCTGCTGCTCGCCGCCGCACTCGATGACGGTACCGCCTACATGGACGAGACGCTCGGCGAGCTGATGGAAAGCCATTGCCCCGATCCGAAGGTGCATCAGTATCTGGCCACGCTCAGTGGCGCCGAGGCGCTCGAACGCACGATCCCCGAGGCGATGCTGCGCAGCGACAACCTGCTCGGTGCATGCCTGATGGCGGGGTTGAGCACGCCGGCGCGCCGCCGCCTGACGGCGGCCGGCATCCTGCGCTCCGTCCAGACAACTCCGGCCGACGGACTTGGGCTGCAGACCGTCGCTCCACTCGACCTGCTCACTGCGTACGCCGCGATGCGCCGTCGCGATCGTGCGCTGCTGCCACGCTTCAGCGCGTACGACGCCTCGGGCATCGCGGCCCCGCTGATGACGCCGATGTCGGCTGACATGACGTACTCACTGCTGCGCGAAGTCGCACATCAGGGCACGGCGTGGCGCGCTGCCAGCGTGTTGAGTGACGACTGGGCACTGGCCGGCAAGACCGGCACCGCCGGTCGCGGACGGGAACTGGTGTTCGTCGGGTTCGCGCGCGACCTGGTGGCACTGCTCTGGGTCGGCGTGGTGTCCGGCAAGGGCAGCGTGTCCGAGCGGCACGCCTCCGACGTGGTGGTGGAGCCATGGGCGCGCATCCTGCGCGCCTATGCGCCACGCGAGGATGCCTTCGACGACGGTCGCGACATGGACTACGGCGATCGTGAGCGCGAGCGCGGTCGGGATCGCGACCGGGAGCGCGACGCGCGCGCCGAGGAGCTGCAGGAGCGCGCCGAGGAACTGCGCCACTGGATCACGCAGCTGGCGACGCGCATCGAGCGGCGGACGATGTAGTCCGCCGCCTGCTGAACGTCATCGCTCCAGCTTGAATCCCGGATCGACGGCGGGGCGCACCGGGGCATTCGCTGCGTACCAGCCGGTGAGGTACATCCACTGCGTGATGCGCAGCAGCTTCGCATAGTCGATGCGTTCCGGGATGTCGCCGGCGGTGTGGTAATCGTCGTGCAGATTGGTGGTGTACATCAGCGACGGCACGCCGAGTCGCGCGTACGGCAGGTGGTCGCTGCGGAAGAACCAGCCTTCCGGATGCGACGGACGATCCCAGGTGGTGTCGATCACGAACTTGCCGGTGCGCGCGTTGGCGGCCAGCGCCCACTGCACCAGTTGCGTCGAGCTGCGATGCGGCGGCTGCGCACCGAGCAAGGCGGCGGTGTCGGGATGGTTGCGACCGATCATGTCGCCATTCAGCACCGCCACGATCTGCGGCAGCGGCACCACCGGATGGGCCGAGTGGTAGCGCGAGCCGAGCAGGCCACGCTCCTCGCTGCCATGATGCACGAAGAGCACCGACCGCTTCGGCCGCTGCGCCACCATCGCGCGACCCGCAGCGAATTCCGCGACGCTGACACTCGCATTGTCATCGGCGCCAGCCAGCACCGAGTCACCGTTGGCCAGCAGGCGCACGCCATTCGCATCCTGGTGGGAGCTGTAGAGCACCCACTCGTTCCGCAGCGAGGCGTCCGTGCCACGCAGTCCAGCGATCACGTTCACGCTCGGCGACTCGAATCGTTCGAGGCGGATGGAGAGTTCGGCGTTGGGCTGGGCGCGGAGCGAGGCACCTTGCGCCGCGCGCACGAGAAAGCTCGGTACCGGTCCCGTTCCCGCCTGCGGCGGCGGCTGCACACGGTCCGGCGCGCCATTGGCGCGTGGCGTGGCCCGATCCACGTCGTATGACCCACGTTCGCGCTGTACGCTCATCGCGTCGAACGCCGCGTCGACCGAGTCACCCGCCACGACGAGGATTGCGCTCGCGCCGCGCCGGCCGAGTGTGCGCAGTGTGGCGATCATCGCCGCTTCGGCGTACCGCACCCGCGTCGGATAGCTGGTCGAGCGCACACTAGCCGGCGGCGGTGCGAGGACCGTCGTGGCGACGATGCGACCGCGCACGTCGACCGTGGTGTCGAGTGGGTTGTCGAGCCAGAGGACGCGACCAGATGTCTCGACCGGCACCACGTTGTACGGAATGATGTCGCGGAACAGGGTCACCGGCGCGCCCGCGATGCGGGCGGCGCTGCCGGCATGCGACACGCGTGTGCGCACGATGTTGAACCACTGGAAGTACGTACCACCGTCGCCCATCGGTGCGAGGCCGATCTTGGCGTACTGCTCCGCCACCCAGATCGACGCCTTCAACTCGTCGACCGTGCCGCCTTCGCGGCCGCGCATCGCCGGCGATGCCATCGCGAACAGGTCACGCTTGAGGTCCGCCTCGCGCATGGCGGCCATCGCACGCGGCGTCGGCGCGAGCACACCGGATGGTGGCTCGACCGGTGCCTGCGCGATGAGGGTCGGCGCCTGCAGCAACATCGCGGCAGCGCAGGATGTGAGGCAGCGTGCGAGACGATCGGCATGAGGAGGCATGCCGTGAATCAACGGACGGTGTGTGGCGGCGCAAGAGACGCCGCCGCGCGATCAGCCGTCGGCGCGCTTGATCTGGACCAGGCGTTCCTTCGCCAGACGGCGCCCGGTCGGTGTGGCAGCGAGTCCGCCGCCCGCCGTCTCACGATAGCGCACGTCCATGTTCTTGCCGATCTCACCCATCACGTCGATCACCTCGTCGACCGGGATCGCGAAGGTGATGCCGGCCATCGCCATCTCGATCGCCGCCAGCGCGATGGCGGCGCCGGTTGCATTCCGGAACACGCAGGGCAACTCCACCAGGCCGCCGAGCGGATCGCAGACCAGGCCGAGCGTACCCTGTTGGGCGAGCGCGGTCGCGTGTCCGACCTGCGACGGTGTGCCGCCCAACATCTCCACTGCCGCGCCGGCCGCCATGCCCGCCGCCGCGCCCGTCTCCGCCTGACACCCACCCTCCGCGCCGCTGAGCGAGGCGCGCTCGGCGACGACCGCGCCGATCAGGCCGGCCGTCGCCAGCGCATCGATCACCTTGTCGTCGCCGATCTGCTTCGCGGTGGCGAGGCCGGTGAGCACGGCGGGCAGCACCCCGGCGCCACCGGCGGTCGGTGCGGCCACGATCACGCCCATGCAGGCGTTCACTTCCTGCACCGCCAGCGCGCGCATCAGCACGTCGCGGAAGAGCGTATCGGCCAGCGGACCTGCAGGTCCGTTGATGAGCTTCGCGGCGTCGCCGCCGACGAGGCCTGACGCCGATCGCAGCGACGGATCTTCACCCTGCGTGATGGCGCCGCGCATGATGTGCAGCGCACGGCCGAGGGTGGCGCGGATGTCGGCGATGGTGCGACCGCCATCGGCGGCCTCCGCCTCCAGTGCCACGGTGGCGAGCGTCACGCCGCGTGCTTCAGCGTCGCGAATGGCGTCGGCCAGTGCCCGATACATCTACGCCGCCCCCACCTTGTCGAGACGGAATGCCCATCTCACCCACGGCAGCGCACGAATCGTGTCGCGCACCGACTCGCCGGGCTGCTCGTCGAGTTCGATCACCATGAACGCATCGCCACCGCGCTGTTTCCGCGTCAGCCGCAGCGTGGCGATGTTCAGGTCCGCATCCGAGAGCAGGGTCGCGATCCGTGCCACGCTGCCCTTCACGTCCTCGGCCACCAGCACGATGGTGTGCAGGTTGCCGGTGACTTCCACCGGGTAGCCGTCGATCTGCGTGACCAGGACGCGGCCGGCGCCGAGGGAGGAGCCCTGCATCACGGCAGTGCGGTCGTTCCGCGAGACGGTGATGCGGACGGTGTTCGGGTGCGTGTCGGCGTCCTCACCGAGGGTGGTCTTCTCGAAGGTGTAGTCGAGGCCTTCGCGGTCCATGATGTCGAGCGCGGTGCGGAGGCGTTCATCGTCGGGGCGGAAGCCCATCAGCCCACCGACGATCGCCTTGTCGGTGCCATGTCCCTCGCCGGTGCGGGCGAAGGAGCCGTGCAGCTCGATGCGTGCCGACTGCGGCGTGCCGCCGACGAGGCAGCGGGCGAGGAGGCCAAGCCGGCAGGCGCCCGCCGTATGCGACGACGAGGGCCCGACCATGACGGGGCCGATGATGTCGAGGAGGGAGACCATGCGCCAAAGCTACGCCCGTGCACGGCACCCGGTCACCGTGTTACCCTGCCAGATGACGGGGACGTGACCGTCGGCGTCAGGTTCGGCGCGGGTCTGACGGCGCTGTCGGACCGGGACTTTCACGACCGAGCCACGCATTGCGCTGGCGCCTCGTTGGGGAGGGCTCATGACCGATCGATCGGGAATCATCGGGCGGTTGCAGTTTCTGGGTGCGCAGCGGATCGAGATCGGCAACGAGGTGCTGACGCCGGAGGCGGAGCGCCTGTTCGCCCTCGTGGTGCGGTTGAGCGTGCCACTGGGTCGCATGACGTCGCGGCAGACGATGATGGACACGCTCTGGCCCGGTGCCGATGACGCCAACGCACGGCACAACCTGCGGCAGACGGTCTACAAGGCCCGGGAGATGGGCCTGGTGGTCGAATCCGGTGAGGACGGCCTGCGCCTCGATCCCCGCCACTGGTCGTGCGACTGGGATGACCCGGTGGGTGAGGTCGCCGGGGAGTGGCTGGAAGACTACGACCCGGTCTTCTCCGAGGAGCTGGCGGCGTGGGTCACCGCGCAGCGGGTCGGCGTCCATGCGCTGATTCGTCCGCGCATCATCCGGTCGTTGCAGACGGCGCGATCCGCCGGCGACCTGGCGGTGGCGGATCGGTACGCGGTGCAGCTGTTGGGTATCGACGAGCTGAACGAGGAAGCCACGTTGACGCGCGCCGAGTTGATGGCGATGCAGGGTGCGAAGGTGGATGCGCTGAAGTTGCTGGATGCGTACCTGGCCGAGATCGGGCGGGTGGGCACCGGGCGCGACGCGGGGCTCCCGGCGCAGTTGCTGCGACGGCGGATCGCGGAGAAGCTGCCCTCGATCGCGTACCAGAGCGGTGGGCGCCATCACGGCCCTCTGGTGGGACGGACGGCGGAGGCGAAGCAGCTGATGGCCGGCTTGTTCGACGCTCGCGCCGGTCGCGGTGGCGGAATGCTGCTGCACGGACCCGAGGGCAGCGGCAAGAGTCGACTCCTGCACGAGCTGCGCAAGTCAGCGGTGCTGCAGGGGATGCGGGTCCTGGAGCTGACCACCGAGAGCGCGCCCGACGCGATGCCGTTCACGGCGCTCCGCACGATCGTCTTGCGGCTGCTGGAGATGCCGGGGTCGATGGGCATCACGCCCGAGGCGCTCGAGGTGCTGCGGACGTGGCTTGGCAGCGAGGTGTTCTCGCCGGATGACTGTCCGCTGACGGAGATCGAGGACCTGCTGGCCGCGGTGAGCGAGGAGACGCCGTTGCTGCTGCAGGTCGAGCATGCCGAGCGCATCGATGCCGAGTCGCTCGGCCGGCTGGACCGGATCTACCGGCGTGGCGTGCCGCGCTATCACGGGCTGGTGCTGGCCAGCTCGACGCAGCGCACGCCGACCGAGTCGCCGGTGGCGCTGCAGTGGATCGGGCGCGTCTCGCTCAGGCAGATGACGACGGTGGAGGTACGGGCGGTGGTGTCGGCGTACGCCGCGGTGGAGCAGCCGCGGGCGACGGCGGACCAGGTGGCGTGTGCGGCGGTCTTCGCCGAGGGCGTCCCGATGTACGGCATCGAGATGCTGGGCTTGATGCTCGACGTCGGCTCGCCGGACGTGATTCCGTGGCGGGTGCAGGTGGCGGTGGACCGCGCGCTGCGCGAGCTGGGCGAGTTGCAGTGGCGGGTACTGGCGCTGGCCGGCGTGCTGGCGTCAGCGTCGCGCCACGCGATCGTCGAGGCGGCGCTGCAGGTGGACCGCGCGGTGCTGACGCTGGCGGTGGACGGGCTGGAGGCGTCGGGCTACCTGACCGGCGAGGACGGCGTACTGCACGTGTCGTCGCTGATGGCGGATGGGGCGGTCCAGCGGCTCAAGCCGACGGTGGTGCGGATGGACGCCTTGCGGGCGGCGCAGGTGGTGCTGGCGGCATGCGAGGTGGCGCTGGAGCCGCAGGAGTTCTATGCGTGCCTGCGGTTGTTCATCCGGGCGCGGGAGGAAGGGCGGGCGCAGGGGGTGTTGGATGCGTTTGCGGGGGCGTTGTTGCGCAAGGACCCCGCCGCGCATGTCATCTTCGAGTTGAGCCGGCTTCAGCGTCTTTCACGCTCGACGGGACTAGGAAATGCGATAGATGCGATCGTCGATCAGGTTCGAGCGGGCGCGGAGAGCCGACGTTCTCGAGCTCATCGCCTGGACACGGCACGCCCTCGTTCGCTACCTCGCATTTCGCCGGCAGCGTCAGAAGTTGAACATCGATTCATCAGCAGCGAGTTGTTTTCTTCAACACTGAAGCAAGCTCGCGATCCAAACATGAAACCGGAGGAGAGACTCGCCGATGCGGTGATGGCGCTGTATGTGGCGTCCAACGTTGGTGATATTGAGGCCCTCAAATCGGCGTATCGCTCCGTCGACGCTGTTCGTCACGCCGACAGCGTCAACCCATTCGACGTGCGCAGAGCCGACCTGATTTACTTCGCCTCCGTTGGAGAGCGAGAGGAAGCGCTGGCTTGCGCCCATCGCCTCGTACAAGAATCACGAGTAGTCCAAGATGTGCAGCTCGCATGCAAGGGATTCAGGAATGCGGCAGAGGCTTGCGCAGCGTTCGGGGACCACGCGTCAGCACAGGCGTTCCTCCACGAGCAGCGCTCACTAGCGGCTGACCTTGGATACAACGTTCAAGTTGCGTGGGCGGATGTACGACTCGCAGACCAACGCCTTGAATTCATGGACGTAGATGGTTCGATGACCTACTTGGAGAGCGCGTTCCAGATCGCGGCGAAGCATGGCCCTTTCGCACCTCTGGTCGCTTCCGACATGCACTTGCAGCTCTGCTGGACATCTTTGGTTTCTGGTGACATGAGCCAAGCACAGAAGTCGGCCAAGTTTGTCGCTCGAAGAGTTACGGGCACTCACACTGGCACCGCGCTGTGGACTCTGCTCGGCGTGAAGCTCGCAACTTTCCAAGGCAAGCACAACAGTCAGATGTTGAAGCTGTATGCACAGTTACGCGCCAGTATCGGCAGCCGTCCGTTCTATTCAAACGAGCCACACAGCCTCGCCGCGCTCCTGCTATTCTCGAAGGGGACACCGTTACATGAAGAAACGAGAGATTTTGTTGAGGCTCAGTTTCCTCGCATGAAACACGCTGGCCGGCATATCTGGGACTTCATCATCCAAAAGATGGCCTGTGCGGAGATATCCCATGGCAAAAGAGGCTCCGGTTCTTAGTTGCGCTGGGACCCAAGTTCGCGGATTGCGCATTTAAGTACACACCGCACTCGATCTCGGCGTTCAGCCGCATCGCGGCGACAGTTGGCGAGCAAGTCATCGTGCGCTTCGAAGTTCCGACTGACGCCGGCTTGAGGCATCGCAGCATCTCGAAGCAGCAACGTGCGAGGACTGAGGAAGCCATCCCGCTGAACCGGTCCCGCACGGCAGGGAGGAAGCCGTCAGAACAATGTGGCCCGCGTCGGCACCAGGCACAAAAGTGACAGCCCCATTATGTCGTGGCCGCGTCGACGTGCGGCTTTGTTCTTTCAGGCTGCGGTCTCGCGCGGCTTGAATGAGGCGTCCATCCTCAATGACAGACGGAATTATCGAGCAGGGCCCAATGAAAGTGGCTGCCCTCGGTTGATGGCAGCCACGCATCACTCACCGAAAATCGTCAGGAATTAACCGTTCGCGATCAGCGCGAGCGACGGCTCCGCAGCAAAGTCATTTTCGTGCGAGGCGCAAGCCAATCGCAGTACTGTGTCAATGGTACCCGCTTCGATGAGCGTCGTGAGCATCGCGGGATCGAACTGAATTCCACTCATCCGAACGATCTCGGCACGGATCTTTTCGGCAGACAGTCCGCGACGGTAAGGTCGGTCACTTGCCATCGCGTCGATGGTGTCAGCGATAGCAATCACGCGCGCAAACACGGGGATGGCCTCGCCGGCGAGTGCGTCAGGATATCCAGATCCGTCCCAAGCCTCATGGTGGTGACGAATCGGATCGACTGTATCACGCAGGTGCGATGAGATTCGCACGAGCTCAGCACCTTTGATTGGGTGCGACTCCATTATTGCGCGTTCTTCGGCTGTCAGCTTCCCTGGTTTCGACAGAATCGGGGCGAAGACTTCATGAATCTTGCCGACGTCATGCAGCAGAGCTGCCACGGTAAGGCGTTCGATCTGCTTTGATGAAAGCGCGAGCGCCTGCCCCATCATTCGGGAGTATTGTGAAACTCTCCTCGAGTGGCCCGATGTATAAGGATCGCGAGCTTCTAGCGTCGTGACGGTGAGCTCGAGCAGTTCTTTGTTGGACCGATGCAGCTCCTCGTTCGTGCTATTCAGCTGGCGAACGATCAAGACGAGTGCAGCTGCTGCTGAAGTCGCGAGAACTCCGAACTCGACATAAACCTTTACAAAGACGTAAACGAAAGGAATCGCAATGACGTCAAGCCCAAATCCACGGAGCGTATTCTCTTTCCAAAGCGAAAAGAATGGAACGCGGGTCTCTGAGCTCACAACAGCGACTACCGCTATTGAGTTGGCGAGGAAGAACGCCAAGAATACGACTATCAATGCCAATGGCCTTATTGGCCCACCATGCACGGCACCATCGCCAGATGCGATTCTGTAGGCGACGACACTGCACGTCAGCGCAACCAGGTGCTGCGAGACGTTAAAGACTGTCTTAGCTCTTCCGGTGCGCTGAACGATCTGTGTGAGCAGAATCACGCCAGCAGCGCCAAGAACAGACAGCCATGACGGGACGAGAACAACACTCGCCAAGAATGTGACAAACGTCGCGGAGCCCGCGACTCGCTCTGACAACGAGTAGGGCATCAACGCGCCAAATACGGAGAATACAGCGAACGCAATCGCTGCATTCAGCTCTTTCGAGTCTACGTCGGGTGCTGCCGCGTAGAGCGCAGCGAAACTCGCGGCCCCGCAGAAGGCTGTCGCGATGACGACGCGTATTGTGGACGTTCTCAAGCAGATCCCCCCGCCTCGGTCGACCGACTAGTACTTCACTGCCACGTCAGACCACCGCTGAACGCTGCGGACAACAGTGCTGCGAATCCGGACCAGAATCCCATCTTGCGTCACCTCCCATTGATCTCGTCAGCCTGGCGCATTCACGCCAAACTGCCTCCTTCAGGTGGGCTCCGCTCGTACTACTGGCCGTACCCGCTCTTCTCCTCTCTGCCGAGGACGGGGGGATGACAATCTGCCTGCTCCACTTGCACTTCCTACCACCGTGCCCGTGACCGTCAGCTGTTCGTCCCGCCGCCCGCGGTGACTTCGTCACCACCACACGCAACGCCTGCCGGTCACCACTCCCGAGACGGCCCCTCCTACCGCGCCGCCTCCAGCCACCGGTTCGTCGCGTCCAGTACTGCCAGGGCCCCAGCCACCTCGGCGCTGTCGCGGATCGTGCAACTCCCGCTCAGCATCAACGAGGACCGGCCCTGCCGCACCGTCACTCCGACCAACACCACATCCGCACCGAAGGCCTCCACGCGCTGCGCACCCGCCAGCGCCACGGCCCCCGCCTTCCCTTCCGCGAAGGCAATCGCCAGAACCGTCGCGCGCGCCGCCAGCTCCAGCCGCGCCGCTTCCGTCTCCAGTCCCTCCGCCTCGCCCTCGAAAGACTGCTCACCACGACGCAAGGTCACGCGGACGCCAAGCCCGTTGCGACTGCGCTTCACTTCCACGTCGTCGAAGAGGTAGCGCCGGTCACCGGCCGCCGGCGACGCCTGGCTGCCCGGCACCGCAGCCGCGGCCACACTCGGCGCCGGCGTGGCGCCAGGCACCGGGGGCAACGGCGAGGTCGGCGCGCCCGACATTGGTGCCGCTCCAGCAGGCGGTCCGGCAATCGCCTCCACCGCCGACGGCGTGAGGCGAATCCGCGGCGCATCCACCGTCGTCGCCACGCTGATCTTGCGATGGTCCACACGCATGCCGAGATGCGCCAGCAAGGCACTCTCGATGTTGCGCACGGTCTGTTTAGGACCAACTTCGACCGAAGTCAGGACGTGGATCGCGTCCACCTCACCGCCCGGCGAGGCCTCGATGCGCACGCTGACCACACCCGGCAACGTGCCGAGCAACTCCTCGGCGCGCGCGATGTGAATCGCCGGCGGTCGGCTCGAACCGCCGCCAGCACCCGCGGAAGACTGAAAGACAGACACGGTCACGTTCTTTCGCGGGTGGAAGTGCAACAGACCGAACACCTGCTCGACCGCATGCTGGGAATCAGCCCCGGCCGTAAACGAAGGTGCAAGCTGGGCCGCAGCTAATCATAAATCAAGAGTGAGCGTCCTCGACCATGTCGCCACCCTCGATTTCGCGAATCTTCCGATAGAGCGTCCGCTCGCCAATGCCGAGCAGCTCAGCCGCCCGCCGACGATTGCCGCGCGTCTCCCGCAGCGTCGCCTCGATCACCGCGCGCTCGATCTGCGCCATCGTCATCCCCGGCACGACCTCGACGGAGTTCGGCACCCTCGCCCCACGCGGCTCCACGCCACCGCCCGCCACCAGCGACTCGGCCGGCTGCTGGCGTGGCTCCTGATCCAGCCGGCGGCGCAGATCCTCGACCTGCACCTTCAGCTCCACGAGGTTGCGCAGGATGAATTCGAGCTCGGCCGATCCCAGCAGCGACGCTCCGTCCGTCGGGCCCCGTGCCGGCGCGACCGGCGGAACGCGCACCGGCAGCAGTCGCGTCAGCCCTTCACGGATCTGTGGTGGTATGTCAGCCACGCCGATCTCGTGGCCGGGCGACAACACCACCATGCTCTCAATCAGGTTACGCAGCTCACGGACGTTCCCGGGCCAGGAATATCGCGCCAGCATCTCCATCGCCTCGGCGGAGATACCGTGGAATGCCTTGTCATGGCGCCGCGAGAATTCGGCGATGAATCGACGCACGAGCACCGGGATGTCCGACTGCCGCTCCCGAAGCGGTGGCAGGTACATGCTGAGGACGTTGAGCCGGTAGTAGAGGTCCGACCGGAACGACCCCTCCTCCACCATCTCGCGCAGCGGACGATTGGTGGCGGCGATGACCCGCACGTTGACCGGGATGCTCGTCACGCCGCCCACACGCGTCACCTCCCGCTCCTCCAGCACGCGCAACAGCTTCACCTGCGTGGAGGCTGGGATGTCACCGATCTCATCGAGGAAGAGCGTACCGCCGTCCGCCAGCTCGAATCGGCCCAGGCGTCGCTCCGCCGCGCCGGTGAAGGCCCCCTTCTCGTGCCCGAACAGTTCGCTCTCGAGCAACGTCTCGGCCAGCGCCCCCACGTTCACGCCGATGAAGGGCTTGTTCCGGCGCGGGCCAAGGCGGTGGATGCCGCGTGCGACCAGTTCCTTGCCGGTGCCGCTCTCCCCCTCGATCAGGACCGTGCTGCTGACCGGGGCGATCTGCTCGATCTTGACCAGCACCTCGCGCAACGCCTCGGTGTCGCCACTGAGGCCGGTCTCCTGGCTGAGGCGACGCCGCTCGAGCAGTCGACGCACCACCGGCGCCACATCTTCCGGCACCACCGGCTTCACCAGCACGTCGGCGTAGCCCACCGTCCGCAGTCGCTCGCGCATTCCCGGTTCGTCGACGTCGGCTAGGCCGACCACGGGCACACCGGCCCACAGTTCCTCGCGGACGACCTGCACGTTGCCGGTGTCGAAGAGCGCGCCGGTGATCACGACCACATCCGGCTCGAACCGCTCCAGCGCGCCGCGGATGTCGTCGAGTGGCGAGACGAGTTCGGTGGTGATGCCGGTCTGCTCGAGCAGTGCGTTCAGGCGGACGGCGGGTTCGACGTCCGTCAGCGTGATGAGTGCCTTCACTCGCGACTTACTTCTTCGCCGAGCCGTTCGGCCAGAACGGAAGCGCCGCCACGGTGGCGGGCACCAGCGTGCCGCGGATCTCGACATCGAAGGTGGTACCAGGCTTCGCGACGTCGGCGGGCAGATAACAGGTGCCGATCGGCAGCCCGACGCTCGGACCGACGGTACCGCTGCACACCTCGCCACTCGGCTCGCCGTGGTAGAACACCTTCATGCCGTGCCGCGGCACATTGCGCACGGGCAGCGTGAATCCGACCAGCTTGCGTGGCACGCCCGCCATCTTCTGCGCCACCAGCGCCTCGCGGCCGACGAAGCGCTCCTTGGCCGTCAGCTTCACCAGCCACGCCAGGTTGGCCTCGTACGGCGTGACGGTGTCGTCGATGTCGTTGCCGTAAAGCGCCATGCCCATCTCGAGCCGCAGCGTGTCACGCGCGCCGAGACCGGCAGGTGTGACGTCGCCGCCCGACATCAGCGCCGCCCAGACGTGCGGTGCCTGCGCATCGGGGAAGTAGAGCTCGAACCCATCTTCACCGGTGTACCCGGTGCGACTGATGATCACGTCCTTCACCCCTGCCACCGTGCCGACGGCGAAGTGGTAGTAGGCGATGGCCGAGAGGTCGGTGTCGGTGTGCCGGGCGAGGATCGTCGGCGCGTTCGGCCCCTGCAGCGCCAGCAGCGCGGTGGTCGCGCTCACGTCCTCCAACTGCGCATCGAAGGTCAGCATGCGCGGCTCGATATGCGCCCAGTCCTTGGCGATGTTGGACGCATTCACCACCAGCATCAGGTGGTCCGCGAATCGATAGACGAGGCAGTCGTCCTCGATGGTGCCGCGCTCGTTGCAGAACGTGGAGTAGTGCGCCTGCCCCACCGCCAGCTTGGAGACGTCGTTGGTGGTGACGTAGTTCACGAAATCGATCGCGCCTGGGCCGGTGACCCGGAACTCACCCATGTGGCTGACGTCGAACAAGCCGCACGCCTTCCGCACCGCGTGGTGCTCGGCGGTGATCCCGGTGGGATACTGGACCGGCATCTCGAACCCGGCGAAGGGGACGATCTTGGCGCCAAGGGCGACATGCGTGTCGTAGAGCGCAGTGCGCTGGAGCGTCTCTGAAGCGGTCATGGCGGGAAGGCAGGAGTAAGTGCCGAACTGGCAGCACCATCCAATCTATCCCGGAACCGGGGTGCCGTCAGTCGGGCGACGCTGACCGGAATGCGCGCCCGTTCACCGTGCGGTCGGTGTCGCGGGCTGTGTGTCCGGCAGGCAGCCGGGGGACTGCTCGGCCAGCGTCTCGAACTCTCCGCGCAACTCCTCGAGCGCGTCGTCGGGCAACTTCTCCACGGCGACCATCGCGTCGCGGGCGTCGGACACCGCGCGGAGCAGCTCGTTGAGCTTGAGGTGGATGGCGCGGGAGTCGCGCATCTGGGTGCTCTGGAGCAGGAAGACCATCAGGAAGGTGATGATCGTGGTGCCGGTGTTGATCAGGATCTGCCATTCCTCGGAGAACCCGAACGCCGGCCCCGACACCGCCCAGACGAGCACCAGTGCGAGGGCGATGAGGAACGCCGCCGGCCGCCCGAGCACGACGGCTGCCCGTTCGGCGAAACGGCGGAACCATCCATCCATATCCGACTCCGACATGCGTGCCTCGGGTGGCAGGACCGGCAGGCGGGGATGCCGACGGATGTCGGCGCCACCGACTCCCGTGGCGATCCTGCCCCTCGTCATTGCAGCGGTCGTGCCACTGCACGCCCGATCAGGTCAGCGCAGAGATGGCCGTTGCGACCTCGTCGGCATGGCCGGCCGGCTTCACCTTCTCGAAGACCTGCCGGAGCGTGCCGGTGCCGTCGATGAGGAAGGTGGTGCGCTCGACACCCATGTAGGTGCGGCCGTACATGCTCTTCTCCTTCCACACGCCGTACGCCTCGGCCACCGCATGATCGGTGTCGGCGAGCAGCGTGAATGGGAGGTCGTACTTCGCCTTGAACTTGGCGTGGCTCTTCACGTCGTCGGGGCTGATGCCGAGGATGACCGCGTTGTCCTTGCTGAACCGCGGCATGCTGTCGCGGAACTCGCAGGCTTCGGTGGTGCAACCGGAGGTGTCGTCCTTCGGATAGAAGTAGAGGACGACGGTCTGGCCCTTGAAGTTCTCGAGGGAGACGGTCTCGCCGGTGTCGGTGGCGAGCATGAAGGCGGGAGCGGGCTTGCCGATGGTGGGCATACGAACGACGGCGGTCTGAATGGTGAACTGACGGATCCCGTGCGTGCTGCTACCACGGGTCGGCGATGATTCCAACTTGCACCTGCGACGGTGGACTGGCGAGCCAGCCGCGCTGCATGCTGATGGCGAGCGCGACTCGCGATCCCAGCGCATAAGTCATCGCGCATTGCACACGAGCCTCGCGGTCAATGGCCACCGGCGAGCGGCCCTGATAGCCTGATGCTTCCAGCGCCAGCGTGATGCCTGCTGGCAGCGTTCGAGCAACTGACGCCGCAGCATTCAGCACGGGTGCGCGATTGGCCGTCCCCACTCGGCCAGTCAAAGTATTGCCAGCGACCTGCAGACCAACGTTAAGTCTCATCACCGTGCCACGATGCGTCTGCTCACGGATCACCGTCAGGCCGAAATCCGGTACGCCTGATCCCAAACCACGCCGCGCAGAGCCCGTCGGCATCTCGGCTGCGGCTGCCAGCGCCCATTGCACTGAGACGGTGTCGGCTGGTGCGGTCAGTCGATATTTCGCCGTCAGATTCAGATCGCCGATGCCTGCCACGTTCGCGCCGGGTTGACGGACGACGATCCAAGGAAAGTCGAAGCCGAGTTCAAGCCGCGGCACTGCGCCAAAACCCGCGGTCAGCACGGTGGTCGCCTGCGAGGTCGCCGGACGTGCGCTGGTTGGCAGCCGAGCGAACTGCCCGAAGACCTCGAGATGCACGGTGCGTAACGCCGCGATGCCTGCATCATCGGTGACCATCGGCGCTTGCGCCTCGAGCTGCGCAGAGCACAACCCAACGCTCACGGCGATGCCAAATGCACGTGGCACCAATCGGGCTCGGGGGCGCTCAGGCGTCGTCACGTCACGCGCGCATCGCACCCAAGTCAGGCCCGCACCTGCCCCGTGTGCAGTGCCTCGCCACCCAGCAATACCGCCATGATCGCCTTCTGGATGTGCAGCCGGTTCTCGGCTTCATCCCACACGCGACTCTGCGGCCCGTCGATCACGCCGGCGCTCACTTCCTCGCCGCGGTGCGCCGGCAGGCAATGCAGGAAGATCGCGTCCTTGCGTGCGCGACTCATCACCGCCTCGTCCACCATGTAGCCGCGGAACGCCTGCACCCGCTGCGCGTGCTCGGCTTCCTGGCCCATCGACGCCCACACGTCGGTGGTGACGACCGTCGCGCCGTCGGCCGCCTCGGCGGGGTCGCGCAGCAGCTTCACCGTGGTCTGCGTCTGCGCCCGCGCCAGGAGTACCGGGTCCGGATCGTAGCCTTCCGGACAGGCCAGCCGCAGCTCGAAGCCGAGTGACGACGCCGCGTCGATCCAGGAGTTGGCCATGTTGTTGCCGTCGCCGATCCACGCCACCACCTGCTTCCGCTCATCGTCGAGATGCTGGCGCACCGTCAGCACGTCGGCCAGCACCTGGCAGGGATGCTGCAGGTCGGTGAGCCCGTTGATCACCGGCACCTGCGCGTGCTTGGCGAGGTTCAGCACGTCGTCATGCGCAAAAGTGCGGATCATGATCCCATCCACGTACCGCGTCAGCACCTGGGCGGTGTCGGAGAGCGGCTCGCCACGACCCAGCTGCACGTCGCGCTCGGAGAGGAAGAGCGCGTGGCCGCCGAGCTGGAACGTGCCCACCTCGAACGACACCCGCGTGCGCGTGGACGACTTCATGAACAGCATCGCCAGCGTCTTGCCGCGCAGCGGACGACGGTCGTACGCCCCGCGCCGCATGCGGTCGGCGAGGCGCAGCAGCGCGTCGAGTTCGTAGCGATCGAAGTCGGGGATCGCGATGAAATCGCGATGTTGGCGCTCGGCGGACATGGCGGCAGGAGCGGAAGACGGCACCACACGTCCCGCGGGACTGCGGGAAGGGAAGCAACCTAGCGCTCGCCGCCCGCCGGTCAACGAACCGGCGACGGAGCGGCGCTCAGAGGATGTAGCGCCGCAGGTCCTCGTCCTGGCTCACGTGCTCCAGCCGCGTGCGCACCATCGCCGCATCGACCGTGATTCCCTCGCCGCCCGCCTCGGGCAGGCCATACAGCAGTTCCTCGAGCAGCGTGGTCATGACGGTGTGCAGCCGTCGCGCCCCGATGTTCTCCATTCGCGCGTTGCACACGGTCGCCACCCGCGCCAGTTCAGCGATGCCATCCGGCGCGAAGACCAACGACGACCCATCCGCCGCCACCAGCGCCGCGTACTGCCGGGTGAGCGCATGTTCCGGCTCCGTCATGATGCGCACGAAGTCGGCCTCGGTCAGCGGCAGCAGCTCGACGCGGATCGGGAAGCGACCCTGCAGCTCGGGAATGAGGTCGCTGGGCTTGGAGACGTGGAAGGCGCCGGCGGCGATGAAGAGCACGTGGTCGGTACGCACCATGCCGTACTTGGTCTGCACGGTGGAACCCTCGACGATCGGCAGCAGGTCACGCTGCACACCCTCACGCGACACATCCGGCCCACCCTGCGCACCGCGCTGGCCGGCGATCTTGTCGATCTCGTCGAGGAATACGATGCCCGTCTCCTCGGTGCGCTCGATGGCCTCGGCGATCACCTCGTCGCGGTCCAGCATGCGATCGAATTCCTGCTGCAGCAGCACCCGCCGCGCCTCGGCGACGGTCATCGAGCGCTTCTTCGAGCGCTTCGGCATCAGGTCCTGCATCATCTGCGTGAACTGCTCCATCCCTTCCTGCGCGCCGGGCTGGTTGACCATCCCGAACATCGGCGCCGACGACACCGGCACGTCGAGATCCACGGTGCGCGTCTCCAGCTGGCCGTCGCGCAGCAGCACCCGCAGCTTCTCGCGCGTGCGACCGTGCCGCTCCTTCTCGGCGTCGCTCACCGGTGCGGTGGTGGCCGCACCCGCCGATCCGACGAGGAAGATGTTGGGTGCGGTCGCGGGCTCCGCGGGCTCCGGTGTGCTGGCCGGCGTGGCCGGCGGGGTGGCCGGTGCAGGCAGCAATGCATCCAGCAACCGCTCCTCGACGCGCTCCGACGCCTCGCTGGTGATCTCCTGCTCGCGCTCACTGCGCACCAGGTCCATCGCGTTCTCGACCAGGTCGCGCACCATCGACTCCACGTCCCGCCCGACGTACCCCACCTCGGTGAACTTCGAGGCCTCGACCTTGATGAATGGCGCAGCAGCAAGCTTCGACACGCGCCGCGCGATCTCGGTCTTGCCGCAGCCCGTCGGCCCGATGAGGATGATGTTGTTGGGCGAGATCTCGGCGCGGATCGCCTCCGGCGTGTGCTGGCGACGCCACCGGTTCCGCAGCGCGATGGCGACCGCCTTCTTCGCACTCCCCTGCCCGATGATGTAGCGATCCAGCTCGGCGACGATGCGACTCGGCGTGAGGTCGGCAAGGCGCGCGAGCGCGCGAAGGGTGCGCGGCGACGGCATCGGTCAGGCGGTGGGTTCGAGGACGGTGATGTTCGTGTTGGTGTACACGCAGATCTCACCGGCGATCTGCATGCCGTGTTCGACGATCTCGCGCGCGCTCATCTCGGTGTGCCGCATCAGCGCCCGCGCCGCCGACAGCGCATAGATGCCACCCGACCCGATGGCCATCACGCCATCATCGGACTCGATCACGTCGCCGTTGCCGCTGATGGTGAAGAGCGTGTCGCGATCGCCGACGATCAGCAGCGCCTCGAGCCGCCGCAGCACACGATCCGACCGCCAGTCCTTGGCCAGTTCGACCACGGCCTTGGGCAGGTTCTCGCCGTAGCGCTCCAGCTTCTCCTCGAACTTCTCGAACAGGGTGAAGGCATCTGCCGCCGCACCGGCGAACCCGGCGACCAGCTTGCCGTTGCCGAGCCGCCGCACCTTCTTCGCCGTCGCCTTGGCGACGGTCTGCCCCATCGACACCTGCCCATCGCCGCCGATGGCGATCTGGCCGTTGCGGCGCACGGCGAGGATGGTGGTGGCGTGAAAGACTGGAGAGTGTTCAGACATGCCCCAATATCGCTCCCGTCGCAGCGCCGGCACAGCTTCTGGTGGGCCAACATTCGTGCCGGGCCGAACAGCACTCAACTGCGCATCGCAGAAGGGCAACAGCCGCAGAACTGCACAGCCGCAGAAGGGCGGATGCGGCGAGATGCGATGTGAGCTGCTGACGTAAGCTCGGGAAAGGCGGCACTGCCGGTGGGGGCGGTAACGGTCGCCGGTACGCCAGGCGGTCACGTGATGGCTCGATCGCTCTCGACGCGGTAGACGTTGCGCCCCTACACCAACCAAAAAAGCAGTTGCCCTTCTGCGGCCGTGCAGTTCTGCGGCTGTAGCAATTCTGCGATGAGCAGTCAGCGGTTTCGAGCGCGTAGAAAGTACTCAGGCTCTCGGATGCGCCTTGGCGTAGGCGGACTTGAGGCGTTCGACGCTGGTGTGCGTGTAGATCTGTGTGGTGCTCACGCTGGCATGGCCAAGCAGTTCCTGCACGGCGCGCAGCTCCGCGCCGGCATCCAGCAGGTGCGTGGCGAAGGTGTGACGCAGGGCGTGCACACTCGCTCCCTCTGGTGCGTTCACCAGCGCGATCAGGCCCGTCATCGCGAGCTGGATGCCACGGCGCGAGAGCCGGCGGCCACGTGGGTTGAGGAACCAGGCCGCGCGATCCGACTTCGGCCCGATCATCCGCACCAGGTCGTCCCGTCGCGCTTCGTAGTTGATCAGCGCCAGCCGCGCCGGCTGTCCGAACGGGATGATGCGTTCCTTGCGGCCCTTGCCGCGCACCTTCACGCGCAGTGACACCAGGTCCACGTCGGCGCGATCGAGCAGGTGCAGTTCCGAGAGGCGCATACCCGTGGCGTAGAACAGCTCCAGCATCGCCATGTTGCGCACGTCGCCGAAGCCGCCGCCCTGCGCCCGGATCGATGCCGAGTCGATCAGCACCTGCATCGTCCCCGCGTCGAGATGCGCCGGGAGGTGCCGACCTACCTTGGGTGTGCGCACACTGCGCGCCGGGTTGGCTGTCACGTGTTCATCGCGATGCAGGAACCGGTAGAACCCCCGCACCGCCGACAGCGTGCGCGCGATGGATCGCCGCTCGAGTCCCTGACGTCCCAGCCAACCGAGGAAGCTGCGGATCGTGTTCCGATCCACGCTGGCCCAGTCCCACGCACGCCCCTGCGCCTTCGCGCCGAGAAACTCGGTGAAACGGGCCAGGTCGGATGTGTACGCGGTGATGGTGTGCGCCGACATCTGCCGTTCCTTGGCCAGGTACGTGAGCCACTCGCTCACCAGCGCCGGCGTGACGGCGGGTTCGACCGGCACCGCATCGTCCGTACCCGACGCCCCGGCCTTGGCCATCAGACCGACACGCCTGCCAGCGACAGCCCTGCAATCCAGTCGGCCTGGTCACGCAACGCACGGTCGGCCATCGCCTGCTTGCGTTCCATCTTGTCGCGCGGCGCGTTCGGCAGGTCGTCCACCAGTCCGTAATTCGCGTTCATCGGCTGGAAGTGCTTCGGGTCCGCCTCGCGCAGATAGCGATACAGTGCGCCGAGCATGGTGGTCGGTGGGGGCACGACCGGCTCGTCACCGCGCAGCTGACGCGACAGGTTGATACCCGCCAGCAGCCCCGTGGCACTGCTTTCGGTGTAGCCCTCGACACCGGTGAGCTGTCCCGCGAACATCGTCAGCGGTGCATCACGCAGCGACAGGTGCGGCGAGAGTGTGGCCGGCGCATTCAGGTACGAGTTGCGATGGATGCTGCCGTAGCGCAGGAATTCCGCCTCGGCGAGTCCGGGGATCATGCGGAACACGCGTTGCTGCTCGCCGATGCGCAGCCGCGTCTGGAAGCCGACCAGGTTCCACATGCGGCCCGCACGATCTTCCTGTCGCAGCTGGAGCACCGCCCACGGCCGGCGCCCGGTGCGTGGATCGCGCAGGCCGATCGGCTTCATCGGCCCGAAGCGCAACGTCTCGCGTCCGCGCTTCACCATCTCCTCGGCGGGCATGCAGCCCTCGAAATACGGCACCGCGTCGAACTCGTGGGCGGTGAACTGGTCACCCGCGGCCAGCGCGTCGATGAATGCCTCGTACTCCTCCTTGTTGAACGGCGCGTTGAGGTACGCACCGCCCTCGGCGGCCGCGCCGTCCATCGTCTCCTTGTCCCAGCGACTGGCGCGGAACAGCAGCGAATGATCCAGCGACTCGTAACTCACCACCGGTGCGATCGAGTCGTAGAACGCCAGCGACTCGATGCCCAGCCGCGCGCGGATCGCTTCCGCCAGCACGTCGGAGGTGAGCGGACCGGTGGCGATGATGCCGACCTCCGGGATGGTGCTCACTTCCTCGTTCACGACGGTGATGTTCGCGTGCGAGCGTACACGCGCGTCGAGCGCATCGGCGAACAGCTCGCGATCCACCGCCAGCGCTGACCCACCCGGCACGCGCGCCTGATCCGCCGCCCACAACACCACGCTGCCCAGCGCGCGCATCTCGGCCTTCAGCAGGCCGTGCGCGTTCGCCGTCTCGGTGCTCTTGAACGTGTTGCTGCAGACCAGCTCACCCAGCTTGGCCGTCTTGTGCGCGGCGGTGCCACGCAGGGGACGCATTTCGTGCAGCAGCACCTGATGCCCGCGCTCGGCGAGCTGGAACGCGGCTTCGCTGCCGGCCAGCCCACCACCCACGATGCGGATCTCCATCTCGCTCACCCCTTTGCGCGAGCCGTCTTCTTCCGCGCGGGCTTCTTCTTCACGATCGGCTTGCCGGCCTTCGCCTCCAGCAGCTGCACCGCCTGCGCCATCGTCACCGCATCAGGCTTCACGTCGTTCGGCAACGTGGCGCGGATCGGCTTCGCCTTGCGATCGCTGGTGTTCGGACCGAGTTGCACGTATGGGCCGTAGCGTCCGTCGAACACCAGCACCGCGCGACCGTCCTCGGGATGTGCGCCGAGTTCGCGCAGCGGCGTGACGACACCGGTGTTCTGACCGCGACGTCCCTTCGGCTGGCTGAGCAGCTCCAGCGCCTTGGGCAACTCGATCGTCAGCACATCCTCGGCGGCGGGGATGCTGCGGTATTCGTCCTTGCCACCTTCGCCACCCTTGACGTGCACCACGAACGGCCCGAAGCGACCGAGGCTGGCGCGGATCGCGTGACCGGTCTCCGGATGTGTGCCGAGCGCACGCGGCAACGACACCAGGCCGCGGGCGATCTCGATGGTGATATTCTCCGGCGTCACACCCTTCGGCAGCGACGTGCGCTTCGGCTTCACCTTGCTGCCTTCCTCCACGTCGCCGAGCTGCACGTACGGGCCGTACTCGCCGCGCATCATGTATATCGGCACGCCATCGGCATCGGTGCCCAGCACCGGTGGGCCTTCCTGCCGCGTGCGCAGCAGCTCCTGCACGAGGTCATCGGTGAGGTCACCCGGCGCCATGTCGCTGGGCAGCGATGCGCGCAGCGGATTGCCGTCCTCCATCACTTCCACGTACGGACCGTACCGGCCGATGCGGATGTCTGCGCTGACGCCTTCGAGTTTCACGACGCGGGCGCCACCCGCTTCCTTCTTCAGGTCGGCCGCGCTCTGCTCGACCATCGGCTTGAGGCCCGGATGATCGACGTCACCGAAGAAGAACTGCTTCAGGTAGGTGAGCTGATCGAGCGTGCCGACGGCGATCTGATCGAGCTCGTCTTCCATGTTGGCCGTGAACTGCGTGTCGACCAATGTCGTGATGCGATCTTCGAGCAACGCGGTGACCGCGAAGGCCGTGAACGTCGGCACCAGGGCCTTGCCGTCCTGTCGCACGTAGCCGCGATGCTGGATCGTGTCCATGATCGAGGCGTAGGTGCTGGGGCGACCGATGCCCAATTCCTCGAGTGCCTTCACCAGCGACGCTTCGGTGTAACGCGCCGGCGGCTGTGTCTCGTGCTTCACGGCATCGAGGGCACGGCAATCGGGCGTGTCGCCGACCACCAGCGCCGGCAGCACCACTTCCTTGTCGTCCAGTGCCGCCTCGGGATCGTCCGACCCTTCCACGTAGGCGCGGATGAACCCCGCGAAATCGATGCGCTTGCCGCTGGCGCGGAATTCAGCGTTGTCGGCGGCGATGGTGACCACCATGCGCGTCTGACGCGAATCCGGCATCTGGCTGGCGACGGTGCGCTTCCAGATCAGCTCATAGAGGCGCAATTCGCGGCCGCTCAGTCCCGTGTCGTCAGGCTTCCGGAACACCTCGCCCGAGGGACGAATCGCCTCGTGCGCTTCCTGCGCAGCGACCGCCGCCTTGCTGTTCGAATAGAAACGCGGCTTCTCCGGCACGAAGGCCGGTCCGAATTCGGCCGCACAGGCGCGCGCCGCGTCGATCGCCTGCGACGACAACGACACCGAGTCGGTGCGCATGTAGGTGATGAAGCCGCGCTCGTACAGGTCCTGCGCCACACGCATCGCTTCGCGCGCACCGAGGCCCAGCTTGCGGTTGGCTTCCTGCTGCAGCGTCGACGTCGTGAACGGTGGCGACGGTCGCGTGGTGAACGGCTCCTCGGTGCGGTCGGTGACCGTCCACGTCGCGCCTTGCAGGCGGGCGACCAGCGCGGTGCCGGCCGCCTCGTCGAGCAACACCAGGTCGCGCGGGGATGCGCCCTCGGCACCGGTGAGGCGACCGGTGGTCTTGTCGAAATCGCGGCCGGTCGCGATGCGCTTGCCGCCGACCGTGACGAGCTTGGCCTCGAACTGCGCCTCCTGATGCGCCAACTGTGCGACCAGGTCCCACCACGTTCCGCTGCGGAAGGCGCGACGTTCCCGCTCCCGCACGACGACCAGCTTCACCGCCACGCTCTGCACGCGGCCCGCCGACAGTCGCGGGGCGACGGTCGTCCACAGCAGCGGCGAGACGGTGTAGCCGGTGAGGCGATCGATGATGCGTCGCGCTTCCTGCGCCTTGACCAGGTTCTCGTCCACGTCGCGCGTGTGGTCGAGTGCCTCGAGGATCGCGCGTTGCGTGATCTCGTGGAACACCATGCGGCGGACCGGCACCTTCGGCTTCAATTCCTGCTGCAGGTGCCACGAGATGCTCTCACCCTCGCGATCTTCGTCGGTCGCGAGGTAGAGGCGATCGACGTCCTTGAGGGCGGCGCGGATCTCGGTCAGCACCTTCCGCGAACCACCCGGCACCACGTAGAGCGGGGCGAAGTCGTTGTCCACGTCCACGCCGATGCGGGCCCAGGCGTCCTTCTTGTACTTCTCCGGGATCTCGCTCGCGTTCTGGGGCAGGTCACGCACGTGCCCCACCGAGGCGAGGACCTTGTAGCCCTGCGGCAGGAAGCGGCTGATCGTGCGGGCCTTGGTCGGCGACTCCACGATCACCAGCGTACGGCCACCGTCGGCAGCGCCACCGGTGCTGCGGCCCGAGGGCGCGCGCCGGGTGGCGGTGGTGGCGGCGGTCTTCTTCGCCGCCGTCTTCTTCGCCGCGGTCTTCCGGGCAGGGGTCTTCGAGGTCGAGCCAGCCATCAGGGTCGGATCAAGTGCAGGAAAAGGGCAAGCGGCAGGTCGACGCTCGCACGGACAGTCAGTGGATGGTCATCGGTTCGGGGCCCGACCCGTGATCGTCGAGTCCAGCCCCTTCCAGCAGCGTGCGGACGTCGTCGAGCGCGATGCGACCCTCGATGTGCGAGAGGGCGCGGTCGATCACCTGTTCCAACTCGGCGGGGCTCAGGAAGCCGGAGCCGGTGAGCGACAGCAGGTGGCCCCAGGCTTCGGCCGAGAACCGCCCACGCTCGTGCGGACCCAATACCCGGAAACTCATCCTCGCCACCTCCCTGACGCTCGCATACCTCACGCAGGCCGTCGCCAATCAGGACGGCCACCGGCGCATACTATAACGCGAAACGCCGGGGACGCTCCCCGTCACGGTCGAGTATCGGACGCCGCGTCAGCGTACCCCGCCGGGGTCGTCATGGCCCGTCGACGGCGCTGGGAGGGGCGGCGCCAGCGCCGCGATGGCGTCCACAACTCCTTGCCAGTCAAGGAGTTCGGTGTCGATGGCGGCGTCCGCCGTGGCGTACCGCGGCTGACGCCGGCGAAGCAACTCTTCGAGCGTCTGCACCGGATTCCCGGTCCGGAGTAGCGGGCGCAGCCGGATCCGCGCGCCCATCCGCCGCACGGCGACGAAGGGGCTGACCTGCAGCCAGACAATGGTCGAGGCTGGCTTCACCAGCGCCACGTTCTCCGGGTTCATCACCCAGCCGCCACCCGGTGCCACGATGCTGGCAGGTTCCAACGCCAATGCTGCCGTGGCGTCGCGCTCGTAGGCACGAAACGCCTCCTCGCCGTCCTCGGCGAAGATGGCGGCGACGCTGCGACCGGCCATCTCCGCGATCCGCCGATCGAGGTCGATGAAGGGACGCTGCATCTGCTTCGCCGCCCGGCGACCGTGCGTGCTCTTCCCCGCCCCGGGCAACCCGACCAGGATCAGGTGGGCCGGGGCGCCCTGCGCCGCGGCGCTCACCCCAGCCGCTGCGCCACGTGGGCCAGGTAGCTGTCGTAATTCCGGCGCATCTCGCCCAGCGAGTCGCCGCCGAACTTCTCCAGCATCGCGTCGGCCAGCACCAGCGCCAGCATCGCCTCGGCGATCACGCCCATCGCCGGCACGGCCGTGACGTCGCTGCGCTCCACCACCGCCGCCGCCACCTCGGACGTGGTGGTGTCGATGGTCTGGAGCGGCTTCATGAGCGTGGAGATGGGCTTCATCGCCACCCGCACCACCACCGGCTCGCCGTTGGTCATCCCGCCATCCAGTCCGCCGGCGCGGTTGGTGGTGCGCTGCACGTTGCCGGCAATGGTGCGACCGGGAGCCATCGCAATCTCGTCGTGCACCTCGGCACCGGTCATTCGCGCCGACTCGAACCCGATGCCGATCTCCACACCCTTCACGGCGGGGATGGAGAGCATCGCCTGTCCCACCCGTCCATCCAGCTTCCGGTCCCAGCTCACATGTGACCCCAGGCCGACGGGCAGCCCACGGGCGACCACTTCGCAGATGCCGCCGAGCGTGTTGCCGTCGGCCTTCGCGCCGTCGATCAGCGCGATGATGCGCACTTCCGCGTCGGCATCCAGCGTGCGCACCGGGCTCGCGTCGGAGGCGGCGTTGAGGTCCTCGGGCAGCGGCACCGGTGCCGCATCGATGCCGCCGAGGTGCACCAGGTGGCTGCCGATCGACACGTCGAAGGCCTTGAGCAGCGCGCGGGCGATGGCGGCACCGGCGACACGCGCCGTGGTCTCGCGCGCCGAGGCGCGTTCGAGGATGTCGCGCGCATCGTCGCGATCGTACTTGAGGATGCCGGTGAGGTCGGCGTGGCCGGGGCGCGGGCGGGTGACGGAGCGCTTGCGCAGGCCGTCGGCATCTTCGCTGCGCGGGGCGGGGTCCATGATCTCGACCCAGTTCTTCCAGTCCTTGTTGCGGATCAGCATCGCGATCGGCGACCCGAGGGTCTGGCCGGCGCGCACGCCGCTCAGGAACTCCACCTCGTCGCGCTCGATCTGCATGCGCCGTCCGCGTCCGTAGCCCTGCTGGCGGCGGAAGAGGTCAGCGTTGATATCGTCGGCGCGGAGCGGAATGCCGGCGGGCATGCCTTCGAGCGTGCAGACGAGAGCCGGGCCGTGGGATTCACCGGCGGTGGTGAGGCGGAGGAGTCGGAGCATGATGCGGGCAATCTACGTCGGCCCGGCGCCGCTGGCCCCACGCACGACGGCCCGTCCGCACGAATGCGAACGGGCCGTCGGTCCTGCGAGCGATCCCGAATCAGTTACAGGTTGCCGCGTAGTCGGCCGGATTGAGGTCCAGCACCACCACACCGCGCGCGGTGGCACCCACCGCCACGATCCGGCTGCCGCGCACCGCGGTCTTGAGCGGACCGATGATCGGGTCCTTGATCGCGATCACGCCGACGCGCTGGAAGCAGCGGGTGTCGAACACCTCCACCACCGCCTCACGTGAGGCCGCGAACGAGAGCCGCGTGGCGAGCGTGCCACCCGACAGGTTGGCGCCCGGTGCATTCAGCGGATGGAAGTCGAAGCCGGCATTGCCACCCTGCGTCTGCAGCAGGCCGTAGAGGCGCAACGTGTTGTTGAACAGGTAGGTGGAGTCGGCACGGATGGCGAAGAGCTCACCATCGGCACTCACCGCCACGCCCCGCACAGGCGAGAAGGCGTTGGCGATCAGGTCCGACACGTCGCTTGGCGGCGACACACCGGCATCCACGATCGCCTGCTGCGAGGTGTACGTGGTGACCGCGCCGGTGGTGGTATCCGTCACCACCTGCTGCGTCGCCGTGCGCAGGCCAGCATCGGCGTCGTAGGTCAGCGTGCGGCTGCCCTTGGCCACGCCACCTTCACCGAAGATCGCGCGGCGGAAGTTGGCGGAGTTGCGGACGAAGGTCGTGTCGCGGAACCCGACGTCGGCCAGCGTCACCAGGAAGCCGGCGTCACGCGTCGGGAAGCCCGGTGCCGCCATGCGGATCGGGAACGGCACCAGCGTGGAGTCGGAGCCGTAGGTGCCGGACTTCAGGCGCACCACCTCGAGCGTGTCACCCTTGTTGTCGCGCAGGAAGGTGGCATGCTCGAAGAACAGGTGCGACGAGCGCCGCGTGATGTTCTCGTAGCGGATCGTGCCCTTGTCGGCGAACCCGCCCGACTGACCGCCGGTCGGCGTGGTCGAGAAGACCACCGTGGTCTCGGTGCAGCCGGTGTTGCAGACGGCGGCCACGTACTGCGGACGATCGGAGAAGTCCACCACCGAGCGCGTGATGTTGCCGCCGGCCACCGACACCTTGTAGGCGATGATGTTCGGCAGCAGGTAGCGCTCGTTCTCGGCGCCGCTGCCGTCGGCATTGAGAGACACGAAGCTCAGGTTCGTACCACCGGAGTTGGCGACGATCAGGCGGTTCTGCACCGGCCCGATGGGGCTGCCGCGACCGGCCGGGAACACCGTGATGCCCCAGGGACGCGATCCGACCGCGATCGGCGTGCCCTGGAAGTTCAGCGCATCGACGTTGAACACCTCGAGCTGGTTGCGCTCGATGTTGGTCAGGTACAGTCGGCCCGTGGGCTCGTGGAAGTAGCCGTCGGCCACCGCGCCGCCGTTGGGCAGCGTGCGGGTGGTGCCGGCAACCAGCGTGACGGTGTCACGACCGGTGGTCAGCGTGTCGTTGAGGCGACCTTCGGTGTTGCGGGCGAAGACGCGCAGCACCAGCCGCGTCGCCGCTCCCGCCACCGGAGCGGGGAGGTTCATGCGCACCGTGACCGGCACCGAGACGGGGCCGTTCGGCACCACCACCGAGTCGCGGCGCACCGCACCGTCGCTCAACGTGCGCACGTCGTAGCCGACGTAGCCGATGCCGACGGCATCCTGGGCTTCGATGAACAGCGTGTCGGTCGATTCCACCCGTTCGGTGGTGCCGAAGCGCGTGATGCGCGGCACCGTCTGGCCGGTGCCCGAGGCCAGCACGTCGATGCCCACCGGCGTGCCGGCGGTGCGCTGGCCGATGGAGTCGATCACGTACGGCACGACCTGATAGATGCCGGCCGCCGCGGTGGCGGGGATGGCGAAGTTCAGGGTCAGCGACAGGCTGTCCTGCAGCGGGCTGGAAAAGAGCGATGAGTCACCGACGATCGCCGTGGCGCCCGCCGGGGTGACGACGGTGAAGCCGGCGCTGCGCACCTTGCGGGTGCTGCGTGCGGCGAGGGCCACCACCACCGAGCGACCGCGCACGGCCTGCGTCCCAGCCTGCGGGCTGGTGACGGCGATGAAACCAGGCTGGCGGCTGCCGACGGCCATCACGCTGGTGTCGGGGCGGGCACGGTTGCCGTTGCCATCCTCCACCGTGGTGATGAGCGTGACCTGCGAGCCGGGCGTCACGTTGCCGGGCACGCGCAGCGTGAACTGCTTGGTGTACGCGGTCACGGCCGACCGCACCGTGTCGCTGACGGTGCCGGTGAGGGCACCGCCGAGTTCAGTCGAGACGAACTTCACGCCGAGGTTGTCGTTCGCGTTCACGCTGAACGCGAACACCGAGTCGGCACTCGTCACACGCACCACGCTGACACTGGGTGCCGTGCGATCGAGCGTGTTGTTGTCCACCGTCGGGTCTCCGTCGCCGCAGGCGGCGAGGGAGGAGGCGAGCACCAGCGGAAGCCAGCGCAGCGCGCGCGAAACCAGCGTCGGTTCTGTGCGCATGAGGGATTATCGGCCGGGGTTGGGAGCCGGCGTCCGAGCGTCGCCGTCATCGAGGATGTGCGGGGACACCAGGATCACCAGGTCGCGCTTCTGCTCGTCCTTGCGGTTGGTCGAGAAGAGGCGGCCGAGGTACGGGATGTCCATCAGGAACGGCACGCCGCGGCGCGACTTCGTGACCTGCGTGATGGTGAGGCCGCCGATGACGGCCGTCTCGCCGTCCGGGACCATCAGCGTGTTGTCGGCGCGCTGCTTGTTGAAGATGTAGCCCACGTCCGAGCTGGCCAGCTGCGCCGAGCTGTTCTCGGCGTGGATCGTCATCATGATCTGCCGGTTGTTCGTGATGCGCGGCGTGACCGAGAGCGAGATGCCGACTTCCTTCAGCTGCACCGTGGCGCGCGGGATGTTGATCTGGCCCGCGGCACCACCACCACCGGCACCGGCACCAGCGTCCAGCACGCGGATCGGGATTTCCTGGCCGACGAGGATCTCGGCCTTGCGGTTGTCGAGCGTGACCACGGTCGGCTCGGCCTGCACGTCGGCCAGCGTCGCTTCTTGCAGCGCCTGGATGAACGGTGTCAGCGAGTACTTCCCGACGGCGGCGCTGAAGATCAGGTTGAGCGCCGGGCTCGAGATGCTGGAGTTGGCGTTGGCGATCGCGGAGAGCGTGCTGCCACCGAGGTCCACGCGGTCACCGATCACCGGCTGCAGCACTTCGCGGAACGCATCCGGCACGCCATCACCGTTGCGGTCGATCGGCAGCTGCGACACCACTTCCTGGCGCGGGATCACGGTGTTGAAGAACTGCCGTGCCGTGCCGATGTCGTACGTGACGCCCATCTCCTGCAAGTTGGTGCGGTTGACGAATATGATCTTGGCCTTGATCGCCACCTGCGGGGTGCGGCGGTCGATGGAGCGGACGTAGGAGACCACGTCCTCCATGCGGCTCTGCACCTCACGCACCAGCAGCGAGTTGGTGGCGCTGTCGGCCTGCACGCTGCCGCGCACGATGCAACCGGCCGGTACGGCGCCCGGCGCGGTGACACCCGCGGCACCCGAGGCCGGGCTGCCGGCACCCGGCACGCAATCCCGCGTCAGCAGGCCGCGCACGGTGGTGGCCAGCGACGTGGCGTTGGCGTAGTTCACGCTCACGACCTGCGTCGAGAGCGGCTCCAGCGACTGCTTGTCGAGCATGTTCTTGTAGGAGTCGACGATGATGATCCCGTTCGGCTCCTCGCTGGCGGCGAGACCCTGCGCGCTGAGGATCGCGGCCAGTGCCTCGTCCCACGGCTTGTCCTTGACGTCGGCGGTGATGCTGCCCGAGACGTCCTTGCCGACGATGATGGTGCGGTTCGCGAAGCTGGCGAAGGCTGCGATCACGTCACGGATGTCGGCTTCCTGGTAGCTCACCGTGATGCGCGGCTTGGGTGCCTTGCCGCGCGACGCGGACGCGGCACCGAGCAGGCCGGCATCCGGCGTCTGGTAGGCCACGCGCGACTGCGACTCGCCGGCCGGTGCGCGGGCGCTCGAGACGCTGGAATCCATCACCGACGCGGCGGTGACGTCACTGGTCGCGACCCGCTCGGCACGCTGCGACGGCATCGCGTCGCCGGTGCTCCAGCTGGCGACGTCGCGGCCGCCGGCCATCGCGATGCGCACTACGTTGCCGCCGGAGAGGTTGTACTTCGCCGACCCGTCGACGTCGATCACGACGCGGACGATGTCGGGGCGATACTGCGCCATGCGGATGTTCTGCACCGGGCCGCGAGCCTGGCCGTCATACGCGCGCCCACCCAACGAACCGAGCGTGGTGCCCGGCAGGTCGAGCACGATGCGGTTCGGGCCGGCGAGCGTGAAGGCCGAGCGCGCCACCGAATCGGTGAGCGTCACGGCGACCACGGTGCCGGTGGTGTTGGATTCGACGCGCACACCCTGGACCAGGGCCTGTGCTGCGGCGGCGGAGGTGGCGGCCGTCGAGGCGGCGAACACCGCAGCCCCGGCTGCCGCGACGCGATACCAGCTGCGCTTCAGCGAAGAAACGTTCGTCCGGTTCATCATGGTGCCCTCGTCGGCGTGATGGTGCGGGTCGAATCACCCATGGCAATGCTTTCCTGTCGGCTGATGCCGAATTCATCGATGCTGAACACGACGCGTCGCGGCTCGATGCTCGCGACGCGCATGCGGCCGAGCGGCTGCCCGACGCGCACGCGGTACTGCTCCTTGGTGGTGCGGTCGCGGAAGATCGCGATCGACTGGGCACCACTGCCGCCGTTGCGGGCGGCGTAGGCGATGCCGACCAGCGACAGGTCGGCGATGGTCGGCCGCAGCACGCCAGTGGCGGCCAGCGACACGAACGGGTCGCGACGGCCGGCGGCGTCGTAGGCGAACACCTCGCGGCGATAGGCCAGCTGCTCCTGGCGCGCGATCGAGTCACTCTTTGCCTTGGACACCGGCGCCGCGACGGCGGAGGCCCCGGGCTCGGCACGGGCGACCGGCTTCTGCGCGACCAGCGGTGCGGCGGCGACCAGCAGGGCGCCGAGCATCAGGACGCGGATGGATGCGTGCTTCATGGGGTGGTGCCTCCCTTGCGCGTCGTCGTCACCGGCTCGACGCTGCGGGCGACGTACGTCTCGATGTCGAACTCGGTCTGGATCGGTGCCTCGGCGGCCGGCATGCGACGGCGCGAGTTCGGGCCCAGCTGCGGCGGGCCGGAATTGCCGTCGGCCATCTTCATCTTCAGCACCGACGGCGTCACGATGCGCGGCAGGCTGCCGACGTTGGTGAGGAACTCGGTCATGTCGTTGTAGCCACCCTTGACGATCAGGCGGTAGCGATGTGCGTCGTAATTCTCGCCGCTGCTGGCGACCGGCTGCGGCTGCACGCTGGCGATGTCGAGGCCCACGCGGCGCGCGGCGTTCGACACCTGCTCGAGCAGGCCCGGCACCTCGTTCACCGTCGGCACCAGCTGGCGCATCACGGCCAAGTTCTCGGAGTACCGTGCGGCATCTTCCTTCAGCTGCCGCAGGTTGCCGGCCTTCAGCTCCGTCGCCGCCTTGGCGTTCGACGCCGCCAGCGCATCGACGTGTGCCGACTGCTCGGCGATCGTCTCCGACTTCGGCGTGAAGACGTACATGTAGAACAGGACGCACAGGCCGACCGCGAAGAGGATCACGGCCAGCAGGCTCTGTTCGCGCTTGGTGTAGGAATTCAGCATGTCAGCGCACCGACAGGGTGATCGGGACCGTGGTGACGGCCGCCGGGTCCGGCTTCTGGTACTGCACGTCGAGCGTGAACTCGGTCACCTCGCGATTGTCCACCAGCACGATGTTGGACTTGTTGATCGTGACGTTCTGCACGAACGGCGACGTCTCGAGCACGCGCATGAAGCGCGTCAGGGCCTGGATGTCCACCGTGTTGCCGACCAGCTGGAACGTGACCAGCGGCTCGACCGGCGCCTTGGCCTTGGCAGCCGAGTCGGCCTTCGACTTGGTGGTGTCACGCGGCGCGAGGATCGGCTTCGCACTCAGCTGGCTGATGGTCGTGATCCAGGTGTACGGCGGCAGCGCGCGGCTGACTTCGTCCAGGATGTGCGGCCAGACGTAGCGGCTGTCGTCGATCTGCTGGATGATGCCGAGCTGGCGCACCAGCGAGTCGCGCCGGGCGATGACCGCCTTGCGTTCGCCGATCACGGTGGAGAAGCGCGCCGAGTCGGCGAGCTCCTGCTGGAGCCGCTCGTCCATCGCGACCAGCTGGCGATCCTGATACCAGAACGCACCGCCGACGCCGACCACCGCGATCGCGACCGCGATGCCCGCGGCCACGGTCAGGCCGGACCGCACCGGGGAACCCGCGAACTCGTCGGACACCGCACTCGGCGCATCCTTGCGCTGGAAGCGCGCGACGAGGAAGGCGAGGCCGCCGGACTTCTTCTTGCCCGACTTCTCGCCGGGGCTGAGCAGGTTGATTTCAATCATGGCGTCGGCTCCTCAGGCCACTTGGCGGAGGGCGAGACCGACGGGCAGCACCAGCAGCGACGCCACTTCATCGGCGTTCACGTCGGCGAGCGCACCATCGGCCACGGCGAGGTTCAACAACGGGTTCACCGGGCGGACCGGGATGCGCAGCAGGCCGGCCAGGCGCTCGGCCAGGCCAGTCACGCGGGCACCGCCGCCGGCGATGTAGACCTCGCGGATCGGGCGCACGGTGCGTGACAGCGACTGCGCCACGGTGCCGGTGCGCTCGATTTCCTTCGCCAGCTCCTCACCGCGGCGATGCACCACGTTGTCGAGGGCCGGCGTGGTGGTGGCGGCGACCAGCGCCGAGTCGGCGTCGTCGGCGGTCATGCGCGCATCACGCTGCAGGTCCTCACGCAGGCGGCGCACGCCGACGGTGTTGTCACGCGTCAGGATCGGGATGCCGTCGTCGAGCACGCTGACGTTGCAGACATCGTTGCCGATGTTCACCAGCGCCACCGTGCCGCGCATGGCATCGGGATGGTTGAATTCGAAGGCGTTGTGCAGCGCGAAGGCCTCGACGTCGACCACCTTCGGGTCCACGCCGGCGTCGCGCAGCAGCTGCACGCGGGCATCGATCAGGTCACGCTTGGCGACCGCCAGCAGCACCGACATCTCGGCCGACTCGCTGTCCGGGTCCAGCACCTGATAGTCGAGCGAGATCGAGCTGGTGTCGAAGGGCACGATCTGCTCGGCCTCCCACTGCATCGTCTCGCGCAACTCGCCCATCTTGGCGCGGTCGACGATGACCTTGCGCACGATGACGTTGCCGCCGCCGACGGCGGCCACGATGTGCGCGCCCTTGATGTCGGCGGAGGCGGCGGCGAGCGCGTTCTGGACCGCCTGGATCACCAGGGCATGGTCCATCACTTCGCCTTCGACGATCGCATCGGCGGGGACTGGTTCGACGACCACTCGCTGCAGCTCGGGCAGGCCCTTGCCGTGATCAATCACGGCAACCTTGACCAACCCTGAGCCGATATCGAGCCCGATCGTGACCTTACGTCGCTTGAAGAACGCCATCGGATGTGGGGCCAGGTGTGACGAGACCCGAACAGGGTCACCAGGACGTACGGTGTGCATGGCGACGGGGCTCGACACGACGTCCCGCTGATGCCTTCGACAGGTGGGTCGAATTGCACACAGGGAACGAATGGCGGGCGAATAGGTAACGGTGGCGCCCGCTGTACCCGGGTCTCGGATGCACCCGAATTGGCCTCAAAAGAGGCGCAACGTGCTCCACGTCCTGACGTGGCCGGGACGTGTCGCGCGTGCCACCGCGTGCCGGATCGCACACGCGTCGTACCGAACCCGATCACCAGTGCCGAGCGATGAGGGCGCGCCTCCGGCATCCCCGGTCAGCACGGCGCCGGTGACGTGGAGCCGACC
Source organism: Gemmatimonadota bacterium (assembly GCA_040384325.1). GTDB lineage: Bacteria > Gemmatimonadota > Gemmatimonadetes > Gemmatimonadales > Gemmatimonadaceae > JACMLX01. Next base: position 567,366 of record JAZKJL010000006.1, on the reverse strand, counting down.
GCCGGCCGGGACGACCGATCCCCGGACGACCAGCACCCCCGTGACGAGAAGGTCGGCCCCCACATGGAGTCCTGTAACGGCCTCGACCATTCCTGTAATGACCAGTGGACGGCTGATTCGGTCACGGGTCAGGCGAAAGACGCCGTGGACCGGCGAGGACACGGTGTCGGGGTCGAGCGGCGAGACGAGGGTGGAATCGAGGGTCACGACCAGCGAGTCCTGGCGAGTCGGTATCGGCACCACACCGGCCCGGCAGGCCAGCTCAGTCAGGGTGGTGGGCGTCAACTCCACCACGGCGGCGGCATCCACCTGCCACGGCTGGGCGCCGGTGAGGGGTGCCAACGGAAAGCGCAGTGGCTCGACGAGCGGGATCAGCAGACGGTGCTCCGCGCGCGCCGGCAGTCCGGGTACGCCACTGCGCATCGACACGGCGCCACGCACCAGCAGCGTGCTCCAACCCACCCGCGCGATGTCGGCGCGGTGTACGCCAGCGCCGACGCGCAGGTCGATCACGCGGTGCACGTCGGCGGGTGCAGTGAGCTGGCGCCAGCCGCCGGTATCCGCCACCGCCAGCGCTGCCAGGAGCAGCGTGTCGGCGATGGTGGCCGCGCGCACCACCGCCGAGTCCAGCGCGAGGGTGCGCAGCGCGGCCGCACGCGTGTGCCAGAGGGCCAGTGCACAGCTGCCACCGACCAGCACCGTGACCAGCGCCAGCAACAGCGCGATGCCGCGCCGATGCGTGGTGCGCTCAGTGCGCGCCGACATGGATGCGCACCGAGTCGAAAGGAGCGGCATCTCGTGATGCCGGCAATCCGCGCAGCATCACCACCAGCGCGACCGCGGAGCGGAGTGCGCTGTCGGCGACCACCGCACCCTGCGCATTCAGCGCGCGAACGACGAGCCCTGGTCCACCCGTCGCCGATGGTGCGGAGAGTGGCGAGAGCAGCGGTTGCGGTGTGTCGAAAGTCGTACGTGCGGCGTTCCAGCTGGCGAGCGCCAACGACCACCGGCCATCGCCGCCGCGCACCAGCGACCACCGTTCGCGCTGCACCACGCGCACCGCTGCGCCGGGTCGCACGCCGCTGGGCATGCTGTCGAGCACCAACGCCTGACTGGCCACATCCGGCCATGGCGCACCGCCGTCACCGCAGGGACCCGATGCCGGCAGCGCACCGAGCACCCGACGTGACACCCAGCGCGCATCGGTTTCGTGCCAGAGCCGCACGGCGTCGTCGGTGCTGATCGCGCGCGGCAGCGTGCTGCTCCACGGCAGCGTATCCGCACCGCTGGTGACCACCAGCGTGTCGCCACTGCTGCGGCAGGTGGTGGTGACGCCGACGGTGCGCACCAGCTCCAGCGCCGTGTCGCGCGCAACCAGCAGGTCGCCGTTGCCGACGTCGATCGTGCCGGCGTGTCGCCGCACCGTCTGCAACGCGTCGCTGGTGGCGCGGCTGCGCGCATCGCCGGCGCCGGTGCGCGACTGCACCGCGAGCAGGCGTTGCATCGACGCGCCGCTGATCGCCAGCAGCGCCAGCAACAGCACCAGCGACACCAGCAGTTCCACCAGCGTGACACCAGTCCGCGCGTTCTGCGTCACCGGTCGCACCAGGTGTCACGCTGCACGGCGAGGGTATCGCCGCGGCGTGAGAGGATGGTGACGCGGTCGCTGCGTCGCTGCCCGGTGCGCGTCCGTGTGGCCTGCACCTGCCAGCGCGCCTCGACACTCAGGTACGCCACGCTGCTGTCGCACGGCACGGCCTGCAGGACCTCGAGTGCGAGCGCAGCGCGCTGCAGCGCCGCCTGCCGAGCGCGCGCGTGTCCGAAGGATCGTTCGGTGACCGCTGCCGATCGCAGCGCCCACGAGACGGTGGCGGAGATCAGGACGAGGGCGAGGAGCACTTCACACAGCGACGTTCCGGACCTGCGGTGTTGCATGACGCGCTCCGGTGTGGGACGCGCCCATGCTACCACTGGCCGTCGTGCGCAGGGTTACCGGATCGCTGCGCGCATCACCGCATCACTGCGGCGCACGCGCATGGCTGGACTCAGCTGGTCGCGATCGGCAGCAGCAGGTGAACGGCGGTGCCGCCCTCGCGCGAACCGTCGATCCACATCGTGCCCCGCGCCGCAGCGACGGTGCGACGTACGGTGGACAACGTCACGCCCAGCGGGTCACCGGGCCGTTCCACCGCGAAGGCATCGAAGGCGCGCTGCTGCTCGTCAGGTGATGGCGCGCGCCCAGAATCGGTGATGATCAACGAGAGCACTTCGGCGCCCGGCTGTGCACGCGACACCCAGGCCCGGAGCGCGTCACCCGAACTGCGCGGCACGATGGTCAGCCGCGAGTCACCAGTGCGGCGCACTGGTGTCTCCTCGATGTTCGAGCGGAAGATGCGGGACACGTGCACCGTCACCGGCACATCCTGCGGTGACGCGGCGTGGGCCAGCGCCAGCAGGTCGCGCACATGTTCGTTGATGCGCGCCCGGTCCACGCTCACCAGCGCGTGATCGGTGTCGAGGATCACGCGCACACTACCCTCCGGCAGGTCCTCGGTGGCTTCGCGTACCAGGGCGACCAGGTCGACCGGCGTGACGGCCACCGGCACCGGCGCCGCGACCCGGCGCAATGCGGTCGCCATGTCGTCCAGCTCCTGCCGCGCCGAGTCGGGATCGTGGTGCAGCTGTGCACCCACGCGGGACAGGGCAACCGCCACATCACTCCCCAGCTTCGACAACAAGTCACTCGTCTCCCGCTCCGCCGTGACCAGCGCCGCCCGTGCGCCCGCATCGGCATACGCCGAGGCCAACGGGATCAGTGCACCGTCACCGGTGGCGGTGGGCAGGCCGGCAATGCCGAGTGTCTGCACCTGCCGCTCCGCATCCAGTGCGATGGTGGCCGCATGGCGGCGCAGCCAGCGTTCGATCAGCAGTGCGAGCACCAGCACCAGCACCACCGTGACACAGGCGAACACACCGCCGATCGCGAGCGCCAGGAACCGCGTCGGCACCACGCGCGGGAGGAAGAAGACGACGGCAGCACCTGACAGCAGTGCGAGGGCGATCGGCCACGCCAGCGTATCCTGCAGGGCGCGACGCTCGGGTGGTGCACTGGAAGCGCGCTCGGCGCGCGGAGGCATGGGAGGTGTCACGGGCGGAAACGTGAGCAACGCGGAGCGCGGCGCAAGGCGGCGTTGCACGAAGTGGCGCGGACGCCGTGGTCCACGACGCGACACGGCCCGCCGCGAAAGTGCGACGGGCCGTGTGTCATTGCGTGCGTGCGGCGCGCGTTACCAGCAGACCGGGACACCGGAGGGGATCGAGGCCGGCATGCCGGTCGGCGGCGCCGCGCTGCCATGATAGATGCCGCAGCGGCCACTCTGGATGTCCACCACACCGCTCCAGCCAGTGGTGGTGCCGACCAGCGTCAGCGCCGTGTTCCCGGCCGACGTCGAGAAATTCATCTTGCCAGGTGCATTGCCGGTGTCGGCGATGCCGGCGTACCGGTTGCTATCGGCGTAATACGCTTCCTGCGACGTGGCGAGGTTGCGGATATCGGAGATGCCGGCCGCACGCGCCGCACGCTGCTTGGTGTTCGAGAACTTCGGGATCGCGACTGCGGCCAGAATGCCGATGATCACGACCACGATCAGCAGTTCGATCAGGGTGAAGCCTTTCTTCAGCGTGGGCTGCATATGCGGGGTGTCCTGTGTGTGCCGCGTGGTGAGATCCAGCGCATCGGGTCGGAACTCCGGCCTGTCTCGGCCTTCTCAAAAGCAAGCCCCCAGCCACGCCAGATCCGCGAAGTCAAGTCGTTGTTCTTGAACGACTTACAACCCACCAATGGCCGCCGCGCGGCCGTTTGCGCATTGCATCTTGAGACAGACTCCGCATTTCGCATGGACCCACGCACCGACTGACATGTCTGTGGCTGCGCCAGGACCGCAGCCAGGCTGCGTCGTCGCACCGCGCCAAAAGCCCTGCAGTGCGCGTGGCGACCGTCGCCAGCCCGGCGCACTCGAGACACGCGCACACGTCCCGAACACGACAGAGGCCCGGCGTGCCGAAGCACGCCGGGCCTGTCGGTCAGCCGCGAGGCGGCCAACCCATCACGTCAGCTGATTACCAGCAGACCGGGACGCCGTCCGGGTTCGTGGTCGGCATGCCCGTCGGGCGGGCGGCCGTGCCACTGAAGATGCCGCAGCTCTGGGCACCCGGGATCGTCACCACACCGCTCCAACCCGTCGCCGAAGCAACCAGGGTCAGCGCCGTGTTTCCGTTCGACGGCGTGAAGTTCATCTTGCCGGCGCCGGTGCCCGTGTCGGCCAGGGCCGCATAACGGTTCGAATCGGCGAAGAAGCCTTCCTGCGCAGTGGCCAGGTTACGCATGTCGGCGATACCGGCCGAGCGCGAGGCGCGCTGCTTGGTGTTCGAGAACTTCGGGATCGCGACAGCGGCCAGGATGCCGATGATGACGACCACGATCAGCAGTTCGATCAGGGTGAAGCCCTTCTTCATGCTACGTCGCATGTAGTGTCTCCCAGCAAAGGTTGCTCCTCTCGCCCGCCGAACGGTCGTCAACGGACTCGGGTTGGCTCAGGTGCAAAACTCCTGCCTGAAAGGCCGAGCTCGGTGAAGTCGCTGCCCCGCAACAACTTGGCGAACTGGACCATTCAGAAGCGGCGGCGCGGAGTGCCGCAGGTTGCGACGGTCCTTGCAAAACGCTGCAAGACAAACAGGCGCGGCCCGGTGCGCCGAAGCGCACCGGGCCGCGTCACCAGCCGGCCAGAAGCCGGCTGGATCAGGCCATTACCAGCAGACCGGGACGCCGTCCGGGTTCGTGGTCGGCATGCCCGTCGGGCGGGCGGCCGTGCCACTGAAGATGCCGCAGCTCTGGGCACCCGGGATCGTCACCACACCGCTCCAACCCGTCGCCGAAGCAACCAGGGTCAGCGCCGTGTTTCCGTTCGACGGCGTGAAGTTCATCTTGCCGGCGCCGGTGCCCGTGTCGGCCAGGGCCGCATAACGGTTCGAATCGGCGAAGAAGCCTTCCTGCGCAGTGGCCAGGTTACGCATGTCGGCGATACCGGCCGAGCGCGAGGCGCGCTGCTTGGTGTTCGAGAACTTCGGGATCGCGACGGCAGCCAGGATGCCGATGATGACGACCACGATCAGAAGTTCGATCAGGGTGAAGCCCTTCTTCATGCTGCGTCGCATGGTACAACTCCATAGTGGGAGACCGTTCACCGATCAGCACATTGCCAACCGGCTCGGCCATCACTAGGGCAAAGCCTCTGCCAGTCCGCTTGCAAGTTGCAACGCGTTGTGCCGCAACGAGTTGCCTGCAGCGAACCGCGAGCGGCGCCGCGCTCCGGCACTGCTTTTCGCCACTGTCATGGCGTTCTGCGAGGCTGTCGCCGCTCGCCGCCCGGGGTCACGGCCAGCACACCGGCACACCGTCCGGCGTACCCGCGGGGAGACCCGTCGGTGCGGGCGCCGCACCGACGAACATCCCGCAGCTGCTTCCACCGGGCACCGCCAGCACGGCGTTCCACCCCGACGATCCGGCCGGGGCGCCGGCCAGCACGATGCCGAGGCCCGTGTTGCCGCGACTGAGCGAGAATCGCATCAGCGCCGTATCCGCCAGCGCCCCATATCGGTCCGAATCGGCATAAAAGCCTTCCTGCGCCGTGGCGAGGTTGCGCAGGTCGGCGATGCCAGCCGACCGGTTCGCCCGCCGCTTGGTGTTGTTGAACTTCGGGATCGCGATCGCGGCCAGGATCCCGATGATCACCACCACGATCAGCAACTCGATCAGCGTGAAGCCTTCACGCCTCCGTATCCATCGCAGGTTCCGCATGGCCCATTCTCCCCGGGTCGAGGTGACCGGCCCCCGCACCGACATGTCCGGGCACCGGCCCACATGCTGTGTGCGGCTCGCGAATGTCCGATAGCCAAACCGCCGCCCGCACCATCATTGGTGCGCAGCGGCGGTGATGACGGCAGGGTGACGGCGCCGACTAGCCAGCGTCGGTGTCGTAGCGGGCCAGCTTGCGATACAGCGTCGAGGCATCGATGCCCAGCGTGGATGCGGCGCGGCTCTTGTTGCCACCCTCGCTCTGCAGCACCCACATGATGTACGCCCGCTCGATTGCGTCCAGCGTCGGGTTCACGATCGCGCGCTCGGCCACCAGCGGCTCCACGCGCCGCGCCGTGACCCGCTCCGGCAACGCGTCCACCCCGATCGTCTCGCCGCTGCTGAGGATCACGGCGCGCTCCATGGCGTTCTCGAGCTCGCGCACGTTACCCGGCCAGTCGTAGGCCTGCATCGCATCCAGCGCGTCGTCGCTGAGTCGCATCGGCGTGCCACCACGAACGCTGGCGTCGCGGGTCAGGAACTTCGTCGCCAGCACCGGGATGTCGTCGCGGCGATCCCGCAGCGGGGGGAGGTGGATTGCGATCACGTTGAGACGATAGAACAGGTCGCCGCGGAAGCTGCCCCGCTTGATCTCTTCCTCGAGGTCACGATTGGTGGCGGCGATCATGCGCACGTCGATCGGCTGCGACTCGGTGCCACCCACCGGGATCACTTCGCGCTGCTGCAGCACGCGCAGCAGCTTCACCTGCGTGGCGGCGGTGGTCTCGCCGATTTCGTCGAGGAAGAACGTGCCCTTGTTGGCCGCGGTGAACAGGCCCGCGCGGTCCTTCACGGCGCCGGTGAACGAGCCCTTCACGTGCCCGAACAACTCGCTCTCCAGCAGTGATTCCGGCAGCGCACCGCAGTTGATGGAGAGGAAGCTGTTGTCCGCACGCGGCGAGAGGTCGTGCAGGTAGCGCGCGATCACTTCCTTGCCCGTGCCCGACTCGCCGGTGATCAGCACCGTGGAATCCGTCGGCGCGACCGTCTCCACCATCTCCAGCAGCTTGAGCCACGCGCGACTGTTGCCCGTCGGCTTGCCGCCGGCGCTGGTCCGGTCACGGCGCTGGATCTCCTGCTTCAGCGTCACGTTCTCGATCTTCAGCTGCCGGTGCTCGGCGGCGCGACGGAGGATCGCCACCAGCTCGTCGTTCCGGAACGGCTTCTGGATGTAGTAGAAGGCGCCTTCGTTCACCGCCTGGATCGCACTCTGCATCGAGGCCTGCGCGGTCATCAGCACCACCGGCAGCTGCGGATCCTTGGCCCGCACCGCGGCCAGGATCTCGATCCCGGAAATCGTCGGCATCCGGATGTCGGTCAGCACGATGTCGGGCGCCGCCGACTCGAGCGCGTCGAGCCCCGCCTTGCCGCCGAGCGCCGTCACCGGGGTGAAGCCCTCGTTCTTCAGCAGGATGCGCAGTGTCTCGAGAATCCCTGCCTCGTCGTCGACGACGAGAACGGTGGGGGACGGGCGAGTGGTCATGACACTCCGTTCTCTGGCTGGGTGCGGGGCAGGATGATCGTGAAGCGGGTGCCGCTGCCCGGGGACGAGTCAACCAGCACGACGCCACGGTGCGCCTCGATCGCCCGGTGCACGACCGGCAGCCCGAGCCCGTTTCCCCGCGGCTTGGTGGTGAAGAACGGCGTGAAGATGCGGTCCCGCACGTCGGGCTCCATCCCCGGTCCGTCGTCCTCGATCACCAGCTGGACCGCCCCCGACTCGGGCAGCACGCCCCCCGGCACCGACTCGGCCGTCGCCGAGCGGAGCTCCACGCGGACGCTCCCCTCGTCGCCGACGGCCTGCGCCGCGTTCAGCACCAGGTTGAAGATCGCGCGATGCAGGAGGTCCGAATCGCCGTCGATCTGCCGCGCCTCGGGCTCGCTCTCGAAGAGCAGCGCCGTGCGGACGCTCCGGTCGGGGTGCGCCGCCACCAGGTTGAGGATGTCCTGCACCAGGTTGGCGAGGTCCAGCGGCTCCACTCGGGTCACCCGCACCCGGGCGAAGTCGAGGAATTCGGTGAGGAGGCGGGCCAGCCGGTCACTCTCGCGCACCACGAGGCGGGTCAGCGAGCCGGTGTCCTCGTCGGCAGACGGCATGCGGCCCAGCTGTTCCACCGCGCTGCGGATCGACGCCAATGGATTCTTGATCTCGTGCGCCAGGCTCGCGGCCAGTTCCGAGACTGCCTCCAGCTGGCCGGCGCGCACGTGCAGGTCCTCGAGCTTCTTCTGATCGGAAATGTCGGAGAAGATCGCGGTGGCACTGCCGGCGTCGGCGGCATCGTCACCGCGGAGGTAGGTGACCGTGATGCCCAGCTGCAGCTGCCGATCCTCGAGCACCACCAGCGCCTCGGCCCGCGACGTCCGGGTCCGGGTGCGGATCGCGCGCTCGATCGCCAGCAGCAGACCCGGAGCCGCGCGGTCCAGCTCGGCGCGTACCGATCGGCCAACCAGCGGCGGCAGGTCCAGTCCCAGCAGGGTGCTGGCCGCCTCGTTCGCGTACCGCAGCGCACCCTGCGCATCCAGGGTCAGGACACCGCTGCGGATGTTGTCGAGCACGTCCGACGCCTGCAGCCGCTCGCGGCGAAGCGTCTCGGCCAGCACCTCCGAACCCGAACCCACCTCGCGCAGCCGTGCGCTGACGTAGCCGGTGCCCACCGCCACCGTGGCGAAGTTGCCCATCTGCAGCCAGGCCGTGGAGTCGAGCACGAAGTCGCGGGTGACCACGATGTCGGTGAAATAAAAGGCGCAGACCAGCAGCGCCGCGATCAGCCCGCCGCTGCGCGGGATCAGCAGCGCCGAGTAGGCGATGACGAGGATGTAGAGGGCGGCGAACTGCGAATCGCTGCCGTTGGTCACGTGCACCAGCGCCGTGATCAGCGCGATGTCGGTCACCGCCTGCGCCAGCAGGAACCCCCGACTCGCGGGGGCGCGGTACATTTCCACCGCAATGAGCGAGACACCCGTCACGGAAAACGCCACGATCACGGCGGCCTGCACCAGCCGCACCGCGGTCGGCGTCTGGCCCGCCGCCAGTTGTGGCAGCGTCACGATCAGCGCCACCGCCACCACCGTGCGGATCGAGTACACCCACATCAGCGCCTGGCGCGGATCGAGGATGGCGCGCAGGCGCATGATCGGCGTCAGCGCCTGCGCCGTGGTGCGGGGTCGGGTCTGCATGGGTCTCGACAATGTGTCACCGGCATCACCGGCCCGGGGAGTGGCCGCGTGAACCTTCCCGAGGCGGGCGTCGGCCTGCGACTGCTGGCGGTGCTGGTGTTGGTGGCGATGAATGCCTTCTTCGTCGCCGCCGAATTCGCGCTGGTGGGTTCGCGTCGCAGCCGCATCGACCAGTTGGCCGAGGAAGGCGAAAGCGGCGCGCGTGCGGTGCAGGAAGCACTGAAGAATCTCGACCGCTACATCTCCGGCACGCAGCTTGGCATCACGCTGGCGTCGCTGGCGCTGGGGTGGATCGGCGAGCCGGCGCTGGCCACGCTGGTGGATCGCGCGCTCGCGATCGTCGGCATCGAGGCACACGAAGGGGTGGTGCACAGCACGGCCGGCATCGCCACCGCGTTCCTCGTGATCACCTTCCTGCACATCGTGCTCGGCGAGCTGGCGCCGAAGTCGATCGCGCTGGTGGCACCGGAGCGCGTCAGCATGTACCTGGCGCGGCCGCTGATGCTGTTCTCCCGCGTGATGAGCCCCTTCATCACGGTGCTCAACAACGTGGCCAACGCGCTGCTCAAGCTGGTGGGCGTGAACCCCGCCGGTGGCGGCCACTCCAGCGTGCACAGTGCCGACGAGTTGCGCCTGCTGGTGATGCAGGCCCGCGCGCAAGGCACGCTGAACGAGACCGACAGCATGATGCTGGCCGGCGTCTTCGACTTTCACGAGAAGAAGGCGCGCGACGTGATGCGCCCGCGCACCGAGGTGGCCGCAATCCCGATCGATGCCACCGAGGCCGAGGTGTGGAAGATCCTCCGCACCGAGCGCTACTCGCGCTACCCGGTGATCAACGACTCGCTCGACGACATCATCGGCGTCTTTCTCGCCAAGGACCTCTGGCTGCACCAGGGGCCCTTCACGCTCCAGCAGTTCCTGCGCACCCCGCTCTTCATTCCCGACTCGCGTCCCGCCGAGCGGGTGCTGGACGACCTGCGGAAGACGCGCGCGCACATGGCGGTGGTGCTCGACGAGTACGGCGGCACCGCCGGCATCATCACCATGGAGGACCTGGTTGAGGAGGTGGTCGGTGACATCGCCGACGAATACGACGCCGCCGCACGCGAGGCCCTCGAGACCGACGGTGTGCTGGAGCTGGCCGGTTCACTGTCGCTGATCGACGTGCGCTCCGACTACCGCGTGCTGGTGCCCGAGGGCGACTGGACCACGCTGGGCGGCTACGTGTTCAACGCCCTCGGCCGATTGCCGCGAGTGGGCGACCGCGTCACCATTCCCGGCTGCGAGCTGGAGGTGGTGGCGATGGATGGCCGACGGGTGGCCGCCGTGCGCGTGAACCGCGTCCCGCTGACGTGAATCGGTCGGTGCCGCGACGCCGGACGCGCGCAGCGGCCGGTGCCGGGTGCGGTTTGGCGCGAGTGCGGCGTTATTTCGGCATGCGCCTCCTGACGCTTTTTTCCCTCGCGGCACTCTCGGCCTGCGCACAGAACGAACGGCTGCCGGAGGCGAACGCCGCCACCGCCGGCGGCGACAGCGGTCCGCGCGTCTCCACGGTGTCCCGCTGGCCACGCGACACGGGCGCCGTCGGTCCGCTGGCCCCGGCAGGGATTCCCGCCAGTGCGTTCCCCGCCCCACGTCGCCCCATCTCCAGCATCGTCTCGCCACAGTGGAGTGACGAGGCGACCCGTGACGCGGCCCACGAGGCCGACACCGTGATGGCGCTGCTCGGTCTGCGTGTCGGCATGACGGTGGCCGACATCGGTGCCGGCAGCGGCTATTACGTGGCCCGCATGGCACGACGTGTCGGCGACGCCGGCGTCGTCTACGGGCAGGACATCATGCCGCGCTACCTGCGCTACCTGCGCGAGCGCGTCGATCGCGACGAACTCACCAACGTGCGCCTCGCACTCGGCGACCCGCACGACCCGCGGCTGCCGAAGAATGCGCTCGACCTGGTGACGATGATCCACATGTACCACGAGATCGAGCAGCCGTTCGGCCTGCTGGCCAACCTCGTCCCGTCACTGCGACCGGGGGCGCGCATCGCGATCCTCGACATGAACCGTCGCACCGACCAGCATGGCACGCCACCCGCGCTGCTGCGCTGCGAGATGGAGGCCGTGGGATACCGTCAGCAGAGTTTCCACGACCTCGGCGTCGACGGCTACGTGTCGATCTTCACCGCACCGGCCACGGTGGACGTGGCGCGCATCGCCTCAACGGTGCGACAGTGCGATGCGGTGGCGGAACGTGGCTCGTGACGACGACGAAGGGCCGCGCGACGTCCTGATCGTCAACGCCTCCGTGCGCATCCCGCGCACGGAGCTCGACGTGCGCGCCACCCGCAGCGGCGGCCCCGGGGGCCAGCACGTCAACACCAGCAGCACCAAGATCGAATTGCGCTGGCAGCCCGCCGCATCGGTGGCGCTCAGCGACGTGCAGCGCGAACGCCTGCTCACCAACCTCGCCACCAAGCTGGATGGCGACGGCTGGCTGCGGCTGACCGCCAGTGAACACCGCAGCCAGTTGCAGAACCGCGAGGCGGCCGAGGCGCGGCTGGTGATGATGGTGAAGGCAGCGCTGGTGGTGCCGAAGGTGCGCCGCGCCACCAAGCCCACCTACACGTCGAAGGTGAAGCGGCTGGAGTCGAAGTCGCAGCGCAGCGAAGTGAAGCAGCAGCGCAAGCGGATCACGCGCGACGAGTGATGCGTCGTCGCGCGGCGATCAGAAGCCGAACGCCACGCCGACCGAGTAGATCCACATGTTCACCTCGCTCTCGCGTACCAGCGGCGTCGGCAGCGTGCCATCGCCGAAGCTGTCGCGCGTGAGGTATCGCGCACGCCCGTTGAAGTTGCGACGCGCGTTGAGGTCCAGCTTCACCTGGCTGCCGAGTGGAATGCGGAATCCGCCGCCCACCGCCGCGGTGAACAGGTTGTCACGGAGGTTGGTGGTGCGGAACACGTCCTCCTCGTCGTCCGCACCTTCGGCCGATGACTGCGTCCAGAAGACCGTCCATCCGGCCAACGCGTTGACGTAGGGGCGCACCGGACCCACCGGCGCCTGCACTTCCGGACCGACGAGGCCGGAAAAGATGTTGTTGGACGTGTTGATGTCGATCTGGATCCGGCAGCTGGTGCCGAAACACTCGCGCGTGGTCTGCCGGCCGTAGTTGACGTAGGCCGCATCGACGCGCAGCGACGCCACGCGCTGCGCCCCCGGAAACCAGCGCACGTCGGCGCCGGCACCCCAGCCGTTGTTCACGTACCGCTTGAACTCACCGATCGGTTGTGCGCTGAGCAGGCGCACGCTGCCGCCCAGCGGCGGCGGCACGGAGTCGGTCACCTGCGCGCGAAGCGGCGCGGTGATGGCGCCGACGCACAACAGGGTGGCCGGCAGCAGCGGGTGGCGGGAGAGGGCGAACATGGCATTGCCTCGTGAGGGGTGACCAGCAAGCGACACACACACGCCCGACATTTCACGGTACTCGCGAGCGCGCGCGGTGTTTCAGCCGGCGGGCAGTCGTCAGCGCAGTTCCGGCAGCCGTCCCGGCGCACCCGCCGCCACCGCCAGCGCCGCCCGCGCCGTCAGGTACTTCGCCTGCAGCGCCACCAGCTTCAGTTCCTCGTCGAGCACCGCGCGCTCGCGCGTGTTCACCAGGAACAGCGTGCTCTCGCCGGCGTCGAACCGGGTGCGCTCGCCCGCGCTCAGGATGCGGTACAGCCGCACCGCATCGCGCTGCAGCGCCAGCTGCGCCTCGTACTGGGAGAGGTCGTTGATCGCCGTGCGCACCAGCAGCGTCACCTCGCGGCGGATCTCACGCAGCTCCAGCCCTGCGCGATCGAACTTGGCGTCGGTGCTGCGGAACTTGCCGCGTTCCTTGAAGAACAACAGCGGCGACGAGAGGTTCACCGCGCCCTTGTAGTTGGCATCGCGATTCAGCGCGTCGCCTGCGTCGAAGCTGCCGCCCTGCCCTCGCAGCGCCGCCAGCTCGGCGCTGGCGAGCGGGAAGATCGCCTGTCGCGCCAGCGCGCGATCGGCGGCCGCCTGATCCACCTTCCCTTCCGCCTTCAGGACGTCGGGGTGCACCGACAGCACCCGCGCCAGCAGTGCTGGCACCGCCGCCGAGTCGAGCGTCGTGCGCCCGAGCCCCGAGTCGCTTGGCACCTGGTTCGGCGTCAGCTCCAGCGGCTGCAGGCGCGCATCCCACAGGTACGACGTGAGGTCCATCGAGGCGCTGAAGTACGATTGGGCCGCGGCCTGCAGCTGCGCGCGGCGACGATTCAGCTCCGCTGCCGCCTCGATGCTGTCGATGCCCGCCGCGTCGCCCGCGCGCACGCGACGTGTGATGGCCGTGTACCGCTCCTCGGCCAGCGCCACGCCGTCACGGACCACCTGCAATTGCAACGCGTTCGAGTACCACTCGGCGTACGCCTTGGCCGCCGAGAAGAGCAGCTTGTTGGTCATGCCCTGCCGCTCCGCCTGCGCCACGTCGCGCAGGGCACGGGCCACGCGCAGCGCGGTGCGGCGCTCGTCGGTCAGGATCCGCTGACCGAGCGGCAGCGTGAAGCCGGCGGTAAAGAGGCCGTTGTCGGGCGTGGTGTACTGCGGGTTGATGTAGCGACCGGCGGCCCGTTCGTAGCCGACCTTGAAGTCGGCGCCGAGCGGCGTCGGGATCTTGAGCGCGATGTCGGCATAGTTGTAGTAGAGCGTCTGCGCTGCCGGCGTGCTGCCGAACCGTTTCGTCTCCCAGCGCGCCTCGAGCTTCGGCTCGAAGTTGCCGATCGCCGCCGTCACGTCACCGTCGGCGCCTTCCTCGATCAGGCGCGCCTGGCGCACCACCGGATGGTTGCGCCGCACCGTCTCGAAGAAGGCATCGAAGGTCAGCGGCACACCGGGCAGCATGCGCAGGCTGTCGGGCACCTCGGGCAAGCCGCGGCGTGGCGCTGGTGTCACCTGTGCCACCGCCGCGTGCGACAGGAGTGCGGCAGCGACCACACCGAACAGCGCCCGGCGCACATCAGGCGTCACTTGGTGGCCGCCGGCTTCTCGCCGCCGAAGCCCTCGTCACTGGCGTTGCGCAGCGAAGGTGGGAAGCCGTTGATGCGACGCCAGATCTCGAATCCGACGCGGACTTCGTCGAGCATCGCCCAGCCCAGGACACCCGAGCCCAGTCGGAGCTGGCGCGGCCACGGACCGTCGCCTTCGCCGGTGCTGTCGGGCGTGACCAGCACGCGGAAGTCGCCCGTCGGTCCGGGCACGCGATCGATCACCGCCACCGCGCCGCCGAACGTACCCACACTGACGCTCGGCCATCCGGCGAACTGCAGTGCGGGCCAGCCGTCGAACTGCAGGCGCACCTTGCGACCCACGCTGAGCAGCGGCACGTCCATCGGCTTCACCATCAGCGCCACCGCCTGCTGCGCGTTGGCGGGCATGATCGTGACCACCGGCTCGCCTTCCTTCAGCTGTTCGCCGATGCCGGCGCGCGTGGCGCGCACGATGGTGCCGTTCTGCGGCGCACGGATCACGTAGAAGCCGTTGCGGATCTCGAGGTTCTGCACGTTCTGCCGCAGCTTGGCCACGTCGGCGGTGCCTTCGCCCACCTCGGCCTGCGTGGCCGCCTGGTCGGAGCGCGCCTTCGCGATCTTCTCGCCGTAGTCCAGCGCCACCGAGTTCAGCTCGATCTGCGCCGCAGACAGCGTCTGGCGCTTCTCCTGCAGCTTGGCGATCGCGTTCTGGTAGCGCACCCGCGCGTTTTCGAGGTCCGTGAGTCGCGTCAGCTCCTGGTCGAACAGCACCTGCTGCCGCTGCAATTGCGTGAGCGACGTGCTGGAGTCGATCACCGCCGCGCGCACCTCGGCCTCGTACTGCGCCACCTTGGTGCGTGCCTTCTGCTCACCGAGGCGCAGGTTCTGCTCCAGCAGCGAGATCTGGGTGGCGAGCTGGCGCACCTTGTCGCGCTTCGATGCCACCGCGGCCGACTTGCCCGTCAGCTGCTCGTTGTATCGGTCGATGGTGCGCGGGTCGAGGTATTCGTCCTTCACCTCCGTGATGCGCAGGATCGGCTGTCCCTTGGTCACCACCTGCCCTTCCTGCACGTACCACTCCACGATGCGGCCGCCGATGGTGGACGGCACCACCTGCGGCCGGTCGCTGGGCGCGAAGGCGGTCACTTCACCCTTGCCTTCCACGAACTGCTGCCAAGGCAGGAACATCGCCAGCAGCGCGGCCAGCAACGAACCGGCCACGATGTAGACGAAGGTCCGTCGCGACTGCGGCGTGACCAGCAGGCGCGCCGACTCCAGGTGCTCGTGGTCGGCGATCACGTCGTAGGGTGCGCGCGGCGTGGTGGCCATCGGTCAGCGCACCGGCACGGAGAGGCCGTGCACCGACGCCCGGCCGAGTCGCGGTGCGAGCTCGCGATAGGTGCCCTGCTCGCGGATGCGCCCAGCCTCCATCACCAAAATGAGGTCACAGGCCGCAAGGAACTCCGGATCGTGCGAGACGGCGATGACGGTGTACGCGTTGTCGCGATCCATCAGCAGCCGGATGAGGCGCGTGCGATATGCGTCATCGAGGTTCTGGAAGAAGTCGTCGAGGAGCAGGAGGCGCGGGTTGCCCACGATGCCCTGTGCCACCAGCAGCTTGCTGGCCATCGCCGCCGAGAGGTTCGCGCCACCGTCGACGATGGTGGTGCGGATGCCGTTGGGGAGCGCCTGCACCATGTCGTCCACGTCCACGTCGCGCAACGCCTTCATTACCGCCGCGCTGTCCACGAAGCGACGGCCGACGCTGATGTTCTGCTCGATCGTGCCGTCGAACAGGTCGGCGGTGGACAGCACCTGCCCGATCTGCTCGCGCAGCGAGGCGCGGTTCATGCTGCGCAGCGTCACGCCGTCGTAGGTCAGCGTGCCCTCGTAGCGATCGTGCAGCGCACCGAGCACGCGCAGCAGCGTGGTCTGGCCGCTGCCGTCCACGCCGGTGAGGCCGATGCGCTCGCCGGGACGGATGTCGAGGTCGATGTCGATCAGCGTCGGCGACGACTGGTCGGGATAGGTGAACGAGAGCCCCTGCGCGCGGACCGCCAGTCCCTCCTCGGCGGGAGAGAGCTGCATGCCGTGCATGTCCTCCACCGGCAGGTCCATCACGTGGCCCACCTTGTCCACGGAGGTGAGCAGGTCGTAGATCGTGGCCAGCGACCGGATCAGTTTCTCCACGCCCACCAGCACGGTCACGATCACCAGCTCCGCCGCCACGAACTGGCCCAGCGTGAGCGATCGGTTCACCACCAGCGTGGTGCCGAGGATCAGCAGGCCACCGGTGAGCAGCGTCTTGAACAGGATCATGCTCAGCGACTGCGCGATGATCACGTCGAAATGTTTCTTGCGGTACTTCAGGTAGTTCGCGACGTGGCCGTCCATGTTCTCCATCGGCAACGTGGACCGCGACGAGAACTTGAAGGCGGCGATCGAGCGTGCCATGGCCTGCAGCCACTCGAGGGCGAAGTACTTGTACTTCGACTCCATGATGCTGGTCTCGAGCCCGCGCGGGAACGTGAACCGGAAGATCAGGTACACGCCGGCGATCAGCACCACCGCGAAGCCGATGAAGCTCGGGTTGTAGAACGACAGCAGGCCGACGCCGAACAGCACCTGCAGGCTCGCCGTGGGCACGTCGAGCAGCAGCTTGGCGAGCGCCTTCTGGATCAGCGCGGCCTCGAAGAAGCGGTTCATCTGCAGCGGCAGGTTCGACGACTGTGCGGCCTCGAACCGGATGCGCGGCACCAGGTAGGCGAACTCGAACGCCAGCCGCGCGAACACCCGCTGCTGGATCTTCTCGATCACCGCCTCCTGCAACAGCCCGATGGCACCGGTGACCAGCGTACCAACGATGGCGAAGACGATCAGCAGCACCACCGGCTGCAGCACCAGCCCACCCTGCACCAGCTGCGTGATGCCTTGCACTGCCAGCGGCACGGTGAGCCCGAAGAGGCCCACCAGCACGGCGTAGAGGTAGATCAGCTCGATGTCGCGCCGCTCCGAGTGGAGCAGCTGCCGCAGCCGGTCGAAGGGCGTGGTGCGCCGATCAGGTTCGGTGCCCGGTCCACCGGAGCGGCTGCTGAGCACGGGCTTGAGGCGCACCGGCACCAGCGCGAAGGCGGCCGTGCTGCCCAGACGCTCCCACAGCGCATCGAGCGTCAGCACACTCTCGCTGCCCCTGCCGCGCGGTGATACCGGCACGACCGTCAGCGTCTTGCCGCGCTTCGACTCGGTGACGACGAGGGCGGACAGTTCAGTGGCACCCTGCCGCTCCGACATCAGCACGATCGGCACCGCACCATCGCGCATCAGCGCGCCGAACTCCGCGCGACCGAGCGTGCGGCGGAGGTAACTCAGCTCCCCCTGCTTCCCGATCGCCTCGATGGCGCTGGCCAGACCGTCGATGTCGCCGACCACCGGCTGCGCGCCCACGAACCCGGCATCCCAGCGGCGCGGATCGATGTCCAGTGCAAGGGAGCGCGCGACGAGCTCATTGACGGCCCGGCTGATGACAAACGGCATCGGTGTGATGGTGCTGAAGCGAAAGGATCCTGACGCGCAATCTGGTCGTGACCGGACGCCGCTTCAACGCGGCTCCACCACCGACATCCTGATGTTACGGTTCCCGGTCATTCACCGGCGGTGGCGCACGCGATCGATCGCGCGGCGCTCCTTCTTGCTCGGCTTCCCCTCCTGGAACGCGAACATCATCGCCGCACTCTTCTGCTGCGCGGCCACCAGCGCGCGGGCTGCGACGCTGTCCGGTGTCTCCTCGTACAACGCCTGCGCGATCGCAGCCGATCCGCGACGGGCGCTCACGTCGCGCACCGTCACCACGTGCTGATAGGCGCCGACGCGCACCGAGACCTCGTCACCGGCCACGATCAACCGCGCACGCTTGGGCCGGTCGTCGTTCACCGACACCTTGCCGCCGTCGATCGCCTCGGCCGCCAGCGCGCGCGTCTTGAAGAAACGCGCCGCCCACAGCCACTTGTCGAGTCGCACCTTGCCGGCCGGTGTCGACTCGTCATCCGCATCGTCGGTCGTCGCACCGCGCGCCATCAGGGCGCTCCGGCGCCAGCGCGGCGATACGACGTGATCGAGAGAGGCAGCGTGGTCATCGCAATGGGGGAGTGGGAAGCACGCGGCGATGCGTCAGCGGTCGTGGCGCCGGCGGCGCCAGCCCGCGTGCACGCGCCGCATCTGTGGCATAGGCCACGTCGGCGGGCGGATCACCGTTGGGCCAGTCGCGCTCCTTGCCGGGATGATCGGGGCGAGGACGACGCAGCAGCCAGGCGGCGATGTCGGCCGCATCCTGCGCAGGGAGTGTACCCGCGAGGTCATAGGGCATGTTCCACCGAAGGAACGTCGCCAGCGCATACTGGCGCGCCATGCCCGCCCCCACCGAATAACTCGCCGCGCCCGTCACCGCCGGTGCCACGCCACCGCCACCGTCCGCGGCGTGACAGCGCGCGCACTGCTGCACGTATTGGCGCGCACCACGCAGCGTGTCACCCGCCAGCAACACCGAGTCGGGACGGGCCGGCACCACGTCGCGCCGCAACCCATCGAGATAGGCCACGATGTCCTGCATCGCCGGATCGTCTTCCGCCAGCTCGCGGCCGGCCAGGCTGCGCGCGATGCAGTCGTTGACCCGCTGCTGGATGCGCTCCAACGCACCACGTCGCGACCGATAGCGCGGATAGCGCGCCGTGACTCCGAGCCACGGCAACGCAGTCCCTCGCCGGCCATCGTCGAGATGGCAGCTGGTGCACCGCAGCCCGTTGCCGGCGAACTGCGGCAGGCTGTCGTTGAAGTGCTGCAGCAGCGCCAGCCCGCGGACGGCATCGGGCGGCCGACGGCTGCCGACCGCCGGTGCAGCCGACAGCAGCACACCGGCGACCAGCAGCAGTGGAGTCATTCGGTCGAGGAGCTTCACTCCGCAAGATATGCCGCGCGCTCAGCCCCTTGCGCGCCCCTCGGCCAGCCACGCCCGAGCCGTGGCCACGTCGGCCGACGTCAGCCCGTGACTCGCCTGCTCCCAGTGCAACGTGACCGCCGCACCCGCCTCGCCCAGCAGGGCCGCCAGCCGTTCCGCGTTGGCCCGAGGTACGATCGGGTCCAGCCGCCCCTCCGCGATCAGCACCGGCGTGCCGGGGAGCGTGGGGAGTACCGCTGGCTCCAGCGGCACCATGCTGCGCAACAACACCGCCGCCGACAGCACGCCCGGATGCAGCAGCAGCATCGCGGCGGCGATGTTCGCGCCGTTCGAGTAGCCGAGTGCCACCACCCGCTTGGCATCGAAGCCGTACGACTCCGCCGCGGCCGGCACGAATGCCGCCAAGTCGGCGGCGCGACGCATCAGGTCGGCTTCGTCGAACACCCCTTCGGCCAGCCGGCGGAAGAAGCGCGGCATGCCAGCCTCCAGCACCTGCCCGCGCACGCCCAGCAGCCGCGCGCCCGGCGCCACCGCGGCGCCGAGGTCCAGCAGATCGCGCTCGTTGCCACCGGTGCCGTGCAACAGCAACACCGTGCGCGACTCGGTCGGATCCACCGGCGCCACGTGCACGTGCGTGAAGGTCAATGACGTGTCGATGGTCATGCCGCGGGCGCCTCGACGCCGGGGCGATGCAGGGGAATCAGCGTGCGCTGCAGCTCGGCACGCCGGTGCTCGTGCTGCGGTGGCAACTGCAGCGACTCGCCCAGCTGCTCCAGTGACTCGTCGACGCCGAAGCCGGGGGCATCGGTCGCGAGCTCGAACAACACGTGCCCCGGCTCGCGGAAATACATCGAGCGGAAGTAGGTCCGATCGATCTGCTCCGTGATCGGCAGTCCCGCCGCGGTGACCTGCGTGCGGAGGCCGAACTCGGTGTCGTCGTCGGCCGCGCGGAACGCGATGTGATGCACCGTGCCGGCGCCTCCGGTCCCACCCGGACCGGTTGGCAACTCGCGCACGTCCACCAGCGTGCCGGGGGCCGCATCGTCCACCGCGAAGCGCACGACGCCGTCATGGGTCGCGACCTCGCGGAAGCCCAGCGTCCCGGTGAGCACCGCCGCCGTCTCAGGCAGGCGATGCACCCACAGCGTGACGGCATGCATGCCACGAATGCTCATCGCGTCCGGGATGCCCTCCGCACCGCCCCACCCCGGTCGCTGCGACGCGGCGTCGGTGGCGACCAGCGCCAGTGGCAAGCCGTCGTGATCGGTGAACGTCAGGGCAGTCTCGCCACCGAAGCGGCGCACTGGCCCGATAAACGGCACCTGCTGCTGTGTGAGTCGCTGGATCCAGAACGCCAGTGCGCCGATCGGGATCGCGAGCTGCGTCTCAGCCACCTGGCCGGCACCCACGCGCCCGCGGCGCGCAGTGGGCCACGGGAAGAAGGTCAGGATGCTACCGGGTGCGCCGGTGGCATCGCCGTAATACAGGTGGTAGGTGCCCGGATCGTCGAAGTTCACCGTCTGCTTCACGAAACGCAGGCCGAGCGTGCCGGCGTAGAAGTCCAGATTCCGCTGCGGATCGCTGGCGATGGCGGTGAGGTGATGCAGTCCTGTCGTGCGGTACATGTTGCTACTCCTGCGGCGCGCGATGTCGCGCCATGTGTGTCACAGCGGGCGGCAAAGATGATTGCCACCCCGCTGCGACGACCCTTCACCGACGGTCACACGAAGCGTGCGACGCGCTCCACGCTGTGACGGTGATGCGGGAAACCTTCCTCGGCACCGATGCCGATCGCGATCAGCGCAGGGATGCGTGCATCCACGGGCAGCTGCAGCAGCTCCTTGACCTTGTCGGGCATGAAGCCGAGCATCGGGCTGGTGCTGTACCCATGCGCCTGCGCCGTCAGCAGCAGGAAGCCGAGGGCGATGTTGGACTCGGCGAAACCCCACGCATGCCGATCGGCATCGCTGAAGCCGGCGAACGTGGACCGGATGTCGGCGGCGACCTTGGCGTGATCCGGCATGCCCGGATGGATCGTCTCCTCGAGCGTCTCCATGGCGTTGGTCATGTCCGAATACATCACGATCACCGCCGGCGCGTTGCCGACCTGCGGCTGGCCGTAGGCCGCTTCCTTCAGCTTCGCCTTCGTCTCCGCATCCTCGACGATCACGAAGCGCCACGGCTGGATGTTCCACGGCGACGGGGCGAGCCCGGTCACGCGCAGGATCTCCTCGAGGTCGGCGCGTGGGATCGGCGTCGGCTCGAACTTGCGGATCGAGCGGCGAGACTCGGCGGCTTCGGTGACGGTCAGGATCTGGGCAGCGTTGTTACTCATGGTGTGCACCTGCGAGAGTGTGATGTGTTGCATGCGACGAGTCCGTCCGCGACGTGCGGGTCGATGTCGCATCCCTGTTCGTTGAGTCGGCCGCGGCGCGTCCGAGTTTCCTGCAGAGCCGGCCGAGTTCGACCTGCTCATCCGGGTCCAGCCCCGCCATCGCCTGCACGAGGCGCGCAACGTGGGCCGGGAAGAACGACGCCAGGCGCTCGGCGCCGGCGGCGGTGAGTGACGTCATCGACACGCGCCGATCGGCCTGATCCCGCTCGCGCTTCACGAGACCGTCGCGCTCGAGGTTGTCGAGCACCGTGGTCAGGTTGCTGGGGCTCACGAGCAGCTTCCCCGCCAGCTCGCAGTGCCGCATCGGCCCCAGGTGTGCCAGCGACTCCAGCACGCCCAGCTGCGACGGCGTGACCCCGAACTCGGCCTGCAACACCGGGAAGAGCCGGGAATTCACCGCCACGGTCGAACGCATGAGCTTGATGTACGCATCCAGCGCCATCCGCTCCGTGTCAGTTCCGTCGTAGTGAGTTGCCATGATTCGACGTCCATTGTTTTGATGTCCATTATTTCGATGTGGAAGTATATGGCGCTCGGTGCAGGACGCAACCCCCTGCTTCGCCCCTGAGACTTGGGCGGCGGCGCGGCCACGAGCGATATCCTTCCGCCCCGCAACCGATGCGGCCTACGTCCCGCGCCGATCCCCGCCCAGCGCCCCGCCCCAATGTCCGACCTGCCCACCGAGATCGAACGGAAATGGCTCCTCAGCGCCCTGCCGCCACAGGTACTCACGCTGTCGCCGGCCGAGTTGCAGCAGGGCTACCTCCCGGGCGAGCTCCTCGTGGAGCGCATCCGCCGTGAAACGCGCGACGGCGACACGCGGTGGATGCGCACCGTGAAGCTGGGACGCGGCATCAGTCGCATCGAGGTGGAGGAGGAGACCACGGCGGAGCTGGGCGAGGCGCTGTTCGCACTGACACCGGGCCGCCGCGTCACCAAGCGACGCTACGCGGTGGCCGACGGCAACCTGACGTGGGAGATAGACGAATTCACCGATCGCGCGCTGGTGCTGGCGGAGCTCGAACTTCCCACAGAGGACACGCCGGTCACCATCCCGGGCTGGCTGGAGGCATTCGTGGTGCGCGAGGTGACGGGCGACCGCGCCTTCACGAACTGGCAGTTGGCGCGCTGATCACGCGCCGGTACTCCGCAAAGAGGCCGTTCCATACCTGCTGCCAGGTCCGTTCGCGTGCCCACTGCCGCGCGCGGGTGCGGATCGCCTCGTGCCGAGAACGATCCTGCTCCAGTGCGCGGAGGGCGGCCGCGATCTCACCCGGTGCCTCGGCGCGGACCAGCACTCCGCGATCGCCGCCCACCAACTCGCGCGTGTTGCCCGCATCGGCCGCCAGCACCACCAGCCCCGACGCCATCGCCTCCAGCAGCACGTTGCCGAACGTGTCGGTCACCGACGGGAAGAGGAACACGTCGCCGGAGGCATACGCGGTGCTCAGAGGCACGTCGCTGAGGCGACCGGTGAACATCGCATTCGGCGGCGCGGCGGTGCGCAATTCCGCCTCGTACGGCCCGTCACCGACGAACACGAACCGCAGCGTGGAGCCACTGGCATGCAGCTCCTGCATCGCGTGCAGCGCGTGCTCGAGCCCCTTCTCGCGCGCAATGCGACCGACGTAGAGCACCACCATCGCCTCGTCGTCGATGCCGAGCGCTCGCCGCCACTCCAGCGATCGGAACGACGGGTCGAAGCGGTCACCGTCCACGCCGCGGCCCCACACGCGCACGTTGCGGAAGCCGTGCGCCTCGACCTCGGCGCGGATCGCATCGGTGGGGGTGAACGTGCGCGCGGCGGCCGAGTGAAACCAGCGGAAGTACTTCCAGCCCAGTGGCGCCAGCGCACCGAGCCGGTAGAACTCGGCATAGGCGCTGAAGCTGGTGTGATAACTCGTCACCAGTGGTACGCCGAGTGACTGCGCGGCGGCGCGTCCTGCCAGTCCGACACCGAACTCCGTCGCCACATGCACCAGTGACGGTTGCCACGCCGCCAGTTCCTGTCGTGCCGCGAGCACGCGTGGTGCGGCGAGGCGTACCTGCGGGTAGGCCCAGAACGGCATGCTGGGCCACCGTTCCTCGTCGGCAGTGGAGTGGGGCATGCCCGGGTCGGTGGTGGTGAAGACGCGCACCGCCGCACCACGCTCACGGGCTGCCAGCACCAGGCGCTCCAGCGTGCGCGACACGCCATTCATCTGCGGCGGGTAGGTGTCGCTGAACAGCGCCAGCCGCACACCATCCAGTCGCACGATGTCGGACGTCATGCCGTCTCCGACTCCGACTCCGACTCCGCGACGAGCGAGGCATACGGCCGCGCCGGTCGGGTCGAAAGCCAGCGATCCAGCTCGTCGATCACCGATCGTCGCGTGAC
The DNA here is from genome assembly GCA_040384325.1 of Gemmatimonadota bacterium. Taxonomy (GTDB): domain Bacteria; phylum Gemmatimonadota; class Gemmatimonadetes; order Gemmatimonadales; family Gemmatimonadaceae; genus JACMLX01. Next base: position 543,522 of record JAZKJL010000006.1, on the reverse strand, counting down.
CGCGTGGTCGAGGTCCATCGGGTGCAGTGCGATGCGGAAGTGCGGCGCGTCGTGTTGCGTGCGCCAGCGCCATGCGGCCTGCACCGCCGAGCCGCGGGCGCGGAAGTCGGTGCGTCCACTCCAGCGCAACACCGGGCTCTCCAGCTTCACGCCGCGTTGCAGCAGGTACACCGTAGCATCGTCCTCCATGATCTGCAATCCGTGTGCAGCGCAGGCGGTGTGCGTGCCCTCGCGACAGAGCCAGGCCGGTGGCACGAAACCCACCGGCGCCATGCCGAAGCCGCGCAACAGCGCGAGGCCGCGACCGATGCGCTCGTGCGCCGCGTCGTGGTCGAGCGTGAGGAATTCTCCTTCACGATTGGTGCGGCCGAACGCGCGCTGCGAATCGCGCCAGCTTCGCTTCAACCCGATCTCGTCATGTCGTTCGCCGTGCAGGAAGATCTCGGCACCGTCGGCAACACGGGCGTGGATCCATTCCACGTACCCCGGCGCCTCGCGCAGCGGCCACTTGCCGTGCCAGTCGGGCACCACCAGCAGGCTGGGTGTGGCACCGCGCGCGCGGCAGAGATCCCACAATGCCTGCACCTGGCCCGCCCACGCCGGCGTGACGTCGTGGATCGTCAGCAGCACGGTCACCGTCGCACCCGTTCGTAGAGCGCGAACACGCGCTCGAATACCGACTCCCACGAGTGCTCACGCGCGGCGAACTCGCGCGCGCGCGTACCATGCGCCTCGAGGTCGTCCTCCAGCAAAGCGATCGCCTGGTCCGCGAGGTCTTTCGCATCGCCGGGGCGGAAGACACGCCCGGCCTGCGACGACAGCACGTGCTCGCGCACGCCACCGCCATCGGCCGCCAGCACCGGCGTGCCGCACGCCATCGCCTCCAGCGGAGAGAGGCCGAAGGTTTCGTGCGGGCTGGTGGCCATGTACACGCTGGATGCGGCCTGGAGGTCGGCCAGTTGCGCACGATCGGCGATGAACGGCAACCAGAAGACGCGCTGACCGGTGTTGCGCCGCGCGAGGTTGGCGCGCTCGGGGCCATCGCCCGCCATCACCAGCGAGGCACCCGTGTGCTGCTGGATCACCGGCCACGCGTCCATCAGCACATCGAGTTCCTTCTCGTGCGCGAAGCGACCGACGTACGTGACCAGTGGCCCGTCGGGCGGCAGCTGCCAGGCAGCCCGTGTCGCGGCCGCATGCGCACGACGCGCCGGCGTGCAGTGCTCGAGGTCCACTCCGAGCGGGATGTGCACCACGTTCGGGATGCCGGCCGCCTCGAGGTCGTCGGCCACGAAGCGCGACGCGGCGATGGTGGCGCTGACGCGGCGATCCATGCGCCGCGCGTACCACCACGCGGCATCACGCAGCCACGCGCGGCGCGGCGGCACCGGTGTGCGGCTGCCGGCCATCAGCGCAGGGAAGTGACTGTGGAAGAAGTTCACCACCGGCACGTCGGCTCGGCCGAGCGCGCGGAAGAGCACCCACGGTACGATGGCCGGGCTGCCGATCTCGATCACGTCGGGCTTCTCGTGCTGCAGCACCCGACGCATGCGCGACACCGACGTCAGCAGCCGATAAGGCGGATTGCGCGGCACACGCGGTCCCGCGAACTCGTACCAGCGCGACCCCTCGCGTTCGACGATGCCGTCGCTGGACCACGGCACCACCAGTGCGTGGCGCAGCCACGGGCGCGTGGCGACGTAGCGTTCCTTCTGCAGCAGGTAGGTGCGAATGCCACCGCTGGTGGGCGCGAACCATTCGGTGGTGTCGAGCACCGCCAGGCTGGCATCGGCGCGCGGAATGGGTGGCAGCGCGGCGTGCGCGAGGTCGAGTGCGGTGCGATCCGACTCGGCCGGCGCCAGCGCGTCGCGGGTACTCAGCGCGGCGGCGATGTGGCCGCCGATCTGGCCGGCGCCGGCTCGTCCGCCAGCGCATCCGGCTCGGCCTTCGGGAACACCAGCGACAACCCCACCGCGCCCGCCAGCACGCTGACGATCACCACCAGCGACACCCAGGTCGGCATGTGGTACACGCCGCTGAGCAGCATCTTGGCGCCGACGAACATCAGCACCAGCGAGAGGCCCGGCTTGAGCAGCCAGAAGCGATGGATGACCGCGGCCAGCATGAAGTACATCGAGCGCAGGCCGAGGATGGCGAACACGTTCGAGGTGTAGACCACGAACGGGTCACGCGTGACGCCGAACACCGCCGGGATCGAGTCCACCGCGAACACCAGGTCGGTCGTCTCGACCAGCACCAGCACCACGAACAACGGCGTGGCCACACGCCGGATCAGCTGCTCCGGGCCCCACGGCGCGTGGGTGAAGAACCGATCACCCTCGAAGTGGTCGGTGACGGGCACCACGCGGCGCACCAGCTTCAGCACCGGGTTGCGCTCCGGCTCCATCTCGTCGTCCTGCTGCAGCAGCATCTTGATGCCGGTGAAGACGAGGAAGGCGCCGAAGACGTAGATGATCCAATGGAAACGCTCCAGCAGCACGGCGCCGGCGCCGATCATGATCGCGCGCATCACCAGCGCGCCGATGATGCCCCAGAACAACACGCGGTGCTGCAGCGCCTCGGGCACCTTGAAGAAGCTGAACAGCAGCAGGAACACGAACAGGTTGTCCACGCTCAGCGCCAGCTCGACGATGTAGCCGGTGGTGAACTCGATCGCGGTCTGGTGCCCGTCGAGCCGCCAGAGGGCGGCGGCGAAGATGCCGGCCAGCGTCACCCAGACGATGCTCCAGATCATCGCCTCGCGCGGGCGCACGGCGTGCGCCTTCTTGTGGAACACCCCAAGGTCCAGCGCCAGCATCGACAGCACCACGACGCTGAACGCGATCCACATCCATGAATGCTGCATCAGTTCCCGAGTGAGGGTCGGACGGCACGTCCGACCACGCAGTCATGGAAGATAGCCGCGCCCGGCAGTGACGGCCTCAACGGCCGGGCTTCACCAGCAGGCGCTGCCCGATCTTGATCGTGGTCCCCGTGAGCCGGTTCCACTCGGCGAGGCGCTCGGTGGTGGTGCCGTAGCGTGCCGCCACCGATTCCAGTGCATCGCCTGTCGCCACCACGTGCCAGACCGCGCGTCCCGTGACCTCCTGCTCATACTGCCGCGTGCGCTGGCCGAGTTCCATCGCGGCGGCATCGGTTCGCCGTCCACGTGTCACGATCGTGAGCAGTCCGGCCAGTCCTGTGCTGTCGCTCGAGGCAAACGTCATCCGTTGCCCGCGATCGTTCTCCACCACCACGCCGGCGGCGGTGCCAAGGTCCACCCGGCTGCGCCGCACCCGCAGCGAGGCATCGCGCCCGAGCTGCTGCAGCACGAACTGCTGCGGTCCGCGTTCCGGCGAGACCAGTTCGCGCGGCGGGATGCCCACGAACAGCGCCCGCCGGTCGGTGAGGGCGAGGATGCCGTACGTCTCGCGGAAGCCGTCCCACCATTCGCGACGTCGCGCCCAGACCGCGGCCTGCACCGCTTCCGACGGTTCCAGCAGCACCTGCAGTTCGCTGCGCGCGAGGGTGCGGGCGGCCGCGACGTCGGGCCGCAGCGTGAGCAGGTACGCGATCACGACACCGATCACCAGCAGCAGCCCGAGGCCACCACCGGTCAGCTTCAGCAACGCCCGCAGCCACCAGCGCCCCGCGCGCGCAGGCCCGGTGACCAGGCCAAGCAACGTGGTGGCGGTGTTCACCGGCCCGCGAGCGGGCGTCAGGTCGGTCGAGCGGGGAGATTCTGCCGGCACGCGTTACAGTGTAGCGACCATGACTCACGAAGTGGCCTCTCCCATGCCGTCGTCCCGTGTGCCGGTGCTGGTGCGCCCCACCAAGGCCGACATGCGTGCGCTGGTGACGCTGGCGCTGCCGGTGGTCACGGTGGAGATGGGCCTGATGGGCATGCACATCGTGGACACGCTGTTCGTCGGGCACCTCTCGGCCACCGCGCTGGCGGCGGTGTCGCTGGCGCTGGCGTACTACTTCACGATCGTGGTGATCGGCATGGGCACGCTGGTGGGCCTTGATGCGCTGGTCAGCCAGGCCGTGGGTGCCGGCGACGAGGATGGGGTACGCCGTGCAATTCAGCGCGGGCTGCTGCTGGCCGCACTGCTCTGCATTCCGCTGACACTGATCCTGTTGCCCACCGCACCGGTGCTGCGCGCACTGCACCAGCCACCGGAGATCATCCCGATCGCGACGCGTGTGGTGCACATCTCGATCTTCGGGTTGCCGGGCATCCTCGCATTCGTGGTGCTGCGCCAGACGTTGCAGTCGATGGAGCGCCTCCGACCGATCATCCTCACCGTCGTGCTGGCGAACCTGATCAACGCCGCCTGCAACTGGTTGCTGATCTCGGGACATCTCGGCGCGCCCGCCCTCGGTGTGGACGGCTCGGCGATCGCGAGTGTGATCGGACGCACGGCGCTGCCGCTGATCCTGCTCTGGCTTGGGCGTGACGTGTTCCGGCCGTTGCTGCGTGTGCGTGACCCGCTGCTGTTCGAGTGGGCACCGCTGCGGCGCATGCTGCGCATCGGCCTGCCGGTGGGCGTGCAGTACCTGCTGGAAGTGGGTGTGTTCAACGCGGTGGCGTTGCTGATGGGTGTGCAGGCCACCACCACGCTGGCGGCGCACCAGGTGGCGATCAGTCTGGCCAGCTTCACGTTCATGCTGCCACTCGGCATCGGCGCCGCGGCGTCGGTGCTGGTGGGCCAGGCCATCGGCCGCGATGATCCCGGTGCGGCGCGCCGCGCAGCCGTGGCGGCATTGACGGCGGGGTTGCTGGCGTCGGCGATGACGACGCTGCTCTTCCTCACCGTGCCCGAGGTGCTGGCGAGTGCCTACGTCACCGAACCGGGCGTGGTGGCGCTGGCCGCCACGCTGATCCCGCTCGCGGGTGTGTTCCAGCTGTTCGATGGCATGCAGGCCGTGGCTGGCGGTGCGTTGCGCGGCGCAGCCGACACCCGTGCGGCGATGGTCGCCAACATTCTCGGCTTCTGGGCCGTCGGTCTGCCGATCGGCCTCACGCTCGCGTTCCGATTCGGCATGGGACCACGGGGATTGTGGTGGGGCCTGGTGGCAGGACTGGCGGCGGTGGCGGCGGTGCTGGTGCTTCGACTCTATCTCCGCTTCGGCGGTCCACTCACGCGCGTGCACGTGGATGCCGTGCAGCCCGTCACGACCTGATCATGGCGCCGCTCAATTTCCATCACCTCCACCTCTTCCGCACCGTCGCGCGCGCCGGCACGCTGGCGCGTGCAGCCGCCGAGCTGCGGCTCACCGAACCCACGCTCAGCACGCAGATCAAGGCGCTGGAGGGGCAGTTCGGGCAGCCGCTGTTCCTGCGCACGGCGCGACGGCTGCAGCTCACCGATGCCGGCCAGACCGCGCTGCGCTACGCCGACGACATCTTCTCGCTCAGTGACGAACTGGCGCAGGCGATGGCGGGCCAGCCGGGCGACCGGCCGCGCCGGTTGCTGGTCGGCATCGCCGACGTGGTGCCGAAGATGATCGCCTATCGGCTGATCGAACCCGCGCTCCGGCTGCAGGATGGCGTGACGCTGAGCTGTACCGACGATACGCCCGAGCGACTGATCGCCGCGCTGGCGGTGCATGCGCTCGACCTGCTGATCACCGATGCGCCGATCACGCCGGCGGTCAACGTGCGTGCCTTCAACCACCTGCTCGGCGAAAGCGGGACCACGGTCTTCGGCACCGAGGCGCTGGCGGAACGCTACGCCACCGGATTCCCCGCCTCGCTCCACGGTGCGCCCTTCCTGCTGCCGCTGCACGCCTCCACCATCCGTCGTGCGCTCGACACCTGGTTCCAGCAGCAGGATGTGCGGCCAAGCGTCAGCGGTGAGTTCGCCGACAGCGCGCTGATGAAGGTGTTCGGCCAGAACGGCTTCGGCCTGTTCGCTGCGCCGACGGTGCTCGAGTCGGAGATCGTGCAGCAGCACGGCGTGCGCATCGTGGGTCGACTGCCCGAGATCACGCAGCAGTTCTACGCGATCTCGGCCGAGCGTCGCATCGAACATCCCGCCGTCACCGCGATCGCACGCACCGCCCGCACGCGATTGTTCGGCTAGCCCGCCGCGGTGGCGCGACCCCGCTCTGCGGCAGCCGATGGCGACCACGGTTCGACCGACAGGCACCGCAGCGAGCGGTCGAGCACCGACGCGATGGCGAATGCGGCGCCATCGCCGAGTGGTGGCTCACCGAGCCGGCTGCGCACGCGGACGTCGTAGAGCGCGACATCGCGCCCGGAGAGTCCGTCGGCACTGCGGACCGATGCCACTTCCAGCCCCGTCGCCGCCAGCGCCGCGCTCACCGCGTCGCGCAGTGCGACGGCACTCAGCGACGTTTCGATGCGCAGCCGCAGCCCGGCCACCATTGGCGCATCGTCCCGGGCGACCGACCGACGGTCGCGTGGAGCAACCGTCACCGGCACGCGACCCCAGTTCGCCAGCAAGCCACTCAGATAGGCCTCCACCGGCACCGGCATCTCGCTGCCGAGTTCCTCGCGCATGCGTCGCTCGGCCGACGAGGTGACCAGCGCCGCCTGCAGCAGCGTGCGCGCCATTTCCGCGCGACCGTTCCGATGTAGCAGCGTCGAGATGACGAGCATCAGCGGCAGCGGATCCGGCGCACCACCGTGCGACGCCGGCATGTCACAGAACGTGGCGTGCCGGCCGACGCCGATCACCGGCCACGGGCCCGCATCGCCGACGGCTTCGCAGGCCATCGCGCTCAGGTCGTCGATCGGGATCACCGACGCCACCAGCCACCGCTCGCGTCCCGCATCACCACTCAGGAGCGCCGACAGCAACCCCGCCTTCACGGTGCGCGGCGGCTGCATTCGATGCAGACGCGCCTGGCGCTCGAGTGCATCGCTGAAGAGCTGCTGTGCATCGGTGCTGCGACCCACCGGCAGCACCAGCAGCAACCGCCGTTGCTCCGCGGCGGCGACGCGGTACGCCATTTCCGCGGCATCACGTGCGCGTGCCCATTCGTGTGCCATGTCGCCACCGGCACCACCGCGCCGACGGCGGGGTGTGGCATCCAGCACGCGCTGCGAGAAGAGGAGGATGTCGCGCTGGTTGCCCGACCGGTCGGCAGCGCTGCCCGGCAGCGTGGTGCACTGCCTGAGATCCACCGTCACCTCGGCGCGACGCTGCAGGCCACGCCACAGGCGCGTCACCGGCGCCAGTGGGTCGCCACCGACGGTGGCACCGATGACGACTTGCTGCGCCTGCATCACCGCGGTCGCTTCGCGCGGTACGCCGATCCGGCCTACCGTCCCCCCGCGAGCGAGGGCGGCCGGGATCAGGCGACACTCGATCGGGAGGCCGACCTGGCCGCTGAACGCCTGGAACGCATGGAGCAGCGCCTCCTGAGCGGCGTCGTCGAACAGGGCGGCGACACGCAGCACCGATTGGCCGAACGCCCGTACCGGGTGCGCGGCGCCGTCGGTCGGGGGCATGCGCCGGACGCGCTCGACCTCGTCGAAGCGCGCCAGCGGTGAAGGAGAGGTCATCTGGAGCGTGATCGTGCGGGCCGGCTCGAACCCCGCGGAGGGCAACCGGCGACCGGTCGGTCGCCTGATGCACCAGAGGCTAGCCTCGCTCGAACGCACGCACAATTTCAATTGTTTCTGGATTTCCTTCGATTTTCTCGAAGTATCCGTTACACAGCCACCGGGTCACCGCCATCGAGGCGGTGCGCCCCGGCGATCAGAAGTGGAAGCCCGTGCCGCCGGAATCCGGGGCCAGCACCCGCTCCACCAGCGGCGCCACGGCGTCGAAGCTGGCCTGCAGGCGCCCCTCCTCGAACCAGCGCACCAGGTTCACGCCCTCCTGCCGCACCATGGCCAGGTCGAGCCGCTCCGCCACGTAGACGCACTCGGCGTGAAGGTTCGGTTCCAGCGGATCGGCCTTGCGATGATGGGACGAGATCACGGCCACCGCCGCCTTCCCGAGCCCCCAGCGCAGTGCCGCGGCACCGCCGAGGATCTCGTGCAGTTCACTCAGCACCAGCGGCATGACGTTGGTGTTCAGCTTCACCTCACGCCGCAGTTCGGCGCGCAGCGTGCCGAGTCGATCGAAGAGCACCAGCTTGCCCACGTCGTGGAGCAGCGCGAGGGTGAAGGCCTCGTCGGGGACCACACCGAAGGCGGGGGCGAGCGCGCGGGCGATCGGTGCGGTGCGGATCATGTGCTCCCACACCTGCCGCACCATGCCGTCGTAGGCGGTGCCGGTGCGACACAACGTGCCTTCGACCATGCTGCTCAGGATTACGCTGCGCAGGCCCTGCGTGCCGACGCGGCGGATGCTCTCCGCCAGCGACGTGCTGCGGGCACCGGTCGAGTTGGCGGCCGAGTTGGCGAAGCGCAGCAACGACTGCGCGAGCACCGGATCCTGTTCCACCAGGCGGACCAGGTCCGAGATCGCGACGTCGCGCCGCAGCAGGTCGAGCGCGCGCTGCGCAGCGGCCGGCGGCTGACGGACGGTCTTCTCGCCGCTCTTCGAGATGCGCTCGAACAGGGCCAGCGCGTCGCCGCGCCGCTCCATCGGATCGAGGCTGGCTTCGAGGCGTTCCAGCGACGTGCGCAGCGACCGGCGGATGTCGTAGCCGGCCTCCACATCATCGTGGATCGAGGTCTCCACCAGGATCGGACCCACCGGCACCACGGCCACCGGCGCACCCGTCGAGGCCGGGCGCGACTCGACGCCGGCGGCAGCGGACGCCTTCGACGCCCCCGGCGCCGCGTCGGCGGCGACCGGAGGCGACACGAAGGGCGTGCGGCTGGTCAGGCGTGACAGGACCTTCGGCAGCATGGGCAAACGTTTGCGGAGGTGGTACCGGTGGTCCGGAGGGTGCACGCCGCCGGAAGCATCTGTGTGCCAGTATCGGCCTCACCGCGGCGCGGGATGAGTGGGACGGTGAACGACCTCTAAAGTCGGGGGTGGTCGTCGCACCGCTGTCGCGACGCCCGGGTTGCTCCGGCTGAGGTCTCCGCGCGCTACTTTGGGGCATGACGACCCGCGCCGTGCCCTCTGAGGTTGCGTTGATCGGCGGCGTGCTGGAGGCCCTCGCCGGGCCCGGTGCGCTGCTGGATCGGACCGGCTCGGTGTTGGCGTGCAACCGGGCGGCGACGGCGCTCGGCGTGCAGCCCGAGCAGGTGGTGGACGAGGTGGTCGGACTGCTGGCGCCGATGTCCGACGGCGACGCCGCGACGGCGCAGGCAGGACTGCTGGCCGTGGTGCAGGGTGTACAGCGCGCGTTCACGCTGTCGTTCGCGCCGACCACGGGTGAGTCGACGCGGTGGTCGCTGCGTGTCACCGCGATGCCCGACGCGAGCGGCGGTGCGGTGGTGCAGGTGTCACCGCCCCTGGCGTCCGGCGCGGAAGGTATGGAGCGCCGGCAGGACACGAGTTTCCGCTCGATCTTCGTCGCCTCGCTGGATGCGATGCTGATCGCCGATGCCGCCGGCCGCGTGATCACCACCAACCCGGCCGCGCGTCGCCTGTTGGGTCGCACCGAGGCGGAGATGGCGGCGATGGATTTCGCCCAGTTCTTCTCCGCCGGCTCACGCACCACGTCGCCCGCGGAAGCCTGGCAGGCGCTGATGCTCGACGGACAGTGGCGCGGCGAGGGTCGGCTGCTGGTCGGCAGCGGCGTGCGCATCCTCGACGTCGCCGCCTCGGCGCACATCACGCCCGGTCGTCACCTGATCACGATCCGTGACGTGACCGAGGCGCAGCAGATGGAGGCGCAGCTGCGTCAGGCGCAGAAGATGGAGGCGATCGGCCTCCTCACCGGCGGCATGGCGCACGACTTCAACAACCTGCTGACGGTGGTGCTGGCCAACGCCGACCTGGTCTTGGAGTCGCTCCCCGAGGACTCGGACGAGTTGCGCGACGAGGTGGGCCAGATGATCCAGGCCGCGACCCGCGGCACCGAGATGGTGAAGAAGCTGCTCGCGTTCAGCCGACGCGAGACGCTGGAGCGCCGACCGGTATCACTGGAAGTGGTGCTGGCCGAGACGCAGGCCCTGCTGACACGCCTGCTGCCGTCGAACATCACGGTGCGCACGGAAGCGCTGCCCGACCTGCCGGGCGTGCTGGCCGATCCGGGTGCGGTGCAGCACATGCTGCTGAACCTCGCCACCAATGCGCGCGATGCGATGCCGACGGGCGGCCTGCTGACGATGCGCGGCGGATTCGACCCACACATGGAGTTGCCCGACGGGGTCACCGGACCGATGGTGACGGTGACGGTGGAAGACACGGGGCGCGGCATGGATGAAGACGTGCTGGCGCATCTCTTCGAGCCGTTCTTCACCACCAAGGCGCCGGGTGAAGGCACCGGCCTTGGCATGGCGATGATCTACGGCTTGGTGCAGCAACACGCGGGCACCATCGACGTGCAGAGCACGGTGGGTCATGGCACGCGAGTCACCATCGGCCTGCCGCTGGCCGAGATGACGGTGCCGAACGCCACGCCGCGCTCGGCGATGCTGATCCGCGAGGGCGCGACGGAAACGATCCTGCTGGTGGAAGACGAGGAGATGGTGCGCCGAGCAGGGCGTCGCATCCTCGAGAAGCACGGCTATCGCGTGCTGCAGGCGGCCGATGGCGCCGAGGCGCTCGAGGTGCTGCGCGAACGCGGCAGCGAGATCGCGCTGGTGGTGAGCGATGTGGTGATGCCGCGCATGGGTGGCCGCGAGCTGTACGCCTCCCTGCGCGACGAGGGCTTCCGCATGCCGTTCCTGTTCACCAGCGGCTACACCGATCGCATGTCGAGCGACACGGTGGCGCTGGACCCGAGCGTGCCGGTGCTGCCGAAACCGTGGACGTGGACCGAACTCACGGCCAGCGTCCGTGCGGCACTCGATGAGGGCTTCACGCCGGCGTCGGCCACGTCCTGATCTTCCGTGTAGCGCGTGCGTGGGGCGCGCTGCATCGTGTCGTGCGCACGAGTGACATCGCCAACAATGTTCACGCGGGGGACGCGGGGAACGCGGGGGGCTCCGTTCCGGCGAGAGCATTCCGCACGCGCTGCGGCGATCTGATTTTTTTGGAACTGCGAGTGCGGTCGCCAGATCCCGTTGGGTTGCGAGCCACAACAGAAAAAGCATATGCGCGTCGCGTGATGCGCGACGCACATGGATCGGAACGGAGCCCCCCGCGTGCCCCGCGGCCCCCGCGTGAAAATTTGTTAGCGTACTTCCACTGCACACGACCGAAGCAAATAGGAACGAAAGCGGCGCGATCCAGATCATGGACCGCGCCGCTTTCGTTTCCTGCAATGGAGCGCTGGTCAGCGCGGTGGGCGACCGCCGCCGCCGCCACCAGGGCCGCCGCCGCCGGGACCGCCGAAGCCCTGCGGGGTGGTGATGCGCGTCGGGACGCGCTTCCACACCTCGTCACCGAGGATCGCCTTGGCGCCATTGGTGCCGGCGAGGCGGAGGCGCGTGCCGCGCTCGAAGAACGGGCGCAGGCGCACACCGAACAGCACCGCCGGGTCGGGGTTGCCGCCTTCCTTCTCGATCACCGCACGGGCCTGCGCGATCAGCGTGTCCACTTCCACCTGGATCGAGTCGGACAGCACCTTCAGCTGCGTCACCTGCGCGTCGGTGAGGCCGACCGAATCGCGCGCCTCGATGATCTGCAGCGGGATGTTGGGGAAGAAGCGACCCACGCCGGCGGCCATCGCCTCGCCCGTGAGGCGCGTACCGGCCGCTCCGCCGAACGCCGCGCGCAGGCGATCGCGCGTCTGGTCGGGACCGAGCGTGTAGCGGATGTTGAAGCCGACCTGGAACGGCAGGCGGATGCCCGTCTGGTTGCCGCGCACCGCACCGAACCGCTCGTTCACTTCGTACTTGTAGCGGTTGGTCGTCTGGTCGAAGCCGCGGACGAAGAGCAGCGTGTTGTCCGGCTGCGTGAACGAGCCCCAGCCGCGCAGGTTGTTCACGCCGTGCAGCGCCTGGTCGATGCCGCCGATCAGGTTCGCCGTCACCAGCGAGAACGTCAGGCGCCGGTCGAGCTTGAAGTAGGTCGGGCGCCAGTTGAGCTGCAGGTCGAAGCTCGGCTGCCACGGACCGACGCACGAGTTGCGCGACGACAGCTGCCCGAGCTGCGACTGGATGCACTGCCGCGCCGTGTTGCCCGACGAGGCCAGCAGCTTCTGCATGCCCGCCGCCAGGTCGGCGTCGCCGGCCGTGGCCGGATCGAAGATGAACGCGCGGTCGTTGCGCGCGCCATCACCGTTGATGTCGGCGCTGACCAGCGGCGTGAACGGCGAACCCGAGGTCATGCGGCCGATGGCCGTGATCTCGAAGCTCGACGTCAGCGGATACGTCACCGTGCTGATCACGTTGTGGCGACGGTTGAACGCGCTGGTCGCCCATTCCGCGACGTTCGGGTCGCCGGCCGTGGTGGCCGACGAGAAGCCGCCGCCAGCGCCGCCGAACCCGAAACCGCCCTGCGCACGCGCGTCGGAGTAGGTGTAGCTGGTGTTGATGATCGCGCCCTTGCTGGTGAAGCCGCCGAACGACACGGTGGCCTGCCACTGCTCGGACTTGTTGCGTGAGTTCACGTCGTACACCGACCCGAAACGCTGGTCGTTGCGCGACAGCTGCACCGGCACCGCGCCGGTGGTCGGGATGATCGCCGACGCCGGCACGAAGATCGGCCGGTTGCCTTCGGAGGCCAGCGTGAACTGCGGCGTGGTGTTGAGGTTCAGGTCACGATAGCCCGTCTGCGCTTCGCCCAGCGAGCCGCTGAGGTCCACGTTGAGGCTCATGCGGCCGAAGATGCGACGCGAGGCGCCGATCGAGCCACGCCACGCACGCGGGTTGCCGTATTCGCTGTCGAACGTGGTCACGTTGCGCGCGGTGTTCAGCTGCGCCGGCGGTCCACCGGCCAGGCACTGCGTCGGCACGCTCGACGGATCGGCGAAGTAGCCGGTCCAGTCGGGAATCGGCACACCGGCACCGACACAGAAGATCGCCTGTTCACCCGTGCTCAGGCCCGTGGCCGTCTGCGCGCCGGAGAAGAGCTGCGTGTTGGGTGCGTCGCGGAAGCGACCCACGCCGCCGCGCACGGTGAGCTGGCCCTGGCCGAACGGGTTGCCGCCGTTGGCATTCTCGGGCTGGCGTGGCGACCAGCTGAAGCCGATGCGCGGCAGGAACGCCGCATCGCTGGGGATGATGTCGGTCTTGCGCCCGAAGGCGCTGTCGACGGCCAAGTTGCGGGCCGGTGCGCCGCTGAACGACGACGCCTCGAAGCGGCTGCCGAGCACCAGCTGCAGGCCATCGCGCGGGCGCCAGGTGTCGCCGATGTAGATGCCGGAGTTCACCGTGCTGCCGGTGCGCTCGGGTGAGGCCAGCGTGCGCTGGAATGTGGCGGGCGTGTTGGCCTGGAAGTCGGCCAGCGAGTTGAACGTGAAGGTGCCGAAGCGATTGAACGCCTGGTCCTGCGTGTAACCGGTGCGGTTGATCAGCCCACCGACCTTCAGGCGATGCTTGCCGCCGTCGAGCAGCAGCGACGTCTCGTTGGTGGCCTCGAACACGGTGTTGTCGCTCTGCGCCAGCAGCGAGGTGCTGCCGCCGAACTGCAACGTGCTGAAGCCCTGCGTGCCGTCGCTGAGGTCGGAGAGCACCTGCACGCGACCCAGCGGCAGCGTGACGAACGGCGTGCCGGTGCGGTTGTCGACCTGCATGCCGGCGCGCAGTTCGTTGATCACGCCGGTGCCGAAGCGCGACGAGAGCACGATCGAGCCACCACCGCCGCGATTCTCGGTGGTGCCGCCGGTCTGCGGCAGCGCCAGCGAGCCGACGCGGGTCGGCGTCTGGTCGTTCAGGCGCCAGTCGCCACGCAGCGTGAGCGTGTGCGCATCGGCCAGCGAGTAGTCCATGCGGCCGAGCACCGTGAGGTTGTCGGCGTTGCGATTGTCCTCGATCACACCACCGGCACCGGCCACGCCGTAGCCGTTCACCAGCGACAGGAAGCGCGCCACCGAATCGGGCGCGGCGCCGAGGCGTGCGCGGGTCGCGTCATCGGCGGCCAGCAGCGACGGCAGCAGGTCGGCACGGCGGCGGCCCTGCAGCGCGCCGAAGAAGAACAGCTTGTCCTTGATGATCGGGAAGCCGACGCCGGCGCCGAACTGGTTCTGGTTGAATGCACCACCGAAGGCGCCGGTGGTGCCACCCTGCTCCACCGTGAACTCGCGGTAACGCCCGATGTACGACAGCGAACCCTGGACCACGTTGGTGCCGCTGCGCGTGGTCTGTGACACCTGGCCGCCGGAGAACTGGCCGCGGGCCACGTCATAGGTGTTGGTGACGACACGCGTGCCGCGGATCGCGTCCTGCGGCACCGAGCCGGCCGAGAACGAGAGGCCGTCGAGCGTGACGTTGTTGCTGGCGGCCGACTGGCCGGCCACGCTGAAGTTGGCCGCGCCGCCGCCTCCCGAGGTGTCGGCGCTGGTCAGCACCACACCCGGTGCCAGCGAGGCGATCGCGGTCGGGTCGGAAGCATCCACCGGCAGGCGCGCGGCCTGGCCGCCATCGACCACCCGCTCCGAGCCACCTGGCGACGGCGGACCGCCGCCGGGGCCCTGCTGCTGCGGGCGGCGCTGTCCGCGCACTTCGACTCGCGCCAGCGTCTGCGCCGTGCTCTGGCCGAGCGTGATGTTGCGCACGATGCGATCGTCGTCGCCGTTGCGCGTGAGCGTGATCACCGTCGGCTGGAAGCCGATGTAGCGCACCGTCATGCGATAGGTGCCGCCGCCGTCGGGAAACAGGATGGTGTACTTGCCCTGCGCGTTGGTGCGCTGGCGGCGCGTGACCTGGGTCTCGGTGGACTGCGCCTCGACCTGCGCATTTTCGACCGGCACGCCGGCCGGCGTCTTCACCACGCCGGTGATGATGTCGGTGGACGAGCCGACCTGGGCCCCGAGCGCCAGCGGCAGCGCACAGAGGGCCAGCAGTGACAGAGCAGCGTGGCGCAGTCGGCGCGCCGGAGCGATGGAAAGCATCATGAGTCGTCGAGCGGGGAGAGCGGAGGATGCGATGGCGTGCCTGCACCTCCGGACCGGGACCAGCATCCGCGGACGCGCCCAGTCGGAGGGGAGTACACCAGCGGTGCAGCCAGCGTTGGCTCGTGCGGGGCGACGGACGCGCCCGTGGCCATCTACGCGCAGCCACACCGATCCGTGTCCGCACGTCGGGCCCGTCACAGCGGGCACTACAGCGGACCGGAGCGTCACCGCGTATGGTCCAGTCGCCATGCTCGACCACTGTCCCACCCGTCCCGGTCACCGCGCCATGCACCTGCGTTTCACCGTCGCCGCCGTCGTCCTCGCCGGCGTCACCACCATCGAGGCCGGCGCGCAGGCGTCGGCGACCCCACCCGTGCGCGATGTCCGTTACGATCGCGCCGAGCAGTTGCTGTCGTGGAACAGCACGCGCTTCGTCACCGGTGACGAAGTGCAGCCGCAGTGGCTGAAGGACGGCGCCCGTTTCTGGTATCGCAACAAGGTCCGGCAGGGCGCCGAGTTCGTGCTGGTCGATCCGGTGCGCGGCGCGCGTGAACCGCTGTTCGACAACGCGAAGTTGGCGGCTGCGATCAGCACCGCCGCCGACACCAGCATCGATCCGATGAAGCTGCCGTTCCGCACCTTCCGCTTCGCAAAGGATGGCGATGACGAGCGCAACATCGAGTTCCGCTTCGGACGGCGTCGCCTGACCTGCGACATCGGTGCCTACAAGTGCCTCGCCGCCGATACGCTGCCGAGCGAGGTGCCGTTCGTGCTGAGTCCCGACCGGAAGTGGGAAGCGTACGTGGCGAACCACAACGTCTACGTCCGGCCGCGCGGCGTGGCGGCCGACTCGGTGCGCCTCACCACCGATGGCATTGCCGGCTGGAGCTACGGCCTCGGTGACCCGACGCCACAGCAGCGTCTCGCGACGCGGCTCGCGCCACGACGTCCGCAGATCAAGTGGGCCCCCGACTCACGGCACCTGCTGGTGGGACGCCAGGACACGCGTGGCGTGGCCATGATGCCGTACATCAGCTACACGTCGCAGCGGCCGCGCGCGTTCTCGCAGCCGTACGCGCTGCCGGGCGACACGGTGATCCCGAAGCCCGGCTTCCACATCCTGGACCGCGAGGCGAAGTCGAACCTCCGCGTGGCGCTCGATCCGGCGCCGGCACAGGCATCGTGGAATCTCTCGGCGCGCGACTCGGCCTGGAACGCGGGCAGCACGCGCGCGTACCTGACCACGCTCTCACGCGGCTCGAAGGTGGCCACGGTGCTCGAGATCGACGCCGCCAGCGGCGCCGTGAAGCGGCTCGCGGCGGATTCGTCGCGCACGTTCGTGGAACTCGGCAACCCGGTCGACCAGACGCCGAACTACGTGACCGAGGACGGCGAAACGCTGTTCTGGTCCGAGCGTGACGGCTGGGGTCACCTCTATCGCTACGGCGCCGATGGCCAGCTGAAGAATCGCATCACCGAAGGCCCCTGGCAGGTGGGGACGATCGTGGCGGTGGACGAAAAGACGAAGCGCGTCTGGTTCACCGGCCGTGGCCGCGAGGGCGACGGGTTCCTGTACTACGCGCAGCTGTACTCGGCCAACTTCGACGGCAGCGGATTCCAGAAGCTGACCAGCGAGGATGGTGACCATCGGATCTCGGCCAGCCCGAACGGCCGCTACCTGGTGGACACGTATTCGCGCATCGAGGCGCCGTCGGTGACGGTGTTGCGCGACGCGGTGACCGGTCGCGTGCTGAAGGTGCTGGAGAAGGCCGACGCGTCGCAGCTGGCGGCGATCGGCTTCAAGGGCGCCAAGGTCTTCTCGGTCAAGGCGCGCGATGGCGTGACGGACATCTACGGCGTGATGTACCTGCCGTCGAACCTCGACACCACCCGCCGCTACCCGATCATCTCGCACATCTACCCGGGCCCGCAAGTCGGGTCGGTGGGCGCATGGAGTTACAAGGCGGCCGGTGAACCGGCGGCGATCGCGGAATTGGGCTTCGTGGTGGTGCAGATCGATCACATGGGCACACCACTGCGCAGCAAGGCATTCCACGACAGCTATTACGGCAACTTCGGCGACAACGGCCTGCCCGACCACATCGCCGCCATCAAGCAGCTGGCGTCGCGCCATGCGTTCATCGACATCGACAAGGTCGGCATCTTCGGCCATTCGGGCGGCGGCTTCGCCAGCACCGACGCGATCCTGCGCTACCCGGAGTTCTTCAAGGTCGCCGTCAGCGGTGCCGGCAATCACGACAACCGCAGCTACAACATCTATTGGGCGGAGAAGTACCAGGGGCTGCTGCGTCGTGATTCGGTGCGTCGAAGTGACAACTTCGACAGCCAGGCCAACGCCGCCATGGCCGGCAACCTGAAGGGCCACCTGCTGCTGATGCACGGTGACATGGACGACAACGTGCACCCTGCGATGACGATCCAGATGGTGGACGCGCTGATCAAGGCCAACCGCACCTTCGACCTGATCATCGCGCCGAACCGGCCACACTCGCTCAACGAACCGTACTTCATCCGCCGGCGCTGGGACTACTTCGTGCAACATCTGCTCGGCGTCACGCCGCCGGACAATTACCTCATCGTGCGCCCGGCCGATGCCGCCGGCCCCGATGGCACGACGCCCGATGAAGAGGGCGACCCGGAGCCACCGACTCAGTCGTAACGACGCGGTCACATCACATGTGCGACGGGGCGGCCCACTTCGGTGGTGCCGCCCCGTCGTTCTTGCAGCCGCACGCGCCGGGGTTTCCGCCGCTCAGTTGCCAGCGAGCCGGCAATGGTGACATGCTGTGAGCAATTAGAGGCGAATAATGTTTTGACTGGACACACGACGCATATTGTCGTGGTCGTTTCCCGGTTCGCTTCGCGCCACCCTTCGCTCCCGACCATCGTCGTGATTCCGGCCGTTGCGATCCCATGCCGACGACGCCTGCCCGCGCTGCTCTGCGCTGCGTGCACGGCGACGCTCGCGTCGGTGGGCGCAGCCCAGGGGACTGCCGTTGCAGCACCGGGGTTCGGTGGCGTGACATGGCCGGCGATCACGGTGACGGGCGCGGTGGCGCTGGCGTTGGCCGGCGTTGCAGTGGGCCGGCGCCGCAACGCACTCGTCGAACGGGCGCGGGTCGCTGAGGCCTCGGCGCAGCGGGTCCGCGTCAGTGAGGAACGATTCCGCTACCTGTTCGATCGCGGCGCAGACCCGCAGCTGCTCTCCGATGGGACGCGCATCGTGGCCGCGAATCCGGCGGCGGCGGCGCTGCTGGCTGATGGCTGCGCCGAGCGATTGATCGGCATCAGCGCTGCGCAGGTGACGGCGGACTCGGATTCCGGCCATGAGCTGTACGACCTGTCGTTCGAGGTCGAGGTGCGCACGGTGCAGGGCGCGATGATCCCGGTCGCGCTGCGTCGCACGCGCATCCCGCTCGATGAGGGTGAGCTGCTGCACTTCCACCTGCGTGACCTGCGCGAGGTGAAGCGGCTGGAGGCGGAGCGTCG
The DNA here is from genome assembly GCA_040384325.1 of Gemmatimonadota bacterium. Classification (GTDB taxonomy): domain Bacteria; phylum Gemmatimonadota; class Gemmatimonadetes; order Gemmatimonadales; family Gemmatimonadaceae; genus JACMLX01. Next base: position 524,967 of record JAZKJL010000006.1, on the reverse strand, counting down.
CGAGCTGGAGGCACAGCTGCTGGCCAGCCAGCGCCTGGAGGCGCTCGGCACACTCGCCGGCGGCGTCGCGCACGACTTCAACAACCTGCTGACGGTGATTCGCGCCAACGCCGAGATCGGGCAGCTGGCGGTGAGTGACCACGACGAGGCGGGCGTGCTGGAATCGCTGAACGCGGTGGTGCATGCCAGCGACCGCGCCCGCGACATCGTGAAGCAGATCCTGATGTTCTCGCGCCGGTCGGTGCCCACCCGGGCGCGCATCAACGTCGCGGCGCTGATCACCGACGCGCAGACGCTGCTGCGGGCGACGATTCCCAGCACCGTGCAGCTGCTGGTCGAAGTGCGCAGCGCCGACACCTGGATCAACGGCGACGCGACACAGATGCAACAGCTGCTGCTCAACCTGTGCAGCAACGCCGAGCATGCGATGCGCGCCACCGGTGGTGGCATGCTGCGGGTGACGGTGGACACCGTCCAGCTCGACGAGCACCAGCACGACACGCGGCATCCGCAGCTGCTCTACGGGCATTACGTGCGACTGCAGGTGCGCGACACCGGCACCGGCATGAGCGACGACGTGCGCCAGCGCATCTTCGAGCCGTTCTTCACCACCAAGCCGATCGGCGAAGGCACGGGTCTTGGGCTGGCGGTGCTGCATGGCATCGTGCTGTCGCATCACGGCTCGGTGCACATCGACACCGTGGAAGGACGCGGCACCAACTTCGAGCTGCTGTTCGCGCTGGTGCCGCCGCCCGAGGAAGGGGCGAGCGTGATGTTCAGCACACCACTCTGGTCCACCGCGATCATCACGCCGCGTGACCGGCTGGCGGTGTCGGCCAGCGCGCCGATGGTGCTGCTGGTGGACGACGAACCGGCCATCCTGCGCGCCGCCGAGCGTGGCATCGTGTCGGCGGGGATGCGTGTGCTGACGGCCGGCAGCGGCCGCGAGGCGCTCGAGATCCTCGACGACCACGATGACATTTCGGTGATCATCACCGACCAGACCATGCCCGGCATGACCGGCCTCACGCTGGCCGAGCATGTGCGCACGCTGCGCCCCACGATGCCGATCATCCTCAGCACCGGGTACACGGGGCGCGTGACCGCCGAGAGCCTGCGCGACACGCGCATCGACGCGGTGCTCGACAAGCCGTATTCGCTGGCGCAGCTCACCGACGCGATCCAGGGCGCCCTGCGCGCCTCGCGCCGCCGCACCACACAGCGCGCCTGAGCGGAGTATCTTGCACGGTCCCGGGGCAACGTGCCCTGCGGGCATCGTAGACCTCTGTCCCAAAATCCCGTGGCCGTTCCCACGTTCGCGTCCCTGTCGCTCGACGCGGCCCTCATGCAAGCCGTCAAGGAGCTGGGGTTCGCCAGGCCGACGCCGATCCAGACCGACTCCATTCCCCCGGCCCGCGACGGGCGGGACGTGCTGGCCTGCGCGCAAACGGGCAGCGGCAAGACCGCCGCCTTCCTGCTGCCGATCCTGCACCGGATGCTGGCCGGCAAGCGCGGCACGACGCGGGCGCTGATCGTGGTGCCGACGCGCGAACTGGCGCTGCAGGTGCTGGAGACGGCGCAGGCGCTCTCGGTGCACACGCCGCTCACCAGCGCCGCGATCTACGGTGGGGTCGGCATGGGTCCGCAGGAGCACGCGTTCCGCACCAAGGTGGACCTGATGGTGGCCACGCCCGGCCGCCTGCTGGATCACATGACCAAGCCCTACGCGTCGCTGGCCGGCGTGCAGCACTTGGTGCTGGACGAAGCCGATCGCATGCTGGACATGGGGTTCCTGCCCGACATCAAGCGCATCCTCGGCCACCTGCCGGCGAAGAAGCAGGTGCTGCTGTTCAGCGCCACCATGCCGAACGCGATCGTGCAGCTCTCGCGCGAATTGCTGAAGGACGCGGCGCAGATCAACCTCGAACGGAAGTCGGCGCCGGCCAGCGGCATCACGCAGGCGCTCTATCCGGTGTCGCAGGACCTCAAGCCGGCCCTGTTCGTGAAGCTGCTGGAACGTGGCGACATGCAGGAGGCGCTGGTGTTCACGCGCACCAAGCATCGGGCCAACCGCCTCTTCGAGCTGCTGGAGAAGCACGGCGTCTCGGCCGCACGCATCCATGGCAATCGCTCGCAGGCTGCGCGCGTGGCGGCGCTGGATGGTTTCAAGAACGGCACCATCCGCGTGCTGGTGGCCACCGACGTCGCCGCGCGCGGCATCGACGTGGCCGACCTCGGACATGTGGTGAATTTCGACGTGCCCGCGCAGCCGGAGGACTACATCCATCGCGTGGGCCGCACCGGGCGCGCCGAGCAGACCGGTGATGCCTTCACGTTCGTGGCGCCGGACGAGGAAGCGGACGTGCGCGCGATCGAGAAGGCGGTCGGTCGTCGCCTGCCGCGCGTGACGCTGCCCGACTTCGACTACAGCGCCCGCACCGCGCAGGCGTTCGAGGTCCCGATCGCCGAACGGATCAAGGAGATTCGCGCACGCAAGGCGGCGGATCGTCAGCGCGCGGCAGAGAAGGCAGCGCGAAAGGCCGGAGGCCAGGCCGCATCGGCACCGCGCGGTGGTGGTGGCGGCTCATCATCATCAGCAGCACGTCGTCCATCGGCGGCGCCGGCACGGCCATCGGCCGACGGCGCGAACAGCGGTGGTGGCGCGCGTCCGGCCGGTGAAGGTGGCGCTCCGCGCCGTCGCCGTCGTGGTGGCGGCGGTTCGGGTGGCGCACGCAGCGGTGGGTCGCCCTACCGCGAGTGAGCCGATGCGACGACGAAGGCCGCCCCGCAACAGCGAGGCGGCCTTCGTCGTTCGTGGTGCAGATGCTCAGCGCAGCAGCGTCGCGAGCTTCACCAGCGAGTCAGGTGACAGCGCACCCTGCAACTCGTACGACAGCCCCGGCACCTGCCAGCGCACGGTGCTGCGGCCGTTGACCGTGGAGACGGTGAATTCGGGCGAGGCCTTCGCCGTCGGCTTGGCCACGTCGGTCGATGACGGGGCGATGGTCAGCAGCAACGTGGTGCCGTCAGCGGCCACGTACCGGCGACGCACCACCGCCGGCTTCAGCACTTCGTCCGTGGCGCGGTATCCTGCCAGCGCGCCCGGCGCGACCGGCGATGCGAAACCGAGCGACGCTGGTTCGGCCGCGACGACATTCGCTGACGCGGCCGACGGCGCCACCTCCCGCGCACGCTGGTAGGCACGTGCCACGTCCGACGACGGCGCCGCGCGCTGCTGGTCCTGCGCATCGGCCGTGACGGTGCGACGTTGCGCCACCTGTCCGCCGGTGGCCTGCACCGCACGATCCAGCGACGCCTCGCTGGCCTGCACGGCCTGTCGTTCCGCCGCCGCCTTCTGCTGCGTCAACTCGGCCACCGATGGTGCCGGCGGCGGCGCAGTCAGCGGTTCCGCACGCGGCGCCATCGCCACCACCGGTGTCGGCACCCGTGCCGTGACGATCGCATCGCCGCGATCCGACGCGACCGGCACCGCTGCGACGCGCACCGCCGTGCGCCGCGGTTCGACGCGTGCGTCTGGCGCGACGGGCCCGGCCCGCGTGACGATGGTTTCGACGGGTGCTGCCGCGCCGCTCGCCAGCGTCGTCTGAGGCGGCGCCGTGGCACTGGTCGGCGCGGCCTCGCTGCTGCCGTCCGTCACCGCCGGTCGCCGCTGCCCCACTTGGTAACTCACCCCCGCCACCAGCAGCACACTGGCAGCCAGTGCCACGCGTCGCAGCGTCACGAAGCGACGCCCGATCGGTGTCACCCGCGCCACCGTCGGTGCCGTGCCGACATCGGCGACGCGCGGTGCCGCCGGCTGGATACGCACCGGTGCCGGCACCTCGTCCAGCGCGCCGAGCAGCGACGCCACCTGACGCGCCATCGCGGTCGCCTCGGCGAATCGCTTCGCGCAATCGCCACAGGTGGCCAGGTGCGCCTCGATCGACGCGCGCTCGGTGTCATCGAGCTCGTCGTCCACCAGCGCGTGCAGCGTGCCGTCATCCACGTGCGACATGTTCTCCCCCCTCACCCTGCGTATACACCTCGAGCAGTCGCTTGCGCGCCCGCGCCAGTGTGGTCCCGATCGCACCGCGCGAGAGCCCGGTGGCCTGCGCGATCTCGTCGTAGTCGAATCCTTCGGCCTGCAGCAGCAGCACGTCGCGATCCCGTTCCGACAGCTGCGCCAGCGCAGAGCGCACCTGCAGCCTCGTCTCTTCGCGTTCGTAGGCCTCGTCGGGCGGCACGTACGGCGCGACGTGATCCTCGTCCTTCACCAGCACCAGCCGGCGGTCGCGGGTGGTGGCGTTGCGCCCCTCCTCGCGAAGCAGGTTGAGCGCCACGGCGAACAGCCAGGGCCGCGGATTGGTGGGTGGTGCGACCACCGCCCGCGCGAAGGTTTCCTGCGCCAACTCCTCCGCGCGACCGCGGTCGCCCGTGCGGCGCGTCAGCATCCGCACGAGCGACTCGTGGTATTCGTGGAACAGGGCACCGAGATCCAGACCCATGGCGTGTGTCGCTCAGGCGCCGCGGAAGGCCTTCGCCAACTGCATCACTTCACTCCCGGCCAGTCGTGCCTGGCCCGTGCGCTGGAACCTGATGCTGACCGTCTTCCCTGCCACCAGCACGTCGTCACCGAGCGTGGACGCATCGCGCAACTCCGGCAGGGCCTGCAGCAGGGCAAAGTATGCGGGCGAGAAGGCTTCGATGCTCACCACCTTCTGCTCCCGGTGCCCGACGTCGCTCCACTGCGTGCCACGCTGCTCGTAGCGACGGCTGCCGAGCACGCGCTGCGTCGCACCACCTGCACTGTACCCCACGCGATCCTGCGCCCGCTCGCTCACCTTGCGCGCCACGCTCACCGACGTGGCACCGGCATAGTCGGCGCTGGTCTGCGCGGCCTCGAAGGCGGTGCGACCGGTCTGCGCCGAGGCCACGGGTGCGGCCAGCATCGCCGGCGCCGGTGCGGAGACCGGCATCACGCCACCATTGCGCTGGCGCGGTTCGCGGCGGGTGGCTTCGGCATTGGCCACCATCGGCTCCTGCACCAGGTACGCCGTGTATTCGGTCACGATGCCGTGCCGCAATGCCAAGGTACGGATTTCCTCGATACGCTCGGGCGTGGTGCCTTCCAGCCGCATGGTGCGCGTGAGGGCGCCGATCCGCCGTGCGGCCCACAACGTGCCGACGTACTCGTGTCCGTTCTCGTGCGATGCGAACTCCACCGGCGTGCTCACGCGCACCGTCTGTCCATCGCGCCGGCCTTCGATCACCAGCGGCCCGCTGCCGCTGCCCGCGTAGCGTCCCAGCACCACCAGCTCCTGCCCCGCGAAGAGGTCCGGCATCCGCACCGGTTCCAGCGAGACGATGCGGGCCGGTGACGATACGATGCGCAGGTCGACCAGTGCCGGTGCGCGCAGCTTGCGCGCCAGGTTGCCGACGGTCACTTCCACGTCCCCGTTCGGCGGCACGAAGTCGGCCGCACCGCGACCATCCTGCGCCAGCCGCTCCAGCAGATAGGTGTTGACGTCGGTGCCGATGCCGATGGTGAACACGCGCGTACCCGACGTGCCCTGTGCCGCCATCGCCGCCAGCTTCTCCGGCTGCATCTCACCCACGCTCGGCACGCCATCGGTGAGGAACACCAGCACGTCCAGGTTGCCGTCGCGCGCCGTGCCGCGATCCTGCTGCAGTGCACTGCGCAACGCGCCTTCGATGTTGGTGCCGCCCTCCGCCACCAACAGGTTCGTCCAGCTGCGCGCGGCCTGCAGCGACGCCGCGTCGACCGCGGTGTAGCCCTCGCGGAAGGTGCGCACGCTGGACGAGAACGAGATCAGCCGGAACCGGTCGCGTGAGGTGAGGCTGCCAAGCACCTGGAGCATCGCTGCCTTGGCCTGCTGCATCTTGTCGCCGCTCATGGAGCCCGAGACATCCACCACCAGCGTCAGGTCGCGACCGATCTGCTGCGCCTCGGTCATCTCGGGCGGCGTCACGTAAAGCAGGAAGTAGCCGTCTTCACCGCCCGGCGCGTGCGTCACCACGCTCAGGCCGGCGGCGTTGCTGCGCAGCGGCAGGAACAGCTCCACGTCGCCACGCGCGGCATCGGTGATCTGCACCGTGCGATCGTCGCTGCCGCTCACCTGCACCGAATGTGTCGGAGAGAAGGGCCGACCGAAGCGCGACGGCTCGCGCAGCGTGACGCGGATGTCGGGCCTCGCCGACCCGCGCTCCTCGGCACCGAGCGCGTAGCGCCAACGCAGCGCGTCACCCTGCTTGTCGAGCAGCTGCGTGAAGCGCAGCACCACCTTGCGTGTCTCACCGGGCTGGATGGGAAACACCTGGGCGCGCATCAGTTGATGACCGGCCAGCGTGACCAGCGCCGGATCGCGGCGACGCCGCACGATCTCCTCGTAGATGCCGCGTGCCTTGGCGGCGTCCATCAATTCACCGCGCATCTCGGTCTCGCCCATCCACAGCGACAGCGACTGGAACACCGCCTCACCCGCCAGCGGATAGTGGTACGTGCCCTCGGCGATACCACCGCCGTTGTTGCGGAACTGCTCTTCCACCTCGATGCGCGCCACGCGCCCCTCCACCGTGGCGCGGATGGTGGTGCCCACACGCACCACGTTCCACGGCACTGGTCGCACAAGTGGCCCGCGGGTGTCGGGTTCGATCCAGCCCTGCGCGCGGGCGGCGAGCGGTGCGGCAACCACGGCGACGGTGAGCAACAGCGTGCGAAGAAGTCCGGTACGTCCTGTCATGGCAAGCCTCGGGTATCAGGTCTGTGGAGGAGATGCCTGATGCCGGATTGCTTGCACACGACGCGAAAATGCGGGCCACCGCCGAGGCAGTGACCCGCATTCGCGACGGCAATGCCGGTGGTGCGGCTACGGGCGTGGCGCGGCGGTGCGGGAGGCGGTGGCGCGCGCACTGCGCGTCAGTTCGCTGGTCGCGTTGCGCTGGGTGTTGGCCTGCGCCGCTGACTCGGTACCGGTGGTCATGTTCACCTCCGGCAGCGTGACCGCGATCGGCACCGCCGGCGACACCGAGGACGTCTCGGGGCGCGACGGCGTGCTGGACGGCTTCTGCGACGACGGCTTCTCGACGTAGACGATGCGCGTCTGCACCGGGCCCGGTGTCGACGTGCGTGCCGGCGGTCGGTTGGCGGTGGTGGTCCGTGCGGCCGCCTCCACCTTCTGCGCGGCGGCGGTGGCGGCAGCCGATGCCGCCTGGGACACGGACGACTGGAAGTAGCGGTAACCCGACGTCGCCAACACGATCACCAGCACCGCAGCTGCGGCAGCACCGGCCATCAGCATCGGCTTGCGCATGTCACGCGGACGGCGTGCCGGCGCGGCCTGCTCGAACTCGTACGTCGACGGCGACGCAGTGGCGTGGGTCGGCACTGCCTGCGACACGTAATCCTGCGACGGCGTGATGGCTGCGGCGTTGGTCGGGGAACGCTGTGCGGTGGTGCGCTTCGGCGTGGACGAGAACGTGACCACCAGCTCCGTCGCCGGCGCCGGCGCGGGCACATGATGCGCGACGGGAGCGGCGGGCGGCGGAGCGAACGTCTCGGCCGGTGCGAACTGCTCCGGTGCCGCGTAGGTCTCGCGCGGGGCGAAGGTCTCCTGCGGCGCGAACGTCTCCTGCGGGGCGAACGTCTCCGGCGAGGCGAGATGCGCTGCGGGCGCGAACTGCTCGGGTGGCGCGTAGGCGTCGAGCGGAGCGAACTGTCCCATCGGCTCGAACGAGTCGAACGACTCGCCGAGCGAGCCTTCGGTGTTGACCGGCTCCAGCGGCGCGGCCGACGGCATGATGGCCGACATGCCGCCGTACGGCGTCGGTGTGAAGATCGACGGTGCCACCAGCGGCGACTCGGCCACCGGGACCACGATCTGGGGGGTCAGCATCTGCACCTTCGGCGTGTCGATCGGCGTCACCGTGACCGAAGCGATCACTTCGGGCCCGGCCGCACGCGGCGACTCGGTCTCGGCGCGAAGCTTGGTGATGGCATCCACCAGGCTGCCCGGCGTCGGTGCCTTGGCGCGGGGAGCGGCGGACGGGAACTCGGTCTCGAGCGGGGCGGACTGGCCGTCCTTGCGACGCGGAGCGGCCGGACGCGGCGGGGCCGACGGCTGCAGCGGGGCGTCGATGCCGTACATCTGTACCAGGCTGGCGTCACCACCGGAGAGCGTCAGCAATGTGCCGGAACCGCTCGGCACCAGTCCCTGTCGGGCCTCGGCTTCTGCGGTCTTCGGCGACGGGCTGCCGAGCATCATCGCCACGTAGTGGCGCGAACAATCGGCACAGGAACCGAGATGGTCGTCGATCTCGCGGCGGCGGTGCGCGTCGAGGCGCCCGGCCACCAAGGCCTTGAGTTCGAACAGTTCGGGGTGCACGAGAGTCTCCCATCGTCGAGAGGCTCGCTGCGTCCACGCCGTCCGGAATGGGGCCTGGTCGCAGAAAAGCCGGGGCGGTCCCACACCGCCTCGCAGATACGACGACGACGGCGCGGGACGGCAACACCCCGAAGGCGGGGGTTACCTGTCCCCGAGTGTCGGTCGCAGGGCCGGCGAGATAAACACCTGATCCCGGCCCCCGCGCCGGCTCACCCCGGCCGCGTCCTGCCCGGCCCTCAGAACCCCTCCGCCTCCAAGGCCATCACCGGCGCCGAGCCGGCCATGATGCGCGCGAAGAGGCCGTGCGCCTCGGGCAGCATCTTGGTGAAGAAGAACCGGGCCGTCTTGATCTTCGCGTCGTGGAACGCCCGGTCCCCGTTGGCGGTGGGCAGCCGCCAAAACGACACCTCGGCCATCCGCAGCCACATGTCGCCCAGCGCCACCAGGCCGAACATCCGCAGGTAGTCGCTGCTGGCGGCGCCCGCCTCGTCCGGATTGGCGAGCGACTTGAGGGCGATGAACTGCGTGGCCTGCTGCAGCCGTGCGAAGATCTTCGCGAACGGCTCGGCGAACTCCTTCAGCTGCGGGTCCTGCGCGGTGCGCTCCAGCCGCTCGCTCAGCGGGTGGAAGAAGAAGCGCAGCAGCCGGCCGCCATCCTGCGGCAGCTTGCGACCCACCAGGTCCAGCGCCTGGATCCCGTTGGCGCCTTCGTAGATCTGCGCGATCCGGGCGTCACGGACGAACTGCTCCATGCCGTACTCACGGATGTAGCCATGCCCGCCGTAGATCTGCAGCGCCATGTTGGTGCACTCGAATCCCATGTCGGTGAAGTACGCCTTCACGATCGGCGTCATCAGCGCCACGAAGTCGTCGGCGTCCTTCCGCACTGCGGCATCGGCATGTTTCTCGGAGACGTCGATGTGCGTCCCCACCCACAGCGAGAGGGCGCGTGCCCCCTCGTTGAAGGCGCGGATGGTCATCAGCGAGCGGCGCACATCGGGATGCACGATCAGTGGATCGGCTGGTCCCGCCGGATTCTTGGCGCCGGTCAGCGACCGACCCTGCAGGCGATCCTTGGCATAGCTGACCGCATTCTGATACGCGACTTCGCTCAGCCCCAGCCCTTGCATGCCCACCGCCAGTCGCGCGGCGTTCATCATCGTGAACATGCCGCGCATGCCCTTGTTGCGTTCACCGACCAGCCAACCGATCGAGTTCTCGAACGCCAGCACGCACGTCGGCGACGCCTTGATGCCCATCTTGTGTTCGATGCTCACGCAGCGCACGGCGTTGTCGGCACCCGGCGTGCCATCGGCATTCAGCAGGAACTTCGGCACGATGAACAGGCTGATGCCCTTGATGCCCGGCGGCGCATCGGGCAGCCGCGCCAGCACCAGGTGCACGATGTTGTCGGTGAGGTCGTGATCCCCGGCCGAGATGAAGATCTTGTTGCCGGTGATCGCGAAGCTGCCGTCGTCGCGCGGATCGGCCTTGGTGGTGAGCAAGCCGAGGTCCGTGCCACACTGCGCCTCGGTGAGGCACATGGTTCCGGACCATTCACCGGTCACCAGCTTCGGCAGCCAGATGGTCTTCAGCGCGTCGGTCCCGTGCACCAGGAGCGCGTGGTAGGCGCCGTGACTGAGCCCGGGGAACATGCCGAAGCTGAGGTTCGAGGCGCAGATCATCTCCTCGACGGCGAACCGCAGCGTCTGCGGGAAACCCTGCCCGCCGAACTCCTCGTCGGCCGACAGCGCCGGCCATCCCGATTCCACGTATTGGTGGTACGCCGCCTTGAAGCCCTTCGGCGTGGTGACGATCCCGTTGTCGATGCGGCAGCCTTCCGCGTCACCGGTCTGGTTGATCGGCTGCAGCACCTCCTCGCAGAACTGCGCGGCACCCTCCAGCACCGACATCGCCGTGCCGGCGTCGAACTCGCCATAGCCGGGCAGCGCCGTCAGGCGCGCATAGTCGATCACGTCGTCGAGGACGAACTTCATGTCGTCCAGTGGGGCCTTGTACGTCGGCATCGATGATCCTCAGTTCCGCAGCGGCTTGCCCGTCGCGAGCATGTGCTCGATGCGCGCCAGGGTGCCTGGAGTGTGTGCGAGTTGCAGGAAGTGCTGGCGCTCGAGCTGCAGCAGCGCGGCCGCGTCGAGTGGCGTCGTGCCATCGGTGTCACCACCGCTCAGCACCGAGGCGAGATGATCGGCCACCACCACGTCGTGCGGGGTGGACTTGCCCGCAGCAGCCATGGCCTGGACGCCGGCCATCAGCATGCTCTTGCCGCTGGCACCCGGCAGCACGACGGTGCGCGGTGCGGGTGGCGCATAGCCAGCCACCAGTGCCAGCGCCCTGGCCTTGGCGTCGGACAACAGTCGATCGCGATTCATCGTGATGCCATCGCCGCTGCGCAGGTAACCTAGTGCGCGCGCATCAGCGGCCGAGCTGGACGTGCGGGCGAGGCCGATGGTCTGGAAGAGATGGCCGATCGCACCCATCGTCTTCGCGGCGTCGCCCTGAGCCGCGCCCACCTGCCGCAGCACCATCTCCTTGCAGCCGCCCCAGCCCGGCACGATGCCGACGCCGGTTTCCACCAGGCCGATGTAGCTCTCGGCCGCCGCCTGCACCGCGTCGCAATGCAGCAGGATCTCGGTGCCGCCACCCAGTGCCATGCCGGCCGGTGCGCCGACCACGGGAAACGGCGCGCGCTGCATGGCCGCGTACGTGTCCTGCCCTTCGGCCACACCCTGCAGCACCGAGTCCCACGCCGCGATGTTGAGCGAAAAGAGTGCCAGGCCGAGGTTCGCGCCAACGCTGAAGTTGTCGCCATCGTTGTAGATCACCAACGCCTTCCATGCGCCGGTGCCGTCGCCCACCGTCGCGATGACCTGCTGGATCATGGCCATGATCGCGGGATCGAGCGTGTTCATCTTCGACGTGAACTCGAGGCAGAGCACCCCGTCACCGATGTCCCAGACACTGGCGGACGCATTGCGCAGCACCGGCTTCCCGGCGCGCTTCACATCGGCCAGCAGCAGCACGCCAGGTGCACGCGGCACCGGCGCGTAGCCACCACTGGGCAGCAGTTCTTCCTGCACGCCGTCCTGCACGCGATAAAACGGCTGCTGCAGCGCCACCAGTGCCGGCACCGCAATGCCGTGCTTCGCGAGCAACGCGGCGAAGGGCGCGGCCCCGAGCTGATCGATCAGTTCGAACGGCCCGAATGTCCACCCATAGCCGAGTCTCATCGCGGTGTCGACGGCGCTCACACGGTCGGCGATCGCCGGGACGAGTGAGGCGGCGTAGGCCAGTGAATGCGCCAGCAGCGACGCGGCGAAACGTCCACCACGATCGTCGAAGCCCACCAGCACCTTCAGCGCCTGCTTCCCGCGCGCCGCGGCGAGGGACGCGAGTTGCGGCGCGCGTTCGGCGCGATACTCGCCCGTCTGCAGGTCCACCACTTCCTTCGTCCGCGCGCCCTTCTCACCGGGCACGAGTCGGGTGAACCCGCCACCCTTGCTCTTGCGACCGGTGTTGCCGGCGGTGATCAGGCGATCCATCGGCGCGAAGCTGGTCGGCAGCGCAAGGAATGCATCACCCGCGGGGAGCGTGGCGTGAAAACTCTTCATGATGTGCGGCATCAGGTCGAGCCCCACGAGGTCCGTGAGGCCGAAGATGCCGGTCTTCGGCAATCCCATCGGCTTGCCACACACCGCGTCGGCTTCCTCGACACTCAACCCATGCGTCAGCGCCTCGTGCATGGCGCGGTACATGAAGTAGGTGCCGATGCGATTGGCGATGAAGCCGGGTGTGTCCTTGCAGGTCACCACACCCTTGCCGAGTCGCTCGTCGCACACGGCGTGCAGCGCGGCGGTGATCTCGGGCCGCGTCTGCGGGCCGCTGACCAACTCCAGCAGCCGCATGTACCGCGGTGGATTGAAGAAGTGCGTGATCGCGAAGTCGGCGCAGAACGCCTCCGACTGCCCCGCGACCAGGTCATGAAGCGGGATGGTGCTGGTATTGGACGAGACGATGCTGCCCGGTCGGCGCGCGGCATCGATCCGGCGGTACAGCGGTGTCTTCACCGCCGGATCCTCGAATACGGCCTCGATGATCCAGTCCACCTCGTGCAGCGCCTCGAGGTCGTCATCCACGTTGCCGGGGGTGACCAGTGCCATCGCCTCCGCACTCATGAACGGCGCCGGCTGCTGCGTGCGCATGCGCAACAGCGCACCGGCCGCGAGCACGTTCCGGTCGGCGGCGTCGGGCGGAACGACGTCCAGCAAAAGGACCGGGATCCCCGCGTTCGCAAGCTGCGCGGCGATCCCGCTCCCCATCGTGCCCGCGCCGATGACGGCGGCGCGGCGGATCTCGATGGCCATGAGAGGTGGCGTGTGAGCCAATAATTGAGAAGAAGCAGCCGACCGCGAAGCAGACGCCGGCGTGATGCTGAATGCTGCCGGGTCGGCAGCGCCGCCGCCAGTCGTGCGACTCAGGTCCCGTCGGCCGGGAACACCAGCAGCGGCCAGGTGCGTCGCCAGGGCTCGGCGTTGGCGAACGCCAGGTCCAGCGTCACCGTCCAGCGCAACGACTCGGTGGCGCTGTAGAACGACGGCGGTGCGGTGGGTGGGATACGAAACGTGACCGAAGGACGCCAATCGTCACCGGAGGCGATCGCCGCCTGCTGCACCGTCACCGGTAGCGCGATCGCCTCCAGCACCGCACCCGGCGTGGAACCGTTCCACTGTCGCGCCTCCGCCAGCAGCGACGCGCTGCGCACCTGCAGCGCACGACGCGCATGCAGCACCGCACGGAAGGTCGCCGGCTCACCGAGCGTCACCCGGCTGTCGTCCATCGACGGTTCCACCCAGCCGATGCGCCGTGCCTCCTCGAACTCAGGGCGCAACGCGCGGATCTCGCCGAGTGCGCTGAGGAACGCCACCGCCCCGATGCCGATCAGCACGATCGACTCTCCGTAGATCATGAACGTGCCGATGGCGCCGAAGGCGATCAGGGCCAGGCCGAGGAAGCCGGTCAGCAGCGCACGGCGCGCCGATCCACGCTCCAGTGGCGCGCGCCACAACTCCCGCGCCAGCTCCACGTAGACGTGGCCTTTGGGGCCGAGTCGATCGGCGTCGTCTGCGGGCATCCGGCGAGAATGGTGCCGGGCAGGTGCCGACGCAACTGGCATGTCACGACGGGATCGCGTCGTGCGGCCGTATCCTTGTGCGCGGGTACCAGTCCGCTCGGCGCCGCCATCTTCACCCCCGTGCGGCTGGCGGCCGCCCCTTCCTGCGTTCCCAAGTCGTCATGTCCCGATATCCATCCCTGCTCTCCACCGGCTCGCTCGGCGCCTTGCACCTGCCGAATCGCGTCCTCATGGCCGCCATGACCCGTGGCCGCGCGCGCCGCGACGGCACGGTGACCGAGCTGGCGACGCTGCACTTCACGCAACGCGCCAGCGCCGGCCTGCTCTGCACCGAGGCCGTCGCAACGTCGCCGGAGGCGGTCGCCGGCATCGGCACGCCGGGAATGTGGTCCGAGGCGCAGGCGGAGTCGTGGCGGGTGGTGGTGCAGGCCGTCCATGCCGCCGGTGGCCGCATCGCGTTGCAGTTGATGCACGCGGGTCGCCTCGCGCGCAGTGGCACCACGGTGTCGTCGTCACCGGTAGCGGTGACGCACGAGTCGCGCACGCCAACCGATGCGGTGTCGGAACCACGCGCGCTGGAGCTGAACGAGATCCCGGGCATCGTCGCGCAGTTCGCGTCGGCCGCTCGACGCGCGCGCGAAGTGGGGTTCGACGCGATCGAGATCCACGCCTGCAACGGTTGCCTGCTGGACCAGTTCCTGCGCGATGGCGTGAACGCGCGGCACGATCGCTACGGCGGCTCACCCGAAAATCGCGCGCGATTGCTGCTGCAGGTGGCGGAAGCGGTGGCGAAGGAGATGCACGCCGATCGCACCGGCGTGCGCCTCTCGCCGCTGCACGCTGCGAACGACATGCACGATGCCGACCCACTCCTCACCTTCGGCACCGCGCTGCGCCACCTCGCCTCGCTCGAGCTGGCGTGGACACACCTCGCCTCCATGCCCGATGGCGACTTCACCCGCCGGCTGCGCGACCTCCACGGTTCACCCTTCGTGCTGAACGGCGGCTTCACCGCCGAGTCGGCCGACGCCGCGATCCGCGACGAACTGGCGTGCGCGGTCAGCTTCGGGCAGGCGTTCATCGCCAACCCCGACCTCGTGGAACGCTTCGAGGCAGGCGCACCGCTGGCGGTGGCCGATCCGACGAGCTGGTACGGCACCGACGGTCGCGGCTACACCGACTATCCAGCGCTGTCGCGCGATGCGGACGCACGCGGTGTAGGTCCGCACCTGCCGTGATCGATCGTGCTCATCGCGTTCCGTTCGGTTCGCGTTGCGGAGTTCTGCGGTGGCAGCGCGTCTGAGAAAGGGTTTGCACTGAGATCTGCGGCGGTCGCGAGACTGAACAAGTTTTCACGCGGGGGCCGCGGGGAACTGCTTGGAGGGAACCGCTCGCGATATGGCCTACGTCGCGCGCGGTGAGTATCGAATTTTGGGTAACTGCGCTCGCGGTGGATGCCTCTACTCACTCACCCCCAAAAACCAAAGAAGCGAACGTTCGCCGGCACGCGACGTCGCTGGCATGTCTCGGTTCCCTCCAAGCAGTTCCCCGCGGCCCCCGCGTGAACACTTTTTTCAGCCTCGAACGACCACGACGTCTCGTTGCGCTCACCCAGGCATCTACTTCGAGGGTGCAGGCTCGGCGACGAACGCCAGCCAGCGGCCGGTCGGGTCGGTGGTGACGCGCGTGATGCCTTTCAGCGGTGCCGAGCCGAGGTCCGCCGCCACGCGCCAGCCGGCGTCGCCGCGGGTCCATGTGTGCAGCGTGCTGCCGGTGCCGGCGAGCATCGTGTTGCCATCCAGCCAGGTGTACTCCTCCACGCCGGGCAACGTCTGGACGAGGCGCGTCACGGCGCGGGTGTCGGGATTCAACTCGTCGATGAACCATTGCCCGCCCGCTTTCTGCACGAAGCTCACCTGCGCGCTGCGCGGCACGCGCTTCACGCCGCGGCCGATGTCGCGCGCGATGGTGTCGATGCGGCCACTGGTGGTGTCCATCAGCTGCAGCGTGGCCGGGGAGCCGAGCACGAACATCACCACCTGCGATCCCACCCACGCGTAGTAGCCCACCGGCTTCACGCGTCCCACCAGCCGTTCCGCGGTGCCGCGGCGCTGGAGCGGCATCCGCCACAGATGCTGCGCCGAGTCGCGCTCCACACGGATCACCGTCAGCGAACGGCCGTCCGGCGTCACTTGCGCCGAATATTCGCTCTCGGCGGTCACCATCGCCGGCGCATGTGTGCGTCCTGCCAGCGTGTACGACCAGATGTCGGTCTGCACGTCACGCTCGGCGTTCGCCAGCAGCGCGTTCGGCGCGCGGCGTGTGTAGTACAAGGTGCGGCCGCTGGCGTCGAAGCTCGGTTGGTTGTCGTAGCCCGTGCGGCGCGTGACGTTGGCCGGCGGTTGCACCGTCAGCACGCCGTTGCGCCAGGTGATGCGCGACAGCCAGATGTCGGTGTCGGGGGCGCCGGCGGCAGCGCCGGTCACGGGACGCGCCGGCTGCGCCTGCAGCAGGACGGCGGGGAGCAGCAGGAGCACGGTGCGCAGCAGCGAAGGCCGCGGGAAGGCGAAGGTCATGCGGGCACGCTACGCTCGCGTGCGGGTGTACGCCACCAGCCGCGCTGCGGCGAGGGTGTGACAAGCAGCCCGAAGGTGTGAGATTGCAGGATGCACCTGCGTCTCATCGGCCCGACCCTCCTCGTCTTCGTGCTCGTCGCCTGCAGCCAGCAGGACAAGAAGCCCCGCCTCGCCGAGAGTGCGGTGGTGGGCACGTGGATGAGCGACACGGTGCCTGGCGCGGATGTCGCCCAGCGCGTGTTCCGGCTGCGCATGGACCAGCAGGGGATGGCGGAGTTCTCCCGCATCGCCGTCGGCAAGGGGATCGTGACCGAGCGAGGCACGTGGGACGGCGCCGATTCCCTCGTGCGTGTGGTGGTGCGTGGCGAAGGCACCGCCAGCCGACCGACATCGCTGCTGCTCGCCATCCGCGGCCGCGCGGAACTGGGGCTGGTGCAGTTCGATACCGCGGCGTGGGGGCAGCAGGGGCTGCGGCTGTTTCGGCAGCGCACCGACTCCACCGCCGCACGGCAGTGAGCATCGCGGCGTACTGACGCCGGTGTACACGGGACACCCCGGTCGCTTGCGTCGCCGCGCATTCGGCGCGAGCGTCGTGAAGGTCGCGTAGCAGGTTCCGCGCGGCCCCTCCCTGCCCCGACCGCGCATGCCCCGCCCTCGACGCCGCAGCTCGGCCGGCATTTCGCTCGCCGTGCTCGCGGTGCTGTTGCTCGCGACGTTCGTGCTGCGCGGTGCTCGCGACCCGCGGCCCGCCGAGCGCGCCGATGCACCGACACGAGTCACGGCGCCGTCGCGCGCCGACGCCCCCGCGCCCGTCACCCGACCTGCCGAACCGAGCGCGGGCAGCACGACGGGGTTCGCGTCGCGGCAGCGGCTGGTGGAACACTTCGAGAAACACGGCGAGGAGTTCCCCGGCCTCAGCATGGCGGCATATCTCGCGGCCGCGCAGCGCCTGCGCGATGCTGCCGTCGGCGGTGACGTGCTGGAGGTCCGGCGGCGGGACGGTGTGGTGACGCGGTTCGATCGCGCCAGCGGCGCGTTCCTGGCCGTCAATCGCGACGGCACCATTCGCACCTTCTTCCGGCCCAACGATGGCGAGGCGTACTTCCGTCGGCAGGCGTCGCGCCTTCCCGGAGGTGGGCCATGACCATGCCGGAAGATGCAGTGCACGCATACCTCATCAGCCGCGGCTGCTCGCCGCTGGTGGTGCGCCGCGGGTTGGGCGGGCTGCTGGAGCACTGGACCGGCATCGTGCACGCCACCGAACGCGGGCGCGACGAGTCGTTGGACGAGTGGCTCAACGACATGGACCTGCGCGACATCCTCGCCGGCGCCCTCGCCGCGGCACCGGCGCGCGAGCGGCGCGCCGCCTCGGTCCGGCTCGACGACGCCGACCAGCGCTTCCATCAGGTCACCGAACCCTGCCCCTGTCTCTGGGGCGAGGAGATCGCGGCCAACAACAGCTGGCGGCCGGAGTGGCAGTGGTGGTACTTCCGGCGCCCCGTCTTCCCCGGGCCGACGCTCAGGGAAGACCTGCTGGTGCACGGATTCCTGCGGCCGGAACCCTGATTCCCGGTCGCCAGGCGCGGCCGTCCCGCGCCCTCGTGCGACGGCCGGGAACACCGGCTCGCTGAACTGGTATTGTGCTGATACCATTAGTGGGTGCCCATCCCTACGCCTGCGCCGGAGCGTCCGATGTCCGCGAGCTTGCCCCTCTCCCGCGTTCCGCACGGCCGGGTGGCCCCGGCCGCTCCCCGGGCGTCACTCTGGCTGCGCTGGTTGCTGCCGGCGGTGACGGCGGCGGCGCCGCTGGCGCTCTTCGCCCAGGATCCGGGACAGCGCGGTGATGGCTTCCTGTTCCGCCGACCGGTCATCTCGCTCACCGTGCGTGGCGGGTACGACCGACCCTCCGGCCGCAGCGAGATCTACGACTTCACCACCACCCAGCTGACGCTGGATCGCGGTGACCTGGCGGCACTGGGCTACCAGTTCGATCTCGGCGTTCGCGTCGCCGAGCGCGTCGATCTCGTCTTCAGCGTCGGCGAGGCGCGCCGGTCGCAGCCGTCGGAATTCCGCGACTTCGTGGACAACAACGACCTGCCCATCGAGCAGACCACCACGTTGCGACGCGTGCCTCTCACCGCCGGCGTGCGCTACGCGCTGACGCGTCCGGGCGAACAGATCGGCAAGTTCGCCTGGATCCCGTCGCGCATCACGCCGTGGGTCGGCGTCGGCGGCGGCGCCATGCAGTACACGTTCCGGCAGAAGGGTGACTTCGTCGACTTCCAGACCTACGACGTCTTCGCCCGCACCTTCCAGTCCAAGGGATGGACGCCGCTGGCGTACGCGAACATCGGCGCCGACCTGTCGCTGAGCGAACGCGTCGCGCTGGTGGGTGACCTGCGTTACACCGCTGCGCGTGCCTCGCTCGACGGGGCATTCGTCGGCTTCGACAAGATCGACCTGTCGGGCGCTGCCGCCACGATGGGCCTCTCCGTCCGGTATTGAGGACACGACCATGACATTCCCCCGCCTCACGTCGCTCGTTCTTGGCACGCTCGTCGCCACCGCCACCGCGCAGGCGCAGACCGAGCGCGTCGCCATCGACCCACATTGGCGCGCCTTCCTCGGATGCTGGCAGTCGTGGGGCGCCGGCAGCATGGGCCCAGTGGTCTGCCTGGTCCCGACCGAATCGGCAGAACGGATCGAAATGGTCTCACTGGTGAACGACTCGATCGTCAGCCGGTCGCCGATCATCACCTCCGGTGAGCGCACCCCGGTCACGCGTGACGGCTGCACCGGCTGGGAGAGCGGACGCTGGTCGGCCGACGAGCGCCGCTTCTTCACGCGCGCCGAGTTCACCTGCGACGGCGGCGCCACGCAGACGGCCAGCGGGATCTTCGCGATGACGCACAGCGATGCATTCAGCCGCATCGAAGGGGTGAAGACCAAGGGTGCGACGCGTGTGCGCGCCATCAATTTCTCCTGGATCGACACCGTCGCCGTGCCGTCGGCGATCGCGTCGCGACTGCCGCGGTTCGATGCCGTACCGGCGGTGGGAGCACGCATCGAGGCCGCAGCCGCCCTCACCATCGCCGATGTGGTCGAGGCGACCAAGCAGGTCGACGGGGACGTCGCGGAAGCGTGGCTGGCCGAGCGTGGACAGCAGTTCGACGTGGCGGCGAAGGATCTGCGCGCCCTGCGTGATGCCGGCGTGCCGACCAGCGTGATCGACATGGTGGTGGCGGTCTCGCACCCGCGCGTGTTCGCCATCGCTCCCGGCAACCAGGGCGGCGCGCGACCGGCGGCCCTCGATCCGCGCCGGACCCGATCGATGAACATGACCACGCGTGACGCCGTGATGGCCGAAATGCGCATGATGCGCCTGCGCAGCGCGCTCTCGTACGGATGGGGCGACTTCTACGACCCGTACTCCGGTTACTACGGCCGTGGCTACTTCTCACCGTTCGGGTCCTGGGGCGGCATCAACAACTGGTACGGCAACAACTGGTACGGCAACAACTGGTACGGCGGGGGAAACGGCGGTGGTCTCTACAGCAACGGGCCGTACGTGATCGTGCCGCAACAACCGTCATCGCCCTCCCGCACTACCGGAAGCGTCGTCAACGGATCGGGCTACACGCAGAGCGGCGGTAGCAGCAGCGGTATCGCGCGGCCCACGCCATCGGTCAGTTCGGATGGGTACTCCGGCGGCAGCAGCAGCGGCGGTGGTGCGTCGTCGGGCGGCTCCGCCGGTGGCGCCTCGGGTGGCGGTGGCGGACGGACCGCCAAGCCGCGGCCCTGATCGTTCGTCGTTCCGCAGTACGCCGGTCGCGCTCCGCCGCCGGACCAAGTCTGACCATTGAGGCATCGATTGCATGCGGCGTCGCGTTCTCGCGGGTGCGGTTGCAGGACTGCTGATCGGCACCACCACCCTTGGCGCACAAGCCACACCTGACGCCGCGGTGGTGACATCCTGGTCACCGTATCTCGGCTGCTGGTCCACCTCGTCGGCCGGCGCGATGGGACCGATGGTGTGCGTGTGCCGACCGACGATCGGGCGCGGGTGGAGTTCATGACCGTCGATGGCGACTCTGTGGTGGCTCGGACATTCGTGGACGCCTCCGGCAAGCGCGTCAGCGCGATGCGACCGGGCTGCCGCGGCTGGGAAACCGGCAAGTGGTCGGGCGACGGGCAGCGACTGCTGATGCATGCCGAGTTCCGCTGCGATGGCAGCGCGGTGCAGCGCTCCGACGCGATCATCTCGCTGTCGCATGCCGACGCATTCACGCACGTCGAGCGCAACCTCGGCCGCGATGACGCGCCGGTGCGCGTGATCAACTTCATCGTGCAGCTCGATACGACGGTGTTCCCGACCGAAGTGCGTCGCCGCCTGCCGCATCTGCGGCCGCTCGCCGTCGAGACGACCGAACTCGAGACGTTGCCTGAACTGGCGCCGTCGGCAGTCGTCGAGGCGGCGTCGACACTCGATCCGGACGTGGTCGAGGCCTGGCTGGCCGACCGTGGCGAGGTGAGCACGCAGACCGCCACGATGGTGCGCGTGGTGCGCAGCGCCGCGCTGGGCCGCGAGTTGCCGCAACCAGCGGTGCGTCCGAGGACGCGGGTTGCGTTGGCGCTGAGCCGCTTCGGCAGCGCGCGTCTGTACGGCTCGCGCAATCCCGTGTACCTGACCGCCGATCACGGCAACCGGGCCGACCCGATCGGCGGCGTGTGGACGTACTGGAACTTCAATGGCTACAACCCGTCGCAGACCATCGGCGTGCCGTTGCGCTGGCCCTGAGCCGCGCTGCAGCGCATGCGGTACCAGTGGTAGTTCCACTCCGGTTCTGACCCTTCGCATTGCGGAGTTTCTCGACATGATTCGTCGTTCGATCCGTCACCTGTCCGCCGCCGCAACCATGCTCGCGATCGGCGCGCCGCTCAGTGCGCAGCCCGCCCCGGCACCAGCCAGCGGCTGGAACGCATTGCTCGGCTGCTGGTCCACGTCGTCAGCCGGCGCCGTTGGTCCCACCGTCTGTGTGGTCCCCACCGACTCCGCGCATCGCGCCGAGTTCCTGACGGTGGATGCCGACTCGGTCGTGGCCCGCGTCATGGTCGATGCGTCCGGCACGCCGCGTCCGTTTCGGCGTGGCGCGTGCGCCGGGTTCGAGGCGGCGTGGTGGTCAACCGACGCGGAGCGCCTCTACACGCGCGCTGAGTATCGGTGTCACCGCGGTGTGGTGCAGCGCTCGGATGCGATGCTCAGCCGCTCGCAGGCCGACGCCTTCTCGCACATCGAGCGCGCGACGACCTCCGACTCGGCGCCGGCGCGTGTCGTGAATTTCATCGCCCGCACCGACGTGGACTCGATGCCGGCTGAGGTCCGCCTGCGACTGGCCCAGGTCGATGCTGCAGCCACATCGTCGTGGCCCACCGGCACGATGCTTCGAGCCAGTCGCAGTGCGATCGTCGACGCGATGACCAATGTCGATCCGGTCGTCGTGCAGGCGTGGCTGCGCGATCGCGGTCAGGGCGCGACGTTGCCGGTGTTGTCGGCGGCGCAGGTGCAGTCGGCGGCGGCGGAGCGGCAGCAGTCGATCTGGCCGCGCTATGCACGCCTGCACGTGGACCGGAAGGGCATGGCGACCGTGGCGTCGCTCTCGTCTCGGTTGCCGGTGAGCCAGGCCGACACCGGCATCCCGTTCGAGTCGCCGAATCCGCGCGACTGGAATCCGAATTTCTTCGGCGGCGGCAGCAGCCTCAGCCCTGCTGGCGCGCTTCCGTTCGGGAGACCGTGAACCGGCCAGCGGGGCGCGGCCCGACCGCATTCGTCTGCATCAGCGCATTTCGCGCAGCGCCGGCCGGGCCTCATGCCCCGCCGGCGCTGCTGCATCCGGCCCCTGCGCGGTGGGCCTGATTGGTGCATCGTCTGACAGGTCCGCGCCGAGTTTGGCCAGTCCTGCCCGGCGACGCTCCCGTCCTGCACCCACCTCATGTCGTCTTTCGGCAGCTTCCTGGCCCTCGGCCTGCACCACATCCTCACGCTCGAGGCCGCCGACCACCTGCTCTTCCTGGCGACACTGATCCTGGCCGCGGACACCCGGCGGTGGCGGCCGCTGCTGATCCTCATCACCGCCTTCACCATCGGCCACACGCTGACGCTCGCCCTCGCCACCCTGAACCTCGTCCAGGTCGATGCCCGTGCCGTGGAGGCGCTGATCCCGGCCACCATCGTGGTGACCAGCGCCGTGAACCTGTGGACGTGGCGGCATGGGCGGCGCGCGAACGATCCCCCGCCCCGTGATGCGGACCAACTCTGGCCCCGCTACGTCATGGCGCTGGTGTTCGGCCTGATCCATGGACTCGGGTTCTCGGCGGTGCTGCGGGGGCTGCTGGGCTCGGAGGAGTCGCTGCTGATGCCCCTGCTGGCGTTCAATATCGGGATCGAGCTGGCGCAGGTGGTGGCGCTGGCACTGCTGGCGATGCTCGGCGCCCTGCTCACGTGGCGCCTCTTCGACCGGCGCGGCTACGTGCTGGCGGCCAGTGGCGTGACCTTCGGGTGCGCGGTGCAGATGATGGTGTCCCGACTGCTCACGTAGCGGGCACGGTGCCATCTGGGGACGGAGGCACCGGAACAAAGGGAGCGTGCCATCGTAGGTTTCCAGCACGCAGGACAAACCCTCAGACCGCTACTTCGCTCATGTCTTTCCCGTCCACCTGGCGCAGGATGCTGGCCGCTGCCGTCCTGATCACGGCCGTGCCCGCTGGTGCGCAGCAGTGGCTGCACCCCGACACGGTCGGCCGCACCAACCAGTCCATGTTCCGGGTGCTCGACCAGTGGCCCGCGCCGAACGAATCGCGCAGCGCCAGCGGTCGCCCGGGTCCGAAATACTGGCAGCAGCGTGTGGACTACGTGATCCGCGTCGGCCTCGACACCACCACGCACACGGTGACGGGCTCGGAGCGGGTGACCTACCACAACAACGCGCCGGAACCGCTCGGCTATCTCTGGTTCCAGCTCGACCAGAACATCGACAACCCGACCGTCAGCGAATCGATGATCGGCGCAGCAGCGCTGCCGCGGAACATCAGCGCGCGCGCCAGTGCCTTCATCAACGCACAGCTCGACACGAAGGGTTACAGCATCACCCGTGTGCAGCTGGTGGCGAAAGGCGGCGCCAAGACCACCGTGCCGTTCGTGCTGCAGGGCACGCAGATGAAGGTGCCGCTGACGTCACCGCTGCCCACCGGCAGCTCCGTCGACGTGGAGATCGACTGGAGCTACGTGATGCCGGAGTCGTTCGCCAGCCGCAACGGCCGCGGCGCACGGGAGAAGCTCACCGACGGCTGGGAATACCTCGCGGCGCAGTGGTTCCCGCGCGCGGCCGTGTACGACGACGTGGTGGGTTGGCAGAACGACCAGTTCTACGGGCAGGGTGAGTTCTACCTGAACTTCGGCAACTACGACGTCAGCATCACCGTGCCGCACAATCACATCGTGCAGTCCACCGGTGTGCTGATGAATCCCGCCGAGGTGCTCACCGCCACGCAGCGACAGCGCCTGACGCAGGCGATGACGTCGGAGAACCAGGTCTACATCATCAGCAAGGACGAGGTGAACACCCCCGCCACGCGCCCGGCCGGCACCGGCCCGCTGACGTGGCGATTCAAGGCCGAGCACGTGCGCGACTTCGCGTGGGCGTCGTCGGCCGGCTTCATCTGGGATGCAGCGGGCTTCCGCTACACGCCGACGTCCAAGCCGATCGAGATGCACTCGCTCTACCCGCGCGAGGCACTCGGCGTCTGGGATTCGCTCAGCACCAAGGCCATCGCGCAGACCATGCGCACCTACGGTCGGCTGGCGTTCGAGTATCCCTACCCGAAGGCCAGCAACATCCACGGCATCGTGGGTGGCATGGAGTATCCGATGATCGCTTTCTGCGGCGCGCGGCCACCGGCCAATGCGACGGCCGCCGTGCGCAAGAACGTCGGGTACGACCTGGTGGCGGTCACGATCCACGAGGTGGGACACAACTGGTTTCCGATGATCGTCGCCAGCGATGAACGCAAGTGGACCTGGATGGATGAAGGGCTGAACAGTTATCTCGAGGGCATGGCGTCGGTGGAGTTCGACCAGACCTGGTCGAAGGCCGACCTGCCGATGATCGCGGCCAACATCGTCGGGTACATGAAGAACACCGACCAGGTGCCGCTGATGACCGAGTCGGACCTGATCCATCGCGGCTTCGGGCCCAACGGCTACACCAAGCCGGCGTCGGGATTGTTCATCCTCCGCGAGCAGGTGCTTGGCCCGCAGCGCTTCGACGCCGCGTTCCGCGAGTATGCGCAGGCGTGGATGTTCAAGCATCCGCAGCCCGCCGACTTCTTCCGCAGCATGATGCAGGCCAGTGGCGACAACCTGAACTGGTTCTGGCGCGGCTGGTTCTACAGCACACACGCCAACGACCAGGCGCTGGGCGCGGTGGAATCGCAAAGCGCCGACTCGATCGGCATGGGCGCGCGCGGACGGTTCTACAATCGCGTCACGCTCGAGAACAAGGGCGGGCTGGTGATGCCGGTGGTGATGGAGTTCACCTATACCGACGGCAGCAAGGAGCGCGTGAAGTTGCCGGTGAGCATCTGGCGCACCAACGAGAAGAAATTCCTCTTCGGCCGCTTCTCGCAGCAGGAAGTGCAGAGCGTGGAGCTGGACCCCGACAACGTGCTGGCCGACATCAACACGGCCAACAACAAGTGGTCCAAGCCGGCCGGCGCCATTCCGTGAAGACCAGCGGGCTCGGCGCCGCGCTGCTGGCCGGGGCGGTCCTCGTGACCGGCCCGGCCACAGCGCTGCCGTCGGCCGGTATCGGCGCTGATTCGGTCGCGGACGTAAGCGTGGTCCACGACTTCCACGTCTCGTACACCCGGATGGCGATCGAGCCGACGGTGATCTCGGCGCAGATCCGGCTCTTCACCGACGACCTCACGCGCCTCCTCCTCGAGCGCGCCAAACGCCAGGCGATCACGCTCAACTCCACCGAGGGCGAGGCGGCGTTCGCCGCCTACCTGGCACAGGCGTTCCCGGTGACCGCCAATGGGCGTCGCCTGGTGCCGGTGGTGGTCAGCGGCGCGCAGGACAAGGAGATGTGGAGCTACATCGTCACCTGGACGTCGCCGGTGCCGATCACCGCGCTGTCGATGCACAATGCGGCGCTGTTCGAGTTGTTCGGCGACCAGCAGAACATCGTGAAGGTGAAGCACATGAGCAGTGGGAAGGAATCGACGCTGTTCTACTCCGGTGGCTCGCGTGCCGACCAGGTGGTGCGGTTCTGAACTGAAGCGGATCGGGATTCGTCGGGATTGCGGGCGGGAGACGCGGGCCACGGTGGCCACCGGTCTCCCGCCTTCACGTTTCTCTTACGTTCAACCCGCAAAGCCTCGCACCACACATACGCGACGAGCCGTAGCCTGAAGGAGACCCACTTCAGGAGCTACTGATGGACGCCGTCGCACTGCTCGTGGCCGCCGCACTGGTGGCCCTGTCATTCGCCTTCATCCGCGCACTCGAGCGCCGGTAGGCCATGACGGCACAGGACATCATCGCCGCGGTGATCGTGATCGCGCTGCTCGGATATCTCACGTACGCGCTGCTGGCGCCGGAGCGGCTGGGATGACCGCTTCAGCCTGGATCCAACTCTCGCTCGTGTTCGGCCTCGTTCTGCTGCTCGCCTATCCACTTGGCAGCTACATGGCACGCGTCTACACGGGTGCCCCAACGGTGCTGGGTCGCCTGCTCGGGCCGGTGGAACGTCTCGCGTTTCGTGCGCTGCGGGTGGAGGCAACTCGCGAGGACGGGTGGGCCACTTATGCGCGGCAACTGCTCGTGTTCAGCGCGGTGAGCCTGCTCATGACGTACGCCCTGCAGCGCCTGCAGGGGTTGCTGCCGCTCAATCCGCTGACGCTGGATGGCGTGGAACCGACGCTGGCCCTCAACACCGCCATCAGCTTCGTCACCAACACGAACTGGCAGGCCTACGGCGGCGAGACGACGATGTCGTACCTGACGCAGATGCTCGCGCTGGGCACGCAGAACTTCGCCTCGGCCGCTGCGGGCATGGCGGTGCTGGTGGCACTGGTGCGTGCGTTCACCCGGACCGGTGCCACCGGCATCGGCAACTTCTGGGTGGACCTCGTTCGCGGCACGCTCTACATCCTGCTGCCACTCGCCACGGCCTTCGCGATCACGCTCGCCGCGCTGGGCGTCGTGCAGACGTTCGATCCGCCGGCCACGGTGCAACTCATCGAGCCCGTCAGCGACAGCGTCAGCACCCAGGTCATCCCGCTCGGTCCCGCCGCAGGCCAGGTCGCGATCAAGCAACTCGGCACCAATGGTGGCGGCTTCTACAACGTGAACAGTGCGCATCCGCTCGAGAACCCGACGCCGATGTCGAACTTCCTCGAACTCGTGGCGATCCTGCTCATTCCAGCCGCGCTCTGCGTCACCTTCGGCCGGATGGTGGGCGACACACGACAGGGATGGGCCGTCCTCGCCGCAATGGTGATCATCCTCGTGCCACTCAGCATCGCCACCGTGATGGCCGAGCAGGCCGGCACGCCGGTGCTGGTGAACGCAGGTGCCGACGTCGGCGCGAGTGCGCTGCAGTCCGGCGGCAACATGGAAGGCAAGGAGGTGCGCTTCGGCATCGTCGGGAGCGCGCTCTGGGCCACCGCCACCACTGCCGCCTCGAACGGCAGCGTCAACGCCATGCACGACAGCTTCACCCCGCTCGGCGGGCTGGCACCCACGTGGCTGATGCAGCTCGGTGAGATCGTCTTCGGCGGTGTCGGCAGCGGGTTGTACGGCATGCTGATCTTCGCCTTGCTGACGGTCTTCATCGCCGGGCTGATGGTCGGCCGCACGCCGGAATACCTCGGCAAGAAGGTCGAGGCGTTCGAGATCAAGATGTCGGCGCTGGTGATCCTGCTGCCATCGTCCGCGGTGCTGCTCGGCACCGCACTGGCCGTCGCCACGCAGGCTGGACGGTCCGGCATCCTCAATCCGGGGCCGCATGGATTCACCGAGATTCTCTACGCGCTCTCGTCCACCAGCAACAACAACGGCAGCGCGTTCGGTGGACTCACCGTGAACACCACCTTCTACAACATCCTGCTTGGCGTGACGATGTGGATCGGGCGCTTCGGTGTCATGATCCCGGTGCTCGCCATTGCCGGCAGCCTGGCGGCGAAGAAGCGTGTACCGGCTGGCGCCGGCACGTTCCCGACACATACGCCGCTCTTCACCGGCCTGCTCATCGGCACCATCCTGCTGGTCGGTGCACTGACGTTCCTGCCCGCCCTGGCCCTCGGACCGGTGGTGGAGCAGTTGCTGGCGGCAGGAGCATCGCGATGAGTGCTGCATTCGGCGGGATGCTCACCAAGGCGCAGCTGACCACCGCGCTCCTCGACAGCCTGCGCAAGCTGCATCCGAAGTCGCAGGTCCGGAATCCGGTGATGTTCGTGGTGTTCGTCGGCAGCATCGTGACCACGCTGCTGGCGGTGCTGGCGAGCACCGGACGCGTGGAGCACGGGTCGCCGGGATTCGTCTGGTCGATTGCGGCCTGGCTCTGGTTCACGGTGATCTTCGCCAACCTCGCCGAGGCGTTGGCCGAGGGGCGCGGCAAGGCACAGGCGGAGGCGCTCAAGGCCACCCGGCGTGACGTCATGGCGCGACGGCTCGAGGACCCGGCCAATCACCTGGTGATGGAAACCGTGGCTGCGGCGGCGCTGCGCAAGGGCGACGTGGTGTACGTCGTGGCTGGCGACACGATTCCCGGTGACGGCGAGATCATCGACGGCATCGCCAGCGTGGACGAGAGCGCGGTGACGGGCGAGAGTGCGCCGGTGATCCGCGAGGCCGGTGGTGATCGCAGTGCCGTCACCGGCGGCACGCGTGTGTTGTCGGACTGGATCGTGGTCCGCATCGCCGCCAATCCCGGTGAGTCGTTTCTCGACCGGATGATCGGCCTCATCGAGGCGGCACATCGCAGCAAGACACCGAACGAGATCGCGCTCGCCATCCTCCTCGCTGCGCTGACGATCGTGTTCCTGCTGGTCTGCGCCACGCTGCTGCCGTACTCGCGATTCAGCGTGATGGCGGCCGGCGCTGGCACCCCGGTCACGCTGACGGTGCTGGTGGCACTGCTCGTCTGCCTGATTCCCACCACCATCGGTGGGTTGCTCTCGGCCATCGGCATCGCTGGCATGGATCGCCTGCTGCGGCAGAACGTGCTCGCCACCTCGGGCCGTGCGGTGGAGGCGGCCGGTGACGTCGATGTGTTGCTGCTCGACAAGACCGGCACCATCACGCTCGGCAACCGACAGGCATCGCGCCTCATCCCGGCGCAGGGCATTGCCGCGCAGGTGCTGGCCGAGGCTGCGTTGCTTGCGAGTCTGTCCGACGAAACGCCTGAAGGGCGCAGCATCATCGTACTGGCGAAGGAACAGCATGGCCTCGACGCTCCGACGTTCGCCGACGGCGAAGCGACCTTCGTCCCGTTCACCGCCGAGACGCGCATGAGCGGCGTGGACGTGCAGGGTCGCTCGATTCGGAAAGGTGCCGCCGATGCCGTGCAGCGCCTCGTGGCAACGACCGGAGGCACGATGCCGCAGGATGTGCTGCTCGCCGTCACCGAGGTGGCGCGCGCGGGCAGCACACCGCTGGTGGTGGTGGATGGCGCACGTGTGCTGGGCGTGATCCAGCTCAAGGACATCGTCAAGGGTGGCATCCGCGAGCGGTTCGGTGAATTGCGCCGCATGGGTATCCGCACGGTGATGATCACCGGCGACAACCCGCTCACCGCCGCCGCCATCGCGGCCGAGGCAGGCGTGGATGACTTTCTCGCCGAGGCCACGCCGGAAGCGAAGCTGAAGCTGATTCGTGAGTACCAGGCGGGTGGTTCGCTGGTGGCGATGACCGGCGACGGCACCAATGACGCACCGGCGCTGGCGCAGGCCGACGTGGCGGTAGCCATGAACTCCGGCACCCAGGCAGCGAAGGAAGCCGGGAACATGGTCGATCTCGATTCCAACCCGACCAAGCTGATCGAGATCGTGGAGACGGGAAAGCAGATGCTGATGACACGTGGCTCGCTGACCACCTTCAGCCTCGCCAACGACGTCGCGAAATACTTCGCAATCATTCCGGCGGCGTTCGCGAGCACCTATCCCGCGCTCAACCGCCTGAACCTGATGGGGCTCGCCACGCCCCAGAGTGCAGTGTTGTCGGCCGTGATCTTCAACGCCCTGGTCATCGTCGCCCTCATCCCGCTCGCGCTCTCCGGCGTCACCTATCGTCCCCTCGGTGCGGCTGCGATCCTGCGACGCAACCTGCTCGTCTACGGGCTCGGCGGGCTGGTGGCGCCTTTCGCGGGGATCTGGCTGATCGATCATGCGCTCGTCGCGCTGCACCTCACCTGACCCACACTGCCATGCTCACCGACCTTCGCGCGGCCGCGCTCACGCTCGCCCTCCTCACCGCCGTCACTGGCGTTGCCTACCCGTTGCTGGTGACGGGCATCGCGGCCACCGCCTTTCCCTCGCAGGCACACGGCTCGCTGCTGGTGCGCGGCGACACCGTCCGCGGCTCGGCTCTGGTGGGTCAGGCGTTCACCGCGCCGCGATACCTGCACGGACGACCGTCGGCGATCGCGAGCCCGTACGACGCGCGCACCAGCAGCGGCTCCAACCTCGGTCCGGGCAATCCAGCCCTCGACTCGCTCGTTCGCGCGCGCGTCGCCGAGCTGCGCGCCGCCGTCGACCTCGCGGGTCGCACGATCCCGGTGGACCTGATCACGGCCTCGGCCAGTGGCCTCGATCCGCACCTGTCACCCGCGGCAGCAGTGCTGCAGGTGCCGCGCATCGCACAGGCGCGCCAGCTGCAGCCCGACCGGATCCTGCAGCTCATCCGGCGGCACATCGAACCGCGCACCTTCGGCGTGCTCGGTGAGCCACGCGTGAACGTGCTGCGCGTCAACCTCGCCCTCGATTCCCTGTCCACCTCCAGCGATCCTTCACGACCATGAGCCGCCGTATCGTGACCATCACCCTCGCGCTGCTCGGCGCGGGCCCTCTCTCCGCACAAGCGGCCGACACCACCACGCGAATCCGCCTCAACGGCTTCGTCGACACCTACTACGCGTACGACTTCACGCGACCGGCCGACGGCGAGCGCCGCTTCACCACCCAGCCGGTGCGTCACGACGAGGCGAACGTGAACCTCGCCTGGCTCTGCGTGACGGTCGAACGGCAGAAGGTCCGCGCACGGCTGGCGGTGCAGGCCGGCACCTCGGTGCAGTCCAACTACGCCGGCGAGCCGCGGAACGGCGCGACCAGTGGCCCCGACCTTGCCCGCCTGATCCAGGAAGCGGTGGTGGGTGTCCGGCTCGTCGAGCGCGTCTGGGTCGATGGTGGCATCTACTACAGCTACATCGGCCTCGAAGGCTGGTCATCGTCCGACAACCTCACCTACACCCGCTCACTGGTGGCCGACTTCACGCCGTACTATCTCTCGGGCGTGAAGCTCACCTGGGCCGTGACGCCGAAGCTGACGGCGCAGATTCACGGCATGAACGGCTGGCAGAACATCTCCGAGAACAATCGCAGCAAGGCCATCGGGTCGCGCTTCGACTACGCCGTCACGCCCGCGATCACGCTCTCGTATGCCAACTTCTTCGGCAACGAGCGACCGACGGGAGATCGCAACGTGCTGCGCGTGTTCAACCAGGCGATGGTCAAGGGCACGCTGTCCGGTGGCCTGCAGTGGCAGGGGCAGGTGGACGTGGGGCGGCAGGACGGCAGCGAGTGGTATGGCCTGGTGGCCGCGGCCCGTCAGCCCATCACCGCGCGAGTCGCGCTGACGGGACGCGTCGAACGCTACTCCGATCCCGACCAGGTGATTCTCGGCACCGGCACGTCCGATGGCTTCGTGGGCAACGGCGCGTCGGCCGGATTGGACGTCACCATCGACAGCGGTGTGCGCTGGCGCTCGGAGGTGCGTGGCATTCGCACCACCGCGCCGCTGTACCTCGAAGGTGATGCACAGACGCCGCGTCGCACCAACGTCATGCTGGTGACGTCACTCGGGTTCGCCTTCTGACCGGCGCGTCCAACTCATGACCGACCGCGATGGTCGCCCGGACCCCGATGCCCTGCTCGCCCGCGTGCACGACGAGCAGGTCCGGCGCACGCGCGGTCGCTTCAAGCTGTTCTTCGGCGCCGCACCGGGTGTCGGCAAGACGGTCACGATGCTCGAGGCCGCGGCCGCACGACGCGGTGAGGGCGTGGACGTCGTCATCGGGATCGTCGAGACACACGGACGCAAGGACACGCTGCGCCTGGCGGAAGGGTTCGACGTGCTGTCACGGCGCGCGTTCGAGCATCGCGGCACCACGCTCCACGAGTTCGACATCGACGCAGCGCTGCACCGACGCCCGGCGCTGCTGCTGATCGACGAGCTGGCGCACACCAACGCGCCGGGCAGTCGTCACGCCAAGCGATGGCAGGACGTGGACGAGGTCCTGGACGCCGGCATCGACGTCTACAGCACGCTCAACGTGCAGCACGTGGAAAGCCTGAACGACGTGGTGGCGCAGATCACCGGCATCACCGTGCGCGAGACGGTGCCCGATCACGTGATCGCCGAAGCCGACGAGATCGAACTGGTGGACGTGTCGCCCGAAGTGCTGATCGAGCGACTGCGTGACGGCAAGGTGTACGTGCCCGAGCAGGCGGCACGCGCATTGGAGCGATTCTTCCGCAAGGGCAACCTGCTTGCGCTGCGCGAGTTGGCGCTGCGCCAGACCGCCAGCCGGGTGGATGCCGACATGCGTGGCTGGATGCGCCGCAGCGGGATTCGTGACACCTGGGCCGCCACCGAGCGCGTGCTGGTCTGCGTCGGACGGGGGGAGCGACAGGATCGCCTCGTCCGCCGAGGCAAGCGTCTCGCCGAGGCGCTCGATGCGGAGTGGATCGCGCTGAATGTGGAACCGGTGGTGGCGGGTGGCTTCAGCGATGACGAACGCGCGATCGTCGGCGAGCACCTCCGGCTCGCGGAGAGCCTTGGCGCGCGCGCGGTGACGCTGATGGGCGACCACATCGCCACCGCCATCGCCGACTTCGCGAGCGCCAACAACGTGACCCGCATCGTGGTCGGCCAGCCACATCGCAGCGCGGCCAACTGGCGTCCGTGGCGCCGCCACTCGATGCTCGACGCGCTGGTGCAGCGCACGGCGAACGTGGATGTGCTGGTGGTCTCCGATGCGCACGACGACGACGCACCCGCCAGCCCACTCCTGCGCGCCACGCCGGTGCCGCCGGTCGGGTATGCATGGGCGGTCGGCGCGGTCGGCGTCGTGACCGCCATCGGCCTGTTGCTCCGCGATCGCATCAGCACCACCGACATCGCGATGCTCTACATCCTCGGCATCGCCATCGTCGGCAGCCGGGCGCGATACCGACCGGCCTTGCTGGCATCGGTGCTGGCGATCCTCGCCTTCGATGTCTGCTTCGTGCCACCGTTCTACACGCTGGCGGTGAGCGACGGGAATTACGTCCTGACCTTCCTCATGATGCTGGTGGTTGCGGTGCTCGTCAGCCGGCTCACCAGCACCCTGCGCTCGCAGGCCGACGCCGCGCAGGCGCGCGAGCGTCGCACCGCCGCCGCCTACGCCCTCTCGGCCGACCTCAGTGCGGCCCGCGAACCTGCCGACATCGTGCAGGCCATCGAGCGGCACAGTGTCTCGGTCGTCGCCGGCAGCGCGACGGTCACCCTTCGCCATCCCGACGGGTCGTTGCCCACCGACGATGGTGTGGCGCGGTGGGCCAGCGAACATCGCCAACTCGCCGGACTCGGCACGCAGACGCTGCCGGCCAGCCCCGCGCTCTACATCCCGCTGGTCGCCTCGGAATCGTCTCTCGGCGTGCTGCGCGTCGCCCCCACCGACCCTCGCGCCGTCAGCGACCCGACACGTCGGCAATTGCTGGAGTCGTTCGCGTCACAGGCCGCCATCGCGCTGGAACGGGTGGTGCTCGCCACGGGCACCCAGCAGGCCCGCGTGGAAATCGAGGCGGAACGCTTGCGCACATCGCTGCTCAGTTCCTTGTCACACGACCTGCGCACACCGCTCGGCGCGATCGAGGGCGCTGCCAGCAGTCTCGCCGACAGCGGTGACCTGCTGCCTCCCGCAGCGCGTCGCGACCTGGCCGAGGCGATCGTCGAGGAATCACGGCGCATGACGCGCATGGTGGGCAACCTGCTCGACATGATCCGCGTCGAGACGGGTGCACTGTCGGTGCACCAGGAATGGCAGCCGCTGGAGGAGGTGGTGAGTGTGGCGCTGCTGCGCATCGACGAACGGCTCGCCGGACGCACCGTCACCGTGGACCTGCCACTCACGCTGCCGCTGGTGCGCATCGACGGGATCCTGATCGAGCAGGTGCTGATCAACCTCCTCGAGAATGCCATCAAGTACTCTCCGGCCGGGACACCGATCGAGCTCTCCGCATCGGCCACGCGCGACGAGGTCATCATCGCCGTCTCCGATCGCGGCATCGGCATTCCGGAAGGCCAGGCGCAGGCGATCTTCGACAAGTTCCATCGCGTGGACCATTCGCCGTCCACACCCGGCGTGGGCCTCGGCCTCACGATCTGTCGCGGCATCGTGCTGGCGCATGCTGGTCGCATCTGGGCCGAGCATCGAGCCGGCGGCGGCAGCGTCCTGCGCGTGGCGTTGCCTGCCGGCGAGCCGCCCGAGCACATTTCGCGCATGACCGACGCGCTGCCCGACGGCAACCCGGCGTGACATCCACCGGCCCGCTCGTCCTGCTGATCGAGGACGAGCCGCAGATGCGTCGCTTCCTGCGATCGGCGCTGCCCGCGCACGAGTACCGGTTGGTGGAAGCGGCGACCATGCAGGATGGCCTGATGCACGCTGCCGGCCGCAATCCCGACCTGATCCTGCTGGACCTCGGCCTGCCCGATGGCGATGGACTCGACGCCACGCGGCGGATTCGCGAATGGAGCGCGACGCCGATCATCGTGCTCTCGGCGCGCGGGCTGGAGCACGACAAGATCGCGGCCCTCGACGCCGGTGCCGACGACTACCTCACCAAGCCGTTCAGTGTCGGTGAACTGCTGGCGCGCATGCGCGTCGCGCTGCGCCACGCGGCTCGTGCGCAGCAGCCACAGGAAGCGGTGTTCCGTGCCGGCACGCTTTCGGTGGACCTGGTCCGGCGCCTGGTGACGGTGGCGGGCGTCGAGACACATCTCAGTCCCACTGAGTACAAGCTGCTGGCGACGCTGATCCGCCACGCGGGCATGGTCTGCACGCAGCGCCAGCTGGTGCGCGAGGTCTGGGGGCAGCACGTGGTGGACGACACGCAGAACCTGCGCGTGGTGGTGGCGCAGCTGCGCCGCAAGATCGAGGTCGATACGGCGCGCCCCAAGCTGTTGCAGACGGAGCCTGGCGTCGGCTACCGGCTGCGCGACGACGTGGACGCGGACTGACGCGGCGTCGGCGCCCGCGTTGGCACGGGCGAGCCGCCACGACGCTCGGCGGGTGCCTTAGAATTCAGGCATGACGCTGCCCTACCCCCAGATCCCACCGGACATCATCCACATCGGCCCGCTCCGCGTGCGCTGGTACGGCATGATGTACGTCCTCGGCTACATCGTCGCCGCCCAGCTCTGCAAGAAGCGGATGCGCGACGGCACGCTGCCGCTGACGCAGGAAGGCCTCGACACCTTCCTCACCGCGATGTTCGTGGGCATGCTGCTCGGTGCGCGCGCGATGTACGTGCTGGTCTACGACCGCACGCTGCTGACCGGCGTCGAGTGGCTGAAGGTCTGGAACGGTGGGCTGAGCTTCCACGGTGCGGCGGCAGGCATGATCATGGCCTGCATCTGGACGGCTCGGCGCTACAAGGTGCCGATCATGACGCTCACCGACACGCTCGCGCTCTGCGCCACCCCGGGGCTCGCCTTCGGTCGCATCGGCAACTTCATCAACGCCGAGCTGTATGGTCGCGCCACCGACGTGCCGTGGGCGATGGTGTTCCCCACCGATCCGCAGCAGGTGCCGCGGCATCCATCGCAGCTGTACGAGATGCTCGGCGAAGGCGTGATCCTCGGCACCTTCCTCTGGTGGCTGGAAGGCAAGGCGCGCCGTGAAGGCTGGTATCGTCCCGGCGTCGGCGGCACCGCCTTCCTCATCGGCTACGGCATCATCCGCTCGCTGGTGGAGCTCACCCGCCAGCCCGACGCCCAACTCGGCTTCCTCGCCGGCGGCATCACGATGGGCCAGCTCCTCTCCAGCCTCATGATCATCGGCGGCATCGCCGTCGCCCTATGGGTCTACCGCCAGCCGCCGCAGACACCCAAGCCCGTCATTGCCGCGGCCTGACTCCGCGAGACAACTGCGCATCGCAGAAGGGAACAGCCGCAGAACGGAACGGCCGCAGAAGTGCGGCCAATAGCAGGTCCACCAGAATCCAAAAATGCTGTGGGACCTGCGTGCATCGAGCGCAGTTCCCACAGCATTTTCGGTTCCTTCACCCCGAATCACGACTGCCGATAGCGCGCCAGACCGCGTTGCGCCTTCGTGTCTTTGCGCCTTTGCGTCAAGCAGTTGCAGTTCAGCAGTTGCAGTTCAATCAGTTCCGACAGCACGATCATCGCACGCATGAATCACCGCGTCACGAGCCGCCCTTCTGCGGCCGTTCCGTTCTGCGGCTGTTCCGTTCTGCGATGAGCAGTCGAAGAACTAGTCCCGATCCCGACGCACCACCACGCGCTTGCCCTTGATCGTCGTGTTGCGCAGTGCATCGATGATGTCGTCCGCGATCTCGTCCGGCACCTCGACGATCGAGAACTTGTCCTGGATCTGGATTGCACCGACGACGCTCGCATCGAGCTGCAGTTCGTTGGCGATGGCTCCCACCAGGTCACCCGGACGCACGCGGGCGAGCCGGCCGGCGCCGACGTACAGGCGCGCCACGTCCCACTGCGGCTTCCGCGCCGGACGGGCCGGACGCTCGCCCTCGGGCGCGCGGGCCGGTCGATCACTGCGTGCCGGGGCGCTGGTCCGCTCCGGGCGATCGGCACGTTCGAAGCGCGTCGCCGTCCGCTCGGGGCGGTCGCCGCGCGACGGTGGTCCGCTCCGTTCACTGCTTGCCGGACGATCGCGACGCGGTTCGACGGCCGGAATCTCCTTCTCATCGGCGCTGCCGCCGGAGGAAAGCTCCAGCGCCTTCACCGCCGCGGCGGCCACGTCCATCACGTCGAACTCCTCGGCCAGCGATTCCACGATGCTGCGGAATGCGTCGAGGTCACCCGCCAGGATGCCTTCACGCAGCGTGGCCTTGGTCAGCTCCAGTCGGCGCGTGCGCAGGTCGGCCACCGTCGGCACCGTCGCGATCTCGATCTTCGACTTCGTCGCCAGCTCGATGTTGCGCAGCATGCGATGCTCGCGCGGCTCGGCCAGCGAGATCGCGACACCTTCACGGCCCGCGCGACCCGTGCGGCCGATGCGGTGCACGTACGCCTCGGTGGACGTCGGCACGTCGTAATTCACCACGTGCGACACGTGCTGGATGTCGAGGCCGCGCGCCGCCACGTCGGTGGCCACCAGCAGGTCGGTCTTGTTGGCGCGGAACTTCTTCATCACGCGGTCGCGCTGATCCTGGCTCAGCCCACCATGCAATGCCTCGCAACGATAGCCGCGAGCGTTCATGGTCTCCGTCAGCTCGTCCACCTCGGTGCGGGTGCGGCAGAAGATGATCGCGGAGGTCGGCTGCTCGATGTCGAGCACCCGGCCGAGGGCGGCCATCTTGTGGGCGCGCGGCACGATGTACGCCACCTGACGCACCTTCGCCGTCTGGCCCGGCTCCACCTTCGCCTTGTCGATCTTCACCGTGATCGGGTCGCGCAGGTGCTTGCGCGCGATCTGCGCGATGCGCGGTGCGACGGTGGCCGAGAAGAGTGCCGTCTGCCGTTCCTTCGGCGTGGCGGCGAGGATCGCCTCGAGGTCCTCGGCGAAGCCCATGTCGAGCATCTCGTCGGCTTCGTCCAGCACCACGATGCGCACCGCGTCCAGCAGCAACGTGCCGCGACGGATGTGATCGAGGGCGCGACCAGGCGTGGCGACGACCACGTCCACGCCACGGCGCAGCGCGCGGATCTGCGTGTCCATCGCCGAGCCGCCGTAGATCGGCAGCGCGATGATGCCCATCGCCTTGCCGTACTTGTGCACCGCCTCGGCCACCTGCATCGCCAGTTCGCGCGTCGGCGTGAGGATCAGCGCCTTGGTGCGCGTGCGCGCCGGGGCATTGGTGTCGACCAGGTGCAGCAGCGGCAGCGCGAACGCCGCGGTCTTGCCGGTGCCGGTAGCGGCCTGCGCGAGGATGTCGCTGCCCGCCAGGAGCGGCGGGATCGCCTCACGCTGAATCGGCGTCGGCTCTTCGTAGCCCAGCCCTGCCAGTGCGCCAACGAGGCGCGGATCGAGACCGAGACCGGAAAAGCCGGTCTCGGGATTGTCGGAACTTGTGGGACTCGGTGTCATAAGCTATGCAACTTACACGGTCTGGCGGCCGAATGCGGGCCCGAGCGTGTCATTTGCTTGCTTTACCCCGCATCGGTGGGCCGAAACGTCGCGACCGGCACAGGGGCCGGGCCCTCGGCGGCGTGCGCGGCACGGCGGAGCGCATCCTGCGCCAGCTCGTGCTGCAGCCGCTTCGCCAGCAACCAGACGACAGCCACGTTCACCCCCAGTAGCGCATACAGCGTCAGCGACGGGTGCTGCGCGCACTCGTACAACTCGGGCGGGATCAGCGTCGCGGTGGCGATCACCGTCAGCCATTCCGCCCAGCGCCGCTGCAGCCAGAGCCCCACGCCTTCCACCAGGAAGAGGGCGGCGTAGGCGAACAACGCCAGCGCCAGCAGGACGACGCGATCGGAGTGCGACCCGCCGGAGATCCAGGTCAGGAACCGCTCCGCGACATGCTGCACGTAGCCCACCGGCAGGTCCTGCACCCACTCGGCGAACGACAGCACCACCTTCGGATCGACCAGTCGCAGTGATGCGAGGCCGAGGGCAATCAGCACCGCCGTCTGGACGAACTTGTAGACCGCCACCGCCCGCAGGAACGCGGTTCGATCGACGACGGATGGCGTGAATGGTTCGGGCATGTCGTGCAAAGCTGACACTCGACGCAACCGCCCGCGAGCCGCCCCGCTCCGAGATCGGCGTCGATCCCACCAGATTTGCGGCATGCCGATGTACGACGCCACCGAGTCGCCGCCGTTCGAGGTGCGCCCCTCCCCCATGCAGGGGCTGGGTGCGTTCGCCACGCACCACATCCCTGCCGGTACCCGGTTGGTGGAGTATGCCGGTGAGCGGCTCACGCCGGCGCAGGCCGAGGCGCGGTATCCCGACGTGCCGGGTGAGCGGCATCACACCTTCCTCTTCGCCATCGATGCGGAAGTGGTGATCGACGCCGCAGTGAACGGCAACGATGCGCGCTGGATCAACCACTCCTGCGCCCCGAATTGTGATGCCGTGATCGACGACGGACGCATCTGGATCGAGACGCTGCGCAACGTGATTCCCGGCGAGGAGCTCGCCTACGACTACGCCTTCACGCTCGCCGAACGCCACACCCCGGCGGCCAAGCGGCGCTTCCCGTGCCATTGCGGTGCCGCGACGTGTCGGGGGACCATGCTGGCGAGGAAGCGGTAGCCGCCATCATCATTGCCTGCGAGGAGCTTCAACTGGTCGGAGCTCTCGACCCGTCCTGCATCCGGGAACTGCTCGTGGCTGACGACGTCCCACCACCACCGACCGCACACCGCTGGTACACGCGACCGGTGTTCTTCGTCGCCGATGTCGAGCGCGCCGAACGTTTCTACCTCGACATGCTCGGCTTCCGCAGGGATTGGCCGGCCGACAGTGAGGTGTGGACGGTCCGGCAGGTGTCGCACGGCGAGTGCGAGATCATCCTCTGCCAGGACACACGCTCCGACCGCGCGCGCCTCTTCATCGAGTTGACGGCAGAGGCCTTCGCCGATCTGCACCGCGAGTTCACCGAGCGCGGCGTCCCGGTGCGTGAGACGTGGTGGGGCTACGACTGCATGGAAGTACTGGACCCGGACGGCAACGCGCTCCTCTTCCCGAAGTCGGACTGACCTCGGGGTTCAGCGTGCCGGCGTCGTGGTGGCGCTATCCAGCCAACCACCGCTGAAACCGGCACGACGCAGGCCGTTCACGATGTACGGATTCCGCTGCATCGTCTTCCAGACCAGTGCACTGCGGTGATTCTCGAGCATCGCGATGATCGGCCCCTGGTCGATGCCGAGATGATCGCGCGCCACCCAGCCCACGCCGGGTTCGATGCGACCCATCGCGACTCGCGGCAGCATCGCCATCGACGGATTGAAGGCGTCGCGGAAGCCGTACTGCGTGAAGATGGCCGGGTAGCGCTCGCGCATCGCGACCATCGCCGGGAACACCACCTCGGGCGCGAACGGCATCGACCCGATCGCCGCCGTCGGCGCGATGGTACCGTCGTCACGTTCATCACCATCCGCATCGTCGAAGGCGGAGGCGCCGCGCGCCCAGTAGGTGTGCACCTGGAGCGGCTTGCCCTGCCAGGTCACCAGCGTGTCCAGCGGACCGTCAGACGCCGTCAGGCCCCACACATCGCCGCTGTACCCGGTGAAGCGCTTCGGGTTGTCGATGGCGTACTGCCGCTGGCTGAGCGTGGCGCGACGCGAGTTCTCGAACCAGTCGATGCCCTTCGCGCGGATCCATGCGTCCTGGATGCCGCGGAAGTCGATCCATACATGCGAATACTGGTGCCCGAACAGCGGCGTGAAGTTCACGTGCGTCTGCCCGCGATACTGGCGCCAGTTGTTGGTGCTCGACCACACCGTCCACGACTCGGCGTCGAGCGGATGTGTCGGTGAGCCGAGGGCGAGGATGTAGAGCAGCATCGCCTCGTTGTAGCCCTTCCAGTCGGCAGGGATGAAGCCCTTCTCCGGCTTCCATCCCATGGACACGCGCGGCGGTCGCGCCATCGCCCACGCCCAGTCCACACGTCGGTAGATCGAATCTGCGACGGCGCGGATCGCCACCTCGGTGCTGTCGGTCCCGTCGTAATAGCTCTGCGCGAACAGCGCCCCGCCAAGCAGCAGCGAGGTGTCGATGGTGGACAGCTCGACGTCCTTGAACCGTCGCCCATCCTCGTAGCGAAGGAAGTGATAGAAGAAGCCCTTGTGTCCACCCATGTTGGTGGTGTCCGCTCCCTGCGGCAGCGACCAGAGATACCGCAGCGTGACCAGCGTGCGGCGCGCCGCCTGCGGTCGCGTGATCCAGCCGCGCTCCGCCCCGATCGGATACGCTGTCAGCGCGAACCCGATGCTGGCCACCGACGAGAAGTCACGCTGCGGCCAGCGATCGTGCGCCAGCCCCGTCGTGCTGTCGGTGGTTTCCCAGAACCAGCGGAAGGTGCGCTCGGCCACCGTGTCGGCCAGCGCCAGCTGGCGCGCCGATGGCGTGAATGCGGCGGGTGCCGGCGTCGGCGTGTTCGGTGCCGGAGTGCTGACGCCGGTGCGGCAGGACGACAGCGCGATCACCGCGCCAAGCAGCATCCACGATGTCGCCAGGCGGCGTGCGGGATGGAGTGTCATGGGCGTGTCGAACGAGACAGGATGAAAACGACGACGGCTGCAGCACCGGTGACCATCACCGATGCTGCAGCCGTGTCAGTCGATCAGGTCAGAAGTCCACCGACAGTCCGGCCTGGAACCGGCGTGCATCCGACGACACGCAGTTCGCGTTGCCGAAGTTCGCGTTCACGTTCGGTGTCGGCGGGATGTACCCCTCCCAACATCCGAGGTTGTTGAAGTTGAACACGTTGAACAGGTCAGCCGTCACCGCGATGCGATACTGCTG
The DNA here is from genome assembly GCA_040384325.1 of Gemmatimonadota bacterium. GTDB lineage: Bacteria > Gemmatimonadota > Gemmatimonadetes > Gemmatimonadales > Gemmatimonadaceae > JACMLX01. The sequence goes on along the minus strand of JAZKJL010000006.1, from coordinate 483,839 downwards.
CGACAGGCCGAGCAGGTCCTTCCGCAGGCGCATGTCCACGTTGCGGAAGCCCCAGATGTCGCCCGGGAGGATGAAGTTGTCCTTCGGCGGACGCCCGGTGTTGAGCAGCACCTTCGTGTTGCCACCGGCGCTCTGGTCGAAGATGTTGTACGGGTCACCCGAGTGCAGGCGCACCACGCCCGAGTACTGCACGCCCCAGAGGTACGGGATGTCCACGATCCAGTTGGCGACGAGCAGGTTCGGCACGTCGATGCTGGTGGGGAACTTCGGGTAGTCGTTGACGGTGCGGTAATCGAGCGAGAACAGGTCGCCGCCGCGCTGACGTCCCCGGGCATGCGTGTAAGCCATACCGACGCCCCAGTTGAACTTGTCGCGTGCCACGAAGGCATACGGCCGGTCCACCTGCAGCATCAGCGCCTGGTACCAGGTGCGCGGCGTGTTGTCGCTCAGCAGGACATTGCTGTAGTTCGCCGAGTTGTCGGCGCAGCAGTTGCCCTGTGCATTGCGGTTGCCGAAGATGAACGAGAAGCCGTTCTTGCTGGCCACGTCGGTGTATGTGGCCGACAGGCGCCACGAGCCGAGCAGCTGGCGGATGCCGCCGCTGAACTGGCGGGAGCTGGGCGGCTTGACGTCGTTCTGGATCAGGAACACTTCCGGCTGCGGTGCCGACCCGCTGGCGATGATGCCCTCGAGGCCTTCTGCCGTCAGGTAGTTCGGGTTCCAGACGATCGTGGACTGCCCGTTTCTCGGCGCACCGTCCGACGAGAAGCGGAATGTCCGGATCGCATACTGCAGACGGAAGCGCTCGTCGAGGCCGTTGTTGAAGTTGCTGCGATCGTAGAAGATGCCGGCGCTGCCGAACACCGTCGTCTTGCCGGCCGCGTCGAGCGCATACGAGAAGCCGACACGTGGCTGGATCGCGCCGTAGAACGGCTTCCGCTGCGACCCATCGGAGAAGTACGAGTTCGGGTCGAAGCCGCGGTTGCGCAGCACCGAGTCGAGGTCGGCGCGCACCTGCGACGGTGTCACGTAATTGCGGTCGAACTGGTCGGTCTCGAAGTCCCAGCGCACGCCAAGGTTGAACGTCAGCCGCGACGTCGGGCTCCAGTCATCCTGCAGGTAGAGGCCGACCTGGTTGTTGTTGGCCTCGATCAGCGGGTCGCCGCCGCCATACTGCGCTTCGCGCGGGAAGGCGAAGTTCTCGGCCGCGTTGAAGCGGTAGACCGGCGGGCGCACGAACGTCTTGTTCGCCGAATAATTCAGGCGATCGTAGTTGCCGCCCATCTTGATGACGTGGTCGCCACCGACACGCAGGCCACTGTAGGTGTAGTCATGGCGCAGCGAGATACGGTCCTGCACCCAGCTCTGGCCACCGTCACGCCCACCGAGCCGACCGATGCCCTGATAGTCGAGCCCGATCAGCGTCCGATTCTCCGGCGTCGGGTCCCAGTTCCATCGCGACAGGTTGAGCAGCGTCTCGTGCAGCTGCGAACCGTTGGCCCACGTCCGCTTGGCGATCACGCTGTTGACCTTGTTCCGGACGTTCTCGGCCGCCTCGATGCTGGTCTGGCCTCCGAAGCTCCGGATATCGGTCTCGAATCGGCCGTTGTAACTCAGCTCGTATGACGAGTTCTCGTTGGCCGTGTAATTCAGCTTGGTGAGGAACAGGTTCGAGCGGAACGGTGACTGGTAGTTCCCGGCGTTGTTGTTGAAGCGGGTGATGACTTCGGCCGGAATCTGCGCGCTGGTCGGTACCGTGTTGAAGTTGACCTGGTTGGCGCGGTTCTGGTCGTTGCGCTCGAACGAGCCGAAGAAGAACAGCTTGTTCTCGATGATCGGACCGCCGTAGGTCGCGCCCAGCAGGATGCGGCGATAGTCCTGCCGGTTGAACGTCGTCGGATTGGCATTGCGGTTGCGCCGCTGGAACGAGTCGAGCGCGACGAAGTCGTTGTTCACGTAGTTGCCGAAGGCGCTGCCCTGCCAGCGGTTGGTGCCCGAGCGCGTGGTGGCGACGATGATCGCGCTCGACGCCTTCTGGTATTCGGCCTTGAAGTTCTGCGTGATCACGCGGAACTCCTGCACGGCGTTCTGCGGGAACGGGTTGCCGCGGCTGGCGTCCTGTCCGGCGACGCCGCTGCCGGTGATGTCGTTCTTCTGGCTGGCACCGTCGATGAAGACGTTGATGCTGCCGGCATCCAGCGCGCCGGCGCGGAAGGTGCGCGTGGTGTTCTCGGCCCCTTCACCGCTGATGCGGACACCCGGTGCGAGTGAGGCGAGGCCGAGGAAGTTGCGATCGGAGGTCGGCAGGGCGTTGATCTGCGCCTGCGAGACGTTGGTGGCGACTTCCGATGTGCGCGTCTCGGCGCCGCGCGACGCGGCCACCGTCACTGCGGCGAGCTGCGCGGCCACGCTGCCGAGCGTCACGTCGAGCTGCAGGGTCTGGCCGATGCCCACCGTCTGGCGACGGGTGGTGGGGGCCAAGCCGACGCGACGGAAGGCGACGTCGTACTGGCCCGGCACGAGGCCGGTGAGCACGTACGTGCCACGTTCGGTGGCGACGTTCGACCGGGCCGAACCGGTCGCGATGTTGGTGGCGGTGACGGTGACACCGGTGGCGGGTGCACCGCCGTCGGTGGTGACGTTGCCGCGGATGGTGCCGGTGGTGGTCTGTGCCACAGCGACGCTGGCGCAGACCAGCAGCGCGGCTACGCCGGCGGCCGATCGGCAGAGCCGATGGAGAAACGATCCTCTGGACATATGGAGATGCCGGTGAAGTGAGCGCGTGCGACGTGCGCATGCCGAAGCACGTCGCAGATCGGGACTGTCGCGCTGCCCCCGGTTCGCACGGCGCACGGCGGTGCAGCGGGGAGGCTGCACGGCCCGCGCAATCACGGGGACGGCGCACTCGGGACGGAATACGTCGGACCGGGTGGGTGCTGCAACCGCGTGGCCGGATGTGCCATCCGGATGACGCAAACATTCGCATCGCGCAGGGTGTGTCAAGCTCGTGCACACCGAGCCCTGCCGCGCGGATAATGTCTGTCGCGCTACCTAACGCGCGCGCTGCGGCGACGCGGCGGCTACGGTCGAGCCTCGAACGACCAGCGACGTCGGGATCAGTTCGACGGTCGGACGCGACGGCGCGCCCTGCACCACGGAACTGATCAGCATGCGCATCGCCTGCCGGCCCAGCTCCTCGATCGGCACGTGCACGGTGGTGAGGGCCGGCGTCAGGAAGCGCGCCATCGGTACGTCATCGAACCCGGCGATGGCGAGGCTTTCGGGCACCCGGATGCCGGCATCGCGCAACGCACTCATGGCCCCCGTCGCCATCGAGTCGTTGCAGGCGAACACGAATTCGAAGCGGCGCTGATGCGCCAGGAGCGTGTGCGCCGCACTCCATCCCGAGTCCTGCGAGAAGTCGCCCGCGAACTCGGTCAGCGTCACATCCGGTTCAGCGCGTGCGATCGCCGCACGGAAGGCGTCGCGTCGTGCCACCGCATCACCATGCGAGTCGGGCCCGGTGATCATGGCCAGGTGATGGAAGCCGAGCGAGAGCGCATGCTCCGCCACTGCGGTCGCGCCGGCGGTGTTGTCGATCATCAGCGACGGGGCGCCGCAATGGCGCGCGTCCATGCCCACCACCACGATCGGCACCTGCTGCGCCAGCGCGGTGATGACGTCGTCGGCACGATTGCCCGGTGCGACGATGAGGTAGCCGTCCACACGGCCGCGCATGGCGGCGGCAGCATTCCTCAGCTTCTCGGGATCGGCGTGGGTGCTGGTGACGAGCAGGTGGATGCCGTGTTCGGCCGAGGTGTCGTCGAGCCCGCGCAGGAACTCGGAAAAGAACTCCCCGAAGAGGTCCGGCAGCAGCACCCCGAGTGCGCCGGTCCGCCGTGCGGAGAGCGCGCGCGCGGCGCCATGCGGCACGTAGCCGAGGGCGAGCGCGGTGGCCTGGACGCGGTCGCGGACCACCGGATCGCCGCGGTGGCGACCGTTGAGGATGCGCGAGACGGTGGCAGCCGAGACGCCGGCCTCGCGGGCAACATCAAGGATCGACGGCCCGACCTCGCCGCGAGGGAGCGCGGGCGTGCCGGGCGCGACGGGCGAATCGGACGGGGTGAGCGAGGGCATGGGCAGGCGCCGTGGCGCCGGGGGCCGTCGGGATCGAGGGGCGGTCGGGTGGGCGGGAAGCGGCCAAACGTTCGGGGGGGACCGGGGGGAGTCAAGAGGAACGGGGGCGCAGATGCCGGATCTGATCACAGGAGCCGGCCGTCTGGCACCACGCCCTGCGTCAGCAACCCGCGAAATGCTCCGGCGCGAGCCGTGTTCTCCCAGTTCACGTACGCCAAGCCGAGTTCGCGGTGCGTCGCAGCGAGCGAGAGGTCGAACTTCGCGAGCCACCGACCGGTGACCTCCGCGGACAACACGCGACCGTCCGCCTCGATCACCACCGCACTCGGTCGCTCGTCCCGCGGCCCCCACGCCAGCGTGACACGCGCCTCCGACACGAACCCCGTCTCGACCATCGCCACCGCCACCTGGCGTGCGCGGAGGGCACCGGCACGATCCAGGCGCCACGGATCCTTCCCACTCAGAGCGCCGCCCCCGATGCCGACGTTCGGACCGTAGAAGTCCATCACCAGTTTGCGACCTGTCTGACCGTTGTCGTTGATCGGACCTCCCTCCACGAACGGCCCCGACTCGTTCACCCGAACCACGAAGTCGGCCGGCGGTGGTGCGAGCAGGTCGGGCATGCGCGCCGACTCGGCCGCAAGGACGGCCGTGAAGCGCTCACGCAATGCGCGCTCGAGCTTGACGACGCTGGCCGCAGCGATGTGCTGCACGCTGCTCACGATCCACGTCGGTACCCAGCGCACGAAACCAGCGCGCACACCCGGCACGGCCCGAAGCGCGAGCAGCAGCTTGCCATCCGGGCCAGCGCCGAGTGACCGATCCTCGACGGTCAGGTGCAACAGTGCATCGCGCAGCGTGAGCGCGAGATACTGCTCCATCGGCAGCCATTCGGTCTCTGGCGTGCCTATCGCGTACCCGACATGAATCGCCTGATCGTCGCAGAGTTCGCGGATCGCCTGTTCGTCGGGATCGGCCACGTCGATGACGCAGGTGAGATCCACCTCCACCGACGAGGGGCGTGGACATTGGAAGTCCGCACCATCACCAACGCCCGGAAACGGCACGCCGAAACCCGCGCGCTCGTACACGCCGCGCACCGTGGCCTCCACCAGCGCACGATCGAGCGGCGCGACGGCCGTGCTGATGCGACCATTCACGTGACACCGATGGTCATGCACGGCCACCTCCACCTGCACGATGGCGCGATCGTCGTTGTGAAGTGCGAGGTCCACCAACGCATCGGCGATCTGGTCGGCGAGCTTGTCCGGGTGCCCCGGCAGCACAGCCTCGGCGAACCGCAGGCCCGTGGACGGGAAGGACGTGGCAACGAGCGAAGTACTGGTCATCGTGACTCCGTGGCGGTGGGAAGGCGCGTGCTGCTGGTCACCCAGCGAGCGCCGTCATGCAGGGGACCGGCGCCGATCACGCCGAGGTGGATTCGTGTGCCATGCGTCTGAAGCTGGCGCTGTACCGCAGGGTTCACCGATTCGACGTAGCCATCGGTGAGAATGACGACAGGTGTTCCTGCCGGCACGCTGGTCGCGATATGCCGGATGACGGCCGTGATCGACGTGCCCCCAGTGCTCCGTACGCGACCTGTGGCGAGGTCATTCGCTCGTGCCCGCACCACCGTTGTCGAGAACCAGTACAGCGTCGGCCTTATCTCCTCGCGCAGCGCGTGCAGCGCGCGACGCAGGTGAGGCAGGAGTGAATGCATGCTGCCGCTGACGTCGACGTAGATCGTGACTCCGACCTTCTCCAGCTTGCGCTCGGCTATCCGCCCGGCGAAGAGCATGGGTGCCGGTGCGCCGAGTACGCGTGCCGCGTAGTGACGACTGGCGGCGCGACGGTCGTGCAGGCGATGCACGACGCACACCTCACGCGCGGTCCACTCCACTCGCCGCGTCGCGGTGCCGTCCCCATGCCCGGCGCGACGCATCAAGACGCGGAGCGCGCGTTCGAGCGAGGGTGTCCGTCCGACATCGCGAACGCGACGCGACGTCAGCGCATCACCATCGCCGGGCACCAGGCCAGCCAGCGCATTGAGCTGGGGCTGCAGCACCTCGGCCACGTCCGCGTTGCGTGTCCCCGCCAGGGCCGACTGTTCTGCGAGCGTCACGCCGTGCGCGCCGAGCAGTTCGACATCGTCGGCGGCCGCGTTGGACACCGTACCCTGGAGCGCTTCGATGATCTCGCCGTAGGTGACGCCGAGCAACCCCGCGTCACGAACACCTTCTCCGTAGAGCATCCGGTGAATGCGGCGCAGCGCCGCCGGCATCTTCCGCGAGGCCTTCCAGTCTGGCTTGTCCGGCCAGTCCGGGGGCGGTCGCAGGATGAATTCCGGCGACCGATCCGGGCGATACGTGTCCATCGGCAGGGCCGCGTAGCGCCGAACCGCGGCGTGCGACGCCTCCAGCAGCGACAGGACGGTGCGATTGACGATGGCGTCGAAGGCGATGTTGTGCAGCGTCGTGGGTCGTGGAAAGAGTCGTGTGTGGCCGAGCATCACGTGCGACAGCTCGTGCAGCACCAGCATCGTCAGCCGTTCGGGAGTGGTGCAGTACCGCGCCACGAACTGGGGATTGAGGAGCAGCCGCGGACGCTCGCAGCACTCGACGCAGGCGCTCGCGATCTCGTCGCTCCACTGCACGCGTGAGACGGTGAGCAGTGCGTCGAGGGCACGGGTGTGCATGCCGGCCGTCGACAGGATGGTCGCCAGCAAGTCGTCGATGTTCGGCGGCGCGCTGCCGGCCGCGATCGCATGTGTGATCATGCCGTATGCCCGTGTCCGAAGTTGCGGACCTCGAGAGCGCCCTGTACGCGGAAGTACTGTAGCGACGGAGCGCGGCGGAACGACACGATCGGCGGCGCGGCGTAGGCGAGGGCCGTCATGTGAAAGAGCGCCGTCTGCGCTGCGTCCATGACACCCTCCTCGCCGGAGAGCTCGACGTTGCTCGGGGCAGACATGAAGTCCATCCATCGCACGACACCATACAAGCGCGTCCCGCCACAGATGCGCGTCGCGTAGTCCCGCAACTCGTCCAGTCGCTGCATGGCCAAGTCCGGGTAGCCATCACGCCAGCGGCCCAGCGCGCGGCGCCCGGACACGATCCGCTCGAGCAATTCGCGATCGTCGACAGTGCTGGCTGTGCCGGTCGCCTTCGCCGCCAGGTCGAGTGTGACGCCTGCCGCGGCTGCCACCAGCGCGGGATGCAGTTGTCGCTCCTGAACCGGCGCGTACATGGCAGCCGGTAACACAGTGACACCGGTGAGTGCGAGCAGCGACACCACCAGCGCGAGCGGCTCCGCCACGACCTGGCCACCCACCGTGCCAGTGCGGTACACCGACTGAGACCCGGGACCGCAATTGTGCAGCACCGGCACGTGATCGTGCGGCCGGCGCGACGCGATACCTCCCCTCATGCGTCCGCCCATGGCGAACCGAGTGCCGAAATGCAGGTGTCGCGCAACTCGATGAGGTGCGTGATGAGGTCCTGTGGTGGCAATAACACCGTGCCGGTCACCTGCCCGGTGGGAGTAGCGTGCTTGGCGATCACGCCATGCAAATACTCCGCATCGCGAGCGCAGAGCGTGCTGCGCGAGAGTGCCGATCGCACATCCAGCGCCCACGTACGGTGCGGCGCGTACCCGCTCACACCGACGCCCAGGAAAGCGATGTCGCTCACCATGCCCGCCACCGTCTCCGTCGCGGCGAGTGACACCAGCGGCCGTCCAAGAAGGTACGGCAGCACGAACCACGCGACCGTTGCGGCATCGATCGGCGGCAGCGCCGCCAACGCCGTGCACAGCGCATCGCCGCGCGCCAGCATTGGGAGTCCGGGGAGCGTCAGCGAGAGCAGGGCACGCTGCAGTGGCTCCCGCACTGCGAGCAGCGTTCGTAACGGATCGTCATCCGCGAGCGCCACCTGCTTCCACCCCTTCGTGCGCAGTCTGCAGTGTGGTGCGTGGAATGGCCCGGCGGACCGTGTCCGGCACCGATGCCAGCACCGCCGCGAGACAGGCCCGTCCGTCCCCTGGCAGGCCGAGCGCGAGGTGCGCGGCGCGCATCGCCACCACGTTGCGGAAGAGCGTCGCGGCACGCCGCCCACCGAGGGGGATGCCCGCCGTGCCCAGCTTCGCCACCAGCACATCGACGTAGGCCGCGATGGCATCCGAGGCCGCAGCCCGGATGCCGGGAATCAATGCGCGCGTTGCACTCACCAGCTCCCGCACGGTGGCGTGCGCGTCGTCGGCAGGCTGCTCGCCGACACCGCCGATGATCGCGCGCCGATCGGCGTCCGACAGGTCGCCGAAGTGCGGAATCGCGACGATCCACGAAAACCGATCCGCCAGCGCGGGGTCCAGCGCCTCCACCGCCTCGTAGCTGAAGCGGGACGTGGCCTCCTCCGCACCGACCGGTGGGTTCGTCGCCGCCCAGCGATGCCGCAGCTTCGTGAGCGGGAGGCCTTGAATGCGACGCTCGTGGATGATCGGGAACAGCTTGTTCGCGACGTCGGGACGACAACGGCCGATCTCGTCGAAGAAGGCCACCTCGGCGTCCCAGATGGCTCCCGGTGGCGACACGTAGCGGATCGCTCCCTGCTCGTCCGGAATCGGGAATCCGGCGAGGTCGTCGAACTGCAGGAGGCTGGCGTTGTAGTGGCGCAGTTCGAGGCCGAGTGCGTTCGCCAGGCGGAGAAGGAGCAGTGTCTTGGCAGCACCATGCTCACTGACGAGAAGCAGCGGCTCTTCGGTGGCCAGGGCGGCCAACAGCGCAGGCTCGAGGGTGTCGTAACCGACGATACCGAGCGGGCGGAGCAGGGAGCGTCGCAGGTTCGTGGGTGCTGCCGCTGGTGTGGTGGGCCGCGATGCCCCGACGGTGGACGCCGAGGGGTGCGGCAGCGGCGGCGCGGGTAGCGGCGCTGCGGCGACGGCGGCAGTGCGCACGCCGCGTGTGGTGGCGCGTGTACGCGCCAAGGTGGTGCCCATCAGTTGCCTCCGCGCTGTTTCCGCGCAGAAGGTGACCTGCCGATGGCCTCGGCGGGTCGGTGGTCGCTTTAGTGGTCGTGTTTAGCGTCGCGCCACAAGCTGGCCGGTCAAATCGCGACGGACTGCGACTGCGGAAACCGCACGGAGAAACGAAAACGCCCGGCGAGCGACATCCGCTCCCGGGCGTGCTGCATGCTGGGCGGCGGTTTAGCTGAATTTGTTTCGCGGCCAGCAATCGCAAGAAATCGCCGCGTCGTACGGATGAGAGACTAGCAGCGCGCGCATGTGTCACGCAAGTGCAGCGGCCGGTACGCGCGCCGGCGTCGAGACCGTTGCCCCGTCTCTCGGGTACAGCGACGGACGCACGCCGTCCGTAAGACACGTACGTTCGTCTCGTCCCCTGCCCCAGCTGCCCGTGTCGATTCGTCACCTCATCCTCGTCGCTGCCGCATGCCTCGCCGCGACCGCCAGCGCCAGCGCGCAGGCCGCGCATCAGCATGAGCATGGCACTGCGCTGCCTGCCGTGACGCTGCCGGCCGGCTCGCTGGTGACCGAAGCCGACGTGCGCTTCATGCAGATGATGATCGCGCACCACGCCCAGGCGGTCGTGATGTCGCGCATGGCGGGAGCGCGCGGTGCCAGTCCGCGCGTGCTCAAGCTGGCGCAGAAGATCGACCTCGCGCAGGCCGGGGAGATCGCGCTGATGCAGGACTGGCTGCGAGCCTACGCGCAGTTCGTGCCCGACACCTCGTCGTGGCGCACGATGAGCATGGCGGGGATGCTCACCGCGCAGGAACTGGCAGAGCTCGAGTCATCACGCGCCACCGACTTCGACCGACTGTTCCTGCAGCGGATGATCCGGCATCACGAAGGTGCCCTGAGCATGGTGGCCGACCTGCTGAAGACCCCTCGCGCCGCGCAGGAAGTGGACATCAACGTGTTCGCGAACGACGTGGAGACCACGCAGACGGCCGAGATCGGCCTGATGCGCCAGATGCTGCTGGACCGCTGACCCTCATCATGGAGTTCGACGACATGGCCGTGTTTCGTGGCGTGCGCACCACCGCGCCTGCCCTCCTGTTGGCCCTCGCCGCCGCGACGCAGTCGCTCGGCGCGCAGACGTTTCCCAGCGCGAATGATCCGCGCAACGGCCTCAAGCCGGGCCTCAGCGACGCCGGGATCGCGATCTCGGGGATGAAGCTCGTCTCGTCGATGGGCAAGCCGGGCGTGTTCGACTCGGTGCGAGGCCTGACGTTCGTCAACAGTGACCTCGCGTTCCGCGGCAACAACATGTATGTCGGCAATTTCGCCGGCTTCTCGATCTACGACATCGGCAACCCCGCCAAGCCGACGCTGCTCTCGGCGGTCGAGTGCATCACCTCGCAGGGCGACCCGTCCATCGTCGGCAACCTGCTGTTCGTGTCGGCCGAGGGTGGCGGCAACCGCAAGGACTGCGCGAAGGGTGGCGTGAAGGATCCGTCGGAGCACATGAGCGGCGTGCGCATCTACGACGTCAGCAACCCGCGTGCCCCGCGCCTCGTGAAGAACGTCGAGACCTGCAAGGGGTCGCACACGCACACCGTGATCCCGTCGAGGACGGACAAGAACGTCGTGTACCTCTACGTCTCCGGCAGTCAGGGCGCGCGGCCCGACACGGAGCTCGCCGGCTGTCGCAACGGCTCGAACCCGGCCGACGAGTCGAACTCACTCTATCGCCTCGACATCATCAAGGTGCCGCTGAATGCGCCCCAGGATGCGTCGGTGATCAGCGGCGCGCGCGTGTTCACCGGCCTCGGTCCGGCGCCGGCGCGCGGCGGTCGTGCCCGTGCCACACGTGCCGTCACCGGCGCCGACAGCGCGATGATGGCCGAGATGGCGGCCGCAGGTCCGCGCAACTGTCATGACGTGACCGCGTATCCCGCGATGAACCTTCTCGCCGGTGCCTGCGGCAGCTACGGGTTGCTGGTCGACATCTCGGATCCCGAGAAGCCCGTGCGCCTGGACGCCGTGGCGGATACGAACTTCTCGCTCTGGCACACGGCCGTGTTCTCCAACGACGGCTCGAAGGTCGTGTTCACCGACGAGTGGGGCGGCGGCACGTCGCCGAATTGCCAGGCGATCCATCCGCTCGAGATGGGCGGCAACACGACGCTGGTGATCGGCGCCGACCGGAAGTTCAAGCAGCACGCGTACTTCAAGATCCCGACCGCACAGGGCGCAAACGAGAACTGCGTGTCGCACAACGGCTCGCTGGTGCCCGTGCCCGGTCGCGACATCATGGTGCAGGGTTGGTACCAGGGCGGCGTGGACGTGATCGACTTCACCGATGCCGACAAGCCTGTGGAGATCGGCTTCTTCGATCGCGGTCCGGTCGATGCGCCGGCGGCGGACGGTGCGGCGAACAGCCGCACCCGCGGGACGATCGGCGGGTCGTGGGGGGCGTACTGGTACAACGGGCGGATCTACTCGAGCGAGATGGCGCGCGGGTTCGACATTCTCGAGCTGACTCCGGGGCCGATGCTGAGCGCGAACGAGATCGCGGCGGCGAAGCTGGTGCAGTACGCCGAGTTCAACCCGCAGAGCCAGCCGAAGATCGTGTGGCCGGCGGCGTTTCCGGTGGTGCGGTCGTACATGGACCAGCTGGTGCGGAACGAGGGGCTGCCGGCGGCGCGCACGGCCGCCATCGCCGCGGCGATCGATGCGGCGGAGAAGCAGCGTGGGGCGGCGCGTGGTATCGCGCTGACGACGCTGGCAACGGCGGTCGATGCGGATGTGGCAGGGGCGAAGGACGGGGCGAAGGTGCGGCTGCTGGCGTCGGGTCTGCGGGAGTTGGCCGCGGCGATGCGGTAGGTGCACCACGCATCGGCCGCGGCTGTACGCGCTGCGGCTCTGCGATGTGAAGAACGGCACACGGGCGAGAGGCCTGTGTGCCGTTCCTGCGTTCGCCGCTGATCCCCGGTGCACGCTGGAGCGTGCGGCGAGGGTGCGTCCGATCAGGATCGCTTCTTCAACGCGCTCGGCTTGTGGGCGGCCTTGGCGCCCGTCTTGTCGCTCTTGACGAGGACCTGCGGGTTGTCGGGTGAGGCGGCGACGTGATGGCCCTTGATGTCCATCGGCGCGGTGAGCTTTCGCTCGACGGTGCCGTGGGTTTCGCCTTGGGCGGTGTTCCAGGCGACGTGGTCGCCCTTCTTGAGGGACTTCTTCGCCGTGTTGCTTTTCTTTCTGGCGGGCATGAGGAGCTCCTGTGCGCGGGCGGTCCGCTAACGCTGGTTGCCTAGCGATGTTTCACAGTCAGCAAACGCATTAGCACTTGGCGGAGTTCACAGAAAGCCCATCGCGGGCAGCGCCGCCGGAGACGACAGTCCTGGTCAGTCCATCAAATCTGCCGGGTTCGCCTATCCCTTTCCTTCCACGATCTTCGCCGCATCGTACGACATTGCCACCTGACGCAGTCGCTCTGCGTGTAGAAAGAGGTCGTCGACTGAGCTCAGATTGATCTTGTCCTCCTCTTTCCTTTCATTAACGAACGACACCGCGAGCTTGAGTGGATTGTCGAACCGAAGCCTGCAGAGCGGCTTACGGTTGTTGTCGTCAAGTAAGATTGCGCAGTAGCTCTGAGCGTCTCGCATAAACACGCGCTTCGCGCTGACCACTTCGCGCACGATTGCGCGGACGATGTGAAATCCCTCGAGCTCTTCCGCTGTGGTGGCTGTTTTTGGATCAGGAATAGCTACAATCTGAGAAGTGCCGGCCGCTCCCGGCGTGACATCAAGGATAGAGATTGACTCAGGCGACATCGCTCCCTTGAGCCGCTCGTTAATTCGCTCACCAAGCAGTTGCTCAAATGCACGCCGAGTGAGTGCGGTGAACTGATCACGGACTGCAGGAGTGAATCGCTTGCTGCCGCCAAGATCAGCTACGACCAATCGGACAAAATCCTCTGATGGCGCCGTTATCCACTCGGCCAATCGCGCTTGGATCGCACGCGTGTACTTCAGGTCATTCGCAGTCGTCAGGATTGTATCGACGTTGAATGCGCTCTTCGCGAACTTTTTGAGTTCCTCGACGTCGCGGTCGCGGAAGTCAAGGAGATTGAATTCGAAGAACGGCTTCTCGTCCATCTTGTTTGGCTTCTCCAAGTCTGTGAAGAAGCGGTACGTGAGTCCGTTCGTCAGCACTCCAAAGCGAGCCTCGGTCACGTGGAAGTAACGGAACAGCTGACTGGCGTGATTGATACTCAGGTCTCCTCCGCACTTCTTGCACTCGAAAAGCATGATTGGCTTACCGTCTTGCAGGACGGCATAATCGACTTTCTCGCCCTTCTTCGTCCCGACATCAGCGATCAGTTCAGGCGTGACCTCGGTAGGATCGAAAACGTTGTAGCCAAGAATCTGGATGAACGGCATAATCATCGCGTTCTTCGTCGCTTCCTCCGTCGTGATCATCGCACGCGTGCTCTCAATCCGCGATGCCAGTATGCGAAGCTGATCGATGAAGTCCATTGCAGACGCCTGGTGTTATGAGACGGAAGAAACGGCAGTGGCGAATCAACTCTCTGACTGAGCAGTCACTCAACCATCGAGTACCACTAGCGGATGTATGCGCGATACTGCAGCGGGTCAAGCAGACATGAATCGGAAAGAGGTCCGTCAAGCACAAAAACAGCGGGTGTCTCGCGGAATTTGAACAGCCTATAGAGCTTAAAGTGTGTCGGCCGCTCTATCGAGACCGCAACTTCGCGCCTGCTAGCGAAAAACGGGGTCATGGCGCCAAAACTGGTGGTCTTAACCTCGACGAGTCGTTCTCTGCCATTCGTATCGAATGACACGATGTCGTAGCCGAGCCCATCACCCTTCGTTCGCGATACATGTTCGACCCTGTCGGCAAGCCGCTTCTGCCCCGCGTACCACAGACGCTGATGCTCAAGCCGCAGCACGAATTCCTCGCCGGCGAGTCCAAGCGCTGCATTTCGTGCATCCATCTCCAGATAGTCCACATTTTGCCGAGGCATGTATTGGACACGCGGCTCCTCACGGACGACGCTCAATGGCTTCGAGCGCTTCGGCACCGGAACGAAGATGGAGTTCAGGTCTATCGCCGTGTGCATCGGCGGCGCGCTGTCGCGAGACACGCGCTCTGCAAGTTCAGCGAGCACCGGCCGCTGCTCCCACTGTAGTCGAATCTCGTTGCGTAGCGAATGTTGAAAGTTGATGCGAGGCTGATAACCTGCGATGTAGGGTTTTCCCCACTCGATCATAGCCGCACTGATGTTAGCGTGCTTGAACTCGACAGAGCCGCGCCTCCTGCCTTTCAATAGCGGCTGCAGATTTCTGTTGTGTTCCGCCTTGTTGAACGGACGATTCTCGAGTTCACACTGCAGCATACTGAAGTAGTCGGCTACAATAGCCGCGACTTCTTCAGCTGACCAATCTTCTGCTGCGGACAAAGGTATTTTGCTCAAGGCTCGCTGAATGGAGACGATCAGAAGCTAAACTCGCTTCATCACGCCGCACTAGGCCGCCTCCACTATCCTTCACGCCCGCGCCGCAGCCTCCCCCTCCACCCCCGGCTCCTCCCCCGGATTGATGAACAAATCCGCCTCGATCCGATGCTGCCGCTCATACAACTCCCGATACCGCCCCCCCAGCGCCAGCAACTGCTGATGCGTCCCGCGCTCCACGATCGCCCCCTGCTCCAGAACTAAAATCTGATCCGCTGACGTGATCGTGCTCAGCCGGTGTGCGATCACGAACGTCGTCCGCCCCGCCCGCAGCCGCCGCAGGCCTTCCTGGATCAGCTGCTCACTCTCGCTGTCCAGCGACGACGTGGCCTCGTCGAGGATCAGGATCCGCGGGTCCGCCAGGATCGCGCGCGCGATCGCCACGCGCTGGCGCTGGCCACCGCTCAGCTTCACGCCGCGCTCGCCCACGATGGTGTCGAAGCCGTCGGGGAAGCGACTCACGAATTCGTCCACGTAGGCGATCTTTGCCACTTCCTCGACGCTCTCGTTCGTCGCGTCGGGACGGGTGAAGGCGATATTCTCGCGCACGCTGCCGTCGAACAGGAAGTTGTCCTGCAGCACCACGCCCAGGTGCTTGCGGTATTCGTGCAGCTTGAGCTCCGTCAGCGGCGTGCCGTCGATCCGGATGCGGCCCTGCGTCGGATTGGCGAAGGCCATCACCAGCGAGATCAGCGTGCTCTTGCCGCCGCCGCTGCTGCCCACCAATGCGGTGGTGGTGCCAGCGGGCGCATCGAAGGTCACGCCCTTCAGCACCGGCACCCCCGCCTCGTACTCGAACCAGACATCGTCGAACGCCACGTGCCCCTGCACCGCGGGCACCGCGTGCTTGCTGGCGTCCTCCTGATCCTCGGTCTTCATGTCGCGCAACTCGCGGATGCGGTCCAGCCCCGCCAGCGCCTCGGTCAGCTGCGTGCCGATGCTGGCGATGCTCACCAGCGGCGCCGCCACCAGGCCGATGAAGAAGATGTACATCACCAGCTCACCGATGGTCATCTTCCCCGACAGCACGTCACCACCGCCGATCATCATCAGCAGCACACCCAGCGCACCGATGATCGCGACGCTCAAGGCCGCGGTAGCCGAGGTGCCGGTGATGGTCGCAGCGATGTTGCGGAAGAGGCGATCGACACCCTTCGCGAATACCTCGCGCTCACGATTCTCGGCGGTGTACACTTTCACGATGCGGATGCCGCCGATGGTCTCCGTCAGGCGCCCGGTGACGTCGGCCTGGATCACGCTCCGCTCGCGGAAGATCGGCCGCAGCTTCTTGAACGCGATCGACATGCCGATGCCGAACACCGACAGGAACACCACCGTCGCCAGCGTCAGCTGCCAGTTGAGCCAGAACAGCACACCGATCGCCACGCTGGCCGTCACCAGACCACCCACCAGCTGGATCAGGCCCGTGCCGACGAGGTTGCGGATGCCCTCCGGATCGTTCATGACGCGGCTCACCAGCACACCGCTCTTGGTGCTGTCGAAGTAGCGCACCGGCAACCGGATCAGGTGCGCCTGCACATCCTCGCGCAGCTTGGCGATGGCCTGCTGCGCCGCCACGCTCACCACCTGCGACAGCGCGTACGACGTGATGGCCTGGATCACCGTGGCGAAGAACGCCGCGATCGCGATCTTCGGCAGCAGCGCCGCGTTGCCCTTCCCCAGCACCTCGTCAATCAGGTACTTGGAACTGGCCGGCAGCACCAATCCCGCCGCCCGGCTCACCAGCATCAGCGCCAGCCCGATCCCGACCGACCGACGGTAGGTCCAGATCAGCGCGCGAGCCTCGGCCCAGGCGCGCTTGGAGTCGAACTTGGGCTTCTTCGGATCTTTCGCGGGTGGCGTCATGCCGGAAAACTAACCCCCATCCGGAAACCCCCGCCCCCTCACCATTTGGCCAGCGCCTCCGCTCTTCGCCGCACCTCCGGCGCCATCTCATGAGCGGGCACGAGCAACGGCAACGGCCTGACGCAAAGCCGCCAAGTCGCAAAGGCGCAACGTGGTCGGCCTGCATCACAGATCGTTGCGGTGGTATGAACGGTTGCTGAAGGAACTGCGCCTACGTCCGCGCATCCCATCTTCCGTTCAGTTCCTTGCGTCTTCGCGTCCTTGCGGCTTTGCGTCAGGTAGTTGCGGTTGCCGTTGCGGTCTCTTCGGGCGACGTCTCGCTGACCAGCGGGACATGGAGCGCCGCGCGATCGGGCGGGATGGGAACGCCGATTTGCGGAGCCGGTTGTACCTTTGGTGCGCGGCCGAGTGGCCGGCCACAGGCGATGGTGAGATCCGATCACCGAACCCCTTCGTAGACCCGATGCCAGAGTCTGATTCGCAGGAACAACCAGCCCGCACCCGGATGGCAGGAATGCCACCCGGTGCCAGGACCTCGGAGGATGCCGCGCACGACTCGGCCATCATCGAGCGAATGGCGGCAGGCGACGAATCGGCACTGGGTGCCCTGTACGACCGGTGGGCGGATGCGGTCAATGCGCTCGTCGAGCGGATCGTGCGCGACGAGGCGGAAGCGGAGGAAGTGGTGGAGGCAGTGTTCTGGCAGGCATGGCAGCAGGCAGGTCGGTATTCCACCGAGCGTGGAACGCCGGGCGCATGGCTGCTGGCAATGGCACGCAGTCGCTCGCTCGATCGCCTGCGCTCACTGCGCCGGCGGCGCGATGAGCAGCCGGCCGACGAGTCGATCTTCGATCGGCAGCCGGCGGCGGGCGACCCGCTGTCGGACCTGACGTCCAGTGAGCGCGCCGCCCGGGTGGTTTCGGCGCTGCAGACGCTCCCGGACGAACAGCGTGAAGTCCTCGAGTTGGCATATTTCGAAGGTCTCAGTCAGACCGAGATCGCTGAACGTCTCTCACAACCCCTGGGCACCGTGAAGACCCGCGCCCGGCTGGCGTTGAGGAAACTGCGCGACCGTCTCGATGCACTGCGCGAGGTGGAGGCATGAGCACGCCCAACGAGCTGGAAGAGGCCTCGATGGCCCTGCCGGAACTGGCGCTGGGCATGCTGCCGGCCGCCGAGGCGGAGCGACTGATGTCGATCGTGCGCATCAACCCGAAGCTGCAGGCGGAGCTGGCCTCGTTGCGTGGGGCGGCCTCCGCCCTCGCGTCATCGGCACCGGCAGTCCCGATGCCGGCCGACCGCAAGCAGGCGATGCGTGACCGCCTGATGGCTCGTGCGGCAGGCGCGACGACCGACGCCGGCCACACGCCGGCCGCAGCGGCACCGCCCGCGCTGCGCCTCGAGCCGCGCGAGGCCGCGACGGCCCCGGTGATCCGCGAAGTGCAGGTGCCGGCCCGCCTCTCCCTGATCCAGCGTGCGGCACCGTTCCTCGCCATCGCGGCCACGGCGCTGTTCGTCGTGTCGCTGCTGCGACTGCAGGACGCACTGCAGGAGCGCAACGACGCGCAGGTGGCGCTCAAGCAGGCGACGGCGACCACCACGGCGCTCTCGGAGAAACTGGCCCAGAGCGACAGCCTGGTGGCGGCGATGAGCGGCGCCAGCGTGCGCGTGGTGGAGCTGGCGTCGACGCAGAACATGTCGCCCGGCGCCAAGATGTTCTGGGATCGCGTGGCCAATCGCTGGACGCTGGTGACGCACGACCTGCAGCCGGTGCCCGCCGGTCGCACCTACCAGCTTTGGCTGGTGACCGCAAAGGCGGAGAAGATCAGCGCCGGCACTTTCAACACCGACGCGCAGGGTCGCGCCGTCGTGCAGGCGACGTACGCGCTGGCCGAGGCCGACCTGGCCGCGATTGCGATCACCGAGGAGCCGATGGGTGGCTCGGAACAGCCCACCGGTGCCATCCTCGTCGCAGGCACGCCCACGCGCTGATCACCGGCGCGTGGCGCGTCGCCACGAGACCCGTACCACCTGTACCGACGAGGAACGACCGCGTGGCACTGGCAGATTTCAACGTGGGTCAGTCAGCCACGTCCACGCGCACGCTGGGCGAGGCCGACGTGATGGCTTTCGCCGCGGTGACGGGTGATCACAACCCGGTGCATGTGGATGCCGAGGCGGCCGCGCAGTCCCCGTTCGGCGAGCGGATCGTGCACGGCATGCTGACCGCCAGCCTGCTCTCCGCATTGCTCGCCTCGGAGTTGCCCGGCCCGGGCGCGATCTACCTCTCGCAGACGCTCGAGTTCCTGCGCCCGGTGAAGCTCGGCGACACCGTCACTGCGCACGTGTCGATCACGTCGATCGACGCCGCGCGTCGCCGCCTCACCCTCGCCACCACCGTGCGCAACGCGCGTGGCAAGAACGTCCTGTCCGGGGAAGCGGTGATCCAGCTCCCGGCTGACGGCTGAAGCGCACAGCAGCCTCGCCCCACGAGCGCGGCGGCAGCGGCAACAACTTCGGGAACAGCAACAGCGGATCGCAGAAGAACAACCGCCGCAGAACAGAACAGCCGCAGAAGGGCAACAGCTTTTGGTAATGGGTCTTAGTGACACCAATCACGTCAGCGGTTGCCTGAAAAAGGAGTGACGGGTGAGTCACCCCCAACGCTTTCGCTCTTCTGCGGCTGTGCCGTTCTGCGGCTGTTCAGTTCTGCGATCAGCCTTTGATCAGCCGTCGATCAGCCGTTGTCGTGCGCGAACGTAGCCAGACAACTCAGGTCGTTGGCGGATCCTTCATGCGGGTCTTCGAGACACCGGTGATGATGCCGATGCCAACCAGGATCACACAGGCGATGCCGATGTAGAGCGTGGGCACGCCGGCGACCGTGAGGCCCCAGGCGACACCACCGATGACCAGCAGGAAGCCGACCAGATATATCGGAAAGGACATGAGAGACACTCCAGCCCGGGGAACGCGGCTGCGGCCGTGACGGCTGCGCCTGCGACCGGTTGCGCCGGCGAGACACTCGCCGGCCAGGACCTCACAACCGATACGGACACTGCAGTGCAAGGGGCATGCGCGGACGGTGGATTTACCACACGTCGGCTGCGCCGCCGGGCCGGGCCGCCGCGGCGCCGTGGACGGCGCGCGCGGCGGACGACGGGATCAGGCGGTCGTGATGACCTGCTCCACGGCGGTCTGAATCGCGGCCAGGGCCGCCGCGTTCTTCAGTGCGCTGAAGCCGATGCGCAGCTTCTCGTCCGGCAGCAGCGGCTCGCGCATGTGCGCGTTCAGCGTGTTGACCAGCTTCTCGCGATTCTCCGGCGAGAGCGACTTGGAGGCCTTGGGCACCAGCTCCAGCCGCGGCACGTCCTGCCGGCGCGGGGAGGCGCACCAGACGATCATCCGGCTGCCGACACGCTCGAAGGCGATCGTGCCCGGCGTGTCCTCCTCCTCACGGAACTTCAGCAGCGTCGGGTGCTTGTTGCTCCAGGCGATCAGCGCATCCAGCACCGCGACCAGCCGCGGCTGCTCCACGGCGTGGGTGTCACGGGCAATGGCCTTCACGAACTGGTCGCGGGCGGCAGGCAGCGTTCGTTCCATCTCGTCTCCTCGTCGATGCATAGCAACTCGACGGGCGCACAGTGGCGGCAGCTCGGAGCGACTCAGCCCCTGAATGTACTCGCGGTGCGCTGCTCCGCGCTCGCTGGCGAGAGCTGGCTCTCACTAACACGGACCCGGCTGGCGCGTACAGATTGCGTCCGTCTCCGTCCCGCACGACCCGGCGCGCCCCGCCCGCGCCGCACCCGCTCCTCCAGCCCGAGCCCGCTGATGCCGCGTTTCCGCGCCACCCTGCTGTCTGCCGTCACCGCCCTGCTCTGCGTCGCCCCGCAGCCAGCCGTCGCCCAGGACGCCGGCATCGTGCCCGCCACCACCACCACGCCACGCGCGCCGCTCGATCCGCGCATCGAGCGCCTGAAGGCGGAAGCCGCCACCAAGGTCGAGGCGCGCGCGAAGCTGATCCAGGAGATCATCGATCAGGTGTACTCGTACGGCGAACTGGGCATGCAGGAGTTCGAGACGTCGAAGTACCTGACCGGCATCCTCGAGAAGAACGGCTTCACCATCACGCGCAACGTGGCCGGCATGCCCACTGCCTGGGTGGCGCGCTGGGGCAACGGCAAGCCGGTGATCTCGCTCGGCTCCGACATCGACGGCATCCCGCAGTCGAACCAGACCCCCGCCACCGCCTATCGCTCATGGCAGGTGCAGGGCGCACCGGGCCACGGTGAAGGCCACAATTCCGGGCAGGCGGTGAACATCGCCGCGGCGCTGGTGGTGAAGGAGATCATGACGCGCGAGAAGATGCCCGGCACGCTGGTACTCTGGCCGGGCGTGGCCGAGGAAGCAGTGGCCGGCAAGGCGCACCTGGTGCGCGCGGGCGTGTTCAAGGACGTCGACGTCACGATGTTCACGCACGTCGGCAACGACATGGGCGTGACCTGGGGCCAGTCGTCGTCGCTGGCGATCGTGTCGGCCGAGTTCCGCTTCAAGGGCAGCTCGGCCCACGCGGCCGGTGCACCGTGGCGCGGCAAGAGTGCGCTCGACGCCGTGATGCTGATGGCGCAGGGATGGGAATTCCATCGCGAGCACATGGAGCCGGGCCAGCGCTCACACTACGTGATCAAGGACGGCGGCGACCAGCCGAACGTGGTGCCCAGCACCGCCTCGATCTGGTTCTACTTCCGCGAGCGTGACTACCAGCACGTGCAGGACATGTTCGACGCCGGCAAGCGCATCGCGCGTGGCGCGGCGATGATGACCGAGGCGACGCTCGACACGGTGATCATCCTCGGCTCGGCATGGCCCGGGCATTTCAGCAAGCCGGTGGCCGAGGCGATGCATGCCAACATCGAGACCGTCGGGCTGCCGAAGTGGGACGACAACGACCAGGCGATGGCGAAGGGTCTGCAGCGTGAACTGGGCGTGGCGCAGAACGGACTGGTGACGCAGGTGCGTCCGCTGCAGGGACCTGCAGTGAGCCTGGTGGCCTTCGGCGGCGGCAGCGACGACATCGGTGACGTGAGCTGGAACGTGCCGACCATCACCCTCCGTTATCCGTCCAACATTCCCGGCACGCCGGGCCACAACTGGGCCAACGGCATCGCGATGGCGACGCCGATCGCGCACAAGGGTGCCGTGGCCGGTGCGAAGGTGCAGGCGATGACGTTGATCGACCTGATGACGCAGCCGAAGATCGTGGCCGACGCCTGGACGTACTTCAACGACGTGCAGACGAAGACCATCAAGTACACGTCGTTCCTCGGTCCCAACGACGGTCCGCCGACGTGGCTGAACGCCGACATCATGGCGCGCTACCGCCCCGAGATGCGGAAGCTGTACTACGACTCGACCAAGTTCCGCACCTACCTCGAGCAGCTGGGCGTGGCCTATCCGACCGTGAAGCCGCCCACCAACCCGGTGCCCTGACACGCAGTAATTCGGTGACGGTGTTTCGGTGACAGTGCACTCATTCTGCCGGGACAGAGTGCACTGTCACCGGAATACAGAGTGCACTGTCACCGGAATAGGTGACGTGCGCGACGCATCTCAGCGCTGCCCGATGGGCATCGAGATCCGCGTCAGCCAGGCGTCGGGCGGCGTGTGTTCACCATCGTTCATGTAGTACTCGTACGCCTCACCGGTGGCGGCGTGGCCTTCGGTCACGATCCATTTCTCGAGCGCCTTGTAGGCGTGCGGCAGGTCGGTGTAGTGCCCGCGATGGATCACCGTCGCCGCCGGTCCGGCCGGCAATGCCGATTCCGAGATGCCGCTGCCGACCGGCACGCCTGCTGGCACCGGGACGCCGACCTCGATCGTGAAGTCGTGTGCGGGAGCACCCTCGTACTTCACGTACATCGGTCCAGCCGGCACGATCTGCTTCTCGCGCAGGTGCTGACGCAGCATCGCGAAACCATCGCCGATCGTCTTCGGCAGCTTGTGATACGTCGTCTTGCACCGCACCGCCAGCGTCGGCTGTGCCGTCTCGTCGCGCAGTTCGCAGTGATACGACATGGATTTGCTCCCGACGGCAGGGCCGTCACCGGTGCACGCGCACCGGGTAGGTGGGCGACCGTTCCATCTTCTTCGTACGCTGCAACGCCACCGGAGGTTCTGGCTGGGCCTGCTGGTGACGTGCGGCCGAGCGCAGGAAGTCAGCGTCGTCGGTAGGTGCCGGGCGTCACACCGAAGGCGCGGCGGAATGCGGTCGCGAAATGGCTCTGGTCCACGAATCCGCAGGCCTGCGCGATCTCGGCGGGCGGCCGGCGCGTGTCGCGCAGCAGCGTGCAGGCATGCGACAAGCGGCGTTGCCGCAGATACTCTCCCGGCGTCGCGCCCAGTTGCTTCCGGAACACGCGCGCGAGGTGCACCGGATGCACCCCGGCTTCGCGCGCCACGTCGGCGATCGAGACCACGCCACCCAACGACTCGTCGAGCAGTGCGCGCGCCCGCGCCAGCCACGCCGGCGCACCACCGGCTGAGGTTCTGCGAGGGGCAGGCCGCACCTTCGCCAGCAGTGCGAGTGCGAGCGATTCGCGGCGGAGGGTGCCGTCGGTACCAGCGTCGGGCAGCGCACGGACCAGTCGCTCGGCGATGACGATCGCCTCCGGCGCCGGGATCGCCAGTGCCTCCGGCATCGCACCGCCATCATCCTCGGCGCCCGCCATCAGTGCCGATGCCAGCGACAGCGTGAGGAAACGTCCCGACATCACCTTGCCACGCGCCTCGAAGCGGTCGCGATGTGTGGTGCCCGCCGGGTTGAAGATCAGTGCCGGACCCGCGCTCACCGGCGGCGCATGCCGCGCACTGGAGAGGTAGAGTCCATCCAGCACGAACACGAAGTGCGCCTCGTCATGCGAATGCCGCTCGACCACGCGGTGCGGGTCCACGTCGAGCAGGGCCAACTCCATGCCGTCGCCCCGCAGCCGACGCTCCACGCTGCCGTAGAATGCGCCGAAGGGAAGCACGAGGTGACCCTGCGCCGGGGCGAGGCTGCGCGGGTCGATCACGGCGTGTCGCGTACCGTGCGGTGGATGTTGCAGGGATACAAGACAGGGTCGCGATCAGGGGTGAGCTTGACGGTCGGTTGCAATCATACTGGGAGAGACGGCATGCAGTTTCGGACGATCGTACGCGTGACCTGTGCATGCTCGCTGGGCGCCGGCGCGCTGTTCGCGCAGGCAGCGCCGCGCGCCGGTGACGACCTGCTCGGCCTGTGGGGCGCCGAACCGATGCTCGGCCCACAGGTGCGCGGCGAACTGCTGCTGGAACGGCACGCAGGTCGATACACGATGCGGATCGCAGGGTTCGAGGCCAGCGGCCCGGTGACCGGCGACAGCGTGGTGATCGCGCTGCCGGGCGGCCAGGGCACGCTGCGCGTCTGGATCAGCGGAACGGCACTGCGCGCATTCTGGGTGCAACCGGCGGGCATCAATTCGCCCTACGCACTGCCGGTGCGTCTGCGGTCGGCGGGGCCCGGTGCGTGGCGCGGTATGGTGACGCCGATCGAGGCGCAGTTTCCGCTGTATCTCGTGATTCGCCGAGCGGACGATGGTACGCTGCGCGGCGTATTCCGGAACCCGGCGCAGAACTGGCCGGGTCGCGTGGCGGACTACGTCGTCGCGCGCGACGGGGCGTCGGTGACGTTCACGCATCCACGCACCGGCGTGTTGCAGTGGCGCCAGCCATACGATTCGGCGCGACGGACGATCGCCTTCGACTTCGACGCCCCGATCGTCCTCTCGCCGCGCACAACCGAGCAGGCCGTCGGTTTCGTGCCGCGCTCGCCGACGCTCGGCGCGTATGAATACCGTCGCCCGGCCGACATCGGCGATGGCTGGACGGTAGGGAGCGCCGATGGCGTCGCACTCGATCGTGCGGCGCTGGTGAACGTCGTGCGAGGGCTGGCGAGCACCGATCCGCTGAGCGACGCGACACCGCGCGTGCATGCACTGCTGGTGGCGCGGCGCGGGCAGCTGGTGCTCGAGGAGTACTTCCGAGGGTACGGCCACGACATGCCGCACGACCTGCGCTCGGCATCGAAGACGATGACGTCTATCATGGTCGGTGCCGCGATGCACAACGGCGCGCCGATCAGCGCCAGCACGGCACTGCCGGGCACCGGGATCACCGTGGCACACCTCCTGTCACACAGTTCCGGACTGGCCTGCGATGACGACGATGACGCGTCGCCGGGCAACGAGGATCGCATGCAATCGCAGCGCGTGCAGGACGACTGGTACGCCTTCTTCCTCGCGTTGCCGAAGGTGCGTGAGCCGGGCGCGGCCTACTCGTACTGCTCGGCGGGCATCAACATCACCGGCAAGCTGCTCGGTACCGCGACGCGTCGCTGGCTTCCCGATCTCTTCGACAGCCAGCTCGCGCAGCCGATGCAGTTCGGGCCGTACGGCATCAACCTGATGCCGACCGGCGAGGCGTATTCCGGCGGTGGGATGCACATCAGGCCGCGCGACCTGCTCAAGTTCGGCCAGCTCTACCTCGACGGCGGTATCTGGCGCGGCAGGCGCCTCGTCAGCGCCGGTTGGGTGCGCGAATCGACCGCGCACCACATCGATCGCACCGACGGATCCGACGATGGCCTCGGCTGGCACCGCCACCTGCTGACGATCGGATCACGTCGGATCCAGACCTACGAAGCCAGCGGCAACGGTGGCCAGTTTCTGGTCGTCGTGCCGGAACTGCAACTCACGATCGTGGTCACTGCCGGGAACTACGGCCAGTACGGCATCTGGAAGGCGATCCGGACGGAGCTCGTGCCGGCGGTGATCCGCGCGGCACGTTGAGCCCCGCCCCGAGCGCACGTCAGGCGATGGTCACTTCGGGTTGGCCGTGGCCGGCATGGCGTCGTTCGTCATCCACCACTGCTTCGGCATCGCCCGCGTGCGTGGCCACACTTCGTTCAACGTGCTGCCTTCGTACAGGCGTCCGTTCTTCATCACGTGACTGATGGTGTTGGTGTTCCGGATGTCGTCCAGCGGATTGGCATCCAGCACCAGCAGGTCCGCCAGCTTGCCGGTCTCGATCGAGCCGAGGCTGGCCTGCAGGCCGATGGCTTCGGCGCCGAAGATCGTCCCCACCCGCAGCGCGTCCATCGGCTTCATGCCGCCGCTGGCGATGCTCCACAGTTCCCAGTGCACGCCGAGCCCCTGGAGCTGGCCATGGCCACCGAGGCCGATGCGTCCGCCGGCCTCGATCACCTTGCGCGCCTGTTCCGCGAAGAGCGAGTAGGAATACTCGCTGTCGCGGAACCACTGTGGCCGGCGCAGCCCTCGACGCTCCAGTTCCGAGAAGGGCGTGAAGTGCGCCAGCTTCTTGTCGGCGAGGATGTCGTAATGCTCGTACCACCAGTTCTCCGCCCACGGCCCACCGTACTGCACCAGCAGCGTCGGTGTCCAGGTGGTGCCACTCTGCGCGAAGAGGCCGATGGCGTCCTTGTACATCGGCGCGATGGGGAGGGTGTGCTCGATGCCGGCGTAGCCATCCATCGCCTCGGTCATGTTCTTCTTGAAGTCGAGGCCACCTTCCAGCGTGGGCGTGATGCGCTGCGCCTGTGCCGCCATCGCGATCCACTGGCGCTGGCGACGGTCGCCGGCCATGTACTGCTTGATGGTCTGCGTCTGGTAGAACTCCGAGTAGCGGCGCATCACGTCCTTCGCATCATCGGCGCTGGTGATGTCGTCCTGCACGAAGATGCCCGGGCCGGTGGCGTAGATGCGCGGCCCGATGATCTGTCCCGCGTCCACCGCATCGCCATACGACACCACGTCGGCCGTCGAGGTCTGCGGGTCACGGGTGGTGGTCACGCCGTAGGCCAGGTTGGCCGTGTACATGTACGGCTGCGGCGAGTGCACGCCCCACTGCGGCCACATGTGCGCGTGGATGTCCATCAGGCCCGGCATGATCGTCTTGCCGGCGACGTCGATCACCTTCGCGCCCGCGGGCACGGTGACGGTGCCCTGCTCACCGACGGCGACGATGCGGTTGCCGGTGACGACCACGTCGCCCTTCGCGATCACCGCATCACCCTTCATGGTGATGATGCGTGCGCCACGCAGCACGACGCTGCCGGTGGGGCGATCCTTGGGGGCGGTGATGGTGACGTCGACGCGTGCCGCGTCGTACACCGGCTTGTTGGTGGCCGTCGCCGCACCAGCTGCGCCACCGGCGGTGCGCGTCGGCGGAGCCTTGGCAGCGGAATCGGCGGCGAGCGAATCGGCGCGTGCGAGATCGTACTGGAAGAAGGCGCGTCCCATCGAGTAGAAGACGCCCTTCGAGTCGGCGTTCCAGCCGAGGAAGTCGCCGCCGATACGCGAGAGGCGCCGGAACGGCAGTGCGCCGCCGGTGGGCTGCTGCACCGAGACCGACGGCGTGACGCCACCGGTCATCGGCAGTGGCACGACGAACAGGCGGTTGTCCACCGACGCCAGCACGCGGCTGCCATCGGGTGATGCGAGCAACTCGGCGGCCTGCCGCGGCTGCGCGTTCGGTCCACCGCCGGGGGTCAGGTAGCCAGTGACCTTGAGGTGCGCGGTGCGATCGGTGCCATCCCAGCGCAGCGAGACGAGGCCATCGGCCGGCTCGTAGATCCAGATGCGCGACGTGTCGGCGGTGAAGTGGGGCCGACCGGCGTTGGTGAGCGACGTAATGAACTGCGGTGCACCGCCAGCGGCGGGAATCCAGACGAGGTCAGTCAGCACCAGCGAAGGGTTGATCTCGTCGTTCACGATCGCGCGCTGCGTCCGTGGTGCACGCTGGGCGACGATGCGATTGCCGGTGGGTGCGTAGGCGATCTCGTCGTAGTAGGCCGTCTGCGTGGTGAGCTTCTGTGGCGTGCCGCCGGCCGCCGGAATGCGCCAGATGTCGCCACCATCCTCGTTCCAGCTGACGTAGGCGATGTAGCGGCCATCGGGCGACCACACCGGCATGTGTTCGCCGTCGCTGGCGGTGGTCAGGCGCCGTGGCGTGCCGCCGGGCAGGTCCATGATCCAGAGATGATCGAGCGCCGAGAAGGCGAGACGCTTGCCATCGGGCGACGGGCGTGCGCCGCGGATCTGGCGCACGGTGAGCACCGAGTCGTTGACCGGATACTCGAACTTCACCAGGTCGGCGATGAGCTGGTCCACCTGCGCGGTGAACGGGATCTGCACCTGCTTGGCCGAAGCGACGTCGAGGTTCCAGATGTGGCCGTGGTGCGCGAGGATGATCGCCTTCGAGTCGGCGGTCCACGAGTAGCCCGGCAGCAGGTCGCGCGAGCCGCGCGACTCGATGTCGTCGCGCTGGATGTCCATGCTCAACCAACGCTCGTCGCCGGAGGCGAGGTCGCGGATCTTGAGGCCGGTGACGGCCATCTGCCGCGACGCGTAGGCGAGCCACTTGCCGTCGGGGGAGATGGCGGGACGGAAGGCATTGCCGAGGTTGAGCGTGCGCGTGGCGAGGCGACCGGTCTTGCGGTCGTACATCACCACCTGCGTGGTGCCCATCATCTGGTTGTAGCCGGCGGCACCGGTGCGCGCAGCCGCATAGACGTACCGACCATCCGGCGAGACCGACGCGCCCATGAAGTTGCCGGGCTGCTGACCGCCGCCACCACCGGGCGCCGGCGGCGGCGTGACGCCGGTCATGCGCAGGCCGTTGCCGCCACCGACGCTGTAGAGCCAGAGGTCATTGCTCTTCGACACCACGACGTACTGCCCGTCGGGCGTGAAGTCGGGGGAGATGAACGCCTGGTTGAAGCCGCGTGTGAGCGGACGCACGCGGGTGCCGGCGGGATCCACCAGCCAGAGATTCTCGCTGCCGGAGCGATCGCTGACGAAGACGATCGACTTGCCGTCGGGCGCGAACCGCGGCTGGCCATCGAAGCCGGAGCCGCTGGTGATGCGCGTGGCGGCGCCACCGGTGACGGGGATGGTGTACAGGTCGCCCAGCAGGTCGAAGACGATCGTCTTGCCGTCGGGCGAGAGGTCAAGCGACATCCACGTCCCTTCATCGGTGGTGAACCGGAGGGGACGGGTGGGAATCAGTGGGAGGTCGGACTCCGGCGCGGTGCGCCGCGTGCTGTCCGGGGTGCCCTGCGCACCGGCGGTTCCGGCGATGGCAAGGAATGTGAGCGCCAGCGCTTGCCGGACGATTGCTGCACACGACATGAAGAAACCTCTGCGCGAGTGAAATGGGCCGCCGTCGAGAGTGCATGACGGCGGCGTCCACCGCAAGGCGCAGTCGCGCGGCGATCGGCTACGGCCTGGGTGTGGCGGCGCTGTCGCTCTTCGTCGCGACGTGGGCGCAGACCGCACTCACGAACGAGCCGCCGGCACCGGAGGCGTCACTGCCTGCCGTGCGCCAGGTGGTGTCCTTGAGCTTCTCCGACTGCTGCGCCATCGCCTGCCGTGCGACGCTGTCAGGAAGCGGCGTGCCGTTCATGCTGGCCGCCATGCTGTCGAGACCTGCCGTGCGATAGCGTGCGCCAGCGCAATCCACTTCCATCCGCATGCGCATGGTGGTGGACATGCCGCCGATCTTCATGTCCATCTGCATGCGCTGCAATGTCTGCGCGTACCCGGATGCCCCGGTCGTGACGTGTGCCGTGTCGACCCAGAGCGCCATGCGCCGCATCATCAGGTTGCCGGTCGTATCGAGCATCACCGGCATCCATTCCGGCCCGACCGCCAGCGGCGGCAATGGTGTGGAGTCGCCACCGCAGGCGACGAGGGACAGCGCAACCAGCGGGGCGAGCAGGCGATGCATGCAGAGGACTCCGGCGGCGGGGAAACGCGACAGGCGATCCGCAGAGTGTCGCACGGCAATCAACGCGGCGCAATGCCGAGGCGTGATTCGTCTCACGTCGGCAAGAACACGGCAGTCAGACGTCGCTCGCCTGTCTGACCACGCGGACCGTGACGGAGAGTTGGCCGACATGCCGCATCCCATGCTCGGCGCCGTGCACCAGGCAGCCGATCACGGTCGACGGCAATTGCGCCCGACCCACCGCGCGATAGTCGCCAAGCGTTGCCGGATCGATGGTTCGCAACTCGGCGAGCGCCGACTGTACCTGCGCGGCGAAGGCATCGAGCAGTGCTGGCACCTCGGCCAGCGTCACCGGTGCAGCCTCAGCGCGCAGCGCGGTGAATTGCGACTCGGTCAACGGTTGTCCACGTGCGTAGGTGAAGAGCCGATCCAGCACGCCGGTGATGTGCCGCACGTGGAACGCAGTCGACGCCACACCGGCGGGACGCGCGTTCCACTGTGCCGCATCCAGCCCTTCAACCAGTTGCGGCACACTCTCGCCGATCTGCAGGACGATGTGTGCGACCGGTTGCAGCAGCGCCGGCACACCGTCGATCGGACCACGTTGCCACCATTCCGTCTTCGCCATCGGCATCGCTCCCATGTCGTTGGTGTCCCTGCGATTGTAATCGCCGAACGCAACACGGGGCCGGCTGCCTTTCGGCAACCGACCCCGCATACTCCCACCCAGGAGGTTGCGTGGACTCCCCTCCACGCAGGTTGTTCTACCGCCGATAGCCGGCGGTGTTCCGCGTGCCGTCGACGCAGGTCGGCCAGCTGCCCGGCGTGCCGCTGGGGCCGGCTGGCAGCGGGTCAACTTTCTGTCGCCGCATGAAGACCGGATCCTGGTCGGCGAGATATATCATCATCGCCACCAGTGTCGCGTTCTGCTTCAGGTCATCCACGATGATCTTGTCGTACGTGTCACGATTGGTGTGCCAGGTGGTGGAACCGTAGTCCCAGCTCAAGGCGCCGAAACTGAAGCCCGGTGCGCCGGCGCAGACGAAGCTCACGTGATCGGTGCCGCCCGTGCCCGGCAGTCCCACGCCACCGTAGCGGATCCACTGCGTGAAGTCGCTCGGCAACTGCGACAGGTAGCTGCGCAGCACCGTGTCGGCACTCACCAGGCCACTGGCGTTGAGCGACACCACGCGCCCGGTGCCGTTGTCCTGGTTGAACAGTGCGTGCAGGCCGCTCACGACCTCGGGGTGATCCTTCACGAACGAACGCGAGCCATTGAGGCCCTGCTCCTCCCCGGCCCAGTGTCCGGCGAGGATGGTGCGCTTCGGCTTGTAGCCGACGCTCTTCAGGATACGCATCGCCTCCAGCATCATCACGGTGCCGGTGGCGTTGTCGGTGGCGCCGCTCGAGGCCTCCCATGAATCCATGTGCGCCGAGAGCATCACGTACTCCGGTGCACGGCCGCTGCCCTTGATCTCCGCCAGCGTGTTGCTGACCGGCTGTTCGCCAAGGAACTCGGCATCGATCTGCACGCGCAGCTTGGGACCCTGATTGTTGGTCGCGAGGCGGTATACGAGCCCGTAATCCTCGCAACTGAGGTCGAACGTGGGCACCCGCTGACGCGGCGAGCCGAAGATCTTGTTGATGCCCGGATAGTTGGACCAGCCGAACGTGACGACGCCGGCGGCGCCGTAGGCCTTCAGGCTGTCCTGCAAGCCGGCCGCGGTGACGTTGCGGTTGTTGAAGCTGACGCGCACCGAGTCCTGCGCCGCACGCATCCCGGTGAGTGTGGCCGGCGTCGCGAACTCCGCCATCTGCTGCGGGGTGCGGCAGGTGAGGTTCGGTGCGCTGATCATCACGTACTTGCCACGCGTCGCCATCAGCCAGGTGTGCATGGCCTCGGGCGAATCGAGTTGCGGCAGCACCACCACGTCACCGGTCACGGCGCCAGTGGTGGCCGGGCTCCACGCCAGCATGTGCGCCTCGAGGGTGCGCACACGCGGTGCGACCAGGTCCACGTGCGTCACGCCGCGCTTGAATGCGCTCCAGGTGCCCCACTGTTCCTTGCGCGCCGTGATGCCCCACTCCGTGTATTTCTTCACCAGCCAGTCACCCGCGGCGGTGAAGCCGGGCGAGCCGGTGAGGCGCGGGCCGATGGAGTCGGTGAGGACCTGCGCCAGCGCGCCGGCCTGCGAACGCTGCATCCCTTCGTCCATGATGCGCAGCAGCACCGGGTCGGTGACCGGCGTGCGACGGACCCATGCCGGCCACTGCTCGGCGGCGATGGGACGGGCCATGGCGTTCGGCACCACCGGCGTTTCCGCCGGGCGCTGGGCGAGGAGCAACGCCGGCACGAGGGCACCGGCGGCGACAAGGGTCGATCGGCGAACGGACAAGGTCATGCAGCAAGCCTCGAGGTGTGAGTCGGTACTCGCACGTACGAGTCTGCTGTGGTGACCGTTGGCGATGGGGGAGCGCCAAGCCTCAGGGAGCGCACGAGTCGCGGGCCCGCGCCGGTCGTGCATCGTCGCGGCGGCGATGGCTGAAACGCAGGGCGGGCCGCCTCCCCGAAGGAAGACGACCCGGACCTCGCGCGGCGGAGCGCTCGGGATCGCTCGCACACGCGCCTGATAGCGGCGCACCATCGCGCCAAGGATCTCGCCCCCCGGTCCGCCCGTTGCCGTCCGGAGGGGACAGGACGGCAATGGCGTGGGACGTATGAACCGGCGACCTGCACTGACAGCTGTTTCACCGTCGATGTTGACGGACTCATGCAGGGCATCGACAATGCCAGACTCGACCATTGTGCGGATATGTCACCACCGCTGACCGCTGACTGGCAGCCAACCACAAGTCACGCAACGAGATACGTGGGTGTGAACGCGACCGATCTGGTCGGCGATGCACGCATTCGGCCACGTCGACGCGCTGGCCCGGCGGTTGAAACGTTGCGCTCGCGCAACTGTCGGGCTCGGTTTTGTGGCGTCGGTGCGGCGGGCGTTGCCGTTGATCACCGTCAGGAGCGACGAATACACCCACCGATGCTGCCGATGGAGATCGATCGCATCGGCGGCTGACGTCAGCGCGCTACAACCGCGGACTCAACCCGTCGGCCAGCGAGCTGCGATAGGCGCGCCAGGCGGGCACCAGTCCCACCAGCACCCCGGCGGTGAGCACCACGCCGATGTAGAGCCACTCCAGCGCGCCGGGCGCCTGCACCGCGATGTGCACCCCCGTGCGCGCCTCGATCGCCCCCTGGGCCAGCGCGAAGCCGCCCATCGTGAGGCCGATGCCGAGTGCGCAGCCGAGCAGCGTGAGCAGGCCGCTCTCGAGCACCAGCAGGGAGACGATCATCGCCGGCCGCGCACCCACCGCCCGCAGCACGGCCATCTCGCGACGGCGAGCCTCGAGCGACGAGTAGAGCGCGACCAGCATGCCGATCAGTCCGACGATGATCGTCAGCGCACCGACCAGCCGCAGCCCCCCTTCCACCGTGCCCAGCGTGCGCCACAACTCCGCCAGCGTCACGCCCGGAATCACGGCGGTCAGCGGCTCGGCCTTGAACTGGTTGATCTCACGCTGCAATCGCAGCGTCTCGAAGCGCGTCCGTGTGCCGACGAGGAAGGCGCTCAGCGCACGCGGTTCATCCTGGAAGATGTTGACTGGCGGCACATACGCCGCGCCCGGCATGGCGGGCGGCGGTGTCGCGCCGGGCATCGTCGGCGGTGGCTCCGCGCCGGGCATCACGGGCGGTGCACCTGCACCTGGCATCGCGCCCGCGCCACCCGCGGCATCCGCCTCGCCTGCCTCGTGCATCGCCTCGATGCCGTCCAGCGTCACGAACAACGCACGATCGAGTGGCGTGAACGTCGGCTGCAGGATGCCGACCACCGTGAACGGATGCGTCTCGTGATCACCGAGTCCGGCCACCGCGTTGAGGCCGTGCCCGACCGTCACCGTGCTGTCCAGCGTGTATCCGAGCTTCGCCGCCACTTCACTGCCCAGCACCACGTCACGGTCGCTGGCGATCACCTTGCCGGCGGCGAACTCGAGGCGCCCCGCACTGCGATACCGCCAATGTTCGAATAGCGCCGGCGTGGTGCCGATCACGCGGAAGCCACGATGTGAATCACCGATCGCCAGTGGGACGGTCCACCGGATCGCGGGATGTGCGGCCCACTGTTCGTACACGGCGTACGGCACGCTGCCGGTGGGTGACCCGATGCCGAAGACGGCGCCGAGCAGCAGTTGCAACGTGCCGCCGCGCGCGCCGACCACGAGATCGGTGCCCTTGATCGTGCCGGTGAAGCTCTCGCGCATGCCGCGCCGCGCCTGCTCCACACCGAGCAGCAGCGTGATGCTGAGCGCCACCGCGGCGACGGTGAGCAACGACGTCATCGGTCGATTGCGCAGCGACCGCCAGGCCAGCGAGAGCAACAGTGTCATGCCGCGTCCCGGCGTGCGGCGCGATTCAGTTCCGGCACAGACAACTGCGTGTCGAACCGTGCGCCGAGCGATGCGTCGTGGCTGACGAACAGCAGCGTGGCGTTGGCGCGCGACACACTGGCCGCCAGGAGTGCGAGGAAGGCATCACGGCGATCGCTGTCGAGCGACGACGTGGGCTCGTCGCAAATCACCAACTCGGGTGCGGCCAGCAGTGCGCGCGCCGCGGCGACACGCTGTTGCTGCCCGACGCTGAGCGCGGTGGACTGCTGGTGCAGCAGGTCGGTGATGTCCAGTTGCGCGGCCACGTCACGGATCGCGGCATCCACACTCGTGGCACCGAGCCGCGCGCGGCGACGCGCGTCGAGCCGACAGGGCAGCGCGATGTTGTCGTACGCGCTGAGGTACGGAATGAGGTTGAACTGCTGGAAGACGTAGCCGATGTGTTCCGCGCGGAAGGCATCGCGCTGGCCGCCGCTCATCGTCACCAGGTCGCGATCCAGCACACGCACCTGTCCGGTGGTGGCGTGCAGCACCCCGGCGAGGATGCCGAGCAATGTGGTCTTGCCGCAGCCGGAGGGGCCGTGAAGGAAGACGCGGCTGCCGCGGTCGATGACCAGCGACGGCAGGTCGAGCACGCGTGGCCCGCTGCCGTAGGCGAACTGCAGTCCGTGGATCGCGATGGCGGGTCCGGGAATCCCCGGCGCCGTCACTTCTTCACGTACGGCGACACCTTCAGTCCCTTGATGGTGAACCCGGCGGTGCCGTAGAGGCTCTCCACCAGGTCGATGCCGAGCGTGCCCTCGAGCCAGATGGCCTCGAACAGGTCCAGCCGCACCTTCTTCCGCCCGTCCATCTCCACCAGCACCATCTGGTTGGGCGGCGGCGGCGGGGTGTGCACGCAGGCGCCGTAGTACGGCACCAGCAGGAACTCGGCGTCCTCCTGGCTGGCGTCGTCCAGCGGCACCACGTAGCCGGCGATGCGCACCACCTGCCCGCTGAGCGCCTTGAGCGCCGGGGCCACCGCGCCGGTCTGCGGGTTCATGCCGCCCAGGGTCCGCCAGTCGATCACGACCGGATCGGCGACGGTACCGGCGCCGGTGGCCGTGAGGCCGGTCAGCAGCGACGGCGTGCCACCGGCCCACGGATCCCCGACGGGTGCCGCGAGGGCGAGGGTGGCGGCGAGGGCGAGGTGGGTCAGCGGCATGAGGCTGGTGGCTGGGGCGTGGCGTGACCGGGCGGCTGCAATATCGCGCGACGCGGTTCTACCCCGCGAGTACGGAATGCTCCCGTCGTCCGCTGTCGCGCCGCACGGGACGAACGGCTGGCGCTCCTTGCGGATCCACGAAAAAAAGTCCAGTCGAGGTCGGTATGGCGTAAGTCCATGACGAGCGCAGGGATCGGCCCTGCAGCGGCAGCGGCCACGGCTGTGACGAAAGACGCTGTCGGCTGTCTTCCGCAGAGATAAGGATTGCCCAACCCACCCCCCGTGGGCGATCGCGTCAGCCTGCCCCCGTCCTGCATGGCATCAATTCAGCTCCCCACCCCCGTCTTCCTGACGACCCAGCGATTGAGTTCGCTGGAGCCGCGCGCGCGGCTGTCGGTGCGTGGCGCGATCCTGTATGCGCTGGGATACGCGGCGATGATGCTGTTCGACGCCCCGAACATCCTGCTGCACGTGATGCTGGTGCCACCATGCCTGGTGGCGGCCTGGTTCGCCGGCGAAGCGGCGCAGCGCACGGCCGATCGTCGCACGCGGTTCGCCTGGCGCACGGTCTGGCTGGCGATGACGATCCAGGCGATCGGAGATGGCGGCTGGACCTACTTCGAGATCGTCGGTCGCACCACGATGTGGGACCGGCTCAGTCACCTCCCGCAGCTGCTGATCGCGCCGCTCTGGCTGATCGCGGTGCTGACCTTCCCGCGCGGACGTCGCTCGAAGGCCGACGCGATCCGCTTCACCCTCGACACGCTGACGGTGGTCTCGGCGGCGGCGATGGTGATCTGGCACTTCGTCCTCAGCCCGCTCTTCAGCGCCACCACGTCGCAGGACACGATCACCATCTACACGGTGTACGCGGGCCTCGACCTGATGACGCTGGTCGCCGCGACCTCGATGCTGCTGCAGGATCCCGGTGGGTCACTGCGCCGCAGCTCGTGGTGGATAGCGACCGGCCTGATGGTCTGCGCCATCGCCAACACGATGTGGAGCGGGTTGATCCTGTTCTATCCGCCGACGGTGGCACAGGTGACCGACGTGCTGCGCATCGGCGGCTACCTGATGATCGGCCTTGGTGCCTGCGTGGGTTGGGCCGATGCCCGTGGCCTCGCACCACAAGGTCGTGCGGTGCAGTTGCGCGCCCGCTTCAGCATCGTGCCGTACGTCTCGGTGGCGCTGGGCTACGGCCTGCTGTTCTTCATGGCGCTGCGCGAGTCATACCGCATCACCGACCTGGTGGTGGGCGCAATGGCGCTGACGGTGCTGGTGATGGCGCGCCAGCTGACCGCCGTGCGCGAGAACATGCGGCTCCACATCGAGCAGACGGCGAAGGAGACCGAGGCGCGATTCCGCTCGCTGGTGCAGCACTCGTCCGACGTCTTCGCGATCCTCGATCCCCTCGGCATCATCCGCTACGTCAGTCCGGCCGCCGAGCGTGTCTTCGGCACCTCGGCCGACCGCATGATCAACCGCACGCTGGCGGAGTTGGTGCACGAGGCCGACCGTGGCGCCTACGAGGCGCACTTCTCCGCCTCGCTGATGGGCAGCTCATCCACCAGCCACATCGGCTGCCGGATGATGCGCACCACCGGCGAGTGGATGCGCACCGAGACGGTCGCGACCAACCTGCTGGCCGACGCCAGCGTGAACGGCATCGTGCTCACGATTCGTGACGTCACCGAACGCGTCACGCTCGAGGAGCACCTGCGCCACCAGGCGCTGCACGACCCGCTGACGGGACTCGGCAACCGCGCCCTGTTCCAGGATCGCGTGGCGCACGCACTGGCGCGCGCCGAGCGCTCGAACGATGAAGTGGCGGTGATCTTCCTCGACCTCGACAACTTCAAGGAAATCAACGACTCGCTCGGCCACGCGGCCGGTGACGCGGTGCTGGTGCAGACGGCCAACCGACTCCGCACCTGCCTGCGCGACAGCGACACCGCGGCTCGATTCGGTGGCGACGAGTTCGCGCTGCTGCTGGAGCAGACGCGCGGTGAGGGCGAAGTGATGGACGTGGCCGATCGCATCTCGGCGGCGCTCTCACGTCCGCTGCAGGTGGAAGGCAAGGACGCCGACCTGAACGCCTCGATCGGCATCGCCCGCGCTCAGCCGAGCCAGTCGGCCGACGAGGTGCTGCGCAACGCCGACGTGGCCATGTACCACGCCAAGGCGCGCGGCAAGGCGTGCGCGGTGCTCTACGAAAGCGGCATGCATGCGGCGGTGCTGGATCGCATCGAGCTGCAGGCCGACCTGCGCAAGGCGATCGAGCGCGGTGAGCTGTCGCTGGTCTACCAGCCGATCGTGGAACTGGGCACGCAGCAGGTGATCGGTGCCGAAGCGCTGGTGCGCTGGAACCACCCATACCGCGGTTTGGTGTCACCGGTGGACTTCATCCCGCTGGCGGAGGAGACGGGCATCATCGTCGAGATCGGCGAGTGGGTGCTCCGCACCGCCGCGACCGACGCCGCCGCCTGGCCGGTGCCGCCGGGCGCACAGCCGGTGACGATCACGGTGAACCTCTCGGCGCGGCAGATGGTGGATGGCAACTTCATCGACATCGTCAAGAACACGCTCGAGACGACCGGCCTGCACTCCGATCGCCTGGTGCTGGAACTGACGGAGAGCATGCTGGTGGGCCGCAGCACCGACACCCTCGGCCTGCTGCATCGCATCCGCGCACTCGGCGTCCGCATCGCGATCGACGACTTCGGCACCGGCTACTCGTCGCTCGGCTACCTGTCGCAGTATCCGCTGGACGTGCTCAAGATCGACCGCAGCTTCGTGCAGGGCATGGACAAGGGTCCGAACGGCCGCGCGCTGGCCTCGGCGGTGGTGGCCCTGGGCCGCTCGCTGAAGCTGAAAGTCGTCGCGGAAGGCATCGAGCGCGCGGAGCAGGAGTGGGACCTCCGCAACCTCGGGTGCGACTACGGCCAGGGATACCTGTACTCGCGGCCGATCGCCAATTACCAGCTGGCGAAGCTGCTCGAGATCGGCGACCTCGGTGCGCCGCGCCCGACCGAGAAGAAGCCGACGACCTCGGGCCCGCTGCTGCCGAAGCGCAGTTCCCTCAGCACCCCGCTGGCCCTGGCCGCCGTGCACGCCGCGCACCAGCCGGTGACCGCCGGCATCGTGCACGCGACCGCGCCGTCACTGGATGCGATCCAGCCCGACATCCCCGGCGCCATCGCCGTCGAACGTGAACCCGTCGTGGTGACGCCGAAGCCGGACTGACTTCGAACGGCGAACCGGCGACCGGCGACCGGCGACCGGCGAACCGCGACCGCCGACCGGCGAACCGCGACCGCCGACAGGCAAACGGCGAAGGGCGAACTGCGAAGGGCGACCTGCAACTGCTTGACACAAAGACGCGAAGGCACAAAGGCGCAACGCGTCCGCTCGCGGAATGAGGAATCTGCACGGAGCCAGCATTGCTCTTGCTGTTCCTTGCGCCTTCGCGGCTCTGCGTCTTTGCGTCAGGCTGTTGCCGTTGCTGTTGCAGGTCTTTGTGCCTTCGTGCCCTTGTGCCTTTGTGTCAGGCAGTTGCTCTTGCCTTGCGCCTTCGCGGCTCTGCGGCTTTGCGTCAGGATGTTGATGGTGCAGGTCTTCGCGCCTTCGAGCCTTTGTGTCAGGCCGTTGCTCTTGCCCTGCCTGGCGCCGTCGCGAGACGGATGTGGTTCAGCGCGACTTGGCCGTCAGGACGGGGATGAGCTGCGCGGCGAGGGTGGTGACGGCGTCGCGGCCGGCGCGGCGGGCGATGGCGACCAGGGAGCCGAGGGTGGCGCCGATGGCGGTGGCGACGTCGGGCTGGCCGCCGAGGGGCTCGCCGAGCGACGAGAGGATCTCGCGGCGGAGGCGGAGCACGATCGGGGTGGCGAAGCGGATGGCGTTGAAGCGCGGATCGTAGCGCACGCCCAGGCCCTCGATCAGCGCGGCGGTGCGCGCGAAATACACCATGTCGCCCGGCAGCAGCACCGGGAAGTCGTAGAGCGTCGCCATCACGTCTTCGGCGAGGCGCGTGACACGCTCGATCCGCTCCACGGCGGTGGTGCGTTCGTTGGCCAGCTCGATCAGTTGCGCGGCCAGCGTGACGATGGTGGCACGGTCGGCGCCCGGCTCGATCAGGCCGAGGGCGTAGAAGCCGTCCACCACCTTCTCCACGTCACCGCGGATGGAGGCGAACACCGTCTGGACCAGCGTGCGTCGCGTCTCGACCGGCACCTGCACCACCATGCCGAAGTCGAGCAGCGTGAGGCGACCCTCAGTGTCGACGAAGACGTTGCCCGGATGCGGGTCGGCATGAAAGAGTCCGTCCACCATCATCATCTGGACGTAGAGCTCCATCACGGCGCGCAGCACGTCATCGGACTGCACACGACCGCTGGTGATCCAGTCGCCCAGCTGGTCCACTCGGCGCCCGTCGACGTACTCCAGCACCAGCGCGCGCTGGCGCGTGTACGCGTCCAGCACCTCGGGAATGCGGATGGCCGGGTTGCCGGCGAAGTTCGCCCGCACCTGCTGCGCGTAACGTGCTTCCTGGCGGAAATCCATCTCGTCGCCGACGCGCTTCTCGAACTCGTCGAGCACCGTGCGCAGGCCGGCCACGTGCGGCGGATTGAGGCGTGATGCGACCAGGTCGAGGATGCGGCGGGCGGCGCGAATGTCGCCCGCCACCAGCTGCTCGACACCCGGGCGCAGCACCTTCACCACCACCTCGCGACCATCCACGCGGGCGCGGTGCACCTGCCCCAGCGACGCGGCCGCCAGCGGTTCCACCTCGAAGTGTTCGAAGACCGTCTCGGGCGGCGCGCCGTAGCTCTCCGTCAGGCTGGCCCGGATCCGCGCCGCGGAGACACCGGGCACACGGTCGGTGAGCGTGCCGATCGCACTCACGTACGGTTCCGGGATGATGTCGGCGCGGCCGGCGAAGAGTTGCGCCAGCTTCACGAAGGTGGGACCGAGTGATGCCAGCGTGCTCACCATGCGGTCCGCACGGCGGGCATGGAACGCGGCGCTGCGGGGCAGCGGCGCACCGAAGAGCAGCCAGCGACGCTGGTCGCGACGAAAGCTGAGCAGGATGGGGAGCCACCGCAGCAGGATCTGGAGCACACGCATCCCGCAAGATACCCGGGATGGCTTTCCTCGTTGCCGATTGATCGTCATTCTTCGCTGGTGCCATGCGGTGTCGCGATCCGCCGGGCGCTCCTCGCACGCCTCGTCGACCGGCCGGCACGCCGCCCGCCCGGTGTTCCCTCATCCCGCTCTCGTGTCCGTCCAACTCCTGCCCTCGCTGGCGTCGATCCCGCCGTACGTCTTCTCGGAACTCGAGCGCCGGAAGCAGGTCGCACGCGCCGCAGGACAGGTGTTCCAGGACCTTGGAATCGGCTCACCCGACCAGCCGACGCCGGCGCCGATCGTCGACGCGCTGCGCGAGGCCGCAACCGGCGCGCCACTCAACGGCTATCCGCCGTTTCGCGGCAGTGAGCGGCTGCTGACGGCGTCGACACGCTTCATGGCGTCGCGCTTCGGTGTCGAGATGCGACCCGATCGCGAGGCGGTGGTGCTGGCGGGATCGAAGGAAGGCATCGCGGAACTGCTGGCCGCGCTCTGCGGCCCGGGCGACGTGGTGCTGGCACCATCGCTCAGCTATCCGGTGTACGTGCGCGCACCGCTGATGCATGGCGCCGAGGTGCACCTGGTACCGATGGATGCGGCGAATCGCTGGCAGATGGACCTGGAGAGCATCCCGGCCGCCACGCTGCAGCGCGCACGGGTGCTGATCGCGAACTATCCCAACAATCCGACCGGCGCCGTCACCACCACCGACGACCTGGCGATGCTGGTGGAGTTCGCACGCCGCCACGATCTGGTGCTGCTGCACGACCTCGCGTACTCGGAGCTCACCTACGACGGTTACGTGGCGCCGAGCGTGTTCGAGGTGCCGGGCGCGAAGGATGTGGCGGTGGAGTTCCACAGCTGCTCGAAGTCGTTCAACATGGCCGGCATGCGGGTAGGCTTCGTGGTGGGTCGCGCCGACGCGCTGGATGCGTTGCTGGCCTACCGCGCCAACGTGGGTTACGGCGTGTCGATGCCGATCCAGCACGCCGCCGCGTACGCACTGGACCACGTGCGCGACCTGACGGCGCCGATCATCGCCGAGTACAAGCATCGTCGCGACTCGCTCTACACCGCGCTGCAGCAGGGCGGCTGGGACGTCACGCCACCGCAGGCCGCGATGTACGCCTGGCTCCCGCTCCCCGATGGCATCGAGCCGTGGGACGCGGTGGATCGTGTGCTGGCCGAGGCACAGGTGATGATCACGCCTGGCCTCGCCTTCGGCGCCGCCGGTGCGCGCTACTTCCGCCTCTCGCTCGTCGCCCCCGCCGACCAGCTCCGCGCCGCCGCCACCCGCATCGCCCACGTCCTCGGCAACGTGCCGGCCGGAGTCCGTTGAGCTGCTCTTGCTCGGGTCTCGGGTCTCCGGGCTCCGGGCTCCGGGCTCCGAGCTCCAGCAACAGCAACAGAAAAAGCAAAAGCAACAACTTGACACAAAGGCGCAAAGACACGAAGGCGCAAAGCGATCTACAGCATTCGAGCTGATAAACTCAGGCTCGAAGCTGTTCTCTTGTAAAAAATATGACGTCGTTCGCTGCCGCGAGGCACGGTCAGTCGAGGTGTACGACCTCGTTGCGCCTTCGTGTCTTTGCGCCTTTGTGTCAAGCAGTTGCAGTTCAGCAGTTGCAGTTCAGCCGTTGCAGTTCAGCAGTTAAGTAGAGTTCTGCTCTTCTTTAGATTCGAGAGCGCGCTTGACGCAGGACGTCAGCCTTCGATCAGGTGCGGGACGAACTGCGACAGGTTGTCGGTGATGATGCGCTCGGATTCGCGGATGCCGATGCCGGCGGATTCCTGGCCGATGATCCACGAGCCGATCACCGCGTGGCGGCCGTCGAAGTTGGGGATCGAGGCCATCGCCTGGTACACGTAGCCCTCGTCGCCGTAGTCGCCCTGCGACTCCACCAGCGTCTGGTCGAACATCGTGACGGTCACGTTGGCGCCTTCGCGCGACAGCAGCGGCTTGCGCACGTAGGCGTCCCAGGTCAGCGTCTCGGCGATGTCGAGCGACGCCGGCAGCAGGTAGGGACTGTCGGGGAACAGCTCCCAGAGGATCGCCAGCAGGCCCTTGTTGGAGAGCAGCATCTTCCACACCGGCTCGATCCACTGCATCCGTGTGCCCTGCTGGAGCAGGGCGCGCACGAAGTTCTCGTCCTCGGCGACGATCCACTCCCACGGATAGAGCTTGAAGAGCGACTCGATCACGCGGTCGTCACCGTCGGTGAAGTAGCCGTCGGTGGTGACGCCGATCTGGTCCATCGTCAGCGTGTCGCAGGTGAGGCCCGCCTGCTGCGCGGTGTCGCGCAGGTAGGCCAGCGTCATCCCGTCCTCGATGTCGTCCATGCCGGCGAAGTGCAGCCGGTCGCCCTGCAGGAACGGCAGCAACGCCTTCCACTGCTCCACCAGGCGGTCGTGGATGGAGTTGAACTGGTCCCGGGCCGGAAACGACTCCTGTAGCCAGTACCACTGCACCACACTCGCCTCCACCAGCGAGGTCGGCGTGTCGGCGTTGTACTCCAGCAGCTTCGGCGGACCGAGGCCGTCGTAGGCGAGGTCGAAGCGCCCGTAGATCGATGGCGGCTCCTGCTCCCACACCGCCTCGATCAGCGGGATCACGTGGGCCGGGATGCCGAGGCGCAGGAAGAGGCGGTTGTCGATGATGTGCTGCGCCGCGTCGAGGCACATGCGGTGCAGCGTGTTGGTCGCGTGCTCCAGCTTCAGCACTTCGTCCATCGTGAAGCTGTAGTAGGCCGACTCGTTCCAGTACGCACCCTTGGCCGAGTGCCAGGCCAGTCCCAGCGCCTCGACCTTGCGCTGCCAGTCGGCACGCGGCGGGTGCACCACCCGCTTCACTCCGGCGGACCCCACTGACAGGTCAGCGTGTCACCGATGGCCAGCGCCTGGTAGCGCACTGCCGTCACGGCGCAGACGTGGCCGCGCGGTGAGACGGCCTGGAAGATCGCCACCGCCGCCTCCTCGCCATCGTCGCTGATCGTCTCGGTGTTCTGCTGCCGGAGTTGACGCACCGTGTCGACGGTGATCGATGCCGCCAGGGCCAGCGAGTCGGCCACGAAATCCGCCTCGGCGGCCGAATCGGCCTGCGCCTGCGCGATCATCGCCGCCTCGTGCTGGCGCGCCTTCTCCTCCGCACTGGTGCAGGCGGTGAGCGCCAGCACCAGCCAGGTCAGGTGTCGCATGGTCAGCCGCCGAACGACGAACGCCCGCGCCCGATGGACCCGAAGCCGCCGCGTCGCATCGTGGCGCCGGAGCGGCTCCGCGCGATCGACGCCGGCCGGCGCAGGATGGACGACATCCGTGCGCTGGAGAGCTGCGTGCCCACCGGAGCCACGCGAGCCGCGTATGACTGGGCCCGGGAATCGAGGGATCGGTACGACGGCTCGTAGACCGCGCGCGGGGCCGAGAACACCGGGCGACCGGCGTTCAGTGCGCGCGTGTAGCCGGCGTAGTAGAACAGGTACGGGCTCGGATACAGCATCGGGATCCAGGCGCCGTGGTAGTGGTAGCCCTTGTTGGCCACCGCCGCGTCGCAGGCCGGGGCGTTGAACGTGGTCGTGTTGCAGGGATCCACCGGCGGCGGCTCGGAGTCGCAGCCGGAGACACCGAGCACGATCGAGTTCACGAACAGCAGCTGGACACTGACGGACTTCTTCATTGCAGCGGAGATCCCCGGGCGCCGGGAACGGGTGAAGCCATCCCGGACAGGCGCGGTCCGGATGCTGAATACTACGGGAATCGCGTCCGGCGCGTTTCCCTCCGATCGTGGGCAGCGGGTACAGCGGCGGTGCCTCGTGGTCGATGCTCTACAGGA
Source organism: Gemmatimonadota bacterium (assembly GCA_040384325.1). Classification (GTDB taxonomy): domain Bacteria; phylum Gemmatimonadota; class Gemmatimonadetes; order Gemmatimonadales; family Gemmatimonadaceae; genus JACMLX01. Next base: position 439,922 of record JAZKJL010000006.1, on the reverse strand, counting down.
TGGAACGCCCACCGCCCGCTGCCGGCCAGATCCTCCCATTCCGTCAGTGGAGCCCGTGGGCCAGGCACCTGACGGTGGTGGCGCTGGTGTTGTCGGGCGCCTGCACCGCGGTGCTGCTCGCCGGACCGACGCAGTGGCAACCGGTGGGCAACGTCTGGATCGTGGTCGGCTGCCTGGCCACCACCGTCGTCGCCTTCATGCAGGGCGGCGCGCGCACCCGGCCGATCGCACGACGCGCCTGGCGCCTGATCGCGATCGGCCAGCTGCTGCAGGTGCTGGGGCAGTTCGCGTGGGGCGTGACGCCGTTCGTCCGGGACCCGGCACCCTTCGCCAGCATGGCCACGGTGCTCTACCTGCTGGCCACGTTGCCGACCGTCGGCGGCATGCTGCTGTTCCGATCCCGCCTGCAGTCCACCGCCGGCCGGCTCACGTTCGGGCTCGACGTCGCGGTGAGCCTGCTGCTGGGCGCGATGCTCTGCTGGTTCGTGCTGCGCCTGGGCAGCGGCTCGGGCGACGCGGCGGTGCTGCTGCGCGGCTCACCGGCGCGGCTGGTGCTGCCCGGCCTGCAGTTGCTGACACTGGTCGCATTCGGCTCGCTCTACGTGCGCATCGGCGGCCGTGGCTCGCGTTCCGGGCTGGCGACGTTCGGCGCCGGATTCGTGCTGCAGTTCCTCGCGCACGGCTCCATCGCCTGGTCGCACGACGGCGGCGGCACCGTGCCCGCCCTCCTCGACGGCACCGGCACGCTGATGGTGCTGCTCGGCATGGTGGTCGGCGCCAACACTACCCGCATCGCCGTGCCGCCCGGACGATCCGGCAGCGACACGCTGCGCAATTCGGTGGTGCCGTTCGTCGCGGTGTTCGCCGGCTCGGCGCTGTTGCTCGAGGCGGCGGTACGCGGTGGGCAGCGGGAGCTGACGACGCTGATCACGATGATGCTGGGCATCACGGTGTTCGTCATCGCCCGGCAGGCGATCGTGGTGCGTGAGGACGCGCTGCAGAGCACCAGGCAGGCGCGCGCGGACAGCGAAACGCGGTTCCAGTCGCTGGTGCAGCACTCCGCGGACCTGATCACGATCATCGGCGGCACCGACACGATTCGCTACGCCAGTCCGGCCATCACGCGGGTCTTCGGCTATCATCCCGACGCCGTCGAGGGACACCCGCTGCGCGAGCTGGTGCATCCCGACGACGTGGTGCCGATGCTGGCCTTCATGCTCGATGCCACCCGCGAAGGTGCGACCGCCACGTCCAGCCAGTGGCGCCTGCGCAACGCCGACGGCACTTGGTCGAAGGTCGAGAACGTGGCCGTGAACCTCCTCGACGACCCCACCGTCGCCGGGGTGGTGCTGACCACCCGCGACATCACGCATCGCATGGCGCTGGAGGAGCAGCTGCTGCACCGCGCCTTCCACGACGAGCTGACCGGGCTCGCCAATCGCGCGTTGTTCACCAACCGCGTGGAACAGGCACTGCTGCGTGCCGCCCGCAATGCGGAGCGCACCGCGGTGCTCTTCCTCGACCTCGACGACTTCAAGCAGGTCAACGACTCGCTGGGTCATGCCGCTGGCGACGCGCTGCTGACGCAAGGCGCCGATCGCCTGCGGGCCTGCCTCCGCGCCGGCGACACCGCGGCCCGCCTGGGCGGCGACGAGTTCGCAGTGCTGCTCGAGGGCTGCGTGGACAACGGCGAGGAGGCGATGCACGTGGCCGAACGCATCGCCAGTGCCTTCGCGCGCTCCTTCGCGATCGAGGATCGCGAGGCATTCGCCAGCGCCAGCATCGGCGTCGCGATCACGGACGGCACGGAGAACGGCGAGGAACTGCTGCGCAACGCCGACCTCGCGATGTACCTCGCCAAGAAGCGCGGCAAGGCGCGCGTGGAACGATTCCAGTCGCACATGCACGCCGAGGTGGTGGAGCGGCTGGACGTGCTCTCGGACCTGCGCTACGCCATCGAACGCGATGAGCTGCAGCTCGAGTACCAGCCGATCATGGACCTCGAGACCGGCACCATCAGCGGCCTCGAGACGCTGGTGCGCTGGCAGCATCCGCTGCGCGGTCGCATCGCCCCCGCCGACTTCATCCCGATCGCCGAACAATCGGGGCTGATCGTGGCCATCGGCCGCTGGGTGCTGCTGCACGCCTGCGCGCACGCACGGCACTGGAGCCGGTCGCTGCCGCACCTGGTGCCGGTGACGGTCACGGTGAACCTCTCCGCCCGCCAGCTGGGCGACGAAAACCTGCTCGACGACGTGGCGAACGCACTGCGCGTGGCCGGCCTGCGCCGCGACCAGCTGGTGCTGGAACTGACCGAGAGCACGCTGCTGGCCAACAGCGAGGAGACCATCGGCATCCTCACCTCGCTGCGGTCACTCGGCGTGCGCCTCGCCATCGACGACTTCGGCACCGGCTACTCGTCGCTCAGCTACCTGCATCGCTTCCCGGTGGACGTGCTGAAGATCGACCGCAGCTTCGTGGAGGGCGTGGCCGGCGGACCGGGCTCCGACGCGCTGGCCAGTGCAGTGATCGCACTCGGGAAGTCGCTGGGCCTGCGGATCGTGGCCGAAGGCATCGAGACCGAGGCGCAGCACGAAGCGCTGGCGGCACTCGGCTGTCGCTTCGGGCAGGGCTACCTGTTCTCACGGCCGCTGCCGCCGGCCGACGTGATGCCTTTCCTGCTGGCGCATGGTGAGCCGCTCACCGCCGACGCAGCGGCACCGAAACTGACCTCGTTCGCCAGCGACCTGCTGCCCTGAACCGGACGCGATTTCAGGGGCGGTTAGCTTCACCGGATGCCCGCTGCTGAACGCACCACGCCACCGCCACGCATCCTGCTGGTGGCGGCGTTCGCAGCCCTCTACGTGATCTGGGGCAGCACCTACCTCGGCATGAAGATCGGTGTCGAGACCATCGCACCGTGGCCGCTGGTGGCGATGCGGCACTCGCTCGCCGGAATCACGCTCTACGCCGTCCTGCGGCTGCGCGGCGTGCCGGCGCCGCGCCGTGAACATTGGAAGGGTGGACTGATCGGCGGCATCATGCTGCTGGTGATCGGCAACGGGATGATCGCACTGGTCGCGCATCGCTTGCCGAGTGGTGTGGCGAGCCTGGTGGTGGCCACCACGCCGATCTGGATCGTGGCCGCAGCCAGCACGCGACCGGGCGGACGGGCGCCGATCCTGAAGGAGTGGCTGGGCCTCGCACTCGGCCTGGTGGGATTGATGCTGCTCGGCGGACCGAGTCTCAGTGCAGCGATGCGTGGCACCGCAGGGAGCCTCGATGCCGGCGCGATGGGACTGGTGCTGCTCGGCTGCATGTCGTGGTCGATCGGCTCCGTGATCGGTCGCGAGGTGCCGCGGCCCGACAATGCGTTCATGGGCAGTGCGGTGCAGATGCTGAGTGCCGGCGCGATCCTGCTCGTCGCCTGCACCGTCACCGGCCAGTGGTCGAAGGTGGACCTCGGTGCGATCTCGGCGCGCTCGTGGATCGCGTTCTGGTACCTGATCCTCTTCGGCAGCCTGCTCGGCTTCACTGCCTACGTCTGGCTGCTGCGCGTGGCGAAGACGTCGCACGTAGCCACCTACGCCTACGTGAACCCGATCGTGGCGCTGCTGCTCGGCGCGTGGATCGGGCACGAAGTGATCACGCCGATGATGCTGGTCGCCGGCGCGGTGACGCTGCTCGGCGTGGTGCTGGTGGTGATGCCGTCGCCGGGCTCGGATCGCTGACGGCAGTCATCGGCGCGTCGTCGCGCTTGCCGAGTGATTCCCAGAGATGCAGCGTGGCGTAGGCGCGCCAGGGCCGCCAGGCATCGGCGCGCGCCGCGATGTCGCGCCGGTGCACGTCGGCCACCGCCATCGCCTTCAGCACACCCAGGTCGGCGGCAGGAAACGCATCGCGGTCACCCAGCGCGCGCATCCGCACGTAGTGCGCCGTCCACGGACCGATGCCGGGCAGCGCCACCAGTGTGGCTTCGGCCTGCTCGGTGGGTGCGCCTCGCAGTGCATCGAGATCCACCTGTCCCGTCGCCACCGCCACCGAGACGGTGTGCAGCGTGGCCGCCTTGGCGGTGGTGAGCCCGATGGTGCGCAGCGTATCGGCACCCGCGTCGGCCATGCATTGCGGCGACGGGAAGCCGAACAACGGCAACTCGCCCTCCACCGGCGGCAACGGGAGACCGAAGGCGCGCACCAGGCGATCGGTCATCGTGCTGGCGCCGACCACGCTCACCTGCTGCCCCAGCACGGCGCGGATCAGTCCCTCGAACGGATCGAGCAACTGCGGCAGACGGAGGAACGGCCGTGCGCGCAGCAACGGCGCCAGCAATGCGTCGCGCTGTGCGACGGCGCGGAAGGCATCGAGATCGGTGTCGAGGTCGAAGCTGCGACGCACCAGCGCCGTGATCTCCGCGGCCGGCAGCGCTGGACGGGTGCGCGCCAGCAACAGGTGCGCGCTCGCGTCATGCTGCAGGTCGAGCAGCAGGTGTACACCGGTGCCGTGCTGACGCACGCTGCGCAGGTAGCGATCGCCGTGCACGCGCTCCAGCGCATCCACCGTCCGCACCACCAGGTATCGCAGCGTCCAGCGCACGTCCACGTCCGGCGGCAGTGCGATCCGGACGCGGCGCGACCAGGCTGGCGCCACGCTCACGACGCGCGACGCCGGCGCACCGCGGCAGGGGCCGCACCATCACCGGTGGGCAGCGTGGCGCCTTCCGCCTGCAGCAGGGCCTTCTTGATCGGGTTGCCCCACCGATACCCACTCATCGAGCCATCGGAGTGGATGACGCGGTGACAGGGAATCACCACCGCCACCCGATTCGTCGCGCAGACGTTGGCCACCGCGCGTGCTGCCCCCGGCTTACCGATGGCCGCCGCGATCTGCGCGTAGCTGCGCGTCTCGCCGAACGGGATCGCGATCAGCGCGTCCAGCACACGCTGCTGGAACGCCGTCACCTGCAGGTCGATCGCGACGTCGGGTGCACTGCGCTCACCCTGCAGCCGCGCCACCACCGCCTGCAGCATCGCATCCAGCGTGGCATCACGTCCCGGCTCGATGGTGGCGCGCGGAAACTCGTCGCGCAGCTCCGACACCAGCGTGGCGTCGCTGGCCGCCAGCGATACCCAGCACAGACCGAGCTCGGTGGCGCCGATCACGAGGCGGCCGAGTGGCGTGTCGCTGGCGGCCCAGCGGATCGTCACACCTTCACCGCCACGCCGATAGGTGGACGGCGTCATGCCGAGGTGACGCGTGGCATCGGCGTAGGCGCGGCTGGATGCGGCGTAGCCGGCATCGAAGCTGGCCGCGCTCACCGTCTGTGCGTCCTTCAACGCGCGACGGAACTGGTCGGCGCGACGGCCGCGCAGGTAGTTCGACGGCGATGAACCCACGATCGCGGTGAAGAGCCGCTGCAGGTGCGCGGCGCTCATGCCCACCGCGTCCGCCAGCTCCTGCAGCGGGATGCGGCCTTCGCGGCCCTGCGATACCGCGTCGTCCAGCAGCGCGCGTGCACGCAGCACGGCGGCCTCGGCGCGGGTCTGCTCGATCGGAACGGTCTCCAGCAGCGGCATGTCCAGCAAGGTGGCAGCGGTCATCAGGATCTCCAAGTCGGTGAAGCCTGATGATCGTCGTCGCCCGGCGTGCGCGCCTCCCGAATCGTGCGATGCCCGTCAGGGCAGCCGCACCAGCCCCAGCGAGACGATGATCGCCCGCGGCAACCCGGGCTCGTAAGCCACCGGCTGCCCGGCGACGACATCGGGATTGAGGAACCCCGACGTCATGAAGCGGCGATCGAGCAGGTTCTCGACGCGCACGAAGCCGGTGATGCCGATGCGCGCGAACAGTGGCGCCGGACGGCGCATCGAGAGCGTGGCATTGAACACCGTGGCCGACGGCAATTCCACCGTGTTGGCATCGTTCAGCATGTAGCTGCCGGTGTATTGCATCTCGGCGTCGAGGCGGAACGGCGAGGCACCGGCATCCCAGCGCGCACCGAACTGTCCCATCGCGCGCGGCACGCCGACCATCGCGTTGCCCGCGTAGTCGGCAACGGCGCCGGGCTTGCCGTAATGCACCGAGTCCACCGTGTACTGCAGGTACTCGTTGCGGCTCAGCGTGGCGGTGCTGCGCACCGCGAAGCCCTGCTGGAACTCGATCTCACCGCCCACTTCCACACCCTGACGACGCGCGCGACCGGCGCTGAAGTAGAAGCGACCGCCGCGATACGGCACCAGTTCGTCGCGCACTTCCGTGTTGTAGGCCGCCGCCTCGTAGCGGATGGCCACCAGTCCCGGATTGACGTCGGTGATCACATGCCGCGTGCCGACTTCGTAGGTCAGCGAGCGGATGGGATTCAGGATCGGACTGATGCCCGTCACCGTGTCCTGGCCGAAGGTGCTGGCGGGATCGGTCTCGTTGCCGGCCGGCGTCTCGACACCTGCGCCGACGTTGGCGTAGAACATGTTGTTCGGCGACAGGCGATACGCCGCGCCAAGCTTCGGCGACACCTGCGAGTAATTGCGGGTGGCGCTGAGTTTCGGCGTGATGCGGTCGGTGAGCCCATACCGCAGCCCATCGAGACGGGCGCCAAGGTTGAAGGTCAGCCTCGGCGTCGCATTCCACTCGTCCTGCACGAAGACGCCGGCGGTGATGGCGCGTTCGTTCTTGTCCTGCTGCAGCGTGGTGCCCTTGTCACCGGTGGCCGAGAGCGACCAGAATCGCGCCGGGCCGTCCTGGTGCTGGATGTCCGCACCAACGAGCAATGCGTGCGCGCCCAGCGGCTGGCGATAGTTGATGCCGCCGCCGCCATGCACGCGCTCGAACTTGCGCCAGGTATTGCGCTCCGAGCGGATCAGCGTCTTCGGCGTCACGTACGACATCAGCGACAGCGTGCCGGTGCTGCCGATCGAACGATCGAGCGTGGTGCCGAAGCGGATCACCTGGTTCTCGCGGCGTTCGCGGCGCGTGTTGTAGGTCGCGTTGGCGGCCTGCGGGTTGGCCACCGCGTCGGCGAAGGTGAGCGGACCGGGGATGCCGAAGTCATTCTGGCTCGCCGCCAGGCGCAGCGCGATGCGCGTGCGCGTGCCGAGCGGCGAGACGAGGCCGGCGTTGAGCAGCGAGCGCTGACCGGCGGAGTTCTGTCGCCATCCGTCCGACTCGGTGTGCGACAGGCTGGCGTAGGCGCGCGACTCACCGCGGCCGGTGCTGGTCTGCGCCACCACCCGCCGGAGCCCGAAGCTGCCGCCCATCGTGCGCAGGTCGAACAGGTTGCCCGCCTGCGGCGTGGTGCTGATGGCGATCACGCCACCGGCCGCGTTGCCCCAGATCGCCGACGCGTTCGACCGCACCACGTCGATTCCGCTGACGGTGGCGAGGTCGATGATGTCGAGACTGGTGCGGCCGTCCGGCTCCGTTTCCGGGATGCCATCCACCATCACGCGGATGCCGCGCATGGTGGCGGCGTTGCTGCGATCACCGGCGCCGCGGGCACCGAAGCCGCGAATCGTGATGCGCGTGTCCACGCCACCGGCGCGCGACATCGCCATCACGCCCGGGATGCCTTGAAGCGCATCGGCGAGTCCGATGCCGGCAGTGCTGCGCAGCCGCTCCACACCCACCTGCGACACGGCCAGTGGCGCGCGCAGCAACGGGGTCACGGTGCGGGTCGCCGAGACGGTCACCTGCGGCAGCGTGGCGGCGGAATCGGGACGCTGCTGGGCGGCCACGGGGGCGGCTGCGAGCAGGGCGGTGCAGAGGGTAAGTCGGCGCATGCCCGAACTTACGCACGGTATTCATGAAATGTTCAGGAATGCACCCGTGGCTGGCCTGTCCGTTCGGCCGATGTCCCACCCCTGCCCCGGCGCCCACCCTTCTCCTCGACGCGTCGGGCAGGACCAGACGCGGGGAGCAGTGCCAGGCCACACCTTACCCATCGACCCATGTCTTCTCTCTCGGAACTCTCGGATCAGCTCGCTGAAGCGGTGAGCAGCGCCGCCGCCAGCATCGTCGCCGTCCATGCGCGGCCCCGGCTCGCCAGCACCGGCGTGCATTGGCGCGACGGCGTGATCGTGACCACCGACGCCACCGTCAAGCGCACCGACGACATCTCCGTGACCCTCCCCGACGGGCAGCGCGTCACGGCCACGCTGGTTGGGCGCGACCCGGGGACCGACCTGGCCGCGCTGCGCATCCCCACGGGACTGCTGCCGGTCGCCACCCGTGCATCGGCCGCCGAACTGCGGACGGGCCACCTCGTGCTGGCCCTCGCCCGCACCGGCAACGACGGGCCGCAAGCCACCTTCGGCGTGGTCAGCAGCGTCGGCGAGGCGTGGCGCACCTGGCGGGGCGGCACGCTCGATCGACGGGTGCAGAGCGACCTCGACCTGCATCCCGGCTTCGGCGGTGGACCGCTGGTGACCGCCTCGGGCGGCATCGCCGGCATCAACTCCGGCGGCATGAGCAAGCCGCTCTGCGTCACGATTCCCGACACCACCATCGACCGCGTCCTCGACTCGATCCTCAATCGCGGCTACGTGGCGCGCGGCTGGCTCGGCGCCAGCATGCAGACGGTGCGCTTCTCCGACGCCGCGACCGCGAAGCTGGGCTTCGACGGGCATGGTGGCCTGGTGGTGCTGGACGTGGAGCACGACAGCCCGGCCGCACATGGCGGCGTGATGATCGGCGACGTGCTGGTGCGCATCGACGACACGCGCATCACGAAGCACGATGACGTGCTCGCGTTCCTCGGCAGCGACCGTGTCGGCACGGTGGCGCAGATGCAGGTGGTGCGCGGCGGCGAGGTGGTGGTGCTGCCGGTGACGATCGGCGAACGTCCGCGCGGCGCACGCTGATCGTGGTGCGTGATGACCTGCTGCACCTGGTGCTCGGTGCGATGCCGTCGGTGGTGCGGGCGCGCCTGAGCGCGGGTCTCGGCGGCAGTGCGGAAGTCACGGTGGACGACGGTCGCACGCAGCGCGCGTCGCGACCGCACGCGGCCCACGCCGTGTACGTGACGGAGTGGCCGCACACCGACGAGTTGTCAGGGCAGCGGGCGGCCACCGTGTACCTGGTGGATCCGGGGGTGCATCCGCCGGCTGCGCACTTGTCGCGCGGCAGTACCGCGTGGCTCCCACTCGACGCCGATCCGGACGACGTGATCGCCGCATCGGCGGGCGTGGTGCGCGGACTCACGGTGGTGTCGCCGTCGGTGCTACCCTCGGTGGGCGCCGGGCGCGAGCGTGTCGTGCGGCGCGACCCGCTCGCCGCCACCAACGGCGAGGGCGAGCCACACCTCACCGATCGTGAACTCGAAGTGTTGCGCGCGCTCGCCGAAGGACTCGGCAACAAGCAGATCGGCGCTCGGCTCGGCATCAGCCCGAGCACCGTCAAGTATCACCTGCAGGCCATCTTCGCCAAGCTCGGTGTGCGCACGCGCAGCGAGGCGGTGAGCTTCGGCCTCCGACGCGGCTTGGTACCACTCTGACCGTCGCTGCGGTGCTGCTTGCTCCACGTCGACGCAGCACCGAGTTGCATAGCATGCCGCACGTCACGCCACGCGCATGCCATCAGGCGCGTTCGCTGTCCAGCATCTGCATCTGGTGCGCATCGTAGCGAGTGCCGGCGATGGCCGACGCGACGCGTTCCAGTTCGCCCTGCATTTCCGCCGGCAGCGTGACGGACAGTGCACCCAGCGATTCGGTGAGCTGCGAGCGCGTGCGCGCCCCGATCACCGGCACGATGAAGTCGGCCTTCGCCAGCACCCACGCGATCGCCAGTTGCGACAGGCTCTGGCCAGTGGACGCGGCCACCTGCTGCAACTCCGCCACCAACGCGCGATTGGCATCGCCCGTCGCGCCGGCGAAACGCGGCAGGTGCGCTCGGAAGTCACCGGCACCGGTGGATCGTGACCCGCTCAGCAATCCGCGCGAGAGCACGCCGTACGCCGTGCATCCGATGCCGAGTTCCTGCAGCACCGGGAAGATCGCCGCCTCGGGTGCGCGACTGACGAGGGAGTACTCGATCTGCAGGTCCGTGATCGGATGCACGGCATGCGCACGCCGGATCGTCTCGACGCCGACCTCACTGAGGCCGATGCCGCGAACCCAGCCCGCCTGCACCAGGTCGGCGATGGCGCCGATGGTGTCCTCGATCGGCACCGCCGGATCGAGTCGTGCCGGGCGATAGATGTCGATGTGATCCACGCCCAGTCGCGTCAGGGAGTAGGCGACGAAGTTGCGGATTGCGGCAGGGCGTGCGTCGAAGCCGATGAAGGCCCCGTCGGGACCGCGCATCGCACCGAACTTCACCGACAGCAGCGCCTGGTCGCGGCGCCCCTGGAGCGCGCGTCCGAGCAGCGCCTCGTTGTGACCCTGACCGTAGAAGTCACCGGTATCGAGCAGCGTCAGACCCGCTTCGAGGGCGGCGTGAATGGTGGCGATGCTCTCGGTCTCGCTGGATGGTCCGTACATGCCGGACATGCCCATGCAGCCAAGCGCGAGCGGGGCGATCACGGGGCCGGCGGTGCCTAGCTGGCGGGCGGGCGCGGAGTTGATGGTCTGAGTCATGGCAAGGAACCTCGAACCGACAGTCACCGCTGGCAACAAGGCGCGCGAAAGTGCTATACTATCCTGATGGAAACCATGGACAGTGCCGAGCTCGCCGGTCCGAAGGTGGATCTCGTCCGTGAGCTGCTGGACCGCGTCGCCGACAAGTGGACGCTGCTGGTCATCGAGGCGCTCGAAAGCGGCCAGCCGGTGCGCTTTTCACGCCTCCGCGAGCAAGTCACCGGCGTGAGCCAGAAGATGCTCACCAAGACCCTGCGCCAGTTGGAGCGCGATGGGCTGGTGACGCGGCGCGTGCACCCGGTCATCCCGCCGCATGTCGACTACACCCTCACCGACAGCGGACGGAGTTTGGGCGAAGCCGTCTGCGGCATCTGGATCTGGGTCGAGGCCAACGCCGACTCGGTGGCGGCGGCACGGCAGGCGTTCGCGGATCGCGACAGCGAGGTCCCCTGACCAACTTGCAGGGGACCGCAGCACCCGGCGCGCGGTCTGGTGCCTTCACCCAGAGACCGATGCCGCGACTCCCCCGCGCAGTCCTGCTCCTCGCCAGCGCCGTTGTCGGCGCCGCACCGCTCGCCGCGCAGCTTCCCAAGCCGGCCGTCGGCACCGCCGCGCTGCTCACCGCGCTGGATGGCAGTGCCACCCACTACGCGCAGGTCGCGAAACAGATCTGGGACTTCGCCGAAGTCGGCTACATGGAAGTGAAGAGCTCCGCACTGCTGCAGGGCGAGCTGAAGGCGGCGGGGTTCACGATCACGACCGGCATCGCCGGCGAGCCGACGGCATTCGTCGCCGAATACGGCAGCGGCAAGCCGGTCATTGCGATCCTTGGCGAATACGATGCACTGCCGGGCCTCTCACAGGCGGCCACACCTGAGAAGACTCCGGTCAGTGTCGGCGGCCCGGGACATGGCTGCGGGCATCACCTCTTCGGCACCGCCAGCACCGCGGCGGCGATCGCACTCAAGCAGTGGATGCAGGCCAACAACGTGAAAGGCACGCTGCGCATGATCGGCACGCCGGCCGAGGAAGGCGGTGCCGGCAAGGTGTACATGGTGCGCGACGGGGTGTTCAACGACGTGGATGCCGTGATCGCCTGGCACCCGGGCGACGACAACTCCGTGAACGGCAACATGTCGATGGCGAACATCTCCGGGAAGTTCCGCTTCCGCGGACTGAGCGCCCACGCCGCCGCGGCACCGGAGCGCGGTCGCTCGGCGGTGGACGGCGTGGAGGTCATGAACGTGATGACGAACTACCTGCGTGAGCACATCCCCGACGGCAGCCGCATCCACTACGTCGTCACCAACGGTGGCAAGGCGCCCAACGTGGTGCCCGACGAGGCCGAGGTGTACTACGTGGCGCGGCACCAGGACATGCGGGTCGTGAACGACATCTGGGAACGCATCACCAACGCGGCGCGTGGTGCGGCGCTGGGCACCGGCACCACCTTCGAGCTGCAGCTGGTGGGATCGGTGTATTCGCTGCTGCCGAACGAAGCGCTGGCGCGTGTGCAGCAGCGGGCACTGGAGCGCGTCGGCGGATTCACCTACACGCCGGAAGAGCGGACCTTCGCCGAGCGCCTGCAGAAGTCCACTGCGTTCACTGCCGTGCCGCTGGAAGTCGCGGCACGCGTGAAGCCGCTGGTGATCGACTCCACCGGTGCCGGCGCGCTGGGTGGCGGTTCCACCGATGTCGGTGACGTGAGCTGGGTGGTGCCAACCGTACAGCTGTCGGCGGCGACGTGGGTGCCAGGCACTGCAGCGCACTCGTGGCAGGCAGTGGCGGCCGGCGGCATGAGCATCGGCGCCAAGGGCATGATGGTCGCGGCGAAGACGATGGCGCTCACCGGCGCCGACCTGTTTTCGTCACCGGCCACGATCAACGTCGCCAAGACGGAACTGGCGCGCAAGCGCGGCGCCACCTTCCGCTACACCACCGCGCTCGGCACGCAGAAGCCGCAGCTCGACTATCGCAAGGGCAGCGTGCCCTGAGCAGCGCCCGCGACGCGGAGAGTCCCATGTTGATGGAGCTGCGACGGCTGCACGATCACGTGCGCTGGGCCGACGACGCGGTGCTGGACGCGCTGGCATCGGCGACCGATGTGCCTGCAGCCGCAGCACGCGAATTCGCCCACGTGCTGGCGGCCGGGGAGATCTGGCTGTCACGCATCGAGGGACGTGCGGCGCGGGTGGCGCTGTGGCCGGAGCTGCGCATCGACGAACTGCGCCAGCTGGCGACGCAGGTGCACGATGGCTACGCGCTCCTGCTGTCCGGGCTCATGCCGGCCGAGTTGTACCGGATGGTGAGTTATCGCAACAGCGCCGGCATCACGTTCGAGACCTCGGTGAGCGATATCCTGCTGCACGTCTCGCTTCACGCCCAGTATCACCGAGGCAAGGTGAACCTGCTGCTGCGCGACGCCGGCCTGTCGCCGGCGCCGGTGGACTACATCGCCTACGTGCGTGGCGTGGCCGCAGCGATCACGCCGATCGCGTCCCACCGGTGACGGACGGCGTATCGGCGTCACTGCGCCTGCTCGGCCTGACCGGCAGCCTGCGTGCACGCTCCATCAACACCGAACTGTTGCGCGCGGCATCGGTGCTGCTGCCACCCGGCGCGCACCTCACGATGTACGACGGACTCGGCGCGTTGCCGCACTTCAATCCGGATCTCGACGTGGAGGGAGCGACGCCACCAGAGACGGTGGCCGCGCTGCGCGCCGCCGTGCGCGAGGCCGATGCGTTGCTGGTGTCGTCCCCGGAATACGCGCACGGTGTGGCCGGCTCGTTCAAGAACCTCCTCGATTGGCTGGTGAGTGGCCCCGAGATGCTCGGCAAGCCCGTGTGCATTCTCAGCGCGTCCTCATCGGCGACATTCGCGCCGGCGGCGCTGGTCGAGACACTGCGCACGATGTCGGGCACCGTGGTGAGTGGTGCTGCGATCACCGTGCCGGTCAATGGCCGCCGACTCGACGCCGCCGCGATTGCCGCCGAGCCCGATCTTGCGGCCGTGCTCCGACACGCCCTCGCGCTGGTTGCAGGTTCCGTGTCCGCGCCGCAGACTTGACCGCTGGCAGTCGTCCGCGAACAGGCTGGGGCACGCGTCGAGGTTTCACTGAGTGATGCAATGATCGAGGTTCGGGTGCTCGGCGCGCACGAGGCGCATGTGCTGGACTGCGTCCACGCCGATGTCTTCGATGATGCGATCGAGCCGGCATGGTGCGCCGAGTTCTTTGCCGATCCGCGACATCACCTGGCGGTGGCGCTGGACGGCGTGATGGTGGTCGGCATGGCGAGTGGCGTGCACTACCTGCATCCGGACAAGCCGCACGAGATGTTCATCAACGAGGCCGGCGTGGCGGAGCCGTATCGCTCGCAGGGCATTGGCCGGCGGTTGCTGAAGGTGCTGCTGACCCACGCCAGCACGCTCGGTTGCGAGACGGCGTGGGTGCTGACCGAATCGTCGAACGAGTCGGCGCGGCGCATGTACGCGGCAGCAGGCGGGCAGGAACAGGTGGACCGCCCGGTGCTGATCGAGTTCCGCACGTAGCCCCGTCGTCACAGCCAGGAGCGTTCACCATGCACCGTCGCACCTTCGTTCTTCAGGCGGCACTTGCGGCCTCCGCGATGCCGACGCTCCTGCGTCGCCAGCCACTCGCGCCGCCGTTCCGCATCTCGCTGGCCCAGTGGTCGTTCCACAAGGCGCTGTTCGCGAAGCAGATGCAGCACCTCGACTTCGCGCAGGTGGCGCGGCGCGACTACGGCATCGAGGCGATCGAGTACGTCAACATCTTCTTCAAGGACAAGGCGCGCGACGCGGCCTACCTGGCGGAGATGAATGCGCGGGCGAAGGGTGAGGGGGTGTACCAGCACCTGATCATGGTGGATGGCGAGGGCGCATTGGGCGACCCCGACGCCGCCAAGCGCACGCAGGCAGTGGAGAACCACCGGCAGTGGCTGCAGGCCGCCGGCTCGCTCGGCTGCGCCACCATCCGCGTCAATGCGCAGAGCACCGGCACACCCGACGAGCAGATGAAGCTCGCCGCCGATGGACTGCGACGGCTGACCGAGATCGCGGCGCCGATGAACCTCAACGTGATCGTCGAGAACCACGGTGGCCTGTCGTCACACGGTGACTGGCTGGTGGGCGTGATGAAGCTGGTGGACCACCCACGCTGCGGCACCCTGCCCGACTTCGGCAACTTCTACGACTACGACCGCTATCAGGCGGTGACCGAGATGATGCCGTATGCGAAAGCCGTCAGTGCCAAGTCGCATGACTTCGACGCCGCCGGCAACGAGACCCGCACCGACTACCGGCGCATGATGCAGATCGTGCTCGCCGCCAGGTTCAATTCCTGGGTCGGCATCGAGTACGAAGGCGAGAAGCTGCCCGAGGCCGACGGCGTCCGCGCCACGCTGGCACTCCTCAAGCGGATGCAGACCGAGCTGGCATGATCGCCTTCGCGGCGCTCACGCCTGCACGGGCAGCTCGCGACGAGTCTCCGAGCTTTCGATGCCGAGTGCGATGAGTTGCATCACCTCGAGCGCCTGCGTGGCGGGAACGGGGTTCGGCGACGTGCCGCGGATGGCATCGCGCACGGCGGCGTAGTAGCGACGGTAGTCACCCGGCACACCATCCACGCTGCGCGTGGTGGTCGCATCACCGAGGACGGTGGTGAGCGTGCCGGGGCGCGGGTCGTGGCCCCACTGCGCGTCGCCGGGGGTGCGGCCGGCCTTCAGCGCATCCTCCTGGCTGTCCAGGCCCTGCTTGACGAAGCTGCCGCCCGTGCCGTGCACAGAGAAGCGCAGGTCGTTGGCCGCCATCATGGTGGAGGCGTGCAGGATCACGCGCAGGCGCGGATACCGCAGCATCGCGTGGAAGTAGTCGGCGGTGATGCCGCCGTCGCGCTGCACCGCGATGTCGGCGGTGATCGCGAGTGGTGAGCCGAAGAGTTGCAGCGCCTGGTCCAGCAGGTGTGGACCGAGGTCGTACCACAACCCGGCGCCCGGACCCGCCTGTTCACGCCAGCGATCGCGGACCTCGAGCCGAAAGCGATCGAAGTGACTCTCGAACTGCGTCACCTCACCCAGTGCGTCCGACGCCAGCAGTCCGCGTAGCGTGGTGAAGTCGCTGTCGTAGCGGCGATTGTGGAACACCGACAGCAGCTTGCCGGCGCGCTCCGCATGCGCGATCACGTCACGCGCCTCGTCAACCGTCACGGTGAACGGCTTGTCCACCACCACATGGCGTCCCGCATCCAGCACCGCGTGCGCTTGCGGCGCGTGCAGCGGATTGGGCGTCGCGATCACCACCAGATCGATCGCCGGGTCGGCCAGCGCATCGACGAGCTGCGGCACCACGCGTACGTCGGCGAAGTCGGCCTGGACCGCGGGCGCGTTGCTCGACACCACGGTGTGCAGGTGGAGCCCGTCGGTGGCCGCGATCAGCGGCGCGTGGAACACCTTGCCGACGAATCCATAGCCAACCAGCGCGACGTTCAGTGAATCGGCCATGAGTTCCGGCGGTGGGTGTTACTTCGTGACGATCTCCTGGCGCCAGGCATCGAGCATGGGCAGGCCGGCGCCGCAGAACGTGAGCAGCAGCGAGAGAACGATATCCGCATCGGGGCGCAGCAGCAGGGTGAGGCCGGCCGACGTCAGCACTGCACCGATGCCGAGCATGGTCTCCTCGCGGCGCTCCATCAGGCGGCCCCAGGCCACCGACGTCCAGCGACGATGCACGGGGAGCAGGCGGGTCTTGGTGATCACCAGGCCCTCCAGCGCCCACGCATTGGTGGGGTCCAGCTCGCGTGCCTGCTGGAACTCGGAATGCGCCCCCTTCACGTCGCCCGACTCGAGCATCACCCAGGCGTGGCCCGTGCGCGCCAGTGCATTGGCGGGATACTTCTGCGCGAACGAGCGCCACGTCTCGCCGGCACGCGCGTCGAGGCCACGACCGGCGGCGATCGCTGCCCGCAGCGGCAGCAGCTCCTCCTCGTCAGCGCCGTGCGACTGCGCATCGGCCAGCGCCATGCGCGCCTGCTCCCACAGCGACTTCTGCAGATAGACGCGCGCCAGCAGCACGTGCGTATCCGATTCTTCGGGGTCCAGCGCCACCGCCCGCTCGGCGGCGCGCTGCGCACCGGGGAGGATATTGGCGCGCAGCAGGACCACGCCGCGCGTCCAGTGCGAGAACGCCGCCATCGGTGCCTGCGACACGGCGGTGGCGCTGGCGTGCAGCGCGCCGCTCATGTCGCCCGTCTCGAGCAGCAGCAGCGCGCGCATCCCGTACAGCCACGCATCCCCGTTGCCGATCATCAGCGCCTGCTCCAGCAGCAGCAACGCCTCGCCGTACCGGGCGTCGGCGATGAAGTCACCCAGGCGGGTGGAGATGGTCGATTCGTCGAGGGAAGACATTGGCTGATACTAAGTTGAGGGACCGCGTCGTACCTTCGTCTGGGCAATGCTTGGGCCACCGGGAACGGCCGCCCGGCACCCTTTCCACGTACCGCCTCCGACCCGTGCCGCACAACCCGACTGCCTTCCTCGCCGAGGTCCTCGCGGCCCGCGCGGACTACGCCCTTCCCGCACGACTGCACGAGTCGGTGCGGGAGTGGATGCGCAGCGTGCTGTCGCTGCTCTTCCCGCATGCTGCGCCGCCAGATGCGAGCCGAGACTCAACTGGACTGCGCGTCGAATACGACAGTGTGGCGTCCACGCTGCAGGAGCTGTTGCGGCACCTGATGCCCGCCACCGCCGACCCCGACCGCGTCGCCGATGAATTGATGGCTGCACTGCCCGCGATCCGCATCCGTTTGTACGCCGACGCCGAAGCGCTGCATCGGATGGATCCTGCCGCGCAGAATGTCGATGAAGTGTTTCTCGCCTATCCCGGGTTCCTGGCCACGATCTGTCATCGCGTCGCGCAGCCCCTCTGGTTGTCGCAGGTGCCGATCATGCCGCGCCTGATCACCGAGTGGGCGCACGAGCGGACGGGCGTGGACCTGCATCCTGGTGCGGTGATCGGAGACCGGTTCGCCATCGACCATGGCACCGGCATCGTGGTCGGCGAGACCGCCCGCATCGGCAACGACGTGCGGCTCTACCAGGGTGTGACGCTCGGCGCGCTGCGGGTCAGCAAGCGTCTCGCCAACGTGCAGCGCCACCCGACCATCGAGGACGAAGTGACGGTGTACGCGAATGCCACCATCCTCGGTGGCCGCACCGTGATCGGCCGTGGGAGCGTCATCGGCGGCAACGTGTGGTTGACGCACAGCGTGCCCCCCGGCTCCATTGTCACGCACGCGGTGCCCACGGAGCGGCAGCGCGAGGACTTTCCACTGGAGTTCGAGATATGAGCCGCGCGACGTCGATCCTCGGGACCATCGGCAACACCCCGCATGTGCAACTCTCCCGCCTGTTCGGCACGCGGGTGGATGTCTGGATGAAGCTGGAACGGGCCAATCCCGGTGGCAGCATCAAGGACCGCATTGCGCTGGCGATGATCGAGGATGCGGAGTCACGCGGCGTGCTGACTCCGGGCACCGTGATCGTCGAGCCGACCAGCGGCAACACCGGCATCGGCCTCGCGATGGTGGCCGCGGTGAAGGGTTATCGCCTGATCCTGGTGATGCCGGAAAGCATGTCGGTGGAACGCCGGCGTCTGATGCTGGCCTACGGTGCGGAATTCGAGCTGACGCCGCGCGAAGTCGGCATGAAGGGCGCGATGGCGAAGGCGCAGGAGCTGGCGGAGGCGCTGCCGAAGGCGTGGATCCCCGGACAGTTCGACAATCCCGCCAACGTCGAGGTGCACGCACGCACCACCGCGCAGGAGATCCTGGCCGACTTCCCTGCCGGCCTCGATTACCTGATCACCGGCGTGGGCACCGGCGGCCACATCTCCGGCGTCAGCGAGACGCTGAAGGCAAGCATGCCTGCACTGCAGACGTTCGCGGTGGAGCCGGTGAAGTCGCCGGTGATCAGTGGCGGCACGCACACGCCGCATCGCATCCAGGGCATCGGCGCGGGCTTCCTGCCGGCCAACCTGCACACCGCCACGCTCAACGGTGCGCTGCAGGTGTCGGAGGATGATGCGTTCGCGTTCGCCCGCCGTGCGGCGCGCGAGGAAGGCATCTTCATCGGCGCATCGAGCGGGGCCTCGCTGGCCGCGGTGGCCCAGCTGCTGCCGTCGATGAAGGATGGCGCGACCGTGCTCACGTTCTGCTACGACACGGGTGAGCGCTACCTCTCGGTGGACGGTCTCTTCCCGCAGCCCGACGCCTGACGCGTGGTGTGGCAGTACGGGACATGACACGACGTCGCCGCTGGTGGCACGCCACCTGGTGTGTGGCCGTCGCACTCTCCGGCTGTGACATCTCCGCTGACGCAGCACCGGCTCGTGCACCGGTGCTGCGTGCCGCCGGACCGACCGCGCGACCGGTGCGCGGCGCGGTGCATGTGGTGCGCATGCTGCTCGACAACGAAGGGTTCCGCTTCGAGCCGGCGTACGTGACCGTCGCCGAGGGCGACGGCGTGGAGTTCCGCATGATCAGCGGCGTGCCACACAACGTCGCGTTCGACGAGGCCTTCATTCCCCGTGGGTCGCGTGCGCAGCTGGTGTCCAACCTGGCTGCCATCGGAGCGCGCGATCTCGCCGCGCCGGTCGTCACCACCATCGACTCCACCTACGTCGTCAGCACCGCCGGCCTGCCGACGGGCGATTACCTGTTCTACTGCGCACCACACCGCAGCCTCAACATGCACGGCGTGATCACGGTGCGCTGAGCCCTCGCAGCGCGAGTCGGATCAGGGCTGGCGTTCACCGCGCACGGTCAGCGCCAGGTCGCAGACGATTGCCCCATCCGCCTTCACCGCGCTGACGCGCGCCACGCCCTGCAGCACGCCGCCGCGACTGAGGCGACCCGACAGCCGGCTGGAGACGAACGTCGAGTCGGGGCCTCGCGCCGGCGACGTCGCCACGCCCGACTCGAACAGTCCGTCGGACCGCACCCCCGCGTTGTACCCCATGCCGCCGGTGAACTCCAGTCGCATCATCGGTGCACCACGCAGGTGGCGGATGACCAGATCGGCGCCCGGCGCCCATCGCCGCGCCACGTCACCGCACGCATCACGCTCGGTGCCCCATCGTGCGGCGTAGCGCAGCCGGTAACGACCGGTGTGCGACATCGGGGACACTGCATCGGCGTCACCCAGCAGCGGCACGTTGTCGTCGCCGAAACGCATCACTCGGTTTTCGCGCGTGACGATGCGATCCACGTCGGCCTTCGCGATCTCGAAGTCGAGCCCCGTCTCCTCGTCCTTCACCACGATGCTCTGCTGCCGGATGCTCAGCACGCGCCCCTCGAACACACGGCCGGCCTTGAGCACGATGTCGTCGGTGGATCGCACCGTCGCCGCAGCCACGTCGATCGCGGAACGTGGCGTTGGAGCCGACGGCGCCGGTTCCGGTGCGGCGCTCTCGCGCACGCTGTCACCAGGCACTGGCAAGAGCGGTGCGGCCTGCGCTGCAGGCACCGGCATCGCGGCCGGCGTCCGCACCGGCGCCGCCACGGTGGCAGGCGTCACCTGCGCGCGCGCGCCCGTCTGGCGGAAGGCCACGAACACGAAGACGAGGAACATCACGCCCATCGCGCCCATCAGGATGTTCGACAGCCGATAGGCCTGCATCGACGCCGCGCTGCTCGCGCTCGCCGCCTGCGCCGTGGCGGCGGCACGTTGCGCGGTAGCGACGGTGGCGCTGCTGCGTGGTGGCTGGCGTGGTACTGTCGTCGTGACTCGCGGCGCCGCGGCACGCGCGGCCACCGTCAGCTCCGGACCGAGTGCCGCGGCCCACGACTCGGCGACGAATCGCGCGATGCCGGGTTCGACGAAGCGCTGCGCCTGCAGGTCGCCAGCCAGTCGCGCCGCCGCCGCGTCCCACGTCGCGCGCGGTGCGCTGCGATCGGGGAAGGTGCGCAACATGCCGTCGTCGTATACGCGCAGCAGCAGTTCCACCATCGGCATCGCGTCACTGCTCACCGCATCCAGCAGCAGGTTGCGGAAGCGACGCCGGTCCGTGATCGGCCACTCGCGCCCATCCCGCACCAGCCGGCGCAACTCGGCGGCCAGTCCCGCGCGCACGTCGATCGGCGCCGACACCTAGGCGCGCCTCATCACCACGCGCCAGGTCCGGCCACTGCCACCATCTTCGCGTGGCGCGACACGCAGTTCCAGCCCGTCCACCAGCTGCACCGGGGCGTTGCGCGCGATGCAGCGTCCATCGCCCACATGCCACGCGCGATCGGTGAGGTTCACCAGCCACCATTGTCCTTCGTGGAACGACGCGTAGGCCAGCGCCTCGCGCGACACCTCCTCGCGCGGACGCACGTCGGCATCGAAGTGCCACTGGTGCAGCGTGCGATGGTGGAAGATCGCGGTCGCGATGCCATCGGCACGCCAGTCATCGCCGGTGCCGCGACCCGCCTGCAGCAGCGGCACGGCGCGGTGCACCACCTCGCCCGACCAGTGGTCCACGATCGGTCCCGTATCGGGCACCACGATCCACCCGCGGCCGGACGGCGTGGGCATGATGCGCTCCAGCGTGCGATAGAGCGCCTCCTCCCACTCCACCGCATCGGGGCGCCGCGACGGGGCATGCAGCGCCTCCTCGAACGCGCGACGCATCAGCGGCGCCAGGTGCGGTCCCAGCGCATCCACCGACACGTCGATCACACCGTCGATCGGATTGCGCCGATCGGTGCGATGCTCGATGAACAGCGCCTTCGTTCCCATCGACAGCTGCTCGTCCTCCTCGGCGCTGCGCGTGCTGTGCACCAGCCGGCCGCGCAACGGGTGCCGCTGCAGCAGCAGTTCGTAGAACAGCACGGCCAGCGCGTGCCGGTCGGTCTCGATGGTCGGCAGTGCCTTGCCGGCCACCACCTCGGGCGCCATGTAGCCCGGTGTGCCAAGGACGGTCGGTGGTGCGAGCCCCGGCACCACCAGCGCGTCGATGTCGATCACGCAGGCGTCGCCACCGCGCAGGTCCACCAGCACGTTGCGATTCGAGAGGTCGCTGTGCGCCAGTCCCGCGAAATGCAGGCGCCGCACCGCACGCGCCAGGCGCATGCACACCTGCAATCGTGTCAGCAGGCTGCCCTTCTCGACGTCGGGCACCAGCGCGCCCGCCTTGCGACCGGTGAACCAGCGCACCTCCTTCTCGACCCGGTTGCCGAAGCGGTCCTGCATGAAGAATGCGCTGCGGTAGACCGGCATCACCACGCCCAGCGTCGGCTGCGCCAGCGAGTGCGCACGCGCAAAGTCGGCCGGCACGGCCTGCGCACCATCCACCATGCCGGTCGGCCAGCAGAACGCATCGCGCCAGTACGCGCCGCCGGCGCCGCGGGTGGGATCGTAGCTGGACACGATGCGCCGCAGCCGCTCCACCCGTTCCGCGCGGTCGCGCAAGGTGCCGAAGTAGAACGCCACCACGTCACGGCCATCCTGCGTCAGGAAGGCGACCTTCTCCGCGCCGCTGGCGAGTGGTGCGGGCCGCAGGTGCAACGTGCGTCCATCGGTGGACTGCACGCTGATGGAAGCCAGCCGTGCCGCGCTCGTGCTCATCCGGCCTCGCCGGCGCGCCACGCCAGCAACAGCGTGCGATCATCCACCTCGCCGCGCTGCTCGAACGTCATCCACTGCAGCAGCGAATCCGTGCCATCCAGCACCGGCCCCTGCGCCACCTGCCGCGCGGTGCCGATCGGCGTGGTCGTCCCATCGCGCCACTGCGCCACCAGGGCCTGCGCGCTCTGCTCCAGCGGATGGAACGGATCGTCGATGCCATCAGTGAGCAGGGCGATGAGTGACACATCGTCGGCCGACACCTGTCGCAGTGCGGCGGCCTGTGTCATCGCGCAGGCATCGGGCACGAAGCAGGTCACTTCACCGGCCCACGACGTCTCGCGCTGCGCACCAACGCGCATCACGGTGCCACCGCGCTTCTGCACCAGTACCGCGCCGTCACCCACCTGCGATACCAGCATCAGGTCACCCAGCACCGCCACCAGCAGCAGCGTGGTGCGCAGTGCCGCCGGGGACGTGTCTGCGGCTGCCGCCAGCTCGTGCAGGCGCAGCGCGGCATCGTGCACGGCGTGCGCCATCGCGGTGCCGAGTCGTGCCGACGGTGCGGTGGCAGCCACATCGGCGGCGTAGCGCACAGCGGTGCGCTCCACTGCCAGCTGCGCCGTGACCGCGGCCCCGATGCGACTGAGTGCGCTCGATCCCGCGCCGTCGGCCACCGCCAGCAGCAGCAACTCGCCGTCGGTGTGCACGGCCATCGCATCGTCGCGGAACTCACCGCGATGCGCGTGCGAGCGGCCACGCACGCTGGCGCCCAGCAGGTGCCATGGCGCGTGGTGGGTCGCGAGTGACATCGGCTCCGCGCTCGCGTCGCGCACCACGGCCTCGGGCACCAGTGCCAGCAAGGCGTCAGGGCACCACGCGTGGCCCGGATCGCGGGCCGTCCAGGTGGCCGACGTCGCGGCAGGGTCGAGCGCCAGCGACGGAGCCGCCTCCACTTCGTCGGCCACCGGTCAGGGAATGATCGTGATGCCCGGCGGCGGCGGGGGCAGCGTGATCGCGCCGCCATCGCCCACCGATCCCACCTTGGCGCTGGTGGTCTTCACGCTGGCCGACACGAACTTGAAGAAGGCGCGGAACGCGTCGGGTGACATGTCGCGCATCTGGATCACCGTGTCGGTGGTCTCGCGCAACGCCGCCAGGTCGGCATGGTCACCGCAGGCCACCGCGATGATGTTGGCCGGCCGCCGCTGGCGCAGCTCGGCGGCGTACTGCGTCCAGCCGCTGTCGGTGGGGGCGCCGTCGGAGAGGATGAACACCAGCGGGCGCCAGTCGCCCTTCTGTTCGGCGGTGGTGCGCACCACCTCCATCTCGAAACATTCGAGCAAAACCCGAAGCGCATCGCCGTAGTTGGTCTGGCCGTTGGCGTCCATCTCGGGCGGGATGAAGCTGCCCACCTCCGTCAGCGGCACCACCTGGATCGCGACGTCGGCGAAGGTGATCACGCTCAGGTACGCGCTTTCGATGGCCTGCGGGTCGGTCAGCAGGTCGCGGTGCAGCTGTCGGATGCCGGCCTTGACGCTCTCCACCGGGGTGCCGCGCATGGAGCCGGACACGTCGGCGAGGATGTAGACGGGAAGGCGGCGCAGCGACACGAACGCTCCTGGGACGGGTGCGGGACGGGCCGGGTGGCCCGTCTCTCCGCAATCGTAACACCGGAGGCCAGCGCGCTGTTTCTGGCTGTCGGGGCCCCGGCCCGAATTCCGTGCACTGTCCCCGAAATCCCCGAAATCGAAGCCCGGGTAGACAACCAACGCCGCCCCCTGCCAACGTGTACCACTTCTCAGAGCCGCATCCCGTCCATCGGACGTGGCTCCTCCATTCCGATCGCGCCGCCGTGGCGCTCCTACACTGGCTTCATGACCTCGGCCGGAAACAGCACCGGTCCGCCCGCCGACAGCAATGCCGACGAGCCGGGACTGGTGGTGCAGGTGCAGCAGGGCGACAGCGAGGCGTATGCAGTGCTCGTGCGGCGACACCTGCCGCGCGCACAGCGGATCGCCTGGCGCATGCTCCGACATCGAGAGGATGCCGAGGATGCGGTGCAGGATGCGTTTCTGCGGGCGCTGGAACGGATAGACCAGTGTGATCCCGGGCGGCCGTTCGGCCCCTGGTTCTTCCGGATCGTCGCCACCACGGCGATCAACCGGCATCGCTCGGCGAAGCGGCGCGAGACGGAGGAGTTGTCGGACACGGACGTGAGTGACGCGGTGAGCCCGATGGAGGTCGCAGTGCACGGAGTGTTGCGCGACGAGGTGGATGCGGCCCTCCGCACCCTGCCCCCCGTCCAGCGACAGCTGATCGAGCTGGTGACGTTCGAGGAGTTCACGCCGACGGAGGCGGCCGGGATGCTGGAGATCCCGGCGGGCACGGCACGATGGCATTTGCACGAGGCACGCAAGGCGCTGCGAACGCAGCTGCAGTCGTGGCTCGGTGACGGTGGAGACGACGAATGACGATCGACCCGATGGACCGCACGCGCGACGTACCTGAGACACCCGACCCGGCGCTGGATGCGCTGCTGCGGCGGCACGACCGCGGCGCGCCACCCGTCGCCCTCGGTGAGCTCGAGGCCCGGATCCTGTCGGCGGCGGCGTTCCAGCTGGCATCCCGGCGTCGCACCGCACGCACCTCGATGGCGGATACGCTGGCGGCGTGGGTGCGCGTGGCGCTGCCGATGGCCGCCGCGGCCGCCCTGTTCGCGACGCTCTTCCTGTCGCGCATGGAGACCAGCACGCTGGCCGACGCCGAGTTGCGCGAAAGCGACCCGGCGGCGCTGCTGAGCGCCCTCGAGTCGGATGGGAGCAGCGGGCTGGCGCATCACGTGATCGAGAGCGACGCCGGCGCGGGCGCAGGCGCGATCGAGTTGGAGCCGCGATGACCACACCCCGTTCGCGGGTGATGGCGGTGTTGACCGTGCTCGCAATGCTCGGCATCGGCGTCGCCATCGGCATCGCCGTCGATCGCAGCCTGCTCCATCGCGGCAACGATGCCCGCAACGGCGGCCGCGGCTCCGGCCGTGGCGGCGGTCCGCTTGGCTCGATCGGTGAGCCGGTGGACACCGCCAATCGCAACCGCATGCGCGCGCGCATCGTGAAGCGCATCACCGACGACCTCGCGCTGACACCGGCGCAGGCCAGCGCCGTCGACGCCATCTTCGCGCGCCGTGAACTGCAGCTCGACTCGTTGCGCGCCCGCGTCGGGCCGCAGCTGGATTCGCTGCGCGACCAGATGCGGGCATCGATGGATTCGGTACTCACGCCGGAACAGCGCGCCAAGTCGGCCGAGTCGCGGAAGCGCATGGACGAACGTCGCCGCAGCGAGGAAGCGCGTCAGCGTGAGGAACGTCGCGGGCCGGACAAGCGCGACTGAGTCCGGCCGCGGCCGGTCAGCGGCCTGATTCGATCCGCAGGAAGCGCGTCCAGTTCTCGGGATCGTCCTGGATCGCGTCGGCGAGGATCTCGAGGCCGTAGCGCGTGCCGGCGTTGTGGCTGGCGACGGCGGCGATGCCGCGGTCCTGTTTCTCGCTGACCATCTGCGCCGCCCCGGCGGTGTCGAAGAAGTGTTCGACCCGCGCGCCGAACGCCTGCAGGAAGCGGCGGCACTGCGCCAGCGCCACCGGATGGCTGGTCACCAGCTTCACCTGTTCGAGCGTGCTTCCCGGAACGCCGAGCAGTGCGTGCACGATCGGCACATCGATGGTGGCGCCGATGGTCAGGCCGTCGCTGAAGTCGTCGAGTGCATCGAGCGCCGACTGGATCGGTCCCACCACCATGTTCTCCACCGGCAGCACCGCCCCGTCGGCGGCGCCGCTGCGCACCGCCGCCAGCACGGCCGAAAAACTCTGGCAGGGTACGGTGGTGACATCGGGGCCCCAGAAGGCGCGAACTGCATCCTCGCTGAAGGCGCCGGGCACGCCCTGAAAGGCGATGCGGGGCCGGGCGGTCGTCATGCCCGAATCTATGTCCGCGATTCGTACGCGCGCAGACACGAGGTGCCCCCGGCAAGCCGTCGCTCACCGGGGGCTAAACGTGCTTCAGGGCCCACCCGCCCGTCCACACGAGACACTCGTTGCCGCTGCCTGCTCCTTGCGGACCAGTGGATCCTGCCGCGCCTGCCGCTCGTCCGGGTGGGGATTGGAGCGCATCGGTCCAGATCATTTCAGCGTGCTCAGCCATGAGACGCGTGGGGGCCTGACACGTCACAGACCCGCGGCTTCGGAGCGTCACGGCGGGCGGGCCGCGCGGTGGACGGGTGCGGCGTCGTGGGTCAGACGGGGCACGCGCCAGTGCCGCAACGGTGGTTATGGCGGCGGCGCCGCGCCCTGGGCGGCGCGAAACGACTCAGGCGGCGGTGGCGCCCGCGTCGTCGCCGATCTCGTCGTCGTCCAGCGGCGGCTCGTCCTCGCTGCCGCCGCGGAAGCCGTCGGTCATGTGCTTGTCGGAGGCGTTGTCGAACAGCGCCACCAGGTCCTCGTCGGTGCCGCTGGCGCGACCGGTGAGTTCCTCCGGCAACGGGCGGGTGCCGTCGACGTCGATGTCCTCGGGACGCATGCCTGCGATGTCGTCGAGATCCGGCGTCGTCTCGTCGTCGTCATCGACCCCGAAGGCGTCGTCATCGCTGGTCTCGTCCTGCGGTCGCCCAGTCATCGTCGTCGCATCTCCCGTTCGAGGGGTCCGTTCAAGGTCGGAGTCCTTGATCGGCGTCACGGGCTCGCCCGCACGAAGGCGTCGGGCCCACGCGATCACAAGCCCCCGACACGCTGCCATCACGTCACGAACGAGCCCGTCAGGGCGTGGGTCGCACGTCGTTCATCAGGCGTCGCGTGAAGTAGGTGTACTCGAGTGCGGTGGTGTGCACCCGCTGCGCGATGTTCGCGCCGGCACCGTGCCCGCCCTCGATCACTTCGTAGAACAGGTACGGCAGCTTCAGGTCCGCCATCCGCGCCGCGAACTTGCGTGCGTGCTGCGGCCCTACGCGATCATCCTTGGTGGTGGTCCAGATCAGCGGCTCGGGATAGATCACGTCCGGCTTCAGGTTCTGCAGCGGCGAAATGGACGCGAGGAACTCGCGCTCGGCCGGCACCGTGACGCTGCCGTATTCACCCACCCACGACGATCCCGCTGCGATCTGCTCGTAACGCAGCATGTCGAGCAGCGGCACCTGGATGTCGACGGCGTTGAACAACTCCGGATGCTGCGTCATCTGCACACCCATCAGCAGGCCGCCGTTGGAGCCACCCTGGATGCCCAGCCGGCGCGGACTGGTGATGCCACGCGCAATCAGGTCGCGCGCCACCGCCGCGAAGTCGTCGTAGATCACCTGGCGTTTCGTCTTCAGCCCGGCGTCGTGCCACGCCGGACCGAACTCGCCACCACCGCGGATGTTCGCCACCACGTACACACCGCCGCGTTCCACCCACAGCTTGCCCACGTCGGCGTCGTACCACGGCGTGAGCGACACCTCGAAACCACCGTACGCATAGAGGATGGTGGGATTGCTTCCGTCGAGCCGCATGCTGCGCGGCCGCACCACGAAGTACGGCACCTTCGTGCCGTCGGTCGATGTCGCCTCCAGCTGCTCCACCTGCGCGCGCGACGCGTCGAAGCGCGGCGCCAGCGCCTTCACCCGTG
The DNA here is from genome assembly GCA_040384325.1 of Gemmatimonadota bacterium. Lineage (GTDB taxonomy): Bacteria > Gemmatimonadota > Gemmatimonadetes > Gemmatimonadales > Gemmatimonadaceae > JACMLX01. The sequence goes on along the minus strand of JAZKJL010000006.1, from coordinate 412,085 downwards.
ACACCGCCGCCGTGCCGGCATCCGCCAGCCACACGCTGCTCGGCGTGAGGTAGCCGGTGACGCTGATGAAGGCGCGATTGGATCGCTGATCCGCACTCACGACGCTGGTGGACACGTTCTCCGGCAACTTCAGCGTCAGCGGCGTCCACGCGCCGGTGTTGCTGCGGGAGAAGGCCAGCACCTGCCCGGTCACATTGCGGGTGATGCCGATCAACAGGCGCTGCTGCGTGGACTCGATCCCCTCCACCGATTCGCGTGGGCCAGGCTCGAACACCGCCACCGCGGAGAGTGACCCCGGCGTGCGCATCGCCACCGCCGCATCGAACGATGCCACCGCGCCGCTGGCGATGGTGGTGCCACCCTGCGTCCACGGTTCCGACAGCTTCACCAGCACCTGTCCTGCCAACATGCCGGACACGTTCGCCTTCAGCGGGATCGCCAGACGCGCCACGTCACGCGGCCGCACCAGGAAGTGCTCGGCCTCGAAGAAGCTGGTGACGCGGTCGATCATCGTCACGCGATGGCCTGTCTGGTCGGCGATGGTGTACGGTCGCACGCTCACATCCGACGGGCGGCCTCGATACACCTCGGTGGCCGACGCCAGCGCACGACCGCGGGCGAGCTTCTTCACCACGTAGGCGTACCCCGACGTGGTCATCTCGCCGGGCACCCACTCGCGCGCCACCAGCAGCGTATCGGTGTGCATCCACGACACCGACTGCTTGCCCTTCGGCAGCGTGAAGCCGTTGTTCACGAAGCGTGGCGTCACGAGGTCGAACTCGCGCAGCGTGACCGCATCCTCGCCACCATCGGAGAGCGCGATGAGGCAGCGTTCCTCGGTGGGTTGCAGGCAGTTGGCGCCATGCCACACCCAGTTCGCATTCTCGCGCCGCGCGAGGGCGTCGAGATCGAGCACCGTGACCCACGTGGGCGTTGCCGTGCGATAACTCGCCAGCGACGTCTTGCGCCAGATGCCGCGCACGTGCGTCGAGTCCTGCCAGAAGTTGTAGAGCGCCCCCCCGATGAACGTCACGTAGGGGATGCGGTCCTGCGCCTGCGCCATGCGCAGCGCCTCGGCGTGGATACCGGCGTAGCGCGGATCGTTCTCGAGGACGTTGGCGGTGCGCGCGTTCTCGGCGCGGACCCAGGTCATCGCGCGTTCGCTGCTCAGCTCCTCGAGCCAGCGGTAGGGATCAGCGGTGTCGGGGCGCGCAGCCTGGCCGCCGAGTGTCGCGGCGATGCCGACGGTCAGCGTGAAGAGAAAGACGGAACGGCGCATGGGCACGGGTGCGGGACGCGGTGACGGTCGGCGTGACTTCGCTGAACGTACCCCGCAGTGCCGATCGTTGTCGATGTCGTCGTGCACCGCGGTGCAGGCTGCGTCACTGATCGAATGGACAGCGAGTATGATGAAAAAATCAAACCAGGTGAGCCGGACGTGGTGTCGGCTCACCCGGTATCACGATCCGCACCAGCAGTCAGGGTGTGGCGGCGGTGATCGACGAGGCCTGGATGCTCGCCGACTTGACCTGCGGCGTGCCGTCGACATTCAGCCGCATCTGCCAGTTGCCGTTTCCGACTTGTGCTGCACCGCCGCTGGTCCACGCATTCGACGACGCGAGGTGCGCACCCCAGTGCAGGGTCGCGGTCGGCGCCGTCGGCGTGAACGTCACCGAGATCCGAGCCTCGCTCCTGCTGCCGTCGTCGCCAGTGTGCACATAACCGGAGACACTGGTGATGGTGCCGCCGGTCAACCGGAACAGTCCAGCGGGCATCAGCGCTGCGACCGTCGTGCCGTCCACTTGGTGCGGATCCAGCGGGATGAAGAACGTGGTGCCATCGGTGACCGAACCGTCCGGCGTGGTAGCCAGGAAATCGTACGCGCGATGCCCATCGACGGAAAATGCATACGTGATCGTCAACACCTGCGAAGCGGCGAGCGGAAGCCCCTCGACGGTCCCCCGGAACGCCACCACGTTGCCCTCGGCATTCGCAGAGTTCCTCGTCGAGAGCGCCGACGTGGTCCAGATGTTCGCGACGTTCGCGAATTGCTCCACGCGCGCCACGCCCAACTTGGCGCTGGCCGGCGCCAGCAGCGGGACGTCGTGGCTCGGTGCCAGCGGCGCGTCAGCGCAGGCGGTGAGCAGCGACAAGGCCGCGGCCGCTCGGACGACGCCGGCGGCGCGAGAGCAGGCGCGGAGGGATTGACTGTTGACACGGTGCATGATCGAACTCCAGTTCGGGTTCGTCAGCCGGAGTCGGGGGAGATCGCGACGCGGTGGCTGACGTGCTCGAGAATTGGCGTCGGGGGCAGCCGAGTGCAACAGCACACCTGCTGTGCACCCGCTGAGACGCGGGTCGCTGGTGGGTTGCGGCAGCCGTTTGCGGTGCAAATCCAGCCGCCCTGACGTTCCAGGCAACCCTCATTTCTAAGTCTCGCCTAATCTTCCAGACGAAGCCTTCATGCCCGTGTATCCGCCCATCGCGGGTGACCCGACCGGCGGGCCGTCGGGTCACCGCGCCATGCGCACATCAGCTCACGGCTTCACCACCACACCGATCAAGGCGCCCTTGGTCTGCGCCAGCAGGCCGAGACGCGTCGCAGCGCCCGTCGCAAGATCGATCGAATACAGCACCGACTTGTCCGACGGCGACGTGCCGAGCACCGCGTAGGCCGTCCCGGTGGCGTTGCTGATGTCGAGCCCCGACATCGCACTCGCGTTGACACCCAGTGCACCCACCGTCAGCAGCTTGCCGGAATTGGGACCGCTGGTGGCCGACACCGGCCCGAACTTGATCAGGACGTCCTGCGCGGCATCGATCGCGTAGAGGTCCGTGCCGGTGGCCGGGTCGGCATCGTTGTTCGTGTAACCAGTGCCCACCAGGTCCGGATCATTCCCGGCGTTCACGTCACCGGCGGTGTACGACAGCGCGCCATCGAGCGTGGTCATTCCCGTTTCCACGTTGATGCGCAGGTTCTGGTTGGTGCTGGTGTGAATGCGCAGGCGATCCGGCACCGGGTTGAAGCCGGCGCCGATCGCGGTCCCGCTGATCGCGATCGACAGCATCACCGGTGACGACGCCGCACCGGTGGCCGGATTGACGACGTAGAGCCGGCTGGCGGACGTCACCGCATACAACTTGCCGATGTCGTTGACACCATTGGCACCGAGGTCGCTCGGCCGGAAGTCGATGCCGATCACCGTCTCACCGGCCATCAGGCCCGTGATCGGCACCACGCTGGTGGTCTGATTGCTTTTGTCGCTCGTGAACGTCACGAGTTCATTGTCGGCGGTGAGGCCGATCAATTCCTCACCGGCGATCGCCGTCTCGGCGGCATCAGTGGTGACGGTGAGCGAGGTCGTCGCCGTCGACAAAGCCGGACTGCCGGTGGGAGCGTCGGCACAGGCGCCAAGCACCAGCGCCGCGGCGACGAGAGAAATACGAGTGGTCATGGGACATCCAGGGTGGAGGAAGTGGAGGACCGCAACGGGCTCTACGTCCCCGTCCCGCGCCCGGATCTCTCCCTCCACGCTGCGACTGAGATGACAATTGCATCGATGACGTCAATGCAGCATCGGCGCGCCTGACGTCGGCCAGATGCGCACCGATAATGCGTTCCCACGACCCGCAGGTCGCTGTTCGAGCGGCCGTGCGCGCGGCGCCCCGCTGGTCGCGGCGCGCCACCGGTCACCGATCAGCCATCCGTCACCTTCAGGCAGGAGCGGTGCAATGTCCGTCCACCGGGTCGCGCGATCGTTCCCCGCTGCACTGCTGCTGCTCGCACCACTGATGCTGCCCGCCCAGTCGCTCGAGCGCCTCGGCGACGCCGGCTCCGTCGCCGTCAGCAGCATCGCCAGCGTCCCACTCGGCCCGATGCGATTCGCCACCGCCGTGCGGTCCGCCGGTGCCTTGCGCGTCATTGTGTGGGGACTTGATGGTGCCGGCCAGGTCACGGAGCTTTCCGCCACCACCGGCGGTGACACCGACCGCATCGCCGCCGCGCAGACGGGCCGTGATCGCCTGGTGACGGCAGTGCGCACACAGGACGGCTCCCTGCGGCTGATCAGCTGGCACGTCGATGCGGCGGGTGCCATCGCGCGCAAGGCGCAGGCCGATGCCGGACGCATCGAGGAAGTCGCGATCACTGCCGTCAATCGCACCACGGTCGTCGCCGCGGTGCGGGATGCCGACAGTGAGCTGAAGCTGATCTCGTGGCGTGTGGACAGCGTATCCGGCACCATCACGCGCCTGGCCGACATCGGTTTCGGCAAGGTCACCAAGCCGGCAATCGTCGCGCTGGCGCCGGGTCGACTGGTGGTCGCCGGTCGTGGCGCCAGCGGCCGCATCGTGCTTCGCGCGCTCGACGTTGACGCATCGGGCAGCTTCACCGCCCGCACCAATATCGTCGGCCGCGAGGTGGGCGAGTTCTCGCTCGCGACGGTGTCGGTCGAGCGCGTCGTCACGGCGGCCCGGCGCACGTCGGATGGCGCGTTGCTGGTGAGCACGTGGAACGTGACGCCGGCCGGGACACTCACGCTGCGCTCCGAGCTCACCGGTGGCGCGGCCTCATCGATCGCCGTCACGTCGCGCGGCGCGGCGCACGCCATCTCCGCGCTCCGCCAATCCGATGGCACCATGCGGCTGATCGCGTTCGATGCGGTAGGTGCGCTGGTGCGGCTCGGAAGCATCGATGCCGGCACGGCCACCGACATCGGCGCCATCACCCTCGGCAGCGATCGCATCGTGACCCCGCTGCGTGCCGCCGATGGCACGCTGAAGGTGATCGCGTGGCGCGACCGCGCGGTGACGTTGCTGCGCGGGGCCTGGGGCCCGCAGGTGCGCATGATGCGCGCACCGACGCTCGGCGCGGTGGCCGACGTGGTGGAGGTGAATCCACTGGGTGGACTGCCGATGGGCACCGGTGGCACGGCACCGACCGGCACACGTCCCGGCGGCCTGCGACCGGGTGACATGGGCTGGACGACGACCGACGACCTTGGCGAGGCCAGCGTCATCGGTCTTTCGCCCGCCCTCGTCGGCACCGCCATCCGCACGGGCGTGAACAGCGCCGGATGGGATCCGATGCTGGCGGTCGGTCATCAGTTCATCATCGTCACGCAGGACCACGAGATCGCCTTCTTCGACCGGCAGGGACAGCGGCTCGCACAAGTCGGCAGCACGCCCGTGCAACTCTCGGCCACCGACTTCTTCAGCACCTTCATCGCGCAGGACAACGGCGATGGCACACCGAACGAGCACAACATCAACCGGCACATCGGCACTGGTCCGTGGTTCGCCGAGTGCGCGCTGGCCACCGCGCCGCAACCGTGCCTGGTGGAGTTCTACGACACACGGGCAGTGTACGATCGCAGCAGTCGACGTTTCGTGATCGTCTCCGCCGCCCGCGGCAGCAGCATGACCTTCGCCAGCGGCACGGGCACCAAGGACACCGATCCCGCGGTGCGTCGTTACTTCGCTGTCGCGGTGTCGAAGACGGAAGATCCGCGTGACGGCTTCTGGCAGTACATGACCACGGAGAGCAATTACGCCGACTGGCCGCGCGTGGTGGCGCAGCATGGCGTGATCGTCATGTCGCACAACAGCTACCAGACGCAGGAAGCGCGTGAAGGACCGACGCCGACGGCGTATGTCTTCGCCACCGACTCGATGAAGGCCGGACGTGCCCGCGCCACCTCGTGGAAGGTCTACAGTCGCGAGACAGGCGGCAACATCGTGCCCGTCGCGAACTATGGCAGCATCACCGGCAACTGGTCGTCACTGTCGCGTCGCGGGGGCGACACGTTGCACCTGTATTCGTTCCGCACGTTGGCGACGTTGTCGCAGGCCAATGGCCTGGTGCACGACAGTGTCACGATGGGCGCCGCGCTCCCCGACAAGCGCAACGTCTTCGACGTGCGGCGCGGCAATAGTCTCTATCTCGCTGGGCACCTGAAGGTCACCGATGCCGTGGCCAACACCCGTCCGGCGCGCTACAGCGTGCGCATGGTGCGCGTGCCGCTCACGCTGGGCAGCACCGGTCGCCCGGTGCCGAACACGGTGGCCGCGAATGGATTTCTCGACACGTATTTCGGCAAGCGTGCGCCGAGTGATGCGAACACCGACCTGGTGAGCTACGAGGTGCCGTCGGTGGCGGTCACCTCGGCGGGCGACATGGTGTTCGTGTACGGTCGCACCCCCGTGCAGGTCGCCGGGTCACTCTTTCCGGAGGCGCGATACAGTGTGTATTACGCCGACAGTCGCGGATTGCGACGCAGCCGCGTGCTGCAGGCCGGCGAGTGGCTACCGACGGCGCCATCCGACGACGCCGCGACCACGGCCACCGTGGTGCCGTTCGTCAACGGTCCATCGAAGCTCGATCATACCGCGGCCACTGTCGACCCGGTGGATGACCAGACGGTGTGGATGGCGGCCGCCTTTGCCGACAGCACGCTGCGAGGCAACTGGGACACCACCTGCGGCAAGACCACCACGTCAGCCTGCCGGCGGTGGCGCAGCATGGTGATCGGGCGGGTGAAGCCGTGACGTGAGGTGCGGCGGCGGTGGTCAGCGTGCGACGATGCGTTCGCCACCGATCCACACCGAATGCTGGCGACGGACGTTCGCGATGCGCTCCAGTGGCGACGCGTCCAGCACCAGCAGGTCGGCCCACTTTCCGGGCTCCAGCGTACCCAGCTCGTTGTCCACGCGCATGCACTTCGCGGCATCCGACGTCGCCGCGCGCAGCACCTGCGCGGGCGTGAGGCCGGCGTCGACCATCATCTCCAGTTCCATCAGCTCGAAGTAGCCCTGGAATCGTCCCAGCGGCCCGGTGTCGGTGCCCATCGCGATCGGCACGCCGGCGTGGTGCAGCGTGGCCAGGTTCTGCATCGCGACGGGGAGTTGCGCCTTGTAGCGTTGCGCGCTGACGCTGGTGCGGATGGACTCCTGCCGCGCCGGCTGCTGCACCGTCGCCATCCAGCTGCGGTTGGCGTGGGCGAGGAAGAGCGAGTCGGTGAGGAAGGTTGGCGTGCCTTCGTAGACGAAGGTCGACACCTCGCGCATCAGCGTCGGCGAATAACACACCTTGGACGCCACCAGCGCACGCACGAATGCGCTGTCCACACCCACGTCTCGAACGCTGTGGGCGATGTAATCGGCACCCGCGGCCAGCACCGCCTTTGCATCGTCGAGATAGTAGAGGTGCACCGCCACGCGCAGCTTGCGCGCGTGCGCGGCATCGATCACCGCGCGCCAGATCTCGGGCGGCATCTTGCGGGCGGCGCCGAGGTTGTCGTCGACGCGGATCTTCACGATGTCCACACCGCGGGCGGCGACGGCGGCGACCTGCGTGCGCGCGTCGTCGGGCGACGTCGGATTGAGCACCGGGCCGCTGAGGTACACGCGTGCGTGCCGCGGCGGCGACTTGCGCTGTGCATCGCGCGCCGCGAAGACCTCCGCCGGTTCATCGCCAAGCGAGAAGACCGTCGTGACACCGTAGGCGGCGTAGGTGGCCAGGTCGGCCGTGCTGGAGGCGTGGCCATGCCCGTTGATCAGTCCCGGCATCACGAACTTGCCACTCAGGTCCACCCGCTCGGCGCCGGACGGGATGCGCACGCGGGCGGCAGGCCCGGCAGCCACGATGCGACCGGCGCGGACCAACACGGTGGCGTTGGCGACGGGGGCGCGACCGGTGCCGTCGAGGAGCGTGGCACCGGTGAAGGCGCGAGTGATGGACGGCGCCGGCGGCTGTGCCGGGAGCGAGGTCGTGATGCCCGAGAGCAGGCCGAGCGTCGCGACGGTGCGGGTAACGCGAAGGATGTGCATCGGCGGAATCTGTGGCTCGACGCGTGCGGCGACCAATCGATCGGCGCGTCGTGGGTCACCGGCCGGTGCGCGCCGTCTGCGCCGAGATCGACTCGCCTTGAACTGGGGAGTGCAGAGAGTACTTTACACTACAAAGTAGATCGCGCGCACGTTCTGTCTTGTTCGCATACCCACCCGCCGCTGGAGCCGCCCGTGACCCGATTCCTGCACCGCCTGCGCGGCACCATCGGCACCGGCCTGACGTGGGCTCTGGGCTGGGCCGTGGGCGGCCTGCTGATCGGCGTGACCAGCCTCGTCACGCCCTGGCTGCCGTGGGATGCGTTCTTCGCCGTGTTCGACGCCCCACTCCCCGCGCTGGCGGTGCCGGGTTTCGTGGGCGGCGTCATCTTCGCCAGCGTGCTCGGCGTTGCCGCGCGACACCGTCGCCTCGCCGACCTGTCGCTCCTGCAATTCGCCGCCTGGGGGGCGCTGGGCGGATTGCTGCTGGCCTGCGTCCCCGCCGCCTCCGCGGCAGTCGGCTTCCTCACCGTGGGCGACTCGGAGCCCGGCATCGGGAAGCTGACGGCGATGATCGCCGGGCCGCTGATGCTGCTCAGCTCGCTCTCGGCGTCGCTATCGCTGCTGCTGGCGCGACGTGCGGAGCGGAGGGACGCTGCCCGGGTGCGGGACGGCGACGTGGATGGTGTGGTCGGTGCCGCCGTGCGCGAATTGCGGGACGGGGCGTCATGGCCTGCGGCGCCTGGGAGCACGCCGCAGGAGGATGCAGTGCGCGAGCGATCACGCTAGGCGGTCGTTCGCTGGCCGCCGTGGCCAGCGAGACGAGACCGACCCGAGCATTCGTGCCTTGTGCGCTTGCCGCCTTCAGCGTTCGGATGCGGGCAGGAGCAGGAAGGTCACCTTCATCGTCACCCGGTACTCGATGACCTTGCCAGCCTCCACCACCACATTCTGATCCTTCACCCACGCACTCGTCACGCCTCCGAGTGTCTCCGTGGCGCGCGCCACGCCCTGCTGCACTGCATCGTCGAAGCTCTTGTCACTGCCGGCGATGATCTCGATGACTTTCGCGACTGCCATGTGGAATGTCTCGGTGAAAATGAGGTGCGCGCGGGCAGCGAACTGTACGTCTGTCCCGACGGCCGCACGATGCGGCATGACTGCGCACCGCATCAATCAGGCGGCAGGATCGCTGTACGACCAGTGCCCATGGTCATCGCTCGCGGGACGCGCGGTGTCGACCGAACCCGTGAGTCCGCTTCGATGCTCCGGCATCGCGAAGGATGTGCTACGTGTGGTGACGGTGCGTCGCACCTACCCCGGTGCGTATCCGCTCTCGTCCACCAGGCGTCGTGCGGCATCGAGGCCATCCAGTGTCAGCAACTGCGTGAGCGCCACCCGCGCGTCGGACTGGCGCGCGAACCAGGCGCGCGCGATGCGATAGCCCATCACATAGCCGAGGTCGGCCGGCCGACCTGCGGTGGCATTGCCGTCGTACAGCCACCGTGATGGATCGCTTCCGAGCATGTCGCGCCGGAACTCGATCCATAGGTCGGCTTCATGCTGGTCGGCATAGGCCTGCGCCGAGGGATTGATGTTCTTCCCGCTCATGCGCTCACCCACGAAATCCGCGATGCCTTCGCGCAACGCGCGCTCGAGCAGAGTGCCTCCGCCTCCGCCAGTTTGTTGCACGTGCACCAGTTCATGCGCGACGATGCCGGGCAGGTCTGCGACGGGACGGAGCACGGTGCGGTGCCACGCCGAGAGCGGCGCACCAAGCAGGCTGTCCGCGGTCCGCCCATACATCTCGGCGCCGATCAGCAGCCCGCTCGGTGCCGTGGTGCCGCCGCTACTCAGTCGCCCCACGACGAAATAGACGTCGGGCAGGTTCGCCTCCGGATACTCCCTCACGAATCGCCGCAGCATGGCACGCAACTCGGGCTCCAGCGTGGCGATGCGCGCTATGCTCGACCTGGTCGACGCATAGTACGGCGCCAGGCGATCCACCGTGCGCGCGAACTGGGCGTCGTCCTGCAGTCGCAGGCGGCGGAAGTCGCGCAGGCCGTCGGATGCACGTCCGAAGTACAACGAGTCGAGGGCGCGAGTGGTGCCGAGCGTCGCACGGGCGTCGAAGGCATCCCAGAAATGGGCGATGTCATCGGTGACGAAGCGAACGCGCTCGGGATCGCGATTCGCGGGCTGCGCTCCGAGGAACGCCGGGCCGACCGTGAGCGCGAGCGCCGCGCAGAGGCGATGCCATGCTGACCAGGTGCGTGTGTGCATCGTACGAGTCGTGGAGGTCGGACGGCGCGCCGGGCGGCGCGTGCAGGAGGGCACACGGATCCGCGGCGCGCCATTGTCGGGTGACCGGAGGCGATGATGACTGCTGCACACGGTACAGCGAGAATGTCGGACGTTTTCTGTCGCCGGAGTTCCCGACGTCGATCTGTTCCGCCGCCGGAGCAGTTGCCTGGCCTGCGCACGCCATCGCGCACTGCCACGGAAGACTCCTTGCCGAGGCCACGTGTCGCGGCGCGCCGAGCGGTGAGCCAGCACAAAGGCCCCGCATCGCTGCGGGGCCTTCGCGCCAATCCCTACGCCTTTCTACGGCAGCGGCACGAACTGGCCGAGGAAGGAGCGGGCGGCGTCCGTGTCCAGCCGCCAGTTCCAGCTGGAGGCGCGACAATGCTGGTCGCCGGTGACGACGATGGCGAGCACCACGTCCCTGTAGCCATCGCGGTCGAGCATCTTGGGACCGCCGGAGTCACCGTTACAGTCACCGCCCTCGCCGGTGGCCGCGACGTTCATCAGGAGGCCGAAGTACGTCGGCGTGGTCGCCATGTAGGGTGACCGCGACACCATGCGCAGATAGTCATTTCTGTACGCAATGGGGTACCCTGAGGACGCGATCCCGATGCCGTAGCCGACGTTGACGATCAATGTTGCGTCGAACAGCCCTGCCAGCCGCGCGGCATCGATCGCGCCGGGAGCCGGGAGACGCATCGGCGTGATGCCGGTGGTCTGGCCGGCGGCCAGCGTCACGATCGCCATGTCCGCAACCGGCTTGGCACCCAGACTGGGCGTGTATGCGTAGCGCGGATCTACCGTCACGTCGACCACGGCCAACCGGTTCGACATCGTCTTCAGGTCGGCGTCAAACGAGACTGCGTATCGCTGCGTGACTTCCAGCTGGGTGAGCAACCGCACCGCGAACGCGCAGTGCGCGGCCGTCAGGAAATGCGTCGGCGAGATCAGCGACCCGGTGCAGATCCGTTCACGCGCCTCGAAGATCCCGTCGGCATTCTGGTCGAACATCAGCGCACCGACCGCTGGCCAGGCGCCGCTTTCGTCCGGCGTCCCGTTGACGATCAGGGACGGCGCATCGGATCCGCGGAGCGTTTCGGGTGCCGCGGGTCCGGCCGAGTCACGGCACGCACTGGTGGTGACGGCGAGCGTGAGGCCGAGGGCCGACGCCAGGAACCGCCTGGTGATTGTCTGGGTGAAGCCGAGCATGTGCAGTCCTTGGGGGGGAGGTGAGGCCTGATCTGCGCGATCAGTCCGCCGCGCCGCAGCGCGGTTCACCCCAGCCTAGGCCCCCACGTCTGGGCATGCATCCTCAATGTTCGCACTGCGTGCGACCACTTGTCCGTATTTCGCACGGGCCCCTGACAGCGACCCATCGAGCGCGAATTTCGGGCGCTAGGATCCGCACATTGATCGCGTCCGATCAATACGGCTTCTACTCCTGGACGATCGCCAGGCGCCGGTCTTGTGGATGTCGTTCGAGATGGCGCGACGATTCGGCCCGCCACTTCCGCTGGGATCGGGTCGACAAGACGCGATGACCGAGCACGGCTCGCCACGTGCGGCACCGCCACCGCACACGAACGCGTCACGCCCGCCCGCCGTCAGCCAGCGCCAGCGTGCCTGCAGCGTTTAGGCCGCGACTCGCGCGCGCGCCCACGCCTCGAGCGTCGTTGACGGCAGCCCCGTGGTCAGGGGTGACGACGCGCGATCGAAGGTCTGGTCCGTCGTCTCGGCGATGATCGTCGCGCTCAGGATGCGCCCCACGCCTTCGTGCAGCGGTGTCAGCACCGCCGCCATGCCCCGCACCACGGCGAGAGGCACCTGCAGGATCGCCGCCGGCTTGCCGCACACGCGCTCGAATACCGCTGCCACTTCCCGGCTCGTCAGGTCCTGCGGCCCGCCGATCGTGACCGTCTGGCCGACGAATCGCGAATCGACGAGGGCGTGTCGCGCCACCTCCGCCACATCCGCCGCGGCCACGAAGTTGCGCGGATTGTCTGCTGGACCGAACAACGGCACACGCTTGCCCAGGCGCACGTTCTTGCCGATCAGGTCATACGCATGCACCTCCATGAATGCGCTCGGCTGCAGGATCGTGAACGGGATGCCACTCTCCCGCACGACCTGCTCGATTCGCGCCTTGGTGCGCCAGAAGTCCACCGGATGTGCGAGCGAGGCATTCAGCGCAGAGGTGAACACAAGGTGTTCGACGCCTGCCTCCTTCGCCGCCGAGATCAGCGTGCGCTGTCCCGCGTCGTCAACGATCCGGCTGGCGTTCGCACCGCGCCCGAGGATGGAGTGGGACGCCGACACGACGGACCGCACGCCCTGCATGGCGATGTGAACCGACGCCGCGTCACGCAGGTCTCCGCGCACCACCTCGGCCCCCTGCGACGCGAATGCCGTCGCGCGGGAGGGATCGCGGGTGAAGACGCGGACACGTTCGCCTGCAGCGAGCAGGGACCGAGTGAGGTGTGCGCCCATCGATCCCGTGGCGCCGACGATCAGGTGCATTCGGACTCTCGCAGAGCAATGCATGGTGCCGGCGACGCAGAGCGCGCACGGTCGTCACCTGACGGCAATCACGCCCTGGCGGCGTCAGCGCCACGACCGGTCGACCACGCGCAGAAGACAGTGCTCCAAGGTGCACCGCGGGCCACCGTTTCTCTACCCATGACTCCGTTGGTTGAGCGACGTGGTGACGCGTGGCCGCACGCCGAGCGGGCCGCACTGTGTCGTGCTATACGCTGACGCGGATCCCGCGCGGGAGGCGCTGGCTTCGAGCGGCGAGGGGCACACCTCCCGGAGAAGTCACTTCCAGTCCAATGGCCGGCATGGCGACTCCTGCATCACAGTTCCTCGATTCCGTCAGACACGAAAGGCCCCACAGCAATGTGGGGCCTTTCGTGTCACGACTACCGTGCAAGCAATCGACGAGCCAGCGCGCAAAACCCTGACGAAGCAGCCCGCTGTGGGCTCTCACGTGCTATCGCCAAACTCTCACGTGCTCTCGCCAACGGTGCATTTCTCGTTACTGGGCAAGGTCATTCACGCAGTCGCATGACGTCAACCGCACCCGATTGGGTGCGTAGGGCGTTGGGTGGGCCGGCAGGCCGAGCGCGTAGTGCCTCCGCAGCTCAGCAACCTCGGACTCAGAAATCGAAGTCGAAGCCGAGGCCATCGACGGACGTGAAATCGCCTTTCTGCTTCCGTCGATGCTTGGGTGGCACGAATATGACCGTTGACAGTGCGTCCACGGTCGGGGCCCGCACTCGTCGGGCAGCCACGCTACCACTGACGTAACCGAGGTTAGGATCAGCGTCGGCGTCTGGGATCGTCGGGCCTGAGGCCTCGCGACGTGGCCTGCCGCGCCGAACAAAACGATGGTTTGCTGTCCGATTTCATCGTCGTCGACGAACCAGATGATCCGGGCGTCATCATCATATCCTTACGTACGGTGGCCGCCGTCATCGGGATTGGTCGGTGCGGCACCGACCTGCACACAGAGGCAGAAAGGATCCCATCGAAGCCGAGCTCTGTGGTCATATAGGCAGCGACAGCCTGCGTGGTGCGGTACGCCCGAGTCTCTGCATGCGGGCTGCACACGAGCTGGGGAGTGAGGACGATGCAGGTGTTCTGCTTGTCCCCCCGGTGTAGCGTGGCCCCGTTCTGTATATTCACCCGGTAGGGGAGCACGACGAGCCGAAAAACCTGGCACCTATCTACAGCGATGCCGATCCAGTGGAATACTGCTATTGATGAGTCCGCCGTTGCGCTGGTATTGACTCGTTTTCCGGCGGCCAGCAACTGCTGTTGGGAAGCGGCTGATGAAATTCGACCTATGGCGCTCCGGGCGGACCCCGAGACGTACAGGCTCCGCATCACGCCAGCGGGTCGGGGGGCGTTTATCCCGCTAAAGGAAGGGCTGTCCATCGTATGTCCGGAATGGTCGTGGTCGATGCACGTCACCACTCACGTGCGAACGGGCGACGTCGGGTATCGCGTCGACGCCCTCACCGGCGAACAGGGCTGCCCGTGTCCGGCGTACCTGGCCGAGTATTTCCGGTACCCGGACGCTGACGTGTACGTCGTGCGTCGGATCTGAGCAGTGGACGTGCGACCAATTCGAGCGCGCCTGCTGCGCTACATCGATGAACAGCTCGACGGCATGATCCGGTATCCTCTCATGTGGGGGCCTGGGATCGCTGTCGAACGCCAGATTCTACTCCTGCTCGAGTTCCGTTCTGTCGTGCTCCGCCCACAGCTGGAGACGGATCACCCGCGGACGGTGCTAGACGCGTACGAAGCGTTCCTCGAAGAACGCTTCCCCGATTCGCCACCCGTACCTGCGGTGTCGCGCATCGGGAAGGACCCTGGCGCGGAGCGGCTGGCCACCGAACTCGGGCTATTTCGACTGCGGGCTGTCGCCGAGATGAAAGCCGGGGAGGAAAACGAACCCGACGTTGCATCCCCAGACGCTGCGCCAGACCCAGCGCCCGAGTCGGACCTAGTCCTCACCCTGCGCCTAAGGCCAGGTGCGGTGGTGCCAAGGGCCTCAGAGTTGACGGAGCACTATGATGAGCTCCGCCGCGTGCTCCGTGCGCTCTCGCGCCCACCCGGTCAGAGAGGACGGGCCACGGCGGCGACCGAGGACGCAATCGACTTCGGTCTGCGCGGAGTCGAGGTTGCGCTTGGCAATGGCAGCCTTGGGCGGGCGGTTATGCGACTCCAACAGATGTCGCCACAGCACGCAGGTGTGGCGCGCGCTGGCATTGCCAAGCTGGCTGATGTTTCGGAGTGGGCCACCGACGGGCGGCGACGCGTGGGTGACCTCATTCACGATCAAGCGAGCCGTGATGTCGCCACACAGGTCGCATCGCTGGCGCTGCGCCTCGTCCCCGGTAGTGAAACGCAAGTGATGGACTTCGAGCTTTCGGGCCGTGTCGTCGGCGGCCGTGTGGTCCACATGACCCGGTCAGTGAGCGAAAGGCTAACGCAGGTCGTATCGGAGAGCCTGAAAGAGGAGCCGATTGACGCGATTGGGACGGTGCGAGCCGTGGACATCGACCGTCGCACGATACGCGTGCGGTTTTCCGATGGGACCTTCCGAAACAACGTGGTTCTGGGCTGGGCGTTAAGCCGCGAGCCGGTGGAACAGGCGGCACTGGCGCTTACAGGTGCCGTCCCCGTACGCGTTGTAGGGCATTTCTACCGCCCCGTCGGAGGGAACGGCACGCTGGTCGTGAACAATGTTATTCCGCTTCGGAGGCGTACCTAGGCCGCTTCCCTCCTTTTGGCGGGAGGACCGCGTTACACGTACCGAGAACGCCTCAACCCGGAATCTCCTCGCCGGCCCCGGGTGTCGTGACGTCACAGCCACAGACACCAGTGCTGTCGAAAAGCGGGCGTGAGGCAGCTCTCTTCCAGGAGCGCGACCAGAACGGCATAAGCCCGCGCTCGACCGACGGCATCTCCGATTGGTCGCATGACTAACGGGCGACCGAGACGGCCGTCGTTCACAGGCCGACGAGGCTGGTTCGGGGTGATCGAGAAAGCTGAGTTGCAGCGAAGCTGTCAATGCTGATCTGATTATTGTACAAAAGCGCCGATTGAAATTGCACACTGGGCGTTCCTGACGACCGGCGGGGTCCTGCCGGTCGTTCTCGTGATCTTGATCTCTTTACTTAGGGGAGGAGGTCGGTGTACACCAGGAATACCATCGTGCTACTCAAGCATTATCTGGAGAGCGGTCTGCAGAAGACCGCCATGGCCGCCCAGCTCGAGCTCAGTCGTGGGCTTGGTCTATCACGTCATCCGGACCGGCCAGCTCGACCGCGATCTGGACGCCGCCGCGACGGAGCGGACGCGACGGCCCGCCATCTCGGCGGCCCCTTACATGTCCGCGCGGGTGCGGGCCGTCGTGGTGGCGCTCGCGTGGAGAAGCTGCGCCATTGGGCCTCCTTCTCGCAGCGGTTACCTCTGCGAGGGTCGGGCCATGAAGACTTAGGACCGAATCGCTAGTATTGTGGTCGCGGCGTCGTACATTCGGCGCACCCTGTAGGAACCCTGCTTCTCGTTGCGTTTCCCCCGACTCTACTCTACATGGCACCGAAGCTTGTCATGCGTCACGCCGCGCTCCTCGTCGGCCTCGCGGTCAGCGCCTGCGCGCCCCTCCGGCGCGTCGTCGCGCCCGCCCGGTGGAGCTCAATCCCCACCACCATAACACTCAACAGCCTCGGGGACCTGCCCAAGGATGAAATTCGGCTCATGTCAAACTGTGGCGCCGTGGTAGATGATCCCACCGTTCCCGCCGTGGGCAGCCCGATTGTCCGGATCCTCACGATCAACGGCAAGGCGGTCGAAGTCACGGACACCGTGAAGGCGGCCGACCGGCAAAAACGGAAGGATATTGAGGTCAGCCTCGACCAGTCGCGCTCTTTCTCTGGTACCGTCTTCATCGACAAGACTAGTCCGAAGCGCCTGCGGGTGAATCCGTGGCTGCAGACCAAACCGACATGGCTGGACTGTCCCCCCGCAACGACGGCTGACAGCAATCTGACGCCCGCGCAGCGCCTTCGTGAGGCCGAGTTCTTCTACGATTTGGAGAACCGTCAGACAGTCTTCTTCCGGACTCGCACGCGCGGATATAGCGGCGTGACCGTCCCACTTCGTTACCGCCGGGGGTACACCGCGAAGAATACGAACAGGACGGAGATTGCGAGCAGCGTTGCCGACCCGCTGAATTTTGGCGTGCAGTACACCTTTAGCTGGAGCCAGCTCCGCTACCAGTACGTGCGTAACGTCGACACCCCGCTGCAAGAGAGTAGGCGCTATGGAGTCGGCGTGATGACCCTGCTCGGGAAAGCAACCGTGAACGACAAGTCGAGCCGCTCGGCCGAGACACCCGTGACGACAGAAGCCTCGTTCCTGACGCTGTCCATCGGCCCGTCCGCGACGGTGAACGTGCGCGGCATCGAAGTCGGGCTTTACGCCGCGCCCGAGTTCCCGCTGTGGGGGACGGACTCGGGGAAGTGGGACTTCCACAGCAAGTGGTGGTTTGGAGTCGGCCTGTCTTTCGTCCCTGGGCTTCTCGGAGCCGTGGGCAAGTAGTAGCGCGCCGGGACGGTGCGGCCCGTGCAGGAACCGAGGAGCTCCCAGCAGCGCGTTCCAAGGCTCGGTCGCCACGAAATCAGAAATCGAAGTCGAAGCCTAAATCATCGACCGGCGCGAGACGGCCTTTCTGCTTGCGCGGGCGCTTGGGGGGGACGTAGATGTACGTGGACGGTGCATTCACGTTCAGGGCCCGCACTCGTCGCACAGCCGCGCTGTCACCGACGTACCCCAGCCCAGGATCCGCTTCGGCGCCTTGGTAGCGTCGTGTCCGCGGCTTCGCGACGTGGCCCGCCGCGCCGAACAGAACGACGTTGTGCTGTCCGATATCGTCGTCGTCGAAAGTCCGGATCGCCGGGGCGAAATCATCATCATCATATCCGGACAGATCGTCGTCGTCATCGGGATCGGTCGGTGCGGCACCGACCTGCACAGAGGCATACAAGATCCCATCGAAGCCGAGCTCTGTGGTCACGTAGGCAGCGACAGCCTGCGTGGCGCGGTACGCCCACGTCTCTGCATGCGGTGCCACTGGCCGAACGATTCGCGCGTGGAACCGGCGAAGGAAGCGCAGCCGGTTGACCCGCTCGTCGTAATCAGGATCGAAAAGGCTGCCCTCATGCACATGGCCAAGGCGCCGCAAATCCAGAAGCCGAAGCGGACGCCTCGGACGGAACTCACCGACGACAACGAAACTTCCAACCCAGGGCCGAATTTCGGCGACAGCCGTGTCCGCCGCGAACGCCCCATAGAACACTGGCATGCCCCCCGGACTCATGCGACCCACTCCCGCGCGCTCTGCCGGTGGGGGCCCCAACTCGGTGGACGGCCTGCGGAGGATCTGCACTGCGTTCCTTCGCCCGTCGGCGACACGAGCGCGGTAGATCGCACGCGCGTCCGTCAGATCGAAGACCGGCAGCTCCGCCGCAAGATCACTCCCAGGACGCCCGAGCACGTCGGCGAAGAACGCGCGCTCGGCGTCACCGACGAGCGGCGTGTCGATCGCGGGACGCTTGTGCAGCTCAGACCACCGATATCGCAGGCTGGGGTCTGTGTACCGCAAGCGGACGTAGTTCTGATCCCTCGCGAAAAACGGCTCTTCGCCGTCGCCGGGCCAAGCGGGATCATCATCCGCGAGCCTCCGTGCCAATCGTTGCGCTACGTCACCATCGATCTGCAATTCGTCGCCCAAGAATTCCTCGAGGGATTGGCCTTCCTGCTCCCACCATCCGTTGTCGTCGTCATCGAGTCCGTAATGCTTCACATCCTGACCGATACCGATTCGCGGCCGCAGGATGTCGGCGACGGTCGTGGCGAGAAGGGGAAGTCCGACACCGATCCGTCGATTCCGACAGCTGAAGCAGCGCACGCGACGCGCCTCGTCGCGCAGCTGCGCGCGAAGAGGCGCGTCACCGATGCAGGCAAGGCAAAGGCTGATGTCGCGCTGCCCGTCAGACTTCACGTGGCGGCCCTCGCCCCATGCGCCCGAGACGTCGTCACGACCATGGCACACGTGGCGGCGACCGCCTCCGTCATTACGCACGCGATTGTGCTCCCCCAACGTGCCTGCATGCGCTACGCCGACTGTGAGGCGGGCCAGACCACTTCGCGGAAGAGTCGTTCGCCGAGAGGTAGGTCGGCGGCGATGTTGTCGACCGAGCGACCGTGCATCCGAATCTGCTCGACGGCCGTCCTGATCAGCGACGGGTGTTCCATGGGTGGTTCGTCTGGCTCAACCTGACGCCACCCGAACTGACCGATTTGCACATGTGCCCGGCGGTACGTCGCTTCACTGAAGATCCCGAGGTCTCTTGCCCGCCGAACGATGGCCTGCAGCGACACGCCCCATCGCAGTTTGAGTGCCCGCAGTGCAGGCCAGAACAATCGCTGCGGACACTCCGCGATGAACGGCTCCGCCGGCAATAGGAATGCACTGGCGAATCGGTTTGCGACGTTCTCGAGCTCCGCGTCACCCGGCGGGCACCCACGATGCGCGATCAGGTGCGCGAGCTCGTGCGCCGCGTCGAACCGGCGCCGGCTCCCCGATCCTTTGTCAATCGACAAGAACACCATCGGCCATGACCCGACCCACGCCGAGAAGGCATCGAGCTTGTCCGAGTGTCCCGCCACCTCCACGGGGATCACCCCGTGCACCTCGAGCAGGCCCACCATGTCGGGGATGGGCCCGCGACCCAGTTTCCACGCATCACGGACGTTCTGCGCTAGTTCTTCCGCCTCCTCGATGGTGACGGCGGGCCGCTGGACAGGTGTCACACCGTCTGCCGGAAACTGGACGATCTCGGACAGATACTCGAGCACTTCATGGACGAGGCGGCCACGCGCAACGACTGCGCGCTGCTCGCCCTTTGGAGCACCGCGGAGTCGCCGGAAGTGACAGGTATCGAACGGCAGCGGAACCGGCGCCGGTGCGGCGAAGAACCGTGTTGGAACGCCAAGCGCGAAGGAGAGCCGCAAGAGCGTCTCAATCCTGGGCCGGGTGTCTCCGTGTTCCAACTGGCTGATTGCGCTCGCCGTCGTGCCCACCATGGCGGCCAACGCCTTTGACTCCAGACCGGCCGCTTCACGCGCCAGCTGGAGTCGAGACGGATTGAAGGCCTTGATCGTATCGGAAATCGAATCGAGGTCTGTAACGCTCAGGTTCACAGATTATATAGTTTCAGTGTATTACTTATCCATCACACCATCGATTGCCAGATGATGGCACCGGCAAATATTCGGCGGGAGCCGCGTGCCGGCGCTGTGCAGCGCCGGCACGCGGAGCCGATCACGCGCCCTCGCCCTCCGCACCGCGCTGTGGCTTGCGCTTGAACGGAAGCACATTGGGTCGCACCACGACGGCGGGCGGCGGCAAGACTGGCGGCGTCGTGGGTGGCGTCGGAGCGCCAGCGGCGGCGGTGCCACCGAGGCGGAATACCTCCTCCACGTAGTCCCACTCGCTGATCTGTCCGTCACGCTGTGCAATCGGAACCTTCAAGAACACCGCCTCCAGACCGCTCTCCCAGTTTCCGTAGTGCCCCAGCACCACCGCGATATCGGCGTTCACCATTCCAGCGAACAACTCACCCTGACCGGCGTTGATGTCTGCGAGCAGGCCCGCCCCCTTGTCGTTCGACGGGAACTGACCCGTCGGATCATCCGGAGCGTGGCGCCCACACGAGTACGGGGCGAGAAGGAACCGACCAGCCCGCAGGCGGAATGCGCCCGACGTCCCGCCGACGACGCGGATGGGAAGACTCGGGTCCTCCTCGATGGCGCGCGAGACCTGATGGGCGACGAACTTGTAGACCATGAATCCGTACAACTGTGCGTCGGACCCGGCATCAACATCGAACCGGAGTCCGGCGTCGCGGTGCGCGGAGTCCATGGCTGCGACGAGCAGATCACGGACCGTCCGGGGTAGTGCCTCGTCCAACTCCTTCCGCAACTGCTCGCTGTCGCCCAACGTCATCGCTGCGCTCCTGTGCTTGTCGTGATCGCCCACCGCCGCACTGCTCGATTCTTGATAGAAACTTAAGCCGACTGGATCGGACGACACAAGTCCGCAGGTTCGATTTGGTGACAATGCACCTGTCCGTGGCTGTATCGCCCCCGGAGCCGGCTGATCTTCGCACCGCCTGCGAAGCGTGCGGACGGCCGCCCTCCACGACGAGCGCCCGCGTCTCGGCATCCACTCAGAACGCCAGCTCGACCACGGTGGTCGCCTGCCCCACATCGTCCGGCAGACCCTTGGTCATGATGTGGGCGCTCGCGTGATGTAGCCAAGCTCTCGGACATCCACGAATGGGGGTTCGAGAACCCCAGCGTGAGCGAGCGAGTACTCGTCCTCGCGAATGTGGCGCGCTGGGCGGAAGCGCCCATTCGCCGCTGCATCGAGGACGCGGCACGCCGACTGGGCATAGACAGGGTTGTCTGGCAAGATTGAGGTGAGAGGCGCCGCATTGTTTTGCAGTTGACAGGTGCACGCGAAGCCGGAGTTGCTTTTCACCGCTGCCCTTCGCGCACTCGGGCGCCACTAGCTCTCACGAAACCGGGACTTTGTTGGATCACCGGACATAGCCAATCGCTGAGCGCGACGCGTCTTGTTGGTGCGTGGGCGATGCTGGCACCGTCGTAGTGGCTGCAGGCGTACGACCGCGCCCAGACCCAACACCTTGTTCTGTCAAAAGAAATTCGCGTCTAACGTCGAGCGGGACCACGGTGCCCTCACTACCCTGCGCGCGAACGGGTACACCGGGGCGTTGAGGTGGCAACTTCAGTTCGCGCCGCCAACGGATGGCCTAGGGCGCCCCTCCGCAGTTGAGCGACCGCCGCGCGACCGTCACACGCGGTGTAGCAGCGGCGGATGCCTTCGGAACCCGATCACGATTAAGCCGAAACGAAGAATACGCCCCATTTCTCGGGCGTATTCTTCGTTCTGGCAACGCACGTGAGAGTTTGGCGATTCCACGTGAGAATCGCTGGCGATCTCACGTGAGAGCCCACAGCCCGCACGCCGACCCCCGCCTACTGCACCGTATTCATCATATCGAAGATCGGCAGGTACATCGCCACCACCATGCCGCCCACCACCACACCCAGGAACACGATCATCAACGGCTCCAGCAGCGACAACAGCCCGCTCACCGCCGTATCCACTTCCTCGTCGTAGAAGTCGGCAATCTTCGACAGCATCTCATCCAGACCACCGGTCTGCTCACCGACCGAGATCATCGAGATCACCATGGGAGGAAAGACGCCCGACTTCTGCAACGGCGCCGCAATCGTCTCACCACCCGCGATGCTCTCGCGGCTGGCCATGATCGCGTTCTGGATCACCCGGTTGCCCGACGTGCGGGCCGTGATCTCCAACCCATCGAGGATGCTGACGCCGGAGCTGATCAGCGTGCCCAGTGTACGGGTGAAGCGGCTCACCGCGCTCTTGCGCAGCACGTCGCCCAGCACCGGCACCTTGAGCAGGAAACCGTCGATCTTGAGGCGACCACCGTCGGTGGCGTAGTACCGCTTCCCCACCACGAAGGTCAGGAACCCGCCACCGATCATCGCCCACCAGTAGCCCTGCAGGAACTTGGACGCCCCGATCACGATGCGCGTCGGCAGCGGCAGCGCCAGGCCCACGCCGCTGAACATCTTCTCGAACGTGGGGATCACGAAGATCAGCAGGATCGCGATCGCCGCCGCGGCCACCGTCATGATCGTGACCGGATAGATCATCGCGCTCTTGACCTTCCGCACCAGCGCATCGGTCTTCTCGATGAACGTCGCCAGGCGCATCAGGATCGTATCCAGGATACCGCCGGCCTCACCGGCCGCCACCATGTTCACGTACAACTCGTTGAACGCCTTCGGGCGCTTGCGCAGCGCGTCGGCCACCGTCTGGCCGCTCTCGACGTCGAACACGACTTCCTTCGTCACCGCCTGCAGCGCCTTGTTCTCGCTCTGCTTCGACAGGATGTCCAGCGCCTGCACCAGCGGCAGGCCGGCGTTGATCATGGTCGAGAACTGGCGCGTGAACACCACGATGTCGCGCATGCCGATGCTGCCGAGGCTCTTGGCCGGCTTGTCGGCATCGATCTTCACCACACTGAGGCGCTGGCGCCGGAGCATGGTGATCACCTCGTCGCGATTCGCCGCCTCGACCTGCGCGGACTTGAGCTCGCCGCCCTGCGTGCGGGCAGTGTACGTGAATACGGCCATGAATCAGGTCTCCATCACGTCGATCACGACGCCATGCCAGAGGGAATGGGCTTGCCGATCATGCGGAGGAACTCCACCGCGTCACCACTCACGCGCAGGCACTCTTCCTCGGCCACCTCGCGGTTCATGTACAGCTGGTACAGCGAGTCGTTGAGCGTCTGCATGCCGAACTTCTTGCCGGCCTGCATCATGCTGTAGACCTGGTGGATCTTGTCGTCGCGGATCAGCGCCCGGATCGCCGGCGTCACCACCAGGATCTCGCTCGCCATCGCGCGCCCCTTGCCGTTCAGCCGCGGCAGCAGCACCTGCGTCACGATCCCTTCCAGCGAGAACGCGAGCTGCGCCCGCACCTGGCTCTGCTGGTGCGATGGGAAGACGTCGATGATGCGGTTCACCGCCTCGGCCGCACTGTTGGTGTGCAGCGTGGCGAATGCCAGGTGACCGGTTTCGGCGATCGTGATCGCCGCACTGATCGTCTCGAGGTCGCGCATTTCGCCCACCAGAATCACGTCCGGATCCTCACGCAGCGCGTACTTGAGCGCCGAGGCGAAGCTGCGGGTGTCGGTGCCCACCTCGCGCTGGTTGACGATGCACTTCTGGTGCTTGTGCACGAACTCGATCGGGTCTTCCACGGTCAGGATATGCGCCTGCCGCTCCTTGTTGATCTTGTCGATCAGCGACGCCAGCGTGGTGCTCTTGCCGGAGCCGGTCGGCCCGGTCACCAGCACCAACCCGCGCGGCCTCTCGGCGAACTTGATCAGCGCCGGCGGCAGCTTCAGCTCCTCGCAGGTCGGGATCAGCATCGGGATGCGGCGCACCACCATCGCCACCTGGCCGCGCTGCTTGAACAGGTTGCCGCGGAAACGCGCCAGCGATGCGATGCCGAACGAGAAGTCCAGCTCATCGTCCAGCTCGAAGCGCTTCTTCTGGCCTTCGGTGAGCACGCTGTACGCCAGCTGCAGCGTGTCCTTGCCACTCAGGATGTGCGGCGTGCGGGCCGGGATGACATGGCCGTCGATGCGCAGCATCGGCCGTTCGCCGACGGTGACGTGCAGGTCGGAGGCGTCACGATCGATCACTTCCTCCAGCAGCGCGCGCAGGTTGAGCGGCGGCGGCGCAGCGTGGGTCGGCGGCGGAGCCGAGGTGCCGGCGGGCGCACCGTTGGGACGCGGATAGGCCAGCGGCGCGCCCGCACCGGCGGCGCCGGGGGCTGACGCAGCCAGGCCGGTGGCGGCCTGCGGTGACGCCGTCGGACGCGGCGGCAGCGGGGGAAGAGTCGGAGACATGGGTGGTGTCAGGGAAAGCAGGAAACAGGTGCCGTCGTCAGTGGACGGTCAGCAGTGCGCCGGGGTCACGACGCGGTCTCGCGGACGACCTGCTCCAGCGTCGTGATGCCACGCAGCACCTTGAGCCAGCCGTCCATGCGCAGCGTGAGCATGCCCTCGTCCACCGCCGCGTCCTTCAACTCCGCCGCGCCCGCATTCTGGATGATCAGCTTGCGGATGGCGGGCGTCATGTTCATCACCTCGTACAGGCCCTGACGACCCTTGTAGCCGGTGCCGTTGCAGGCGTCGCAGCCCTTGCCGCGGAAGAACGGCAGCTTGCCGACCGGCGTCTCGTTGCTCAGGTCCGCGAGGAACGGCAATGCATCGGGCATCGCGCCACGCTTGGCACCGTCCAGCGCGGGCTGCTTGAAGCGCAGCTCCTTCAGCGTGGTGGTGGCCTTCACCTTCGCCCCGGCGAACTCGAGGTCACTCGGCTCGTATTTCTCGCGACAGCTCTTGCAGATGCGCCGCACCAGGCGCTGCGCCAGGATCAGGTTCAGCGCGCTCGACACGTTGAACGGCTCGAGCCCCATGTCCATCAGGCGCGTGATGGTCTCCGGCGCGCTGTTGGTGTGCAGGGTGCTGAGCACCATGTGTCCCGTGAGCGCGGCCTTGATCGCGATCGAGCCCGTCTCGAGGTCGCGGATCTCACCCACCATGATCACGTTCGGGTCCTGTCGCAGGAACGCCTTCAGCGCGGCGGCGAAGGTCATGCCGATCTCGTTCCGCACCAGCACCTGGTTGATGCCGAACAGGTTGTACTCGACCGGATCCTCGGCCGTCATGATGTTCGTGTCGCCGGTGTTGATCTTGGACAGGCACGAATAGAGCGTGGTGGTCTTGCCCGAGCCGGTGGGCCCGGTGACCAGCACCATCCCGTACGGATTCTGCACCGCTTCCATCAGGTCATGCTCGGCCTGCGGCTCGATGCCGAACTTCTCGAGGTCCAGCGTCAGGTTGCCCTGGTCGAGGATTCGCAGCACGATCTTCTCGCCGAACAGCGTCGGCAACGTGCTAACGCGGAAGTCGATCACCTTGCCGTTGAACTTCAGCTTGATGCGCCCGTCCTGCGGCACGCGGCGCTCGGCGATGTTCAGCTGCGACATGATCTTGAA
Source organism: Gemmatimonadota bacterium (assembly GCA_040384325.1). GTDB lineage: Bacteria > Gemmatimonadota > Gemmatimonadetes > Gemmatimonadales > Gemmatimonadaceae > JACMLX01. The sequence goes on along the minus strand of JAZKJL010000006.1, from coordinate 386,689 downwards.
GCGGCTGACCAGCGAGGCACGCAGCCGCACCGGCGGCTTCATCACTTCCTGCAGTGCGCCGTCCACGCGATAACGCACCCGCAGCTCGTGCTCGAAGCACTCGAAATGGATGTCCGACGCCCCGCGCTGCACGGCCTCGATCAGGATCGCGTTGATGAGGCGCACCACCGGCGCCTCGTCGGCGCCCAGCGATGCATTGTCCTCGATCTCCGCTTCCAGCACCTCGACGTCCGACATCTCCGAGGTGATGTCGGCCAGCATCGAGTTCACGGTGTCCTCGGTGCTCGCCTTCACCTGCGGGTAATAGCGGTCGAGCTGCGTCTGCATCGACACCTCGCCCGCCAGCACCGGGAAGATCTCGTACCGGGTGGCGAAGCGGATGCTGTCGGTGGCCTCGTGATTCCACGGATCGGTGATCGCCACCGTCAGTTTCTGGCCCTCGCGGCGGAGCGGCAGCACGCGATACTTGTGCGCCATGTCGGCGGCGACGACGCGCAGCACCTTCTCGTCGGGCTCGACCTTCATCAGGTCCACCGCCGGCATGCTGTGCGCCTTCGACAACGACTTGAGCAGCGCCACCTCGTTCAGCGCGCCGGCCCGGATGGCGTAGAGCAACACCGACCCGGCACCACCCGCCGCCGTCAGCTCGGCCTTCGCGGCCTTCACCTGTTCCGGCGTCAGCAACTGTTCGCGCATCACATGCTGCAGCAGGCTCGCACCTGGACCTGCGGCCGTCGGCGCCGGCGGACTGTTGCCTCGAGGGCGACCGCCGATGGACGCGGATTGCGAGGGCCGCGACTCGGTTGTGGTGCGGACGTCTGACATGAATGGGTGGGTCAGGAGGGGGCGCAGCGCGTACCGAGCGGGGTGGAGCCCGATCAGCGCTGTACCGCTGAGGGACGCCGAATGCCTGAGAACGTCACGTGCGAAGCGAGCGCGTGCGCGAGCCTGGATCCGATGCCGCGCACCCGTTCCAGCCCCTCCAGCGAGCCGAACGGACCGTGCGCCTGCCGGTCGGCCACGATCCGCGCCGCCAGCGCCGGACCGATCCGCGGCAACCGCTCCAAAGCGGCGGAATCGGCGACATCCACGTCCACGATGACCAGTCTCGGTCGATGCTCGGTGATCTCCACAGCCGGGTCCGCCATGTCGCCGGACGGCGCCGGAGACGCCCTCCTACCGCGAGCAACTGCAGACGACTGGCGGCCCTGCCCGACACGCGTTCGCCCTCCGGACTTGCCGCCGCGCTCGCCTCGACCCGCCCGTTGCGCCGAATCCACGGCCAGCAACTGCGCCTTGAGCGCCTCGTCCGCACCCGGCAGTGAGTCGCCAGCATGGCGCCAGTTTCGCGTGAGCCTGACACCGGCGGCCACCACGGTGACCGCCAGCAGCCAGACCAGGGCTCGGCGTTCTCCAGCGGTCAACGACATCGGGGCTCCGGTGCGTGCACCGGGGCATGGTGGGGCGAGTCCTCGCTCAGCGCCCACCGGAATCACGCACGTCGGCGCACAAACGCGCCGACGGAGCGGCTACTTCCCTTCCAGGTTCCGGATCAGCGCCATCGCCACCGTCCCCACCACCTGCATGCTCTCGACGCTCACCTTGTCCTCGGTGTCGTCCAGGGTGTGGTGGTACGGGTAGTCGATGTCGATCACGTCGATCGCCTTGATCCCCACCGCCTGCAGCGCGACATGGTCGTCGCGGATGGGATACTTCGGCTTCTGGATGAACGCGTTGGCGTAACCGAGGTCCTCGGCGGTGCTCCAGACCCGCGCCACCACTTCCGGGGCCACGTCGAGGGAATACTGCTCCTGGAAGATCTGCAGGCTGCGATCACCGATCATGTCCCAGACCACCGCGAACTCGGGCTTGTAGCCGGGCGCCGGCAGGTGGTTGGCGAAATAGGTGGACCCGATGAAGACGTCCACCTCCTTGGGCTGGAACTCGCCGTAGTCCTCGCCGTCCACGAACACCAGGTCCACGCCCACCGAGGTCGGCTTGGCCTTCAGCGCGTCCGCGATCGCCAGGAAGAGCGCGACGCCGCTGGTGCCATCGTTCGCGCCAACGATCGGCGTGGCCCGATCGGCCTCCGGCACACTCTCGGCATCGGCGCGGGGGCGCGTGTCCCAGTGCGTCACGTAGAGCACGCGCCGGGTGGCGGTCGGATTCCAGCGGGCGACGATGTTCCGCATCGGCAGCACCGTGCCCGCCGCCGAGGTGTGGTTCCAGGTCTGCTCGGAGACCTCGGCACCGCGCGCCTTCATCTCGGCCACGATCCAGTCACCCGTCGCCTTGTGACCGGCGGACCCGGGGACGCGGGTGCCGAAGGCCAGCGCCGTCTTCAGGTAGCGCATCGACGCCGGCGCATCGAAGGCCGCGGCGGCGCGCAGGGCCAGGCTGTCGGCGCCGGGGCCGGCCGAACTGGAGCCGCCCTCGCCACCACAGGCGGTGAGTGTCGCCAGCAGGAAGGTGGCGAGCGACGGGAGCAGGCGCGGCAGAGGCATGAGGATCCAGAACACTCGGAAGGGCGCGGAGGTCCGGATCGGTCCTCGAGCGGAACCACACACTTAAACCCGTGTCACAATTAGGCTTGAAGCACGTGTCGTGGCCGTCGAATATACGACTCGGCAGGAACCTGCCGCACCTCCCCGTCCATCCCTCGTGAAGATCCTCAGCCGCTACGTCCTCCGGGAGCATCTCGGGCCGCTCGCCTTTGCGCTCACGGCGCTGACGTCGCTGCTGTTGTTGAACTTCATCGCCAAGCGCTTCGGCGACCTGGTGGGCAAGGGACTGCCGACGTCGGTGATCGCCGAATTCTTCCTGCTGGCCATTCCGTTCACCGTCGCGATGACGCTGCCCATGGCCGTGCTCGTCGCGGTGCTGTACGCGTTCAGCCGGCTGGCGTCGGAGAGTGAGATCACGGCGCTCAAGGCCAGCGGCGTGTCGATGGGACGGATCATGGCGCCGGTGCTGGCCGGTGCCACGCTGCTGGCGATCGGCATGGTGCTGTTCAACGACTTCGTGCTACCGGCCGCCAACCATCGCCTGCGCATCCTGCAGACCGACATCGGTCGCACCAAGCCCACCTTCGCGCTGCGTGAGCAGGTGATCAACGAGGTGGTCGGCGGCCGGCTGTTCCTCCGCGCCCGACGGATCGACAAGGCCAACAACCGGCTGCACGAGGTCGTGATCTACGACTTCGGCGACGGCAGCAAGCGGCGCACGATCGTGGCCGACAGCGGCGACATCACGCTGATCGAGGGCACCGGTGACCTGAGCCTGCTGCTCTTCCACGGCACGATGACCGAGATCCCCGCCGCCACGCCGACGCAGCTCACTCGCCTCTCCTACAACACCGACCGCATCACGGTGCGCGGTGTCGCCAACAGCTTCTCGCGCGACAGTGCCGACAGCTACAAGTCGGAACGCGAGATGGGCGTCTGCGAGATGCAGAAGCAGGTGTATGGTGCCGAGCGTGACTTGTACCGTGAGCGTCGCAGCGCGGCGCAGGCGCAGTCGCGGGCGATCAAGGCGCTGACGCGCGGCATCGTGGACACGCTGCGGCCGGTGGATTCGCTGCGCACCGCATCACCCGGCATCGGTCGCTATTACTGCGCTGCCACCACCGTGCTGGCGGGATTCTTCGGCGGTGACGACAGCACCAAGGCCAGCCGAGGTGAGGCCACCAGTGACACCGTCACGGCCAGCCCGACCATCGCGCCGCTGGTGAACCCGAACGACAAGGCGTCGACCACCGTGCAGGCGGGTGTGCAGCCGACGACGACCGCCGCCGCGCCCTCCACCACGCCGGCGACGACACCACAATCGGGACCCATCCCACCATCGGCCAGGTCGGCGCCGGTGACGATCACGCCAGAGCCGCAGATGCTGCTGCCGGTGTCGAGGGTGTCACCGTCGCAGGCGTCGACCGGCATCGCGCCGCTGATCGAGCAGGCGGTGCAGCGCAGTGCGATCGCGCGTTCCACCTGGTCGCAGTACGAGGTGGAGATCCACAAGAAGTTCTCGCTGGCGGTGGCCTGCATCGTGTTCGTGTTGCTGGGCGCCCCGATCGCGCTGCGCTTTCCGCGCGGTGGCGTGGGCCTCGTGATCGGCGCCAGCCTGGCCGTGTTCTCCCTGTATTACGTGTGCCTGATCGCCGGTGAATCGATGGCCGATGACGGTGTGTTGCCGCCGTGGCTGGCGATGTGGGCGGCCAACGGCGCATTCACGGTGGCCGGTGTGCTGCTCTATGCGCGCATGGGTCGCGAAGGCAGCACCGCACGCGGTGGTGACCTGGATGAAGTGAAGGACCGGATCCGCGCCTGGTTCGCGTCGCTCCGGCCATCGGCACGCCGCCCGGCGCCGATGCCCGCCACCGACGCCTGACGCATGCGTGCACTCGACCGGTATGTCCTGAAGGAGTGGTTGCGGATCTTCCTCATCACGGCGTTCGGCTTTCCGGTCATGATCGTGATCGTGGACCTGACCGAGAAGCTCGACACCTACCTGCAGCGACAGATTCCCGCGCGCGACATCGCGGTGAGTTACCTGTATGGCGTGCCGGAGACGATGTTCCAGGTGCTGCCGGCGGCGGTGCTGTTCGCGACGGTGTTCACCGTCAGCTCCTTCACCCGCTACTCCGAGATCACGGCGGCGAAGGCGAGCGGCATCTCGTTCCATCGATTCATCCGGCCGCTGACGCTCGGTGCCGTGTTCGCGATGCTGATCGGCTTCTCGCTCAACACGATCATCCCGCCACTCAACCAGAAGAAGCTGAACCTGCTGCAGGAGCAGAAGTTCAAGGACACCGGTGAGCGCTACAACTTCGTCTACAGCACCACCGAAAACCGCACCTACAAGGTCGGTGCGCTGCACGCGTCGCGGAACATGATCGAGAACGTCGAGGTGGAGCGCCTGGGCACCGGCCCCGCGTTGCCCACCACGCTGACGCTGGCCGAGCAGGCGTACTTCCGGAAGAACGCCTACTGGATGCTGGTGAAGGGCAACTTGCATGTGGTGCCGAACGCCACCGTGGACATCGTCTTCACCTTCGATTCGCTGCTGGATCGGGCCTTCATCGAGCGTCCGCTGGAACTGAATGCGGCCACCAAGGCACCCGCCGACATGGGCTGGGTGGAGCTGGGGCGCTACATTCGGGCATTGCAGCGCGCGGGCTCGGATGTGAATCCGCTGAAGGTGGAGCGGATGCTCAAGCTCGCGATTCCGGTCACCTGTGTGATCATCCTGCTGTTTGCGGCCCCGCTCGCCACCAGTACGCAGCGCGGTGGGGCGGCGTGGGGCATCGGCGTCAGCCTCCTGACGACTGTCGTCTTCCTCGTTCTCGTGAATCTGATGCGCGGTGTCGGCGGCAAGGGGATCATCTCGCCTGATCTCGCAGCGTGGGTACCCAGCCTGATCTTCGGGATGGTGGGTGCAGTGCTGCTCTGGCGTGTGCGCACGTGACGGGCGGCTCGTCCCATACTCCGGCCCCGACGCGCGAGGAGATCGTCGCCGTCGATGTGCTCCCGATTCGCCTCCTGCGCTCGGTTGGGCGCATGGGGATGGAGCAGTTGGCGCACACCGGGCGCTTCGGGCAGTTCATGGGTGACATCGCGCGCGGCTTCTTCGAGTTCCGCACCTGGATGCCGGAACTGGTGAAGCAGATGCGCGGCATCGGCGTGGACTCGCTGCCGCTGGTGGTGATCGTGGCCGGCTTCCTTGGAGCGGTCTCGGCGTTCCAGACGCGATATCAGCTCTTTCCCGGCGTGCAGCTGAGCGTGATCGGCCTGATCGTGCGCCAGTCGATCGTGCTGGAGCTCGGGCCGCTGCTCACGGCGCTGGTGCTGGCGGGCCGTGTGGGTGCGAAGATGACGGCCGAGATCGGCACGATGCGGGTCACGGAGCAGATCGACGCGCTGGAAACACTGGCGTTCGATCCGGTGGCCTTCCTCGCCGTGCCGCGGTTGATCGCGGCGCTGATCATGGTGCCGATCCTGGTCGCGATCGCCAACTTCATGGCCATCTTCGCGGCCTTCATCACCCTGATCCTGGCCACCGACGTGACGCCGCTGGACTTCAAGGCGGGCCTGCAGCTGGCCTTCATTCCGTTCCAGGTGTGGTACAGCATCATCAAGTCGATCGGCTTCGGCGCGGCGATTGCGCTGGTGTGCACATATGAAGGGTACGTCAGCGGGTCCGGCGCCGAAGGCGTCGGCCGCTCCACGGCAAAGGCCGTCGTCATCACGTCGGTTGCCATCCTCGTCTACGATGCCATCATCGCAGCGCTCCTCGCACCGTTCATTCAGGCATGAAGCGCACTAACGAAGCCCTCGTGGGCCTCCTTCTCATCCTTGGCGCCGCCGTCGCCATCTTCGGCTCGATCTGGCTGGTGCGCGGCAGCCTCGGCAAGGGATATCCGGTCTACGCCCGCTTTCCCTGGGGCGCCGGGCTGAAGCCGGGCCAGCCGGTGCTGCTGGCCGGCGTCACCGCGGGCTCGATCGCCGACGTGGAATACGATCCTGCGGGCACGGTGCGGGTGACACTGCGCATGACGCGCGGCTTCCAGATCCCGAAAGGCAGCAAGGCGCAGTCGATCGCGGTCGGCTTCTTCGGTGACCGCGCGATCGCGATCGAACCGCAGGTCGGCGTCACCGAGACGATCCCGGCCGGCGACAGCATCGTGGTGGTCCGCAGCGGTGCCACCACCGACGACATCATCGCCACCGGCGACTCGATCTCGAAGGACATCCGCGGCATCACCCTCCCGCTGCGTCAGATGATGACCGACAGCGGCGGCGTGACCGAGGTGCGCGAGATCCTGCGCAGCACCAGCGAGCTCACCAAGCAGCTGAACAGCGTGATCCTGGCGCAGAACGCACAGCTGACGATGGCGATGACGAGTGTGAACCGCTCGCTCAAGGCACTGGAGCGCACCACCGCGGCACTGGACTCGTCGCGGGTGGACAGCCTGCAGCGCGATGCGGGTCGCGCCACCGCCAACGTGGCCGCGATCACCGACTCGCTCCGCATCACCATGCGCTCCCTGAACGCCACCATGGCGCGCCTCGAGCGTGGCGAGGGCACGGCCGGCAAGCTCCTCACCGACTCGCTCCTCTACAACGACATCCGCCGCCTCGTGATCCGCGTGGACAGCGTGACCGCCGACTTCAAGCGCGACCCCCGCAAGTTCATCAAGTTCTCGGTGTTCTAGGCGACGCCTGACCGGCACCCGCGAGCGCAATCGCAACCGTAACGGCGACGGCAACAGCGAAAAGCAACTACTTGACACAAAGGCGCAAGGACACGAAGGCGCAAAGCTGTCTGCGCGCAGAGCGGCGTTGCATGGTGTAGTGCTGACCCTGGCGATGTGTGATTGCGGGTGATGAGCTTCGGCGGTTGGACTTCATGCTCTTCACATCAACCAGATATGCCACCGCGAGCGGGCGCCTGCATCGACACGGAGCGCTTTGCGTCCTCGTGTCTTTGCGCCTTTGTGTCAAGTTGTTGCAGTTCGCCGTTGCAGTTCGAAGTTCGCGGTTGCAGTCGCCGCCTGCTGCGCTTGTGTGTGGGCCTCGGACGCGACATACTGGACGACGTGTCGTGATCGCTGTTGCCGTGGCTGGCCGGACCTACAACTGACGAGGCATCCGTGGGCGGAGAATTCAGGGCGTTCCTCAAGGAGTACGGCGTCATCGGGCTCGCGCTCGGCGTGATCATCGGCGGCAAGGCCGGTGAGCTGGTGACAGCGATCGTGGACGGGCTGCTGATGCCGGTGGTCGGGCTGCTGCTGCCGAGCGGCGAGTGGGAGAAGATGGTCGTCGGACAGTTCAAGATCGGCATCGTGCTGTCGGCGCTGATCAAGTTCATCGTGGTCGCGTTCTTCGTCTTCCTCGTCGCCAAGAAGCTGCTGAAGGAAGAGAAGGTCGCGAAGAAATAAGGTGCGGATGTGCGAACGGGCGTCCCGTCGATCGGGGCGCCCGTTTCTCGTTCGTGCCATCGCCGGTGGTCAGGCAGCGGCGGCGGCGTCTCCGCGCTTCTTGAACACCGCGTAGTAGACCGGGATGCCCGCCAGGATGGCGGCGAACACGCCCAGCGTCGCCCAGCGGCTGCTCTGGTCCCAGAGCGCATTGCCGATGAGGAAGATGGAGCTGGCGATGAAGAGCGCGGGCACGAACGGATATCCCGGCGTACGGAATGGCGGCACGTAGCCGACCTTCCTGCGCAGCACGTAGACGCTGGCCACACCCAGCGCGTAGAACGGCACGATCGCGGTCACGAACGCGTCGGCCAGCTGCTCGAAGCTGCGCAGCAGCACGAAGACGATGCCGAGGATGGCGCAGGTGATGATCGCCACGTGCGGCGTCTCGTACTTCGGATGGACCTTGGCCAGGCCGCGGAAGAAGAGGCCATCGTCGGCCATCGCGAAGAAGATGCGCGGCGCCGTGAGCAGCGTGCCGTTGAGCGTGCCGAAGGTGGAGAGCATGACGGTGATCGCCACGAACGACACGCCCCAGTCGCCCACCAGCACCTGCGCCACGTCGGCCGCCACCAGCCGCGAGGCCGCAATCTCGGTGACGGTGAACACCGACAGGTAGGCGAGGTTGGCGAGCAGGTAGATGAACACCACCGCCAGTGTGCCCATGATCAGCGCCTTCGGCAGCGTCTTCTGCGGGTCCTTCACCTCGCCGCCGACGAAACTCAGGTCGGCCCAGCCATCGAATGCCCAGAGCGCACTCACCAGCGCGAGGCCGAAGGCGCCGAGCGCGAAGCTGCCTTCCGGGGCGGCCGGGGTGAAGTGACCGCCCGTCTTCGGCAGCCCGATGGCGAAGGCGAGGATGATGATGAACGCCAGGCCGCCGTACTTGGCGAGCGTGGTGATGTTCTGCACCAGGCTGCCCCAGCGCACGCCGAGGATGTTGAAGATTGACGTCAGCGCGATGGCGGCGGCGGCGAGGTAGTGGGCCCAGTCGCTGTACGGCGCCACGGCCGGGTCGTACCCGCTGACCCGCAGTGCGTATTCGGCGAAGGTGATCGACACCGCACCCATCGACGCCGCGCGGATGACCACGAACTCCGACCAGCCGAAGAGGAATGCAGGCAGCCGGCCCCACCCTTCGCGGATGTAGACGTAGAGTCCGCCGGTCTTGGGATACACCCCGGCGATCTCGGCCAGTGTGAGCGCCCCGCAGAGTGCCACCACGCCACCGGCCACCCAAACCATCATCAGCGGCAGCGGGCCCGGCAGCTTGGCCGCGATGCCCGCCGGCGACCGGAAGATGCCGGACCCGATGGTCGAGCCGACGAGCACGGCGATGGCGCTCCACAGGCCCAGTTGCCGGCGGAGGGTGGGTGCGGGGGCGGCGGACATTCATGCTAGGCTATTCCGACACTGCCTCTGCCGCAACGCAGCTACCGAAGCCGGACCGATCTGGCGAACTTTCGCCGCAAGGTTGCCGTCCCAAACGAGGGTAACCGGTACTTCGCCCGTAACCCCCGTCTCCGATGATCGCCACGACGATCTTCTGGGTGGCTGTCGTCCTCTGCGTGATCGCGCATCGCTACATCCTGCGCTCCGCATTCGCCGCTGGTGCCGCCGTCACACATACGCACACCCTGCCACCCGTGCGGCGCGCCGCCGAAGTGTTGTGGGTGGTGCTGCCGGCAGTGGCGTTGGTGTTCCTGCTGGTGGCCACCTGGCGTGCGATCCAGGCCAACCAGCTGCCCGCCGCTGCGCCCGTCACGCAGGTGACCGCATGAGCCTCCTCCGTCGCCTCGCCGGCGTCTCGCTGCTGGCCGCCCTCGGCCACGTGATCTTCGGCGGCTTCGTCCGCATCTCGGGCTCCGGCATGGGCTGCGGTGACCATTGGCCCAAGTGTTACGGCTACTGGTTCCCGCCGCTCGACCGACCCGACCTCGTGATCGAAGTCTTCCATCGCTATTTCGCGGCCTCGCTGTCGACCGTGGTGGCGGTGTTCCTGCTGATGGCGTTCCTGCGGCGCGGTGAACGCGGCGTGGCCGGCGCCGGCGGTGTGCTGCGTTCCGCGATGCTGGCGTTCGGGATCGTGGTGATCGCTGCCACGCTCGGCGCCGTGACGGTGAACTACCGCAACGAGTGGTGGGCGACGCTGGCGCACAAGGCAGTCGCGATGTCGCTGCTGGCGACACTGAGCGTGGCCTGGATGCGCGCCGGCGGCCTGCCGTCGCTGCTGACGGTCACCGATCGCCCAGTGTCCGACAAGACGATTCGCGCCACCACGGTGGCGGCAGTGCTGGCGCTGCTGACCGTGATGATGGGTGGCATGGTGGCGAAGTGGACCGGCGCCGCGGTGGCCTGTGCCGGGTTCCCGCTCTGCGGTGACGGATCGCTCGGCGGCGCGGCGCAGCACATCCAGCTCACGCATCGCGTGCTGGCGTATCTCACCGCCGCGCACGTGCTGCTGATGGCCGCGCTGCTGCGCCGACGGAAGGAACACCGCACCATCACCAGCCTGGCGTCGCTCACCGACCTGACGGTACTGCTGCAGATCGTGCTCGGCGCGACAATGGTGCTGGGCGGCTTCCCGGTGGTGATCCGCTCGCTGCACCAGGCGACGGGTGTGCTGCTCTGGGTGCTGACGCTGACGCTGACGTACGCCGCACGCCGCGCCAAGCATCCGCCGGCCGAAGGTGCACCGGTGGGCGCGACGATTCGTCCTCGCACTCCGCAGATGGCAGGAGCGTCCGCATGACCACACCGGCCGTCGCCACCGACATCCCGGCCGACCGGCCGCTGTGGCGCGACCTGGTGATGCTCACCAAGCCGACGATCATCTCGCTGTTGCTGGTGACGACCGCCGCGCCGATGTACATCGCCGGCCGGCCCGAGCTCTGGCTGCTGGGCGTGGTGATGCTGAGCGGCTACCTGATGGCGGGTGGGGCGAACGCGGTCAACATGTACCTCGACCGCGACATCGATAACGTGATGACGCGCACGCGCCGTCGGCCGATCCCGAGCGGTCGCATGACGCCGCTGGCGGTGCTGTCGTTCGGCATCGCGCTGGCGGCGACGGCCACCTGGCTGCTGGCGTTCTATGTCAACGTGCTGACGGCCGCGCTGGCACTCGGCGGCTTCTATTTCTACGTGTTCATCTACACCCGCTGGCTGAAGCGCACCACGCCGCAGAACATCGTGATCGGTGGCGCGGCCGGGGCCTTTCCGCCGCTGGTGGGTTGGGCTGCCGTCACGGGTCGCATCGACCTCACCGCGATCTACCTCTTCCTGATCGTCTTCTACTGGACGCCGCCGCATTTCTGGGCCCTCGCGCTCAACAAGCAGAAGGACTACGGCAACGCCTCGGTGCCGATGGCGCCGCTGGTGTGGGGCGAGCGCGAGACGATGCGCCAGATGTTCTGGTATACCATCGTCCTGCTGGTGGTGACGCTGCTGCCGGTGACGTACGGCGCTTTCGGCTGGATCTACGGCGCCAGCGCAGTCCTCTTCGGCGGCCTGCTGCTGGGTGGCGTGGTGAAGATGATGCGCGCCAAGGATTGGGTGAAGCCGGCGTGGTGGGTGTACGGCTACTCCCTGCTCTACCTCGCGTTGCTCTTCGTGGCGATGGTGGTCGACCGCCAGCTCGCGCTCTAGCGCTGCTCTCGCTGGTCCACTGGTACGGCAACGGCGGACAGCGGATCGCAGAAGGGCACAGCCGCAGAACGGAACGGCCGCAGAAGGGCGGCGTGCGAATCGGGCACTTGGTGCGTGGGGCTGAAATGTGATGGGGCGCCGAGCACGATCGACGATCTCCGATTCACATTCAATCACGATTTTCGCACGCGATACCCGATCATCGGCCCTTCTGCGGCTGTGTCGTTCTGCGGCTGTGCTGTTCTGCGATGAGCCGTTGAGTTTTTCGACGTGCGTGGGAAGCGCCATGAGAGACTAGGTTGCAGGCATGCCCCTGCCGCCTGACACTCGACCGCCTGCTCCGCTGCCGGCGGACCTGCCGCCACTGACGGCGTGGGACGATGTGAAGGCAGCCGCGGACGAGGCGGTGCGACGGTTCACCACACCACCGCCGATCACGCGTCGCATCACCGATCCGGCGAAGCGTCCGGTGATGCCGAAGTTCATGCCTGATGGCACGGTGTTCGCCGACGTCCTCGGCAGCGAAGGCCGAGTTGCCTACTGGAGCTGGGGCGATGGCAGCTGGCCTTTGGTGGTCTGCCTGCATGGCTGGGGCGGACGCGGCACACAGTGGGATGCGTTGGCGCATGCGCTACTCGCCGCGCAGCATCGCGTGGTGGTGCTCGATGCACCGGCACATGGTGCATCGGATGGTGATCGCGCGTCGCTGCCAGCCTTCCGCAATGCCCTGCTGCGGGTGATGGACGCCGTCGGCACACCGCACGCGCTGGTCGGTCACTCGCTCGGTGGACTGGCGGTGCTTGCCGCGATCGCATCACGCGCCAACGGTGGCGCCGAATCGCTGCCGCGCGCGGTGAGCATCGGTGCTCCGAGCAGCGTCGATCGACCGCTGACACGTTTCCTGCGCCGTCACGAAGGCAGCGCCGAGGTGCAGGCGGCGATGATTGCGCAGCTCGAACGACGCTGGCATTTCCGGTGGCGCGACATGGACACGGTGTCGCTCGCCGCGCAGGCCGCACACGCCGGTGGCGCGCCGCTGCTGGTGGTGCACGCCGCCGACGACGCACAGGTGCCGGTGATCGAGTCCGAAGGCCTCACCACCGACTGGCCAGGCGCCGAGCGATGGCTGGCCCCCGATGGCACCGGTCACGTGAAGATCCTGCGCGATCCAGTCGTCGTCGCGCGTGTCACCGAGTTCGTCACGGCATCCTGACCAACGGCAACGGCTGACAGCGGATCGCAGAGTAGACGAGCGAATCGCAGAACCGAACAGCCGCAGAACTGAATGGCCGCAGAAGGGCATGTCCGGTAGTGGACGGCGTCGAAGGTGATGTGGTTGACCACCAATACGTCAGCCAAGCTCGCGCACGAGCGCGTCACCACCAATCGATCCGCCCTTCTGCGGCTGTGCCGTTCTGCGGCTGTTCACTTCTGCGATCCGCAGCTGCCGTGACACCGCCCCACAAACGAATCGAGGAGTCTAGGGCTTGAACGTCAGCGTCACCTTCTCTCCAGCGCGCAGTGTCGATGGATCGACGGTCGCGGAGACGACGCCGAGGGCGGGGTGCCAGGCGCGGAGGGTGGTGCTGCGGCCGGCGGGGTCGAGGGTGAAGGTCGCGACACCATCAGGGTCGGTCACGGCGCTGACGCCGGGCGGCGTGATCGCGATGAATGCGCGCGCCCACGGCAGCGAGGTGGCGTAGATCGCGAGCACACCGGTGCTGTCGGCACGATCGCGCACCGGCACCAGCTGCCCATCGGTGAGGAACTGCACCGTGTCGATCGGCAGCGACGGTGTGGCGGGCACGATGACCAGCGCTTCGGCGCGGCCATCACGCATCACCAGCTGCAACGTGCTGCCCGGTGGCGCCACCTGCAGCCGCGGACGGAGCTGGCATTCGGACACCGTCACCGTCGCACGTCGCTCGGCGTTGCCAGACGGCATCACTACCGCAGTCGGGCCTTCGACCCACGTCAGCGCACCGATCACCGCGTCGCGATTGCGTGTCACCAGCGTGTCCACCAGGCTGTCGCCGCAGACGAAGCCGACACCGGCGCTGCGCACCAGCGAATCGCCCTTCACGCCACCCTCGATGCGCACCTGCACCGTGATCGTGCGACCGGTGCTGCCGCTGACGGACGCGCGCGAGGGCGCCAATCGCATCACCGGCAGCCGCAGCTCGCGCGCCGCCTTCGACTGCGACGACGGCACAGCGCGCGGCAGGCCGGCGGCGCCCTCACCGTCGCCACCACCGCAGGCCGCCAGCGCGCCGACGCACGACAGCATCAGCAACCACCGCCGTTGCATCACCGGAACGGCACCGTGGTGCGGAAGTAGAGCAGCGCAGTGTGATTGGCCTCGTTGCCGCCGCGACGATTCCAGAACTGCAGGCCATAGCCACCCTCGAGCCGGTTACGCGGCGTGAGGTGCTTGCCGACCAGGAACTGCGTGCGCGACTGCTCGAGCATCGCCACCCTCGAACGTTCCGGGTGCACGTTGACGAGGAATTCCTGCGCGATCGCGCCATACCACGCGGTGCTGGCGCCGATCGGATGCTGGAACCGGTCGAGGCGGCGCAGGCGCACCACCGTCGGCGCCCAGTCGGCATCGTCGGGCGCGAATTCGCCCACCGGACGCAGCACGCGGAATTCGGCGCGGCTGCGGTCACTCCACGTCCAGGTCCCGACCGGTCGCGTGCCGGTGAGCTGCATCCACGGCCGCAGCTCGAACATCTTGGTGCGTGGTGCGAACGGCCCGTAGCGATTCGCCAGCGACCAGCCGAGTGCGGCGGTGGCTCGCCACTGCTTCGACAGGTCGCGTGTGTAGCCCAGCGCGCCAACCTGAATCTGCCACGTCTTTCCAGCCTCGGCGCGACGCGGCTGGTAGTCCCAGTACAGCGACGACTTGCTGCCGAAACGATGGTCGCCGAACGCGGCGCCCCACACCATGGCGTTGCTGACGGTCTGCCCGGCACACGGTGCGGCCAGCAGCAGCGAGGCGGCGATCAGGATCGGGATGCGCATTCAGGCAGGCGTGGAGAGAGTGGGGTGGTGCGCGTCGGCGTGCGGCTCCATGTGCACCAACACGCCCAGCACCTGCGGCGTGGTGGCACGGATCGCACCCTTCACCTTGCCGCTCACGATGTGGGCGGCGTCGAGCGACATGCCGGGGTCGGCCTGCACGTGGATGTCCACCCAGTAGCCACGGCCCGCGCGTCGCACTGCCAGCTTCTCCACCGCGCGCACGTCGTCCACCGCCGTGGCCGCACGACGGATGGACTGCACGACGTCCGGTGACGCGACACGATCCATGAGATCAGCGACCGCAGTGCGCAGCAAGCCGATGCCGTTCCATGCGATCACGCCGGCCGCGACGAGCGCAGCCCAGTCGTCGGCACTTTCCCAGCCCGGGCCACCGAGCAACGCCACACTGATGCCGGCGAACGCCGCCGCCGACGTGATCGCATCGCTGCGATGGTGCTGTGCATCGGCGGCGAGGGCCGTGCTGCCCGCCTCACTCGCGATGCGCTTCACGCGGCGCGCCATCAGCTCCTTGATCACGATCACCGCCGCCAGCACCGCCAGCGTCCACGCCGCGGGCGCGTGATGCGGCGTCACGATCTCGTACACCGACGCCACCGCGATCCCCACGCTCGCGATCAGCAGCAGCAGCGCCACCATCGCACCTGCCAGCGCCTCGGCCTTGCCGAAGCCGAACGGATATTCGTCGGTGGCATCGCGATCGGCGATGCGCACACCCGTCCACACGGCGAGTGACCCGAACAGGTCGAAGCCGCTTTCCGCAGCGTCGGCCACCAGTGCATACGAATGGCCCACGATGCCGCCCACCAGCTTGGCCACGGTCAGCGCGACGTTCACCACCATGCCGAGTTGTGCCGCACGGGTGGCGTTCGGTGCATGGCGCACCGCAGCGACCGCCGTCATCAGAGGCGCAGCAGGTCGGCCTGGATCGCATCCGGCGTCACACGCACCTGCCCGTCGAGCGTGATCGCCACGTTCACCTCGGTGCGCATGCCGAAGCGGCCCGGGAGGTAGATGCCCGGTTCGACGGAGAAGAGCACGCCGGGCAGCAACTGACGCTCCTCGCGCGTCTCGAAACCATCGAGGTGCGGTCCCGACCCATGCAAGTCGCGCGCATCGATGGAATGCCCGGTGCGATGCGTGAACGCCGGCCCGAACCCGGCCGCCATGATCACCGCGCGTGCCGCGTCGTCCACCTCGGCGCCGGCCAGCGGGCGGCGCGTCGCGAACGCTTCGGTGACCACTGCGATGGCGGTGTCGCGCGCCTCGCGAATCGCCCGCCACACCTGCATCACGTCGACATCGGTGGGTTCGCCGATCACGGCCATCCAGGTCTGGTCGGCGTACGGCATGCCCGGCTCGCCCGCCCAGAGATCCACCAGCAGCACCTGATCCATCGTGATCAGCGCGTGGCGATCGTACGACGGTTCGTAATGCGGGTTGGCGGCGTTGGCACCCACGCTCACGTTCGGCGGGTGCGACGTCTCCAGCTGATGCGCCGCGAACTGCGCCATGATCCACTGCTGCAGCGCAAACTCGCTCAGCGGCGCACCGGAACGCGCGGCCTCACCGGCGCGGCGCTGCGCCTCGGGGCCGATGCGCGCGATGATCTCCGCCGCACGGATGTGCGCGTCCAGCTGTTCCTGCGTCAGCACGGCGTGGAATTGCGTCACCAGCGCCGCCGACGATTCCACCGTGCCACCGCAGGCACGCACCATGTCGATCACGCCGGCCGGCACACGATCGAGGTACGGCACCGCATCGCCGGGGGAGTACTCCATCGCCACCCGCTTGCCATGCACCAGCGCGCGCAGCTCGGCTTCCAGCGACTGCCACGACTGGTAGATGCGACGATCCCAGTCGATCGGCCATTTCCGCCAGGCATCCAGCTCGATGGCGTGCATCAGCGCCACCGGGGTGCCCTGCGCGGGCAGCCAGGCCACCGCGCGTCGCGACGACAATCCCTCGAAGCCAAGCATGGCCGAGGCGATCGGGTTGCATCCCTTGAATTCGTAGAGCAGCCAGCCGTCGAGTCCCGCTGCAGTCAGGGCCGTCTGGATTTCGTGCAGCCGGTGTGGTTCTCGCATGCGCGGAAGATAGTCAGCCGTGGCCGAAGTCTCTGGGCCGACACGCACCGAACGCACACACCACCGACAGCAGCGGTCAGGCGCGTCCCCAGGCGGCTTTCCAGCGCTGGCCCGGCATCGCATCGTCGATGCGCGTCACCACGGCAGGCACGCCCGTCAGCTCTTCCATCATGGTGCTGAATGCCGACGCGTAGAAGGCGAACCCGGCGATGTCCGACCCTTCGATGGTGACCGGATCGCTCACCGAGAGGATCACCGACGAACCGACGCGTTCCAGCTTGCCATCCAGGTAGCGGCGCGCGAGATGGCGCACCGTGCTGAGGACCATCGGGCGCGCCAGCACGCCGGGCAATTGGCGGATCATCGAGCGGCGCATGCCCGACACCGTATCCACGGCTTCGCGGGCCAGCAGCGAACCGGCGGAGTCGAACACCCGCTGCGCATCGGTGCGTCGGCCGATCAGGCGGGCCAGTGCAGCCGCCTCGTCGCGCACGGTGCGTTCGTTGCGACGCACGGCTTCGCTGTACCGCTTGATCTGTGCGTAGACCGTGTCGCTCAGCCCGAGGCGCTTGGTGCGCAGTTCCTCGATGTATTCGGCTTCGACATTGCCTTCCGGCGTGTCCACGACCCGCACCGCCTCGAGCAGGCTGAGTGGCAGTCGCGCATCAACGGTCGTGGACATCGGGTGGGGCTCGTGAAGGATACGCCCGTCGCAACGTGGCAGAGCGGGTCGCACGTCGGCACACACCCCCGGGGGTGGATGGGGTGGCCGCACACGCACCGAAGCTAAGCCGAAGCAAATCCTGCGACAAGCAGCGTCCCCGCGAGCGGCACCGTGCCGGTGCGGAACCGACGCGCCAGCCAATCGCTTCGGTATATTGACGAACCACAACCTCCCCCCCGACACCGGTTCACAGGCACATGCTCCGCTCACCTGCCTCCGGCGATGTGGTCACACGGATTGGTCAGTTGCACGCATGCTGACACGACTGCCTGCCGACGTTGCGGCGGCACCCGCCTGTGTGGCTGCGCGCGCCCAGGTTTTCGCCGCCTGCGACGGTGAACTGACGCCCGACCAGGTCTCGGCGCTCGACGCGCACCTGAATGACTGCGCCGAGTGCCGCACCCGGTTCACCACCGACGTCACTTTCCACCGTGCCGTACGCGCGGCGGTCTCGCTCGACTCGGCCCCGGCCTCGCTGCGCGACCGGATCCTGTTGTCACTGACCACGCACACCACCGAAAACGCCCCGGCGTGATCGCACTCCCCGCGCTGCCGCCGGTTGCCGCTGCGGCGCTCGGACCGGTAGTGGCCGGACTGGTCTGGCGCGCCGGCATGCTCACCACGTCCGGTGCGGTGGCCGCGGCCACGCTCGGCAGCCTCTCGGCGCTGGCGGGCCTGGACTGGATGGTGCTGCTGCTCACGTTTTTCGGCACCAGCGTTGCATTGGGACGGCTCGGGCGCGCCGAGAAGCAGCGACGAAGCAGCGCTGTGATCGAGAAGGGTGGCGCCCGTGACGCGACGCAGGTGCTGGCGAACGGCGCCATCTTCGGCCTCGGTGCATTCTTCGCCGCCGACGGCAGCATCAGCACCGCAGCGGCTGCAGTCGCGCTCGGTGCACTGGCCGCTGCAACAGCGGACACCTGGGGCACCGAGATCGGCATGCTCTCGCGTCGCGCGCCGCGTTCGATCCTGACCTGGGCAACGCTCGAGCCCGGCATGTCGGGCGGCGTGTCGATGCAGGGACTGCTGGCCACGGTGGCGGGCGCGTCCGGCATCGCGCTGCTGGCGTGGACGCTGGACTGGCCGGTAGCGGTCGTGATCGCGGCCGCGATCGGCGGCGTGGTCGGTGCCATGGCCGATTCCGTGCTTGGCGCGACCTTGCAGCAGCGCCGTCGCTCCACGCGCACCGGTCGGCTGACGGAACGACGGCGCGAGGCTGACGGTACGCCCACGGTGGCCGCGGGCGGCCTGGATTGGCTGGACAACGACGGCGTGAATTTCGCCGCCACACTCATCGGCGCGGCCACCGCGTTCAAGGTGCACTTCCTCCTGTCGGTGCTGCGACCCACATGACTGTTGCACGCGAGTCGACGCAGGCGATCGTGGTCGGCGGTGGTCCCGCCGGCAGCGCCGCCGCCTGGGCGCTGGCGAGTCAGGGGTTGGACGTGATCGTGATCGACAAGGCGCACTTCCCGCGCGACAAGCCCTGCGCCGAGTACCTCAGTCCGCAGGGCTCGCGCATCCTCGACGCGATGGGTGTGCTGGGCACGGTGGAACGCGCCGGTGCTGCACAGCTCGCAGGCATGCGTGTGCGCAGTCCCGACGGCGGAGTGATCCACGGTGAGTTCGCGGCGCAGCATGGCTTCAGCGGCTTCCGCGATCGCGGGCTCGCGCTGCGTCGTCGCCACCTCGACCCCATCCTGCAGGATGCAGCGCGCGCCGTGGGCGCCGAAGTGCGCGATGGTGTGGCGCTGGAGTCGCTGCTGCGCGATGGCGACGCGGTGGCCGGCGTGCGAGTACGCACCAATGCAGGGCTGCAGGAACTGCGCGCACCACTGGTGATCGGTGCCGATGGCCTGCGCAGCAGCGTCGCGCGGTCACTCAAGCTCTCGGCGCGTTTGCCGTGGCCGCGACGCGTCGCTTTCGTCGCCCATTACCGCGACGTGCGCGGCATGGGTGCACATGGCGAGATGCACGTGGAGCGCGACGGCTACGTGGGTCTGGCCGACGTGGGTCACGGCGAGACGAACGTGGCGATCGTGGTGCCGAAGTCGCTGGCGCGCGATGCCGCGGGTGACGCAGCGGGCTTCATGACGAACTGGCTGGCTCGGCACGCGCAACTCGCACCGCGCTTCGCCACCGCCACCCGCGTCAGCGCCGTGCGCGCCACCGGTCCCTTCGCATCGCATGCGCGTCGCGGCTGGGCCCCCGGTACAGCGCTGGTGGGTGATGCCGCCGACTTCTTCGACCCGTTCACCGGCGAAGGCATCTACGCGGCCCTGCGCGGCGGCGAGCTGCTGGGCGGGTTCGCGGCCGACGCGATCCGCGCCACGTCGCCAGCGGCGTCACGCGCGGCACTGCAGGCCTACGATCGTGCGCGCATCTCCGAGTTTCGCCAGAAGTGGCTGGTGGAGCGCGTGATCAGCGCCGCGGTGTCGTCGCCGATGCTGATGAATCACGCCGCCCGTGTGCTGGGCCGTCGCCGCGACCTGGCCGACCTGCTGATCGGCGTCACCGGCGACTTCGTGCCACCGGCGGCGGTGCTCCGTCCGTCGTTCCTCCTTCACTTCCTAGACCCGCGCACCTGGCGGTCCACCGCCAGTGCCGCCTGAACGCATGCCCATCGACAAGGATCTCTTTCGCGCCGTGCTCGGGCGCTTCGCCTCCGGCGTGACGATCGTCACCACCACCGATGCCGAGGGGCGCGACCACGGGATGACGGTGAGCGCGTTCTCGTCGCTGTCGCTGGATCCGCCGCTGGTGCTGGTGTGCATCGACCACAACGCCTCGGCCTGGCCGGCCTTCGAGCGTGCGGAACACTTCGCGATCAACATCCTTGGCTCGCAGCAGGAGGCCCTGTCGCGCCGCTTCTCGAGCCGCGACGGTGATCGGTTCGAGGGCGTCGGCTTCACGCGCGGTGCATCGGGCGTGGCGCTGCTCGACGACACGCTGGCGGCGGTGGAGTGCGCGGTGACGGCCCGCGTGGCACACGGCGATCACTCCATCCTGGTGGGCAGCGTGGAGCACGGCACGGCGCGCGACCTGCAGCCGCTGCTGTACTACCGTGGCGGCTACGCGTCGCTGACGCGCTGATCGCGGGCCTCGTGGGTCTCTTCACGCCGGCACGACGCATGGGGCACGAGCTGCTCGACGCCCCCGATGTGCCGGCGGCGCTGGTGGCGCGGTCGCACGTGGACATCGCACGTGCCAACGCGCTGTTCGGCGGCACCCGCGCGGTGCTCGCCCGCGTGAAGGCGCTCGCGCCACGCTTGCCCGAGTCGCCGCTGATCGTGGACGTCGGCGCCGGCAGCGGTGACATCCTCGACGCCGTCTGTGCCACGCTGCGCGAGACCGGACGGCGACCGCGACCGGTGGCGGTGGACACCGCCATCTCGCTCGCACCAGCGGTGCGGCTGCGCGGCAGCTATTTCATCTGTGGCTCCATCTTTGCGCTGCCCCTTGCCACGGCCTCGGCCGACCTGGTGATCGCGGCGCAGGTGGTGCACCACTTTTCACCGGAGCAGTTGCCGGCGGTGTTCCGCGAACTGAATCGCGTGGCGCGTCAGGCGGTGCTGGTGAGCGACCTGCGCCGCAGTTGGCTGGCCGCCGCGGGACTCTGGCTGGCCAGCTTTCCGCTCGGTTTCCATCCAGTGAGTCGCCACGACGGTGTGGTGAGCGTGCGACGCGGGTTCGAGCCGGAGGAATTGCGGAGCGTGGTGCGCTCGGCCACCGGAGCCGAGGCCGACGTGCGCACCTTTGCCGGCTGGCGCGTCACCGCCGACTGGAATCCAGGGCACGCTGCATGACCGTACGATCCAGGCACCGCCTTCACGACCGATCGACATGACCTCACCGACCAGCGAAAAACTCCGCGGACCGTATCGCCTCGGGCCGATGCCGTTGCAGCGCCACATGATCACCGTCGACGAACAGACGGTGCGCGCGAAGCGCGACGTGATCTTCGACCTCGCGCGCAACGTGCTGGAATGGCCGCAGCACCTGCCGCATTACAACGTCGTCAAGTTCAGGAATCGCGCCCGCGACGGTGGTGGCCTGGTGGAAATGAGCGCCGACCGCCCGTTCGGCGGGCCGCTCAACTGGCCCACCTGGTGGCTCTCCGAGATGTCGGTGGACGAGTCGCTGCCCAACATCCGCTTCCGTCACGTGCAGGGGATCACCACCGGCATGGAAGTGGAGTGGCAGTTCGTGCGCCGTGACGACCCGAACCTGACCCACGTGCGCATCGTGCACGCGTGGGACGGGCCGTGGTGGCCGCTGATCGGCCGCGTGGCGGCGATGGCGGTGATCGGCCCGGTGTTCATCCATGGCATTGCCTCGCGCACGCTGGCGGGCCTCGCGCGCGTCGCCGAACAACGCGGCTGAACCGCCGCATCCACTCTCAAGCATCGCAGATGTCCGCAACCCGACGTGTCGTCGTCACTGGCCTTGGCGCCATCACCCCGATCGGCATCGGCCTCGATGCCGTGCGCAGTTCGCTGCGCGCGGGCACGTCGGCGGTGGGGCTCATCACGCGCTTCGACCCGAGCCCGTTCCGCACCCACATCGCCGCGCAGATCGGTGACTTCACCGCCGAGGACCACCTCGACGCCAAGCGCGTCAAGCGACTCGATCGTTTCGGCCAGCTGAGCGTGATCGCCGCCAACATGGCGCTGGCCGACGCCGGCATCGACCTGGCGAAGGAGAACCGCGAGAACGTGGGTGTGATGATGGGCACCGCCCTGGCCGGCGTGGGCTACGCCGAGGAACAGCTGGGGCGATACCTGGTCGGCGGGTTGCGGGCGGTGGATGCGACGCTGGCGCTGGCGGTGTTCGGTGGCGCGTCGAGCTGCAACATCGCGATCGAGACCGGCGTGCAGGGACCCAATTCCACCAACGCGATGAGCTGCGCGTCGGGCGCGATCGCGATCGGCGAGGCGTACCGGCTGGTGCGCGATGGCTACGCCGACATCATGATCGGTGGCGGCGCCGAGGCACCGCTGGCACCGCTCTGTTTCGGGGCCTTCGCGCTGATCCGGGCCATGTCCACGCGCAACGACGATCCGCAGGGCGCCAGCCGTCCGTTCGACGCCGGTCGCGATGGCTTCGTGATGGGCGAAGGTGGTGCGGCGCTGATCCTCGAGGAACGCGAGCGCGCCATCGCGCGCGGCGCGAAGATCTACGGTGAGGTGATCGGCTTCGGCACGACGAACGATGCCCACCACATGACGGCGCCGCTGCCCGGTGGTGCACAGGCGGCACGGGCGATGCGCCAGGCGCTGACGCGCGCCGACATCAGCGCCGCCGACGTGGACTACGTGAACGCGCATGCCAGCGCCACGCCGCTCAACGATCCCACCGAGGTTGACGCGATGCGCACCGTCTTCGGTGGCGCGCTGGACGACGTGTGGGTCAGCGGCACCAAGGGCAACCACGGGCATGCGCTGGGTGCCAGCGGTGCGATCGAGGCGGTGATCTGCATGCTGTCGATGCAGGATGGCTGGCTGCCGCCGACGGTGAACCTGCAGCAGGTCGATGCCACCTGCCAGGTGCGTCACGTGCCAGCGGGCGGCGTGGCGCATGCGTCATCGGTGATCATGTCCAACTCGTTCGGGTTCGGCGGCATCAACGCCTCGCTCGTGTTCCGCGCACCCGACTGACGCCCTATCTTCACGGCTGCCCTCCCACCTGCCATCCGAGCCGCCATGAAGATCGCCCGTGAGTTCAGCGCCGAGTTCCTCGGCACCTTCGCCCTCACGTTCATCAGTGGGGCGGCGCTGATGCAGACGCGCAATGCCGATGCGGGCGCAGGACTGGTGGACGTGGCGCTGGCGCACGGCCTGGTACTGTTCCTGATGACCAGCGCGTTCCTCCGCTTCGGTGCCAACTTCAACCCGGCGGTGTCACTCGGGTTGCTGGTCACCGGGCGCATCACGCCGCAGCAGGCCGGCACCTTCATCGCCGGACAGTTCGCCGGCGCCATCGTGGCCGCCTTCACGCTGAAGGGCATCTTTCCCTCGGCGTTGTGGGAAGCGTCGCGCGGCACGCGGCAGCTGGTCTCGCTGGACGTGACCACGACGCAGGCGTTCGCACTCGAGGCCATCGCCACCGCGTTCGTGATGCTGGCGTTCATGGGCACCGTCACCGACACGCGCGGTCCGAAGGTCGGTGGCCTGGCGGTGGGCATGGCGGCGACGGCGGGGTTCATCGCCATCGCGCCGCTGACCGGTGGCAGCATGAATCCGGCGCGCACGATCGGGCCGATGCTGGCGACGGGGGCGTATGAAGGACTGGCGTTGTACCTGGCCGCGCCGATCGTGGGTGCGATCGTGGCCGCGGTCGCGTATCGCTACCTGATGCTGGACGCGGAGTAGGCGCTACGGCACCGAGAGCGGCCATTCGGCGCTCTGCACACCGATGGCGGCACCGTTGCGCGAAACGACGTGGCGCACGCGCAACATGACCGTCTGACTCGTACCAGCCGCCACGGCGCGCAGTTTCGCCTGATCGGCAGCCACGCTGATCGTCGACGGTACTCCAGGAAGAAACGAGACCAGCTGGCGCGTACAGCCAACGGTGGCCGGCGTCACGTCATTCCATCGCAGAATACCGAGCGGACGCGCGTCCACCCGATCGGCGCAGGCACCGCTGGACACGCTCTCCGTCAGGCCGTTCGTGATCGAGAGATCGAGGAACACCTGTCCATCCGCGACCGTCGCGATCGCCGGGACGATTCGCGCCTCGATACGGGGCTCGATGTCCGCCGGCCCGACCAGTGCGACCGGCGGCGTGAGTGTCACACCAGTCGGTTCCCCGCCACACCCGGCTGAGGCGAGCAGCGCCGAACACAGGACGAAAAGGCGCAGGTGCATTGAACCTTCCGGGCAACGAGGTGCGGCGCAGCATCAGGCGACTACTCGCGGCCAGCCGAGCGGTCGGCTCGCCGGCGTGGGAATATATTCGCTGGTTGCCACGAAGCCAGACGCGACCTCACGGCACCGACCACCCCAGCTCCGCCGACTGCACTGCGTACACCCCGCGTGCACCGGCCAGCGTATGCCGCACCCGCACCCGCAGCGGCGCGCCACTCACACCGCCGCCCACCTGACGGAGACGCGCCAGGCTGGCGACACCGGTGAACTGCGCGGTGGACGACGGTGCGACCACCACCACCAGCGCGATGCAGGCCGACGTGGTTGACGTCACGTCACTCCACGACAGCGAGTTGGCGGGACGCGCTTCCACCACCTGGGCACAGACGCCACCCGACGCCTCCTCGGGCAGCGAGCTGCGGACGGTCATGATGAAGTCCACGTCCTGGTCGCCGGCGGCAATGACCGGCGTCTCGAGCGAGGCCACCAGGCGGCCGTCGATCGGAGGGGCCACGCCACCCACGCCGACGCTTTCATCGGTGCCGCAGGCGGTGGCGAGCAGGAGGGCGAAAAGAACGAATGGGCGTGGCAGGCGCATGATCTGGCTCCAGTGATCCGGGAATACTCGGCGCGAGTACCGATCACTGGGGCAAGTTGCATTCCTGCCGGACCCGACCGCGGCGAGGCAACGAAGACGGGGGCAGCACTCCTGATCGATCCAGGATCGCGGCCCCCGTGTTCAGACCCTGCGATCGGCGGTTCAGGCGCTGGCCGACCCCGCCCCATACTTCGCGTTGTACCGGTCGATGCTCTCGCTGATGATCCGCCGCGACTCCTCGGCATCGAACCAGCCGATGATCTCGACCCGCTTCCCCTCGAGATCCTTGTAGATCTTGAAGAAGTGCTCGACCTCGCGCAGGAAATGGCTCGGCAGGTCGCCCAGGTCGTGCACTTCGTCGTGGATCGGGTCGTGCATCGGCACGGCGAGCACCTTGTCGTCCGGCTCACCCTTGTCCAGCATCTTCAGCACGCCCACCGGTCGCGCGTCGATCTGGCAGCCCGGGAAGGTCGGCTCGTTGATCCGGATGATGATGTCGAGCGGATCGTTGTCCTCGTGCAGCGTGCGCGGAATGAAGCCGTAATCGCCGGGATAATGCACGGCGGAATAGAGCACCCGGTCCAGCTTCAGCAGGCCACTCTGCTTGTCGAGTTCGTACTTGTTCCGGCTCTTGGCCGGGATCTCGATCACGGCAGTGACGTGCTCGGGCGGCTTGTCGCCGGGTGGAAGGTCGTGCCAGGGATTGAACATGTGCCGGAAAGATCGAGTGGGCCATCGGCGGCTGCTCCGCCCCGGCAGAATAGCAGGAGCGACGCCGGTTCGGGTGGATCAGCGGACGGAGGACAACGCCCGCGCCGCCGTGACGGCGAAATAGGTGAGGATGATGTCGGCACCGGCACGCCGGATCGCCACCAGGCTCTCGAGCATCGCGCGCTCGAGGTCGAGCCAGCCCCGCTCCGCCGCCGCATGCAGCATCGCGTACTCACCGCTCACCTGGTACGCGGCCACCGGCATGCCGGTGCCGTCCTTCACGCGCCGGATGATGTCCAGGTATGCGCCAGCCGGCTTCACCATGATGATGTCCGCGCCCTCGGCCACATCTTGCGCCACTTCGCGCAGCGCCTCGTCACTGTTGGCCGGATCCATCTGGTAGCTGCGACGATCGCCGAACGCCGGCGTGCTTTCCGCCGCCTCGCGAAACGGGCCATAGAACGCACTCGAGTACTTGGCGGCATACGACATGATCGGCACCTGCGCGAATCCGGCCGCGTCCAGCGCCGAACGGATCGCGCCAACGCGCCCATCCATCATGTCGCTCGGCGCGATGATGTCGGCGCCCGCCTCGGCGTGCATCACCGCCTCGCGCGCGAGCAGCTCCAGCGTGGCGTCGTTGTCCACGTCCTGTTCGTGCAGCAGCCCGCAGTGCCCGTGATCGGTGTATTCACACATGCAGACGTCGGTGATCACCAGCAGCCCGGGCACTGCGGCCTTGATCGCCCGCACGGCCTCCGCCACCGGACCGTGCGCATCCCACGCGCCACTTCCCTCGGCATCCTTCGCGTCGGGAATCCCGAACAGGATCACGCCGCCGACACCGGCGGCCGCGGCAGCCTGCGCATCGCGCACACATTCGTCCACCGAGGTCTGCGCGCAACCCGGCATCGACGAGATGGGCGTGCGGATGCGGACTCCCGGTCGCACGAACAGCGGCAGGATGAATTGCGACGCGTGCAG
Organism: Gemmatimonadota bacterium; assembly: GCA_040384325.1. Taxonomy (GTDB): domain Bacteria; phylum Gemmatimonadota; class Gemmatimonadetes; order Gemmatimonadales; family Gemmatimonadaceae; genus JACMLX01. The sequence goes on along the minus strand of JAZKJL010000006.1, from coordinate 360,051 downwards.
GTGCGTCTCACGGACCAGCGCGCGCATTGCCGGCGACTTCCGCAGGCGACGCAACCGCACCTGCGGAAACTGCGCCCCGCCCGTTCCCTGCGCCGCGGTGCCATCGAACGTGGATGAAAAACTCGTCGCCATAACGCCTCAGGAATTCCGTGTGTCCGTCATCGAGCCCAAACCGCTTCGACCGCTCTCCTGCGCGACGTGCACGCGCTACCGACCCGCCGACACACCCGAACTCAGCTCGCCTCGCGCGCCGCCGCACCGACGGCACGCGCTTCGGCGAGGATCGTGGCCGCACCCGCGGCGCGCAGCTCACCGGCGAGCGTTTCGGCGCTGGCGATGATGTCGTCGCCGACCACCGTGCTGGCGCGCAGCATCGGCGTGCCGTCCAACCCTGCCACCAGGCCGTGCAGCGTGCGGCGACCGCCGTCGCTCTCGGTCATCAGCGCACCGATCGGCACCTGACAGCCACCATCCAGTGCCGCGAGGAAGGCGCGTTCACAGTTCGTCGCGTCCATCGTCGGCTGGTGGTTGAGGCGCTGCACGATCGCGCTCACCTCGGCGTCATCAACTCGCACCTGGATCGCGATCGCACCCTGGCCGGCGGCCGAGAGCCATTCCGGCGCGCTGAGGAAGCTGCGGATGCGCGAGGTGAGGCCGAGCCGGTTGAGGCCCGCCGCCGCCAGGATCGCCGCGTGACAGAGGCCATTGTCGAGCTTCGAGAGGCGCGTGCCGACGTTGCCGCGCAGGTCCACCACCGTGCAATCGGGGCGCAGCGCCTTGAGTTGCGCGCGCCGGCGCAGGCTGGAGGTGCCGATGATCGCACCCTGCGGCAGCTCGTGCAGCAGCGAGCCGGGGACGTCGTCGCGCACCACCAGTGCATCGCGTGAGTCCTCGCGCGGCAACTGCGCCAGCACCGTCAGTCCATCCGGCTCGTCGGTGGGCAGGTCCTTCAGCGAATGCACACAGAGATCGGTGACACCGGTGCGCAGGTCGCGCTCCAGCTCCTCGGTGAAGAGGCCCTTGCTGCCGATGGCGGTGAGCGCCACGTCGAGCCGGCGATCGCCGACGGTGGTGTAGGTCACCAACTCGCTCGACACACCGATCGCGAGCAGTTCCGCCTGCACCGTGTGCGCCTGCGCGAGGGCCAGGGCCGACGATCGGGTGCCGATCTTCAGCGGTCGCGTTGCTGCTGTCATGAAATGTTGGTCTGGTGATGATGTCGGTCGCGCTGTGCACGGATGGCGCGCACCACGGCGGCCACCAGTCCTTCGATGGTGGACGGCATCGCTTCCGCCGCCACCCGCATGCCGGCGGCGTGCGCCGCCTGTGTCGTCACCGGGCCGATCGACACCACGTCGGCCAGCTGGTGCGCCTCGCCCATCGCCACCACCCACGCCTCGACGGCGCTGCGGGCGGTGAGCGTCACGGCATCCACTCGCCCTTCTCGCAGGGCCGCGCGCACGTCGGCCACGTCGGCGTCGGTGGCCACCGTGTCGTAGGCCTCCACCTGGTCCACCGTCGCCCCCATCGCGTGCAAACCATCGCGCAGCTCGCGGCGGGCACCGGCGGCGGAGGGATAGAGCATCCGCATGCCATCCACGCCACCTCGTGCCTCGAACGCCTCCAGCAGTCCCTCGGCGACGAACCGCTCCGGCACCAGTGTCGGCTCCACGCCGCGCGCGCGCACCGCGTTGGCCGTGGAGGAACCGACAGTCGCCACCTTCACGTGCCGCCACTGCTCAGCGGTGATGCCGCAGCCCTCGCTGGCGTCGAACGTCATCGCGACGGCGGTGGCACTGGTGAACACCACCCAGTCGTATCGCGCCAGCGTGCTGGCGGCGCGCTGCAGGCCCGCCACGTCGCGTGGCACGATCTGCGTCGCGGCATAGCTCAGCACCTCCGCCCCCAGCGCTTCCAGCGGCTCCACCAGCGTGTCGGCACGCGACGCCGCCCGCGTCACCACGATCGTGGCGCCGGCCAGCGGCTGCGATGCGGCCTCGTCACCGTCCGACATCAGCACGCTCGTCGTGGTGGCGCGCACCGCATCAGGTGCGCGTGACGGTGTCGATCGCATCGCCACGCCGCGCCATCGCGCGCGCACGCACCACCAGCGACACCACGTAGCCCACCAGCACCACCACCGTCGCCACGTACCCGGCGATCATGAATCCCGTGTTGTCCGGCATCATCCCTCTCCCATTTCGCGCGCTTCGACCCGGTCGCGCAGCGCCGCGTACTTGAGGCGACTCCGCAGCAGTGCCACGAACAGCGCGATGAACGCCAGCATCGCCAGCTTCAGCGTCTGGCTCATCTCGGGCGACAGCTTCGACTTGCCGGGCGCGACCACGTCGGGCGTGATCACGATCGACTGCGGGTGCATGGTGCGGAACATCTCCACACTGAGGTGGATGAACGGCACCAGCAGTGCCGCCAGGATGCCCAGCACGGCCGCGTAGCGCGCGCGCTGCTGCCGATCCTCGATGGCATCGCGCAGCACCGTGTAGCCGACGAGGATGAACCAGAGGAAGAGGGTGCTGGTCAGCCGCGCATCCCAGCTCCACCACGCGCCCCAGATCGGCTTGCCCCAGATCGGACCGGTGACCAGAACGATGGTGAGGAAGCAGAGCGCGATCTCGGCCGAGCTTTCCGCCAGCCGGTCCAGCCGGTCGTCGCGCAGCCAGAGGTAGAGCGCACCGCCAATCGCGACCAGTGGACAGGCCAGGTACAGCCCCACGATGGCCGAGGGCACGTGCACGTAGAAGATCTTCTGCGCGTCGCCCTGCAGGGCCTCGGGCGGGGTGAACCAGATCGCGCGGACGATGACCGCAGCGACGGCGACGACGGCGAGCGCCATGAGCCAGTCGAAGACCGCCACCGGCGCCCGCGACGGGCGACCGGCGCCGGCCGATGGCATCGGGCGCGCAATGGTATCAGGCATGAATGGCAATCGAAGGGTATCCCGCGGAATGGGCGTCCCGATTCAACCGTCCGCAAGGGGAAAAAGTTACTGCATTCCGGGCCTGAAACCCCACTGCCGGGGCGCGGTCAGTCCTCGATCGTGAACGGGAACGCCAGCACGCAGGCGACGCCGAACATCAGGTCGAAGGCCACCAGCAGCTGGATCCATGGCATCACGCTGGCCAGGTCGGCACCCACCAGCAGCTTGGCCGAGGCCTGCGCGGCCGGCACCACCACCGGGATGAAGAACGGCAGCGCCAGCATCGGCAGCAGCAGCTCGGCGAAACGGGTGTGTACCGTCATGGAGCTGAACAGCGTGCCGACCGTCACCAGCCCGATCGCCGCCAGGACGCCGATGCCGCCCAGGATCAGCAGCCCGCTCCCGAACTCGAGATTGTAGAACAGCACCACTGCGGGAATGGTGATCGCCAGCACCGACGACACGTACACCAGGTTGGCCAGTGCCTTGCCGAGGAAGATCGCCTCGCGGGCGACCGGTGCCAGCAGCAGGCCATCCATCGCGCGCGTCTGCAACTCGAGGCCGAACGCGCGGTGCAGCCCGAGCATTCCGGCGAACGCGAAGATCGTCCAGAGCACCCCCGGCGCCATGTCGATCGGCCGCACCGCGGTCGGGTCCCACACCATGTAGAAAATGCTGACGCCGAGCAGCGAGAACACCAGCGACGAGAAGAACGCGCTGCGGGTGCGGTATTCGATCGCCAGATCCTTTCGGGCGATCAGCCATGCCACCGCCAGCAGGCCGGGTGGCCGGACCGCGCTCACGCCGCCGACTCCACCGTGAGGCGGCGATACTCGTCGGCATATGTCGCGGCATCGATGCCTGCGGTGGGTTGCAGGCTGCGGATCGTGCCCTCGAGCATGATCGCGGCGTGGGTGGCCAGTGCCAGGCCTTCCTCCACCGAGTGGGTGACCAGCGCCAGCGCCGCCCCATCCTGTCGCAGCGAGAGCAACAGCGACGTCAGCGCCCGCGCTCCGGCGACGTCGAGGCCCGTGTACGGCTCGTCGAGCAACACCAGCGCCGGACCGTGCACGATCGCGCGGGCGATCGATACCCGTTGCTGCCAGCCGCGACTGAGCGCGCGCACCGGCGTCAGCTCACGACCCTCCAGGCCGAGGCGCGTGATCGCGGCGCTGGTCGCACCGTGCACGTCCACGATGCCGTGCAGCCTGGCGGCGAACGCCACGTTCTCGGCCACCGTCAGCACGTCGTACAGCATGCTCTGGTGGCTGATCAGGCCCACCCGGCCCCGTTCTTCGGTGGCGTCGCTCTTCAGGACGCGGCCCAGCAGCCGCACCTCACCGCTGGTGGGTCGGAGCAATCCGGCCAGCAATCGGAGCAGCGTGGTCTTGCCGGCGCCGTTCGGACCGAACAGCGCCAGACACTCGCCGGCACCGATGCCCAGGTTCACGCCATCCACCGCGCGTCGCCGGCCGAAGCGCCGCACCAGCGCCACCGTCTGACATACCGGCGACGGTCCATGCGGCTGAGTCGGGCTGGGCGAAGTCATCGCGCCAAGCTAACCGCCCGGGTCCGCGATGCGGTTGCCCCTCGGGGCGCGGGGTGCCAGACTCACCGCTCGAAAACCTGTCCTCCATTCCCGACTGCCACATGTCCGAGATCGACGCGCTGCTGACCGAAAATCGACGCTTCCCTGCCCCGGCTGGCTTTCAGGCCGCGGCCCACGTGAGCGACGGTGCCTTCGCGCAGGACGCCGCCGCCGATCCCGAAGCCTTCTGGGTGCGACAGGCGCAGCAGCTGGAATGGATCCGGCCGTTCACCAAGGGCCTCGAATGGGAGGCACCGTTCGCCACCTGGTTCGCCGACGGACAGCTCAACGTCTCGGCCAACTGCCTCGACCGGCACGTGCGAGGTCCGCATCGCAACAAGGCCGCGATCATCTTCGAGGGTGAGCCCGGCGACCAGCGCACGCTGACCTACTGGCAGCTCTACACCGAGGTGAACAAGTTCGCCAACGTGCTGCGCGGCCTCGGCGTGCAGAAAGGCGACCGCGTGGCGATCTACCTGCCGATGATTCCGGAGGCCGCGATCGCGATGCTGGCCTGCGCGCGCATCGGCGCCATCCACAGTGTGGTGTTCGGCGGCTTCAGCCCCGAGTCGCTGCGCGACCGCATCAACGATTCGCAGTGCCGCGTGCTGGTGACCGCCGACGGTGGTTTCCGGCGCGGGCAGGTGGTACCGCTCAAGCGCAACGCCGACGTCGCGATGCAGGAGACGCCGAGCATCGAGCACTGCGTGGTGGTGCAGCGTCGCGCCGGCGCCATGAGCGACGAGACCTTCGCGCAGATGCAGGAAGGACGCGACGCGTGGTGGCACCGCCTGATGCAGAAGGCGCCGCTGCAGTGCGAGCCGGCGGTGATGGACGCCGAGGATCCGCTGTTCATCCTCTACACGTCAGGCACCACCGGCAAGCCGAAGGGCATCGTGCACAGCACCGGCGGGTACCTCACCGGTGTCACCACCACGTCGAAGCTGGTGTTCGACCTCAAGGATGACGACGTCTTCTGGTGCACGGCCGATGTGGGCTGGGTGACGGGGCACTCGTACGTGGTGTACGGCCCGCTGGCCAACGGCGCCACCTGCCTGCTGTACGAAGGCGCGCCCGACTGGCCCGATCGCCATCGCATGTGGGACATGTGCGCGCGCCATGGCGTGACGATCTTCTACACCGCGCCGACGGCGATCCGTGCGTTCATGAAGTGGGGCGAGCAGTTCCCCAACCAGCACGACCTCTCACGCCTTCGCCTGCTCGGCACCGTGGGTGAGCCGATCAATCCGGAGGCGTGGATGTGGTATCACCGCGTGATCGGCAAGGAACGCTGCCCGATCGTGGACACGTGGTGGCAGACCGAAACCGGTGCGATCGTGATCTCACCGTTGCCCGGCGTGACGGAGACGAAGCCCGGCAGCGCCACGCATGCACTGCCGGGATTCAGCGTCGCCCTGGTGGACAAGGATGCGCAGCCGATCGCCGTCGGTGGTGGGTTGCTGACCATCACGCGACCGTGGCCCAGCATGCTGCGCACGATCTGGGGCGACCGGCAGCGCTACGTGGACACCTACTTCAGCAAGTGGCCCGGGCGGCCCGATCTCTACTTCGCCGGTGACGGTGCGAAGCTCGACGAGGATGGCTACTGGTGGATCCTCGGTCGCGTGGACGACGTGCTGAACGTGGCCGGCCATCGCATCGGCACGATGGAGGTGGAGAGTGCGCTGGTGGGCCATCCGTCGGTGGCCGAGGCGGCGGTGGTGGGCAAGGATCATGAATTGAAGGGGCAGGCCATCGCGGCCTTCGTCACGTTGCGCGAGGGGTTCACGCCATCGTCGGCACTACGTGACGAGTTGCGCGACTTCGTCGGCGAGAAGATCGGCGCCATCGCCAAGCCCGACGACATCCTGTTCAGTGCCGACCTGCCGAAGACGCGCTCCGGCAAGATCATGCGCCGCCTGCTGCGCGACATCGCCGAAGGCCGCGCGCTGGGCGACACCACCACGCTTGCGGACCCGAGTGTGGTGGCGGGGCTGAAGGAGCAGTACGAGGCGCAGGAATCGTGACGTGGCGGTGGTGTCGGGACCTGCGCGATCGCGGCTCCCGCGCCGCCGTTCGGCTGGTTTCAAGCCGTTGCGCCGCTTAACGTTCGGGGCATGAGCCTCCTCGGCCGCCTGTTCCCCGACACCCTGTTCCCCAGAAAGCTCAGTGACGCCGCCGAGCGTCGCCTGCGCCTGGCACAGGCGCGTGCCGAGGAAGCCGTGCTCGAGACGCACGTGCGCAACGCACTGCTCTACGTGGACACGCTGGCCGGCGAGTTGCCGTTCGATCGCGCGATCGAGACCTACATCCGCATGCTCGGCATTCCCGAGCCGCTGGCCAGCACCGTCGCCACCCGCACGCTGGTGGTGCTGGGTGACGACGTGGTGCCCGAGCGCAACACGCCGCTCGGCACGCAGATGGTGGGCGACGACGTGCTGCCGATCGTGCGCATCGCGGCGTCCAGCGACGGGACGGCGCGCCGTCGCTGAATTGATGCCCGTCGTCGCCCATGTGGCACGACGGCGGGCGGTATGATCAGCCTTCGGCGTTCGCGGTGGAACGCGCCGTGCGACGGGCGCGACCGGCCCGCTTGTCGGCATACATCGCCTCGTCGGCCTGACGCTGCAGCAACGCCAGTGACTTCGGGTTCTTCGGCGTCCAGACCGCGATGCCGATGCTCGACGTCATCTGCCGCTCGACCGGCATCACCTGGTTGCGACGCTCGATCGCCTCATGCAGCCGTTCGCGCACGCGATGCATGTGATCCACGCCGCTGTTGGCCAGCAGCAGCACGAACTCGTCACCGCCGAAGCGCGCCACGATGTCCGACGCGCGACAGACGTTGGTGAGCAACGCCGCCATCTCCTGCAGCGCGGCATCTCCCGCTTCGTGCCCGCAGGTGTCGTTGATCGCCTTGAACCCGTCGAGGTCGAGCGCGGCCACGAGGAACGGTGCGTCGGTGCGCTCGGCGAGCGCGAGGTGTCGCTTGGCCTGCTCCATGAAGCCACGCCGGTTGAGCAGGCCGGTGAGCTCGTCGCGCGACACCTGTGACTGCAGCTTGACCTGCATCGCCACCAGCGAGCGGATGGTGGAGCGCAACTCGATCTCCGCCATCGCCGCGGCGGCGAGATCCTCGAGGATCGCCACCTGCTCCGGCGTCCACTGCACCGGCGACGAGTCGATGGCGCAGAGCGCGCCGAGCGTCAGCCCTTCGGCGGTGCGCAACGGCACACCGGCGTAGGCCACCACCCCGAGTTCACTGACGGCGGGATTCTGCTGCACCAAGGGATGCGCGGTCGCGTCGTTGACCAGCAGCGTTGCGTCGGCCGTGACCACGTGCTGGCAGAACGAGTACGACAGCGGCGTGCCACGCTGTTCGCCGGCCCAGCCGGCAATGCCCGCGACACCGGGGAAATGCTGCCCCTGGTCATCCACCAGCGACACCGTCGCGATGGGCACGCCAAGGAGCCTCGTCACCAATCGCGAGAGTCGATCGAGCACCGCGTTACTGGTGCCGTCGAGCAATCCGGTGGCGCGGAGTGCGGCAAGTCGGGCAGGCGACGTGAGGCGCGGATCGAGCCGCGACTGCTCGCCGTCGGAAGTGTTGCGTGGCTCCTGCATCGGTGCCGGCGTGCTCGCCGAACCGGTCATCATGCGCTCGTCGTTGCGGGAAGACTGAAGGCCTGCGCGCTCCGCGACGTGCCGGCGCTGCGCATGGTGCGCACGACCCCCGTGCGCACGCCCGACGTCATGCGTCGTGCCTTCGAGTATCGGATGCTCCGGCGCGGGGATGCAGGTTCCCGTGGTGTGTGAAGGCCTTAATCCACAACGGGAATACATCACTCGCGCCCCTCATTCGGATGCGCGGAAACGGACGACGGGGCGAGCCATCGCTGGCCCGCCCCGTCGTGATCCACAGCCTGCGCCGCGCCGTTACTTCGGCGTCGTTGCCGGAATCGGCAGCGTGGCGGCGAGCGCCACGTCCACGGCCTTCTTGATGTCATCGTACGGCAGCGCGCCCGGATATGAGATGCCGTTGATGATGAACGTCGGCGTGCTGCCGACCTGCTTCGTCATGCCCAGCGCGTAGTTGGCGCGGATCCGCTCGGCATGGGTGTTGGCGTCCATGCAGGCGTTCCACTTGCCCATGTCGATGCCGAGCTTCTCGGCATACCCGGCCAGCACCTTGCGCGGGTTGTTGGTGGCGATGCCGTTCCACTCGATCTGGCCGAGGAAGATCGCGTCGTGCATCTCCCAGAACTTGCCCTGGTCGTTGGCGCACGCCGCCGACATCGAGGCCGGGATGGTGTTCACGTGCGCGTTCAGCAGCGGGAAGTCGTAGAACGTGTAGCGCACCTGTCCGGTGGCGACGAGGTTCTTGCGCACGTCCGGCTCGGTGACCATCGCGAAGTTGCCGCAGGCCGGGCACTCGAAGTCGGCGAACTCCACGATCTCGACCTTCGCGTCGGGCGAGCCGATGGTGTAGCCCTGCGCCTTGCTGGCCAGCAGGGAGTCGGTCACCGTCGGCAGCACGATCGCGGCGACGGGAGGCGGCTGCTGGGTCTTCCACCAGATGAACCCGCCGCCGGCCACCGCGATACCCACCAGGGCGATGACGAAACCGGAGTTGTTGGACTTCTTCGCACTGACCTTCGCGCTCACGATGGGTCGCCCTCAGCGGTGTCGGGAGGCACTGGGCGGCGTCCCGTGTGTGAATTCGTGCAGGTGCGGCGGCAGCGGACAGTCGCCGCGCGGCCTCGATCCGCGGCGCGTCAGCCAACTCGGCAGCGGACCACAAGGGTAGGTGTGCTGCGGTGGCCGGCGCTAGTGGAGCAGGTGCGCAGCCCCAGCCACTGCAGCGCGGCGCTGCCCCGCGCGCGATCGATCGGCGCTTCGGCGGCGTGGTACATTCCCCCCGTGCCGCGTCCGCCCGTGATCGCCTCGCCCGCCTTCTCGCCCGTCATGCCGTCGCAGCGTCGGCTGCCGCTGACCCGGTCGGTGCTGCCGTACGTGCCACCCGACGGCGACTACGTGCGCCTGCCGGTGGGTCCCGGGGCGCTGCACGCCATGCGCTACGGCCACGGCGGTCCCGCCGTGCTGCTGGTACACGGCTTCACCACCAGCGCCCCCATCTGGCAACGTGTCGCCCCGATCCTGCTGGCCAACGGCTGCCAGGTGATCGTGCCCGACCTGCTCGGCTTCGGTGAGTCCGACCGCCCGGTGGGCGGTCCGTACACCGTTTCGGCGCAGGCTCGCTACCTGGACCGGGCGCTGGCATTGCTGCGGATCAGTCGGGTGGTCGCAGTCGGGCAGGATCTGGGCTGCGTGGTGGTGCGGCGGCTGGCTGCGATCCGCCCCGAGCGCATCCGGGCGATGGTGCTCTGCTCGCCGACGCCGCTGGACATGGCTGAAGGGCCGGAGATCGAGGCGGTGCGCGGACAGACCGGTCCGGCACTGCTGGAGATCTCCAGCCGCCCGCTCGGTGTAGTAGACCTGCTGGGCCCCGTGCTGCGCGCCTCGGTGGCGGAGCCGGACAACATGACCGACCGGCTGGTGGCGCGCTTTTCGGCACCGTACACCGGCAGTCAGGGGGCGCGGCACCTGCTCGACCTGGCGCGTGCGGTGGCGGAGGAGGAGGATGCGCTGCCACTGGCCGTCAGCGATCCGGGCACGCTGCGCGTCACTGGTGAAGAGGATCCGATGGTGGCTCCTCCTGCGGCGCCGATGGTCCGGCTGCCGAGCGCGATGCGATTATTGCCGTTGGAACGTCCGGCACCGCTGGCTGCGCTGATCATGGAGCGGGTGGAGCGTTCGTTCGATTTATCCGTCTCGCTGGAGAATCAGGGCCGTCCTGACTAGTTTTTCTGTATTACAGCTGCAACCAATGAGGTCAAATTTGACGAAAAAGAATCGACAGCGTCGCGTTGTGACGCCGCCGACCCCGTTCGAGCAGGCGCGGGATGAGTTGTTCCAGCAGATCATGCGGTGTGAAGTCATCGGGGCATCGCCGGAGCATCAGGCGGAGTGGTTTGCCGAGACGATGGCGTATTTCGCCGAGCGGTATCCGGAGTTGAAGCCGGCGGACGTGAACGACCTTCGCCAGTTGGGCGAGCGGTTCGTGCAGCCGCCCAAGGCCGCAGCGGTGACCGAGGACGCGCCGGCCGCAGTGCTGGTGGAGTCCACTCCCGAATCAGCGGCGATCGATGCGCTGGTCGGTGAGGAAGTCGGCGCCGAGATGGGTACTGAAACGGCTGACGTGGAAGAGACCGAGACCGTTCCGGCCTGACCCGACGGTCGTCGATGGAGGAATGAAACGCCCCCTGCCGCATCGGCAGGGGGCGTTTCCGTTTGCGTTCTCGTCGCGGCTAGAATCGTGTGCCGATCGAGAAGAACACCAGGCGTCGAGCGCCGGTGAGCATCGTCTGCGTGTCGCCGGTGAGCGTCATGCCGTTGGTGCCGAGCGTGCCGATGTAGTTCGCGTCGGTGAGGTTCAGCGCGTTCACGCGGAACGTCAGCTCCTGCACCCCCGGCACGGTGCGCAGCGTGTACTCCACGTTGGCATCGAGCGTGGTGTAACCCGGCACCTTGCCGTCATCGCTGTTGAGAATCGAGAAGTAGCGCTCCGCCACATGTCGCGCGCCGAGCTGCGCCACCACGCCACCCTGCTGGAAACGCAGCTGGGCGTTGCCCAGCAATTGCGGCGTGTCCACCACCCGCTTGCCCTTCGAACGCACCGTGTCCGACACACCGCTCACGTAGTCATCATCGATCGTGGCATCGGTGAAGGCGGCGCTGGTGGTCAGCGAGAGCCGGCTCGACAGGCGCAGCGCCAGCAGGCCTTCCGCGCCGCGCGAGGTGACGCCGCCCACGTTGGCGAACGAACTCACGCAGGTGGCGGTGAGCGGACAGACCGACACGCCGATCAATCGGTTGCGATAGGCCACGTTGAACACCGTCAGCGACGCCTCCACCGGACCGCGACGCGTCCGCACGCCACCTTCGATCGTGGTGGCACGTTCCGGCTTGGTGTTGTCGCGAAAGAACGCAAAACCGGCCGGGCTGGTGTTGTACACACCCGACTGCGGACTGTAGGGCAGCGCATTCACGTTCTCCGACACGTTGGCGAAGAACTCGTCCTGCGGCGTGGCGCTCCACACCGCGCCCACCTGCGGCAGGAAACCGCCCTTGGTCGCGATCGAGAATCCCGGGCGTGCCGAGTCGGGGAGCGTGGCGGCACTGGCGATGGTGCGACCGTTGTTGCGGAAGTCGGCACCGATGTGCAGGTATTTGGCGCCGTAGGTCAGCTTCAGGCGACCGTCCAGCAACCGGTTGGTGTTCTGCACGAACAGCTGCGTGGTGTTGAACTCACCGGTGCGGTCGAAGAAGAGGCGCAGCACGTTGTCGAAGTCCACCGTCGGCCCGGCAGCGAAGTTCGCCAGGCGCCAGCCCACGCGACGGATGTTGGACTCGTTGTTCTCCAGCCAGCCGCCCACTTCCAGCTCGTTGCCCGGCAGCTCGAAGGTCGCACGCGCGTTGAGGCCGAAGCGACGGCTGTCGTACTGCGTCTGGCGGAAGTAGATCGGGTCCGGGTTCCACGACGCGCCGTAGGTGGGTGCCGTCCAGTCACCGGCGCCACGGTTGGTGTGCAGGTACGGCTGCAGCTCGAGCTTCGCACCGTCGGCGAGGCGGAACGCGCCCTTCAGGTAGCCCAGGTGATCGCGCCGCGCCCCCTGCGCCGTGTTGTAGTACGCCTCGTCCGGCGTGTTGCTCTGCGCTGCCGCGACGGCCTGGTTCCAGTTCGCGTACTGGTCCCAGTCACGACCGCTGGTGCGCCACCGCGCGAGTGACAGGTCGGCGTAGTCGTTCTCCTTGCGGTCGGAGAGGCCGTAGTACGCCACCACCTGGTGCGGGCCGGCGAAATACTGCGCCTTGGCGTTCACCTGGTCCTGCCACGTCTCGCCGGTGCCGAACAGGCCGCCGCGCTGTCCGATGAGCACGTCGGCCGCCGGTGAGGCGCGCGTGCCCGATCCCTTCCACTTGTCGTTGTCGATGCGGGAGATGCTGACGAAGGCCTTGATGCCGCTGCTGCTGCCGAGCGTCAGCAGTCCGGTGTCGAAGCGTCCGGCGGTGCGGAAGGTGTTCGCCTCGCCCACCATCTGGGACAGCGACACGGTGCGCCGCGCGAAAGGGTCACCCGACGTGTACTGCACCACACCACCAAGGTTGTTGCTGGACGACGTGCCGAGGGCACCGCTGCCCTGCAGCACGGTGGCTTCGCCAAGGTTGTCGGGATCGATGGCGCGACTGATGCCAAGGCCATTGAAGTTGCCGTACGACATGTCGCCGAGCGTGATGCCATCGAAGGTCTGGCCGATCTGCTGCGTCTGGAAACCGCGCATCGTGATGCGGTTCGACCATTCGTACGCGCCGAAGGGATCGGCGCTCTGCATGTTCACGCCCGGCAGTCGCTCGATGACCTTGAGGGCACTGGTGCCGATCGGCGCGAGACGCAGGTCGACCGCATCGACCGCGCTCCCGGCGCGCGTCTTGCCGCGGCCCACGCGTGAGGCGGAGACTTCCACCGTGCGCAGCCGCTGCACCGAGTCGCGCTGGATGGAGGTGCGCCGCGCACGCGTGGTGTCCTGGGCGCTGGTGGTTGTGACACACACGATGCTCATCGTCGCGACGGCGAGGCCGACGCGGATGCACACGTGGGACGGACGAGAGACGGACACGAGAACCCCCGGAGTGGATGGAGTGCTGGCAGCGTTGCGCCAGCACCGGGCATCATCCGAGGGTCGTGCACCAGTTCCGCTGATGTTTCCTGCACGGCATCGTCACGATCCGCGACAGGTTTTCGTGACGATCGCTCGTGGCCCGCGCGACATCGCATTCACCACGTCGTGCCGCCGCGCCCGCGTGGCGATCAGCGCGGCGGTGGCAGCACCGGGAACAGTGCGTTGCGCGGTGCCACGGTCGGCCTGGGTGCCGGCGGTTCCACCGGATCATCCCACTCGTCGGGCTCGTCCGCGAAATCGTAGCGCGGCATCGGTGACGCGGCGGCCTTCGACTCCACCGTGGCGGCCACCTTCTCCACCGCGTCGAACACATCGAACGGATTGCGTGCCGTCGTCGCAGCCTGCGTGGCGGCTGTCGGCGATGGTGATGCCGGACGTGATGGTGTGACCACCACCGGCGTCGGCGAACGCGTCGGCATCGACGAGTTGGCGATCGACGGCACGGCCGATAGCGGTGGCACGGCGGCGGCCGCAGCAACCACTCGTGCACTGGTCACCGTTGGTGCCGTCGCCGCCGGTCCGGACGGCAACGCTTTCGCCACGGCAGCCGGCGCGGCGCCTTCGGTGCGCGCCGGAATCAGTGCCGACAGGTCACCACTCTCCAGTGCCGCCTTCTGCACCAGCACGCGATGCTCGGCGTCGGCGATCTGCTCCTCCACCGCATCCAGCGAACCGGAGAGCTTCTCGAGGATCTCGAACGGCCGGAAGCCCGGCACGCGCAGCATCGGCGTCCAGTCCACCACGTCGCGCATCACGCTCACCGGCAGCGTGCGGCCCGGCTCGAGGATCAGCAGCAGGTCGCGCGAGTCGGCGGAGCGGGCCGAGAAGAGGCGCAGCACGCCGTCGCGGCCCAGCAGCAGCGCGCGGATCAGCGTGCCGGTGACGGTGGTGTGGATCGTCCGGTGCAGGATGCGATGCCGGATGCGGCGCAGGTTGCGCGCCGACTGCGGCAGCAGCGTGGTGGTGAACTCCGGCAGCGGAATCGAGTCGAAGAACGACGCCGCAGTGCGCGCCAGCACCTGCACTTCGTGTGCGGTCAGGTCCTGCACCTCGACCTGCGCCTTGCGCAGTTCGCGCGCGCGCGCGGCCAGGGCGGAGGCACGGGCCAGCGCGTCGGAGCGTGACGGGGTCAGATCAGAGTCCATCGGCATGGGCAGATGCAGGAATCCGGATACGGGGGGAACCAGACTCTGCCATTCAGTCTCGGTTGCTGCGGAGCCGGACTTGATCGGGACCGACGCGGGGAGCCGCGTGTTCGGTCAGCGTCGGCGCAGGGGGGCGCGACGCAGCGTGAAGCCTGCGCGCACACCGCCACCCAGCCCTACTTCGACGCCGGGCACCCACACCCCGTCACTCGGCCCCTCGACGCCCAGCGTCACGATCGCCACCGGGCGCGGGGCCCGCGCCTGCTCCAGGTGCAGGCCCACGCCGCCCCCTGCGTTGAGCCCCCACTTCGCCTCGCGGAACGGGTCGCTCAGCCAGCGCGCCAGCAGGTCGACGCGTCCGGCCGTGCGCGTGGCCGCCGGGCGCTGCACGGCGCCGATGCCCGCGTCGAGCGCGAGGCGGACATTGTACGCCGCGGCCACCACCAGGCCGGCGGCGACCTGCGCCCCCACGTCGCGATCGAGAATGGCGTCGGCGCGGAAGGCGGGACGGACACGCGCCGCGCCGGTGGCAACGGGCGCACGCTGCGCGCCGAGTGCCGCTGGCCAGCAGCCGAGGGCGCCGGATACTGCGGCAAGGACGAGCAGGTGAACGGAGAAAACACGGCAGCCGCCGGGCGCGATCCTCACCCGATCACGTCGTGTGGCGGTGTCGCCGCCTTCCCGGCCATGTCCTTCGGGCCACCGGCACGGTTCGCCCACAACATCAGGGTGTAATCCGTCGTCGCGACCAGGGCGAGGATGCCGCACGCCAGCGCCAGGCCGGCCACCAGGCGCGGTGCCTGCAGCGCCGCCAGCAGCGTCACGAACTGCAGCACCGTCACACCCTTGCCCGGCCAGCGCGCCTGGAAGGTGATCTGCTTCAGCCAGCTCACGTTGCGGGCCACGAACCAGCCGATCACCGTCATCACGTCGCGGACCAGCAGCAGCCCGAGCTGCCACGGCGAGATCAGGCCATCCACCGTCACCGCGAGGAAGGCCACCAGCATGAAGATGCGGTCCGCGATGGGGTCGATCAGCGCGCCGATGCGGCTGGTGGTGTGCGAGATGCGCGCGATCACACCGTCGAGCACGTCGGACGCCATCGCCGTCAGCACCATCGCCAGTCGCCAGTCGGCATCGCGCACGCCGAGGAACACGCCCGCCATCGCGAGGCGCGAGAGGGAGATCAGGTTCGGCGTGGTGAGGACGTCATTGTGAAGCATGATGACAAGAAAGCGGCACTCACCCACCACGGCCAGCAGTTGCCTCCCCTGCCGCGTCGGCATAGGCTGCCGCGTGTGCCAGCGTGCACAGCCGCCGCTGGCCTTCCTCATGCTGCCCTCGTCTTGCCACTCCCGCCTTCCGCGCGTTCGGTGATCGCCTCGTGAGCGTGGCGTTGCCGCTGCTGTCGCTGGCCGGCGCGATCCTGTTGCTGATGTGGGACGTCGGCCTGGCGGGCCGCCTGGCGCGCGTGGCGGAGGCGCCGCGCGGCTGGGCGACGCTGACGGCGGTCACGGGACTGCTGCTCCTTCCCGCCGCACTGATCCGCATCGTCGGCAGCTCGCTGCTGGACGGGCGCACGGTGGCCGCACTCGGCTGGCTCTGGCCGCTGGTGCTGACGATGGTGGCGGCGCAGGCCTTCATCACGCTCGTCCGTCGACTCGGTGCGCGACCGGTGGTGGTGCCGATCGTGATCTACGACTGCATCCTCGCCGGTGCCGCATGGATCGAGTACGCGGCCGGCAATGGCGTGTCGCTGCCGGCCGCGCTGCACGCCATCCCGACGGCCGTCACGGGATCGATGGGCTACCTGGCCGGTCCCACTGCGCTCTGGTCGCCGCTGGCGCTCGCCCCGCCACTGCTGGCGCCGGCCTATCGCGCGCGCTGGGCGGTGAACGCGTCAGTGCGCGGCCTGATCGCGCTGTTCGCCGTGGTGGCGATCGTCGCCTTCGCCAGCGAACTGCCGCAGGCGGTGCGCGGCGTGCAGAGTTTCTCGCGCTGGACCCTGGCACCGCTGCGCGAGCGGCCGTCGGACCGTCCACTGCGCGTCGGTGTGCAGATCCTGCCGGTGCTGCGCGGGACGCCGGCGCCACTGGCACTGCGCTACGACACCGGCCTCGCCGACAGCGCGGCGGTGGATGCGATCGCGGTCACGGTGGCGCCCGGCGGTGCGACCCCGCGCGCACTCGATTCGCTCTCGCGTTCACTGGAGCGGTATCGCGCCGACAGCACGCTGATCGTGGTCACGTTGGGGTGGGACCTGCAGGAGGCGCTGCGGGTGCGCTTCGCCCCCACCGCCTGGGAACGCGAACGTGCGCAGCTGGTGGACCAGGTAATGCGTCGCCTGCGTCCCGACATCCTGGTGCCGATCGAGGATCCGAATGGCATGGGGGTGATGATCGTCGGTCCGCGCGAAGCATCCGAGTGGCAGCCGTTGCTGACGCAGCTGGCGAAGACGGCCCACACACTGCGGCCGCGCACGCGCGTGCTGGCGGCGGTCTCCACCTTCGACCAGCGCGACAGCGCATTGGTGGCGTGGGCCACGTCACCTAGATCGGGCATGGACGGCATCGGCTACGTGATGCAGCCGGGCTTTCGCGGTGGCGTGACGCTCGAGGCGCGCATGCAGGCCGCTGATCGCTGGCGCGTGGTGCGCACCCGTCAGGGCGTTCGTGGCGGTGACGAATGGGTCCTCCTGGCGGCGGGCTTCCCGTGGACGCAGGGTGAGCAGGCGCAGGATCGTGGCATCTGGGGCGTGCTGGCGTGGGCCAGTGCGCGGCCGACGATCGGTGGCGTGATCGTGGGCGACGCCGGCGACTACGACACGCGTCGTGGATTGCGTGGCCCGGGCGGGCGGCTGCGGCTGGCCAACACCTCGTTGCGGCGCGCCATTCGCGGCCTGAGCGAGGACGCGCGCTGACCCGTCAGCTGCGCGCCACGCCCCGCACGATCGCTTCCACCCGCCGCTCCGGATCGACCCACTCCTGCACCACCCGCTGCACGTCGGCCGCCGTCACGGCGCGCAACTGCGGCACCTCGTCGTCCAGTTCCGCCAGGCCTTCGCCACTCGCCCACGCATCCACCATGTCGGCCAGCTGCGCACCGGCGCTCTCTTGTCGCAGCGCGTGCATGCCGATGGCGTAGGTGCGCGCCCGCTCCAGCTCCTCGCTGCTCACGGGCGAGTCGCGCATCTGCGCAAACTCCGCCAGCAGACCGGCCCGCGCCTCCAGCTCGCGCTCCGGCGCACAGGCGATGTAAGCCGAGATCATGCCGGCGTTACGCAGTGTCGAGGCGCTCACGAACACGCTGTAGGCCAGCGACTGGCGGCTGCGCAGCGACTCGAAGAAGCGTCCGCCAAGCCCACTCGCGACGCCGGTCATCAGTGCCGTGGCATGCCGCGCGTGATCGCGACGCGACGGACCGCGGAAGAGCATCGCCACGGCACTCTGCTGCTTGGTGCGCGCCTCCACCATCTCCACCGGCGCCTCCGGCATCGGCGGCGGCGCCACCGCCACACCCGGTTTCGGTGACAGTGCACGGAATGCACCAGCCACCTGCCGCGCCAGTTCCGCCGGCTCGGCATCACCGACGATCGCCAGCACCGCGTCGCCGCGCAGCACCGCGCGCGCGTGCCAGTCACGCACGCCGTCCACCGTCACCGCCGCCAGCCCATCGGCCGTGCCGAGTGCGTCGATGCCGTAGGTGTGTGCCCCGAACAACGCCTGCCGCGCGACCGTCAGCGGATAACGCAGCATGTCGTCGCGTCGCGCACGGAGCTCGGTGAGCATCTGCGCCGACTCGGTCGCCAACGCATCGGCGGGGAACGACGGTGCCTGCACCACGTCGGCCAGCAACGCCGCTGCCGGCTCCACGTCGTCGGTCGGCACGCTGATCGACCAGCCCACAAGCTCCTTGCTGCTCGACACCGACACGCTGCCACCGAGCCGCTCGCCATCCTCCGCGATCTGGGCCGCGGAGCGGGTGAGCGTGCCCTTGATGGAGGTGCGCGCCATCAGCGCCGTCAGGCCCGCCATCGCCAGAGGCTCGTGCACGGCGCCGCCCTGCACGAAACACCCCAGGTGCACGATGCGCGCGCCATGCTTGCGCCGCACCAGCACCGGCACACCCTGCGCCGTGCGGAACACGTACACGTCGCCGACGCGAGTCTCGAGCTGCGGCGTGTGTACGATCACCGCCGGAGCAGGCACCGTGCGGGGCTCGAGGGTCAGCGGCTCCGACGCGCGCGTATTCCACGCCTCGACCAGCGCGGTGCCGCTGTCGGCCAGCGGCGAACTGCCGGTCGGCCGATAGCTCACCACCGCCACGGTCTCGTCGCGGCACCAGTGCCGCAGCACGCGCTGCACGTCGGCGGCCGTGACCGCCTCCACCGCCTGCCAATACGCGTCCCCGACATCGGCACCACCCAACGCCTCCCATGCCACCATCTCGCTGGCCTGGCCCTCCATCGATTCCTCGGAGCGCAGCCGTCGCGTGCGCAGGATGTGCTTCACGCGCTCGAGTTCATCCTGCGTCGGTCCATCGTGCTGCAATGCGCGCAGCTGCTGCCAGGCCGTCCCGAGCGCCGCGTCGATCGTGTCGTCGGCACCGACGATGCCGATCGCGAACACGCCAAGCTGCGTGGGCGTGTAGTGATACGCCGAGGCGCTCATGGCCAGGCCGCGCTCGCGGATCGCGCGGTAGAGCCGGGACGCGCGGCCGGTCGAAAGGACCGACGACGCCACATCCAGCGCCGCGGCATCGGGATGCAACGGACCGACGGTGTTCCAGCCGAAGGTGCCATGTGCCTGCTGCACGTCGCCGCTCAGTGCGCGATATCGTGCCCCCGTCCACGCATCCTCCTCGGGCCCGTGGCTGGGCAGTGGATCGTGCGCCGGCAGGCGCCCGTACCGCTCACCGACTTCCGCGGTCACCGCCGCCGCATCGACGTCGCCCACCACCGCCAGGATGGTGTTCGACGGCGTGTACCAGTTGCGGTAGAAGCCGTGCACCATCTCGCGCGTGAACGTGCGCAACCCCGCCTCGCGCCCGATACGCCACCGGCGCATGCGATGGCGGTCGTGCAGCACCTCGTACAACGTCTCGGCGGTCACGGCACCCGGCGTGTCTTCCTTGCGGGCAGCCTCCTGGATGATCACTTCCAGCTCGCGCCGCAGTTCATCGGCGTCGATCTGCGAGTGGGCGTAGGCGTCGAACTGGATGTCGAGCCCGCGATCCCACGCCGCCGACGGCAGCACGGTGATGTAGGTGGTGGCGTCGTAGATGGTGTGGGCATTCAGCCAGCCGCCGACTTCCTTGGTGGCGGTGGCGATCTCGCCCGGGCCGCGTGTGGGCGTGCCCTTGAAGTACATGTGCTCCAGCACGTGCGCGATCCCGATCTCGGTGTCGGGTTCGTCGAAGTACCCGGCCTTCACCCGCGTCACGATCGCCACCACAGGCGCCGCACGGTCTTCCCGGACGAGGAGCGTGAAACCGTTCGGGAAGACGGTACGGTGCGTGTGCAGGGTCAATGCAGGATCTTCAACACGCCGGCGTCGGCACTGCCGCGCAGGAAGGCCTCGGCCGACTCGGTGGGCACGCGCTGCCCGGTCAGCGACTGCACCCGCGCCGCCTCGGCCAGCATGAACTCGTACAACGACTTGCCATGCGCCGAGGCGTCGCGCATCTCGGTCACGATGTCATCCCAGCTGCCGACGAAGGTGTCGCCAGTGCGCGTGATGACACTGTGCTCCACCTTTGGCTCCTTCTGGTCGCGCATCTCGGCCAGCAGGGTGCCGAACAGCTCGAGCTGGCCACGCGAATCGGTCTCGTCGTCGCTCTCGCCCATCACCCGCGCCTCGATCTCCGAGAGCATCTCGTCGATGCTGTCGGTCTCGGAGTTCAGCTCCTCGAGCTGCGCCTGCCAGGGGGCCAGGTCGGGATCGTCGTCCTGCAGGCGATAGGCGGCCTTCTTCAACTCGATCAGCCGCCAGATCCCGAGTTCATCCCAGTGATCCTCTGGTGACGACTTCTCGAACTGGTACAGCGCCGCCTCGTATTCCTGCTTGTCGTAGAGCAGGTTGGCGAGGTAGATGCGTGCCTCGGTGTACTCCGGGTCCAGCTTCAGCGCACGCCGCAGCGTGGAGATCGCGGCGTCATCCTCGCCCGAGCGATGCTGCGCGTACCCCATGCAGCTGACCGCCTCGGCGGAGTCGGGTTCCTGCTGCACGGCGATGTCGAAGAACTGCGCCGCATCCTCGACCAGGTTGTCGCGGAACAGCGCCCGGCCCACCTGCAGCATGAGCTCCACGTCGTCCTGGTATCCCAGCTCCAGAATGCGGCGGAAGTTCTTGCGCGCGTGGTCCACCTGCCCGAAGCGGAGCAGCGTCTCGCCCATGCCGGCCAGGCCGTCTTCGTGCTCGGAGTCGAGGGTCAGCGCCTCCTCGAAACTGCGGCGCGCCCAGGCGTACTCCTCCCGCGCCAGGCGTGCGTACCCCTCGCCGACATGCAGCTCGACCGAGGTGGGATAGAGCACCAGTCCTTCGCGCAGCACCGCCAGTGCATCGTCGAAGCGCCCCTCGTTGTAGAGCTGGTGGGCGCGCTCGTCGTACTCTTCGGACGACAGGAATTGCGAGGCCATCGCGACAGTCCTCCGGGCAAAGCGTCAGCGGGGAAGATAGACCGCGGTACGCACCGCGAGCCACCCCACCGCAGGGTTGATACACCGAACCGTATTCGTTGATCTGAACGGCGTCCGGTGTGGTGCGCCACCGCATGCTCCACGGCCTGCTGCATTGTAGTGAACGTGTCCAGCATGTGCGCCGTGCCCTGCGGCGCGCTACAGCTGTTTGCGTCGTGGCAGGGCCGCGCACGCCACCGCGATCTCCGCCGCCAGTGCGGCATTCGCCTCCAGCAGCGCGAGGTTGGCGGGCAGCGAACGGCCGTCGGTGGCGGCCAGCACGGCGCCGAGCAGGAACGGCGTCACGCGTGCCCCCGTCACGCCGGCCGCTTCGGCCTCGGCAACCGCGGCGCGCACCGCGGCATCGATCAGCGGCTGCTCCAGCGCCGCATGCGCCGGCGGCGGCTGCACCACCAGCACCGCGCTGCGCTCACCCAGCGCCCAGTGCGCGCGCGCCACCGCCGCGATCTCGGCCGCGCTGTCGGCGCGCAATGGCACGCGCAGCCCGGTGCCGCGGGTGAAGAAGCCGGGCAGCTCGTCGGTGCCATACCCGATCACCGGCACGCCGAGTGTCTCGAGGCGTTCGAGGGTGGCGGGCAGGTCGAGGATCGACTTGGCGCCGGCGCAGACCACCACCAGCGGGGTGCGCGAGAGTGCGGTGAGGTCGGCCGACTCGTCGAACGGCGCACCACGATGCACGCCGCCGATGCCGCCGGTGGCGAACACCTCGAGGCCACCGGCGTGTGCGAGCGTGAGTGAGGCAGCGACGGTGGTGGCACCGTCGCGTCCCTGCACCATGCAGGCGGCGAGATCGCGCGCGCTCACCTTGCGCACGCCGTCGCGGGCAAGGAACCGCTGCAGTTCCGCGTCGGTGAGTCCGAGCGTGGCGACACCCGCCGCCACCGCCGTCAGCGCCGCCACCGCACCGCCGCGCTCCACCGCCGACACCATGCGCGTCGCGGCCTCGGCATTGTGCGGGATCGGCAGGCCCTGCGACAGCACGGAGGTCTCGAGCGCCACCACCGGCGCACCGCGCTGCAGGGCATCGGCGATGTGCGGCAACACGCGGAGCGTGGTCATGTCGGCGGCGATGTCGGGATGGCACTCACCTGCGGGCGCGCGGAAGTTATCGCGACGCCCGCGCCGAGTCGGATGCCATGCGCGCCACCGTGTCGGTGATCACCAGCGGGCGGGCCGCAGCGTTGCGTCCGCGGACCGACACCGGCACTGCCGTGAGGATCAGCCGGTCCGGGGCCGGCCCGATGTAGCGCGTCGGCCAGCAGGTGGTCAGCGTGAGCCGTGGTTCGTCCGACTCGAAGATCACGCGCGCATCCTTGGTGACGACCTGCCGCTTCGTCACGCGCCACATGACGTGCAGCTGCGCGGTCTGCGTCTCCACCATGTCGCCCACGCGCACGTCGTCGAGGCGATGGAAGTGCCGGTCGCGATGGGCGGAGATCACCGAGTTGCCGTCAGCGCCGGGAAAGGCGGTGCCCGGCATGTGCCCGGGGCCGGCCCACAGATCCTTGTCGCTCAACCCTTCCACCACCACTTCGTCGAGACGGATGGACGGAATGATCACGCGCACCACCGGCGTGCCCGAGGCGACGCGCGTGAGGTTGAGACCGGGGATGGAGCTGATGCTCGCCGATGCCATCAGGCGCGTCCACGCCGACCGTGCGCGCTCACGCGCGATGGCGCCACGCAGCAGCTGCACGCCGATCACCGTGACGGTGATCAGGCCGATGGTGAGCAGCGTGAGTCCGAAGATGCGAGGGGCGCGGCGGCTGTGCCGTCCGCGCCCTGGCGAATCCCGGAGTCCGAGGGGTCTAGCTCCGACTGCGGAGAAGTGTGACACAACCGAGGGCGATGAGGCCTGAGCCGATGAGGAACACCGACGGCAACGGCGTGCCGGTGTTCGGCGCGCGGATGCCTCCGCGCAGTGAATCGGGCGGCACCGGCATCGGCACGTCGCTGTTGCCGACGCGCGTGGATGGCGGTGGATCCCCGACACTGCGGGCGGATTCGGTGATCGGCGTATCGCTCTCGGTCAGTCGCGTGGTGCGACCATCGTTGCCACCGAGCACTGGCAGCCCTGGATCAGGCGTGCGTCCGGCGAACAGGCCGGGTGTTCCACCCGCCGCCGCCATTGCACCGAGCAAGCCAAGCGGTGCGAACGCAGCCAGGTCACGCAATTCACCACGCGCATCGCCGACGGGACAGTCACACGTCGCCAGCGTCGTGGTGGGAGGCGTGGTGGCCTGTGCGCGGACGACGGACGGCGCCGCAGCAATCGCTGCCCACGCAACCATCGTCACTGCTTGCTTGATCATCCGGGACTCCAACAGTGAGGCAGGTGTGAAAACGCTCCAATCAGAGCGCAGCACACATGCCAGCCTTTCCGACCCGAGCCTGCACCGGCGCAGTCCACGGGGTGAGACCCTCAACCGCCTGTGTCCCAGTCGGTTAGCCGCCTCGCCCTGCAGACAGTGTAGCGAACGGAAACGTAACAAGCGAGCTTAGGTATATCACGGCCGCCTCGAACTGTCGCGTCCGCGCTACAGTCCAGGCCGCTCGACGTGGCCTTCAGGGGCGCTGCGCAGCCTTCCGAGGCCAGGCGCCGGCGATCGCCCGACCGACGGACGCCATCGTCACCTGCGGGCCCGAGTCCAGCACCCAGCGCTGGTCGGTGTTCTCGCGGGTGAAGGCGCAGGCCACCACCCGGCTCTCGAGGTACAGCACGGTGCATTCGGTGCGCACGGCATCCGTGGCGCCGGTCTTGTGCGGCGCGCGGATGCCGTCCAGGTGCCGCTGCAGCAGCTGGCCGTCCTGGTTGTGCTCCAGCATGTCCATCACCACCGAGTCCGCGGCGGGTGACACCGCCCGACCCTCGGCCAGCAGCGCGAAGAGCTGCGTCATCTCGTTCGGCGTGCTGACACCGAGGCCGTACTTCACCGAGCTGTCTGGGGCCACGCTGGCGATGCGCAGGAACACCTTCGAGTGAACCTTGGTGCGCGGCAGCCCGCGCTTCTCCATCGACTCCCACACCCGCCGGATCTCGAGGCGCGAGAGGAGCAGGTTGGTGGCGGTGTTGTCGCTGATGGTGAGCATCAGCCAGGCCGCGTCGCGGATCGTGATCTCCGCGCCATCGTGGAGGAACTGCAGCAGCCCGGCACCGGGCACCTTCTCCACCTTCAGCACCGTGATGCGGTCGTCGAGCGACAGCTGCCCCGCCGCCACCTGCTCCATCAGCGTGATCGCGATCGGCACCTTGATCAGGCTCGCCGTGGGAAACGGCTCGTCACCGCGCCGTGAGAGCCGCTCGCCGGTGTCGAGGTTCCAGACGGCATAGCCCACCACGCCGGCGTGCGCGGTGCTGATCGAGTCCAGCGTGCGATGCAGGCGCGCGGTGTCGGCGCGGGTGAACGCCGAGCGCAGGTGCACGCCCTGCGCGTGTGCGGGAGCGGTGCAGAAAAGGAGCGGGGCGATGATGGCCAGTCGCCACCACCGCCCCGCTCCCGCACGATCGCCTGCACTCACTCGGCGACGTCCGCGAAGTCGTCGGACTTGCGCGTGGCGACCAGTTCGCGCTCGGTGCTGGTCGGGTCGTACATCGCCATGATCTTGATGTGCTCACCCGGATAGCAGTCGAACTCCTTGCCGGTGCCCTGATAGACCTTGATCTCGTGGCCATCCTCGAAGCGGAGCAGCGCGAGGGGGTACGAGTCGTTCGTGTACTGCTTGCGGATGCGCTTCGGTGCAGTTGACATCGCTGGACGTTCCTCGGGAAACTGAGCGGGCGGCGGCGACGCGAGATGCGTCAGGTGACCACGGGTCGGCTGGCGGCGAACGCTTCCCACGCCCGAGTGGCGAGGATGTCGTCGAGGGCCGTGATGAAGGCCTCGAGTTCCCCGTCGGTCGTGTAGAAGTGCGGCGCCACCCGGATTCCTGCCCCGGGACGGTAATCGATGACAATGTCACGCGAGAGGAGGGCCTGCGCCACGGCTGGCCCCTGCGGCATGTCGAAGGCGACGGTGCCGCCGCGTCGAGCCGGGTCGCGCGGCGCGTGCACCGGGAAGCCGCGCTCGTCGGCAAGGGCGATCAGGCGCGTGGTCTGCCGTTGGCTCTTGGCCCGGATCGCCGTCAGCCCCGCCTCGCCGATGATGCGCGGACCGTCCATCGCGGCGTAGAGCGCCGGCACGGTCGGCGTGCCGCCCAGCCAGCGCCAGGCACCGGAGGCCGGATCCAGCGCCGGCTCGAACGCGAATGGCCGCTGGTGGGCCTGCCAGCCGGTGAGCACCGGTCGCAGCGCGGCCGACTGGTCGGGCGAAACCCAGAGGAAACACCCACCCGGCCCGCCGCAGAGCCACTTCAGCACGCCGCCCATGTAGAAGTCCACGCCCAGCTCGCCCACGTCCACCGGGATCACGCCGACGGCGTGATAGGCGTCCAGCAGCACCAGCGCGCCGACGGCCTTCGCCTTGGCGATGATCGGGGCGACATCCATGATGTACGCGGACTTGAACAACACGTGGCTGATCGCGACCAACCGCGTCCGCGATGTGATCGCCTCCACGACACGCTGGGCGTCGATCGACAGGTTGTCGTCGCTGTGCACCACCGTGACGCGGGCACCGAGCTTCGGCGCCAGCTCGTCGGTCACATACCGCACGCTCGGGAAGTCGAGCGCGGTCATCACGATCTCGTCGCGCTGCGGCGTGTAGTCGAGCGCCGAGACGATCATCGCCTGCGCCTGGCTGACGGTCGGCACCATCGCCACCGTGCCCGGTGCGGCACCCATCAGCGGTGCCACGATGTTGCCCACCTCGATCGGCACCTGCCACCAGCGATCCGCCCACGCCTTCACGCCCAGCGTGTTCCACGATTCCGCGTACTCGGCCAGCCGATCGGCGGTGCTGGCCGGCATCGCGCCCAGCGAGTTGCTCACCAGGTACGTGCTGCGCGAGAGGATCGGGAAGCGATCACGGAAACGCAGCAGCGGATCCACGTCCGAAGCCTGCAGGTCGGCGCTCATGCCGCCGGTGCCGTCATCGGCTGCAGCGTGCGGCGCGCCACCACGAAGATCAGCGACGCGATCGCCAGCGTGGCGCCCAGCACCGTCCATTCCTCGCCGGTGATGGAGGTCAGCAGCCAGCCGATCAGCAGCACGGTCAGCACCGGGATCATCGGGCCACCGGGCACCGAGAACGGGATCGCGCCTTCCTGCCGGATGCCGCGCTGGCGCAGCACCAGCGTCGCCACGGCGCAGCCGGCGTAGAGCAACAGGGCCGCGAGGTTCGAGATCACCGCCAGCTGCTCGAACGAATTGAAGACGGCCAGCAGCCCGACCAGCGACGTCTGCACCACGATCGCGACGTGCGGCGTGCGGTACACCGGATGAATGGCACCGACGGCCGGCGGCAACAGGCCGTCCTGCGCGAACTTCCACAGCGCGCGCGGCACCGCCAGCGTCATGCCGCTGACGTAGCCGAACATCGAGATGGACGCACCGATCAGCAGCAGCAGGCGTCCCGGGCTTCCGACGAACTGCTCCGCGGCGAATGCCAGCGGTGCGGTCTTCACCGCCGCCAGGCGATCACCCAGCACACCCGCCGCCACCAGGTGCACGGCGAGGTAAAGCAGCGTGACGCCGATCATCGCGATCGCGAGTGCACGCGGCACGGTGCGCGCCGGGTCCTTCACTTCACCGCTGGGCACCAGCGCCGATTCGCAGCCGCTGAACGCGAACACGAGGATGATCGCAGCGCGCGCGAGGCTCGCCGGTGCGGGCATCGATTCCACGGCCAGGTTCGCCGGCTGGATGAAGAACACGCCGACGCCGACGAAGAACAGCAGCGGCAGCAGCTTGGCCACGCTCAGCACCATGATCACGCGCGTGCCCTGCTTGACGCCGCGAATGTTCACCAGCGCCAGTCCGACGAAGGCCGCGACGATGATCGGCGTGCGCAGCGAGGGCATGCCGAGCAGCGTGCCCAGCCCTTCCGCGAACGCCGACGACACGCCGGCGACGGCGGTGGTGCCGAGCATCCAGAGCAACACACCGGCCAGGAAGCCGACGTAGCGGCCGAACACCGCCTCGACGTAGGCATACGGTCCGCCGGTGAGCGGCACGCGGCTGCCCGCCTCGGCGAAACAAAGCACCACACAGCCCATCACGGCCGCGCAGATCAGGTAGACGAACGGTGCGGCGGTACCGGCCGCGGCGGCGGCACCTGACGGCAGGCGGAAGATGCCGCCGCCGACGGTGACGTTGAAGATGCTGGCCGCGAGTCCGAAGACTCCAACGGCGCGCACCAGACCGGGCGCGGATGACGACGAGATGGGGTTCTGCACGCACCCAAGATCGCCGCACGCGACCACAAGCTGCAGGGGGCAGCGTGCGTGACTGGTGCGACGTGGTGGGCGTCGGCACTGAACAGGCGCGGTTCCCTTGGCCAGATTGTCCGGTGAGCGGTTGCCAACGTCACCGCGCCACCGGCTTCACCTCCTTCCTCGCGGATCGGCATGACAGCGGACAGGCCACGGATCGGACTCGTGCTCGGCGGCGGTGGCCTGAAAGGCTTTGCGCACATCGGCGTGCTCGACGTGCTGCAGCGGGCCGGCATCGACCCGGTGCTGATGGCCGGATCGAGCATCGGGTCACTGATCGCCAGTGCCTACGCGCTCGGCACGCCGGTGGCGACGATGCGGGATCGCGCGCTGTCGCTGCGACGCAAGGATCTCTTTCGCGTCAACGCCACCGGGTTCGCACGCGGCCTGCTCCGCAGCCCGAGCTTCTACACCGCCGAACC
Source organism: Gemmatimonadota bacterium (assembly GCA_040384325.1). Lineage (GTDB taxonomy): Bacteria > Gemmatimonadota > Gemmatimonadetes > Gemmatimonadales > Gemmatimonadaceae > JACMLX01. The sequence continues at coordinate 332,091 of JAZKJL010000006.1, read as the reverse complement.
ACTGCACAACCTGATCGCGGCGGTGATTCCGGATCGGCGATTCGACCAGCTGTCGCAGCCGCTGCTGGTGAACACGGTGGACCTCGAGCGCGGCATGCAGGTGGTGTGGGGTGCGCCGGGGTTCCGCACCGCGTCGATCCGTGAGGCGGTGTACGCCTCGTGTGCGCTGCCGGGGTTCTTCCCGCCGGGCACCGTCGCCGGCCGCGTGTGTGTGGACGGCGGCACGGTGGACAACATGCCGGTCACCGCGGCCGCCGAAGGGCTGGACCTCGTGATCGCGGTGGACGTGGGCAACAGCGAAGTGGAGCATGCCACCGACGTCACCAGCGAGGGCATCGCCAGCATCTTCATGCGCTCGGCGACACTGATGATGCGCATGCTGCAGCGGTCACCGCTGGTGTCGTGGGAAGGGCCGCCGCTGCTCCTGATCCGGCCGCACGTGAGCCGCTACGGCTGGTTCAACTTCGACAAGATCCCGACGCTGATCAGCGCCGGTGCGCAGGCGGCGGAGGAGGTGCTGCCGTCCATCCCGCTCGCGCTGCAGGCGGGGAGCGGCATCTTCCCGCGCCAGCGGGTGCGCCTGCACGTGTCGCGCGATCAATGCACGGCCTGCGGGCAGTGCATCGCGATGGCGCCGTATGCGATGGTGCGTGGCATCGACGGCAAGGCGGTGCCGCGGCAGTCGGAGTTCAACTGGTCGCCGGTGGACAGCGATTTCACGGCGCACTGCCCCACCGGTGCGATCAAGATGGGCCGCAGCCTGATCCCCACGCCGCAGCAACAGGCGGCGCTGCCGGCCGCAGGCACGGGCTGATGTCGTCGCGCGGCAACGCGCGGCAGGTGGCGCGCGCATGGCTGCTGCTGCTCGCCGTCGTCACCACGGCACAGGCGCAGCGGAGTGTCCCGGAACCGGCGCCTGCGCGTGTCGGACTGCGCTACACGCTGCGCCACGATGCGTCGCAGCCTGGCATGGTGGAGGTCGAGGTGCGACTGGTCGCACCGCGGCGAGCTCCGGTGGATTTTGCCATGCCGCGCGCGATCCCGATGGGATACGGCACGCAACCCTACGACCGCTTCGTGGAAGGCTTGGTGGCGCGTGACACCGCGGGTCGGGTGATCGCGGTCACCGACATCGACGGCCCTCGCTGGCGCATCGCCGCCTCGGCCGCGCAACCGCTGCAGACGATCGCCTATCGCGTGAACGTGCAGCGCATGGAGATGGCGATCCTCAACGCGGGGGACGCCAGCCGGATGCGGCCTGGGTACGCTGGACTGCTGGGGTACTCGGTGTTCGGATTCGTGGACGGGACGACGGAGTCGGCGATCGCACTCGACATCCGGATGCCGCCCGACTGGCCGATCTTCAGCACGCTGGCGACGTCACCATCGCGCGGCACGCTCAGTGTACGTGCCGAGAATTTCCTCGCGTTGGCCGACGCGCAGGTGATGGCGGGTCCGGCGCTGCAGCTCCGGCAGCGGGCCGCGCGCGTGCCCTTCACGCTCGCGGTGTACAGTGAGCAGACATCGCTCGACGCCGACAGCCTGGCCGCGCTGGCATCGGAGGCACTGGATCGGGCGGTCGCGTATTTCGGCAGCACCACGCTGCCGCGGTACACCGCCGCGTACGAGGTGCTGACGCCGATTTCGGCGGACCATGTCTATCGGTTCTCGATGGAGCATCTCGAGAGCGCGACCTACCGACTGGCGGTGGGACAGCTGGACCTCGCCGGCGAGGGGCGTGACCGGACCTTCTACAACCTGCTGCATCACACCGTGCACAGCTGGCTGCCGAAGCAATGTGCGCCGGCTGGCTACTACCCGGCGATCTGGGATCACGCGGCGCCGATCGACGGCATCTGGTTTTCGGAGGGATGGGCGCAGTATCTCGCCGCCGACATCTTCGCCGGCAGCGGTGCCGACGCTGTGCAGCGTCGGGCTGCGCGGGTGGCGCTGCGCTTCGCGGCGGCGGCCGTCGATTCGTCGCCGCCGCTGGAGGGCCAGGGCACCGAGGCGCTGTCGCGCATCGCGTCGCACCAGTACTCGGAGGATTTCCGCATCAGCGCCACCGTCTTCAGCCGTGGTGCGCTGATGGCGCAGGCGATCGACGAGCGTATCCGCCGGCAGACCCACGGTCGCCAGAGCATCCGCGACGTGGCGCAAGCGCTGATGGCGTGGTGCAGCACGTCATCGTCACCGGTGACGGCCGACGTGATCGTCGACGTGGTGCAGCGCAGCACCGGCGTGGCCTCGCGCGACGTGGTGCAGGAGTGGTTGCGCCCGCGTGGACCGACGACGCCGGATCGGCCACGGCCTTGACGGGACGTCGCGGGATCGAAATCCTACCCGCAACCCATTCCCGGAGCCGGACATGCGTGGCAGCGCCAGTCTCCTCGCGGTCCTCACGTCCGTCGCCGTCATCCGTGCACCCGCCCCCACCATCGGCGTGGCGTATCGTGCGACGCAGGTGAAGGTGACGGTGCTCTCCACCATGCTGGCCGGCGATCCGAGCCGCGGCGTGGGAAATGGAGTGAGCCGGGTAAGGGCCTGAAGTGCCGGGCGGCGCAGCGCGACCTCGATCCGTGACCCTCCTTGACTTGCCTCCGTCCAGCCCGGAACATTCGAAGTCGCCATTTGTAGCCAAATGGTCACCGGCGGTCGCGCGCCGCACACCATCCGGGGAGGGGTGCATGTCGAGGACCGCATGGGTTGGAATGGCCGTCGTCGCCGCGCTGGGAGCAGGTCAGCCCGCTGGTGCGCAGTCGGCGGCACCCGAGGTCACGCTCCGTGGAGCGTTGCTGGGCAAGGAGCCGCTCGACGTCTCCGTCAACCGGTCGGCGTACGTCACCGTGTTCGCCGTCTCCCATGGATTGACCGGTAGCTCCGTTCAGGTGCTGTCGCCTGCGGCACCGGATGTCGTGGCGCCGCTGCGCGCCGGACAGCGCTACGCCGTGCGTCGCCTTGGTGCAGCGCAGGTGGTGGCGCTCGGTGCCAGCTCCGCGACGCAGCTGATCGCCTTCGCATCGGATGCGGCGCCGAACCACTCGTCTTTCGGCGCTGCCAGCGCATGGCACGCCGGCCTGAGCGTGCCCGACTCGCTCGCGTCGGACCATGCACTCCTGATCCGCACCCTCGCCACCGAGCTGTACGCCAAGGGTGAACCCTACGCGGTGCTGGTCCAGCTGCCGCCGATGGAATTCACCACCGCCTCCGCATCCGCACAGCGCGCGCGCTCACCGTATGCGGGGTGCGAAGGTTTCGACTCCGACGCGATCGGCTCGCGGCGCGGGCATCCGGTGGTGCTGGCCGGGAATACCTACGGTCGGTCACGCGACCAGCGAAACGGCAGCGACGCGATCGCCTACACAATGCCCATCACCTCCTACGAGGCCGTGACGCCCAACGCGCCGGTGCGCGGCGAGCGCAACCCGTACATCTACGACCAGCGCGTGCAGCTGACCGCGAGCCAGATGCCGGGCGGCCCGCAGTGCACGGTGACGCAGCTGCGCCCGGTGCCCGAGCCGGCAGTGCTGCCCGGCAATCGTCCGGCGGCCGCCCCGGCGTCCACCGGCGTGGTGCAGCCGGCCGTCGCAGCGCCGGCGGTGGTCAACTCCAGTGCACCGCCGCGCCCGAACTGAGCGCGGCAGGGGTCGTATCGACGGGAACGCTCGCGGTGCTGACGACAGCGCCGCGAGCGTATTCTTTTCTGATTCGCTGTCGGCCTAACCAACATCAGAGGGACCCTGCCGATGATCCGCACTGCAGCGATCGTGCTCGTCGCCTCTGTCGTGTTGCTCGTGCCGGCCGCGCACGGCCAGGCCGGCACCCGTGATTCCATCGCCGCCGACTCCGCCATCCGTGCGATGATCGCGGGTCAGGCCGTGGCCTGGAACGCGGGCGATGCGTTGCGCTTCGCGGAGGGTGTCAGGCCGGACGTGTCGTTCACCAACCTGTTCGGCATGGTGATGTACGGCGACAGTGCCTTCATCGCCCGGCATCGGCAGATCCTCACGACCTTCTACAAGGGCACGCGCAAGCTGCACACCGTGCGCCGCATCCAGTTCGTCACTCCGGACGTCGCGATCGTGGACATCGACAACGAAGTGCGTGGCGTGACCGCCATGCCCGCCGGCATTCCGGTGCCCGGCGACGGTCTGCTCCGGACGCAGTTGATGCAGGTGCTGGTGCGGCGGGACGGGCGCTGGTGGATCGCGGCCTATCACAACGTGGACGTCAAGCCGGGCGCGCGACCCTAAGCCAGCGCGCCGATCGCCAACCGCTCGTACGCCGCGACCGCCGCCTGCAATTCGCTGATCTCGATGTACTCGTGATCCGTGTGCGCGACGTGGATGCTTCCTGGCCCGAACAGGTACGGCGTGCCCCAGTTGCTCAGCTCCGGCACGTCGGTGGCGTAGGCCACCACGTCGGTGTCGAAGCCGGGCACGGCGCCGAGCAACACCGGCTGCACCACCGTCTCCACCGCCAGCGTGCCGCGATCGCCGAGCCATGCGCGCAGGAGCGCGATCGTCTCCTCGGCGGGTGTGACCAGTCGCACCATCAGGCGCGCGGTGGCGTCGGGTGCCACCACGTTGTCGGCCACGCCACCCGCCAGTGCGCCGATGTTCACGGTGGTTCCGCCGAGCACGGGGTGCGTGGGGAGCGACAGTGCCTCCAGCTCCGTGAGCAGCTTGACGAGGTTCGACGTTGCGCTCACGCCGAGGTGCGGGTAGGCGGAGTGCGCGGCCCGGCCGTGGGTGGTGATGGTGCAGCGCAGCGCGCCCTTGGTGCCGGTGGCCAGCTTCGACTCGGTGGGCTCCCCGTTGATCAGCACGCGGCATCGGTTCGGCACCGCGTTGGCGGCGCGGGCGCCGTCGTGCGGCGACTCCTCGCCCACCACCAGCAGCACCCCCACCGCCAGGCCCTGCGCGCGCAGCGAGGTGGCGGCGCAGATCATCGCCGCCGCGATCCCCTTGGCGTCGCAGGCGCCGCGGCCGAGCAACCGGTCGCCGTCGATGTGGGGCGGATGGTAGGGGGGCACGGTGTCGAGATGCGTCGAGAAGACCAGCTCCACCGGCCGGTCACCCCAGGCGAGGAGGTTGTCGCGACCGGGAGTGACGGGAATCCGCCGCACGTTCCAGCCGAGCCCGGTCAGGATGCCTTCTGCCACCGTGATGACGCGCCCCTCGTCACCGGTGGTGGATTCGGTGGCCATCAGTTGCATGGCGATCGCCAGCACATCGGGGGTGGAGGTCATGGTCATCGGCGAAACGTACGGAGTTTCGGTGACAGTGCACGGAATTCCGGTGACAGTGCACGGCGCGCAGCGCGGGGATTCCCGACCGTGGTGCACTGTCACCGGAACCGTCTCGTGCACTGTCACCGAAATGGGGACGGACGGCTCGGCACCCACATGCGCTATCTTGCGGCAGCCTGCCGACCCGGCCCGTGACGGCCTGACCACCGGCAGTGGCTCCATCCATCACTTCGCTCCCGCCCATCGCGGGGGCCCCGGTTCCGGAGATCGTCGGACCATGTCCCATCCGAACTCCTTCGGTGCCCGCACGTCACTCGACGTCGGCGGCACCGCCTACTCCATCTTCCGCCTCGACGCCCTCCGGGACCTTCCGGGCGCGCATGTGGACCGACTGCCGGTCTCCCTGCGCGTGCTGCTGGAGAACCTGCTCCGCTGCGAAGACGGCGCGTTCGTGAAGAAAAGCGACATCGAGGCCCTTGCCGCGTGGGACGTCACCGCCACCACCGAACGCGACATCAGCTTCATGCCGGCCCGCGTGCTCCTGCAGGACTTCACCGGTGTGCCGTGCGTGGTGGACCTGGCCGCGATGCGCGACGCCCTCAAGACGCTCGGCGGCGACCCGAAGCGCATCAACCCGCTGCAGCCGGTGGACCTGGTCATCGACCACTCGGTGCAGGTGGACGAATTCGGCACCGCGGACGCCTTCTTCAACAACGTGGCGCTGGAATTCGAGCGCAACGCGGAGCGCTACCAGTTCCTGCGCTGGGGCCAGACGGCGCTGAAGAACTTCCGCGCCGTGCCGCCGGGCACCGGCATCTGTCACCAGGTGAACCTCGAGTACCTCGGCCAGACCGTCTTCACGCGCACCGACGACGACGGCAGCCGACACGCCTACTTCGATTCGCTGGTGGGCACCGACAGCCACACCACGATGATCAACGGCCTCGGTGTGTTCGGCTGGGGCGTGGGCGGGATCGAGGCCGAGGCGGCGATGCTGGGCCAGCCGTTGTCGATGCTGATTCCCGACGTGATCGGCTTCAAGCTCACCGGCAAGCTGCCCATCGGCGCCACCGCGACGGACCTGGTGCTGACCGTGACCGAGATGCTGCGCAAGAAGAAGGTGGTCGGCAAGTTCGTCGAGTTCTACGGCGCCGGCTTGAGCAACCTGTCGCTGGCCGATCGTGCCACGATCGCCAACATGGCCCCGGAATACGGCGCCACGATGGGCTTCTTCCCGGTCGATGGCGAGACACTGAACTACCTGCGCCTCAGCGGCCGCAGTGAGCAGCAGGTGGCACTGGTGGAGGCGTACTCGAAGGAACAGGGCACCTTCCGCACCGACGAGACGCCCGATCCGGTCTACACCGACACGATCGCACTCGACATGACGACGGTGGTGCCGAGCATGGCCGGCCCGCGCCGGCCGCAGGATCGCATCCCGCTCACCGAGTCGAAGGCGAATTACCGCGCCAACCTGGCCGAGACGCTGAAGGTGCTCGGCACGCAGGCCGCACCAGCCGTGGCATCCACTGCCACCGCCGTGATGGAGAACGAAGGCGGCCCGGTGGACGAGTCGCCGAGTGGCGTGAAGTGCACCTACAAGAACGAGACGTTCAAGCTCGATCATGGCGCGGTGGTCATCGCCGCCATCACCAGCTGCACCAACACCAGCAACCCGAGTGTGATGCTGGCCGCAGGCATGCTGGCGCGCTCCGCGGTGAAGGCCGGACTGCGCACGCAGCCGTGGGTGAAGACGTCGCTGGCGCCTGGCTCCAAGGTGGTGACGGAGTACTTCGCCAAGAGCGGCGTGGACAAGTATCTCGATGCACTCGGCTTCCAGACCGTCGGCTACGGCTGCACCACCTGCATCGGCAACAGCGGCCCGCTGCCCGACGAGATCAGCGCCGCCATCGACAGCGGCAAGCTGGTGGTGACGGCGGTGCTGAGCGGCAACCGCAACTTCGAGGGACGCGTCAATCCGCAGACGCGCTTCAATTATCTCGCGTCGCCGCCGCTGGTGGTGGCGTACGCCATCGCCGGGCGCATGGACATCGACTTCGCCACCGAGCCGCTGGGCATCGGTGATCGTGGGCCGGTGTTCCTGAAGGACATCTGGCCGTCGCTGCCCGAAGTCGAGGCGGAAGTGCTGGCGAGCGTGAAGCGCGAGCAATTCGAGAAGGAGTACGGCGCGGTGTTCGAGGGCGACCAGCAGTGGCGCGACCTGCCGACGCCCGTCGGCGAGACGTACACCTGGGACGAGAACAGCACCTACGTGGCACTGCCGCCGTATTTCGCCGGCATGACCATGACGCCGCCCGGCATCACGCCGATCAGCGGCGCGAAGGTGCTGGGCATGTTCGGCGACAGCATCACCACCGACCACATCTCGCCCGCCGGCAACATCGCCGCCTCCTCACCGGCCGGGGTGTACCTGCAGGGTCGTGGCGTGGCGCGGAAGGACTTCAACTCCTACGGCGCCCGTCGCGGTCACCACGAAGTCATGATGCGCGGCACCTTCGCCAACATCCGCCTCAAGAATGAGCTGGTGGGTGGCAAGGAAGGCTGGTGGACCGCCACCGCGCCCGGCGCCGAGCCGGAGACGATCTTCGACGTGGCGATGCGGTTGCAGGGCGAAGGGACCGCGATGGTGATCATCGCCGGCAAGGAGTACGGCACCGGCTCCAGCCGCGACTGGGCCGCCAAGGGCACCCGCCTGCTGGGCATCCGGGGCGTGATCGCCGAGAGCTTCGAGCGTATCCACCGCTCCAACCTGGTGGGAATGGGCGTGCTGCCGATGGAGTTCGTGAACGGCGAGAGCCGGCAGTCGCTCGGGCTCACCGGCTTCGAGACCATCGACATCGCCGGTGTGGACGACACCCTGCAGCCGCGGGCGATCCTGTCGGCGACCGCGACGGGATCGGATGGCAGCGTGAAGACGTTCTCCGTCAGGGCACGGATCGACACCCCGGAAGAGCTCCAGTATTTCCGCAACGGCGGCATCCTGCCGTACGTGCTCCGGAACCTGGCGCGCGGGGCGTAGTACTTCGCCGCTGGTGCTCCCCGTCACCACATGGCGGGGAGCGATGCAGGACCCGACGTAATTGCCGGCACCACCCAGTCTTCAACCAGATCTTCCCATGCAGACGCTTCGCACCCTGACGGCCCTCACCGTCGCCGCCCTCCTCGCCTCGCCCGCCACCGCGCGTGCGCAGGCCGCCGCGGCGCCCGCGCCGGCCGGTCCGGAAGTGGGCCAGGTCGCCCCGGACTTCACGATCAACGTGATCGGCAAGGAAGGCACCGCCCGCCCGCTGACGCTGTCGTCGCTCAAGGGACAGACGGTCGTCCTCGCCTTCTTCCCGCGCGTCCGGACCTCCGGCTGCACCACGCAGATGGAGTCGTACCGCGACAAGTACGCGGAGCTGTTCAACAGTGGCCGCAAGGTCACGCTGATCGCGATCAGCACCGACAGCAGCGCCGCACAGCAGGCGTGGGCGCGCGACGCCAACTTCCCGATGATGTTCGGCAGCGACGTGGGCGGCCCGGTGGGTTCGCTCTACGGCGCGTTCATGAGCGCCAACGGCATCGACAACCGCTACCTGTACGTGATCGATCCCGACGGCAAGATCTCGTACACGGCCAAGCCCTTCAAGCAGATGGTGGACGCCGCCTACACCGACCTCGGTGCTGCCGTGGCGAAGGCGTCGGGCGCACGTTGATCGGCTGACCACTCCGCTGTGGTCGTGACGCGGGCGCATTCCTTCGGGAGTGCGCCCGCGTCGTCGTTCCGGCAGTCTCGTTCAGCGGGTGCGCGGCAGTGACAGGTGCATCGCCACCGCGCTGGCCGGGCAGCCCTGTCGCCATTCGTGCGAGGCCTGCAGTGCGCTCGGTGCCCCGTCGCGTGCCGTCCGGGCGAAGCCGAAGCGCGGCCAGTACTCCGCCGCCGTCTCCGTCAGCAGGTAGACGGCCGCCAGTCGCTCCGTCTCCGCCCACGACAGGCGGTCCTCGGTCAGTGCGGCACCGATGCCGGCACCACGCCAGGCCGCATCCACCACCGCCGAGCGCAACAGGCCCACGTCGCCGGACGTATCACGATAGACCTCGACCCCTTCGGCGCCGACCACCCGCTGCGTTCCCGCGTCGAGCGCCACCACGAACTGCGGCCCGAACTGCGCATCGAGTGCGTTGGGTGCCAGTCCCGCCGACTGCAGCAGCGCGCGCACGACCGGCAAGTCGTCGGGCGTGGCGGGGCGGAGCGTGAAGGGGCGGGGCATGTCGGTGATGGGCATGGTGGTGTCGCTGAAGGCCTGTCGGTGTACGCAGGACGGCGCGGGGCGCCGCATCCGGCGTGCTCGGGTTCCTAAGGCTGCACCGACCCGGCTGTCAAGCGACGCCGGCTTCACTCCGAGGCTGGCCCGCCGTGCGCTACTCTTCTGCCCCTGATGCAGACCTCGCCACAAGACTTTCTCCTGGCGCTCTATCGCGACGCGCTGGCCGCCCTCGATCCATCGATCGCGGTTCGCAAGGCACTCGAGACGCACGGCCTGGGCGGCGGCGTTCGACGCCGCGTCCACCTGCTCGCCTTCGGCAAGGCGGCGCCGGCCATGGCGCGCGCGGCGCACGTCTGGTGCGCCGACCACGCGATCCCGCTGGTGGGTGGGCTTCTCGTCACGCACGACGGAAGCGACGCCGGGGTCGCCTCGCTCTCGTCGCACGTCGGCGATCATCCGGTGCCGTCCGCGCGCTCGCAGGCCGCGGCGTCGGCGATCGCGGAATACGTGTCCACCCGCATCGGTGCCGGTGATCACGTGCTGGTGCTGGTCTCGGGTGGCACATCGGCGCTGATCGGTGCGCCCCGCGACGGTATCGATGGCGATCGGTACACGCGTGGCGTCTCCGCGCTGCTCAACGCCGGCCTCACCATCGACGGCATGAACCTCGTGCGTCGACGCCTCTCGCTCTGGGGCGGTGGCTGCCTTGGCGAGGCGCTGCAGGCCCGCGCCGCACAGGTGATGGTGCTGCTGCTCTCCGACGTGCCCGGCGACGACCTGCTGTCCATCGGCAGTGGGCCATGCATGAGCGACGATGCCACGTACGACAGCGTGCTGGAGGCGCTGCACGGTGCCTCGCTCGACGATGACGCGCGCACCATGCTCACCGCCGCGCTGGGCACGCTGCACGACGCCGAGACCGCCCTGCCGCCCCGCCCCCCGCGGAGTCCGATCGCGCATCACGTCGTGGCCAGCAACGCGCAGGCCGCCGCACAGGTGCTGCAGTTGGCGAAGGACCGCGGTGCCGCCGTGATCCGCGAACCGAAGTCGCTCGATGGCGAGGCGCACGATTGCGGGGCGCGCGTCGCACGCGAACTGATCACCACTGCCGCGGTGCTGCGCGCCGACGGTGAGCGGCTGCCGTTCCTCGTCGCCTGCTGGGGCGGCGAGCCGACGGTGTCGCTCCCCATCGCCGAGGTGCCGACCGGTGGTCGCATGCAGGCGCTGGCGCTGAGCGCGGCCGGGGCCTTCCACCGCGCCGGTGATGGCGCACGCGGCATCACGCTGCTGGCGGCAGGCAGCGACGGCCGCGACGGGCCAACCGACGCCGCCGGTGCGATCGTCGATCACGTCACCTGGCGCGACATCGCACGGGCCGGGCGCGATCCCGAGCGCGACCTCGAGACGCGGCACAACCATGCCGCGCTGCAGGCGGCGGGTCGCCTGATCCCCGCCTTCGCCTCAGGCACCAACGTCAACGATCTCGTGATCGCCTGCGTCGCAACCAGCTGAGCGCGGCAGCACGGTCGCTGCCGCTGCCGCCGGGTGGCGTACATTTCGCCGGCGCCGGTCCGGCGCCTTTCACCTGACTGCCTCGATACGCCAATGCCCGCTTCGTCCACGTTCACGGTCGGCCTCATCCAGATGGCCGTCACCGGTGACGCTGCCACTACGCTCGACCAGGCCATCGTGAAGATTCGTGAGGCCGCCGCTCGTGGCGCCCAGATCATCTCGCTGCAGGAACTCTTCAACGCGCCCTACTTCTGCAAGTCGCTGAAGCTCGAGCGCTTCGACATCGCCGAGCCGATTCCCGGGCCCACCGTCGCGGCACTGCAGAAGGTGGCGCAGGAGCTGGGGGTGGTGCTGGTGGTGCCCATCTACGAGAAGCAGGCGGCGGGACTGTACCGCAACACCGCCGCGATCGTGGATGCCGACGGCACGCTGCTCGGTGCCTATCGCAAGATGCACATCCCGCACGATCCGATGTTCGAGGAGAAGTACTACTTCGCGCCCGGCGACGTGGGCCCCGACCTGCGCACCGATCGTCATCCCGGCATCAACGGTTTCCGCGTCTGGGACACGAAGTTCGCCAGGATCGGCGTCCTGATCTGCTGGGACCAGTGGTATCCGGAAGCCGCCCGCATCACCGCGATGCTCGGCGCCGAGTTGCTCATCTATCCGACGGCGATCGGCTGGCATCCGGCGGAGAAGGCCACCTTCGGCACTGCGCAGGTGGACGCGTGGCGCACCGCGCAGCGCGCGCACGCGATCGCCAACGGGGTGTTCGTCGCCGCTCCGAATCGCGTGGGCCTGGAACCGGAACCCGGCACCGATGGCATCGAGTTCTTCGGCAACTCGTTCATCTGCGACCCGATCGGCCGCTATCTGGCGCAGGCGGGCACCGATCCCGAGGTGCTGGTGGCCACCTGCGATCGTGCCGTGATCGAGGACACGCGTCGCAACTGGCCGTTCCTGCGCGACCGTCGCATCGATGCCTACGCACCGATCACGCAGCGGTGGCTCGGTGGCGTCTGAGATGGCGCGCGCCGCGCACGTGACGCCGCTCGGCTCGCCCACCCGCCGCATGCCGGCGGAGTGGGAGACGCACGCCGCCACCTGGCTGGCGTGGCCGGTGCACGAACCGGACTGGCCCGGCAAGTTCGCGCCGATTCCGTGGGTGTATGCCGAGATCGTGCGTGCGCTGGCGCTGCACGAGCGGGTGGACGTGCTCTGTCACGACGCGCACATCCGCGAGCAGGCGCGGGAGCGGCTCACCGCGCACGCCGTGAACCTCGACAACGTGCGCCTGCACGTCGCCCGCACCGATCGCGTGTGGGTGCGCGACTCCGGTCCCACCGGTGTGCACCGGCCCGACGGGTCGGTGGAACTGGTGCAGTGGAGCTTCAACGCCTGGGCGAAGTACGACAACTACCTGCACGACACGCGAGTGCCGGAACACGTGGCCGAGTGCACCGGGCTGCCGATCACGCGCGCCCAGCGGGCCGACGGTAACGGCGCGCTGGTGCTCGAAGGCGGCGGTATCGAAGTCAACGGACGCGGGCGCATCCTCGTCACCGAGGAATGGCTGCTGACCGACGTGCAGGTGCGGAATCCGGGACTCGGCAAGGCGGATTACGAACGCGCGTTCAGCGAGTGGCTTGGCTGCCCCGACACGATCTGGCTCGGCGAGGGCGCGGTGGGTGACGACACCCACGGCCACGTGGACGACATCGCACGGTTCACCGCCGCCGACACGGTGGTGCTGGCAGTGGAGCGCGACCCGAACGACGACGACAACCATCGTCGCTCGATGGACAACCTGCACCGGTTGCAGCGCGTCGGCGGTGCTGCCGGTCCGCTGCGCGTGATCGAGCTGCCGTACCCGCGCGCGGTGATGATGGACGGCGTGCGCCTGCCGGCGAGCTACGCGAACTTCTACGTGGCCAACGGCGTCGTGATCGTACCGACATTCAACGATCCGAACGATCGCGTGGCGCTCAACACGCTGGCTGCGTGTTTCCCCACCCGCTCCATCGTGGGCATCCACGCGGTGGACCTGGTCTGGGGCCTCGGCACGCTGCACTGCCTCACCCAGCAGCTCCCCGCCGCCCGCACCTCGCTGCGCTGACGGCAGGCCGTCGCATGCGCTACGGCTGCGGCGGCGGGCCGGGACGCGGCGCCTTCACCGGCACCGAGTCGGCTGGTGGCAGCGTGGCGCGGTCGAGCAAGGGATTCTTGTGTGCGATGAAGCCCGCCTCCCAAGCGGTCTTCACCGTCGCCGCCGACGCGGCCAGCGCCGTCACCACCACGGCTCCGCGCAGCCAGGCCGGCACCACCGGCAGTTCCGTCACCGGCCCCCTCGACGCGCGCCAGAACGCGTACGCCGCCACCGCGCCGGCCAGCAGCACCACCCAGAGCGCCCGCTCCGACGCCTCCTCGTGCTCCTCGATCGCGTCGTGCTGCACGTACCAGCGCTTCATGTCCACGTGCTCGGCGTTGCCCCCGGTCCACTGCACCGGATAGAAGGAGAGTCCTGCCACCACCAGCGCCGCGGTGCCGACCCGCCAGAGGCTCCGGCGGCGGATGAAGGTGGCGAGCACCACCAGCACGGTGCCGAGCAGGATGGCCAGCAGCGGCACGTGGTTGACCATCAGGTGAATCGAGAGCGCGTCCATGGTGTCCCGGTGTGAGGTGTGGCCCGAGTCACGATGACCCGCGCGGTACGTCCGGGCAACCCGCTGGCGTGACCTCGATATGGATGGGCTCGTCCGTGACTTACCAGCATCACCCCCCCGCCCACCGCCCGCATGGTTCACACCGCCCTCCGACGCTCCGGCGTCGTCCTGTGCTGCCTGTTCCTGAGCTCCTGCCAGCGAGAGACCTTCGCGACCGGCGGCGGGGAGACCATGTACCTCGGCGCGGCCGGGGCCTGGCAGACCGCCTACGGGCAGATGGCCCGCCGCGGCATCGACATGGCCGTCGAGGAGCTGAACCAGCAGGGCGGACCGAAGAAACAGACGGTCAACGTGATCTTCCGCGACGACCAGGCCGAGGGCGACCTCGCGGCCCGGATCGCGCAGGAATTCGTGGACGACACCCGCATCGTGGGCGTGATCGGGCACCTCAGCTCGGGCGCCATGGTGGCGGCGGCGCGCGTGTACGACGGTGAACTGGCGGCGCTGTCGCCGTCCACCACCTCGCCCGACTTGAGCGGCGTGTCGCGCTGGATCTTCCGCCTCGCCCCCAGCGACTCGATGACCGGCAAGAAGCTCGGCGAGCTCGCACGACGGCAGGCGGTGAACAAGCGCGTGGCCGTGATCTACGACAACACCGCCTACGGTCGTGGGCTGGTGGAACCGTTCCTCGACGCGCTCGGGCTGGCACCGGTGGCGCTCGAGCCGATCAATCCCAGCGCCGACAGCATCGCCATCAACGTGGCCTCGATCGCGCGCCACAAGCCCGACATCGTCTTCGCCGTCGGCACCATCTCGGGGCCGCCGGTGCTGAAGGCGCTCCGTGCGCAGGGCATCACCGCCCCGGTGATCGCCGGCGACGGCTGGAGCGGCATCGAGACCGTCATGCCGGTCAGCAACGTGGCCATCGCGCTGCCCTTCTCCAGCACCGAAGACCGCGCCGACGCCCAGCGCTTCGTGGCCGCCTTCCGTGCGCGCTACCGCGTCGAGCCGGATGCGTACGCGGCGCTCTCGTACGACGCCACCATCGCACTGGCACGCGCTGCGTCGTCCGGCAGCTCACGCGCCGGCACCCGCAGCGTCCTCAGTTCCATGCGCGACTCGCGCGGCTACGCCACCGGCGCAGTCAGCTTCTCGCAGACCGGTGACCCGATCGGGCGCAGCATGCACCTGCTGCGCATCAACGGCACCTCACGCAGCTTCGGAGAAATGCCGTGAAGGCAAGACTGCACACGCTCATCATGGCCCGCACGATCGGGGGGCGCCTCCTGCGCGCCTTCCTCGTGCTGGCGGTGCTGCTTTCCGGCGCCGGCGTGATGGCGTACAAGTCACTGCACACCTCCGCCGCCACCGCCACCGATGCGCTGGACGTCATCCGGCGCGACGCCCGCCTGTCGTCGGAGCTCTCGGCCGCCGTCGCCGAGGAGATCCAGGCCGCCAGCCAGTACCTGCGTGACGGCGACAGCACCTCGCTCCAGTCGTTCCGTCGCCTGAACTTCCAGACGCACCGCATCACGCGGTCGATGAACCGGCAGAACACGCGCGAGTCGGACCACATCGCGCTGGTGGCGACGGTGGACCGCACGCTTTCGGACGTCGAGGTCACGTTCTCGCGGGCGCATCGCTATTACGAGCTCGGCGACATCGCTGCCGCACGTCGCGAGGAGGCCAGCGTTTCCGGCAACGTGCGCCTGCTGCTGGGCGCGATCGACCGACTCGGTGCGCTCACCGAGCGCCAGGTCACCATCGTCGCTGCCGACATGCGTCGCGAGGCGGAGAATCGCGCGCTGGCGATCCTGCTCGTCTTCGGTGGCGTGATCATCGTCGGCACGCTGCTGGTCGGTGCCACGTTGCGCTCGATCAACCAGCCGCTGCACCAGCTCGTCGAGCACGCCGATGCGCTCAGCCGCGGCGCGTTCGAGGCCCGCACCAACGGCCGCATGCCGGGTGAGTTCGAGAAGATCGCTGCCGCGCTGAACGAGGCCGGCACGTCGCTGGGCGTGCTGGCCACCGCCACCGCGTCCACCGCGTCCGAGCTGGCGTCGTCGTCGAGCGAACTGTCGCAGGTCAGCGACCGCATCGCCCACAAGGCGACGGAAGTGTCGCACGTGATGGAGAACGTGACCCGTGGTGCCGAGAACCAGGTCGGCATGCTGAAGAAGATCGACGCCGAGCTGGCG
Organism: Gemmatimonadota bacterium; assembly: GCA_040384325.1. GTDB lineage: Bacteria > Gemmatimonadota > Gemmatimonadetes > Gemmatimonadales > Gemmatimonadaceae > JACMLX01. Next base: position 316,199 of record JAZKJL010000006.1, on the reverse strand, counting down.
GCCAACGGTGCGCGCGCGCTCGAGGTGCGTCAGGAGGCGGGATCGGTGGCGTCGCTGGCCGAGTCCATCGAGCGCGAGGCGATGGAGAAGCGGCAGACGATCGCGCAGGCGATGGCGGTGATGCTCGACATCCGCACCTCGGTGCAGGAGGCCAGCCGCACCGCGGAGTCACTGCACGGCGTGACCGAGGGCATCGCGCAGTTCGTGACGTCGGTGGGCCGCATCGCCGAGCAGACGAACATGCTCGCCCTCAACGCCGCCATCGAGGCGGCGCGTGCCGGCGATGCAGGCCGTGGCTTCGTGGTCGTCGCCGACGAGGTGCGCAAGCTGGCCGAGGCGGCGCAGCGCGCCGCCGACGACGTGGCGCGACTCACCAACGCGATCACCGGTCGCGTCAACGAGACCGTCAGCACCATGCAGCGCAGCGCGGGCCTGGTGGGCGAGATCGAGACCGTCGGTCGCGACGTCGGTGCGGCGCTGGAGAGCATCACCGCTTCCGCCGAGCGCACCGTGGCGGCGGCCGCGAACCTGAGCGACATCGCGGCCCAGAACTCGTCGCAGATGGCCAGCGTGCAGCAGTCGCTGAGCGTGGTGGCCGGCGATGCGGTGGGTCATGCCACCAGCGCACAGCAGGCCAACGCCTCGGCGCAGGAGCAGAGCGCCGCCTGCCAGCAGATGAGCGCCGCGTCACAGGTCCTGCACGGGCGCAGCAACCGGCTGCGGGCGCTGGTCGAGACCCGCGGTGCGGTCGGCAACACGCCGGGCAGCACGTCGGAGTTCATGATCGCGCGCAAGCTCGAGGTGATGCCGCCACGGCCGGAGAGCAAGACGCCGTCGCGCGCGTCGTCGGTCACCCCGCTGAACAACCGTGTCCTCAACCGCGCCCCGCGCGTCACCCGCACCCCGCCACCCGGCAAGCGCCAGGCCTGACCTGCGTCAGCCCGTCGGCGTCGACTTCTTCCGCAGGCGCAGGTTCAGCATCTCGGTGAGCACCGAGAACGCCATCGCGAAGTACGTGTAGCCCTTCGGGATGTGGAAGCCCGTGCCCTCGGCCACCAGGTTGGTCCCGATCAGCACCAGGAACGAGAGCGCCAGCATCTTCACCGTCGGGTGGCGCTCGACGAAGTTGCTGATCGGCGTCGCCGCCACCAGCATGATCGCCAGCGCGATGATGTTCGCGATCACCATGATCTCGATGTGCGGCACCATGCCGACCGCCGTGATCACCGAGTCGAGCGAAAAGACGATGTCGATCACCATGATCTGCGCCACCACCCCGGCCAGGCCACGCCCCTTCGCCTTGCTCTTCTGCGCTTCCTGCTCGTCCGCCTTGTCCTCGAGCTTCTGATGGATCTCGGTGGTCGCCTTCCCGATCAGGAACAGGCCGCCGATGATCAGGATCAGGTCCTTGCCCGAGATGCCGCGGCCGAGCACCGAGAACAGCGGCTCGGTGAGGCGCATGATCCACGAGATGCTGAACAGCAGCATCATCCGCGTGACGAAGGCGCCCGCGAGGCCAAGACGCCGCGCGCGCGGCTGCTGGTCGGCAGGCAGCGCGCTGGCGAGGATCGAGATGAAGATGATGTTGTCGATCCCGAGCACGATCTCCAGCACGGAGAGCGTCGCGAGGCCGATCAGGGCATCAGCGGTGAGCAGGTGCGACATGAAACACGGATGGGGGACGCAGCACGCGCGGCGTCACCGGTCTGGCGACGCCGCGCGACGGGAAACTAATGCGGCGCACGTGCCGGTCAGGCAGGGCGCAGACCGGCTGGCGTGCGCGACCGCTCACTGCTTGCACTGCCCATTCGGGTCCGGCTTCGGCTTGTCCACCACCGGCTTGGCCCCGTTGCCCACCGTCACCAGCAGGTCGCGAATGTAGTTGGTGAGCAGGCTGTAGTGCGGGTAGTCGATGTACTGGGGCTCGTCCGTCACCTGGTGATAGTCGCCGTGCAGGCCAGTGAAGAAGAACGCCACCGGAATGCCCAGCCGCGCATAGTGATAGTGGTCGCTGCGGCAGTAGATGTTCTCGGGATGCCCATCGGCGTCGAGGCGATAATCGAGTTCCAGCGGCGTGCGGTACGACTTCGCGATCGAGTCCACCGTGGTGCCCAGCATCGTCGAGAGCCGCTTTGCACCCACCACGCCCACGTACGCCGGGCCGCCGCCCTTCACGTCCACCGAGTCGCCGCGCCCGATCATGTCGATGTTGATCTGGGCCACGATCGAGTCGCGTGCCACCGGCAGGTGCTCACTGATCCACTGCGAGCCGAGCAGTCCCTTTTCCTCGCCCGTGTGCCAGACGAAGAGGATCGAGCGCTTCGGCTTCACCGGTGAACGCGACACGTTCTCCGCGATCTCGAGCACCGCCATCGAACCCGAGCCATCGTCATCGGCGCCGTTGTAGATGCTGTCGCGCCGCGCCGGGCGCAGCTTGCGCAGGCTGTCCACGTTCACCGTGATCGACGCCCGCTGCGCCTCGCTCAGTTCCGGCAGGCCGGCGTATGCCCCGGCCAGCGTCCACGCCTGCCGCTGGAACACCTTCAGCGAGTCGTGGTCCACCGCGCGGGCACTCACGCCATCGTGATCGTTGTGCGCGCCGATCGCCACCACCTGCCCCTTCAGCGCCGGATCCGACCCCGGAATCATCGCCACCACGTTGTAGGCCGGCGATGGCGTCTCGGCGAAGCGCAGGTTGGTCGTCAGCGCCTTGCCCGCCTGGCCCGGCTTGAGCGACGCCGCATCGGCACCGAACAACTTCTGCGCACCGTCCATCGAGAGCGCGAGCAGCGTCGGGGCATTGGCCGTGGCAGCGGCATTCGCATCCGGCACCGACATGCCCGGCGTGCGGAAGAACGACACGAACTGAGCGGGCAGTGGCGCGTTGAGCAGCAGCGCGATGCCGTTCGCGGTCAGCAGCGGGCTCCCTGCCGCCAGACGCGGTGCGCGCAGGCCACCCGGTGACGTCACCACCACGATCTTGCCCTGCACCTGGTCCGCCGTCAGCGTCGCCGCTTCCTCCGCCGTGCCGCCGTAGACCACCGCCACGCCGTCCAGCGCACGGGTCTTCCCGCGCGGCGGGAGCGGCACGATGTCGGACCACGGCGTCAGCGCCGTACCGGCGGCCGATGCCACGAAGTCCGCATTCCAGCCGCGCTTCACCAGCGGCACCTGCTGCAGGAACGTGCCGTTGTCGCCCATCGGCGTGAGGCCGAGTCGCGTCAGTTCCGACTCGATGTAGCGCAGCGCGCGACGGTTGCCCGCGGTGCCCGTCTCGCGACCCTGCATCGAGTCATCGGCGAAGATGTACAGCCGCGTCATCAGGTCGGCCGGCGTGATCGCCGGCGCGGTGGGCTTCGGCGCATGCGCGCGCGGCAGCGGCGCCGTGCGCACGGCCGACTGAGCACCAGCCACCATCGGCACCGCCAGCGCGGCGATGCACAGCAATCGGATTCGGGTCACGGGAACGGAGGCAGGAGAGAAGTGAGCGGACGGGCACCATCAGGTGGCGCGCCGCGATGGTGCCGGCGGCAGCGACGTGCTGCCGGCCAAAGCTATCGAACGAGGGTCGCGTGATCAGGGCGCGCGGCCCGGGATGCGCCACTGCGATGCCGAGAAGAGGCGCGCATCGAGGGGCGTGTTGAGTTGCACCTCGGTGTACTGCTCCTTGAAGAACGGCTTCCCTTCGCGCAGGAAGGTGATCTCGTGCACCACCGGCACGCCGCCCACGCTGCGATAATCGGCGAGCCGATATTCGGTGGCGGGACGCGGTCCCTGCGCCGTGGTGAGTGGTGGCCGGTCGATGACACGCACCACCACCCACGACTCGTCCTCCACCCAGAACTGCGGCGAACCGAGATCGGTCGCGCCGGTGGAACCCACCACCCACACCGGGCGCCCGTTGTACGTCTCGCGGCGCAGGCGGCTCAGGTCGACGCCCAGCGTCGTCAGTTGCCGGATGCTGGTGGCCGCCGGCTGCGCATACACGTCGGCCGTCAGGACCAGCAGGATGTTCAGCTGCTGCGACGTGCGCGCCAGCTTGCCACCCTCGAACGAATAGACGTTGCCATCGGCGTAGATCGCGCCGTTGCCGCCGGCTGCCGGCAGGAACTCGATCCGCAGCCGGCCCGGCACCAGCATGTACTCCTTCCACTGGCTTCGCTCCGTGCGACCGTTGGCCAGGTAGCGCGTGTTCTCCTGCGTGAACTGCAAGGTCTGGAACCACTGCCCGTCGTACGCGGCACGCATGCGCTGCACCACGTCGGCGCCGGTGGCGGGCGGCGGCACCGGCGGCGCGGCGGTGCCGGCGCTGGCGCAACCGACCAGCGACAGCAGTGTGGCGAAGGCGATCGTGCGAGCGGGACGAATCGTGATCATGACAGGGAGAAGTGAAGGACCGACGCCGCCACACCGGCCAAAACCGACGCCAGCAGCAGCCAGGTGGCAGACACGCGCACCGCGAACAGCAACACCGCCGCACCGAGACACAGCGCCCACTGCCACGCCTGCAACGGCATGGCGAATCCCACCACGGCGCGACCGAGCAACGCCACGCTCGCGATCACGACGCCGTCCAGCGCGCGGCGGGCCATCGGCGATCGATCGAGCAGCCGGCGCACCGGTGCACCCACCACCACGCTCGCGAAGGCCGGCGCGAAGATACCGACCGTCGCCGCCATCGCGCCCGCCGACCCGCCCATCGCATACCCCACCGCCGTCGCGGTGGTGAACAGCGGGCCCGGGGTGACCTGTGCCAGCGCCGAGGCCTGCAGCAGCGCATCCATCGTCAGCCAGCCGCGACCGGTCACCAGGTCGCGCTGCAGGTACGCCAGCAGGACGTACCCGCTGCCGAAGACGCTCATGCCGGCGCGCAGGAAGTAGAGAAAGATCGCGGCGACCGACGGCGCCACCCCACCCATCGCCACCTGTGCCGCCAGCGGCCCCGCACCCAGCAGCGTGACCACCGCCATCCCCGCGGCCCCCGCCACATCCCGCGTGCGCGGCGCACCGAGCAGCATCGCGGCCACCGCTCCCGTCAGCAGCACCAGCAGGTCCGACGGCAGCATCACAGCCGCCAGCGCCGTGACAGGCATGACCATCACGGCCGACGGACGCATCGCTGCCTGCTTCCCGAACTTCCACAACGCCTCCCCCACCACCGCCACCACCATCGGGGCCAGCCACCACAGCACCGTGCGGCTGGCACCGGCCATCCCCGGTGCGCCGCTCAGCAATGCCAGCAGCCACACCAGCGCCACGCTCGGCAGCACGAAGCAACACCCGGCGATCAGGCCGCCGTGCCAGCCGCCGCGCGCGTGACCCACGTGAATCGCCAGCTCGGTGGAGTTCGGTCCCGGCAACACCTGCACCACGCCGAGCAGGTCCAGGAATTCCGCCCGCGTCATCCAGCCGCGACGCGTGACGACCTCCGTTTCCATCATCGCGATGTGCGCCGCCGGACCGCCGAACGCCGTCAGGCCAAGCCGCAGGAACAGTCGTGCGATCGCATTCGACTCGTCCCTGTTTCCGGCGCCGACCGGGGCCGTTAGCCTTGACTCCACGATGTCAGCCTCCACACCCGCACCCGGTCAGCGCCCGGCCGTCGTCCTGCTCAGCGGAGGACTCGATTCCACCACCGTGCTGGCGCATGCTATCGCCGAGGGGTATGCGGCGCATGCGCTGACCTTCCGCTACGGACAGCGGCATCAGCACGAGATCACCGCGGCGCAGCGCATCGCCACCACCCTCGGCGCCACCGGGCACGCGGTCCTCGACATCGACCTGCGCGGCTTCGGCGGCTCGGCCCTCACCGACGCCTCCATCGCCGTGCCGAAGGACCGCAGCGCCAGCGACCTGTCGCACGGCATCCCGGTGACCTACGTGCCGGCCCGCAACACGATCTTCCTGTCGTTCGCGCTCGCCTACGCCGAAGTGCTCGGCGCCAGCGACATCTTCATCGGCGTCAACGCGCTCGATTATTCGGGCTATCCCGACTGCCGCCCCGAGTTCATCAGCGCCTTCGAGACGCTCGCCAACCTGGCCACGGCATCGGCCGTCGAAGGGCGGACCCGCGTGGTGATCCGCGCCCCGCTGCAGCAGATGACCAAGAAGCAGATCGTGGAGTTCGGCACCTCGCTCGGCGTGGACTACTCGCGCACCATCAGCTGCTACGATCCCAGCGAGGATGGCGGTGCCTGCGGGCACTGCGACGCCTGCCAGCTGCGCCACAAGGGCTTCCACGAGGCCGGCATTCCCGATCCCACGCGCTACGCCATCGCACCCTCGGAGCTCGGCTGATGGCCTACGCGGTGAAGGAGTGTTTCTACACCCTGCAGGGCGAGGGTGCGCAGAGCGGACGTCCGGCCGTGTTCCTGCGCTTCGCCGGCTGCAACCTGTGGACCGGGCGCGAAGCCGACCGCGCCACCGCCGTCTGCCGTTTCTGCGACACCGACTTCGTCGGTATCGGCCCCGATGGTGGCAAGTTCGGCGATGCGGAATCGCTGGCCGCGCACGTGGACGCGCGCTGGCCCGCCGATGCCTCGCCGCGGGCGCGGAAGCTGGTGGTCTGCACCGGTGGCGAGCCGCTGCTGCAGCTCGACGAGACGGCGATCGACGCGCTGCACGCGCGCGGCTTCGAGGTCGCGGTGGAGACGAACGGCACGCAGCCCGCACCGCGCGGCCTCGATCACATCTGCGTCAGCCCGAAGGCCAACGCGCCGCTGGTGCTCACCAGCGGCACCGAGTTGAAGCTGGTGTATCCACAGGCGGAACCAGACGCGCAGCCCGAGCGCTTCGCCGATCTCGACTTCCGCCTCTTCTACCTGCAGCCGATGGATGGCCCCGACGGTGCTGCCAACGTGCGCGCCGCGCTGGCCTACTGCCTTGCACATCCGCAGTGGCGCCTCAGCCTGCAGACGCACAAATGGCTGGAGATCCGATGAGCACCACGGGCCACGTCGTCGAGCTGCATCGTGACGTCACCTTCGAGGCGGCGCACTTCCTCCCGAACGTGCCGCCGGGGCACAAGTGCCGGCGGCTGCACGGCCACTCGTTCCGCATCCGGCTCATCGTGCGCGGACCGGTTGATCCGCACACCGGCTGGCTGATGGACTTCGGCGACATCAAGGCCGCCTGGGCGCCGCTCGACGCGCAGCTGGATCACTACTGCCTGAATGACATCGCCGGCCTCGAGAATCCGACCAGCGAGGTGCTCGCCCGCTGGATCTGGGAGCGGCTCTCGCCGACCCTGCCGCAGCTCCACGCCGTCCAGGTGCACGAGACCTGCACCTCCGGCTGCACCTACCGCGGCGAGTAGTCGCGGGCTGGGCACGGCGGCGTCCGCCAGCGCATCATTATCCCCGCACCACTCGCCGTTGCGTCACGATCGACCACCCGCCGGAGAATCAGTCATGCGCCGACTCCCGTTCGCCCTTGCCACCGCCGGTCTCGCGTTCGGCCTCGCCGCCCCGGTGGCGGCACAGCAGGCTGCGGCACCACCTGCCAGCCGCAAGATCACCGTCGCCGATTACCTCGAGTGGGAGGATGTCGGTGATCCGCAGCTGTCGCCCGATGGCAAGCAGGTCGCCTTCACGCGGCGCAGCGTGGACAAGGTGAACGACAAGTGGGACACGGCGATCTGGGTCATGAACGCCGACGGATCACGCCAGCGGAGTGTGGTGGTCGGCTCGGCACCGCGCTGGTCGCCCGATGGCAGCCGCCTGCTCTACATCGCCAACGGCCTCCCCAGCGGCGCGCAGCTCTGGGTGCGCTTCATGGACGGCGATGCCGGGGCCACGCAGCTCACGCGACTCACCGAGGCGCCGACCGAGCCGGAATGGTCGCCCGATGGTTCGCAGGTCGCCTTCCGCATGAACGTGCCGACGCGCGAGACGTGGAACATCTCGCTCCCCGCCGCACCCAAGGGTGCCAAGTGGACCGAGGCGCCGCGCATCGTGCAGCGCCTCAACTATCGCTCCGACCGCATCGGCTTCACCGATGATGGCTATCAGCACCTGTTCGTGATGGCGGCCGACGGTGGCCAGGCGCGTCAGGTGACGAACGGCAACTGGAATCACAGCGCCGCCCGCTGGACGCCGGACAGCAAGGCGCTGCTCTTCAGCAGCCTGCGCACCCCCGACTCCGAGGGCGCCTGGCGCGAGAGCGAGGTCTATCGCGCCGACGTCGGCGCCGGCACCATCAGCGCGCTCACCCGTCGCAAGGGACCCGACAACAATCCGGTCGCCTCGCCCGACGGTCGCCTGATCGCCTACACCGGCTACGACTCCACCGACGCGACGTGGAAGGACGCCACCATCTACCTGATGAACGCCGACGGCTCCAACCCGCGGGCGCTCAACGCCGCGCTGGACCGCGCGCCACAGGGCATGATGTGGGCGCACGACAACAGCGGCGTGTACTACAACGTCGAGAACGAAGGCTACCGCAACCTGTACTTCACCAGCGTGACCGGCGCCACGCGCGCCATCACCACCGGCAAGCAGGTGCTCAGCGTCACCGACATGGATCGACTCGGCAACATGGTCGGCGTGCAGTCCACCGAGCTGCTGCCGAATGACGTGGTGCGCCTCAACCTGCGGACGCCCGGCACCATCACGCGGCTCACGCACGTGAACGACGACGTGCTGGCCGGCAAGCAGCTGGGCCGCACCGAGGAGATCTGGCTCACCAGCGTGGACGGCTTCCGCATCCAGGGCTGGGTGGTGAAGCCCCCCGATTTCGACCCGGCCAAGAAGTACCCGCTGATGCTCGAGATCCACGGCGGTCCGCACGCCATGTACAACGGCGCCTTCAGCCTCGCACGGCAGGATCACGTCGCCAACGGCTACGTGCTGCTCTACACCAACCCGCGCGGCTCCACCGGCTACGGCAGCGCCTTCGGCAACGCCATCAAGAACGCCTATCCGGGCAAGGACTTCGATGACCTGATGGCGTCGGTGGATACCGTCATCAATCGCGGCTACGTGGACAGCAAGCGGATGTACGTGTTCGGTTGCTCGGGCGGCGGTGTGCTGACCTCGTGGATCGTGGGCCACACCAACCGCTTCGCCGCCGCCAGCGCCAACTGCCCGGTCACCGACTGGCTCAGCTTCGTCGGCACCACCGACGGCGCCAGCTGGTATCGCAACTTCGCGCGCCTGCCCTGGGACGACCCGTCGGAGCACCTCCGCCGTTCGCCGCTGATGTACGTCGGCAACGTGAAGACGCCGACGATGCTGATGACCGGCGTGCAGGACCTGCGCACGCCGATGCCGCAGACCGAGGAGTTCTACTCGGCGCTCAAGGTGATGAAGGTGCCGACCGCCATGATCCGCTTCAACGAGGAATGGCACGGCACGTCGTCCAAGCCGTCCAACTGGATGCGCACGCAACTCTACATGCGCAGCTGGTTCGACAAGTGGCCGGCGGCCCAGACCACGTCCTCGCGCTGACGGCACGCGACCGCACCGGGTCGTGGACATCCGCTGTGGTGACTGCGGCGCCGCCCTCATCGGCGACGCCGCCACCTGCCCGGCCTGCGGACGCAGGCTGGGCTCGAAACCGAAGGGACGGCGACCGGCCCTGTTCGTCTGGGCCGCCACCGCGGCGGCCGTCGAGGTCGCCCTGACGCTGGTCATCATGCGCAGCTGCGGCTGACGCGGTCCGATGGGACGATTGGCGGGAGATAATCGTCCTGAAGGGGAAGCCTCGCCGGGCACGGACACCTTTGCCCCCGCGACGCGTAGAACAGGCGTCCCCTTCACCTTCGGAGTTTCCATGTCCCGTGCTGCCATCCGTCGCGCGGTCCTGACCGCGGCGCTGGTCGTGCCGACTGTCGTCCTCGCGCAGAAGCCGTCCGCGCAGTCCCTGTTCGACAAGCACGCCGCCGCCGTCGGTGGCGTCGCCGCCTTCAAGGCCGCCGGCTCGCGCACCGAGGTCGGCACCGCCGACATCACCTTCGCCGGTGTCACCGCCGGCTACGAGCGCAAGACGGTCGCCGGCAAGATGCTGATGACCATCGATGTGAGCGGCTTCGGCCAGGTCGTGCAGGGCTTCGACGGCACCACCGCCTGGGCGCTCGACCCGCAGCAGGGCGCGCGGAAGATGGATGCCACCACCGCCGCCGACGTCGCCTCCAGCACCGCGCTCACCGCCGGTCTCTGGGAAGCAGGATCGTACACCAGCGCCGAGGTCCTCGACGCGGCCGCCTTCGAGGGCGTGCAGTGCTGGCCGGTGAAGATCGTCGGCAAGAGCGGCCGCTCGCGTACGGTGTACTACGCGCAGTCCACCGGGCTCAAGGTCGGTGAAGTGATCCAGCAGGCGACCGGTGAGATGATGGTGCGCTACGCGGACTACAAGCCGTTCGGCGCGCTCACGATTCCCACCCGCGTCACGCAGGGCACGCCGAACGGCGACATCGTGCTGAACATCACCGCGCTCAAGTTCGACCCGCTCGATGCGTCGGTGTTCGCACTGCCTGACGCGGTGAAGTCGCTGCCGTAAGCGCCATTGCAAGCGTGATGCAACGGAGGGTCGGCCATCGCGCCGGCCCTCCGTCTCGCTTCACGTCACCGCGTCGTCGTCCGGCCCGTGCAGCCGACCCAGCTGTCGCAGCGTGGGACTGAGCAGCGCCATCGACGCCACCACCACGATCGTCACCACGCCGCCGATCAGCACACTGTTCACCGCCCCGAACAGCCGCGCCGTGACGCCGCTCTCGAAGGCGCCGATCTCGTTCGCGCTGCCGATGAAGATGGAGTTCACCGCCATCACCCGCCCCATCACGTGCGGCGGCGTACGCGTCTGCAGCAACGTCGAGCGGATCACCACGCTGATGCTGTCCACCGCGCCACCCATCGCCAGCAACGCGCAGCTCAGCCACACGTTGCGGGACAGCGCGAAGCCGATGATGCTCAGGCCCCACACCGCCACCGCCCACAGCAGGGTGCGTCCCGCCTTCTCGATCACCGGCTGGTGCGCGATCACCAGCGCCATCAGCACCGCACCCACCGCCGGCGACGCGCGCAAGTAGCCCAGCCACTCCGGCGACACGTGCAGCACCGTCTTGGTGAACACCGGCAGCAGCGCGGTGGCGCCTCCGAACAGCACCGCGAACATGTCCAGCGACAGTGCTGCCAGGACCAGCTTGTCACGCAGCACGAAGCGGACGCCTTCCAGCATGCCGGCGCCAGCGCTGGTGGCCGGTGGCCTGACGGCGCTGAGTCGCGGGACCTGCACCATGCTCATGCCCCAGTACGACAGCACGATCAGCGTGAACACCACCGCGTAGGTGGCCAGCGCGCCAGCGAAGGCGAACAACAACCCACCGATGGCGGGGCCGAGCACCGACGCGAACTGCCAGATCGAGCTGCGCCACGTGGCGGCGTTGGCATACAGCGATGCCGGCACGATCATCGTGCCCAGTGCCTGCCGTGCCGGCTGCAGGATCGCACGCGCCACACCCGATACCGCCAGCACCGCGTAGATCAGCAGCGGCGACGACCAGGTGGTGGAGCCCACTTCGCGCGCCACGCCGTCGCGACCCACGTGCAGCCCGGCCGTCATGGCGAGGAACAGCGCCGCGCAGAGCACCAGCACGCCGATGCCGATCAGGGCCAGGTTCCGCCGGTCATGGCGATCGGCCCACTGCCCCGCCGGCAACGACAACGCGAGGAATGGCAGCACTTCGGCCAGCCCTGCGAGGCCGAGTGCCAATGGATCGTTGGTGGCCGCGTAGAGTTGCCACGCCACCGCGATGCCCTGGATCTGCACGCCGACCGTCATCGCCATCAGGCTGACGACGAACCACCGGAACGCGGGCACGCGCAGCGCGCCGTACGGATCGTGCTTGCCGTCGCCGGGCGCCGTCACGGCGCCACCGGCACTCACGACACCGTCGAACCGCGCAGCGTCTCGAGCCGTTCCTCGACCAGACCCACGAGTTCGCGCATGCCGTCGGCATCGAAGATCAGCCGCGCGCCGGCGGCGGCGTACAGCTCCGGCAGCGGTCGCGTGCCACCCAGGCGCAGCGCGGCCTTGTAGCCTGCCAGTGCGCCCTCGGGATCGGTCAGGCTGCGCTTCCAGACCTGCAACGCGCCGAGCTGCGCGATGCCGTACTCGATGTAGTAGAACGGCAGCTCGAAGATGTGCAGCTGGCGATACCAGCGTGCGGTCCGCTCGCGCTCGAGGCCCGTCCAGTCCACACCCACCTCGAACCGGGTGCGCAGCGCCCGCCACGCCGCGTCACGCGCATCGCGGTCGTGCCCCTCGCCACTGGTGTAGATCCAGCGCTGGAAGGCATCCACGCTCGCGATGTGCGGCAGCGCCAGCAGCACGTCTTCGAGGTGCGCCGCCTGTGCCCGGCGTGCCTGGTCCGGCGTGTAGTAGCCCACCGGCCTCGCGAAGTACGGCGCGGCCAGCAGCTCCATCGACATGCTGGCCAGTTCGGCCGCTTCCGAGCCGGTGCCGCGCTGCCAGATCAGTTCATGGTCCGACGCCAGGTACGAGTGGAAGCAGTGCCCGGCTTCATGCACCAGCGTGGTCACGTCGTCGCTCACACCCACCGCGTTCATGAACACGAACGGCTGCTTGCGATGATGCAGCGTGGTGCAGTAGCCACCCGGCGCCTTGTTCTGGCGGCTCTCGAGGTCCAGCAGCCCGTCGCGCGCCATGTCGGCGAATCGCGAGCCGAGGTCGGCATCCAGCGTCGAGAAAATGCGACCGCTGGTGGCGACGAATTCTGCCGCGTCACGGAACGGCCGCAGCGGCGCCAACCCATCCGGGTCCACCGCCAGGTCCCACGGCCGCACCGAATCCACACCCAGCCGCTCCCGCCGATACGCATGCACGCGCGCCGCGGCCGGTGTCACCACCTCGGCCACCGCATCGTGGAAGCGTGCCACGTCATCGGCGGTGTAGTCGTAGCGGTGCTTGGAGGCGAACGCGAACGCCTGGTAGTCGTCGAAGCCGGAGGCCTTCGCCACCTCCTGCCGCAGCACATACATCTTCTCGAACAGCTCCGACATCGCGTCGCGGTGCGTGAGGTACGCCTCGGCGCCGGCGCGGAAGGCGCGCTCGCGCGCCACGCGATCATCCGATTCCAGCAGCGGCTGCAACTGCGGGATCGTCAGTGTGCGACCATCGATCTCCACACTCAGCCCGCCGGCCAGCTTCTGGTAGGCCGCGCTCAGCTCCTCGATCTGCGCGAAGCGCGCCACGTTCTCGTCGCGGAAGATCGACACCGTGGTGCGGAACTCTCGCAGCAGGATCGCGATCTCGCTGTCGTCGATGCCGGTCGCGATCAGCAGCTCGGCCAGCCCGGTCTGTCGGGCCTCGGCGTTCGGCTGGATCTCGGTCACGAAGCGCAGGTATCGCGCTTCCGCCGCCGCATCGGCGGTGTTGCCGGTGTAGGCGATCAGCGCCTGCGACGAGGCTTCGTTGACCAGTTCCTCGAGCAGCGACCACTGGCGCAACCACGCGCGGGCCGTCTCGCGACTCGGCGCCTGGGCGGCCAGTGCATCGTAGTGGGCTGCAATCTCAGGCCAGGTGGCGTCGGCGAGATCGGCCGGAGAATTCGGGAGCGATGACGGCATCACGGCAGCACGAGCGAGGGTGTCACAGGGCGCGGCTGCAGGCGGATGCAATTAGGCCCAGGTTGGCACCAGCATCGTCGCTGTGCCGTACCTGTGCATTCTATTCCCTACCGCGTCAGGCGCGTACCCCTGCACCACCAGCCGCCAGCCACGATGGCGTGCGTTCGACGACCGCAGCGAGGCGATGGCGGAGTTCGGCAGGCAGTGACGCCGCCCCACGCGCATCCGCTTCCTGCACCAGGCGCAACGCACGCGACTGTGCCGCGAACGCCTCGAGCAATGCGGTCGCGGCGCCCGGCACTTCGAGCGCCTGTCGCATCAGCAGCTCCAGCGTCAGGTCGGCTCGCACGGTGGTGCGCGTCGCGAGGACATCATCGGCAAGCTCGACGGTTGCTGCCGATGATGAAGCGACCTGGGGGTACAGTGGCACGGTGGATCTCCCTGCGAAGGCGGCGCGCCGGTGTTGCCCGGAAGCACGACGCGCGGTTATTTGTGATGACAACAGTCCTTAGACCAGCCTGATACCGCACCGCGATCCGCAGCGCACCCCGGCGATGTACGCTGCGGCATGGCCAGGAGCAGGGCATGACGACGTGACGCCCGCCTCACATGCGATCTTCCCCGCGCCGCCCGCGAGCGGAGCGGACCTCGTCGATCGACACTGGGCCGTCGATGCCATGCCGACGGCCCAGCGGCTGGCGACCCTCGCCGCTGCCGAAGGCGCGCTCACTCCACTGCCCACGGCCGCGCTGCGCGAGTCCGCGCACACGCTCGCGACCGCCTACGAACTCGCGGCGCTGCTGGGACGCGACGCGCTCCGATCGGGCTCCACCGGCGTTGCGCCCAGTCTCGAGCGGGCGGCCCTGCGCGTCGGCGCCGAGCGCGCGAACCTCCTGCACCGCGCGCTCGGGTTGCAGCCGGGTACCGATGCGAAGGGCCTGCTCCGCCATGCCGTCCGGTTGTGCGCCCTGGCGGCGGTCGCGGGGCCGGCGAGCGTGGCGCAGACGCGCGCCTGGCTCCAGCAGCCCGACGTCGCGGACCGCCTCGATCAGGCGGCGCAGCGCGAGCAGGACGCGTCGGGTCAGGCCGGTCCGCCGCTCTGGATGATCTGGCGCCGGTTGCTCCTGCACCCCGATCCGGCCGCGCTCGAGCAGCTGGTCGGCGACCTCGCCCTGCTCCGTGAGCAGCGGCAGGGTGTGACCGACCTCTCGCCGAGCACCAACGAGGCGGAGCTGCGACTTCGCTTCCAGCAGTTCGTTCGTGAGCGCCTCGCCGACGCCGCCGGCCTGCTTGCCGTCGGCCTGCGTGGGCGCGCCGATCCGCATGCGGTCGCCGCCGCGCTCACCGCGCAGTGCACGGCGGCCCGCTCTGCCTCCACCGGCGACCCGAACCTGGACCTCCTCGCGGCCTGGCTGGAGCTTGCCGCGCTCACGACGCTCGCTCCCCGGCTCACGGCGCCGCGCTGAACGGCGCGGCGCGTCGGAGATCAGGGTCAGGCGGTCGTCAGGCGGGCGTGGTGGCGCTGACATCGGTGGAATTCCTCGACTGGCGACGACAGCAGATCCGGCCCGCGACCAGCGCCGGTCGCGAGAGAACAAGCGTACACTCGCTCCGAGCCCCTCACAATCCCGAACAAAAGCCACCTAAGTCGTTGTGGATATTGTGGATACGTTCTCCACGCGGATGTGGACAAACGGCCCAAGTCGTGCCCTGACAAGCGCCTTCGAGCCCCCACCTCGTGTGGAAATCCTGCGCCGGTGCCGCAGTCGCTTTGTTCGCACCCCGTCCTGCCGATATCATGCGGCGCCGACCCGCCCCTCCCACACACTGCCGGGCACGTCGCGATGACCTCCCAGGACGCCACACCTCGAGAGACCCGGCTCCCGGGACCGCTCGTCACGCGATTCGCGCGGGGCCGGCTGTTCCTGTGGATCGTGCTCAGCGTCCTCGCCGCCGCCCTCGACCGGCAGCTGCTGGCGCAGTTGCCGCGCTGGGTGTTCACCATCTGGGCAACCTGGATCGCCGCCAGC
The DNA here is from genome assembly GCA_040384325.1 of Gemmatimonadota bacterium. Classification (GTDB taxonomy): domain Bacteria; phylum Gemmatimonadota; class Gemmatimonadetes; order Gemmatimonadales; family Gemmatimonadaceae; genus JACMLX01. The sequence goes on along the minus strand of JAZKJL010000006.1, from coordinate 300,580 downwards.
TCGCTGCTGGTCATCGCGCTCGAGTACTTCCTCGTGCCGCGACGGCGCCAGTGGCTCGACGCCGCCCAGACCTGCATCGACCTCCCCGTGATCGCGCTGGTGACCTGGCACGCCGGCGCCGGGCCCTACCTGCTCGGCCCCTGCCTCGCGATCCCGATGGCATCGGCCATCGGCTGGCTGCCCAAGCGCCCTGCCCTGCTGGTCGCCATCGCCACCGAGGCGGTGATGCTGGTGATGCTGGTGCTGGTTGCCACCGGCGTCGCCGTGCCGCCACCGCTCGGTGCCTTCGAGGGCGCGCCCACGCCACGCAACTTCCTGCTGATGGTGATGACCGTGCAGGCGGGCACGCTGGTGGCCATCGCCTGGCTGCAGGCGTCCACGGTGCGCGTCGCACGCGACCGGCGCGATCGCTGGCAGCGCCTCTTCGACGGTGCCTCCGACTCCATCTTCGTGCTCGACCGCGACGCCAACGTGGTGCGCATGAACGCCGCCGCGCGCCGCATCATGGGCGTGACCGAGGATGCCCTCCACGACGGGCGCGTGGTGCCGTTCAGCGCCGACGAGGATCACGAGCGCGCCGTCGCACAGATGCAGCGTGCACTGCGCGGCGAGAGTTCGTCGTACGAGGCGCGTGGGCCGCGGGCAGATGGCACCATGGCGCATGTGCTGGTCTCCAATGCGCCGTTGGTGGAGGACGGCACCGTCACGGGCGTGGTGAGCATCGTCCACGACATGAGCGACATCCGGCGCGCCGAGCAGGAACGCAGCCAGATGGAGCAGTCGCTCGACCAGCACCGTCGCCTGCTGCAGAGCATCGTCTCCACCGTGCCGACGTACCTCTACGTGCTCGACGTGCGCCTGCGCCACGTCACCTTCGGCAACGACGCCCTGCTCCACATGCTCGGCCGGTCGCTGGACCAGGTCTCGGCGATGTCGCGCGACGAAGTGTTCTCGCTCTACCATCCCGACGACATCGACGCCATCCGCCGCGCCGCGCGCACGCTGCAGCATGGCTCCGTGCCGAAGCTCGACCTCACCTACCGCGTCATGAGCGGCGACGGTGAGTGGCGATGGCTCAGTGATCGCATCACGGTGTTCGAACGCAACGCCGACGGCGAGGTGACCCGGCTGCTCGGCTCCGCCATCGACATCACGGAACAGAAGCGCGTCAGTGCCCAGCTGCGCTTCAGCGACGAGTTGTATCGCACGCTGATCGAGAACTATCCGGGCGGCGCCGTGCTGCTCTTCGACGGCGACGCCAACCTGCTGCTGGCCGCCGGACGCGGGCTGCGCGAGGCTGGCCTCGATTCGCAGGAACTGATCGGCAAGCCCGTCGGACATCGCCTCGACGTGCACACCAGCGAGTTGGTGCAGCGGCACTGCCGCGCGGCGCTCGACGGGCACGAGCAGCAGTTCGAGATGCGCCTCGGCCAGAACATCTACGACGTGCGCGCGGTGCCGGTGCGCGACGGCGACGGCACGATCCGGTTCGGCATGGCGCTCACGCTCGACGTGACCGAGCGGCGCCGGCTCGAGGCCGACGTGCGCCAGTCTCAGAAGATGGAGGCGGTGGGCACCCTGGCGGGTGGCATCGCGCACGACTTCAACAACATCCTCGCCAGCGTCATCGGCTATGCCGAGCTGGCGATGCTCGACGCCGTCTCCGACGAGCTGCAGTCCGACCTGCAGCAGGTCCTGACTGCGGCCGCGCGTGGCCGGCAGATGGTGCAGCGCATCCTCGCCTTCAGCCGTCGCAGCGGTGAGGAACTGCATCCGGTGGAGCTGGAACCGATCGTATCGGAGACACTGCGCCTGCTGCTGCCCACGCTGCCGCCGGGTGTCACCATCGACCTGCATGACGAGGAGAAGGTGCCGGCGGTGCTCGGCGATGCGGGGCAATTGCACCAGGTGATCCTCAACCTCTGCGCCAACGCCATCTACGCCATGCGCGAGACGGGCGGCACGCTCACCGTGCGCCTGCTGCGCAGCCAGACGCACGGCCAGCAGAACCTGCGCCTCGAAGTCAGCGACACCGGCACCGGCATGACACCCGAGGTGCTCGAACGTGCGGCCGACCCGTTCTTCACCACCAAGCCGCCGCAGGAAGGCACCGGCATGGGCCTGGCCATGGTGCACGGCATCATCACCGGCATGGGTGGCATCCTGCGCCTCGAGTCGGTGCCGGGCCATGGCACCACCGCTGTCATCGAGCTGCCTGCCGACGTGGGACGACCCACGCCCGCCGCGGCGCTGACCAACATCGCCGCCATTCCCACCGGTCGTGAACGGGTGCTGGTGGTGGATGACGAACACGCGGTGGCCGCCTTCCTCTCCAACGCGTTGGCGCGCTTCGGTTATCGCACCAGCACGTTCACGAGTGCCGAGGCGGCCTTGCAGCACCTCACCGACGCCCGCGAGGCGTATGACATGGTGCTGACCGACATGACCATGCCCCGCATGTCGGGCGAGGACCTGCTGCGTGAGGTGCGCCGCCTTCGTCCGCAGCTGCCGGTGGTGCTCTGCACCGGCTACAGCGCCAGCATGACCCCGGAGCGCGCCTTCGAACTCGGGGCCGCGGGCTACCTCAGCAAGCCGCTCTCGGTGAACGAGCTGGCGTTGCAGGTACGGCGCATCCTCGACGGCCAGCGTCCCGCACACGACAGCCTGACGTCGTGATCGAGGCGGTTCCTGCGATCCTGGCGGATCGCGGGAGACAGCGGTGGTGAGTCGACCCCCCGGCCGCTGTGCACTCAGCGGCGGACCTGCCACAATCGACGAAGGGGGCGATTCCTCGCGGAATCGCCCCCTTCGCCCTACTCAACCGTTCCGTTTAGCGGAGCGGCCGCAGTTCCACGCGGCGGTTCAGTCCGCGGCCAGCAGCCGTGGCATTCGTCGCACGCGGTGACGTCTCGCCGTAGCCCTTCACTTCCAGGCGAGCGGCATCGATCCCGGCGGCAACCAGCGTGCGCTTCACCGTGTTGGCACGGGCCAGCGACAGGCGCTCGTTGGCACGGAGCGTACCCTGGCTATCGGTATGACCATCGATCTCCACGCGCACCGTCGGCGACGCCTTCAGCAGCGTCACGGCGCGGAGCAGGACCGTACGACCACCAGGCGTCAGGGCGGCGGAAGCAGTGCGGAAGTTCACGCCTTCCAGCACCAGCGTCTTGGCCGTGTCAAGCACCGAGTTGATGATCGGGCAACCGGTCGAATCGACCCGGGTACCGGCCGGGGTGTTCGGGCAGCGATCGGCATCATCCATCACGCCGTCGTTGTCGGAATCCTTCGGCAGCGGGCAACCATCAGCGTTCACACGCTCGCCACGCGGGGTGTTCGGGCAGCGATCGCGTGCATCGTCCACGCCGTCGCCATCGGAATCCAGCGGGCAACCCGTCGCATCGACCTTCACGCCAGCCGGCGTGTTGGCGCACTTGTCCTGGTAGTCCGCGACGCCGTCCTTGTCGCTGTCCACCGGGCAACCGGTGCTGTCGACCGTCACGCCAGCCGGCGTGTTCGCGCACTTGTCCTGGTAATCAGCCACGCCGTCACGATCGCTGTCGAGCGGGCAGCCGGTCGCGTCGACACGCACACCAGCAGGCGTGCTGGCGCACTTGTCGTTCTTGTCCGCCACACCGTCGCCGTCAGCATCCTTCGGCTTGGTGTTGAACAGGTAGCTGACGCCGAACTGGCCGCCGATGTTCGTGCTCCGCTTGCCGGCGAAGAGCCGGTTGTCGGCAGCGTCGAACTGCGAGCCGTCCACCGTCAGTGCAGCGCGGAACGCCACGTTGTCGGTCAGCCCGAGGCGGGCGCCGATCATCGTGGCCCAGCTGTACTCATTGAACTTCTTCACGCCCTGACCAGAGTTGGCGCCGGCCGGAATGTTCGGTTCCAGCCAACGCTGCTCGTTGCGGACAGCGCCGAGTCCGAGGAGGAGCTCAACCTGCTCCTGCACGGGAATCGAGAAAACACCGCGGAGATGAATCGGCGTGTACGAGGAAACCGTACGCGTCCCGACGGGGACGTTTGTCACGCGGCCGTTCGCCGACGAGATCTCGGTCTCGATGGCGAAGTTCCGGTGCAAATACAGGCCGAGCAGGCCGGTCGGCGAAGTCACGGACGAGAAGTTCTTGATGCCGACGTCCGACACGCGGACACCTGCATTGACTTCGACCGTTCCTGCCTGGGGCGTCTGCGCAAACAGCGGCGCTGCGCTGATCGCAAGCGCGAACAGCGAGCCCGCCGAGCGCAGGCGAACAGATAGCGTCATGCCACCTCCGAAGGGGTGTTAAGTGCGAGTGAGCTGCTGAGATGCCGGAAAAGTCGCCCGCTAGGGCCGAATGCGCTAGCGGTCCGGAACCTCTTGATACCGCAAGGGATGGGCCCGGACCGACGTCGCGACTGCGATGGTCTGTGCATTCTCCCGTGCCCTGCGAGCGGAATAGTGCCCGGTCTGGGTCCATTTTGCCAGTGATCCAGAGCAAATGATCCCATCTATTATGGCCGAGTTCGTCGGTAAACTGTCGCTCCGGCCAGTCGGCACAACCGTCCCAGGACAGTCGACCAGCGAACCCGTCGCAGGGTCACACCAGCGTGGCCTCGAACGCTGTCGCGAGCGCAACACGACCTGACCGCCGGCCGACCGCGTCACGCGTCCATCGCCAGCGGATCACCAGGCAGGCCAGCAGGCAAGTCAGCACCCAACCCCAGGCCGGCACGCGGGCATCGGCGTCGGGCACCGCCGCGCCGAACCGGACGCTCGCCACGGCCCAGGCGGCGATGCAGAGCAGGTGCGCCACCACCTTCTGTCGGACGACCACGTGGACCGCCAGCGCCACCAGCATCCAGCTCACGAACGGAAGCAGCACCCAGCGCGGCGCGGCGAGGAACGCCCCGGCGGCCACCTCACCGCGCGCGGTCGCGACACCCACCACCGCCGCCAGCACCAGCAGGACGACGAGCGCGCATTGCGCGGCCACCACACCCGCCACGCGTCCCGCCAGCAGTGCGCCGTCCGGAATCGGTGCGGCAGAGAAGAAGGCGGCCGATCGTTCCTCCTCCTCACGCCAGTAGACCTCACCAGCGTAGATCGTCGCCAGCAGAATCAGGAACAGTCGGCCGTGTTCCTGAATCAGCCGCAGCGCGACGAGCGTCGGCGATGCAATGTCCGACGCGACACCGTCGCTCCACGCGTGCGCCCCGATGTTCAGCGCACCGAGCAGCGCCAGTACGCGCCAGCCGGTGTCGCGCAGCATCCAGCGCGACACGTAGCGCGCCGTGGCGATCATCCCGCGCCACCAACGCGGCGCCGGCGCCCGCTTGAGTGCAACACCCACGGTGTGCACCGGCACGTCGTCATCGGATCGCGGCGCCGCCGCCGTCGCCACGCGGCGGGACGGCGTGCGCACGATCGCGATCGTCGCCATCGACGCGCCAACCGCCAGCCAGGCGATGCGACTCGCGAACAGCAGCGACGACATCGGCATCGGTCGCACCAGGCGCTCGGCATCGGTCCACTCGCGCGTGCTGACGAGCAGCGGCGCGCTCCCGAACGGATCGAGCAGGCTCACCACACCCGTCGCACCGTTCTCCGCCCAGCCGATGGTGGCAGTCCAGAGCCAGATCAGCACCAGCCCCTGACCCACGATCACCCACAGGCGCCCGCTCAACACGCCAGCGGCGAACTGCAGCGCGCCGACGGCCAGCATCGTCGGCAGCACGACCACCACGAATGGTGTGACGGTACCCGTCACCGCACGCACCACCGTTCCACCACCGAGCAGCGAGCCGAGAATCAGTCCAAGCGGAATCGCCGCGTAGATCAGCATCAGCATCAGCAGCGCGGCGAGCAACTTGGCCAGCAGGTATTCCCGCGACGTGAGGCGCGTGGCGACCAGCAGGTCGGCCACGCGATCGGCGCGATCCCGCAGCACCACCGTCGCGGCCACCATCGTCGTGATCACCTGCCCGAAGGCGGTGATGGCGGTGCTGGCCAGCATCAGTGACCACGGCGCATCACGCGGCACCGCCCCGCGATCGCGGACCAGCTCCACCGGCCCCGCGGCCGCGAACGCCATCGCCAGCAGCGCGAAGACCAGCATGTAGAGCACCGTCAGTGGCTCGCGACGCTGCACCTGCACCTCCAACCGCACCACCGCGCCGACGCGCGCCCAATCCATGTCAGCCGCCGTGCACGTGAGGCGTGGCCGTGGCCTCCGCGAACACGTCCTCCAGTGTCGCCGTCGCCGCGACGAACGGTGCACCGGGCGCGGCGGCGGCGAGCACCGTCACCTCCACGGCACCACTGACCAGGAACTCACGAATCACCTGCTGCGATGCGCGCACGCGCGACGCCGCCGCGCGATCCAGTCGCGCGCGGAACAGCCGACCGTCCAGCGCCGCCGACAGCGATGCCGGTGTGCCGGCGCGCACGATGCGGCCATGATGCAGGATCACCGCGTGCTGGCAGAGTGCATCCACGTCGGCGACGAGGTGCGTGGAGATCAGCACCGCGCGCTCCTCCGCCAGCTCCACCAGCAGGTCGTGCACCCGGTGACGCTCGGCGGGATCGAGTGCCACCGTCGGCTCGTCCACGATCAGCACGTCGGGCGCGCCGATCAGCGCCACGGCGATGCCGAGCCGCTGCTTCATGCCGCCGGAGAGTGTGCGCACCGCGCGTCCACGATCGTCCCACAGATTCACGCGGGCCAGCATGTCGCGGACCGCATCCCGGCGCGCTCCACGTTGCTCGAAACCCTTCAGCAGGGCGAAGTGATCCAGCAGCTCGAGTGGGGTCAGCGCAGGGGGAAAGCCGAATTCCTGCGGCAGGTAACCGAGGTGCCGACGCGCGCGATCGGGATCGGCGAGCGCATCGACGCCGGCCACCGTCACACTCCCCGCATCGGGGCGCTGCAGTGTGGCCAGCACCCGCAAGAGCGTGGACTTGCCGGCACCGTTCGGCCCCAGCAGGCCACCCACCTCGCCGCGCGGCACTTCGAGCGTCACGCTGTCGAGCGCGGGCACACCAGCGGTGTACGCCACCGAGATGCCACGCGCGGACAGCATCACGCCGCCACCGGCCCGGTCAATCGCCGTCGTCGCGATTGGTGCCGAGGACGAAGTTCAGCAGCGCGGCGGTGATGCTCACCACCAGCGACCCGATGATGGCCGGGATGAAGCCGTCGACATGGAAACCCAGCGCCAGTCGCGACGACAGGTACGACGTGAGCAGCAGCATCAATCCGTTGATCACGAACAGGAACAAGCCGAGCGTCAGCAGGACCACGGGGAACGAGAAGAGCTTCAGGATCGGCTTGACGATCGTGTTCACGATGCCGAACACCAGCGCTACGCCCAGCAGCGACACGAGGCTCCCCGTGTGCGAGATGCCGGGCACGAACCTGGTGGCCACGAAGAGCGAGGCGGCGGTGACCAGCAGGCCAAGGAGCATTTTCACGGGCAGGACCTCGGGAGGGCGTGAGAGAACCGGCGACCACGGGCGCTGGAGACCAGCTCACCACGCGCGGGAACCGGCGGAAGATTCAGGGTGCGGCGAGCGTGCCGAGGAAGTCGCGCAGTGCGTCACCCCACAACGCCGGCTGCGAATGCGTGCCGTGCCCGCGGGTCCGGCTGCTGATCGGGATCATGATGAACTTCGCCGACGGCATCCGCGCATCGAGTCGTTCGGCGAGGCCGAGTTCCGGCGGGTTCACCTCGTCGTCCGCCGAGTTGATGTGCAGCACCGGCACGCGGATCTTCTCCAGGTGCGGCGACGGATCGTAGTCGCTGCTGGCGTCGAACTGGTAGAGGAAGTCGTTGGCGTCGGTGGCCGCGATCCGGGCATCGAGATAGGCGCGGATCACGCTGTCGGCGGCATCACGACTCGGTGCCTGTGTCTGCTGCAGCAACGGGGCACTGCCCATCAGGTAGAGGATGTGGATGGCGCTGCGAAGGCCGGCGCGCGGCGGCGCCGTGTACTCGCCCCCCTTCCACTCGGGGTCCTGGCGGATCGCATCCATCGCCATCGTGCGGAACATGCGATTGCGACCGGCGAGCTGCGTCGGCACGCAGGCCATCGGCGCCAGCGCATCCGCGAAGCCGGGGTACATCCAGCCCCACGTGAACGCGTGCATGCAGCCCATCGAGGTGCCGATGATCAGTCGCAGTCGCGTCACACCGAGCGCCTCGGTCAGCAGGCGACGCTGCGCCGTGACCATGTCGCGATAGCCGTAGCGCGGAAACTTCGCGTGCAGTCCATCGCTTGGCTTCGACGACTGGCCATGGCCGATGCCATCGGGCAGCACGATGAAATAGCGCGACGAGTCGAGCGGCTGGCCGGCGCCGAACAACCCGCCGGCGTAGGTCGGGTTGAGGAAGCCGCGACCGGTGCCACCGGTGCCGTGCAGCACCAGCACCGCGTTGCGCACCGCACCCGACGCGTCACGACGCGGCGTACCGAGGGTGGTGTAGTGCAGGCGGAGCGAGTCGAGTCGACCGCCGTCTGCGAATGCGAAGTCGCGCAAAATCGCGTCGCCCTGCCGCCCGACTCCCGACCATGGATTGCCGGTCCCCTGCGCCATCACCGATGGCGCGATGAGGGCGAGGATCAGCGCGCGACGGGCGGCGCGGGACAGCGAGAAGCAGGACACGGGAACGCCTCGGGGAGAAGGAACCTCGGCCGACCCGCGTCGACGGTCAGGGCGCGGCCAGTTCGGCGCGACCTTCCCGCTGTGCCGCATGTCGGTCCAGCACCTGACGCACCATCGCCAGCAGTTCCTGCGGCGTGAACGGCTTCTGCAGGAAGACGTTGGCGGACGGGTCGTCGTTGGGAAGGGGAAAGTTGCCCGCGGTGTAGCCCGAAACGAAGAGCACGGCAACCGTGGGCAGGAATTGACGCGCCAACTCCACCATCTCCTTGCCGCCCATCTCGGGCATCACGACGTCGCTCACGATCATGTCGATCGCGTCCCGCTCGCGTCGCGCCACCTGCACGCCATCGCGACCGTTGGTGGCTTCCAGCACCCGGTAGCCCGCCGATCGCAGCGCACGCGCGGCCACCGCCCGCACCTGCGGCTCGTCCTCCACCAGCAGGATCGTTTCGGTGCCACTCGACGACGGCGCCGGCGTGCTGCTCACCGGACGGCCCGATTTCGCGGCCGGCAAAGCGCCTTCGTGGCGCGGCAGCAGGATGAACACGGTGGTCCCGCGCCCTGGTGCCGACTCGATCCAGATCACGCCGTGATGCTGCCGCACGATGCCGTAACACATGGCCAGCCCCAACCCGGTGCCCTGTCCCACCGGCTTGGTGGTGTAGAACGGCTCGAACACGTGCGCCAGCGTCTCCTCGTCCATGCCGGAACCGGTGTCGCTGACCACGATCTCGACGTAGTCCCCAGCCGGCATCGGGCGCGGCAGCACGATGGTGCCGTCCTTCAGCACGCGATTGCTGGTGCGGATGGTGAGACGCCCTCCAGCCGGCATCGCATCGCGCGCATTCACCACCACGTTCACCAGCACCTGTTCCAGCTGCGGCCCATCGGCGCGCACGTACCAGAGCCCATCACCGAGTGTGACGCGCAGCGCGACGTCCGGTCCCACCAGGCGTGACAACATCCGCTCCATCGCTGCCACGTGATCGTTGAGCGCGATCGGCTGCTGTGACACCGGCTGCCGGCGTGCGAACGCCAGCAGCTGCTTGGTGAGTTGCGTGGCGCGTTCGCCGGCCAGCTGCACGTCGGCCAGGTCCGCCTGCACCTCGTGATCCGGTGGCAGGCACTCGCGCGCCACCGATGCACTGCTGAGGATGGCGGTCAGCAGGTTGTTGAAGTCGTGCGCGATGCCACCGGCCAGTCGCCCCACCGTGTCGAGCCGCTGCGCCTGCTGCAGTTGCTGTTCCAGCTTGCGGCGTTCGGTCACGTCGCGCGCCACGATCACGCCACCCACCACATCGCCGCCGTCGCGCATCGGGCGCGCGCTGACGTCGAAGTGCTCCGGCGCCTGGTCGGGCAACTCGACGACCGCCTCGAACACCTGGTCGTTCCCCTCCATCAGCGCGGCGATACGCTCCGGCCAGTCACCGGCGACCGTGGCAGGCAGCGCATCCAGCACCGGCATGCCCGTCACCGGCGATGTCGCGCCATGCCGGGCCACGAAGGTCTCGAAGGCCGGATTCCACGCCACCAGTCGCGCATCACTGCCCAACACGGCCACCAGGTCGGGCACGGCCGCCAAGGCTGACACCAGGCTCGCGCCCGACGCCCGCGCGCGCCGCTCGGCAGCCACCTCGCGCTCGGCCGCGCGCTGGATGGCCTCTTGTTCGTCCTCGACCAGCGCGATCGCCGTGCCGATGCCGAGGCCGGCGGTGAGCAGGATCCCGATCAGCGGCAGCGCCTGCAGGATGGCCGAGGAGTACGGCGTCTCGGGGCCGAGCAACGAAGTGCTGATCAGCATCGTGGCCGTGCGCTCGAGGCCGATCGCCAGCAGCACGGCCCACGTCCAACGCACGCCGAGCGTGGCGGCCTCGCCACTGGCGCGCCGCACCAGCAGGGCGGCGGCGATCGCGGCGCTGGCCGTCATCGCCGACATCACACCCAACCGCATCACGACCCGGGTCATGACGGCATCGAAATCCGCCGCCTGCGGCACCGCCAGCGTCGGCAGCAGTGCCAGCGCGGCACTGCCGACGACCGCGAGCACCACCGCCTTCGTCGATTCCTTCTTGCCGCGGTAGAGCGCCCACGCACCCATCAGCAGCAGTGCGGCGTGCAGGTAGCCACCGGTCTGCGACACCCACGTGGCCAGCAACAGGCCGAGCGAGGTGCCGGGCGTGCCTGCCTCGCGCAGCATCAGCGAGACGGTGCCGAGCGAGAGGTGCGCCGCTTCGGCGACCCACGCCGCACCCCACAGCCGCAGGTGATGGCGCGGATAGTACCGACCCAGCACATACAGCGCGCACGCCAGCAGCAGCGCCGTGGCCGCGTGGGTGAAGACGGCGGAGTACAGGACGAAGTAGGACGAGCGCATCTCGATGAGCTTGGGAGAGCCGCCTCGTGCGCGCGATGACCGACGCCACCGCAAGGACCCGCCTCAAACCTATAACTCGCAAGTCGCTTCGGCGCTTAGTGCCATCTCATCTGATCCGAATGCAGTTGGCGGACTTTCACTGGTCTTTGCGCGCGCCGACCGGCAATGTTGTGCGATGATCATCTACGAAGTCACCACCGACGTGGCGCCCGGCACCGTGCCCGCCTACGAAGCGTACATGCGCGACACGCACATCCCGGACGTGCTCCGAACCGGCTGCTTCGTGAGCGCCACCATCGCCCGTTCCATCCCGGGGCGTTATCGCATCCGCTACGTGGCGACGGATATGGATGTGCTCGACAAGTATCTCGGCGAGCATTCCCAGCAGTTTCGCGATGATTTCGCGGCGCACCTCGGTGCCGACGTGCAGGTGTCGCGAGAAGTCTGGTCGGAACTGCAGCATTGGGACGGCAGCGGGGCCCGAACGCCCTGACGTGCGGCCGGCGCAGCGGCGAGATTGGTAGGGCGTCGCGTGATGCGGCGCCTGCGTCTCTCAACCCGATGATCTCCATGCGTACCCTGTCCCTGTCCGCCGGCGCACTCCTGCTGCTGGCAGTGGCTCCAAGTCTCCGTGCACAAGCCGCTGCGGTCGAGGCCGCCCCGACACCGGTGATCGGCATCCTGTTGCCGACCAACGGTGCGACGGTCACCAGTCCGGTCACGGTGCGCTTCCGTCTCGCGAACTATGGTGTCGCGCCGGCCGGCATGAACGTCGATCGCACCGGGCACTTTCACCTGCTGATCGACAGCGAAGCCGGCGCACCGGGTACGATCATCCCGGCTGACAGCATGCACGTGCACTACGGGAAGGGCCAGATCGAGGTCACCGTGCCAGTGCCACTCGGCCGCCACACGCTGCGTGCCGTACTCGGCGACTACACACACAAGGTCATATCAACCGACCTCGTCTCGGCTCCGGTCTCCATCCGCGTGGTGCCGTCGCGCCGCTGACCCCGTTCAGGGTGGCGCATCCGGCGGCTGTGACCCACGCGGATCGCAGATCGCGCCCTCGATCCGCGACACGGCATCTCGCGACGTCGCGAGGATCGCAGCGATGGGCATCCGGCTCATCCCCATCGCTGCCACACCGGCGTCGAACGCATCTTCCGATCGGCACATCGCGGCGATCCACTCGTCGCTGGCGATGGTGCCGCGGTCACGCAGCCAGCGCTCCCGGTGCGCGGCGTGCCGCTTGATGACCGGGCCGGTGAAGTGACGCGGCCAGATTTCGACCAGCGTATGTGACGACGGCGCGTCGAACGGCCAGACCGCCCATCCGGCCTCGCGCAGCAGGAGCAGCATCGGCATGCCGCGGATCGAGCCGGTGCCTACCGAACCGGCGCCGCCGACCTGGAACACCGATTTCGGCTGCACACCGTCGGTCGTGCGTTCGGTGACGCGTAATCCGGCCACGATGTCGTGCGGCCGACGAACGCCCGGTCGACCCCAGAACGGTGGTTCGCACGCGCGCAGCCACTGCTCTCCCTCGTCGCGCGCGGCGCGCCAGACCTCAGCCACGTCGCGCCAGCCGCGTTCCGCGACGTACCACGCCGGCATGCCGAACGCGAAGTCGAGCCCGGCCAGCACCGGCTCGGGATCGGCACGGCGCGCCAGCAGCGCGCGGCACACCGCTTCACGACTGCCGGGGGCTTCCAGCGCCGTCAGCGCACCGTCGCGCGCCGACGCCATCCAGATCCGACTGGCCGCACCGCTGACGGCGCCCGACCAGTCAACCGCAATGCAGTGCACGGTGCGCCGCTAGCGACGTCGCTTGCCCATCAGCGTTCCGAGCAGCGAACGCGTGATCGTGCCGGCGACGGTGACGGCGATCGTGCGCGCGACTGGCGACCGCAGGAACGCACCCAGCGCGCTCTCATCCTCGCGCGGTGACTTCGAGGCCGCCACCTTGGCCGCCTTTTCGTCGGCAGCGGCGTCGGCGTTGGCCGATGCCATCGCCGCGTGCTCCGCATGCTTCTTCTCCAGCATCTCGCGCGCCGACTCACGGTCCACCGCCGTCGCGTACTTGCGCGCCTGCGGCGTGGTGAGGCGCGGCGCGATCTCGGCCTCGGTGAGCGGGCCCATTCGCGAGGCCGGCGGCACCATGTGGCAGGCGAACGGCAACGTCGGCGTGCCTTTCGCCGTCAGCGTCGAGACGAGTGCTTCACCGGTGCCGAGCGTGGTGAGCACCTCCTCGATCTCGTAGAACTCCGTCTTCGGGATCGTGCGTGCGGTGGTGCGCAGTTGCTTCTCGTCGTCGGGCGTGAAGGCACGCAGCGCGTGCTGCACGCGATTGCCCAGCTGGCCCAGCACCGTCTCGGGGATGTCGCGCGGATGCTGCGTGATGAAGAACACGCCGACTCCCTTCGAGCGCACCAGGCGCACCACCTTCTCGATCTCGTCGCGCATCGACTTGCTGGCATCGGCGAACAGCAGGTGCGCCTCGTCGAGGAAGAACACCAGCTTCGGCTTCGCCAGGTCACCCACCTCCGGCAGCATGGCGTACAGCTCGGCCAGCATCCAGAGCATGAAGGTGGAGAAGAGCGCCGGCTTGTCCTCCACGTCGGAGAGCGCCAGCACCGACACCAACCCGCGTCCGTCGCGCTCCACCGAAAGCAGGTCGTTGAGGTCGAAGGCCGGTTCACCGAAGAACCGATCGGCCCCCTGCGCCTCGAGCCCGAGGATGTTACGCAGCAGCACACCCACGGTCGCCTTCGACATGCCGCCGTATTCCTTCAGCTCCGCTGCGCCGTCCTCGCTCAGGTACTGCAGCACCTCACGCAGGTCGCTCAGGTCCAGCAGCAGCAGGCCCTTGTCGTCGCAATACTTGAAGACCAGTGCCAGCACGCTGGCCTGCGTCTCGTTGAGGCCGAGCACCTTCGACAGCAGCAGCGGCCCGAAGTCGGAGACGGTGGCGCGCAGCTGGCCGCCGCTGGTGCCGGTGAGCGACAACAGTTCCACCGGGAACGACGTCGCCGACCACGCATAGCCGGTGGCCTTCGCGCGTTCGTCGATCTTCGGATGTGGCGATCCCGCGGCCGCGATACCGCTCGCGTCGCCCTTCACGTCGGCGAGGAAGACCGGCACCCCATGCGCCGACAGCTGCTCGGCCATCAGCTGCAGCGTCTTCGTCTTGCCGGTACCGGTGGCGCCGGCGATCAGGCCGTGCCGCGTCATCATCGAGAGCGGCAACCGCACCAGCGGCTGCGGATCGATCGCGCCCTCGTGCAGCACGGCGCCGAGCGTGATGCCCGGCATGTCGGTGGGGAAGGCGGACTTGGCGGCGGCGATGAGGGCGTCGTTCATGGCGCGAAGACGGGGCTGAGGACGCGAGCGGCGGACGTGCCGGAGCGGGTGGAATGATATCCCGGCGCACCGCACCACGGGTGCGCGACGGGACCCGTGGCGCAGGGTCGCGGTCGCGCACGCCAATTGCTTTTCGAGCGGGTGCGCGACCACCCGCATCGCGTCCCACCGACTGCTTCAGCGCCTTCTCCCGCCCTGCAATGCGCCGTTTCACCGCTTCCGCGCACCGTCGTCCCACCGTGCACACCCGGCAGCTTCTGACGGCAGTTGTTGCCGTCGCAGCAATATCTGCCTGCTCCGGCGGGTCGAAGGGTCCGACACAGGTCACCGAACCACCGGCCAGCACGATCGCTCTGTCCGTCGCCGGCAGCGGCACCGGCAGCGGCAAGGTGGTCTCGCAACCCGCCGGCATCGACTGCGTGATGAGTGCCGGGAGCGTCAGTGGCACCTGCACCGCGCGATTCTCGCCCGGCACCCTGGTGACACTGCAGACGGAACCGGCCACCACGTCGGTGTTCCTCGCGTTCAGCGGCGATTGTACGTCGGCCACCTGCCAGACCACGATGCAGGCACCGCGGGTGGTGACGGCCACCTTCGTGCCCAACGTGCTGTCGGTAGTGGCACATGCGCAGTCCGTCGGCGGCGGTCACATCGTGAGCACCCCGGCCGGAATCGATTGCACCGTGGCGGGTGCGGCACCCGGCACGGGTGTGTGCAGTGCCAGTTTCCCACTCAACACCGTGGTGTCGCTGGAGCAGCAGCCGATCGCCGGCGCCCTCTTCCAGGCATGGGGATCGGCGTGCACTGGCACCACCTGCACCGTGACGCTCACCGGACAACGGACGGTGGATGCGATCTATCGCCTGCCGACCGCGGAACCCGCGCCCACACCCCCGTCGCCGACCACACCGACCACACCACCACCACCAGCCGCACCGTCCACGCTGACCGTGTCGCCGTCTCCCGCGTCACGCGGCAGCGGCAACATCACCAGCAGCCCCGCCGGTATCAGCTGCGGCATCAGCGACGGCACGACCAGCGGTGTCTGCAGCGTGGCGTTCGCGCACGGCACGGTGGTCACGCTCACGCAATCACCATCCGGCAACAGCATCTTCCAGGGGTGGAGCGGTGACTGCATCGGCAATCCCTGTCAGCTGACCATGACGCAGGCGCGCACCGGCGAGATGACGTATCGCGTGCCGGCACCGGGCATCATCACCGTGAGCGGTAGCGGTAGTGGCAACGGCGCAGTGACCAGTTCACCGTCCGGCATCGCGTGCACCATCACCGCCGGCGCCGTGAGCGGCATCTGCAGCGCGAGCTTCGAGGCGGGCAGCAGCGTCACGCTGATCGGTGGCAGCACGCAGAACGGCAGCTTCGACGGGTTCGGCGGCGCCTGCGTCGGCGCCACCTGCACCATCGCCGTGATCAGCGCCGTCACCAGCGGCGTGACGGTCGGGTTCACACCGGCACCCCAGCGCCTGACGGTTGCACCGGGCGCGGGATCGGCGGGCAGCGGTGTGATCACCAGCACGCCGGCGGGCATCAGCTGCGTGATCAACGGCACGTCCACCAGCGGCACCTGCAGCAGCACCTTCGCTGCCAACGCCGCCGTGCTGCTGCAGCAGTCCACCAGCGGCAACGCGGTCTTCAACGGCTGGGCCGGTGACTGCAGCACCGATCCGTGCCAGCTCGGCATGTCACAGGCGCGCACCGCGCTCGCGATCTTCAAGACGCAGGGCATCACGATCAGCGGCGGCGGCACGGGGAGTGGTGTGGTGACCAGCTCACCATCCGGCATCAGTTGCGTCATCACCGCGGGTGTCACCGGCGGCACCTGCACCAGCACCTTCCCGGCCAACACCGTGGTGACGCTGACCGCCACGCCGACCGGCCTGGCGTCGTTCTCCGGGTACACCGGTGCCTGCAACGGCAGCACCTGCACCACGACCATGGTGACCGGCGCCACGGCGGCCATCACCGCGCAGTTTGCCGCGCCTCCCACCCTCGCGATGTCGGCCGCATCGGGATCGGAAGGAGGCGGCACGATCAGCAGCGCACCGACCGGCGTCTCGTGCACCCTCAGCCACGCCGCCACCAGCGGCACCTGCACCAGCGCGTACGCGCTCAACACCAGCGTCACGCTGACGCAGGTGCCCACCAGTGGCAGTGTCTTCCTGTACTGGCTCGGCGCCTGCTCCGGCAGCGCTGACAGCTGCTCGGTGGCGCTCACGCAGTCGAAGACAGTGCAGGCGCTCTACCGGCTGGCGGTGCCGGGCTCCGTGACCGTGATGGCCGGCACCGGTGCCGGCAACGGCTCGGTGTCGACATCACCCGGCGGCGTCGCGTGCAGCATCGCGAACGGCGTGAAGAGCGGCATCTGCCGCGCCATCTTCCCCGTCGGCTCGACCGTCACGCTGATCGCGAGCCCGGCCAGCGGGTCCACGTTCACCGGCTTCAGCGGATCGTGCAGCGGCATGTCCTGCACGCTGACCGTCCCCGAGAACGGTGACATCACCGTGACCGCGAATTTCGCCAAATGAGATCGGCCACATGCAGGTTGACGCCGTTCCGCCGCGGGTCGGCTCCCGCCCCGCGAGGCGTGGCTTGACGACGACGGCCTGACACGCCGATAGCTTTCCGCCTGCTTCGGTGGACCGGGAGTCTGGTTCAACGTCCGTCTCCCTTGGTGATGCCGAGATGACCCTGCTCGACTCCGCGCCGACCGACACCGCGCCGCTGCGCCAGCACAGCGGCGTGCGGTCGCATGGTTGGGTGCGATGGCTGCGCACCGCGCTGCGTGGCTTGGCGGTGTTCGTGGTGAGCGTGCTGCTGCTGCCCTACGTAATGGTGCCGGTGTACGCGCCACTCGCGCCGACGCCGTTCCGCGGAAGCTCGCTGGTGAACCCGTACGCCGGCATCGGCAACACCTGGCAGCGCGCCAACTTTCACGCGCACTCGCACGCGTGGGCTGGGATCACGTCGGGGCATGAGACGCCGGACGCCGTCCGTGCCGCGTATGCGGCCAGCGGCTACGACGTCATCGGCCTCTCGAACTATCACCAGATCACGCGCGTGGCCAGCGACACCGCGTTCCTGCCGGTGTACGAGCACGGCTTCAGCATCCGGAAGGCGCACCAGTTGGTGATCGGTGCCCGCGAGGTCACCGCGATCGACTTCCCGCTCTGGCAGACCACCCAGGCCAAGCAGTTCCTCATTGCGCAACTGCGCGACGACTCGGCGCTCACCGTCATCGCGCACCCCTATCTCCGCAACGGCTACGGGCAGTCCGAGCTGGCCCGATTGTCGGGGTACGACCTGCTCGAGGTGCGCAGCCACTGGAACGACGCCAGCGTGTGGTGGGATTCGGTGCTGACGGCGGGCAACGCCGTCTACGGCATCGGCAACGATGATTCGCACGACGTGCGGAAGCCGGGTGAGGTGGGCGTGGTGTGGACGATGGTGCATGCCAGTGACACCAAGGCGCCGACGGTGCTGGCCGCCCTGCGCCGCGGCGCGATGTACGTCGTCGCGGGTGTGCGCGACTCGTCGCCAGCGGCGTTGCGCGACGTCACCGTCAGTGGCGACACGATCCGGGCGCGCTTCGACCGGCCGATGGTCAGCCTGCGCGTGATCGCCGACGGTGGCGTGGTGCGCGACAGCACCGGCAACACCGCCGACGTGACGTACGTCATGCGGGACGACGACCACTATACCCGCATCGTCGCCAGCGACGCCGCCGGTACGATTTACCTGAATCCGGTGATCCGCGGCGACGGCGCGCTCGCGGCGCGCGGCGTGCCGCCGGTACGTCCACTGGCGAGCCTGATCGCACGCAGCGCGGCGCTGGCGCTCTGGCTGGGGAGTGTGGCGCTGCTGGTTGCCGGTCCCGTGACGCGACGCCGGCGGCGGAACGTGGTCCCGCTGCCGGTGATCGTGCGCCCGGCCGGTACCGCCGCCACCCTGCTGGTGTTGTTGCTCGTTCCGCACGCACTCTCGGCGCAGGGGCCCGAATCGCGTGCGCTGCCGTTCCGCGTCGGTGAGTATCACGAGTACGACCTCAAGTTCGGCGTGATCAGCGTCGGCAGCGGGTCACTCTCGGTGTCGGGCCCCGACACACTGCGCGGGCGCGAGGTGCTCCGGCTGCGCTACGAGATCAACGGCGGCATCCCCTTCTTCCGCGTCCACGACGTGATGGAGAGCTGGTTCGACGTCGAGGCCATGTCGAGCCTCCGCTTCACGCAGGACCTGAACGAGGGGCCGAAGCACTACAGCCGGCACTTCGATTTCTACCGCGACGAGTTGATCGTGCTGGAACGCGGGAAACCACGCGCGCCCACCGTCGCCGCACCGCTCGACGATGCGTCGTTCATCTTCTACGTCCGTACCCTCGCGCTGCAGGTCGGCGAAACGTTGAGCTTTTCACGCTATTTCCGCCCGAACGCGAACCCGGTCACGATCCAGGTGTTGCGCCGCGAGACCATCACGGTCCCCGCCGGCACCTTCAACGCGATCGTGGTCAAGCCGATCATCCGCACCTCGGGCATCTTCTCCGAAGGTGGGCAGGCCGAGCTCTGGTTCAGCGATGATGCGGAGCACACGCTGCTCCAGATGAAGGCCAAGCTGTCGTTCGGGTCACTCAGCCTCTACCTGCGTCCATCGCGTAATCGGCGCTGACGGTCAAGGCGGCGTGGCCGCGTGCCAGCTGCGGCCCAGGTGGTGGGTGGTGAACACACCGAGAGTCAGGGCGGTGTCGGCGCCGCGCAGCACGGGAACGGTGCGCACAAAGTGCAGCGAGTCGAACAGCGATGCGTACTGGATGGCCGCGCGCTGCACCGAGTCGACGGTCATCGTACCCGTCACCCGGGTGAGAAGCAGCCCATCGGCGCCACGAAGTGCCGCGGTATCGGCGGCGAATCGGAAGTGGCGCATGTCGTCGTTCAGCACCAGCACCGGCGCCGACGCACCCAGTGCGTGGCCCACCTTCGCGCCACGCAGCCAGTCGGTCGTCGCGACGTAGCGGGCGCCCTGCAGCAGTCCCGTCGCCGACAGCGTGTCGCGCAGCGACCGGTACTCCAGCAGTTCGAATGCCGGATCGCGACGACGCAGGCTGGGGACGACCGTCGCCACCCAGCCCGTCGCCGCGTGCGTGACCACGATCGTCAGCAGCGTCACGTACACCGCGCCAGCTGTGAACATCCGCGTGCGTGCGGTGCGCGGAGCGCGTTGCTCCCATCGGGCGATGGCTGCGCCCAGCAACGGCAGCAACAGGAAGAACCCCGGCGCCGGCCAGTGCGGCAACCCAGCGCGACCGCCCAATGCGGCGAGGGTGAACACCAGCACCGGGCCTGCGCCAAGGCAGCAACAGAACCAGGTCGCGCGATCCCGTGGACCCGTCCGCAGTCCGCGGTATAGCACCACCACCAGCGGCACCCAGAACCACGGCAGCAGGTAACCTGCCTGTCCGGCGATGTTCTGCAGGAGTGCCGTGACCGGATTGCCTGCCCCGGCGGCGCGACCGCCCTGGAATCGGAACGAGATCCAGTCGTGCTGCGCGTTCCACACGAACACCGGTAGCACGCAGAGCACCGCGAGCGCCAGCGCCACGAACGGCGGCGGCTTCGCCATCCAGCGCCGCGCGGCATCGTCGGTCAGCACGAACGCCAGCATGCCGGCACCGAGCAGCGCGGCGTGGTACTTGGACAACCCCGCCATGCCGAGGGCGAGGCCGAGCAGCAGCCAGGCGCGCCACGCGGTAACGTCCCCGCCTTTCGCGGTCACGCCGCGTGCATCGTGCGCACCGACCGGCAGCGCGATCGCGAGCGCCAGCGCGGCTGCGGTGCTGCCGAACAGCAGCGGTCCGTCGGGCAGCACCCAGCCACCGCTGGACAGCGAGAACACCGGGATCAGCTGCGCCGCGATCACCGTCCAGACGCCTGCACGCGTCGAGAAGAGGCGTGCGCCGAGGAGGAAGAGCATCCACGAGGTAGCCGCGAACAGCAGCACGAACGGCCACCGCAGCGCGATCGGCGATTCCCCACCCAGCGCCGCCGCCGCATGCGCGATCCAGAACACCGCCGGCGGGTGGTCGAAGTAGCTCAGCGAGAGTGTGCGCGCGATGACGGCCGCGTAGCTCTCGTCGATGCCGAGCGGCAGCGCGGTGGCGACGAGCAGGCGGAGCGCGGTGGCGATCAGGATGACGCGCAAGGCGAGGCGGCGGTCGCTGGAGGTGATCACGGCATCCTCACGCGCGCCCCCTCGCGGCGGTCCCGCCGCGAGGTCACCCGCCCGCTGTGCGACGCGTCCTCACTGGAACCCGACGCTGGTCGTGAAGTCGAAGGGGAAGTAGACGAACACGGCCTCGTTCGCATCCCGGTCATCCGCCTTGGCGATCGCCATGCCGGTGTGGTCATACCAGACCCGACTCAGGTGCGTGTCGCCTTCCAGTGAGGGGGCGGTGAACGACTTGCGGCCAGTACTCTTGCTCGTGCCCTTGAACATCCAGTGTGCTTCCGACTCGAAGCCACCAACCTGCACGCGCTTGTAGTCGAACGGTGGCTTGTTCAGCATCTGTGCCAGCTTCTTGGCGAAACTCCAATCCTGCGAATGCGCCTGCGCGTGCGCCGATCCATCGCCGATGTACTTGCCGCCCCAGCATTGCGAGAGCTTGATGCGGATCCGATACGCCTTCGGCAGCTGCTTGGCCTGCAGCAACGAGGCGAAGCTGGCCGCGCTGAACCGCGGGGACTTGGCGGCAGTGGTCTCGGTGAGGAAGCCATCATTGCTGCCATGTCCGACCACCCACAGCTGACAGTCGGCGTGGATCTGCTCGAACGTGCCATTCCAGAAGACGGGAATGGCATCGGGATGGCGTCGGTGCACGTGGTCGGCGACCCGGTTGAGGGCATCGTCAGTCAGCCGTCGACCGAACTTTAGGAAGTGCATGGAATGCTCGGCCTCGCGGCGCTACGGTGACACGTCAACCAGCAGCAGGACGCGCAAGTATGTCGCGTCACCGCCACGTGCGCCACCGCGGATGACGGCGACGGCGATCACGCCAGCGCGCAGGCTGGATGTCACTCACCGTACCACTGGCGGTATCATCATCGCCTGCAGCCCGCCACCTTTGCGTGGCGCCCCGGCTACTGTGCGCTTCAACGCGAGCTGGGCGGCCCTCGGCGCGGGGCCGCGCATGACCGTGCGACGCCGTTCACCTCACTTTCCGCCACACCCAAGCGGCCCAGGAGCCTCGTCCCATGAAGTCGTCCTTTGCGACAGCACTGCCACTCGCCTGTGCACTGATCGTGGCGCTGGGCGGGTGCAGCCGTCCGCCCGCGCCAGCTGCTGATTCGACGGCAAGTGTCGCCTCGCCTCCGACGGTGGCCAGCGATTTCCGCGCGCTGCTCGGGGTCCAGTTGTGGAGTTTTCGCACGCTCTCGGGAAATGTGCCGACCATGCTCTCGACGATCCGCAAGATGGGCTTCACGCACGTCGAGACCGCCGGCCTCTATGGGAAGTCGCGAACGGAGTTCGCCGAGGCGCTGCGCAGCGCCGGCTTGCAGGCGACGTCCATGCACGTCGGCTACGAGGACCTGAAGAACCGTCCCGACAGCGTGATCGCCGACGCCAAGGCGCTCGGTGCGCAGTATGTCGGCATTGCCTGGTACCCGCATGACTCGACCGGCTTCACGCTGGCGAACGCCCGTCAGGCCGTGCAGGACTTCAACGCCTTCGGACGCACACTGAAGGCGGCGGGGCTCACGTTCTTCTATCACAATCACGGCTACGAGCCTGTGCCGTACGGCGACGGGACGTTGCTCGATCTCATCATCAAGGAGACCGATCCGTCACTCGTCAGCTTCGAGATGGATGTGCTGTGGACGTGGCTGCCCGGCCAGGACCCGGTGGGGTTGATCCGCAAGTATCCGGGTCGCTTCAAGCTGATGCACATCAAGGACATGAAACCCGGCCTGGCGCGCGGCTCACTCGCCGGCGGGATTCCGGATTCGCTGAAGGTGCCGATCGGTGTCGGCCAGGTGGACTGGCCCGCACTGCTGCAGGCGGCGGAGCGCGACGGATTCGCGCAGTTCTATCTCGAGGACGAAACCACCGATCCGGTCAACAGTGCGCCGCAGAGCATCGCCTATCTTCGGGGCATGAAGTACCGGTAGCACGTGGCTGGATCATGTGACGTCGCCCTCTGGCCTTGGCCAGACACGCGCGAACGACGAGGGCCCAGCCGCCACATCGGCGACCGGGCCCTCATCAGTTGCCCCTCCAGGCCCCGAACCTGGACTCTGCTGATCCCGGATGTGGCTGAGCAGACGAAGTGTCTGACTCATCGGCCTGACGATGCACGTCATGCGTGGGTAGCGTGGAGCGAGCGGCGCGGCGCCCGCATACTTACGAGCTCGCGGCCAGCACCCAGCCGCCCCACGCCACGAGAAGCAGTCCCGCGACCCGCGCGAACCAGCCGCCGGCGGGGGCGACTTTCTCGACCAGCACGTAAATCGTCAGGGCCGCAATCCAGAGCATGTTCATGACGCCGGCCACGAACAGCAGCGCCATCAGCACCCAGCAGCAACCGACGCAGAACGCGCCGTGGCGCGCCCCCATGACGAGCGCGCCTCGCGTCCCCTCGCGCCACTCGCGCGTGAGGAAGCCAAGCGGCGAGCGGCACTCACTCAGGCACCGACCCTTGAGCGGTGTCCACTGATAGAGGCCGGCGGCGACGAGGAGAAGACCGCCGAGCGTGGGGCCCGCTGTCGACGTCGCAGGCGAGAGCAGCGCGGCCCTGTGCAGTGCCCACTGCGCGATCCCCGCGGCCACCGCGAAGGCCGCCCACGCGAGGAGGTATCCTGCGGCAAGAGCCGTCGTTGGCGCGGCGGGGCTCCGGCGCTCGCGCCGGCGGCGTGAGATCGTCGCAAACAGGAGGACGAGTGGTGCCGCCGAGGGGAGCATCATCGCCACCATCATCACCGCCCACATGATGACCAGCAGCGCGAGGTCCGCGCCGCCCCACGCCTGCGGGTGCGGCATTGCCATGCTCCTCGCCATGCTGGTCCCCATGCCGCCGCCCATCGGCGCGGTATGCCCGCCCATGCCGAGGAGGTGCGCCCACGCGAGCGACGCGACGACGACGACGCCGGCACCCACCGCTATCCGGTCTCGTCGCACGACACGCTCCACCATCGCGTCGCCCTTCGGCGCGTCGACCGCGGCCGTGGCGCCGGGCGCCTGCGCTCCCACGGCGTTACGCTCGTCTCAGGACGTCAGGTGGGTCAGCTCTGGTTGTGCCAGTCCACCGTCGCCGTGGAAGCGAACCGGCTCGGGTGCTCGAATGCCATGTCACCGTGGCGCACGTACATGGTGTCGGTGGTCACGATGTTGCCGTCGTTCCAGAAGAAGCCGCCCTTCGGGTAGACGATGTGCACCTCCGACTCCTCGCCCGTGACGACGTTGCGGATCGGCGTGAGCTGCGCCTCGAGCACGCCCGGGATCTGCAGCAGCGTGCGGCGGCCCTCAGCGCGGAACGTGATCGGCGCGCGAACCGGGCCGTCGAGGCGTGTCACAGTGGCGGCCAGCGCCTCCCACGGCATCCCGCCCGCCTGGCCGGTGAAGATGGTGACGATGGCATCGACCTGCTCGGGGCGAGAGGATTCGTCCACGAACAGGGCCACGTGCCCATTCCCCTCATGGATGGCTCCTGGATACTTCGCCGCGACCGCGACGCGCATCCCGGTCAGGTCCACATCGCCGAAGTGCCCGTCGGTGACATCCAGCGCCATGAGGAACTCGCACGCGCCCTCGTTGGGCCCGCCGCCGAACTGGCAATTGCACCCATGGCGGCAGTTGCACGCCTCGAGCTGGTTCGCCCTGATGCGGTACGCGGTGCGTGTCGGGGTCGCGGTCGCGGATGCTTCCATGCTGCACCTCCGTGTGCGTGGGTCATGCCGGTATCGCTCGCGAGATGATCGCGGTGCCGTCTTAAATACGACTTGCACCGCGGGCGCGCCACACCCGCAAACCCGCCCCGAATGCATTCCCTACCTGTTCCAGGGGCGCCGAGAAACGAAAACGGCACCCCTGAAGGATGCCGTCACCCGTACTCAAAACCTCGAGTTGCCCCTCTAGGGCTCGAACCTGCACTCTTCTGATCCAGAATGTGGCTGAGCGGGCTCAGCTGTGACTGATGTCACGCCCATCGACCTTCGGCCACTCCTGCGACAGATCATTGACCGCGCTTCCGTGTCAGCCGAGGGCCTCGAGTGCCGCACGCACGGCGACGCGTGTCGCGGGCACACTCCTTTGCACCGCGTCCCACACGATCCGATCATCAAGCGCATCGTACGCATGGGCGAGACGATCCCGAAATCCGGTCAGCTCGCGCCACGGTACTTCCGGGAACCTCTCGCGAATCTGTTCGGCGAGACGCTTCGCCGCTTCACCCATGATCTCGAGATTGCGAAGTGTGGCGTCATGCGAAGCCCATCAGCGACGAACTCGTCGAACGTCATAGCTCCGGCGTACTCGATCACCTTGTCGGCACAGAGGACGATGCGTTCGAGATCGATACGGGGATCACGCAACCCGGACCGCCTCGGCTTCGACCTGAGCTCGCAGCCTCGGCGCCAGCTTCTGCAACGAGACGACATCGACTCGACGCCCGAGGAGCGCCTCGAGATCTTCGCTGAAGTCGAGGAAAGCCGTCAGCGTGATCCGGTCCGGGTCGAAGTCCACGACGAGATCGACGTCGCTGGTTGGCGTTGCCTCTCCGCGCGCGGCCGAACAGCCTTAGGTCGCGGACACCATACACCGTTGCCAGGCGCCCCCGGTTTTCCCGGAGCACCGCGAGCACCTGATCGCGAATGGCATCTGTGGCAGGGACGACGGTCGCAGGAGGCATCATACCGGGAAAACTTCTGCGTGCCTTACGGTCGTGGCAGTCAGGCTACCACGAAAAACGAAAGTCCGGCCACCCACTGGGCAGCCGGACTCTCATCTATTGCCCCTCCAGGGCTCGAACCTGGACTCTTCTGATCCAGAATCAGACATGTTGCCAGTTACACCAAGGGGCAGCACACCCCGTCGGCCTCACGGCCGCCGGATACCTCAAAACTAGGCCTCCACGCCCGCCCCTTCAAGGGGAGAATCGCCTGTACCCGCATTTCCTACGGTCGAGTGGGAGCCACACCGGGCGCGGCTAGCTTCAGGCAGTGACCTTCCCTCTCCGTTCCACACGACGCGCCACCATCCTCGGCATTGGCGCGCTGCTCACCTTCAGTGCCTGTCGCCCCGGTTGGGATGCCCTCGGGACTTCACCAGCCCGCGCACAGGCCAACGGCGTCACCTTCGCCGACGCGCTGTACCGTCGCTACCTGATCGTCGATCGCGCGCCGTTCTATGCCGAAGCCCGCGCCAAGCTCGGCAAGCGTGCCCTCGCACCCTCGGGCGTCTTCGACGACACCACCGCCTGGACCTCGCGCCCCGACGCCCGCAATCGATTCCTGATGGCCGAGGGCGTCTCCGGCGACGGACGGTATCGCTTCACGCCACGCGTCGATGCGCCGTACCCCGACCGCCTCGCTGACGCACGGCACCTCACCCAGCTGACGAAACTGGCCAATGACGGCGAGTTCGAATGGCGCACCGCGGTGGACTTCGCCGTCGGCACCATGTCGCCCACCGACTGGCGCAACGGATTCCGCGCCCTGCTCGGCAGCGCCGAGGGGCGCACCGACGCCGACCTGCGCGCCGACCTTCGCAGCACGCTGCCGCGCACCACCACCGCGCTCGGACGCATGTTCTCGCTCGACACCCTGCACACGCAGCGACTCACCGACGGCACGTCGTCGCTGACGATCGTGACCACGCTGCATCCCGACTGGCTGCAGGCGGAGTTCCCGCTCTACGCGCGTTTCGTCTCCAAGTACTTCGGTCGCGCCGCATGGCACATCGTGCTGCGCGACACGCGCAACGTGCGCTGGCTCGAGATCCGCAGTCGCGACCGCGTGATGACCGTTCGGCTGCGGGTGCTCGACGGCGGCCTGGTGCCGCTCGACGGCCCGGCGCGTGCCATGCCCGACACGCTGCGCATGACGATCGACGCCAGCACGAAGTACTCGATCTTCACCGTCGGCTTCAAGGGCATGCAGGGCAACCTGAGCTTCCTTCGCAGTGCCTCGGAGCACGGCTGGGCGATGCGCTTCGACAAGGCACCCGACTGGCAGTTGCCGCTCGGTGCCGCGGCGATGCTGCGTTCGCCGCTGCGCCGTCCGTTCGAGCAGGGCGGCATCGTGGGCAAGGTCAGCTTCCGCACCGGCGCCGGCGGCCAGACTTACATCACGCGCGACTTCCGTGTCGCGGTGCAGGAGTCGGCGGTGACACGATTTCTCGGTGGCCTGAGCGGGTCGGCCTTCAGCGAATTCGACGGGCCTGCGGAGCGCGAGGAGAACCGCTTCAATGCCGACCTGTTCCAGGGGATGCGCGACGACCTGCGTGGCCTGCGCTACGGCGGGCTGCTGGCACCGGGACCCGAACCACGGTGACGGACAACAGAAAGGGGCGGGAGTCCATTGGACTCACCGCCCCATCAGCTGGGCCACGCACGCTGTCATTGGAACTCTCCGTCCTACCGAGCAGCGGCGGGCAAAACTCTGTCAATTACACCATGGAGCTGAGGGGAATCGAACCCCTGACCTCTGCAGTGCGATTGCAGCGCTCTACCAACTGAGCTACAGCCCCGACTCTGTAGGCACCGTCAACACCAGAGTGTATCGGCGCCTCGCACAGTCAGCTGAAGCTACTGACCCCACCCCCCTCGGTCAACCACCCCGCGGCTGACGGTGGAACCTCGCCTGCAGCTCGATCATCTGTACCCCGGATCTCCTGGTTGTTCCACGCCCCGTCCCGCCATGCATTCCCTCGATTCCCAGTTCGTCCGAGACCAGCTCGCGCTGCGCACCACCACCCTGAACGAACTCCGGCTGCAGCCGGAGGGTGAGTACGTGCTGTACTGGATGCAGAGCACACAGCGGCTCGAGGAGAACTGGGCGCTGCGCCAGGCCACGCTGGAGGCGGACCGGGTGGGCAAGCCGCTGGTGATCTACCAGGGCCTCAATCCACACTACGAACACGCCAACGCCCGCACCCACGCCATGATCGTCGGCAACGCGGTGGAGCTGGCAGCCCGGGCAACCTCGCTCGGATACAGCTACCTCTTCCACCTGCGCGAACACATCGCCGGCGACAACCGAGTCGTGGATCGCCTGGCACGGCGCGCGGCGCTGGTCGTGACCGACGATTATCCCACCGCCGGGGTGGCCGAGCGCACCAGGCGGGTGGCGGCGCGACTGCCATGCCGGCTACTGGCGGTGGAATCACACGCCATCGTGCCGGCGGCTGCGTTCCAGCAGGAGGAATTCGCGGCCCGCACCATCCGGCCGAAACTGTCCAAGCTCCGCGATCTCGCCCTGGAGCCGGTGCGCGATCAGCCGGCGCGAAAGACCGTATCGGCCAGGCTCCTCGGCTCCCTGGAACTGGACGCGCTGGATCTCGCCACGCTCGACGTGCGCGCCGCCGTCGCCCGCTGCGAGATCGACCATGGCGTCGGCGTGGTGGACAGCACACCGCCAGGACTGACGGCAGCGCGAGCGCGACTGGAGCGATTCTGCAGCGGTCCGCTGCAGGAGTACGCCGAGCGGCGGAATGACCCGGCGGACGAAGATGGCTCGAGCCGCCTGTCACCGTACCTACACTTCGGGCAGATCAGCGCCGCCGAAGTGGCGCGCACGGTGCGCGAACGCGGGGCGCCCGCGGAAGTGGAGAAGTTCTTCGATGAACTGATCACCTGGCGCGAACTGGCCCTGAACTTCTGTGTGCGGAATCCGGCGTTCGGCACGCTGGACGGCCTGCCCAACTGGGTCCGTGAAAACATGGCGCGCCATTCGGGCGATGCCCGCGATCACCTCTACGACCTGGCGGCCTTCGAGGCGGCCGCAACCCATCACCCGCTGTGGAACGCCGCCCAGCGCGAACTGCGGACGACCGGGTCTATCCACAACGTGATGCGGATGTACTGGGGCAAGTACATCGTGCTCTGGAGCGCCAGCTACGCCGAGGCGCTGCGGATCATGATCCTGCTCAACAACAAGTACGGGCTTGATGGCCGTGACCCGAGCAGCTATGGCGGCATCCAGTGGTGCCTGGGGAAGTTCGACCGCCCGTGGACTCGGCGACCGGTCCTGGGAACCATTCGTTACATGTCGATCGACCTGGCGTACAAGAAGTTCGATGCGCGGGGCTACCAGCGACGGTGGAGTTGACGGGCGCCGGCGTGACGCCAACTCACGACGCGACGGCGCGCGGGCGCAGCAGACGTCCCGGACCGAGTTCGTATTTGGCCGCGCATGACCGGACTGCCTGCTCGCGGAACTGCTGCGAATAGAAGTTCACGACCTGTCTCGGCTCGCGAACCGTCTTCCGTACGAGCTGCAGCCGACTCGTTGGCGCGCCCCACGGTGCCGCCAGTCGATGCCCCCACATCCGCAGCTTGGCCAGCAGCGCGCCCTGACCCAGGGCGTAACCCCGATGGTGCCGCAGGAAGGCTTGCAGGCCGTGCCGCCGACCATAGGTGTGGTAGATGCGCAGTGCGGGCGATGTCCAGACGGTGATGTCGAGCTCCTCGGCCCGGAGCGCCAGGTCGACGTCCTCGCATGACGGGTATTCGGACCCCACGCCGAGGAAGTCATCGTAGGGTCCGACGGTGCGCATGGTGTCGGCTCGCGCCGCGACATTGCCGCCGCACCAGTAGAAGCCGAGTGGCGCCGCGCCGCCCTCGCGACTCGGCTGGTACACATGCTCGATGGTATGCGCCGCTGGACAGGTCGAGATCCGAGCTCGGGGTGCCGGGTTCGGGATCAGGTCGCCGGCCATGATGCCAACGTCGGGCCGCTCGGCGAAGCGTCTTGCCAGAAGACTCAGCCAATCGTCGGCCACTTCGCAGTCGTCATCCGTGAATGCTAGGATGTCGCCCTGGGCCACTCGGATCGCCGCGTTCAACGCGCGGCTACGCCCGAATTCGTGGGACTGGATCAGTCGGATGCGTGCGTCCGCGCGTGACCGCTGCTCAATCTCGTCCAACAGGATCTGATCGTTCCCTTGCGCCACGACGATCAACTCCCAGTCGCCGAACGGCTGACGCCGGATCGAATCGATGAGGAAGCCGACGGTTCCACTTCGAATGGAGCCGACACAGATCGAAATCATCGTTCGCGGTGCTGAGGGGTCAGGAATCGGCGGCGGCGGAACGTCGGCAGTGGTCAGGCGCCGGTGTCAACGGCAGCGTCGTCGTGAAGGTAGCGAGCGAGGCAGTGGTGGCCCACACGGCGCGCTCGTGCGGCGCACAAAAAAAACGGTTCATCCGGGAATTCCGGGAAACGCCGCGCGGATTCTGAGGAAAAAATAGGCGTCGTCGCGGTAGCCGTAGGCCATGCGCTTCAGGACTTTGATCTTGTTGTTGCAGCCTTCGAGGACGCCAGTGGAGAGCAGGTAGCGGCAGTGATTGAGGATGCCGTGGAGATGCCGGTCGAGCAGCGTGACAAAGCGCTGCAGCGGGGCGAGCCGGCTGGCGCGCGCGCGTCGGCGCCACTGCGTCCACCAGCGCCGCGCGGCGTACTCGGCGCGATACTGCCACAGCTGCTTGAAGTCGTCCTTCAGGACGTAGACCACGAAGAGCGCGTGATTGGCCGTGAGCAGGTCGCGCAGGCGCACGCGCTCATCGCGCCGTAAGCCCGCGGCATTCTTCAGCAGGAGCCAGCGGGTGCCCTTGATGACGCGTCGTGCCTCGCGCACCGCGCCCGCGCCGGCCGCTTGGGCCAGCGCGTTGGTCTCGTCGACGCGGACGCGGTCGACGACCTCGTGCCCATAGCGCGCGATCAGGTGAAACGCGTCGTACACGAGCGCCGCCTGGGGGCAGGAGCGCTGGACCTGCGTCGTATACGGGCCCCAGAGATCGCACGTGACGGCGGTGATTTGCGCACACCGGGTGGGGCCGAGTGCGGTGAAGAAACTGGCGAGCGCGTCATCGCCGCGTCCCCGCACCAGCCACACGACCCGCTTCGATACCACGTCCAACACGATGGTGACGTAACGGTGGCCTTTTTCGATGGCGAATTCGTCGACGGCCAGCTGCGTCAGCCCATCGAGGTGGTCTTCCATGCGCCCGAGTCGGTGCTGCAGCGCGCGCTGATCGATCTGCTTGACCGTGTCCCAGCCGACGCGAAACCACGCAGCCACATGCTTCAGCGGCAGCACCTGCGCGAGGCCGGCGATCTTCGCGGCCAGCCGCGTCGTCATGCGGGCATACTTGTCGAGCCAGGGCACGGCTTCGACCGTCGGGCCACACCGCGGACACTCGACCCGGGCCCGCGGTACCAGCAGCCAGGTGTCCCACTCCATGATCGCCAAGTCGCGCACGCGGCGCGTCGTGGTCTCGTGCACCCGTGTGACGGGCGCGCCACACTGACTGCAGCGCTTTACGTGGTCGGCGGCGGGCCGCAACTCAATCACGAGGCGCGGGGCCGGCACCCCGTGCACAGCCGGCGCCGGCGTCTCCTCTGATGTCACGCCGGCGACCTCAAAGCCCTCCCACCCGCCGACCTGCTGCAACAATCCGATCAAGCCGCTCGCGTCTGGTGCTGGCATCGTCGCGCCTCCGATGCCTGCACGATGTCGCCCCGAACCGCCGCTGTCACGCCAAAATCCCGGAATTCCCGGAAGAGCCAAAAAAAACAAAGGGCGCTCCGTCACCGAGTCGGAGCACCCTTTGCGTTTGTCGTGCGAACGATCATCGACGTCATCCGGGCGCCGTGCTGGGCGCGTCGGGCTGGCCGAGGATCATGCCAGCGAACTATCGACGCGTCTCGTCGGTGTTGCCGCGACGATTGCGGCTGCGTGCGCCACCACCTTCACGGCCGATCGAGGCCATGTGTGCGCGATCGCGACTGACGATCTCGCCACCCTTCTTGCCCGCGTTGCGTGCCTCGTCGCGGGACCACTCGTGAGCGGTACCCTTGGCGTGTGCAGCGCGACCGCCCTTGGAGGCGATCTCCTTCTGACGGCTGGGGTCCATACTGGCAAACCCGCGCGTGCTCTTTCGCGGCTTTTCGTCGCCCATAGGCGCCGAGCCGCGGTCCATCGTCTCTGCCATGCAGCGTCCTCCTGCCCCGTGAAAGGTTCCGCCCCTGGTGTCCGGTCGGAGCCGATGGTGCAACCCGGGCAGGCCCCCTCCGCTTCCAGTCGGGGCGTTGCTGCGGTGTGCACCTCCGGACGACCACCCTGCTGTCCCCGGCGACGATGGCTGTTACACCGTCTCCGAACGACCCTGAGCGCTACTGCCAGACGCCGACCCCGACGCCTGCACAGGTCCTACGGAGCTGATCCTATGCAGGTTGCGGGCCGCTGGCCGAGCTTGCCTCGACATATCAACCCACGAGGCTGACCGATCCGGCAGCCGCCGGGTCCGCCTGTCCAGAATTCATACGGCAGAGCTCGGCAGAATGTGGCAGCTATATTCGCCCCATGTCGCTCGCGCTCCGATTCCTCGGCACCTCCGCCGCTCGTCCAACTGTCGAGCGGAACGTCACTTCCGTGGCCTTGGTGCGCGAAGGGGAGACCCTGCTGTTCGACTGTGGCGAGGGCACGCAGCGGCAGATCATGCGCTACGGCGTCGGGTTCTCGATGGCCGACGTCTTCTTCACCCACTACCACATCGACCACCTGGTGGGCCTGATCGGGCTGACCCGGACCATGGCGTTACAAGGTCGCACCGAAACACTGCGGCTGTTCGGTCCCGCCGGTGCACACAAGGCGTTGCGGGCATGCATCGCGTTCGGGGGCGAGCGCCTCACATTCCCGGTAGAAATTGCCGAGTTGGAGGCCGGGGCCTGCATTGACCGAAAGGACTACGTCATCCACGCGATACCCGCCGATCATCGCGGCGCGACCGCGCTCGGCTACGCGCTGGTGGAGAAAATCCGCTTAGGTCGATTCAATCCTGAAATCGCCCGCCGCATCGGCGTACCTGAAGGTCCGTTGTGGGGCCGGCTGCACCGCGGTGAGACCATCGAGCTGCCCGATGGACGACAGGTGGATGCCGCGATGCTCGTAGGAGAACCGCGTGCCGGACGCCGGATCGTGATCTCCGGTGACACCCGTCCGACGGCCGCGCTCCAGGCGATGGCGGCGCAGGCGGATATTTTGGTGCATGAAGCCACATTTGGTGACGACGAGGCCGAACGGGCGGTGGAGACGGGACACAGCACCGCACGCGAGGCCGCGCAGGTCGCACGCGATGCCGGCGTCCGCCGCTTGCTGCTGACACACTTCTCGGCGCGGTATTCCCGCGATCCGGGCGACCTCGTGACACAGGCCCAATCGGTGTTCGCGCCGACCGTCGCCGCTCGCGACGGTCTCGAGATCGAGGTGCCGTACGAGGCGGAACTGGCCACGCCGGCCTGATCACGCACTGCGCGTCGCGTCAGGGCCGGGACGGATCGTCCTCTTCGCCCTCGTCCACGTCCAGCACCACGCCGCTCTCGCGACCTTCCCAGCGAGTCACCGCGTCCTCGCCGGGCTGCCAGAGCAGCCGCGCCGGAATGCCGTCCACGAAGGCGAACCACTCCACCCGCCCGGAACGCGGTGAGCGGCAGGTGGCCCCGAGCGGCACCAATTCCTGTCGCAGCGCATCCACTTCAGCCGCGTGCACCTTCACGTCGCGGTGGGCACTGCGGGCGAGGCTCGAATCCATGTCGGCGTCCAGCGCGGCGAGCACGGTGTCGTAGCGGGTCACCGCCGCACGCCACGCCTCCCACGCCACCCGCAGGTCGGCCACGATGCGGCGCACCAGCGGCAGCATCTGCGTGGCCAGCTCCATGGTCATCGGCGCGGTGTCACCCCGCGGGCCGAACGTCACCGGAAGCGGACGTGCTCCGGGGCTCGAATCTCCGCCGATCGTCATAGTGCCGCCTGCCTGGCTGCGGTGGGGCGCGCGCGGCTGCGCAGCGACGCTGCACGAACCTGGTCGGAATAATAGCCGGACTCCGAGAAAGCGCGCTCCAGCGCGCCGCGCCATTGCCCGGCCGGCTGGATCACCGAATCGCTGACACTGATCACGCGACGCACCGGCCCACGCATGCGCGTCACCGGTCGCGGCCCGGCGGTGGTGCGCGCCGCGATCATCGCCACCTCCTCGCTGTCGTAGGCGACGTCGAGCGCCAGGCCACCGACGTCGATGCGTGAGCTGGAGTCGGAGAGCAGTCGCGGCAGCGTGGCGCGTGCACCGGTCCACCATGCCGGCGCAGGCATCGCGACCGGCTCGATCGAAAACCGGTGGGAGTCGCGCGTCTCGTCGATCACCTGCTCGTCGTGGGCCAGGAAACGGGCCGCCAGCGAGTCACCCTCGCGGGTGAGGGTGAAGCTGAGCGAGTCGAACGTCAGGGCCGCCAGCGCACGGCTGGCAGCCTTGCCCACCGACCCCTCGCGCCGACCCGCCAGCAGGATGGCGGCGGTGAGGTGCTGCCGCGCCACCTGTTCTGTGGCGCTGGCATCGGCAGCGGGCACCAGGTCGGCGAGACGAAGCCGAGTACCGTTCCGCATCTCGACCGTGGCGCGGTAGGTGTCGTGCGTGCCCAGCTCGCCCACCGTGCGATCGACGTGCACCTCGAGGCCGAGCGTGCTGCCGACGACCTCCATCGGCGTGATGCTGGCCTCCAGCGACCGGGCACTGGGAGAGGGCGGCTCGTCGTCCTCCAGCCGTTCGTCGGCGGGATGTGCACGGACGTACGCCAGCGCCTCACGCAGCACGGTGGAGTCGGCGAACACCTGCGTGCTGTCTCCGGTGACGAGGTCGCGGCGGAACACGCGCGTCACGAGAAACGTCGCTTCGGCGAATTCGATCGGATCCTCGGCCACGTAGATCTCCACCAGACGCGCATCCAGCGTGGCGAGGAGCATCGGCGCCCGCTTCACGACCACGGTATCGGCGGCGGTGCGCACCCAGGCGGTGGAATCGTCGGACACGACGAGGAACTCGGCCGACGGCCGCGCGGTGGCACGCGGCGCGGGCGTGCAGGCCAGCATCGGCACCAGCAGCATCGGCAGCCGGCGCAGCCATGCCGCGGCGCGCACAGTCACGACCGGAGCTCGACCCCGGCCCATCGCTCCACCAGCCGCACGGCCTCGACGTGATCCGCCTCGTCGCCCAGCTCGAGGTGGGCGATGCGCATCAGGTCCGCCGCCAGCTGCAGCGTGGGCGCGGAGCCCTTCTGCGAACGCGCGAGCGACGCGGCAATGCCGGCGTCCTTGTCGAGCAACGCGAGGCGGAAGGTGCGAGGGAAGGCGCCGGTCAGCACCCGGTCCGGAAACAGGTTCATCGAGGCGTTGGAGCGACCCGACGAGGCGTTGATCACATCCAGCGCGACCTGCGGTGCGACTCCCGCCTTCATCGCCGCCACCAGGCCCTCGGCGGTGGACCAGATGTGCAGCGCGAGCAGGGCGTTGTTGACGGCCTTGAGTGCGTGCCCGGCACCCAGCGCACCGCAGTGCACGATCTTGCCGGCGAAACTCTCCAGCACCGGGCGTGCGCGCTCCAGCGCATCGGCGTCACCACCGACCATCACCGTCAGCGTGCCCGCCTCGGCGCCGACCACGCCGCCGCTCACGGGCGCGTCGATGAAACCGATGCCGCGCGCGGCCAGGTCGGCCGCGATGCGACGACTGGTGTCGGGATCACCGGAGGTGCAGTCGACGACGAGGGTCCCGGATCGCAGCGCGTGCAGCATCGCCGCGTCGTCCGCCGCCAGCAGGTCGACCACGTCGGCGGACTGCGGCAGGCAGGTGATCACGATATCGGCGTCGCGCACCGCATCGGCAGCCGAGGCAGCGACGGTCGCGCCGCTGGCGGCAGCCGCGCTGGCACCGGCCCGTGCTGCGGTGCGGTTCCAGACGGTGAGCGCGTGGCCGGCGCGCGCCACGTGTGCGGCCATCGGTGCGCCGATGGCGCCAAGTCCCAGGAATGCGACGGAGAGAGGCATCGTCAAAGCTAGCAGTACATTTGCGGCATGCGGACGATCGTGGAGGTGGCAGGGATGCGGGCGGTGTTCTGTGTGCGCGCGGTGCAGACCGCGCTGGCACTGGTGCCCGGCATCCGCTGGTGCGACGTGACGATGGGGCGCGTGGAGCTCGAGCACGACGGCGGGGCCACCGAGCTGCAGTTGCGCGAGGCGATCGCGGTGGCGGGATACGCGGTGACGGCGGTGCGCGCCGAACGCCGACTGCCGATCGTGGGAGAACCGTGACGGCAGGGTGTCGGCGTGGGGTTACCCCGCCCCGCCGTCCGGCCTAACTTGGCCCTGCGGACCGGTGCCCCAGGCGTCGGACGCGGCATTCCCGACGACCGGACGGTCGTCTCCTCTTCCATGACGTCGGTTGATTCGCCAGGTCCGGCCGAACAACCGCCCGAATGACCGGCACATGATGGCAAAGAAGCGACGCGACGACGACCTGCCGATCGCCTCGTTGCTGGCACCGGACATTCTCGCGCTGCTCGACGAGGCGCCGGAAGCGGTGGCGGCCGAGACGGAGGAGATGCATCCGGCCGACCTGGCGGATGTGGCGGAAGCGATCCCGCGTGACCGGGTGGTGGCGCTGCTGAACGCGCTCGGCGCGGAGCGTGCCGCCGACGTGCTGGAGTACCTCGACGAGGAACTCCGCAGCGACGTGCTGGAGACGATGACGACGCGCCAGGCCGCGCAGCTCGTCACCGAGATGACGCCGGACGATCGCGCCGAGGTGCTCGACGAGCTGGAAGAGGAAGTGGCCGACGAGATCCTCTCGGCACTCCCACCCGAACAGCAGCGCGAGACGGAACAGCTGCTGGCCTACGAGGCCGACACCGCCGGCCGCCTGATGACCACCGAGTTCGTGTCGGTGCCGGGCTCGCAGCGCGTGGAGGATGCGCTGGCGAGCGTGCGGGCCATCGCACGCATCGGTCGGAAGGAAGCGATGTACACGATCTACAGCACCGACGATGCGGGCCGCGTGAACGGCGTGATGTCGCTGCGCGAACTGCTCGCCGCGCCCGACGGGGCAGTAGTGTCGGACATCGCGTGGGAGGAAGTGGTGACGGTCACGGTGCACGCAGGCCGCGAGGAGATCGTCGAGCGCACGTCGAAGTACGACCTGGTGGCGGTGCCGGTGGTGGACGAGGAGATGCGGCTCGTCGGCGTGGTGACGGTGGACGACGTCATCGACATCGTGCAGGAGGACGCGACCGAGGATGTGCAGAAGCTGGGCGGCATGGAGGCGCTGGACGATCCGTACATCGACTCCGGCTTCTTCA
This sequence comes from Gemmatimonadota bacterium, assembly GCA_040384325.1. Classification (GTDB taxonomy): domain Bacteria; phylum Gemmatimonadota; class Gemmatimonadetes; order Gemmatimonadales; family Gemmatimonadaceae; genus JACMLX01. The sequence goes on along the minus strand of JAZKJL010000006.1, from coordinate 263,799 downwards.
CGCTGCTCCGCAAGCGCGCGGGGTGGCTCACTGTCCTCTTCATCGGTGAGATGCTGACCGCGGTGGCGATGGGGCGCTTCGAGGGCGAGATCCAGCGCGCGGCGGTGCTGGCGTTGTTCGTGCCGCTGATCATCAGCTCCGGTGGCAACTCCGGTTCACAGGCGACGTCGCTGCTGATCCGCGCGCTGGCGCTGCGTGAAGTGCGCCTGCGCGACTGGTGGCGGGTGGCGATGCGGGAACTGCCGAGCGGGTTGCTGCTGGGCGCGATCCTTGGCGGACTCGGATTCGCGCGCATCGAGATCTGGCAGGCGCTCGGCTGGTCCACCTACGGCGTCGGGCACACCGCATTGGCGACGACGGTGGCGCTGTCGCTGATCGGCGTGGTGACCTTCGGCACGCTGGTGGGCGCGATGCTGCCGTTCGCGCTGAAGCGGGTGGGGCTCGACCCGGCCAGCGCCTCGGCGCCGCTGGTGGCGACCCTCGTGGACGTGACGGGTCTGGTGATCTACTTCACCCTCGCGCTGCTGTTGTTGCGCGGCACGTACCTCTGACCACCTTCCCGTGACGACACCGGCTGCGGTCCCCGCCGACGCGCCGGCGCATCCGCTGCGCGGCACCATCCTGGTGCTGATCAGCGCTGCCTGCTTCGGCACCACGCTCATCTTCAGCAAGCGCGCCTTCGATGCCGGCGCCACTCTGCTGGCGTTGCTGGCGTATCGCTACCTGTTCGGCACCGTGATGCTCGGCGTGGCCGCCGGTGGACCCGCACCGGTGCTCGGTGTCGGCCCGCGAAAGTGGCCGTTGCTGCTGATCGGTGGTGCGGCGCAGACGGCGATCGCGGGATTGTCGGTGGCGTCGCTGACGTACATCCCCGCGGCCAGCGTGGCGTTCCTGTTCTACACCTACCCCACCTGGGTGGCGGTGCTGGCGATCGTGCGGCGTACGGAGCCGGTGGACGCGAACAAGATCGCAGCGCTGGTGCTGTCACTGGCAGGCATCGTGACGATCGTCGGCAATCCGCTGGCCACACAACTCGATCCACGCGGGATCGCGTTGGCGCTGTCGGCGGCGTTGGTGTATGCGCTGCTGATTCCGTGGCTGGGGAAGATCCAGTCCGGGCTCAAGCCGGCCGCCGCCATGACCTGGATCGCACTCGGCGCCGCGGTCTGCTTCACCGTCGCCGCCGTGGCGACGCGAACGGCGCTCTATCCACCCACGACGTCGCTACTGATCAACGCCGGTGCGCTGGCGCTGATCGCGACCACGATCGCGTTCACCACCTTTCTCGCAGGCCTGGCCGCACTGGGACCGGTGCGCGCGTCGATCGTGAGCACGGTGGAGCCATTCTGGACTGCGCTGCTGGCAGGACTGGTGCTGGGCCAGCCGGTGGGACCGCGGACCTGGATCGGCGGCGCGATGATCGCGGCGGCGATGGTCGTGCTGCAGCGAAAGTCGGCCGCCAGCAACTCCTGATCGGCGCGCAGGCCAACCAGCGCGTCAGGTGTTGTCGACGCGTGGCAGGTGCCGGCGATGATCGTTCCAGGCGAAGAGCCCGGCGCCGATCAGCGCGATGGTGGCAAAGCTGAACCACTGCAGCGCATAACTCTTGTGTGCGCCCTCGGATGGCGGTGGCGGCACGAGGCGGGGCGGCACGTCGCCCTTCGGCGCCGTGTCACCGAGCTGGATCAGCTGCACGCGCGCCACCGGGTACGGCATCCCGCGCTGCACGGCGTCGAAGTCCAGCGTGCGCATCACCCTGGGACTGGCCTGCCCAGCCGCCGCCGTATCGGCGGTGTAGGCCGGCAGTGCGAAGGCGAGCACCTCGGCGCTGTCGGGTTCGCGCCACTTCTCGGCATCCACCTGACGGCCGTCGGGTGAGTACACCCAGCCGCGATTGATCAGGTATGCGCTGTCGCGGCCAGCCACGCGCAACGGTGTCAGCAGGTTCACCCCCGGTGACCCGCCGCGGATGCGCTGCGTGATCACCACCTGATTGGCGTAGTCGTACACGCCACGGAGCTGGACGCGACGGTAGCGCAGCGCCGCGCTGTCGCGCGGCAACGACTCCACCGGCACCGGCGCCGCCGCGATGTGTGCGGCCACCTCCGCATTCAACGCACGACGCCAGGCCAGGCGGTCGAGCTGCCAGAAGCCGAGCCGAACGAACAGCGCGGCCAGGCTGACCGCGATGACCACGAAGACGACGACGCGCACCCTGATCGTGCGCAGGATGCCGGGAGCGATGTGCATCAGCCGGACGTCAGAAGAGCGAGATCTGTTCACCGAGCATGTCGGGCGTGACCGGCACCTGCCCCAGCAGGCGCTGCAACTGGCGCACACTTTCCGGGCTGTGGCCGGAGAAGTGATTGTTGACGAAGCCGTAAATCGTCTTGACGCGCGTTTGCAGCCCACGAATTGCGGTGGCCCAGGCGTTCAGCTCGCGGGTGCGATCCACCTGGATGTGGCTGTAGTCGGTGAAGTCGCGGTTCGGCCCCATCCAGCGCAGGTAGGCGGTGGGCGACGTCGGCGTCTCGGCGAGGGCCAGCATCTGCTTGCGCGGAATCCAGCGGGCGTCGGTGAGGGTCAGCGCCACGTTGTACTCGCGCAGGAGCGCCAGCACGCCCTCGTTGATCCAGCCGCGCTGCCGGAACTCGATCGCGAAGGCGATCTCCTTGGTGGGCAGCGTGGGCAGGAAGGCGGCGAGGGCCGGCAATTCCGACGGCGCGAAATCGGGACCGAGCTGGATCAGGACGATGCCCAGCTTGTCCTCGAGTTCACGGGCGCGGTCGAGGAACAGGCTGGTGAGGTCCACGGACTCGCGGAGCCGATTGTCGTGCGTGATTTCCTGCGGCAGCTTGAGGGCGAACTTGAAGCCGTCGGGCGTCTTGTTGGCCCAGGAACGAACGCTGCGCACCGACGGGATCGCGTAGAACGTCGAGTCGATCTCAACCGTCGAGAATGCGCGGGAATAGACGCCGAGGTAGTCGGGCGCTTTCGTACCGGACGGATAGAACGCGCCGACCCATGCGTCGTAATTCCAGCCCTGTGTGCCGAGCCGGATCGTGGCTGCCATGGTGCAAAGGTCGCAGGCGGGGGAAGAGAGGCCAAGGGGCGTCATTGCCCGAGTGGTAAACTCCACCCGACATGATGATCCCTCGCAGCGTCATCATACCACCAAAGCGCCACTATCGATACGTTTCGAAGAAACCGATCCCCTCGCCAGCGAGAACCGCGCCACCGGCCCGTCCAGCGAGGCGAGCTCGGCCTTTCATCTGCAGGAACCAGGGCGTCGTCAGCTTCCGCGCGTAGGCCCCCTCGCCGCGATCCGCGAGCCCCACCCGCGTGTCGGATGCCACCGCATCGTCGATCACCAGCCGCAGGTCGAGCGTGTCGGCGCCTCGCACGTCGAACAGTCGTGCCGTCGCCGGGCCACGACCCGGGCCGGGCACCGTACGCGCGTCGTCGTATACGATCTGGCGCGGGCGGAAGACGGCGCGAACGCCGAGTGAGTCCACCAGGTAGACGAACATCGGCGGATCGCCGCCCGCACGCGCCGACTCGGGAGCGCGCACCCGGCCGTAGAGGATCGTGTAATTGCCGGCGCGCGCTGCGCCCCAGTCCCACGTCACACCCTGCCAGGTGCCCCAGTTGTGGTCGTGGTACGCCTGTGCGTCGGTGAACCGGTCGCACCGCGTGGCGACGCAGACGCTGCCATCGGCCGATGCGCGCAGGCCGAGCACGGCGTAGCCGGACGGTGCGTCTCCCTCCAGCAGCGTGGCACCCGGGAAATAAGCGCGTTGTGCCGGCCGGACCCGCAGGTCGAGTGTGAGTCGCGCACCGCTGCCATCCTCGGCGCGCGCGACGCCGACGATCGCGTAGCTGCCGTCGGGCTGCACGGTCACGCGTCCCGCGTCACCGAAGTCGAGGTTCGCGTCGCGGGTGCTGAAGCGCACGTCGCGCGCCGGTACCGGCAGTGAAAACCGTTGCGCCGGACGTCCCGTCTGGTGCGCGGTGACGAGCAACTGTCCTGCCCAGCGGCCATCGGGGACAGCACCAGCCACGATGTAGGTGATGAAGTACCAACGATCCGCGTCCGCCGACAGCACGTTGAAGTAATGCCACTCGCCCCAGCTCTCCGGGGTCGCCACGTCCGCCGGCGGCAGGTGGAAATGGTCGGCGTCGTGTCGCAACTGCTCGAGTGTGGGCGACGTCCAGCGCTGGTCACCGGCATCGTTGGTCCAGCGGCCGGCGGTGAGCAGCGCCGGCGCGCCGACGGCATCACCGGCCTCCGGAATCTCGCCCGATGCGCGCACGGTCACTTCACGTCCATCCTTCAGCGTGACGTAGAGCAGCTTGGATTCGATCTGCGGCGCGACCGCATGCACTTCGTCCGCGTGTCGCGGTGACGCCAGCAGTTGCTGGTAGAGAAAGCGGGCGTTGGCGATGGAGAAGAACATGCCGCCCACGCCGCCGGTCTTCATCACTTCCACGTCGAGCCCTTCCGGCAGTACGGTGACGTCTCCGCCACCGACCAGCTTCTCGTCGCTGGCCTGCGCGATCATCGCGTCGCCCACCGACAGCAGGACGATCATCACCGCCACGCCGAGTCCGTAGCCGGCGAGCAGGAAGATCGTGCGCAGCTTTCGGAAGCCGAGATTGCGCAGCGCCAGCTGCCAGATCACGCGGCGTCTCCGTCGATGATCGCACCATCACGCATCTGGATGCGTCGACCGGCTGCCGCGGCCATCTGCGCGTCGTGCGTGACGACCACGATCGTGGTGCCGTCGGCATTCAGCCGGCGAAAGAGCTCGATCATCTCGAGCCCGGTGGCGGCATCGAGCTCGCCGGTGGGCTCGTCGGCCAGCAGGAGCGCCGGACGGTTCGCCAGCGCGCGCGCGATGGCGACGCGCTGCTGTTCACCACCACTCAGCTGCGATGGGCGGTGCCCCGCGCGCGCTGCCAGCCCCACGTAGCCAAGCAGTTCCTGCACGCGCGCACGGCGATCATCACGCGGCACACGCGCCTCGGCCATCGGCAGTTCGACGTTCTCGGCGGCGCTGAGCGCCGGCATCAGGTAGAAGCGCTGGAACACGAAGCCGATGCGCCGGAGCCGGAATGCGGTGGCCTCACGATCCGCCAGCCGGTCGATGCGTTCTCCGGCGATGGTGAGCGACCCGGCATCGGGCGAGTCCACCGCGCCAAGCAGGTTGAGCAACGTGCTCTTGCCGCATCCGGACGGGCCGACGATGGCCACGAACTCGCCCTCCTGCACATCGAACGTCACGCCGCGCAACGCGTGCACGGCGCCGCTGCCCATGCTGTAGTCGCGCGCCAGCCCGCGCGCCTCGACGATCGCCTTCATGCCACGGCCTCACGGCGCAGGGTGCCGGCAATCGGCAACGATGCCGCGCGCCAGGCAGGGTAGATGCCGGCCAGCATGCCGGCGGCGCCAAGCATCGCGAGTGCGACACCGGCATCGCGCGGCTGGAAGACGAAGAAGCGGAACGTGGTCGGCAATCCGGGGAAGTCGGAGAGAATCTTCTCGAGCCATTGCGCGGTGACGAGTCCGATGCCGATGCCCGCCAGCGCGCCGACGCCGGTGAGCACGATGCCCTCCATCACCACCTGTCCAACGATGCTACCCTTGGCGACGCCGATCGCGCGCAGCACCGCGATCTCGCCCGCGCGTTCGTTGACGCCGATGGTGATCAGCGTCGTGACCAGCAGCACACCGACACCGAGCGAGATGCTGCCGAGCACCAGCGCCAGCTGCTTGAAGTATCCGAGACGCTGTTCCACCGCCTCGGTCGCACCCTCCAGCGAGATGGCGGAGATGCGCGTGCTGATGCCGGCGATGCGCGTGCGCACCGCCTCGGCATCGGCGTCGTCAGCCGCCTTGACCATGATCAACGAGGCGCGGTCACGTCGCTCGCTGCCGCCCATCTGCTGCAGCACCGGCAGGTGCATGCCGAGCGTGGGCTGGTCGGCGGCGATGTAGTGGAAACGCGCCACCCCGCGCACGACGAAACGCCGTTCGCCGGTGACGGTGCGCAACTGCGGGTCGAAGCCCACCGCCAGCGTGACGGTGTCACCGAGCACATGTCGCGTCGCGTCGAGCCAGCGCTGGTTGGCGACGACGCTGGTGCTGTCGGAGAGATCATCGCCACCCACCATCTCGTAATCGCCCTGCACGGCGGGCAGGATGCCGAGCGTGAAGGCGGTGACCACCGAATCCGTCGCGGTCGTGGCCTGCACCTGCGCGCCAAGCACTGGACTGACTGCGGTGACGCCCTGCAACCGCGAAATCGCGGCGACCAGTGCGGTGGCACTGTCGATGGTGGCGTCGCTGTCGAACGGCAACGTGCCCTTCGGTGCCACGCGCAGCTGGTATCCGCGCAACATCAGGAAACCGGTGAAGTTCTCGCGCATGCCGGAGGCGAGCATCACCATGTCCAGCAGCAGCGCGGCCGAGACGGCGATGCCGAGCAGCGCCAGCAGCGTGCGGGCGGGATGGCGAAGGAGTGCCAGCATCGCGAGGCGGACCGGCATCAGCGGCCCAGCAGCGTGAGCGGCGGTACGCCGACCAGCCGTCGCGCCGCGACCCAGCCTGCCACCACACCCAGCACCACCGACAGCACGCAGGCGAAGAGCACGGTCTGCGGCGTGATGAGCGTGAAGGTGAGCGTGGTGCGATGCACGCCCTGGAAGTGCCAGTTCACGACGCGGGCGACGATGATGCCGAACACGACGCCGGCCAGCGACCCGAGGAGTGCGATGATGCCCGCCTCGAGCACCACCGACTTCACGATCGTGCCCGCCGAGATGCCCATCATGCGCAGCGCGGCCACATCGCGGCGTCGTTCGTCGATCTTGAGCAGCAAAATGCAGAGCAGGAACGCGGCGCTGGCGACGATGGTGATCACGCCGATGGCGCTGTTGAAGCGGCGCACCACCTGGAAGGTGCGGCTGGTGCGAACCGCGATGTCGGCGCTGGGCCAGGCGCGAAATCCGAACGCAGCACCGTTGATGGCCTCGAGCAACGTGCGGCGTGCACTGTCGCCGCGTGATCGCACGGCGAAGCGATCCACCCGGTCGCCGTAATTGATCAGACGCTGCAGGTGATCGAGGTGCAGGCGCGCGCGATACTCCTGTCGTGCGATCTCGCTCGGATCGGCGCGCCGACCGAGCAACGCCGTGACGACCGCGCGTTCGGCCGACGAGTCGTCGGGCGTGGCGGAGAGGCGCACCGTGTCACCGAGGGCCAGGCCGGCGTCGGTGGCCAGGCGTGCATCGAGGGCGATGCTGCGCACGACTGGCGAGCGTGTGGGCGCCGAGTCGATCACCTGTGCCGGCAACGAGAACGTGACCAGCGACGCAGCCAGCAGGCTGCCGAGCCACTGCCGACTCACGCGATCGATGCGATGCGGACGGCGCGGGCGGCGGTGGGACCGATCTGGCGGAGTTCAGCGCCGACCATCACGTCGATCGGGCCGTCGTACGGGGCACGGGCGTGGACTTGTACCATGGCACCAGGTCGCAGTTCGAGTTCACCGAGATAACGGAGCATCACCGGATCCTTGTCGCTAACGCTCATCACGGTGCCGCGGGTGCCCAGCGGCCAGTCGGCGAGGGTTGTGTGGCGGGTTTCGTCCACCACGCCATCACGGGTGGGAATCGGCGCCCCGTGCGGGTCGAACAGCGGATCACCGAGCGCCCGCGCCATCCGGTCGATGAGCGTGTCGGACGCCGCATGCTCAAGCTGTTCGGCTTCCGCATGCACGTCGTCCCATGGCACGCCGAGCACGGTGGCGAGGTAGCTCTCGAGGATGCGATGCCGCCGCAACGTGCGGAGGGCGGCGATGCGGCCGGCGGCCGTCAGGCGCGCACCGCGATACGGCTCGTGGTCGAGCAGACCCTGCGTGGCCAACCGGCGCACCATGCCGCTGACACTCGCCGGCGCCAGCGCGAGGCGCTCGGCCAGCGCGTTGGTGGTGGCTGCCTCGCCGCCCTGCTGGATGTCGTAGATCGCCTTCAGGTAATCCTCGACCGGCGCCGTCAGCGACGGGGCGGGCGTGATGGCCGGCGAGCGACGTGGTGCCGCAGTCATCGCGCCTCCGGCTTGGTGCCGCGCACCATCAGCACCGGGATCATCGTCTTGTGTCGCACCTGGTTCGCGACGCTGCCACGGACCACGTCGTTCAGGAAGCCGTGCCCGTGCGTCGCCATCGCCACCAGGTCGCACTGTTCACGCTCGGCCGCCGCGCAGATCTCGGTCGCCGGGTCGCCGGAGGCGAGGATCGCGTCCACCTCGAGCGAGGCATTGGCCAGTTCGCGCGCGCAGCGGTCGAGGTATTCGCGATCGAGCCGCATCTCCTCCGACTCGCGCAACTTGAGCTCGCGCAGGTTGCGCGCGGCGAAGCCGTCGGCGACATGGATCAGCGTCACGCGTGCGGCACAGGTCTCGGCCAGGCTGCGCACGTGGCGCAGGATGGCGTCGTCGTAGGGCGAGTTCTCGAGGGCGACCAGCACGTGTCGGTACATGAGGCTCAGCGGAACCAGTCGCCCACGACCTGGAACAGCAGCCAGGCGTTCAGCGATGCGATGACGACGGCGATCGTCCAGGCCAGCACGGTCAGCCACCTCGCATTCACGAACTCGCCCATCTTGCTGCGGTCAGACGTGAACGACACCAGCGGGAAGACGGCGAAGGAGAGTTGCAGGCTGAGGATCACCTGGCTGAGCACGAGCAGCTGGGCGGTGCCGCGAGCGCCGTACAAGATACTGACCACCACCGCCGGAACAATCGCGATCGCGCGCGTGATGAGGCGCCGCACCCACGGCTGCAGCCGCAGGTTGAGGAAACCTTCCATCACGATCTGTCCCGCCAGCGTGCCGGTGAGAGTGGAATTCTGTCCGGAAGCGAGCAGGGCCAGTGCAAACATCGTGCTGGCTCCGGCGCCGAGCAGCGGTGTCAGCAGCTTGTACGCATCCTGGATCTCCGCCACACCCTCGTTGCCCGTGCCATGGAACGTGGCGGCGGCCACGATCAGGATCGCGGCGTTGATGCAGAGCGCGAAGGTGAGCGCGATCGTCGAGTCGGCGAAGGCGTACTTCACCGCCTCACGTTTGCCCTCGCTGGTCTCGGCATACTTGCGTGTCTGCACGATGCTGGAGTGCAGATACAGGTTGTGCGGCATGACGGTCGCGCCGAGGATGCCGATCGCGATGTAGAGCATGTCGCGATTGCCGAGGATGTCGGCGCTGGGGATGAATCCCTTCGCGACGCTGGCGACGTCGGGACGCGAGAGGAAGAGCTCGAAGAGGAAACAGACGCCGACGACCGCGACCAGCGCGATCACCATCGCCTCGAGCAGACGGAATCCCTTGCCCTGCAGCCAGAGCACCACCAGCACGTCGAGCGCGGTGAGCGTCACGCCGACCGGCAGCGAGAGCCCGAAGAGCAGCTGGAGCGCGATGGCGGTGCCGATGACCTCGGCGAGGTCACAGGCCGCGATCGCCAGTTCGGCGATGATCCAGAGCGCGAACGCCATGCGTGGCGGATACGCATCGCGACAGGCCTGGGCGAGGTCGCGCCCGGTCACGATGCCGAGCTTGGAGGCCAGCCCCTGCAGCAGCACCGCCATCAGGTTGCTGAGCAGGATGACGTACAGGAGCGCGTACCCGAACTGTGCACCGCCGGCGAGGTCGGTGGCCCAGTTGCCCGGGTCCATGTACCCCACCGCCACCAGGTATCCGGGCCCGCCGAAGGAGAGCAGCTTCCGGAACCAGCTGCCGGTGCTCACCGGCACCGAGCGGTAGGCCTCGGCCAGCGAGGGCGCCTCGCGGGTGCGCCGCCATGCCGGCAGCGTGCCGACGACCGCGCCGGCGGGCGCGTCGTCAGGCGGCGAGGGCGGGGTGGACGGCGTCTGGCCGGGCTCGGATGCGGTCGGAACGGTCATGGTCAGCCGAAGAAGTGATTTCGTTCATCCGAAATTATCGGCGGTCCGGCCAGAAAATCCAGTGCCGGCCGTGAGGTGACTGCGCGACGAGCGGCTTGTCGGCTGGCGCCTTAACGAAGCCCGGACCCCGGCGTCTGCCCCGCTGTCCCGATCGACGCTCGCCAGCACGCTGGCCGTCGCGGCCCAAGACCACCCATCGAACCGGAAGACCACCATGCGGACACTCTCCATCCTGCGCGCCACCACCGCGCTGACCCTGACCCTCGGCCTCGCCGCCTGCGGTGACGATGCCGGCGCACCCACCGAGACCAGCGTCGCGGCCTCCGTCGCCGCTGCGACCACGCTCGACGTCGCCACCGTCGCAGGCGACGCCGCGACCGAGGATGTCGAGACGTTCAAGGTCAATCGTGGCGCATTCGGCCTGGTGCAGCTGGCCGACTTCGAGCGCTTCGGTCGCTGGGACCCGTGCCCGTTCGACGCCACCACCAAGCGCTTCGTCTGCGTGACCCGAGCGCGCGGCCCCTTCACGTACAGCCGCAGCTACGCCTACGCTGATGGCCTCGGTGTGGCACAGGATGCGTACAGCGCCACCACCACCGCGTCGGCCAACTTCAAGTGGGCGCTCTCGGGCACCATCACCAAGCGGCGCTGGGCCGGCACCATGTCGCGCGAGCGCGACCTGACGATCTCCGGCCTGCTGGGCGCCAACACGACCATCACGATCAACGGCACCGGCGCCGCCGAGCGTCAGCGTACGCGGTTCGCGAAGGAAGAGGTGGATGGTGCGAATGCCGTGGAGCGTGAGTACGACATGCAGGGCTCGACCGTGATCGCGAACGTGGTGACCGCCGCCGTGCGCCTGCCGGACACCTGGCCGGCCAGCGGGACCATCACGCGCACGCACACGGTGACCCGCACCGATGCGCGGCACGGCACGCGCACCAGCACGCGCACCTCGGTGGTGACGTTCAACGGCACCCAGTTCGTTCCGCTGGTGGTCAACGGCACCGAGTTCACGCTCGACCTCGCGACCGGCACGGTCACGCCCAAGGCCTGATTCCGCGCCACCGCTGGACGTGGAACGCCCCGCACCGGCGATCGGTGCGGGGCGTTCGTGTGTTCAGTAGCACGTCGCGCCGTCGCGTGGCATCGGCTCAGGCGCCCGAGGTCTCCGCTACCGCCAGCAGCTGCGTCACGATGCGTTCGGTCATGCCCCAGACCACGTCTTCACCCCAGCGATAGGCCGGGAACCGGAAGCGCGTTCCACCCCGGTCGAACACATGTTCGCTCGCGAGCGCGGGATCGCGCAGCGCGGCGAGTGGCACCCAGAACGTGGAATGCACTTCCTCGTTCGGCACCAGCGTGACCGGCCGCGCCAGGCGGAACACGTACGGTCGTACCGCGATCGATGGCAGCGCGGTCGCCCGCGGCCGCAGGTCGTCGAGCACGCCGAGCAGGTGCGCGTCGCCACCGAGATCCAACGCCAGTTCCTCGAAGGTCTCGCGCCGCGCGGTCTGCTCCAGCGTCACGTCATCGAGATCGTGCCGGCCGCCCGGAAATGCGACATGGCCGCTCCACGGATCGCCGGCCCGCACCGCGCGCCGGATGAACAGCAATTCCGAGTCGGTGAGCGACGTGCCCCGCAACACCAGCGACACCGCGGCCCACCGCAGCCCTTCCTCCTCTGCCTCCTCGAGCCGCGCGTGTGCCCGCAGCGCGTCCACCAGCGCGTCCATCAGCCCCCCTCACACCGGGTGCAGGCACCGCGTGTGCGCAGTCGGCTCGCGTCGCGCCGGCACACGGCCGTCCTCATCCCTCGATGTCGCCGTTCGCATCCACCCACGCGCGGAATCCGCCGGCCATCGACGACACGTTCGTATATCCCATCTGCGCCAGCGACTCGGCCGCCAGTGCCGACCGGTTGCCACTCGCACAGTAGAGCACCACCGTGGCGTCACGCGGCACCGCCGAGTCGATCTTGCTCTCCAGCGTGCCCCTCGACATGTGTGTGGCGCCGGCGGCGTGGCCAAGGTTCCACTCACGGTCCTCGCGCACGTCGATCAGCACCAGCGAGCTGTCGGCCGCACGCTGCGTGATCGTCTCCGCCGCCGTCACCTGCGGCACCCGCGCCTTCGACTCTGCAAACAATTCCGCTGCACTCTTCATCCACCACACCCTCGCTCAGGAGATGCGCTCGATTCCCATGTCCACCACCAGCGACTGCCGATCCACGTCCAGCACCGCCTCCGCGCCGAGCGGCAGCGTCCACTGATCCGCAATATGGCCGACCGGCAGGTTGGCCAGACAGGGCACGCCCAGTCGCGCCGCGACTTCCGCGATCACGTCCGCCACCTGCATGGCATCGGCGTTTTCGTCCGCCGGCACGTTCGTGAACTGTCCGACAGCCAGGCCCACACACCCAGCCAGCGCCCCGGCCTGCTCCAGCTGTCGCAACATGCGGTCGACACGGTACGCGGCCTCGTTGACATCCTCCAACACTACGATCGCACCGGCCGCACGCATCCCGTCCGCGCTGCCGCACAGCGATGCCAGCAGCGCCAGGTTTCCGCCCGCCAGCCGGCCACGCACACGCCCGCCACGTACCGGCACCGCGTCCGCCCACTCGCCGCACGGCTGCGCATCACGACACACCGCCGCCGCAAGCGACTGCAGGCTCATCGACGGCATCTCCGCCCGCGCCGTGTGCCCGTGGAAGCTCACCACACCGACCCGCGCCGCGATCGCACAATGCAACGCGGTCACATCCGAAAAACCGATCACGGGTTTCGGTGCCTCCGCGAACCGCACCAGCGAAATGTCCGGAAGAATTCGCGTCAGCCCGTACCCGCCACGCACACACCACACGGCATCGATCGACGCATCGTCGAGCGCCCACTGCACGTCACGCAATCGCTCGGCATCGCTCCCTGCCAGATACCCGGCCTGCCGCAGCACACTCGCACCTCGAACCGGCTCCCATCCCAGCGCCCGTACGTGCGATTCGGCACGCAACACGTCCGACTCGCCGCGCAACGGCCCCGAGCCGCACACCAGCGCGACCCGCGCACCCACACCCGGCACGGAGGGCCATCGCATTTTCGATGATGTCTGCATGAACGGGATGGTAAGCCTTCGACGCAGTGACGCTACCGTCGCGCCATGCTCACCACGCGCGCAGCACACTCCCTCCTCACCGCCACCGGAACCCATGCCGGGCTGCTCGCCCTCACGCGCGCACTCGGCTTCACCGACGAAGCACACCAGCTCAGCCGGCGCACGGTCCGCACCCTCACCCTCCCCGCCGACCTGCAGGTCACACGCATCACGCGCGGCCCGCTCACCGCCGCACTACTCGTCGAACGCCTCCCCGTCGCCAGCTGGCGCGACGCGCTCCGACACCTCGCCACCTACCTCGACCGACTCGCGGATCCGCGGCGATACCTCCTCATCCTCCAATGCGCCGACGACGGCCCACTGGCCATCGCCTGCTGGCTTTCCTCCACCCGCGGTCCACGCCTCGCCGTCCTCACCACCTCGTCGACTCACCCGCTCGACTCCGACGCCCAGACGGTCGCCGCCCTCTCCGCCTCCTGGCACCCGGACCCGACGCGCACCGTCCTCCGCTGGCACGACCTCCTCGGACGCCACGCCATCGGCGCCCGCTTCTTCCGCACCCTCGACACGCACGTCACCCAACTGGCTGACGCCTGGCCGGACCGCGTCGAACCGGACGATCGACGCACCCTCGCCCTCATCCACGTCGCGCGACTGCTCTTCCTCAAGTTCCTCGAAACCAAGGGATGGCTCGATCACGATCGCGCCTTCCTCGCCCGACACGCCGAAGCCTGCCTCGCCAACGGCGGACACCTCTGGCCACGCCTCCTCGCCCCACTCACCTTCGGCACCCTCAACACCCCCCACCGCCATCGCGCCCCCAGTGCACGCGCCTTCGGCGCCGTCCCGTTCCTCAACGGCGGCCTCTTCGCCTGCTCGCCACTCGAACGGCGCACGCGACGGCCCGCATTGCACGACGCACAACTCACCCCCCTCATCCTCGACACGCTCGCGCGCTACCGCTTCACCGCGCGCGAAGATGCCGCATCATGGTCCGAAGCGGCCATCGATCCCGACCTCCTCGGTCGCACGTTCGAGGCACTCATGGACACGAACCAACGCCGCGGATCGGGCACGTTCTACACCCCCGCCGCACTCGGCAATACGCTGGTCGAAGACGCACTCGCACACGCACTGGGCCACCCACCGCATGTCGTGCGAGATGCAATGCAAGGGGCATCGGTCGATGCGCGAGACGCGAACGCACTGCGCGACCGGCTCTCCACGTTCCGCATCCTCGACCCGGCCTGCGGCTCCGGCAGCCTGCTCGTCAACGCCCTCGAGACGGTCGCCGCCCTCCACGCCACGCTCGGCGATCCACGACCGGTCCACCTCGTCCGCCGCGAGGTGCTCACCCACACGATCTTCGGCGTCGACATCGCACCGATGGCGGTCTGGCTCTGCGAACTCCGCCTCTGGCTCTCCATCGTCATCGACGACGACACCACCCACCCCAACGACATCGCCCCGCTCCCCAACCTCGACCACCACATCCGACTCGGCGATGCGCTCGGCAACGACGCCTTCGCCGGCCCACGCACCACCACCTCGCGACGCATCGCCGCACTCCGCGAACACTACGCGACCAGCGCCGGCAGCCGGAAACGACACGCGGCCAGCCGAATCGAGGCCGCAGAACGCGCCGCGGCGCGACAGGTCACGTCGCACGCGATCGCCACCCTGCGACAGGAACGCGCCCAGTTGCTGCGGCTCGCGCGCGCACGGACGCTGTTCGGCACCAGGCAGGGATCGAGCGCCGCACAACGCCGACGCCTCGCCACGCTCCGCACACTGCTGCTGCAGGCACGCCGCAACCTGCGACGCCTCGATGACGGCGGCGCCGTCGACTTTGACTTCCGCACCCACTTCGCCGACGCCGCAGCCGCCGGCGGCTTCGACCTCGTGCTGGGAAACCCACCCTGGGTACGCTCGCACCACCTCGATGCCAGCACCCGCGCCAACCTCCGCACACGATTCGCCACCGTCACCAGCCACCCCACCGGACACCAACCGTTCGGTGTGCAGACGGACATCGCCATTCCGTTCACGCAACGCGGACTGGAACTCGCTCGACCCGGCGGCACGCTGGCCTTCCTCCTCCCGGCAAAGCTCTGGCGCTCCGTCGCCGCCGGTGCGCTCCGACAACACCTGCTGACACTCGGCACCCCACGACTGCTCCGCGATCACTCGCACTCCTCGGGCGGCTTCTCCGCCGCCGTCTACCCATCCGCGATCGTCGTCCAACGCGCGCCACTCCCCACCACGGAGCAGGCCATGCCGCACACCGACATGGAGTGTCACACCACCGATGCCAGCGGCACCCCACGACAGTTCACCGTGCCGGCCGCACAGCTGGCTGCGAACGAACATGCGGGCGCGCCGTGGCGCCTGATTCCATCTGACGTGCGCACCGCCGCCGATGCGATCCGCGACGCCGGCCACCGCTGGACGGAGTCGCTGCTCCCACCACCGGCACTCGGCATCAAGACGGGCTGCAACGACGCCTTCCTCCTCGCCGACGCCGACGTCCCGCCGTCACTCCGCCCCTTCACGCGACCGGTGCTGCGCGGTGATCAGGTGCGCGCCTGGCACACCGACACCGGCACCACCGCCATCGTCGTGCCCTGCGACGCCTCGGGCGCGACGCTCCGCGCACTCCCCGGTCCCCTCGCCAGACACTTCGCCAACCATCAGCGAGCACTGCTCGCCCGCACCGACCTCCGGCCACGCGACCCGTGGTGGTCGCTCTTCCGCACCGACCTCCTCGCCACGGGCGGGTGGCGCGTGGTCTGGGCCGACATCGGACGCACCCTGCGTGCGACCATCCTCCCGCCACATCACACCGCTGTCCCGCTCAACACCTGCTACGGCGTGCGCCTGCACGATGCCGTCGACGCCCACGCCCTCGCGGCGCTGCTCAACGCACCCACCACATCCGCCTGGCTCTCGCTCGTCGCCGAACCGGCACGGGGCGGCTACCACCGCTTCATGGGCTGGACCGTGCTCGCACTCCCGCTCCCCGACTGGCAGCGCGCGCGCGAAATGCTCGCACCACTCGCCGCACGCGCCCGCAGAGGCGAGAGCGTGACGGCGACTGCACTCCATCAGGCGACACTGGATGCGTATCGTGTCAGCCACGCGCACGTCGCGCCTTTGCTGGAATGGTGCGCCACGCAATTACGGCACGAGCGCGAGTCACACGACGCATCGCAGGCACGCGCGTCATGATCCATCCGGTCGTGGGCTACCTCGCCCGCTCCGCCCTCCGTGCGCGCGCACTCCACCCCGTCGACGACGCCATCACCATCGGGCGCATCACGCTCCTGCCGCACCAAGTCGCAGCCACGCACTGGCTCCGGCACCGCATCACCCGCTACGGCGGGGCGCTGCTCGCCGATCCTCCCGGACTCGGCAAGACCTACGTCGCCCTCGCGCTCGCCGCCCATCGCCAGGCGACGCCACTCATCATCGCACCTGCCGCGCTCCGCGATCGGTGGCGCGATGCATCCACGGAGTCGGGAATAGGCATCGAGTTCGTCAGCACCGAACGCCTCAGCGCACCACGCGACATTCGCGTGACGGCGCAGGACTTCGTGATCATCGACGAGGCACATCATCTGCGGACCGCCTCCACCCGACGCTACCAACGCACCGCCTCGCTCTGCGCCACCGGCTGCGTGCTGCTCCTCAGCGCCACACCGATCCACAACCATCCACGCGACGTCGCACGCATCACCGCCCTCTTTCACCTCCCTATCACTCGGCAGACGGCCGCGACACTCCGGCGCCTCACGCTGCGCCGCACCCTCGACCAGATCCATGCCGCCGGGTTGACCGACGGGCAGCCGATCGCCATCCCCGCCGTCTCGTTCCGCGCGCCACCCGTGCCAGCGCCGCGCCACCCTCGCGTCGTCGCTCGCATCCTCGAGATCCCACCCCTCGACGATGCCATGCCGCACGGACACCGCCTCCTCCAACTCGGCCTGCTGCACGCACTCCGGTCCAGCGATGCCGCCTGCCAGGCGCAGGTGCGCAATCGCATCGCCGCGACCATCGCCATCGAGGACGCCGCACGTGCGCAGGTCGAGCCAGGCACTGACATCCGGCGCGCATTCACCACCCGCGACGGCGATGTGCAGCTGGCGCTCGCGGCATTGCTCGGCACGCCCACCGACCGCGACCTCACCACACTGGCTGAACGCGCCGCCAGTCAACGCGTTGCCCTGCGCGCCGTGTTGCCATGCCTCGATGCCGCGGGTGACCGGCATCGCGTGACCGCCCTGCGACGCCTCGCGCGCTGGTGCCGCCACCCGGTCGTCGCATTCACCCAGTTCGCCGCCACGGCCCACGCGTTGTATCGCGCGCTGCGTCTGCACCCCGGAATCGCGCTTCTCAGCGGCGCGGGGGCGCGCATCGCGTCGGGAGTCGTCAGCCGCACCGAGGTCCTGGATCGGTTGCTCGCCGAGCACTGGCAGCACCACCACGCCATCCGCCTGCTGATCACCACCGACGTGCTCTGTGAGGGGCTGTCGCTGGCGGGCGTGGCCACCATCGTGCACCTCGACTTGCCGTGGACCGCGGCCCGCATCGATCAGCGCATCGGCAGGGCCGCACGTATCGGCGCACCGGTGCCAGCCGTCACGGTCACCATGTTGCCCGCGTCGGTGCCCGCCGATCTCAGCGCACGGCTGCATACACTTCTCGCCGGCAAGCGCCGAGCAATGGACGACTTCATCGAGCGCACCGGTAGCGACACCGTGCACGTCGCGCTCTTGCGCCAGCTGTCCCGTGCACACGCTGCCGCGCCCAAGCGCTGGGTCACGATGCGCTCGGCCGCGGTCGGTGAGGAGAGAATCGTCGCACTGGTCCGCATCCGCGGGCGACGGATGCTGGTGGTGGCGCAGGGCGGTCGACTGCGTGCACCCCGCACCGCTGACTGGTACGCGCTGCGCGACGCGTCCGAGTCGGCATCGCGACCCGGGGCCATGCAGCGGCTACAGAAGGCGTTGGCGACGCATGAAGTGGAGCGCGAGTTGTGCGAGGTCGCCGAGATCGCGGGCGATCGTCGCCTGCACGCGCGACGCCGACTCGACCACCAGCTGCTCGGCCGGGATCATGCTTCGCGCATCGCGGGCGCCTTGCAGGCGTCGCGCGAGCGAGAGGAGGTCATGCGGCCGACGCGAGTCGGCGCCGAGTTGGCTGCGGCAGCGTGTGAGGCTCGTGTGTCGGCTCGAGCGCCACGGGCGTCGACGGTGACGGGGCGGCATGTCAACGCCGCGGTGGTGTTGGTGCCGGCGTGAGTCGGGTGGCCGGGTCCGGTTATCTTCCGTCGCATGACTGTGCTTCCGCGTACACCACGACCGGTGCTGTTCGATCTCGACGGCACGCTGGCTGACACCATCCCGCTGCTGCTGGCCTCGATGCGGGCCGCCTATGCGGCCGTCGGCGGCAGTGGGCCCGACGATCGCATCTGGCTGCGCGGCATGGGTACGCCGCTGCGCGCGCAGTTCATGCATTTCGAGTCGAACGATCTCGCGCGGGTGGAGGCACTGATCGCCGTCTACCGCGAGTGGCAGGTGGCGCACCTGGCGGAGTTCGTGACTGCGTATGACGGCATTCACCAGCTGGTGACCGCGTTGCGGGCCGCCGGTCACCCCGTGGCCGTGGTCACCGGCAAGGGGGATTGGATGGCGCGCATGACGCTCGAGCATGTGGACCTGTTGTCACCGTTCGACGTGATCATCGGCGCAGAGTTGACCAGCAGGCACAAGCCGGACCCCGATCCCTTGCTGCTGGGGGCGGAACGGCTCGGTGTGGCCACGGCGGGCGCGTTGTACATCGGCGATGCACCCAACGACGTGCTGGCGGCGCGTGCCGCCGGGATGGTGGACGTGTGGGCGGCATGGGGTCCGTTCTCGGCCGATGAGATCGAGCCGTTCGCGCCCACGCACGTCGTGCGCACGCCGATGGACGTGCTGGACCTCATCCGGCATCTCGACGCGCCAGCCGAAGCGGCGTGAGTGCAGTGCCGGCTCGCCGCCTCAGAGTGCGGCGAGCTGCTCGATCAGGCCGGCCAGGTCGATGTCTTTCTGCGTCAGGCCACCCGAGTCGTGGGTGCTGAGGGCGATGGTGATCTTCGTGTATCGGATGTCGATGTCCGGGTGATGCATGGCCGCCTCTGCGGCCTCGGCGATCCGGTCCACGAAGGCGATGCCATCGGGAAAGGTCGGCATCGTGAACGTCTTGCTGATCACGCCCGCGCGACGGCTCCATCCCGGGAGCTTGCCGATCGCGCGCTGGATTTCGATGTCGGACAGGACGGGCGCTGCCATTGAGACTGGCTCGGGTCGGCTGAGGTGGCACGCGGCCCGGCAGCTGGAACGCTCCGGGCCGTCGCCATCATCCTCGTCTGCCACGTGCTCCCGCACAAGGCCCGACACGCGCTCGGTCAGTTGCGCGTTCGCGCCGATCGTTTCGCCGGAACCTTCTTCGTGGCGGTGGACGTGCGCTTGGTCGCCTTCCGCGCCGCCTTGGCCGGAGTCTTCCGTGGCTTGCGCGGGGTGGAGACGGTGGAGAGGAATGCGTCGAGCTTCTTCTCGTCCAGCATCGCCCGCTTCTGGGCTGTGTTGAGGTCGTCGATGATCGCGTAGGCCTCGTCGCAATACTTCGCGAAGAATGCCCAGCTCATGCGCTGCTTGCGACCCCAGGTCACGCAGGTCGGGCCCAGCTTGGTGTAGCCGCAGACGTACACGTAGTGTCCGCCCCAGCTGTTCGGCGTCGAGCCGCGGCCACTGATCTGCATCCACGGCTTGCCGGCGCGAAGTTCGTCGTCGGCGCTGAGGGGCAGGCGCAGCCCGATGCCGACGCCGAGGTTCATGAAGATGGCCGTCTTGACCTCCTCCGTGCTGCGGCGATCCACCTCGGAAAAGGCGCGGATGAAGTAGCGCCTCTTGGCGGCCGTCCAGCCCTGCTTTCGCCACACCCGCAGCGAGTCGAGGGTGATCAGCCCGATGTCCTCGCCGCCGGACTGGTGGAGGTATTCGTCCACCACCTCCTTCTCCGTCACGCGCAGGATTCGCTTCTGCTCGACCAGCTCGAAGCGCAGCGTCTGGTGGGCGCGCCCCGAGATCACGCAGCATCCCCACTCGTCATTGCCGTACATCGGCGTCGGCACGGCCGAATGCTTGCTGTCGAAGTCGTATTCCGCCGGCAGTCGCACCTTCTTCTTGAGCAGCGCCTTGAGCTGCAGGTTGCGCGGGTCGCGGCGCGCCGGGGCCTTGCCGAGTCGGAGGAAGGCGTTGGTGGACTTTCCCTGGGCTCGTGCCATCACCACCTCCTCATCGAGTGTGCCGTGCGTGGCCCGGCGGCGGCCTTACGGCTGCTGCGTGTCGGCCGTCGGGCCGTAGGTGTCGGGCAGTGGAACGTCGAGCATCCGCAGGTAGACGGTCATCTGTCCGCGGTGATGGATCATGTGATGCAGCACGGTGGATCGCAGCACCGCCACGCGGGGCAGGGTGAAGAATTTCCGCTCCCCGTGTTTCAACGTCCACATCGCCTGCATTGCATCATCATCGGCGCCGGCGAGCATGGTGCGGAACGCGCTCACCTGTTCGTCGAAGGTCTGCAGCAGGGGGCCGATGCCGCCGAACGGCCCGCGATGTTGCGGCGCCATATCGGGCCTGCCGAGGTCGAGCTCGTCAGCTTCCATCGTCAGCATGCCCCAGCGGCCGAAATTCGCGAGATGCATCGCGAGTTGCCCCAGTGCATACGACTTCGGGTGCGGCTTCCAGTTCGCGCTGGCATCGGGCACCAGCGCGAGCATGCGTCGCGTCGCCGCGAACTCGAGGTCGAATTCGGGTAGCAGGGTATCAGCAATGCTCATCCGTTCCTCCGATGGGGATGTGGCCGGGCTGCCGCGAATCTGCGCGGGGGATCGCCGGTGCGCCATGCAGCGTTCTATCAGCACGCAGCACTGCGCGTCGTCCACTGTGTCATCACCTGGAATAACCTTCCTGCATGCTGCGTGTCACCGAATCCGGCCTCTACTGCGACGCCGGTGATTTCTTCGTCGATCCCTGGCGACCCGTGCCGCGCGCGGTGGTCACGCATGCGCACAGCGATCACCTCACGTGGGGCTGCGGCAGCTACCTGGTGGCGGAGCGAGGCGTCGGCGTCGCGCGTGAGCGGTTGGGCGAATATGCGGACCGCGTGGAGGGCATGCCGTTCGGTGAATCTCGGCTGATCAATGGCGTGCGTGTCTCGCTGCACCCCGCCGGTCATATCCTCGGCTCGGCGCAGGTGCGGCTCGAGCATGGCGGTGAAGTGTGGGTCGCATCCGGCGACTACAAGACGGATCCCGACCCCACCTGTGATGCGTGGGAGCCAGTGCGTTGCCACACCTTCATCACCGAGAGCACGTTCGGCCTGCCGATCTACCGCTGGCCCACGCCGGCATCGGTGTTCGCCGACATCAACGCGTGGTGGCGCGAGAATGCCGCGGAAGGCCGTGCTTCATTGCTCTTCGGCTACGGGCTCGGCAAGGCGCAACGGTTGCTCGCCGGTCTCGATCCGACCATCGGGCCGATCCTCGTGCACGGTGCGGTAGACCGCATGACGGCGCTCTATCGTCAGGGCGGCGTGGCGATGCCGCCCACCGAGTACGCGACCGCCGCACGCGGGGCGGCCACGGGTGCGATGGTCGTCGCGCCACCGAGTGCCGACGGCAGTGCGTGGGCGAGGAAGTTCGGTGCATTCTCCACCGCCTTCGCCAGCGGCTGGATGCTGGTGCGCGGCGCACGGCGTCGGCGCAGTGTCGATCGCGGCTTCACGCTGTCCGATCACGTGGATTGGCCACAGCTCCTGCAGGCGATCACTGAGACGGGCGCCGAGCGTGTGCTGGTGACGCACGGCTTCACCGGTCCGGTGGTGCGATGGCTGCGGGAGCATGGCTTGCAGGCCGACGCGCTGGCAACGCGGTATGAGGGTGAGCGCGACGACGCCGTCGAGGCGACCGGCGAGGCGACGGCCGCCGCCGACGAGCAGGTGGATCCGTCGTGAAGGCGTTCGCAGCGTTGTACGACGCGATCGACCGCACCACCGCCACGCAGGGCAAGGTTGCGGCGCTGGTCGCCTACTTCCGTGAGGCCTCACCCGACGACGCAGCGTGGGCGGTGTCGTTCCTGGTCGGGCGTCGGCCGAAGCGACTTGTGAAGTCGGGCGACTTGCGCGCGTGGGCCGCCGAGTCGGCTGGCATTCCCGACTGGCTGTTCGAGGAATCGTACGCGCAGGCCGGCGACCTCGCCGAGACGATCTCGCTGCTGGTGCCAGAATCCGAGGATCCCTCGGCACCGGTGTCACTGTCGTACTGGGTGGAGCAGCGCTTGCTGCCGCTGGCGCAGTTGGATGCACCGCAGCAGCGCGAGGCGCTGCGCGACGTCTGGCAGACGCTCTGTGGCTCAGCGCGCTTCGTGTTCAACAAGTTGATCACGGGAGCATTTCGTGTCGGCGTGTCCGACGGCCTGGTGGTCCGTGCGCTGGCGCAGGTCAGCGGCGTGAGTGCCGACGCGATCAGTCACCGGCTGATGGGGCAGTGGGAGCCGAGTGGGGCGTGGTATGGGCGGTTGATGCATCCGGACACCGACGACGCGGATTGGAGTCGCCCGTATCCGTTCTACCTCGCGTACCCGATGGAGCAGGAGTTGCCGTCACTCGGCGAGTCGCACGAGTGGCAGGTGGAGTGGAAGTGGGACGGCATTCGCGCCCAGCTGGTGCGGCGACGTGGGAAGACGTTGCTCTGGAGCCGCGGCGAGGAGTTGCTGGCCGGTCGGTTTCCCGAAGTGGAGCAGACCGCGGAGTTCCTTGCCGACGGCACGGTGATCGACGGTGAGATGGTGGCATGGCGTGACGGCGCGCCGCTGCCGTTCTCCGAGTTGCAGAAGCGCATCAACCGCAAGACGATCGGCAAGAAGCTGCTGGCCGACGTGCCGTGTGCGATGATCGCCTACGACCTGCTGGAACTCGGCGGCGAGGACATGCGTGCCCGTTCGATGGAGGAGCGGCGTGCGATGCTTGCGCGTGTGGTCGCGGCGCTGCCGACTGGCGGCACCCTGCACATGTCACCGGTGATCGCCGCCGAGTCGTGGGACGATGTGCAGGCGGCGCGCGCCGGCTCGCGGCAGATGCGCGCAGAGGGGCTGATGCTGAAGCGACGCGCGTCGCCCTATGGCGTGGGCCGGCGCGTGGGCGACTGGTGGAAGTGGAAGGTGACGCCGCTGACGGTGGACGCGGTGCTGGTGTACGCGCAGTCGGGCAGCGGGCGCCGCGCCGGGCTGTTCACCGATTACACGTTCGCGGTCTGGGATGGCGACGCGTTGGTGCCGTTCGCCAAGGCGTACTCCGGCCTCACCGACGCCGAGATCAAGGAAGTCGATCGCTACGTCCGGCAGAACACGCTGGAGAAGTTCGGGCCGGTGCGAACCGTCACGCCCGGGTTGGTGTTCGAGCTGGCGTTCGAGGGGATCCAGGAGAGCAGCCGGCACAAGAGCGGTATCGCGGTGCGTTTCCCGCGCATGAATCGCTGGCGCAAGGACAAGCTGCCGAAGGATGCCGACTCGCTGGAGACGATCCGCGCCATGCTGCGCAGCGAGCAGCAGGTCACGTGACCGTCGCCGTGCAGGAGCATGTGATCGACGGCTGGTTCGAGCAGCAGGGCTGGGAGCCTTTTGCGTTCCAGCGTGAGGTGTGGCGGGCCTATGCCGATGGAGCCTCGGGACTGATCCACGCTGCCACCGGCACCGGCAAGACGTATGCGGCCTGGATCGGCCCTCTGCGCGCCTGGCTCGACGCGAACCCGGCGGCGCCAGCGCCGAAGAAGCGCAGTGCGCAGGCGCCGCTGCAGGTGCTCTGGATCACCCCGTTGCGCGCGCTCGCCGCCGACACCGAGGCCGCGCTGCGTGCCCCGGTCGAGGCGCTGGGGATGCCGTGGAGCATCGAGTCGCGCACCGGCGACACCACCGAGAAGGTGCGACGTGCGCAGCGTGAGCGGCTGCCCACGGCGCTGATCACGACGCCCGAGTCTCTGGAGCTGCTGCTCTGCCGCGACGACCAGGAGTCGCTGTTCGAGACGTTGCAGTGTGTGATCGTGGACGAGTGGCACGAGCTGATGGCCACCAAACGTGGTGTGCAGGTGGAGCTGGCCCTCGCCCGCCTGCGGCGGCTCTGCCCCGCCCTCCGCACCTGGGGGCTCTCGGCCACGCTCGGCAACCTCGACGTGGCCTGCGAAACGCTGCTCGGCCGCAGTGAAAACGGAACGCCGAATCCCGGTGTGCTGGTGCGTGGCATCGTGCCGAAGGAGATCGCCGTCGAATCGCTGATTCCTGATGAGATGGAGCGCTTTCCGTGGGCCGGCCACCTCAACACGACGCTGCTGCCACAGGTGATCGAGCGGCTGGAGGCGGCGCAATCGGCGATCGTATTCACCAACACGCGATCGCAGTGCGAGATCTGGTATCAGTCCATCCTCGCCGCGCGACCCGACTGGCTGGAGCAGGTGGCGATCCATCATGGCTCGCTCGACAAGGCGCAGCGCACGGTGGCCGAAGAGGGGCTGAAGAACGGGCGGTTCCGCGCGGTGGTGGCCACGTCGTCACTGGATCTCGGTGTCGACTTCGCGCCGGTGGACCTCGTGATGCAGATCGGCAGCCCGAAAGGTGTGGCGCGCCTGCTGCAGCGCGCGGGCCGTTCCGGACATTCACCGGGGCGCGTGTCGCAAGTCGTGTGTGTGCCCACGCATGCGTTCGAGCTGGTGGAGGTGGCGGCGGCGCGGGATGCGATCCGCGACGGACGCATCGAAAGTCGTGATCCGGTGGACCGGCCGCTCGACCTGCTGGCGCAGCATCTCGTCACGCGCGCCATCGGCGGTGGATTCACGCGCCCGGAGATCCTGGCCGAGTTGCAGACCACGCGGGCCTACGCGCAGATCACCGACGCGGAACTGGACTGGGTGCTGGACTTCATCACGCGCGGTGGTGAGGCGTTGCGCGCCTATCCCGAATACTCGCGGGTGGTGAATGAGTACGGCCACTACTTCGTGACCGATGCCCGCGTGATCCAGCGGCATCGCATGAGCATCGGCACCATCGTCAGTGACACCGCCCTCGCGGTGCGATTCCTCACCGGCGGACGGCTCGGCACCATCGAGGAGAGCTTCATCGCGCGACTGAAGCCGATGGACCGCTTCATCTTCGCCGGGCGTGCGCTGGAATTCGTGCGCATGAAGGATCTCACCGCCTGGGTACGCAAGGCGCGCAGCACATCGGGAGCGGTACCGAGCTGGCAGGGCTCACGCATGCCGCTCTCCACCGAGTTATCGCTGGCGGTGCGCGACAAGCTGGAGGAGGCGCGCACCGGCATCTTCAGCAGCGCGGAGATGGAAGCGGTGCGCGGCATCATGCAGGTGCAGGCCGAACGCTCGCTGATCCCGGCTACCGACGAACTGCTGATCGAGCGGGTGGATACGCGCGAGGGCCATCACCTCTTCGTGTATCCGTTCGATGGGCGTCTGGTGCACGAGGGGCTGGCGGCGCTGTTCGCCTATCGTATCGCGCAGCTGGTGCCGATCACCTTCAGCTTCGCCTGCAACGACTACGGATTCGAACTGTTGTCACCGGAACCGATCCCGGTCGATGAGGCGCTGGAGGCGGGCCTGCTGAGCACCAGCCACCTGCTGCACGACATCACCGCATCGCTCAACGCTGCCGAGCTGGCACGGCGGCAGTTCCGCGAGATCGCGCGCGTGGCGGGATTGATCTTCCAGGGATTCCCGGGCCAGTCGAAGTCGATGAAGCAGGTGCAGGCATCGAGCGGCCTGCTCTACGACGTGTTCGCGAAGTACGATCCTGACAACCTGTTGCTGCTGCAGGCGCAGCGTGAGGTTCTGGAACGACAGCTCGAGGCCAGCCGCATCGGGGCCACGTTGCGGCGGCTGAATGCCAGCACGGTGCGCCTGGTTGACGTGGTGCGACCGACGCCGCTCGCCTTCCCGTTGCTGGTGGATCGCACCCGCGCCAAGCTCAGCTCCGAGAAGCTGGTGGACCGGGTGAAGCGCATGACGGCGCAGGTGGAACGCGGCTGACGCGCACGAGGCTCCGCGCCGAACCCAGTGAGGCGGTTGCTGGTTGCCCGAAACACCGGCGCCTGCCCATCGTAGGCTCCACGTCCAGGTTGCCGGCCACGCCGGTGCGACTCCCGCCCGTCCCATCGTGCCGATC
The DNA here is from genome assembly GCA_040384325.1 of Gemmatimonadota bacterium. Lineage (GTDB taxonomy): Bacteria > Gemmatimonadota > Gemmatimonadetes > Gemmatimonadales > Gemmatimonadaceae > JACMLX01. The sequence goes on along the minus strand of JAZKJL010000006.1, from coordinate 237,458 downwards.
GCCTCGTCGCCGTCCGTCGAATCCCTCACCAGTCGTCCATCGCGCAGCCTGATCGCGGCGCTGGTGCTGCTGCGATTCCTGCTGCCGCTGGTCACGCGTCACCCGGCGTGGGGCATTCACCGCGACGAGTATCTGTACTTCGCGATGGGAGACCATCTCGACCTGTTCCGGATGCAATTCCCTCCGATGCTGGCCATCGTCGCGGCGGCGGGACGCGCCATCTTCGGCGAGTCGGTGCTGGCGGCGCGTGTGCCCGCGGCCGCGGCGGGCGCGCTGCTCACAGCGGTGGTGTTGCTGCTCGTTCGCCGCCTCGGCGGTGGCTGGCGTGCGCTCTGCGTCACCTGGCTGGCACTGCTGGCAGCGCCGGTGTTCGTGCGATCGTCGCTGCTGATGCAGCCGGTGATCTTCGACCAGCTCTGGGCCACGCTGGCGCTGGCCGCCCTCACCCTCGCGGCGCACGAACGAGCGCCACGCTGGTGGCTGCTGGTCGGTGTGGCGCTGGGTCTCGGCGCGTTGACGAAGTTCTCGGTGGCGTTCGTCGGCATCAGTGTCGCAGCGGTGATGCTGCTCGACGGCGAACTCCGCGGGCACCTGCGCACACGCTGGCCATGGCTGGCGGTGCTGGTGGCCACACTGCTCGCCGTGCCGAGCATCACTGGCCAGGTGCTGCACGACTGGCCGTTCCTGGCGCAGATGCGCACCCTCCGCAGCGGGCAGCTGGAGCAGGTGTCCGCGGCCGGCTTCCTGCTCGAGCAGCCGATGCTGCTCGCGGCTGCGGTGCTCTGCGTCGTGCCGGCGCTGCTGGCCGCGATACGCGGCACGGCCCGCGAACGGGTGCCGTCGCTGGCCGCTGCTGCCATGCTGTTGGTGATGCTGGTGCTGCACGGCAAGGCGTACTACGCGGCACCGGTGTATCCGGTGTTGATCGGCATCGGCGCACTCACCCTCGAGCGGGTGGCGCGCAACACCCGCTGGCTGGTGCCGGTGGTGGCGACGCTGCTCGTGGCGGGCACCCTCGTCACATGGCCGCTGGGCATTCCGGTGCTGTCGCCGCAGCGCACCATCGCATACCTGCGCACACTGGGGCTGACCGAGGAAACCAACCGCGGCGTCAGAGTACCACTGCCACAGGACTACGCCGACATGCTCGGGTGGCGTGAGCTGGCGGATTCGGTGGGTGACGTCGTGTCACGCCTGCCGAGTGCGCAACGTGAGGAGCTGACGGTCATCGGTGGCAACTACGGGCAGGCGGGGGCCCTCGCCTTCCACGGGCCATCGCGAGGTGTGCCGTACCCGCGCAGCACCGCCGGTGATTTCTTCGCGTGGGGGCCCGGTCCGGCCAGTGCCAACACCGCGCTGGTGATCGCATCCGACGACGACGCCGAAGCCACGCTGCGACAGCTCTACGACACCGTGCGCGTCGAACGCGTCATCCGGAACCCGCTCGGCGTTCCCGAGGAGCAGCGCGTCACGCTCTACCTCGCACGCGGCGCGCGCCAGTCGCTGCGCACGCTCTGGCCCTCGCTGGGACCGAACTGGCAGTGACGCCTCAGCGGCCGACGCGGCGTGCGTCGAGCAGGGCCAGCGAGGCCTTGTAGTCGCTGCTGCGTCGATCGAGGCTGATCGCCTTGCCGTACGCCGCGCGAGCCGGTGCGATGCGCCCCTGCTTCTCGAGCACCTGGCCGAGACGCCACCAGGCGGCGCCGGCGGTCGGGTGCATCATCAGCGGCGGTGTCGCGAGGTACTCTCGCAGGGTGCGCTCACCGTCGTCCAGCGCAACACCGTGCACCGCCGACACCATGCCAAGCTGGTACAGCACGGCGCGATCGGTGGGCATCAGCGTGTGATAGCGGAGCCACGCATCGCGCGCCACCTCGGCACGTCCGTCGCGGAAGGCCAGCTCGCCGAGCGCGAACCAGGCACCGGCACTGTCCGGTGCCGAGACGGTGAGTTCCGTGACCAGGCTGTCGGCGAGCAGTCCGCGGCCATCCAGCCGCGCGAAGTATCCGCGCATCAGCTGCGCGCGATACGGTGCCTGTCGCTGCAATGCCACCAGCAGTGCGTCCGCTTCGTCGCTGTCACCACCGATGAACGCCGGCAGCAGGCGCTTGATCCAGGCTTGTGCGGTGATGGCGGCGACCTGTGTCGAGTCGCGCTGCAACGCACGATCGAACGCCGCCATCGCGCGGCGCGCCGACATCAGGCGCAGGATCAGGTCGCGGCGATGCCCGCGCACCAGGTGCGCCTCGCCTTCCAGCACGTTGCGCTCCACCGTCGCTGGCATGGCAGCCAGCATCACCAATGCGGAATCGGGCTCGCCGCGTGCCAGCAGCGGACGGACCTCGGCCACGCCGGCGGCGCTCACGCGCGCGGCCTGCACCGCGCCGACCGACAGCGTGAGCAGCAGCAGCAGCGCCGCCGCCGCGCCGCTGGTGGTGGTGGTGCGGCCGCGCCGCGGTGGATACGACTGCTGCACCGCGCGACAGCGTTCGCCGATGCGCTCGGCGAGGTCGCGCATGGTGGCAGGATCCACCGTCGACGCCAGGCGGCGCACGTCACTCCACAACGTCTCGAGTTCTGCCAGCGCGGTCTCACGGCGCGTGTGCAACACCTGCATCCGCTCGCGCGAGCGTGCGAGGGTCTCGCGCTGGTCGCGCAGCAGCGCGATCGACTCGGCCTCGGTGCCATCCGCTTCCAGCAGCACGATCTCCGCATCCAGCCGGTCGATCTGCTCGCGCGGCGCAGTCTTCTCCAGCATGGCGATCTCGCGATCGAAGGCAGCGATCGCCTCGCTCAGCCGTCGGGCCGCCGCCGCGGATTCCACGTTCACCGCCCCCGACGCCGGCGTGAGCCGACCGGTGGCGACGAGGATCTGCGACACGAAATCCTGCGGCGTGGCCGGCTTCCGCTCCACCGCGCTGCCGCGCAACACCGACTGGATGCGTGCGTCCCGCCAGAACGGTGAATCGGTGGGTTTGTAGGTGAGCCGGTTGCTGTCCAGCCGACTCAGCCCGTGCGGCTTCGCCGCCCGTCGCGCCAACGACGTCGCCACCAGCAGCACCGACATCAGCGCCGCCAGGAACGCGAGCAGCACCACGATCACGATCAGTGCATCGAGGGCCGCCACCCAGCGGATGGAGTGCCACGCGTGCGACGGTGGCGCCAGCTCACGCATCACACGTCGGCGGTCATCCATCGCCCACGTCATCAACGGCATCTCTACCAGCAGCAGCGCGGCGATCACGGTGTTCAGCCATCGTGCCGTCTTCAACGTCGCTGGCAACCGTTCGTATACGTCGCCGGTGCGTCGCCAGGCCCGCGGCCACCAGAGCCACCACCAGCGTGGCGGCAGCGTCACCACCCGCCGGATCGTCGCCCACTCGAAGCCACGCTGCCGCGCCTCGCGCGCCCGCGACACATAGCCGACGAACATGAGGGGAATCAGCAGCCACGCCAGCGCCGGTACTCCCAGCAATCGCCCGCCGGTCACTGCTGCCGTCACCGCCACCGTCACCGACACCACCACGCTGAGGAAGAACCACGCGCCGAGATGACGCAGTTCGGCTAGCTCGTAGCTCAGCGACTCGTCGTCATAGATCTCGCCGCCGAGCGCTGCCCGCAGGCTGCGACCGTCGGCGAAGCGCCGTGCGGGATCCTTCTCCAGGCAGCGCATCACCGCATCCGCCACATCCGGCGGCACCGTCGGTGCGATGGTCAGCAACGGCTGTGGTGTGGCAGAGACGTGCTGCATCAGCAGCTCACGGAAGCTGCGTCCGTCGAACGGCAGCTTGCCGCTGAGCAGCTGATACCCCACCACGCCGACCGAATACAGATCGCTGCGCCCGTCGATCTGCGGCTCGGCCGTCGCCTGCTCCGGCGACATGTAGTGCGGTGTGCCCATCACCGAGCCCACCTGCGTCAGGCTCGTCGCCGCCGAGAGCGTGTCGGCGCGCGCAATCCCGAAGTCGGTCAGCATCGCGCGACCGGTGCCGTCGTCGAGCAGGATGTTGTCCGGCTTGATGTCGCGGTGCACGATGCCCTGCCGGTGCGCATGATCCAGCGCCTCGGCCACCTGCGCCAGCAGTGTGCGCGCCGTCTCGACCTCCAGCACCGGTTCGCGTTCGAGGCGCGTGGCGAGCGACTCGCCGCGCACGTACCCCATCACGAACCAGCACAACCCGCGGCGCTCGCCGAACGCGTAGAGCGGCACGATGCCCACGTGCTGCAGGCTGGCGACGGTCTTCGCCTCACGCCGGAATCGCTCCAGCACGCCGGCGTCGGTCGCGGATCCCGGGGGCAGCACCTTAATCGCCACCAGTCGCTCCAGCGCGCGGTCGCGCGCCAGGTACACCGCGCCCATGCCACCACGACCGATCAGGCGGACGATCTCGTACTCGCCGCCGACTGCCTCCTCGAGCGCGTCGCGCAGCGCATCGGCCGACGCATCTTCACCGGCGACCACGGGCGCAGCCCTTCCGTCCATCACTCCTCCGATCCGTACGTGCGCACCGCGGCGGGCTGCCGGTCAGTCGATCCACGCAGGAGGTTAACGCGCCTTCACCGCGCTGCCCACCCCGCCCGTGCGCGCGTGACCCGCTGTCGGCCCCCGGTAGATTCCCCGCGTGTCCCACGCCTTCACCCTCGCCGGCATCGATGTCGTGCTGCTCGCCGACCGGGCGCTGTTCGTGCCCGCCTGGCAGGCGCTGATCGTGGCCGACGTACACTGGGGCAAGGCGGCGGCATTCCGCGCGCAGGGCGTGCCGGTGCCGCATGGCACCACCGGCGCCGGGCTGGCGCGACTCGACGCGGTGCTGGCGCGCACCGCCGCATCGCACCTGTTCGTGCTCGGCGACCTGCTGCACGCGCGCGCGGGCATGGCACCCGCCACCGTCCGCGCGCTCGAGGCGTGGCGCGCCACGCACCCAGCCCTCGCCATCACGCTGGTGCGCGGCAACCATGACTATCACGCCGGTGATCCGCCGGCGTCACTCGGTATCACCTGCGTCGACGCGCCGCTGCAGCTGGGGCCATTCGCGCTCTGCCACCATCCGGGCGAGTGCGACGACGGCTACGTGTTGGCGGGACACGTGCACCCGGTCGTGCAGTTGTTCGGGCGCGGCAGGCAGAGGCTGACGCTGCCCTGCTTCGCGTTCGGCGCCCACGGCGGATTGCTGCCGGCCTTCGGTGAATTCACCGGCGGCGCGGTGATCGACCGGCAGGATTTCCCGTCACTGTTCGTGATCGCGGAGGACAGCGTGCTGCCGCTGCCTGTCGCGCCGGCGTCTCAGGCGCCGTACGTGACGCCGGGATAGAGGATCGCCAGCGAGCCGTTGAAGAGCGGGCTGAAGATGTATCCGAACACCTGCCAGGCCAGGAAGTAGCCGACGAAGTTCAGCGCCGGCGTCCGCCAGATCAGGTTCTGCCACACCCGTCCCTTCTCCTCGCCGACCAGCAGCGGAATCGCCGCGCTGCCATCCATCGGTGGAAACGGCAACAGGTTGAACGCTGCCAGCAGCAGGTTCATCGAGAAGAGCGTGCCGAGGAAGAACGCCACCGCTTCCAGCGCGCCGCTGCCACCGTTGGTGCCGACGATGTGCCCGAAGGTGATGGTGTTCGGTGGAGAGAAGATGCCCGCCACCCCGCCCACCTTGATGGCGATGCCCGCCAGCAGCACCAGCAGCAGGTTGGCCGCCGGTCCGGCCAGCGCCATCCACGCCGAGCGCTTCGGATATTTCTGCGCCCACGCCGGATCGTACGGCGCGCTGGCGAAGCCGATCGGGAATCCCATCGTCAGCGCCGTCAGCAGGGGCAACACCACCATGCCGAACGGCTCGCGACGGATGTGCGGCATCGGATCGAGCGACACCTGACCGCCGTGATAGGCCGTCAGGTCGCCGCCCAGTTTCGCCGCCCACGCGTGGGCCGCCTCGTGCAACGTGGTCGAGAACAGGAACACCACGTAGAAGGTCAGCCCTTCACCGATGTTGCCCATTCAGGTCAATCCGAATGAATCGCGCATCGGTGAAGGCTAACCGACCCGTGCCTTCACCGCCCACCGCGATGTCGGTGACAGTGCACTTTCCCCCGTTGAACCGGGGAAAGTGCACTGTCACCGAAATTACCGCCCGCCACCCGCCGCAGCGGTTGCCGTCGCCGGCGTGGCCTTCGTGCCCTGCAGCCAGTAGCCGAACCACTGCCGCAGGCGACCCAGGCGATCCACCAGCAGCCACGGCTCACCGGCGCGCGAGAGGTCGTGGTTGGAACGCGGGTAGCGCACGAACTCCGCCGGGATGCCACGCTTCTTCAGCGATTCGTACCAGATCTCGGCGCTGCCCATCGCGGTGCGGAAGTCTTCCTCGCTCTGCACCAGCAGCATCGGCGTCTTCACGTTCTTCACGTAGCGGATCGGCGACAGGCGATCGTAGAGCGCCTGGTTGTCCCACGGCTTGCCGAAGAACTCGTACTCGGTGAGGCCCTGCGCATCGCTGGCACCGTACCAGTAGGTCCAGTCGGTGATGGTGCGATCGGTCTGGATGGCGGCGAAGCGATGCGTCTTGGTGGCCATCCACGTGGTCATGAACCCGCCGTAGCTGCCGCCGCTGGCGCCCATCTTGGTGCTGTCGATGTCGGCGCGCTTGGCGATGATGTCCACCGCCTTCATCAGGTCGTCGTAATCCTCCAGACCCCAGCGCCCGCGCGTGCTGTAGGTGAAGTCGGCGCCGTAGCCGCTCGACCCGCGAGGGTTGGTGAACAGCACTGCGATGCCCTGCGCGGCGAGGTTCTGGAATTCGTCGAACCAGCCTTCGTTGTACTGCGAGTGCGGACCGCCGTGGATGTACAGCACCACCGGATACTTCTTGCCGGCGACGTAGCCGTACGGCTTCATCAGCCAGCCTTCGATCTCCAGGTTGCCCACGCTGCGATACGTGAAGCGTTCGGCGTCACTCCATGCCACTTCGGCGTTCAGTGCGTCATTGAAGTGCGTCACCTGACGCTCGTTGGCACCGCTGCCATCGGCCAGGAACAACTCCGTCGGCTTGGTCATCGACGTCGAGACGTAGGCCATCACCGAACCCGCCTCGTTCATCGATGGGCTGGTGGCACGGCGGCGTCCGCCGACCAGCTCCTTCGGCGCACCACCGTTCATGTCCGCATCGAGGATCGCGGCGCGGCCGCCGATCGTGGCCGCGAAACGCAGGGTGCCGTTCGCCATCCAGGTGATCGCATCCGGCTCGTACTGCCACGTGCCGAGCAGGTTCTTCGGTGCGCCGCCGGTGACGTCGATCACGTAGATGCGGGCCGACTTCGCACGCGCCGGACGACCGATGAACGCCAGCTGCTTGCCGTCGGCCGACCACTCGAGGTCCGACTCGGCGCCCATCCAGTCGGCCACCTTGCGCGGCGTGCCGCCGGCGATCGGCATCACGTAGATGTCGGCGTCATTCCGTTCGGCCTCGTCGCGCACCTTGTCGTACGGCAGCTTGCCGAGCGAGTCGCGCTCGAACTCCACCACACTGTCGGGACGCAGCTTCGCGTCGGCGATGAAGGCGATCCACTGCCCGTCGGGCGAGACCACCGCGCCGCGGTGCGAATAGGTGGTGCGGGTGAGCTGCACCTTGGCCGTGTCGCCGAAGGACTGCTTCCAGAGCTGCGTCGGCCGCCAGGTGCGGGCGGTGCGGCGGCTGGCCACGAAGCCCGTCGCGTTCGACTTAAAGTTCATGTCGGTGAAGTGACGACCGTCGAAGCGCGCCGGATCGGCGGGCATCGTGATCGCCTCGAACGGCGGCCGTGCCAGCGCCGGCATGCGCGCGTAGGCATCGCGGATCGGTGTGGTGTCGGCCGGCATCGGCTCTGCCCAGACGGCGAACTTGCCGTCCTTCGGCATGCTGCCGTTCGACGGCATGGCCGGCATCTGCATCGCCTCGCCGCCGGGGGCATCGACGCGGATCACCCACGTGTTGCCCTTGCCCTGCGGCCGCTGCGAGTTGAACAGCAGGTGCGAGGCATCGGGCGACCAGCGCGGGTTGCTGCTTTCGTAGCCCGGCGACGTCCAGCGCTGCGGGGCGCCGCCGTCGGTCGGGGCCACCCACACTTCCTGATGGCGCTTGTTCTCGGCCTCGCGGACGGTGGTGACCGTGAAGGCGACGTGTTTGCCGCTGGGGCTCACGGCCGGCTGGCTGACGGTCGTGACGCGATACCAGTCGCGGAGGGTCATGGCCCGCGGCGTGGCCGATTGCGCCGGCAGCGCGGCCGCGGCGCAGAGGCTGGCCAGCAGCGTGCGGCGGATCGCGCGAGGTGTGATGTAAGGCATGGCTCGACGGATGAGCGGGAATGGGGGATGGTGCGTGCCGGATTGTACGGCCCGGAGGGGCGCGGCGCTGGCGGAAGGCCAGCCGCCCCATCCGATCGACCGATCGGCGACGTATCGTGGCAGGGCACGCCTCCCGCACACGACTCACCGCCGCCATCCATCCCATGTCTACAGCCGCGAGCCCGGCGGTCCGCACCGGCGCCATCGCCTGGCTGCTGGCGATCCAGTTCTTCGTGGCACAGGTGGTGGTGGCATCGGCTTGGCCGCGCCCCTTCAGCCTCCGGTTCGACTACATCAGCGATCTCGGGAACACCACCTGCGGAGCCTACCCCGCCGGCAGCTCGCATTTCGTCTGTTCACCGTGGCACGTGGTGATGAACCTGTCGTTCATGCTGCTCGGTGTGACGATGGTGCTCGGCGCCTGGCTCACGCGCGACGCGTTCCCTGTCGGGTGGGTGCGCACGTTGGCGCGCGCGCTCTTTGCGGCCGCCGGTGTCGGTGTGCTGGTGGTCGGCATCTATCCGGAGAACGGCGACAACGCGCGACACGTGCTCGGCGCCGGCCTGAATTTCGTGGCCGGCAACATCGCGATGATCGTGTTCGGACTGGCACTGGCGCAGCGGCCCGGCGAGCAGCGTGCGCTGACCGCGTTCAGCCTCATCGCGGGGACCGTGGGCTTCGTCGCCACGCTACTGTTCGTCTCGGGGCACTACCTCGGCATCGGGCTTGGCGGGATGGAGCGGGTGGCCGCCTATCCGATGACGGTGTGGCAGATCGTGGCAGGTGTGAGCCTGATGCGCCGCTGAATCACCGCCGCGCTCCACGCCGCTGTCCGATCCGGCTGAACGCCCCACACGTGATGTAGAGGACGCCCACCACCAGCAAGGCGAACTTCACCACCGCGAAGCCGCGTGCCAGCTGGGTCCAGAGCGCATTGGCGGGATCATGGATCATGTGCCAGAGCATCGCGTTTTCGCACGCGTCGCTCACTGCGGCCATCAGCATTGCCCACGTCAGCGGTGCGCCGAGCTGCGCCAGCGCCGGTGATCGCCCCGCCCACCACCGTCGCGCCACCGCGCAGCCGATCGACAGCGCGATGCCATATGCGATGAGATAGAGGAAGTCGATGCGGATGTTGAACTGCGCCGCCTCGTGCCCCGTCTCGCCCCACGCCGCGTAGATGCGCTGCGCAACGTCCGGCGTGCCGGCAAGCTCCAGCGACACGATCCCGAACGGCGACGCCGCCGTGCGCAGCACCTCGCCGCTGATGCCCACCCAATACGACATTGCGACCGCACAGAGCGAGGCGATGCCGAAGGCGCGAACACGCGTGCGTTCGCTGAGCGACCCCCAAAGGCCGTCAGCGTTCAAACAGTGTCCCGTATGCCGGCGTCGAACAACGCCACCGCCGCACCGGCCGGATCCCGGATCACCGCGAAGCGCGCCGTCCCGCCTGCGCCGCGGGGCGCCGACAGCACCTCGCCACCACCGGCCGTGCAGGCCGCCAGGCTGGCGTCGAGGTCGGCCACCGTGATGTAGATCAACCAGACTGCGGGCAGTCCCGCATTCTTGCCGCGGGCATGACAGACGCCGCCGGTGGCCGTGCCGCCGGGCGCCATCATCACGAAGTCGTCGTAGTCGCCCATCGAGAGCGGGGCCACGGTCCAGCCCGCGACCTTGGCGTAGAAGTCACTCACGGCGACGGCGTCCGGCACGGTGAGGTCGGCCCAGCCGATGGAGCCGAGCGGCGGCGGTGGCGGTGTGGTCATGGCGGGGATCGGGTGACGAGGGTGTGCACTGGGCTCGCTGTCACGAGAACAGTGGTCATCGTTGGACACCTGCCGGGCCGGCGGCCGGCCCGCAGCTCGCAGGCGGGGTCGAATCATTCGGGAAACGCGCGAGGCACGCACTGATGTCGCGGGCGAGGCGCGCCAGCGCCATGTCCAGTCCCTTCACCAGACCCGCGTAGTCACCGGCACGCCACGATCCACCGCGTTCGTCGGTGCTCCCGCGCAACAGCACCGCGCCGTTCAGCGGCCGGATGATGTCCCATCCCGCCTGCAGGTGCACGCGCCCCTCGGTCGCTGCGGAATCCACCACGCCTTCGAAGCGCGACACATGCAACTGGACGATGAAGTCATGATTCACACGCGCCGGCCATGGCGCCACCTCGACCGCCTGCACCGGCGGCACGCCCGCGAGATGGCTGGCGACCGCCCGGTTCATGCCGGACTCCAGCTCTTCGCCCCAGCGATGAAACTCCGACGTCACGATGCGGTTGTCACCGCGGCGCAACACGATGGCCGGCACCGCAAGGTACGACGCCAGGTTCAGGCGGCGCAGCCCGATGGTGAGTCCAGCGCGATTACGCGCGCCGGCGTTCACGGAGCCCGTCGCAGCAGCGGGTACGGTGCTCGCCGGCGAGGCGCCGCTGAGCACGTACTGCTGCAGCACCGGCGCCTCCCGTGACAGCTTGAAGCAGCCCGTGAGCGTGAGCAGCAGGGTCGGCGCGAGCAGGCGCGTGGGTCGGATGAAGCGTCGCATGATCATCTGTCCTGTGGCGGCTTCTTGCCGCGAATCAGCATGTCGGGATTCTGCTCCAGTGACGTGATCAGGAGCTTGAGCGCATCAGTGGTTTCACGCAGGCTCTTCAGCGCATCGGTGAGCGCGTAGCCGGGACCGGTGTCAGCCGACAGCAGGCCATGCGTCTCGTCCAGCGTCCGGCGCAGCGCCTGCAGCGTGACCACGGCTTCCGTCGTGGCACCCTTGAGGCCCGGCTGGATCGAATCCATCGCCACCGTCGCATGCGCCGCCAGCCGCTGTGCCTCGGCCAGCGTGGCTGTCAACTGCGCCGTGGCACCAGGCATCTGCCGCACCGCCGACCGAATCTCCGGCGACGACACGATCTGCTCGACTGCCTTCGCCGAGCTCACCACCGCCGCATTCATCTCCCGCATGTTCACCTCACCGAGCATGCCGTCGACGCGGTTCAGGATCTTCATGACCTCGGACAGCAGGCTGCCTGCACCGCCGCCGATCGCCGCCATCAGCGACGGCGTCGTTGGCACCTGCGGGTATTCCGTCACACCAGGGTCCAGCCGTGGCGGCGTCGAATCCATCCGGTAGCTGAGCTCGAGATACAGCACCCCGGTCACGAAGCTCTCCATCTGCAGCTGCGCGCGCAGTCCCTTCGCGATTTGCTGCTTGAGCACCACAGTGTCCGCCAGGTTCACGTAGGTGCCGGCCGATGTGGTCAGCTTCGGCAGGTCGATCTCGTATTCCACCGGCACCTGGAACGAGTCGTCGCGCGGGTCGATCTGGATGTGGATCGCCGTCACGCTGCCCACCGGCACGCCCTGGAACTTCACTGGCGCGCCGTTCTCGAGGCCATTGACCGACTCAGGGAAGAAGCTGATGAACGTCGTCCGCTGCTGAAACCACGTCGCGGATGCCAGCACCGCGGTGCCGACGATCGCGATCGCCAGCGCGCCCAGCAGGAAGAGTCCGATCGCCGTCGGATTCGCACGTCGGCTCATGGCTGGCCTTCGCTGCTGCGAGTCAGGAAGCGGTGCACTTCGGCACTGGGGGGATTGTCGCGTAGCTCCGCAGGAGGTCCGAGCGCCGTCATGGTCTGTTGTTCGATGTCGAGGAACACCGCCCGGTCGGCGATGCGGAAGATGCTGTCCAGGTCGTGTGTCACGACCACGATGGTGGTGCCGAAGCTCGCCTTCAGTTCGAGAATCAGGTCGTCGAGCCGGCTGGCGCTGATGGGATCGAGCCCCGCCGACGGCTCGTCGAAGAAGAGGACGTCGGGATCGAGCGCGATCGCACGGGCCAGCGCCGCACGCTTGCGCATGCCGCCGCTGATCTCCGACGGATAGAACTCCTCGAAGCCCCGCAGCCCCACCAGCGCCAGCTTGAACGACACCGTCTCGGCGATCGTCCCTGCGTCGAGCGCCGTGAACTCCTCCAGGGGCAGCGCGACGTTCTCGGCCAGCGTGAGTCCGCTCCAGAGTGCACCGCTCTGGTACAGCACGCCCATGCGGCGCAGCACACGCTTGCGCTGCACCTCGTCGGCGATGTCGAACGGTTCGCCCTCGAACAGGATCGATCCCTTGGCCGGCGCCTTGAGGCCGATCAGGTGCTTGAGCAGCGTACTCTTGCCGCTCCCGCTGCCGCCCATGAGCACGAACACTTCGCCGCGGGCGATGGAGAAGCTGATGTCCTTCATCACGACACGCTCGCCGTATTGCATGGTGAGCCCACGCACCTCGATGACCGGCGTGTCGGTGATGACGGGGGTGTCGGTGGGGGGCGTCATATGTTGAGCAGCGCCGCGAGCCAGTCGACCACGGCATTGGCCATGATGATGAGCGTGATGCCAAGCACGACGGCGGCGGTCGCGGCGCGTCCGACAGCGCCGGCGTCAGAACCGCCCTGCAGCCCCTTCATGCATCCGGCCACGCCGACGATGAAGCCGAAGATCGTCCCCTTGAGGACACCCAGCAGCGCATCGGAGAGTGTGACCGCCGAGAGCAGGCCGCTGGCGAACTGCTTGAACGAGAGGTCGAGGAGCGCCGCCGAGACGAGCATGCCGCCGGCGATGCCGACGAAATCGGCGTAGATCGTCAACAGCGGCATCATCACGAACAGGCCGAGCAGCCGCGGCAGCACGAGATGCTCGATGGGAGAGATGCCAAGGGTGGTGAACGCGTCGATCTCCTCGGTGATCTTCATGCTGCCCAGCTCGGCCGCGAAGGCAGCGCCGGTGCGACCTGCGATGATGATGCCCGTCATCAGCGCGCCCATCTCGCGCAACATGCCGAAGCCGACCAGGTACGACACATAGTAGCCCGCACCGAACCGCTTCAGGACCACCACGCCAAGAAAGGCGATGATGACGCCCACCAGCAACGCGATCAGCGTGACGATGGGCAGCGCGCCGGAACTGTTGGTCTGTACCACCACCCAGAACTCGCGCCAGCGCATGTGCACGCGTCGCGTCGGGATGCCCGCGACGGCGATCGCCACTTCTCCCGTGAACGTGATCGCGGCACGCAGGTCGCTCCACACGTCGAGCACGGCGGTGCCCATGCGTGTGACGAACGAGGGACGTGCCGCAGCCTTCGGCTGCACGCGCTCGGGGACGGCATGCGCCAGCGCCAGGATGCGCGGCACCTGCTCGGGCAGCCCGGCCGTCTTCAACTCGAGCTGATTGGCGTCGCAGTAATCCTGACAGCGCGTCAGGAAGATGAGCAGGCTGCTGTCCCAGGCCTCCAGTGACCCGCTGTCGAAGGCGATGCTGCGGATCCGTCCCCGCGCGGCATCGGCACGCGCCACGACATCATCGAAGCTTGGCTGGGGCTGCTCGAGCGACCATGCACCGCCCAGCGCGATGACCAGGCCATCCTGCTCCACCCGCACGTCGGCACGCGAAGCCCCCAGCGCGCGCTCCTGCACACCGGGCTTTCTCTTCCCCATCGATCGTGACGTTGTGAGTTCGGCTGGCGGCGGCGACATGGCGTGGTCTCCGATTGAGCAGGGCAACTTACGTACCGAGTTCAGGCGTGTTTGGAATGCGTCGTCGTCTCCATGATCGATTTATTCCACAAGGCCAAGACAGGCATGCGTCTTTCGGCCGCAATTCACAGTTCGCGATCCGGCAATGACTGATGATCGTGCGGTCGCCACGCATCGCGATGCGAATCGCGACATGATGAGTCGTGACGGTGTGGGCCACAGGAGTCGACGCGGTGCGTTGCGCGCCCGCACGATCGTGCCGTACCGCGTTCGCAGCGAGCGCTTCGTGCTCCTCCACCCCGCCGAGCCAGGCGTGACCGTCGGAGCACCGTCGCGACAGCTGTGGCGCCACTGTCGCCTTGCTTGATCTTCGGTGTCTGTTCGGTATTCTCCTGAGTCCGACCCCGGACCCGGACCGATCATGCCTGCCCCTGCTGCTGCCCTCGACGCCCTGCGCCACGCCCTCGACACCGTCGTCGAGCGGGAGCGGCCGCGCGACGATCCCTCGCTGCCCACCGGAGTGGCGGGCCTTGATGCGATGCTGGGCGGGGGGTTGCCGAGGGGGCGGCTGTCGGAGCTGCAGGCCCCGCGCGGGCAGGGCCGGACCACGCTGTTGCGGGCGCTGGTGGCGCAGACCCTGGCCGCCGGTCGTTGGGTGGCGATCGTGGATGCCCAGCGCACCCTCGCCCCCGCCGACTGGGCTCGGCTGGCCAGTCCGTCGGCCAGTGGGCCGGGGGCGATCGGCACCACCCCTGCTCCATCCCGGGGTCCGCGGCCACCGGAGGCCGAGACCAGTCGGCTGGCGGTGATCCGCCCCACCGATGCGGCCAAGGCGCCGTGGTGTGCCGACGTGCTGCTGCGTTCGGGGGCTTATGCGCTGGTGGTGCTGGACGGGGTGCCGGCGCTGCCGCGCAATGTGGTGCTGCGCCTGACCCGCCTGGCGCACGACCGGCAGGTGGTGTTCCTGCTCTCCGGTGATGCGGAGCAGGCCATTCCGACGGTGGGTGCGTCGGTGCGGCTGGGGATCCGGCTGGAGGTCACCGGCGAGGTCACTGGCCCTCGGAAGTGGCGCAGTGATGGCGCGATGCCGCGTGCCATGCGACTGGTGGGGAAAGGTGTACCGGCGGCGCTGGAATCACCCGAGCCGGCCGCCGCACCGGCGTCCACCGCCCTCGCCATCACGGTCGCCAAGGGCGGGCCGCCGGCCACCATGCGCCTGCCCTACGTCATCACCACTCCGCGCCGCTTGGGGGGGCATGCCGAGGTGCCCGATCGGCGGGGGGTGGCCCGCACCACGCCGGCGCCACCGAAGGCGGCGGGGGGCAGCCAGGCCACGGCCGGCGTGACGCCGGTGGCGCGGCCGATCAGCCGGGTGGACCGCAGTCCGCGCGGGCGGCGCGCGGCGGAGTCGCGGTATGGGCGGGGGTGAGGGCGCTGGAACGTGGATCGGGATGCGATGCGGAGATTCGATGACCGCCGCGTGCCGACGAGGCAGTCGTTCAGTCATCGACTGCGCATCGTATCGAAATGACCTCGCGCCAGCGTTGGCGCGCCGATGATTCGACGGGTATGATGTATTGTCATACCAGGAGGCATGGTGGCGAAGACGAAAGTGGCGGTAACCCTCGATACGGACACGTTGCGCCGAGTGGACCGTCTGGTGCGCGATGCGCGCTATCCGAACCGGAGTCAGGCCATCGAGGCGGCCATCACCGGCCAGTTGGATCGCCTCGAGCGACGCCGCCTGGCGGAAGAATGTGCCAAGCTCGATCCCACTGCAGAACAGGCACTAGCCGATGAAGGACTCGGCACCGACGAGGCATCGTGGCCGGAATACTGAGGGGAGAAATCCGGTGGGCCGACCTGAATCCAACACGGGGGAATGAGCAGGCCGGTCAACGACCGGTGCTCATCCTCAGCCAGAACGTGTTCAACGATCGATCGGGAACCGTCATCGCCGTCGCCCTGACGAGCCAGCCGCCACGCGCGGCGTTCCCGCTCACACTGGAACTCGTCGGCCGCGGACTGCCGAAGCCATCCTGGGTCAAGATCAGCCAGATCCGCACGCTGTCAGTGGAGCGGATTGGCAAACGACTCGGCACCGTGTCAGCGGAGGAACTGGATCAGGTCGTGGAAGGGTTGAACGAGATCATTGGCGCGTGACGTCACTAAGTGCGATACTCATCCTGGAGAGCCAGCCTCCCGACACCACTTTCGAACGGATGCTGTCCCATGAGACCAACGCCATCGCACTCCGCGGTATACCACGGGCTCGCTCGAGGCATGCTCGTGATGATGTCCGTGCTCGCGGCAGCCTGTGACCGAGCACTACCGACTGCAGACGAGCTGGATCGGATGACGGCAGCCACCGTCACCGCTGCCGCGGGCAAGTCGTCGCTCATCGACACGTCGAACGTGACCTACTACGTCAACGACGTTGCCACGGCGAAGGACGCGGCCAACGCGATCGTGCCGGACAGCATCGTGAGCGTGAGCGTCACCAGGCTCGCCCACGCCGCCGGTGAAATTCGCATCACGACGCGCAAGCCGGGCGACGCACCGCTTGGCCCGTATGCCCGCGTCGTCGAGGAGGATGCGTACGTCGCCCTCGACAGCGTGAACTTGATCCCCGTGCGAATTCTCGCACCAGTCCATCTTCGCGCCGGACAGAAAGGACCGGAAGCTCGGCTGGCGCTGGTGATCGTCAACGGTGTCATCACGGAACCGTTGCTCGCCGCGCGAATCGCCGAAAACCGCATGCTCAGCGTCAAGGTGATCAAGGCCAGCGAAGCCCGTGCGAAATACGCCGACCCCCGGGCGCGGAACGGCGCCATCGAAATCACCACCAAGCCGTAGCCCAGCCTGAAGGGGCCGCCGATCCCATGCCGCGCGGCTGAGTACTGAAAAACCCGTTGACAACTGGCAGCACGCCATCCATACTACGGAAGAACCCGTAGCCAAAGGCCGCCCATGGACGACACGCTCTACTTCCCCCCGCGCGAACTGGCCGTCATGAGCATCCTCTGGCGCACCGGTGGCGCCACGGTGGCCGAGGTGAAGGACGCGCTCGAGGAACCCCTCGCCTACACCACCGTCCTCTCCGCCCTGCAGACGCTGGAGGAGAAGGGCTACGTGTCGCACGAGGCCGAAGGTCGGGCCTACCGGTACCGCGCGCTCGTCGGCGCCGAACAAGCCGGTGACAGTGCACTGGCCCGGGTCCGCGAATCGATCTTCCACGGTTCGGCCGAAAAGCTCTTCGCGCACTTCGTGGCCGACGACCGGCTCAGTCGCGACGAGCTGGAACGGATGCGCCGCCTGCTCGCCGAGCGACTGGGAGACGCGCCATGATCGCCTGGACCATGGCCCAGGTGGCGCTGCTGGGCGCGTTGCTGGCGCTGGCCGCCTTCGGCGCCGAGTCTGCCCTGCGCGCCGCCGGTCGCCCCACCCGATGGGCGTGGGTGGGCGCATTGCTC
This sequence comes from Gemmatimonadota bacterium, assembly GCA_040384325.1. Classification (GTDB taxonomy): domain Bacteria; phylum Gemmatimonadota; class Gemmatimonadetes; order Gemmatimonadales; family Gemmatimonadaceae; genus JACMLX01. Next base: position 220,154 of record JAZKJL010000006.1, on the reverse strand, counting down.
ATGACACTGATGCTGGCCGCGCTGGCGCCGCTGCGGGCCGTCACCGAGACAGTGTCGAGCGTGATGTGGAAGAGCACCAGCATCGCGACCGACACACCCACCGTCGCCACCACCGTCACCGTGCTCGGCACCCTGCGTGCGGCCTGGCACGAGCTCACCGCGATCGGCAGCGATGTCGTGCAGCAGGCCTGGAGTGCGTGGCACGCCACCGTCCCCGTGGGCACCGAGCGTGTGCTGCTTGCCGCCTGGCTGATCGCCAGCATCGTGCTGTTGGTGGCCTTCATCACCATCCACGTCCGCTTTCAACGTCGCCGCGCGCACTGGCCACTCGGCACCGTGCACGGCACCACCGTGCGCATCGCCGGTGACATCGGCCCCGCCGTGATCGGTGTCACGCGCGCCGAAATTGTGGTGCCACGCTGGCTGCTCTCCCGCGACGATCGCGAACAGCAACTGGTGCTGGCGCACGAACTGGAACACCTGCGCACACACGACCCGCTGCTGCTGGCGGTGGCGCAGGCCGCGATCGTGCTGCTCCCCTGGCATCCCGCCGTCTGGTGGATGGCTGCGCGCCTGCGCCTGGCCGTGGAACTGGATTGTGACCGCCGAGTGCTGCAGCGCGGTGCCAGTGCCCGCGACTACGGCACGCTGCTGATCGACCTCACCGACCATCGCACCGGATTCGGTGCCGCACTGCCCGCCTTTTCCTGCACGCCTTCCCATCTCGAACGGAGATTGATCGCCATGACCCCGAAGCCGTTGCGGTATCCCCTGCTCCGCGCACTCTCCACCGGCGCACTGGCGTCGCTCGCCTTGCTGGCGGCGTGTGAAGCGAATCTGCCGACGGCCGACGAGGTGGATGGGATGACCGCCGCCACCGCCACCGCCGCCGTGAGCAAGGTCGCGTTGATGGACACGTCGCGGATGACCTACTTCGTGAACGACGTCGTCGCCACCAAGGCGCAGGCCGATGCCGTCGCACCCGACAGCATCGCCAACGTGAACGTGATCAAGGTCTCCGACGGCACCGGCGAAATCCGCATCACCACGCGGAAGCCGGGTGACGCACCGCTGGGCACGAAGCGCACGACGCTTGTCGTGGACACCGCCATCGTCACCGAGACGGCGCTCGACGGAGCGGTTCGCATGCGCATCGTCGCCCCTGGCGGCACCAACACCACCGAGCCATCCGGCAAGATGCGGACGGTCTTCGACGGCCTCATGGTCATCGACGGGGTCATCCGAGAGTCGAACGCCATGAACACCCTCTCCCCGGACCGGATTCTCAGCGTCAACGTGATCAAGGGCCCCGCCGCCACCGCCAAGTACAGCGACCCCCGCGCAGCGAAGGGCGTGATCGAGATCACCACCAAGCAGGTGAAGCCCTGACGCACGCTGCCTTCTCGCCATCGTCACGTCACACCTGACCCGCTCCACCTCGATGCGAACGATCCCTCGCGCGATCACATCCCTCGGCCTGCTGCTCGGCATCCTCGCGGTGCCGGCCAGCAGGCCGCTTGGCGCACAGGCTGCCGCTGCCACACCCGTCGTCCTGCCGGAAGGCCGCGCCGGTGATGCGGTGCGCGCCTATCTCGCGGCCATCGGTGCGGCAGATTCCACCGCCATTTTCGCCTGGCTCACGCGCTACGATCCCGAAGGCGACCTGGTGCTGCGCACCAACCGGCAGCTCGGCCTCGCACGACGCACCGGTGGCTTCATCCTCGAGGGCATCGTGCGCAGCGACGACGCGGCCATCGAGGCGATCCTGCGCGAACGCAAGACCAACGTGCAGGTGCGGATGGAGCTGATGCTGAACGCCATGAACGTGGCCGATGCGTTCGGGCTCGAGCCGATGACGATGCACAAGGAACCCGCACCGGCAAGCGCCACGCGCCCAGTGGCGCCGCTGCGACAGCCCGAGCTCGTGTCGCGCCTGCGCACGCTGCTCGACAGCCTGTCACGCGCCGATGCCTTCGCGGGCGTGGTGTCGCTCTCACGACGCGGTGTGCCGGTGTTCGAACGCGCCTACGGTGACGCGGATCGCACCACGCGCACGAAGAACACCCTCGAAACCGCGTTCAACCTCGGCTCGATCAACAAGGTCTTCACCGCCACCGCCGTCCGGCAGCTTGCCGCCGCCGGTCGCCTCGCGCTCGATTCGAGCCTCGCACGCGCGTGGCCCGACTATCCGAATGCCGACGTGGCGAAACGCGTCACGATCACGCAGATCCTGCAGCACGCCTCGGGCATCACCGGCAACATCTTCGAGCTGCCCGGCATCGCACCACGCGCGGTCAGGCACAACAAGCAGGTGCTCGGGGCGATCGTCACCGCGCCACTGGCCTTCGAGCCGGGTGCGCGCCAGCAATACTCGAACGCGGGCTACGTGGTGCTGGGTGGACTGATCGAGCGCGTGTCGGGTGAGGATTACTACACCTACGTGCAGCGACACATCTTCGCGCCCGCCGGCATGACGCGCACGGCACACTACGCGCTCGATTCGCTCCCGCCGCGCACCGCCATCGGCTATTCGCGCGGTGGTCGTCCCGCCGCTGGAAGCACCACGCCGCTCGCCAGCAACGCCACCACGTTGCCCGATCGCGGCAGTGCGGCCGGTGGTGGCTACAGCACCGTGGGTGACCTGAAGAAGTTCATCGCCGCATTGCGCGCCGGCACGATCGCCGGTGGCCCGCCACCGGGCCTTGGCATCGCCGGCGGATCACCCGGAGTGAATGCGGTGGTCGAAGGGGAGTTGCCGGGCGGCTACGACCTGATCGTGCTCGCCAACCTCGATCCACCGTCGGCCGAGCGGATCGCGGAACGTGTGCGCGGCTGGCTGGGCGTGAAGGACTGATCGCCGACGATCAGCCGGTCAGCACCGACCAGCCCAGCATCACGCCCACCACCGTGCTGGCGGTGGCGGCAGCAACGCGAATGCTCATCGCCCAGTGCCTGCTGCGCGTGATCGCGAGGCCGGCGAGGCCACTGACCAGCAGCGACACGATGCACATGCCGCCCACGGTGCCGACGCCGAACGCCAGCAGGTACGTGAACTGCTCGCGCACCGACGTCGCGGCGGCCACCAGCAGCACGATCACGGCGCCGCTGCCCGCCAGCCCGTGTGCGATGCCGAAGCTGAACGCCCCACGCACGTTGCGGATGCGTTCCGGGTGCACGTGCGCCACCTGCGCGTGGTGGGCATGTGCATGGGCGTCGCCCAGCACGCGGCGGTGGCGTCGCGTCTCGGTCACCAGCGTGCTCACGCCGAGCACGATCAGCATGGCCGCCACCAGCAGCTCGAAGATCGCGAACATCGATTCCGGCACGCGGATGCCGAGCACGATGATGAGCATGGCGACGATCGCGACGCTGCCGGTGTGTCCGGCGCCCCACGCCAGCCCAAGGCGCGCGGACGTCAGCCAGCCGCGCTCACGCGTCGCCAGCATGCTCACGGCGGCCAGGTGATCGGGTTCGAAGGCGTGCCGGAAACCGATCAGGAAGCCGATGCCGATGAAGGCCACCAGGCCGGAAATCATGGGGTAAACACGGACGTATGTCGTGGGCAGCGAGTGAACTGACTGAACGCAGCGGCAACCGATCGGTGCCCGGACTTCGCCGCCCTCGCACATCCGGAATCTACCGTCATGCTCGCGCCAGTCGGGGATTCAGGTGCCTGGAGTTGCCGGGGTGCTGGAACCGGATGGGGCCCACATCGTAGGTTACGCCCGTCGCCTCCCCCGCTGACCGGACGCTCATGGCCACCTCGCTCTTCTCCCCCGGCACCTCCGCCGCCAGCCGCACCAGCACGGCGGCCCGGGACATTCCGCTCCACCTCACGGCCGTGGTCCTCGGCGCCACCAGCATCCTGGTCGGGCTGATCTGGGACATCTCGTGGCACATGACGATCGGGCGCGACACGTTCTGGACGCCGGCGCACATGGCCATCTACTTCGGCGGCACGCTGGCCGGACTGTCCTGTGGCGCCCGCGTCCTCGCCAACTCCTTCTGGCGGCGCGAAACGCACGCCACCGACGGGGTGCGGCTCTGGAAGTACTTCACCGGCCCCATCGGCGGCTGGATCTGCATCTGGGGCGCCTTCGCCATGCTCACGTCGGCGCCGTTCGACGACTGGTGGCACAACGCCTACGGCCTCGACGTCCAGATCCTCAGCCCACCGCACGTGGTGCTGCTCTGCGGGCTGCTCGGGATCCTCGTCGGTGCACAGACGATGGCGGTGTCGTCGCAGAACGTGGAGGGATATTCCTCCGCGCGCGCCACGGTGGTGGCCTTCGCCAGCGGTGTGCTGCTGACGCTGGCCGCGATCGCCGTCACGGAATACGGCGACGTGCAGCTGATGCACAATTCGCTGTTCTACATCGTCGCCGCCGGCGTCTTCCCGCTCTTCCTCGTGGCCGCGTCGCGGGCCTCGAAGCTCCGCTGGCCGGCGACGGCGACGGCCGCGTTCTACATGGTGATCATGGCGTCACAGCTCTGGATCTTCCCGCTCTTCGGCGCCACGCCGAAGCTGGGGCCGATCGGGCATGACGTCACGCACATGGTGCCGATGAACTTCCCGTTGCTGCTGATCGTGCCGGCGATCGCGATCGACCTCGTGCTGCGCCGCATGGCGACACGCAATGCGTGGCTGACGGCGGTGGTGCTGGGGCTGTCATTCGTGCTCGCCTTCGCGATCGTGCAATGGCCGTTCGGATCGCTGCTCGCGACCGAGACCGGCCGGCATCCCTTCTTCGGCGGCAGCTTCGGCTTCTATAGCATTCCCGCCGACGACCTGGTCGGGCCGCGTGAATTCTGGATGGAAGATGGCGGTGCCTCGGTGGCGCTGGTGAAGACGATGACGTGGGGCGTGCTGGCCGCATTCCTGTCGTCGCGCGTCGGCCTGGCGTGGGGCAGCTGGCTGCGCGAGGTGAAGCGGTGAACGTCCGCCGCCGGTTGTCGTCACTGCTGCTGCTGACCGCCGTCTGGCTCACCGGCAGCGCGCATGTGGGCAGCACGATGGTGGTGCAGGAAGGCGTGGCCGGACCGTACGGATTGCGCGTCCTCGTCAGGCCACCGGCGGTGATTCCCGGCCTGGTGGACGTGGTCATCCGCACCACGACACCCGGTGCAGTGCCGACGGCGATCACGCTGCAGCCGGCACTCTGGCGCTACGGCACCAAGGGCGCGCCGGCCCCGGAACCGACCACCGCCGTGCCGGGTGAACCGAGGACGTTCCAGACACAGATCTGGATCATGGGTGCTGGGTCGTATGCGCTGCACGTCGCCGCCAGTGGACCGGCCGGCAACGGCACGTTCATCGTGCCCTACACGAGCGCCGCCACGGCGACACTCGGCATGCCGTCCTGGCTGGGTTGGGTGCTGGCCGCGCTGGGTGCCTTCCTGGTGCTCGGCCTCGTCTCGGTGGTCGGTGCCGCGTCGCGTGAGGCCACGCTGCCGCCGGGTGTTTCGCCGGACACCACACGCCGCCGCCGCGCCCGTTTCGCCGCCGGCATCGCGTTCGTGATCACCGCTGCGGCGGTGACGGGCGGCTGGACATGGTGGAACGCCGTCGAACGCGGCTTCCGCCAGTCGCTGCTGCGCTCCGTGCGCTCGGAAGGCGTCGTCAACGGTGGCGCGTCGCGCACGTTGACGCTCACCGTCACCGACAGTGCGTGGCGATTCCTGAAGCCAGGCGAGCGACTGCGGGGCTCGGTCACGACCCCGCTGATGCCCGATCATGGAAAGCTGATGCACCTGTTCCTGGTGGAGGCCGGCGGCAACGGTGCGGTGGCGCACCTGCATCCGGTGCGGACCGACGAGCGCACGTTCACGACGCCGCTGACGGCCGTGCCAGCCGGCACCTACTGGTTGTTCGCCGACGTGGTGCACGAGAGCGGCGCCACGCGCACCATCACCGACACCGTCACGGTGCCGGCCGGTGAGTCGGCACCGAACAGTGATGGTGACGACGCGTGGTCGCTCCAGCCGCCGACCGTGAACACCGCACCCGCGACGCTGGGTGACGGTGCCACGTTCGCGGTCGCGCTGGAGGGCTCGCCGGTGGTCGGCAAGGACCTGGTCGTCCGCGCGCGCCTCACCAATCGCGACGGAACGCCCGCGGCACTGGCGCCGTGGCTCGGCATGGCCGGTCACGCCATGTTGCTGCGCATCGACGGCGCTGTGTTCGTGCACCTGCATCCCATGGGCACCGGCTCGATGGCGGCGCAGCAACGCCTGATGCGACGCGAAGCCGGCGACACCGCCCTGCATGGCGACGCGCAGCCGACGACAGCGATGCCGGCCGATCCGCACGCCGCACACATGGCAGCAGGCGTGGCACCGGCTGTCGCGACCAACGGTGAGGTCAGCTTCCCGGTCGTTTTTCCCTCACCGGGTGCGTATCGCGTGTTCGTGCAGGTGCGTCGTACGAGCGGCGTGATCGAGACCGCGGCGATCGACGTGCGGGTGCCCTGAGCATCCGCACGCGGCGCGGGTAATCAGAGCACCAGGTCCCAGTGCTGTCCGACGAGGTCGTGCCCGAAGCTGCGATGTGATTCCTCGCGCACCAGCCGGTAGCCAGCCTTTTCGTAGATGCGCCGCGCCCCGTGCAGGATGTCGTTGGTCCAGAGCGTGATGGTGTGATAGCCGGCCGCACGGGCGAACTGCGTGCACTCGTCCACCAACCGGTGCCCGATGCCAAGCCCGCGCGCGGACTGCTCCACCAGCAGCATGCGCAGCTTGGCGACGCCGTCGCGCTCCGGATGTCGCACCACGAACACGCAGCCCACGTTCTCGCCGTCGCGCTCCGCGATCCAGCAGTACTCGCGCGCCGGATCGAAGTGATCGAGAAAGTCGGCCGCGATACGCGCCACCAGCGCCTCGAACGTCAGGTCCCAGCCGTAGTCGGCGGCGTAGATCTCGCCGTGGCGCTTCAGCACCCACCCCATGTCGCCGGGACGATGCGCGCGGAGTGTGTATGGCGGCGCGGTGTCGGCCGCCGATGGTGCCGGCGCCAGCAAAGTCTCGATGTGCCGCATCGCCGACAGCAGCGTGGCGCGGTCGGCCGGCGACAGTGGCGCCAGCAGCGTGGCGACTGCGGCACGCGCCCGCGCCTGCAGATCCTCGAAGGTCCCAGCACCTGACTCGGTCAGCGCCAGCACGCTCTGTCGTCCGTCAGTGGCGGATGGCGTGCGCGTGAGCAGTCCCCGTTCGCCGAGGGTGCGCAGCAGGCGGCTCAGATATCCCGCGTCGAGCTGCAGGTCACGCCCGATCTCGCTCGCGTTCGGTTGCTCCCGGTGCGCCAGCTCGTACAACACGCGCACCTCGGCCAGCGAAAACGGGCTCTCCAGATGGCCTTCGTCGAGCGCACCGGCAAGGCGGGTGTAGACACGGTTGAACCGGCGGACGGCATCGATGTCGGCGAGCGAGGCAGCGGCTGTCATGGCGAGCTCCGAGGCGAAAAGGCGATTCCTCCAAGAGATCGTCGAAGTGATTGACTTTGTCAACTATCGCCAGACCCGGCGCGCTGTCACCCGGCTGGCGGGTCGTCCGTACCGGTCTCCATACTGACCGCTGGTCTCCATCCGGCCGTGGCAAAGCCACCGCGACCGGGTCCGCCCACCCTGCGACGCCGACTGTCCATGCGTGCCTCCCTGCGAACCGCCGTCGTCGCTGCCGGTGCAGCGCTCGTCCCGTTGCTGGCCGCGCCGCTGTCGGCGCAGGACGCAACGCAGGACTCGTATCCCGATCGCTGCGGCGCCGGGATGCCGCGCTCCGAGCAGGCGGGTTACGTGCCGCTGCCGCGCGGCGACGTGTTCTGCCCGCTGATCGCCGATCCGAAGGCGCAGCGCTCCTTCGCCTCGCTGCTGCAGGAGCGCACCGGCAGCGGCACCGGCGGCGCGTCGAGTCGGCTGGCGTCGGTCGGCATCGGCGACGTGTTCGGGCTCGGACGCTGGTCGGGATCGCAACCGGGTGACGGCGTGCAGCTCTCCCTCAGCGCGGGTGTGTTCGCGCAGTTCGATCTCGGGACGTCGTCGTACGATCTGCTGAACGCGGACTACATGGTCGGCCTTCCGCTCACGATCCGGCGCGGTCGCGGATCGATGCGGCTGCGCGTGTATCACCAGAGCTCACATCTGGGCGACGAGTACCTGCTGCGCGAGCCCGCCGACCGGCGCGATCGCGAGAACCTCTCGTTCGAGTCGATCGACCTGCTGCTGTCGCTCGATGCGGGCGCGCTTCGCTTCTACGGTGGCGGTGAGCGGCTGGTGAACCGCGAGCCCGAGGAGCTGGCCGCCACGGTCGTGCATGCGGGTACGGAATTCCGGCCCATGACGTGGATCATTCCATTGCGCAGCCTGGGCGGCTTCCGCTTCATCGCGGCCGTCGATGCCAAGACGTCCGACGAACATGACTGGAAGCCGAGTATCAGTGCGCGTGCAGGACTCGAGTACGATCGTCGCAAGGGCGGCGACCTTCCCGGGCGACGCTGGGCGTTGCTGGCCGAGTTCTACGAGGGGCCGTCGCCGTACGGGCAGTTCTTTCGCGAGCGGGTGCAGTACGCGGGCGTCGGCGTTCACTTCGGTGGATTCTGATTCCGGCGCTAGCGTTGTTGCAGTTCCTACACCTCCCAACACCCGACCCATGGCGCAGAGCCCTGAAGAGCAGACCGCGAAAATGGTGGCGTCGCTGTCCGAGACCACCGGCAAGTCCATCGAGCAATGGTTGGTCCTGACACGCGCCAGCGGGAAGGCGAAGCATGGCGAATTGGTGTCGTGGCTGAAGGCGGACCACGGCATCACGCACGGCTACGCCAACCTGATCGCACATCACACGCTGAAGAGTGATGCCGGCTCGATGATCGCCGAGGGCAGTGACCTGGTGGCGGAGATGTTCGTGGGTGACCGTGCAGCGATGCGGCCGATCTTCGATGCGCTGATGAAACGCATCGGCACCTTCGGCGCGGACATCGAGCAGTCGCCGAAAAAGGGCTACCTGAGCCTGCGCCGGAAGACGCAGTTCGCGACACTGCATCCCTCCACCAAGACGCGCTTCGATGTCGGGATCAAGCTGAAAGGCGTGGCGCCAACGGGGCGGCTCGAGGCGGCGGGGTCGTGGAATGCGATGGTCACGCACCGCGTGCGGCTGGCGTCGGTGGACGAGGTGGACGCGGCGGTGGTGGGATGGTTGCGGCAGGCGTATGACATGGCGTAGCGCGGGGTTGATGACGCGATGGCGGGACGCGGAGTCGGAGCAGACCGCTGCGCCTGCGCGACTCACCTGCCAGTCATGACGGGATATCGCACACCGGCTCGACCGCTCATTCGTCCCGTCGAACTGACGTCGGGTCGCATCTTCACGCTCGCCGACGGCACGCGGGTGCCGACCGACGATGCTTTCGCGATGTTCGTCGCGGCCCGTGCTGGTGACCTCACCACGGTGCAGCATCTCACGCAACGATCGCCGCGGCTCGCCACCATCGAGTACAACTACACGCCGCCGATCCATTTCGCGGTGCGCGAGGGGCACCTCGATGTCACGCGACACCTGCTCGATCATGGGGCCGATCTCGCGTATCGCAGTTGCCCGTTCCAGGAATCGCTGCTCACCTTCGCCGATGACCGGGGCCACGAGGCCGTCACAGCTCTCCTGCGCACGCACCTCTCGGCACGGTTTGCGCTCGCGGCGGATACGCAGGCCATCATCGCCGCCGCCGGCGCCGGAGACCTGGCGGCGGTGGAAGCGGAACTGGCGCGCAACCCCGGCCTGTCACGCGCGTCGAACGAGACCGGCGACACCGCGCTCCACCACGCCGCGAAACACGGTCACCTGGCCGTGGTTCGTGCGCTGCTGACCTCCGGTGCAGACGGGGATGCCGTGCGCGGTGACGGTTATCGCCCCATTCACTGCGCGCTGATGCCGAACTGGTTCTTCCAGGTGGCACTCGGCACGCGCGAGCAGGTCGCCGACGAACTGCTGTCGCACGGTGCCCAGTACACGATCTTCATCGCTGCGTTGCGCGGCGACATGACGTTCGTGCGTCAGGCGCTGGCTCGCGACGCGACGCTCGCCAATTTCGAGGACAGCTGTCACCATCGGGTGTTGTCGGCCGCGGTACGCCGCCAGGACGTGGCGATGACGCAGCTGCTGCTGCTGCATGGCGCCGACCCTGCGCTCCCGGAGGAAGGGGCGCCGCGTGGGCTCTCGCTGTGGATCGCCGTCAACGACCGGCAGCACGAGCTGGTACGACTGCTGCTGACGTGTGGTGCCGATCCGAACGGCCCGGTGGAGTCATCCGGCACGCCGATGTCGCAGGCGGCGAAAGACGACGCGCTGACGGCGCTGCTCGCGCACCATGGAGGTCAGCTGCCAGGCAACTCGGATCGCGATCGTGCGATGCAGTTGGCGCAGGACGGCCGCATCGATGACGCAGAGGCGCTGCTGCGCGCCAACCCGGACTGGCTCACGAAGGACGATGCCGGGTGGGGCGATGGCATCCTCGCCGGTCCCGCCAACGCAGGCCGGCACGACATCCTCGCCATGCTGTTGCGCCTCGGCGCCACGGTGCCACGCGTGTCGAAATGGGCGCCGTACTACTACTTCAAGCACGAGGCGACGGCGGCGTTCCTGCTGCAGCAGGGCATGCATCCCGACCACATGAACTGGCACCGCTTCACGCTGCTCCATCACATGGCGGCCGAAGGCGACGAGGCGAAGGCCACGCTGCTGCTGGACCATGGCGCGAGCATCGACGCCATCGACGACGAGTACTGCTCGACGCCACTCGGCGTGGCGGCGCGTCGCGGACAGGAGGCGCTGGTGGCGTTGCTGCTGGCGCGCGGCGCGGACGTGCGGGCCGCCGGTGCACCGTGGGCCGAGCCGCTGGCGTGGGCGCAGCGGCGGGGGCATGCGGGGGTGGTGGAGCAGTTGCTGCGCGCCGGGGCTGCTGACGGCTGACGGTGGCGCGTCGCGTACGACTGCAACCCGCGCATCGATGGCGGCGTAGGTCTCGCATGAACCTGACGCCAACCTTCGTGCGGGCCGTTCTCGCATCCAGCCTCTGCGTGTCGTGTGCACAGCTACGCCCCACCGGCACCACTCGCATCGAGGCGGCCGATGGCGATGCGGTGCGCGCACTGATTCCGCGGTTCGATTCGTTGCGGCGTGCGCAGCGCATTCCCGGGCTCGCGGCCGTCGTCCTGCATGACACGAGTGTCGTCGTCGCGCAGGGCTACGGTGTCGCCGACGTCGAGCGAAACGTCCCCGTCACGCCGGACACGCCGTTCAACGTGGCGTCGGTGGCGAAGCCGATGTCGGCGGTGGTCGCATTGCGGCTGGTGCAGGATGGCCTGCTCGATCTCGACCGCCCGATGCGCCGCTATCGTGACTTCATCGAGTTCTGCGACGCGACGCGCGGTGAAGGTGGCGTGTTCTTCGGCGACTTCGCCTGCACCGCTGACGACCTCACGCTGCGGCATGTCTTGTCGATGCGTGCCAACGGCACACCCGGCACGCGGTTCTGGTACAACCCGCCCGTGTTTTCCTGGGCATCGCGCCCGATGGCGGAAGTCGCCGGCCGTGCGTTCTCCGACCTGGTCGACTCGCTCGTCTTCCGGCCCGCCGGCATGCGACACTCGGCGCGCCGTCATCGGCGCCTGCCGCTCCCCGAGCACATCGCCGCCGCACTGGCGACGCCGTATCACCTCGATTCGGCTGGGAGGGTCATCCGTTCGGATCCACCACCCCCCCAGGGCGACGGTGCTGCCGGTGGCGTGATCGCGAGCGCGATGGACCTGGCACGCTTCGACATCGCACTCGCGACCGACCGGCTGCTGTCGCCCGCGTCGCGTGCGATGCTCTGGTCATCGCCGCGCACATCGTCCGGTGCAGTGTTGCCGTACGGACTTGGCTGGTTTCTCGGCACGCTTCAGGGCCGGCGGGTGGCGTGGCACACCGGGCTCTGGGAAGGTCAGTATTCGGCCCTCTACCTGAAGGTGTTGGGTGAGACGCCGGCGGAACGGTGGACGCTGATCCTGCTCGCGAACAGCGATGCGCTGCAGTGGCCGACACGCTTCGACGAAGCGGCGATCGAACGGTCCGCGTTCGCGACCGCGTTTCTGACGGCTTTGCGGACGGGTGGTGGCCTGCGCTGACCAACAGCTGTACACACCATACGCGCCTCGCGTCGGGACCAACGCACGGCGGCAGTCAGGTCGGCAGCACCGGAATCTCCAGCGCCCGCGCGGCTACCAGCATCCGGCTGTCGTAGCTCGCGAGCGCGATCGGCTGCCGCTGCTCACGGAGGTACAGCGCTGAGGCCAGATGCAGCCCGGCCAGCGTGCGCACGGACACCGGAAATGGCGCCAGCGCACGCCGCAGCACCTCCGGCGTCAGCTCGAGCATCGCCACCCGCCGCAGGAGGTCGCGCGCGGCTGCGCCATGCGAGACCGTCAGCCCGTGCGCATGCAACCGGTTCCAGAGCTCGTACTCCAGCAGTCGGCTGCTGGTCAGTGGCGCGTCCCAGAAGCTGGCATCGGGCGACCGGGTTTCATGGAGCAGGTGCGCCATTGCGATCGACGTGTCGAGATAGATCACCGATCAGCGCGACTGGCGTCCAAGTCTGCGAGAATCTCGTCGGCGTTCGCGACTGGCAGGCGCGGCGGCGCGCCGCCGCCAACGACCGTCGGCAAGGTGAGTATCCCCCGTGCCACCATGTCCGCGAGCAGCGCATCGGCCATCATCGGGTGTGCAAGCGCCGGTGGACGCAACTCGGCCACGACCCGATCACGGTCCGTGATCAGGATCGTTTCGCCCGCGACAACGAGCCGGATGTACTCACTGAGACGGTTCTTCAGAACCTTCAGCCCGACAGTACGCATAGCCGGAATGTAGCTACCAGTAGCTACTTGAACAGACATGGCATTCCTCCCGTAGCGTCCGACCACACCTTAGCAGCGTCGGCGCACCCGACCGTCACCGGATTCACCCGATCGACAGCAAACCACCCCATCCCGCCACCACTGTCGCCTTCCTTGCGCTTCGGTGTCTGTTCGGTATCGTCATCCATCCCACACCCGCCCTGCCAGCCACCGCCGCCGCCCCCGTTTCCCGCCGAGTGCCGTCCGTCCCATGCCGTCCCTCTGGCGCGTTGCCTGTGTCCGAATTCCCCGGTTCCCGGTGGGCGCCGTGTGGCGCGCCAGCCAGGGGCCGCGGCAGCTCGGGCTGGGGCTCACCACGGAACCGGCCGCTCCCGTCGCACCCACCAAGCCGGCCGATGACGACAAGCACTGGGATGAGCGCCTCCTCGCCCTCGCCGATGGGAACAAGCTCCGGGCGGTGAGTGCGGCGGCGGGCCGCGCCCGGGTCCGCGCCGGGATGACCGTCACCGAGGCCCGCGCCCGCTGCACTCGGCTCGACATCCTGCCGTGGGACGAGATCGCGATCGCCGGCGCCCTCACCCGCGCCACCGCCGCCCTGATCCAGGCCAGCCCACACGTCTCTCCCGCCGGCGCCATCAGCGGCACCTGGTGGGTGGGGGCGACGGGTTTCGACGCCATCGGCGGCGAGCGACGCCTGGCGCGCACCCTGCTCACCATCGCCCAGCGCTGGCACCCCGGCGCCCGGGTGGCCATCGCCGATTCCTGCGCTGCCGCCCGCGCCGCCACCTGGCAGAAGGTCCCGGCGGGCGAACCGGCGGCCTTCTGCATCCCCTCCGGCGGCGACCCGGCCTACCTCGCCCCGCTGCCGCTGGCCTTCCTCCCCCTCGACGAGGAGCTGGTGGCCTCGCTGGAGACCCTTGGCATCCGTACCGTGGGCGCCTTTGCCGGGCTGCCGGTGGCCGACATCGAGCGGCGCTGGGGCGAGGGAGGCCTGAGCGCCTGGCGCCTGGCCCACGGGGAGGACCCGCGCCGTCCGGTGCTCGCCCGCCTCGAAGCCCAGCGCAGCGTGACGGCGGAACTGGGCGGCTCCAGCGACACCATGGAGCCAGCGCTCTTTCTGGTCCGCGCCGCGTTGGAGACGCTGGTCCGCGACCTGGTGCGCGATGGCCTGGCCGCCGGCGCGGTGGCGATCACGCTCCATCTGGATGGCGGCCGTCAGCGGCGCGACGACGTCACGCCCGCCGAGACCATCACCCGCGAGGTGCGGCCCGCGCATCCGCTGGCGCGTGTGGCGCCGCTGTTCGAGCGCTGCCGCGCCCTGCTTTCCGACTGGGCGATCGTGGCCCCGATCTGCGGCGTGACGGTCACACTCACCAACACGCAGCCGGCGACGGGTGAACAGGGCGACCTGCTGGACGCGGGCTGGCGTGATCCGGGTGCGGCGCTCGCCGCACTGGAGCGGCTACGCAGCACGCTCGGTCCGGGCGCGGTGATGCGTCCGGTGCTGCGCGACGATCATCGCGCCGAATGCGCCGGGGCGTGGGCCGAGCTGGTGGATGGTGACGATGCCGCACTGGCGGCGGCGCTGCAGGTGGAGCAGAACGCGGTGTCATCACGCCACGATGACGCGGCACTGGTGACGCAGGTCGGCACCTGGCTGCCGCTCTTCACCACCGATCGCGCCGCCGCCCCGGCCGCCCTGCGCCTGCTCGAGGTGCCGCAGCCGGTGCGCATGACCTGCGACGACGCCCAGCGCCCGGTGGCCGGTGTGTGGCAGGCGCACACCTTCACCGTGCACGACAGCATCGGCCCCGAGCGCCTCACCGGCGCCTGGTGGCGCACGCCGTTCGCGCGCGACTACTGGTACCTCCGCACCCGCGAAGTCGGCACGCTGCTGATCTACCACGAGTCCGAGTCGTGGGTGCTGCAAGGCTGGTATGACTGACACTCTTACCAACTGCTTGATCGCAGAACGGCACAGCCGCAGAACGGAACGGCCGCAGGAGAACAACGGCGACGGCAACGGCCTGATCGCAGAACAGAACGGCCGCAGAAGGGCAACGGCAACAGCAACAGCAAGAGCAAGAGCAACTGCTTGACGCAAAGGCGCAAAGGCGCAAAGGCGCAAGGCGTTCGCCGCGCGTGGCCGTCGGCAGCTCACATCGCGAAATCAACGTTTTATGGGAACTGCACTCGCAGTTGCTGTTCCCAAAGCATTGCAGATGCATCGTGCTGCACGACTGCTGGCAGGGTGACTGACCGCGGCGCTGTTCCTTGCGCCTTTGCGTCTTTGCGCCTTTGCGTCAGGCAGTTGCCGTTGCAGTTGCCGTTGCCCTTCTGCGGCTATTCCCTTCTGCGGCAGTGCTGTTCTGCGATAAAGCAGTGGCAGTCAACAGCACACAGGACATCACCCGATCGGATTCCCTTCGCGATCGGAGACCATGACCCATACACTGCGCGTCCGCTTGCTGTAGAACAGGCGCACGGTCACGTCACGCGGGTTCTGCTTGAAGGCGAAGTGGAACGAGAAGGTGGTGTCCAGCGACTCGCGCAGGACGCCTTCCTTGAACTGGCCGTAGAACTGCTGGACCTTGGTGCAGGGCGCGACCTCGCTGAAGAACTTCCTGCCGATCGTCGTCGCCTGCGGCAGCTGCGCGAGGCGGCTCTCGACCGCGTTGTACTTCAGGATGCGACCCGACGAATCGAGCTGGATCATGCCGTACGGCAGCGTGTCCAGCTCCTCCCCCGACATGCGATCCGCTGCCGACAGGATCTCGGCCTTGTGCGCCTCGTGCGAGACGGGCGTCAGGCGCAGCACGTCGCGGCGCGTGATGTCGGGGGTGTCCATGAGCGGGAATATAGCGTGGATGGTGTGGCATGAACGCCGCCGATTACGTCGAGCTGCACTGCCACAGTGCCTTCTCGCTGCTGGATGGTGCGTCGGCACCGGAAGAACTCGTCGCACGCGCCGTGATCACCGGACAGCCTGCCATCGCCCTCACCGATCACGATGAACTGGGCGGTGCCGTGCGCTTCGCACAGGCCGCCGATGCCGCGGGGCTGGCCGGCATCATCGGCGCCGAACTCACCGTGCAGGCCGATGCCGATGGTGCACTGCAGCATCTCACGCTGCTGGCCACCTCGCGCATCGGCTACGGCAACCTCAGCACGCTGCTCACCCGTGCACGCATGGACGTCAACGAGCGCGGTGCACCGTCGGTGCCCTTCGCGATGCTGGCCGAACACACCACCGGGTTGTATGCGCTCAGCGGCTGCCCGCGCGGGGCCATTCCGCAGGCGCTGGCCGCCGGCAACATCGCCGAGGCCAATCGCATGGCCGGTGTGCTGCGCGACCTCTTCGATGAGGCCTTCGCGATCGAGGTCTGGGATCATCGCCTGCCCGAGGAACGCGCGCTGGTGCGCCAGCTGATTCCCATCGCGCGACGGATCGGCGTGCCGTGGGTGGTGACCAACGACGTGCACTACGCCACGCGCCAGGCGCGCCCGGTGCACGATGCACTCACCGCGCTGCGGCATGGCCGGCCATTGGATGCCATGGGGACGCGACTCCGTCCCAACGGCGAATGGTACCTCAAGTCCACCGCACTGCACTGGAAGCGCTGGCTCGGGCACGAGGCCGGGCTGCGCGCCACCCGCGCCATTGCCGAACGCTGCCAGTTCCGCATCGACCAGCTGAAGCCATCGCTGCCGCGGTTTCCGCTGCCGCCCGGCGTGAGCGAGGACGACTATCTCGCGCAACTCGTCGAGACCGGCGCCACCGAACGCTGGGGCAGCACGCGCACACCGCAACAGGAAGCACAGCTGGCACACGAACTGGGCATGATCCGCCGGCTCGAGATGGCCGGCTACTTCCTGATCGTGTGGGACATCGTGCGCTTCTCGCGACGCGAAGGCATCCTCTGCCAGGGGCGCGGCTCGGCGGCCAATTCCGCCGTCTGCTACTGCCTCGGTATCACGGCGGTGGATCCCATCCGCATGAACCTGCTCTTCGAGCGCTTCCTCAGCGAGGAGCGCCGTGAGCCACCCGACATCGACATCGACTTCGCCCACCGCGAACGCGAACGGGTGCTGCAGTACGTGTACGAGCGCTACGGACGCGAACATGCGGCCATGGTCTGCGAGCAGATCACCTATCGCGGCCGCAGTGCGGTGCGCGACGCGGCACGGGTGCTCGGCTTCTCGCTGGAGCAGGGCGATGCGCTGGCCGCCGTCAGCGATCGCTTCAGCGCGCGCAGCACTGCCGCCGCATTGCGCGCCGGCATCGGCAGCGCCACCGACGATGATCTCCGCCGCACCGCCTTCCTCGACGACACGCCCACCACGCTGGGCGGCACCGGCCCGGTGCATCGCGCCGATGTCCCCGATGCGGAACGGCCGCACATGAAACGCGACGAGGCCAAGAAGGCCTTCGCGGCACCACTCCCCGAAGCCATCATACCGCTCACCGTCAGCCGCCCGTCGATCCGCACCGCATCGGCCGACGTGGATGGCTTCGACGGCATGAATGGCGACGGCACCGCCGGACGTCCCGAATTTCGCAAGCGCATGGAACGCGACGAGCGACTCTCCGCCGTCGTGGACATCGCCTCGGCGCGCGCCACCGCCGCCAACTGTGGCCCAACACCAGCCAGCACGTCCACCGACATCGCCGCACGCCTCGCCAACATTCCCGCCGAGCGTACGCGACGCGTGACGGCGAACGAGAAGGCGAAGATGGACGGTGCCACCGTGGCCGCAGTGACCGGACCGGCGATGGTGGCCGAGGGCACGGCAGCCGCCTACGTGTCCACCACACCAGCGCCGGTGCGCCCCAACGCCGATGCGCGCAAGGCGCCGCCGACGGACATCCTGCAGCGCGCCAACCTCGATCCCGCCGACCCGCGCGTGCGGGCGCTGGCCGACGTGGTGGATGGATTGCATCAACTGCCGCGGCATCGCTCGATCCATGTCGGGGGCTTCGTGCTCACACGCGAGCCCCTCTCCACCGTGGTGCCCATCGAACCCGCCTCGATGCCCGGCCGCACCGTGATCCAGTGGGAACGCGACGACCTGGATGCGGCCAGCCTGGTGAAGATCGACCTGCTCGGCCTCGGCATCCTCACCGTGCTGCAGGATTGTTTGGTGTACGTGCGACAGACGCGTGGCGTGACCATCGACCTCGCATTGCTCGACACCAGCGACCAGGCCGTGTACGACGATCTCTGCGCCGCCGACACCATCGGCGTGTTCCAGGTCGAGAGTCGCGCGCAGATGAACACCCTGCCGCGCCTCAAGCCGCGCTGCTTCTACGACATCGTGGTCGAAGTGGCACTGATCCGCCCGGGGCCGATCCAGGGTGCGATGGTGCATCCGTACCTGCGACGTCGCGCCGGCACCGAAGAGGTGGTGTATCCGCATCCGTCGCTGGAACCGATCCTCAAGCGCACGCTCGGTGTGCCGCTGTTCCAGGAGCAGGGCATGCAGGTGGCCATCGCCTGTGCCGGGTTCACCGCCGGCGAGGCCGACACACTGCGCCGGGCGATGGGCCACAAGCGCAGCCACGAACGGATGGAGGCGCTGCGGCAGAAGATGCTCACCGGCATGCAGGCCAACGGCATCGACGCCGATGTGGCCAACCGCATCTTCGCGCAGATCAACGCCTTCGCCGACTACGGCTTCCCCGAGAGCCACGCCGCCAGCTTCGCGCTGCTGGTGTACGCCTCGGCCTGGCTGCGGCATTACTACCACGCCGAGTTCCTGGCCGCGATGCTGAACGCGCAGCCGATGGGGTTCTACGCCCCGGGCACGTTGATCGAGGATGGCAAGCGCCATGGCGTGGAGGTGCGGCCGGTGGACCTCACCCGCTCGGCGTGGGATGCGACGCTCGAACTGCGCGCGCCGCAGTCGTCGGCGCCGGCGGTGCGACTGGGCGTGCGCAGCGTGCGCGGGTTGGGCGCGGCCGCACGCGGCAAGCTCGAGGCGGCGCTGACGGAGGGTCCGTTCAGCGACGTGGGTGACGTGGTGCGCCGCACACGCCTGGATCGACGCGGGTTGCGGCTGCTGGCCGAGTCGGGGGCGTTCGACGGGATGTTCCTGCATGAGCCGCTGGCCACGCGCCGTCGTCGTGCGCTGTGGGAAGTGCTGGCCGCAGTGCGCGGTGATGCCGGACCGCTGGCACCGTCGGTGCGGCTCCCCGATGCCGTCTTGCCGCACATGTCGATGGCCGATCTCACCGAGGCGGATTATCGCGTCACCGGCGTGTCGCTGAACGGGCACCCAATGCGGCACCTGCGGCCGCTGCTGCAGCCGAACGGCATCCGTACGGCCCGTGACGTGCAGGTGAACGGGCGCGACACTGAGCAGGTCGCCATCGCCGGGCTGGTGATCTGTCGCCAGCGCCCCGGCACCGCGAAAGGCTTCGTCTTCCTGTCGCTGGAGGACGAGACGGGGATCCTGAACGTGGTGGTCACGCCGCAGCGGTTCGAGCGCGATGCACTCAAGATCTCCACCTCGCCGCTGCTGCTGGTACGGGGCACGCTGCAGGTGGAATCGAACGTGGTGACGCTGCGCGGCCGGGTGTTCGTGCCACTGGACGCCCAGCTCGGTGCCGAGCACGCCCGCAGCCACGATTACCGGTGACGGGCGCGGCGCGGCAGTGGATGCATCGGGACAGTCGGTAACCATCGGGCGATATTGCGCACGGCACGACGTCCGGCACGTGGGGTACCTTCCGAACGCCTTCCACCACGAGACCATGCGCATCACACTCCTGATCGCCGCGCTCGGGCTGGTCGCCTGCAAGCCCCCTGTGGCCCTGCCGACGCCGACCCCGGGCAACGACACTGCCCTGCAGGACGAACTCTTCGCCGCCGATCGTGCCTATGCCCGCGCCGTCGCCGACAGCGGACACGCCGCCTGGGTGGCGCGCTTCGCCGCCGACATCGCCAAGCCCGGCACTGGCGGACTCTTCCTGCTGCGCGGCGTGGACCCCGTGGGTGGCCTCGACAAGCAGATGTTCGCCGACCCCTCGCGGGTGCTGCTCTGGGAGCCCAGCGACGCAGTGGCCTACGCCGACCGTCGCACCGGTGTGACCGTCGGCCGCTCGGCGTGGGTACGCAAGACGGCCCGCACCGACACCCTCGAGCGTGGCCGCTATCTCACGCTCTGGCAGCGGCAGTCCGACGGCACCTGGAAGATCCTCCTCGACACGGGATGGTCGGACAAGTAGCGGCGGGCATCTATCCTTCGTCCCGATGCTCCGCGACCTCCTCCCCGCTGCACTGCGCGATCGCTACGACGCCGCCCGGTCACGGCGGCGCGAGATCGAGGGCGTGCCGGCCTGGTTCCTCAACGAACGCGCCGACATCGACGACACACAGCTCGAGGCGCGCTTCACCGAGGCACTGCAACTGATCGGCCGCTACATGCCGCGCCACCTGCGACGCCTGCGGCACGACGTGCAATGCATCTGGGTCAAGCGCTGGCCCAATCGCGGCGTGTTCTTTCACGACACGCGCATCATGGTGATCGACACCACCTTCGTGGTGAACCCCACCTTCACGCTGGCCCAGGTGGCGGCCACCATCCTCCACGAAGGCGTGCACGCGCGCATCACCGCCATGCGGGTGGATCGTCGCCACACCAACATCGCTCACGAGGAGCGTATGTGCCGCCGCGCCGAGATCGCGTTCGGTGAGCAGGCGCCGGGTGGCGCGCCGGTGGTGGCGCGCGCACGCGAGATCCTCGGCATGAGCGACGCGGAAGTGGCACCGGGCATCGACCTCGCCGTGGCCGAGGCCCGGCTGCGCGCGCTGCGGAAGACCGAAGGGGGTTCGGGGAGCAGCACCGGCTGACTACACTCGTGGCCATGCCACGCGTCGCCTTCCTGACCCTCGAGCACGTCGCCGATTTCGTGATCGACGATGCCCTCGCCGTCGCCGAGCTGCAGCGCCGCGGGTGGGACGCGGCCGAGATACCGTGGTCCCTGCCCACCGACTGGGGCAGCTACGACCTGGTGCTGATCCGGAGCACGTGGGACTACTTCGGCCGCTCGGCCGAGTTCCTCGACACGCTGCGCGCGATCGAGGCCAGCGGGGCACAGCTCGAGAATCCGGTGCGCGTGGTGGAGTGGAACGTGGACAAGCGCTACCTCCGCGACCTCGAGTCACGCGGTGTGCCGGTGGTGCCGTCGGTGTGGGGACACGGCGGCACGGCGGCCAGCTTCGTGGCGCTGTCCACCACGTTGCAGGAGCGCGAGATCGTCCTCAAGCCGACAATCAGCGCAGGCGCCAAGGACACCTTCCGGCTGCACGCGCCGCTCAGCGACGTGTTGCTGCAGCAGCTGGTGGACACGTTCGACGGGCGCGACTGGTTCGCGCAGCCGTTCGTGCGCTCGGTGGTCACGGAGGGAGAGTATTCCCTCTTCTACTTCGATGGCCGTTTCAGTCACGCCATCCAGAAGGTGCCGAAGCCCGGCGACTTCCGCGTGCAGGAGGAGCATGGCGGCGAGATCGTCGCGGTGCAGGCCAGTGCAGAGTTGCGACGGGTGGCGGAACAGGTGCTGGCGGCGATCGCACCGGTGCCCTTCCAGGCGCGCATCGACTTGATCCGCCTCGACGACGGCCGGCTGGCGTTGATGGAAGCCGAATTGATCGAGCCGTCGTTGTACCTGCGCATGGATCCGGAGGCGCCGGCCCGGTTCGCCGATGCCGTTGCCGCGCTGCTCGCACGTCGGCAGGCAGCGCGCGCGTGACGATCGCCAGCATGTGCACACCGGATGTCGGATGACGACACCATCCATGGTGTCACACTCGACACGACCACGCCGCGTATTCATGCTCGGCGCCACCGGCACCATCGGGCGTGCGACGGTGCGGGCGCTCCAGGCGCGCGGCCACGAGGTGGTGTGCTTCGTACGCGCCGGCGGTGACACACGCCGCGCAGCGTTCGATCCCGGCGTCACGGTGCGTCACGGCGACGTGGGCGACCCCGCGTCACTCGCACGCGACGGATTCCGGGGCGAATCGTTCGACGCGCTGGTCTCGTGCATGGCGTCGCGAACCGGCGTACCGAAGGATGCGTGGGCGATCGATCACCAGGCACACCTGAACGCCCTCACGGCTGCACGCGACACCGGCGTGACGCAGGTCGTGCTGCTCTCGGCGATCTGCGTGCAGAAGCCGCAATTGGCGTTCCAGCGGGCGAAGCTGGCGTTCGAGTCGGTGCTGATGGCGTCGGGCATGACGTATTCGATCGTACGCGCGACGGCGTTCTTCAAGTCGCTGTCCGGCCAGGTGGCGCGCGTGCAAGGTGGCAAGTCGTTCCTGCTCTTCGGCGACGGGTTGCTGACCGCCTGCAAGCCGATCAGCGACGACGACCTGGCCGCCTACCTCGCCGACTGCCTCGACGACGTGACACGTCATGATCGCATCCTGCCCATCGGCGGCCCCGGTCCGGCGATCACGCCGCAGGCGCAGGGCGAGCGGCTCTTCGTGTTGACCGGGCGCCCGCCGAAGTACACACGGGTGCCGGTGGCGATGCTCGACGTGATCATCGGCGTGCTCTCCACGCTCGGCCGCGTGATTCCATCGCTCGCCGACAAGGCGGAACTGGCACGCATCGGCCGCTACTACGCCACCGAGTCGATGCTGGTGCTGAATCCGCAGACCGGGCGCTACGAAGCGGACGCGACGCCTGAGACCGGTACGGAGACGTTGTTCGATTACTACGCGACGCTGGTGCGGGGTGAAGCGCGTGTCGAACGCGGGGAGCACGCCGTATTCTGACCGTCAGCGCACCGTGGCCCGTGTCCGGAACGCCGCCGGTGTGCTACCGAACCGCACCTGGAACGCACGACAGAAATGCGAGACGCTGTTGTAGCCGACCGCATACGTCACGTCGGCCACGGTGCCCTGCCCGGTGGCCAGGAGGCGCGCTCCTTCCTCCAGCCGCATCAGGCGCAGCAGCTCCGACGGCGACACGCCTGCCACCTGCCGCACACGACGGAACAGGTGTGAGCGATCCTGGAACACGGCATCGGCCAATTCCGCCACGCCGAAGTCCGGATCGTGCAGCTTGCTGCGGATCGCCGCACGCACACGATCGAGATACGCTGCATCCTCGGCGGAGAGTGCTGTATCCCCCACCGGCGTGACCGACGCCGCATTGGCCCGCAGGTCATCGGCCGGCACCGCGTCGTCGGCCGACTCGAACCGGGTACGCAACCGCCGTCGCGATGCGATCAGGTTGCGCACGCGTACATCCAGTTCGCGCATCTCGAACGGCTTCACCAGGTAATCGTCCGCACCGCCTTCCAGCCCCTTTAGCCGCTGCTCGTCCTCGGCCTGTGCGGTGAGCAGCACGATCGCGAGATAGTCGGTCTCCGGACTGGCCCGCAGCGCGCGCACCAGGCCGTGGCCGTCGGTGCCGGGCATCATCACGTCACAGAGGATCACGTCGGGCAGGTGCTCGCGCGCCACCGTGATCCCTTCGTCGCCGTCGCCCGCCTCCAGCACGCGGAACCGGTCCTCGAAGTGATCCCGCACGTACGCCCGCAGGTCGGCGCTGTCGTCGACGATCAGCAGCGTCGGCACGTCGGCGTCGGTGTCCTCGAGCATGCCGTTGCGGATCGCGCCGGACGTCGGGATCTCCATCGACACGAACATCGTCAGCCGCTCGGCGGTGGCACCGATCGGCGCCACGCTGTCATCACGCACCACCGGCAGCGTGACCGTGAACACCGTGCCGTTGGCATCGCTGCTGACGGTCACCGTGCCGCGATGCAGCTCCACCAGGTCCTTCACCAGCGACAGCCCGATGCCGGTACCGGGCTGAATCGACGTGACCGATTCGTCCACGTGATGGAACCGCTCGAACACGTGCGCCAGCCGCTCCGGCGGGATGCCCGATCCGGAGTCGCGCACCACGATCGTCATCACATCGGGCGTGGCCGACAACGTGGTGCTCACGAGGCCATTCGGCGGCGTGAACTTGACCGCGTTCGAGAGCAGGTTGGTGACGATCTTCTCGATCGCGTCGGCATCCAGCATGGCGCGGTACTCTTCCGGCGCCTGCAACTGCAGGGCGATGCCCTTGCGCTCGGCCACCGGCTGGAACGCGCCCAGCAGTCCACGCAGGAAGGCACTCAGGTCCAGCGGTCGTGGCTCGAGGCGCATCTCGCCAGCTTCGAGCTTCGCGACGTCGAGGATCTGGTTCACCAGCCGCAGCAGGCGCCGCGAGTTGCGCAGCGCCGTGTCGAGCCAGCGCTCCAGCCGTGCATCACCGGTGACCACGTTGCGCGCATCCTCGATCGGTCCGATGGTCAGCGTGAGCGGCGTACGCAGCTCGTGTGACACATTGGCGAAGAAGCGCGACCGCGCCCGGTCCAGTGCCTTCAACTCCTCGGCCTGCGCCGCCAGCATCCGTTCACGTTCACGCAGTGCCGCGGTGCGCTCGGCCACGAGGCGTTCCAGCTCGGCCGCCCGATCCTCGACCGCCCGCAACTGGCCGCGCACGATGGCGATGCCGAGTGCCAGCAGCGCGATCACGCCCGTCACTTGGACCATCGGGGCGAGGAACCACGCCGTGACCGGACGGGCCTCGGCGTCGCCGACGGCTGCGCCCTGGGCGTGGATGGGTGCCGACGTCAGCACCGTGATCAGCAGCAACCGAATCCAGATACTGCGAATGCAGGCGCGGTACACCGACGCACGTCGTACGCGAGCGGTCAAGGCGGTGGGGTTCGCGAGAGGTCGTCGGGACGGGGCATCGTGAGGAATAAACAACCCGCGCACCGGCGCGGCGATAGACCGCAGGGCCGGTGACGGATGGTGGCTGGCATCGGGTCGCCAGCTGCTGATACCGGACTCCGGGCGCGGGGGTAGCTTCCCACAGACTCCCACAGGCTCCGGGCATGCAACACGATTCCCTGCAGGGCGAGGTGCAGTCGGCGCTCGATGACCTGTTCGTCATCGAGCGGGAGCTGCCGCGCGGTGGCATGTCGCGCGTGTTCGTGGCGTTCGAGAAGGCGCTCAAGCGACGGGTCGTGATCAAGGTGCTGGCGCCCGACCTGACCGCCTCGTTGTCCGCCGAGCGATTCCGTCGTGAGATCGGCCTCGCCGCCCGCCTGCAGCATCCGCACATCGTGCCGCTGCTTTCGTCGGGCCTCGCCGGCACCCACCTGTACTACACGATGCCGTTCGTGGATGGGGAGTCGCTGCGCGAGCGCATGACCCGCGAGCGACCGATGCCGATCAGCGACGTCACCACTGTCCTCGAGGCGGTGGCGCGTGCGCTGGCGTATGCGCACGAGGAGGGTGTGGTGCACCGCGACATCAAGCCGGAGAACGTGATGTTCTTCCATGGCCAGGCGGTGGTGCTCGACTTCGGCATCGGCAAGGCGCTGATGAAGGCCACCAACAGCGACAGCGACCAGTTGCGGATCACGCAGAGCGGCATGTCGTTGGGCACGCCGATGTACGTGGCACCGGAGCAGGCTGCCGGCGACCCGTCGCTCGATCATCGTGCCGACCTCTACGCGCTGGGCGTGGTGGCGTACGAGATGATCACCGGCCACCCGCCCTTCGCCAGCCGGTCTCCGGAAGTCGTGATCGAGGCGCATGCCACGCGGAAGCCGGAACCGATCGCGGCGCGGCGTCCCGACGTGCCGAAGCGACTCGAAGCCACCGTGATGCGCATGCTTGAGAAGCGACCCGCAGATCGGCCGGCCACCGGTGACGACGTGGTGCAGATGCTGGGCGAGACAGGCACCACGCGCATCTCCGGTCGCGGTCCGGTGGTGGACACGATGGCCAGCGCACCGTTCTGGGTGCCGTGGACGATCGCCGGCGTGGCGATGCTGGTGGCGCTGCTGATGACGGTGCTCTACCTCCGGCGCTGAGCGGATGGCGCTGGTCGCGGTCGCTATCCTTCCGCGCATGACCAGGACCAGCGAGATCGTCATCTGTGGCGCGGGCATCGCGGGGATCGCCACCGCACACGCGCTCGCGCAGCGCGGTGTGCGCGGCATCACCATCGTCGACGACCTGCCGCCGCTGACGCTCACCAGCGACAAGTCCACCGAAGCCTATCGCAACTGGTGGCCCGGTCCCGACGATGCCATGGTGCGGTTCATGAACCGCAGCATCGACCTGCTGGAGTCATGGGCCGACGCCAGCGACGATCGCTTCCTCCTCAACCGTCGTGGCTACCTGTACGCCACCGCCGATGCGGCGAAGGCGGCGCAGTTCATGGACGATGCGATGCTGGCCAGTCGACAGGGCGCCGGTGACCTGCGGATCTACCGCACCATGGCGGAGGCCGAGGCGTACCAGCCCAGTCGGCACACCGGCTATCGCGATCATCCGACCGGTGCCGATCTGTTCCTCGACCCGGACGCGATCCACGCCCACTTCCCGTTCCTCGCCCCGGACGTGATCGCCGTGCTCCACGCACGGCGGTGTGGCTGGATGAGCGGACAGCAGCTCGGCATGTACTTGCTCGAGGAGGCGAAGGCGCTGGGCGTGGAAGTGTTCTCCGGTCGTGTGACGGGTGTGGATGTCACCGGCGGGCGCGTGCGCTCGGTGCGTGTGGCCACCGCTGACCGCTCCGACGTGACGATCGCCACGCCCGTGCTGGTGAACTGCGCCGGCCCGTTCGCGAGGCAGCTGGCCGCCCTCACCGGTGTCGATGTCCCGCTCTTCTCGGAGATGCACCTCAAGGTCGCGTTCGAGGACACACTCGGCGTGGTGGATCGCAACACCGGGTTGGTGATCCTCGACGATGCGCAGCAGTTGCCGTGGTCCGACGACGAACGCGCCGACCTGGCCGCTGACGACACCACGCGCTGGCTCACCGAGCCGCTGCCGGCCGGCATTCACCTGCGCCCCGAAGGGTACCGCGGTAACCAGACGGTGCTGATGCTGTGGGACTATCACAACGCGCACCGCTTCGATCTCCCCGAACTGCCGTTGCCCGACGATCCGTTCTATCCGGAGGTCGTGATGCGCGGCATGGTGCGCCTCGCACCGGGACTGGAGCGGTATCTCGATCGCCTGCCGCCGGTCCACGTCGACGGTGGCTACTACACGAAGACCGAGGAGAACCGGCCGCTGATCGGGCCGACGCCGGTCGAGGGCGCGTGGATCAACGCCGCCCTCTCGGGCTATGGCCTGATGGCCGCGCCGGCCGCCGGGGAATTGATCGCGCTGCAGCTCACCGGCGGCACGTTACCCACGTACCACTCGGCCTTCCGCCTCGATCGCTACCAGGATCCGGCGTACCGCGAGTCGCTCACCAGCTGGGGCTCCACGGGCCAGCTCTAGCACCGCGGCGCACCCCGCGACCGGCCCGCTCCTGCACGGAGCGCTTCGCGGCGCGGCTGCGTAGACTATTTCGGTCACTCGTCCCTCCAGCGCCCTCCGCCATGCATCGACCCGTCCGCACCGCCCTGCGCGTCGCCACCCTCGGCATCCTCGCGCTCCAGCCCCTGTTCGCCCAGCCGGCGCTCGGCGGCCTCGATGGCCGAGCCGCGCAGGCGCTCCGCTTCCGCAACATCGGCCCGTTCCGCGGCGGCCGCGCGACCACGGTGGCCGGCGTGCCGCAGCGCAAGCACGAGTTCTACTTCGGCGCCACCGGCGGTGGTGTCTGGAAGACGGTGGACGCGGGACAGAACTGGAGCAACGTGTCGGATGGCGCGTTCTCCACCGGATCGATCGGCGCGATCCGTGTCGCGCCGTCGAATCCCGACGTGGTCTGGGTCGGCACCGGCTCCGACGGCATCCGCTCGAACGTCATCGTCGGCCGGGGCATCTACCGCTCCAACGACGCCGGCAAGTCGTGGACGTTCCGCGGCCTGCGCGACGTGGGCCAGATCGCGGCGATCGTCATCAACCCGACCAATCCCGACATCGCACTGGTGGCGGCGCAGGGCCTGCCGTTCGCGGCCACCAAGGATCGCGGCGTGTATCGCACCATCAACGGTGGCGAGACGTGGGAGAAGATGTTGTTCGTGAACGACTCCACGGGCATCACCGACATCGTCGCCAAGCCCGACGATCCGAACACGCTCTACGCGGCGGCCTGGTACGGCGTGCGGCGGCCCTGGTCTATCGTGTCCGGCAGCAAGGATGACGGCGGCATCTATCGCTCCACCGACGGCGGCACCACCTGGACCAAGCTCGCCGGCGGTTTGCCCACCGGCATCATCGGCAAGTCGAACCTGGCCGTCTCCGCTGCCGCACCACGCCGCGTCTACGTCCTGATGGAGGCCGAGCGACCGAAGGCGGGCGTGTACGTCTCCGACGATGCCGGCGACAGCTGGACGCGCACCACCGACATGAACGCACTGCTGCTGCGCCCGTTCTACTACACCAACATCGACGTCGACCCGACCAACGCCGACAACGTGTGGGTCCAGAACGAGACGATGTGGAAGAGCACCGACGGCGCCAAGACGTTCGCCGCCGTCAGCACGCCGCACGGGGACAACCACGACATCTGGTTCAATCCCACCGACCCGAACATCCTCGTCCAGTCGAACGACGGCGGCGCCAACGTCTCCATCGATGGCGCGCGCACCTGGAGCACGCAGTACAACCAGAGCACCTCGGAACTTTACCAGGTGTTCCTCGATGACAACTATCCGTACCGCGTCTACGGTGCGCAGCAGGACAACACCACCGTGATCGTGCCGTCGCTGCCGCTCTTCAGCAGCCGGCCCGACCTGCCGGCACAGTACTGGATGCAGGGCCCGGGCTGCGAGACCGGACCGATCGTCCCCAGCCCGTGGAACAAGGACGTCGTCTACGGCGCCTGCAAGGGACAGTTCTCGCGCCTCCACATGGTGACCGGACAGGAGCAGAATTCGTGGGTCGGTGCGCAGTCGCTGTACGGCAACGACCCCAAGGACCTGATCTATCGCTTCCAGCGCGTGTCGCCGATGGACGTCTCGCCGCACACGCGCGGCACGGTGTATTTCGGCTCGCAGTTCCTGCATCGCTCACGTGATGACGGGGTCACCTGGGAGCGCATGTCACCCGACCTCACCGCCAACACGCCGCAGACGCAGGGCGTGAGCGGTGGCCCGATCACGCGTGACGTGACCGGTGAGGAGTTCTACTCCACGCTCTACGCCATCCGCGAGTCGCCGATCGAGCCGGGTGTCATCTGGACCGGCGCCAACGACGGCCCGATCCATGTGACGCGCAACAACGGTGCGAGTTGGACGAAGGTGACCCCGCCCGACCTTCCGCCGGGCGGCCGCGTGCAGCAGATCGACGTGTCGCGGCACCGGAAAGGCACCGCCTATGTCGCCGTCTATCGTTACCTGCTCGGCGACTTCAAGCCGTACGCCTATCGCACCACCGACTACGGCCGCACCTGGACGCGGCTCACCACCGGCACCAATGGCGTGCCCGACGACACGCCGACGCGCGTGCTGCGCGAGGATCCGGATCGCCAGGGACTGCTCTACCTCGGCACCGAGTTCGGTTTCTACGTCAGCAACAACGACGGCGCGTCGTGGTCGCAGATGCAGCTCAACCTGCCGGTGACACCGATCACCGACATCAAGCTGCAGCGTCGTGACCTGGTGTTGTCGACGATGGGTCGCGGCTTCTGGATTCTCGACGACCTGACGCCGCTGGTGCAGTACGCCGATGCGAACGTGGCGAAGAAGGCGGTGCTGCATGCACCGCGCGCCGCGATCCGCTGGCGTCACGCGGGATCGCCGGCTTCCAGCAGCACGCCGGAATACCCCGCCGCGGGCGCGACGATCAACTACTGGCTCGGCAGCACGCCGACCAGTGCGCCGGTGATCGAGATCCGCTCGGCCGCCGGTGCGATGGTGCGCAGCTTCACCACCGCCGGTGCGACGACGCGCACCACCACCGAGCAGGCGATGCGTGCCCCGCGCGGCCGCACGACCGCCGGCACCGCCATCACCGACAACGTCGGTGGCAATCGCTTCACGTGGGACCTGATGCACGCCGCCACGCCCGGTGGTCGCGGACCGATGGTCGCACCGGGGCGATATGCGGTGCGCCTGATCGTCGATGGCGACACGCTCACGCAGCCACTGGTGGTGCAGGCCGACCCGCGTGTGCGCGTGGATGGCATCACCGACCCGATCCTGGTGGCACAGGAACGGCATGAACTCGCCGTGCGTGCCGCGATCGAGGATGCACGCAAGGTGGCCGCCCGTGCGCGTGAAGTGCGCACGCAGATGCAGTCACGCGGCGCCCCGATGCTGCGTGAATCGGAGGACATCGTGCGCGCGTTGGAGACCGCCGAGGGACGCTACCAGGCGCCGAAGCTGGTGGCACAGCTCGAGTATCTGTACAACATGACGCTCGGCTCCGACCAGCGGATTCCGCGCGACGCCTCGCAGCGGCTGGTGACGCTGAAGGCCGAGTTGGCGGCCATCACCAAGCGCCTCGATGCCCTGTCGCGGATCAACACCACGGCCGTCATTCCCTGACGCTTTCTGAGCACAACGAGAACGGGGACAGTGCACGAAATGCGCTCGCGCATTTCGTGCACTGTCCCCGTTCTGCGTTCTGCACTGTCCCCGTTCTGCACGTTCTGCACGTTCTGCGCTTGCACCGTCACCGAGCGCGTGGCGCTTTCGCTCTCACTGGTACTGGATGTACAACGGCTTCGGCCAGAGTCGCAGCACTTCACCCGGCAGCATCATCTTCGATCGGCCGCGCACGTCATTCTTGTAGAACAGCTTGAACCCCGCGAACTGCACCGGCTCCGACTGGATGTACGCGCGAAAGCTCGAGATCTTCACCGGCGGCGTGCCCCAGCCATCCATGTGCATCACCACCTGCACGTGCGGATCGAAGCGGATGTTGCGGTAGTTGGTGACCATCGGGCGGGTGTAGCGATGCACCACCAGGATCTTCGGCGGCAGGTTGCGGCGCTTGATCAGTTCCGACATCTGGTCCTGCACCCAGTTGATGTCGCGCGCATCGTAGGTGCCCACGCGACGGCCCGGATTCGAGCCATCCTTCATCGAGAACTCCGGGTCGATGCCGAGATGCACGTTCGGCCGCTCCAGCCACTTCATCAGCGGCGGCAGCTCGGCCTGGATGGTGCTCTTCGCCACCTGGATGTCGAGGAACACGATCGCATTCCGCGACTCGGCCCAGCGAATCACCTTCGCGATCAGCGAGTCACTCATGCGCGCGCGCCACTTGCCGTCGCGACCGGCCGATCCCTGCGCCACCGTCGCGATGAGGTGCAAGGCCGGCAGCACCGGCGTGGAAGGATCGGCGGCGCGCCACGCGGCCACTTCGCGTTCCAGCCGCGCCAGCATCGGCTCCGGGTCGAGTTCACCGAGGATCCCCATGCGTCGTGAGAGCGGATTGCCGTAGAACGCCACGATGCGATGTCCCGGCAGCAAGGCTCCGGCCGCGTAGGGTGGCGTCTGCACGGGCCAGCGCGTGTCGCCCACCGAATCGCGATCGAGTGAGGCGATCGCCGAACTGTCGGAGGCGGTGCGACCGCGCATCACTGGCGGCCGGGCGGGCGGGCGCACGCGTTTCGGTGTGGTGTCCTGTGTGCCGGCGGCGCTCGACGTCCGCGTGGCCGGCTTCTTCGGCGTGGTGCGCTGAGCCTGGCTCAGGGCCGGCAGCAGCAGCAACGCGAGCGCGGCGCATCGGCGCACGGCGTGGGTCGGAACGTGGAACGGTGCAGAATTCACGGCGATCGGCAGGGATGGAGTGGCGACACGAAGCCCCAAGCCTACATCAGCCCGTCCCCCCGCTCCACCCAAACCGGGCGCGACCGGAGCGAACGCAGCGCACCGCGCCCTGACGAGCTCAGACCAGCCCCGCCGCCTCCGGACCACGCAGTGGCGGTCCGGCGAGCAGCATCTCCACCGATTCCTCGTCGGTGAACAGCCGCGACCGCGTCAGGAAACGCACCCCTTCCGGTGCCTCCAGCGAAAATCCCGCTCCGCGCCCCGGCACCACGTCGATGGTGAGGCGGGTGTGCTGCCAGTACTCGAACTGCGCGGCACCGATGTACACCGGCGTGTCGCCATGGATCACGCCCAGCAGCACGTCGCGCGCCCCGATCTTGAACTCCCCGCGCTGATAGCACATCGGCGCACTGCCGTCGCAGCAGCCGCCGGACTGGTGAAACAGCACCGGTCCATGCTGCGCCACCAGCTTGTCGATCATCGCCGCCGCTTCCGGCGTGTTGTCCACCCGCTCTGCCATCATGCCACCTTGGAAGACGATGGGTTCCGTTCAAGCATGTGCAAACTGCAACAACCTGACGCAAAGCCGCGAAGGCGCAAAGCCGCAAGGAGAAATGCTTCAAGAGTGAGATGCGTGACCGGACACTCCGATGCCAGCATCGCGCGTACGTAATGCGCCGCCACCCCCTGCCACTTTGCTGTTCCTTGCGACTCCGCGCCTTCGCGTCCTTGCGTCAAGCAGTTGCTCGTCCGATGGCGCTCAGAAGAACCCGAGCGCCTTCGGGCTGTAGCTCACCAGCATGTTCTTCGTCTGCTGGTAGTGGTTCAGCATCTTGAGGTGATTCTCACGCCCGATGCCGCTCTGCTTGTAGCCGCCGAACGCCGCATGCGCCGGGTAGGCGTGGTAGCAGTTCGTCCAGACGCGACCCGCCTGGATGCTGCGGCCGAAGCGATACGCGGTGTTGATGTTGCGCGTCCAGACACCGGCGCCAAGGCCGTACAGCGTGTCGTTGGCGATGTGCAGCGCGTCCGCCTCGTCCTTGAACTTCGTCACCGACACCACCGGGCCGAAGATCTCCTCCTGGAAGACACGCATGCTGTTCTTCCCCTCGAAGATGGTCGGCTTCACGTAGTAGCCGTCCTTCAGTTCACCCTCCTGCATGAAGCGCTCGCCGCCGATGCGCACCGTGGCACCTTCCGCGCGGCCGATGTCGAAGTAGCTGAGGATCTTCTCCAGCTGGTCGTTCGAGGCCTGGGCACCGACCTGCGTCGCGGTGTCGAGCGGATGGCCGAGCTTGAACGCCGCCACGCGCGCCGTCGCACGCTCCATGAAGGCATCGTAGATCGACTCCTGCACCAGCGCGCGCGACGGACAGGTGCAGACCTCACCCTGGTTGAGCGCGAACATCCCGAAGCCCTCGAGCGCCTTGTCGAAGAAATCATCGTCGGCGTCCATCACGTCGGCGAAGAAGATGTTCGGGCTCTTGCCGCCGAGCTCCAGCGTCACCGGGATCAGGTTCTCCGACGCGTACTGCATGATCAGGCGACCGGTCGTCGTCTCACCGGTGAACGCGATCTTGGCGATGCGGTTGCTGCTCGCGAGCGGCTTGCCGGCCTCGATGCCGAAGCCCTGCACGATGTTCACCACACCCGGCGGCAGCAGGTCGGCGACCAGCTCCATGAACGCCATGATGCTCACCGGCGTCTGCTCGGCGGGCTTCAGCACCACGCAGTTTCCCGCCGCCAGCGCCGGCGCCAGCTTCCACGTCGCCATCAGCAACGGGAAGTTCCACGGGATGATCTGTCCCACCACGCCGAGCGGCTCGTTGAAGTGGTAGGCCACCGTGTCGTCGTCGAGCTGCGACAGGCTGCCTTCCTGCGCCCGGATCACGCCCGCGAAGTAGCGGAAGTGATCGATCACCAGCGGCAGGTCGGCGGCCATCGTCTCGCGGATCGGCTTGCCGTTGTCGATGGTCTCGATCACGGCCAGCGCCTCGAGGTTCGCTTCCACGCGATCGGCGATCTTGTTGAGGATGTTGGCGCGCTCGGCAGCGGCTGTCTTCCCCCACGTCTTGAAGGCGGCGTGCGCCGCATCCAGCGCACGTTCGATGTCGTCCGCCGTGCCGCGTGCGACGTCGCACAGGTGCTGTCCGGTGACCGGGCTGGGGTTGCTGAAATACTGCCCCTTCGCCGGTGCCGAATACGCACCGTTGATCCAGTTCTCGTACCGCGACCGGATCGGGATGGTCATCCGCATCCGATGTGCTGCGCTGGGGACGGTCGCGATGCCGTCCTGCTCGAGCGTTGCCGACATGCTCTGCTCCATCTGCGTGACTGTCGCACCGCCCACGTCCGCGGTGCTGGACGCTGCTCACCGGTGAGCAACCGTACGCTGGTCACGCTATCCGCGGGACCGGCGCACGCCAGTAAGCTCCGGGTACAGGCAAATGTTCCTGACCGACTCGCCCACCGGGCACGGCCGCAGCGACGTTACGCTTGACCCTGCAACGTTTGCAGCCAGCAGGCGCGCAGCCCTGACGCGCCCAGTGCGCTGGGTTCGTGCGGACTGCGGCGCCAGAACCAGCGCTCGGCTTCCGGCGCCGTCAGCCCGTGCCCGAAAAAGGCAGCGTGCGCTTCGGCCACCAGCGTGCCGGGCAATGCATTGCCGCGCTGCCGCAATTGCGAGTTGAATTGCAGCAGCGCCGTCGCCGGCACCGCCACACCGTCACGCTCGTCGGGGAAGACGCCCAGCCCGTCGGTCGGATCCGGCAGCGTGGACAACACCAGCGTCAGGTCGGAAAACTTGCCGTGCAGCGTCTCCGCCAGCGCCATCACGCCCGTCACGGCATCGCGCACGATCGCTTCCATGCGCGCCGGTGCCGGCTTGGTGGCGACGGCGCTGAGCAGGTCGATGGCGCCAGCCGTCATCGTGATCAACGTCGGGGCATCGTTCGGCTCGAGCTCCAGCACCTGCTCGTCGAAGATGTCGCCGAGGCTCGCGCCATCGGCCGCCAGCCGCACGATCTCGCTGCAGCCGGTGAGCGTGCGCAAGTCGTCACCGATGAAGTCGGGCCACCGTTCACCGTCGTTCTCGAACAGCAGCGACGCGGCACCCACCGGTGGTACGTCGCCGCTGCGTGCGTCCCGTTCGAGCGCCACGCTGATGTCCGCCACCTTCAGGTCGAGCGCCGGCGTCAGGTCGGCCGAGAGGCCGTCACCCAGCGCGATGTAGCGGGTGAAGGCACGCAATCCGGTCCCGCTCACCCGATCAGCGCCGGGTCGATGCCGCGCGTCTGGAAGATCCGTGACACCGCCTCGCCGATCTTGTTGTTCGGCGTGCTGGCGCCAGCGGTGATGCCGATGCGTACGGGACCCGAGGCCGGCATCCAGCCGGCGCGCGTCTCTTCCTGCATGTGCAGGCCGATCGGTCGATAGCGCACGACGCCGGTCGTTGGATCGATGCCCTCGGCATCCTCCACGTGGTACGTCGGCACCTTGTCGGCGCAGATCGCCGCCAGCGACAGCGTGTTGCTGGAGTTGTAGCCACCGACCACCAGCATCACGTCGAGTGGTTCCTGCAGCAGTTCGTCCACCGCATCCTGTCGATCCTGCGTGGCGGAGCAGATGGTGTCGAAGGTGCGGAAGTGAGATTCGCGGTACTCGGCGCCGTGGGCACGTGCCATCGCCTGGCCCACCTCTTCGCCGATCGCCAGCGATTCACGCGCCAGCATCGTCGTCTGGTTCGCCACACCGATGCGTGTCAGGTGCAGGTCGGGATCGAAACCGGGCGATGCCCGATCGGCCGCGAACTTGGCCAGGAACGACGCGCGATCCCATTTCCCTTCGATGTAGTCGCAGACCAGGCGGGCCTCGGCCATGTCACGCACCACCAGGTACCGCCCATCCGGATACTTCTGCACTTGCGACGCCGTCGCACGCGTCTCCTCGTGATAGTGCTTGCCGTGGATCAGCGAGGTGAAACCATCGCGCGCGTACTTCTCCACCCGCTTCCAGACGTTGAGCACCGAGCCGCAGGTGGTGTCCACCATGATGCAACCCAACTCACGCAGCGTCTCGAAATCCTGGATCGTGACGCCGAAGGCCGGCAGGATCACCACGTCGTCCGGCTGCACGATGCCGTAATCGAAGCCGGTGCCCTTGGCCTGCAGGAAAGTGATGTCCATCTCCCGCAGCTTGTGGTTCACGTGCGGGTTGTGGATGATCTCGCCAGCCAGGAACACGCGCCGGTCCGGGAACTTGCGACGCGTCTGGTAGGCGTACTCCACCGCGCGCTCGACGCCGTAGCAGAAGCCGAATTCCTTCGCCAGGCGCACCGTCACGTCGCCCGACGTGAGCGTGTATTCGCTCGCCCGCAGCAGGTCCACGAGGCGGCCGGTGTAGTCGTCCGCCAGCACGTCCTGCACGTCGGCCTTGAGGCCGAAGCCCTTGCGGTAATACGTCTCTTCGTCGGTCGATGCCATGTGCGGAATCTAGTCCCCCACCGGATCGGGCTCCCAGAGTGCGGCGCCGATCCACCGGGCGAGCGCGTAGGTGACCAGCGGCTCGTAGGCCTGCTGTCGCGTCAGCAGGCCGCCGGTGAGCACCCCCACGGCACCGCGCCCCTGCTTGATGTTGGTCGCCTGCGCCACCTCGTCCATGGCGTGCCCCAGCTCCATGCCGGCATCCAGCAGCGCCACCACGCGAGGGGGGAGCGGCATGGCCAGCGAACCGCCGGTGCTCGACACACCGTGCCGGTCGACGATCGCGGCCCAGGCGCAGGTGCGGACGGAACCGTCCGCCTCGCGCACCGCACCGCCTTCCAGTCCCACGGCCAGGTCGGCGGCGGGATCGGCATGCAGCGCTGCCCGCGCCCGGGTCAGCGCACCGTCCCGCGTCTCCGCATCGCCCCACGGCTGGTCCGGCACTCCGGATGGCACCGCCATGCCGTGCACGACCACCGCGCTGGTGCAGCGCTCCAGCACCGCACGTACTGCGCTGACCTTCACCGGATTGCCGGAACCGACCACCACACGGTGCACCCACGGCAGGAGCGTCGAGGCTGTCATGGCCGGAAAGTAGACGGGCGTGGGATGGGTCACATGGTCGCGTCCGGCCCTGGATTGCTTGCGCCGAGGCATTCCGGGGGTAACGTCGAATTACCTCCTTCTGTGAAGGCCTTCGTGTCCGCTCTCGTCGTCACTCCCTCCGATCGCCGCACCTTCGTCTTCGTCGGCGATCGTCTCTGGCTCGACTTCGTCAACACCGACGACATCGAGCTCGGTGTGCGCCGCGATGCGCTGCGCGACTTCGGCACGATGCTGGAATGGCTGGCCGCGGTCGGCGTGATCGACCATGACCGGCGGGTGGCGATCATGCGGCGGGCGGAGCAGCAGCCGGCCGGTGCCACCGCGGCCCTGCTCGATGCGCGACGGGTGCGGAGCGCGCTGCGGGCGCTGGCGGAG
Source organism: Gemmatimonadota bacterium (assembly GCA_040384325.1). Taxonomy (GTDB): domain Bacteria; phylum Gemmatimonadota; class Gemmatimonadetes; order Gemmatimonadales; family Gemmatimonadaceae; genus JACMLX01. Next base: position 183,111 of record JAZKJL010000006.1, on the reverse strand, counting down.
CACGGCGCCGTCTCCACCGATGCCCGCACCGAGGCGGTGGCCGAGATCAATCGGGTGCTCGGTCGCAGCGCCGGCACGCGGCGCCTGGAGATCTCGAGCGACGGCGTCTACACCCGGAACTTCGTGGCCGGTGGTGATGCCTTCGCCGCACTGATGATGCCGATCGTGGACGATGGCGCCGACTCGCTGATCGCCGGTGAACTGGGCCGCGTGCGCTGCTGCAGCGATCCACGCTGCCGCCGCGTCTTCCTCGACAGCACCAAGAACGGTCGTCGCCGCTGGTGTGACATGGCCACCTGCGGTAACCGCGCCAAGGCGGCGCGCCATCGCGCCCGCGAGCCGATGCGACCCGCACCGACCGTGACGACGTTTCGCCCGTTCACGGCGTCGTAAACAGCAAGCCACGACTCTTGCTACGTTCCCCGCGCTGACCCGACGCGAACGTCGCGGGGATGGCTCTGAGAAAATGAAACGGGAGGACCTGCACGCTGAATGCAGGCCCTCCCGTTTTCGTCACGCCGCATGGTGATCGACGGCGAACGACTTACGCCGCTTCCGGCACCGACTTGATGTAGCCCATGTCCATCGCGTAGCCGACCAGCTTCTTCTGCAGGATGCGGCGGCCGCGGAACAAGCGACTCTTGACGGTGCCTTCCGGCACGCCGAGGATGTGCGCGATCTCGGCGTACCGCAGTTCATGGATGTCGCTCAGTACCACTGCGGCGCGGTACTCGTCCGGCAGGTTGTCGATCGCGGAAGTGATCTCGGCATCCAGGAACGTCTCGTAGAACCGCGCCTCGGGATTCGCCTCGCCCACCGGCTCGAATGCGCCCCAGCCGTCCGACTCGTCGGTCGCCAGCACTTCACGCGCATCGATGCGGCGCTTCCGGCTCACGAACACGTGATACAGGATCGTGAACAGCCAGGCGCGGATGTTGGTGCCGAGCCGGTACTGCTCCCAGCGCTCGAAGGCGCGCAGGATGGTATCCGAGACCAGGTCCTCGGCGTCGTCACGCGACCGTGACAACTTCAGCGCGAAGCTGTACATCGCATCGAGGTGCACCAGTGCCTCGGCCTCGAAGCGCGCGCGGCCCTCGAGCGGCGCCGCGCCCGTCACCCTGTCCGTCCGATCCTGTCGCTGCGTGGCAGCCATTGTATGCTCCAGAGTGGATCTCGTCGTGATGCCTGAGTTGGCACGTGCCGCGCCGCGGGACCTGCCAGTGGTGTCATGCATTCGCCAGCGCTCCAGACTTGGATGCAGGCGGTGCCGCCGCACGCGACCACTCGCGCGCCGGCTCACGGACATGTGACGCGATGAATCGCTTGAGGTCGAACGCGATCCCCTCCATGACGGCGATGTCACGCTTCACGCGCGACATCATCAGCCCACCTTCCAGCGCCGCGATGATGAAGCGCGACAGCCGCACCGCATCCACGTCGTCCTGCAGCTGCGGGCGCGCTTCCCACAGCAGCGACTGGATCTGGCTGGCCCAGCGCACGAATACCTGCGCGATGCGCACCCGGAATCCTTCGTGTGCGTCAGCCATCTCGGCCGCCAGCGTGCCGAACGGCGACCCGCCATGGCAGCCACGCTCGGCATGCGCCGCCACCAGTGAATCGATGAACAGGTGGAGGCGCTCGAGCGGGTCGATCATCGGCTCGCGCAGGATCGCCAGGCCACGCTCGGCGAAACGCTCGAACTGCCGGTCGAGCACCTCGAACCCCAGTTCTTCCTTGCTGCGGAAGTAGTGGTAGAAGTGGCTCTTGCCACTCAGCCGTGACTCGCGGATCACGTCATCGATGGATGTCGCGGAGTAGCCCTGCCGTCCGATGAGGACGGCGGCTGCATCGAGGATCTGGGCGCGGCGGGTATTCACGGAGGGGAAAGTAGGACTGGTTGGTCCTAACCGCAAGGTCGCCGCAGAAATTTCCTTAACGCATTGAATTACATATGGTTAGCACTACGAATCGGACCGTCGAGTGATGAGATTTGATCGTTTTCTGGACGCGCGCTAGTACTGAGCGGTCCTACGACAGGACCGCCAGCGCAAGGCTCTCGAAGGCGCCTCAGCGTCCCTTGCGACCGCGCTTCTTCGGCGGAATCACCGAGCGCCGTTCCTTGCCGCGCTGGTACTCCTCGCGCGAACGCTCACGGCCACCCCTGCGCGATCCGTACTGGTCGCCGATCGACGCCAGTTCGTCGGGCATCCACGGCGCATCGAGCGCCTCCTGCAGCTCGTCCAGCGTGCGACCGCGTGCCGAGCCACGCTGCCCGCGCGCCACCACGAATCGGTACGGTCGATCGAACGGCGGCAGCTCCTCCGCCACCACCGTGCGCGCCAGCTTCTCCGGCAGGCGCAGCCGCGCCACGCCGTAGTGCGAGCCGTCGTCGCGCTCCTCCACGTCGTATTCGATCGGCACCTGGCGGTCACGCACCGTCACCTGGTGCGGCAGGTCGTCGTAGCGTGCGCGCTCCTCGGGCGTGATCCAGTCGTCCCATGACATGCGCAGCTGCTGGTGCTTGAGGTCCGGCACCGACTCCACCGTGTCGAGTCGCTCGCGATACCACGCCGCCACGTCGGCCTGCGAGACGCGTCGCGTCACGCCACCACTGCGACGCCACACCTCGCGCGCCTCGGCGATCATCGGGCGGTTGCGATCCACCGCCGGATGTCGCATCCGCTCGGTCGCGAACGCCTCCGCCAGGACGTCGCGCGCCGCACTCGCGTGTTCGTCCGCGAAGTCGGTGATGATCTCCGTCTCGCGTTCGAGTTCGAAGCCGCCGTATGTGACGCGGCGCGTTCGGACCAGCGCGCCCTGCTTGCGATTCGGATCGTACGCCAGCGAGCTCTCGCCGTAGGTGGCGTACTTCCGGATCAGCGCCGGCGTGAGCTGCGTCCCCTCGATCGAGGCGCGCGGGATGCCCATGCGATCGGCGAAGAAGCGCAACGTCCCCGCCACCGCGCCCCAGCTGCCGCACACGCTCGTCTTGCCGACGCGTGCCGACTCACCCCACGCCGTCTGCTCGTCGATCACGAGGTCGAACGGCATCACCTGCGCCACCAGGTCGCTGAAGCGGGCACGCGTCGCTTCGCTCGCCTTCGGCAACGCGGTGGGGAGCGGCGCGTTGAGGGCGCGATACACACTCGCCATCGCCAGCGCCGCATCCTCCAGCGACTTCACCAGCACGCCCTTCACCTCGGCCCACTCGGCGATCTCGTCGTGGAAGAGCTGCCGCGGCAACCCGAACACGCTGCCCACGTAGCCGTACTTCGTGAACGCCTCGGCGTACACGTTGTAGGCCGTGAGGTGGTCGCTGCCCGGAATCAGCATGCTGTCCAGGTTGCGATCCTCGCGCGTCATGCGATGCAGGCTTTCCACGCCACTCATCACCGCCACGAACGGCACCAGGTCGTCGTCGCTGTTCACCAGCAGCTCGGCCCATGGCCGTTCCACCGGCATCTTCTCCACCTGCCGGCCGTAGTCGGTGAGGCGGCCGTTGGCGACGATGTTGCGCGATTCCAGCAAGGCGACGGCGCGCCGGTACGCGATCTTGTCGAGCGGCACCGGCAACTCGAGATCGTCGGCACGCACGCCGATCGCGGCGCAGGTCAGCGCCACGCGCTCGCTGTCGCCGGCGAGCTGGAACTCCGGCAACTCCGGCTTCAGCGACTCGAACGGGATGCGTCGGTCGGACAGGATGAACACCCGCCCACCGGCCACGCGACCGTGCACGCGTCCCGCCATCTGCAACAATTCGTTGGCACCGAGGTGCACGCGCGTCAGCACGTTGCGCCCCTTGTCCACCATGTTGGTGAAGCGCGTGTCGTCGATGATCACGGTGTCGAGTCCCTGCACCGTGATCGCACTCTGGCCGGCAGCCGTCATCGAGAGGAAGAACGGCTTTGCCACGCCACCCTCGTCGAGGTACTGACGGATCACGCGGATCGGCTCACCGCCGTGATAATGCTGCGCGTGGATCTTCGGATAACTCTCCTGCACGTGGCGCGCGGCATCTTCGGTGCCCGCACGCGTCGGCAGGAACATCGCGACGCCCCGCCGCTCGGCGATCACCTTCTTCAGGAACTTGTCGTCGAGGAAGTCGGCCGGGCTGCGTGACAGCACTTCCACCTTGGCCTTCTTCGCCTCGTCGAAGCTGTACACCTCCAGCACGGCGCCGCTCTCGAGGTACTGCGAGTAGAACGACGGATCGACGGTGGCCGAGAGCCAGATGAAGCGGCACCGCGCCCGCTTGCCGAGCGCGAGGCAGAGTTCGAGCTCGGCCGACGTCTGGTGGATCTCGTCCACCACCACCGTGTCGTGTTCGTCGATGTCACCGTCCTGGAACCACCGGCGAGCGATGCCGGTGGTGACGATGATCACGTTCCACTGCGGCGTCTCTGGCGTCGCCTCGCGTTCGCGGTTGATCACCCCGACGCGGAGCGGCTCGCCGAGGATCGTCTCCGCGATCGGACGGACCGCGAGGGTCTTGCCGGTGCCGGTGCCGGCCACGATGCCGAAGCCGTGCCCGCTCGCCGCCAGTTCGCGCAGCCGCGCGCCGTGGTTCACCTCCAGATAGGTCTGGAGGTTGAGCGTGAACGCGAGCTCGATGGTCTCGCAGGCAGCCCGGGTGGGGGCGATGATGATGACGCGGCCACGGGCGGGGCGGGCGGCCCGGAAGGCGTCGGGGTCGGGCGGGAGGTACCGGTCGCGAATTTCACGCATGGCCCAATGTACCCCTCGCCCTGAGGAGCCGACCCGGCGCGACGTCACCAGCGACCCCGGCTGGGGAATGGCTCTTGCGGGCCATTCGGGCGCACCTGATCGCGGCGCGGCACTGGCCAGCGCGGTCGCCGCTCGGCATCGTTGGCGCCAGACCAGACTCCCTGCACGTCCGTTGACTCCCGCCGGAGCACTCCCATGGAACGTCGCTGGATCGCCCTGCTCACCCTTCCCGTGCTCGCGGCCTGCGCCCCCGATGCGCCGGCCGTGTCCGCCCCCGAGGCGACGTCGCTCCGCCTCGCCACCGGCGACGGCGCCGAACCGATTCCGGGGCAGTACATCGTCGTGCTGCGCGATGACGCTCCCGAGGTCGCGGCCGCCCGTGGACGCAGCAATGACGCGTTGCGCGCCGTGGCCGAACGCATCGCTGCCCGACGCGCGGCCAAGGTCGGATTCGTCTACGGCGCCGCGTTGCGTGGATTCTCCGCCGCGATGAGCGAGGACGACGCACGCGCCATGGCCCGCGATCCCGAGGTGGCGTACGTGGAGCAGGATCAGTTGGTGCACGCGGACGCGACGCAGAACAACGCGCCCTGGGGCCTCGACCGCATCGATGAACGGACGCGCGTGAGTGGCATGGACTTCACCTACACCGCCACCGGTTCAGGCGTGACGGCGTACATCATCGATACCGGCATCAACCTCACACACAGCGACTTCGGCGGCCGCGCCACGACCGGCTACGATGCGGTGACGCTTGGTGGCAGCGCCACCGATTGTCACGGGCACGGCACACACGTGGCAGGCACCGTCGGCGGCACCGCGTACGGCGTCGCCAAGGCCGTGCAGCTGAAGGCCGTACGCGTGCTGAACTGCAGTGGCAGCGGCAGCAACGCCGGTGTGATCGCGGGCGTGGACTGGGTGCGCGCACAGTTGGCGCGACCGGCGGTGGCCAACATGTCGCTCGGTGGCGGCGCCTCCTCGGCGCTCGACAATGCGGTGGCGAGCGCGATCAGCAGCGGCGTGACGTTCGCCGTCGCGGCCGGCAACAGCAACCGCGATGCGTGCCAGTTCTCACCGGCGCGCACGGCATCGGCGATCACCGTCGGCGCCACCACGTCGACCGACGCCCGCGCCAGCTACTCGAACTACGGCAACTGCCTCGACATCTTCGCGCCCGGTTCCAGCATCCAGAGCGCATGGATCGGCAGCAACAGCGCCACCGCCACGATCAGCGGCACCTCGATGGCGTCGCCGCACGTGGCGGGAGTGGTCGCGCTGTACCTGCACGCCAACGGCAATACGGCGCCGTCCGCGGTTCGTGATGCGCTGGTGAGCAACGCCACCGCCGGTGTCGTGACCAGCGCCGGCCGCAAGTCGCCGAACCGGTTGCTGTTCACGAACTATTGATACGGCGCGGGTGACGCAGAGGCGTCTCTCGCGATGGTTGCACGAGCGATGTGCAGGTGATCCATGACGAAACGCGGGCCGACCCGGATCATCCAGGTCGGCCCGCGTTTCCTTGTCGCTGCCACGCATGCGGCGCGTGTCGGTCCTGGACACGCGCCGCATGCGCGTATCGCTTACGGCAGGTTCACACCCGTCAGGTCCTGCGACGGTCCCACCACCACGTTCGCCTTCGTCGCCGTGAATACCGAGCCTTCCACGGTGCCCTTGGCGAGCACGTTGTAGGTGCCGGGTGGCAGGTACCAGAGCTTGTAGGCGCCCGTTGCCGGATCCGCCAGCGCGGTGGCCACGGTGTCACCCGACACCACGCTCACCGCAGCCAGGCCGGCCTTCTCCGACGCGGGCGTGACCGTTCCGGCGATCGATGCGGCCACGTTCTGCACCGTGGCGTGGATCACCGGCTTGAACTGCGCGCCAGTCGGTGCGCCGGACGGGCCGGTGAACACGAAGCTGCGCGACACGTCGAAGTCCGCCACCAGCACCGTCTGGCCCGGCGTCACCTGCACCGGCACCGCGAAGTTCACCTTCAAGCCGCTCTGTGACCCACTCGGCACGAACAGCGTGCGAGACGAACTACCGTCCGCGAAGGTCAGCGGCGCCTTGAGCACGATCTTCGCCGAATCCACCACCAGTCGCAGCTGTGCGTAGCTGCCGACGGGGATCTCGGCCGAGCCGAGCGATGCCGTCACGCCGTTCTGCAGCGAGAGGAGGTTGTACTCGACCTTGTCCTCCGAGATGGTCACGCGGCTGTTCTCGTCATCCGCCGCACCGACGAGGTACACCTTCGAGATCCAGACCGTCGCCGACTGCACGTTGTCGATCGGCGCATCGGTGAGGCGAACGGACACGGTGCCGGTGGCGCTGCCACCGGTGCTGTCACTGCAGGCGGCCAGTCCGGCGACGCCAAGAAGCATCAGGGCGCGGTGCATCATCGCAGTACGCATGGAATTCCTGTGAATTGAGGTCTGTCGTGCGATTCCCCAGCCGTCTTCCATGTGGTGGAAAGTGGCGATGGGGTGAACACGCCTACAGACGAGCTGGCTTCCGGATTGTTAACGGCCGGGAGCAGCGATTCTGGATTCTCAATTGACAGCTGCGAGTCGGTCGGAGTGGCCTGCGGCCCCGGCATGCCGTCGGACGCGGACGCGGGGCGCCGGTCAGTCTTCCATGACCTTGCTGTGGCGCGTCTCGGGCATCGTGGCGTAGACCACCAGGCTGGCCGCGATGCAGGTGGTCACGTACCAGTAGAACCACGACTCGTGACCCATGTTCTTGAACCAGAGCGCCAGGTACTCCGCCGTGCCGCCGAAGATCGAGACCGCGATCGCGTACGGAAACGCGACGCCCAGCGCACGCACGTTGGTGGGAAACAGCTCCGCCTTCACCACCGCGTTGATGGCGGTGTAGCCGCTGACGACCAGCAGGGCGAGCGTGAGCAGCAGCAGCGCGGTGGTGATCGAGCCCGCGGTGGAAAGGGCGGTGAGCAGCGGCAGCGTGCCGAGTGTGCCCACCACACCGAACGCCATCAGCACCGGGCGCCGTCCAATTCGATCGGAGATCGCGCCCACCAAAGGCTGCACACACATGAAGATCGCCAGCGACGCCGCCGAGACGAGCGTCGCATCGGCCTTGGTGAATCCGGCGGTGTTGACGAGGAATTTCTGGGCGTAGGTGGTGAAGGTGTAGAAGGCGACGGTGCCTCCGGCGGTGAGCCCGAACACCGTCGCCACCGAGCGCGGATGCGCCAGCAGGCCGGCCAATGCCGACGCGCGCGTTTCGCCGGGTGAGAGGGTCTTGGTGAACGCCGCCGTCTCGGCGATGCCGCGTCGCAACACCACCGCCACCAGTGCGCAGGCGGCACCGATCACGAACGGGATCCGCCAGCCCCACGCTTCCAGCGCCGCCACGCTCATCGTCCGCTGCAGCACCAGCAGCACACCCAGCGCCAGCAACTGGCCCATGATCAGTGTCACGTACTGGAAACTGGACCAGAAGCCGCGGTCGCGGTGGCCCGCCATCTCGCTCAGGTAGGTGGCGCTGGCTCCGTACTCTCCGCCCACGCTCACGCCCTGCATCATGCGGGCGAAAATCAGCAGCGCCGGTGCCGCGATGCCGATGCTGGCGTACGACGGCGTGATCGCGATCAGCAGCGAGCCGGCGCACATCAGCAGCACCGAGGCGGTGAGTGCGGTGCGACGCCCATGCCGGTCGGCGTAGCGTCCCATCAGCCATCCGCCGAGGGGGCGCATGAGGAAGCCGACCGCGAACACCGCCGCCGCATTCAGCAGCTGCACCGTCTGGTCGGCCGGCGGGAAGAACGATTTTGCGAAGTAGAGCGAGAACGCCGAGTACGCGTACCAGTCGTACCACTCGACGAGGTTGCCCACCGACCCGCCAAGGATCGAGCGGAGGCGGTGGGCGGCGCTGGGCACGACCGGAGATGTCATGCCCAATTCTATCCGGCGCGCGGGGCCGACGGCGCGCGTGCGCGCCATCGCCTCACACCCGGCGCGGTCAGCGGCCGGCCACCACCGGCTGCCCCACCAGCGGCATCACCTGCTCGGCGAATCGCTCCATCTCTTCCAGCTGCGGACTGCATTGCAGCAGCAGCAATCCCACGCCTGCCGCCTCCAGTGCGCGGATGCGATCCGCCACCTGTTCCGGCGTCCCGACCAGCCCTGCGCGCAGCCCGCGATTGCTGACCGAGTAGTCGTGCAGCGACACCTGCTGCTCCAGCTGCGTGTTGCCGATCCAGTCCTGGTAGTTGTGATAGCCCGGTGAGCCGGGCTGCACGTTGGTGATGCGCTCCAGCTCCCGCTGCGCCTCGGCCTCCGTGTCGCGCACGATGGCGTAGGCCGCCATGCCGAACTGCATCGCACGTCCACCGGCCGCCTCACGACGGGCACGCATGTCGGCCACCTTCGGCGCCACACGCTCCACCGGGTCACCGTGCATCACGTACGCATCGCACTGCGAGGCGATCAACGACTTCCCCGCTTCCGACTCGCCACCGGCGTACAGCACCGGGTGTGGACGTGACCAGCTCGACACCGGCTTCGGCTCCACGATCAGTTCATCCACGTCGTAGTAGCGACCGTGATAGCTGATCGACTTCTCCGTCCACGCCCCCTTCAGCACGTCGAGCCACTCGGCGGTGCGTGCGTAGCGATCGTCGTGCTGGTCGAAGGTGCCGCCGTATCGACGGGCCTCATCCTTCCACCAGCTCGACACCACGTTCAGCGACAGCCGCCCGTTCGAGATGTGATCGATGTTCGCCGCCTGCTTGGCCAGCGTGGCCGGGTGGTGGAACGTCGGACGCACCGCCACCATCAGCTCGAGGCGCGTGGTCACCGCCGCCAATGCCGCCGCCGTGGACCAGGCATCCAGCGCCGGCGCCGCCACACCCTTGATGTCGTTGAGGAACAGCTCCGCGATCAGCGTCAGGTCGAAGCCGATCTCCTCGCTGCGCCGCGCGAGGCGCTGCACGTACGGCCAGGTTGCATCCATGCCCTCGTCGGGCACGTTGCGCAGCCATCCGCCGAACACCGGCAACCAGTAGCCGTACCTCATGTGGTCACCAGCGACGGCGCACCGTCCACCCGCGCCTCGAGATAGTCCACCAGCTTCACGAACGGGTCGAAGCCGATCACGTTCGGCGCGTCGGCGACGAAGTTCGACAGTGCGTTGATGTCGTAGAAGTAGTGCTGCCCGTCGCGATCATCGACCAGGTACTCGATGCCGCCGACGTCGATGTTCGCCGCGCGCGAGATCTGCTCCACCTGCTGGATGATGTGCGCCGGCGGTTCGGCCGCCTCCACCCGCATCCCCGACTTCGGTGCATCGATCGCGCAGGCGCCGCGCACCAGGTCCACGCCGGTGGTCGTCTGGCAGGCGTCAGCCGGGCAGAGGTCGAACGAATCCTGCGGCGGGTACACGTTGATCGCATACAGGTACTTCCCACCCAGCGTCTCGACGCGGGTGATGTGCCCGTCGCGCAGCGGCGCCGACTCCTGCACCAGCGCCGTGCTGTCCACGCCGAGGTCCACCGTGCCGGCCGCCACCGCATCCGCCAGCGCCTCGACCGACGCGTAGCGCACGATGCCGGCGCCACTGCCGCCGATGTTCGCCTTCACCAGCACCGGAAAGCGAAAGCCCTGCGCCGCTTCCACGGCACGCGACGGATGATTGATCACGCGCGCACGCGGAAACGGCAGCCCGAGTTCGCGCAGCAGGTCGAGTTGCGTCGCCTTCGACAACTCGTAGCCGTACGCGTCAGCGCCATTCACCACCGGCACGCCGATGCTCTCCAGGTGCCGCAGCCAGTGCAGCGTGTGGAAGGTCGTCTGTGCGTGATTGCGCAGGTATGCCGACGGGCTGGCGCGATTGAACACCAGCGACCACGGCGCCGTGGTTTCGGCTGGATCGAACAGGTGCGCCGCCGCATCCAGCCGCTCGTAGGCGATGCCACGCCGCTCGAGCTCACGGAACAGCGGGCGAAACCAGTCGGGATGTTCGTGGTAGACGGCGATCGGCAGACGGGCCATGGTGCACTCCCAGCTCACGGTAATGCCGTCCACATACGACAAAGCCCGGCGCACTGAAGCCGCCGGGCATTCGCGTTTTAGCTCATTCTTTTACGTGGCGGCAAGAGGCGGCAAATGACCACGGCGTTCGATTGTCTCTGATACTTAGCGCGCCTGAAAATCGTGTCAATCCCGCGCGCCGTCCGTATTAGTACGATTGGACCGCAGTCCAGTCACTGCCCGATGACGCGGATCCGTGACCCGTCGTGATTGAACAGTTCGACACGATCGGCGCGACCGTCACCGTTGCGATCGGTCCAGATCTGGACCACGTGGCCATCCATGTCGAGCCACTGCACGCGGTCAGGCGCACTGCCACGCGGCGGCAGTGCAAATCGCGCCGCCACGTTCATCCCGCCGAACCAGCGCTGCAGGTCGGCGGGACGCTGGCCTTCGGTCCAGAGCACGGCGCTCCGCATCGACGGCATCGCCGGCGCCGTCTCCTCGCAGCGCAGGTCGCGGCCGTCGACGCAGGCCTCGCCGCCCTGGGCTTCGTCGCAGATCCCATCGCGATTGGAATCCACACACACTTCGCTGCCGCTGCGGAACGGCGTGCGCGTCCGGTCGTCGTCGCGCGCCGGTCGCACCGAGGGACGCGACCAGTCGTTGGGCGTGAACCCACTGCGACGCGGCTCCGGGCCGTAGATCACCGAGGCGCCGACCGGCTTGGTACGCAACGCCGAGCGACAATCGGTGGGCGCTGGTTGCTGCACCGGCGGCACGTCCTGCAGCCACACTCGGCACATCCCCGACGGCGGCACGTACGCCGGCGGAATGACGGGTGCCCGCGACGACGGCGACTGCGCCGCGCCCATCGCGGCCGTCCCCGCCAGACACAGTCCGCTCACTCCTGTCCGCCAGACGCTCAGCACCACATCCACTCCTTCCACCGGTTGTCGCGCCGCTCCGCGCGTGACGCTCCTACCCCACACTAGCAGGGCGGGTGCCAGATCCTCGCAAAACGGTAAGCGCCTCACGTACAAACACTTACGCGCGAAGGACGAAGCCCGGATTCGGTCCGCGCGTCCCCTCCAGTGGACAGCTGTCTCACTGGAGAAGTCACGCGCACCGAGTGATGCGGAAGTTCCTCAGTCGCCGAAGGAAATGCCGGTCGCGCGCGCGGTGCGCACGATGTCGTGATTGGGGTCCACGCGCTTCACCTCGCGCAGCGCCTCGACGATCGGAATCGTGACGATGTTCGGCGAGTGCAGCGCCACCATGTGGCCCCACTTGCCTTCCGCCACCGCCCGCACCGCCTCGCCACCGAAGCGCGTCGCCAGCAGGCGATCGTACCCGGTGGGCTGGCCACCGCGCTGCAGGTGACCGAGCACCATCGAGCGCGCCTCCTTGCCCGTCTTCTCCTGCAGCGTGCGCGCGAGCGGACCAGCCAGGCCGCCGACGCGCTTCGCCTGCCCGGGCATCGACGGACCGAGGATCGACTCCTCGCCACCGATCGGCACCGCGCCCTCCGCCACCACCACGATCGAGAAGCGTCGGCCCGCCAGGTCGCGCGAGCGGATCTTCTTCACCACCGTCTCGACGTCGAACGGGATCTCTGGAATCAGCACCACGTCGGCGCTGGCCGAGAGGCCGGCGTGCAGCGCGATGAAGCCGGCGTCGCGACCCATCACTTCCAGCACCATCACACGATCGTGGCTCTCGGCGGTCGTGTGCAGCTTGTCGATCGCCTCGATGGCCGTCGTCACCGCGGTGTCGAAGCCGAACGTCGTGATCGTGCCGCTGACGTCATTGTCGATGGTCTTGGGAACCGCGACCATCTTCATCCCCTTCTCCACCAGCCGCTGCGCGATCGAGAGCGAGCCATCCCCGCCGATGGTGATGATCGCATCGATGCCGAGCGCGCGGGAGTTCGCCACCACTTCATCCGAGCGGTCGATCTCGCGATAGGTGCCATCGCCGTTCGGCACCGGGTATGAGAACGGATTGCCGCGGTTGGTGGTGCGCAGGATCGTCCCGCCGAGATGCCCGATGCCGGCCACCATGTCGCGGGTCATCGGCACGACGTCATCCTCGCCGAGCAGCCCGTAGTAACCACGCTTGATGCCGAGGACTTCCCAGCCGCGATCGAGGGCGGAGAGGACGGCCGCGCGAATGACGGCGTTCAGGCCCGGCGCGTCTCCGCCACCGGTTGAGAGGGCAATACGCATGACGTGGGTGTTGGGGTGTGAGTCAGCCAAGGAAAGTAACCGGCCCGGGCCATGTTCCCACGGGTGACGATAGATTTTTTCCATGCGACTGCGCTCTCTTGCCTGCCTCAGCCTTCTGGCCGCGACCCTGCCGGCCCAGGCTCCCGTCACGCCCGCACTTCCTGCCGGCGTCACCCGTGACCTCGACGCCCGCATCGCGAAGGTGTCGCCGAAGGTCGTGAGCTGGCGACGCGACCTGCACCAGCACCCCGAACTGAGTTACTCCGAGGAACGGACGGCGGGCGTGGTCGCCGCGCACCTGCGTGCACTCGGTCTCGAGGTGAAGACGAACGTCGGCGGCACCTTCGGCGTGGTCGGAATTCTCCGGGGCGGCAAGCCGGGCCCGGCCGTTGCACTGCGTGCCGACATGGATGCCCTGCCGGTCACCGAGCAGACCGGCCTCCCGTTCGCGTCGAAGGTCACGACGCAGTTCAACGGACAGACGGTCGGCGTGATGCACGCCTGCGGGCATGACGCACACACCGCCGTCCTGATGGGCGTGGCCGAGGTGCTGGCGGGCATGAAGGCGACGCTGCCCGGCTCCGTCACCTTCCTCTTTCAGGCCGCCGAGGAAGCGGCGCCCGACGGCGGGGCGAAGGCGATGATCGCCGCCGGCGCGCTCGACGATCCGCGCGTGGAGGCGGTCTACGGCCTGCACACCTGGCCGGGTCCCACCGGGAGCGTCTCGACTCGCAGCGGCGGCTTGATGGCCAGCGGCGACAACTGGCGCGTGGTGGTGCGCGGCAAGCAGGCGCACGGTGCGCAGCCCTGGCGCAGCGTGGACCCGATCGTCATCGGCGCCCAGATCGTGGGCGGACTGCAGACGATCGTCAGCCGCAGCATCGACCTCACCGCCGGGCCGGCGGTGGTCACCGTCGGCGCGTTCCATGGTGGCGTGCGCGAGAACATCATCCCCGACAGCGCGGTGATGATCGGCACCTTCCGCACCTTCAACGAGAAGGCGCGACAGGTGGCCGCAGCACAGATCAAGGCGATCGCCGAGCAGTACGCCACCGCAGGTGGTGCGACGGCCGAGGTGACGATCACCTTCGGCTACCCGAGCACGTCCAATCCGCCGGCCTGGTTCGCGCGCGGCTCCACCGTGCTCCGCAACGCCCTCGGCACCGCCAACGTCCTCGAGAGCGCGCCCTCGATGCCGGCCGAGGATTTTTCACTGTTCCTGAACAAGGTGCCGGGCCTCTTCTTCTTCCTCGGCGTCACGCCGCGGGATCGCGACCCGTTCAACACTCCCGCCAATCATTCGCCGATGTACGACGTGGACGAGGCGGCGCTGCCCACCGGCGTGAAGGCGCTCAGCGCGCTGGCCATCGACGCCCTGCTCAACGGCGTGCCGACGATGGGCACGATGAAGTGATGGACCGTCCGGCGGCGGTGATCTTCGATTGCGATGGCGTGCTGGTGGACAGCGAGCGGCTGATGAACGTGGTGTTCTCCGGCATGCTCAACGAGCTGGGCCTGCCGTACTCCGCCGAGGAGACCACGCGCACCTTCATGGGCCGCTCCATGAAGAGCTGCCTGCAGATCATCGAGCAGCAGCTCGGCCGCGCCACGCCGGACGACTTCCTGCAGGTGCTCGACGAGCGCGCGTACGCCGTGTTCGCGCGTGAACTTGAGGCCGTGGCCGGGGTCGAGGCGCTCCTCGACACCCTCGACGTGCACGGCATCCCGTACGCGGTGGCCAGCAGCGGGTCGCATGACAAGATGCGCACGACACTCGGCATCACCGGACTGCTGTCCCGCCTCGAGGGTCGCATCACCAGCGCCACCGAGGTGCCGCACGGCAAACCGGCCCCCGACGTCTTCCTCCTGGCCGCCGAGCGCCTGCAGGCGCCGGCCGAGGAGTGCCTGGTGCTCGAGGACTCATTGCTCGGCATCGAGGCGGCACGGGCAGCCGGCATGCGCGTGATCGGCTACGCGGCGATGGTCGATGCGGAGGCGATGCGCGCTGCCGGCGCGACGCATGTGGTGACGTCGATGGACGACGTCCCGGCACTACTCGCGCTCTGACGATGCGCTGAGATGATGCGCGCGGCGTGATTCTGGTGTGACCGGCGCAGGCGGTGGGTGCATCGTCGGGCACTCGTCACCGGAGTTCGACATGCGCACCGGATTCACCGTTCCTGAACTGCTGATCGTCCTTGCCGTCACCGCCATCCTGGCCGGGATCACGCTGCCCGCGATGCTGGGCATGCGTGATCGGATCACCGTCCGCCTCGCGGCCGTGGACGCGGCCCGTGCCCTCGCCGACGCACGCTCGGCCGCACTGGTCGCCGCGCGCCGCACTGCAGTGCACATCGATGCGCGGACCAACACGCTGACGGTCTACGCCGGCACCGACACCCTGCGCACGCTGCATCTCGACGAATACGGCGTCACGCTCGCCACCACCCGCGACTCCATCGCCTTCGGCCCCACCGGCATCGGCTGGGGCGCCGCCACCGCGACGATCACCATCACCCGCGGCCGCGCCTCCACCGCCCTCGCCATCTCCCGCATCGGCCGCATCCGGCGCGCCTGAGCGTGTTCACGGCGCCGCAGACGCCGCGAACTTCAACCGGACGAGCAAGTACGACAGCAACAGCAACAGCAACAGCAACAGCAACAACAACTGCTTGACGCAAAGGCGCAAAGGCACAAAGGCGCAAAGGGAACTGCTTGAGGAACAGCACTCGCCATCGACCATCAGCAAGCGGTTCCCCAGCATCCCCTTTGCGCCTTCGCGTCCCTGCGCCTTTGCGTCAGGCAGTTGCCGTTGAGTCGAACCGCACACGCGCACGGCACCCGTCCAATCAACACACATCGACCCGCTCGCAACTGAACTCGTTGCGCCTTCGCGTCCTTGCGCCTTTGCGTCACGCCTTTGCCGTTCAAGCATACAGCATCACAAACACCACTTTCACATCAGTGCACATCGAATCGCTCGCACCTGAACCCTTTGTGCCTTCGTGTCTTTGTGCCTTCGTGTCAAGCAGTTGCACTTGAGCAGTTGCACTTGAGCAGTTGCACTTCAGCAGTTGCACTTCAGCAGTTGCACTTCAGCACTTGCACTTGAGCACGTGCACCTGAGCAGTTGCAGTCGAGCAACTGCAGTCGAGCAGTTGCACTAGCGCAGTTGCAGTGCACGACGAACTGGCGCCGTCAGCCCGTGCCGAAGTCGTAGCCCGGCACACTGACGCGCGGGATCTGCTGGCCGATCACACGCTCGATCGTCCGCACCATCGCGATTTCGTCGGGCGCCATGAACGTCACCGCATCACCCGATGCCGCCGCACGACCGGTGCGTCCGATGCGATGCACGTAGTCCTCGGCCTGCTGCGGCACGTCGTAGTTGATGACGTGCGAGATGCCGTTGATGTCGAGGCCACGCTGGGCGATGTCGGTCGCCACCAGCACCCGGATGCTGCCGTCACGGAAGCCCTCCAGCGCCTTGATCCGCTGCGCCTGCGTCTTGTCGGCATGCATCGCGGTGGAGGCGATCGAGTGCTTCTCGAGGTTGCGCACCACCTTGTCCGCGCCGTGCTTGGTGCGCGTGAACACCAGCACCGAATCCATCTTCGGCTGCTGCAGCAGGTGCACCAGCAGGTCCACCTTCTTCTCGGCCGGCACTGGATACACCGCGTGTGCGACCGTCACCGCGGCGCTCGAGCGGCGACCCACCTGCACCACGATCGGGCGACGCAGGTACTTGCGCGCCAGCGCTTCCACCTCCGGCGGCATCGTCGCGCTGAAGAGCAGCGTCTGACGGTACTTCGGGATCTGCTCCACCACGCGGTTGATCTGCGGCGCGAAGCCCATGTCCAGCATGCGATCCGCCTCGTCGAGCACCAGCACCTCGAGGTCGTCGGGCACCATGTTCTGCTTCTCGAGATGATCCAGCAGGCGACCCGGCGTGGCGACCACGATGTCCACCCCGCGACGCAACGCCGTTTCCTGCGGCTCGTACGGCACGCCGCCGAAGATCGGCGCCACCTCGATGCCCGTGCCGCGCGCGTACTTGCGCACACTTTCCTCGACCTGCAGCGCCAGCTCGCGCGTCGGCGTCAGCACCAGCGCGCGCGTGCGCTTCGGCCCGTCGAGCAGGCGGCTGATCAGCGGCAGCGTGAAGGCAGCCGTCTTGCCCGTACCCGTCTGCGCCAGGCCGATGATGTCGGAGCCGCGCAACGCCAGCGGAATCGCCTCGCGCTGGATCGGCGTCGGATATTCGTAGCCGGCCGAGATGACCGAGGCCAGCAACCGCGGATCGAGATCCAGCTGCTGGAACGTGACCCGGGCGTCATCGGCCGCGATCTGCGCCGCGATGCTCTCCGGCGTGCTCTCGACGAGCTCGGGCTCTGCGTTGTGTTCCGCCTCGCTGACGGTCGTCGGTCCCTCGCCGGCAGGGCGAGCGCGACCGCCGCCGCGCGGGCGTCGTGTGCGTGAATTCACAAGGAAAGGTGTGTTGCGCCCAGGTCGCCTGTTCGGCTTGCGCCGGCCCTGTGGTGCGGTCTGCAGCGGTCCCGGGGTCCGGTGCCGTCACCGATGCCGCCCACAGCCGCAACGGAAAGCGTCGCGGACCGTCAAGGCGACCACGGCGGGTGCACGGAGTGCGCATCGCGTGGGACGCCGGCATGACGACGCGTCAGGAGGACGCGTGCAGCCGGTGAACATTCCGCCCAGGCGCGAGCGGCCGTTCGTCACGAAACCTATGCCGCCCCGGTCCCGCCCGACACCCGCCACCCGAATCCGACGCCGGACGGTCAGCCGGCGGGGCGATGCGGATCGCCGAGGAAAGGCAGCAACAGGTCCAGTGCCCACTGCGGCCGTTCCTCCGGCACCACGTGCCCCGCCCCATGCGCCACGTGCAGCGTGGCGGTGGGCAGGCAGCGCGCCAACGTTGGCACCACGCGCTGCGGGCGGACCACCGGATCCTTGTCGCCGAACATCAGCAACAACGGCTGCGACACCGAGGCGAGATCCGTCGGCGTCCACGGGGTCCACGAGAAACCGTGCAGGAGCAACCGCATTGCGTTCAGGAACTCGGGGAACTGCGTCGGCGCCCAGTACTCGTCCACTTCCTGCTCATCGCTCATGCCGCGTTCGCCACGCGAATGCTGCAGCGCGAACTTCACCGCCCAGCGCGGAATGCGGCTCGGCAACAGGGCGCCCGTGAGCGACGGCGGCAGCAGCTGCGACCACGCCGCACGGTCCACCAATCCGAAGCCCACCGGGCCGAAGAGCGCCAGTCGCTCCACGCGATCGGGCGTCCGCAACGCGAGGCCCATCGCCAGCGCGCCACCCATGGAGTGCGCCACGAACGGGGCTCGCCCCACACCCAGCACGTCGAGCGTCGCGGCGAGATGGTCGATCATCGCCTCACGCGTGTACTTCGCCGGGTCCGACGGACGATCCGACAGCCCGTGGCCGCGCAGGTCGATCGCGATCGCGCGCCAGCCCGCGTCGGCCAGCGGTCCGGTCAGGTAGCGCCAGGCGTATGCGGAACACCCCCACCCGTGCAGCAGCACGACCGGGGGTGCATCCTTGTCGCCCGTCTCCACCACCCGCACCCGCTCCCCATCTGCCAGCGTCACCCAGCGCGCCGTCGCACTCGCGTCGTGCGCGGGATACATCGCGTCCGGCGCCAGGGGCACGGCGCGGCGCGATGACGGCACGCGCAACATCCCGGCTTACACCAGGTTCAGGTCACGTCCGATCAGCTTCGCGATCAGCGAGACACGCAGCGTCACGTCGCTCCAGCGACGCTCCCCCTCCGTGCTCTGATCCTCCAGCGGGAACCAGCCGATCAACTCCGCCGCCGTCGTCGCCGGCATCGCGTCGCCCTTCATGGGGTGCCAGACGCCGTACCGATCGGCACTCTCCACGAACCGCTCGAACATCTTGATCCACGGCTCGTGCCGGCGGAACACGCCCAGCCGCACCATGATCTCGAGCCAGTGCAGCGCCGCCGGCACGTCGGCTTCCAGCGCGTTGCGATGCGGCAGGCGGTCGCCCAGCACCGCATTCGGCACCGGCACCAGCATGCCGTCGATCTGCTGCACCGGCTCCTGGCGCGGCTCCGGCTGCATCAGGTGCTTGCCGAGCAGCTCCATGCCCATGTGGTACTCCGTGCGGAGCTCCGGCATGAACGCCGCCATCCGCAGGAAGCTCATCGTCGGCGGTGCCGCGGCCGGATCGAGCACCTGCTTGTTGCCGACCCGGATCCACGGCTTCTGGGCCAGCGGCGAGCGGAGGTAGTCCATCACCCGCTGGGTGGCCCGGATCGCCGCGCCGCGCACGCGCGGATCACGCTCGTACCCGGCCTGCGCCAGCAGTGCGGCAGCCTCCACGCGCACGTTCGCCCGCAACCGCTTCGCGTGCTCCTTGCTGTTCCCCGCCGCCTCGCCCAGCTCGTACAGCATGCCGGGCTCCTCATCCATCGCCAGCAACCGGAACAGGAAGCGACGTGACACCGCCAGCGGGGGCGAGTCACGATCCCATCCACACTCCAGCAGGTGGCGGAAAGCGGAGAAGGTGGCCGTGTGCGGCGCCTCGCCAGCCTTGGGGAACAACCGTCCTCCCCAGGTGCCGTCGAGGTGCATGGTGACCGCGCACTTCAGCGCACTGGCCTGGAGCAGCGTGATCGGCTGTGCCTCGACCGCCGGTTTCAGCTTGGCCAGCTCCACGATGGCGCGATACTGGACCGCCCCGGTCGCTTCGCGCATGAGCCAGCGCACCGGCACACGCACCGGTGAGTCAGGCATGTCCGGCAGCACGGGCTTGGGCGGCGGTGGCGGCGGGGCGGCAGGCGCCTCGACCAACGGCGTCAGCGGCGTGGCCGGCAGGCCAGTTTCGAGATCTGGGAGATCGGTCACAGGATGGATGCGGACGGAACACGTTGCGCCACAACAACCTCCAAGCTAGCACAGGAACGCCGCCACGGCATGGGGAATCCCCAACTTTTTCGCGCGGTTGGCCCACGGCTTGCCCGTCAACCACGATCGGCCACACCCGCGGCCGAACAGCGACTATTAAAGCTGAGTTGGCTGCAGCACATCATTGGCGTACCCTTGAGCGCGCGCCCCCGCCGCGCCGCGGCCACGGGCCCGACGGCATCGCGCCACGACACCCTGCAGCACCGAACTCGGCTTTGGAGACGGCGGATTTTCACCATCGAACGACGGACGAGAGCGTAGTGCGCGGCGAATTCCTCGATGTCGGCGGCTCGCGCCTCTATTACTACGCCGCCGGCACACGCGGCGGCGGTGAGCCGCTGGTTCTCATCCACGGCTTCCCCACCTCGTCTCACCTGTGGCAGGACCTGGTGCCGCTCCTCCCCGAGGGGCGGCGGGTCGTCGTACTCGACCTCCTCGGCTACGGTCGCTCCGATCCCCCCGGCGACCTGCCTCTCGACATCAAGGCGCACGCCGATCGCCTCCTCGTCCTGCTCGACCTGCTCGGCATCAACCGCGCCTGCCTCATCGGCCACGACGTGGGCGGCGGCATCGCGCAGGCCGTGGCCGTGCGTGCACCGCATCGCGTGTCGCACCTCTGCCTGATCAGCAGCGTCGCGTTCGATGAATGGCCGTCGCGCGAAGTGAAGATGGCCCGCGCGACACTGCCACTGACGCGCCACCTTCCCGCCACATGGCTACTCGGCGTGCTCAAGTCCGATCTGATGCGCGGCTATGTGGACGCGGAACTGGCAGGCCGATCGATCGAGAAGTACATCCGCAACTTCGCCACGCCGGTGGGTCGCGACCTGCTCGTCGCACACCTCGAGGCGCTGCAATCGGCCGACACGATGGAGATCGGTGCCCGACTCGGCGCGGTGCCGGCACCGACCGCGATCATCCACGGTGCGCACGATCCCTTCCATCCACTGAGCAGCGCGCGCCGGCTCCACCAGGCCATTCGCGGCTCGACGCTCGACGTGCTGGAATCGGCGCGCCATTTCCTGCCGGAAGAGTCGCCGGAACGGGTGGCAGAACTGATCGCGACGCTGATCGAGCGCTGACCCTGGCGGCGCCGGACTAGATCCGGTCCGCCTCGCGTGCGCCTTCGAGCAGGTAGGCAAGATCTTTCGAGAGGGCGCGGGCCTGCTCGGTGGCCCGGCCCACCTCGCGCATCGCCGGCGCCTCAAGCCCCAGCGACCCCAGTCGCAGCACGTCCAGCCGCAGGTTCTGCAGCGTGATCGAGGCGCTCTCCAGCTGCGAGCGCAGCGCCGTCCGTCGGCCTTCCAGCTCGGACAGTGACTGCCGCTGACGCAGCAGGAGCACCAGCGTCCGGTCGTCCTCGCTGACGCGACGAGCGCGCAAGTCGGCGATGCGTGCATCCAGGGAACCGTCGGCCACCACGCCCATGTCGCGGTCGAGCTGATGCAGTGCGCCCGCCAGCTCCGACACCCGGCTCACCAATCCTTCCACCGTCGGCAGCACGTCGGGCAGGATCGCGCGCTCCTCGCCACCGAGGCGGGTCAGCTGCTGTCGAATGGCCGTGCGGTCGTCGACCGCCAGGCGCAGTCGCTCGCCGTACGCGCTCATCACCACGTCGGGCGCGGCCAGCTGCGAGACCTCTTCCTCACGGAGTCGGAAGGCGGTGCCCGGCGTCCGCGCCGCATCGCTGTCACGCCAACTGCCGCCGAACACGTCGCGCAACTTGAAGCCCAGTCGGCCAAGCGGGCGATACGCTCGCCACGCACTCACGGCCGACAGGAACGCGAATGCACCACCGGCGACGAAAGGCGCGATCAATTCCTCGACACCGGTACCGGCGCCGATGATCAGCGACACCGCCGACACACCGGCGGCGATCGCGGCCGTCTTCACGCGCCTCGTGAATCGGCGCGCCCGACCTGCGAGGCTGTTGCTGAACAGTGTTGCCGGCACCGCACCCTCCAATCCTGCGTCCTGTACTGCGCGACGGTTGCGCACGACGTCCATGAATCGAAGCCCCGCATCCCCCAGTGGGCGCCACTTCGCGGACAAGTTCAATCCCAGCACCGCGGCGGGGATGACGAACCACGGCGCCTCACCCGTCGCGATGTTGAGCACCACGCAGATGCCCAGCAGCACGGCATTGCGACGCGCGCGATCACGAAACAGGTCGGCCTGCAGCGCCAGGCTCGGTGCGTTGCCGCTGGCGCCGTACACCCACGCCGGCACCGCGTTGGCACCGGCCAGCGGCACCGGAGGGCGAGGTGGCACGGGAAGCGAGTACGCCTGCGGCGTGGCGCCGAATGGACGTGGCGCCGGCGGATTGGCCAGCGCGGCACCACGACCCGCGTCGCGATGCCCTGCATCACGCGTGTGCAGTGCCGACAGCTGCACTGCTGGCACGCCGATCGCTGGTGAACGTCCGGTCGCCGCGCGTGAAGGCGCCGCGGTGGCATGCACCGCCTGGCTGAATTCCTTCAACGAGGCCCAGCGCTCGTCGGGCTTCTTCGACAGCGCGCGCTCGATCGCCTTCACCAGTGACGGCGGCGCCGATGCCGCCTTCAGCGACAGCGACGGCAATGCCTCGCTGACCTGTTTCAGCAGCAGCGCCGGTGTGCTGTTGGCACTGAACGGCGGCGCGCCCGCCAGTATGTGGAATCCGACCACGCCCAGCGAATACTGATCGGACCGGCCATCCAGCTCGCTTTCACCCATCGCCTGCTCGGGCGACATGTAGGTCGGCGTGCCCACCGCCACGCCGGTCAGTGTCAGTCGTCCATCGCCTTCGGCCGCGCGCGCGATGCCGAAGTCGGTCACCATGACGCGCAACGTGTCGCGCTCCAGCAGGATGTTGTCCGGCTTGATGTCGCGATGGATCACGCCGTGCGCATGGGCGTACGCCAACGCGTCGGCCACGCTGCCGAGAATGCGCTGTGCCTCGGGTGCGGCCAGCTTCCCTTCGCGTGACAGCCGAGCGCCGAGCGTCTCGCCTTCGATGAGTGCCATCACGATCCAGACCAGCGTGTCGCGCTCCTCGACACCGTAGATCGGCACGATGTTCTGGTGTGCGAGCTGCGCGGCGGTCTGCGCCTCGCGCATGAAGCGTTCGCGCACGTTGGCCACGAACGCCAGCTCGGGGGGCAGCAGCTTGATCGCGACGTCGCGTCGCAGTCGCACGTCCCGCGCCCGGTACACCACGCTCATGCCACCGCGCCCGAGCTCTCCCTCCACCGTGTAGGCGGGGGCGAGCGCCGCGGCCAGGCGGTCGCGCAGCGGATCACCACTGGTCGGCATCGGTGCGGTCATGGGGCGGTGCGCCCCGTGCTCAGCGCGTACCCGACGACGCGCGCGACTTCGCGCTGCCGACGGCAGCGATCACCGCATCCACGTCGCGCGCCAGTTCCTGCGCACGTTCGGCGAGTTGCGTGACATGCGCGGTGGAGCCCCCGTGCGACGATCCGGTGCGCAGCTTCAGCAACTCCACCCGGATCGAGCGCAGCGCAGCCCGCGCCTTCTCGAGCCGCTCACCGGAACGCCGCCGGCGATCCGACTCCGCCTCGGCCTGACGCTTTTCCCGTCGCAGCTTGGCGAGACGACGCACGCGCTCCTCGCTCCCGGCCTCGAGCGGGTTGGCCTGCGACTCGAGCAACGCGATCTCGCTGTCGAAACGCGCCAGGTCCGGCAACGCCACCGGATTGCGATCGAGGTCCGCCAGCTGCGCCGCCTCCGCCCGCACCGCCGACAGCAACTCGTCGGCGTTACCGACGATGCCACTGGCCACGCCACGTTCCGCCTTCGGCAGCGAGTCGAACATGCGCTGGATCTCGGCCCGGTCGCTGACGCCTTCGCGCACCGCATCGTACCAGGTGCCGAAGCGCATCTGTTCGGCCGCCGCCGAACCGGGCGTGACACCGGCCGGCAACGAGCCGCCATTGGCGAGCATGCGGTCGGTGTCGGAAAACAACGAATCGCCCGACCCCGATTGGCGGCGCAGGCGCGCACGTTCGCGCACCGTGTTGCGCTTGTTCGGGTCCCAGAGCGCGGCGAAATCGTCGGCCTTCTCCGACACGACATCGGCCAGCAGCGTTTCGCGCGGCTGCTTGAACACGTCGCGCCAGTCGAACCCCGCCTGCCAGAGGCGCGCGTACCCCATCGCGATACCGATCGACCAGAACGCCGGCACGAAGGTGAAGTCGGGGCCACCGAACAACTTGAACAGCACCGACACGCCGGCGATGGCGAGGAACGGCGCCAATCCCTTGCGGAACTTCACCACCTGCGGCGTATACCAGCGCGCCACCTCATCGGAGGTCGCGGCGGCGTACGACGGTGCGCGTGAGGCCAGTCCCATCGGCGGACGTGACCCATCGAAGACCCACGCCGGCTGCGGCGACTGGCCGGACAGCGGCGCCGGCTGGCGCGGTGGCGGCTGGTATCCCGACGAGATGCGTCCATCCAGCGCCGCCGAGAGTTCATCGGCGCTGGCGAAACGCGCCGACGGTTCCTTCTCCAGCAGGCGCATGATGATGCCGGCCAGGTCGGGCGGTGTGTCGGGACGACGCTCGACGATGGCCATCGGCTTCTCCGACAACTGCTTCACCAGCAACGCCGGCGTGCTGTTGGCCTCGAACGGCAGGCGCCCCGCCAACATCTGGTATCCGAGTGTTCCCAATGCGTAGAGGTCGGCGCGTCCGTCGATTTCGCGATCGCCGGCACACTGCTCCGGGCTCATGTACGCCGGGGTGCCGATCGCGATGCCGGTGGCCGTGAGCCGCGTCTCGGCGCCGTCCTGCACCGCGCGTGCGATGCCGAAGTCGGTGACGATCGCCCGCCCGTCATCCTTGTCGATCAGGATGTTGTCGGGCTTGATGTCGCGATGGATGAACTTGCGCGCATGAGCGAACGCCAATGCACCGGAGACTTCGCGCAGGATGCGTCGCACGTCGGCCACTGGCAGCGGCCCGCGATCGGCCATGCGCTTGGCGAGGTTGTCGCCATCGATGCAGGCCATGATGAAGTACACCAGCCCGTCCTTCTCATCCACCGAGTAGATCGGCACGATGTTCGGGTGCGAGAGCTGGGCCGACATCTCGGCTTCACGCAGGAACCGCGACTTGATCTCGGTGCGATAGGCGAGTTCCGGCGGCAGCAGCTTCACCGCCACCGTTCGCTTCAGTCGCGTGTCGCGCGCACGATAGACGATGCCCATGCCGCCGCGGCCGAGTTCTCCTTCCACCTCGTACTGCGGGGAGAGAGCACGCTCGACACGCGCCAACAGTTCGGTGTCGGCGGTGGCATCTACCGGATCAGGCACGTGGGGCCGGCGAAAAGGGACGGAATTCGATGTGACGTAGGATAGCATCCCGGACCCACCCATAGGAGTCATGGTCGGGCTCGGCAGCAGACTCAGCACGACGTCGCCCCGCCCTCTGGAGGGTGACGTCACGCATGCCCGGCAGCCCACCGAGGCTGACCCGTTGGCACCCCATACGCCAGTCAGGCCGGAAAAGTTTGAGCCGGAGTGCCGTCTTGGCCGGTTGCGCCTCGCCCGCGCCTTGCACAGATGACCGGCAGGTGACGCGACCGGCTTCATCGTGGATCGGATGCCCTGGCATGGGCGGCGGTCCGGCAGAGTTCCGCAGGTCGTGTCCGTATCGTGTCCGGGGCTGCCGTGCCAGACGGCTCCGTGTGCCAGGAGTACCAGTCATGGCTGAACGTCAGACCCTGCCCGTCCTGCCCCTCCGCGGGCAGGTGATTTTCCCCGGCCTCACCGCCCCCATCGCCGCCGGCCGGCCCGGCACGCTGCGGGCCATCGAGACAGCGCTCAAGGGCGACCGCCTCGTCTTCGCCGTCGCCCAGCGCGACAATTCCGACGAACCGTCGGGCGACGTGCTCTACACCACCGGCGTGATCGCCCGCATCGGCCAGATCCAGCGTGGCCTGGGCGGCGTGCAGTTGCTGTTGCAGGGCGAGGTGCGCGCCACCGCCCTGCAGTTCTCCAAGACCGACGGCTTCCTCTCGGCGGTGGTCGTCCCGACCGCGGACATGGAGCCGATCGATCCCAAGGATCCCGCCTTCGAGGCGCTGCATCGCGAGACGCGCGAGCGCGCCACCGAGCTGGGCGAGAAGCGCGGCCTGCCGGAAGAGGCCGTGCACCAGGTATTGGACAGCGTGACCGAACCGGGGCGCTTCGCCGACCTCGTCGCCGGCTACCTGGACGTGGACGTGCCACAGAAGCAGGCCCTGCTCGAGACGCTCAGCGTCGAGGAGCGCATCCGTCGTGTCCTCGTCCACGTGCAGCGCCAGATCGGCATGCTCTCGGCCCAGGAAGACATCAAGAACCAGGTGCAGGAGGAACTCGGTGATCGCCAGCGCGAGATGTTCCTGCGCGAGCAGCTGAAGGCGATCCAGAAGGAGCTGGGCGACGACGACTCCAGCAAGGAAGTCGAGGCGCTGCGCGAGAAGCTGGCCAAGCTGGAACTGCCGAAGGAGGCGCAGAAGGAGGTGGAGCGTGAGCTCAGCCGCCTCGAGCGCGCCGGTCGCGAGAGCATGGAGGCGCAGGTCATCCGCACCTATCTCGAATCCATCGCCGAGCTGCCGTGGAACACGCGCAGCGACGACCAGCTGGACCTGAACCACGCCGTCACGGTGCTCGAGGAGGACCACTACGGCCTCGGCGACGTGAAGGATCGCGTGCTGGAGTTCCTCGCCGTGCGTCAGCTGCGCGCGAAGCAGCTGGAGGCCGAGTTGCACCAGACCGGCGAGCTGCCGGCGGCCAAGCTGGTGGCCGACGACGAAGCCGTGCCGGTGAGCGACAAACCGATCACCGACAACAAGGAAGCCAAGGCCCGCGCCATGGCCCGCGGCCCGATCCTGCTGTTCAACGGCCCGCCCGGCGTGGGCAAGACCTCGATCGCGAAGTCCATCGCCCGTGCGCTGGGGCGTGAATACGTGCGCATCGCGCTCGGCGGCGTGCGTGACGAGGCCGACATCCGCGGCCATCGTCGCACCTACGTGGGTGCGATGCCCGGTCGCATCGTGAACGGCATGAAGGCCGCCGGCACGCGGAATCCGGTGTTCCTGCTGGACGAAGTGGACAAGCTGGGCACCGGCTTCCAGGGCGACCCGGCCAGCGCCCTGCTGGAAGTGCTCGACCCGGCACAGAACAACAGCTTCACGGATCATTATCTCGGCGTGCCGTTCGACCTCAGCGAGGTGCTGTTCATCGCCACCTCCAACTTCATCCAGAACATTCCCGGGCCGCTGCTGGACCGCATGGAAGTGGTGGAGTTCAGCGGCTACACGGAGAAGGAGAAAGCCGGCATCGCCACGCAGTACCTGGTGCCGCGCCAGTTCGACGAGTCGGGGCTGAAGAGTGCCGGCATCACGCTGACGCCCGATGCGGTGATGACCGTGGTCAGCCAGTACACCCGCGAAGCCGGTGTGCGACAGCTGGAGCGCCAGATCGGCGCGGTGGCACGCAAGGTCGCGCGCAAGCTGGCCGCGGGCGGCGAGGAAGCGGCGAAGGTGCCGGCGGTGATCGACAGTGCCGATGTGCGCGAGCTGTTGGGCCGTCCGCGCGTGCATCCCGAGAAGATCAGCGAGACCGACGCCGTCGGCATCGCGAACGGGATGTACTACACG
Organism: Gemmatimonadota bacterium; assembly: GCA_040384325.1. Classification (GTDB taxonomy): domain Bacteria; phylum Gemmatimonadota; class Gemmatimonadetes; order Gemmatimonadales; family Gemmatimonadaceae; genus JACMLX01. The sequence goes on along the minus strand of JAZKJL010000006.1, from coordinate 155,559 downwards.
CCGATGGGTGGTGACATCATGTTCGTGGAGGCCTCGGTGCGTCGCCCCGGCACGCGGCCGGCGCCGCGCAGCGGTGCGGTGGAGGCGGCGGTGGAGACGATCAGCGATGGGCTCGGGGTGAGCGGACCGGTGTCGCTGATCCTGACCGGTCAGCTCGGTGACGTGATGAAGGAGAGCGCGCGCGCCGCGTTCACCTACGCCACCAACAACGCCGCATCGCTGGGCATTCCCGCCAGCCGGCTGGGGGCGGTGGAGGCACACATTCACGTGCCGGCCGGTGCGATCCCGAAGGACGGTCCGAGTGCGGGTATCGCGATCGCGACCGCGCTGGTGAGTGAGATGAGTGGGCGCCCGGTGCGTCGCGATGTCTCGATGACCGGCGAGATCACGCTGCGCGGGCGGGTACTGCCGATCGGCGGCATCAAGGAGAAGGTGCTCGGTGCACATCGTGCCGGCATCAAGCACGTGATCATCCCGAAGTCGAATGAGGCGGACCTGGAGGATGTGCCGGAGGAGGTGCGCCAGACGCTCACCTTCCACCCGGTGCAGACGCTGGAGGAGGTGCTGAAGGTGGCCCTCGTGCCGCAGAGCGAGGTGGAGCAGGTGATCGCGCGGGAGCTGGCCGGCGTCTGACGCCGGATCGTGACGGACCAGCGGGTGCATGCGCCCGCTCCGTCTCGGCACTCACACGCCTGAGCGCGCTGCCGGAATGCCGGTAGCGCGCTCAGCGCGTTGAGCGGTGCGGGAACGGTTCGGCGTGGCGGCGGATACAGCAGCCGAACCGGCCACCGGAGCGCCCATGCACGAACCGTCCCCCGATGCAGCGAAAACGTCGCCGAGTCGCACCAGGCATCATCCCATCGTGCGCGTCACGCATTGGCTGAGCGCGTTCGCGCTCGTGATCATGGGCGCGTCGGGACTGCGCATCTTCAACGCCAGCCCCGCCTTCGCGCCGAAGGGCCAGACCTTTGCGTGGTGGCCATGGGAAGGCACGGCGGTGCCGGCCAACCTCACCTTCGGCGGCTGGCTCGGCGGCGCACGCCATTGGCACTTCGCGATGATGTGGTTGCTGGTCGCGAATGGGCTGCTCTACATCGGCTATCTCTGGTTCCGCGGCGAGTGGCGCCAGCTCGCACCGCGTCGAGGTTCCGTTCGCGATGCCATCCAGATGGCGCGATTTTATCTCGGCCTGCGCGCCAGACATCCTGCGCAGGGCAAGCACAACGCGCTGCAGAAGTACGCCTACAGCTCGATGATCGTGCTTGGCGTGGTGTCGGTGATCAGCGGCATCGCGATCTGGAAGCCGGTCTCACTCGGATGGCTGGCGGCGGCGATGGGCGGGTATCACCTCGCGCGCTGGTGGCATTTCCTCGCCATGCTGTTGCTGGCGGTGCTGGTGCTGGTGCACGTGGTGATGGTCTTCGCCGTCGATCCGTACGCACTGCGCGCGATGACCACCGGCGGCTATGACGAGGATCGCTGGTCGCCCGAGGCACGGAATGCGCGCCCGTTCGTGAACCTCGCGCCGGCACGCACGGAGGATGACACGTGAGCACACATCGCGAGATCCTGCGAAAGGCAGACGAGGTGGTGGAACGCGCCCGTGCCGCCGGCCGTCTCGACCGGCGCGCGTTCCTGCGCCTCTCCACGGTCGGCATCGGCGCCACGGTGCTGGCAGCCTGCAACAGCCCAGGTCCGCGGTCCGCCGAGCAGTTGCTGACGTTCGCGACCCGACAGAACGAGAAGTTCGAACGCTGGTTGCTGGGCCGCAGCACGCTGGCGCGCACCGGGGGCGTGCCGCCTGCCGGCGCGCGATTCCCGACCTATTGGGTCAGCAAGCAGGTCCCCGTCTGGAACGAGGCGGCGATGGGGGTCTGGCGTCTCGAGGTGAACGGCGCGGTGAAAACGCCTCGCACCTTCACCTTCGACGAACTACGCGCGCTGCCGACCGTGACGCAGCGGGTGCCGCACTACTGCGTGGAAGGGTGGACGGCGGTCGCCGATTTCACCGGCGTGCCGATGCGCGCGCTGCTGGCCGCGGTGCAGCCGACTGGCGATGCGGCATTCGTCGACTTCGCGAGCTTCGACGACGGCTACCACGAGAGTTGGGACATGGAGAGCGTGCTCCATCCGCAGACCATGCTGGTCCTCGCCAAGGATGGCCGCCGCCTCAGCCCCGCCTACGGCGCACCGGCGCGTGTACACGGGCCGGTGAAGCTCGGATACAAGAACACCAAGTACCTGACGAAGATCGTGGTGCTCCCCCGCGCGAACGGCGGATACTGGAGCGATCGCGGCTACGAGTGGTACGGCGGGACGTGAGTTCGCGGCGTTGATCCTTACATCACCGTGGCATCGTCGAACGGCCGGATCGCAGAACGGAACGGCCGCGGAACGGCAAAGCCGCAGAAGAGCGTGCGCGTGACGTGCGACGGTTGAGGTCCGTCGACGGTGATTTTTCGGTCGTCATCACGAACGTCGCGACAGCCCTTCTGCGGCCGTTCAGTTCTGCGGCTGTTCCGTTCTGCGATGAGCTGTTGTCGCGCACTGCCGCAGTAACGAAAGGTCGTCCTTACCGCCCGATCCCGCCCAGTTCCACCAGCTTCCAGACATCCACCGGGATCGCGCCGGGCTCCGTACCGCTCACGAACCACTCCGTGTACCGCTTCGTCGGCAGCGTCTCAGGTGTGGCTGGCAGCCCGGTGTCACGGTCCAGTTCCATCGACACAACGCCCGGCGGAGGCGTCCAGGGCAGGCTGGTCTTGTTGACTGCGTAGTACGCCTGCACCGCGCGTCCGAAGATCGGTGCGGCCACCGTGCCACCTGCCGCCTGACCGCCCGCGATCGGCTTCGGCGCGTCGTAACCCACCCACACGGCGCCCACCAGCTCCGGTGTCATGCCCACGAACCAGACGTCGGTGCTGCCGTTGGTGGTGCCGGTCTTCCCCGCCACCGGGATCTCCTTTGCGACGTACTTCCGCACCGACGTCCCCGTGCCGCGATCCACCACGTCGCGCATCATGTCACGCAAGACGAACGCGGCGCGCGTGTCGAGCGCGTACTGCGGTGGCACCACCTTCGGCGCCCACACCGTGCGACCGGTGCGATCCTCGACCCGCAGCACGAAGCGCGGCTTGATCGCCGAGCCGCCGTTGGCGATCGCGCCGTACGCCGCCGCCATGTCGAGCGGTCGTACGCTGGCGGTGCCGATCGCACTCGAGGGATACGGCGGGATGTTCGCGTCCAGCCCCATGCGATGCGCCAGCGCGGCGATGCTGTCGATCGTCACCTGCATGCCGAGTTGCACCGCCACGGGGTTGCGCGACTGCACCAGTGCCTCGCGCATCGTCAGCGAGCCAAGGAACTTCCCATCCGAGTTGTCGGGCGAATACGTCTTGCCCGTCGGCAACAGGATGCTGAGCGCCGTGTCCAGCTCGATGGTATTGGCCGCGATGCCCTGCAGCAGCGCGGTGCCGTAGACGAACGGCTTGAAGCTGGAGCCCGGCTGCCTGCGCCCATCGATCACGCGATCGAACGAGGAGGCGGCGAAGTCCTTGCCGCCGACCAGTGCCAGTACCTCGCCGGTCATCGGCGACAGCATCACCAGCGCACCTTGCAGCGTACCGGCGGCGGGCGGGGCGGGCGCACCCTTCTTCTGCTTGCGACGCGGCGTCTCGGCACTCCCCACCACCTCGCGCAGTGCGGTGGCCGACGCACGCTGCAGCACCGGGTCGAGCGTGGTCACGACGCGGAAACCACCTTCGGCCAGGTTGACGCCACCACGTTCCGCCTGCACACGCGCCACGCTCACCATGTAGTTGTAGCTCGGATCGAGCGCCTGCCGCACCGTGCCGAGCGACGCAGCCTGCGCCCGCGTCTTCTCGGCGGCGGTGATGTACTTCTGCTCCGCCATCAGCGACAGCACCAGGTTCCGACGCTGGCGGACTCGCTCGGGATACCGCACCGGATCGTACAGCGCCGGCCCCTTCGGCATCGAGGCCAGTGTCGCCGCCTCGGCCAGCGTCAGTCGCGCGGCGGGCTTGCTGAAATAGTGCCGTGACGCCGCGTCGATGCCGTACCAGCCGTGCCCGAAATGGATCGTGTTCAGGTAGGCCTCGAGGATCTGCGCCTTGGTGTAGCGCTTCTCCATGTCGCGCGCTGCGGACTGCTCGCGCAGCTTGCGCAGCGGCGAGCCATCCCGCCGGTCGATGATGGTGGGGTGCATGTTGCCCACCAGCTGCTGCGTGATCGTGCTGGCACCGCGGGCGTTGCCCATCACCGCATCCTTCATCGCCGCCGCCACGCCGACCAGGTCCACGCCGTCGTGCTGGTAGAACCGCTGGTCCTCCACCGCCACGAACGCCTGCCCCACGTAGCGCGGTAGTGAGCCGATGCTGATGCTGGTGCGCACCTGCTTGCCGAACTCGCCGATCACCGACCCGTCGCGGGCGAGCACCAGCGACGACTGCGGGAGGGGCACGATGGCGGCCGGGTCGCTGCCTTGGGCGCGGAGCGGCGCTGCCAGCAGCATGCCGGCGGCGAAAATCAGGTGAGCGGGGTGTCGGGCCACGTGATGGAATCTATCGGGATGGGACAGCGCCCTTCGTGCGCCCCGTCGACGGGCGTGAACGGGCTAGTTTTCCGGCATGCCTCGTCTGCTTCGCCTCGGCCTCGCGCAGTTCCGGCCCGCCAAGGCCAACTACACCGCCAACCGCGCGCAGGTCGCCGGCCTGCTGGCCGAGGCGATCGCGCTCGATCCACGCCCCGACGTGCTGCATTTCCCGGAAACCGCCCTCACCGGCTACTTCCTGGAAGGCGGGGTGCGCGACCTCGCCGTCACCGCCGGTACGCTGGCCGCTGACCTGCACCATGACTTCGCACGAATCGCGCCCGCGGGCGTGGTGCTCGACGTCGTGATCGGCTTCTACGAACGCTGGCGCAATACGCTGCACAACAGCGTGATGTACGTCACGCTCGGCCTCGCGGAACCGGTCATCGTGCACGTGCACCGCAAGAATTTCCTCCCCACCTACGGCCTGTTCGACGAAGCCCGCTTCGTGGAGGCAGGTCGTGAGATCCGTGCGTTCGACACGCGCTGGGGCCGTGCCGCGATGCTGGTCTGCGAGGATGCCTGGCACTCCATCACCGGCACCATCGCCGCGCTGGACGGCGCCGAGGTGGTGTTCGTGTCGTCGGCGGCGCCCGCACGCGGGCCGTGGCCACGCACCGATGCCAACGGCGGCCCGGCCAGCGTGTACCGGTGGGAACGGCTGATCCGCGACATCGCCGAGGAACACGGCATGTTCGTGTCGCTCAGCAACCTGGTGGGCAGTGAAGGTGGCAAGATGTTCAGCGGCAGCTCGATCATCTGCGGCCCGCATGGCGACGTGCGCCACACGCTGCCCTTGTTCACGCCGGCGATGGCGGTGCTCACCTGCGACCTGCGCGACCTGGTTCGGGCCCGCGCCGATGCCCCGCTGCTCAGCGACGTGTCGCACGCCTGGCCGCACCTGACGCAGAGCCTCGAGGCGGCGATGGAGCGCCGACCGGCGGTGCTGTCGTACGATGCAGCCGACGAGCCGGTGGCGGCGCTGGCTGCGGTGCCCGCGGCAACGACGGTTGTCGCGGGTGGCTCGTCGAATGTCTCGGGTGGCCCGGCGCCGCTGGAGATCAACGCTCCGCTGGTGGAGCAGTGGCTGGTGCAGTTCATCCGCGACGAGATGGCGCGACGTGGCTTCACCACCGCCGTGATCGGATTGTCGGGCGGCGTGGACTCGGCGGTCACGACCTACCTCGCCGCGCGCGCGCTCGGCGCCGAGAACGTGCTGGCGGTGCGCATGCCGTACCGATCGTCGAGTGCCGACAGCCTCGCGCACGCGCAGCTGGTGATCGACGCGCTGGGCATCCAGCACCGGACGATGGAGATCACGGCTGCGGTGGACGGCTACCTGCAACACGAGCCCGACGCCGACCCGGCGCGCCGTGGCAACGTCATGGCACGCACGCGCATGATCACGCTGTTCGACCTCAGCGCAAAACATCGCGGCGTGCCGCTCGGCACCGGCAACAAGACCGAGCGGCTGTTCGGGTACTACACCTGGCATGCCGACGATTCCCCGCCCATCAACCCGCTCGGTGACCTGTACAAGTCGCAGGTCTGGGCGCTGGCGCGGCATCTTGGCGTGCCGGCCGACATCATCGACAAGCCCGCATCGGCGGACCTGATCCAGGGGCAGACCGACGAAGGCGATTTCGGGATCAGTTACGCCCGCGCCGACGAGTTGCTGAACTGGATGCTGAACGGATGGACGCCGCAGGAGCTGGTGGCGCGCGGGTTCGATGCGCGCGACATCGAGATCGTCCGGCGCCGCCTCGAATCCACGCACTGGAAGCGGCGCCTGCCGACCGTGGCGCTGATCGGCCCCACCGCCATCGGCGAGAGCTACCTGCGACCGGTGGACTATTGATGCGGGCCGGCCTGCGCGTCGCCGTGAGCGGTGTCGCGGCGCTGTTGCTGCTGCACCGTCCCGCCGCGGCGCAGGCCGTCACGGTGCGCGATGGCGCCGGGCTGTCGGTCACGGTGAAGGCGCCGGCGAAACGCGTGGCGTCGCTGATGGGATCGGCGATCGACATCATCGTGTCGCTCGGGGCGGCGGATCGCATCGCCGCCCGCACGCGCTACGACACCGCCAGCGCAGTGGCGAAGGCGATCGACGTGGGCGGTGGCATCGATCCCAGCATCGAGACGCTGCTGTCGGCGCGCCCCGACCTGTTCATCGCCTGGAACGGCCAGCGGAACGTGCCGGTCGTGAACCGCATGCGGGCGGCCGGCGTACCGGTGTACCTGCTGGAGACCAAGGACACCACTGCCCTGTTCGCGACGATCCGTGATCTCGGCGCGTTGCTCGGGATCGCGCCGCGTGCGACGGCCGCAGCGGCAGCGCTGCGGGCCGACCTGCGCGCAGTCCGGCAACAGTCGCGCGCGCGACCGCGACCCACCGCGGTGTACGTGATCAGCCGGGCACCGGTGATCATCTCCGCCGCACGCAGCTACATGGCGGAACTGATCAGCGTGGCCGGCGCCGACAACCCCTTCGCCGACGTGCCCGGCGAGTTTCCCACGCTGTCGCTGGAAGCATTCCTGGCGCGCGATCCGGACGTGATCATCACCGGGCGCCGCGAGGACGGCTCCTCGCAGCTGGCGCGGCTTCGTGACACACCGGGCTGGCGCGACCTGCGCGCGGTGCGGAACGGCGCCGTGATCGAGGTGGACGGCATGGCCTGGGGGCGCCCGAACCTGCAGGTCGGCCCCCTGGTGCGCGATCTGGCCGCTCAGCTCAATCGACTGCCCACCACCGTTCGGCGGGCGCGATGATCTTGCGCACGACCGTGTGACACTGCGGTCGCGCCGGCCTACTCGCGAGAGCCGTCGCGAACCGCGACGCGGACGGGTCAGGCCGCCTCGGCCTCCGCCCACGCCAGGCTCACCGCCCGTCGCGCCGACCGCTTCAGCTGGCGATGCACCGCCCGTGCGTAGCGCATGAAGTTTTCACCCGCACTCGGCCAGCGGGCGAAGAAATCCTGAGGATTGAGGTCGGCCTTGAGCCGGTTGCAGGGCCCGCACGCCACGACGAGGTTGCCGGGCTGCGACCGCCCGCCGCGGGCGATGGGCTGGACGTGGTCCAGCGTCGCGTCGGCGAAGGGCATCACCCAGCCGCAGTACACGCAGTGATGATCGCAGTCGCGGTAGGCGGCGGTCTTGAGTGCGCGCCGCACCGCAGGAGCCAGGCTGTCGCGACGCTCGAAGCGTTCACATCGCGGGGCGCGTCCGACCGGACGGCGCAGGTGGTGGTGGTGGTGGTGCCAGAAGGCGGTCATGCCGCCTCCGCCAGACAATCCCCGAAGCGCAGTCCCGAACGATTCATCCAGAGCCCTCGTTGGCCGATGACGTCCCCCTGTGCACGTGCGTCTGAGCAACAGGATTGAAGAACGTCACCGCTTTCGCAAGGGCCGGCTGACATCGCCTGCGTCACAGTCCCGGCCGGGCAACGACACGGCGCCGGCCGGAACGTGCACGTCGGCGCCGTTGGCGCTCAGCTCAGGCGTCGTGCTCGCCGTCGGTGCTGCGCCGCGCGTGTCGTACTGCCGACTCGCGAATGCGCATCGGGTCGTGCAGCGCAGTGAGGATCTGCACCGCCGTGGCGTCGAGGTGCTGCCGGGTGGACGGCGTGCCGCCGGCGAAGGGCAGCGGCACATCGAACCCATCGCCATGCATGCGGGGAATGACATGCACGTGGTAGTGGAAGACATCCTGCCCTGCGGCGCTGCCACTGCTCACCAGCAGGTTCATGCCATCACACCGCGTCACGTCACGGATCACTTCACCGAGGCGCCACGCGACGTCGAACAGGTGCTTGCCGAGCGGGCCGGGAATGTCTTCCAGCGACGCGAAATGCTCACGCGGCACCACCAGCGCGTGGCCGCGATTCACCGGCTGGATGTCCATGAACGCCACCGCGTCGGCGTCCTCGTAGCAGATGGAAACCTCTCCAGCGCCCTTCATCAGGTCACAGAACACGCAGGTCGATGGCACGAAGCGAATACCGGTGGAAACGTGGATGCTGGTGCATGGCGCCCGTCTGCCGGCTTGTCGGCCGGTGAGCGCCTGCGGACGATCCGTTTCCCTGAAGAGACAGTCGTTACCGCAGCTTCACCAGTTCCACCCGGCGATTGGTCTGCCGTCCTTCCGCCGTCGTGTTCGGCTGGGCGGGCTTGGTGCTGCCGAGCCCACTCGCCTCGAGACGCGTGGCATCGGCCTGCAGCGTCCCGGCGAGGTATGCCTTCACCGCGTCGGCGCGACGCCTGGACAACTCCAGATTGGCCGGCGCTGCACCGACGTTGTCGGTGTGCCCCTCGATGCCGATGCGCAGGTCAGGGTGTTCGGTCAGCATCGCCGCGATCTCGCGCAGCGTCGGTGCACTTTCCGGCCGGATGCGATCCGACCCGCTGTCGAAGTAGATGCCCTGCGTCGCCACGCGACCATCCGTCGCCAGGGCGTCGTACAACTTCCGGCCGCTCTCGGCGACGCGAATCCCACCCAGCGCCATCCCGCCGTCACAGTAGAAGCCGACCTTGTTCCCGTTCTGCGCGGCATAGTTGGGGACGTTGGCCACGCGCCGGGCATCGACATACACCTTGGCGTACGAGCCATCCACCAGGATGCGCAGTTGGTGCGTCAGGTTCTGCCCGCCGTTGCCGGGCGTGGTGGCGGGACCAGCGGCTTGCCCGAGGCCACCGCCACCATCGGCGCCGAAGGTGAAGTGCGTGCCGCCGTTGGTGGTGCCGTCGGTGTACATCCAGCACTCGCCATTGGTGCCCCAGTAATCCATCTCGATGGTGTAGCGCCGCGGCAGCACGGCGGGCAGCGGGATGGCGAAGTGGCCCGTGGTGGTGACGCGCAACCATGGGCGCTCGCGGAACGTGACCAACTCGATGTTGCCGCTCTGGAACTCGTATCGACGGGGGAAGTTGCCGACTTCGTCGGCCTTGAAATCCTCGACGAAGATCGTCTTCGCGCCCGGCACGAAGTCGTAGTTGGCCCACACCGCGTTGCTCCCGCCGCCGGCGTTTCCTCGGCCACCGGTGGTGACGGCAGCACTGACGGAATCACCGCGCACGGCGGGTGCGGTGCGCGTGGAGTCGATGCGCACCGGCTTGCCCTCGGCCTTGGCCTTGTCCACGCAGGACTGGTCTCCCATGGCGCAGTCCACGGCCCGTTCCGCCTGACGCCCGACGTTTTCCTCGACCCGCCGTTTCACGCGGCCCAGGAGGCCGCCCTGCGCTGCGGCACCGTCGGGAAGCAATGCAATCATCACCAGCGCCAGTGCGGGCAGGTCGCGGCGCATGTGCGTCGTCAGCATCGTCGGAGACTCCATCGGGAGTGAGTGGGCAGGACTGGATGTGGGCGTGCGGCCACGGCCACGCTTCGTAAGCGCCGTTTCGCTCGCCACACAGTCGTCTTCAGGCGTCAGCCAGGGCGACGCGCCGCCGCCCGTATATGTGACGTCCGGCGCTGCTTACCTTACTCAGGTGCCGACAGGACCCGGACACCGTCCTGACCAGTTCGCCATACATGCCCGCGCGTCACGACCCGTGCCGGCGTTTTTCCCTTCAGCGCGAGACATGGGATGACTTCCCTGGCCACGTCCGAGACATATACCGCAGGCCTCTCCCGCGACCAGCTGCTGGCCGCCTGGCGCACGATGCTGCTGTCGCGCCGCATCGACGACAAGGAGGTCCAGCTCAAGCGCCAGAACAAGATCTTCTTCCAGATCTCCGGCGCCGGGCACGAGGCGATCATGACCGCCGCCGGCATGGTGCTGCGGCCCGGCCACGACTGGTTCTACCTCTACTACCGCGACCGCGCCCTCTGCCTGCAGCTCGGCATGACGGCGGTGGACATGCTCTACTCGGCCGTCGGTGCCGCGCGCGATCCCAACTCCGGTGGCCGGCAGATGCCCAGTCACTGGGGCAGCACCACGCTCAACATCGTCTCCACGTCGTCACCCACCGGCACCCAGTTCCTGCAGGCCGTGGGCAACGCCGAAGGCACCATGCGCAACCGGCTGCTGGACGGCACCGAGGGCGACGAGGTGACGCTGGTGACCACCGGCGACGGCACCACGTCGCAGGGCGAGTTCTGGGAATCGCTCAACACCGCCTGCAACCTGCAGCTGCCGATCGTCTACCTGGTCGAGGACAACGGCTACGCCATCAGCGTGCCGGTCGAGGTGAACACCGCCGGCGGCTCGATCTCGCGGCTGGTGCGGGGCTTCCCGGGCCTCTACATCCAGGAAGTGGATGGCTGCGACCTGCTCGCCAGTTACGAGGTGATGCAGCGCGCGGTGCAGTATGCGCGCGAGGGTCATGGGCCGGCCTTCGTGCATGCGAAGGTGATCCGGCCGTACTCTCATTCGCTCTCCGACGACGAGACGATGTACCGTCCCGCCGAGGAGCGCGAGGCCGATGCGGCACGTGATCCGCTGCGGACGTTTCCGGCCTGGCTGCAACAGCAGGGCTTCGCCACCGAGGAGGAGCTGGCGGTGATCGCCGATGGCGTCGAGGCCGAGTTGCTGATGGCCACCGACGATGCACTGGCGGCCGCGCAGCCCGATGCCAGCACGGTGTACTACGCCGTGTATTCGCCCGAGGTGGACCCCACCGGCGAACAGTTCGACACCGAGGACGATCCGCAGTTCAGCGGCAGCGAGACCACGATGGTCGAGCTGCTCAATGCCTGCATGAAGGACGAGATGCGGCGCGACCCGCGGATCGTGATGTTCGGCGAGGACGTGGCCGATGCCAGCCGTGCCGACGTGCTGGACAAGGTCAAGGGCAAGGGTGGCGTGTTCAAGGTCACCCACGGCCTGCAGAAGGAGTTCGGCGGTGCGCGGGTGTTCAACTCGCCGCTGGCCGAGGCCAACATCATCGGGCGCGCGATCGGGCTGGCCATTCGCGGCTTCAAGCCGGTGGTCGAGATCCAGTTCTTCGACTACATCTGGCCGGCGTTCATGCAGATCCGCGACGAGCTGGCGACGATGCGCTGGCGGTCGAACAACGCCTTCGCCGCACCGGTGGTCATCCGCACCACGTACGGCGGCTACATCCGTGGCGGCGTCTATCACTCGCAGACCGGCGCGTCGTTGTTCACGCACACCCCGGGGCTGCGCGTGGTGTGTCCCAGCAACGCGCTGGATGCCAGCGGCCTGCTGCGCACCGCCATCCGCTGCGAGGACCCGGTGCTCTTCCTCGAGCACAAGCATCTCTATCGCCAGACCTACAACAAGGCGATGAACCCGGGACCGAACTTCATGATCCCGTTCGGCAAGGCGCGCATCGCCCGCGAGGGCACCGACGTGACGGTGGTCACCTATGGTGCCACGGTGCAGCGTGCACTGGCCGCCGCGAACCAGATGGCCGACGAGGGCGTGAGCGCCGAGGTGATCGACCTGCGCACCCTGTCGCCCTGGGACAAGGAGACGGTTTTCGCCAGCATCCGGAAGACCAATCGCGTGATCGTGGGCTACGAAGATTCGCAGTCGTGGGGCTATGGTGCCGAGATCGCCGCGGCCATCGCCGATGAGTGTTTCGCACACCTCGACGCGCCGGTGATGCGGGTGGCCAGCACTGATACCTTCGTCGGCTACGCGCCGCAGCTCGAGGATGCGACACTGCCGCAGCAGGAGACGTTCCGGCAGGCGTATCGGAAGATCGTGGCATATTGACGCCGCGTGAGACACAGCGCGTGCAACAGGCGCCTGGTCCCAAAGGGACCGGGCGCCTGTTGCTATTCCTTCGGTGCTGAGCCTGGCCGTCGCTCTCCCGATGGAGCGCCTGCCTCCCGTTCCTGGCGCAGGCGGCGTAAACCCGATCCACTCGTCGCGGTGAATCCGGCGGGCACCGTCATGTCATCGAGGCGAACGTCAGCACGCTCGAGCGTCTGCAAGCGCATCGTCTGCGTGACGACCGTCGTGTCATCACCCATGATCGAGCGATGCGTCCGGATCCGAAGGAGTGGAAATCCTCTCGGCGGTGCGATCATCGCAACGGCGCGCAGGACGGCGCTGTCACCACGGAATATTGCGTTTCCCACCTCGGCATCTGCATCACGCCATACTGCTGCGAAGCCAGGCGCCAAGGCATCGATCTCATCGGAGGCATGTGTTTCCGTCTCGATTTCCGATCGCATCGTCATGCTCTCTACCCACTGCAGCGGCGCAGTGGTCATTGACAGTCCGATGCCCATCCGGACCTTGCGCGACGTGAAGCCGAGGATTGTCTCCCCTGATCCGAGGGAATCCCGGAATCCCGAGACATCTGAGAATGCCGGCGGTGATTCGGCGAGGAGGCGTGTCATCGAACTGTCACTCGCCGGCGTCAGTACGACGAATGCTCGCTCGGCTGGTACGACAAGCGTCGCATACCGTTGCTCGGCGCTGAAGAGGTAGTACGAACCTGGAAACGCCGTCGTGAAATTCGACGGGTAGTCCACGCGCGCACGTCCGCCGTGTACTCGGATAGTAACGACTCCACTTTTCGCACTCGCGGTCCCGTCACTCGAATGCTCGTTCATCGTGACGGTGGCGATGAAGGATCCCGGACGGGTGCCCGAACTGCGCTGCGCTGCGCTCGTCGGTGCCGCAACGACCAGTACTGTGAATATCGGCGTCAGCCAGCGTCGAACCATGATCGACCTCGTTTTGAACCTATCGCTGGCAGACGACCAGCCGTGACACGTCACAGCATTGCTATGCGACACATGATAGACCCGATTCGCGAAGAAGTCACGTCAGGGCTGCCGCGAAGGCTGCAGCAGCCGACGCACCTCCGTGCGCCGATAGTCGGCCGGCACCGCGAACCCCGCCGTATCGATCACGACCCGCCGCAACGCGCTCATCGTCCCCACCGTCTCACTGCGCAGCGAGTCGCCGTCGGTCACCGTGACCGAGACGATGCGCGACCGTAGCGGCACTCCCGCCGGCAGCCGCGCCTCGCGCGCCCGCAGCGCCACCCGCACCGCCGACGGCTTGCCGAGCGACCGCAGGAACTGGTCGGCAAAGGCGCGGAACCCGGGATCCAGGGCCGACACCGCGGCACTCAGGTCCAGCGTGGTCTCGTCCGCCACCCGCAGCACACGCTGCATCTGCTGGGCGCTGATGCGCATGGTGTAGCGCTGATCGAGCTGCACGCGACGCGTGGGGTAGCGATCCAGCGGCGCGCCCGCACTACCGGGGCGCATGACGCTCGTCACGTCCTCCACCAAGAGTCGCAACGCGCCGGTGCCGCTCATCATCGCCGACAGCTCGCCGAGGGTCGCCACCAGCGCCTCGCGGCGCACCGGATTGACGACCGTCAGCACCGAGTCGGCATCGCGCAGCAGGATCGCGCCCGCCTCACCCGTCATCGCACGCAGCGGACCCGATCGAACCGTGACCCGCGCCGCGCCACGCCAGATCGCAACGTCGAACACCATCACGCTCTGCGGCACCGTCTGGCCTTTCACCACCGTGCCGGTGCTCCACGTGAATTGCCATCCCTGCGGCGCGGCGGGCTGCGCGACTGCGGGTCGCGACCACGATGCGGCGGCCAGCAGTGCGACACACAACGCACCCCAGCGCGCGCCGGCGCGCCCAGTCACGCGAACGCGTCGAGCACGATCGCGCCGTCGAGCATGCGGAACTGCTCGAACTCGGTCCCCGAGTCGAACACGGCGAACGACGCCGCCGCACCGCGGCGCAGCACCGCATCGCTGTCGGGCATCGCGATCACGGTGCCACCGCGCATGTCGATCACGCGCGGCCCCTTGCCGGCGAGCTTGCGCACTTCGGCGCTCGAGCCGACGAGGGCCAGCACCGCGCCCGCCACGGCCATCGCATCGGCCACCGGTCGGCGCGGGTCACCGGTGCGGATCCGCCCGTTGACCAGCGCCAGCGTCACGTCCGCCACTCAGCTGCTGCGACGGTCCATGGAATCGCGCAGGTCGAGCAGGATCTCGAAGTACAGCTGTTCACGACGATACGCGAAGTCGAGCGCCACCATCTGTGACGGATCCTCCGACGCCCTCGCACGGTCGAAGGCTTCCTTGTACATCTCTTCCAGGTTGCTCAGGATGCGGTCGCGGGTGCGTGCCATACGGATCTGGTCCAGTGAGTGAGACGTGAGTCGCGGAACGGGCTGCCCATCATCGAACGAGGCAGGCCCATCGGGATCGTAAATCAGCTTGCGCGCCGCGGTAAAGAACGTGCGCCGGGGATCGGGGAACTCGACCATCGTGAAACGTGAGGCTGTGTTCGAGAGGGACGAGTGGCGCTGCGTGTACTGCGGGGCGCAGTTCGCGCCCACGGCGCTGACGGTGGATCACGTGCAACCGCAATTGCGCGGCGGCGACAGCTCCGGCGGCAACGTAGTGACGGCCTGTGCCACCTGCAATTTACGGAAGGGACACCGCCGGCTGGCGGAATTCCTGCTCGACGAGCCACCAGCGCTGGCGAACTTCCGCCGCTACGCCCAGCATGTCTGGCCGCGCCACCTGCGAGCGCTCGACGAGGCCATCAGCGCCCTCGAGCGGCGACGCGCGACGGCTCATCGCGCCCCGCCGATGCGGTGAAAGACGTGCTCGTCCACCACCTGCCCGTGCTTCAGGTGCTCGACCACGATCCGCTCCAGCAGCTGTGCCGTCACGTTCGCGTACCAGATGCCCTCAGGATACACCGCCACGATGGGACCGGCCGCGCAGACGCCGAGACACGGCGTCTCACCGCGCTTGACCCGCGTCGGCCCGAAGAGCAGGTCCTCGCGCTGGAGCAACCGGGCGAGTTCCGCATAGATCTGCCGACCGCGCCGGTCCGGTGCACAGTAGGAGCCGGTGCAGACGAGCACATGTCGGGCGTAGGGGTCCATCAGGGGAAGCGTCACATGTGTGGGCTGGAGATGAACTTCGGGATGCAGTCGCCTGCCGGGACCTCCCGGCTGGCGGCAGTGAAAATCCTCCCAATACCGCTGGTATCGCCCACTAGTGCCGGAAGATGGCGAGCAGGATCTCGAGCACGATCAGCAGCACGATCGCCACTTCCAGCGCCTCGCTGCGCGCCGACTGCTGCTCGTCGTTGAGCATGGAATACGTCTCACGAATGATCGTGAGCTTGCGATCGATGCCGGCGCGCCACGCGCGCCCGCGGAACAACTCAAGCGCCGCACCGTAGATGCGCGCCAGGTACACGTCGTCGGTCACCTTGAGCGCATTCTCGACCCGCTCCACCAACTCCGTGCTGTCGGCCACCGTGCGCTGCAACTCGGCCAGCAGCGGCGCATACCGCCGATTGAAGAGCGCCAGTGCGCGCACCCCAGGCCGTGTCGCCTCGATCCGGTCGTACATCCGCGGCAGCTCGGCATCGAGTTGCGCATCGTAGAACCGCAACTCCAGCAGCTGGGCGTTCGCGAACTCGAGGATGAACTGCACGTCGGTGTCCACCAGCGAAGGATCGACGATCAGCGCATTGTCCCAGGTCAGGATCGCCAGGTCCTCGGAGGTATAGCTGAACCGGTGCGGCAGCAGTTCCCGCATCGCCTCCGCGCTGAGGGTGCGCCGGTCGTTCAGCAGCAGCGGCGAGAGCAGGCTTTCGTGCAGCACCGACGGCAGCGCCGCGACTCCCTGCACATCGGTGAGGCGCGCGACCCGGTAGACGATGTAGTCCTCGGTCTGCGCGGCGATGGCCGGCCGCGCGATGCAGCTCTGCAGGCGCTCCGCCAGCGACCGCAGGTGCGTGTCGAGCAGCGCCGGGATCACCGCTGCGGAGTCGAGCACCTCGCCGAAATCCACGAAGCCCGACCAGGTGATCGCCGACGGCGCCGCGACGCGCGCCCGCATGCTGATCACGCCGAAATCGAAGATGCGGGCACTGACCTCGACCGTCCGGCGCTCGGCACCGAGCACCACGTCCTCCGTGCCGAGGATGACGGTGATCGGCGGGTTGGGGATCTGGAGGGCCTGCGCCTCGCCGCGCACCGGACGCACCCGGGCCGGTGCCTGCGTCGCCAGCAGGTCCAGCACCTCGTCGAGCGCGATCTCGTAGCCGACGTCGAACAGGCGATAGACCACCGCGTCGCCATCCACCCGCAACGCGTCGGCCGACACCGCGGGAACCGCCGTGTTCGAAAGTGAGGACACCGGGTCGCGGAGCATGCTGCAAGCTACCGACCCTGCCCTCCACACTGGCGCGGCCGGTGGCACTGGGCGACGATACCTCACGCCCCCGCGAGTGGGCGGCGTCAGCGCGACCACTGAAAGCCGACTGAACCGTTCCCGTATTCCCGCACCCGACCATGACCGTCCCTGCCCACGCACCAGACCCCGCCATCGCCGGCCGGGGCTACGCCAGCCCAGAGGTGCTCGTCAGCACCGGCTGGCTCGCCGACCACCTCAGCGACGCCAACCTGCGCCTGCTGGAGTGCGACGAGGACGTGCTGCTGTTCGACTTCGGCCACATCCCCGGTGCGCAGAAGATCGACTGGCACATGGACCTGAACGATCCCGTGATGCGCGACTACGTCTCCCGCGAGCAGTTCCAGGCATTGCTGCGCCGACTCGGCATCGACAACGAGACGCTGGTCGTGTTCTACGGCGACAAGAACAACTGGTGGGCGGCGTACGCGTTCTGGGTGTTCCACCTGTTCGGCTTCCGCAACGCGCGCCTGCTGGACGGCGGCCGGATGAAGTGGGAGATGGAAGGTCGCCCGCTGGTCGGCGAGCGCGCGACGTACGCCGCCACCACCTTCGTCGCTGCGAACCGAGACGACGCACGCATCCGCGCCTTCCTGCCCGAGGTGCTGACGCACGCCGGGGCCGGTGGCCAGCTGGTGGACGTACGGTCGACGCCCGAATACACCGGCGAGAAGCTGCACATGCCGGAATATCCGCAGGAGGGCGCGATGCGCGGCGGGCACGTGCCGGGAGCGCGCAGCGTGCCATGGGCGCGCGCCGCCAACAGCGACGGGACCTTCAAGGGCGCCGACGAACTGCGTGCGATCTACGAAGGAGAGCAACAACTGCGCGGCGACGCGCCGACGATCACCTACTGCCGGATCGGCGAACGCTCCTCACACACCTGGTTTGCGCTGACGTACCTGCTCGGCTACCGTGACGTGAAGAATTACGACGGCAGCTGGACCGAGTACGGCAATGCGGTCCGCACGCCGATCGTGACCGGCAGTGCGCCTCTCGCATCCTCGTCATCATGACCAGTCCCACCGCACCAAAGCCGCCCTCGATCATCCAGCTCACCTGGGATGGCGAACGCCGATTCGACGCCGGACGGCCCGGTGGGCCGACGATGCGCATCGATGGCGATGCGAAGACGGGTCCGAGTCCTGTCGACGCGCTGATCAGCGCCCTCGCCTCGTGCACCGCGGTGGACGTGGTGGACATCCTCGCCAAGCGTCGCACGCCACTCTCGGCGCTGTCGGTGGAGGCGGTGGGACAGCGCGCGGAAACCATTCCGCGTCGCGTCACTGCCGTCACGATGACGTACCACCTGAGCGGCGACAACATCGATCGCGTGCATGCCGAGCGTGCGATCGGACTGGCGATCGGCAAGTACTGTAGCGTGCGGGATTCACTCGATCCCGCGATGCCGGTGCACTACCGCGCCGTGATCAACGGCGAGGCGGGTGAACTGCGCGATCCGCGGGCCGCGTCAGCCGAGGGCTGACGAGGGCTGGGCCTGCACTGCACCGGCGAGCGGCGCCGGTGCACAGCGGCAGGAACGCAATTCACCACGGTTGCGCCAGTGCGCGGTGATCAGTGCCGACGCGGCCACCAGCACCACCGTCAGTTCGAACACCGACGGCGGCATGCGCATCGCGCGTGTCACACCGAGGGCGGTGATGCCGCCGACGAACATCACCAGCGGCATCGGATGCCGGTGCTGACGGAAGCCTGGGATCAGCGCCATCAGGCCGACCAGTGTGGAGGCGCCGAGGAAGCACCAGTCCACCCACGGCTGCGCCACCAGTTGCAATGCCGGCACGACACCAAGCAGCAGTGCGACGCCTGCACAGTGCACCGCACAGACGACGGACGCCGTGGCGCCGACGACATCGAGTGACGGGCGATACGTCAGCGTGGCGCGCAGGGAGCTTCCCATGGGAGGCTTCGTCGAAAAAGTAGCAACCAGTGCATTTCATCGCACCAGCCGGGGACGCTTCCCCGTGGCAACAACAATATGAGACCTGCAAGTGATATGCAAGTATCAATAAAGTGCGTCCCTGCTGTCGACGCAAGTCCGTGCCGGAAATGACCACGGGAAATGCCTGCCCTTCTCACTGGACCGGGCGGTCGGGCCTCGACTCGACCCCACCCCCTGCCATCCCTGCCCCGGGCTCGCTACGTTTCGAGGCTTGCCGGGAAACTGTGTACCCCGGCGCGTGACCCTCAAGACGAGTTAGCTGCCATGAAGGACGGCATTCATCCCGCGTACCACCCGGTGATCTTCAAGGACGCCTCGTCGGGTTTCGCGTTCGTGACCCGCTCGACGCAGTCCAGCGAACAGATGATGGAATGGACCGACGGTAAGTCGTATCCGGTCATCACCATGGAAATCACCAGCCATTCGCACCCGTTCTACACGGGCCAGCAGCGCATGATCGACACGCAGGGTCGTGTCGACCGCTTCAAGAAGCGTTACGCGCGCTGAGCGACGGCAGGGCTGCACGAAACGAGGCGGGCGGTGCGCAATGCGCACCGCCCGCCTTCATTTGCGCGACCGTATCAGGTGATCACTTGTTCAGCTTGAAGGTCAGGCCGAGGTTGAGCGTCGAGGCACCCGGACCGAGGTCGCCGTACAGCGCCACGTTGGGTGACAGGAAGTAGCGGCCACCGGCACGGCCGATCACGTACAGCCCACTGTTGTACCCGCAATCGTTGTTGACGAAGTCCGAGCAGCTGACGGTGCGGAAGCCCAGACCAGCGCCGATGAACAGGTCGAGCTTGTTCGCCGGGTCGATGCGGAAGTGGTAGTTCATGGTGGCGCCGACCGGGATGTAGCGGACGTTGCCGGGGGAGCGCCGGACCGTGTAGACGTCGGCGCTGAGCTCGAAGCCGAGCATGCCGTTGCCGAGGTCGGGCAGGTTCTTGAAGACGTTTTCGTATCGGCCGCCGAACGCCAGGCTGGCGTTCCCGATGTCACCGATGCCGAGCACGAAGCCGACGTCGGAGTATCCCTTCCTGACTTGGGCGAGGGCGTCGGTGGAGGTGCCTGCGAGGAGCGCGGCCATGACGGCCAGAGCCCGAATTTTCGTGCGCATGATGGTCAATCCTGAACGTGGAGTTTGTACCTGAGCTTCGTGAAACGAGCACAACGAGAGCTCAGGTGCACTTTTGATGCCGAAGCGAGGCCGGGCGCACGAGCTGACGTATCACGCCATCGTCGACCGAGTCCCCGCCAACGGCTCAGACCACGTCGCAGGTGGTGCAGCGCCCGAACAGCATCACTTCATGGCCGTCGGTGATGAAACCTGGCGGCGCCAGCTTCTGGATGTCGGCAGGACAGCCTTCCACCTCGAACACCTTGTCGCAGGTGCGGCAGTGGAAGTGGTGATGATGACCGAGGTGCGCGATCTCGTAGCGCGGCGCCTCACCGGGCACGTCGATGCTCTTGATCTCGCCCTCGTCCACCAGCGTCTTGATGGTGCGATAGACCGTCGCGATGCCCATCGACGGCACTTCCGACTTCGCGGCATCGAGCACTTCGGCGGGTGACAGCGGACGGTGGAGCGCGGTGAAAACTCGACGGATGGCCCCGCGCTGCCTCGTGTTGCGCTCCATGCTGCACCCTCCGCGAATGGTTCAACGTCACAGTGGACTCAACTGCGAATCCGTTATTGAGAACCATATGATAATGCTTGGTACGTCAGTGCGCGAGGACCATTCTGGGCCGTGGTAATTTCGACCGATGCGATCGTCTCTCCTCGCCGTCGTGGCGTTCCTGCTGACCGGCTGCGACGGCCCGGCCTTCAACGGCATCGTGCTCGATCCGCCGGAGCGCGCCCCCTCGCTCCAGCTGGCCGACAGCGCCGGGGCCCGCTTCGACCTCGGTGCACAGCGGGGCAAGGTGGTGCTGGTCTTCTTCGGCTACACGCACTGCCCCGACGTCTGCCCGACGACGCTGCTCGACTGGCGGAAGGCCGCGGCCAGTCTCGGCGAGCAGGCCGGTGATGCTCGCTTCGTGTTCGTGAGCCTCGATCCGGAACGGGACACACCAGCGATCGCCCAGCGGTACGCCGCCCGCATCCAGCCGGGGTTCGTCGGGCTGACGGGCACGCGCCAGCAGATCGACGACCTGATGCGCGAGTGGAAGATCGCCGCCTACCGCGACGGCATCCCGGGCGACACCAGCTCGGTGTACACGGTCACCCATCCATCGCAGGTGTTCGTGATCGACGGAGAGGGTCGCCTGCGCCTGATGCACCGCGCCGGACTGACACCGGAACAGATCGCCTCCGACATCCGGGCCCTGCTGTGACCGCCGTTGCGCAGGGCCGCGCCGCCTTGGCGTTGCTGGTGCTCGCGGCCTGCGGCCGCGGGAACGCGGCGGACGAGGGCGGACCGCCGCGGATGCGGCCGGCCGAACTGGGTGGCGCCTCGGCGGTCTACTTCACCCTCCGCAATCCATCCCCCGACACCCTCATCCTGCTGGGCGCCGAGATCGACGTCGCCGCGGCCGCCGGCATCCACCAGTCCATGGAGCACGACGGCATGGCGAGCATGCACCCCGTGGATTCCGTCGTGGTGCTGCCGCGGGACTCGGTCCGGTTCGCGGCGCGCGGGCTGCACGTGATGGCCAGCGGGGTCCACGCGGCGCTGGTGGTGGGCGACACGGTGGTGATGCGGCTCCGGTACCGCGGCACACGGATGGACACGGTGCGGGTGGCCGTCCGTGAGTGATGGACGGCGGCGCACGCTGACGCTGGTGGTCGTCCTCCTCGTCACCGCCGCCGCGACCTGGTGGGTGTGGCCGCGGCCGGCGATCGAGCTGCGGGTGGCGCTCGGCGGTCGCGGCATGGTGGTCGATCGCTGGGGGCGCACCTCGCCGCTCCCCGACACCGTGTTCATCGCCGCCCGGGGCCGGAACACCCGGGTGCGGGTGGTGAACGAGGATACGACCTACCAGACGCTGGGAATCTTCGGGGCGGCGGCGAACTCCTCGCGGAACTTCAGCGTTCCGTTGCCTGGAGTGTACGGCGGCTTCTGCTCCGCGCACGCGTCCGGCGGCACCATCACCTACGTGGTGCGCTGACACGTGTGGTGGCGGATGCCGCGACGACACCGCAGGTAGCTTTCACGACTTCACCAACGGACCGGCATCCCGTGGCTGTGACACCCGACGCGATCCATCGCGAGGAGATCGCGAACGCAGTCACCCACGGCATCGGCGCGCTCGCCAGTGCCGCGGCGGGCGCCGTCCTGGTGACACTGGCGACGCTGTCCGGCACCCGCATGCAGCAGGTGAGCGCGATCATCTTCTGCAGCTCGCTGCTGCTGCTCTACACGTCGTCCACGCTCTATCACGCGATTCCGTCGGCGGTCGCCAAGCGACGCCTGAAGGTGTGCGACCACTGCGCGATCTACATGCTGATCGCCGGGACCTACACGCCGTTCGCGCTGATCGGGCTGCGCGGAAGCGTGGGCTGGTGGCTCTTCGGCGTGGCCTGGGGACTGGCCGCGATCGGCGTCACGTTCAAGCTCTTCTTCTGCGGTCGCTTCAAGCTCTTCTCGACGCTGGTGTACATCGGCATGGGATGGATGGCGATCTTCGCGATCCAGCCGATGCTGCGCACCATCCCGCTCTCGGCGCTGATCTGGCTGCTGGCCGGCGGCGTCGCCTACACGGCGGGCACGATCTTCTACCACAACGAGAAGCTGCGCTACTCGCACGCCGTGTGGCACCTGTTCGTCCTCGCCGGCAGTGCGTGCCACTTCGTGGCCGTGATCAGCCAGGTCGTGCCCGCCTGACGCGGTGCGCACACCGCCGTGCCCGATGAGCGGCGTGGCTATCTTGTCACGTCCCGTGATTCGCCCTTCGAACTCCGCGCGCCTCCGTCGGCGCCGACTGCCTCGCCAATGACAACTCCGACTGCCGCGCCCGTCTCGGCCTTCCTGCGCCACAACTTCCGTCACTTCAACGCCGCTGCGCTGATCGAGGCGGCGGACGGCTACACCGCGCACCTGGCCGCGGGTGGCAAGATGTTCGTGACGCTGGCCGGCGCGATGAGCACGGCGGAGTTGGGCGTGTCGCTGGCCGAGATGATCCGGCAGGGCAAGATCCACGGCATCAGCTGCACCGGCGCGAACCTCGAGGAAGATGTGTTCAACCTCGTGGCGCACGATTTCTACGAGCGCATCCCGAACTGGCGCGACCTGACGCCGGCGCAGGAGCAGGACCTGCTGGATCGGCACATGAACCGCGTCACCGACACCTGCATCCCCGAGATGGAGGCGATGCGCCGCATCGAGAGCGTGGTGCTGGAGGAGTGGGTGGCGGCCGACAAGGCCGGCCAGCGCTTCTTCCCGCACGAGTTCATGTACAAGATCCTGCTGTCCGGAAAGCTGAAGGACAGCTACCAGATCGACCCGAAGAACTCGTGGCTCCTCGCCGCAGCCGAGGCGAACCTGCCGATCATCGTGCCGGGGTGGGAAGACGCGACGCTGGCCAACATGTACGCCGGGCACGTGATCAGCGGTGACGTGAAGAACGTGCACACCGTGAAGACCGGCATCGAGTACATGATGTACCTCGCCGAGTGGTACACGGAGCTGACGAAGACCGCATCGCTCGGCTTCTTCCAGATCGGTGGCGGCATCGCGGGTGACTTCCCGATCTGCGTGGTGCCGATGCTGCATCAGGACCTGCAGCGCGACGACGTGCCGCTGTGGGGCTACTTCTGCCAGATCAGCGACAGCACCACCAGCTACGGGTCGTACTCGGGTGCGGTGCCGAACGAGAAGATCACGTGGGGCAAGCTGGGCGTGGACACGCCGAAGTTCATGATCGAGAGCGATGCCTCGATCGTGGCCCCGCTGATCTTCGCGCTGGTGCTGGGCCAGTGACCGTGCGCAGCGTGGTGCGACGCAGCCTGGTGGTGGTGCTGGCCGCCGCGATGCCCGTGGTGGCGGGTGCGTCGCTGCTGCACCTCAAGCTGTCGCGCAGCGAACCGACCGCGAATGCGGTGCTGCCGGCGTCGCCGACGCAGGTGAAGCTCTGGTTCACGCAGAAGCCTGAGCTGACGGTGACGTCGATCAAGGTGAAGTCGGGCAGCGGCGCAACGGCGGTGGAGCGCGCGCTGGCCCCGCTGGCGCGCGGAGTGGCCGCAGGCGCGCCGATCACGGCCCCGATCGGCGCCGCGCTGGCGCCCGGCCACTACGAGGTGGTCTGGCGCACTATGGCTCGCGATGGCCATGTGCTCAATGGCGTGATCCCGTTCGACGTGCGCGCGGCGCGCTGACCGATCGCCGCACGTGGAATGGATCATCGCGCGGTGGGTGACGTTCACGGCCACCGTGCTGGCGCTGGGTGCGTGCGCAGTGGCTGTCGCGGTGCTGCCACGCGTGGCAGCGGATGACGCGGCGCGACGCAGCCTGGCGCGCGACAGTGCGACGGTGGGGATCGGTGCCGCGCTGGCGCTGATCCCCGCGTCGCTGATGCGCCTCCTCGATCAGCTGCTGGCGCTGCGATCGGAGGGCGAACCACTGCTGGCGGGAGCCGGACCGCTGCTCACCTCCACCACCTGGGGCACCGGCTTCGCCTGGCAGTCCGCGGCGACGCTGCTGGCGCTGACCGGCTTCGCGTTCGTGCGAGGCGCACCGACATCGGCGGTGCGGTGGCTGGTGCCGACGCTGGCCAGCGTGGCGCTCTGTGTCACGCCGGCGCTGCAGGGCCACGCCATCGGCAGCGAGACGCTGACGATGCTGGCAGTCGGCGCCGACATCACACACGTCGCCGGCGCAGGCCTCTGGCTGGGCGCGATCGGCGTGATGGCACTGCTCGGCACATCGCTCAAGAATGCCGATGGTGTGCACTCGCCGGCGCGAGCGGAACGTGCCGATGCGCGCCTTCGACTGCTGGTGCCGCTGATCCCGCCGGTGGCAATACCTGGCGCAGCACTGCTGCTCGTGAGCGGCACGGTGGCGACGGTGCTCAAGCTGCGCGCGGCGAGCGATCTCTGGACCGAGACGTGGGGCCGCTACGTATTGCTGAAGGTGAGCCTGGTGCTCGTCGTCCTCGCCTTCGGTGCGCTCAACTGGCGACGACTCGGTCCGCGGATCGCGGCGACCGATGGCGTGCCCGCACTACGCAAGGCGCTGATCACCGAGCTGTTGCTGGCGCTTGCGGTGTTGCTGGTGACGGCGATCCTGGTGGTGACGCCACTGCCGGGCGAGGAGTGAACGTCAGCCCACCGACTCGAGGCGCAGGATCTCGGGATCGGGCGCGCCATGCCAGCGGTATTCGATGTGCCGCCCCTGTGTGACGGGCAGCAGCGCGCGCGGTCGGTAGATCACGACGCACTCGCCGTCAGGGTGTCGCACGCTGTGCCAGATGATGCCGATGTCACCGCGCTCTCGGCAGGCCTCGCCGAACGGCTGTGATGCCGAGTAGTCGTCGCGATCGTACAATGCCGGCAGGTCATCGCCGCGCCCGCGCAGGTCCACCAGGCGTGCATCGAGCGTGGAGAGCAACTCGCGCATGGTGATGGTGGCGTGGAAGCCCATGTCGGACGCGGCCAGGCGACGCGTGTGATGGTGAATGGTCTCGCGCATGGCGGTCTGCAGGTCGCGCGCTGCGTACCAGGCGCCTAGTCGCGCACCGTTGAAGCGGCCACCTTCCGGCGCGGCATGAAGGAAGGCCGCCATCACCAGCGTGGCGCCGGGCACACCCACCACCCAGTCGCTGTCGGGCAGCGACGCGCTGCGCTCGATGGCGATCCGCACCCGGTCGTTGGTGAGGCTCTCCAGCTCCATCGCCGCGATCGCGTCGTCCGGCGAGGCCACGCGATCGAAGACACCGATCGGCGGGAATCGCGAGGGGACGAGCCGATGGGTGCGACCGCGCACACGGGCCGACGCGACGTCGGCGGGTGTCACGGCCAGCTGCCGCGCCAGCCGTCGAGGTAGCGACGCACGGCGTAGAGATCCTCGATCGAGCCGCGGCACATGCGATCCAGCGGTGACTGGCCACCGAAGTCCGGATCGCGATTGCCGGCCTTGAGCCAGCGCACGCCGGTGGCGTCATCGGAGAAGAGCAAGCGCAGCGCCTTGTAGATACCGAGGAGGAGCGACAGTCGCTCGAGCTGGTCGCGCGACGGCGTGCCGACGTCGCCCTGGCGCCACTTGTGGTAGGTGGAGGGCCCGATGGCACCGAGCAGGATGCAGCGGGTGGCGACGGGCAGCTGCCACTCGTCGGCGATGCCGACGAAGGTGCGCATGCCGGCGGCACCGAGACGCCGGGCGGCGGCGGGGTCGAGGTCCCGTAGCCCGGAGAGTGCAGGCTCCTCGACCAGCAGGGACGACGCGCGTGGCTCCATGGGTGGAGTATGCATCACGAAATGGAGTTCTGCAATGATCGCGATCCACGCGGGCCGCCTGCCTATCTTGCGTTCTGGCGACGCGTCAAGGCGCGACGTGCCGTGCGTGAACCGCTCCCTCCGCGGGGAGCCCTTTCAGGTGCCGTGGCACCGGGTCGGCGATCGATGATGCGTGGGGCACTGGGACTGCTGCTGGGCGTGCTGCTGGCCGGCTGCGCCAAGGGTGAACCGAAGCCGGCGGCAGCCGCGCCGGCCGACTCGGGCTTCAAGGCCGCCGCGGTCGGTGATGCGGCGCCCGCGTTCGCGGTCGGCACGCTGGGCGGCGACTCGGTGCGCGTCGGCGGCGCAGCGCGGCAGCCGGTGACGCTGGTGAACGTGTGGGCCACCTGGTGCGGCCCGTGCAAGGCGGAGTTCCCCGAACTGCAGACGCTGCACACCACCTACGGCCCGCGCGGCCTGCGGGTGGTGGCGATTTCCATCGACACCGACGGCGATGCCGAGGTGGCGGCGAGCGCGAAGGCGATGGGTGCCACCTTCACCATCGGACGCGACCCGGCCGACCAGGTGCGTGGGCAATTCGCCGCCGTCGGCATTCCCGAGAGCTGGTTGATCTCGGCCGACGGGCGCGTGCTCTGGCGCCACTCGGGCGCGATCCCGGCCGGCGATCCGGCGGTTCGGGCGGCGATCAGCGCGGCCCTCGGCGGCGACTGACGCAGGCAACGGTGCGGTCAGCACGACGGCGCACGGTGGACGAAACACCGTGACGACGTCGCCACGCTGGCCGGGGCGCTCGTTGTACGTTGTGCCCATGGCATCCGGCGAGAGGGACTGATGGACGCGCGACCGTCGCGAACGACGCCGCCTGCATTCGAGGCCATCGGCGGCGAGGGGCGCGACCTCTCGCGCCTGCTGGCGGAGACGCTCGAGGCGTCGGTGGCTGCGCTCGACCCGAACGGCGTCGTGACCTATGCGTCGCCGTACTTCGAGGAGCTGTTCGGGTTGCCGCTCGACCGCTTCGTCGGCTCGCACTTCACGGCGCTCATGACGCAGACGGAGCGTACGATCGCGCTCATGCTGCTGGACGGCATGACGAGCGGTGCGCGCTTCCCGATCGTGACCTGGCTGCTGCGACGCGCCGACCGCACCGAGCTGTGGGTCGAGACGCGGGTCACGATCATCCGCGGCGCCGACGGTGCGGTGGCGGGATTCATCACCGTCACGCGCGACATGAGCGAGCGCCGGCTGGCGCAGCAGGCGCTGGCGCGCACGCGCGCGAACTACGATGCGCTGGTGCGCCGCGCCGTGTACGGCGTGTATCGCGCCGAACGCAATCGCCGGATGCTGGATGCGAACCCGGCGATGCTCGAGCTGCTGGGCTACGACACGCGCGAGGAACTGCTGGCGCTGGACCTGGCGGTGGACGT
Source organism: Gemmatimonadota bacterium (assembly GCA_040384325.1). Lineage (GTDB taxonomy): Bacteria > Gemmatimonadota > Gemmatimonadetes > Gemmatimonadales > Gemmatimonadaceae > JACMLX01. Next base: position 128,002 of record JAZKJL010000006.1, on the reverse strand, counting down.
GTACGCCGACGTCTCGGATCACGAGTGGCTGGTGCGCACCGCGCAGGATGGCGAGCTGGATGACTGGGTCGAGGTGACCTGGCGGCGGCGCGACGGTGAGCTGATCGACGTGCGCCTGTCGCTGCGCATGGTGGAAGACGAGGATGGTGGCCCGCCGGTGTTCGAGGGCATCGCGGAGGACGTCACGGAGCGCCACCGTCGTGATGAACGGCTGCGTCGCAGCGAGCGCATGGCCTCACTGGGACACATGCTGGCCGGTGTGGCGCACGAGTTGAACAATCCGTTGGCGGCGATCAGCGGCTTCTCGCAGCTGCTGTTGCGCGGCGAGTGGCCGGACGACGACCGCAAGGCGCTGGAGACGATCGGTCGCGAGGCGCGTCGCGCGGAGCGCGTGGTGCGCGACCTGCTGACGTTCGCGCGCCAGGGCAACGTGACGCGCAGCGAGTTGGTGGACCTGCACGGCGTGATCCGGCACATCGTGGATACGCAGCGCTATGCGCTCGACACGCGCGGCGTGCGGGTGTTGCTGACGCTGGCCGAGCGCCCGGTGTACGTGCAGGGCGACTCGGCGCGGCTGGAGCAGGTGATGCTGAACCTGGTGGTGAATGCGCGCCAGGCGCTGGAGGTGATGCGCGGCACGCGGACGATGGTGGATGCGCCGCTGGAGCTGCGCATCGTGACTGAGCTGGAGGACGACACCTACGTGGTGGTGAAGGTGGCCGACAATGGCGCGGGCATCTCGCCATCGCTGCTGGGGCGCATCTGGGACCCGTTCTTCACCACCAAGGAAGAGGGCGTGGGCACGGGACTTGGCCTGAGCGTGGTGCACAGCATCGTGACCGAACACGGTGGCGTGGTGGACGTGCACAGTGAGCTGGGACGCGGCACCGAGTTCATGGTGCGGCTGCCGCTGGTGGGCGGACCCGACGAGGACGATGGCGTGGAGATGGGGGGCGAGGTGCTGGTGCCACCCCTCGGCGCCGACGCGATGCCGATCGGCCGCGCGCTGGACATCCTGGTGGTGGACGACGAGGCCGCGATCATCAGCTTCCTGACGCGCTTTCTGACCTCGCGCGGTCACGCCGTGGTGGGAGCCAGCGACGGCCTGCATGCGCTGCGCATCGCGGAGCAGTTCACCTTCGACGTGGTGGTGTGCGACCTGCACATGCCGGAGATGGACGGGGTGGAGCTGATCCGCCGCATGCGGATGCTTCCCAGCTCGTCGGGCACGCGGTATGTGCTGAGTTCCGGGGACGGACCCGACTCGCCGATGATGGCCCGGGTGGAGGCGCTGGTGGTGGATGGCCTGCTGGCCAAGCCCTACACGATTGAACAGCTGGTGCAGGTGGTGGAAGGGGCGCCACCAGCCGCGCCCACCTGAGCACCGCGTGCGGCACCCGCGAACGCTTCCGAAGGGTGTTACTGTTCTTCCTGCCGGTGGATAGGCCCCGGTTTTCCGTCGCACGAGGAGCTTTCGCCCGATGGCCAGCAGCACCGAAGGACGTCACGTCCCGATCACACCGACCAAGGAAGGGTGGCCGTATGCCATCCTGACCACGCTGGTCGCCGTTGCGCTCTGGTTCGGCGCCTGGAGCATCCACAAGGCGACGTACCGCGATCCCACGGACCCGATGTTCCGGGCCAAGGGTGCCCTGCCGCACACCTCGACGGTGAAGCCGACGGCAGCACCGGCCGCAGCCGAGCACTGAGCCGTCAGCACGGCAGCACGACGCGGCGCGCACCGAGATGGTGCGCGCCGCTTTTTTCTGCCCACGACACTCGACCGGCGCGGGCGCGGTTGGCAGGGTCGCGTGAAGGAGTGAGCTTGCACGCATGAGCACCCGCACGGATTTCTCCACCCCGGCCGGGCCGGCGCCGACCGCGTTGCCGGGGCTGGCGGTGACCTCGATCACGCCCGACGACGCGACGGCGCAGGCTGCGGCGATGCTGATCGTGCTGCTGGCGGCCGACGGTGCGAACGTGGCGGCGATGGTGCCGGTCGAGACGGGGCTGGATGATCCCTGCGAACCGGGAAGTCGCGGTGCGCTGGTGCGCTGGGCCGCCGGCCACCTCGACGATCCACGTCAGGTGACGCCGTTCGCACTGGAGGCCGACCGATCGGCGATGCATGCCGCCGACGCGTCGGGAACACTGCTGCACGGCGCCGCCTTCGAGGCGGCGCGCGACGCGCTGTCGGACGGGCGGAGCGTGCTGGTGGTGGCGGATGCATCGGGGGTGCTGGATCCGGTCACGCCGTCGCTGACGATGCTCGACCTGATCGCGCGGTGGTCCCTGGGCACCGTGATCGTGGAACCGGTGCAGCGTTGGACCGTTGGCCACGTGCGCCTGCTGGCGTCGGTGCTCCAGGGGCGCGGCGTGAGCGTGAGCGGCGTGATGTTGTCGCCCGCGGATGAGGACGCGGCCGCCGACGCGGTGACGGCGATCCAGGACACGTTGTCGGCGCTGCTGGACTGCCCAGTGGTGGTGATGCCACGCGTGACCTCGGTGCACGACCGCGCCGAGTTGCTCGCCGCGGCGCGAGCCTGCGGCCTGCAGCGGATCACCGTGCGCATCGCGCCGCGCGAAGCACCCACTCCGACCGAACCGACTGCTGCATGAGTTCCATCGCCGACCTCCGGCGCGACTACGCGCTGGCCGCACTCGACATCACCGACGTGGTCGCCGACCCGATCGCACAGTTCGGGCGGTGGTTCGCCGACGCGACCGCGGCACAGATCGCAGAACCGAACGCGATGACGCTGGCCACGATCGGTGACGACGGTGCACCGGATGCGCGCATCGTGCTGCTGAAGGGCGTGGACACGCGCGGCTTCACCTTCTTCACCGATTACCGCAGCCGGAAGGGGCGCGACCTGGCCGCGCGTCCGGCCGCGGCACTGGTGTTCTTCTGGCAGGAGCTGGAGCGGCAGGTGCGCATTCGCGGCACCACCGTTCGGCTCAGCAGCACGGAGTCGGCGGCCTACTACGACTCGCGCCCGCGTGGCAGCCGCATCGGCGCCTGGGCCAGCCTCCAGAGCAGCGTGATCACCGATCGCGCACAACTGGAAGCGCAGGTGCGCGCCGTCGAGGTGGCGTACCCCGACGCGAATCCACCGCTGCCGCCGCACTGGGGCGGATTCCTGCTGCAGCCGAGCGAGGTGGAGTTCTGGCAGGGACGGCAGAGCCGCCTGCACGATCGGCTGCGCTATCGCATGCAGGACGGCACCTGGACACTGGAACGTCTCTCGCCGTGACGCAGCGCCGCTGAAACCGGTGGGGCTCCGGCGTCATTCGCTCGGCATGACCCCTCCCGTTCATCTCATCCTCGGTGCCACCGGTGGCATCGGCTCGGCGCTCGCCCGCGAACTGGCCGGCACCGGCGCCCGCCTCGTGCTGGCCGCCCGCAATGAGGCAGCGCTGTCGGCGCTGGGCGCAGAACTCGGTGCCACCACGGTGCTGATCGATGCCACCAGTGCCGCCGACATCGATCGTGCGGTGGAGACGGCGGTGACGACGTATGGACGCATCGACGGCGCGGCGAATTGTGTTGGCTCGATCCTGCTCAAGCCGGCGCACCTGACGCGTCCCGAGGAGTTCGACGACGTGATCGGCGTCAACCTCCGTTCTGCGTTCTCACTGGTGCGCGCCGCAGCGCGACCGATGATGAACAATGCCGAGCCGGCGGGTGGCAGCATCGTGCTGGTGGCGTCGGCGGCAGCACGCATCGGTCTCGTGAACCACGAGGCGATCGCGGCGGCGAAGGGCGGCATCATGAGCCTGACGCTGTCGGCCGCGGCGAGTTATGCGGCCAGGCAGGTGCGGGTGAACTGTGTCGCGCCTGGCCTGGTCCGCACGCCGCTCACCGCGCGCATCACGGGGAATGCGGCCGCAGAGCAGTCGTCACTGGCGATGCACGCCATCGGGCGGCTGGGTGAGCCGGGTGACGTGGCGCGCGCGATCGCGTTCCTGCTGGATCCGCGGAACAGCTGGATCACGGGGCAGACGCTGGGTGTGGACGGCGGCCTGGGCACGTTGCGCAGCCGCTGACTTCAGCGCGGCGTACGGCGGTGCGTACGGCGGTGCGATCGGTCCTAGTCGAGCAGGCCGTGCGCTCGCTCGCTGGCGTACCAGGCGCGGGCCGTGGGCGTGAGCATGCCGCACAACCCGGCGAAGATCGCGGTCGCGCCGACCACGTACGGCAGCGCACCCGGCACGTCGGGCCAGGTCATCATCACGCCGACCATCAGCGGCGCGAAGGCGCCGATGGATGCCGCGAACAGCGCCGTGCGCGACAGCCGCACCGCGCGCAGGCACCCGTAGGCCGTCAGCGGAAGCAGCAGGAAGAGAGCACCGGCGGCAGGGGCACCGCCGACGGCCGTGGTGACGGCGAACAGCACGCCGGAGAACGCGATGGCGCAGAGCGACGCAAAGACGGTCAACGGCGGTCGCATCATTTCACGCGTTCCAGCGCCACGGACGCATCCCGCATCGACGGATTGGAGCGGAGTGCCGTCTGGTACGCCGTGCGTGCCTCGGCCTTCCTTCCCTGCTTCTCGTAAACCTGTCCGAGGCGGTAATTGGCGTTGGCGAGCGGCGGATCGTTCGGGCCGCGCCGACCGCGCAGGTACTGCTGCAACGCCTGCTCACCGCGCTGGAGTTGCTGTCCGGAGACGGCGGCGGTGCGACCGATGCTGAACAGCGCGAACATCGCATTGGTGCGACGCGCCTGCCACCGTGTGATCGTGGCGAAGGCGTCGGCATGACGCCCCGCATCGGCCTGCATCGCGGAGAGGTTCGCCCAGCCGATCACGCTGTCGGGGTACGTGGTCGTTGCGCCGAGCAGCAGGCGTTCGACGGTCGCCTTGTCACCGTTCGCCGAGGCCACGGCGAGCGCGGCACCGAGTCCACGATACGGATCGACTTTCCCGATCGCCGTCGCCTGCTCGGCAGCCTTCACCTTGTCGCCACCCAACGGCGCCGGCGTGGCGAGCAGGTACTGCATCAGGCCTTCGCGGGCATCGATGTTCGCGCCGTCGAGCGTGATGGCCTTCTGGTACGCGTCGCGGATGGCGGGGGCAAGGCGGAGCTTGGTCTGCGTGTCGCCGAGTCGCGCGCGATGGGCGGTGATGTTGCCGACCCACAGGAACGCGGCGCTGCTGCGCGGATTGGCGCTGGTCGCGGCATCGAACTGCCTGGCGGCGCTGTCCCACTGCGCCGTGGTGACGCTGAGGCACCCGGCGGCGAAATGCCGCGTGGAGGTGCTGCCGGCGGCCATGCGCTGCATCGCGACGCGATCGGTGGCGCTGCCCATGATCGCCCGCTCACAGGTGCGCGCGTCGGCCAGCGTCTGGGCGTGGGCCGGGACGGCGAGCAGCGTGATCGCGACGAACGTGAACGGGAAACGACGGGGCATGTCGAGGCGTCGGGAGAGTGCGGACTCAGCGTCCGCGCATGACGGGCATCCAGCCAGCGATCAGTGCCGGACCGGGATAGCCGGGCACCGTCTCCACGATGCGGCCACCGCTGTCCGTTCGGGCGAAGATCGGCGTGCCGGGGATGCGGAAGGTGAGCAGCACCTGGTCACTCTCGCCGTCGGGCCCGGTGCTGAACGCGCCGCGCACGCCGAACGAGGAGAGCATGGCGCTGCCCGCCGCTTCCCCTTCAAGCGTGACGACGCGCAGCATCGGGACACCGTCACGCCCCTGCCTGGCCGCGATGTCCGAGAGCGCGGCCCGGCAGTAGGTGCAGGAGCGCGAGTTGACCATCAGGATGGCCGGCCGGCCGGTGGGTGCCAGCGGCACGCGCGTGCCGGCGGAGTCACGGACCATCAGGCTGGTGACGGCGGCGCGCGCCTGGCCGACGGCGGGGTCGTCGCCGGCTGGGGGCGTGGCGGTGCGGTCGAAGGCCAGGCGACCGACGAGTGCGAGGCCGAGCGCGCCGGCCACCACCCAGGCCAGCATCTCGCGGCCGCCGAGCTTCGCGGGCGCGCTCACGTCAGGCCCAGCTCTCGGCTTCGTTCGCCAGTTCGTCGAGCAGCCGCACGTAGGTGTCGTAACGCACAGGTGAAATCTCGTCGCGGGCGAGGGCCTCGCGCACCGCGCAGCCCGGCTCCACCACGTGCACGCAGTCGGCGAACCGGCACTGCCCGAAGAAAGGCCGGAACTCGGGGAAATACCCGTCGAGGTGCTCGGCGGTGAGCCCCCACATGCCGATCTCGCGCAGGCCGGGGGTGTCGACCACGAAGCCACCGCTCGGCAGCGGGTGCAGCAGCGCGCCGACGGTCGTGTGCCGACCCTTGTTGACGCTCTGGCTGATCTCGCCGACGCGGAGGTCGAGGCCGTGGAACATGGCATTCAACAGGCTGCTCTTGCCGACACCACTGGGGCCGCTGAGCGCGGTGGTGCGCCCCTCGAGCACAGCGCGCAGCGCCTCCAGCCCGCGGCCGCTGGTGGTGCTGGTGACATGCACCGGATACCCCGCCCGTTCGTAATCGGCGAAGCGGAGCCGCACGCTCTCGGGCGAGACGAGGTCCGACTTGTTGATCACGACGTGCGCCGCGATGTCGTTCGCCTCGGCGATGATCAGGAAGCGATCGATCATGCGCGGATGCGGCTCGGGGTTGGCGGCGGCGAAGACGACCAGCACTTGGTCCACGTTGGCGGCCACGATCCGCTGCCCGTAGCCACCGCCCGGCGCACGACGCGCGAGCTGCGAGCGGCGCGGCATAATCTCGGAGATCGCCCAGCGCGCCCCTTCGTCATCCAGCTCGATGCGCACTTCGTCGCCGACGGCCAGCTTGAGCGTGGGCACTTCGCTCTCGTCGTTGCGGTCGTCGCGCTTGTCGGCACGCGACTTGACGCTGGAGCGCGCACGACCGCCATCCTTCTCGGCTCGGGCCTGCTTGCCCTTCGCATCGTCGTAGCGCTTGAGGCGACCGCGGAGCGCGGCATCCACCACCAAGCCGTCGGCGCGGCGCACGCGCCACACACCGCCCGTGCCACTGAGCACGGTACCGGCGCTGTCCGGCGCCGGCGCGATCGGCTCAGTCATGCGAATCCTGTGTGCGCGGAGTGTCGTCGTCACGCATCACGTCGAACCAGCGGCGCGTGGGTGCCGGCGCGGTCTCGGCGATGCGCTGCTCGAGGTGCTCGCGCACCTGCTGCAGCGCGAGGGCGCCGAGCAACTCGCGTGCGGCCGCGTGTGTGGTGGCGCGTGCGAGATAGTCGGTCTCGAGGTGACCTTCGACCCCCGCGGCACCGATCCGCCGCCAGCGCAGGAACAGCAAATAGGCGCCCCAGAGCGTGCCGGCGTCGTTCACCTGATCGACGCACAGTTCCACCGAATACGCGAATCCGTCGCTGCCATCGAAGGCTGCCGGCCGACCGTGGACGAGAGCGTAGCCACCGATGGTGTTCGCGTCGCCCAGGCTGTGATCCGCCGGCAGGTGCTGCCCGCTACTCACCCTGCACCAGCGCCGGTCACGACGGCATCATGCAGACTTGCGTCCACCGATCATTTCCTTCACCACGTTGCCCGCCATGAAGGCCACGTTGGCGGGACGCTCGGCGAGGCGGCGCATCAGGTACGGATACCACTGCGTGCCGAATGGCACGTAGCATCGCACGCGGTAGCCGTCACGAACCAGGCCTTCCTGCAGGTCCCGCCGCACGCCGTAGAGCATCTGGAACTCGAAGCGATCGCTGGCGATGCCCTTCTCCTTCGCGAACCGCTTCGCCTCGGCGATGATCACTTCGTCGTGGGTGGCGATGCCGGGATAGTTGCCGTGCTCCATCAGGTGATGCATGGCGGTGACGTAGTTGCGATCCACGTCGGCCTTCTCCGGGAAGGCCACCTCGGCCGGCTCCTTGTACGCGCCCTTGCAGATGCGGACGCGCGCGCCGAGTTCGTTGGCACGCTTCACGTCGGCCTCGGTGCGGTACAGGTAGCTCTGCAGCACGATGCCGACGTTGGCGCGGAAGTCGGGATAGAAGTGCTGCTCGAAGAGATCGAGTGTCTTCTGCGTGTAGGCGCTGGACTCCATGTCGAGCCGCACGAAGTTGCCGTATTGCCTGGCACGCTCGAGGATCTCGCGAGTGACCTTCACGCAGAGCTCGTCCGAGATGTCCATGCCCATCGCGGTCAGCTTCACCGACACGTTGGCGTTCAGCTTCTCACGCTGGATGAGGTCCAGCAGCTGCAGGTACTCCCGCTGCGACGCGTAGGCTTCTTTCTCGTTGGTGGTGCTTTCGCCGAGCAGGTCGAGCGAAGCCGTGATGCCCTTGGCGTTGAGTCCGCGCACCGCCTCGATCGCGGTGGTCACCGACTCGCCGGCCACGAAGCGGGAAGCAAACGACTTGGCGATGCCGTTGTGGCGCACGAAGTTGAAGATGCCCTGCTGGTTGGACAGGTACAGGAGCGCGTTACGCAGCATCAGCACGCAAGGAGGCAGGTGAGCGCGCCACCGCAGCCTGCGGGACGCCAAGCGCGGAAATATAGCCGCGGGCTCGGGGAACTTCCGACCGAAAGGAGTTGCGCGCGGCGGGTGCAGGCCTCAGCGCGCCGGGATGCGCGTCAGGACCCGCAGCACCGGGTGGTACTTCCCCATCAGCAGGCGCGCGTCGAACAGGTTCCAGGTGGTGGCACCGTCGTTGGACTGCGGCTCCAGTATCTGCGCCGCCACCAGCAGTTGGGGCTGCGTGGCGGGCACCCACCGCCAGCCGGCCGGGGGACGCATGCGCAGCGGCACCCAGCGACCGAGGACGTTCACTTCGCGATGCCCCTGGAACGCACGCGCGGTGCGCTCCACCGAGTCGAGCTGGAAGCGCTCGACGCTGACCACGGCGGCGGTGCCGAGCCGTGGCCGCACCTGCACGCCGTGCCGCGCCAGCAACGTGCTGAGGGCGGTGTCGCTGGCCTCGATCAGCCAGCCACCGGGGGGCACGGTGGCGACGCGAGTGGCATCGAACCGGTCGCGCACATCCATCAGCTGCGGGGTGATGCGCCCGGTGCGGCGGATGCCACGCGGCACACCGGGCTCGGTGGCGAGGCTGTCCGGGTCGGCCTCCAGCGCTTCCACCAGCACGCGGTCCCGCAGCGGGCGGGCGGTGAGCCGCGTCTGCAACACGAGGCTCTTCGGTGCGACGCCGGAGGCGAGCGCGCGTCGGGTGGCGGTGACGCGAGCGAGGATGGTGGGATCGGTGGAGACGGTGGTGAGCAGCTCGCGCAGGAAGGCGGCGGTGCTCCGCACGCGGACGTCGAACGGATCGTGCGAGTACGCCTCGCTGAGCACCGAGATGCCGCCGGTGAGCCCGAAGTAGTTGGAGCCGAAGCGCGGGCGCGAGTCGTAGGTGAACCAGCCTTCCTTCTGCGCGTCGAGCGTGACCTCTCGGGCGAACGAGTTGCTGAAGTTGCCGTAGGCGTACGTCTCCACGCCGGCGCGCTGGAGGCGGCTGCGCACGCCGGAGAGCAGCGTGTCACCGGTGAACGCGGCCAGTGGCGCGCCGGGATGCAGCGACGGCGACCAGGTGAGGCGGTAGCCGTGATAGCTGCCGTTGGTGGTGTGCAGGTCCACGAACATGTCCACGCCGCCGTTGGTGAGCAGCGGCAGCATGGCGCGGGTCTCGGGTGCTTCAGCCTTGATGTAGTCGCGATTGAGGTCGAGCCCATCGCCGTTGGCGCGTTCGCCGATGACGGCGGGACCGAGCTGCGCGCCGCGGTTCCGCGCCTGCGGACCGAGGGCCTCGTTGCCATCGGCGTTGTACATCGGGATCACGATCAGCGTCAGGCTGTCGAGGAGGTTGGGGCGTGCGTCGGTGACCAGCGTGCGCAGCAACGCCAGCACCGCCTCTTTCCCTTCCACTTCACCGGCGTGGATGTTGGCCTGCAGCAGCACCACCGGACGGCGACGCGGCGCGGCCATCACGGCGTCACAACTCTCGTCGGCGCGCGCACTGCGGGCGCAGGCGGTGACGGCCAGCAACGGGCGACCGCGTGGCGAGGCACCGAGACGCGTGACGCGCATCACGCGATTCGGCGCCGCCTTGGCGCGGATCGTGTCGAGGAATGCCATCGCTTCCTCGTACGGCGTGGTCTCGCAGTAGCCGGTGCGCTCGGCACGGGTGGCGGGTGATGGAAGCGGCGACGGAATGTTCGGCTCGCAGCGCCACGGCGGCGGGCGGCGAGGCGCGGTGCGCACTGCCTCGCCCGCGATTCGCGCCCGCTCCAGTGACTCATCGGGTGCGGGAGGACGCGGCGGCGTACACGACGCCAGAAACACGATTGTGCTGCACACCACGCCGATTGTCTTCACAGGGTCTCGCAGATGGAACGAGTGATGATCCCGGCCGGCGTCGCGAAGCACGCGTCGCTGGCGATGGGTGGAGTGCAATCGACGATGCAAGACGGATGCGACACTACGGCTTCGGCAGCGGCGGCATGCGCCGTCCCTCGCCCTCGAGACGGAAGATGGCGATCGGTGAGCGCCACGCCGTGGAATCCCGATCGCGGTAGGCGGTCACGTACCAGCGATAGTTCTGCGAGAGCGAGTATGTGAAGTCGTCGGGCAGCACGACCTGCGTATCGGGCGTGACGGCGGTGAAGATCGGCGTCTCGACGGAGTCGGAGAGCACCACCTCGTACCGCGAGGCATCGGTGGCCGGATGCCAGGCGATGCGCCGGTCGCTCGCCTTCACGTAGCCGATCGGCGAGGCGAGAGCCACGGTCAGGCCCTGCTTGCCGCGGGGTACGGCGGCTCCGTCACCGGCCGGTGAGCAGGCGGTGGCACAGACGAGGAGCAGGATGGGGGCGAGTTGACGGTGCATCGGTGGCGACCACGGCGCCGGGGGCGGTTCGAATGGGGGAGCGGTGCGAACGAATCGCGTCGAGCGCGACCCGTTCACACGAGGCTGCAGGCAATCTCGCCCCCGGCAGACTGAGCAGGCATCCCCCTTGCGGCAGATTCATCCGTCGGGAGGTTCGTGACGATAGGTGACCGGTCGGAGGTGCACAGGTGTCGCTGTGTCGCTCGCGGACGGGCGGGTGGTGGGGAACCCGCGAACTGGAATATCTTCAGGCTCACATGCGAAAGTTTTCCCAACTCGTCGGCGCGACGCTGCTCCCGATCGGCATGGCTGCCCAGCCATCCGCTGGGCGCACGCTCGACTCCCTGCCCCCGCGCATGCTGCCCGTGTTGGCGCTGCGCGCCAAGACGACCGACCGCGTGCAGGCGACCCAGGCCGAGTGGCGCGCCTGGGCTGCGGCCGCACCCTCGTCTCCCGCGCCGCGACTCGGTCTCGCCCAACTGGCGCGCTTCGACGTCCGCTACGCCGACGGACAGGCGTGGGTGGACAGCGCCGCGCGCGTCGCGACCACCCCCGTGTGGCGATCGGCAGTGGCGCGCGAGCGGATCGCGATCCGCCTGACGCGGGGCGAGTTCACCGGCGTGGACACGCTGGTGCGGGCGCTGGTCGCAGACACGGCCGGCCTGCCCGTGGCCGAGGTGGCGGAGGTGCTGTACCTGCAGGCGGGGCACCAGCGCCGGGTGACGCGCCGCATCCCGCCCGGGGCGCTGGACGCCGTGCTGGCACTGACCGCCCCCGGCGACACGTCGATGCAGGCGCGGGTGGGCTGCCTGCGCGCCGCCACCGAACCGGCGCGCATGCTGGAATACGCCGAACCGGCGATCAGCCTGGCGAAGGCGTACGGCCTGCCGTCGATCGCAGCCAACTGCGAGCTGGGCGTGGCCACCAACTACATCGGCGCCGGTGACATGCCGTCGGGTGTGCGCTGGCTGCGCCGATCGGAGGCCACGGCGCGCGACGCGCACGACGACCCGACGCTGGCGGCGGCGCTGCAGTGGCACGGCTACTCGCAGCGCACGCTCGGCTACGTGCAGGAAGCGCGTCGCTGGTACACCGACGCGATCCGTGTGTCGCAGCGGATCGGCGACCGCAATGTGGAAGCGTGGGCGCTGCTGGGCGTCGCGGCCTCGGCACGCGACGTGGGTGACGCGAGCACCGCCAGCACCGCGCTGGCGCGGGCCGCGACGCTGTTCGAGGCCACCGGTGACTACATCGGGTCGATGAATGCGCAGCTGGAGCGGGCGCAGTCGCGCATCCGGGTGCGCGACCTGGCCGGTGCCGACAGCATGGTGCAGCGCATTCGCAGCCTCGCCGACTCACTCAACTATACCAGCGCGCGCCTGCGCTCCGTGTACCTGCTGGCCGACATCGCGCTGCGACGCAACCAGCTGGACGAATGCAGCCGGCTGCTGGACGCGGCGGCCCCGATCATCGAGCAACTCGGTGCGCCGTGGCGCGCGCAACTGCAGGAGTACCGCGGCATGCTGGCACAGCGACGCGGCGACAGCCAGCGCGCCATCGCCCTGCTGACGGACGTGCGCACGCGCTACGTGAACGCGCAGGACCTGTACCTCCACAACATCGACGGCTCGCTGGCACTGGCCTGGCTGAACTCCGGCGATTCCGCGCGCGCCGCCGCGCTGATCGACGAGTCGAGCCGCCGACTGGATGCGGTGCGTGACACGCTGGCGCTGTCGGGATTGCGACGGGTGGTGGGATCGCCGGATTACTGGGGCGCCACCAACGGCAACGTGGACCAGGCGATGGCGGCCTTCGTGCAGTCGCCACGCTGGCTGCCGACGGTGTTCCGCGTCACCGAGCGTTCCCGTGCACGGGCGCTGATCTCGGGCACGCTGGCGAACGAGTCGGACACCAGCCTGGCGGACATCACCGCCGCGCGGCGTCGCGTGCGTGCCAGCGCCACGGTGCTGGCCGACGTGCAGAAGGCGCTGAAGCCGAACACGGCGCTGCTGGTCTACGCCGGCGGTCGCTCTGGCGCGCGCACGTCGCTGATGCTGATCACGCGCACTGCGGCCCGAGGCTTCACGCTGGCGACGCTCGATTCGCTGGATCGCGACATCGTGCGCTGGCTGGCATTGCTGGAAAGCGGTGAACCGGGCGTAGGTGCCGGCCGACGCGTGGCAACGTCGGTGCTCGCGAGTGCGCTGCGCTCACTGCCAAACAGCATCCGACGCCTGGTGATCGTGCCGCACGGTCCGCTGTATCGCGTGCCGTTCCAGGCGCTGCCGTTCGGCAACGGTGTGCTTGGCGACCGCGCGGTGGTCACGATCTCGCCGTCGGTGTCGATGGCGCTGACGTATGCGGCCGAACCACGACAAGTACCGGGCCGCGTGCTGGCGATGGGTGCCGGCGACACCGAGGTGGCGAACGCGCTGCCGCAATCGCTGGACCTGATGCTCGAGCGCAGCGATCGCGGCAATCCGCTGGCGCCGCTTCCGGCGGCCGGTGACGAGGCGCGCGCGGCTGCGGCATGGGGCGTGGGGTCGATGGCGCTGACCGGTCCTGCCGCATCGGAGACGGCGCTCAAGCGTGAGGCGCGCGGCGCGTACTCGGTGCTGCACGCCGCCGCGCACGCGCTCACCAGCGACCAGGCGCTGGGCGCGAACTACCTGATCCTGCGTCCCGACGCCGCCGACGATGGCTACGTGTCGGGCGGTGAGCTGGCGACGCTGAGTGCCGGCATGTCGATGGTGGTGCTGTCGGGCTGCCGGACCACCGGTGACTTCGGGTCGCACGGCGACGCCGTCGACGGGTTGGTGGCACCCTTGCTCGCTCGCGGCGTGCGCACCGTGGTCGCGAGCCACTGGGCGGTGAGCGACCGCTGGACACGCGTGCTGATGGAGCGGTTCTACGAGCGGTTGTCGGCGGGTGCCTCGACGGCGGATGCGATGAATGGTGCGCAGACCTCGCTGCGCCGCGCTGGCGTGCCGGCACGGTTCTGGGCCGCATTCAGCGTGATCGGCGACGGCGCGCTGACGTTCACGCCGACCACCATGAGTCGATCACGCTGACGCGCAGACGCACAAACGCACAGACGTGCGGTGTACGAAGGACGACGGGCCGGCTGCCATGATGGCGCCGGCCCGTTTGTCATGCGTCCGATCGGTGCGCGCTCAGCGCACGGTGAGTTTCTCGACGCGCGACCGGATCTCGGTGCCATCGGTGGCGCGTGAGCGCACCCACCAGCGATAGGGTCCGGGCCTGAGCGAGGCACGGGGCACCACGGCCGACGTGTCGTTCGTCTCGGCGGCGAAGACGGGATCGTCGTTGGCGTCCAGCACCTCGACGCGGTAGCGCGAGGTGGACTGGAGTGACTTCCATGTCAGCGTGATGGGTGCTGCGCTGGCGAGCTGGACCACGCTCTGCAACTCGACGCTCGAGCCGAGCGAGCGCACCTCGTCGCGGCCGGAGGGCAGCGTGAAGACGTACCAGCTGGAGCCGCAGACGAGCATCAGCGACGCGGCCAGCAGGATCGGCTTGACGGTGGATGTGACCCACGAACGGCGGGCGGCGGGGGCGCCGACGAGCGAGACAGGGGTGGTGCGGGCGGTGGCCCGGTTGGAAGCCGCGCCGGCGTCCATCCCGGCGGTGGAGGTGCGGGCGGCGACCACGTGGGCGAGGATGCGTACCCCCTCCTGACTGGCCAGCAACTGCTCCACGACCGCGCACCGGCCTTCGTCCTCGCTGGACTCCTCGGCCAGCAGGTCGAGGGCGGGGTCACCGGGGAGGGGCAACGGCGACGAGGCGCGCGTGGCGTCCTGGGAGAGTGCGAACGCGTCGCGAAGCGACGCGGGCACAGGCCCCGGATCGAGCGGCAGCGGTCGGTGTTCCGAACTCATCATTCGTCGTTCCCCCATTCGATCCCGCGCGCGACGAGGTACTCGCGCAGGTCCGACAGTCCACGGTAGAGCAGGTTACGGGTCTTGGCCTCACTCCAGCCAAGGAGCGCCTCGATCTCGTCGCGGCGGAACCCCTCGAGGTGCAGCTTGACCACAGTCCGGCGTGCCAGGCCCAGTGAATCCACACCAGCCCGCACAACGACTCCAAGCGACGCCGCCTCGACGTCGGCGTCGGGGCCCGGCCCGGGAGCGGGTAGCGGGAGATCCTCGACCGGGTCGTGCGTCGCGGCGCGGCGGCGACGGCGCAGCAGATCCAGGACTGCCGTCGTGACCACGCGTTGCAGATATGACGCGGAGAGCCGGGCGATGTTCTCAGGATTGCCGCACACCCGCCATAAACGGATGCGAACCTCCTGTTCTGCCTCCCCGATGTCGCTGGGGGGCAACCGATATCGTGCTCCTGTGGCCCTAATTGATCCTGAGAAACGTCTCACGATCTCATCGAGCAATGCCGAGAGTTCGCGATCATCAGGGGGCGCCACCTGCACGCGCTCGCCCAGAAGTCCCTGGTCAGGATCGTGGATCACACGGGCTTACCGGACGCGGGATAGAACCGTTCGCCACTCTCCGCCATCGCACGCAGTCGAGGCGCCGCCTGATAGCGGCCCGGGAACTCACGTTCGAGGGCGTCCAGTGTCGCCACCACCGCAGCAGCACCCGTCCGGTCGATCCACCGGAATGGCCCGCCACGGAATGGCGGGAAACCGATGCCGAAGACGGCACCGATGTCGCCATCCCGCGCTGATCGCAGGATGCCATCCTCGAGGCACAGCACCGCCTCGTTCAGCATGGCGTAGACGCATCGCTGCACGATCCGCGCCGCCGTCTCGGTGGTGCGCTTCTGCCCGGTGGGCAACAGTTCATAGACCGACGCGTCGACGCCGCCCTTCTTGCCGGTCTCGTCGTACTGGTAGAACCCGCGCTTGCCCTTGCGCCCGAGCCGCCCGGCACGGATCACGCGCTGAATGGACTCATTCGGCGCCATTCTCGCACCGAACGCCTCGGCGACGATGGCACCGGCCTTGGTGGCGACGTCGAGGCCGACTTCGTCCACCAGCGTGATCGGGCCCACTGGAAAGCCGAACTTCACCAGCGCATCGTCGATGCTCTCGATGCTCACGCCCTCGTCGAGCAAGAGGCCGGCGGCATTCACGTACGGCGACAACACGCGGTTGGCGTAGAAGCCCGGCCCGTCGCGCACCACGATCACCGTCTTGCCCAGCTGTCGCCCATACGCCACGGCGCTCACCACCACCTGCGGGTCGTTGCCCGGATGGGTGATGATCTCGAGCAGCGGCATCTTGTGCACCGGCGAGAAGAAGTGCATGCCCAGCACCCGCGACGGTCGCACGCTGGCGCTGGCGATGCGACCGATCGGGATCGTGCTGGTGTTGCTGGCCACGATCGCACGTGTCGGTACAACTGCCTCGATCTCGCGCAGCACCTGGTGTTTCACCTGCAGGTCCTCGAACACCGCCTCGATCACCATGTCGACATTGCCGAAGCCGGTGTAGTCGGTGGTGCCGCTGACACTCAGCATCAGGTCATCGAACTGCGGACGCGTGACCTGCTTGCGCACCAGCTTCTCGCGCATCACCTCGCGCACCGCGGCCAGGCCCTTCGCCACCCGCGACACGTCGGCATCCTTCATGCGCACGATGGTGCCGGCGGGACTGGCCACGCTGGCGATGCCGGCGCCCATGAAGCCGGCGCCGAGAATGCCAAGCCGCGACACGGATAGCTGCTTTGGTATCAGGTCGAGTCCATCCACGCCCTTGTCGCGCTTGAGCGCGGTGGTGGCGAAGAACAGGAAGACGAGTTCCTGCGATTCCGGCGTCATGGCCAGCTCGCCGAAGAGGCGGGCCTCGGTCTGGTAGCCGTCGCCATCACTGCTGTAGCCGGCCGCCACCGCATCGAGCGCGGCCAACGGCGCGGGATACAGTCCCTTGGTCTTCGCCAGCACCCCTTCCTTCGCCTTGCGGAAGACGATCGCGCGGCCGATCGGGTTCTCGTCGAGCAGCATCTCGCCGGCGCCCTTGTGCTTGGCCTCGTGACGGCGTGTGCCGTCGGCGAGCTCCATCGCCCGCTGCACTGCGACGCGCCGCAGGATGCTCGGGTGCACCATCTCATCCACCAACCCGAGCTGCAGCGCCTTCTTCGCGCGCACCGTCTTGCCGGTGAGGATCATGTCGAGCGCTGCCTGCAGGCCGATCAGCGCCGGCAGCCGCTGTGTGCCGCCGGCACCCGGGAGCAGGCCGAGTTGCACCTCGGGGAGCGAGATGGCGGTCTTCGGGCTGTCGGTGGCGATGCGCCAGTGCGCGGCCAGCGCGAGCTCGGTGCCACCGCCGAGGCAGCCGCCGTGGATGGCGCAGACGACCGGCTTGCCGTCGGCCAGCGCCTGGAAATCGGCCTGCCCGGCGCGACTCGCCTGCTCCGCCTCTTCCGCGGTGCGGAACTCGAGGAACGCCTCGATGTCGGCGCCAGCGATGAAGTTGTCGCGCTTGCCGCTGATCAACACCGCGGCACGGATCGCCGGATCGCGCTGGATCGTCGCCAGCGCCTGGCGGAATTCGTCCTGCGCGGCGGCGGTGAAGGTGTTGACGGGCGAATCGGGCAGGTCGAAGGTGAGCACGGCGATGCCGTTCTCGACCTGCATGGAGATTGCGCGCTGGGTGATGGCGGGTGCGGTCATGGAGAGGTGGGAATCGTCAGGCGCGTTCGATGACCATCGCAAACCCAAGGCCGCCGGCGGCACACACCGTGAGCAGGCCGAACTGCCCACCGCGCCGCGCCAGTTCGTTGCAGAGCGTGGTGGTGACGCGCGCTCCGGTGGCGCCGAACGGGTGACCGATGGACAACGAGCCGCCCATGACGTTGAGCTTCGCACGATCCACTTCACCGACCGGCTGCGTGAGACCGGCGCGTTCCGCCCAATGCTGCGACTCGAAGCCGCGGAGGTTGCTCAGCACCTGTGCCGCGAAGGCTTCGTGCATCTCGATCAGGTCGATGTCGCGCAGCGTGAGGCCGGCACGCTGCAATGCCTTGGGCGCTGCGATCACCGGCGCCTGCAGCAGCTGCTCGCCGGGATCCAGGGCCGCGCTGGCATAGGAGCGGATGAAGCCGATGGGCTGATAGCCGAGGGCCGCCGCCTTCTCCTCGCTCATGAGCAGCACCGCCCCGGCACCATCGGTCAGTGGCGACGCATTGCCGGCGGTGACGCTGCCGTAGCGCTTGTCGAACACTGGCTTCAGCGCGGCCAGCTGCTCCAGTGAGCCATCCTCGCGGACGCCGTTGTCGGTGGTGGCGATCTTCTCGTACTTCGGCGGCACGTACACCGGGAACATCTCCGACGACAACCGGCCGTCGCGCAGTCCGGCAGCGGCGAGGCGATGCGACCGGAGGGCGAACTCGTCCTGCTCCTCACGCGAGATGCCGTTCAGCTTCGCCATCTTCTCGGCACTCTGGCCCATCGACTCGCCGGTGGTCGGCTCGGCGATGGCAGGGGCCACCGGCACCAGGTCCTTCGGGCGCACCTTCGAGAAGGCGCTCAGTTTCTGGCTGATGTTGCGCGCCTTGTTGGCGGCCATCAGCACGTCGGTGAAGCCCGGTGAGTGCAGGATCGGCACGTTGGACAGCGACTCGGCACCACCGGCGATCACGCAGTCCATGTGGCCGAGCGCGATCTGGTCGGCGGCATCGGCGATGGCCTGGTTGGCGCTGGCACAGGCGCGACTCACACTCCAGGCGTCGACCGTCTTGCCGAGCAGCGGCATCAAGGCCACTTCGCGTGCGATGTTCGGCGCCTGCACACTCTGGACGACGGTGCCGAACACCACGGCGTCGACATCGGACCCGTTGAGGTTCGTGCGCTGTATCAACTCGGCGACACACAGCCGGCCCAGTTCGATGGCGGAGAGCGACTTGAAGAGCGTGCCGGCCTTGCTGAACGGGGTCCGGACTCCCGTGATGATGGCGACGCGACGCAGCGATCCATGCGATGTCATCGTCGTAAGTTAGCCGTCGGTGACGGGGCTGTGCCAAGCACGTCCCAGTGAGAGCGCCCCTGTTTCCCGTCCACCGTGACCCTGCCCTTCCAGCACGACCCGCTCCGCACCCCCGCCCTCGGCCTCGCGTCACGGGCGCTGGCATGGTCGACGTTGCAGGGCACCCGGTTCGACCTGCTGGTGGTGGGTGGCGGGATCACCGGGGCCGGCGTGGCGCGCGACGCGGCGTTGCGCGGCCTGCGGGTGGCGCTGGTGGAGGCCGACGACTGGGCCAGCGGCACGTCGTCGCGCTCCTCGCGGCTGGTCCATGGTGGCGTGCGTTACCTCGAACACGGGCACCTGCACCTGGTGTTCGAGGCCAGTCGCGAGCGACGGACGCTGCTGCGCATCGCGCCACACCTGGTGCGACCGTTGCGCTTCACCTGGCCGGTGTACGACGGGGCGCGCATCCCACGCTGGAAGCTGCGTGCAGGTCTGATGGCGTACGACTCGCTGTCGCTGTTCCGCAACGTCGGCACACATCATGGCGCATCGCGCCGCAACATCCTGCAGCGCGAACCATCATTGCGCGGCGAGGGCCTGCTGGGTGGCGCGCGTTACTGGGATGCCAGCACCGACGACGTGCGACTGACGCTGGCGAACGTGGTGTCGGCGGCTGAAGCGGGCGCGGTGGTGATGAACCACGTGGCCGTGACCGCGTTCACGCACGATGCGCAGCAGCAGGTGTCGGGCGCCGACGTCATCGACCGCACCACCGGCGCACGC
Source organism: Gemmatimonadota bacterium (assembly GCA_040384325.1). Taxonomy (GTDB): domain Bacteria; phylum Gemmatimonadota; class Gemmatimonadetes; order Gemmatimonadales; family Gemmatimonadaceae; genus JACMLX01. The sequence continues at coordinate 108,454 of JAZKJL010000006.1, read as the reverse complement.
GGCACGATCGCGGCGCGGGTGGTGGTAAACGCCACCGGTCCGTGGAGCGACGTGACGCGGCGGCTGGACGATGGTGTGGAACGCGCGGCCGTCCACGGCAGCAAGGGAGTGCACATCGCGGTGCCACGCTCGCGAGTGCCGTGCTGTGATGCACTGACGCTGCTGCACCCAGACGACGGGCGCGTGTTCTTCATCCTGCCGTCACCGGTACATACCATCGTCGGCACGACCGAAACGACGGCCACTGCCGGACCGGCCAGCGTGCGCGCCGATGGCGAGGACGTGCGCTACCTGCTGCGAGCGGCCAATCACTTCTTTCCCGCCGCGCAGCTGGAGCCGGTGGATGTGATCAGTGCCTGGGCCGGCATCCGGCCGCTCGTCGCGCATGATGGCACGACCGCCAACGATGCGTCGCGTGAACATCACGTCGGCGTGTCGGCATCCGGACTGCTGTCGGTGACCGGCGGCAAGCTCACCACCTATCGCGCGATGGCGGCCGAGATCGTGGATCGTGTGGAACGCGCAGCGGGGCGTCGACAACTGACGGCGTCGGTGACCGGCGATGCGCTGCTCCCCGGCGCCGGTGACCTGTCGCACGAGCTCGAACTGCAGACGGCGCTGGAGCACATCCCGGACGTGAACGTGGCCGAGCAGTTGGTGCGCGCCTATGGTGATCGCTGGCGTCTGGTGTGGGGATTGGCGGAGCGTGAACCGTCGCTCGGCGAACGTCTCGACCCGGCGCTGCCGTACATCGCCGCCACCGTGATCTGGGCGGCAGTGGCGGAAGGGGCGTGGACGGTGGCCGACGTGCTGGTGCGACGCATGCCGGTGGCGTACGAACGACAGGACGCCGGGCGCGCACTGGCGCCGCAGGTGGCCGCTCTTCTCGGGCGTGTGCATGGATGGGAGAACGCCACCGTGGCCGGAGCCACGGTGGCGTTCGATGCAGAGGCGACGCGACTGTTCGCGATCGATCCCTGACCGGACCTACTTGACGGTGACGACCTTCACACCGGCGACGCTGGCACCGGCCGACACGTAGCCGATCGCACCGGGCGTGGACTTCACGAACGCGATCACGTCGTCGTCGCTGGCCTTCACGGCCGGCGGCAATTCACCACCGGCGAAGATCTGCTGCTGCCAGTAGGCGTCGACGGCCGACGCCGGCCGACCGAGCACGGTGCGGGCGAAGGTGCCGCGGACGGCGGAGCTCTTGGCCTGGTCCACCGGCACGGCAGCGGTCCCGCTGGGGAACTTGGCGGTGCGCTTGAGGAAGAGTCCAGCGACTTCGCCAGCCGGCATTTCGGACAGCGGATTGGCGGAGTTGACGATGACCTTCACGTCCTGCGCCTGCACCGAGGTGGTGGCGGAGATGCTGACGAGGGCGATCGCAACGAGAGACAGGAGTTTGCGCATGGGTGTCATCCTCAGAAGCTGACGGCGAAGCTGCCGAGCCAGTACGAGCCCTTCGAGGGCGGCGCAATGACGGGCTGGTTGTTGACGTTCGTCAGCAGTGGCACGAACCGGTCGAACGCATACCCCTTCACGTTGTGATGCTCGAGGCGGACCAGTGCGCCGCCGCCGATCCGGAAGGTGCCGCCGACGGCGAAGTCCTCGGTGGCCTTGACGTTCACGTTCTGCAACGGCGCGCGCTGGAAGATGCGGTTGTCGGTCATGCTGTACTGGCCCGAGATGTCGAACTTCTCGTGCGCCGTGACGACCGCCTCGGTGGAGTAGCTCTTGCGATCCTGGTTGGGACCGATGCCATAGACGCGGAGGGCCTCGCCACGCACCACCGTGCGCGGCACGATGCGCGACTCGAGCGAATACAGGATCTCGCCACGGGTGCCGCGGGCGGTGTCGCTGTCGATGTGGTAGTCGGCGAAGAAGCCGCCGACGCGTGTCTCACCGACGGGAATGTTGAGCCAGCCCTGCACGCCCTTCAGGTTGTTGCCGCGGAAGGCGCGGATCGAGTTGCCGGTGGCGGTGATGACCTGCGTCCGCACCTCGTTGCTGCCGGCGAAGGCATTGAAGTCGAAGCTGAATCCCTTGCCGAGCGGCTGGCGGCGCGTGAACACGCCACCGTCGACAGTCTCACGACCCTCGCCATAGATCTCGAACGACGGGCGGAAGAACGGCAGCACGGTGCCCACGAAGCGGATCTCGTTGAAGATGCCGCGCGGCATCGGGGCGCGACCGACCTTGAACGAGCCCCACGTGCCACGCCGCTGCCAGAACGCCCACTGCATGGCGACGTCCGGGATCGCGGCCTGCAGCGGGCTGTTGCCGAGTCGGCGATTGAGCAGCTGCAGCACGAACTGGTCGTGATCGGTGACCTTGTAGCGGAACTGGAGCATCGCGGTGCGATAGTCCCAGGTGGCGTAGGTCGGGATGCCGAGGATCGGGAGATCCTTGGCGCGACCGACGCCGGTGTTGAGCGCCGCGTGGAACTCGAACGACGGCTCGGCGGACTGCGCACGAGTCGTCTCGGGAAGGAGGATGGCTGCGGCAAGCGTTGCCAGCAGCAGTCGATGCAATCGCATGGGGTCGTGGTCTGGGTGAGCCGGATTCAGCGAACTCACCACGGTGTCGGCCACCACGCCCCATGGCTGAAGCGATCGGTGCGAACACGAGAGCCTTCTAATGGCCGAGCGGACGGCCGCACGGCATGTCCACGATGCAAAACGCCACCGCGGTGGCGGTGGCGTGATGGCACGACGGCGGCGAACGATCGCCGGGTCAGAGCAGGTCGATCTGGTGGAACGTGACGAGGTCGACGATGCGCAGGCGGCGGGTACGCGCGGGCAGCTTGAGCAGCGCCAGTTCGCCGACGCTCTTGTTCTGCAGCGCCAATCCGATCGGTGACGACATGCTGACCTGACCCTCGATCAGCTCACCACCGTCGCCGAAGACGAGTTCATAGATTTCCCGCTCCTCGGTGACCTGATCCTCGACCGTGACGCGGCTGCCGAGGCCGACGCGATCGGTGGGGATCTGCGAGACGTCGATGTCGGAGAGCTTGCTGAGCCGTGCCACCAGCTGTCCGAGGCGCGCCTGCACGAACCGCTGCCGCTCGAGCGCAGCCTTGTACTCGCTGTTCTCGCGCAGGTCGCCGTGATCCACCGCCTTTTTGATCTCCTGCGGGAGCGTGACGGTCAGCTCGTGCCGCAGCTTCGCGACTTCACTCCCGAGTTTTTCCTTGAGGGCTTCGATCATGGGACCAACCGTTGCTGCACGGGGAAACGACTGCGCCCGGCCAGTGGGGGCCGGGCGGACGATATGAACCTATGTGGCGGGGATTTGGGGCACAACACGGTCGGGACGGCTGCCGCGCGCCGCACAATGGACGAGTCGGTTCGTGGTTGACACGCTGCTGCACGACGGGGTGGTGCAGTGGCGCTTTGCCTCACCGGCGGGGCGCGTCGCGGGTTTTTCGTCGAGCGCATTCGTGACCGCCGACGGCGTGCTGGTGGACACCGGCTTCGGCGCCGCGCGACGCGATTTCGCACGCCTGCTGGACTCGACCCACGTGCGCGGCGTGATCCTGACGCACCACCACGAGGATCACGCCGGCAACGTGGAACTGGTGGCGGCGCGCGGGCTGCCGCTCTGGCTGGCGCCAGCCACACAGGCGCTGGTCACCGAGGTGGCCCCGATCCGTGCCTATCGCCGGCTGGTCTGGTCGAGCACGGCGCCACTCCGGACCTCGGTGGTGCCGTTCGATCCCGGTGCACTGTCAGTACTCTCGGCGCCGGGACACTGCGCCGACCATCATGTGGTCTGGGACGCGGCCACACGCACCCTCTTCGCCGGCGACCTCTTTCTCGGCGTCGCCGTGCGCATCGCCCATCACGACGAGAATCTGTGGGCCTCGATCGACTCGCTGGACCGGATCGCCGCCTTGGAGCCGGTTCGGATGTTCTGCGCGCATCGTGGCCTGGTGCCCGATGCGGCGGCGGCGCTGCGAGCCAAGGCGGCGTGGATCCGTCAGCAGGTCGCCGTGATCACGGCGGCGATCATGCAGGGAGCGACTGACGACGCAATCCTGCGCACGGTGATGGGTGGCGAGTCGCTCACTGGCTGGGCCAGTCGCGGCGAATACTCGCGTCGGAACTTCATCCGGTTCGTGCGGCGCCGGCCGACGCCGGCGGTCAGCGCCTGATGTTCTCGACGCTGACGCCGCGTCCCATCGTCCCTACTTGACCGTGCGCAGCTCCGCGGCCGTGAACGGCGTGGTGCGCGACGCGAACCTGGCGCGGACGGCACGGACCTGCGCAGCGGTCACGGGAGCCGAGCGGTTGCCCCACTGACTGCGCACGTACGTGAGGGTGGCGGCCAAGTCGGCATCGTTCAGCACGCCGCCCCACGCCATCATCGCACCGTTGTACTTCTTGCCCTTCACCGTGATCTCGCCCTGCAGGCCGTGGAGCACGATCGCGATCGGCACGGCGGCCGGGCCGCTCACGTACTCGGAGCCGGCCAGCGGCGGGAATGCGCCTTCGAGACCGGCGCCATTGGCCTGATGACAGGCGGCACACAGCTCGCCGTACTTGTTCACCGGTGGCGCCTGCGCGCTGACCTCGTGCACCAGCGGCCGCTCGGCGGCGGCAACCGACGGCTGCGAGCCGACGAACGCGACGGCGCTGCCAAGGCAGGCCGTGAGAAGCAGGGTGCGGAGAACCGGTGTCATGCAGGCAATCCCGGAGAAGGGTCGGACGGTCGATGGTCCCAGAATCCTATGCATGACACCGGCCGGACGCAGGTGTGCCGCAGGTCGGCCCGCCGGTGCCGGTCAGCGGCCATCGATCAGCTCACTCCGAGCGATCGAGAGCCTGCTCGATGTCGGCGATGATGTCCGCACGATGCTCCAGCCCGACCGAGATCCGGACCAGCCCAGGCACGATGCCCACCTGCAGCCGCTCCGCCTCGGTCAGCTTGGAGTGGGTGGTGGAAGTGGGGTGTGTGACGATGCTGCGCACGTCGCCGAGGTTCGGTGTGTGCGAGAGCAATTCCAGCGCGTCGAGGAAGCGGCGCGCGCGATCCAGGCCACCCTTCAGTTCCAGCACCACGATCCCGCCCCCGGCCGACATCTGCCGCAGGGCCAGCGCGTGATCGGGATGGCTGGCGAGGTACGGATAGCGCACGAAGTCGAGCGCGGCGTGGTTCTCGAAGTGCATCGCCAGCGCGAGCGCGTTGGCGCAGTGCCGCTCCATGCGCACCGACAGCGTCTCGAGACTCTTCGACAGCACCCAGGCGTTGAACGGCGACAGCGCCGGCCCGGTGTGCCGAATGAACCAGCGCAGCTCGTTGATCAGCGCCGCCGAGCCCACCACCACGCCTCCCAGCACCCGGCCCTGGCCGTCGATGAACTTGGTGGCCGAGTGCACCACCAGATGGGCACCCCACTTCACCGGCTGCTGCAGCAGCGGCGTGGTGAAGCAGTTGTCCACGATGAACAGCAGGTCGCGCTCGCGGCAGAGCGTGCCGAGCATGGCGAGGTCGATGAGCGCCAGGCCGGGATTGGACGGTGTCTCGACGAAGACGATGCGCGTCGACGGCTGCACCGCGGCGGCCCACTGCTCCGCGGTGGCGTCGGCATCGACGTAGGTGGCGGTGACACCCCAGCGCGGGAAGAGCTTCGTGAACAGCTGGTGCGTGGATCCGAACAATGCGCGCGAGGCGACGACGTGATCGCCGCTCTTCAGGTACGCGGCCATGCTGCCGAACACCGCCGCCATGCCGCTGGCGAACGCGATGCCGTCCTCGGCGCCTTCCAGCAGCGCCATCTTGCGCACGAACTCGTCGGTGTTCGGGTTGGAGTAGCGGCTGTAGATGTTGCCCTGCTCCTCCTCCGCGAAGAGGGCACGCGCCTGCTCGGCATCGTCGAACACGAAGCTCGAGGTGAGGAAGAGGGGCGTGGAGTGTTCACGCTCGGCGCCGCGCGCGGTCTGGGTACGGATCGCGATCGTGTCGGGATGCAGCGGGCGTGTGGGGCGAAGCGGGAGGTCGGGCACGGGACGATGGCGAGGCAGGAGGTCCGCCTGGCGAGCGTGCAGCGGCGGACCCGGCGGGTCGCCAACACACAAAGCCCGGCAGACATGGAGGCCGCCGGGCACTCGCGGTTTAGCACATTCTTTTACGTGGCGGCAATCAGCGGCAAATGACCACGGGTGAGCAGTTGTTTCAGGGGAGTGTAAGGCCCGAGGCGCGCCTGCGGAACCACGCCCGGCGCCCGGCAAACGCAATCGGCTGCTGCGGGGTACAGGATGGTGTGGCACGGCGTCCGAGGCCGGTCACACCACTGCCCCGCCCCGGTCGCGGCGGGCGCATCAACTCATCGGAGAGACCCGGATGACTCGTTCCATGCGTGCGGCTGCCCTGACGGCAGCGCTCCTGATCGGTACGGCCGTGACAGCAGGTGCCCAGGGTGGCCCGCCGGGTGGCGGCCAGCGTCGGGCGCCGGATGCGATGGCGCTGCTGGAGCGCCCCCTGGCTGGTGTGGAGGGGCTGACCGACGCCCAGAAGGACACGCTGAGCAAGCTGGAAGCGGCGTACAAGGTGAAGTTCACCGCCGCCAGCACGGCACAGCGCGAGGCGATGATGGCCGCGCGTCAGGCCGGCACCCCGCCCGACATGTCGGCGATGATGAAGATGCGTGAGAACATGACCACGATGCAGAAGGAGGAGCTGGCCGCGGCCCGTGCGATCCTGACCGCCGCGCAGCATCCCAAGTTTGACGAGAACGTGAAGGCGATGCAGGCGGAAGACGCCGAGCGTGCGGCGCAGATGCGCCAGCGCATGGGCAACCCGCCGGAGTGAACCGGTTGGCAGGGGTGGACGGCGCGGGGCTGGCGGAACTTGCCAGCCCCGCGCCGTTTTCACATCCTGCAACGGGTCCGGCACCGCGGGTGTCGCATCACCGTCTCACATCCGGAGTCTGGCATGTCGTTCCGCATCCGCTCATCGACCGCCCGTCGTTTCGCCATTCTCGCCGCGTTGAGCCTTGGCGCCCCGATGCTGTTCACGACCGTGGCGGCGGCGCAGGGCACGGTGGCGTCGTCGCAGCCGCGGATGTCGATCGAGGACCTGACGGCGCAGTGGGCCTCGCTGGAGCGACCGCTGCTCAACGTGACGGAGCTCTCCGACCTGCAGCGCGACGCGATCGAGCTGCTGGAAGAGCGCTATCGCAAGTTGTTCAACGACGAAGCGGGCCCGATCCGCGCGGCGCGCGTGACGCTGCTGCAGCGTGGGCCGTTCGAGCGACAGGGTGTGGAGCGGGCGTTGCAGCGGATGGCAGAGCTGCGGCGGAAGGAGCTGGCGCAGCTGCGGACGCTGCTGACGGAGAGCCAGCGGCTGACGTACGACGAGAACCTGAAGGCGATCGCGATCGAGGAGGCGGCGGCGGAGGCGCGTCGCGAGCGGGAGGCGGCGTTCGTGACGCCGTGAGAGCGGGTTGGCGCGGTCTGCGCCTGCGAACGCTCGACTGATCTCGTCTCAGCTTGCCTGACAGGCCCACACTGCCGCATCACGCGCGCAGAGGGCGCCGACGATGTTGCCCGTGCCGCTGTAGGCACCGATCGCGAACACGCCGTCGCGCACCTCCTCGCAGATCGGGGCGCCGTTCTCGGTGTAGCTGACGCTCGCCGCCCAGCGATGCGTGATCGGCGCCTGGGTACCGATGTGCTGTCGCAGGAACTGCTCGAGCCGTGCCTGGATCGTGGCCGATGGCGCGGTGTCGTGCGTCCACTCCTGCTCGACCTCGGTGTCGCGGAAGCCACCCAGCGCGATACCACCATCCGGAAGCTGCTGCCAGTACTCGTAGCCATCGCGCCAGTACACCGGGCGCGGCACGGTGACGTCGGTCGCTGGCGCGGTGGCGAGCATCTGCAGTCGCGCGGTGCGGACACGCGGTGCGAGTTCGGGGAGCAACGCCTCGAGGCGACCATCCACAGCCACGATGACGCGGTCGCAGTGCACGGTGCCACGATCGGTGACGACGCTGTGACCTTCGACCTGAAGTGCACGCGTCGCACCATGCAGCCGGGCGCCAGCCTGCACTGCCGCCCGGGCCATCGCACGCACACGCCGCAGCGGTTGCATCACACCGTCGCTGGGCAGCAGCAGCCCCTCACCTTCCGGACCGTCGTACCACTCGCCGGGAAAGCCGTCCGCGTGCAACTGCGCCAGCTGTGCGCGGCAGTCGTCTCGCTCGGCGGCCGAGGCGGCGATGCGCAGTGAACCCGTGCGTTGCGTGCACTGGGGGAATTCCGTGAAGACGTGATCCAGTTCGTCGAGCGTGCGCTGATAAAAAGATATGGCAGTCTCGTGCCCGAGACGTTGCACCGCGTCGTGATGGAAGTCGGCGAGGCCGGCGAGCAGCAGGCCACCGTTGCGACCTGCGGCGCCGGCACCCACATCGGCCGCATCGATGCCGATGACGTGGATGCCGTGCGCGCACAGTTCACGCACGGCCACCAGTCCGCTGCCACCGAGGCCGATCACGCAGACGTCCGCGCTCATATCGCCTTCGAGTGGATGCAGCGGCGTCCATGTGTCCGGCGCGTCCCACACCGGGGTGCCGAACTCGGTCACGGCGTGACCGGCACTGACTGCCCGCCACGCCGAGGCGCCGGCAGGCAGGTACGGGTGGTGGAATCGTAGGTACGGCCCACTGCGGCGCACTCGCGTGGCGGGTCGGGCAGGCCGATGCGCGACCGACTGGCGTAGACGCGCAACCCGATGAAGCTCAGCCCCACGAGCGAGATCATGGCGACGATCACCTTGATCGTGCGCTCGAGGCGCTGCATCGGCTCCATCAGTGTGGTGTGCCGCGTGCGGACTGGTGTTCCTTCGCCGCGTGCGCCTCGATCACCGCGCGCGCCGCCTCGGCCGGATCGTCGGTGAGCAGCATCAGGTCGAGGTCACCGGGACTGATCTTCCGTTCGCTCAGCACGCGCGACTGCAGCCAGCGCACCAGGCCAGCCCAGTAGTGCGTGCCGAAGAGGATCACGGGGAACTGAAAGATCTTGCCGGTCTGGATCAGCGTCACCGCCTCGAACAGTTCGTCGAGCGTGCCGAAGCCGCCGGGAAAGCAGATGAACGCATTGCTGTACTTGATGAACATGGTCTTGCGGACCATGAAGTAGCGGAAGCTGACCAGCGTGTCGACATACGGATTGGCGCCCTGCTCGAACGGCAGCTCGATGTTGCAGCCGATGCTCGGCGCGCCGGCGATGCGGGCGCCCTTGTTGGCCGCTTCCATGATGCCGGGGCCGGCACCGGTGATGATCGAGAAACCCGCCTCGCCCAGCAGCCGCGCCACCTCGGTGGCGGCGAGATACTGCGGATCGTCGGGTGACGTGCGCGCGGAGCCGAAGATCGAGACGCCCTTCTCCACTCGCGCCAGCGCATCGAACCCTTCGATGATCTCGCCGGTCATGCGCAGCACACGCCACGGATCGGTGCGCGTGAAGTCGTCGCGCGGCCCCGGCGACTGCAGCAGCTTGGAGTCCTCGGTGAGCGGCACCACGTCGCGGATGTCGGTGTCCACCGTGGGCTTGATGAGCGGCGCCGGCTTCTTCGGCGCGCTGGGCGGCTGCACCGTCTCCTTCATCGGCGCCTTGGTGGGCGAGATGACGCGGTTGTCGAGCGGCGTGGGGCGTCCGGCGCTGCGATGCCCGTCCACGTGCCGCTCCATCACCCCCTGCAGCGCCTCGGCCTCGGCGCGCTGCATGGTGGCCACGTCGGCCTTCTTGCCGCCGGCGGTCTTCGCGCGGACCGCCTTGCCATTACGGCGGGTCGCGGCATCCGGATCGGGGGTGACGGTGGGCTTGGCGCGCTTCGCGGGCATGCAGGACGGGGATGGAGTGACGCGGTGGATGACGCCTGCGCATCCGCACGGACGCCGGGCCGGAAAGTGTAGTGTAGCCGACGTCTCCTGGCAGTCGGGCGCGTCTTCTGGCCCCATCCGGCGTTGCAACTCCTCGCGATACCGCTGGTATCGCTGCGGGCTGCGCCTTGGCTGGCGCCAGAACCCATCGCCCGCCTTTGGCCAGGGAACTTCGGCCACACTACACTAGAATTGTAGCGCTACGCGTGTCCATCCTGCCTCGGCCGTCGGAGAGGCAGCGACCCTTCCGGCGCTCCGCCCGTCGCACTTGCCTCACGTCATCATCGTGGTCGCCGACGGCGCCCGCCCCGACACACTCACCGCCGCGATCGATGCGGGTGAGGTGCCGGCACTCCAGGCGCTGCGCGAGGCGCAAGGCAGTCACCTGCTGACGAGTGTGTTTCCGTCGGTCACCGGCCCCGCCTACGTACCGTTCCTGATGGGTGCACACCCGGGACATGTCGGGCTGCCCGGACTGCGCTGGTTCGATCGCAGCCGAGCCGACACCGCCTGGCCGCACTTCACGCGCAGCTACATCGGCAGCGAGATGCGGAAGGTGGATCGCGACCTGACGCCCGACACGCCGACCGCGTTCGAGCGTACCGGCGGCGGACTGGCGATGATGAACATGATCGGCCGAGGATTGCCGCATCGCAACAAGCTGACGAACACCGTCAAGTTCGCGCTGCGCGCCGGCTACACGCATTTCCGCGGCGACGTGGCGGGGTGGCTGGGTGTGGATCGCGCGCTGAGCGCGGAGATGCTCGGTCGTGTGTTGCGCGAGCGCCCGAAGTTCACCTTCGCCAGCTTCTGCGGCGTGGACAAGACCAGCCACAGCGTGGGCCACACGGATCCGATCGTGCGGCAGGCGCTGACGATCGTGGACGGCTTCGTGGCCGATGTGACGGCTGCTGCGACGCGGGAAGGCTGGATGGACGAACTGGCACTGTTCGTGGTGAGCGACCATGGCCACGTGGACGTGCACGCACACGACGACCTGGCGGACCTGTTCCGCGACGAGTTGGGGATGCGGGTGCTGGCCCATCCGAAGGTGTTCGGCGTGCGTGATCCGCAGATGGCGGTGATGGTGAGCGGCAATGCGATGGCGCACCTGTTCGTGAACCTCGAGTCGCGGCAGCGTCCCTTCTGGCCCGCCCTCGCTTCACGGTGGGACGAGACCGCAGCGATGCTGCTGGCGCGACCGTCGGTGGACCTGCTGCTGCTGCCGCATGACGGGCAGACCGTCGAGGTGCGTGGTGGCGGAAAGCGCGGCTCGGCGATGCTCCGCCGCGAACGTGATCGGTACCACTACACCTGCGGCACCGGTGATCCGCTGGGCCTCGGCGACGTGCATGGGGTGTCGGAGGGCGATGCGTGGGAGCGCACGCAGCAGACCGACTATCCCGACTCGATGGTGCAGATCCTGGCGCTGAACGACTGTGCGCGCACCGGCGACATGATCCTCAGTGCGACGCGCGACTGGGATTACCGCGGCCGCTACGAGCCGATCCCGCATCGCTCGTCGCATGGCGCCCTGCACCGAGACCACATGCTGGTGCCGATGCTGACCAACCTGCCGTCGCTGACGCCATACCGGCGGACGCAAGATGTGTTTCACCGTGCGATGTCGTTCCTCGGCGTCTGATTGCAGTGGTCGCACTGCCTGTCACGCGCTCACGAGCCGGGTGGGAATGCGGGCACTGCGGTGTCTGCCCGGCGGCGCTAGATTGGCTGCATGTCGTGGACTGCCCTGGTGATGGCGCTCGTCTGGCGCTGTGTGCGTGAACCGTCGCTGATCGGCCCGTTGCTGCTGGTGGGCTGGCGGTTCCGGCGTCGCGGCTGGTACGTGCGAGCGCCGTTCCTGCCGCTGCCGGCGTGGGAGTACGTGCAGTGGCGCATGCACACGGCCTACGGCGACCATCAGGCCGTGCCGAGCGTGGACGACATCGCGAATTACGCGCGATGGGCGTGGCACCTGCCCACCTGAAGTGACGCTGCAGGCGCCGGCGGGCTTCGCACACCGGCTGAAGGCCGAGGCGTATGCGCGCGGGGCGATGCTGGCGGGAATCGCCACGCTTGGCCCGATGGAAACGGCGCGCGCCTTCGACGACTGGATCGCACACGGCTACGCGGGCGAGATGGGATACCTGGAGCGTGGCGCCGAGAAGCGCCGGGATTCCACGCTGCCCGTACCGGGCGCGGTGAGCGCGCTGGTGATCGGCGTCAATTACGGCGGCACGGAGCCGGATGGTCCGGTGGCCCGCTATGCGCGCGGTGACGACTACCACGACGTGCTGGTGCCGATGCTGCGCGGCTTGCAGGACTGGGCCTCGGCGGAACTCGGCGTCACCGTACCCGGGAAGGCGTACACCGACACGGGTCCGATCCTGGAGCGTGACCTGGCGCGTCGTGCGGGGCTGGGGTGGTTCGGCAAGAATACGATGCTGATCTCACCGAAGCATGGGTCCTTCTTCTTTCTCGGGGTGTTGTTGCTGGGGCTCGAGCTGGAGGCGGATGCGCCGTTTGCCGCGGATCACTGCGGGACGTGTCGGCGATGTCTTGACGCGTGTCCGACGGATGCGTTCGTGGGGGCGCGGGAGCTCGATTCGCGGAAGTGCATCTCGTATCTGACGATCGAGGCGAAGGGGGAGATGCCGGAGGCGTTGCGGGGGAAGGTGGGTGGGTGGATTTATGGGTGTGATGCGTGTCAATCCGTCTGCCCATGGAACGTGAAGTTCTCGCAGGAGTTGGCGGAGGATTCGCCGTTCCGGGCGCGGGAGTTCATCGCGGGGAAGGACGCGGTGACGCTGGCGACGGACATCCTGGCGCTCGACCAGGAGGCGTTCAGTGCAGCGTTCCGGAAATCGCCGATGAAGCGGGCGAAGCTGGCGGGGCTCAGGCGGAATGCGGCGGTGGTGCTGAAAAACGCGAGCAATGAGAGCCGGTGATCGCGTCATTCTGCGCACCAGGCGACGCGACGCAGACTCGCTACTTATTCGCCTCGTCCACCGCACGCTTCATCCTCGCCACCCAGTTCGGCACCACGCGCAGCGATCGCACCGGCACCTCGAGGTCGGCCTGCAGGTAGATGACGCGGCCGTCCACGCTCAGTTGCGACGAGAAGCCGTTCGTGCCGAGCACACGGGCAGAATCGAGCCACCGACGGACCGGGCCGACCGGGTTCTCCGCCGACGCAGCGATCGTGGTGCGCTCGAACCGCTGCCCCTCCGACGTCCTGAAAACCAGCTCGGTCGGGGATAGCCAATGCGGGTCGTCGGCCCCCCCGAAAACCCGATATCGATTGCCGTCGGGAGGCAGCCGCTCGAGCGAGAGCGAGCTGTAGTCATTCTGCATGTACGCGATCCACTTGCCGTCGGGTGACGGCTCCGCGAACGTGACACCGCGCATCACGGTGTCAATGGTGATGGGGCGCTGTTCGATGGTGACCGAGTACAGACTAGTCGACATGAAGTCCGTGCCGAACACTCGGCCGTCGCGCAACCAGGCCGATGGTTCGAACGCGGCGGCGCCAAACAGCGGCTGGGGCACCGCGGTGGAGTTGAGCGTGCGGACGTAGACATCCTGCGCTCCATCCTGGCGCGTCAGCGCGTACAGGAGGCGGTCGCCCGTTGGGCTCCAGATCGGCTGGCGAATGTCGTCCGCACTCACCAACACGTCGAACGTTCCGGTTTGGAGGTCGTAGACTCGCAGTTCCTGCCCGTCGAGCACGTCAACCGTGGCGGCCAGCCGCTGGCCGTCCGGACTCATTCTCCAGAGCAGGAAGGCCGCCCTCCCCACCGGCAGTGTGTCGAGCGAGCGCTCGTCCTGCCGCACCAGGTGCCCCACGGCGTGGTTGGCGCCGGTCGCGTACACCAACGTGCCCGACGCGGAGAGCGCGAAGCTGGCGGCGGCGGTGTAGTCGCGCAGCGAGAGCCCGGACACCAGACGCACCGGACGGCCGACCTTCCTGGTTGCAAGATCCAACCGCGCGGCAAGCAAGTCGCCCTGCTGTGCGACGTACACCAGGTAGCGCTGATCCACCACCGTGAACTGCGATCCGTGGACCAGTGCACTGCCTCCCTCGCGGCTGAAGCTCTCGTACCGAGCGTCCCTCGTCGTATCGGGCTGCATGAGCACGCGCCCGGCGAACTTCCGTCCGCCTCCGCCGCACATGAGTGAGGTCTTGTCGTCCAACAGGAAGGCATTGAGACAGTAGCCGATCGACCGAATGGCCGACGCCCCCGCATCCACATCCACGATGCGCGCACGGACACCAGCATCCTCGGTCGATATTACATGTTGCGCGTCCTGCCAGAACACTTCCTCGATCGACTTCGCTCGCGCGAGCACCGTGGGCTTGCCACCTGCCATGGCGACGCGTTCCAGCCACGGCGTCGAGTTGTCGGTTCCACTCGGGGCGGCGCCCACGTTCCCCTCGCGCATCACGACGTAGGCCAGCGAGTTCCCATCGGGCGAAATGGCTGGCGTGGACGCACTGCCGTCGCCGGTGATGCGACGGGCCGCGCCGTCCAGCAGCGATCGATACCACAGCACGGTGCGTCCTGAATCCGCAACCGCCGGATACACCACGAAATCGCCCGCAGGCGACACCGCGAACGGCGTCGCGAGCGACATCGCAGCGCTGTCGGGCAACACCACGTCGTATTCCGTCGGCCCGCTCGCCGGCGACGGTCGCGTGGCCAGCCACACGATCGTAGCGATGGCCGCAGCGCACGCACCCGACGCCGCGAGGGCGAGCGTTCGCCAGCGCCGCGACGTGTCGGCGCTCGGCCCCGCGGCGGCACGCGACGACGAGTGCGTGGTGCCCGGGTTGCCCAGCGCGAGCGCAAAGTCGGCCGTATTCGCGTAGCGATCGGCCGGGAGTTTCTCGATGGCCGTGTGTACGGCAGCAGCGACATGTGCCGGCACCGACTTCCGGATCGCGCTGATCGGCTCCGGGTCGCTGCTCAGCACCTTCGCGACGATCGCCTGCACATTCGGTCCGGTGAATGGCGGCTGGCCGGTCAGCATCTCGTAGACCACGGCACCGAGCGCGTAGACGTCCGATCGCGCGTCGAGGCTCTTCTCGCCCATCGCCTGCTCAGGACTCATGTACTGCGGCGTGCCAAGCGAGAGTCCCGTCTGCGTCATGCGCGCGCCGCCGGCCTGCTGGACGGCGAGCGCGATGCCGAAGTCGGCGACCAGCGCGTGGCCGCCCTGCAGCAGGAGGTTCTCCGGCTTGATGTCGCGATGGATGATGCCGAGTGCGTGCGCGTGGTGCAGGGCGTCGGCCACTTCGCGGGCGATGCGCAACGCGTCAGCGATGGGGAGCTGGTGTTCTCGCTCGAGGCGCGCACGCAGCGTCTCCCCGGTCACCAGTGGCATGACGTAGTACAGCAGGCCATCAGCGTCGCCGCTGTCGAGCAGCGGGAGAATGTGTGGATGCTGCAGGCGCGCGGTGGTGCGGATCTCGCTCAGGAAGCGTTCGCCGCCCAGCGCCGCGCCCAGATCCGAGTGCAGCACCTTGATCGCAACATCGCGATCGTGCTTGAGGTCATGCGCGAGGTACACCGTGGCCATGCCGCCGGCGCCGAGTTCGCGATCAACGCGGTAGCGGTCGGCGAGGGCGGTCGTCAGGCGCTCCTGTGTCGTCACGGCGTACTCGTACCTGAGGGTTCAGCGCGTCGGAACGGGCACAGCCACCACTTCGAGTCCGTCGATCCCGGCAAAGTCATCGGGATTGCACGTGTAGACCGGCAGCGCATTCGCGAGCGCCGTCGCCGCGATCATGGCGTCATAGGAGCGGGCCGTCGTCTTCCGCCCCGACTGCCGGAGCGAGGCAGCGACGCGGCCG
This sequence comes from Gemmatimonadota bacterium, assembly GCA_040384325.1. Lineage (GTDB taxonomy): Bacteria > Gemmatimonadota > Gemmatimonadetes > Gemmatimonadales > Gemmatimonadaceae > JACMLX01. Next base: position 92,711 of record JAZKJL010000006.1, on the reverse strand, counting down.
AACGCCCGGGCCGCACTGGCATCAAATGGCAGCGCATCGAAATCGGATTCGGCCTGCTGAAGATGCGCCTGACGCGCCGCGCGCTGCTGATCCGTCGTCGCGACCAGCGGCCCCACGGTCAACTCGGCGAGCGTGACCGCAGTGATCAACGGTTCATCGGGGAGCGCCGCGGGATCGTCCAGTCGACCGAGCATGAAGACCGTGCTGGTGTCGAGAATGCCGCGTGCGTGCCTCACCCGACCGACCAGGGCGAGGCATCCAGCACGCGATCGAGGTCAGCCCGCAGTCGCTGCGCATCAACGGGTGGCAGGCGGCGCCACCGCTGCAGCAACGTGGCCGCGGTCAGCCCGCGCCCCGGAAGCGGTCGCAGTTCGGCGATGGGGTCTCCGTCCATGGTGACCGTGAGCGTCTCGCCGCCGGCGACCCGCTGCAAGACTCGGCCTCCGTTGTTACGGAGTTCACGCACGGAGATGTTGTCCATATCGGATCGTATCACGCGTGAGACGGGAAGGCAAGCATGGTCGTCTTTCGCCCCGTCTGCAGCGGGATCTCACTATGCGTATACCGACACATGTCCCAGAGCGTGTGTCCGTGGAACGTGAAGTTCTCTCGCAGGCGCTGGCGGAGGGCTCGCCGCTCCGGGCGCGACCGTGTCTGGTCGGGAAGGACGCACTGACGCTGGCGACGGACATCCTCAGATTGGATCAGGAGCAGTTCAGCGCGGCGTTCCGGAAGTCGCCGATGAAGCGGGCGAAGCTGGCGGGGCTCAAGCGAAATGCGTTGACGGTGCGGGAGAACAGCGGCGCGTAGCTCCTGCGGGAGTGCCCATCGACGAATCACCCACAGCCGCGCGAACTGCGGCGACCAGCTCTCGTTGGTGGTACTCCGAAGATGCGCCGTCTCAGCTTCGCCGCTGGCTTCCCACCGTGCATTGGGTCGCCAGCCCAGCATGAGGCACTCGCTCGAGGTCTCTGGACGGAGCCGGCTCGCCTCCTGACGGCTGTCGACGTGGGCCTGCGCATCCGTCGGATGCAGACTGCGCCAGGATCATCGGTTCGACTGACTGGTGACACGGTGACCTCGCCACGCGGATCTCAGTTCAAGCTACAGGTCAAACTCGCATACACATCGCCATCGATGGCAGCGACTCTGATGCTGGCCGGTGTGCCAAAGTGGGGACACCGGACCACGAACTCACTCGAACTGGGTCCGTTCGCACCGCCGATACGCGATGGCACCAGATTCACGCCGGTGGAGTTCACGAGTCCGGCAAGAACCCGGTCGATACTTTCTCTTTCTCATCATGGCCGCGGAGTCCGATGCGGCGCACATCGCATCGGGGACGGACTGGACCGCCGGGGCCCCACAGTGGTTCGACGGGAACGATCTCGCCGACTGGGGTGACGCTGGGGCAGCACGGAATCGAGCCAGCGGTACGATGATCCTCCCACCGACTGTCTATCAATACAAGAAGGGCCGCGGACCTGCCGCGGGGGTGTCGCCGTGATGGAAGTCGTGGTGAGTAGCGCGACCCCGTCCGTTACGGGCACGGGATCGGCCACGAGGTAGGCCTTCGTACTATCGCCGCCATGACGCCACGTATTCACAGCGGCGGGCGGAGTCCGGGAGACGGAACCGCACCGGATTCGTCCCATCGGAATTGACGAACCACGTCACGTTCTGGCTGCCCTTGACTCTGGCGTACGCATTGGTACGGGTGGGCCAAGAATCATTTCCGCCAGGCGTTCACGTACTCAAACGAGCGAGTGGCGTCTGGTATCCGCAGTCGTACTTCACCAGTACCGTCGGCATTGATCAGCCAGGTCACGCCCTGCCCACCTTCGTCACGGGCAACAGCGATGCGCTTGCCGTCGGGAGACCATGTGGCGCGAACATCACCCCGGACGGACGTCGTGGTCAGTTGCCTGACGTTGCTGCCGTCGGAAGCCATCGTGTATAGCTGCATCGCCCCCGAGCGGTTGGAGAGAAATGCGATGCTGCGACTGTCCGGAGACCAGTCTGCTCCTGCGTCCACGCTGGGATCGGTAGTGAGTGCGACGGGATTCGAGCCGTCCACGTTCATGGTCCAGATCTCGTAGTTGCCCGATCGGTTCGACTGAAAGACGATCTGCGTTCCATCGCCAGAGAAGCCCGGTGCGTTGTCCTCGCCGCCGACATCGGTCAACCGCGTCTGGTTGCTTCCGTCCGCGTTCATGATAAAAATCTCGCGCGATCCTGCACCGAAACCGACTTCCCGCGTCCACACGACTCGACTGCCATCGGACGAGTAGCGCGGGAGGTAATTGATGTTGGACTGAACAACCGCCGTGATGTCCGTGCCGTTGGCGGCGGCGACAAACACCCGGTTATCGAAAGGTTTCGCGAAGACAAGTCGTGTGCGATCTGGCGACAGATCGAAATGGTGGTACCCGACCCCAAGCGCCTCGATCAGTGTTTCCTGGCCTCCTCCGGATTCGAGAATTGACACCCGATCGAGTGGCTCCGTCGTGAGGCGATACGCGAGCAGCAGGAAGGTCGGCGCAGCGTCGACGACCACCGTCCGCTTCGCGACGGCTCGACCGTATGCGGCATAAACGATCGCCCGGCCAGGCTTCCGAGCGGTGACGGCCGCTCCTTGGACTTGCAGCACAGAGGGATCATCAGTGTACCAGTGAATCTTCGAAGGCGGGACTGTCCTGCCGCGGGCATCCGTGGCAGTTGCCGCAAAGATGGCCGTAGTGCCGACCTGCATCTCCGTCGGACCGCTGGTGATGGTGACGGTCGGCGTCGCCTGTTTGACATTGAGGCTTGGCCCCTCAGGCTGCAGTGGAGTTCCACCATCTGAGCACGACGCAAGGAGTGTGGTGGTGAGGAGCACAATGGCGCGTCGCGCCGCGAACCGGTACCGCTCATGACAACGCATGGGTCTGACCTCCGAAAGTGTGAGAGACACATCCGAATGATCTGACCTCGCCGTCAATGCCCAGTGAATCGACGCGAACCGCCGACGATTGACGCTGGATTCACGGAAACGGGCAAGCGCTGCCGCACGTCAGAGAACGTCGCCACGCCGCCCGGATGCAAATATTCAGGCGGCCACCACACGCATCCCGGCGCTCGGCGGCGCATCGCTCGGCGAGTGCATGATCTCATGGAGTGACGCGACACTGTGGAGTTGCGCGACGAACTCCGCACCATGGGCGATGACCTGACACTCGAATACGGCGGCGGTTGGCATCGCGCCCACCCGCGAACCAGTCGGCCCAAGATTGGAGAGTTAGCTGTGTGACCGTCAGCAGCGTCATAGGTCTCAGGAGGCTGGCTGCCGGACGGCGACTCGGCTCACGGAGGGAGGCGATCCACGGACATGTCAACGTAGTATCCTATTGTGTCTCTGAGGGTTAGACCTCCTGTCAGCAGCGAAATCTCAAAACGGTTATACCGACACATCTCCCAATCCGTCTGCCCATGGAACGTGAAGTTCTCGCAGGAGTTGGCGGAGGATTCGCCGTTCCGGGCGCGGGAGTTCATCGCGGGGAAGGACGCGGTGACGCTGGCGCGGGACATCCTGGCGCTGAATCAGGAGCAGTTCAGCGCAGCGTTCCGGAAGTCACCGATGAAGCGGGCGAAGTTGAGAGGGATGCAGCGCAACGCGGCGGTGGTCTTGGGCAAAGCCGGCACGAGTGACAATGCGCTGCTGTGCGACGATGGTCCATCCTGATCCCGCGCGCGCGCCGGCGCCCTGCCGTCGGAGAACTGCTCGCGGTGCACGGCTCGCAGCGACCAAGTGGGCGCGTGGAGCGTCCATGTCGCATCTCCGCCGTGATGTCGGGCGCGGCGGGCGCCGCGTCTGGACGCATCACCAACCTCATACCGGAGCGTATCACCAGGAACGTGTTCCTGAAGCGAAGTTTGCATGGGCGCCGCATCCGAGGTCGCGCACGCTGGGTGCGCTGGCGATGCACATCGCGCAGAACCCGGGGAGCGTGATGGCGCTCGCGTCGCAGAATCCTGCCGATCTCCCAGAGCTTGGTGACACGATTCCGCACAACGTCGCGGAGGTGCTCACAGCGCTCGACGAGAGTGTGGCCGAGTGCAGGCGCCTCCTGGGAGCGTGCGACCATCGTGCGCCCTCTACCGCACCGCCACTCGCTGCGCCGCGGCGCGCGCCGTGATCGGGTTCTGATACAACGGCCACCCATCCCGCTCCGCGCGTGACGCTGCACGATACCAATACTCCGCCTCAGCACGACGCCCCGTCGCCTCCAGCGCCCGCGCGTAGTACCAGTTGGTTCGCGTCAGGCCGCTGATCGGAAAGACAATCGCGCGCCGCAGCTCACCGAGCGCCGCGTCGCGGCTGCCGCGAGACAGCATGGCCAGGCCTCGCACATGGTGGTGCAGCGCGCGATCGCGTGAGAAGCCGCTGGTCATGCTCCGCACCGCGAGCGTGTCGGCGAGCGACGCCAGGCCGGCGGTGTCGCCCGCTTCATAGCGCGCCGTGGCCGCAAGTGTCTGGAAGAAAACGTCCTGACGAGCAGCCTTGCTCTCGTCGAGGTCCGGTCGCGCTTCCCGGGCAATCGCGCTGAAGAGCACGGCCGCCTCGCGCGCGCGACCCATGTCCAGCAGGATCGCCGCCTCCAGCGCCCGCGCTTCGCGCACATCCTCGGTCGGGCGGTTGCCGGCGCGCGTGACATCGGCGTACAGGCGCGCCTGCGTCAGTGCGGCGACGTACTGTCCCACATTCCGCAGCAGCACGGCGCGTGCCCATGGCTCGCGATGCGCACGATCAGCGGGGCTCCAGTCCATTTGCGCCAGCGCGCGCTCGAAGGCGGGGAGATCACCGCGACGCGTCGCCGCACGGAGGCGATAGAGCCGCGTCTCCGGCGCGCCATACCGAATCGCCGAGTCGACGATGGCGTCCAGCTCGCGGTGTCGCGTGACGTCGCGCTCGAGGGCATGTGCGAGCAAGCGCCAGCCGAGGCGGCCGGTGGGGTCGCGCGCAATCTCGGCCCGCGCGTTTCGTTCCATTGCCGGCAACGAATCGGCGACCTCATACACCGTGGCCGTGTGAATGACGGCCTCGCAGGCGTAGCACCGCAAGCGGCCGGGGACCGACATCTGCGCGCTGTCGCGTGTGTACACATAGCGTAGGGAACGCAGAGCCGTTGCGATGTCCGCTCGCTCTGCCAGTGTGGGACCGGCGCGCATCATGTGTGCATCGAGGTCGCCGGGGTCGCGGGCGATGGCAGAATCCAGCACCTCGCCGGCGCCACCCTGATTGATCGCATTGTAGTATGCAGCGGTGATCTTGAGCGAGTCGACCGGGGTCGCGTAGCGGCGCATGCGCGCTGCCTGCCGGAGCAGTGGGAGGAACTCAGGGTTCTCGCCCCCGACGATCGCGGCAAGCGTCCAGGCGGCGATGGCGAAGGTCGAGTCGATCGCCAGTGCGCCGCGTAATTGTGCGATAGCCGTCTCGTCGGCGCCTTCCGTGTGCGCACGCCGCGCGGCCTCGTACAGCCGCCAGGCTTCCACATTGCGCACCGGGCGCGCATCGGCGCGGCTCACGGCTGTCGGGCGCTGCAGATCGCGGCGGAGCGCTGACGTCGCGCTGTCGACCAGCGCCAGCACGTCCGAGGTGCTGATGCGCAGCGCCGACAACACCCGGCCGGTCCTGGTTTCCGTTCGTCGCAGTTCCAACCGCCATTCGGTGCTGGTGCGCAGCATGGTGCCATCGATCAGCTGCGTGGCGCCGGCGGTCTGCGCCGCCGTCAACTCGGTTGCCGTGGTGCCGCGCATCAGGTCGCGGAGTCGCGCGGCGGCAATGACCTGAGTCCCTTCGGTGCGCGCCATCTCCGCCGAGAGCATGCCGCTGACGGCATCGCCCAGCGAGTCGCCACCGACGGTGCCGACGGCGATCACGGCTGGCGTGCGTGCGCCATCACCTGGCGCGGCGCTGGTGCCGACGTTTTCGCGGTCGCCGAGCGATGGGATGCGTGCGTCTGCTGAGTTACGGCGCAGCCAGACCCCCGTGGCAGCGGCAAGCACCACGCCGAGTGCGAGCAGTGTGCGGCGACGCGAGCGCCAGTGCGCTGCAGCGGGCACCGCTGTCGATGCGCGTCGCGCAGCAGCATGATCGTTCGTGCGTGCGCCACGGTGCCCCGCGGCATTCTGCGGGATCGACGGTGCTCGCGGATCCGCCGCGATCGGTGCCGGTCGCTCACCCGACGTCGGTGTCGGGGGCTGATCACGTAGCGACTGCAGCCGCTGCCACACCTGCGCCGCCGCCGTCGGCCGATCGGCGGCGTTCTTCGCGAGCAGTTGCGACACCAGCTCGAGCAGCTCGCGCGGCACGTCGGGTGCCAGCGCGGTGAGTGGCTCCGGGTCCAGGTGCAGCACCGCGTGCATCAACGAGGCGTGCGAGTCGCCGGCGAACGGTCGTTCACCGCGCAGGATCTCGTACAACGTGACGCCAAGCGCCCAGAGGTCCGAACGCGCATCGGCCGTGTTGCCACGCAGCAGTTCCGGCGCCAGGTAGGCGAGGGTCCCGACCACCACGCCGCTGGCGGTGACGCCAGCGCCTTCCATGCGGGCGATGCCGAAGTCGGCCAGTCGCACCGTGCCGCTCGCATCGAACAGCACGTTGGCGGGCTTGAGGTCGCGGTGAATGACACCGCGCTCGTGCGCCGCCGCGAGGCCGGCCGCCACTTCGCTCGCGATTCGTACGGCGTCGCGCCATGGCACGGCAGCGCTGGCGAGACGATCCGCGAGCGATCCGCCGGCACAGTAGGCCATGGCGATGTAGAGCCGTCCATCGTTGGCGCCACCCACGTCGTAGATGCCGGCGACGTTCGGATGATCGATGCTGGCGGCAGCGCGCGCTTCCACGAGGAATCGGGAGCGCATCGATCGGCGCGTTTCGGCGGCGGCCGCACCCGGCTCCGGTTCCGGAAGCCGCAGGAATTTCAACGCGACCTGGCGGCCGAGCCGTGCGTCCTGTGCCAGCCAGACCGCACCCATGCCGCCGCGACCGATGGGCTGCTCGATGCGATACGGACCGATCTGCTCCCCACGGCTGATGGCGGGATCCGACCGGGGATCCGCGTCGCTGGTGCTGGCCGTTTGGCGCGTGTGCAGTCCGAAGAAGTCGGGGCCGCCGGCGTCGACGTCGAGCAGCGCACGCAGTTCGCGCGCGACGGCGGGATCGCCGGCTTCCAGAGCCGCCAAGCGCTGCGCGCGCTCTGCGTCGCTCAGCTCGACGAGCTCACCGAACAGCGTGGCGACGACATGACCAGTCATGCGGCGTGCGTAGTGGCGCGAAGGCGGCGTCCGGCGCGGCCGGCGGAGAGCCGATGCTCACCGTGCTGCCGAGCTGGGCGGAGGAGTGAGATAAGATGCGCGCCGGGTCGACGTGAAAGAAGCCTTCGGATCGCGTCGGTTCGCAGGTGTGACGGGCCCGCCGGGTGCGTCCGGAAGCACGAGCACGAGAAGCATGCACCGTCGTGCGAGTCGTCGAATGGCTCGGGTTGGTTCGAGGCAGGCGGGCCGGGTCGAACGACTCACGCGCGGAAGGAGATGGCGAACGACTGTGATGGCGGAGCTGCCGGTACTGGAGCCGGCGCCCATCCATCTTCCGCCCCCACAACAATGTCCGCCTCCATTCTCACACCCGCCAGACGCTCCCGGCGCGCCTCGTACCGCTTGCTCGCCGCTGTGTATGCCTCTGCCCTCGCCGCGTGCGGCGGCAGCTCCGACGGTCCTGGGGCACCCGCCGAACGTCCACCGACCACCGTCACCCTCGGCATCACGGCGGCGTCCGCGATCGTGACCGTCCAGCAGGGTCAGAGCGCCGCCGCAACCGTCACGATCGTGCGCGGCGGCTATAGCACGACGAGCCACTGAAGCGAGAACACGACGCGCGGACACTGGGGCGGGGGGCACCACGACATCGACATCATCCGTCGGACGGACACGGACCGCCGCGGGATCGGTGACGAGCAACTCCGCGACCTGTCCGCCGACGAACACGAGCTCACTGAGCAGCGATCGGAGCAGTCGTGCCGTGCGCAGGAGGCGGCCGCGATTCGGTGCGTTGCACGTCGGTCACGCCGAAGTCCCCGCCGGCGCCGATGCCGCGACGATCCGCTCTCGCAGCAGCTGTTTCGCACGCGTGCGTTCCCGCGCGCGGCCGAGGCGCACGGCATCGACGAGGGCAAGCAATTCGTAGAGCGCCGGGTTCCGCGCCGCCGTCGCTGCCGCTCCCTCATACAGCGGGACCACACTGGCGCCACGCACACGGCCCTCGACGCTGGGCCAGACGAGTGGCTCCGCCGTGCTGAATTCACCACCGAGCACGCCCGCCGAATGCGACGTTGGCACACCGCGTGACTCGGCCCCCGCCTCCGCCGGGAAGGCGTACGGCACGCCTGAGCCGAGGAACTCCAGCAGCGCCGGGCTGTGCACCTGCGTCGCGGCGGTAAGGACCAATCGAGCGCCGCGCAGGCGTCGGACGGCATTGTGCACCTCGCCTTGACTGATCCCGGTCGCGGCGGCGAGCGCGGCGTACGTCGATCCGGGCGTCAGAGCCAGCTGCAGTGCGACGGCGATGTCTTGCGGCTTGAGGGGAGGCATGGATCAGAGGAGGACGGGAGCTGCGGCCTGTTCATGTTTCATGAATCTTGAACAGGCGTTGCCGGAAGTCAACGCGGGAGGCGGAGGACGTCCGACCGCTCGTGGTCACGCCCGAGCGTCGCCCTACCCGTATCGAGCGATATCTCGAAACGGTTATACCGACACATCTCCCAGGACGTGTGCCCGTGGAACGTGAAGTTCTCGCAGGCGCTGGCGGAGCATTCGCCGTTCCGGGCGCGGGAGTTCATCGCGGGGAAGGATGCGGTGACGCTGGCGCGGGACATCCTGTCGCTGGATCAGGCGCAGTTCAGCGCGGCGTTCCGGAAATCACCGATGAAGCGGGCGAAGCTGGCGGGGCTGCGGCGGAACGCGGCGGTGGCGCTCCGGAACGTGGATACCTTTCGGGATACGGCGGTGCGGCCGCCATGCGGTATGCCGCCGCCGACTAACTTTGTGCGCATGACCAGCGAGCCTGTTTCCATCACCGTTCGCCCCCTCCACTCCGCGCCGGATGCTGGCTTGAGCGGAGTCGGAACGGCGGTGTCTCGACTCGCACTCGTCGCGACGCTCACGACGGAGGCATGGGCCCTCGCGGGGCATGATCTGCCGACGTACGCGCGTGCTGACGCGCCGGTCGTGGTCTCGCCATTGCGGCCCACACCCGTGGTGCGCGAACGCCGCCCTGAGTGCTGACCTCTGCATGAATCCCGACTTCGTTGACTTCCTCGCGGCGCTGCTCGCGGTCGAGGCGCGATTTCTGGTCGTCGGCGCACACGCGCTGGCCGTTCATGGCGTCCCACGCGCGACCGGTGACATCGACATCTGGATCGACCGCTCGCCGGCGAACGTCGCGCTGGTGTGGCGTGCGATGGTGGCGTTTGGCGTCCCGGCCTCGGCACTGGGCGTCGGACCCTCGGACCTCGAAACGCCGGAGACAGTGATCCAGATTGGCCTGCCGCCGCGCCGGATCGATGTACTCACAGACGTCACCGGGCTCACCTTCGACTCTGCGTGGGCATCCCGCGTGCTGCATCGTGTCGACACCATCGAGGTCCCGTTCATCGGGCGCGACGACCTGGTGCGCAACAAGCGCGCGACGGGCCGCTACAAGGATCTTGGTGACCTCGAGTCGCTCGGAGAGAATCCACGGGACGAGGACTGACGCAGCGCCCGTGCTCCGCAGTCGAGCGTGACTTCAGAACTCGCATACCGACACAGGTGTCAGTCCGTCTGCCACTGGAATATGAACTGTTCGGAGCAGCTCACCGAGCGTGCTTGACGCGCGCCCTGCAGTCGCCGACAAGGATGCACGGACGCTCGCTCGTGATCTGTTGCAGCTGTCACAGGCGGAGTTCAGCGCGGCGTTCAAGCACTCGCCGATGAAACGCGCGACGCTGCGCGTGCAGCGCAACGCGGTGGTGGTCCTGGGCAACGTCGGTACCGATGCGGATCTGCCGTTGCTCGATGCGATGCTGCAGCATGAGGAGCCCTTGCTGCGAGAACACGCAGCATGGGCCATCACGCGCGTGCAACGGTCGGCGAACGGCAGCTGACCACTACTGCCCTGCGACCATCCGCTCGAAGCGCGCGTCGCCCCGCAGCGGCGCGAACGACGGGTCGATGCGGAGCCATGCCCTCGACACGTGGAAGCGCGAGCCCATGGAGCGCGTGTAGCTGCCCATCCTCCGGCGCGGCCCGCAGCTGACGGGCGAAGTGCCGCGCGCCGTATCCCCCCACACGCGCGCCGCCACCGTGTCGCCGCGCCAGTGGAACAGCTGCGCCCTCACGAGGCCCCACGTGGCGCGGTCCCCGTCGAACGCGTCCGGTTCCGCGCTGAGCGCAAGGCGCTGCCCGGCGTCGTCGAGTGCCACCCCAAGTCCCAGTAGGTCGTCATGTAGGCCGTGACCCGCCGCGTGCGGCGAGAGCTGACAACCGCAGTGTCAGGCCTGCACGATATAGCCGAGCGATGTCCACATCTCGCGCTCCAGTTTGTGTCGGTCGTTGATCACCTCGCACACGCTGTCGATGCGCATCATCGGGCGCCGGACGAGGTCGTACGCGGGCCACGTTGGCTGCCCGGTGGCCGACGGGCGGCCGGTCCGCGCGAATGTCGTCCAGAACTCGGCGAAGTTGTGCGACGCCGCCAAACGCTCCGGTCGATTCCCCGAGAAAGGGCTCGGGCCCGACACATTGTTGAACTTGAACGCGATGTCCGCGGCGTGCGGCGCGCCCATCGGGTAGTCCGTGCCCGGCACTTTCGCCTCGGATTTGTAGCCGAAGTTGTAGAGGTACACCGGCGCTGCATGCTGCGCTGCCTTCCGCTCCGCGATTTCAATGGAGCCGAGCCCCATCATCGTCACCGACTCGACCTCCACGTAAACGTCCGTCGCCGACGCGGACGGACGACTGTTCCGATATGTGTCGATGATGCGCGTCGTGTCTGCACCGAATCGCGGCTCCAGCTTCGCGCGCACGCCGTCGAAGTCGACCCCGTACCCGCTCGCGTCCCTCCGCTGCCAGGCGAAGAAGTTGTACTCATCCTCGTTCCATCCGACGAGGAGCGGCTTGGCGCGCGAGAGCGCCGGCGCCGTCGGATCGAACGGGTGGTGCGGCAGCGCCACGCCATCGACGACGGGCGAGAATCCCGAAGGCGCGGCGCGCGCCGATCCGCGCGGTCTCACCGTCTGATCCGGCGCGACCGGCGGGAGCTGCGCCTGCACCACGAGCAGGTCGGCCGTGCTCGCCTCCAGCAATCGACGCCACTCGCTCGGCGCGAGGTTCATCTGCCGCAGCACGCGCGACGTCGTCTCCGCGGCCGCAGCTCGCGTCATCATGCGCACGCCAGGTCCGCTCTCGATGGACGCCTTGTTGAAGTACGGCGCCGCACCCGGCATCGCATACAGACACGACGTCTTCCCGCCGCCGCCCGACTCGCCGAAGATCATCACGTTCGACGGGTCGCCGCCGAATGCGGCGATGTTCTGCCGCACCCACCGCAGCCCGTCGACGATGTCGAGCACGCCGTTGTTGCCGGAGCCCGCGTAAGCTTCGCCCGCAACCTCTTCGAGGTACAGGAAGCCGAGCAGGCCGAGCCGATGATTCGTCTCCACGACCACGACATCGAACGCACGCGCCAGATTCGACCCATCCTGTCCTCGGCTTCCGGCTGATCCCGAGACGTATCCACCACCGTGGCTGTAGAACATCACCGGGCGTCGCCGCTGGTCCGCGCCCGGCGTCCACACGTTCAGCACGAGACAGTCCTCGGCCGGTGCCGGCTCGTCCGCGGTGGCTTGCCGCCCGGGCTGCATGGCGGGCGGACCGAGTCGCAAGGCGTCGCGAACACCGGTCCACGCCTCGAGCGGCGCGGGGCGGCGGAAGCGGCGGTCGCCCGAGATGCGACCCGCGTAGGGGATGCCCCGGAACACGCTCACTTCGCCCTCGCGTGCGCCGCGAACCTTCCCGAATGACGTCTCCACGACGACGGAGTCGTCGAAGGATCCCAACGACTGCGCGAGCCGCGGAAAACCAGCCACGCCGGCTGCTGCCAGCGATGCAGAGGAGAGAAATCCCCGGCGGGAGATATGTGTCACGTTGTGACCTCGCGGTTAGGGAAGGATTGACTCTGTGGAGCGTTCGACTCGCACATCGATCGCGCACGTGCAGGCGTCACGCACGGGCGTCGAAACACTCAGCCGTCGCTGAGCAACGCGATCGTGAACGCCTTCGGCCCATGCGCGCCGACCACCAGCGACTGCTCGATATCCGCCGTCTTGGACGGTCCTGCGACGAACACGCCGAACGCTTCGTCGCGCAGGGTCAAACGGGCGTATGCCTCATGCAGGTCCGCCACGATGGCGTCGCGTCGGAGCAGGACCAGCACGTGCGTCGCGAGGAAGACGGCCGCGCGCTGATCGAGGCGTGAGCCGGGGAGCCAGACCGCGCCGTTCTCCGCGACGCCGAAATCGGCCTCGCAGACGAGGAGTTCGATCTCCGCCAGACCTTCCGGGTCTGCGGGCATGCTTCTCGTGCCTGCAACATCGTGCACCAGCGAGACGATGTGCTGCGAACGCGGCGCGATCTCCTCGCACAAGGCTGTCACGGCCGCCCTGCGCGTCTCGACCACGCTCGCACCGGCGCCTCGCGCAGCATCCGGGTACCGCGCGATCACCGCATCCGGCGTCTCTCCAACTCGCGGGACCATGACGTCGACATCCGGGCGCGCGACGGGTTGCGGCTTCGCCGCGCGGATCGCCTGCAGGATGTCGTTCCGCGCAGTTCCGTGCGTCACGAGTTCTCCGCGGTGAAAGACGTGTGACGTCGCATCGCCGTCATGCGGGCGGCACCGCGCGCGAGTCGGGAGTCACCGGCACCTCCGGCCCTCCATGAACTGGAGCTTCGGTGCGACCGATCGGTGGCCCATCTGCCGACGCTGCTCCCTCCGGCCGATTGGCGACGTACCACGCATGAAAACTCTGCGCCGGGGCATCGGGAACGTCGCGCGAACGCCCCCAGACGCCGGATGCCATGCGCGCCAGCCTGCGAGGCATCACGCGCAACGCGGTGCGCGCCATGGCGCCGCCGGCGCGAAAGAGCCAGGCACTCTTCAGCAACCGCCCCGCACCATGCATGGTGACGGCCTTCGTCACACTGGTGCCGCCGCCCTGGGTGACCAGCTGCCGCCAGCGATACAGCTGCGCATCGAGGTCGATCTTCACCGGGCAGACCGCCGTACACGACCCGCACAGCGTGCTCGCGAACGGCAGCGACCCGTACTTCAGCAGGTCGATGCCCGGCGTGAGCACCGAGCCGATCGGACCGGGCACCGTCGAGCCGTAGCTGTGCCCGCCCGACCGGCGATAGATCGGGCAGGTGTTCATGCAGGCACCGCAGCGGATGCACTTCAGCGAACGCCAGAAATCCTCGCGGCCGAGCTGCGCCGTGCGGCCGTTGTCCACCAGGATCAGGTGCAGCTGCTGCCCATCGCGCGCACCATGGATGTGCGACGTGTACACCGTCACCGGCTGCCCCGTGGCGCTGCGCGTGAGCAGGCGCAGGAAGACGGGCAGATCCTCGACGGTGGGGATCAGCTTCTCGATCCCCATCGAGGCGATGTGGATGGGCGCCAGCGCCATCCCGAGGTCGGCATTGCCCTCGTTCGTGCAGATGACGAAGCCACCGGTCTCGGCGATCGCGAAGTTGACGCCGGTCAGCGCGGCATCGGCGAGGAGGAACCGCTCGCGCAGGTGTTCGCGTGCCGCGAGGGTCAACGCGATTGGATCCGCAAGGCCGGCAGGGGTGCCCAGGTGCTCGTGGAAGGTGTCGCCCACCTCCTCCTTCCGCAGGTGGATCGCCGGCAGCACGATGTGGCTCGGCGACTCGCCACGAAGCTGCACGATGCGCTCACCGAGGTCGGTGTCGACGACCTCGATGCCACGCGACTCGAGGTACGGATTGAGGTGACACTCCTCCGTGAGCATCGACTTGCTCTTCACCAGCCGCCGTGCCCCCGCATCGGCGAGGATGCGATGCACGATGCCATTGTGCTCCGCGGCATCGCGGGCCCAGTGCACGGTGATGCCGTTGCGGACAGCCTCTGCCTCGAACTGTTCCAGATACGTGTCGAGGTGCGTGAGCGTGTGCTCCTTGATCTGCGATGCGCACTCGCGCAGCGCCTCCCACTCGGGCAGCGACGCCGCGGCGCGGTCCCGCTTCTCGCGCACCCACCAGAGTGCATCATCGTGCCAGGTGGTGCGGACGGCATCGGCGGTGAACAGCTCGGCGGCCGCGGCGTGATCGACGTTGCCATCACTGCCGTGGGAAGACACCAGCACGGGCAGGGCGCGCGTACGCGTCGGCGCAGGAGGAGGAAGCACGGTCATGTTCGCTGCCTCCCGCCGTTCAGCACTTCCGCCACGTGCAGCATTGGCAGCTGCACCCCGTTGCGCTGTGCCAGCCCCTGGAGGTGCATGACACACGACATGTCGGATGACACGATCGCCTCCGCATCGCTGTCTCTGTAGTCACGCAGTCGATCCTCTCCCATGCGGACGGAGATCGCCTGCTCGGTCATCGCGAATGTCCCACCAAAGCCGCAACATTCGTCCGAGCGCCTCAGTTCCGCGAACGACACGCCCGGTACCGTCTCCAGCAGTGAACGCACCTTGTTGAACGGCGGCACCTGCAGCTCCGTCGGCTTGGCGAGACCCATTCCTCGCAGGCTGTGGCAGCCGATGTGCACGCCGACGCGGCCGGTGAACGGGCTGTCCAGCGCGGCGATCCGGTCGACGCCGACCACGTCGTGCAGGAAAGCGCAGAACTCCGTGGTTCTCGCGGCAACTGCGGCGCCTGCCCCGCCGGTGTGTGCCGCATGAAGCCGCACATGCAGGGCGCAGCTGCCCGACAGCACGACAACCTGCTCGAACGGCGCGAACTCGTCGACAAACTGCTTCAGCGTGGCATCAGTGCTCCGCTCGAACCCGGCGTTCGCCGGAGGCTGGCCACAGCAGACTGCGCCCGCAGGGATCGTCACGGCGATGCCAAGACGCTCCAGGACCTGCAGCGCCGCAATCGCCACGTGCGGATAGAACTGGTCGATGTAGCACGGAACGAACAATGCGACCGATGTCATGATGCGCCGGGTGCTCAGAAGTTGAACTGGTCGATGTTGCGCCGGTTGAACACGAAGGGCGCACCCAGCAGCACCTCATCCCCGGCCACGACGAACCGGCCGAGCGCGCCGGCGTCGAGCTCCGTGTCACCGGCCTTCAGCTTGCCCGTGCTCAGCGCGTCCGCCACGGCGACGGCCAGCGCCCCGAGATCGACGGTGTTCCACAGCACGATGCTCTCGATGATGCCGTCCTTGATGTAGCTGCGGCACATGTTCGGCAGCGACAGTCCGGTCACCTTGACGTCCTTGCGACCCGACTGCTTCACCGCCTCGGCAGCGCCCGGCACTGCGGGCGCCGCAATCGCCATGATCAGCTTCGCATTCGGGTGCACCTTCAGCGCAGTCTGCGTCTCCGAGAACGCGCGATCCCGGTCACCATCGCTGGGCTGGATGGCGACGAGCTTCATCCGCGGATACTTCGCCGCCATGCGCAGCCGGATGTAGCGGATCCACTCGTTCTGGTTTGCGGCACTGAGGCTGGCCGTGATGATCACGAATTCCCCTTCGTTGCCCATCACCCGCGCCGCCTCGTCGGTCAGCGCATTTCCGATCCCTTCCGGCGTCGCCTGGTTCACGAAAAAATCACGCGCATCCTTCTCGGCATCGGCATCCCACGTCACGACCTTGATGCCTTTCTGCCGAGCCTTGCGCAGCACGGTGGAGATGGCCTCGCGATTCTCGACGCTGACCGCGATCGCACTCACGCCACGGGTGATCCAGGCTTCCACCACCTCGTTCTGCTTCGCCGGATCGAGGTCGGTCGGTCCATCCCACAGCATCTCGACGCCAAGCCGCCTTGCCTGTGAGTCGGCACCGATCTTCGCGCTGATGAAGTACGGGTCGCCCTTCGCCTTGGGCATGACCGCAATGACCGGCGGCGCCGTGCCGGCAGGCCGGTCGGCCGCACCCGTCGACGTGCGTGGTTCGAGCGCACCGCCGAGCGACCGCACCAGGTACCAGTTGCTGGCGGCGACGATCAATGCGCCGGTCAGGATCACCGCACTGAGAACTCCGACCTGTGAATTTCGCACGACGTCCGTGTCCGTGTTGAGGGCAGCAGTTGGAACCACCGCGACCTTCTCGCGGCGCGAGAGTCGGTCGGCTAGCATCGTGCCGATCAGGAGCACACCGGTGAGGATGCCGGCCAGCTCTGCCGGCTGGCCACTGAGCCTGAGGCCATTCTGCAGGATCACGATCGCGAACAGCCCGAGCAGCGTTCCCGTGACGGTGCCGCGCCCGCCGAAGATCGAGGCGCCGCCGAGCACCACCGCGGTGATCGCCATCAGCTCGTAGCCGGTTCCTGCATCGGACTTCGCCTGCCCGAGGTGCGCGACGTAGATCACCGCGGCGAGGCTGGAGGCGATACCGGACAGGACGTACACCGTCGCCAGACGCCGCTGCACCGGGATGCCGGCGTACCGCGCACCTTCCGCCGAGTGGCCGATCGCGTAGAGCGAGCGGCCGGTCGTGGTGCGCTGCAGCCACCACCAGCACGCAGGTGCCGAGGCGATGAATATGCCGAATTGCGATGGCACGACACCGGCGAGATAGCCCTGCCCGAGAAACAGGAACGACGCCGGGAATCCGGAATAGTTCGTGATGCCCTGCGTCAGCCCTTCCGCGATGCCGCGGAAGAGCGAGTAGGTGCCCAGTGTCACGATCAGCGGCGGAAACGCGAAGCGCGTGATCAACACTGCGTTGAGCCACCCGCCGGCACCGCCGAGCAGCAGCGTCAGGCACACCGCCAGCGGCAAGGGCACACCGCCATCGCGCCAGAGCGCACCGAGCGTCACGGCCGAAAGGCCCATCAGCGAACCGACGGAGAGGTCGATCCCGCCCACCACGATGATCGGCGTCAGGGCGAGCGCCAGCAGACCGATTTCCACTGCCAGTCGCGTGATCTCGAACGCGTTACCGGTGCTGAGGAAGTTACGTCCCGTCACCGCGAAGATGAGGCATTCGATCACCACCGCCACGAGCAGTGCACGTTCACCCGAGGAGATGAGGCGGCGGTGCGCAGCACTCTCTCCGTCCGCGCGAATGGGTGCGGTCGTCACGCGGTCACTTCGCAGCAACGCAGGCATGGCCACTGCCTCCGGCGCGAATCGACAGGCGGCCCAGCACGGTCCCTGAGACGAGCGCGGCCAGGATGATGGCGCCCTGGATCGCCTTCTCCCAGTACGGGTTGATGCCGACGAAGCTCAGCGCCGTGCCGATGGTTCCGAGCAGGCACACGCCGATCAAAGTGCCGAGGAGCGTGCCCCGACCACCGGTGATGGCGACACCACCCACGACCACCGCGGCGATCGCCTTCATCTCGAGCCCGACACCTGCATTGCTCGGCACGGCATCGAAACGCACGGCATTGAGGGCGGCCGCCAGACCGACGAGTGCTCCCGTCAGGGTGAAGACGACTGTCACCACCCGGGATGTCGGAATGCCGGCCAGGTGCGCGGCGTCCCGGTCCGACCCCACCGCGTAGATCGCGCGCCCGACTCGCAGCGTGCGGAGTGCCCACGCGGCGGCGAGCAGCACCGCCACCGCGATGCCCACGATCATCCACAGTGCACCAGCCGCGCTGAAGCCGAACCACTGGAAGTCCGCTGGCAACCCCGTGATCCATGCTCCCTGCGTTGTCCAACGCAGCAGGTCGCGCCACGCCACCAGCATCGCCAGCGTCACCACGATCGAGGGCAGGCCAAGCACACCGATCAGCACCCCGTTCAGCGCACCGAGGACACAGCCTGTGAGCATCGCGCAGGGCAGCAACATCAGCGCGGGCACGCCGGAGGCGGCGAGCGTACCCGTCACCACGCTGCACACGGCAAACTGTGCGCCGACGGAGATGTCGATTTCACCGAGGAGGATCACGAGCGTCATACCGACCGACACCAGCAGCACCGAGGCGTTGTTCAGTGCGAGGTCGCGAAGGTTCGTTGCAGTGAAGAACGCTGGCGCAACGACGGCGACGGCCGTGAGCAGCAGCCCGAAAGCAACCGCCGGCGCCAGCTCACGGCGCAGGATCAGCGCGCGAACGGCACTCATGACGCGAATGCCGACGCCAGCACCCGCTCGGCGGTGGCATCCGTGCGCTCCAGCACCTCCACCACCGTGCCGCCGCGCATCACCGCGACACGGTCGCTCATGCCGAGCACCTCGGGTAACTCGGACGAGATCATCAGGATGGCGACTCCGCGTGCCGCGAGCTCGCCCATCAGGGCATGAATCTCCGACTTGGCACCGACGTCGATCCCCTGTGTCGGCTCATCGAGAATCAGCAGCTTCGGGTCGGTCAGCAGCCACCGTCCCAGCGCCACCTTCTGCTGGTTGCCGCCCGACAGCGACCCGACGACACTGAAGATCGACTCCGTCCGTACGCCCAGCTGTGCGACGTATCGAGCGGCCACCGAGTTCTCGCGTTCCAGGTCGAGCGCACCACGCGCGTTGAAGCCGTCCAGCGACGCGAGCGTGATGTTCTGCGCCACTGGCATCGCCAGCACCACGCCATGCCGGCGGCGATCCTCAGGCACGTAGGCGATCCCATGTGCGATGGCCGCGGCGGGTGACTCGATCTGCACGGACCGGCCGTGCAACGCGATCTGGCCGCGATCCGCGGGCGTGAGGCCGAAGAGCACACGCGCGAGTTCGGTGCGCCCAGCGCCGACGAGGCCGGCCACGCCGACGATCTCGCCGGCGCGAACGTGCAGGTCCACGTCGTGCACACCGGAGGCAGCACAGCCGAGTCCACGGAGCTCCAGGACGGTGTCCCCGATCGGTACCACCCGCTTCGGGAAGACCGACGTCACATCGCGCCCGACCATCAGCTGGATGAGACGTTCGCGTGTCACGTCCACCATGTCGTGCGTGCCGATCGTCTCGCCGTCCCGGAGCACCGTCACGCGATCGGCGATCTGCGGCAGCTCGTCCAGCCGATGCGAGATGTAGATCATGCCCACGCCACGTGTGCGCAGCTCGCGCATGACGCGAAACAGGTTGTGCGCATCATCCTCGGCCAGCGACGCGGTCGGCTCATCGAGTATCAGGACCTTCGCGTCGGCGCCCAAGGCGCGTGCGATCTCGACCAGCTGCTGCTCGGGCATGCTGAGCGATCCCGCCTCGATCCCGGGATCGATCCGAGCACCGACGCGGGCGAGCAGCTCCACTGCCCGTCGACGGCGCGCCCTCCAGTCGACCCGCCAACCCGATTCGCTGCTGTCAATGCCGATCGCGAGATTTTCGGCCACCGAGAGTTCCGGGAAGAGCGCCGGCTGCTGATAGATCGCTGCGATGCCACGTGCCTTCGCCTCGCGCGGGGAGGCGATCGTCAACGCCGTGCCCTGCATCGCGATCGCGCCACCATCGGCCTGCACCGCACCGGTCAGCAGCTTGATGAACGTCGACTTCCCGGCGCCGTTCTCCCCGATCAGCGCGTGAATCTCACCGGCGCGCAACGTGAAGGATGCGTGGCGAAGCGCACGGATTCCCGCATAGGACTTCGTCGCACCGGTGACCTGCAGCAGCGGCGGCGCTGCCGTTGTCTCCGGGCGGGCAATCATGCTAGCGCTGGAACGCGGCGGCGAGGCCACCGTCGATGTTGATGATGTTGCCGGTGGTCTTGCTGAAGTTGTCGGTCAGGAACGCGGCGATGGCCTTCACCTGACTGTCGAGCGTCACCGGCGCACCCGTGAGTGTCCGCTTCGCGTAAAACTCTGCCAACCGATCGCGCAGCGCCTCGGTCGACTCGGCGGTGTCGTGGGGAAGGCCGTACTTGGCGAGCGAGGAGATGACGCGCTCGCGAGGGAACATCGACGAGCCTTCCAGCACCGTCGCCGGCGCCACGCCGTTCACGCGCACCAGAGGTGCGAACGCCACCGCCAGTTCACGCACGAGATGGTTGGCAGCAGCCTTGCTCGTGTCGTACGCGAACGATCCTGCCTTGGGTACGACGGCATTCACGCTGGTCGTGATCACCATGCTGCCCACCAGTCCCTGTGACTTCCAGACGCCATACGCCTCATCGGCCACGAGGTACGGCCCGGTCACGTTGATGGCGAAGGCGCGCGCCCATTCGTGGTCGGCCACGACACCCTTCTCGTCGGGATTCGGATAGTACCCGGCCGTCACGACGACGTGGTCGACGCCACCGTAGGCGAGCGTCAGTGTCTCCAGCGCCTCGCGAACGGCGGTACGGTCAGTCATGTCGGTGCCGAGTCCGATCACCTGACCCGAACCGGAAATTCCCGATCCGGCGACGCCGATCCCCATACCGACCTTCGCCTGCACCGCTTCCGCCGTGTCCACCGCGAACTGGGTCTGGCGGTCGACGGCGACGACCGTCGCACCTTCGGCCACCAGCGTCCCGACCAGCGCGCGACCGATGCCGCTGCCGGCGCCAACCACCAGCACCACTTGCCGATCGAGCGCCTTCTCCGCCGGCATGCGCTGCAGCTTCGCTTCCTCGAGCAACCAGTATTCGATGTCGAATGCTTCCTGACGATCGAGTGCGATGTAGCGACTCACCCGTTCAGCCCCACGCATCACCCCGATCGCGGCCGTGTAGAACTCCGCCGTCACCCGACTCTCGGACTTCGACTTGCCCCAGGCGACCAGGCCGACACCGGGAATCAGCATCACACTCGGCGACGCGACGCGCATCGCCGGGGAGTCCGGATGGCGGCAGGCCTGGTAGTACGCTGCGTAATCCGTGACGTACTGTTTCAGCCCTGCGGCAAGCTTCGACTTCAATGCCGCGAGATCCTCGGTGTGCGGATTCCAATCCACGAACAGCGGCTTGATCTTGGTGCGCAGGAAGTGGTCCGGGCAGCTCGTTCCGACCTCGGCGAGCCGTGGCGCATCGTGTGAACTCACGAACTCGAGGACGTCGTCGCGCATCTCGACCGTCGCGATCTGGCGACGCTCCGTGCTGACCTGCCCCCGGAGCCACGGCAGCACGTCGATCAGCACACGATCGCGTGCCTGCTGCGACAGCGGTGCGACGCGTGGACCGCCGAAGTCCGGCTTCTCGCCGCTGGCCGTATCCAGGAAATCCTGTGCGCGACGAATCAGGTCGAGCGTGAGCTCGTAGCATTCGCGATCATCGTTGGCCCAGTTGATCAGGCCGTGCTGACCCATGAT
The DNA here is from genome assembly GCA_040384325.1 of Gemmatimonadota bacterium. Classification (GTDB taxonomy): domain Bacteria; phylum Gemmatimonadota; class Gemmatimonadetes; order Gemmatimonadales; family Gemmatimonadaceae; genus JACMLX01. The sequence continues at coordinate 71,278 of JAZKJL010000006.1, read as the reverse complement.
GGCACCCCTCGCCGTCGGATGCTCGCGCACCACACGCTCGAGTTCGAGACCCAGCTCGAATCCAGGGCGTTGCCAATCGGTCCAGATGACATCGTCACCGTAGACCTGGCGCGTCAACGCCGGGCCGTCGGCCGCCGTCGCCAGCGCGATCACCGACACCGGGTGCATGTGATCCACATGCGCGTACGGAATGAACGCATGCAACGGCGTATCGATGCTCGACGCCGTCGGATTGCGGTTGAACGTCGTGTGCGCATACAGACCCACCATCGAGTCTTCGGCGGGGGTCTTCGGGCCACGATCCGGCAGCCGCTCGTACGCCGTGCGCAGCGACAGCACCTGCTCGAGGTTCAGTGAGGCGAAATTGCTGCGAGTCGCGGTCCGAAGGTCGCCGCCAGAGCCCTTCACCCACAACACGCGCGTCGGCTCCCCGGTCACCGGATCCGTCTCGACCAGCTTTGACGACGTGTTACCGCCACCGGTGTTGGTGATCCGCGCATCCGACCCGAGAAGATTGGACCGGTAGATGAGCCGTGCGACCGGATCGAGCGCTTGAGCGACGGCGTCATCCCAGCGACTGCGCAGATAGTCGGTGGCAGACGGGTCGATCGCGTCGACAGGAGCGGGTGGCAAGGGCACGGTGGTCATCGCAATGGCCGCAGGAGAGGGTGTCAGGAGATCCCGAGGGGGAGCGCGGCGGTGGCAGTCACACCGCGCGGCATGAATTCAGTCAGTCGTGTGCTGCGACGTGCGGCCTCGCGCACGCTGATCCCACTCGGCAGGTCGCCGAGGGTACGCGCCTGCACCAGGAGGTTGCCCAGCACCGTCGCCTCGGCGGGGCCCGACACGACGCGTCGCCCAGCGGTATCCGCAATCATCTGGTTCAGGAGTGCGTTGTGCGCTCCCCCGCCGACCACATGAACGACTTCCGTGCGACCGCCGGTCAGCATGTCGAGGTCGTCGAGCGTGGACGCACAGCTCGTCGCGAGGCTCTGGAAGATCAGTCGCACGAGTGCACCACGCGTGGCGGGCGCCGGAAAACCCAGTGCACGGCAGGCGTCGCTGATCTTGCGCTCCATGTCCCCGCGGAGCGCGAACGCCGGTGTGTCGAGATCGATCGTGTTGGCTGGTATCCGTGTCGATGCGGCTTCCATCACGAGTTCCTCGTACGTCACGGGGCTGCCGGCGTCCCGCCACTCCCGCAGGCACTCCTCGAGGACCCACATGCCCGTGCGATTCTTGAGCAGACGGATCGTCTGACCCAGCCCTGCCTCGTTGGTGAACCCGGCCATGCGGGCCGCGTCGGTCGCAATCGGCGCGTTCAGCTCCGCGCCGATCAGCAACCAGGTGCCGGAGCACACGTACGCCCAGCCATCACGCCCTTCCGCCGGGACCGCAGCGACGGCACAGGCGGTGTCGTGTGAACACGACGCGATGACACGTGGGACGTGCGACGCACCGTGTGGGAGCATAGCAGCCAGTAACGGCCCCAACTCCGTGCCGGACGCAACGATCCGTGGCCAGCGCGATGGCAGGTCGCCGATCGCGTCGATGAGATCGGTCGCCCACTCGCCGGTCACTACGTCCAGCAGTTGTGTGGAGCTGGCCATCGAGCGTTCGCTCACCCGAACGCCGCTCAACCGGAACAGGAAGTAGTCGGCGATGAGCAGGCGGGTGGCGGTGCGTGCAACCAGCTCCGGTTCCGTATCGAGATCGATCACGACCTGCGGTAGCGTGTTGAACTCCAAGAGCTGGATGCCAGTACGTCCGTAGACATGCGTCGCCCCACCCGCGCGCGCCAGCGACTCCGACAGACGCCCCTGCGTTCGTGGATCACGGTAGGCGTAGGGACGGCGAAGTGGCGTGTCCGACGCGTCGAGTGGCTGATAGTCGACCGCCCACGAATCGACCGACACGGAGCGCAGCATGGGCGCGATCTGCAACGCCCGCGACACGGCGGACGCGATCTCCGTCCAGATGGCGTCGACATCCCAGCACAACGCGCCGCCTTCGTCCACGATGGGAGTGCGGAAGCGATGCACCTCCTCCATGTACATCGTGTCGCCCTGAAGCGTGCCGAGCACGGCACGGCCACTTGACGCACCAAGATCGATCGCGAGATAACGATGCGACGTGTCGGACGAAGCGATGGCGGGTGCAGCGGCAGCTGTCACGTTACGGAGCCCCGTGCCCTGCGACGACGGTCGCTGGTCGTGCCAGCGCAGCCGACGCACGGTAACCTGATGCACGGAAGGCAGCGACGGGATCGAGCGCGCCCGACGCACGGCGGCGCGCCTCGGCGACGAGCGGGCGCAGGTCGGACTCAAAGGCGTCCTTCAGCGTCCGCTCCGCCATCAGCACATCGCCACTCTCCTGATACGACGCCAGCGCGGCGCGATCGACGAGCTGCGCCTTGGCATACGCGAGTTGCAATTGATCGACTGTCTGGAGCAACGCCTCGATCGGATCCTTGATGTTGTGGCTCTGGTCGATCAAGTACGCCGGATCAAATCCGGGCAGACGCTCGTGCTCGGCCAGCACCAGTTCGTGGAAGATCAGGAACAACGCATACGGCTTGATGGAACCGGCCGTCAGGTCGTCATCCCCATACTTCGAGTCATTGAAGTGGAAGCCCCCGAGCTTGCCTGCGCCGAGCAGACGTGCGACGACGAGCTCGATGTTCGTGTTCGGCAGGTGATGCCCGAGATCCACGAGGCACTGAGCGCGCTCGCCCAGCGCCTGCGCCAGCAGCAACGACGAACCCCAGTCCTGCACGACGGTGGCGTAGAACGCGGGCTCGTACGGCTTGTGCTCCGTGAAAAGACGCCAGCCGGCAGGCATCGCGCGGTAGACCTCCTGCAGGCAATCGAGCACGCGATCGAAGCTGCCCCGCAGCGACATCTGGCCGGGATAGTTCGATCCGTCGGCGAGCCAGACCGTGATCGCGTCCACGCCCAGCTGCGCCCCGATTTCGAGCACGCGCAGGTGATGCTCGACGGCCTGCGCGCGCACCGCCGCGTCGGGATTGCTGAAGGAGCCGAGCTTGTAGCTCAGCCGCTGGCCGGGCTGATCCTGAAACGTGTTGGAGTTCACGGCGTCGAAGCCGAGGCCGAGGGCGGCCGCGTGGCCACGGACGGCGGACACGTCGTCCGTCTCATCCCAGGGCAGGTGCAACGATACCCGGGGCGCTGCGCCGGTCAGTCGGTGGATGACGGCCGCATCGTCGAGTTTCTCGAAGACCGTGCGGGGCTCGCCACTGCCCGGGAAGCGTCCGAACCGCGTCCCGCCGGTTGCCAGCGCCCAGGAGGGGATCGCGACCTGAAAACGCGACACTGCGTTGATCAGTCGCTCGACTGCGATCCCCCGCCGGTCGAGCCGCTCGCCGAGGGCCGTCAAGTCGCGATCATGGGCGCGATCCACCTCGCCGAGCGCGGCGTCGGTCACGAGCGAATCCAGTGATGACATGAGGCGAGGGGGCGGCGGACGAGGAGCAGGGAATGACGAGAACAAATGTTCGTTAACTTACAATTGTTCACCAGAGACGGAAAGCTGACGAGCGCTCCCACGAATCATTGCGTTTCCGATCATGCGGCGATTAACCGCGCCAGCGGAAGCCTTGGACCGTCCGGTCCCTGCGCTCAGCCACGTCATCGCTCAGCGAGGCGACGTCGCAAACGCCTGATCCAGAAAGCGATACCGTGCCGTCGGCTCCGGTTCCGCAGCGCTGTTCACGTCGATGCGCATCCGCGTCGTCGCGCCGTCCGGCGTTGGCGCGCCCGTCGGCCAGACAGGTAATCCTGCCCCGTTCGGATCGCCGGTCGTGATGAAGTTGGCGAAGTACTGCTGCATGGTGGTCGAAACCTTCTGGTCCTCCGGCGTCCACGCGAACACCTTGTTGCCCGCCAGGTTGCCCATCGCGTACTCGATCTCGGCTGAGTGCGCGGCACCAGTCGCCCCGGGACGAGGCCGCGCATAGAAGTAGCGATACACCGGTTGACCGCTCGTCGCCGCATGCGTCTCGAGCCATTTCCACGTCGAATACCCGATGAAGCGATCCCCGGCCAGATCGGTCATCGACCGCAGGGCCTCGGCGTTCGTACCTGCCGGAAAGTGGCGGGATGCCTCAGCCGCGCGGGCACCGAAGACGCGGGTGAGCACTGCGGCGACAGAATCGGGAGTCGGGGGCTGTGGCGTCAGCCCCCGCCATGAGGCTTCCTCCGAATTCCATCCCGCCAGCAGCGGCACGCGCGACTGGCGCCCTGCGGCGTAGATCGACACTGGCGCCTCGGGAAAGAACCAGCCGTCTACGTTGGCGCCGAAGCGAGGTGTCCCGGGGCGATTCGCGAGGTCCATGACCTCGATCGCCGACAGGTTCCGCAGGGCGGCGAGCGTGGGCGCGTTGGCCGCTTGCGCAAAGCGTACGCCGTTTTCCTCGGCCTGCGCACGGGTCGCCATCGGTGCTCCCGACGGGAACAGTGCACCACTCTCCCCGATGGCTCGCGCGAACAAGCCTTTCGCCAGCGGAGTCGCCATCTGCGCGCTCACCGACATCGATCCGGCCGACTCACCCGCGATCGTCACGCGCGTCGGATCTCCACCGAAGGCTGCCACGTTGGTCCGCACCCAGCGCAGCGCCGCCGTCTGGTCCATGAGACCATAGTTGCCCGCCGACCGATTCGCACTCTCTGCCGTCAGTTCGGGATGCGCCAAAAAGCCGAAGATGCCGAGGCGATAGCTGAGTGTGACGACGACGATGCCCTGCTTCGCCATGCTTTCACCATCGTATCGTGGCTCCGAGCCGTCGCCCGCCACGAATCCGCCGCCGAAGAAGTACACCAGCACGGGCAGCCGTTTCCCCGGCGTGGCTGTCTCCGGCGTCCAGACGTTGAGATACAGGCAGTCTTCACTCGTGCCGGCGTTGCGGAAGACCATGTCCGAGAAGGGACGCCCCTGCATGCACTGATACGAGAACCGGTCGGCCGAACGCACCGTGCGCCACGGTGTCACGGGCTGCGGTGGCTGCCAGCGTCGCGTGCCGACCGGTGGCGCCGCGAACGGGATGCCGAGGAATGCGTTGACACCGTTGCTGGGGAGTCGGCCTTCCACGATGCCGTCAGCGGTGCGGACACGTGGTGCCGAACGCGTTCCCACCTGCGCGAGGAGATTCGCACACGGCGCCGACACAGCCAGCACGAGTGCGGTGGCGACACGCACGCGCAACATTCGATCTCGCATCAGAAACTCACCTCCTGTCGACCAGCGCGCAGCGGTACGCGCCGACCAGCCCACTCGAATACGCCCGTCACTCCGGCGGGCAGGGTCACGCTGCCTCGGACACCCGCAGCGCCGACGCGCGTGAGCGACACATCGATATCGCCGCGCGGGTGCGCCACGCGGCCTTCCGCATTGCGCAGCGGCCCGAGCGCCGGCGTGATGCTCACCGTCCTGAATCCTGCCGATGCCGGCCGGACGCCGAGCACGGTGGCCAGTAATCCGTAGTTCGGGTGTGCTGCCCAAGCGTGCGTGTCGGAGCGCGTCGGTTCCGGCTGTTCCGGCGTCGACGTCAGGCCGATCGCCAGCATGTCGCGCCACGGAGAGAGGTTGTCGACGTAGCGATCTGCCATCCCCGTCTCACGCAATGCCTCGAACACATAGAATCCGAAATAGTAGGTCGCCTGCGCCAGTGTCGTGTCACTCAACACACGCTCCATCAGCGCCTTGCGCTCCGTCACCGGCACGGCACCGGTCAACAGGGCGAGCACGTTGGTGTGCTGGCTGAACGACACCGTGTCCGGCGAATCACGGAAGAGGCGGCGACCGGCGTCCCAGGTCTTCGCACGCGTCACGCGAATGATCGAATCGGCACGAGCACGATAGTTCGCACCGAGTCCGGGAGACCCGAGCTGCTGCTCAAGCTCCGCGGACTTCTGTAATGCATAGGCGTACAGCAGCGAGATCGTCCCGGAGTGCCCGAGGTTCGCAGCCGGCGGCACACCGCGGGGCCAGCGCGGTGTCCAGTCGACGTAGTTCCAGAAGGGCATCGCGCCGAGCATGCCGGTCGAATCGACGTGGCGTCCATACCAGTCGAGCACACCGCGGATGCCGTTCAGCCGCTGGCGCACGAACGCCGGGTCGTCCCGCAGCATCGCATAGTCGTGGACCATCGCCGCGTAGATCAGCGAGAACGGCGGGATGATCTGCTTGAGCTCCGACGGATACCGACTGGTGGTGAGGCCATCGGTGATCCGCGATGCATCGAAGTGTTCGATGGCTTGACGCACGAGGCGATCATCACCGGACACGTACAGCGTGATCAGTGCCTGGATGCGGGTGTCGCCCACATACTGCAGCTGTTCGTAGTACGGCGTATCCATGTACGTGTCATACGCACCCAGACGCGCGCCATTCCAGTTCATCTTCCACACGTCGTCGATCCACTTCGCGTCGCTGGCGAAGCGTCCGCGTTCGACCAGCGGGTACCCGGTGAAGATGCCGCTGACACTGTGCAGCCGCAGTGGCTCCTCGCCGGTCTCCACATCGACCTGGACATAGCGATACGACCGCCAGTAAAGCGTCTGGAAGCGGCGTCGCGCCCCCCCGTCGGGCCGGTAGACGTCCTTCATGCCGTGGACCGTCCGCCCGTCGACCTCGTTGCGATTGCCCTTCTGCCCCTTGGCGTCGATGAGGGCCTCGGCGCTCGTCAGCGTCACGGTGCTGCCGGCGCCGCCCGACGTTTCGAGCACGAGGTAGGCGTTCGTCGTGCGTGCACGGTCGAGCAGAATGCTCGCCTTCGTCCGCGCAGGAATGACGACCTCGCCCGAGCCGGCCAATATGCCATCGGCGTTGGAGACGCCGTCCGTCCGTCGCACTGACGCGAATCGTTCCGGCGTCTCCTCCATCGCGGGCAGGTCGCGTGGGCGCAGCAACCACCCGAACACCTCGCCGCCGCCAGGTGCGCCGTCGAGCAGCAGTCGCCCGACGACTCCGCTGTTCGCCGCCGCGCCGGGGGGGCCGCCGCGGCCCGGGGGCGGCGGCGTCACCGTGAACCACGCCGAGTCATCGTAGTCCGGCATTTCCCAGCGCCACGGATACCGGGCGGCATCGACTGACTCCCCCGGAGCTGCAGCGAAGTAGCCGCGGATCTCTCCAGGGGTGTTGGCGAGGAAGCGATACGCGCTGTCGACCTTGAGCTTCCAACCCGCTCCGGTATTGAGCAGGGCCGCCTCACGTTCGCTGTTGCCCTGCAGCAGGAAGCCCGTGCGATTGCTGTGCTGTGCGACAGGACGCGAGGCACCCCAGTTCCACACGACCGCCGCGACGACGTTGCGCCCCGCCTTGAGCTTCGGGCCGATGTCGACCGTCTCGTACCGCCAGTGCATGAGGTCCGAGCGCTGCGGCCCCGTCGCCACCTGCTCGCCGTTCACGTAGAGGCGGTAGAGGTTGTCCGCCGACACGTGCACGACGAAGTGCTGCGGCGGGGCCGCCAACTCGAACGACCGTCTCGCGTGGAACACGATTGCGGTGTCGCCTCGCAGTCCGGGGGGAGCGATCCAGCTCGCGGCCGCCGCGCCGGCGAAGACGCGCTGCGGTCCGGGCTGGCCACCGACTGAAGACGACGGCATGAGCGCTGCACACACCAGTGCCACCGGGATGAACGCCTGACGGACCACGGTGATTGGACCCTTCATTTCCGACTCTCCATGACCGTCAAGGATGTACCAAGCTCGGCTGGCGACGTGGATCGCCCAGCCAGGGCGCGCTATAGTTCGAAGATCCGACGATGCGTCGCTGCGGGCACGCCTCGCCGTGGTACCAACCGCAACACCAAGGAGCCACCCATGCGCACCGTCGTTCGCACCTTCGCCGCGCTCGGCCTCTGCATGAGTGTGACCAGCTGCGCGAGTCACAATCCCGACGTGATGCGACCGACCGCGGGTCGTCTCAGCGTGATCACGCGCGCCGAAATGGAGCAGACACGCTACGGCTCCCTCTTCGATGTCGTGCAGGCGTTGCGCGGACGCTGGTTGCGCTCGCGCGGCCCCAATTCACTCATCGGTCGCTCGACCGAAGTCCAGGTGCTGGTGGACGACATGCGCATGGGCGGCGTCGAAACCCTCCGCACCATGCGCACCGACAACGTCGTCTCGATTCAATTTGTCGATCCTGTGACGGCAGCGCAGCGATGGGGGGGGAAACACGCCATCGGGACCATCGTGGTCACGACGTACGCGGATGGCGTTCCCTGACACCGCCGCCCCAGCCACGGATCAGTAGCCGGGATTCTGCGCGAACCCGTTGATCGTGATCTCGCGCACCGGCAATGGATAGAGCAGCATCTGCGCGGTGACGTTGTACGCAATCGATGGGCGACGACCGAGGGCGTAGGATTTCAGGTCGATGCCGTGTGCACGCATCACGTCGACCGCACGACCGGTTCGCACCAGCTGGAACCAGCGCTTGTTCTCGAATGCGAGCTCGACGCGCTGCTCCCGGTACACGGCCTCGCGGAAGTCCGCCTGTGAAAGCCCGGCGGTGAGTGCGGGCAAGCCGGCACGGACCCGAACCTGGTTGATGAAGGAATACGCTTCCGACGTGCGACCCAGCTCGTTCAGCGTCTCGGCGTAGTTGAGCAACGTCTCGCCGTAGCGGTACAGCATCATGTTGTCGTTCGTGCGCCCGACGATCGAGTACGCATGATACGTCTTCTTGATGTACGGCACCGTGTCACCGATGGCCACATCCGTCTCCGGGCGGTTCAACGCGCTGACCCAGTAGCCGATCGATGCGTTCTTCCGTGTGTCATTCGGCTCGAAGGCGCGGAGCATGTCCTTGGTCGGGATGTTCCAGCCGCCGATGTTCGCGTTGTCCACCGTGCCGAAGGTGAGGTTGCGACCGGACGTCAGCGGGATGAAGCGGAACAGGAAGGCGCTGGACTCGTTGACGACGCCCTCGGCGTACTGCACCTCGTAGATCGACTCCGAGCCGTTCTTGAAGGTGGGATCGAACAGGCGATCGAAGTTCGGGCTCAGGGTGTAGCCCATGCCGAGGACTGTCTGGAGCGTCGCGGCAGCGTTCTGCCACTCCTTGCGCGTCATGTAGATGTCCGCAAGGAGCATTGCCGCCGCGCCCTGCGTGGCCCGGCCGGCCTGCGCGATCGGAAGTGCGGCACGCGTGGGGAGCTTCGGGATTGCTGCGACCAGGTCGGCGATGATGACCTTGTAGATCGAGTCGGCTGGGGTGCGCACCTTGGTGAAGGCACCGTCGTACGACTGTGTCTCGGTCAGCCGGAGCGGCACGTCGCCGAACGCCCGCACTAGGTTGAAGTAGTGGAGCGCGCGGAGCCACTTCGCCTCGGCGATCACGCGATCCTTCGCAGCCTGGTCGGTGAAGGTGGCAGCCTCGATCCGGTCGAGGATCACGTTGCTCTGCAGGATGGCGGTGTACGAGTTGTTCCAGAGGACCACGATGCCCGTGTTGTCCTGCGTGGTCATGAAATCGTCCACTGTCTCGTTCTGCACCAGTCCACGGTCAGACTGGTTCTGCTGGTAGGTGGTGTTGTCGGAGCGCATCTCGGCCAGCAACCACATCGGGCCGTTGGCGCCGGCGCCGTACAGTACCTGCAGGTTGGAGTAGCCGCCGATCAGCGCGCGATCGAACTGCTCCGGCGACTGGTAGTAGTTGGTCGTTCCGGAGAAGGCCTCCGGCTCGACTTCGAGGATGCTGCTGCACGACGCGAGGCCGCTGACGCCCGCGACGAGCGCCAGCCGCGCGACGGTGCGCGTCACGACACGATTCAAGGTGCGCATGGTCGCCTCAGTATCCGAACTGTGTGCCAACGGTGAACGTGCGGGCGATGGGATATGCCACCGCGTCGTAACCCGGCGTCAGCGCACCGACCTGGCGGTTGTAGTTGGTGACTTCGGGATTCATCGGATACTTGGAGAAGACTGCCACGTTCTGTGCGGCGAGATAGACGCTGGCGTCGCGCAACCTGGCAAAGCCGGCCGGGATGCGGTAACGCACGGTGATGTTGCGAATGCTGATGTTGCTCGCATCCTGGACCCAGAGCGAACTCACGTCGCGATAGAGCACGCGACCGCGGGACACGCCGGCGGTGGTCGGGGTCCTGCCATCGCCGGGCTGTGCTTCCGAACGCCAGCGGTTGGCGATGTCACGCCCCACGTTGAAGACGCCGTCGATGTTGTGCAGGTCCTGGAAGAAGCCCTGCAGCCGCTCGCCGCCCAGCTGCGCCGTGGTGATCACCGACAGGTCGAAGCTGCGGAAGCGCAGGTTGTTGTTGAAGCCGAACGTGGCCTTCGGGTACGGGTTGCCAATCTCCTCGAAGTCGCTGATCGCGGTGATGTTCCCGTCACCGTTGACGTCCTTCATCTTGACGTTGCCCGGCATCGCACCGGCGAACTTGGCGCTCCCCGCCACGTCGGCCGCATCCTTGTACAGGCCCTGGAACACGTACCCGTAAAACATGCCGACCGGACGGCCGACCTGCGTGATGTGCGTCGGGCTCTGCTCGCCGCTCGTGCCGCTCCGGATGGGTGCGTTGTTGGCGCCGAGTGCCAGCACCATGTTGCGGTTCACCGCGACATTGAAGTCCGTGGACCACTCGAACGAGTTGCGAAGCACGTTGATGGTCCGGACGCCCAGCTCCAGCCCGCGGTTGCGCACCCGTCCGGTGTTGCGCAGCACCGTGCCGAAGCCGGCGGATTGCGGGATCTCGACGTTGAGCAGCAGGTCCTTGGTGACGCTGTTGTACGCATCCGCAGTCAGCGTCACGCGGTCGTTGAACATGCTGACATCAACGCCGGCATTGGCTTCCTGTGTCTTCTCCCAGCCCAGTGCGGGATTGCCGAGCGTATTCAGCGTGCGACCGCTCGCGAGACCGTTGTTGAGCACGTAGTCACTGATGCCCAGCTGGCCGACATAGCTGTAGTTGCCGATGTCATTGTTGCCGGTCTGGCCGTAGGCGAAGCGGAACTTCATGTCGCTGATCCACGACACGCCCTTCATGAAGGACTCGTCGCTGATGCGCCAGCCGGCCGAGGCCGACGGGAAAAGTCCCCAGCGGTTGCCGGGCGCAAAGCGCGAGGATCCGTCGCGGCGGACCGCGGCGCTGAGCAGGTACTTGCCGCCGCCGAAGTCGTAACTCATCCGGCCCAGGTAGGAGAGGAGCCCCCACTTCTGCCGATCCGTGCCGCCGGTGATCAGCGTCGCGGCATTGAGCGTCGGGATGTCATCGTTGGCGTAGTTCGTGCCGACGAACGAGGCGCCAATGGCGCGGTTGGCCTGCGCGCTGAAACCTCCGACCGCCTGGATGTGATGCGAGCCGAGCGACTTGTCGAAGGTGGCGGTGTGCTCGGTGAGCCAGTTGACGTAGTTCGTCTCGATGTAGTTGCCCAGCGGAACGCGCGGCGGTGCCGAGAACTGGACGCCCAATGTGGATGGACGGTAATTCGACTGCTGCTGCTGTGAATAGTCGGCGTTGGCCTGGCTCTTGAGCGTCAGCGAGGCGACCGGTCGCCACTCGATGAACGTGGTGCCGAGTCCGCGCAGGTTGCGGAAGTCGTTCTTGTACTGGTCGAGGTACATCAGTGGATTCGGCATCAGCAGCATCCCGGGGCTCTGGATCATCGCCCGCCAGGTGCCGTCGTCATTGCGCGGCGTGAGCAGCGGACTGGCAAGAGCCGCCTGCGCCGGACTGCCGTTCTCGGCGCGCCCACCGCCGCCGGTGACGGCGAGGTTCCGCAGGGAGAAGGTCGGTGCGAGGCTCAGCCCGACCCGGAGGGTCTTTCCAGGATTTGCACTGATGTTCGCGCGGAGTGAGTACCGCGTGAAATCCGTCCCGCGGACGGTGCCCTCCTCGCGCATGTATCCACCCGAGAGGTATCCCGAGATCGCTGATGAACCGCCACTGACGCTGAAATTCAGGTTCGTGACCGGTGCGGTGCGCACCGACTGCCGCAGCCAGTCCGTGCCCTCGCCGTACTGCGCCGGATTCTGGTATTCGACCGGGACATCCGCAGCCACGGGCTCCCGGCCGAGGTTGTAGCGCACGTTGTCCTCGTACCGCTCCTTCTGGAACGTCGCGTATTCACGGGCGTTCATCACGTTCGGAAGAAAGCGCGACTGCACCTGCTGGATGCCCTGCGAGTAGTCGAACCGGACCTGCGGTGCCTGGTTCCGTCCGGACTTCGTCGTGATGACGACGACGCCGTTGGCCGCCCGCGAGCCATAGATCGCGGCCGACGACGCGTCCTTCAGCACGCTGATCGACTCGATATCGCCGGGGGCGATCTCGTTCAGCGGGTTGCGCAATTCGGCCCCACCGGAGGGCAGCGGGAATCCGTCGACCACGAAAAGCGGCGCGCTTCCGGCGCCGATCGCGCCGACACCGCGGATCTGGATCTGTGGTCCGCCGCCCGGAGTGCCGTTGCTCTGCAGCACCTGCACACCGGCGACCTGCCCCGCCAGCGCCTTGTCGATACCGGCCACCGCCTGCGTGCGCAAACGATCGACATCTACATTCGCCACTGAACCAGTCACGTTCTTCGTGCTCTGCGTGCCGTAGCCAACCGAGACCACCTGGGCCAGCTGGGTCGCAGTGACCTCCAGGGCGAAATCAACGGTCAGGCGTTCGCCTGCTGCCACCGTCACCGTCCGCGACTGCGGGAGATGGCCGAGCGACACCGCACGGACGACATGCGCGCCAGTCGGCACGCCGTTGATCACGTAGCGCCCCGCCTCGTTCGTGAGTGCGCCGAAGCGCGTGCCAGCGATCGTCACCTGTGCACTCACGAGTGGTCGCCCACCGACGGCGCTCACGGTGCCGGTGATCACCTGCGCGGCACCGGGGGCGCGCGGCACGGTGCCCGAGGCCTGGGCATTGCCTTCGACGGGCATGCCGACGGCGATGCTCGCCACCAGGAGGCACACCGCACTTCGGCGGAAACAGTTGAGAAGGGTCATCGCATGTGGCGGGCTGAGGTGACGCGAGGCTGCAGATGTCGAGCGGGACCAGCGGGAATACCACGACGCATGCGTGAGCTGATGTGCAGTTACTACGCAATCGTGCACGAACGTGCACAACCACGACCATTGCGGCACACTCGCACGCCGAAAGAACAACGCCTACTAATACGTGAACATTTGTGCAATGACACACAAACGCTCAGTCAGTCGCGCAATAACATGTGATTGGGGCAGACGATGTCAAGAGATCGCCTCAACACCGTCACTGTGGTGCGAATCCGCACATGTGTTCACCTTTGGCAGGCGCAGAACGCTGATGCGCGCGATGCAGTGTCCAGTCGCGCGCGGATGTGGCTTCCGTGCGAATGCGTCGTAGCGCGCGTGATGCAGCGACGTCCTCGTATTCCATCAGCAGTGCTGCGCCTGTTCGACCATCGCGTCGTCACACACACCAACACATGGCCCGCCCAAAGTCCGCGCCTGATCCATACCTGCTGAGCAAAGTCAGCACGCTGTATTATCTGCGCGATCAGACGCAGCAGGAGATCGCCGATCGCCTCTCGCTGTCGCGTCCGACGATCTCACGGTTGCTCCAGGAAGCGCGTGACATCGGCATCGTGCAGATCAAGGTCGCTCCACCGCGCGGCTTGCACATCGAGCTCGAATCACTGCTCGAGGAGCGATACGGACTGCGTACGGCGCAGGTCGTCGGTGCCGACGTGGCCCAACCCACCACGATCTCCGTCCAGCAGATCGGCATGGCTGCGGCCTCCTATCTCGCCCGCACCGTGCTGCCACGCCAGACGATCGGCCTGGCATGGGGCAGCACGCTGAACGCGATGGTGCATGCGCTTTCGCCGTTGCCATTGGACGACGTCCGCGTCGTGCAGACGCTCGGCGGCATCGGGCCACCAGACGCTGAAGCCTACGCCGCCGACCTGGTGCGCCGGCTCGCACAGCAACTCGGGGCAGCGGCAGTCCTGTTGCCGGCACCGGGCATCGTCTCCTCCGCCGCGGTGCGTGACGCACTCTGTCAGGACCGGCACGTGCAGGCCGCGCTGTCGCTGCTCGATGCGCTCGACATCGTGTTCGTCGGGATCGGCGCGCTTGCCACCAATCCGGTTCTCACGGACGGCCAGACGCTTCCGCGTGGCACGCATGCCGAGTTCGTTGCGGCGGGGGCGGTCTGCGATATCGCACTCCGCTTCTTCAGTGCGGACGGCCTGCCAGTGAGCACGTCACTCGACGAGCGCATCCTCGGCATCACGACCGAACAGTTGCGGAAGGCCGGTCAGGTGGTGGCGGTCGCGGGCGGACCGGAGAAGGTCGACGCCATTCACGCGGCGCTCCTCGCCGACGTGATCGACGTGCTGATCACGGATTTCCAGACGGCAGAAGCCCTCATCCAGCGCTTCCCGGTACCGCCGCGCCGCAAGTAGCCGGCGTCGAGGCAGCCGCCGACATCGGCGCAGCCGTGCAGTGCCTGGGTGCCGCGGCACCTTCTATTGACAACTGGGTGCCACCCACGATGTTGAGCCAATCGTAAACGAGTGTGCAGTTTGTGCACGTTCGTGCATTTACTGCTTTCTCCTCGTCGCCGAGACGCTCTTGCTTCGAGCACCGCACCCTGCCGTCCTGCGCGCTCGACTTGGCGCGATGGTTCTCGCCATCGCATCCGGCAGCAACGCCGCCGCCCAGCCGGCGGCGACACCATCGACACGCGGGCCGCGTCTCGCGCCATCCGGCGTCATGCCGCGCGATTCGGTCCGGGAAGCCGCAGTCCTCGCGCAAGCGAAGGTTCCGCCCGGATTTGCCGTCACGGTGTTCGCCGGACCACCGGTCGCGATGTACCCCACCGTCGTGGCGCCCTCCCCGGATGGCTCGGTGTACATAGGCGTCGATCTCAACCTCGCGCAGGGCACCGGTGCAGGACGTGGTCGCGTCATGCGCCTGATCGATGATGACAATGACGGGCGGGCCGACCGGTATTCGACCTTCGTCGAGGTCGCGAGTCCGCGCGGTATCATCGCGGCCGGTCGGACCGTGTACGTGATGCACCCGCCAAACCTGACGGCGTATCGTGATACCACCGGTGATGGCATCGCCGACGCCAGCGAGGACCTCGTCACAGGACTCGGCTTCGGCCTGGAGGAGAGGTCGTCGGATCACTCCACCAACAACATCACGATGGGCATCGACGGCTGGATCTACGTCGCCGTCGGGGACTACGGCTATGCCAACGCCGTCGGTCGTGACGGCACGAAAATCCGCAATCGTGGCGGCAGCGTCGTGCGCGTGCGACCGGACGGGACGGGGCTCGAGGTGTACGCCACCGGCACGCGCAACACCTACGACATCGGCATCGATCCGTTCATGCACATCTTCGCGCGCGACAACACCAACGACGGTGGTGGCTGGAACACGCGATTTCACTACATCCCGCCGCTGGCGGACTTCGGGTATCCGACGCGATTCCTGAACTTCGGCGAAGAGACGATGCAGTCGCTGTTCGACTTCGGCGCGGGCGCGGGGACGGGCGCGACGTGGGTGCAGGACCCGGGATTTCCCGCAGCGTGGAACAACCAGCTGTACAGCGCCGACTGGACACTGAACCGTGTCTTCATCAATCCGGTCACGCCGCGCGGCGCGAGTTACACAGTGACGCAGAGAGACTTCGTCGCGATCTCGCACCCGGTGGATTTCGCGATGGATGATCGCTCGCACATGTACGTGGCGAGCCTGATCGGTGGCGTCTTCAATTATGCCGGTGACACGGTCGGCGCCATCCTGCAGGTCAGTCACACCGGTCTCCCCGCGTCGAAGGCGCTGCTGCCGGCGCGACAGACCGTGCAGCGCCTGCTGGCCGCACTGCTATCGGGCAATGCGCAGCACCGGCTGTGGGCGCAGCGCGAACTCGTGCAGCGCGGGCGCAGCCCCAGTGTCTTGGCCCGGCTGCGCAGCGCTGCACTCGACCGCGCCCTCCCCGCCGAGGCCCGTGCCGCCGCGCTGTTCACGTTGCCGCAGCTCGTCGGTGTCGACGCGCGTGCCACGCTGTTGCGTGCCGCCGGCGATCCCGCCCTCCGCGAGGTGGCGCTGCGCCTGCTCGTCGACGACCGTCGCCACGTGGCCGGTCTCGCGCCAGAGCCGTTCGTGGCCGCACTGCGCGATGCGAGCCTGGCCACTCGCGTGCAGGGCATCAATGGGCTGGTGCGACTCGATGCGCGCGCGCAGGCGGCCGCACTCGTGCCGTTGCTTTCAGATGCTGATTCGACGATCGCGCACCTCGCAGTGCAGGCACTGGCGCGCCTCGGTGCACGTGACACCGCATTGCACGCCATGAGCGACGCGTCGCCAGTGGTGCGGACGCGAGCACGGCACGCGCTGCAACAGATGCGCGATCCGGCCACCGTGGCGGCGGTCCTCGTCGCCGTCGCCGCTTCTCCTGCTCCGCCGCTCCGCGCAGAACTGCTCGCGACGCTCGCGCGCCTCTATCACACGGAAGCGGCTTGGGACGGTGCGTGGTGGGGTACGCGGCCGAGCACTGTCGGGCCGTACTTCGTGCCAGCCACGTGGGAACAGAGCGCTGCCATCCGGCCGGTGATACGGGCGGCGCTGTCGTCTGCTGCAGGCTCAGAGATGACGTCACTGCTGGCGACGTTCACGCGGAACCGAGTGCTGCCCCAGGGCGCCACGCCGCTGCTCGTCGCGCTCACCGGCACGCCGGATCAGGCGCTGGCACTGGATGCCATGGTCGGGTCGGCGCAGCTGGACGGCTCGATGCTGCCGCTCCTGACGCGATTGGACGCAGCCAGCCCCTCGCTGCACGCTGCCGTCGCCCGCATGCTCGCGGCAGAGACGGCGTTGCCCGCCGAGGCGATGCCGCTGGTCAAAGCGGCGAGCCTCGACAGCTCGCTGCCCGACACGCTGCGGGGCCAGCTGCTGACGGCCGTCGCGGCCCGGCCCGGAGCACCAGCAGACGCCGTCGCGCTGCTCGCACTCGTCAATCCCGAGCCTGCTCCGCCTGCGGGCGCCGCTGCGGCATCGCAGGTGGAAGCGGCCTGGCGTCGCTACATCGGCGCGCGCGAGCGCAATGCGCAGCTCGACGACTTCGTCGGGCTGACACGGACTGGCACTGCCGCGCAACGGACGCTTGCGTATGCCGTCCTGCTGCAGGCGGTGCGCAATCCGCGGGCGCAGGCCGCCGTACGCGAGAAGGTGCAGCCGGTGCTCTCCGCCGCCTTCGCCGACAGCACGTCCGGGCCACTCGCGGCGCGCGCCGTGCGCATCATGAAGCTCGACGCGCAATACGCCGAGCAGCTGAAGGCCTTTCCGCCGCAATAGACCGTCGCCCTCCGACAACGCCATACCGAGTCCACCTCATGCCAAAAACTCCAGACACGAACGACAGCGCGGTCAGCCGGCGCGGATTCCTGCGCGACATCTCGGCGGTCGTCGTCACGGGCACGGTGCTCTCGAGCTGCGCCCGTGCCGCATCGGCGAGTGCCGGCAGTAGCGCCGGGCGAGCACTCGCCACTGCGGCGCGCAAGCCGGCCATCGATGGCATCGGCCTGCAGCTGTACACCGTCGGTGACCAGCTCCGCACCGACTTCGCCGGCACGATCGAACGTGTGGCGCAGATCGGGTACCGGCAGGTGGAATTCGCGGGTTATGGCACGAACACGCCGGCACAGATCCGCGCCCTGCTCGACCGGCTGAAGCTCAAGGCGCCGAGCACACACATCGGCCTCGAGGTGCTGCGCAAGGACCTCGACGCACAACTCGACATCGCGCAGACGATCGGGCACGAGTTCGTGACGCTGCCGTCACTCGGTCGCAGCGAAACGCCAATGAACACCGTGAACGCCTGGAAGCGCATCGCGGACGAGTGCAACACGATGGGAGAGAAGGTCCGCCGCCGCGGCATGACGCTGGCCTTCCACAGCCACTCGGCGGAGTTCGTCGATGTCGGCGGCGGGAAGACCGGCATGGATGTCTTCGTGAGCGAGACCGATCCCGCCGTCTTTACGTTCGAGATGGACCTCGGCTGGGCGCGTGTTGCCAACCAGGATCCGGTGGCGTGGTTCGCGCGCTACCCCGGGCGATTCCGCATGTGGCACGTGAAAGACTTCGACAGCCTGTCGGTGGCGCAGGCGCGCGAAGCGCAGTCACTCCGGAACCTCGCCGCCGGCACACCCACGCCGCGGCCAGCGGGACCACCACCGGCACCAGGCGCCGGCATCCGCTCCGGTGGTGCGTCGGCGCCGCAGCCAGGCCGTCCGTGCCCCGTCGGCAGCGGTGACATCGACTTCAAGCCGATCCTCGCCGCGTGGCAGTCGTCGGGGCTCGAATACTTCTTCGTCGAGCAGGACGGTGCGGCCGGCTGGCCGGGTGGTTCACTGAAGAGTGTCGAGACGAGCTACCAGACCATGCGCACCCTGCTGGGTTGAGATGCAGATGCCCTCCCGAAGCGCGTTGCGGCTGCGCATACGCCGTCCTCAACACCGCATGCAGGATCACACGAACGTGATGCTGGATCGCCTGACCCGTGTGCGGCTTCGTCACGCCGCAGGTCTCGCGATCACCCTGCTGCTTGCATCGACTGGTCAGGCGCAAGGCACGGGAGCGCCACCGGCCGCACCGAAAGGTGTCGCCGCGGCGACGTCGGGTGCTCAGGTGTACTCGACGACATGCGCCGCCTGTCATCAGGCGGACGGTGCCGGCGTCGCCGGGCAATACCCGCCGCTGGCGCGCAGCGAGTTCGTGACGGGCAGCGAACAGCGGCTGATCCTGATCGTGCTGCACGGGCTCGTGGGTGACATCGAGGTCGAGGGCGAGCCGTACAACGGTGCAATGCCGGGATGGGGTGCGAGTCTCGCTGACGCGCAGGTGGCCGCAGTGCTCACCTACATCCGCGGTGCGTTCGGCAACACCGCCCCAGCGGTCATGGCATCCACGGTGGCACGCGTGCGCGCTGCGGTGTCCACGCGCACGACACCCTACACGGTGGGTGAACTGACGCGGGTGCCCGTGGTGCGGCCGTAGCGGCAACGCCCACGTGGGGCGATGCCGATCGGTCGCGCCATGCTGGAAGGTCTTGGCACGGCGTGTGGTCCCTCGTCTACAGATGTCGACGGCTCCTGGCGCGGATGCTCCGGCATCGATCAGGATGCGGGCGTCGGGCCTGCGCGTGGCGTCAGGCGACAGACCCGAATGACGCCGCCACAGCTGTCTACACGGTAGCATGCCGAACGACCGCAGTTGGCTAACCCTTTGTGTTCGTGAGGGTTACGCGGCCGGGCAGGAGCAGGATCGGAAAACGGTCATACCGACACATCTCCCAGAGCGTGTGCCCGTGGAACGTGAAGTTCTCGCAGGAGTTGCCTACCGATTCGCCGTTCCGGGCGCGGGAGTTCATCGCGCGGAAGGACGCGGTGACGCTGGCGACGGACATCCTGGCGCTCGACCAGGAGGCGTTCAGTGCAGCGTTCCGGAAATCGCCGATGAAGCGGCCGAAGCTGGTGGGGCTGAGGCGGAATGCGGAGGTGGTATTGGAGAACTCGAGCAGGTAGCGCCCGGCGGCGTGCAAGTGGTGGCGTTCCGGGTTCAGAGTCGAGGAACGATCATGGAGTCTGATCCCGTGGCTTCGACGGGAATGCGGCCGGGCTACTCTGTCAACCATGTTCCCGGGCTGTGCCCACATGCCAGCTAACGAGCGTTGCTGCAGTCACTGCGTCCCGCTGCTGAATTTCCATGCTAACTGAGGCGGACTCTCGCTCACCGACGTCGCAAGTGACTCCGCATGTCTTATTCGTCGTGTTCGCCATGAGGCGAATTCCGCATGGTCGCAGCACCCGGGCCGGCGGCGTCGCACGAAGGATTCGCTAGCTTGCGTCGCATGACGCTTCCACGCCACCGCACCCAATGAGCGCCGGCCTCCTCGCACTCGTCGACGATCTCACCGCCCTCGCCAAGCTCGTCGCATCCTCCGTGGACGATGCCGCAGCGCAGGGCAGCAAAGCCATCGGCAAGGCGTCGGGCATCGTGATCGACGATGCCGCCGTGACGCCGCGGTATGTGATCGGCTACGCCGCCGACCGTGAACTGCCGATCATCGCGAAGATCGCCAAGGGTTCGCTGTTCAACAAGCTGGTGATCCTGACGCCGGTCTGCCTGCTGCTGAACAACCTGGCGCCATGGCTGCTGACGCCACTGCTCATGATCGGCGGCCTCTATCTCGCCTTCGAAGGCTACGTGAAGGTGATGGAGATGGTCCGAGGCAAGACGGTGACGGCCGCTTCCGCAGTGGCTCCGACGGCGGAGACGGGCGCCGCATCCGAAAAGGCGAAGGTCGCCGGCGCCGTGCGCACCGACTTCATCCTGTCGGCCGAGATCATGGCCATCACGCTCGCGACCGTGGCCACGGCGCCGTTCGTGACGCAGGTCACCGTGCTGGTGCTGGTGGGCATCGGCATGACGCTGCTGGTGTACGGCACCGTGTCGCTGATCGTGAAGGCCGACGACTTCGGCGCCTATCTCGCGCAGCAGCGGAGTGGTGTCGCGCGCGCCCTGGGTCGCGGTATCGTGGTCGGGATGCCGAAGCTGCTGGCCGCGCTCGGCTTCGTCGGCATGCTGGCGATGCTCTGGGTCGGTGGCGGGATCATCACGCACGGCCTGCACGAACTCGGCGTGCACGGTCCGGAGGAGTTCGTGCAGCACCTCGGCGCGCTGGCAGGCGGCGTGGTGCCAGCGATGTCGGGTGCCGTGTCCTGGTTCGTGAAGGCCGCCATCTCCGCCGTCATCGGTCTCGCGCTCGGCGCGATCGTCTCACCGATCGGACACAGGGTGCTGCCGGCGCACTGACGCCGCGCGCCGTTCGTCGTCAGCGCCTGACCCTGCGGGTGTCGCCGACACGAACCACCTGCGTGTCCAGGTAGTCGGACCTGCGGCGGGAGCTGACGGGTCGACGCGCGCGGTGGGAGCGTTCGCTCCCGATTCTGGCTGAAGCGGTGCTGCACTGCAGGATAGCGGGTCGGGAGGGTGATCTGAGTACAGTTATACCGACACATCTCCCAGCGCGTCTTTGCGTGGAACGTGAAGGCCTCACAGGAGCTGGCGGGGCTGCAGCGAAACGCAGCGGTGATACTTGAGAACGCACTGCATGCAAAGCACCGGACCTCACTCGGCTCCGAATGAAGTGTCTATCGACCCTTGTCGATCTCGTGGGGATTCTTCACGACTCAGCTATGCCTCCACTTCAACCTGCCGCCCTACTTTGCCCGCGCCTCGACACCGTGGCCGCGTAGTGTGACGTCGTGGTTGGCCGCTCCGACGATCGGAAGCTGAGAGAACCCTGCATTGAACTCACGCCATTCGCTCGACGTGAACCGGACGCTGACAGCTGCGTTGTTCTCTTGCATGTGCGCCCGATTGGATGTGCCGGGAATCGGCACGATGAAGGGCTTCTGTGCCAGCAGCCACGCGAGCGAGATCTGTGCAGGTGTCGCGTTCTTCCGTTGTCCCCACTGCTTGAGATACGCCAGAATCTTCAAGTTCTGCTCGAGCGCCTCCGGTGCGAAGCGCGGAAGTCCGTTCCGATAGTCGCCATGGCTGAAGCGGGTCTTCTTGGTGATAGCTCCAGCGAGAAACCCCGCGTGCAGGGGCCACCAGGCGACGAACCCGATTCCCAGCTCCTCGCAGAGTGCAATCGTACCCTCTTCCGCGGTCCGTGTCACCAACGAGTAATCGTTCTGAATGGCCGTAACAGGGAGCACTGCGTGAGCGCGGCGTACCGTGTTCAGACCGGGTTCGGAGAGCCCGAAGTGCTTCACCTTACCTTCGGCGATCAGATCCTTCACGGCGCCGGCCACGTCTTCGATCGGCGTATTTGGATCGACGCGGTGCTGATAGAGGAGATCGATGCGATCGGTCTTGAGACGCCGCAGCGACCCCTCGACAGCCGCCTTCACGCGCTCGGGTTTGCTGTTCAGTCCACCATCCAAGCCAAACTTCGTTGCGATCACGACTTCGTTGCGGAATGGCCTGACCCCCTCGCCAACTATCTCTTCGTCCACGTACGGGCCGTAGACCTCTGCGGTGTCGAAGAACGTCACCCCAGCCTCGTGCGCAGCCCGCAGGAGGCGCACCATCTCGGCAGGATTTTTCGGCCGATCATAGAAGTTGATCATGGGCAGGCAGCCGAGCCCCACCGTCGAGACCTCCAACGTGCCGAGCCTGCGCCGATCCGTCGATTGGAGTTGGAGTGCAGCATTCCCGACGCGCGTCTGAGCGGGGCGAAGCGGGGTGGCCCATGCAGCGCTACTCATGCACGCTGCGGCAGCAGCCAACGCCGCTGCTTCCAGAAAGCTGCGTCGGCTCAGATCCGTTGAAGTGCGGTCGCTCGAATCGGTGGCGTCCGTGTCGGTCATGGATGTCTCCGTGGAAGTGTGGTTCGGCCGAGGCGTTCGGCGCGCTGTGTCACGCAGCACGCGAGCGGGTTCACGCTTCGCGCGGTATCGAACGCTGGCCGAGAAAGTCCTCTTCGTCTTCGCCGATCTCAGTCTTGTATGGGGTCGAACGAGAGCGACGTCGAAAGCGTCCTGTTGGACTCGATGTCTTCCCGCATCGCTGCGATCTTCTGCTCGGCACCGTGGATGGCGTCCGCCCCGGCGATGAATCGGCGTGGCGGTGGCTCCTGGCTCGCAATGACGAGCAGCGCCTGCGCGAGCTTGACGGGGTCGCCCGTCTGCTGTCCGTCTTGGGACTTCCAGTAGTCCATCAGCGACGTACGACGCGCGTCGTAGTCAGCGACCGATGGCGCGGCGTAGCGCGTGGACTGTTCGGTGAGCAACTCCGTGCGGAAGAATCCGCGGTTGACCACCGTGGTATGGATCCCGAAGGGCGCCACCTCGGCACGCAGTGACTCCATGAAGCCTTCGAGGCCGAACTTCGACGCGGCGTACGCGGTGACGAACTCGAAGTCTGCGCCGATGCCCGCCGAGGAAGAGATCGCAATCAGGTGTCCCGCGCGCTGCCTCCGCATCACGGGAAGCACCGCGCGCGTGACAAGCATCGGACCGACAAGGCTCGTCGCGAGCTGTCGCTCGAGATCTTCCCACGTCAGCTCCTCGAAGAAGCCCGCGTAGAAGCTGGCCGCGTTGTTCACCAGCACATCGATGCGCCCGAAACGCGCGACCGCGGCGTCGACCGCCGCCATGGCATCGGCGCCTTTCGTCACGTCGAGCCGGACGGTCAGCAGGTCTGGCGATGCGCCGAGTATCTCTGTCAGGCGCTCAGGGTCGCGACCCGTGGCGACGAGCCGATGACCCGCCGCAAGCACGGCCTTCGCGAAGTCGGCGCCCATGCCGCGCCCCGCGCCAGTGATGAACCACACCTTTTGTGCACTCACAGCGGCCTCCGATGGTGTCGTGACGAGCGTGGCAGCCGCACGGATGGCATGGGCCGCTTGCCTTTTCGTGCGCATTTTCCGGCGTCTCGTCCAGGCTTGACCTGACGTCGCGAGGGTGGCACGCCGTCCGTGTTGCTCAGGGAGGAAATTAGGAGCGATGTTGGCGCTCGTCCCTGCCGGTTTGCGTCGACTTCTTGCCGGATTCTCCACACCTATGGATTCAGCCTCGACCGCACGCCATCATGGGTGCATGACAGTTGTCCCCACGAACGCACCGACACGCGTCGCCGCCCTGTGTGCGGAACTCGCTGCACTCCTCGCGCGCCGGACGAGCACCGACGGCGGGCACGAGACCGCAATTCCGGGCCTGACGATCTGGCGCTTCTCGAACCGGACTGAACCCGCGCAGGTGATTCAGGAACCGGCCGTGTACGTCGTGGTGCAGGGGCGGAAGCAGGTGGTCGTGGGTGAACACACCTACACCTATGACCCGACGCAGTATCTGGCCGTCTCGCTTGAAGTCCCGGCGACGGGCACCGTCGTCGTCGCGACGCCCGAAGCCCCCTACCTGTGCGTCACTATCCGGGTCGATCCGCGCGAGCTGGCATCGTTGCTGATCGATTCGGGGCGACCAGCGCCGCTCGACGACCACGACGGCAGCGCCGTGTTCGTGAGCGCGCTCGAGGCTCCCCTGGTCGATGCGCTCGGCCGGCTCGTGCAGCTGCTCGACGCGCCCCGCGACATCCCGGTGCTCGCGCCACTCATCCTCCGAGAGTTCCACCATCGCCTTCTGCAGGGCGAGCAGCAGGGCCGCCTGGCAGAGATGGCGCTCGGCACTGGACGGCTCCGCCGCGTTGGCGCGGCCATCGCGTGGATCCGTACTCACTACGCGGAAACGGTGCAGGTTGACGACCTGGCGCGACTCGTCAGCATGAGCCCCTCGGCCCTGCATGCGCAGTTCCGTGCCGCCACGGGCGTCAGTCCGATCCAGTACCAGAAGCGGCTGCGCCTGCAGGAGGCCCGTCGTCTTTTGCTGACCAACGCGTCGAGCGCCGAAGCCGTGGCCTACGAGGTCGGCTACGCGAGCCCGTCGCAGTTCAGCCGGGAGTATGCTCGCCTGTTCGGGCAGCCGCCGCGGCGCGACGCTGAGCGGATGCGTGAACCAACTCCCGATCTCTCGTAGCCTGCCCGTTCCTGTGCGACGTGCAACGTCAGAGCGGTCCTACCGACACATCTCCCAGAGCGTGTGTCCGTGGAGCGTGAAGTTCGCGCTGGAGTTGGCGGAGGATCCGCCGTTCCTGGTGCGGGAGTTGATTTCGTGCACGCGCGCGGTGACGTTGGCGACGGACATCCTGGCACTCGACCACAAGCAGTTCAGCGCGGCGTTCCGGAAGTCACCGATGAATGGGGCGAAGTTACGGGGGCTGCAACGGAACGCCGCGGCGGTTGTCACCAACGTAAGGTTGTCCGATGCACTCGCGCGCGTGGCCCAACACCCGGACGCGCGCCAAGCAATCTCACTTCGACGCGATGTCGCCGATGATGAGGTCATTCTCGCCCGGAAACGTCATGCGAGCGGTGCACGACACGTGATTGCGACACGCGCGCATCATCACGTTCGCGGATTGATTTCTGTCGCGCCCTCGGCCACATCCGCCTGATTCAGCGTCCCGCACATTGTCATTGCGCGACGTCGAATCTCAGGAGTCGTGGACGAAACCGGACGCATTGCGTCCTGCACAGCGAGATATATTGCGGGCGGTGAGCCTGCCTTCCTCCGCCGGAGACCGCCCGTGCGCACGTACCGCCATGCCGCGCTGATTGCCCTTTTGGTCGTTGCACCCGTGACCGCGGGCGCCCAGGCGCGCACTACGCCCGCGGGGCGGTCGCTCGTTGGCTACACCCAAGCGTGGACCGCGCACGACGTGGAGCGCATCGCCGCCTACTTCACGGAAGACGCCGTCTACGAGGACGTCACCCTGGGTGAAGTCCACCGGGGGCGGGCGGCGATCCGGACCTTCGTCCGGGGCACCTTCACCGCCCTTCCCGGCTTTGCAATGGCGCAGCGCTCTCTCCAGCAGGGGGACGGGTGGGCCACCCTCGAGTGGGTGATGAGCGGGACAGACAGCGCGACGCAGAGGCGATTCTCCGTCCGAGGCGTGTCGGTCATGGAGTTGGAAGGCGGTCGCGTCCGGCGCAACTCCGACTACTGGAACATGGCGGATCTCCAGGGACAGGTCGGCCCACCCCGCACCCGTCCGGCATCGCGCCCGCCGACGCGGCCGGAACAACCAACTCGCGCCATTCCCGCTCCCCAGCCACGCGCGCCGTAAGTCGTTGGCGTCTCTGAGTTCCAACGATCGTGGCGAGCAAGCGCTCACAACGGTTGCACCGACACATCTCCCAGAGCGTGCGCCTGTGGAACACGAAGTTCTCGCAGGCGTTGGCGGAGGCGAACGTTGGCTGTATCTGTCAGCGCAGGAACGAACAGAGCGCCGAGCCTCACGATCTCCCGTCAGACCGGGACGGCGTCCGCCGACGGACGGTCCGCGTGCTCACGTCGAGCGCGATGTCGAAACGGTGATGCCGACACATGTCCCGATCCGATTGCCGCTGCAGCACCGGTGAGAGATGGCATCTGTCGTGCCGAGAGGAGGTAATACGCACCGCAGGAGGGTGACGGCAGCGCGAAGCCGAACAAGCCGAACCGTGCAGCGGCTTTGGGACGAACATTTCTGCGCGCTTGAGATCAGGACAGGCTAGTCGCGCATGAAGTGACAGGTATATCCGTTCGGGTTCTTCTGGAGGTAATCCTGATGGTACGACTCTGCCGTGTACCAAGGCCCGGGCGCCTCCATGCTGGTCGTGACGGGACGCTTCCAGCGCCCGGACGCGTTCACGCGCGCGATCACGCGCTCCGCCGCAACACGCTGTTCCGGTGACTGCGGGAAGATGGCCGAGCGATACTGCGTCCCCACGTCGTTGCCCTGGCGGTTGAGCGTCGTGGGATCGTGCAGCTTGAAGAACCAGTCCTCCAACAGTGTCTCGTAGCTGAGCACCGCCGGGTCGAAGCTCACGCGAATCGCCTCGGCGTGGCCGGACTTGCTGTCGTGCGTGTCGTGGTACGTCGGGTTCTCCAGCCATCCACCGGTGTAGCCCACATCGGTGTCGAGGACTCCCGGGACCTCGCGCAGGATCTCCTCGACACCCCAGAAGCAACCACCGGCCAGCACCGCGACTTCCGGTGCCCGGGTGTCCGTGTTCTGATCGCTCATACCATCACTCCGTGCACTGGTTCACTGCCGTCGTCGCCCGGTGCTGGGCGCCGTGTCCTTCAAAGTTCGCTGAACCGTCAAGGAGCCCGAACGCTTGCACGGGAGCGCGAGGACGCTGTCCCCACGACCGGCATGAACTGGCGACCACGCAGCGAGTGACGTCACTCTCGTCCCGGCACATCATCCCTCGGTCAGGATCCGGCCAGCAGCACCGCGACGGGACCGGCAGGCGATCGACGCCCTTAATCCGACACACTTGACACATTCCCGTATCGGCATATGTTTGGCGTCATGCCTCGTGCTGCTACGACCTCCGACCCGTTCAACGCCATCGCCGAGCCTCGCCGCCGTGCGCTCCTGACGCTCCTGGCGGAGAAGGAGCGGCCCGTGGCTGAGATCGCCGATGAGTTGGACATGGCACAGCCGTCTGTGTCGAAGCACCTGCGCGTGCTCCTCGACGTGGGGCTGGTGGAGGTGCGGCGGGAGGGACGGCACGCCTACTACCGCACCAATCCCGAACGGATCAAGGCCGTGCACGACTGGACACGCACCTTCGAGCAGTACTGGCAGCGCCAGCTGTCGCGCATCAAGGCACGCGCGGAGCGCACGTCATCCCCGAAGACCTGACGCATTTCCGGAGACTTCACCATGGTCAGCATCGCTTCACCGCTCGATGAGCTCACCCTCGACTTCACGCTCGAGACGCGCGTCGCCGCCTCGATCGACGACACCTTCGCCTCGCTGCTCGAGGAGCTCGGGCCGCACAATGTCGGGATGGGCAATGCGCCGATGCCGATGGTGCTCGAGGCGCACCCCGGCGGCCGCTGGTATCGCGACCTCGGTGACGGGAACGGTCACTGCTGGGGCATGGTGCAGGCCATCCGACGCCCGGCGCTGCTCGAGATCAGCGGGCCGCTGATGATGTCGTTCGCCGTGTCGTCGAACATCCAGTACCGCCTCAAGGCCGACGGTGACGACACCGTGATCTCGTTCCGGCACACGGCACTCGGACTCTTTCCTGACGGCTACCGCGAGAACCTGACGGCGGGATGGACTGCCATCGGCGAGCGAGTGCAGAAGCGCGCCACGAACCATCGCTGACCACCCCTCACCCGCACACGGTCATGTCAATCGCACAGACGATCATCCAGGAACTCGAGATGGAAGCGGCGACCACACGCCGCGTGCTGGCCCGCGTGCCCGAGGAGAAATTCAGCTGGGCGCCACACACGAAGTCACGCACGCTTGGCGCGCTCGCCATGCACATTGCCGGCAATCCGGGGAGCGTGATGACGCTCGCCTCGCAGAATCCGGCAGAGATCCCGGGCTTCGGTGACGTTATGCCGAACTCCGCCGCCGAAATCCTGACGACCCTCGACGACAGCGTGGCGGAGGCGCGGCGACTGCTCGAAGGCATGTCCGATGCACAGCTCACCGAAGTGTGGCGCGTCAACGCCAACGGCAAGGAGATCATGGCGATGCCGCGCATGGCGTTCCTTCGCTCGGTGCTGCTGAATCACTGGTATCACCATCGCGGGCAGATGTCGGTCTACCTGCGCGAACTCGACGTGCCGCTGCCGTCGATCTACGGGCCCAGCGCGGACGAAAATCCGTTCGGGTGACGAGACCGCCGTCGGCTCGAGGCATCGGAGTACTCGATGCGTTCAAGTAGCCAGCGTTCCTGGTTCAACCGTGAGCGCTGCCTCGGCGAACTCTGCGCATTTCAACAGAGACGCCGAGGGCGCCCGACGGAGACTACGCGCGCCGTCGCGGACCTGGCCTGAGCGCCCTGATGGCGAGCAACAGAACCACCGCACCAAAGAACGCGACGATGATGGTTCCGACGATACCACTCACCGGCAGGGAAACACCCAGTGCGGCAAAGAGCCAGCCGCCGACGACGGCACCGACGATACCGACGACAATATCACCGATCAGTCCGTACCCGATCCCGCCCACTACGGCGCTGGCCAGCAAGCCAGCAACGAGTCCAACCACAATCCATGTGACAATGTCCATGCAACGCTCCGAAGGCGAAAGTCAAAAATCGGTACCGCAGTTCACTGGCCTCGAGAAGCTCCATCACATGTTCGTCAACGTCCATGAAGGCAGCGACCCTTCCGGCTTCATGCTGCCGAAAACTTCGTTGATCTAAACGTCGCTACACACCAGCTTGCAGGCTATGTGCCTCACGGCATAGACGTTCGCGCGATGATCAGCCGATTACACTCCCGCGCTCTCCTGCGCGAGCGCCAGCCTCACCGACGTGCGCCCGGGCTCAGCGTCCTCGAGTCCATGACGAGTCGCGGGCAATTGGTACCGCCTCTCAGCGTACGTCACCGATGCGTCGCTGACTGGACCGAGCGCGCAGCACGCGACAGGCAAGGGTCATCGCCCCGAGCGATGCCATTGCAACGAGCCACCATGCGAGGTCAGGCCCACCTGCACGCAGCTCCGCCCAGCTGAGACCGACGAACCTGAGGAGCATTGTGATCGCCGCCAGAAACAGGACATCGATCACGATCGCGCGCCATGCGCGTTGTGATGCGCCCGGTTCACGGACGGGGTGCCGTACCACGCGGAGTTCGAGCACAAGCGTGCGCAGCTGCAGGAACAGCAGCACGAACATTGCGGCCGCAATCAACGCAAACGTCATCCGATGACGGGACTCGGGACTGGGCAGCGCCTGCCCCGCGAGCCGTGCCGCAATGTCGTCCGCCAGACGGTGGCTCGTTGGCATGATCGGCCATGGAATCGCTGATGACGCGTTCGTGAGCACCACGACGCCCCACCCCGAATCCGGTAGCATCACGATCTTGCCGCGGAAGTCGGGAACGATCCCCCCGTGATGCACGGCGCGGACATCTCCGATACGCCCATCGCGCCACCCGAACGCATACGAGAAACCGTCGGATGGTGCACCGCCAACTAGCGTCTGCCGAACGGATTCCACCGTGAGGAATTGCTGCTCGCCCACCCGTCCCTGTCGGAGGAACATGGCGAGAAATCGCCCGAGGTCCTCCGCACTGCTCATCAGCCCTGCCGTCGGCAGTCGAGCCGGCTCTTCCGCGAGCGATGAGGTGATCGGGACGCCGAACGCGTAGACATGTCCGCCGGCGAATCCTTGCGAGAGTGCTTGCGACCGACTGGTGAAGCTGTGCCGCATGTCCAACATGCCGAAGATGTTGCGCTCGACGTACTCCGCGAACGGCAGGCCGCTCACCGCTTCAACGATGGCGCCGAGCACGAGATAGTTCGCGCTCGCGTACGCATGCGCCTCACCTGGTGCGCGAGTCGGCGCAACCGTGCGGAGCGCGTCGACCTGGCCTCGCAGCGTGTGATGCGAGACGCGTGAGACGCGTTGGGGAAGACCGCTCGTGTGGAGCAACAGCTGTCGGATCGTGATCGAAGCACCGGAGTCGGCAGACGCGACACGGAATGAGGGCAGGTACGTTCGCGCGGACACATCGAGCTCGATCTGGCCACGCTCGACGAGTTGCATCACGGCGACCGCCGTGATCGACTTGCTCATGGAACCGAGCACGAAGGCCGTCGCGCCGGTGACTGGCTTCCCCTCGTGGTCCACGCCGAAGCTGCGCACGTGCACGAGCTGGTCGCGATAGACGATCGCGATCGATGCCGCGGGCACGCGATCGGCGAGCAACAGGGACTCCGCATACCGATCGATCTCGGCGAATTGCGATTGCCAGTTCGCCCTCTCGAGTGACACTTGCGCATCCACGCTCGGCGCGAGGTACAGCAGCAGCGCAAGCATGATGAGGGCCCTGCCGGAGCGTTCGAGCATGGTCGCTGTACGCATGCCCACAGGATCGGTTTCGCCGTGCCCGGCGGGGCAGCCGCTGCGGTGCTGCTTTCGGCCCCTGCCGCGACCGCGGGTCACTGCGAAACGCATCGGCAGTACGATTATTCTACCGAGACAAGAACGCCGTGGCCTTCGCCATGGGTGTGCGTCCCAGTGGACGCCATACCGTGACCCATTGGAGATTCGGTGACCCGTCTGCGCTTGCGCCCGTCTGCAAAACTGCTCGTCCTCGTGCTGTGCGTCGGTGCGCCCCATGACGCGGCTGCGCAACCCGGCTGGCGGCCGGTGTCGGGTCAGACCCAGATCCCGCTCTGGCCCGGCCCCCCGCCCGCTCCGCGCCCGCGCATCGGCGCAGAGGCGGTGCACGACGCCGTCGACGCCAACACCGGCGCGAAGAAGCTGGTGGGCGGAAAACCATACGCTTACATCGAGAACGTGTCGCTGCCGACGATCACCGTCTTTTCGACAACGGCTCGGAACACCGGGTCTGCGGTGATCGTCTATCCGGGCGGCGGTTTCAACGTGCTCGCCATGGACATCGAGGGTACAGAAGTCTGCGACTGGCTTACGTCCCATGGCGTCTCGTGCGTGCTGCTGAAGTACCGTGTTCCCTGCACACATGTGGGGCCATATCGCGAGTGTCCTCAAGCCCACCAGGACGCACAGCGGGCGATGCGGATCGTGCGGTCACGTGCCCGCGAATGGGGCATCGACTCGCGCCGCATCGGCGTCCTGGGGTTCTCGGCTGGCGCGCACATGGCGATCATGAGCAGCACACGCTTTTCTCACACCTACCCTCCGCTCGACGGCGCCGACAGTGTGAGCTCGCGACCGGACTTCGCACTGGTGCTGTATCCCGGACGCATGGCGTACCGGCAGACGAACTTCAGGCCGAATCCCGACATCCGGGTCACCAACCGAACCCCGCCGACGTTCCTCGTTCACGCGTACGACGACGACATCAACCCGGTGGAGAACTCGTTACTGTACGCAGTAGCACTGCGAAAGGCGGGGGTGCCTGCCGAGATTCATGTATACGCGAAGGGTGGGCATGCGTTCGGCCTCCGGCAGACCGGGCTGTCGTCGTCGGGATGGACGCAGCTGGCGGCGGCATGGATGAAAAGCATTGGCGTACTCACGGCAGCCCCATAGAGCGATCGCCAGGGGGAGCCGCGCCCTAGCTCGACCTGTGACCAGCTCGATCTCAGAAGAATGCCTACGATTCGGCACCGGAGGCGACGCGCGGCTTGCCCGTCGCATGCAGGCCATCGCGTGGCGGAGCAGGCACGCCCGACACTGCCAGCGACCTGACTGAGTCGCCGACTTCACGACCCTCGCTCGCTTCCCGACGTCTCGCGCATGGAGACACGTCCCCCGCTTCGCTACTTGCGCCGCGCCGCCGTTGTTGCCCGACGCGCTTCTGCGGCCATCGCCTTTGCCTCGGGCGTATTGAACGGGAAGAAGTCGAGCACGTCGTACTCCCACACGTTGGTCGGGAAGATGACCACCAGTTCCGCCACTTCGGCATCGAGGTTCTGGAACGAGTGAGGCATGCCGGCAGGGATGTTGACGATGTACGGTCCCTGCTTCACGAAGATCTCCTTGCCGAGGGCATAGAGCACCTTCTGCCCCTTCAGCAGGACATGCGATTCCTCACCCTTGTGGCTGTGCATGGGTGGCGCGCCGGCGGGCGCCGTGTAGGTGATGCCGATGGTCAGGTTCTGGTAGCCGTGGCGCTGCCCTTCCATGACGTGCACGTACTCACCGGGGCCGGGATTGATGACGTCGAGATCACTCTTCGACAGTGCAAAGTCGCGGACGTCCTTCATCGCCGGCGTCTGGAACGGGCCGGGGACGCGGCGGGTCTCGAGCACCTTGTGCGTGTGGTGCTGTGCATTGAGCTGCCGGCGGGCATCGTCGACATCGAGAATCAGCTCGCCGTGCGCAATGTGCTCGCCGGGTTGCGTGTCCGCCGGCTGATGCGTGACGACCGGTTCCGGCGGCACGGATGCCGCGCTGCCGACTTCGTCCTCACGCGGCGCGGCGGGCGAACAGCTGGTGAGCACGAGCGCGAGACCGAGAGCGTTGACCGTGGCACGGAGTTGCTGGTGCACGAAGCCTTCCCTGGGTTGCGGGAGCCATTGCCACCAGCGAAGGTGTTCCGCCGTGGCACTATCCTGTGCAGGACACGTGGCCGGATCGCGGAAGCGCTGCGAGCCGGTTGTCGAGGCGGCATCGCCGCTGAGACCATACCACCACGGTCACGCGAACTGCAATAGGACGAGGTCTGCTCTCAGCTCCACGCGGCGCTTCCCGGCATTCTAGGCAGAGCCTAGAAATTGAACCCGAAATGCAATCCTGGCTGCCCGTAGAAGAATCGCGGCCAGCGATCGTCCACCAGCTTGAATGCATCAGGCATTCTCGATTGGTAGGGCCGGTGCGTCACTGCGATCGACGGTTGCACGAAGAACCGATCCTTGAACAGCTTGACGTGGTAGCCGACGGAATACGTGTTGAAGACCTGGAAGCCGGTGTCGACCCTGTTCCCATCGTCATTCACGAACGTCTGCCATGCAGGCATCACGTCCACCTGCGCAAAGACACCCTTCCGCAGGAACCGCTGATAGTTCAGGGACACACCGTGCTCGCGAATGTATCCGGGGAACCCTTCTCCCTCTGCCTCATAGGATTTGCCAAAGGGAATGCCGATTGGCCAGGCGTATTTCCACGTCTTCAGTTCCAGTGAAATCACATCCTTTCCCGTGAGACGATAGCCGAGGTTCAGGTACACCATTTCCGGTGGGTTGTTGTCCGGGACGAGATTCGCCAGCATGAACAGGGTACTCCCGACGAAGCGCCGCTTGTACGTGCTGTCTTGCCTGTCGTATTGCGCGTGGACGGACAGGGGGAGTGCCAACACCACGGTGAGCGAGAATACGAGCATTTTCATGTGCATCTCCTGTCTGAGGCGTGCTGGTGGCGTGGTCACCGCCATGCGGTGCGCCGTGCGAGCCGCCCGAAGGCGAATTTCGCGAACGTCGGGAGCCCGGTGACGAGTCGACGAGGGCACGTCCGGCAGAGCAGGAGTGTGGCACTCGAACTTACGTCGTAAGGTGAATACATACACCGTAAGCGTGACGCGGTCAAGCCACGCGGTCGCTGGCTGCAACGGCAGAACTTCCCCATGAACCCGGACGACGACGCGTTGCAACTGCATCCACCGGTGACGGACCAGACATGCCAGTGGACGCCCGTTTTCCCGGCAGCGCCATCGCCGTGTTCATGAACACGTCGCTGACCACCACGGCGACGGTTGCGATCAACGTGACGGGCGACCGCGTCTCCCGTGACGGCCCACGGCACAAAGCGTCCCACTCGCCCCACACGGCGTCCAGCTCGCGTCTTCGCGCAGACGTCGCGCAATGCGCGCGCCTACTCTGGGCACTTCATCAACCTCATTGAGGAGTGCAACACCATGCCCAACGCCCTGCCGCATCACCGGCGCAGCTTTTCGACGCTCGCCACCAGACTCACCGCCATCTGCGTCACGACGCTCACCGCCACCATCCTCACCACGGCGCCGGCCAGCGCGCAGTCACCGCGCTCGACGCCCGCCACGCCCGCCGCCGCACAAACGCCCACGCTCGGCGGCAGCCCCGACCTGCAGGGGCTCTGGGACTTCACGATGCGCGTGGGGGAACGACGCTCCACCGGTTTCCTCGCGCTCGGTCCCGTCGAACGGGGATGGGCGGGCTCGATCACGCCCGATTCGACCAACACGCTGGCAATCCGGGTGCTCACCGTGACCGGGGATTCGGTGCGGATGATCGTCGCGTCGCGGGAAGGCGACGTACGATTTCAGGGGCGGTTGATCGACGCCGGGCGCGCGATGGAAGGCATCGTCGAATACCATGGCGGCGCACTGCTGCCGATGACGGCGACGCGCCGCGTCCGCCGCGCCGGACCGCAATGAGTGCGGCAGGCCGCAGCGTGGCATCGGCACCACTTGATTGCGTCGAAACCGTCCCGCAATACTGACGGGTGACGACACGCGCGCTGGAGACGGGGGACGTCGGCTCTTCGGAGTCCGCCATGGAGCGGCGTGTCGTGCCGGTGGGGGCCGTCGTGCTGACGACCTTCTTTGCCCTCCTGTATGCGCTGCGTGGCAGCATCGCGCTCATCGACCGCGGCGAGGACCCGCGCTGGGCACAGCAGGTGGGCTGGTCGCTGGCGATGTGGTGGACGTGCCTGCCGTTGCTGCCACCGCTGGCGGCACTCGTCCGCCACCTTCCCGTCGGCAGCCCGCATCCATGGCGGAACGCGGGAATCCTCTTGCTTGGCACGGCGACGGCGGCGTGGCTCCGTCACGTCGTGATGACGCCCGTGGTGGTGGCGATCACCGGCGTCCCCGACGTCGCCGCGAGCGCCGCCGCGCGGACCCTCACCTACTTCACCGTCTTCCTGGTGATGGTCGCCTTACTCCACGCCGCGCACTACTACCGCGCCGAGCGCGCCCGCGAGGTGCGTGAGGCGGAGTTGGCGCGCGGGCTCGCCGAGGCGCGACTGGCTGCGCTGCGGACGCAGCTGCAGCCACACTTCGTCTTCAACGTGCTCAACGCGGTGACCACGCTCCTGCACGCCGATCCGATGGCGGCCGACCGCATGCTCACGCGCTTCGCCGCCCTGCTGCGTGTGATCCTGTACGAGGAGACGGAACGGCACGCGCTCGAGCGTGAGTTGGAACTGTTGATGCGCTACGTCGAGCTGATGCAACTGCGCTTCGGCGACCGCATCGTCGTGGAGTGGGCGGTGGAGGATGCGGCCCGGCGCGCACGCGTGCCATTCCTCGTGTTGCAGCCATTGGTGGAGAACGCCTACGAACACGGGCTTGCCGGAAGGGAAACCGGCGGACATGTGCGGATCGGTGCATCACGCACGGGCGACAGGCTTGATCTCGTGGTCGAGGACGATGGGGCAGGGATCGATGCGCAGACAGGGTCGATGCATGGTCGCGGCAACCCGGAGCCGGCCCACGGGATCGGCCTGCGCAACACCCGCGATCGCCTCGCACAGCTCTACGGTGAGAACGCCTCGCTGGTGCTGGAGCGACGTGAAAGTGGCGGGACCCGCGCGCGGGTGACGCTGCCGTTCATCGACGGTGCACACCAGAATGGGAGCGCACGTCGATGAGCGGACCGGCGAGGGATAGGGGTGAGGCTCGCGCCGACACTGGCCGCCGCTGGCACGTCCTGATCGCCGATGACGAGCCGCTGGCGCGCGCTCGGCTGCGCGCATTGCTGGCGCGGCATCCCGAGTTCGAGCTGATCGCGGAGTGTGGCAGCGGGGCCGCGGTCCTCGCCGCGCTCCGCAACGGGCCTGCCGACGTGCTGCTGCTCGACATCCGCATGCCTGGCCTCGATGGCATCGCGACGGTCGAGGCACTCGCCGCGGAGGCGCCCTGGTCGCTGGAGCGTCCCCCATGCATCGTCTTCGTCACCGCAAGCGAGGAGCATGCGATCCACGCGTTCGATCTCGATGCGGTGGACTATCTCGTGAAGCCGGTCGACATCGATCGCTTCGACCGGGCGATGCGGCGCCTGCTGGAGACGCTCGGCGCACCGTCGCGATCCCCCGATGCCGGCGCCATTGCGGCGGCCGATGCGGCGCTCCGCGTCGCGCTGCAGGCCCTCCGTGGCGACGCGACCGCGACCGCCGGCGACGTCGCCGGTGTCTCCGGCACACACGCAGCAATCGAGGCCGCGCCGAGCGGCGACTACGCGAAACGACTGGTGGTCCGCGACGCCCAGGGGATGTACTTCGTGCCGGTCGCGAGCGTCGAGCGTGTCGAGGCGGATGGCAACTACGTGTCGCTCGTCACCACGGGGCGACGTCACCTGATGCGGGAGTCGCTGCAGGTGCTCGAATCGCGGCTCGACCCGACGGAGTTCGTGCGGGTGCATCGGTCACACCTGGTGCGCATCGACCGGATTCGGCGGCTGGAACCCTGCGGCCACGGCGAGTACGAGCTGACGCTGATCGATGGCACCCGGCTCACGAGCAGCCGCAGTTATCGGGAGCAGGTGCGGCGGTTGCTGCGATGATGGCTGTGTGATTCGCGTCAATGTGACGTCACTACAGCCGACGACGCTCGTATTTCCCGGTGCGGCACACGACCGGGCGAGACAGGACGGCACTGCCCTGAGCGGGGTGACGGTCACGCCCGCTCCGCGCGTCATCCTTACCGGCTGATCCGCAGCTTGCGGAAGTGCGCCACCGTGCCAGCGTCGATCCAGAGGGCGATGGCGCCACGCTGCTGCGCGCCGGTCTTCACGTCGTGCACGATCAGGGTCGGCTGCGCAGCATCATGCACGTACAATCGCGCCGTGTCACCGCGCACTTCGATGCGCACGCGGGTCCAGGCGTCAGGCACGAGGTCCACGTACGCCTCGTACTTCCCCGGCGATTCCTGCCGCAGCCGGTTCCACGTCCACGCCGGATGCGAGATGTACTGCGTCGCATGATTGCGCCGCGGTTGATCATCGGCGCGTCCATTGGTGGGGCGGAGATAGAACGCGTCGTAGGTGCGCAGGTCGGGCTGTACGCGAAAGGCGAGGCCGACGAAGCCGCGCGCACCAGCCGCTGCACCGGGCGCCGGCGCGCCGGACAGCTCGACCTCGATCACGCCGTCACCGAAGTCCGTGCCAGTGATCACAGCCAGGCGTTCGAGTTGCGCCTGCTGCTCGATGGGCTGCCCATCGACCTGGCGCTGCACCGCGTCGGACGTGACGATCCGGATGCCACGCCTCCCGGCATGGGTCACGGCCGTTGCCGTCACGTTGTGGGGCTGCAGGCCCTGCGTGGACTGGAGCGCGTGGAGCGAGACGGGCTGCGCGTACGCGCTGCCCGAAGCCAGCAATGCGGCGGCGAGCGCCTGAATGGCGTGCTTGTGTTTCACCGGTCGATCATCCGTTGCGACGCCGCCGAATACCGCTCGCCCTGCACCGCCACGCGCGTCGTCAGCTCCTCGATCTCGCGCACCTCGTCCGCGGTCAACACGACGTCGGCCGCGGCCACGTTCTCCTCGAGACGGTGCCGCTTGGTGGTGCCGGGAATCGGCACGATCCACGGGCGCTGCGCCAGCACCCAGGCGAGCGCCAGCTGCGCCGGCGTGACGTCCTTGCGGTCCGCGACCGCGCGCACCGACTCCACCACCGCCTGGTTCGCCTTGCGGTTCTCGGGCGCGAAGCGCGGCACCGTGTTGCGGAAGTCGGTGGCGTCGAACGCCGTCGTCTCGTCGATGGTGCCGGTGAGGAATCCCTTGCCCAGCGGCGAGAACGGGACGAAGCCGATGCCCAGTTCCTCGAGCACCGGCAGGATCTCGTCTTCCGGCTCACGCCACCAGAGCGAGTACTCACTCTGCAGTGCGGTGACCGGTTGCACCGCGTGCGCTCGGCGGATCGTCTGCACGCCGGCCTCCGACAGGCCGAAGTGCCGCACCTTGCCCGCCGCGATCAGGTCGCGCACCGCACCGGCCACCTCCTCGATCGGCACTGCGGGATCGACACGATGCTGGTAGAGCAGGTCGATGTGATCGGTGCGCAGGCGTCGCAGTGAATCCTCGACGCCGCGGCGGATGGTCTGGGGGCGGCTGTCGAGGGCACCGGTGGGCTTGCCCGCGTCATCGTACGCGAAGCCGAACTTGGTGGCGATGGCGACGCGGTCGCGGACGGGTTCGAGTGCGTCGCCAAGCAGGTCCTCGTTGGTGAAGGGACCGTAGATCTGCGCCGTGTCGAAGAACGTGACACCACGGTCGACGGCGGCGCGCAACAGAGTCACCGCGTCGCTGCGGTCGATGGCCGGACCGAGGCCGAAGCTGAGGCCCATGCAGCCGAGTCCGAGCGCGGAGACGTCGAGGCCGGTGGTGCCGAGGGTGCGGGTCTGCATGTCGAATTCTCCGAGGAAGCGTCGTCGGTTGCGATGCGCGCCGTTCAGTTCACAGCGCACGCGTGAGTCTATCAGGCTTGCGGGTGTTCATGCGGTCAACGGCGTCGAGCATCGCCCGACACCTCGGCTGACGTTCCCGTTCGGTCAAGTTCGACTGACGACGGACGAGTGAGCCGGGTGGGCTGACCGCAGCGGGGCATCGTGCGCTGCCGGGGTCTGCTTGAAACGCATCGAGGGTGATCAGTCCTTGACCGAAAACCCCTCGAACGACGCTACGGTACGCACCCCGGAGGAGACCAATGGCAGTACGGAAGAGGTCAGTCAAAGCGAAACGTGGCACGACCAAGACACCCACACGGAACAGCGCCAGGAAAAAGACGGCGCGGGCGAAGAAGTCGCCGTTGAAGGATCCCGAGGGCGGCCTCACCGCGGCCGGTCGCCGCGCCTTCAAGGCGAAGGAGGGCGCCAACCTCAAGCCCGGCGTGCGTGGACCGGCAGACACGCCGGAGAAGATGCGACGCAAGGGCTCGTTCCTGCGCCGCCATTTCGCCACGCTGCGTGGCCCGCTCGTCGGCGACGACGGCAAGCCGACGCGACTCGCACTCTCGGCGCATGCGTGGGGCGAGCCGGTGCCGAAGACGGCGGCCGCCGCGGCCAAGTTGGCGGCGAAAGGAACACGGCTACTGGAGCGCTACCGCCGGGCGAAAGAGAAGGCGGCCGAGTCACGCGCGTCATGAGCCCAACTCACCCATCAGCACGCGTGGAATGCTGATTTCATGACTGGCTTCGAGGCCCGGCTGCGGCGGCTGGCGCGGACGTCGTAACTGCCCGTCGCAGGCCCAGCCGCCCTTGCACCGCCACACTTTGTTGTGTAAAGTGCTTTGAGCACTGACACGCGGTGGTCAGTCCGCTTCGTTTCAGCGCCTGCGCCGGTTTCGTTCACGCGCACGCACCTCATCGCCCGATACCCGCCCGAGATGACCCTGCCCTCCGCCGAATTCCTCGCCCTGCAGGAAGCGCTGGCCGGCGAGTATTCGCTGCAGCGCGAACTGGGGCGTGGCGGCATGGGCATCGTCTATCTCGCGCGCGACGTGCAGCTGGATCGCGACGTGGCCATCAAGACGCTGCCGATGGCGATGGCGCAGGCGGCCGACTCGCGCGATCGGTTCCTGCGCGAGGCGCGCACGGCGGCCGGGCTGTCGCACCCGCACATCGTGCCGATCCACCGCGTCGGCGAGGCGGGTGGCTGCGTGTACTTCGTGATGAGCTACGTCCACGGCGAGACGCTCGGCGATCGCCTCCGCACACGCGGTCCCCTGCCGCCCCCCGACGCCGCGCGGATCCTCCGCGAGGTGGCATGGGCGCTGGCGTACGCGCACGGCCGCGGCATCGTGCATCGCGACGTGAAGCCCGACAACATCCTGCTCGAAGCGGGGACCGGACGCGCGCTGGTGACGGACTTCGGCATCGCACAGAGCAACGCCCTGACGGTGGCGTCTGCCGAGGCGCAACCGGTGATGGGCACGGCGCACTTCATGAGTCCCGAGCAAGCCGCGAACGACGTGATCGATGGTCGGAGCGACATCTACGCGCTGGGCGTGGTGGGCTACCTGGCGATCAGTGGCCGGTTGCCGTTCGACGGGGCGAACCTGCCGGCGCTGCTGGTGCAGCAAGCCACCGGCGCGCCTCCCAGCCTGCAGCGGATCGCGCCGGGGCTGCCGCCCGCACTCGGCGCGGCGATCGACCGCTGCCTGCTGCGCGATCGTGCGAGCCGATTCCAGGATGGCGAGGCGCTGGCCGCGGCACTCGCGCCCGCACCCGACACGCGTCCGGCACTCCCCGCGACGCTGCGCGCGTGGCTCGCCGCACGCAATCCGCTGCTGGTGCCGTATCTCGGCTGGGGCGCGGTGTTCGGCACGCTGACCTCCGCGAACTTCATCGTGTGGGTGACAGGCAACCGGCCCGCGGGGCCGGCCGATATCGTGATGCTCGCCGGCATTGCGTCGTTGCCGCTCCTGCCGATCGTCGGCTTCCATCTCAACCAGGCACGCCGGCAGTTCAAGGCCGGGCACACCCTCGCCGACCTGCGCTCGGCGCTGGCCCTCGCACGCAAGGAACGCGAGGAGACTGAGGCCCTGCAGCTGGACGGGCCGGAGAGCGGTGCGCGTCGGCTGCTGCGTGCGGCCACGGTGACGTCAGCGAGCGCGCTTGCCGTCATGCTCGGCCTGCTGCTCGCGGACATCATCCACGAGAACAGGGGGCAGGCGGTCTACGTGCTGACGCCGTTCCTGACGACGTTGCTGCTCGGCGCCGTGAGCAACGCGCTCGACGTGTCGTTCATTCCGAAGCGGTTGCGGAACTGGTGGCAGACCGGCGTGCGCGAGCGGCTGTGGACCAGCCGCGCCGGCGAATGGCTGGCCACACGCCTCGGCGCACCGGAGCGCTCGCGCACGATCGGCGCCGGCGCCTTCCGCGCCACCGAGGCCGCGCTGGGTGTCGCCGCAGGTGAGCTGTTCACCGCGCTGCCGACGGCGTACCGCGAGCAGCTGCACGACCTGCCGCAGATCGTCGGCGCACTGGAAGCGCATGCGGCCGAAGCGCGCGCGGACCTCGACGTCGTTGCGGCGCTGGTGCCGTCGGCGGCGGCCGATGCTGCGGTGCTCGACACGCGTCGCGAGGCTGCGGCAGCGCGCCTGGCGGCGAGCGTGGCTGCACTGGAGAACGTGCGGCTCGATCTGCTGCGGCTGCACGCGGGCGCCGGTGACCTGGCGCCGCTCACCACGTTGCTCGATGCGGCGCGGCTGCTGGGCGAGGATGCGGGGCGGTTGGCGGAGGCGCAGCGGGAGGTGCAGGCGGGTGCGACGCCGACGTAGCGCGCTGTTCCTGCGTCGAGATTGACATCAGCGGATGTCAGAGTCGCGTCGCTACTTCAGCACACTGCTATCCGCACGCGAGGTTGCCGGCCCCCGCGGCATCAGCCGCTGCAGGTGCGCGACGCCGGTGGAAAGCGCCGGCGCATCCTCGCCGCTCATCCACGGCACGGCTGGCCACCAGCGCTGCATCGGACCGAGGGTCGCCGGCTCGACCATGCCACCGGGCGGCGGTGACGCCACGCGCACGCCGGCCTTCTCCGCAGCGACCAGTACCCGTTCCATCGGTTCGGTCCATCCGTGCAGCGCGAGGTCGAACAGCCCCCAGTGCACTGGCAGCATCACATCGCCGCGCACCAGCTGGTGTGCGAGCACAGCCTGTTCCGGACCGAGGTGCACGTCGGCCCAGAGCGCGTCGTACGCGCCCGCCTCGATCATCGTGAGGTCGAAGGGGCCGAGTCGGCGACCGATCTCCGTGAACTCGTCGTGCAGGGCGGTGTCGCCGCTGTAGAACACGCGATGCGCCGGACCGCCGAAGGCCCAGCCGGCCCACAGCGTGCGATTGACCTCGCCCACACCACGACCGGAGAAGTGTCGCGCCGGCGTGGCCGTCACGGTGAGCCCGTGCACCCGGACCGCCTCCCACCAGTCCAGCTCCACGATGTCGCGTGCCGCGATGCCCCACGCACGCAGGTGCGCGCCGACGCCGAGCGGGACGATCCATTTGACGTTGCGGACTGCCAGTGCCTTCACGGTCGGCAGGTCGAGATGATCGTAGTGATCGTGTGAGATGACCACCGCGTCGATCGCCGGCAGTTGCGCCAGCGGCAGCGGCGGCGCGAAGAATCGCTTCGGACCCAGGAACGTGAACGGCGACGCGCGTTCACCCCAGACGGGATCGATCAGCACTCGGCGCCCGTCGATCTCGAGCAGCAGCGTGGAGTGGCCGAGCCACGTCACGCGCAATCCCGACGCAGGCGGGGTTGCGTAGTCGGCG
This sequence comes from Gemmatimonadota bacterium, assembly GCA_040384325.1. Lineage (GTDB taxonomy): Bacteria > Gemmatimonadota > Gemmatimonadetes > Gemmatimonadales > Gemmatimonadaceae > JACMLX01. Next base: position 28,980 of record JAZKJL010000006.1, on the reverse strand, counting down.
GCGGTGCGCGCTTGCACCGTGACCGGTGCGTCCGGCGAGCGATGGGCCGAGCCACCGAAAGCGAATGCGCCCAACGCACGCAGCATCGGGCCGTCCACCCGCGGCAACCGGTTGTCGAAGGCACCGTCGCGCCACTGCGCGGAGCGCTCGACCCGCGCCAGCGCTGCGCCTTCGAGCCGTCCGCCGAGCGCCTCGCGCGCTGAGAGCCAGAGTATGCCAGCGGCCGCGGCGAGCAGCACGATCAGCACCAGCGTGATGCGGACCAGTGCACGCAGCAGGCGCACGAGGCAGCCGCGCGCGGGTTCAGCGCGCGGCACCTGATCCTGGATCGGCCGACGGCACGTGTATGCTCATCTCTGGTGATGGTTCGGGCGAGCAGCGGCTCGAAGGGGTGACCGCCGAGGCAATGGTTTCCTCGCCGCAATCAACGGTGGCCGACGCGTCTTTCAAGCGCCCCGACCGTCGCGCCGACACCAACAGGGATGGTCGTCTGGGCGTGGCATGTGCAGCGCTGACGTCCCGCCCTGCCGGGCCGGTCGCCTGCGGCTATGATGCATGCCAACGTCCGCTCCTTCATCAGCACCGCCTCCAGCGCATCGATGCCCGCTCGACGACAGCGCCCGCACCGAAACATCACGGATCGCGTTCATATCGCGGTCAAAGCGCTGGGCGTGATGCCGGTTGCGTGTGTGCTCCTGGCCGCCTGTTCACGTCGCCCGGCGGACAGCGGCACCGACGTCGCGACCGTCGCGATCACGAACGTCAGCGTCGTCGATGTGGAGCGCGGCCGATTACTGCCCGGCCAGACGGTGCTGATCCGGCACGACACCATCACGCGCGTCGCTCCGGCGACTGCCGTGGCCGTGCCTGCGGGCGCCGACGTGGTGGATGGCACCGGCCGGTTCCTGATGCCGGGCATGGCCGACATGCACGTGCACCTGTACACGGACGGTGACCTGCGCACCTACGTGGCGAACGGCATCACGACCGTGCGCAACATGGCCGGTGACAGCTCGCATCTCGCCATGCGTGCCCGCGTCGCCAGCGGGCGCATCATCGGCCCCCGCATCATCACCGCCGGCCCGGTGGTCGAGTCCGCACCGCTGTCGCATCCCGATAATGCGCGGCTCGAGGATCCCGCTTTGGTGCGCAGCGTACTGCAGCGCCAACACGATGCCGGCTACGATTTCGTGAAGGTGTACAACGCCCTCGCCCCCGAGGTGTACGACTCCGTGATCGTGGTGGCGCGCTCGCTCGGCATGCGTGTGGCGGGACATGTCCCGGGCGACGTGGGCATCGATCGGGCGCTGGCCGCCGGGCAGCATTCGGTGGAGCACTTCCGTGGTTACATCACGGCGCTGCTGGATCCGGCCGACGCGGCGCGCACCCGCACGTTCCGCGACTGGAGTCTGGCGTGGAACCGGATCGATACGGCGCGGATCGGGCCACTGGTCGCGCGCACGATCGCAGCCGGCAGCTGGAACGTGCCGACGTTCACGTTCACGGTGCATGAACTCTCGCCCGCCGCCGCGCACGCCCGGCTGCTGAAGCGACCCGAGGTCGCACATCTCAGCCTGCAGGGGTTGCCCTCCGACCGCTCGACCACCAGTTACCTGCGCGACTTTCGCGAGCAGGATTTCGAGGCCGCACAGCGTGGTCTCGAGCCGCAATTCCGCCTGCTGCGGGCGCTCGATTCCGCCGGCGCCGGGTTGCTGGTCGGCACCGATTCGTGGCTCGCCGGCTACGCCTTCGCGGATGAGCTGGCGTTGATGGTGCGGGGCGGACTGACGCCGGCGCGGGTGCTGCGCATGGCCACGCTGGATGCCGCGCGATTCCTTGACGAGCAGACCACATCGGGCGCTGTGACGGCGGGTCGACGCGCCGACCTGGTGCTGCTGGACGCCGATCCGCTGCTCGCTATCGGGAACGTGCGTCATGTACACACCGTCGTGCTGCGTGGCCGCGTCCTGCGTGCGAACGAACTCGCGCCACCGTCCGTTTCTCCCCGATGACTGCGCCACACGCGCGGTGATGTCGGTCCATCTCGATGCCAACCGAAACACGGATGTCCGCACTCGTTCGACTGATCCTGCTCCTGATGCTGCCCATCTTCTCGGCGGCGGTGCTGGCGCAGTCGCCGGCGGTCACCGTCTCCGGCCGCGTGCTCGATGCCACGTCGCGCGCGCCGCTGCCGTACCTCACCGTGCAGCTGCAGGGCGCCAGCGACACCGCGCTGGTCGCCGGTCGGCTCACCAACCAGCAGGGGGCCTTCACCTTCGGCGGCCTGCGAAAGGGGACCTACACGCTGGTGGTGCGTGCGATCGGCTACCAACCGGTTCGCCAACGCGTGCTGGTCGGCGAATTGAGCGCCTTCCTCGATCTTGGTGCGGTGCTCCTGACGCGCGAGACACGCACACTCGACGGCGTGGTGGTCACCGCCACCGCGGATGGCGTGGCGGCGGCGCTCGACCGGAAAACGTTCACGGTGGCCGACAACATCAGCCAGTCGGGGGGTTCGGTGCTGCAGGCGATGTCCACCGTGCCGGGTGTGACGGTCGGGCAGGACGGGAAGGTGCTGGTGCGCGGCAGCGACCGGGTGGTGGTGTTGATCGACGGCAAGCAGACGGCACTCACCGGCTTCGGTTCGCAGAATGGACTCGACAACCTCCCGGCCTCGGCGCTGGAGCGAATCGAGGTGATCACCAATCCGTCGGCACGCTTCGATGCCAATGCCAGCGCGGGCGTCATCAACCTGGTGATGAAGCGGCAGGAGCAACAGGGATTCAATGGTAAGGTCGGCTTCACCGGCGGGGCCGGCGCGCTGTGGAGCAAGAAGGAGAACCTGCCCACCATCCGCCCGCAGTATCGTGGCACACCGAAGCTGAATCCGTCGCTCTCGGTGAACTACCGGCGCGGCGCCACCAACACCTTCCTGCAGGGCGACTGGCTGCACTCACCGACGCTGAACAAGAACGAATTCGCCACCCGTACCTACGATGATGGCACCGTGATCCTGCAGCAGGTGAAACGCAATCGGCGCACTGACTACGGCACGCTGAGCGGCGGTGTGGACCACCGGTTCAGTGACCGCAACAGCATCGTCGTGTCCGGACTCTTCAACCGGGAGAAGATCCTCGACAACGGCGACAGTCCGTTCTTCGAAGGGTCGCTAAACAACCGGTACCGGCTCTGGCAGTTCCTGGAGGACGAGGTGAAGTACACCGCGTTCGCGACCGCGGTGCTGACACACCGGTTCGTGCAGCCGGGGCATACGCTGGCCGTCACCACCAATTATTCGTTCCACCGCGAGGATGAGCAGTACTTCTTCACCAACACGCTGCCATCCTCGGTCGGGACCGATGCGTTCAAGCTGCTGTCGGACGAACACGTGGTGGACGTCAACGCCGATTACGTGAGGCCACTGCGACAGGGGCGCGTCGAGGCGGGATTCAAGGGGCGCTACCGCTCGATTCCGGTGAACATGCAGTTCTTCCCGGGCACGAATTCACCGCTCGATACCGGGGCCGGTGGCTGGGCGAAGTATCGTGAGGTGATTCCCGCCGCCTACGGCACCTACGTGTTCGAGAACCAGCGCATCGAACTGGAAGGCGGGCTGCGCCTGGAAGGGATTCGGCTGGCGTATGACGTCAATCCCGATCACAACACGTATCGCAGCGACGGCTATCGCTACCTGCAGGCCTTCCCGAACGTGCGCGCCGCCTGGAAGTTCGACGATGCCCACAAGCTGTCGCTGTTCGTGAACCGACGGGTGGACCGGCCGAACGAGGTGGACATCCGCATCTTCCCGAAGTACGACGAGCCGGAACTGATCAAGGTCGGGAATCCGGGGCTGCAACCGCAATTCTCCACCGCGATGGAACTGGGCTACAAGGCGGCATGGACCACCGGCAGCGTGTACGCCGCCGCGTTCCACCAGTTGGTGGATGGCACGATCACGCGCATCACGACGCAGGTGCCGGGCAGCGTGCTGCTGTACAACGTGTTCCAGAATGGTGGCCGCAGCCGCAGCACCGGTTCGGAACTCACCTGGAAGCAGACGGTCTCACGCGCCGTGTCGCTGACGGGTAGTGCCAGCGTGTTCCGCCGGACCGTCGATGCCTTTTCGGGCGTGAACCAATATCCCGAACCGGTGGCCTATGCCGCACCGCGCCAGCAGCTCACGTCGGGCAACGGAAAGCTGAACGCAATGCTGCGACTGCCGCGCGACTGGCAGGTCCAGCTGTCGAGCGTCTACCTCGCGCCCGACCTGTTGCCGCAGGGGCGGATCGGCAGCCGGTTCTCGCTGGATGTCGGCGTGAAGAAGAGCGTGCAGCAGGGCAAGGGTGAGATCGTGCTGAACGCGACCGACCTGCTCAACACCAACCAGGCGGAACGCACCATCCGTGGCACGAACTTTCGGATCGTCAGCACCGACTACCTCGAGACGCAGGTGCTGCGGCTGGGATACAGCTGGAAGTTCTGACAGAGCGGCTGCGCGCACCTCACTCCATCATCGGCGGGCCGAGCGTGGTGATGCCGTACTTCGCGTCCAGCGCCGCGAAGATCGCACGATCGGGCATTCCACCGTCGGCGGGCGCGGCTGCGGACAGCTCGACGAAGAAGTCATTGAAGCCGCCCGGTGTGGTCACGATCAGGAGGCGCGCGTCACGGTCGGTGAAGTTCTGGTACGCGTGCACCACACCGCGCTTGAGCCACACCGACCCGTCGGGGCCCACCGTCTGGCGCTCTCCATCGAGCTCGAACACCAGCGTGCCCTCGAGCACGTAGAACCATTCGTCCTCACGCGTGTGGACATGCCGCGGTGGTCCCGACATCGGCGGGGCCACGAGGTGGAAGGCTGCGAGCCGGCCATCGGCATCGGCTGATGCCACCTTCACCAGCGTCGTCTCGCCCACGATGTCGAGCGGCGCCGGCGTGCGCCCCTCGTCCGCGGAGAGGGTGAAGCTGCGCTGGACCTCAGCGCTCGGGGTGGCGATCTGACTCGACATGCGGGCGTCTCGGTTGTGTGGGGAAATGATCATCGGCGCGGCGGTGCGCCTGATCGAGGAGCGCGTGCATCGCGCCGACCGCGGCCTCACTGGCGTCGGTGGCGGAGAGCTGACCCCGCTCGCGCAGCATCTGCCAGAACGGCGCGCTGTAGATCGCGAGGCAGGCGCCCACGAGCTGATCGCCGTCCGCCGCCGGGAGTGCCGACAGCAGGTCGGCCAGGCTGCGCCGGAACGCTGCACGCCCTTCGGCCGAGCCGTGCACGGGATGACCCGTATTCCCAGCGGCGGCAATGGCGGCGCGCGTCAGCGTTGCGTGGCCCTCGAACTGGTCGAAGGTGCGCCGGAGCGACGGGAGGATCTCCGACTCGGCCTCGGGCCACCGTGTGCCGGTGGTGTCGCGGATGCGCTCCCAGAGCGCCAGCGTGAGGTCCGACTGGGACGGGAAGTGGCGGTAGGCAGTGCGGGCAGCGACCCCCGCCAGTTGAGCCACGGACTCGTGGGTGAGCGCGCGATCCGGCCAGTCTTGCAGCAGCTTCAACGCAGCATCGAGCAACCCGTGGCGAGTTGCGGTGCGCTGGCGTTCAGCCGGCCCAATAACAGCGGAGCTCTGCATGGCAGTAAACTGACATCATGTCAGTTCACTGTCAATGGGCCCTTCGTCATGTCACTTGCCCGCGCTTGCGGGAATCGCCGGCTGCGGCTGGTATCGCGCATCCCCCGACTGCCACAGCAGGAACGACGCGACCCGTGCCGCGTACTCCGGCGAGATGCTCGCCAACCAGCGATGTCCACCCGACGTGCGCACCCAGACCACCGGACGGTCGCCGGCGTTCGCGGCCTGCAATCGCGCCACGTGCTTCGCGACCAGCATCTCGGTGCCGAAGTTGTAGTCGTCGTTGGCGCTGTGAAACAGCATCGCGGGCAGCCTCTCGCGGGCAGGCACCACGTGATACGGCGACGCCGCCCGCAGCGACATGATCCCGCCCGGCGTGTCCACATCGCCGATCTCGGCGATGTTGCGCGCCGCCGACGGATCGAGCGCGGCCGCGCGAATCTCGTCGGGACCGCCGACGTCGTAGAGCGCCGCGCCGAAGAGGTCCGGTCGCTGCAGCGGCGCCAGCCCGGCGATGATGGCGCCGAACGAGATACCCTGGATCGCCACCCGTCCGGCGGCGGTGTACCGGCGCGCGATCAGCGCCTCGACGGCACCGATCATGTCGTCCACCGATCGCTGCTTCTTTTCGCGCGTGGCAGCGAGGTGCCACGCGTCACCCAGTTCACCACCGCCGCGCACGTGGGCGTACGCGTAGACGCCGCCGAGCGCGGTCCAGGCGCGCACATACGGATCGAACACCGGATCAGTGCTCTGTCCGAAGCCACCATAGGCCTCGATCAGGAGCGGTGCCGTGCCATCGAGGCGCCGCGACGTGAGCGCGGCCGAGTCGTACACGATCGAGACCGGCACCAGCGTGCCATCGCGCGACGGCGCCTCGAGCCGGTCGCTCACCAGCGTCGTCGGCACCGTACCGCTCCCACCATCCTCGATCGCGACCGGCTCCACCATCGTGCCACCCTGCATCACACGGAACCAGCGCGGTGGTGTGGCCCACGATTCCACCGACACCAGGACGCCACGCATCGTCGATGCACGCGGGGCGATGAGCAGCGTCCCCGTGAAGGGCAGCGCGACGGTACGCACGCTGGTGTCGCCGTGGGCACGAGCGCGCAGCTGCACCGCGCCGGCCACCCGTTCGGTGAAGTAGATCGCATCCGCCTGCACCGAGAATGCCGTGATCACCCCGCGCCGCTCGGCGATGACCGTTTCCCACCCGCTCGTCGGTGACGGTCCGTCACCGAGGACGCGCCGCAGGATACGTCCGCGGTCGGCGTCACGACGTGCGAGCGCGTAGGCGGTGTCGCCGAGTAGTTGCGGCGTGCTCAAACGCTCCGCGAGTGTCGCCAGTGGCACCCACGCCGGCACGGTGGAGTCGCCCGGCGTGCGACGCGCCGCGTAATGATCGCTGCCGTTCCGCTTCGATCGAAATATGCTTCCGACCAGCCATCGCGATCCGGGCACGGTGAGCACCCGCGTGGCCAGGTCTTCCGGAGCGACTGGCACCGCCGGTGTCACGCCGAAGCCGAAGATCGCGACATCCGATGATTGCGGACGGCCGATGCGATGCAGGAACTGTCGTCCACGCGCCAGTCGCTCCGCAGGCGCGACCGACCGACCGGCGGGCCACAGTCGCGGATAGAAGAACGCTTGCGGCTGCGCGGCCTCGCGCGGAAGCCAACTCACTTCGTACCGTGTCCCGCTGGTCGTGGTGAGCAAGTCGGGGATCCGATCCGCAAGCAGGGCGCCGGTGGTCGCATCGAGAAGCGAGATGGCGGCCCCCGCGTCGCCACCCGCCGTGGTACCGAGGGCGAGCAGGCGACCATCGCTCGACGGAACGAACGCACGGAGGTCGCCACCACCGGCGAGCGAATCGTCCGTCGCACGCAGGAGGCGCTCCGTGCGCGCGCCGGGAGCGATCGTGAACAGCGACGGGTTGTCGCCGAGCCAGCGCGTGAGCACCAGTCCGAGCGGCGTCTCGCGCACACGACCCAACGTCGGCGCGTCGCGCAGTGCCGCGGCGTACATGGCCGCGAGCGAGTCGAGGTGTCTGCCGCGCGAGAGGACTTGGTTGGCGTACGTCGCCTGTGTCTCGACCCACGCACGTCCCGCTGGCGACGTCGTGTCCTCGAGCCCGCGGTACGGGTCGGGGAGGATCACGCCGTGCAGCGTGTCGGCATGCGTGCCGACGGGAAACGCCGCGGGACTGGCGACGCCGGTGGCCGCGACGGTGGATCGGCTCCCGTCGGCGGCCGGTGCGGCCTCCACACCGCCACCCGTGGCGTCGCAGCCCGCGATCAGGATCAGCGCCAGCGGGATCAGCACAGCGTGCCGGTGGCGATGCGACGACGTGGCGCCGAGCGCCGGACGGGAAGGAGCCAACGTGAGGCGTGCCGTCATGTGTGTCGTCGCGTGGGTGCCGAAGGCGCGAGCGGGGCGGTGCCCTGCCCCGGTGTACAATCCTGTCGCGACGACGGCGTGGCGGCAATCCGTGCGACCGGTGCGCCGCCTCGACAAGGGAGTCGCCGCACCCAACTTCACCACCTATGGCTTCCGCGTCCCCGTGCCGTACAGCGAGTCGTCGTCCAGGCGCACGGTGAATCCGGCCGGCTTCCCGTCCACACGCCGGAATGTGAACATCATGTCGGGGCGCATCACCTCATAGATCGCACCGGAGCGATCGTAGAGGCCCGGTGCGAAGATGTCCGGGCCAACGCGGATCATCGCGAACGTCTGCATGTAGTCGTCGTTCGGATCCCAGCGCCCTTTCAGCGTCCGGTTCTCGTACGTCACGATGAGTGAACTGATGCCGGTGGACCCCGACGCCGGTTTCGCTTCCCGATATTCGTACCGGCCGACATACGCCTGCGCCTCGGCCTCCGGCATCGTCACCTCGAGCGACGGCTTCACCGCCACCTTGAGCGTTGCGCGCGTGGTGCCCCACTGCATCGCGAGCGTGCCGCCATTCGCGGTCAGTTCCGGCATCGACCAGGTGAGCACGTCCAACATCGGCGCCTGGTCCACCGGCGTGCTGATGCGAATCTGCTTCGCATTCGAATCCGGCGGGTCCATGTGGAAGATGCGCGAGTTCGGGTCGAGCACCGTGGTCCAGTCGCCCTTCTCGCGCAGCACCATCCAGACCGAATACTTGCCCTTCGGCACCGGTTGCCCGTTGAGCGTGACGTCGTTGCTCACCTCGAGCACCGTCGCCCAGTTCGCACCGGGCGTCCAGACCTCACCCCAGTGCGCCACCCGCGTCCCGAAGAGCTGCGCGCGGCCTCGCGCGCGGGGCCGTGAGTAGGTGACGCTGATCTTCGTGCCGTCGATCACCTGGGTCATGCTGCCCACTTCACTGGCGCGGATCTGGGCTGCGGCGACGCTGGTGTCGAGGAGCAACACGACGACGGTGGCGAGGCAGGCAATTCGGCGTGGCTGGCGCATGAATCAGGTGGCGTGTGGAGTGTGAACCGTGCCGACGATGCCGGCCGTGGCTACCGCTCAGCCGAACTGCGCATCGACGGCGGTGCGGATCTGGGCCAGCGTCTGTCCCTCGCCATGGAGCCGAACGGCGAGCTTTCCTGCACCCTGGCAGATGGGGCAGATGGTCGCCATCGCGGGCTCCTCGAAGCAGCTCAGCAGCGAGTAGTACTCGGGCAGTTCGGCGCACCCACAACTGCAGCGGATGCCGTCAGCGATCGCCGGCATGGCGCGGATGCCGTCGAAGAGTTGCTGCAGGTGCGGCCAGGCCGACAGCTGGCTGGCGGCGAGCACCTTGGCCGCGGTGATTCCCGGGCGCGGTGTCGGATGCTTGACCGGGCCGTGTGCGCGAGCGTGGTCCGCACCACACGGCGCCAGCGTATCAGCCCGCGCGGGCACGACACGGCTTCGGCGCCCATCCAGCAGGGCGCCGACGCCGGCAAATCCAGCGACGGACAAAAAGGTGCGGCGGTCGACCATGCGTGGCGCTCCGGGCCAGGACTCCCGCCGAACATACCGCCGCCACGCGCGGGTGCGAAAGCACCCGGCGCGGCGAACCGTCTACACCGCGTCCGACAGGCTCGAGAAGTTGAAGTCCTTCGCCTTCAGCGACGGCATCACCCGACCCGCGCCCACCGGCTCGGCGCGACCGATCTCCTCGATCTTGCCGAGCATGAACAGCGGGCTCTCGTTCCACCGGAAATTCTTCACCGCCGACGTGATCTTGCCATTCTCGATCAGGAAGGTGCCGTCGCGCGTGAGGCCGGTGAGCATCACGGTGCGCGGATCGAGGGGGCGGATGTAGAAGAAGTGGGTGACCAGGATCCCGCGCTTGGTGCTGGCGATCAGTTCCTCGGTGGTCTTGGTGCCGCCGACGAACTTCACCGCACCACCACCGAACCCACCGCCACCACCGCCTCCCCCACCACCGCCGGTCGCCGTCTTGCCCTGCTTCTGCGCCCAGAACCGGTCGTAGGCGAACTCCTTCAGGATGCCGTTCTCGATGTAGGTCACGCGGCGCACCGGCGTACCATCGCCGGCGAACGGCTGTGCCAGCAGGTCGGGATCCGCCGGATCGGAATACATCGTCACGCGCTCGTCGGCGATCTTCTCGCCCAGCTTGGTGCCACCACCCGGCTTGCTGAAGGTGCCGCGCCCTTCGTCATTGCCGCGCGCATTGAAGGTGCCGAGCAGGCTGCCCATGATGTCGGCCACCGCCGCCGGTTCCAGCACCACCGTGTACAGTCCCGGCTCGATCGCCTTCGGGTTACGGCTGGCTGCAGCCTTGGCCGATGCGGTGCGGCCGAGCGCCGCGGCGTCGATCTTCGCCCAGTCACGAGCGCCGGCGTTCGACCAGCCGGACCCCGTACCGTCTGGCGTCCGCGCAGTGATGCCGAGATTGGCGCTGCTGGCGCGATGATAGGCGAACAGTCCACGACTGGTGGCGACGGCACTGGCGCCGGCGTTCGCCTGCAGGAAGCCAGCGACGAAGATGTTCGCATTGGCACCGCCTGCGACCTCGGCGGCGTTGATCGCGCTCTTCACGGCGGCGGCCCGCTTCTCGGGATCGAGGCCGGCGGTGGAGTCGAAATACCCGTTGACCGTCGCGTACTCCTGCGCGCCGAGCTCCGGCACCAGTTCCGGATTCTCGGGACTGAGCCGTGCCAGCGACTCGGCGTTCTCCACCGTGCGCTTCAGGCTCGCGTCGTCGAGGATGTTCGTTTCCGAACTCGCGCGCCGCTTGCCGATGGTGGACGTGACCGTGATCGAGGTGTTGGTGATGCCACCGCTGGTGGTGATCTCGTTGCCGGCGAAGCGGGTGTTGCCCGCCCAGCCACTGTTGATGTTCACGCGTGTCTCGTCGGCCTTGGCAAAGGCCAGCACCCGGTCGGCGAGGGCCTTGGCCTGCTCGCGCGTGAGGTACTCGCCGTCGAGCGGCGCGTCGAACAGCGACTTCGGTGCGGTGTGCATCAGCCTTCCCTCCCCGTGTTGACCACGTTCACGCCGCGGAAGCGGGCGGGCGGGCAGCCATGACTGACGGAGTTCGACTGCGACGGCTGACCCTTGCCATCGCCGAAGGAGCCGCCGAGGTAATACGAATCCTTGCCGCCGATCATGTCCATCGAGTTCCAGAACACCGGCGTGGTGGACTGGTAGGCCACGTCCTTCAGCATGCCGGTGATCTTGCCGCCGCGCACTTCGTAGTAGGCCTGGGCGGAGAACTGGAAGTTGTAGCGCTGGTGATCGATCGACCACGAGCCGCGGTTCTTGATCACGATGCCGCGATCGGTGGCTGCGATGATGTCGTTGAGCGAGATGTTCTGCTCGGCCGGCATCAGCGAGATGTTCGGCATCCGCTGGAACTGCACCGAGTCCCAGCCGTCGGCGAACGAGCAGCCGTGTGAACGATTGACGCCCGTGAGCTTGGCGATCGACGCCGCCTGCTCGCGCGTGGTCTGGTAGTCCTTGAAGATCCCCTTGTCGACGATCTTCCACGAATCCGCCGCCACGCCTTCATCGTCCCAGGCGCAGCGGGCCAGCGAGCCTTCCTGCGTGCGATCACCCTGGATCGTCATCAGTGGCCGGCCGTACTTGAGCTTCCCGATCTGTGCTTCGGGCGGTGCGATGAACGAGGTGCCGGCGAAGTTCGCCTCGTAGCCGAGCGCACGATCGAGTTCGGTGGGATGCCCGATCGACTCGTGGATGGTGAGCCAGAGGTTCTCGGGCGTGATGATGAGATCGTAGCGGCCCGGTTCCACGGAGCGGGCGCCGAGCTTCTCGACCGCCAGCGCCGCCCACTTCGCGGCATTGCCCGGCATGTTCAGCGACTCGACGTATTCCCAGCCTTCGCCACGCGGTGCCAGCTCCTCGCCGTACTGCTGGAAGCCGCCGTTGCCAACCGCGGTGGCCGAGAACGACGGGCCGACGCGGATGAAGGTCTGCGTCGTCTGCGAGCCTTCGGAATTCGCGTACATCTTGATCTCGCGCAGCAGCTGCAGCCCGGAATTCACGAAGCGGATGCCCGGCACCTTGAGCGCGGCCTCATTGGCGGCGAAGAGCATCGCGGCCTTGTCCTCGATCGGCACCTCGAGCGGATCGCGCTTCACCGGCGTGGCCCAGGTGCCCTTCACCACCGGCGCCGGCGCGAGCTCGATCTTGCGCTTCTGCACCGAGCTGGCGGCGCGCGCCAGCCGAGCGGCCTCGCGTGCCACCTTGGCCACGCCGTCCGGCGTCATCACGCTGGTGGCGGCGAAGCCCCACGCGCCGTTGACGATGGTCCGGATGCCCATGCCGTACGACTCGGAGTCGGAGACGCCGGTGATCTGCCGTTCGCGGGTGCCGATGTTCTGGCTGCGGTAGCGGCCGATGCGGACGTCGGCGTAGCTGGCACCAGCGGCGCGGGCGGCGCCGAGCGCGGCGGCCATCAGCTCATCGGACGCCGTCTCGATCCAGCGCGAGGGGAGGCGACCGGAGGCGAGCGCGCGGTCGGGCGCGGCGATCACGAGCGCGGTGGCGGCGGCGCTCGACTTGAGGAAGTCGCGGCGGTTGAACGGCATGGGAAACCTCAGTGGTGACGGGCACGGAGAACGCTGGCTCCGAAGGTTACTCCGGATGCAGGCGTTCCGTTGGGCACGCCTGAGCCACCCGCGGTGGCCTCGCCTCACCGCATCGGCAACAGCTCCGCCACCGCCGCCCCGTCCTTCCGCGGATCACTCGCCCCCGCATTCAGCTTGCTGGTGAAGTTGCGCCACACCGCCTGGCCCGATCCCATCCGCGTGCTGGAGTAATCGCCGCGCATCACGATCTCGTGGCCCATCGCCGCCAGGGAGTCGCGCGTGGACCTGGCGATCCGCGCCTCGAGGTTCACGTCGCACCCCGGAAACGTCTCCTTCGAGAAGCGCGCGGCATCGATCGCACCCTGAATGTTCATCCCGAAGTCCACGATGTTCGACACGAACTGGGCATGGGCCTGCGCCTGGTTCCAGCCGCCCATGATGCCGAACGCGATCCGCACGTCATCCTTCGCCATGAAGGCGGGGATGATCGTGTGCAACGGTCGCTTGCGGCCAGCGAGCAGGTTGGGACTGGCGGCATCCAGTGAGAAGCCACCACCGCGGTTGTGCCACACGAAGCCGGCGTCGGCCACCGCCAGGCCGGCACCGAAGCCCACGGTGGAGTAGTTGCTCTGGATGAACGACACCATGTTGCCCTCGCGATCCACCACGCTCAGGTAGGTGGTGCCGTCGTCGGTGCCTTCCGGTGTGCCATGACTCAGGTCACAGCTGGCGCGCGTGGGATTCACCAGCGACGCGCGGGTGGCTGCGTACGACTTCGAGAGCAGCGAGGTGACCGGGATCTTCGCGAAGCGCGGGTCGGCGACGTACCGCTGCAGGTCGAGGTAGGCGAGCTTCTTGGCCTCGATCATGTGGTGCAGCGCGGGCACCGAATTGTGGCCCATCTGCGCCAGCGGAAAACGCTCCATGATGTTCAGCATCTCGAGCGCCGCCAGGCCCTGCCCGTTCGGCGGCAGCTCGTACACTGTCCACCCGCGATAGGTGGTGGAGATCGGTGTCACCCACTCCGGTTCGTACTCGCGCAGGTCGGCGGCGACCATCGTACCTCCGTGTGACGCCGAACTGGCCAGCAGCTTCTGCGCCACCGCGCCGGTGTAGAACGCCGCCGCACCCTGCGTGGCGATCTGGCGGTACGTCCACCCCAGCTGCGGATTGCGGAACACGTCGCCGACACCGGGCAGCTTGCCGCCGGGGAGGAAGGTGCGGGCCGTGGCCGGGTCACGACGCAGCACGTCCTCGCTGTCCTTCCAGTACACGCTCACCACCTCACCGACCGGGAATCCCGACTCCGCGTACTGGATCGACGGTGCCAGGATCTGCGCGAACGTCAGCCGCCCGAAGCGGCGACGGAGCGCCTCCCATCCCTTCACCGCGCCCGGCACCGTGGCCGCATCGATGCCGCGCGACGGCATGCGCGTCAGTCCCTTGGCACGCAGGTGCTCGGCGGTGAGCGCCTTCGGTGCCCAGCCCGACGCGTTGAGGCCGTGCAACTGGCCCGTCTTCGCGTCGTAGACGATCGCGAAGAGGTCGCCGCCGACGCCATCGTTCATCGGCGCCACCAGTCCCATCATCGCGTTCATCGCGATCGCGGCGTCGATGGCGTTGCCGCCGCGCTCCAGGATGCGGGCGCCGACCTGCGAGGCGAGCACACTTTCACTGGCCACCACGCCCTGCGACGACTGCACCATCGAGCGCGACTGGGAACGGTCCTGCGCCTGCGACGGCAGCGGAAGCAGCGCGGCGCCGAGGACGGCGGCGGTCAGGGCAGCGCGGGGGTGGAGCAACGGCGGCATCCAGCGATCCTCGGGGAGATGTGTGAACGATGTCGGTTCCGAAACATGCGGCGCGGCGACGCGTCTGGTGAGCAGGGCGCCACCCGCAGCGCGCTGGAGCCTCGCGGAACGTGCCTGGAAGTGCGGTCTGATGGCGATCCCGCCTCACACCGCCCTATGTTGTGATGCACCCTTCATCCCGGGCAATGGACCACGACGCCGTCAGCGCACACCTGGCTTCGGCACTCTCCGATCGCTTCCGACTGGAGCGCGAACTCGGTGGTGGCGGCATGTCGCGCATCTTCGTGGCCACCGAACATGCGCTGCAGCGCGAGGTGGTGATCAAGGTGGTGCCGCAGGAGATGCTGGAAGGGTTGTCCGCGGCGCGGTTCGCCCGTGAGGTGCTGTTCGCGGCGCGGCTCCAGCAAGCCAACATCGTGCCGGTGCTGGCCTCCGGCAGCAGCGACGACATGTCGTGGTACAGCATGCCGTTCGTGCGGGGCGAGTCGCTGCGCGCACGACTCGAGCGCGGCGAGCGGATCGCGGTCGCCGAAGGCATCGGCATCCTCCGCGACATCGCGCGCGCACTCGCCTTCGCACACGACGAAGGGGTGGTGCATCGCGACATCAAGCCGGAGAACGTGCTCCTCTCCGGTGGCACCGCGGTGGTGACGGACTTCGGCATCGCGAAGGCGATCCACATCGCCCGCACCGCCGAAATGCCGACCAACCCCGACCTGCTGGCCCGCACCGGCAGCACCACGCAGACCGGCTTCGCCAAGGGGACGCCGGCCTACATGTCGCCGGAGCAGGCCGCCGGCGACGAGTTCGTGGACGAGCGCGCCGACCTGTATTCGTGGGGGATCGTGGCGTGGGAGATGTTCAGTGGCCGACACCCGTTCGCCGACCGGAAGACGCAGCGCGCACTGTTCGTGGCCCACGTGGCGGAGACGCCGGCGCCGATCCAGAGCATCCGCCCCGACGTGCCGGCACCGCTGTCGGCACTGATCGCACATTGCCTGGAGAAGGACCCGAAGCGCCGCCCGCGTTCGGCGGCCGCCATCCTCGAGGGGCTCGACGCCCTCAACACGCCGCTGCACTCGCCGGCGGTGCGCGCCCACGCCGATGCGGCAGCATCGGTCAACCGTCAGCAAACGATGGTGATCGTCGCGGTGGTGGCGTTGAGCGCGATGGCCGCGCTGGCCTACTGGGCGATGACCGCGCGCTGATCTCTCTCGCGAGCGGTCCGCGTCAGGCGTCCATCTCGCGATTCAGCCACGCGCGCGCCATCGCCCAGTCGCGCTTCACGGTCGCCGGCGAGAGGTCCATCACGTCGGCCGTCTCCTCGATGCTCATGCCGCCGAAGAAGCGGCACTCCACCACCCGCGCCAGCCGCGTGTCACGCTCGGCCAGCCGCAGCAGCGCCTCGTCGAGTGCGATCAGTTCCTCACTGCGCGATGCCGCCATCGCCAGCGCGTCATCGAGCGTCGCGGGTTCGATGCCGCCACCGCGTTTCTCCGCGCGTCGCGCCACCGCGTAGTCCACCAGGATGCGTCGCATGGCGGTGGCGGCGGAGCCCAGCACGTGCGCCTGGTTCACCCAGCGCATGCGGTCCAGCGCGGCCAGCTTGAGGTAGGCCTCGTGCACCAGCGCAGTGGTGCCGAGTGTGTGTTCGGTTCGCTCGCCGCGCAGCTGACGGTGGGCCAGCACGCGCAACTCGTCGTACATGTCCGCGTAGAGCGACTGCAGTTCGGCGGGCGATGCCGTGCGGCGGCCATCGGTCGGCGACGAGTGCGACTCGCTCATTGCGGCAGCACGGCGTCGACAAGCGTCGAGAAGCGCGGATCACGTCGCAACCAGCGCCAGGCCGGGTCGACCTTCAGGTACACGATCGAGTGTGATCGCTGCGTGCGCGCTTTCTCCAGCCAGGCCAGCGCGTCATCGCCGCGTTCAATGGCAGCGTACACCTTGGCCACCTCATACGCCGGGACGTAACGCTTCGCGGCGTCGCGCGACACGAGGATGTCCAGCAAACGCAACGCTTCCAGGCGCTGCCCGGCGACGGCCAGCGAGCGCGCCAGCGTGGCGATGTTCAACCCACTGCTGTCGGCCGTTGCCAGCAGGCGGCGATGCAGCGCGATCGCCTGCGGCAGCGAGTCCATCTCCAACAGCGTCAATCCGGCCCAGTTGAGCGCCAGGGTGTAGTTCGGGTTGAAGCCGAACACGCGCTGGAACACCTGCATCGCGCTGGCGTAGTCGCCGGCGTAATAGTGCACCCAGCCCTCGGCGGCGATCGCGGTCGGCGAAACCGGATCGCGCTGCTGCGCGCGTCGCATTTCGCGCACGGCTTCGTCGAACCGACCGTCGGACATCAGCAGGTTGGCGTACCATTGGTGCCCGATCGCGTAATCGTCGTTCAGTTCGATGGCGCGCTTGAACTCGGCCTCGCCACGTTTCAGGTCCCAGTGGTAATACAGGTGGACATAGCCAAGTGTGCTGTGCGGCTCCGCCAGCCGACCATCGAGCGCGATGGCACGCCTGGCGGCAGCCTCCGCCCGCGGAAACGCCTTGCCCGGCTCCAGGTAATCGTAGAAACCCAGCGCCGCGTTGGCGTCTGCCACGCCGACGTACGCCGGCGCGTAGAGCGAGTCGTTCTCGATCGCCTGTTCGAAGAATCGCAAGGCGAGGCGTGCGCTGGCTTCGGTGCGTGTGGCCCAGGCGTACCGACCCTTGAGGTACAGATCGTAGGCGGTTGCGTCAGGGCGCACGTCGAGTGAATCCGCCCGACCGACCACCAGCTTCACCTGCAGCGCCCGTGCGATCGCCTCGGCGATGTCCTGCTGCAACGCGAAGGCATCGCCGGCGGTGCGCCGGAACGGCTGCGCCCAGATCTGCATGCCGTCGTCCACGCTCACCAGGCGCGCCGTGATCCGCAGCTGGTCGCCGACGCGCTGCAGACTGCCTTCGACGATGTACGACACGCCGAGTTCCTGCCCGATGGCGCGAATGTCCTTGCTGCGCGTGCGGTAGGCGAACGACGACGTGCTGGAGGCCACCTTCAGTCCGTCCACGCGCGAGAGCGTCGAGATGACTTCCTCGGTGAGTCCGTCGGCGAAGTACTGCTGGTCGCGACGTTCACTCTGGTCCACTACCGGCAGCACCGCCACCGACCGCGCCGCCGATGCGCTGGAGACGACCGGCGCGCTCGCCCCGGGTCGCGAGAGCACCCAGAACAGCAGCGCCGCACCGATCAGCGCGCCGACCGATGCCACCGGCCGCAACCAGCGTGCGCCCGGCGGTGGCGCAGCAGGATCAGCGGTCCGCGGCGGCGTGGACTGCGCGCCGGTGAGCCCCGTATCGGCGAGTCCGAGTCCGAGCAACACACGTTCGAAGTCGGCGGCGGTCTGGAAGCGATCCTCGGCGCGACGTGCCAGAGCGCGCACCACCACCGCATCCAGTTCCGCCGACACTTCCGGCCGCAGCACGCGCAGCGACTCGGGCAGCGGCTGCTGACTGGCACCGGTCATCGCCGCCGCCAATCCATGCACGTACGGCCGTTGCGCGGTCAGCATCTCGTACAGCATCACCCCCACCGACCAGAGGTCGGTGCGTGCATCGAGCGGCTTGCCGAGTGCCTGCTCGGGGCTCATGTAGGCGAGCGTGCCGACCGGACCGGCGATGGAGCCGGTGAGGTTCACGTCCAGCAGCTTGGCGATGCCGAAGTCGAGCAGCTTCACCAGACCGTCGGCGGTGATCAGCACGTTCGACGGCTTCACGTCGCGATGGATGATGCCACGCCCGTGCGCCTGCGCCAGTGCGCGCAGCACCTGCACCGCGATACCCACTGCCTGTCCCACCGGCAGCGGTTCGCGTGCGATGCGTGCCTGCACCGTCTCACCTTCGTACAACGGCATCGCGAGGTAGAGCAATCCATCGTCGGTCTGCCCGATCTCGTGGACGGTGCAGATGTTCGGGTGCTCCAGCGCCGCCACCGTGCGCGCCTCGAGCCGAAAGCGCTCGGTGGCCACCGCATCGCTGACCAGGTGCGCCTGCAGGAACTTGAGCGCGATCGGCCGGCCGAGCTGTTCGTCGTGCGCGCGATAGACCACGCCCATGCCGCCACCACCGATGCGACTCTCGATCCGGAAGCGACCGACCAGGCGTCCCTCGAGCGGAACCACCCGCAGCGCGGCGGCGAGCGGCGCGACCTGGGCGCCGAGGCGGTCGAGCTTGCCGTTGCCGTCATGCGCGGCCAGCAGTGCGTGGACCTCCGCGCTCAACTCCGCGTCACCGCTGCAGGCGGAGTCGACGATCGCCTCCCGCTCCGACGGCGGGTGCGCCAAGGCTGCCGCGAACACGGTCTCGATCTGGCGCCAGCGATCGTCGGATGGGGTCGGCATACCCATCCATTCTACCCAGAATGAGCCAGTTGGGCGACGGATTCGGCTTTGAGGGGTGTGCCCGGATCGACAGAGCGACCGGCGCACCCACTCCTTCGTCCCCAGAGCGACCCATGACCCCCTCGATCTTCTCCCTTCCCCGCGCGGTGCTGCCCATGGCCGCCGCCGTCCTGCTGGTCACCGCCTGCCAGACGGCGACCGACGAGCCGACCGGTGGTCCGACCACCCGCGTGGCGACCGCCGCCGGCCACGACCACGCCGGCAGCAACGCAGCGCTGACCAGCGATCGGATGCACGCCATCGCCAAGGTGCGCGAGGCGACGGCCCGGTTCCACGACGTGGAGGAAGCCATCCGCGCCGGCTACGTGGTGCAGTTCCCGGCCGGCTGCGCGGCGTCGCCAGATGGCGCGCAGGGCTTCCACTACCTGAACCCGGTGCTGGCCGCGGATGCGGTGATCGATCCGCTGACGCCGGAACTGCTGATGTACGAGCCGTCGCCTGCCGGTCGCCTGGAACTGGTCGGCGTGGACTACGTGATCCCGTACAGCGTGCTGCCGGCAAACACCCGCCCCAAGCCGACGGTGCTGGGTGTGGACATGATGAACAACGATCCGCTCGGCGTCTGGGCGCTGCACATCTGGTCGCGTCGCCCGAATGCCGCCGGCATGTTCGCGGCCTGGAATGCGAAGGTGAGCTGCGAGCACGCCGCGGTGGCGAAGCTGCCCGAACTGCCGCAGTGACAGACGTCGGTCGCGGGCACGCCGGCTAGCTTGCACGAACGCTGGCGCACGACAGACGTGCGCCAGCGTTCGCGTTTCACCGAGTCGTTTCCCGCCTGCATCGCGTCCACATGACATCCGTACGCACCGCCGTCCTGACGCTCGTCGTCGCGCTCGCCGCGCTGCTGCTCCTGTTCGCGTCGGGCATCGGCTATCGGCAGGAAGCCTGGTCGCTGCAGGTCGCGTTCGCGATGGTGCGCTGGGCGGCGTACCTCGGCATCGCCGTCAGCATGCTGGCGCTGCTGGGCGCCGTGCTGGCATGTCGATCGGGCCGCGCGGTGGTGTTCTTCGCACTGGCGCTGGTGATCGCGGGCGGCACGGCGTTCGTGCCGTGGCGGTGGAAGCAGGTGGCGACGTCGGTACCGCCGATTCACGACGTGACCACCGACACGCAGAACCCGCCGCGGTTCGTGGCCATCCTGCCGTTGCGCGCGAACGCGAAGAACAGCGCCGAGTACGGTGGTGACAGCGTGGCGGCACAGCAGCGGAAGGGCTATCCGGACCTGGCGCCGGCCAGCTTTTCGGAACCGACCGGTGTGATGTTCACCCGCGTGCGCGCGGCGGTCGATGCGATGGGCTGGGAACTTGTCGCGGCCGATTCGGCGAATGGCCTGGTGGAAGCGACGGCCACCACGACCTGGTTCGGCTTCAAGGACGATGTGGTCGTCCGCGTGCGGCCTGCGGACGCCGGTAGTCGCGTGGACGTGCGGTCAGTCTCGCGCGTGGGCGGCAGCGACGTGGGCACCAACGCGGCGCGCATCCGCGCGTTCCTGTCCCGATTGTGAGTGCGAGTCCATCGTCACCTGCGTCGTACTGACGCAGGCGACGATGGGGGTGATGCGAAGACGTTGCACCAGGTATCGCGTGCGGCGCTCAGCCATGGGTGCCGCCGCTTCCTCCGCCTGATCCTTGCGACGAGCCCGTTCCGCCGGAGCTCTTCGAGCCGGTGGAGCCGTACTGTCGGTTCTCCTTCCCCCCGGCGCGGCCGGTCTTGCCACTGGCGGCTGATTGTCCGTCTTTCAGCGCCTCGCCGGACATGCCCTGCTTCTCCTTCGCGTGTCCCTTGCCCTTGCCTGACGCATCATTGCGGGTCGCCATGATCGTTACCTCCTGCAGGACGGTGCCGGACGTCCACCGCGTGAGCGGCGGAACCGCCGGCTGACACATCGGTTGACGGGCGGCGATAGTGCACGATTGGTGCCGCGTCAGCCGCCTGTGCTGGTGTCGTCCACCGGGTGCGCGTGCTTGGCGACGTCCTTCTCGCGACGTGATCGTTCGCTGGCCTGCTCCGCATCGTCGTGCTGCTCGCGATGCTCGAAGAGGCGATCCTTCCCGACATCGTCATGCCGCGCGATCTTCGCCGGATCGTGACTCGGGCCGTCTGCATGCTTGGTCGGCTTCGCCTTCGCGGCATCAGCCTCGTGATCGAGCTTCTTGTCACTGGCGTCGTGCTTGTAGTCGCTCACTGCGGTCTCGTGTGTGATGGGATGCGAAAGCGTAAGGCAACTGCCATGCCCGACGGCTGGTGCGACGCACTCACAACCGAACGCGGCAGGAATTTCGTTCGAGGTCGCATGACACCGTCGAGCGTCGACCGACATGTCGGGCCAATTCCCCGCGCTTGTGGACTGCCGGACTGCGGTGAGATTTGCCGCACCGCCGTCGCGGGACGGCAGCCGAAGCTCACCCGATCCCTTGCCGCATGCGTCCCCATCACTTCCTGCTCGTCGGCAGCGCCCTATTCACGGTCGGCTGTGCGTCGTTGTCGACGGGCACGTCCTCACCCGCGGCCACGGTGCTGGTGCCCGTTCACGCCGATACGGCGGGGTTGCACGTCGAGGCGCAGCGCATCCTGCAGGCCTTCGCGTCAGGAGTGCAGCAGGCGCGTGGGAGTGAACTGGCCGCGGCGCCGACGGTCGTCATCCGCAACCAGCCGCAGCTGATCGGGTTCGTCGGCAGTGTCAACCAGGTGTTCGTGCCGTGGTGGGATACGTCGCCGCCTGAGATGCGGAGTGTCTTCCAGACCTTCGCCGGTGGCGGCGAGGCGGAAGCGGCGCACTTCTTCCGCGCCTTCTTCAACCGGTTCCTGCTCGCACACGAGGCTGGCCACTGGTTTCAGGCACGCGCCAAGCGAGAGGAACGCACGTTGTACGACAACGAGAACGCCGCCAACCGACTGGCCGTGGCGTTCTGGCGCACGCAGCCGGGTGGTGAGGCCTTGCTGGCAGAACTGGAATCGCTCGCGGCCCGCGCGGCCGATCGGCTCCCCGATCCAACGCCGGCCGGACAGGACGCAGTCGCCTATTTCGGCGCCAATTACGAGGACCTGGCACGCGATCCCCTCAAGTACGGCTACTACCAGTTCCGCTTCATGCGCGATGCGATTCGCGACCGCAAGCAGCTGGATTTCGCGCAGATGGTGCGCGTCGAGGCGCGATAGGCAGACCGCGAACGATCAATCACGACCTGTATCGCGATCGGTCACCGTGCCACGCAGCTCGCGCCCGCCCACATGTCCGTGATGCGCGCGCTGGAGCCCGCGCCATCCAGCACACCATGCAGCTCGGCGGCCGAGAATTCCTCGCCCAGTGACGTGCGCGACACGGTTGCCGAGTAGACGGAATCGAGCAGCGCGCGGGTGGCGCCGACGCCGACACCGCTCATGGTGGTGACACGCGCGCTACCCGTGTCGGCGCGAGCGGCCCAGCCGACGAACCGTTCCCGTTGCACCAGCACCGACAGCCCACCACGGAAACTCACCACGCCCATCGCACCCGCGCCGCAGTCGGCGTTGGTGCCGCGTGCGATCGGCGCTCCGAGTGGGGCGATGAGGGCGGCATTCATGTCCGCGACCCCGGTTCCGAACGGCAGCAGCCGCGTGGCACCGGTGGCGAGGACGATCAGCCGCAGTCCTTCGCCATCCAGCGCCACACCGACACCGGCGACGTTCCTGTCGCCAGGGCCCGCCGCCGTGGTGGAGTCAATCGATGCCACGGTGTCAGTGACGCGCGGGGCCGCAACGGCGGGCACGTCGCTGGCGGGCCGTCCGTCGCGGCATGCGGCGCACAGCACCACCACCGCCACGCGCCAGTGTCCGCGCAGACGTGGCGAACGGCCGCTCACCGCGTCGCCGCGTCGGCGATGATCTGGTGGATCATCACGATGTCCACCGGCTTCACCGTGTGCGCATCGAAGCCGGCCTCACGCGCCAGTTCCTTGTCGCGCTCCATGCCGTAGCCGGTCATGGCCACGATCTGCATCCCGTCGCCATGCGACGCCCGCAACTGCCGACAGACGTCGTACCCATCCAGCGTCGGCAGGCCGATGTCGAGGAACACGATCGACGGCTGCCACTCGCCGGCGATCCGCAACCCGTCCAGCCCATCGTAGGTCACCGCGACCTCGTGACCACGCAGCCGCAACAGCGTGGCGAGACTCTCGGCGGCGTCGCGGTTGTCGTCCACGATCAGCACACGCTGTCCATCCACCACCACGTGCGGCGACGCGAACGGCGGCGCGTCGGCTGACGCCGTCGCCGGCTGATCCTTCGCCTCGTGCAGCGCCGGGAGTAGCACCACGAACTCGGCTCCCTGCCCCACCCCATCGCTGCTGGCCGACACCCGACCGCCATGCAGTTCCACCAGGCTGCGCACCAGCGAGAGACCGATGCCCAGGCCCCCGTTGGCGCGATCCGAGGTGCGGTCGGCCTGCGAGAAGAGGTCGAAGATCTCTTCCAGCATCTCCGGTGGCACACCGATGCCGTAGTCGCGCACCCGCGTGACCACTTCATCGCCGCTGGCGTTGATGAACACCTCGATGCGGCCGCCCTCGTTCTGGTACTTGGCGGCGTTGTTGAGGAGGTTCGAGATCACCTGCGTGAGTCGGGTGGCATCGCCGAGCACCAGCGCTGGGCGGCCATCTGCGCGCACGTGGATGATGTGGCGTCGCGTGTCGATCAGCGGCCGGCTCATCTCGATCGCCGCCTGCACGATCTCCTCCATGTCCTGCCGCGCGCTGCGCAGGCTGATCTTCCCCTGCGTCACCCGCGACACGTCGAGCAGGTCGTCCACCAGGCGGGTGAGCTGCGTGGTCTGCCGCTCGATGATGTCCACGCAGGCGGTGACCTGCGGATCGACGTGCGCATCCTTCATCCGCAGGATGGTGACCGCGTTGCGCACCGGGGCCAGCGGATTGCGGAGCTCGTGGCCGAGCAGCGCCAGGAACTCGTCCTTCCGCCGGTCGTTCTGCAGCAGCTGGTTGGTGAGCCGCTGCTGCCCGCGGATCGACTGCTCCAGTTCCTCGGTGCGCTGCGCCACCCGCGCCTCGAGTTCGGCGGTCAGGCGCTCCAGCGCGCGCTTGTGCCGATAGAGCTCGGTGAACACGCGCACCTTGGCGCGCAGCAGCTCCGGCACCACCGGCACCGGCACATAATCCACGGCACCCGACTGATACCCCTTCAGCCGGTCCATGTCGCTCAGGTGCACCGCCGAGACGAAGATGATCGCCACCTTCTGGAAGCGGGGGTGCGCATGGATGATCTCGGCCAGCTCGAAGCCGTCCAGTTCCGGCATGCTGACGTCCATCAGCACCACCGTCACGTCATGCTTGAGCAGCAACTCCAGCGCCTCGCGTCCCGAGTTGGCGACGATCAGGTTCTCGCCGAGCTCACTCAGGATCGCCTCGTACGTCAGCAATTTCCCGGGCTGGTCATCGACGAGCAGGATGTTGACCTTTTCCGTCGCGGTCATGGGCGGGGGCCTCACCGGTGGAGCCAGAGACGCAACGCGGAGAGCAACTGCTCGGTGTTCACCGGCTTGGCGAGGTAATCCGACGCGCCGGCCTCGAGGCACTTCTCGCGGTCGCCCTTCATCGCCTTCGCCGTCAGCGCCACTATCGGCAGGCGGCGGAAGCGTTCGTTGTGGCGGATCGCCTTCATGGTCTCGTAGCCGTCCATCTCGGGCATCATGATGTCCATCAGCACGATGGCGACGTTGGGCGTGGTCTCCAGCATCGAGATGGCCTCGAAGCCGTTGGCCGCCGTCACCACGTCCATGCCGCGCCGTTCCAGCACGCTGCTGAGGGCGAAGATGTTGCGCACGTCGTCGTCCACCACCAGCACCTTCTTGCCGAGCAGGTCGTCGTCGGACCGGTGCAGCCGGTCCAGCATGTGCTGCTTGGCCTCGGGCATGTTGGCGATCACGCGATGCAGGAAGAGCGCGGTCTCGTCCAGCAGCCGCTCCGGCGACTCGACGCCCTTCACGATCACGCTCCGCGCCAGCGTGCGCAGTCGCGCATCGTCCTCGGCCGACAGCTCGCGACCGGTGAAGACCACCACCGGCAGGTCAGCCAGCGAGGCGTCGTCACGGATGCGCTCCAGCACCTCGAACCCCGACATGTCGGGCAGGCTGAGGTCCAGCACCACGCAGTCGAAGGCGTCGGCACGCAGCGCCGCCAGTGCCTCGGTGCCGCTGGCCACCGACTCGATCTCGATGTCGTCGTGCCCCAGCAGCGTCGCGATGCTGAGTTGCTCGGCGGCGTTGTCCTCCACCACCAGCAGGCGCTTGCTGCGCGGCACGGCGAAGGTCTTGATGCGCGAAAGCGCGGCCTGCAACCCGTCGGTGGTGGTCGGCTTGGGCAGGAAGCTGAACGCGCCGCGCGCCAGGCCATGCTGCCGGTCCTCGTCGAGCGTGACCATCTGCACCGGGATGTGCCGCAACGCGGGATCCTGCTTGAGCTGGTTGAGCACCGTCCAGCCCAGCATGTCGGGCAGGAAGACGTCGAGCGAGATCGCGATCGGTGCGAACTCCCGCGCCAGCCCCATCGCCTCGGCGCCCCGCATCGCCACCACCACCTTGAAGCCCTCGAGGCGCGCCTGGTCGCGAAGGATGCGCGCGTAATGCGGATCGTCCTCCACCACCAGGATCACCGCGTCGCCGGCCACGATCTCGTGCCGGTCGTCGGAGACCTGCGGCATCGGCGTCTCGGCCACGCGCAGCGCCGCGATCGGGGTGGTGCGCGGCTCGGTGCCGGACTGCATCATCAGCGACGAGGCGGCGCCGGCATACGCGCCCGGGAGGTAGAGCGTGAACGTGCTGCCCACGCCCGGTGTGCTGCGCAGCTGGATCTCGCCACCGAGCAGCGATGCGAGCTCGCGACTGATGGCCAGTCCGAGACCGGTGCCGCCGTACTTGCGACTGGTGCCGGCATCAGCCTGCTGGAAGGCCTCGAAGATGATGCGCTGCTTTTCCGGCTGGATGCCGATGCCGGTGTCGGTGACCTCGAAGGCGAGCACGCTTGCCGCCCGGCGCAGCACCGGGTGATCCGCCGTCCACCCGCTGACCGCCTGCGTGACGCGCAACCGCACGCCGCCGGCCTCGGTGAACTTGAAGGCGTTCGAGAAGAGGTTCTTGAGCACCTGCTGCAGGCGCTTGGCGTCGGTGATCATCGTCGGCTTGAGCTGCGGATCGATCTCGACGTCCAGCGCCAGGCGACGGTTGTCGGCCTCGTGGCGGAATGGACGCGTCACCGAATCGACCACACTGGTCAAGACCACCTCCTCGGCCACCACCGTCACCGTCCCCGACTCGATCTTCGACAGGTCGAGAATGTCGGTGATCAGGTTCAGCAGGTCGGTGCCGGCGGCGTGGATGGTGCGCGAGAACTCCACCTGCTTCGAGGAGAGGTTGCCCTCCACGTTTTCGCTCAGCTGCTGGCCGAGGATCAGGATGCTGTTGAGCGGCGTGCGGAGCTCGTGCGACATGTTGGCGAGGAACTCCGACTTGTACTTCGACGTCAGCGCCAGCTCGGTCGCCTTCTCCTCCACCGCGCGGCGCGCCTGCTCGATCTCCTGGTTCTTGCGTTCCACCTCGGCATTCTGCTCGGCCAGCTGCTGCGCCTTCTGCGCCAGCTGCTCGTTGGTCTGCTGCAGCTCGCGCTTCTGCGTCTGCAGCTCGGCCGCCAGCTGCTGGGACTGCATCAGCAGGCCTTCCGTCTGCATGGTGGCCTCGATGCTGTTCAGCACGATGCCGATGCTGGCCGTGAGTTGCTCGAGGAAGGCGAGGTGCGACGCGGTGAACGGTCGCACCGAGGCCAGCTCGATGACGGCCTTCACTTCGTCCTCGAACAACACCGGCAGCACGATCACGCTCTTCGGCGTGGCGCGCAGCAGGCTGGAGGAGATCGGCGACGTGCTCACCGGCACACTCTCCAGCATCACACGGCGCTTGTCGGCGGCGCATTGGCCCAGCAGTCCCTCGCCGATGGCCATGAACTCACGATGGCCATCGCGCCCGTCATCGGCGTAGGAGGCGATCAGGCGCAGGCCAGGACTACCGACGTTCTCCATCCGGTAGATCACACCCTGCTGTGCATCCACCAGCGGCGTCAGCTCGGCCAGCAGCATGCGACCCACCGTGGCCAGGTCGCGCTGACCCTGCAGCATGCTGGTGAACCGCGCGAGGTTGGTCTTGAGCCAGTCCTCGTCGGTGTTGCGCTCGGTGGTGAGGCGCAGGTTGTCGATCATGGTGTTGATGTTGTCCTTCAGCTCCGCCACCTCGCCGCGCGCATCGACCTGGATGGAGCGCGTGAGGTCACCCTGCGTCACGGCGGTCGCCACTTCGGCGATGGCGCGCACCTGCGTGGTGAGGTTGGCGGCCAGCAGGTTCACGTTGCCGGTTAGGTCCTTCCAGGTACCGGCGGCGCCGGGCACGTTGGCCTGGCCACCGAGACGGCCATCGACGCCCACTTCGCGCGCCACCGTCGTCACCTGGTCGGCGAACGTCGCCAGCGTGCCGGTCATGTCGTTGATCGTCTCGGCCAGCGCCGCCACTTCACCCTTCGCGTTCACCGTCAGCTTCGGCTTCAGGTCACCGTTGGCCACCGCGGTCACCACCTTCACGATGCCGCGCACCTGCTCGGTGAGGTTGGCGGCCATCACGTTCACGTTGTCGGTGAGGTCCTTCCAGGTGCCGGCCACGCCGGGCACCTTGGCCTGCCCACCCAGCTTGCCTTCAGTGCCCACTTCACGCGCCACACGCGTCACTTCGGCGGCGAAGGCGTTCAGCTGGTCCACCATCGTGTTGATGGTCAGCTTGAGCTCGAGGATCTCGCCCTTCACGTCCACCGTGATCTTGCGCGACAGGTCGCCGCGCGCCACGGCGGTGGTCACCTCGGCGATGTTGCGAACCTGCGTGGTGAGGTTAGCGGCCAGCAGGTTCACGTTGTCGGTGAGGTCCTTCCAGGTGCCGGCCACGCCGGACACCACCGCCTGGCCACCCAGCTTGCCGTCGGTGCCCACCTCGCGCGCCACGCGCGTCACTTCCGACGCGAACGATCGTAGCTGGTCGACCATCGTGTTCATGGCCTCCTTCAGCTGCAGGATCTCACCGCGCACGTCCACCGTGATCTTCTTCGACAGGTCGCCGGAGGCCACCGCGATGGTGACTTCGGCGATGTTGCGCACCTGCGCGGTGAGGTTGCTGGCCATCGAGTTCACCGAGTCGGTGAGGTCCTTCCAGGTGCCGGCCACACCGGGCACCTCGGCCTGACCACCGAGGCGTCCATCGGTGCCCACTTCGCGCGCCACGCGCGTGACTTCGCCGGCGAAGCCATTGAGCTGGTCCACCATCGTGTTGATGGTGTTCTTCAGCTCGAGGATTTCGCCCGACACGTTCACCGTGATCTTGCGCGACAGGTCGCCACGCGCCACGGCGGTGGTCACCTCGGCGATGTTGCGCACCTGCGCGGTGAGGTTGCCGGCCATGAAGTTCACGTTGTCGGTGAGGCCCTTCCAGGTGCCGGCCACACCGGGCACTTCGGCCTGTCCACCGAGCTTGCCTTCGGTGCCCACCTCGCGCGCCACGCGCGTCACTTCCGAGGCGAAGGCATTCAGCTGGTCCACCATCGTATTGATGGTGACCTTCAGCTCCAGCACCTCGCCCTTCACGTCCACGGTGATCTTGCGTGATAGGTCACCGCGCGCCACGGCCGTCGTGACCTCGGCGATGTTGCGCACCTGCGTGGTGAGGTTGGCGGCGAGCAGGTTCACGTTGTCGGTGAGGTCCTTCCAGGTGCCGGCCACGCCGGGCACCGCCGCCTGGCCACCGAGGCGGCCTTCGGTGCCCACTTCGCGCGCCACGCGGGTGACTTCGGAGGCGAAGCCGTTGAGCTGGTCCACCATCGTGTTGAGCGTCTCCTTCAACTCCAGGATCTCGCCCGACACGTTCACCGTGATCTTCTTCGACAGGTCACCACGCGCGATGGCGGTGGCCACCTGCGCGATGTTGCGCACCTGCGCGGTGAGGTTGCTGGCCATGAAGTTCACGTTGTCGGTCAGGTCCTTCCAGGTGCCGCCCAC
>JAZKJL010000005.1:1284164-1401070 GCA_040384325.1 Gemmatimonadota bacterium | reverse complement strand
GGTTGCTGGCCATGAAGTTCACGTTGTCGGTCAGGTCCTTCCAGGTGCCGCCCACACCCGGCACGGCGGCCTGACCACCCAGCTTGCCCTCGGTGCCCACCTCGCGTGCCACGCGCGTCACTTCACCGGCGAAGGCGTTCAGCTGGTCCACCATCGTGTTGATGGTGTCCTTGAGTGCCAGGATTTCGCCGGACACGTTCACCGTGATCTTGCGCGACAGGTCGCCACGCGCCACGGCGGTGGTCACCTCGGCGATGTTGCGCACCTGCGCGGTGAGGTTGCCGGCCATGGCGTTCACCGAGTCGGTGAGGTCCTTCCAGGTGCCGGCCACACCAGGCACCACCGCCTGGCCTCCGAGCTTGCCTTCGGTGCCCACCTCGCGCGCCACACGCGTCACTTCCGAGGCGAAGGAGCGCAGCTGATCCACCATCGTGTTCATCGCTTCCTTCAACTGCAGGATCTCGCCGCGCACGTCCACCGTGATCTTGCGCGAGAGGTCACCGCTGGCCACGGCGATGGTCACTTCCGAGATGTTGCGCACCTGCGCGGTGAGGTTGCTGGCCATGGAGTTCACCGATTCGGTGAGGTCCTTCCACACGCCGCTCACGCCGGGTACCTGCGCCTGTCCACCGAGCTTGCCGTCGGAGCCCACTTCGCGCGCCACGCGCGTCACTTCCGAGGTGAACACGCCGAGCTGCTGGATCATCGTGTTCACGATCTTCGCCGAGCGCAGGAATTCACCTTCCAGCGGCCGTCCATCCACGTCGAGGCGGATGACCTGCGCCAGGTTGCCCTGCGCGACGGCGGCGATGGCGTCGGTGACTTCGGTGGTGGGGCGCAGCAGGTCGTCGATGAGGGTGTTCATCGAACCCTGCATGGCGCCCCACGAACCGCGTGTCTGGTCGAACTTGGCGCGCTGCCGCGTCTTGCCTTCCTTGCCCACCACGTGTCCCACGCGCAGCAGTTCGCCGGCGATGTTCTGGTTGGCGGCGACGATCTCGTTGAACGTGTCGGCGATCTTGCCGTCGGTGCCGGAGAGATCGGACGGGAGGCGCACCGAGAAGTCGCCCTCGCGCATGCGCTGGAGGGCGAGCAGCAGTTCGCGCCGATCGAGTCCCGCAGCGTCTCCGTCGTCGCGACGGGCTGGCGGTTCAGCGGAGGCAGTTCTGCGAGCCATGGCTAGTGTCTGCGGAAGTGTGTGGATGTTGCATGAGCGTCGGCGCGCGATGTGGCGGGTCGTGCCGCATCGGGGTGACCATCACCGTCGGTGTCGCGGGACGCGAGGCACCGCCGAGTGAGGCGGGTGGTGGAGCGCATGCGTCCGGATCGCGCGCGTGGATCGCTCCTGCACCAGACAGGAGCATTGCGGAATGCGGCGTGGACGAGCATTGCGTGGGACGTTCAGCGGAGGTGGCTGGAGCAAGCCGAGCAGAGTCCGATGCAGCGAAAGTACGTGATGTGCTTCAACATGGCTTGATATACCAGAGCACGAACCGAACTCGGCAACCGCGCCACAAGCGCGCGACTCGGACGCGCCGCGATTGCCCGGTCTCGGAGCGGTGTGCGCAGGAGAGGAGAGTGGCTGGAACGGGCGGTGTGCTCGCCAACTCTCTCACCCAATTGATGAATGTTTCCTCATCATCTCGCTCGACTGATGTTGGCCAGCTGGTGCTTTCTCGGCGCGGCCTCGACGGCGCTCGCGCAGTTGGGCACAGCGCACGGCGACAGCGCCGCCGTAGCTGCGCTCCTGCGCGACTGGGAGGGAGCCTGGAACGCACACGACATGACCCGGTTCGCGGCGTTGTTCACCGAGGACGCGAACATGGTCACCGTCGGTGCCGGCCACCTGGTGGGTCGTCGCGCAATCGAGGCCGACCACGCCCCCAAGCATGTCACCCGGTTCCGCGAAAGTGTGCTGCGGAACGAGCCGCCGTCGGTCCGCTTCCTGACACCCGACATCGCGCTGGTACACCTGCGCTGGGCGATGCGGGGCGATCGCAATGCCGACGGCTCCGCACGCGAGCCGCGCTCCGGACTCCTCAGCTGCGTCGTCATGCGCACGCCGGACGGTTGGCGTGTCCGCGCGGCGCACAACACGAACGCCACCACCACACCCGCGACGCCGGCGCCACACCAGCAACGGTGAACGCCGAACGGCCTGCCCGAAATGTCGGGTCTTCACGCAGGGACGGACGTCCACGAGTTCGTGTCCGTCACCGTGAGGTTCCGATGTCCCGATCATCACGCGGTTCAAGCATGTGCAGCACCCTCCCGTCGCGTCTCCTGCTGTCGCTGCTCGCCGCCATCACCACGGGCTGCGACAGTGTCACTGACCCGCAGGACGCTCTCGCACCACGGACGAGCGTCGCAGCGAAGTCTGCGCCGGCGACGCCCACACCCGTCGTCGTGATGTCGGGCCTCGACAATCCGCGCGGCGTGGCGATGGCCAGCGACGGCACCATCTACGTCGCCGAGTCGGGGAACACGACCCTCAACGGCGTGTGCATCGCGACACCGCCGCGCGGTGACACCTGCTGGAGTGGCACCGGCGCCATCTCCCGCCTGCGCCGTGGCGTGCAGGAACGGATCGCGACCCACATGCCGTCCACCTTCCTCCGTATCCGCCAACGCGATCCGGTCACGGGCGTGGATCGCTTCCTGTCACTGGACGCGACGGGCCCGCACCACCTGGTCGTCGGAGAATCGGACGCGGGGATGCTGACGATGGGTCTCGGCATCGATCCGGCACTGCGCCCGGCCCTCGGACCCGACGCCGCCGCGCTCGGGCACCTCATCCGCTTCCTGCCGAACGGCAAGTGGAACGTGGCCGAGGACATCGCCGCGTTCGAAGCCGCCAACAATCCGGACACACGGGGACTGAACTCCAATGCCTACGGCCTCGCGATGGTGCGTGGTCGCGCGCTGGTGGCTGACGCGGGCGCAAACGACGTGATCGAGGTGGCACCGAACGGCGCGATGTCGCTGGTGGCCGTATTCCCGCGCATCCCGAAGCCAGCCGGGTTGCCAGGTCCTGCGTTGGTCGAAGCGGTACCGACGGCGGTGCGCGTCGGTGTCGACGGTGCGCTCTATGTCAGCCACCTCACCGGGGTGCCGTTCGCCGCCGGGCTATCCGCGATCTACCGGCTCGCCGACGATGGCACAGCCACCATGGTGGCCGGCGGCTTCAAGTCGATCATCGACTTCGACATCGCCGGCGACGGCACGATCTACGTGCTGCAGCACGCATCGAGCCCGTTCAACATGGAAGGCCCGGGACGACTGATCGCCGTGTCACCGGATGGCACGCGCACCACGCGGCTCGACAACCTGGTGTATCCCACGGCGGTGCTGGTGGGTCGCGACGATGACCTGTACGTCACCAACGTGGGCACCACCAGCGGACAGGGCCAGCTGCTACGGCTGTCGCGCTGAAACTGCGGCGGCACGTCGCGCGTCGCGCGCGCGGCGTGCCGCCTCGCCGAGCCCCAGTTTCACCAGCACTGCCTGCCAGCGCGGTTCGTCCTGCAGGGGTGCGAAGATGTGGTCGGTGAGCGGGAAAAACAGCGACCCACTGTCAGCTGGGATGCGCTCCGCCCAGTCGAGTGCACGCGCCCGGTCGCCCAGCCCGAGATGCGCTGCCACGAAGTTCACCGGCGCCACGCAGCCACCACGCGCATGTGCTTCCATCGCGGCGAGTGCGCGGCGAGCGTCGTCGCGCCGGCCCATCGTGCCGAGGGCGTAGATGCGCAGCGCAGGGGGCGCGAACGATGCATAGCCGAATGTCGAACCTTCCAGCGCCAGCAGCGCCTCGTCGTATCGCCCCGCGGCGAGGTAGGCGCGACCCAGCACGGAGCGGGTTCGCGGCCAGGTGCCGTCGCGCGCACGCGCATCTTCAAGCACCGCGATCGCCTCGGTTACGCGACCGCGCCACAGCAGATTGGTGCCGACGTGCGTCGCCGTCATCGACGACACCGGGTCGAGCACCGCGGCGCGACGCGTCACCGCCAGGCCCGAATCGGCGAGGCCGGTGGCTGAGAGGAAGGCGGCGTACGAGTGATGCGTCCAGACATCGCTCGGATCGAGCGCGATCGCACGACGCAGGTGACGCTCGGCTCCGTTCCAGTCGCGGTCGTGCCACATCAGGATCCAGCCCAGTGCCCGGTGTGCGGACGCGAGCGTCGAGTCGAGGGCCAGCGCGCGTTCGATCAGTGGGCGCGCCTGCCGCATGCGCCGCCCCGGTGCGGTCGACATGCCTGCCGTGTACACCTCCGCCAGGCCCACGTACGCCGCGGCAATCGACGAGTCACGCGCCAACGCCTCGCGGAAGTGATCCGCCGCCTCGTTGAAGTGCGGCAGGTCGCGCTCGCGCACGATCCGTCGGCCGCGCAGCGTGAGTTCGAACGCGACCGGATCAACCGCTGGACGCACGACTGTCGCCTGGCCCTCGTCGCCGAGCAACTGCGCCGCGACCTGTCGTCCGATGGCATGTGGCAGCAGAGAGGCATCGCGAGCCGCACGGGTCAGTCGAAACGTGGCCACCGGCATCGAGTCGGCCACACGCAGCAGCACCGCGTCGACCCGCACGGAATCGCCTGCGCGCACGATGCCAGCCTGCAGCCAGGTGGACGCGCCCATCAATTGCGTCGCACGCCGAGCGCCCACGCCGCGCCGCAGCGCCTCCTCCACGCCGACGGGCGGGGCGATGCTGAAGCGCGCGTCGGCCGCGAGGGAGGAGGTCACATCTTCCGTCAGCGCAACCGCCAGTGCATCACCGCTCGCAGATTCCCCGCGCTCGCGAAATGGCATCACGGCCAGCCTGGTCGGCGTCACGACGCGCGGACCATCACCGCCAGCGACGGCGCCGATGACGGCGAACGCTCCCAATGCGACCACCGCCGACGACGACGTGACCAGGCGATGTCGCGACCACCAGGGTGCGGAAAGGCGCGTCAGTGCATTGGCCAGCGCCGACGCCGATGGAGGGCGACGCGCCGGCTGCTTCTCCAGGCAGCGCAGCACCAGCTGCTCGAGCTCTCGTGGGACGATGTGACGGATGATCGGGGCCGGCCGGTCATCGCGAATCGCGCGATGGAGCGCGGCCGAGGTGTCGCCCGTGAATGGTCGCTGACCGGTGATCGCCTCGTACAACACCACGCCCATCGCCCAGAGATCGGTGCGGACATCCACGTCGCCGGCCAGCGCTTGCTCGGGACTCATGTACGCTGCCGTGCCGCGCGAGTCGCGCGAAGCGGTCACCGCTGGTGCGGCCACGTGCGCGATGCCGAAGTCGGCCAGCCGCACCGCACCATCCGCAGCAAAGAGCACGTTTTCAGGCTTCACGTCGCGATGGACGATGCCGCACGCATGCACGGCAGCCAGCCCCGACGCCAGTTGCGCGCCGATGCGGAGCACGTCCGCCACCGGCAACGCACCACGCTGCAAGCGATCGCGCAGTGAACCGCCCGCGCAGTACGTCATCGCGATGAAATGGCGTCCGTCGGCAGTGACGCCGACCTCGTGGACGGTGGCGACGTGCGGGTGTTCGACGCGCGCGGCAAGGCGCGCCTCGCGGACGAACGCGTCGATCGCGGCCGCATCACTCCCCAGCCACGGCGGCAGCACCTTCACCGCGACGGTCCGGTGCAGCGACGCGTCCTCAGCGCGATACACCGAGCCCATGCCGCCGCGTCCGATGCACTGCAGCACCCTGTAGCGGCCGAGCATCGAGCCGGGCGCGAGGTCGACGCCGACCAGAGCCACCGCGCGCCGCGCATCGAGTGTCAGCGGCCCGGCCGGTGATGACGTCGGCGATGCCGACTCGAGGTCGTCATGCCGTCGCAACAGGCGCGCCACCTCGGTGC
Organism: Gemmatimonadota bacterium; assembly: GCA_040384325.1. Lineage (GTDB taxonomy): Bacteria > Gemmatimonadota > Gemmatimonadetes > Gemmatimonadales > Gemmatimonadaceae > JACMLX01. The sequence continues at coordinate 1,395,209 of JAZKJL010000005.1, read as the reverse complement.
GCACCGCCTCATCGCCGCACGACGCCAGCAGTGCCTCTCGCGCGTGCGGTGGTGCGTCGAGTGCGGCGTCGAACAGTCGCGCCACCGCATCCCACCGCGAATCGGGTGCGCCGTTCCAGGGCAGGCTCATCGTGGCGCCCCGACATCGAGACGGTCGGCGAGCCAGGCACGCGCAAACGCCCAGTCGCCCTTCACCGTGCGCGGCGACACACCGAGCGCCACCGCCGTCTCCTCCACAGACAGCCCCGCGAAGAAGCGGCACTCCACCACCCGCGCGCGCCGTGGGTCACGCGCCTCGAGCTCGGCCAGCGCCTGCTCCAAGGCCAGCAACTCGTCGGCATACGCATCGACGGAGGCATCGGCCTCGCCGAGCGTGACCAGGGCCACCCCGCCGCCGCGCCGGGCCGCACCACGACGCCGCGCGGCGTCCACCAGCACCTGACGCATGGCGCGCGCCGCGGCAGCGAAGAAGTACGCGCGGCCACGACCGGCCACATCGCCGCTCCCGGCAAGGCGCAGGTAGGCTTCGTGCACCAGGTCCGTCGTCTGCAGCGTCTGCTGTGCGCGCTCGGCCGACAGCTGGCGGCGGGCGAGAACGCGCAGCTCGGCCAGCACCACTGGCAACAGCGCGTCAAGGTCGCTCGTCGAGGCGGCGTGATCTCTGGAGGGTACGGACATGCGGCAACTCGTCACCAGGGGCGCTGGCGGAAGCTGCCGATCGCGATCAGGGGGCGCAAGCCGCAGGTGCCGAAACCGGATCGCCATCTCAGCGGCTCGGCAATGCGAAAACGAAGAGGGTCGAGGCACCGGGGTGATCGGTCACGAATTGCGCCGAAGGCCGACCGGAGGCGAACGCCACGTACTGCGTGCCCGCCACTGCGTAGGTGGCCACGCCGCCACCCACCGGGCCGCCGGTGTTGAAGCGCCAGCGCACGTCACCGGTTCGCGCATCGAGTGCCATGACGTCGCCACCGAGTTCACCGGTGAACACCACGTCCCCCGCCGTCACGGCGAGGCCAGCGACCAGTGGTGCTGATGAGCGGTAGCGCCAGCGGATCGCACCCGTCGCCGCATCGACGGCCGTCAGCCAGCCGCCCCACTGCGACCGCTCGTCCATCGGCGCCGTGCCGCCGTGGTAGAACGTGCCGGGCACCAACCGGATCTCCTTCGCGCGCGTGAACGTGGAGCACCAGTCCACTGCGTTCACGTACAGCAGTCCAGTACGTGCGCTGTACGCGGGCCCGCTCCAGAGCACACCGCCACTCATGCCGGGACAGGTCCGCACCCCGGTCGTGGTGATCGGTGCCTCGACGTTCTCGCGCCGCGTGATCGCAGTTTCCCAGAGCACCGCCTGCGTGCCGCGATCGATGGCGCGGAGCAGGCCATCCTTGCCGGTGGCGGCCAGCATCGACCGCGTGTCGCTGCCACGGAGCAGGGTGAACAGCGGACCGGCGTGCGTCACATCCCAATCGTGCGTGTCGTGCGGCACCAGCTGCTTCGCCCAACGCACCGCACCGGTGCGCACGTCGAGCGCCACCACCGAATTCGAGTTCAGGTTGGCGCCTTCACGCACGTCGCCCACGAACGATGGGGCAGGATTGCTGGTGGCGACGTGCAGCGTCGCGGTCACCGTATCGAGCGTGAACGGGGTCCAGGTGGCGCCGCCACCGGTGGGGATGGAGTCGACACCTTTCCAGGTGCTGCGATCCGGGATGACATCGTATCGCCAGACGCGCTGGCCGTCGTCGAGACGGAATGCGCCCACCCATCCGGCGATGTTGTTGGCGCTGCCGGCCGGACCGATCAGGATCAGGCCCTCGAAGATGAGTGGAGACATCGTGAAGGTCTCACCGATCCTGGTGTCGGCCGCGCGCACCGACCACCGCAGCGCGCCGGTGGCGGCATCGAGTGCAATCAGGTGACCATCGGTGGTCCCACGGACCACACGGCCATCCTTGATCGCCACGCCGCGGTTGGTGGGCCACACCTCCGACGCCAGCGGTGCCCAGGTGTGTTTCCATCGCGGGCGACAAGTCGCTGCGTCCAGCGCCACGGTCACGCGCGGCGTGGTGACGAACAGCGTGCCGTCATGTACGACCGGCGTCGTCTGGAACTTCCCCGTCTCTCCGAACTGGTACACGCACACTGCGCGCAGCGTCGGCGCATTGGCGGCGGTGACTTGCGCCAACGGCGAGTAGCGAGTCCCCGCATAGTCGCGCGTGGCGGTCGGCCAGTCGGCATCGGCGGGGGCGCGCAGGTCACGCTGGCTCGGCGTGGCGATTCCGGGGCGTTGCGACAGATCCACGGGTGCGCCGGCTTTCGGCGTGACTGAGGCCTGTCCGTCTGCCTTCGTCGGCCTGGACAGCAGCAACGCGAGCAGCAGCGCGCCGCTGGTCAGTGGCGTTGCGATAGGGATCAGGGCAGACATGCGGCACTCCCGGAGCGACGTGGGCAGGAGAAGGGTGATCATCCTCCCTGCGCAGATCGCGACGCCATGGGGCAACGTCGGTGCCCCGGCTACGGCCCCAGCCGCACCCCGACCTGCACCTGATACGGCTCACCACCCTTCGGCAACACACCCGCAGATTCATTCACGGTGTAGCGGTACCGCTGCGTCACGGCATCGAACCCCACCACACGCAGCAGCGGGACGCGGTTCACCACCGGATTCTGTGATGAGATACCGGCCGGCAGCAGGTACTGCGCCCCCCAGCGACGATTCAGCAGGTGGCCGAGGTTGAACACGTCCACCAGCAGCTCGGCGGAGCGCATCGGCCCAGCGCGCAGAGCGAAGCGCCGTGTCATCCGCGCATCGACACGGTTCGTCCATGGCGTCACGATCGCATTGCGCCCCGCGACGCGCCCGAGGTGCGCGCGGATGTAGTGCCGCGCCAGGTTGTCGCGATTCGCCAGCACGCGGCGCATCGACTCGGCCACGTCGGGTGGTGTCGATGGATCGTCGGGATCGAACAGGAAGGCGCGATCGTTGCCGTTCGCCTCGTCGCCGTTGATGTCGCCGTCCACCACCAGCGAGAACGGGCGGCCGCTGGTGCCGACGTAGCGCGCCGACAGCGCGAGGCCGAATGGCAATCGTGTCGCCACCGTGCCCACCAGCCGGTGGCGTGCATCGAAATCCGACGCCGCCCACGACTGCGACAGGTCGCGCGGATCGTCGAGCACTGGCGTGAACGTGGTCGCGGTCCGCGCCAGGCAGCAGCCGAACGTCGAGTTGTCACGTGCGCGCGCCCACGCATACGCCACCGTGCCCTCGGTGCGGCTGCCGGTGCGGTACGCGAGTTCGCCGGTGAGCGAAACCTGCTGCGCCCGGGCGCCCGACTCGAGCGCGAGCACACGCGAGTAGCCTGCCACGCGCGCCGCGTTGCGCACGTCGGTGACGCCGGTGGCCACCGGAATGCTCGCCGCCGGCACCCACACCGCCCGCCCCGCCTCGGCGTTCAAGCGAAAGGACGGCTGTGTGGGGAGGTTGCGATCCACGTAGTGATAGCCGTCGCGCTGCCGGGTCAGTGCAGCACCGACGGTGGTGTTCACCGCATCACCGAACCGGTGGGCCCACGCCACCGACGCCTTCAGGGTGCGCGGCGCCCCGACGTCACCCGCCACGTTCACGAACGCGGGCGGACGCGTTCCCGATGACGACAGGCCGGGTACTGGCGTGGTGCCGGCGCGATACCCGATGTAGTCCGGTGTCGGCACGGCGCTGCCACGCAGATCCACGTCGGTGAGCGACGTGCCGGTGTAGAGAAGCTGGTTGTGACCCGCGTAGTACGGCAGCTGCGCCGCGAACAACCCGGCACCGAGACGCAGCACATCGCGCCCGTCGCGATCGAGGCGCCACACCAGCTGCGTGCGTGGCTGAAGCTGTGCCCAGTCGCGCGGCGCGCGCGCCGTGCGCACCCCGAACGCGGCGTCCACCGCGGCGTCAGCGATCGGTGCGCTGAGAAACGCCGAGCCGTCCCAACGCAGTCCAGCCAGCCACGTCACCCCGTCGCGCAGCGCCCACTCGGCCTGCGCATACGCCGCCATCTCCAGCACCTGTTGTGTGGTGACGGGTGATCGGCCGCCGACCGGCACGGTGCGCGTGAATCGGTTCGGCGTGCCGGCGTCCAGCGCGGCGATGGAAGGAAAGACGAACAGCCCACCCTGCGCCTCGGCGATCAGCGTCCGCGTGCCGGTGAGCGAGTTGTCGGTGCCGACCGTGAGCAGCACCGGACCGCGCTGCGTGGTGAGGCGATCCATCAGCTGCAACTGCCACTCACGGCTGTCGTCGGGCGCCAAACGGTTGCCGCCGAACTGGATGGTGGAATTGCCGATGGTGCCGTCAGGCAGTTGCGAGCGCACCTGCACGAAGCCGCGCGGCACATCGGCGCTCACCGGTTCCAGCGCGCGGCGCGACCGTCCCACTGCGAACTGCAGCTCGTTGAGCGTCGCGCGACCCAGGCTCGAGGTCAGCGCGGCCATCAGTTGCACCTCGCGCGAACGGAAACCGGAGCGAGCTTCGCGCAGCGCGATCGGTTGGTCCACCCCGCCGCTGAGTGGGCTGGACCAGTCGCTGGCGGTGAGACGCGCCACGGCGCGGTGTGCTGGCGCCACCTGCCAGTCCAGGCGCGCAAATACCGTCTGCGAGACCGGTTTGCGGGACAAGCGACCCAGCCGCGGCGTGGTGCCATCGCTCCCGTACCGTTGCGACAGGATGTCGAGCACGCGGCGGAGCGAATCGCGTGCGATCCCCGCCGTCAGCTCCGCTTGCGGTGTGCTGACGTCACCGGTGACCAGCGGTTCGCTCGCATCCTGCCGCTCGTAGGCCACGACATAGTGCGCGCGATCGCGCACCAGCGCGCCGGCGACCGACGCCGCGACCTGCAGCACCTGACCCGTACGCGCGTCGCGAGAGCGCCCCTGGAAATCGGTGGGGGCGGCCAGACGCTGGTCTCGGAATGCCGTGAACAGACGGGTCTCGGTGACGTTCGTGCCGGCGCGTGTCACCGCGGCCACCTGCCCTCCACCCTGTCGTCCCTGCCCCACGTCGTAGACGGCGGTGTTCACCTCGAACTCGCGAATGGCGTCGAGCGGAATCGCAGCCGGGCCACCATTCGCCTCGCCGGCGCGCAGCATGTTCCGTGATTGCGCGCCATCGATGCGAAAGTCGGTGCCGGTCCATCGCTGTCCGCCGAGTGCGAGCTGGTTGCCTGCCTGCGGGCTGAGGGAGACCAGGTTCGCGAAGTTGCGGTCCGGTGTCGGCAGGGCGTCGATCTGCTCGCGTGCGACGCGGGTGCTGCCGCCGATGCGCCCGTCGCGGCCTGTCGCCGAGGAGTCGCGCACGGCAACTTGCGCCAGTCGTGCGATGGTTGGGCGCAGCACGAAGTCGGTGATGTGGCGCGACCCGATCGACAGCTGCAGTCCGGTGCGTTCCGATGCGTCGAGCCCGATCCGTCGCGCGCGGACGGTGTACGGCCCGCCGGGCGGCAGGCCAAGCAGCACGTACCGCCCGGTGCCGTTGGTGGTGGTGCGGGCGACGTATCCGGTGGCGCCGTCGCGGGCATCGACGATGACCTGGTCGAGCGCGAGACCGAGCGTGTCCCGCACCGTCCCGGTGATGCCGCTGCCGACGCCCTGGCCGTGTGCTGGCGCGAGGGCAGCGCCGAGCAGTGACGACAACAGCAGTACGCCTTCACCCTGCCGCACCAGACATGACATGACGACGCTCGTGCTCCGCCTCATGTTCGCCGACGGGCTGCGCCTCGGACCCGGCAAGGTGGCACTACTGGAAGCCATCGACGCGGCGGGCTCGATCAGCGCTGCGGCGCGCACCATGGGCATGTCGTATCGGCGGGCATGGCTCCTGCTCGACGAGATGCACGAGATGTTCAGCAGCCCGGTGGCCGAAACGGCGCATGGCGGTGCACGCGGCGGCGGCGCGACACTGACGCCGTTCGGTCGCGAGCTGATCGCGCGCTATCGCGCGATGGAGGCCGCAGTGCGGCAGGTCACGCAGGGCGACGTGGCCTTTCTGGAGGGGCATCTGCGACGGGGTCCGACGTGACGATCAGGCGACCGTCGATATATACGCCCGGATACATCGACTAGCCAGTCATGACGCGCAGCGTGCCCAGCGATTCACCGCGTCGCTGGGCACGCCACTCCAGACCCGGTCAGCGCTTCCGCGCCGCCTCGTTGGCGTAGATCGCGATCTCGACGCGGCGGTTCGCCTGGCGACCCGCCTCGGTCTCGTTCGGCTGCAGTGCCTCGGCCTCACCACGACCCACCGAACGCAACCGCTCACGCGCCACGCCCTGCGAGACGAGGTAGTTGGCCGACGCTGTCGCACGCCGCTCCGACAGCGCCTGGTTGTACGCCGTGGAACCCACCGCATCGGTGTGACCCGAGATCAGCAGGTCGGTGTTCGGATACTTGTCCAGGCTCGAGGCCAGGCTGCGCAGGTTCTTCGCCGCCTCGTCGCGCACCACGTCGGAATCGAAATCGTACAGCAGCCCTGACGCGAAGGTGACGGCGATGCCCTCGCCGACGCGCGTCACGGTGGCGCCCGGAATCGCCTGCTGCAGCTCCTTCGCCTGCTGGTCCATCTGGTTGCCGATGATCACGCCGGCAGCGCCACCGACGGCTGCCCCGATGATCGCGCCACGGGTGGTGGAGCCGGTCTGGTTGCCGATCACGGCGCCCACGGCACCACCGGCCGCACCGCCGATCACCGCGCCCTTCGCCTTGTTGTTCCAGGAGGCGCAGCCAGCCAGGCCAAGCGTCACGGTGAGCCCCAGCAGGCCAGCGCGACGCGCGGCCGAAGTCGTGTCGATGTGCATGGTATCCTCGTTCGTATTCGTGATGCCGCGAGCCGCAGGCACTGGCCTGCGTGCGGGCTGATCCACTGAGTCCGACAGCGAGTCGCCACCCGAACGGGCTCGGCGCCTCTACGGACTCTACAGTTCACGAAACGTGCCGCGAAACGACGATTCGATGAGGTCGGTTCGCCATGGGCTGCATTTGGCCCACATTCGGCGTTCGACGGGCACGAATGGCCGGCCGAGGGCAGTCGCCCCGACCGGCCGCCTTTGTCTGCTAGTGGCCAGTCACCGACAGGCCGAGCTGCACGAAATTCGTGTTCGCTCCGTCGAATCGTCCTCCGACTGCATTCACGAACGGCGTCAGGCTGACGTTCGGCGCGACGCGGAAGTCGTAACCTGCACCGACCATGAGCGACGGGCCGGTCTCCGACTCCGACTCGCCATCGAAGCTCGCCCGGGCCTGCCCGAAACCTGCACCACCCTGCAGGAAGAAGCCGCTGGTCACGGTCGGATAGAACTTCGCCAGCGCCAGCAGTGCGGACTGCGTGAGCCGCACGCCGGCCACCTTCTTCGTCCACATGTTCAGCGACGCGCCAAGCTGCAACCGTGGCGAGACCGTGCCACCGAGCGAGATCTGCGCCGTCGGGCCGGTCTCGCGGTCATCACAATCCTCACACCCGAAACTGCCCACACCCAGGCCGCCGCTGAACCAGAGCCCCTGTCGAGTCTGCGGCAGCGATTGCGCGTGCAATACCGGTGCGGCAAGCACCAATGCTGCTACGACACAGGCCGACGACCGTACCATCCGGGTGATGCTGTTCATCGCGTTGGTTCCTCACGAGGAGAATCCGCTGCCGACGGCGCAGGGCCGACGGTCGGCGCAGCGCACGCAACGACGCGTCGCACTGGCGGACGTGGGGTGCCGATCGCCCACCATATGGTCCGGTCTGCCAACCGGCAAGACTGGCGGCGCCCCGCATCACGCGACGACCCTCGAAATGCGCCACGCCTGCACGCCTGAACCCCCGTTGCGCGCCGCGACGAAACGCATCGTCGAAGCGCTGCACATGGCAGGCGATTCTCACTAATCCCGCACGACTGCGCTCACCCACGCGACGCGCCACACGTGCGGCGGTCGTGGTGGCGGGACATGCTATTGCGCGGCCCGGTACCAACCCGGAGTATGGGCCACGTACGAGGCTCAACGGCATCAGGCCGTCTCGGGGCCCTTCGCACGAATTCTCATCCCCCGGGAGTTCCGATGCAGATACGATCACGGCCGATCGCCGGCGCGGCGAACGCGCTCGCGCTCGCGCTTCTCACCCTCCTCAGCGCCTGCGCCGATCCGCCGACGGCGACACCCAGCATCTCGCCTGCCGTGGTGACCGCCGTCACGCCGAGCACCGAGTTGAAAGTCACGCAAGGCTTCCGCAAGATGGTGACACTCGCCGGCGTGCGCGCACACCTCGAGGAGTTGCAGGCGATTGCCGACGCATCGGGTGGCAGCGCAGGAATCGGTGGCGCGGGAGCCATCGCCACCGAGCAGTACGTGTTCGATCGCCTGCAGGCCGCTGGCTTCGCGGTGCAGTTCGCCCCCTATGATTTCGTCTACAACGACGACCGCACCGCACCGATCCTCCAGCGGATCTCGCCCAACCCACTGGTGTTCGCGAACGGCGTCGATTTCATGTCGATGTCGTATTCCGGCAACGGCGACGCGACGGCAGTCGTGCAACAAGTGGACCTCACCATTCCGTCGACGGGCACGACGACGAGCGGCTGTGACGCGGCGGACTTCGCCGGCTTCATCCCGGGGCGCATCGCACTGGTGCAGCGCGGATTCTGCCCCTTCGCCCAGAAGTCGCAGAATGCGCAGGCGGCGGGCGCCGTCGGTGTGATCATCATGAACGAAGGCAACACGCCAGAGCGATTGGGTCTCCTCGGCGGCACACTCCTCGAAGGCTCCGGTGTCACGATCCCGGTGGTCGGCACGACGTACGCCGTCGGTCTCGAGCTGAGCAACTTGACGATCGCCGGCGACCAGGTCGTGCGCCTGCGCGTCGATCGCGTGGTGGAAGGCCGCGTCGCGCGGAACGTGGTGGCGGAGAGTGACGTCGGTGATCCCAATCGCGTGGTACTGGTCGGCGCCCCGATGACGAACTCCGATGGCGGCCCCGGCATCGTCGAGAGCAGTGGCGCGGCCGCGCTGCTCGACATCGCCGAGGCGTACGCGTTCAGCGAGCGCACGCCGCGGAACCGACTGCGCTTCGTCTGGTTCTCAGGCGGCACGCAGGGCGCGAACGCATACGCCAGCGCATTGCCCACCGAGGCCGTCGGACGGATCGCCATGATGCTGTCGTTCGAGGCGCTTGGCGCGCCGAACTTCGCACGACTGGTCTACGATGGCGACCAGAGCACGTTCTCGGGCTCGCCCACCAACCCGCCCGGTTCGGGAGCGATCGAGCAGTCACTGCTGGATTACTTCACGTCGAGCGCCCTCGCCGTTGGGGCCGAGGCCATGCCGTCGAACGCAAGCCCGTCGCTTGCATTCACCGGCCGCGGCATCCCAGCCGGCGGCCTCACGACCGGCACGACGCAGCTCAAGACCGCGGAGCAGGCCTCGCTCTTCGGCGGCACCGCCGGCGCCGCGCTGAACCCGTGTTACAACCTCGCCTGCGACACGATGAACAACCTCAGCGACACGGCACTGGACCAGATGTCCGACGCCGCCGCCCACGCGACGCTGATCTTCTCCCGTCGCAACTTCACCAAGGCGCCGCTGGTCACGCCCTGACCACCCCGTGATGCACAACGATCGGGGCGCGCGGGCAACGATGCCTGCGCGCCCCGATCGTATTCGTCTCCCGCCTCTGATCAGCGTCGTGGATAGAGATCCGAACCGAGTGTGACGTCGGCGCTCGTCCACGCCGCATCGAACGCCTGCTTCGCGGCCGCGGCTCCGCCATTCTTCTGCGCCGTGAGCGCCTGCCAGATGCCGTGCAGCGCACGCGGGTTGCCCACATGCGCCGTGAGGTCGGCGCGAAAGACCCGCAGCGCATCAGCGGGCCGGTCGGCCGCCAGCAGCGCGACACCGAGTCGCTCCCGTTCCGGGAAGAGCCAGTCGGGCGGTTCGTTGTAGCCCAGACGATCTTCGGCGGCCACCGCCTTCGTGAACGCCGCGATGGCGGCGGCGTTGTCACCCTTCGCGGTCGCGATGTGCCCCTCGAGGTCCGCGATCGCCACCGACAGCACATCGCCGCCCCAGTTCACCGGACCCACCATTGCTTCCTTCGGCACGCGCGCCTGGATGCGCCGCAGGGAATCGAGTTCCGTCGCAGCGTCGGCCGGCTTGCCGGTTTGCGCATACGCGATGCCGCGCGCCCAGCGATGAAATCCCGCCTGCAGCGTGCGCGTCGCCTTCGGCGCCGGCAGAGCGAGGATCGACGACCACTCGCCGAACCGCGCCATCACCAGCAACTCCATCGCCGCGAACGGCTCCAGCATCGCCATCTGGTCGGCGATGGGTTCAGTGAGCTTCACTGTGCGCTGCGCCGCATCGCGCGACTCGGCCAGGTTGCCGCCGAACATCGCCGATGCCGCCTCGAACTGCAGGTTGTGGCTGTAGTACGCCATCGCGTAGAAGCCCTGCGTCCCGGTGCGGCGGAAGTACGCCTCGTCCACCGCCGCCGCCACCGCATTGCTCTTCGCCGCCTTCGCGTACTGCCCGGTGCGGATGTAGATGTGCGACGGCATGTGCACCAGGTGGCCGGCGCCGGGCACCAGCGTCTCCAGCCGCTCCGCCGACCTCGTCGCACGCTCCGGCGTGCGCGACGCTTCCACTGCGTGCACGTAGAAATGATTGGCGCCCGGATGCTGCGGCTGGCGCTGCAGCACACCTTCGAGCGTGGACACGATGGCCGCCGTCCACGGCTCCGGCGCACCGTCCGCTCGATACAGGCGCCACGGATGCAGGTTCATCATGCTCTCGGCATACAGCGCGGCCACGTCCGCATCGTCGGGATACTTCCGCGACAGGGCACCCATCGCATCCGAGTACGCCTGCTCACGCGGGCCCTGCTCACCCACCGGATCGGCGACGTACCGTTTCGCCAGCGCGGCCACCAGGCCCTGCTCCACCGGGCTGCCGGCTTTCGCGCGCTGCACCGCACCCGCAAGGTGCGTGGCGGCCTTCTGCAGGCGCTCCGCGGGCGCGGGATCGTTGATGTTGGTGCCCAGCGCCAGCGCCATGCCCCAATGCGGCATGGGTGACGTCGGATCGAGGGCCGCGGCGCGTTCGAACGAACGGAACGCCTCCTCGTGATTGAAGCCGTACAGCAGCGTCAGTGCTTCATCGAAGAAGGTCTGCGCGTCGGTGTTCGAGGTCAGGATCTGCCGATGATAGGGGCCGAGGTCGGGCAGCAGTGCGGTGCGCGGCGCGGGTGCGGCGGCGCTGGCGGTATGCGCGCTGGTATCGGCAGGCTTCGGCGTCTCGCGTGTGCAGGCCGCAGCGAGCAGCAGCGAGAACGCGGCCATACGGCGCGAAGGTGTGGTCACGCGATCCTCCGTCGTTCATGTCCGGAAGCGGAACGGGTCGCCGGTCCTCATCGGCCGGCGACCCGTTGCAGAGTCCTACATGCATACGAACGACCCTGCCCCGCGCAAGAGAGCTCCCCCCCTCACGCGCGAGACCGCACCACGTCAGGCCTTGGCCACCGCCCGACGACGGCGCGCGACGGCGCCGAGGCCGAGCAGGCCGGTCGCCAGCAATGCGTACGTGGACGGCTCCGGCACCACCGACGCCGTGATCGCGAGGCCCTGATAGGTGCCCGCCGCGCCAACGTTGCCGATGAACGTCGCCGCACCCGTCTCCAGGTTGAGCGAGAACAGCTGGCTCATCATCGAGTTCGCGCGCACACCGGTGAAGAAGGCGGTGTTCACGCCACCGACGGTGAGGATGTCGAACCCGGAGATGGCGCTGAACGCACCCACGCCGAGGCTGCCGACGGTGTTGATGGTGCCGCCATTCGGCGTCGCGATGCGCACCAGCTGACCGAGCGTCGGATCGATGCCATACAGCGTGGTGCCGGTGGCCGGATCGGTGTCGGAAAAGGTGTACGCAACCGCCGTGAACGAGGGCACGGTGCCGAAGTTCACGTCGCCCATCGCGAAGGTGTACGCGCCGTCGGTGGTGGTCGAGCCGTCCAGCGGGTTGAGGCGGAAGTTGGTGCCCGTCGGACTCACCAGGCGGATGCGATCGACCGTCGGGTTGAAGTCGAAGCCGACGTCACCCGAGGCGTTGCCGACGTCGAACGCCAGCGTGGCCGAGCCGGTCCCGATGTTGATCAGGTACAGCTTGTCGCCGTCGTAGCCGTAGAGCTGGTTCGTGGCCGGACGGAAGTCGATGCCGGTGAGGTTCACGCCGGTCGTGCCGACGGTGGTGACGGCGCCCGGCGTACCCGGGGTGAAGCGCACCAGCTGCTGCGCGCCGCCGGCAGTCGTCGTCAGCGCGTAGGCGGTCTGCGCTTCGGCGGCGACCGCCGATCCTGCCAGCAGCAGTGCGGCGGCCGACAGCCGGCGAAGGGTGGAACGGTTCATCGGAATCCCCTGCGAAGAAATGGTGGGCGAACGACCGCGGGTGAGGGGCGACGCGTGCAGGGCGCTAGGCGTGAGCACGCCCGAGCGCCCCCGGCGCTGCCTTCGCAGGCGTCCTCGGTGACCGGGGGCTACGTCGGCACCGTGACGATCGGATTCATCGATCGTCCGGCGGCGCGGGAAGCGAGCCCGTCCGTACTTCACCGCGGCTCGCGAAGGGCGGCGACGGGTAGCTTTTCTCTCGCGTCGACGTCACGCGTCACCTTCAGGAGCACGTCCATTGCGCCTTCACCTGCCCGCCTCCGTGCTGACCGTCGCGTTCGCAGCCACGGTCGCCGCCTGCAGCTCCACCGGTAACGGCAACACCGACGTGAATACACCCAGCGATCCGCAGGCACAGGTGCTGGCGGTGACGCCTGTCGGCAGTCCCGGTCAGCCGCTCACCGCCAGCAGCGGGCTCACCGCCGCGCAGCGCACCGTCATCCGCGACGAGGTCGCGTGGCGCGCGGCGTGGGTCTCCATCTGGCAGAACCTGTCGCCGCAACCGGAGCTGCCGGCGGTGGACTTCGCGCAGGAAATGATCGTCGTCGCCGCACTCGGTGAACGCGGCAGCGGCGGCTTCTCGATCGTGATCGACTCGGCGAGCCGCACGCCCACCGGCGCCACGGTGGTGGTGCACGTCACCTCGCCGGGCGCGAACTGCATGAACACCATGGCCATCACCGCACCGGTGGACGTGGCGCGTGTGCCGCGCGTGACGGGCACGGTGACATTCCGCGAGCGCACCTCGGTCAGCGACTGCCGCTGACCGCTGCCTGGTCAGCGCGCGATCACGTCCACGCGGTGCCAGCTGTTGTTCATGTAGCCCTTCACGTTCCACGCCTCGCGCAATGCTGACGGCTGCGGCGTGCCGGTCGTGTCGTGCGCGCGCACCACGACCTGGTGCACGCCCGCCGGCAGCGTGACTGTCGCCTGCCACAACGTCCAGCTCCAGCGCGCCCGCTCGTCCGACAACGTGGCCGGCTGCCAGGTCGCACCATCGTCCAGCGACACCTCGACCGCCGTCACCTGCGCACCGGCAGCACCGACGGCCCAGCCACGCACCGTCACTGCGCCCGCGGCGACGCGATCACCCGGCGCCGGATCGGCGATCACCGCGTTCAGGTTCATCTCCGCCAGCGGTGTACCGGTGGTCACGTCGGTGGGGCGTTCGGGATCGGGCTCGCGGCGCACGCGATACGCCTTGGTCTGGAAGTAGTTCGACGACGGCTCGCGTGATGCCGTGATGCGCCCCAGCCACTTCACGCTGCGGGCGCCGATCCACCCCGGCACCAGGGTTCGCACCGGGAATCCATGTTCGGCGCGCAGCGGCTCGCCGTTCTGCGTCAACGCCAGCAGCACGTCGCCATCCTGCGCCTTCTCGCGCGTGATCGAGCCGCCGAAGCCGAAGGTGCTGCCATGTCGCTCCACTGCGTCGAGCCCGGTGAACTCGATGTGCGCCGCATCCTCCGACAGGCCCGCGGCATCGAGCACGTCGCGCAGCGACACGCCACTCCACCGCGCATTGCCGGCCGGTTCCGGCCCCCACGGCAGTTCACCCGGCAAGGGCGCCACCGACAGCAACTCGTTGCGACGCAGTCCGGCGCAGAGCAGTGTGGCCGTCACCTCACGCCGCGTGAAGCGGTGCAGGTCGTCCAGCGACAACGACAACGGGCGCGCCACCAAACCGTCCACCACCAGCCGCCAGCTGGCCGCATCGATGCGCGGTGGTGCGGCGTGGCTCCGCGTGAAGAATTCGTCCAGCGGCGTCTCGAACGTGCCGGCGAGCGAGGCAGGCACGCCGGCGGAGTTCAGGCCGTCGGTGCCGTGGTGGAGGCGTGTCTCGATGAGGTTCATGTGCGTCGGCATGCGTGCTGATCCATTGCCCAAATATGGCGACGTGCGCGACGCTCGTCAGCGGTGTGCCGTGTCCGCGCGCCTTCGATGGATCCTGCGCGCGGTCCGGTATGTTGGTGCAACGGTTCCCCCAGTTATGCCGCACCACGCCAGCCCAGCACCACGTGTCCGACACGAACGGCGTCATGATGCAGTACTTCCACTGGTACTCCCGCAACGACGGCAGCCTGTGGAAGGAGGTGGCGCACAACGCGAAGCAGCTGGCCGCGCTCGGCATCACCTCACTCTGGTTGCCGCCCGCGTTCAAGGGCAGCGCCGGCGCCAACGACGTGGGATACGGCGCCTACGACCTGTTCGACCTCGGCGAGTTCGACCAGAAAGGCTCGGTTCGCACCAAGTACGGCACGCGCGATGAACTGATCACGGCCTGCCGTGTCGCGCGTGAGGCGGGGCTGCGCATCTACGCCGACGCGGTGTTCAACCACAAGATGGGCGGCGACGCCGAAGAGGACGTCGAGGCCACACCGTACGATCCGGAGAACCGGACCGTGCCCGCCGGCGAGCCGACCACCATCCGTGCCTGGACGCACTTCTCGTTTCCCGGCCGTGCCGGCAAGCATTCGAGCATGGAGTGGCACTGGCACCACTTCACGGCCGTCGACCAGGACGATGGCACCGGCACCAAGGTGTTTCTGTTCCGCGACAAGCAGTTCGACACCAACGTGGACGACGAGAAGGGGAACTACGACTTCCTGATGGGCTGCGACATCGACACGCAGCATCCGGAAGTGCGCGGGGAGCTGGAGTACTGGGGCGAATGGTTCGTCAACACCACCGGCGTGGACGGCTTCCGCTTCGACGCCGTCAAGCATGTGGAAGCGGGCTTCTTCCGCGACTGGCTGGCCGCAGTCAGCGCACGGACCAACCGTCCGCTGTTCGCGGTGGGCGAGTACTGGTCGTACGACGTGGAGACGCTGCAGCAGTTCCTGACCATCACCGAGCGCACGATCTCGCTGTTCGACGCACCGCTGCACCACAACTTCCACATGGCCAGCGTGGCGGGGCCCGACTACGACCTGCGACTGCTGTTCGAGAGCACGCTGGTGCAGCGCGAGCCGGCGCTGGCCGTGACGCTGGTGGAGAACCACGACTCGCAGCCGCTGCAGGCGCTGGAGAGCGTGGTGGAGCCGTGGTTCAAGCCGCTGGCGTACGCCCTGATCCTGCTCCGGCGCGATGGGTATCCGTGCATCTTCCACGCCGATTACTTCGGCGCCGAGTACACCGACAGCGGCAACGACGGTGACACCTACGACATCCAGCTGGCGGCACACCAGTTCCTGGTGGACCGCTTCCTCGCCGCACGCCAGCATCACGCCTGGGGTGAGCAGCAGGATTATTTCGACGACCCGCACTGCATCGGGTGGACACGCGCCGGCGATGCCGCGCATCCCGGCGGCGTGGCAGTGCTGATGAGCAACCGCGAGGCCGGCGAGAAGGTGATGCGCATCGGCATGCCCAACGCGCGCTATCGCGACATCACCGGCCACGTGGACGGCACCATCGAGACCGATGCCGAGGGCTGCGCCGCGTTCACCTGCACCGCCGGGCAGGTGTCGGTGTGGATTCCCGCTGCCGCCGCCACCCACGCGGCGACAGCGGAACGACGCCGTCGCGTCAGGACCTGATCGAGATCTCGAGCGAGAACCAGTTGCCGCGGATCGGGTCACTGAACGCCGATCGACGATTCTGGAACGTGCTGCGGGTGGACGTGGTCTGACCGAGCGTGCCGAACGCGGCACCACCTTCCGGCGTGATGGTGAGGTGCCGGCCGATCGGCACCTGCAGTCCGAGGCTGGCGCTGCCGGTGGTACCGCTCGCATCGCGCGTGGTGCGCACGCCGTTGGCGGTGTCGGTGAAGCTGCTCGACTCGCGCAGCACGCTGAACGTCGGCAGCAGCGACCACGCCGACACCGGAATCGCGAACGATGCCGTGGCACCCATGAAGTCACCGATCGGGATGCGTCGTGTGGCGACATCCGGTCGCTGGATGGCCAGTGGTCGCGCGAAGAATCCGTTCAGCGCCACCAGCCCGCGCCCCTCGGCACCGGCGAAGTGCAGCAGTCGCGCGTCCACCGTCAGCGAGCCGCCGCCCGGGAACTGGTTGCGTCCGCCGAGCGAGTCGGTGACACTCTGCGTCACTTCCACCCCGCTGCCGATGATGGTGCTGGCCGTCGCCTTGCTGACGCCCACTCCACCGCGCAGCGTCGTCCCGCGCCAACTCACCACCGAGGTGCCGGTGGGCTTCGGCTCGTACTCCACCCCGCCGCGGAACGAGAGCGACACACCGCCGCTGCCGAGCGGCTGCGACACTGCGTAGCGAATGCCGGTGCGCGCCGCCACACCGAGGGCGGCGGCATCGAGGTCGATGGTGCTGGTGCCGACGGCACCGAGCGCCTGCACGTCGGCGGCATCGAGCATGCCCGGCATCGAGGCCGACTGCGTGAACACGCGCAACGTGTCGGCCGACCGCAGCACCAGGTCGAGACGCCCGCTGATCGGTGTCGCGCCGCCGAAGCTGACCTGCGGGCGCGCGGCGGTGGTGGAGGTGTCGCCGCGGTAACTGACCGGCGTGATGTCCATGCGCAGCGTGGCGCGCCGGAAGCGGCTCACGTAGCTGGTGTACATGCCCTGCTCCGCCGCGTCGATCTCGCCCACGCGGTAGCGCCGTGACACCGGCCGCATCGTGATCGACTGCCGAAAGGTCGGCGCCGTGCGTCGCACCGACGTCACCTCCGGCAGCGTGTCGGCCATGATCTCGGCGATCAGGCTGTCAGTGGCGCGCGAACTTGCTGATTCGGGACGTGCCGGTCGTGACTGCGCTGCCAGCGGTGCGGCGACGAACAGGGTGATCAGCAGGACAGCGACGTGTGGTGCAGGCGCCGATCCCATCCCCGACGCCGATGACCTGGCGTCGAGGATGGCCGCGCGAAGATGAGGAAACATCGGAGGCTCCTTGTCGATCGCGCGTGGGCGCGGCTCGGCGCGGCGTTACTGCTTGACCGGCTTGGACGCCGGTGCGCTGGCCGGCTTGTCCGACGCCGGTGCCGGCGCTGCGGCCGGGGCAGGCTTGGTGGTGCCGGCCGACGCACTGCCGGAGACCTGCGTGCTGCCCTGCGCGCTCACGCCCGACCGGTTGGCGCTGGCCGAGGTGGTGCTGCTGGCCGAGGCGTTGCCCTGCGCGTTGACGGCCGGCTTGCGGGTCATTGCCGAGCCACGGGCGCTGCCTTCCGCCATCGCGCTGCCGGCGGCGTTCCCCGAGGCGTTGTTCGACGCGGTACCCGAGGTGTTGCTCGACGCAGAACCCGCGGTGTTGCTGGACGAGTTGCCCGACGCGCTGCCGGACGCGCTCCCCGCCGCCGACGTCTCCATCGATGCGGCCGGGTTCTTCGGACGGTTGGCCTCGCGGTACGCCTTCAGCTCAGCGGCCATCTCGGCTGAGGTCATGGCGCCGGCCTTCACCTGCGCCTGCAGGTCGGCGGCCTTGTCGCGCAGGCCGTTCTGGTAGGTGCGCAGGTCGGAGCGGAACTGGACCTCGGCGGCGGTCACCGTGGCGGCGCGTTCAGCGCGGCGAGCCTGGCCGGCCTCGCGCTGCTCCGGCGTGCGGGCGGCGCGAGCCGATGCGGCCGCTTCGGCCTGTGCCTCGAGCTGCAGGCGGCGTTCGGTGGCCTGGGTGGTGGAAGACACCTGGGCGGTGGTCGACGAGATGATCTGGGCCTGCAGGGGGGACTGGGCGGCGACCAGGGCGGCGCCGAGCGTCAGGATACGAACCTTCATCGGTTGATCTCCAGTGCAGATGGGTCCGGGTGAACGCGCCGCGAGAGGGGCGGCGGCCGGCCGGAGCCGTGACGGTAGGATCGGCCTCCGGAGTGGAGGCCAACCGATCTCATCTACGCCGGTCGCTCCGGATCGGATTTCGGGGGGGCGTCACGACCCGGTCCGGAGCTGCGCACGGCATAGGGGGGCGGCGATCCGTGACGCGCTGGTACGCGTCCAGCCAGCGACCCCGGCAGGTAGGACGCCGTGCGGTCGGGTTCGCTAACGAGCTCGACAATAAGATTGCGCCCGTAGTGGGCGTGTCCGTCTTTGGGCGGCCCGTTTACGCGGGCGTGCCCGCCAGCCTAGGCTGACAGCTCCGCGATTTCCCGCAGCAGGAGCCGGGTCACCTGCCGCGCCACGGCGTCGGCGGAATCGTCACTACCGGACGGGCTGGTGCTGGCGGCCAGTGCCGCGCGAGCCACCGTGGCCGCCCGTGCCTCGAGCACGGTGATCCGCGCGCCGATGCGGCGGCGCTGCATGTCGCCGGCGAACCGGGCCAGTTCGCGCTGCAAGGCGCCGTTGGCACGCCGGTCTCGGGCCAGGTCGCGTCGCGACTGTGGTGCCAGCAGGTCGATGCCGACGCAGTCCACCTGCGCCGGCAATGCGGTCGCGTCCACGTTGGCGGGCACACCGAGGTCGATCCAGAACGCGCGCGAGGCGCAGCCGTCCACCAGGGTCTGCGCCAGCGAGCCGTCGATCAGCGGCGTGCTGGCCTGAACCGCGAACACCACCGCGTCGGCACTGCGGATCGCCTCGTCGCGATCGGCCCATGGCACCACGATGGCGCCGGCCGTCGCCGCCAGGCGCGCAGCGCTGGTGTCGGAGCGCGAGGTGATCGCGACCCGCATCCCGGCACGCAGCGCCGGCTGCACCAGCGTCTCGACCACACCGCGCGCCGCGTCGCCGGCACCGACGATCAGCACCTCGCGCGGCTGCGACGTGGCGCTGCCTGCATCGGCGAACCGGGCCTGCAACGCGTCGCGCACCCGCGCACCGAGTGACGGGTCGGCGTCGGAGCCGATCGCGACGCGGATGTGGCGCGCCGCTTCCAGCGCCCGACGGAACACCGTGTCGAGCAGGGTGCTGGTGGTGCCGGCCAGTTGCGCCGCCATCCACGCGGTTCGCACCTGTCGCATGATCTCCGGTTCACCGAAGCGCGCCGACCGCATGCCGGCGGTGACGCTGAAGAGGTGGCGGACCGCCAGGTCGGCTTCCCGGCGCTCCAGCTCCACCGCCCCGCCGCCACGCGACACCACCTGTGCCTCGAACCAGGGTGACAGGTCATCCTCGCCCCACCAGTACAGCTCCGTGCGATGGCAGGTGCTCAGCAACACCGCGGGCACGCCCTGCGCGCGCAGCTGCGCCAGGCAGGCGTCCACCATGATGGCGGGCATGCGCAGACGTCCCACCACATCCGCGGCGCTCGTCTCGTGGGAGCAGCCGACCATCTGCACGGGCAGGAGAAACACGTCAGCCTCTCGCGACCGACTCCAGCGGCACCGCACACTCCGCATCCGCCACCACGCGACTCGGCACGCCGCGACACTGGGTGTTGGTGCAGCCCTGGCACTTCTGCCGGTACTGGCCGCTCCACGGCCGGCCGGCCGCGATGTGTCCGTGGACGATGTCCGCCAGCGCATCGAGGAAGTCAGGACGCGCGTTGAGCGCCGGCGAACGACGGAAGCCCTGCATGCCGAGGGAGTGCGCCAGCTCACCGTACTCGATGTCGATTTCCGACAGCGTCTCGATGTGATCGCTGGTGAAGGCGATCGGCACCACCAGCATGTTCTTCTGGCCACGCTCGGCCAGCTGACGGATGGCCACCTCGGTGCTCGGGCCCAGCCAGCGGATCGGTCCCACCTCCGACTGGAAGGTGAGCATGTACGGGTTGCGCAGCCCCCCCGCCTCGACCACGCGGCTCATCGACGCGGCGATCTCCGACGGATAGGCGTCACCGCGATCGATCACCGACAGCGGCAGCGAGTGGGCGCTGAACATCACCAGCACGTCGTCCCGCTCGTCGGCGGGATACTGCTTCAGGCCATCCTCCACCGTGCTCGCCATGGCGCGGATGAAGCCTTCGTGTTCACCCCAGCGGTCGATGATGCTCCACGTGAACGCATCCTCGAGCCCCGTGCGCTTCAGTGAGCGCCACAGGTCGTTGAGGCTGGAGCCGGTGGTGGAGCATGACCACTGCGGATACTGCGTGAAGGCGATCGCGCGCGTGATGCCATCGGCCTTCATGGCCTTCACCGCATCGTCCGCGAATGGCGTGGTGTAGCGGAAGGCGACGTAGAAACGATGCGGCGCCGTCTCGGGCGACAGCTGGTCCAGCCGCTCGCACATCGCGCGGCCCTGCGCCTCGGTCCACGACAGGATCGGCGAGCCGCCACCGATGCCGTCGTACAACCGGCGCACCTTCGGCGCGCGGCGGGTGGCAATGAATCGGCCGAGATAATCCTGGAACGGCAGCTGGATGATTTCGCGATCCGCGAACAGCCGCAGCAGGAACGGTTCGACCTCGTCGAGCGTCTTCGGCCCGCCGAGGTTCATCATCACGATGCCCGTACCCGTCCCCGGCGTGGGGTCGTCTCCGCCGTCGCGCGAAGAGGTCTGGGCGGGCGGCCGGCCCCCGGCGCGCTGGAAGGGAAGAACGTCGGCTGGAGTCATGCATAGAACATCGGCGGATCGGCGGTCATTCAGTATCCGGTGAAATACTGAGACCGCCGGTCCGTCGCAGTACACGCACGATCAACCCCCGGCCATCGCCCCCACGATGAGCAAGGGCTCATCGCCCGCCGCCACGCTGGCGGGCAACGGCTGGTCCAGCGCCTCGTGCGACAGGTCGCGCTGGCAGGCGAAGAAGCGCACGAAGGCGCGCCGCTGCTTGCTCACGTGATCGCGGATCGTGCCCTGCAACATCGGATACCGCAGCTCGATCGCATCCACCACCGTGCGCTGCGTCACCTCGCCCGCCACCTCCACCTGGATTTCAGCGCCGACCTGCGCCAGCACCCGCAGCGGCGACGGCAGCACCACGCGTACCGCGGTGGCCGTCATGCCAGCGTCTGCACTTCCACCGAGAGCACCGCCGGCAGGTCGTGCACGATCGGCATCCAGTGGTCACCCGAGTCGCTCGACACGTACACCTGCCCGCCGGTGGTGCCGAAGTACACGCCGCACGACGGCATCGTGTCGACGGCCATCGCATCACGCAGCACGTTCACGTAGCAGTCCTGCTGCGGCAGGCCGTCACCCAGCGCCTCCCACTCGTTGCCGCCGGTGCGGCTGCGGTACACGCGCAGCTTGCCCTCGGGCGGGAAGTGGTGCGCGTCACTGGTGATCGGCACCACGTAGATCGTCTCCGGCTCGTGCGCATGCACCTCGATCGGGAAGCCGAAGTCGGTGGGCAGGTTGCCACTGACCTCGGTCCACTGGTCGCCGGCGTTTTCGCTGCGCATCACATCCCAGTGCTTCTGCATGAACAGCCGGTCGGGCTGCGACTTGTGCAGCGCGATCCGGTGCACGCAGTGGCCCACTTCGGCGTCTTGGTCGGGGATCTCGCCGGAGCGCAGTCCCTTGTTGATCGGTGTCCAGCTCTCGCCGCCGTCATCGGTGCGGAAGGCGCCGGCGGCCGAGATGGCCACGTACATCCGATCGGCATTGGTGGGATCGATGACGATGGTGTGCAGGCACAGGCCGCCGGCGCCGGGTTGCCACTGCGGACCGGTGCCGTGTTCACGCAGGCCGGACAGTTCGCGCCAGCTCGCCCCGCCATCGGTGGACTTGAACAGCGCCGCATCCTCGGCGCCCGCGAACAGCGTGTCGCGTTCCGTGAGCGACGGCTCGAGGTGCCAGATGCGCTTGAACTCCCACGGATGCGGCGTGCCGTCGTACCACATGTGCGTGCCGGGAATGCCGTCGTAGGTGAACTTGTTGTCGAGGGCCGTCCAGGTCTTGCCACCGTCGTCGGAGCGCTGGATCACCTGCCCGAACCAGCCGCTGGACTGCGACGCGTAAATGCGATCGGGATCCACCGGCGACCCCTTGATGTGATACATCTCCCAGCCCGGAAAATGCGGGCCGTCCACCTTCCATTCCTGCCGCGCTTCGTCGGACGTCAGGATGAACGCGCCCTTGCGCGTCCCAACCAGTACTCGAACGCCAGGCATCGATGTCTCCACGGGAACAAGGTGTGCACAACATTGAGAAGTGGACGCGGAACCGCCACGATTGCGCCCGGGGCTTCGACTGACCAGCGTTTGACTCCCATTCCTTCCGGAAATCATCGTGCCCCCAGTCGACCATGCTGCCGCGACCGTCGCGACCGAGCTGCCGCTCCTCACCACCGACGAGCGGCAGCGTTACGCGCGCCATCTCACGCTCCAGTCCGTTGGCGTCGAGGGACAACGGAAGCTGAAGGCCGCCCGGGTGCTGATCGTGGGGGCCGGCGGCCTTGGCTCACCGACTGCGCTCTATCTCGCGGCGGCCGGCGTGGGCACGCTGGGGCTGGTGGACAACGACGTGGTGGACGTCACCAACCTGCAGCGGCAACTGCTGCACGGCACGCGCGATGTGGGACGGCCCAAGCTGGAGTCGGCGCGCGACCGACTCCACGACGTCAATCCGCACGTCGCCGTCGAACTGCATCCGGCATGGCTCACGTCAGCCAACGCACTCGACATCATCCGCCGGTACGACATCGTGATCGATGGCACCGACAACTTCGCCACGCGCTACCTGGTGAACGATGCCTGCGTGCTGCTGGGCAAGCCGAACGTGCACGGCTCGGTGTTCCAGTTCGATGGGCAGGCCTCGGTGTTCGCGACCGCCGACGGCCCATGTTACCGCTGCCTCTTTCCCGAGCCACCGCCGCCGGGTGCGGTGCCGAACTGCGCCGAAGGCGGCGTGCTGGGTGTGCTCCCCGGCCTGATCGGGACCATCCAGGCACTGGAAGCGATCAAGCTGATCATCGGCATCGGTGACACGCTGGCCGGCCGCCTGCTGATGATGGATACGCTCTCGATGCGTTCGCACACGGTGCAGATCGATCGGGATCCCACCTGCCCGGCCTGCGGCACACGCACCATCACGGCGCTGATCGACTACGACCAGTTCTGCGGCACGCCGCCCCTCGCCGCGCCGGATGCGAACGACGTGCGCGAGATCACCCCCACCGAATTGGCGGCGCGATTCGAGCGAGGCGACGACTTCGACCTGATCGATGTGCGCGAGCCGAGCGAGGCGGCGGTGGAACGCATCGAGGGCGCGCGCCTGATTCCGCTGGGCACATTGGGCCAGAGCATCACGTCACTGGATTCATCGCGCGACATCGTGGTGCACTGCCGCAGCGGCAAGCGCAGTGCGGACGCGGCGCGTCAGCTGCAGGCGGCCGGCTTCACGCGCGTGTCGTCGCTGGCCGGTGGCATCCTGCGCTGGAACGACGAGGTGGGCGGGACACACGGCGGCGGTTGAGCGGCGCCGCACAGCCCCTCAGAGCAACGCATCTTCGGCCAGCACCGCCCGCCGCTCCGTCTCCGCGTCGAGGATCGCGCGCAGCTCGGCGACGACCTCGGGACGTTCGGTGTAGGCCCGCCCGTAGCCGATGTTGAAGCGGTAGTCGAAGTCCGGCGGGTTGGCGCCCTGCGTGTGCTGGAGGATGGTCTCCAGCTTGTCCACCGCCTTGGCGAATTGCGCCTCCGGAGTCTGCGCCGCCTCGTACTCGTCCCAGAGCGCGAGGATCTCGTCGTGCAGTGATGCCGGAAGGGGCGCGATGAGGGTGAGCAGGTCCGCGCGTTCCGCCTCGGCCTTGCCCGTCTCGCCACGCGCGACGCGGCGAGCCTGCTCCGGCGCCGGGATGTCGCCACCGATGGCTTCGCCGAGGTCGTGCACGATGCAGATGCGCAGCAGGCGCCCGACGTCCAGTGCCGGCTGCGACGGCGCGAGCGTCATTGCCAGCAGGCAGACGCGCCAGGTGTGCGCGGCGACGCTCTCCCGGCGTCCGTCCGAGGTGTAGCCGCTGCGCGTGGTGACCTTGAGCGCCTCGGCGGCGCGCAGGAACTCCAGGATGCCGCTGAGGGCGTGACTGTCGATCGACATGGTGGCGGGTCAACGGTGCAGGTGCGGCGCAGGCACGGGGGGTTGGTGCGGAAAACTACCGCTGCAGGACACCCCGCTTCACCCAGGAGACGCCTCCGGGCTTGTGTCACCGTCAAGCAAACACCACCACACACCGAGACCGTTCGATCAGGCGCGGGACCGTTCTGATATTTCGTGATCAGCTTGCGGGCACGGGCATTGCTTGGGGTGTCGACACCCTGACGAAGAGGGGAATCGCCGTGCACACACCGGAGTCGGCCGTATCACCTGGTCGCCGACGTGTGGTGTGATGCGCCATTCCGTTCAGCACGCAGCCGGAGAGTCCGATGGAGCCGGTGATGAGTATTGCAGTTCACGACGATGTTCGCATTGCCTTGCTGGAGCAGATCTTCCGCCAGTCGCCCTCGTTCCTGTTGGTGGTGCGGACGCCGGAATGCAGTGTAGAGATGGCCAATGCCGCGTACCGCATGCTGGTTGGCGAGGAGGAGCTGATCGGGCGGCCAATCGGTGAGGTATTCCAGGATGCGACCGCCGAGATGTTCCGGCAGCGCATCGCGACCGTCGTCGACACCGGCGAGCCACAGTCGGATCGCGAACTGCCGTTTTCGTTGCTCGCGAAGGCGGACGACGTTCCGTCGGTTCGCCTGCTCGACCTGAACTATATCCCGCTGTCCGACGACGATGGTGTCACGCGGCGCGTGCTCTGCCACGGCAACGACGTCACCGACCGCGTGCAGGCGCAGCGGCGCGCCGACGATGAACATGGGCACCAGCTGGCCGACCTGGCCGGTCATCAGGAGGAGCTGGAGCGAACCAACACCGACCTGCACGAGGTGGCGATCGAGCTCGCGGTGCGTACCCTCGACGCCGAGGCGGCGCGCCGCGACATCGAGCGCCTGCTCTCGGAGAGCGAAGCCGCGCGCAACGAAGCCGAGGCCGCGCGCCGTGACGCCGAGTCGGCCAATCGTGGCAAGGCCGAGTTCCTGGCCGCGATGAGCCACGAACTGCGCACGCCGCTGAACGCCATCGGCGGGTATGCGGAGTTGATGGAGATCGGTGTGCGCGGGCCCGTGTCACCGGCGCAGGAGGAGGACCTGCGACGCATCCGCGTCAGCCAGCGTCACCTGCTGCGCCTGGTGAACGAGATCCTCAACTACGCGCGCATCGAGACCGGCACGGTGCACTACGACGTCGAGGACGTGCCGCTGGCCACGCTGGTGGCATCGGTGGAGCCGCTGATCGCGCCGCAGCTGGCGGCCAAGGCGCTGCGCTTCCACCACGACCACTGCGGCGACACGCCACTGATCGCACGCGCCGACCACGAGAAGACGCGGCAGGTGCTGCTCAACCTGCTGTCGAACGCGATCAAGTTCACGGAGCCCGGCGGTACGGTGGACGTGGCGTGTGACGCGTGCGCCGACTGGGTGCTGGTGAAGGTGCGCGACAGCGGCATCGGCATCGCCGGCACGGAACAGGAGCGGGTCTTCGAGCCCTTCGTGCAGGTGAACGCCAGCCTCACCCGCACGCACGAAGGGGCCGGGCTGGGCCTCGCCATCAGCCGTGACCTGGCGCGCGGCATGGGTGGCGACCTGACACTGGAGAGCCTGCCCGGTGAAGGCAGCACGTTCACGCTCGCGCTGCCGCGTGGCGCCGATCGGATGCCCGCTATCCGCTGACTTGCCCCGCCGCGCGGCCCGCAGCACGCCCGCTGAAGATGCATCCGCCGAGGAACGTGCCTTCCAGCGAGCGGTAGCCGTGCACGCCGCCACCGCCGAACCCCGCCACTTCGCCCGCGGCGTAGAGGCCGGGGATCGGGGCGCCGTCGTGCCCCAGCACGCGGGACGAGAGATCCGTCTCCAGGCCACCGAGCGACTTGCGCGTGACCACGTTGAGCCGCACCGCGACCAGCGGACCATCCTGCGCATCGAGGATCGGCGCCGGCCTGGCGATGCGGATCAGCCGTTCGCTGAGGATGCTGCGCGCACTGCGCACGATCGCCAGCTGCGGATCCTTTCCTGCGGAGTTGTGCACCTGCGCATCCCGGTCCTGCACCACACCCAGCACCGCATCGTGATCGAGGCGCTGGTCACCGGCCAGTGCGTTCATGCCGGCCACCAGTTCACGCAGCGTGTCGCGCACCACGAAGTCCTCGCCGCGATCCATGAACGCCTGCACCGGAGCCTGCACCGCCTTGCCGATGCGGCGCATCGTGAGCCGGATGCTCTTGCTGGTGAGATCGGGGTTCTGCTCGCTGCCCGAGAGCGCGAACTCCTTCTTGATGATCGCGCGGTTGAGCAGGAACCAGGTGTACGGAAAGTCGTGGGTGGTGATGTGCTGCAGCGTGCCGAGCGTGTCGGCGCCGGGGATGTTGGGGAACGGTAGCCGTCGGCCATCGGGGTCGAGCCACAGGCTGCTCGGTCCCGGCAGGATGCGGATGCCATGCCGTGGCCAGATCGGATCCCAGTTGCGCACGCCTTCGGTGTAGTGCCACATGCGATCGGGATTGATCAGCCTCGCCCCGTCACTCGCCACCTGCGCCTGCAGCAGGCCGTCCACATGTTCGGGCACCCCGGAGAGCATGAACGCCGGCGGCGCGCCCAGCCGCTGCACCGGCCAGTGCTGCCGCACCAGCTCGTGATTGCCACCGATGCCACCCGACGTCACGATCACCGTCGTCGCGCCGAGCGTGAAGTCACCGGTCACCTCACGCGTGCTGCTCACACCGCGCGCCACCGACGTCGGCGCGAGGACGTCGCCGTGCACACCATGCACCGTACCGCCGGTGAGCAGCAGTCCGCGCACTCGATGTCGGAAGCGGAAGGTGATGCGCCCCTCCTGCTGATGTGCACGTACGCGGCGGATGAACGGCTCCAGCACGCCGGGGCCGGTGCCCCACGTCACGTGGAAGCGCGGCACGCTGTTGCCTGGTGCGCTGGCGCCGGCTGCGCCGCGTTCGGCCCAACCGACGGCAGGAAACCATCGCATGCCCTGCGCATGCAGCCACGCACGTTTCTCGCCGGCGGCGAAGTCCACGTAGGCCTCCGCCCACTGTCGCGGCCAGTGATCGTCATCGCGATCGAAACCGGCGGTCACCGTCCAGTCACGTATGGCCAGCGCGTGTGTGTCTCGGATGCCGAGACGGCGCTGCTCCGGCGAGTCGACGAAGAACAATCCACCCAGCGACCAGAAGGCCTGCCCGCCGAGGTTCTGCTCTCCCTCCTGGTCCAGCAGCAGCACCGACCGTCCGGCATCGGCCGCCTCGGCGGCGGCCACCAGGCCGGCGAGACCGGCACCGACGACGATCACGTCTGCGTCGAGCCGGTTCATGGGCACGGAGTGATGGTGGGTCGCATCGGAGGTGGGACGCTACCCTGCCGCAATGCACCGCGCCACCGCGACGGGCGTCGCTCAGTCCTTGAAGAGCAGCGACAGGCAGTCGGTGGTCTTGCCGGTCGCCACTTCGGTCAGCGTGAGCCGACGCGCCGCCGAGAACGACCCCATCTCCGGGTCACCGTTGATCAGGATCGCGCCGTAGAGCAGCACGTACCGCGCGGGAAAGGTGGTGCGCGCCGCCAGCAGGTCCACGCGCGCGATGATCGCCTCGGCCATCACCTCGGTGGCTTCCTTGAGCGGTGATGCGGCGTCGAGGATGCGTTCCGCGTGCGCGAGGAACAGCTGCTCGATGGTGCCCTGCTGGTAGTCGAGGTCCGACGGTGCACCTTCGCGCAATGAACCCGCCTGCAGCTTGGTCAATGCCGCGCGCGCCGCACCACAGCAGCCCGACGCCTTCGACTGCCCGATGCGGTTGATCTCGCCCAGCGTGCCATTGGCCGAGCACCCGATGTGCGGCGCGTGATAGATCACCACTGCACCACCGTCGGGCACGTGGGCGGCGAAGGCACCCATTCCGGTGATGCCGGCGTGCGGGAAGCCGTTCAGCCCACCCATGCGGAACGGGCCGACCATGTCGAATGCGCGCTCGGGGTATTCGAGGCTGTTCACCTCGTCGCTGCAGAGCGAGTCGGCCAGCAGCAGCTGCTGTGGCGAGAGCTGCAGCTCACGCTGGAAGAAGTCCAGCATCGCCTCGGTGGCGCGGTTGGTGGTCTCGGCGTCGGGATAGTGGCGGCGGACCGTCTGCAGGGCTTCGTCACGCGTCATGCGAAGGGGCTCCGGGGTCACGTCGTCAACAGCAGCACCGCGATCCGACGTGAGGGTGCGTCGAACGGCTTCGTGGAGCATGCACCGGGATCGGCGGCACGACCAGAGCACCGCAGCCCACAAACGTGCGCACGTGGAGATCCGCTGCTGACGCTGCAGCGTACGTTACACATGAGACGCATACTGCCGTTGTTCGGTCTGTTGGCCGCCAACTCGCTGGCGGCGCAGGCCATCGGCACCACTGGAATCGAGCGCGACCTGCCGGCCACTTCGTCCTGGCGCCTGGTGTACGACAACGATTTCTTCACCGCGACCGACCGCTACTTCACGCAGGGCATCCTGCTGGAGGTGACGTCGCCGAAGTTGGGCCGGCTGCCGCTGATGCGTGTGCTGCTGGCGCCGCGCGGCACCCTGTCGCGGCACAGCGTGGTCCTGGAGGACGACGGCTACACGGCCAGCGATCTCAAGGCGCCGCAGATCCTGGCTGGCGACCATCCCTACGCCGGCACCAAGCAGGTGCGCATCCAGGCCATCGCGACCGACACGCTGCGCCGTCAGCGGGTCAGCTCGTCGCTGAATCTCGGCATCATCGGTCCGGCGGCGGGTGGCAGGGAAATCCAGACGTTCATTCATCGACGCACCGGCAACACCATCCCGCAGGGCTGGGGCAACCAGATTCACAATGACCTGATCCTGAACTACGAGGCGGGCGTGGAGCGCGAGTTGTATCGCGTGGGTCGCACCCTGCTGATCAGCGGCAGCGGCATTGCGCGCGTGGGCACGTACAACATCGCCGTCGGCGGCGGACCGACCGTGATGCTGGGGCGTGTGGACGAGCCGTTCAGTGCAGGGGCCACCCCGCAGCGTGCGCTGTACCTCTACGCGAAACCGCAGGTGCAGGTAGTGGGCTACGATGCCACGCTGCAGGGAGGCATGTTCAATCGATCGAGCCCGTATGTGATCGGTGCGTCGGACCTACACCGTCTGGTCTACCGGCAGCAGGTCGGGCTGGTGTACCGGTCACGTGCCCTCTACGTCGCCTACAACCAGTCGTACGCCACACCGGAGTTTCGCGGCGCACGTGCACACCGCAGCGGGGGATTCGAGGTTGGCGTGATCAGGAGTCGCTGAGTCGCAGCGGCGTCACACGCGCAGCCGGTAGCGCGGGCGCGGTGTTCACCAGCGCCATCGCCTCACGCGCGATGGCATCGAACTGCGTGCTGCGAGCCCGTGCCCAGCGCGGCAGCGTGAGGAAGGGCCAGGCCGCGCAGGCAGCGGCGAGCATCGCCGGAACCGCAGCCAGCATCAGCAACGCCGGCTTCGACGTCGAGGCGGCCACCAGCGAGGCGGAATAGACCACACCCGACACGCTGCCGATCATCGGCGCGGTCAGCGCGCCTTCCTTGAGCGTGGACATGCGCAGCCGCTGACCGCCGGCCGCCGGTTCCACGGCCACGCGCAACCGCCCGTTGCGCCATTCGCGCACCGAGCCGCTCCGCGTCTCCTTGCCGTGCGCGTTGAAGGTGGCGCGCAGCACGCTCACCAGCACGTCCCAGCCTTCGTCGCTGAGCACACCGGGCAGCATCACGTCCTTGTTGACGCCGACCGGAACGCCGAGGCTGCGCTGCATGGCCGCCGGTCGCAGGGCGCCGCTGGCCGATTCGGCGAGCGCGCGCTGCACCGCGTCGGGCTCGAGGCCCACGTCGCGCGCGATCTCCTGCACCTGCGCCACCGTCAGGCCCTGCGCAGCCGTCATCTCACCGGCGCGACGCAGTACGAGCGAGACATCGGCATCGCTGAGTCGCTGTTCGGAATCCATCACAGGCGGGGTGGGTCCGTAGGAGGCTGCGTCGCAAACCGGTGTCGCCGCGTGGCGGCACCGGCAGGAAGATACCGGAGGTCGCGGCGCGAATGCCCGGCCGTTCGGGCAGGCCGCCGATTAGCATGCGCGTCACCCGGCCTGCACACCCATGGCGCACCTCCACACATCCCGGCCCGTGACCCACTCCACCGTCGTGCCGCGACGCCTCGGACGATGACCGAACCGCGCGGCCTGGTGCGCAGCCTGGGACAGGTGCAGGCGATCGCGCTGAACATGAGCAACATGGTCGGCGCCGGCCCGTTCATCACGATTCCGCTGATCATCGCGGCGATGGGGGGACCACAGTGCATGCTGGGCTGGGTGCTGGGCGCCGTGCTGGCCCTCAGCGATGGCCTGGTGTGGAGCGAACTCTCGGCCGCCATGCCCGGCACCGGTGGCACCTACGTCTACCTGCGCCAGGCCTTTCGCGGCACCGCGCTGGGCGGCGTGCTGCCGTTCCTGTTCATCTGGCAGTTCATCCTCAGTGCCCCGCTCGAGATCGCGTCGGGATACATCGGCTTCGCGCAGTACGCCGGCTACTTCTGGCCGACCATGGGCGGCACCGGGGCGCGGGTGATCAGCACCGTGGTCGGCCTGCTCGTCATCGCGCTGCTCTACCGTCGCATCGAGTCCATCGGCAAGCTCACCGTCGTGCTCTGGCTCGGCATGCTGCTGACCGTGCTGGTGGTGATCGTCAGCGGGCTGACGCACTTCGATGCGGCGAAGGTGTTCGACTTCCCCGCCGGTGCCTTCACGTTCTCACGCGGCTTCGTGGCCGGACTCGGCTCGGCGATGCTGATCGCGATGTACGACTTCAGCGGCTACTTCGACATCTGCTACGTGGCCGGTGAGGTGAAGCAACCGGAGAAGGTGATTCCGCGCGCGATCCTCTGGTCGGTGGTGCTGGTGGCGACGATGTACGCGCTGGTGAACCTGAGCCTGATGGCGGTGATTCCGTGGCGCGAGGCGATGACCTCCACCTTCATCGTGACGGAGTTCATGCAGCGCCTGTATGGGCCGGCCGCGGCCAGCGCGGTGACGGTGCTGGTGATGTGGACCGCCGTCGCCTCCGTCTTCGCGCTGCTGCTGGGCTACAGCCGCATCGCGTGGGCCGCGGCCAGTGAAGGCGACTTCTTCCGGGTCTTCGCGAAGCTGCACCCCACCGGACAGTTCCCGCACGTGGCCCTGCTGGTGCTGGGCGGCCTCTCGATTCTCGGCAGCTTCCTGTCGCTCGGCGATGTGATCTCGGCGCTGCTGACGTCACGCATCCTGATCCAGTTCGTGGGACAGATCGCGGCGCTGCACCTGCTCCGGCGGCGGAAGGATTTTCACTTCCCGTTCCGCATGTGGCTCTATCCCGTGCCGTCGATCATCGCACTCACGGGCTGGCTCTACATCTTTGCCACGTCGGGGTGGGGGTTCGCGGGCCTTGGCCTGGCGACGGTGGCAGCCGGAGTGATCGCCTACCGACTCTGGACCGGCCTGCGCCCCACCACGGCCTGAGGCGCAGGCGTGCGATCGCTCACCAGGGAATGAAGCGGTAGCCGTCGTTCTGCAGCGTGAGCATCGCCGTCATGGCCGAGGTGGAGACCTTCACGCCGGGCAACAATTCGTCGCGCTTGACGCTGCGGGCACCCATGGTCTGGCCGCAGAGCACCAGCTGTGCGCCGTGCTGCAGCAGTTCCTCCACCAGCGCGCGGCTCGGGTTGGGCTTGCCACCGAATCGGGCGGCGAACGCCGCGTCGGAGAGCAGTGCCGTCCAGCCGGAACCATGGAACACGGCCGCCGCCTTGAGGCGACTCTCGGCCACGCCATTGCGGGCGTGGATGTTGAAGAAGCGAGCCATCGTGACCATCTGCTCGTTCACCTTCACCGTGTCCGGGCCGCCGACGTTGATCTCGAACAGCGCCTTCATCTCCATGCGGGCGGGAGTGGCGAAGGTCGGCTCCTCGACGATGAAAGACGGGCCAGCGGCCGTGATCACCGGCCCGGAGGCCTGCTGCTGCACGCTCCCCGGTCCCTGGGCATGGAGTGGCGTGACCGCGGCAATGGCGATCAGCGACGCGAGCAGGGCGCGGTGGGCGCGGTGGGCGCGCGAGACGGGGATCGTGGTGAGGTGCAGCATGACACCGTGCTCCAGAGGGCGGGATGGCGTGGGGTGGCGCGACGTGCGCCAGCCGCGAATCGTATCGCCCTGTCAGGGCGGCGCCCAGCGTTCCGCGGTGCGATGGCGAGACGAGGTCCGAAACGGCATACCTTTCGTGACGAACACAGAGGTCGCCATTCATCCGAGGGAACCCGTCATGGCCCGCACGAAGCTCCAGCCGCTCTACATCGGCGTCGGTGGTCACGCCGTCGCGATCGACGCCCGCACCGGCGAGGAAATCTGGCGCACCAAGTTGAAGTCGTCGGCGTCGTTCCTGACCATCACGCTGATGGACGGTCAGCTGCTGGTGGGTGCGAGCGGTGAGCTCTTCTGCGTGAACCCCAAGAGCGGCGAGGTGCTCTGGCACAACAAGCTGAAGGGGCTCGGCCTGGGCGTGGTGGCGTTCACGGGCAGCGATGCGACGGCGCAGTATGCCGCGGTAGCGGCCGCCGCGGCGACGACGGCGGCGACGATGTGAGCGGATGCGGCTGACGGTGCGTTGGCGCCACGACAGTGATTTCGCCAGGCGCCAGCGCATCCAGCGCATACGGTCTACGGCTTCTTGGTCACCGAGTCGGCGGGCGCGTCCGGCTTCCGGTTCGGGTCACAGGTCGGAGCGCGTGGCACGGGGGAATTCGGGATCTCCATCTGGTCCGGCGCACGTGACGCCGCCGAGCGTCCGCCGCTGGTCGTTACCCTCCGGATCACGAACGGCACACGTATTTCGCCGGCGCCGCCGGGGCACGGCGGCAGCCGACCATCACGGAGCGGCGCAGTCAGCGAGGACATGCTCATGCTGATCTGGTGCGGCTCTCCATTCGGATAGAGTTCCGCCGCTAGCACCGCCGTCAGTCGCTCGTCGGTGTTGGCGATCGAATCGGGCAGCGCGAGTCCAGCCGCCCACGTGTTCCCGTCGGCGAAGCTGGCCAGGTTCGGCTGCACGGCCGATGTGAACACGACCACCAGCGCGCTGTCGAGCGTGGCGAACGGCACCAGCTCGACGGGACGGAGCGCGCGCACGGCGTACCACTTGTCCCGCTTCAGCGTCTCGCGCGCACCGGGTTCCTTCGGCGCCAGGATCGCCATCGGGCTCCCGGGTGTGCCGCGTCCAATCGCGAACACCGTCGCGTAGCCGCCGTCGGTGAGGCTGATCTCGAACTTCACCGGACCGACCAGCGCGCCGCGGACGTCAGCCGCGGGTACCGGCGCCTGCGCATCGAGCTGCGCGTCCGGTGCCAGCAGAATGCACGCACCAAGCAGCGAAACGAGCGGACCTGTCTGACGCATGAGATTCTCCGGGCCGGCGGGGCGGCATGTCGCAGTGACGGCAGCAGGAGACTTTAGGCGACCAATCCCACTACGCGTCGCCAAGCATTCACCGGTAAACCCTCGCCGTCAACCCGACTCGCCGGAACGCGTCAACGCGCGCGGCGGCGGTCAGGGCGCGGTGATCGTCAGCGTGGCCTGCCCGGTGCGCCCCTCGCTGAGCGCCGAGATCCGGATCGACCCGGCCGCCCGCGCCGTCACTAGCCCGGTGGTCGAGACGGTGGCGATCGTGGCCGATTCGGTGCTCCACGCCACGACCCGCCCCGACAGCGGCGAACCACCCACATCCAGCGTCGCCGCACGCAGTCGCAACGTGTCACCCACCGTGAGCAGCGCCGTGATCGGCGTCACGTTCACCGTCGCCACCTGGCTGGATCCCGGCAGCGTGATGGTGCCGTTGCCGGCGCTGATCTCACTGCCGCCGCAGGCCACCAGCAGGGTGGTCGCGAGGAGCCGGAGCAGGGGACGAAACATGGGACCGAGGCTGTGGGATCGAGGGCGCGGACGACAACCGAAAGCGCCGATCCCGCGCCAGGTTCCCGCGTCGGCTCACCACCGCCGACACCCCCGACGTCACCCGCCCCGC
Organism: Gemmatimonadota bacterium; assembly: GCA_040384325.1. Taxonomy (GTDB): domain Bacteria; phylum Gemmatimonadota; class Gemmatimonadetes; order Gemmatimonadales; family Gemmatimonadaceae; genus JACMLX01. Next base: position 1,360,851 of record JAZKJL010000005.1, on the reverse strand, counting down.
CCCGCATCAGCCGTCAGAACGCCTTCTCCCACGGCACCGAGAGCCTCAGCGCCGAGCTGATGATGCCCACCATGCTGTAGGTCTGCACGAAGTTGCCCCACTGCTCGTTGGTGACCGGATCGATGTGCTCGGCCAGCAACCCGTGGCGATTCCGGCACGCCAGCACGTGCCCGAACAGCTCGCGCGCATCGGCGATGCGGCCGATGGCCGCCAGTGCGTTGATGTACCAGAACGTGCAGGCGAGGAACGCGTTTTCGGGATGGCCGAAGTCGTCCTCGATCACGTAGCGATACACATGGTTGCCACGGCGCAGGTCGCGCTCGATGGCGTGCACGGTGCCGATGAAGCGCGGATCAGTCGCCTCCACGAAACCCAGGTCGTGCATGCGCAGCAGCGACGCGTCCAGCGTGTCACCTTCCATCGTGGCCACGAAGCTGTTCATCTCCGGGTTCCAGCAGCGCGCGTCGATCACCGACCGGATGTGCGCCGCCGTCTGTCGCCACAACGCATGCCGACCATGCAGCCCGAGTTGCTTCGCGATCCGGGCCAGCCGGTCGCATCCCGCCCAGCACATCAGGCTCGAGAAGGTGTGCACGTGCGTGCTGCCACGCAGCTCCCAGATGCCCGCGTCCGGCTTGTCGAAGAGGTTCGCGGCCTGTTCGCCAAGCGCCTCCAGGCGACGGAAGAGCGCCTCGTCACCGCGCTCGTTCAGGCGCCGGTCGAAGAACACGTGCGTGGCCGCGAGGATCGCCGAGCCGTACACATCGTGCTGGATCTGCAGGTACGCCTCGTTGCCGACCCGCACCGGCCCCATGCCGCGATAGCCCGGCAACGATGCCACCGTGCGCTCCGCCACGTCGGCCTTGCCGCTGATGGAATACAGCGGCTGCAACGTGGCATTCTCGGCGTTCGCGATCACGTTCAGGATGTACGCGAGGTGGCGCTCCATGGTGTTGGTGGCGCCGAGCCGGTTGAGCGCATCCACCACGAAGTACGCGTCGCGGATCCAGCAGAAGCGGTAGTCCCAGTTACGCGAACTGCCGGACGATTCGGGGATCGAGGTGGTCATCGCCGCCACGATGGCACCGGTGTCCTCGTGCGCGTTGAGCTTGAGGACGATCGCCGAGCGGATCACCTCGTCCTGCCACTCGAAGGGAATCGCCAGTGCCCGCACCCACTCGCGCCACCAGGCGGTGGTCTCCTCGAGGAAGCGTCGGCCCACCACGCCGATGGCCTCGTGCACCGTCTCGTCGGGGCCCAGCATCATGGTCAGCGTGCCCTCGACGAAGAACGGGTTCTCCTCGAGGATCGGGGTCAGCGAGGCATCGGTGGTGAGGCGCAGCACCACGTCGCCGCCGATGAAGCGAATGTGATTGCTGCCGTAGGTGCGCTCGGCCGCATAGCGTCCGTACTGGCACGCCGGGCGGAGGCGCAGGCGGATGCGCGGATGGCCGCTGATGCGCGTGATCCGGCGCACCAGCGACATCGGGCAGAACAAGCGCGCGAACTGCTCGAAGCGCGGTGCGAAGTCCACGATCTCGATCGCACCGTTGGACCCATCGTACATGCGGGTGACGAGGATCGGCGTGTTCTCGATGTAGTACTGCTCGCGGCGCACCATGCCCAGCAGCTCGACGGCGAAGAATCCGGTGTCCTCGGTGCCCGTGCGGCTGCCAAGCAGCGAGCAGAAGGCTGGATCACCATCGAAACGCGGGAAGCAGGCCCACGTGATCTCGGCGTCGGCGGTGATGAGCGCACTGATGGTGCCGTTGCCGACGAGGCCAAGTTCGAGCGTGTTCATTGCGTGACGGTCTCCGCGCCGAGGCGGTGGGTGGTGAGGAAGGCGGTATCCTGGGCCAGCCAGCTGCGCACCGCGCGCACGCTGGCCAGTTGCCTCCGCGCGCGGGTGGGGCCGCGCCCGACCTTGATCGAGAGCCCGCCGTAGGCATTCACGACCTCGAACCCATGTTCATCGGTCACGTCGTCGCCGATGAACACCGGGCGCCGGCCGGCGAACGGCACTTCGTCCATGAATTCCCGGATTGCGACACCCTTGTCACGGCCCGCCGGTTTCAGCTCCACGACACGCTTGCCGCGCTGCACGCAGAAGGCGATACCGATGTGCGCCTGCAGCCGGCGCATCACGCGATGGGCGTAGCTGGCGAGGCGCGGCACCTGCCGGTAGTGCAGCGCCAGCGACAGCCCCTTGTCCTCCAGCAGCAGGCCGGGATGGCGAATTACCAGCGCACGCAACTCGCGCCGCGCATCGTCGAGGGCCTCGACCGGGAAGAGGTGGCGGCGCAGGTCACCTCCGTGCGTGCGACGCTCCACGCCGTGCTGTCCCGCCACCGGCAGCCGGATGTCGGGAAAGATGCGGTCGATGTCGGCGATCGCGCGGCCGGTGATCACCGCCACCGCGCCACCGGTGGCGGTGGCGAGGGCGCTGATCAGCAGGCGCAGTTCGCTGTCGCCATGCACGCCGGATGGCAGCGGGGCCAGCTCCACCAGCGTGCCGTCCAGATCGAAGAAATAGGCCCACTCGTGCGACGGTGCTGGCAGGTCGCGTCGAGCCGTCGTGTCGTGCACGGTCAGCATCACGGCTGTACCAGCACCCGTCTCGGTGTGCGCAGTCGCTTGCGCTGCTGTTGCTGTTGCATGCCGAGCGGAAACTCGAAGCGGCGTAGGAGCCGGGTGCGGCGCCGCACGCTGGCCGCGTCCAGCATCATGCGTCCGGCCCAGCGATAGACGTTGAATTCGCGCACCAGGCTGCGCATCAACCGCATCCGTGCACGCTGCTCCGTCTCGGGCATGGTGAGCGCCTGCCAGAGCGCCTCGGCACATTCCTCGGCGTCGTACGGATTGACGATGATCGCCTCGGGCAGTTCGCGAGCCGCGCCGGTGAACTGGCTCAGCACCAGCGCACCGCGCTCGTCATCGCGCGAGGCGATGAACTCCTTGGCCACCAGGTTCATGCCGTCGTGCAAGCTGCTCACGAAGCAGACCTCGGCGGCGCGATAATATTCGTACACCTCGCGCGGCTCGTGATGCTCGGCGTGCAGGATGATCGGCGGATGCTCGGCGGCCGAGAACTGCGTATTGATGCGCATGGCCAGCGCACGCACGCGGGACTCGTAGGCCTGGTAGTGCTCGATGCTGGAGCGGGTCGGCGCGGCGATCTGGATGAACGAGAAGCGACCCACCCACTCCGGGTGCATCTCGAGGAACCGTTGCACCGCGCGCAGCCGCTCCTCGATGCCCTTGGTGTAGTCGAGGCGATCGACACCGACGCCGATGAGGTGGTTCTCGGGCAGGTGGTGATGCAGGCGCACGTCATGTCGGCACTGTGCCACCGACTTGTTCAGCAACTCCGGCGGCGGCGGCCAGTCCACCGAGATCGGATACCGCTTCACCGCAGTGGCCTCGCCCTGGTACGACACGCTGAACGACTCACGGTCAACGCGGGCCTCGAGCAGGCGATCGACGGTGTCCACGAAGTTGTTGCAGTGGTTCTGCGTGTGGAAACCGAGGATGCTGCTGCCCAGCAGGCCGTCCAGCAGCTCTTCGCGCCACGGGCAGATGCTGAACGCCTCGGGCGTCGGCCACGGGATGTGCCAGAAGGTGACGATGGTGGCGTTCGGCAGCATGTCGCGGATCAGCCGCGGCGCCAGCGCCAGGTGGTAGTCCTGCACCAGCACGATCGGGTCGCTGGAAGTGGCCTCGTGCACCACCGCCTCGGCGAACCGGCGGTTGACCGCCACGTACTGCTCCCAGTCGGTGGCGCGGAAGGTGGGACGCACGTGCGCGTTGTGGCAGAGCGGCCAGAGTCCTTCGTTCGAGAAGCCGTAGTAATAACCCGACTCCTCCTGCGCATTGAGCCACACGCGGCGGATCTGGTACGACGGGTTGTTCACCGGCACCTGGACGCGGTCTTGGCGATCCACCACGTCGCGATCCGCAGTGCCGGAGCCGTGCGCCACCCAGGTGCCGGAACAGGCGCGCATGATCGGCTCCATCGCGGTCACCAATCCGCTGGCCGGCTGGCGCACCACGATTTCCTCGCCGTGGTACATGTGCAGGTACGGCTCACGATTGGAGACCACGATCACCTCGTGCCCGCGCAACTCGCCGTCGAGGATCGCGCGCAGTGCATCGGGATCCCACGGCGCCTGGTCATCCTGTCGCGTGCGGTGTTCGGACTGGATGTCCTGGATCAGCGCCCGCAGGTCGCGCGCAATCGGGCGCAGTTCGGGATGGTCGGCCTTGTCCGTGGGCCGCAGCAGGCCTTCACCGCGCATCAGCGCGCGCAACCCCTGCTCCCATCCGCGCCAGCTCAGTTGCGCGACAATGACGGTGATCAGCGAAATCGTGAGGCCGAGCCCCGCGAAGACGTAGAACAGGTACTTGCGCGTTTCCTCGCTGCGGCGCCCGGCGAAACTCATGTCGTGCACCAGCACCATCTCGCCGCCGGCCGCACCGGCACCGGCCAGCGGACGCACCGTCACCAGCAGTGGACCGCGCGGACTGTCGAGCAGGTGCGTGGACGGATCGCCGGTGGTGAAACGCGCCAGGCTGTCGCAGGTCAGGTCCTTCGGCAGCGACGAGGTGGCGATGGGCTTCGACGCCGGTGCGGCGCAGAAGCCCATCGCGAACAGGCGTTCATCCTGCGTGATCTTGCCGAACAGCTGGCGCACGCGCGCCTGGTTGCCGGCCAGCAGGTGCTCCTGCACCGCGTCCTCGACGGTCGTGGCCACGAGATTGGCACGAATGTCGAGGTCGCGCGTGAACCAGCGGATGGTGAGGCTGTCCACCAGCGGCACCACGCCGTAGGCGACACCCGCCAGCACGATCAGCAGCGGGATGATGAAACGGAGCGACAATCGCATGATGCGGCGCGGAACTCAGTACCTGTAGATCGCGGCCACGCCGGATTGCACGGGCAACTGTGCGCCTGGCACCACGAACACGCGCCCGCCGCGACGACGCGCCATCGAGGCCAGGTCGTCGAGCACGTCGTCCACGTCGGGTCGCGAGCGATCGGCGAGAATCACCTTGCCGGTCTCGAAGTCCACGTGCCCGGGCACCACGCGATCGCCATCGATGAGCAACGTGGCGACGCGGCCGGTGGCGACCGCCTCGGCCACCGTCTCCAGTGATTCACCACCGAGGCCCTTGGCGCGCGCGGCGCCGAAGTGCTCCAGTTCCGCTGCCAGCCGCGCCACGTAGAACGGCTCCACCACCTGCCACGCACGCCGACGCAATTCATCGGAGGACACGGCGTCGGGACTGACGTCGATGCCGGCGTCGAGGAGGTTGGTGTTGTGGCTGATGCGATGGAACGTGTCGCGATGCTCGGGCAAGGTGGCCAGGATCAGCGGCAGCGCCGATGCCTTGGTGTGGTGCTCGATGATGGCACGATCCACGATGCGGAAATAGCGCTCGTCATCCTTGTCCACTTCGTCGGCGCGTCCACCGGCACCGTGATGGATTCCGGTGCCACGCGCACCGCCCACGCCGAAGGTGCCGATGTTGGAGCGCGCGTCGGTGAGCTCGGTGCCCAGCGCTTCCTCGAGGCTGCGCGGCACCGCAGACGCCAGCACAATCTCGTCCAGCGAATCGCGATCGCCCTCGAACAGGCGCACCGATTTCCGGCCAAGACCCAGGATCTGGTAGCGCTGGCTGGACTGCACCAGCTTCGTGAGCGGCTTGAGGTGGAACGTTTCCGACACCACGGCCTGCGCGTCCACCGGGCGCTGCAGGCGATAGACGCGGAAGAAATCACGCGCGCCCAGCACGGCCAGCCCATCACGCGTCGTGTTCCAGAACTCGAGGTCCTCGGCCAGCGCCCGGAACGGTGCCAGCAGCGCCTCCACGTCGGAAGCCGCGTGATGCTGCTGCAGCGACGCCTGCGCCTCCTTCACCAGGTTCTTGAAACGGATCGCGTCCTGCTGGTTTTCCGGATGCCGGCGGTGTGTCGGCTGGTACAGCGAGATGCAGGGAGGCGTGGCGGTGTCGAGTACGCCGCTCGCGTCATCCTTCTCGAATGCTTCCATGTTGCGATTCTCCGGGTGCGTGCGCCGACGGTGCGGCGATCACGAGTGCCACTCGGCGCCAGGGATGCGAGGACCTGAGCATCGCCTGCGCCAGGGATCCACAACACTGCGCGTGCACAGGCCTCCGTCATGACGATGGCGGACGCCGCACACCCGATGGTGCGTCCACTGTGGAACCGGTCACGACGGCGTACCTGCGCCGACATCACCCCTGCACCGTGTGCAGGCGCGACGTCGCAGCGCCAGCGCTGATCTTGTGATCATAGCTGGCGCTGCTGTCGTTGCAGGTCACGACTTCATCGACCTTCGCGTGCTTTCTGACCGCCTGGTGAGCGGCAGGATCATGTATTGCCGCTGATGGCCGTCGCACCGCGCTTCACGAGACCCCAGACGATCATCACGGCTGCCACCAGCACCAGCAGGTGAATCAGCCCCGACACGACGTGAAAGCCCAGCCACAACACGGCCCAGATGGCGAGCAGGAGCACGCCGACCGTGACGAGTGGATTCATGTTGATTCTCCAGCGCTGCAGGGTGGATCGGCGCGCACGCGGGTGCGGCTCGCCGGAACTCCACTGGTTCAACAGTTCAAGAAGCGTTCCGCGAATGGCGGACACAGCCGTCCATCACCGTCGAGCCTGCATTGCACGCAAGCAGCATGTTGCCGACCTCGTCACTTCGCGCCTTTCACACCGGCCAGCACCGACTTCGGCAGCCGCGCCACCACACTCACCCACGGCGGCACGATGTCGGGGATGTCGTACTGCACGGCGAAGCCCATCACGATCGCAGCTTCGCTGGCCGTGAGCTTCTGCTCCTTCTCGAGCCAGCGCGCCATGTCGGACGTCGCCTGACGCATCGCCTGATCAAGCGAACCAGCCACGCCGATGCTCATCAGGTGCGACGGCGACTCGGCGCGCGTGATGTTCTCGAACCGGTAGCGGCGGATGTCCACCGTGAACTGCACATCCATGCTGGTTTCCATCGCGTCACCGGTGAGTTCACCGTCGCCCTGCGCCGCGTGACCATCGCCGAGGTAGAGCCAGGCCCCTTCCGTCTGCACCGGCAGGTAGACCGTCGTCCCTTCGCGCAGCTGCGCATACTCCATGTTGCCACCCCAGCGACCCGAATCGCGTGAGCTGGGCACGACGCCGTCGCCCGGTGCCACCGCCACCACGCCGAGGAACGGCGCCAGTGGAATGCTCAACTCCCGCAGCGCTGGTGATGGTTTCGCCAGGCGAGCCACGCCGGCCACGGTGTCGAGCACCCACTTGTTGTCGTCGTCGCCGAACTTGCGCTGCGCCGCGTACGACGGCTCGATGGCGTTGTCCATCAGCGACGTGCCGCTGAACGCCCAGCCGCGATTGAGCCGCACGTGCAGCAGCTTCACCACCAGCACGTCTCCCGGCTGCGCACCCTCGATGAAGAACGGTCCGGTGAGCGGGTTTCCGCCTCGCGTCTTCTTGTTTCCGCGTTCACCGAAGCCACCGGTGCCCCATCCGGCGGCGTCCACGGTAGTCGTGCGCACCGTGTCGCCGGGATAGAGTCGCAGCGCTGGCGACACAGTGGTGCCGAGCTCGCGATACCACGCGGCAGGTGTGTAGCTGAACGAACGAGCGACGGCCGGTGGCCGATACCGGCTCGCGCTCCACCGACTGGAATCACTGGTGCCGAGCCAGCCGCGCAGCGTGTCGCCCTGCAGCACACCACGCCAGCGATACTGTCCGACGGTGAACTGCAGGCGCTGGCCCGCAAGCGTGCCGGCGAACTTCTGCCCGTAGACACTGCCACGCAGCGTGTCGCCATCCGCCGTGAGCGTGACGCGCTGCGGGGTGTCGTCGCCGGTCATGCGAAAGATCCACTCGCCGGCAGCTCGCGCGGCGTCGGGCTGCGGTTGCGCCATGACGACGTCGGAAATGGCGACGGTCAGCAATACTGCCGCGATGGCGCGGCGGGGGAAGGCCAGGGGCATCGGGGAACGATCCGTGTCGAGGGGAGAGCCGCGGGGAGGGTCTGGTGCGGCTTCTGCCAGTTCGCGGAAATCTGCCCGACGGATGCAGCGGACGCGACCGATGACGTACGCCATGCGGCACGACCTCTGCGGTGTTCACCGCTGCACCTCCTCATCACCATCGAGGCATCATGCACACGTACGAGCCGCACGCACTCGGCCTGCATGCCGAGGCGGCCAAGAGTGACGTTCCGGGCATGGAGATCATTCACGACAGCGACGATGCGCGGCTGGTCGTGTTCCGGCTCGAGGCCGGCCAGAAGCTGAGCGACCACACCAGCCCGTCGACGGTGATCCTCACCGTGCTGGAGGGGAGTGGGATCGTCCGCGGCGGCGACCGCGAGCGACGGCTGCGCGCCGGCGAGCTGGTCGTGTTCCCGCCGCGCGAAGTGCACGGTGCCCACGCGGAGGACGAACACTTCGTGCTGCTGGCCGTGATGGCACCACGGCCAGCGACCCGCTGATCAGGGCAGCAGGCGCTGACCGAGGCCGCTGGTGCGTTCGGTGCGCTGCTGCACCGCCGCACGCAGCGAGGCCTCGCTGCCGACGATGGTGACGCTGCGTCGCGCACGGGTGACGCCGGTGTAGAGCAGCTCGCGACTCATCACGCGACTCTCCTCGCCGGGCAGTACCAGCACCACGTCATCGAACTCGGAGCCCTGCGACTTGTGCACCGTCATCGCCCACGCCGTCTCCACCGACGGCAGGCGTCCCGGTGCGATGGCGCGGGTGGTGCCGTCGAGGCTCCGGAAATGCACCGCCAAACGCCCCTCCGTGCGCCAGCAGACACCGATGTCGCCATTGAAGACGCGGGTCGAGTAGTCGTTGGCCGTCACCAGCACCGGACGGCCGTGATACCAGGTGTCGTTCACCGCACGACCGTGCCGCGCCATCCAGCGCTCCACCGCGTGGTTCAGCCCGCGCACCCCGCGCCTGCCCTCGCGCTCCGGCGCCAGCAGGCGGAACGCCTCCAGTGCATCGAGCATCGCCTCCACCGAGTCGGCGGCGAGGCAGCGCTGCAGCTGCGGCAGGACAGGCGCAAGTAAGGCATCGGTGGTCGCCGCCGGCGGCACGATGCGGAAGGATGCGTGCGCCGCATCATGCCCGACGCGCCAGACGTCGCTGACGTCGCCGGCGAGGATCGCTGACGCAGCCGCCCCGATCCCTTCGCCCTCCGCGAACCGCCAGCTGCGTGTCAGCCGTGTGACGGCGCGGTGCAGTGGTGCGCTGGCCGGTGCCGATTCCGCCGCACGGCACAGCACACCGAGCACGTCGCCCGCCTCGACGCTCGACAGCTGGTGATGGTCGCCCACCAGCATCAGGCGCGCACCTGCACGGAGCGCGGCCAGCAGCGAGTCGAGCAGCAACACGTCCACCATGCTTGCCTCGTCCACGATCACGAGGTCGTACGGCAGTGGATTGCCGGCGTTGCGACGGAAGGAATCGGTCTCACCGTTGTAGCTGAGCAGGCGGTGCAGCGTGCGCGCTTCGAGGTCCATCAGTGCACGGCGCGTCGTGTCATCGGCAGCGCCGACCGCATCGGTGGCCTGCAGACGCAGCCGGATCGATTCGGTGAGCCGCGCCGCCGCCTTGCCGGTAGGTGCCGCCAACGCCACGCGCAGGTCCGGTTGGGCGGTGACCATGCCCACCAGCAACGCAGCGACGCGTGTCGTCTTTCCCGTGCCAGGCCCACCAGTCACGATCGAGAACGCCGGCACACCGTCGACCAGCGGCGCCGCGAGCAGGTCGCGAATGCGCACGCCGATCCGCTCTTCGGCGGCGAAGTACCGATGGAACTGCAGCAGCCCATCGCGCAGCACCAGCGGCGTGACGAGTTGCCCATTGCCCAGCACCGGCGAGGTGACCAGCGCCTCGGTCCACCACGACTCCTCGCGCAACGGCAGCGTCGCCAGCAGCGGATGACCGGCGCCGGCCTGCAGGTCTCCCGCCTGACGCGCCAGCTGGCGGAGCGAGAGGGCGCTGTGCCCTTCGCGTCGTGCGCGACTGAGCAGCAGCGTCGCGAGCGCGATCGCCACGGCCGACTCGGTTTCGCCGCCGCGTCGCACCAGCATCGCCGCCAGCTGCACATCCAGCGGGTCGAGGCCGGGCAGCTCGTGCAGCAGGAGTAGCGGTTCCGCGAGCACGGTCATGTGCGATGCCCCACGGCGGCATCGAGCGCGTCCAGCAGCGCGGGCGTCGGCCGGTCGATGAACCAGCCATGCGCGTCACCGGCGCCGATGCCACGCAGGAACGCGTACGCCACGCCGCCCCAGTGCCGTGACGGGTCGTACCCCGGCACACGGGTGCGCAGGAAGCGATGCATGGCCAGCAGGTACAGGTGGTACTGCAGCGTGTAGTGCGCCTCCATCATCACCTCACCCAGGAATGCGGGTTCGTAGCGTGCGTCGGCGGCGCCCAGCTGGTTCGACTTCCAGTCCACGATCCACCACTGCCCGTCGCGCGCGAAGGTGAGGTCGATCACGCCGCCGAGGTAACCGGGCATGGCGGCGTCGCGCAACGCGTGGAGCCTGGGTGCGTAGGCTCGTGCATGCGCTGAACCGTGCGCGGCCAGCGCATCGGCGATGCGGCGCGGTGAGGTGGTGGACACCGAGAGATCGAAGCGCCATTCGCGCAGCGTGTCGCTGCGGGAAATGTCGGCCAGCGCGAAGTCGGTACCGGGCACCGTCGCAGTCACCGTGCGCTCCAGCATCGCGAGCACGTCGGCCTGTCGCGCCTCGGCAATGTCAGCGTTGCCGGTGAGTCCATGCGACGCCAGCGACGACTGCACCAGCGCGGCCACCTGTGCCTCGTCGCTGCGCGCGAAGTCGAGGCGCTCGAAGATGTCGTGCAGCGCGATGCCGGCTTGTGCACCGCCCGGGAACGCGCGGAATCCGGTCGCCACGGCGGCGACCTCCGGCAGCACGGCGGGATCGGCGACGTCGCGTGCGTGACCGTCGGGTGCGTCGGCCACCAGCCCGGTGAAGCTGGTGATGCGCCAGGTGTCGAGTTGCTGCGGCACGAGCGACAGCGTCTGCGGCGCGAACTCCAGTCGTGGCTGCTCGACGACCGTCGCCGAGTCCATGTCCACGTCGGCGTCGAGTGCGCGCAGGGACATGCGCCCGTCCGACGCATCCACCATCGCCTGCAGGCCGTCGCGAATCTCGCCGCCGTCGGCCTGGCGGAGCAGGTAACCGAGTGCGGACTTGCTGGCGGCGTCGCGTTGGCCGATGTCGCCGAACGCGAGGTAGCAGCGATGCACGGCGCGCGTGAGCGCCACGTACACCAGGCGAAGCGCCTCGGCTTCTTCCTCGAGCAGCATCGCTGCCGCCCGCTCGGTGTGGGCGGCGGAACCGATGTCCATCACGAAGGCCTCGCCATCACGTGCGCTGACGGGTGTGAGACCGAACGGGCCACTGCGCAGCGTCGTCTGGTCGTACAGCGTCGGACAGAACACGACGTCGAACTCGAGGCCCTTGGCCTTGTGCATGCTGAGGATCTGCACCGCCTCGCTATCGGTCTCCAGGCGCTGCATGCGACGTTCAGGGGTGTTCTGCACCGCCAGCTCGCGCGCCACCCACTCGCCCACCGTCTCGGCCACGATGCCCTCGTCGGCGGCGGCACCGTGCAGCAGCTCGATCACGTGGCGCACGTTGGTCAGGCGCCGTTCGCCATCCGGTAGGGACAGCAGGCGGCCGGTGGTGTCGCGATCGGCCAGCAGCGCACCGAGGGCCGCCGACACGCCGCGGGTGCGCCACAGGTCGCGCAGCACCGCGAACTGGGTGGTGATGCGGCTCCACTCCTGTTCCCCGCCATCGCCCACCGAGGTGGCGATCTGCTCGGCGGTGCTGCCCCAGATGCGGGTCGCCAACGCCGCCGAGACGGCGCGATGGTCGTAGGGTGACGCGATGCCGGCCGCGATGCGCACCAGTTCCGTCGCCTCGTCGGAACAGAGCACATCGTCGGCGCCACCGATCACGGACGGCACACCGGCGGCGTCGAGCGCCTGCTTGACCTGTTGCGCCACCGCGTTGGTGCGCAGCAGCACCGCGATGCAGCGGTGGGGCAGCCCGTCGGTGGTGAGGCGCACGATCTCATTCACCGTCGCGATCAGGATGGTGTCGAGCGCCAGCTGCTTGGAGACGTACTTGCCATTGCCGATCGCCTTGTCCACCCACCACCACACCATCGCGCCCCGTCCGTCGCCGGCGAGCGCGGGCAACGCCTTCGGGTGCGTCGCCGCCTTCACCTTCGGGAAGTCGACGCGATCCTCGTCGTACAGGAACGGCTTCTCCGCGCGGGTGAACAGCGCGTGCACCGCCGCGACGTACGCCGGCGTGCTGCGGTAGTTGCTGGTGAGGGTGTAGCGCCGGCCCGCCCCGTCGGCCGCTGCGAGGTAGGCCTGGATGTCGGCACCGCGGAAACCGTACACCGACTGCTTCGGATCGCCGATCAGGAACAGCGGGCAGCCGTGGAAGGCGTTGCTGAAGATCGGGAACTGGGTGCTGTCGGTATCCTGGAACTCGTCGATCAATGCAGCGCGATAGCGGCTGCGGATGCGCGTGGCCAGCGGCCCGTGCGGGCCCTCCTCCGTGAGCACCGACGACAACCGTCGCAGCAGGTCGTCGAAGCCAAGCAGGTGGCGGCGTCCCTTCTCGCGATTGAAGGTGTCGTCCACGCTGAGCACGAAGTCGGCCACGATGGCCTGCTCCGCATGGTACGGATCGAAGGCCAGCGTGGTGCCGGGCTGACGTCGGAACCGTCGGGCGTAGCTGGCCACCATCGCGCCGATGTCGGCGTCGGCATTGACCATCGCACCGGCAGCCGTCCCGTCCACCAGCAGGCGCTTGCGCGTCCAGTCCATCGCCGCGCGCAGCAGCGGCTCGGTGTCGTCCTCGACGAAGGTGGTGCGGAACGGCATGCGCGTTTCGAGCGCGCTCTCGGCCAGCATGCGCTGGCAGAACCCGTGGATGGTGGAGACACCCAACTCGTCGAGGTTGCCGAGGGCCGCGCGGATGATCGCGCCGCCCTCGGCGCCGTACTGCTCGCGCAACAGGAACAGGTCGGCGTTGGCGGCGATGCGCTCCGGCGGCTCATCGCTCCACACCGCATCGGCCTCACGCAGCATGCGGCGGATGCGCGTCACCAGCTCCTGCGTCGCCTTTTCGGTGAAGGTGACGACGAGGATCTCGGACAGCGACGCCACCTTGCGCGCGAGCAGAAGGCGCAGCACGAGGCGCGTGATGGCGAATGTCTTGCCGGTGCCGGCGCTGGCCTCGATCAGTGTCACGCCATCATCCAGCGGCGTCGTGAGCGCATCGAACGGCGCGGGTGCGGAGCGCGTCATGGGCCACCTGCCGGCAGCAGCGGCGCGAAGAGGGTGGTGGCCAGCGCCTCGAACTCGGTCCAGCGATCGGTCATCGGATCCTGGCCGCGGAAGCAGAGCGCCACATGTTCGTCGGCGTGATCACCGGCCGGCGCGCCGAAGCCACCGTCCGTTTCGTACGCCGCGATCGCCTCGCGACGGGGATCCTTCGGCGCACTCCCTTTCCGCAGCTTCCGGTTGCCGCGCTGTGCATCGCGCCACTTCACGGACGCCTGCGGGAAGATGGCCAGCGGCAGCTGGCGGCCACGCTGCGCCTCGCGCACCAGCGCCTCCAGCGACGCGAGCGCATCGGGAATCGCCGCGAAGGCATCATGCTGCTTCGCCTTCTCCTCGAAACCCAGCAGCACGGTGTGCTGCGGGACGTCGCCGCCGGACTGCTGGGCAGCGGCGCACATCACCACGTGTTCCACCCACGCGCGCACTTCGTGCGGTGCACGGAATCGCCCGGCCCGCACCACGTAGCGGCTCTGCCCGCGCACCCCATCCAGCGTACCGCTCACGCGCCAGTCACCCACCGCCACGCTCACCGGCACCTGTCGCGGTGTGTCCGGCGGAAGCGCCTGCAACACCGCGTCGACACCCTCGCGCAACACCGCGTTCCACGCCTCGCCGAGTCGTGCTGGTGGCAGGGCACCAGCACCCTGCAGCCGGCGCAGGTCGCGTGCGGGATCCACGTCGCCGCGCAATCCCGCGGCCAGCAGCCGCGCCTTGACGCTGCCCTGCTCCATCTTGTCGAGCGTGAGCAACTCGTCGTCACCGGCGTCGGCGTTCGACGCCGAAAGGGTGAAGCCAAGCGCATGCCGACAGAAATACCGGCTCGCATTACACCAGCAGTCGGCCAGCTCGGCGATGGTGAGCTCGAAGGTCGGGGCAGTGGCCCGCTCCAGCGGCACGATCGGCGCGGTGACGAACGGCAGGTCGGCAGCACGCTCCTGCCGACTGGCGCTGGCGGTGCGCGCCTGCGCGGAGGAGAAGGTGAAGAGGCGCGAGTCGCCATCGAACTCGAAGTAACGCGGCGAGAAGGGCTGCAGCGGATGCTCCACCAGCACGGTGCGGCGGGCACTGCCGCCGCTGCGCCGGTCGAGATGGTCGAGCAACTCGTCGAGCACCACCGACGATGCGCAGGGCGCATTGTCGCTCACCGCGCGGCCACTGTAGGCGAGGACGAGGCGGTCACCCGCCGCCAGCATCAGGTCGAGGAACAACTGTCGGTCGTCGCTGCGGAGATCGCGGTCGCCGGCGCGGTGTTCAGCATCCAGCATGTCGAAGGCCGCGCGTCGGTCGCGACGCGGGAACACCGCTTCATCCAGTCCGGCCACCGCGATCACGCGGAACGGCAGGCTGCGCATCGGCTTCAGCGCGGCGACGGTCATGCCTCCGGTGAGGAAACCGCTGCCGAAGCCGTCGCCTTCCAGTTCCGCGTCGACCCAGTCGCGCACCACGCCGAAGGAGACGTCGCCCCCGTATTCCGCCGCCAGCGCCTGCGACCGCAGGCGATCGAGCAGGCGCGTCACACCCGAGACCGCGTCGGCGTTCCGCTCGCCCGGTGCACCGAACAACAGCATCACCGACTCGTCCAGCGCGTCGGCCCAGCGGTTCAGCGGTCGCGGGTCGGTCCACTGCGCCACGATACCAGACACGGCATCCACCCACTCCGCCAGTCGCGCCAGTCCGGCTCCGTCGCCGATCGTGTCTCCGCTCTGCGGCAGCAGTTCCAGCACGAGATCGGGATGCGGTCCGGTGGTCATGCCGAGCAGCAGGCGATCGAGCGCCGCGCGCCACGAGGCATCCTCGTAGGCCGGCAGGCCGAGTGCCACGCGTGACGCCGCGTCGTATCCCCAGCGCGCGTTGGCGCGATGCGTGAGTGTGGCCAGCGCCTCCACCTGCGCCTCGTTCAACCCGGCGGCTTCATGCACGAGCGGCTGCGCCAGCAGCTCGAACAGCTCACTGTGCGTGAAGCGGCCGCCCTGCAACGCCAGCAGCGACGCGAGGGCGGACGCGGCGGGGTCGTCACCGCGCGCCGGACGATCGGCGATGCGATACGGGATGCGCGGTGCACCGGGCTCGTTGACGCCGAACACGGCATCCACCAGTGGCGCCCAGGTGGCCGCATCGGGGACCAGCAGCAACAGGTCGTGTGGCCGCAACGCCGGGTCCGACTGCAGCGCATGCAGCAGCTGGTCGCGGATGATCTCCAGCTGCCGCATCTCGCCATGCGCGCTGTGGATGCGCAGCGAGTGATCGGTGATCGCCGGCACCACACGCGCTGTGCCAGCACTCCCCGACTCGAGCTCGCGCTGCAGGGTGCCGAGCAGCGTATCGTGGCGCGGCTGCGGATCGGGTAGCAGCGTGTGGGTGGCGCCGTGTGACCGGAGCGCATCGATGAAGTCGCGTCCCTGCCCGCCGAATGCCTGCGCCAGCGGATGTGGTGTCGTGGCGGTGAGCGCGGCGGTGTAGACCGACACCGGCAGGTGCCGTGCGAGTGCGGCCAGCACATCCACGAACAGCGGCGGCAGCGTGCTGATGCCGAACACCGTGACGCGCGTGGGCAATCCTCGTGGCGGTGCGCCTTGCAAGAGGTCGATGAGGTGGCGCAACCGTGCGCCGGCGTGCGCCGCGGCTGCACCACGATCGGCACACAGCGCACGCCAGAGCGCGGCCTGCCAGCGCGCGTGCGCAGTGCCCGGCGTGTCGGCGCCCTGCTCCCACGCCGCCAGCAGGTCGGCGCGATAGAGCTGGTAGTCGTCGAACCGATCCGCGATGCGAGCCGCGAGACCGAAGCGTGCCCGCTCGTCGTTGCCACGCAGGTATCGATGCAGCGGTTCGTGCACGTCATCGCCGGGCAGCTCACGCAGCAGCGCCTCCACCCGCCAGGCGAGCGTATCGCGGCTGAACGCCTCCTCGGCCTCGCGTGTGCTGCGCGACGGATCCACACGACGCGCCAGCTCGTGGATGAAGCCGGCCGGGAACGGCAGCTGCAGCGAGCCGGCGCAGCCCAGCCGGTCGGCCAGCTGCAGCGTCACCCACCGCCGCATGCCCTGGCTCTGCACCACGATCGTCTCCGGCTCCAGCGGCGACAGCGGCGTGGCGCGCACCACCTCGGTGAGATGGGCGATCAGCGGCGTCAGTCGGCTGGCCGTGTAGAGCTGGATGGTTCCTGACATCGCATCCCGGACGAAAAACGGAGCACGGGACGCACATGCGGTCCCCCGGCTACCAATCTACCGGCCGGGGGTGACAGCCGCCGATGGACGCGCGCTGCCACGTCAGTGCTGTCGATCGGCGTTTGGGTGCCAACCGACGCCGGGATCTCACCGCTTCGGCGGACCGAGCGGACTGGGCGTGCAACCCTCGCGCTGCGTGGTGTACGCCAATGCCCCGAGCCGCCACTCGCCAGCGGCGCGCACCACGGTGAACACGTCGGTGCCGCAGTGCGAGAACTTGCCGTCGATGTGGAAGTCGTACGGCGCCGAGACCTCCGCCAGCGCGGTGCCGAAGAACCGTACACTGGGTGACCACATCCGCTCCAGCATCACGTCGGTGCCACGGGTCAGGCTGGCGTAGAAGACGCTGTCGCGCTGCGTGCGTGGTGTGGCGGTGGCCGGTGCCGGATCGCGCACCGACACGAACTGGACGCCGGGCATCATGACCGTCCGCGCCAGTGCGGTATCACGGGTCGAGATCGCGCGCAGGAGCGTCTCCGCCACCCGCACCACGCCTGCCGAGTCGGCGGCGGTGGGCGCGGCCTGCGCCGAGAGCGGGAGGGCGGCCAGCAGGGTGGCGGCGAAGGTGCGGGTGAACGTCGACATGTGGACCCTCGAGATTGCGATGAACCGGTGCGGCGTGTACATCACGTCGCGAAGGTCAGTTACCCTGCGCGTTGCACCCCTCGGTGATCGCATTGCGCGCCGACTTCGGCTCGCCGATGGCCTGGTAGAACTCGTTCAGGAAGTTGAGCGTGGTGCGGACACGGCGCGGGTCCATGCCGGGGATCGCGTTGTACATCGCCTCGATCCGCGGCTTGGCTTCGGTGAATCGCGCGAACACCGGCTGCCATGCCGCCACCGGCTTGCAGGGGCCGCGATAAAGACGGGTGGTGGTGGTGCGGATGTTGAGCCGGGCGTCGGGGAAGGCATACCGCGCGTTCACGGCCCCGCCCCAGTCGAAGTCGAAGGCCACCGGGAACAGCGTGCCGACCGAGTCACGCATCAGCGCGATGTTGTGCAGTCCGGAGATCGACCAGTCGGTGTTGGCGGCGAAGTACTCGAACAGCGACGTGATGGCGAGCTGCTGCTCATCGAGGTCGTGGAACATCGCGCCCTTGCTCTCGTCCACCGTCAGCCCGAACTTCTTCGCCACTTCCTTGTCGTCCTCCACGAAGAACGCCCACGACACGACGTCGTTCATCTTCGACTCGGAGTCGTGATACGTGATCTTCGCCAGCCGCGTCCGGAAATGGCGGGGGCTGAGGATCTGGTAGGCGCGATAGAGCCCGTACTCGCCAAGGATGTACTGCTCGTATTCGGCGTTCCCGGGCCGGCAGTTGGTGGTGATCTTCATGTTCGAGTTGCCCTGGAACAGCGTCTGCTGGGCATCGGCGCGCTTGAACTCGAGCTTCAGCGGCGGGAAGTCGCAATTGCGGGCCTGGCGGCGGAAGTGCCCGCGTGCGCGCAGCGTGACCGGGAAGGTCTTCGACGTCCCGTCGGGCAGGCGGTAGGTGAGCTGCGCCGGGTGCGGCTTGAACTTGGTGCTGTCGCGATCGCGGATCACGGTGCGCAGGTCGGTCACCAGCGTCACCTCCAGCGGCGTGGTGTCGCGGAAGATGCCCTGCGCCACCACCGGCTGCGCCAGCAGCGCAGCGCCCAGACACATCATCACGGCTCGGATCATTTCTTCATCTCCACGGTGCGGACGCCACCATCGGGAAGCTGCTTCAGCATGTGATGCACCACGCCCGGCGTCACGTTCTCGTGCATCGCGATGCCGTATTCCACGATCTTCAGGCCATCACCCGACTTCGCCTTGCCCATGTACTTCCACTTCGCGAACAGGTTGTCGAACACCCGTTCGCAGGCCGCGCGCGTCCCCTCCACGTCGGTGGTGTGCAGGCGCAGCATGTGCGTGTAGTCGGGGCGCTCGTCCTCGGCCGCGTCGGGCGCGTTGCGCTTGCGCCGGCGCCAGGCGCGGTCGGCCAGCGCCTCCAGTTGCTCGGGAGCGAGGTCGGCGAGGATCTCGTCATCCAGCTTCGCGACGAAGGTGCCGGTGCGGTTGGCGTTCTGCAGCACCTTCTGCAGCCGCTGGCCGGCCTGCCGTCCTTCCATCGCCGGCGCGCGGCCGAAGTCGGTGATCCAGAGCCCGATGATCAGGATGTTGTACATCACCGAGATCGCGAACCCCACCGGTGGCTCCACCGCCGACGCCAGCCCGATGCCGGTGACGACGAAGATGTTCACCGCATCCTTGCTGTCCTCGAGCGTGGTGCGGAAGCGCACCGCCGCCACGATCCCGCCCAGCGAGAACGCCAGCGCCAGCGAGTGCTTGACCAGCACCACGATGCCGGCCACGATCACCGGCAGGATGAGGAAGGTCTGCACCACCGACTGCTGGTAGCCCTTCTTGTGTCGCGTGTAGGTGTAGATCCAGGTGACCGGCAGCGCCGTCGCGAAGGCGGCCAGCATGGCGATGATCGTCGGCACGAGGGCCGGGCCGCTCTCCTGGACACGCCCACCCGAGCCGGTGGCCAGGCGCCCGAGTTCGTCCTCGCCGAGGGCACCGAAATCCCTCGGCATCATGTCGCGCACGAGGTACCAGAGCCCCGCCACGACGACGTACCACGCCACGGTGCGCAGGATCACCCGCAACAGCGGGCGGTTGTCTTGCTCGTTCATCGGAAAGCCAGTCTGGGGGGGATCGGGAAGCTGCCGCACCGTGCCGTGAAGGGCAACCGCTCCCCCACCGTCTTGTGCCGACGCGCGGCCCGTGGTGTACCGTTCCGGGACATGCCTCGCCGACTCCTCGCGACCGCACTGACGGTCTCCGTCCTCGCCGGCGCGGCCGCCTGCGCCCAGGCCCAGCCGCCGCAGCCCGTGACGCCGTCCACTGTCGGCGCGCCACCCGGCGCGAAGCCGACACTGGTCGTCTTCATCACAATCGACCAGCTCCGCGGCGACTACCTGCAGCGCTTCGGCCGACAGTTGATCGGCGGGCTGCATCGCTTCGACGCGGCCGGGGCGTACTTCACCCGCGCCTATCAGGACCACGCCAACACCGAGACGGCGCCGGGGCATGCGGCGGCGATGTCGGGTCGTTTCCCGGTGCACACGGGCATCGCCGCCAACTCGGCCGGCGTGAATGATCCCAATGCGCCACTGATCGGGTCCGGCGACATCGGCGCCTCACCACGCCGGTTCCAGGGCACCACCCTGCTGGACTGGATGCGCGCGGCCGATCGCCGGACGCGATTCCTGTCCGTGTCGCGCAAGGATCGCGGCGCCATCCTGCCGATCGGTCGCGCCCGCGGCGACGTGTACTGGTACGCCAGCAACGGGACCTTCACGCAGAGCGCGTATTACGGTGCCGCGCTGCCGAAGTGGGTCCGCGACTTCAACCAGAAGCAGCACGCCGCCGAGTACGCGGGCTGGATCTGGTCCCCGCTGCTCCCCGATTCGGCGTACGCGGAAGCCGACAGCGTGCCTGTGGAGTCGATCGGGCAGCAGTTCATGTTTCCGCATGCGATGCCTGGCGATGCGACGTCGGCCGCCGCCAACCTGCTCGCGTACCCGGTGATGGACGAACTGACGCTGCGCTTCGCGCTCGAAGGCGTGCGTGAGCTGCAGCTGGGTGCCGACCCGAATCGCACCGACCTGCTCAACATCTCGCTCTCCACCACCGACGCGGTGGGCCATCGCTTCGGCCCCGACTCGAAGGAGCTGCACGACCAGATCCTGCGCGTGGACCGCTACCTCGGCACGTTCATCGATTCGCTGTTCACGATGCGCGACTCGACCCGCGTGATCCTGGCACTGACCGGCGACCACGGCATGTCGCCGTTCCCGGGTGTGTTGTCGACCGTCACACCGAATCCGGGCGCCCGTTACGTGGACATCGAGCCGGTGTTCGACTCGGCGTTCGTGCAGCTGGCCGCGATGGGCATCGACACCAACCAGGTGGCCGTCAGCGACGGCGCGCTCCTGATCGGCGACACGGCCTCGTTCCGCAAGGCGAAGGTGTCGGTGGATTCGGTGGCGCGCGCCATCGCCGCGCGAGTCCGGGCGGTGCCGGGCGTGAACCGGGTGGACATGCTGAGCGACCTGGCCCGCGCCGACACGACGCAGGACCTGATCGGGCTGCGCTGGCTGCGCATGTTCGCCCCCGGTGGCGTGGTGCGCTTCGTCACGACGCTCGACCAATTCAACTACCCCGCAGGTGTGCGCAACGCGAGCCACGGCACGCCGTGGGATCAGGATGCCTGGGTACCGGTGATCTTCTGGGGCGCGCCGTTCCAGCCGGGCAAGTACGACACCCGCGCCCGCGTGGTCGACATGGCCCCCACCCTCGCCGACGTGCTCGGCATCAAGCCGCTCGAGAAGCTCGACGGCATCGTGCTGCGACAAGCGGAACGAGTGCGTTCTACGCCGTGACCGTGACCGTGAGCGTGACCGTGACTGCAACTGCCTGACACAAGGGCACGAAGTCACGAAGGCACAAAGCGGTCGCTCGCAGATGAAGTCTGTGGGCTATGTCGCGCGCTCGTGATCGTCTTATGACTGCAACTGCCTGACGCAAAGGCGCAGGGACGCGAAGGCGCAAAGAACAGCATGAGCGAGGTGTTGGCCCCGCGTGCTTGTGCCGCTTCACTCGCGAGCGCGTTGCGTCCTTGCGCCTCCGCGCCTTTGCGTCACGCTGTTCCGCCAGACGATGCCATGCGCGGGTGCTGGACATCGGTCGTGCAGTCGGTGAATCTCCGTGCGTCAGCCCGCCCGCGCGCCGTCCATTCCGCCTGCCACCCCGCGAATCATGCGCATCCGCCGCTGGTGTTCCGTCGTCGTTGCAGTCATCATCGCGCTGCCGCTTCAGGGACAGGATGCGCCGCCGCAGTTCGAGCCGGCGAAGTACACTGCGCACTCGGCCGACATCGCGATGCGCGACGGCGTGACGCCGCACACCGAGTGGCTGGTGCCTGCCACGGCCACGATGCCGCTGCCGATCCTCTTCCGTCGCACTCCGTACGGCGTGCCGAATGCGACTCCGCAGATGCTGGCCGGTGGGCTCAAGGAGCTGGCCGAGGAAGGGTACATCTTCGTGATGCAGGACATCCGCGGTCGCTACCGCTCGCAGGGCGGGTTCGTGATGCAGCGCCCGCTGCGCGATTCCGGCAGCACGGCGATCGACGAGTCGACCGATGCCTACGACACCATCGAGTGGCTGGTGAAGCACGTACCGAACAACAACGGCCGCGTCGGCATGCTCGGTGTCTCGTACGACGGCTGGACGGCGGCGATGGCGATGCTGGACCCGCACCCGGCCCTCAAGGCCGTCAGTGAGCAGGCGTCACCGGCCGACATGTTCATCGGCGACGACTTCCATCACAACGGGGCGTTCCGGCTCAGCTACGGCTTCGAGTACGCGTACCTCACCGAGGCCTCGAAGGAGAACAGCGAGTTCCGCTTCACGCCGGCGGACACCTACGACTGGTACCTCGGCGTCGGGCCGCTGCGGAACATCCAGGCGACGGTGCTGCGCGACACCATCCTGCCGACGTGGCGCGACTTCACGCAGCACCCGAACTATGACGCGTTCTGGAAGAAGCAGTCGATGCACCGGTCGCTGACGCGCGTGAGCGTGCCGACCCTGAACGTCGCCGGTTGGTGGGACCAGGAGGATTTCTACGGGCCGGTGACGATCTACCGCACGCTCGAGAAGCGCGACTCGCTGCGCCGCAACACGCTGGTGGTGGGGCCGTGGATCCACGGCTCGTGGGGACGGGGGACCGGGGAGGCGCTCGACTCGATCGACTTCGGCATGCCGACGGCGACGTACTTCCGGCAGGAGGTGCAGGCGCCGTTCTTCGCGCACTACCTGAAGGATCGCGGCACCGCGCCGGTGAAGGAGGCGCTGGTCTTCGAATCCGGCAGCAATCGCTGGCGCCAGTACGATGCATGGCCGGCGCCGGGCGTCGTCACACGCGCGCTGTACTTCCAGGCGGGCGGTCGCCTCTCGTTCACGAAGCCGGTGGCGCGCGGGGCCGCGGCCGCCGATCGCTTCACCAGCGATCCGGCCGACCCGGTGCCGTACCGCAAGCGGCCGATCGAGGCGACATATGCCAGCACAGGATCGAAGTGGTACACGTGGCTGCTGCAGGACCAGCGCTTCCTCGAGGGTCGCAAGGACGTCCTGCGCTGGACCACCGCACCATTGACCGAGGATGTGGTGGTCGCCGGCGACATCATGGCGAAACTGTTCGTCAGCACCACCGGCCAGGATGCCGACTGGGTCGTGAAGCTCATCGACGTCTACCCCGACACGCCGGCCATACCGGCCAAGGTGCGCGGCTACCAGCTGATGGTGGCCAACGACGTGTTTCGCAGTCGCTTTCGTGAATCCTTCGAGGAGCCGAAGCCGATGGTGCCGAACACGATCACGCCGGTCACCGTCGACCTGCACACGCAGGCCTACCGCTTTCTCAAGGGGCACCGGATCATGGTGCAGGTGCAGAGCACCTGGTTCCCCCTCATCGACCGCAACCCGCAGACCTGGGTGCCGAACATCTTCGAGGCGACCGAAGCCGACTTCCAGCGGCAGAGGCACTCCGTCTGGCGCTCGGCCAGCAGTCCGTCACGCGTGGAGCTGCAGGTCCTGCCGTGAGGTGACGCGCGGCCCGCATCACGCGAGCGCCGCGACTGGACGCCGGGATCCAACGGCGCGCGCCGTGATCCACCGAGCGAACGCGCTGCGGCTCGCGACTCTGCGGCTGCGAGTCAGGCCATTGCCGTTCCCTGCAGTGCACACTTGGACTGCGGGGACAGTGCACACTTCTTTTGAAGTGTGCACTGTCCCCGCAATCTGTCCCTGCAATCTTTCTCTCTTCCTTTGTGTCCGTGTGCCTTCGTGCCCTCGTGTAAGGCAGTTGCAGTTCACGACGCGCTGACGACGGACCGCGGGCTTCGACGTGAAGCAGGCGCAGTGATCAGCGGCTGAACCAGTACGCCATCTTCACCAGGAAGGTGTTGTTGGGATGCAGCCGGAAGAGGTCGCGGAAGTCGCTGCCGAGTGACTGTGAGAGCGACTCGCTCGACGAGGCGTCTCGGCCGTGGGCCCAGACGAGGAAGAGTGTCGAGCCGGGGCGGAATTCCCAGCGGGCCACGGTGTTGGTGCGCAGCTGCGTGGCGCGGAAGGCGAGCGAGGCGCTGGCGGGTGGTGTGTAGGCCGTGAAGCGATCGGCGAACGCGGCGGCGCCTGGGGTCGCGCTGACTTCGCGCACGTCGTCGTAGGTGCCGGTGGCCACGAACGGCTGGCCGTAGAACTCGAAGGTGAATTCCGGCGTGACCGTGTAGTTGAGGCGGATGTTGCTCGAGACCGTGCGCTGCTTCAGCCGGGCGAAGGTGTAGTGCGTCGTCCCGCCGGCATCGGTGAAGTTGCCGAACCACTGGGCCGCGTCGTCGTTCTTGGCGTAGTTCAAGCCAAGGCCGAGCTGTAGGCGGGTCGAGAAGCGCAGGTTCAGGTAGGGGCTGTAATTGCTGCCGCGCGACTGGCCCTCGTCCCGACGCGAGAGGTTCACGAACATGCCTCCCGACACCGTCTTGCGGGCGTCGGTGTTGACGCCGAACCAGGGGAAGAATCCGCGCGAGACGCGCAGCGCCGGACCTCCGCGGGTGCAGCGATCGCAGTACGACTCGGTCAGGTTGCCAAGCGTGCCGCCGAGGTGGGCGTCCCAGTTGTTGAGGAAGCCGAGGTGACCGTTGAAGTTCACCGCATTGTCGAGCCGCGTGCCTGAGGTGTTCCAACGCTGCCAGTGGTTGCCGTTGATCTGCGCCCAGCGGAACACCTTGGTGGCATTCTGCCAGGTGAGGGCTCCCCACGTGCTCCAGTCCATCAGATCGGCGCGACGCAGGAAGCCGAGGTCGTTGACGTCGAAGCCCGCCGACTGCCGCACCACGCTGGTCTCGAACCGCGTGATGCCGCCGCCGTACTTGCCGAACTTCACCTGTCCGTCGTATCCCGAGAGCGACGTGGCGGTGGTGTCCACCCCGAGGTCGTCACCCGGCTGCTGGAAGTAGTGCACCGCGCTGCGCTGCAGCCGTGCAATAGCGGGCGCGGTGCCATTCACCATCGAGCCGGTGACCTGCGCGGTGAACTCGTACTGCCGCTCGTGAAAGCGATTGCGGTAGGTGAGCCCACCCACGTACGCCGAGCTGTTGAGGTAGGGATTGGAGAGCGAATCCATCTGCCGGTTGACGGCGGTGAAGATTGCGCTCAGCCCCGCCTCGCCCCCGCGCAGTTCCTGCTGGGCGCGCAACACGGCGTAGTTGGTGCCCGGCTCCACGGTGCGATCCTGCACACCGGCCACGCGCGGCGTGATGGCGTCCAGCACGCCGAACGAGAAGCCGCGTGCGGTGCGCCCGGTGAGCTTGGTGGCGGCGGCGATCGGCGTCGAGGTGGCGGTGGACGCATCACCGTAGATGCCGCGCAGCGCCGGTGAGCGGCCGATGCGGCGGGAGTAGAACAGCCCCTCGTTCGTGCTGCAGTCCACCACGATGTAGCAGTTCAGGCGGAACTGGTACAACCCGGTGCCTTCGACGAAGAACGGCCGCTGCTCGCGGAAGAAGTTCTCGAACACCGTCAGGTTGAGCACCGCGGGGTCGGCCTCCACCTGGCCGAAGTCGGGATTGACGGTGGCGTCGAGCGTGACGTTGGGCGTGATGCCGAGCTTGAGGTCGGCGCCAAGGCTCAGCTGCTGGTCGCGGCTGAAGGCGCCGGTGCTCGACACGCGCTGCTGGTTCTTGCTGACGGCGTACGGCGTGACTTCGAGCCGCCGCGCATTGGAGATCTCGGCCAGTCCGGTCAACCGGCCGAGTTGCGAGGCCAGGCCGTTCGACGTCGGGGAATACTCGGGCCACGACACGCGTTCGTTGATGCGTTCGATGTCGCGCCAGATGCCGAAGCCGAAGGTGTGCGGTCCCTTGCCGGTGTAGCGCAGCTGCGACAGCGGAATGCGGAACTCCGCCGTCCAGCCCTGTGCGTCGACCTGCGTGGCCACGTCCCAGATGCCGTTCCAGGACACGTCCTCCTGCCGGTCGTTGCTGATCGAGTAATCGCGCTTGACGCCATCGGGATTCACCGCCAGTTCGTAGCCGGTGCGCTTGTCGTCGTAGGAATCGATGAGGAGCTTGACCTGGTCCGACGGTCCGCGCACGTCGCGCCGCGAGAGGGCGTGCATGATGCTGTCGGGGTGCGGATCGAACATGCGCACGAACACGTACAGGTTGCGCGCATCGTACGAGACGCGGAACTCGGTGCGGAAGGTGGGATCCCCGTTGACCTTGGGCGCGAACTGCCGGAATGCCGAGGTGGGCGGTGCCTCGCGCCAGACCGCGTCGTCGTCCCGCCCGTCGATCGAGGGCGCGCTGGTGGCGCGCACGGCCGATGCCGCCGACAGTTCGGCACGCGGCGCGACGGCGGGTCTTGGCGCCGCGACGGGCGGGGTCGCCGGATCCTGCAAGAGGGCCAGCAACGCGAGGACGGGGAGTGACACGGGCAGTTCCTTGGGCAGGGTGTTCCCGTCCGACATCCCCTGTCGCCGGAAGGTTGCCGGAAAACCCGATCAATGTTGAAATATCAGCACAGCTCGCCTGCGGCCCTATCGCCTCGTGTCGCCTGCGAAACAACGGCGGCTTGGTCACCAGGTTTTCGGTGGACGTTCGCCGCATTCTCACGACGCGGCTCGGTGGGCCACGGGTGCGCTCTCCGGGAGATTCCTGCGAGCGGGAGGCTCCGCAAAAATGTTCACGCGGGGGACGCGGGGAACGCGGAGGGCTCCGGAAACGAGTCGGGCTCCTCGCGCGACGTGAGCAGCGCTTCTGAAGAAGTGACTTCGATGGGGTAGCGCCGAATTTTCCGTTTGCCTCGCAGACAGCGGCCGCGTGAACCGCATCACCTAAGGCACTAGTTGACAAAGGCGGTGACACCAACAATGTTCTGGTATCACCTAGTCCATTAGGAGTCAGAGATGACCGTGTTCACCGACCGGGAGTTGGACATCATGACCGTGCTCTGGCAGCACGGCTCGGCCACCGCCGCCGAGGTGCGTGATGCCCTCGAGAGGGACGGGATCGAGCTCGCGTACAACACCGTCCAGACCATCCTGCGCATCCTGCAGGACAAGGGACACGTCGGCTACACGGTGGAGGGGCGCGCGCATCGCTTCCATCCGCTCGTCCAGCGCGAGGAAGCCAGCCGCAGCGCGGTCCGTCGGCTGCTCGATGGCCTGTTCGATCGGTCGCCGGAACTGCTGCTCAGCCACCTGGTGCGTGCCGAGGCGCTCGATCGCGCCACGCTCGAGCGGATGCGCGACCTGGTCGAAAGTGAGCTGTCGTCAACACCCGCCGCGCCGGCACGATCACGGACGTCACGCCGGAAGGGCGCATGATCGCCGCGTGGCTGCTCTGTTTCCTGGTCGTCGGTGGCCTGCTGCTGGTGGCGGCCGTGGCGGCGGATGCCGTGTGTGCCCGGCTCGGGCTCCCGCGCCGCGCGGTGTGGATCGTGGCGATGTTCGCGATGCTGCTCCTGCCGCCCCTGCTGTCCGGCATCTCGCCGCCGCTCCCGCGGCTCGCCGCGCAGCGATCGATCGCCTCCTCGCCGACGGCACCGTCGAACCAGTCGTCGGGCGCCGCGATTCCTGTCGCGGAGCCCGCGAACTTCGACGCCTTCGCTCCAGCACTCGCCATGCAGTCGGCGATGTCACCCATGCTGCAGGCTGACGACGAGTCCGCGTGGAGTGCGATCGGTGGTGTCGCACTCGCCGCCTGGCTCGCACTTTCGCTCGGCTGTGTCACGCTGCTGCTGATGGCACAGCGCCGACTGCACTCGGCCCGGCGGGACTGGACGCTCGCCCCCGACGCGTTGGCCAGGCAAGTGCAAGGCCTCACCGGTGCACCCACGCCTCTCTGGTGCAGCACCGACGTCGGTCCCGCCGCACTCGGCGTGCGTCGGCCCGAGATCGTGATTCCGCACTGGGCGCTGGAACTCGACGACACCGCACTGACGCTGCTGCTGACGCACGAAGCATCACACGTCACGGCACGTGATCCGCTGCTGCTGCGAGTGGCCTTCGCGTGCCTGGTGGTGATGCCGTGGAATCCAGCGCTGCTGATCGCATACCTGCGACTGCATCGCGCGGTGGAGCACGATTGCGATGCGCGGGTGCTGCGGAGCACCGGTGATGCGCGCAGCTACGGGCGCCTGCTGCTGGCGACGGCCGAACGTCTTGCACAGTCAGTCGCGTCGCCGTCGTGGACCCGGACGGCGCCGTGGCTGCCGGCGCCGATCGCTGGCATCGGCACGCGACCGAGCGAGCTCGAACGGCGGCTGCGATCATTGGTGCGACCGGCGACCACATGGGCGACACGGATGCGGACGGCCGGTGCGATGACCATGGTGTCTGCTGCGCTCCTGCTGGCGTGTTCGGTCCCGGCCCCGGAGCGGCAGGAAGGCACCGGGGACACGAAAAGCCTAGCGTCAGGCAGCGCGTTCCAGGTCATCTCGCGCAGCGGGAGCACGGATCGCAGCACTGCACCCACCGCCATCGATTCGATCGCCGCCATGGAAGCGTTCATGATGAACGTCATGCCGCGCGCACAGGTGCTGCAGGATTCGATCGTCGCGACCGCCGCGCGCCGCGCCGAGCCCCACGTCTTCGACGGCAGCGCGCCGGACGTGGAGGATGTCTGGTTGCTGCTGAACGACGATTACTCCGTGCGCCGGTCGAACACGGGACGGCAGCATTACTCGGTGGCACGGCGTGACACACCCGGAACCGGTGCGGCGAATCAGGTGGCAGCGACGCCAGACACACCGCGACAGCAATTGATTCTCGGCGTGGACGCATTCGTGCGCGCCTTTCCCGGCATCACGCCGCAGAACGTCGTCGGGATGTGGTCGTCGTCAGACCTGCAAGTCGGGGAACGCACCGTGCATGTGCTGTGGGCGCGATACATGCCGACGGCGACCGTTTCGGGCGCTCCGGCGGCTACGCAAGACGGCGGCGTGCGGACTGCACGGTAGCCCGTTCCGGGCAGTGACTGGGCGGCGGCGACGGTGTTCGTGATTCGAGCGTCTGGAGTCAGTTCAGGCGCTCGTGCCACGCGCGCTTCGAAGTCGTGCCACCTGCGCATCCTGCACCCGCGACAGCAGCGCCAGTGCCACCACCGCTCCCAGGCACGCCATCCCCATGTCGCTCTGCGTGTCCCACGGATCGCCCTGCGTGCCGAGGAACGCCTCCGCCCCCTGCCCCAGCGCCACCGCCGCGCCCCACTCCACCAGTTCGTAGAGCAGGCTCACCGACAGCGCGCAGGCCGCTGCCAGCACCGCCGGCCAGTGGCCCGCGCGCACGATGCCCTGCCGCACGAAGATTTCGCGCGCGATCATCGCCGGCACGAACCCCTGCGCGAAGTGACCCAGCTTGTCGTACGGATTGCGCGACAGGCCGAACGTCTCCTGCACCCAGAACCCCGCCGGCACGCGCGCGTAGGTGTAGGCGCCGCCAACCAGCAGGATCACCGCGTGCATGGCGATCAGTGCGTACAGCAGTGAGGTGAGCGGGAATCGCCGGTGCGTGAACACCAGCACCGGCGCCGCAATCAGGATCGGCGCCACCTCCATCCACCAGGTGCTCCGTTCGTACGGCTGCCAGCCCGAGACGCCGAGCAGCACCAGCACGACCAGCAGCAACGGCAGCAACCAGCGCCGCTCGGCAGCCTCACTCGCCTGCTCCACGCCTGCCTCCATTCGTCACATCGTGACGCGCTGCAGATTCACGATCATTGCACCCGCAACGGATGCCCGAACATCGCCACCGCGAACTGGAACGTGCGGCACCGCCAGTGCGCACGCGACAACCCGGCGAACGACGCCGGCAACTCCGGCACCGTCACCACCTCGGCATGCTGCGCGGTGAAGACATGGCCCAGGTGCGACGTGATCGTCGCCACCGCGCCGGGGACGTGCCGCAGCGGAAAGTGGAGATTCCGTGCCGCGCGCCCGGCCAGCGGCCCCGCTGCCACGCCGCAGACGTACAGGTACGGATAGCGGTCCATCCGGTCGCACATCACCTGCGCGCCGCTGCGCGCGGTGGGGGTGCAGAACTCGGCCACGCGCCGCCCGCGGAGGCCCGGCTGGCAGTGCCGCGCAGGATCGTAGCCGTTCACGTACATCGCCCACAGGAACCGGAAGCCGTCGATCGGGCCCGGTGGCGCGGTCGGATGAGTCACCTGCAGGATGATCGCATCAGCCATCACGCCGTCACCTGAACGCGCTGGCCGCACCGGTTGGAAACCACGCCGCAGCGCTCAGCGCGTCACCAGCGCCGATGGTACGCTCACCGCCGTCGGTGCCACCACCACCGACACCTCGAGCGTCTCCGATCCACCACCGACGTAGATCGTTCCCGACGTCGGCGTGGCATCGACGTAGGTGCGACCGACCGCCACCCGCACGTGATCGGTCTGCGTCAGGATCCCGTTGGTCGGGTCGAAGCCCTTCCATCCCACGTCGGGCAGGTACACCTGCACCCACGCATGCGACGCCTCGCTCTGGCGATGGTTGGCGTGTTTCGGCCCGGTGTACACGTAGCCACACACGTAGCGTGCCGGCACGCCGAGCAGCCGCGCGAGGCAGATGAACAGGTTGGTGAAGTCCTGGCAGACGCCGTGCCGGTTCACGTACACCTCGAACGGCGTGGTGCGTACCGTCGTCGTCCCCTGACGATAGGCGTACTCGCGGAAGATCGTGGTGTTGATGTCGAGCAGCGTCTCCAGCAGGTCGGAGTCGTTGCGCCGGACGAAGCTCATTGCGTAGTCGAGCAGCTCGTTCAGCTGGCTCTCCGGCAGCTCCGGCGGCAGGAGGAAGGGCTCCATCATCTGGCGCTGCCACGGCATCCAGACCAGCGGGATCGACGAGCGCACGCGGAGCGGGCGGAAAGACAGCGGGTCGCGGTCCAGCAACTCCACCGTCGCCTGCGACTCGATCACCAGCTCGCTGTACGGTCGCTCGATCAGCAGCCGCTGCGCGCGATTGCCGAACACGTCGTCGAACACGGCGCGCTGCACGGTGGTGAGCACCTCGCCATCGACGGTGATCGTCACCGCATGGTGCAGCACCCGCTGCAGGTGGTCGTGCACCGGCTCGAGGCGCAGCGTGTGCGTGCTCCGCTCCACCGGCTTGCGATAGCGATACACGGTGCGATGCACCACGTCGAGCTGCCTGGCCGGCGCTGCCACCGGGTGCGGCACGGTGTGCGTGGCCGTGATCGATGCCGCGACGGGGCGTGCCGCGTCTCCCGACTCCGTCACCGGTGGTGCCACTTCCACCCGTACTGCCCCCTGCCGGATGATCAGCAGGTGTCCCGGCGAGAGGCGACGCCACGTGGCATCGGCCATCCCCGTCACGTCCAGCGCATCGGACGACACCACCACGCCCTTCCGGCTCTTCGCGCCGCGCTGTGTGAGATCCACCGTCAGGTCCTCGTCGCCGAATTGCAGCGAGGCATACGGCGGCACGATCTCCCACACCTGCACCCCACCGACTCCTTCCTGGTCGGCGTATACCGCCAGGTCGCGGCCGTCGGTGAGCATGGTGGTCATCGAGCCCTGCCCGTTCAACTCGGCGAACCAGCTGCGCAGCACCGCGGGATCGCAGTCGCCGAGGCTCCGCCAGCCGCGATCAGCGATCCGTTCCAGCAGCTCGCAGAAGATCTGTTCGGTGTCGGTGGAGCCGACCGCCTCGAAGCGTGCGCCGGGCCGCGGTGCGAGCCGTCGCGTGAGGCTGCCACCGTGTGCGATCAGCCAGTCACGACCGCCCCAGCTGCGCGAGAACGGCTGCGTGTTGGCGTCGGTGATCGGCCCCCACGTGGCCACCCGGATGTGCAGCACGAACAGCGAACTCTCGAGATGCTCCCAGGCCTTGATCAGCTCACTGCGGATGCTGCCGTGCGGTGGGGTGGGCTCCTTCAGCACCGCGGCCGACGGACCGCCGCCGGGATAGAAGCCGATGCCCCATCCGTCCGGCGGCCGTCGTCCCGGTCGCAGGCAGTGGAGGTCGAACGACGGGGCGAAATCACCCTCGAACGACATCGCGAGGTACTTGGGCATCAGGACGGTGCGGCTTCGGGACGACGAACGAACAGTGGCGTGCGGTTACTGCGCGGATTCCGACGCCGGAACGGGCACCTGCCCGAACAGCTCGCGGCTCAAGCCGTTGCAGATGGCCGCGATCTCGTCCACCACGTGCGTCAGTAACTGATGAATATCGCCACCTTCCGGAATCGCTGCATGTCCGGTCAGCCAGGCGTCGAGTGCATCGAGCCTGGCCTGCGACTCGCCGCCGGGCAGGCCATCCTCGTGCGGCGGCCGGATCACGGCGAACCGCGCCAGTGCCTCGCAGACGCAATACGTGATCGATTTCGGGAACAGGGGCTCGAAGATCAGGAAGTCGGCCACCGCATCGCCCGTCACCCGGCCGCGATTGCGCTTGGTGAACGGCTCGTAGGCCGAGCAGGCACGCAGCAGCGACATCCAGAGTGCGGTCTCGATCACCTGGTGCGTGCGCTCGCGGAGCACCAGCGCATGATGGTGCACGTCCAGCACCCGCGCCGTCTGCGACCCGCGCTCCAGCAGCATGCCGAGCCAGATGAAGTTGAGGGGCAGCTCATGCAGCATGGTCGAGCGCAGCAGGCCGGTCACGAGCTGGCAGCCCTGACGGATGCGCCGGTAGAACGAGTAGCGCGCGGCACGGAACTCCTGCTGCGCCGCGTCGCTCTCCAGCCAGAGATAGAGCTCGTTGATGGTCTCCCACACCTCGAGGCTGATCACCTCGCGGATCTGGCGCGCATTCTCTCGGGCCGCGCTCACCGATGCCTGGATCGACGACAGGTTGTCATCGGCCCACG
Organism: Gemmatimonadota bacterium; assembly: GCA_040384325.1. Lineage (GTDB taxonomy): Bacteria > Gemmatimonadota > Gemmatimonadetes > Gemmatimonadales > Gemmatimonadaceae > JACMLX01. Next base: position 1,328,248 of record JAZKJL010000005.1, on the reverse strand, counting down.
TCATGTACTCCTCCACCTGGTCGCCGGTGGAGTCGTGCATCGAGTGTTCGGCAGTGCGCCGCAGGTAGGCGGGCTCCTGGCCGTTGACGATGATCACCGGCAGCCAGCATTGGCGCGGCTCCATCTCCGCGTCCATCGCCAGCGTGCGCGTCACCGACATCAGGCGCGCGGTGGCCTCGGTGCGCTCGATGTAGCGGCCGAACCAGAAGCAGCAATCCGCCACGCGCGAGATCATGCGACCTCCTTCTGGACCCAGGTGTCCTTCGACCCGCCGCCCTGCGACGAGTTGACGACGTACGACCCCGGCACCAGCGCCACCCGTGTCAGGCCACCCGGCAACACCCATGGTCCATCGCGACTGGTGAGGATGTACGGCCGCAGGTCCACGCGTCGCGGCTCCATGCAGCGTCGCTCGGCATCCCAGGTGGGGCAGGTGCTCAACTCGATTCGCGGTTGTGCGATGTACTTGCGTGGGTCGGCGATGATGCGGGCGCGGAACTCGTCGATCTGTGCCGCCGAGGCCTGCGGGCCCATCAGCATGCCGTATCCGCCCGATTCGTCCACCGCCTTCACCACCAGTTCCGACAGGTGATCGAGCACGTAATCGCGATCGGCATCACGCAGGCAGACGTAGGTGGGCACCTGCTCCAGCAACGGCTCCTCGTCGAGGTAATACCGGATCATGTCGGGCACGAAGGGATAGACCGCCTTGTCGTCGGCGACGCCGTTGCCCGGCGCGTTGGCGAGTGTCACCGTGCCGCGTGCCCAGGCGCGCATCAACCCGGGCACGCCGAGCATCGAGTCGGGGCGGAAGACCTCGGGATCGAGGAAGGCTTCGTCGGTGCGGCGATAGATCACGTCCACCTGCTTCGGTCCGCGGGTGGTGCGCATGTACACGCGATCATCGTCCACGAAGAGGTCGGCCGACTCCACCAGCTCGATGCCCATCTGCCGCGCGAGGAAGCTGTGCTCGAAGTAGGCGGAGTTGTACGAGCCCGGCGTGAGCACCACCACCGTGCTTTCGTCTGGATCGCGCGGCGACACCGATCGCAGCGTCTCGCCCAGCTGCGATGGATAGTGGTCCACGCGATGCACGCTGGCCTGCTCGAACAGCCTGGGGAAGATGCGTTTGGTGGCCAGACGGTTCTCCACCACGTAGCTCACCCCCGACGGCGTGCGCACGTTGTCCTCGAGCACGCGGAAGGTGCCGGCGGGATCACGAATCAGGTCGATGCCGGCGATGTGCACGCGCACGCCGCCGGCCGGCTTCACGTCCTGGATGATCGGCAGGTACTGCTGCGCACCGAGAACCAGCTCGCGCGGGATGACGCCCTCGCGCAGGATGCGCTGCGGGCCGTAGACGTCGTCGAGGAACAGTCCAAGCGCCTGCACACGCTGCGCCAACCCGCGCTCGAGGTGCCGCCAGTCGGGTGCGGCCACGATGCGCGGCACGAGGTCGAAGGGGAACACCTTCTCGGTGCCGCGATTGTCGGCATAGACGCTGAACGTCACGCCCTGGTTGAGCATCGCCATCTCGGCCAGCGCCTGGCAGCGCGCGAACTCCTCCGCGGTCGATGCGCCGAGCGCACGCAGCACCCGCTGGAAGCCACCGCGCGGCACACCGGGAGCCTCGAACAGCTCGTCGTACGTTCCTGCAGACGTCTGGTAGCTCTCGAACAGGCTGGTCATCGGCATCACGCTCGGGTGGACGGGCGAACGATGTGAAGCGGAGTTCTGATGGCGATCGAGACGGCGCGCAGCTGCGACGGCTCAGGTCACGCCCGCAGCGAGGCGTTCGACCTGCATGCGGAACTGCACCGATTCGGCGAGCGAATCACTGGTCCCCTCGACCGGTGCCGCGAGTGCGGGTGATGACGTGCAGGCGAGCGGGATGTGCCCCTCGCCACAGAGCAGGCCACTGGTGGCATCGAGCCCGATCCAGCCGGCGCCGGGCAGGTACGCCTCGGCCCACGCGTGCAACGCCACGCTGTCTTCCGGCACCAGGCTGGCCTGCCCGGTGATCGGTGACTCGTGCGCGAGTTGCACCAGGTAGCCGCTGACGAAACGCGCTGCGATGCCGCGATGCCGCAGCACGGCCATCAGCAGCACCGCCGAGTCGCGACAGCTGCCGCGGGCGGCCGCGAGTGTGGCCTCGGGTGTCCAGATGCCGGGTTCTTCACGTTCCACGTACGTGATGGCGCGATGCACGGCCGCGTTCAGCTGCACCAGCAGTTGCACGGTGTCGCCAGCGAACGGCAGTGCATCGAGAAATGCCACGAACCGCGCGCCTGCGAACAGCGACGGTTCAGTGCGGTCGAGCAGCGCAGCGAGGTCGGCACGGAGTTCGTCCGGATACACGAATGGCGCACTCGTGCATCGCTCGTCGACGAAGAAATCGAAGGGGTTGGTGGTGCGCACGTCGCACGCGAATTGCACCGAGACCACGAGCGCCTCGGTGCGGGTGCCGGTCGGAAAGGTGAGGCGCGCGACGTGATTGCCGGTGGGGTCCTGCTGCCATCGCAGCTCTCCGGCGGGCTCGACGCGCAGTCGGTAGTCGTCGATCGCGACGCGCGCGTGAGTGGCGGGGCGCAGGCGGATGACGTGCGGGCCGAGCATGGCCGCCGCCGTGTACCGCCAGGTGCTCCGGTGCTGGACGAGCAGACGCATCGACGGGTGACCGGACTGGACGGTGAGGCACTGCACGGCACGCTTGCGCACCTTGGACCCTGTTCATATCGTATAGCCCGAACAAAGACCGAAATCAGTGATCGCCTCCCTTCCCGAGGAATTCCATGCCTGCTGACGTCAGCACGTCCACCGTGATCACGCCCGAAGCCCTGCTTGCCCATTGGCAGGGTCACCGTCGTGTCACGCGCCGCGTGATCGCGGCGTTTCCGCCCGACGAGTTCCAGTCGCTGAGCCTTGGCGGGATGCGCCCGTTCAGCGCCCTCGCCCGCGAGATGATCGGGATGCTGATGCCCACCGTCACCGGTGTCATCACCGGCGAGTGGAGCCAGTATGCCGACGCCGACGTGAAGACGCAGGAGGAAATCCTGGCGGCCTGGGACCAGGGCACGGCTGCGCTCGACGACGCATTCCCGAAGATTCCGCTGACGAAGTTCGGCGAGACCGTGACCGCCTTCGGCCAGTGGACGATGCCGGTGCACGACCTGCTGCTCTACGTCATCGACAACGAGATCCATCATCGCGGGCAGGGCTACGTCTACCTCCGCGCCCTCGGCATCGAGCCGCCCGCGTTCTACGATCGGTCCTGACACATCCTGCAGAACTTTGAACAGCAACGGCTGATCGCAGAACTGAACTGCCGCAGAACTGCACAGCCGCAGAAGGGCGCGGGCGTCGGCGTGACTGGCATCGTTCGCTTGCATTCGTACCTCAGATGCTGGGGGAACAGCGCTCGCAGTTGCTGTTCCCAAAGCAGTCCCGTCACATCGCTCGCGAGCGACATGTTGCACCGCAGGCCGAGCGCGGCGCTCTTCTGCGGCTGTTCCGTTCTGCGGCTGTAGCAGTTCTGCGATCAGCCGTTGCCGTTCCAGCAGTGCAAGCAGTGCAAGCAGTGCAAGCAGTGCAAGCAGTGCAAGCAGTGCAGCATGAATCGAAACGGAAAACGCTCAGGGCACCAGCTTGGTCGCCGTGGCCTGCTCCAGCAGCAGTGTCGCGCGCGCAATCAGGTCGCTTTCGCGCAGGAGTGCGGCTGCCAGCTTGGCGATCTGCTCGTCGGCGAGTTTCCAGTCTTTCTGCTCGATCGCCTCGCGCACGCCGGGCATCGTCTTCACGCCGTAGCCCGTGTAGTAGCCCGGGGCGTAGAGCGCGTGCTGGTACCAGGGGCGCTTCGGCAGGCCGCCGGGGATCAGCATCACCTGGTCGCTCTGCCGCAGCAGCGCATTCACCTGCGTCAGTGCGGCCGTGCTGGCGGTGCTGCCCGGCAGGTTGCCGTACGCTTTCTCGAAGCGTTCGGCGACGCGGGCCAGCGAATCCGACGCGTTCTGGATCGGTGAGAAGTTCAGGTGCGGCGCCGGCGCCTGCGCGCTGGGTGCCTTGAGCGGCCGGCGTGGATCGTTGGTGATCGCGTATGCTCCTTCTGCCACGCGCTGGTTCAATTCGTCGATCGCCTTCGCGGTCGTCTCGCGCAGCGTCGTGACCTCACCGAGGTAGCGCTTGGCGGTGGCGGAGAGGTTGCCGAATTCGGCGGGCAGCAGGTCGGCGTTCGCGACGCGCATGACCATCATCCCAGCCACCTGCGCCAGCGCCTTGCCGTAGACGAAGCTGGTGTCGCTGAAGCGGGTGTACCAGGTGAAGGTGTCGTAGATGGAGTGATAGATGCCACCGCCATCCTCGCCGCCGAAGCCGATGTTGAGCGTCGGCACGCCGGCGTGCTGCAGGAAGGGCGTGAAGTCGGAGCCCGATCCCAGTGCCTCGATGCGCAGGTCGCGCTGCGAACGCGCCTCGGCATTGCCGTTCATCACCTCGGCCATCCGCTGCCGTTGCAGCACGGTGACGTTGCTCTCGGGGTCCATCACCTCGCCGGCCACCTCGGTCACGAACCGCTCCAACGCGTGCGAACCCGCGGCGCCCAACGTGCCGCGACCGTTGCCGTCGGTGTTCAGGTAGAACACACCCTTGGCGCGCATGTCGGCCATGTGTTCCTCCACCCACTCGGTGGAGCCCAGCAGCGACGGCTCCTCGCCGTCCCACGCCATGTAGACGATGGTGCGCTTCGGCTTCCAGCCCTGCTTCACCAACTCACCCAGTGCACGCGCCTCCTCCAGCTCGGCCACCATGCCGCTCACCGGATCCTCCGCACCATTCACCCAGCCGTCGTGGTGGTTGCCGCGCATCACCCACTCGTCGGGAAGCGTGGAGCCCTTGAGCGTGGCGATCACGTTGTAGAGCGGTGTCTGCTTCCAGTCGAACTCGAGATGCAGGTGCACCTGCGCGGAGCCTGGGCCAAGGCGGTAGGTGATCGGCAGGCCGCCACGCCACGATGGTGGGGCGACGGGACCGGTGAGTGCCTGCAGCAAAGGCTGCGCATCGGCGTACGAGATCGGCATCACCGGGATCTTCATGATCGTGATCGCGTCCTTGCGATCGAGCCGCTTGGCACCGGGTGAGGCGCCGACGCCCGGCGTCAGCGGATCGCCCGGATAGGTCGGCATGTCGAGCACACTGCCGCGCTGCACACCGTCCTTCGGGCGATAGGGGCCGTTGGGGTAGGTCTCGCCCTCGGCGTAGCCGTCGTCCTTCGGGTCGGAGTAGATCAGTGCGCCCACGGCGCCATGTTCGTAGGCGACCTTGGGCTTGATGCCGCGCCACGAGCCGCCGTAGCGCGCGATCACGATCGCCCCCTTCACCGAGATGCCGCGGCGCTCCAGCTCCTCGTAGTCAGCCGGCACACCGTAATTCACGTAGACCAGCGGCGCGGTGACATTGCCCTCACCCGAGTACGCGTTGTAGGTGGGCAGCTGCTCGGCGCGCTGGCTGCTGGCCGGGTCCTCACTCAGCACTGGCTCCTCGAGCCTGGCGCGGAAGCGGGTCGGTGCCACCAGTTCCAGCACACGGATGCGCGGCGTGGGGAAGAGCACGTCGAACCGCTCGATACGCGCATCCCACCCGTACGACGCGAACTGGTCGCGCAGCCACTCGGCGTTGTCCTTGCCGTACGGCGAGCCGAGGTGATGCGGCCGTGCTGCCAGTCGCCGCATCGCTTCGCGCATGCGGGCCGGGTCGGGGAGCGCGCGGAACTTTGCCTCCCACTCGCGCTGCGTGCGTGCCGACGCGGTGGTGAACCCGCGCATCGGCGGGTCCTCGAGCGGCGTGGCGGCCAGCAGCAAGGTCGCCAGCACGGCGGGCAGCAGCAACGGAGCGGAACGGCGCAGCAGCGGCATGGCGCGATCGGGTGTGGTGGGGAGGACGAAGTGTGCTGCAATGGTGCCACGGTACATCCGAATCGACAACGCCCGCGCGGCTAGGCCGTGCGCACCGCCTCATCGCTCACCAGCACCACGCCCTCGTCGGCCTGCGAGGCGTGCATCTGGCGCAGCACCATCGCCGCGTACGGCCCCGAGGCGGCCATCAGCTCGTCATGCGTGCCGCGTTCGACGATGCGGCCATCCTCCAGCATCAGGATCATGTCGGCATTACGAATGGTGGAGAGCCGGTGTGCGATGACGAAGGTGGTGCGCCCGGTGAGCAGCGAGTCGAGCGCCGACTGGATCAGCTGCTCGCTCTCGGTATCGAGGTTGCTGGTGGCTTCGTCGAGGATCAGGATCTGCGGCGCGGCGAGGATGGCGCGGGCGATGGCCAGCCGCTGCTGCTGCCCGCCGGAGAGCTTCACCCCGCGCTCACCCACCAGCGTCTCGTAGCCTTCCGGCAGCCGCACGATGAACTCGTGTGCGTTGGCGCGTTTCGCGGCCGCATCGACGTCGGCATCGGTGGCGTCGGGCCTGGCGTAGGCGATGTTGTCGCGCACCGTGCCATCGAAGAGGAACACATCCTGCTGCACGATGCCGAGCAGCTTGCGGTACGAGCGCAGGCGGAAGTCACGCACGTCGGTGCCGTTGAGCAGCAGCTGGCCTGACGTGGGATCGTGGAACCGCGCGACGATGTCGGTGAGCGTCGTCTTCCCCGCCCCGCTGCGCCCCACCAGCGCCACCACGCTGCCACCCGGCACGCGCACGCTCACGTCGTGCAGCACCGGATGCCCCTCGCGATACTCGAAGCCGAGGCGGTCGAGGTGGAGCTCGTGCACCACCGTCGGCGCGTCCACCGCGTCGGGGCGATCCGGCTTGTCGTCCTCCGCGCCCAGCACCTCGAACACCCGCTCCATCGAGGCCAGTGATCGCTGCAGCTCGGAGAAGGAGTTGACGATGTTCCAGACCGGGTTGAGCAGCAGGAACGTGTACCACTGGAACGCCATGATGTCGCCGACCGTGGCGCCGGCGGCGAGGTTGAGCGCACCACCGTACCAGACGATGGCCACGTTCACCACGCCCAGCAGCAGGCCCCACGAGCTCCAGAGCAGCAGCTCGCGTCGGCCGGCGAACAGTTCCTTGCGCAGGATGGTGTGCCGTCCGCGCAGGTAGGCGAGCAACTCGGATCGCTCGCGGCTGAAGGCGCGCACGACTCGGATGCCCGAGAAGCTCTCGCCGACCCGTCCGTCCACACGTTCCGCATCGCGACGGACGGAGCGGTAGATGGGCCGGATGCGCTTGGCGGAGACGAAGCTGATGAACATCGCGCCGGGGATGATCGCGATCGCGGTCAGGGCCAGGCGCCAGTTGATGGAGGTGAGGATGGCAATCGCGACCACCAGTCGCACGATCGACAGCGATGGCGAGACCACGGCCATCTGCAGCAGGCCGGTGGTGGTGTCCACGTCACCGGTGAGGCGCGAGAGCAGCCCGCCGGTCTTCATCTCCCAGAGCCGGGGCAGCGGCAGGTGCATGAACCGGCGGAAGAGCGCCCGCCGGAGCGACAGCATCACGGTCGTGTTGAGGATGCGCTGGCGATAGTTCTTCGCCACGTCCAGCAGCTTGGAGACGATCACCAGCGTGAGGAACGTGAGGCCGGCAGTGTTCAGCCGTGCATACCGCTCCGCGGTGTCGAGCCCCTTGGCGAGCAGGACCTTGTCGACGATGTACCGCATGAAGAGCGGCTCGACCATCTCGAGGCCGGCGGTGCCCAACGCGAGCACGACGACGAGGGCGGCCTTCCGGCGATGCGGCAGCAGCCAGCGCATGTATTCGCGGAGGTAGCCGCGCGTCCGGCGGCGAGCCTCGAGGGTGCGGCCTGCGCCTCGACGGCGGCGCCTTCGGCGTCGAGCTTGCGGCCGCGGAAGGCGTCCACGAATTGCTGGTGCTGCTGTCGGGACGAGGTCGGCCGAGGCATGCCAGAGAGTGTACAAGCGCGCGGCTCGGTGTCCTAGATCGCCACGGTGCGAGGCGTGCCGGCGTTGTCCGGGCGCTCCTTCCGGGTCACATCGCGGTCGGGTGGGCGGATACGCGCAACGTCGCCTCGTCGCTCCTTCTGTGCGACTGACGCACAGCTGCAGGAACATTCCGCGGCGAAACCGCAGCATTCGGCGTCTGTGCTTGCATTATCGTGCAGATTTTGCACATTTCGAAGAACACTGCCTGTCCTGTGCTTCTTCGTCCCGCCGAGCCGTGAAGCTGATCACCACGATCATCCGTCCCGATCGACTGCCGCACGTGAAGGAGGCCCTGTTCCGGATCGGGGTCACCGGCATCACCCTCAGCCGGGCCAGCGGGCACGGTGGCGAGACGGAAGTGGTCGAGAACTTCCGCGGCTCGTCGGTGGTGCTGGAGTTCCACGAGAAGGTGAAGGTCGAGATGGCTGTCTCGGAGCCGTTCGTCGAGGCGACCATCCGTGCCATCGTGTCGGCCGCCCGCACCGGCCAGGTCGGCGACGGGAAGATCTTCGTGCAGCCGCTGGAGCGGGTGATCCGGATCCGCACGGGCGAGGAGAACGTGGCCGCGCTGACGCCGATCACGGCGGAAGAGGTGCAGCTCCACGCGCAGGTGGCGGCCTTCGCCTGAGCCCGAGGGCTCGGTCGTAGGGTACCGCTGAGGGGAATTCGGTCGTCGTTCCGATACCTATATATTCCCGTATCGTGGCACGCCTTCCCCTTTCCTGCTCCGCATGGCCCGCTATCGCCCCTTGATCGCCGTCACCACGCAGACGCTGCAATCCATCGACGGCATCCCCGCCGGGCTGCCGCAGTCAGTGGTCATGAACCAGCGCTACTACGTGGCGGTCTCGCTGGTGGGCGCCGTGCCCTGCCTGGTGCCCCTGCTGGACGACGACGAGGACACACTCCGCGAGCTGTACGAGCGCGTGGACGGCATCCTAGTCCCGGGTGGCGTGGACATGGACCCGAGCACCTATGGCGAGGCGCCACATCCGCGTCTGGGCAACATCGATCCGTCGCGTGATCGCACCGAAATGCTGATGGCGAAGTGGGCCGTGGAAGACCGGAAGCCGTACCTCGGTCTCTGCCGCGGCGCGCAGGTGCTGAACGTGGCCCAGGGTGGTTCGCTCTGGCAAGATCTCGACGCCCAGTACGACGGCGCGATCAAGCACGACTACTTCCCGAACTCGGGTTTCGAGCGCGATCACCTGGCCCACGAGGTGACCATCGCGCCAGGATCGCGCCTGCGTCACGCCATCGAGGTGGATCGTTTCAGCGTCAACTCGATGCACCATCAGGGTGTGAAGACGCTGGGTCGCGGTCTGGCCGCTACCGCCGTGGCGCCGGACGGACTGATCGAAGCGGTCGAGCTGGACGACGACAACGCCTTCATCGTCGGCGTGCAGTGGCACCCCGAGGTGTTCGAGCTGACCGACCCGCACACCCGGCACCTGTTCAAGAACTTCGTCGACGCCTCCTCGAGCTGGCGGCAGGCGCAGGGCTGACGCTCGGCCAGGTGCGGTCTGGCTCGATCCACGCAGGCCGCACATGTTGTCCCTGATCACGCCGGCGCCTGCCGACGCGGTCAGGCGCCTGGCGGGCGCCCCCTCCCCCCTGAGGCTCGGCACCAATGGCCATCGCACCTGTACAGACGGGCTCGTCAACCGCGGTGGTCAATCGCGGCATGGGCGACATGCACCTGCGCATCACCGGGGAGAAGCAGGGCAAGATCAAGGGCGAATCGAACTCCAAGGGCTGTGAAGGCGACATCGTCATCAACACCTGGAGCGTCGGCCTGACCCTGCCGATGCAGGCCGACGGCAGCACGCACTCCACCGGCCGGCGCAGCTATTCGGAGCTGACCGTCACCAAGAACCACGACATGGCCTCGACCGCGCTGCTCAACGCCGCGGCGACCAACGAGAAGCTGAAGGAAGTCCGGCTCTCGATGCGCAAGGCACTGGTGGGCCAGGAGGACTACTTCATCGTCATCCTCACCAACGCCCGCGTCTCCCGCATCACCCACGACGTCTCACGCGACGGCGGTGTGATCGAGACGGTGGCCTTCGGCTTCTTCAAGATCGATGTCGAGTACAAGCAGCAGCTGACCGGCGGCGCCCGCGGCGGCGCGTTCATGTTCAGCGACGAACTGCTCGCCGTCTGACGCTCGGTTCCGCAACTTTCGTTGTCATCGACTACTGCACGCTACGAACTGCGAACGGCAACGGCCGGACGCAAAGGCGCAAGGACACGAAGGCGCAACGCGTTCGGTGTGACAACAACGATCGTGCACCTCTTCGACGTTGAACCTCTGAAATCACGAAGCACTTGCGGTTTCATCATGCAGAATGCGCACTGACCGCTTTGCGTCTTTGAGCCCTTGCGACTTTGCGTCAGGCAGTTCAGCAGTTCTCGATTTAGCAGGCTGACGCCGTGTGAGTTACAAGCGACAGTTCGAGCGGAAGCTCAGAGGTTCTGGCGCTGCAACTCTTCCACGGCGTGCGCGGCGGCGCGGGCGGTGAGGGCCATGTAGGTCAGCGATGGGTTCTGGCAACTGCTCGACGTCATGCAGGCGCCGTCGGTGACGAAGAGGTTCGGCGCATCCCAGGCCTGGTTCCATCCGTTCAGTACTGACGTCTTCGCATCGCGGCCCATGCGAGCGGTGCCCATCTCGTGATTGGCACCGCCGGGTGTGCTGGGGCCGCGGGTGGATGGCTGGATGTTGCGGGCGCCGGCCGCCTCGAGCAGTTCGGCGGCGGTCACGTTCATGTCGCGATGCATCGCCAGTTCGTTGGCACTCCACTGCGCCTCGATGTGCAGTGAGGGAATGCCCCAGCGATCCTTCAACGTGGGATGCACGGTGGCGCGGTTCGATTCGGCGGGAAGCATCTCGCCGTAGCCGCCGAAGCTCATGTTCCACGGACCGGGCGTGGTCAGCCGTGCCTTGAACGCGGCACCGATGCCCGGCGCAGTCGCGGCGGCGCCCCAGCCGGCGCGACCGGCGCCACCCTGGAAGCCGTAGCCGCGCACGAAGTCGGGATGGGTGCTGCCGACGTTGCGGAAGCGCGGCACGTAGATGCCGTTCGGGCGCGCGCCAAGTGTGGTGCGATCGTCGAAGCCATCGATCTCGCCCGAGGCACCGCCCCACTTGATGTGGTCCATCAGGTTGCGGCCCACCTGTCCACTGCCGTTGGCGAGGCCGTCGGGGAACGCCGCCGAGCGCGAGTTGAGCAGCAGGCGCGCGCTTTCGATCGCCGAGGCGCAGAGGAAGACGACGCGCGCCGTGTAGGCGTGCTCCACGCCGGTGCGGGCGTCGATCACGCGCACGCCGCTGACCCGCTTGCGCTTCGCATCGTAGCTGAGGGCGCGCACGATGCTGTGCGGCCGGAGCGTGAGGCGACCGGTGGCCTGCGCCGCCGGGAGCGTGGCGTTGATGCTGCTGAAGTACGAGCGACTGGCGCAGCCGCGCTGGCATGGACCGCAGTAATGACAGGCAGCGCGACCTTCGTGCGCCGCGGTGAGCACCGCCACCCGTCCGATGGTCATCACCCGCTCGCGACCGTAGCGTGCCGCGATGCGATCGCGCACGTGCTGCTCCACGCAGTTGAGCGCCATCGGCGGCAGGAACTGGCCATCGGGAAGCTGCGGCAGCTGCTCCGGCTGCCCCGAGACCCCGATGAAGCGCTCCACGTGGTCGTACCACGGCGCCAGGTCGGCGTAACGGATGGGCCAGTCCACCGCGATGCCTTCGTTCGCATTGGCCTCGAAGTCGAGGTCACTCATGCGATACACCTGCCGTCCCCAGATCACCGATTTGCCGCCCATCTGCCGCGCGCGGAACCAGTCGAAGCGCTTCGTCTCGCTTGTCGTGTACGGGTTGTCCACATCGTCGGTCCAGAAGCGGCTGCTCAACTCGTCGAAACTCACGGAACGCTGCTGCACCGATTGACGGGCGTCGTGGTGACGGCGATCGCCGAGTCCGCGGAAGCGCATCTCGAAGGGCGGCACGTGTTCCTTCGCATCGCCCTCCGGCGACACCGCGCGACCCGCTTCCAGCACCAGCGTGCGCAATCCGCGCGCCGTCAGTTCCTTCGCCGCCCAGCCACCCGTCATCCCCGATCCGACGACGATGGCGTCGAAGTGCGTGTCCGGTGCACTCATCGCGTCACCGGTACGTTGCCGTCGTAGCGCATCGGTTGCGGCCAGCTCTGGAGCGTCTGGCGCATGCCCACCTCCGAGGTGCAGTAGCCCCACACGGTCAGGAACTTGAGCATCCCGAACCAGTGCGCCGACGCCGCCGCGCCATCGGTGCGGCGCAGTGCGGTCACCTCGTCGTCCAGCTGACGCAGCACGGCATCCTGGGTGGCGACACCGGCGGTGAGGAACGGCTTGCCGTCCCGTGCGCGACTGCGCGCATCGAGCGTGGGCAGGCCGGCCACGAACCGTGCACGATCGGCGGCCGGATACCACCCCGCCAGCATCACCTCGGCGAACCGCGTCACCCCGGCCTGCGTCGCGCCCGGCGTCTCGGTCTTCGGGATAATGCGTTCGGCGGCCGCCGTCACCAGCGCGGCCGCATGGGTCGAGAGCACCGGCGCGGCCGCGCCATCCGGCGCGTCGTGTGCCGCGCGCCCCATCGCCAGCAGGTCGCTGCTGCCGAGGCGGCCGAGTGCAGTGATGCCGCCGGTGGCCACCATCCATTCCAGGAAGTCGCGACGCTCCATGACCCGTTACGCTCGAGGTGCGGAATACACGGTGCGCCCGCCGGTGACGGTGCGCAGGACCTTGATGTCCTTGATTGTATCGGGTGGCACGTCGTGCGGGTCCTTGTCGAGGATCACGAAGTCGGCCAGCTTGCCGGCCGCGATCGAGCCCTTCAGTCGCTCCTCGTACGAGGCGTAGGCGCCGTTGATGGTAGCCACGGCGAGCGCCTGGTCCACCGTGATGCGCTGGTTGCCACCCCATTCCTTGCCACGGTAGTCACGGCGCGTGACCATCGACTGAATCGCCATCAGCGGTTCGAACGGTCCCGGGCCGTAGTCGCTGGCGCCGGGCACCTTGATGCCGGCGTCGAGCAGCGACTTGTGCGCGAACATCGACTGCATCTTCTCGTCGCCGTAGTTCTCCCACTTCTCGCCGTGGAAGTAGACGTAGGTCCAGAACGGCGTCGGGATGGTGCCCGTCTTCGCGATGCGGGCGATCAGCGCCGGCGTCACCAGCGAACAGTGCTCGATGCGATGGCGCCGGTCGGGATGCGGCCACTTCGCCAATGCGCGTTCGTAGGCAGTGAGCACCATGTCGATCGTGACGTCGCCGTTGGCGTGGATGCCCACCTGCCAGCCGTGGCTGTGCGCATCGTCCACGGCGTCGTGCACTTCCTGCTGTGTCATGGTGAGGATGCCGTAGTCGCTGGTGCCGACGAACGGGGTGCTCATGCGCATGGTGCGTTCCGAGGCCGACCCGTCGGCCGCATGCTTCACGCCCCCGACGCGCACCCACTCGTCACCGAAGCCCGTGTACACGCCCGCGTCACGCAGCAGCGGATAGGCCGCACCGCGGATCATCAGGTAGGCGCGATGCTTCAAGTCACCGGCTGCGCGCACATCCTCGTAGGCACGGATGTTGTCGGCACCGGCGCCCAGGTCGTGCACCGTCGTCAGGCCGGCGGCCGTGTAGAGCGCCGACATGTGCGCCATGCCCTTGCGACGCCGCTCGCGCTGCTGCTCGGCGGTGAATGTCTCGCGCCGGCCCACGTTGTCGAAGACATCCGTGGCCAGCTCGGCCACCCAGCCATTCGGCGTGCCGTCGGGATCACGGAAGAACCGCCCGCCGGTGGGATCGGGCGTGTCCTTGGTGACCTTCGCGAGGTCGAACGCCATCGAGTTGTACCACCCGGTGTGCCCGCCGCGATGGTGCACCCCCACCGGGTGATTCGGCGCCACCGCGTCGAGGTCGCGGCGATGCAGCTTGCGACCGCCAGCCAGCTTGGTGTCGTCGAACATGTAGGCATCCACCCACATGCCTGGCGGCGTGACAGCGACCTTCTTCGCGATCGCCGCCTGCAGCGCCTCGACGCTGCGCAGGTTGGCGTCCACGTCGTACAACTCGGTCACGCCGCGCGGATGGTTGTGTGCATCGATGAAGCCCGGCAGCACGGTCGAACGCGCGGCGTCGATCACCTGCGTGCCGGGGCCGACGAGATTGCGAACCTCGGCCGTGCTCCCCACGGCGAGGAACCGACCCTCGCGCACCGCGAAGGCCTCGGCTCGCGGTCGGCCGGTGTCGCTGGTGAACACACGGGCATTGATCACCACCAGGTCGGCCACCACACCGGCGCCCTTCTGCCGCATCGGCGGCAGGGCAGCGGCAGTGGACCGTTGCGCACCGCGGGCCACACGGGGCAGCGACGCCGCACCCGCCAGCAGCGCGCCAAGTCCGAGGAACTCCTTGCGACTCATCCGCGACATGCACGCCTCGTGGTTCGGGTTGTGGCGCACGCCGTCCACTCGACATCTTGTTGCCTGACTGTCGTGGCTGGCACTCTCCCCGGAACCTGCATGCGATCCCGTCGGCGCACTACCCCGCACGCCTGGTGGCACGGCCTGCGCACGCCCGGCACTGCCGGCTGCCCGCCGCGATGAACACCGTGGCACGGGCGGTCGCCATTGCAGCGAGGCATGACGAGTTCTTCAACGCGGAACTGAGCCTGCTGGCGTTCCAGCGCCGCGTGCTCGCGCTGGCCGAGGATCCCGCCACGCCGTTGCTCGAGCGCCTGCGATTCCTGGGCATCGTCACCAGCAACATGGACGAGTTGTACATGGTGCGCATGGCCGAGCTGCGCCGCGCCGCCCGTGACACGACTTACGCCGCCACGCACGACCATCACGACGGCTATTCGCCGGTGGCGCGGCTGCAGGCGGTGGAGGAAGAGGTCACGGAGATCCTCGCCGCGCAGAGCCGCTGTGCAGCGGAGTGCCTGCGCGCGGCCGCGGCGTGTGGCGTGCAGCTGCTGACGTGGAGTGCGCTGACCGACGCCGAGCGGGAGGCGCTGCAGGCGCAGTATCTGGCGGAGATCCATCCCGACCTCACGCCGCACGCGATCACGCTCAGCCCCGGCGTGCCGCTGCCGCACCTGCCGCACCTCGGCCTGTTCATCGCGATCGTCTATCGCGCGCCGGGCGGCGAGCGCACACACCTGGCCGAACACGAGCTGCCGCTGGACCTGGCCCGGGTGATGATGGTGCCGGGACGGCCAGGGGCGGTGATCGCGATCGAGGAGGTGCTGCGCGCCAACGCGCACCTGCTGTATCCGAATGCGGTGGTCGAGGCGGCGTACCTGTTCCGCGTCACGCGTGGCGGCGACCTGCACCTGCACGACGATCATGCGCACGACCTGCTGGTGGCCGTGGCCTCGGCCACCGAGCGCCGGCCGCACAATCCGGCGGTGCGGGTGGAGGTGGAGTCGAGCATGCCGGCGCGCATCGGCGCGCTGATCCTCGACAACCTCCATCGCGATGCGCTGGGCCGCGAGATGGAGATCACGGTGGACAGCGTGCAGGTGATCGACGGGTTGCTGGACCTGCGCTGCCTGCAGGCGCTGCCGCTGCCCGCCGATCCGGCGCTGCAGTATCCGCCGCTGGTGATGCATCGCACGGTGCCGGACGGCACGTCGATGCTGGATGCGATCGGCACCGGCGACCTGCTGCTGCATCACCCGTTCGAGAGTTTCGACGAGTCGGTGGTGCGGTTCTTCCACGATGCCGCCATCGACCCGACGGTGACGTCGATCCAGGCGACGTTGTATCGCGTCGGCACGCCGTCGCCGATCGTGGAAGCGATGCTGCAGGCCGCGCGCGCGGGGAAGCGGGTGTTCGCGCTGGTGGAGCTGCAGGCGCGCTTCGACGAGGAGCACAACGTGCAGTGGGCGCGAGCACTGGAGCGGGCCGGCGGGCGTGTCGTGTACGGCCTGCCGGGGCTCAAGGTGCACGCCAAGCTGGCGCTGGTGGAGCGGGAGCGAGATGGGGTGGTGACGCGTGTGGCGCACGTCGGCACCGGCAACTACAACCCGCGCTCGGGCCGGCAGTACACGGACCTGAGCCTGTTCACCGCCGATCCCGAATTGACGGCCGGCGTGTCGGAACTGTTCCGCGCACTGGCGGCGTCCACGTCGGCGCACGAGCCGTTGCGCGGCGGGTTGTTGTCGGCGCCCGATCACCTGCTGCCGGCGTTGCTGCAGCGCATCGAGCGCGAGGCGGCGCATGCGCGCGCCGGTCGCGCGGCGTCGATCACGATCAAGGTGAACGGACTGGCCGACCGCGAGGTGGTGCGTGCGTTGTACGCGGCGGCGCAGGCCGGCGTGCAGGTGGACCTGGTGGTGCGCGGCATCTGCACGTTGCGGCCCGGTGTGCCGGGGCTGTCGGACTCGATCCGCGTCTTCTCGGTGGTGGGGCAGCTGCTGGAGCACTCGCGCATCTACCGCTTCGGCAATGGTGGTGCGCCGGAGTACCTGATCGGCTCCTCGGACCTCCGTCCGCGCAACCTGCGCCGGCGGGTGGAGGTGCTGGTGCCGGTCAACGAGCCCGCGCAGCAGCAGCGGCTGGACGACCTGCTGTCGCGCTACCTGGAGGATGCGACGGCGTGGGAGCTGGATCGCCATGGGGCATACCACCCGCGCGGTGGTCGGACCGGAGCGCAGGTACGGTGTGCGGCCGACCTCCCCGCCCCGTCGGCCGCCGCACAGGTTTGACGGCAGGCGCCGGTACATGCGAGTGCCGAGCCGCGTCTCACTGCTCCCGGTCCCCGTCGTGAAGGGACACATCCTGCTCCTCAGCGTGCTGGGCGGCGTGCTGATCGCCGTACTGCGGTACATCGAATACCGCGCGCTGGTGGTGTCGCATTCGGTGGAGATCTACATCGGGCTGGTGGCGCTGCTGTTCGCGGCGGCGGGGATCTGGCTCGGGGTGACGCTCACCGGGCGACCGGATCGGGTGGTGGTGCGCGAGGTGGCGGTGGAGGTGCCGGGACCGCCGCAGACGGTGTTCGTCGCCGATCCGGCGAGACGGGCGGCGTCTGGGCTCACACCACGGGAGTTCGAGATCCTCGAGCTGGTGGCCGCCGGGTTGAGCAACCGGGAGATCGCGGAGCGGATCTTCGTCAGCGAGAACACGGTGAAGACGCACTGCAGCCGGCTGTTCGAGAAGCTGGGGGCCAGGCGTCGGACGCAGGCGGTGCAGGCTGGGAAGGACCTGGGGCTGATTCCCTGACCCGAATCCGTCATCAGAACGGGTGATTTCGTGGTCCGGGTGCGAAAATCATACGAACGGGCGACGCCATTCCGGTGCCGGAGGGCGTACCCTGGCGCTCAACCCCCATCACTGGAGCGCACGCATGAAGAAAATCGTCCTCACTTACGGCCTGATCGCCGGCGCCATCCTGTCGTCGCTGATGGCGATCTCGATGTCGTTCAAGGACCAGATCGGGTTCGACAACGGCATGATCGTCGGTTACGCCACGATGGTGGCGGCGTTGCTGATGGTCTACTTCGGCGTGCGGACCTACCGCGACACGGTGCTCGGTGGCACGATCCGATTCTGGCAGGCGGTGCGGGCGGGGCTGCTGATCAGCCTCATCGCCACCACCTGTTACGTGGCCACCTGGCAGGTGATGTACTACCGCTTCATGCCCAACTATCTGCAGGAGTATTCGGCCCACGCCCTCGAGAACGCCCGTAAGTCGGGCAAGAGTGAGGCTGAGCTGGCGGCGCAGAAGGCGGAGATGGACAAGTTCGCGGTGATGTACCAGAACCCGCTGGTGAACATCGGGTTCACATTCCTGGAGCCGCTGCCGGTGGTGCTGTTGATGACCCTGCTGGCCGCCGGACTGCTGTCCCGGAAAAAGAGCGACGGGGTGTCCCCAGAGGGCATCGCGGTGTCCTGAAAAGGGGAATCCGGCGCACCGTTTCATGAGCTAAGTCATTGTGCTGCAACGCGGTTACATGGGGTACAGGAAATGCACCAGTGCGTTGCCGACAGGGCCGTTCCTGTCTCTTTCCGGAGTGGCACCATGATCCGTCGATCGTTTGCGCTGTTCGCGGCCGCCTCCCTGGCGACGTTCGCCGGGGCGCCGTCCGTCACCGCGCAAGAGAGTCGTCCATCGGCCGAATACCCCGATGACGAGTACGAGCGGTATTCCGACGAGCAGCTCGACAACCTCGTCGGCTCGATCGCGCTGTATCCCGACGCGCTGCTGGCACAGGTGCTGGTGGCGGCGACCTTCCCCGACCAGGTGGAAGAGGCCGCGCGGTTCGTGCGGGCGAACGGCACCGACGACGTGGACGACCAGAACTGGGACGTGAGCGTGAAGGCGGTGGCGCATTACCCGTCGGCGCTGAACATGATGGCCGACAAGGGTGACTGGACGATCGCGCTCGGCCGGGCGTACGCGGTGCAGTCGAGCGACGTGATGGCGGCGGTGCAGCGCATGCGCGCGATGGCCGACGCGCAGGGCAACCTGCTCAGCAACCAGCAGCAGTCGGTGAGCCGCGATGACGGCAACTACATCATCGCGCCGACGCAGACGCGGGTGATCTATGTCCCCGTGTACGACCCGTACGTGATCTACACCCGCCCGATCTTCCGCGGTGGCTACTACTCGCCGTTCTGGTCGTTCGGCATCGGCTTCCCGATCGGCGTCTGGCTGAACTACGACTTCAACTGGCGCGCGCGGAACGTGTACTACCACGGCTGGGACGTGGGCTACTACGGCTACGGCGGCGGCTGGAGGCAGCGGTCACGCCCGTTCATCAACATCACCAACATCTACGTCAATCCGCGTTATCGGAACGTCTACATCAACCGCGACGTGATCCGTCGCCGGGTGGAATACCGCAACGTGGACCGGTACGGCGGCGTGCATCGCGACACGCGGTTCAGCCGCGGGCCGGTGGTGTATCGCGGCACGCAGCGGAGCGTGGGCTACGATCGTGGCTACGACCGCCGCGACTACGACCGCAGCGGCTCACGGAATGGCGGCGGCCGCACGGTGATCGTGGACCAGAGCCGCAACCGCAACGTGATCGTGAACCAGGGTCAGGGCGGCAGCGTGGGTCGACAGGACAACCGCACCGTGTACAGCTCGGGCAACAATCGCGGTGTCTACGATCGCAACAGCAATCGTGGCGCGTACGACCGCGGCTCCAGCCGCTCCACGGACCGCAGCGTGATCGTGGAGCGCGGGCAGGGTGGCAGCGTGGGACGCACCCCGGATCGCACGGATCGTGGTGGCTACGATCGCAGCAGCGGCAGTGCCAATCGCGGTCAGGGTGGCGGCTATCGCGACGTGAACCCGAGCGGCACCTGGGGTCGCGACAACGCCGGCAACGGTGGCGGCGGTCGCCGCAGCGAATCGTCGGTCGGCGGCAGTCCGCAGCGTGAGTCGCGCGGCGGCGGCATGAGCCAGCCGGATCGCGCGCCGCGTGACGAGTCTCGCGGTCGCGGCAACGGTGGCGGTGGCTTCGGTGGTGGCAGTCCGTCGGGCATGTCGCGCGGTTCGCAGCGCAATGACGGGCCGATGATCAACCCACGTGGCGCCGAGCCGCAGGGTGGCGGCGGCGGGCGCGGGAATGGTGGTGGTGGCAACGGTGGTGGCCGGGGCGGGCGCGAGCGGCCGTAACGGCGACTGAGAGAGAGAGAGAGAGACAACGAAGCGCCAGGCCGGTCACGGTCTGGCGCTTCGTCGTTCAACCCATCACCGACGCCGCGCCCGCGTCAACGCCCGATCCAGCGCATTCGAGAAGTTCTGCTTGTCCTTCGCGCCGTAACTCGCGTGCCCGCCGGTCTCGACGCCGGTGCTGCGCAACCCTTCCATGAAGTTCCGCACCGACAGCCGCTCGCCGATGGTCTCCTCTGTGTATTCCTCGCCGCGCGGATCGATCACCACCACGCCCTTCGGCACCAGCAGCGCCGCCAGCGGGATGTCGGCGGTCACGGCCACGTCGCCCTTCTCCGCATGTTCGGCGATGTACAAGTCCGCCACATCGGGACCACCCTCCACCCGCACCGACGACAGCAGCGGATACCCTACCGGCAGCTGCAGGCGCATGTTGGCCACCAGGATCGTCTCCAGCGACAGGCGTGCGCAGGCGCGGTAACACACCTCCTTCACGTCGCGCGGGGCGGCGTCGGCGTCGAGCCAGAGTTTCATCGCATCACCGGCGCGGCGCGATGGTGAAGTCGCGGAAGGCGGTCACCGCATCGCGCTTCACCCACAGCCCCACGCGCCCCGTGGCCGGCGCCTCCAGCTGCTGCTCCAGGCGCAGGCGCTCGTAGCCAGGCACCGTGCCCGTGACACGATTGCCATCCACGCGTACCTCGAGCGTCGCCCACTGATCCAGCGGGATGCGTGTACCGGCCTCACCATGCGCGATCACGCTGCGCTGCCCATTGCTGAACTTCCACAGCGCCAGGTCACCGTCCTTGGTGTTGTAGCGGAGGTACAGGTACTCGCCGTTCGGCTGCAGGTTGAACACGATGCCGGCGTTCTGGTCCGATGCGCCGGCCAGCATGCGGAATTGCACCCGCAGCAGGCCGTTGCGGAAATCGCGATTGCCGCGCACCACCGCCACCGGGAACGCATTCGGTGTGTTCCACTGCTTCACCAGCGTGTCGTTCACCACCCCGAACAGCTCGCGCGATGCACGCGTGAGTGTGCTGTCGGCGGTGGTCCCATTCCACTTCGTGCCATCCACCACCATCTCGCCACCGTCACGCGGCTCGGTCCAGTGGCCGGTGATGCCCTGCAGCCCGATCGCTGGCGCACGTACGGCGCCGGCGGGCGTGGCCACCGTGCCGAGGATGGAGACGTCGGGATCGAACTCCACGCGACGCGGTGCGGCGCTGAGCGACAGCGGCACGTCGATCGTGGATGACGCCTGCGCCGGCACCAGGATGCGCGTGCGCTGCGTGACACCCGCGGCGTCGGTGACGTCGATCGACAGCGACAGGCGATACGGCGTGAACCGTGCTCCCTGCACCACGCTGGCCACCAGCTTCCCGCGCGACGCGTCCCAGCGCCACGTCGGCCGGATGTCAGCGAAACCCGGACGCTGCATCCACTGCGCGAAGAACCAGCCCAGCTCCCGCCCCGCCGCCTTCTCGAACTCGGCCCGCAGGTCATCCGTCGACGCATTCCGATGGCGATACGCGCCGTAGTAGCTGCGGATGCCACCGAAGAACGCCGAATCGCCGATCTCGCGCCGCAACATGTGCAGCACGAAGCCGGCCTTCTGGTAGACGTTGGTGTTCAGCACCCGTCCCAGGTCATCCAGCCCGGTGTCGATCACCGGCTTCTCGACCGTGATCGGCGACGCCAGCATCTCGGCGCGCATCTCCGTCATCTCGCGACGGAAATCGGCGCTACCGTGCGCATGTTCACTCCAGAGCGCGGCGAAGTAGGTCGCGAATCCTTCCGAGAGCCAGACGTCCGGCCATTCACGCTCGGTGACGGCATCACCGAACCACTGGTGCGCCGTCTCGTGCGCGATCAGCCCTTCGCTCGGGCTGCCGGGGCGAAAGAGGTTGTCGGCGTAGAAGATGGCGGCCGCGTTCTCCATGCCGCCGTAGCGCGTGGACGAGGCCACGTGCGCCAGCTTCTCGTACGGGAACGGGCCCGCCAGTCGCGTGAACAGCGCCACCATCTCGGCGGCACGTGCGAAGTTGCCCGGCACCACCGCGCGGTTGGCGGGGCTGGTCCACACCGACTGTCGCACGCAGCCCGTCACCTCGCCGCGCACGCAGGTGGTGTCGGCCAGCTCGACCACCGCGAACGGGGCCACGCCGATCACCATCACCGCGGTGTAGATCGGCCTGATGCCCTGCCAGCGCGTGCGCACCCGCCGCCTGTCGCCCGTGGCACCATCCGGCGTCTCCTCGACCAGCCGGCCGTTCGCGATCACGCGATGGGTGGCGGGAGCGAGCACGTCCCAGTGGACCAGCGCCTTGTCGGCCGGATGGTCCACCACCGCCAGCCACTGGCGCGCACGATTGGGAAAGTTGTCGCCGAATGCGGTCCAGCCGAGCGTGGAGTCGCGGCGGACGATCAGCCCATCGGTGGGCAGGCCGTGGTAGAACACCGCCACGCGCACCGTGTCGTCCTGCCCGCGCGGGAGCGCGACGCGCACGCTGTCACCCGGCCGCGTGAACGGCGTGGCGACGGCGTTGACGTGCACCGAGTCCACCTGCAGCGCGGCCACGAGGTCGAGGGCCAGGCTACCGGTGGCGCCGCGCCGCACGGCGGTGGTGGTGGCGGCGAATCGCACCACATCCGGAAACGACGACGCCGGAAACTCGACCCGGAAGTCGTATTGCAGCACGTCGACGCCGGGGCGCGGACCGCCGGTGGCGCTGGCCGGTTGCTGGGCGCAGAGGCTGCCCGCGACGAGACAGCCGGCGAGCACGGACTGGAGCATGGAGGGGGATCGCATGGGAGAAACCTGACGGGTGGAAACGCGGATGCAATCGGCGCGGCGCTGAGGGTGTGTCACCCCACGCGGTCGGCGCATCTCCCGTTGTCGGGCTTCGTGTCATCCTGTACGATCCGCACCACCACCTACCCGTTTCCCCTCCATGTCGCTCCCCCGCACGCTTTCCGCCGCGCTGATGGCCAGCGCCCTCGTCACCACTGCCGCACCGCTGGCGGCCCAGCTCTCCGCTGCGCCGACGCTGCCGCTCGGCAGCACCATGGACGGCACCCTCGGCCGCACCGATCCCACGATCAACGAGCGGGGACGCTTCCAGGTGTTCCGGCTCGACGTGAAGCCCGGCCAGCGCTACTCGATCGTGATGCGCGCCGACGACTTCGACTCCTATCTCTCGGTGGCGCGTCAGGTGAATGGACTCACCGACTACCTCGCCTCCGATGACGACGGCGCCGGCAACTCGAATGCGCGGCTGCGCTGGACGCCGAAGGATGCCGGCACGTACTACCTGATCGCGCAGTCGCTGAAGGCCGATGGCGTGGGCCCGTTCACGGTGCGCCTCGACACGATGCCGGCCACCATCATCACGCCGCCGAAGGCGATCGCGATCGGCGAGGCGATGTCGGGAACGCTGGCTGAGACCGACCCGTCGCTGGATGACGGCAAGGGGGCGTACTACGACCTGTATCGCATCACGGCGCGGAAGGGACAGCGCCTGGTGATCGAGATGACGGCGCCGGGCGACCTCGATTCGTTCGTGGGCATCGGTCGCATGATCGGCGACTCGCTCAACATCGAGGAGACCGACGACGACGGCGGCGGCGAGAAGAACGCCCGCCTGCGCTACACCGTGAAGGAGGATGGCACCTACATCATCCGCGCCCAGGCGCTGGATGCGAACAGCACCGGCACGTACACGGTGAAGGTGGCCGAGCGCGTGATGCGTCCGACGGTGATCGCCAACCTGGCCACCAACATGCCGACCACCGGTGAACTCACCGATACCGACGACGAGGCCGACGACGGCTCACTCTTCGACCTCTATCGCATCACGGTGCGCGCGGGGGAGAAGGTGACGGTGACGATGCGCTCGTCGGCGGTGGACAGCTACCTGGTGCTCGGCCAGCTGGCGGACGGCGCGTGGACGCAGATCGCCTACGACGACGACGGTGCCGGTGGCAATCATGCGAAGCTGGAGCACACCTTCGAGGTGGCGGGTGATTACCTCATCCGCGCCAACACCGTCGGCGCCGGCAAGACCGGCACCTACACCATCCGGCTCGATCGCGCCGCCAGCAGTGCGGCACGTCCGGCGCGCCGCCCGTAACCGACACCAGAGACCATGCCGCCGGCGACTACCACCTACAACGCGATCGTGATCGGGTCCGGCATCTCCGGCGGCTGGGCGGCGAAGGAGTTGTGCGAGAAGGGACTGAAGACGCTGGTCCTCGAGCGCGGGCGCAACGTTGAGCACGTGAAGGACTATCCGACGGCGAAACTGATGCCGTGGGAGCTGCCGCACCGTGGCGAACGTCCGCGTTCGCTGCTGGACCCGAATCCGCTGATCAGCAAGGCCTCGGGCTACGGTGAGGACACCGCGCACTTCTTCGTCAAGGACGCCGACCATCCGTACGAGCAGGAGCAGCCGTTCGACTGGATCCGCGGCTACCAGGTGGGCGGCAAGTCGATCATCTGGGGCCGCGCCTGCCAGCGCTGGAGCCGGCACGAGTTCGTGTCGCCGGAAGCGCAGGGCTTCGGCATCAATTGGCCGATCACCTACGACGACGTGGCCGACTGGTACACACACGTCGAGCGCTTCATCGGCGTGTGTGGCAATGCCGATGGGCTGGACGCGATGCCGGATGGCGACTTCCTGCCGCCCTTCGAGTTGAACTGTGCCGAGCGACACCTGCGTGATGCGCTGAAGGCAAAGTACGGCAACCGCCACGTGGTGCAGGGTCGCTGGGCGCACCTCTCGAAGCCGAACGATATTCACCTGCAGCAGGGTCGCGGCACCTGCCAGGCGCGCAACCTCTGCATGCGTGGCTGTCCGTACGGCGCCTACTTCAGCAGCAACGCCAGCACGCTGCCGTGGGCGAAGAAGACGGGCAACCTGACGATGCGGCCCGACTCGGTGGTGGAGTCGATCATCTACGACGAGGCCAAGGGTCGTGCCACGGGCGTGCGCGTGATCGACGCCAACACGCACGAAGTCAGCGAATACTTCGCCCGCATCATCTTCGTCAACGCCTCGGCGCTGAACTCGAACCTGATCCTGCTCAACTCAACGTCGAAGCGCTTTCCGAAGGGCCTGGGCAACGATCACGGCCTGCTGGGGCACTACGTGGCGCACCACAACTACCGCGCGTCGGCCAACGGGGTGCTGCCGGGTTACGACGACCAGTATTTCACCGGGCGCAACCCGACCGAGTGCATCCTGGTGAACTTCCGCAACGTGGGGAAGCAGGACACCGACTTCGTGGGCGGATACACCACGTTCACGGGCGGATACCGTCCGCGCGGGAACGCGGGCGACCTGCGCGTGGGTGGAGCCTACAAGGATGCCGAGGCGCAGCCGGGGCCGTGGAACATCTACATGTACATGCAGGGGGAGACGATCCCGAAGTTCGCCAACCACGTGCGCCTGCACGCGACGAAGAAGGATCAGTGGGGCATTCCGCTGCTGGTGACGTCGGTGGGTTACGACGACAACGACGAGAAGATGATCCGCGACTGGCGCACGCAGGCCGAGGAGATGCTCGGCGTGGCGGGTTGCACGAACATCACCAGTCGCGACAATCATCAGGCGCCGGGGCTCGACATCCACGAGATGGGCGGCTGCCGCATGGGGAAGGACCCGAAGACGTCGATGCTGAACGCCTGGAACGCGCTGCACGCGGTGCCCAACGTGTTCGTGACCGACGGCGCCTGCATGACCTCCACCGGCAACCAGAGCCCGTCGATTCTGTACATGGCGCTGACGGCGCGGGCGGTGAACCATGCGGTGGATGCACTGGCGAAGCAGAATCTCTGAGGTGATGCACACATGACCGCGATGAACCGACGCGATGCCGTGAAGGCCGCTGGTGCCATGCTGGGCGGCGTGGTGGTGCTGGGCACGCTGCCCGGCTGCGGATCGGCGGACTCCACCGAGAAGCCGCCCGAGGCGACGGTGCGTCTGGTCGAGCCGCGCCTGCTGAGCGCGGACGACGAGGCGCTGCTGGCCGACTTCGCCGACACCCTGCTCCCCGACACGTACGCCTCGCCCGGTGCCAAGGCGGCCGGCTGCGGCGCGGCGATGAACCTGCTGCTCACCGACTGTCGCGACACCGCCGGGCAGCAGCGCGTGCTCGCCGCCCTGACTGCCTTCCGCACCCGCGCCCCAGGCTTCGCCGCGATGCTGCAGCCCGACCGTGAAGCGCTGCTGCGCGCCATCGACGCCGAGGCGGTCAAGGCAGGTCCCGCGCACTGGTTTCACCTGCTGCGCGACCTGGCGCTGACGACGTATTTCTCGTCCGAGGTCGGTGTGACGAAGGCGCTGCGCTACGTGCGCGAGCCTGGTCGATACCTCGGCTGCGTCCCGCTGAAGCCGGGGCAGCCGGCTTGGTCGTGAGCTCGAACTGCAACGGCTGATCGCAGAACTGAACAGCCGCAGAACGGAACAGCCGCAGAAGGGCATGTTCGGCGCGCGGCAGCGACGAGCCGTAATGTTCGAGGCATCGCAATTTTGGGGAAGTGCCCTCGAAGTTGCAGTTTCAACAGCATTGGCGGACCTTCCACACGCACGATCGTGTGAGCAGCGCGCAGAAATTTGGCCTTTCTGCGGCTGTTCCGTTCTGCGGCTGTGCCGTTCTGCGATCAGCAGTTGCAGTGGCAGTGGCAGTTGCAGTTCCACAAGCATTGTCGGAGCTTCCACACGCATGGCTGCCTGAGCCCGATCGCAGAGATCCGGCACTTCTGCGGCGGTTCCGTTCCGCGGCTGTTCAATTCTGCGATCAGCCATTGCAGTTCGCTGTTGAGTTACTGAAGGCAATCAAGAAACGTCACCGCAATGCAGAGGAGTCGCAGAGTGTCGAAGGTGAAAGTCGGGATCATCGGGTCGCGCTTCCAGGCCGACTGCATCGCGCATTCGGTGCGGAGGATGCCGGAGGAGGCGGAGGTGGTGGCGGTGAGTTCGCCGACGGCAGGGAATGCCGCCGCGTTCGCGGCGCGGCATGGGATCGCGGCGCACTACACCGATTACCGCGAGATGCTGCGCGATCCCGCCATCGAGATGGTGTCGATCACCGCACCGAACCGGCTCCATGCGCAGATGACCATCGACTGCGCCGCCGCCGGGAAACACGTCGTGTGCGAGAAGCCGCTCTGCGTCACGCTGGAGGAGGCCGATGCCATGATCGACGCCTGCGCCAAGGCTGGGGTATTGCTGCTCTACGCCGAGGAACTGTTCTTCGCGCCAAAGTACGTGAAAGCGAAGCAGATGGCGGATGAAGGGGCGTTCGGGCGCATCCACCTCGTGAAGCAGTCGGAGAAACACAACGGGCCGCACTCCGACTGGTTCTGGGACGTCAACCAGTCCGGCGGTGGCGCGCTGATGGACCTCGGCTGCCACGGCATCGCGTTCTGCTGGTGGTTCCTGGGCAAGCCGAAGGTGAAGAGCGTGTACGCACACCTCTCCACGCAGGTGCACGGCCATCGCACCGCCGGTGATGACGAGGCACTCTGCATCATCGAGTTCGAAGGTGGCGCTACCGGAGTGGTCGAGAACTCGTGGACCAAGCCCGGCGGCATGGACGACACCATCGAGGTGTTCGGCGACAAGGGCCAGGTGTACGCCGACATGCTGATGGGCAACGCACTGCCGACCTACTCCGAAGTCGGCTTCGGTTACGCCGTCGAGAAGTCCGCCGGCACCACCGGTTGGACCTGGCCGGTGTTCGAGGAACACTGGAACTACGGCTTCCCGCAGGAGATGCGGCACTTCGCACGCTGCGTGCGCGGGAAGGAGACGCCGATCGCCGATGGTGAGACGGGACGCGTGGTGCAGGAGGTACTGTACGCTGCCTACGCGTCGGCAGGGCTCGGGCGGAAGATCGAGATGCCGTTCCGCCCGATCGGCGTGTCGAAACCGATCGACCTCTGGAAGGATCCCGCGCTGGCGCAGTCCTTCCTCTGAGCGTCGCAATGCCCGTGGCGCCGCTGCGCATCTTCGACACACCCGACGCCATCGGCACCGAGGTCGCATCGCGCATCCTGGCGGGTATCGCGTCGGCCGAGCGTGAGCGGCGCCGTTACCTGCTCGGCCTGCCCACCGGGCGCACGCCGCGGCCGGTGTACGCAGCGCTGGCACGCGCACTGACATCAGCGCCACGCAGCCTAGCACACGTCACGCTGGTGATGATGGACGAATACCTGGTGCAAACGCCGAGCGGATTCGCCTATGTGCTGGCGGCCGGTGCACCGTCCTGCCACGAGTTCACGCGCGTCGAGATCGTGGGCGCACTCAACGCACCGCTGTCAGCGGCCCAGCGGCTGGACGACGAGAACGTCTGGTTCCCCGACGAACGCGAGGCCGGCGAATACGACGATGACATCGCGATCGCCGGCGGCATCGACTTCTTCCTGCTGGCGTCCGGCGCCGGTGACGGACACGTGGCGTTCAATGCGCCGGGGAGCGCGCGGGCGAGCCAGTCGCGCGTGGTGGAACTGGCCGAGCAGACGCGCCGGGACAACCTGCTCACCTTCCCCGCCCTCGGCACGCTGGATCGTGTGCCGACGCACGGCACCACGGTCGGCATCGCCACCATCGCCGCTGCGCGCGAGGCGGTGATGGTGGCATGGGGTGAAGGCAAGCGCGAGACCGTGCAGCGCATGCGCGCGGCGACGGCATACGACCCGTCGTGGCCCGCGACCGTGATTCACGAGTGTGCGAAGGCGGAGATCCTGGTGGATGCCGCGGCCGCGTCAGGCGCCTGAAGCGGACAGGCTCCGTTCCTGGTACAGGCTGAAGCTGTTACCGGTCGGGTCGGTGAAACGCGCGGTGATCTCAGGCAGGTGGCGTCCCGGGCGTTCGACGATCGCACCACCATGCTGCACCACCGCCTCCAGCGTGGCCTCGACGTCGCGCACCATGATGTGCAGGAAGACGGCGTGCACCGCCGTCTCCGGTGGCGACGCGACGAACGTGCCACTCACCTCTCCCACGCCGTCGTCGAACGCCACCGCGCCATCACCACGGTCCCGCACCTGCCAGCCGAACAGCGTCGCGTAGAACGCGGACGCTTCGGCGATGTCGCGCGCCGGGAGTTCGAGATAGCAGATCTTGCCGTGGCCAAGGGTCGGTTCCATCAGGACTCCGGATTTGACAGGACGAAAGAACGAACGACTGAGCGACTGATCGTGTGCTTCACCGACTCAGCGCAACGACCCCGGCATCTCCGCCAGTGCGTACGCCAGGATTGCCATCGCCGCGATGCAGCGACGGAGGTCGGCATCACTGACCGCATTCAGCATGTCGGCGTCGGTGTGATGATACCAGAAATACTTCGACGCATCCACGTCGAGCGCGAAGCCCGGCACACCCTCGGCGAGGATCGGCCCCACATCGGCCTCGCCCTCACCCGGCGCAATCGTTGGCGCGCCGGCGATGCGTGTCAGCTGCGCGAGCAGTGCCGCGCGACGGGCGCCCGCCGGCGTGCCCTGAAAGCGGAAACCCTTCGGCGCGAAGATGCCGTTGTCGCTTTCGATGGCCGCGAAGTGTTTCGACAGCTCGGCGCGATGTGCATCGCGATACCCCGTGCCACCGCGCAGGCCGTTCTCCTCGTTGGTCCAGAGCACCACCCGGATCGTGCGGCGCGGCGTGAGGCCAAGGCGCTTCAGCAGCTTCACCGCCTCCCACGCGGCGACGCTGCCGCCCGCGTCATCCATCGCGCCCTGCCCCACGTCCCACGAATCGATGTGGCCACCGATCACCACCACTTCGTCCGGCAACTCGCGGCCGCGCAACTCGGCCACCACGTTGCGTGAGGGCGCATCAGGCAACGTCTGCGCATTCATCACCAGCTTCACTCGCACCCGCTCGCCGCGCTGCTGCATGCGATCCAGCATCTCCGCATCCTCGACGCTGAGCGCGGCGGCGGGAATCTTCTTGGTGACGGAGTCGTACCGCATGCCACCGGTGTGCGGCGATTGCATGGAGAAGGTGGCCACGGAACGGATCAGCGACGCCACCGCACCAGCCTTCGCGGCCGCCGTGGCACCGGCGCCGCGAAATCGCACCGCCACGTCGTAGCCGGCGAACGGTGCCGAGTCCTTCGGGAACGGCACGTTGAACAGCACGATCCTTCCGACCGCCTCGGCCTTGCGGCGTTCCAGCTCGTCGAACGAATGCACCACCAGCACCTCGGCCTCGATGCCATCGGCACCGGTGCCGACGCTGCCGCCGAGCCCGAGCAGGTGCAGCGGCGTCTCACGCGGCGAGGTCAGCGTCGCCGACTCCGCACCGCGCACCCAGTGCGGCACCATCACCGGCTCGCCCCGCACGTTGGCGAATCCGTCACGCTGCATCTCGGCGAGGATCCAGTCGATGGCGCGTTCCAGAGACGCGGAGCCGCTGAAGCGATGGCCGAATCCATCCACCAGCGCGGCGAGGCGGCGATGCGGCGCCGAGTCGGCCAGCGCGGCAGCGGTGATGCGCTGGGAGGCCGGGCGGAGTCGTGCGAGGTCGGCGGAGGTTTGTGCAGAGAGCGGATTCGGCGACAGGGTGCCGACCGCCAGCAACGCCGCGCAGGACAGGAGTTTCATGTGTGATGATGATGAGACGAGGTGAGTCAGCATTCGGGCGACGCCGGCGATCGGAGTACGGCCACGTCGGGCCAGCTCACGCGCCACTCCAGCGCGTCGCGCCCATCGGGTGCGCGCTTGGACACTTGCTCCACTTCCGCGCCACCCATGCGACCGTAGAACGCGCGCGCACGCACGTTGGCGTCGTATACCCAGAGAAACACGCGTGGCCCCCAGCCGCGCGACTCGATGCCGCGCGCTGCCGCCTCCAGCAATCGCGGACCAAGTCCGGCCGATCGCGCACCGGGGGCGACGTGCAGGTTGTCGATCAGCGCGCCGTAGTGCGCATCGGTGTTGCCCATGACCCAGACGAAGCCGATCAGTGCGCCGTCGCGCAGTGCGGCGATGCCGAAGGCGGCGGTGCCGTGATCCTGCAGGCGCTGCTGCCAGGTGGCGGCGCGATCCGCGTCCACCTCGTCGCGCAGGTACGCGTCGCTGAGGATCTCGCGATACGCCGATCGCCAGCTGGCGGCGTGCAACGCGGCCACGTCGGCGGCGTCGGTGGAGCGGAGTGGGCGAAGCGTGAGGCCTGAGATGTGGGCCACCGGTGGCGAAAGCGTGGGACGGATGGCATTCATGGAGGGACGCACCTTGCAGCCGTCGCTACGTTGGAAAAAGTAGCCTGACGCGAGTGGTGCGCTCCCTTCACCGCGGGGATGGACATGGACGATCGGGAGCTTGTTGCGACGGGTGTATCGCGTCGTGAATTCGTGGGGATGGCGGCCATCGCGGCTGCCTGGCTTGCCGCCGGTGCTGCCTGTGCGCGTCGCGACGAGTCGGCTCCCCCGCCCAAGCTGGTGCATTTCACGCCCGCGCAGGCGGCGCAGGTCGAGGCGATCACCGCCCGCATCATCCCCACCGACGACTCGCCGGGCGCGCGCGAAGCCGGGGCGATGTATTTCATCGACCAGTCGCTGGCCGGCTTCGGCAAGACCGAAGCGCCGATGGTGGCCGAGGGCCTCAAGTCGCTCGGCGAGGCGACCGCCAAGAAGCACGGCAGCACCGCCACCTTCGCCTCGCTCACCGCCGAGCAGCAGGATGGCATGCTGCGCGACATCGAGAAGACGCCGTTCTTCGGCTTCATGCGCTTCGCCACCGTGGCCGGTTTTCTCTCGCTGCCGAAGTACGGCGGCAACAAGGACTACGCGGGCTGGAAGTTCATCGGCCAGGAGATGGCCATGGAGCACAAGGCTCCGTTCGGCTGGTACGATCGCCCGGAGAACCAGATGGCGTTGCTGGGGAAGGTGCTCTGATGCAGATGCCCTCGACGGCTTCGGCCGCGAAGCAGCCCACCTATCCCACCGACACACCGGTGGACTTCGTGGTGATCGGCTCCGGCATCGCCGGCGGCTCGGTGGCGCGTGAACTGACGCGCAACGGGTTCGCGGTGGTGCTGCTGGAGCAGGGTCGCACCGTCGCCCCCGCCGACATGGAGCACGACGAGCTGGGTGCGTTCATGTATCCGCGCTGGACCAACGACTCGGCCGTCTCGCCGCAGACCTATCGCAAGACGGCGGCGGACAAGCCGGAGCAGCGCAACTTCGTGAACTATGCGCGCGTGGTGGGCGGCACCACGCTGCACTTCACCGGCAACTACTGGCGCTTCCGCCCGATCGACTTCCACGAGAAGTCGAAGCGGGGCGGCGTGCCGGGGGCCGAGCTGGCGGACTGGCCGATCACCTACGAGGAACTGGAGCCGTACTACACCGCGGTGGAGTACGCCGTCGGCGTGAGTGGTGAGGTGGGTGACGATCCGCGCGAACCGATGCGCTCCAAGCCGTTCCCGCTGCCGCCGCTGAACGCGACCGGGCCCGGGGTGCTGCTGGAAGTGGGCGCGAAGAAGCTGGGCTGGGCCTCGAAAGCGGCGCCGATGGCGATCCTGTCGCGCGAGTACAAGGGCCGCCAGCCCTGCCACAACTGTGGCTTCTGTCTCGCCTTCCCGTGCGAGTGGGGCGCCAAGTCGGGCGCCAACTGGACGATGGTGCCCGAGGCGGTGGCCAGCGGCAAGTGCGAGCTGCGCCCCGACAGCTACGTGCGGAAGATCGAGACCGACGCCAATGGACGTGTCACCGGCGTGGTGTACTTCGACAAGCAGAAGCGCGAGATCGTGCAGAAGGCGAAGGCCGTCGTGCTCTGCGCCAATGGCGCCGAGACGCCGCGCCTGCTGCTGAACTCCAAGTCGAACCGGTTCCCCGACGGCCTCGCCAACAGCAGCGGCGTGGTGGGCAAGTACCTGATGACGAACGGCAACGTGGTGTCCACCGCCGAGTTCGAGCACGAGGTGGAGGCGCACAAGGGGCCGGTGGTGACGCGCATCTCGCAGGAGCCGTACGAACTGGACGACTCGCTGAACCTGATCGGCGGCGGTGGCTACGACTTCCGCATGTCGGTGCCGGCGATGCTCTGGACGCTGAACATGCCCGAGAAGGAGCCGCTCTGGGGCAGCGCGCTGAAGCAGCGCATGCGTCCCTGGTTCCACAACTCGATCGAGTGCCTTGGCCACACCACGCAGTTGCCGCAGGCGACCAACACCGTCGAACTGGACCCGGAGCTGAAGGACGCGTGGGGCGTGCCGGCCATGCGCGTCACCTTCAAGGAGCACGAGCACGACCTGCGGCTCTTCAAGCACTTCCAGGCCAAGGGTCGCGAGCTGCTGAACGCCGCCGGCGCGAAGGTGATCCACTCCAATGACATCCCCGACACACCGGGCGGCGCGGTGCACCTGCTGGGCACCGCGCGGATGGGCAACGATCCGCGCACCTCGGTGGTGGACAAGTATCACCGCGCGCACGACGTGAAGAACCTGTTCATCGTGGACGGCAGCAGCTTCGTGACCAGTGGTCGCGGGCAGCCGACCATGACCATCCAGGCGCTCGCGTTCCGCGCCGCCGATCACATCGCCGATTTCGCGCGGAAGGGCGAGATCTGAATTGCGCGCGTGGTGGCCACCAGGCCCAGTGGCACCCGACGCAGGCCGGTCCATGCCTGCCTCGCGCCACTGGTCTCACTCACCGCCAGCTGCGCCGAGATGCCGCCGTCGAGCATCAGCGCGCTGCGAGAGCCGAGCGCACCCATCACCGCGGCCATTTCGGGCACCGTCAGGCCGAACGGCACCGCACCCAGCGCGCCGCCCAGCCCGTCGAAGCGCGTCAGCGCCACCAGGATGCGGCCGTCGGTCAGGGTGCCGATGGCGAGGCGCGCGTCACGATGGTCGCGATCCACGCCTGAGGGCGTGACGTCGGCGGCGGTGCGGAGCGCCGTCGGCACCACGCCGTCGGTGAGCAGCATCGGGTACGACTGAATCGCCTCGCGCACGGCGCCCGAGGCCACCGCGCTGCGCAGCGCCGGCAGGCTGTCGGCGGGCAGCACACCGATACGTCCATCCGCGAACACCACCACCGTGCCGCTCAGCGTGCCGCGGCCGGGCGCCTGTATCTCGCGGCCGCCGTGCACCAGCCAGCCCCACGGTCCGGCGTCGGTGAATTGCCCGGCGTTGAGCGCTACCGCGGCCGCGCGTGCGGCGGGCGTGGCATCGATGGTCCACGGGCGCACCGTGCCGCTGGCGTCCACGTCGGCGTCGAGCACCAGCTGCGTGCGGGCCGGGTCCAGTCGCACCAGCACCACGCGCACCCGCCACGCCTCACCTGGCCCGGACAGCGACAGTTCGCCCAGTTCCACGCCGGGCGAGGTGCTGCGCCAGCGCACCGCATCGCGCACGACGGCGTGTGCGGACGTCCACTGCGTCGGTGCCGCCGGTGCCGACCACCAGGTGCGCCATGGCCCGGCATCCGCCGTGGCGCGCACCCGCAGCTGCGCGCCCACGGCCGATGGCGCACCGATCACCGCGACCGCAGCGGCCGCGATGAGGGTGAGCGTCAGGCTATTTCGCATTCCAGGCACTGCCCAGGTTGCCCCACTGTGCCCATTCCAGCGCGCCGCTGCGGAACAGCTCCGTGAACTGTGCCAGTTCCTGCTGGCGCGGACCGAGCACCGCGATGTCGTCGCTGGTGAGCGACTTGTCGCTGCCGTTGGTGATCAGGTAGACGGCGATGATTTCGCGCACGCGGCCGAACTCCTGCCCCGTCATGCCGCCGGGATTGGGCGGGATGGTTGCCGCCTGCGACGCCGCCGGTGGCTTGGGCGCTTCGACCGGACGCGGCGCGGGCACGCCACAGGTGGACATCGCCGGGAACTGCATCGTGAAGCCACGCACGCCGATCCGGTCGGCGCTGTCGAGCGCCGCGCTCGCCGCTGCGTAGCGGCCGGCGCTGGCATGCGTCGTGTACGACTGCATCAGCGCCACGCTCTTCGTCGCCAACTCGCCCATCTCCATCTGCTGGCTGACGGAGAGGGTCTGCGCGACGCCATTCGCCGCGCGCACCACACGTTCCTTGCACGCCTCCCATTCCTTCTGCCGGCGTTCGTAGCGCACCTGCGACTCACGCGCCGCCTGCACCTCGAGTGCGTACGCCTTCGCCGGCTGCATCGCCAGCACGAAGGCATCGATGCGCTGCGGCGTGAGTGCGACCCGGGCGGCGCCCGATTGCCGCGCCGGTTCGGTGCCGGTGACCTTCTGTTCCACGGCCTTGCGGATGCGACCCATCAACTGCGCCTCGACGGAGGAGGCGGCGAGCACGAACGCCAGCGCCAGCCAGGCATGGCGCACCAGGTGTTCGTTGGACTGCGGTGTGACGGCTGCGGCGCTGCGCATGTGGTGTTCCTCCAGGCCGCGCGGTGCACACCCCGAGGGATGTGCACCGGCCAGCGGCGTGATTGCAGGGGATGATGCGGGGGGACGAAGCTCAGCGCTTCGTGAGGCTGCTCAGCGCGACACGGTATTCCCGTGCACGGGCGTCCCAGCGGATGCGGTACGAGCCGGCCGAGTAGGTGCCCTCGACGTAGCGGGCGGCGGGCGAGAGCGGCACCGTGACGTCCGGCTTCGTGAGCAGGAAGGCGCGGGTGATCATCGGCTCGGCGAAGGTGAACTGTCCGTCCCACGAGCCGTAGATGAAGGTGTGCGTGAACGGCGCGTAGTTGGGCGAGTTGGGCGGCTGGATCTCGGGCGACGTCAGGTTGCTCCAGTGCACACCCATCTTCGGCACGGCGGGGACGGGCGCCGGTGCGGGCGGCAGCACCATGTACGCGGCGGGCACCAGGTCGGCGGCCGGGAAGTTGGCGGCCTTCTTCATGAACTCCGGGTCACTCGGCACGATCGCGTCGCGCTGCTCGCGGGTGATGGAGTAGAAGTGGAAGTCGAAGTGCGGGATGTCGTAGATGCCCGGCGGTTCATGCCCGGCCGGATTCCAATCCAGCTCGATGAACTTGAACTGCGTGCCGTGGTTCACCGGCAGCGGCAGCAGGTACTCCTGCATGCCCATGTGTTCGTGCTCGCTGCCGCCGGCGGCGGCGTGGTTCATCGGCGGGGCCAGGCCTTCCAGCGCGTCCTCGTCGAGGGCGACGCCGATTTCGACCGGCGTGCCGTTGTTCTGCTGGTCGAGGATGGCGTAGCTGCGCGCGCGGCCATTGCCGACACGCACCGGCTGGCCGTACTGGCGCACGGTGCCGGGCAGTTCTCCAGCCACGCTCAGCGTGCTGGCTGACACATCGGTGGTCTCGACCGAATCGCAGGCCGCGGTGGCCAGGAGGGCGGTGGAGAGGGTGAGGAAGCGAAGGGAGCGCATGGTCGGTCCTGTGTGATCTGGGTGGGAATCGTGCGGCGGGGCCACACCATCTGGTGGGCCGCGGCGGCGGGGGTCGAAAACCGGTCGCACACAGGTAGCGGAAACCGTGTCCGGATTTTTTCGTTGGGGAGCACACGCGACACATCGACCGTCGGCGGCGTCCTTTCCTGTGCGCCGCTGGCCGTCCGTTTCGTCACCACGCCCTTGCCCCCGCCCGCACGATGGATCGTCAGCCAGAAGGCGCATCAGCGGTCGCCACGTTGTTCGGGGAGCTGGTGGAGTTGGGCGAGGCGGAGCGCGCCGCACGTCTCTGCGCGCTCGACGCCTCGTCGCCGGCGGTGGCGCGTGAGCTGCGCGCCTTGCTCGATGCCGACGACGCCAACGACGACTTCTTCGGCCTGCATACGCGCACGCTGGACGGTGCCGACGCGCCGATCTCACTCTCGGGTGAGATCGTGGCCAATGCAGGTGACGTGATCGGCCCCTATCGCCTGCTGCGCGAGATCGGGCGCGGCGGCATGGGCACCGTGTGGCTGGCGCACGACGGGCGACTGGACCGCAACGTGGCGCTCAAGTTCCTGCGCCTGCCGGACGACGGTGAAGGCAGCGGCGCCGCCGATCGACGCCGTGCCGTGCGCTCGCGATTCCTGGTGGAGGCACGCGCCGCCGCCAGCATCGACCACCCGAACGTGGCCGGTATCTACGACGTGGGCGGGGCGCAGTCGGATCGCCTCTTCATCGCCATGGCGTACTGCGAGAACGGGTCGCTGGCACACCGCCTTGCGGGTGGTGCGCTGACGGTGGGCGAGGCGCTGCGCATCGCGGCCGAAATCGCCGCCGGCCTGGCCGCCGCACATCGTCGCGGTGTGGTGCATCGCGACGTGAAGCCGGCCAACGTGCTGTTCGATGCCGCCGGCACTGCACGCCTGGCCGATTTCGGCATCGCGCTGCTGCCGGGGCACAGCGTGACGGCCAATGGCATGGTGATGGGCACGTTGGCCTACCTCGCGCCGGAACAACTCCGCGGCGATCGCGCCGATCATCGCGCCGACCTGTGGGCGCTGGGCGTGACGCTGTACGAGATGCTCACCGGCCGCCTGCCGTTCGAGGGCACGTCGCACGCCGCGATGATGTACTCGGTGCTGCACGCCACGCCGGTGCCGCCGGCATCGCTGGTGACTGACCTGCAGATGACGGTCAGCACGCTGCTCACCCACCTGCTGGCGAAGGATCCCGAGCAGCGCCCCGACTCGGCCGACCTGGTGGAGCAGGCGCTGCGCATGATCGCGCTGCATGGCGATCGCGCCGACACCGACATCGGTGCCAAGGCGCTGATCTCCGACACCGAGGCGGCGCCACAGCATCTCACGCCGCTGATCGGCCGCACCAGTGAGTTGGGCCTGGTGCGACGGCTGCTGGCCGACACGCGACTGCTCACGCTGACCGGCGCCGGTGGCAGCGGCAAGACACGCATCGCCTCCGAGACGGCGGAGCGCGGCACGACGGCGGACGGTGGCACCGCGGAACGTGTGGCCTGGGTGGACCTGATTCCGCTCGCCGACGAATCGCTGGTGCCGGCGCAGATCGCGGCCGCGCTGCGCGTGCCGGAAATTCCGGGTCGCACGCGACTCGATGCGGTGGCCGACACCATCGGCGCGCAGCGGATCCTGCTGGTGCTGGACAACTGCGAACACGTGGTCAGCGCCGCCGCCCGCGCTGCCGAGACGTTGCTGCAGCGCTGCCCGAACCTGCAGATCCTCGCCACCAGTCGCGAGGCCCTCGGCATTCACGGCGAGACCACCTGGCTGGTGCCGGCGCTGCCGGTGCTGGACGCGCGCGAGCTGTTCGTGCAGCGCGCGCAGTCGGTGCTGCCGGGGTTCACGCTCGACGCCCAGACCACGCAGGTGGTGGACGACATCTGCCTCCGGCTGGACGGCATTCCGCTGGCCATCGAACTGGCGGCGGCGCGCGTGCGCATCCTGTCGCCGGCGCAGATCCTGAGCCGGCTGGACAACGTCTTCTCACTGCTCACCGGTGGCGTGCGCACCGCGCTGCCGCGGCACCGCACGTTGCGCGGCACGATGGAGTGGAGCCACGAGCTGCTGGTGCCGCGCGACCGCGTGCTGCTGCGCCGACTCGCCGTTTTCTCCGGCGGCTTCAGCATGTCCGCGGCCGAAGCAGTGTGTGCCGACCCGGCGGACAGTGGTGCCACCAGCGACGGCAGTGAACGTCTCGACGCCGACGACATCCTCGATGGCGTCTCGTCACTGGTGGACAAGTCGCTGGTGCTGCTGGACGCGGATGGTGCCGCACTGCGCTACCGGCTCCTCGAGACGGTGCGCCAGTACGCCCTCGAGCGGCTGGATGCGGTGGGTGAACGGGCACGGCACGAGCAGTTGCATGCTGAATACTTCATGCACCTGATCGAAGGCGAGGCGCCGATGCTGCTGGGCGGCGAACAGATGCCCGGCGTGATGGAGCGGTTGATCCTCGACCACGCCAACCTGCGCTCGGCCATCGCCTGGTCGGTGCGGGGCGATCCGCACGACAGCGGCCGGGCCGAGATCGCGCTGCGCATCGCCGGCGCCATGTTCTGGTACTGGTACGCCGCCGCCGGCTGGCTGGGCACCGCGCAGTATGGCGAGGCGCGCGCGTTCGTCGCGCTGGCACTCGAGCGGGGTGCGCACTGCGCACCAGTGCTGCGCGGTGCGGCGTTGGCCGTGTCGGGATTCGTTGCGCTGTCCACCGGCGAATGGGCACAGGCGACGCGCGACACGGCGGCTGCATACACGCTGCTGCAGGCGCACGGCGAGACGGCCAGCGCGGCCTTCACGCAAGCCGCGCTGGCGGCAGCACACCTGATGCAGGGCAACCTCGATGTCGCGTGGGACACGATCCTGTCGGCGGTCGCCGCCGCTGCACCGCTGCCCACTTCGGTGCTGCACACCTTCTGCGGCTCGTGGCACGGCTTGATCGCGCGCGCACGTGGCGACGTGGCGCTGTCGCGCGCCGTCCAGCAGCGCACCATCGAGCACGCCGAAGCGCTCGCCCACCAGACCAGCCTCGCGCACACGCATGCATTCCTCGCCGCTTTGGAGCTGGACGCGGGGATGATCGAGGAAGCGGCGGGCCATTTCCGGATCTCGGTGCCCATCCACCTGCGGCTGCGCGATGGCTGGGGCCTGGCGCTGGACCTCGAGGGCCTGTCGAACGTGGCGGCTGGCCGCGGCGATTTCGCCGACGCCGCCCGGCTGCTGGGCGCCGTGGACGCGCTGCGCGCCAAGATCGGGCTCGGCATCCCGACCTTCGAGGTCGCCGATCGCGAGCGCCGTGTGCGCGAGACCCGCGCCAGGCTGGGTGCCGCGTACGACACCGCCTACGCCGAGGGGCAGAAGCTGACGCCGGGCGCGGCGGCGCGGCTGGTATTGCACGCGCAGGGCGCCGAGCTGATCAGCAGCATCGCGATCAAGGCCGTCCCCCGCCCCGGCTGAGCCTGCGCCCGGCCGGGGGGCACTGGCCGCGTCATGAAAAACCGGACGTCGTTCCGTCGCTTCACTGGATGACCCACCCGCCTTCCCCCTCTCCCCTCCGTGGCCGCCCATGTCCAGCGCCGAGTCGCAGCCAGACCTGACGCAGTACCTACATCGCTGGCGCGATGGCGATCGTGCGG
This sequence comes from Gemmatimonadota bacterium, assembly GCA_040384325.1. Lineage (GTDB taxonomy): Bacteria > Gemmatimonadota > Gemmatimonadetes > Gemmatimonadales > Gemmatimonadaceae > JACMLX01. The sequence continues at coordinate 1,288,634 of JAZKJL010000005.1, read as the reverse complement.
CGTTCGACGCCATGCTGCCGCACGTGTACGACCGGCTGCGGATGATGGCGCGGTCGCGACTGCGCGGCGAGCACGAAGGCCACACCCTCGACACCGTCGGGCTGATCCACGAGGCGTACCTGCGCATGACGCATGGTGCGAACGCCGACTGGCAGGATCGGGCGCACTTCTTCGCGGTGGCATCGACCGCCATGCGACGGGTGCTGATCGATCACGCCAAGCAGCGCAGCGCGGAGAAGCGTGGCGGTGGCCAGGTGCACGTGGAACTCGATCCCGAGCGGCTCGGTGACGCCGGCCTCGCCGCCGACACCGAACCCGACGCGCTGCTCAGCCTGAACGATGCGCTGGCGAAACTGGAGCTCGAATTTCCGCGTCATGCGAAGGCAGTGGAGCTGCGCTACTTCGGCGGATTGACGCTCGAGGAAGTGGGCGAGGCGCTGGGTATTTCCGCCCCGACGGCGATGCGCGACCTGCGCTTCGCACAGGCGTGGCTGGCCCGAATCCTGAGGGACCCATCATGACGTTCAATCCGGTGGCCGGCGGCGTCCGGCCCGCGACCACGATCCACTGCGCCCCCGAGTTACTCCACGTCCATCCGCTCGATCACCAGCTCGAGCGTCTCGACGAGGGTCTCCGCGTGCAGCGCGTCGAAGTTGGCGACGTGCCAGCTGGCCGGGCGCGCGTTGCGGAACTTCCAGGCGGTGACCACCGCTGAGCGATCCTCGGTGAGCAGTTGCACTGTCACGGTGCGTCGCGCATTCACGTCGCCGTTCCGCAGCTGGTTCCACCACTCGTACCAGTCCAGCGCGCCGGAGTAACCACGGCGCAGGATCAGCGGCGTGTAGCGCGACAGCGCCTGCAGCTGGCGCGGGCTTGTCTCCTTCTCGTTGCCACTGCGGTACTGCAGCACGTCCACCCGCGCATCGGGGAGCTGCACCTGCATGGCACCACCACCCGGGCCTTCACTGTTGCCGGTGCCGAGATCGACGAGGAAGTTCATGCCCGGATAGGGCATGTCGCGGATGATGGCCATGGTGACGGAGCTCCGTGGAGTTGGGGTGGGCGTCGAGAAGAGCAACGCGTCACCCGCCGGAGCGCTCTCGCGCGGCCGCTCAGCCCTGCCGGCTCATCCGCAGCACGATCTGCCACTCGTCGGCCGTGATCGGCACCACCGACAGCCGCCCCACCTTGATCAGCGCCATCTCGCGCAGCTCGGCGCTGGCCTTGATCTCCGGCAGCGTCACCGGTCGCGGCAGCGCCTCCACCGCCTTCACGTCCACCATGAACCAGGTCGGCGTCTCGGCCACCGACTCGGCGTCGTAGTACGGGTGTGCGGGATCGAGCGCGGTGTGATCCGGATACCCTTCCCGCACCACCTCGCAGATCCCCACGATGGCGGAGGGTTCGGCGTTGGAGTGGTAGTAGAACGCCAGGTCGCCCAGCTTCATCGCATCGCGCAGGAAGTTGCGCGCGCCGGTGTTGCGCACGCTGTCCCAAGATGTGGTCTGCTTCGGCGCTGCCTGCAGATCCTGGAACGAAAACACGTCCGGCTCCGACTTCACCAACCAGTACCGCCGCTCCCCCGGCTGCCGCGTGTAGACGTGCGCCCATTTCCCCTGCTCGTACGGCATCGACTGCGGCGCTTTCTTCGCTGCGGCCTTCTTGACTGCCGCCTTCTTCACTGGCGTCTTGGTCGCAGCGGCCTTCGTCGCGCCACTCTTCTTCACGGCGCCCTTCTTCGCCGTCGCTTTCGTCGCGCCCACCTTCTTCACCGCCGCCTTCTTCCCAGCTGACATAACCGTTCACACCTCGCCTGAGTCATCCCACCGACACCAACGAATCACCCCAAATCAAACCCACCCTCCGAGCCCGCGCTTGGAACGCATCGCGTGTACGACCCCCCCGCGTCCCCCGCGCCCCCCGCGTGAACATTGTTCCGATCTCGATATGCGAGCGGACCCCGGCATCCGCGCACCGCAAGCGGCGTAGCGTGCACGCGGCCAACGGCGAAGGCCCGAGTAGATTGAACAGATGGAACCTGTGCAATCGCACTTCGACTCGATGGGCGGCGCCGACGCCGTGCGACAGCTGGTGGACCGCTTCTACGACCTGATGGACACCGCGCCAGAGGCCGTGCACGTACGCGCGCTGCACGCCACCAGCCTGAAAGTCTCGCGCGAGAAGTTGCGCCTCTTCATGACCGGCTGGCTCGGTGGCCCGCAGCTCTACGTCGAGCAACACGGCAACCCCATGCTGCGCATGCGACACTTCCCATTCGCGATCGGCACCGTGGAGCGCGACGAGTGGTTGTGGTGCATGACACGGGCGCTCGACGAGCAACCCATGCCCGACGACCTGCGTGCCTATCTCCGCCAGCGACTCGTCGCGCTGGCCGATCACATGCGCAACCAGCCCGAGTAGACAGCCGCGCGTTCAGCCGCCGATCGGCGAGATCGGGCCCGGAGGGATCACCCGTGCGCGCAGCGCCGCGCCAATGTCGTCCAGCGTCGCCGGCTCGTCGATCGTGGGCGGCATCGTCCACGCGTCACCATCGGCGATCGCGCGCATCGTCTTGCGCAGCACCTTGCCCGAGCGTGTCTTCGGCAGGCGGCCCACCACCAGCGCCTGGCGGAAGCTCGCCACCGGCCCCACCTGCGACCGCACCAGCTCCACCAGTTCGGCGATGATCGCCGCATGCTCGCGCGTCACGCCGGCCTTCAACACCACGAATCCCAGCGGCAGCTGCATCTTCAGCGCATCGCGCACACCCACCACCGCACATTCCGCCACGTCGGGATGGCTCGCCAGCGCCGCCTCGATCGATCCCGTCGAGAGGTTGTGGCCGGCCACGATGATGATGTCGTCCACGCGGCCCATGATGAACAGGTAGCCATCCTCGTCGATGTAGCCGCCGTCGCCGGTGAGGTAATGGCCCGGATAGCGCGACAGGTAGGTCTCGATGTAGCGCGCGTCATTGCGCCAGAGCGTCGGCAACGTGCCCGGTGGCAGCGGCAGCTTCATCACCACCGCTCCCTCACGGTTCGGCGGCAGCGCGTGGCCTTCGTCGTCGAGGATCTCCACCACGTAGCCCGGCACCGGCTTGGTGGGTGATCCCGGCTTCACCGGGAACGCGCCCAGTCCCATGCAGTTCGCCGCCACCGGCCAGCCCGTCTCCGTCTGCCACCAGTGATCGATCACCGGTCGCTGCAGCAGGGCACGCGCCCAGTGGTAGGTGTCGGGATCGAGGCGCTCACCGGCCAGGAAGAGGGTGCGAAACTGCGAGAGGTCGTGCCCCGCCATCATCGCGCCCGACGGATCCTCGCGCTTGATCGCACGGAATGCCGTCGGCGCCGTGAACAGCACGCGCACCTGATGCTCCGCGATCACGCGCCAGAACTCGCCCGCATCGGGTGTGCCCACCGGCTTGCCCTCATGCACCACCGTGGTACACCCCGCCAGCAGCGGCGCGTAGACGATGTACGAATGCCCCACCGCCCACCCGAAGTCGCTGGCGGCCCAGAACACCTCGCCCGGCTTCACGCCGTACACGTTCCACATCGACCAGAGCAGCGCCACCGCATGCCCGCCGTTGTCGCGCACCACACCCTTCGGGATGCCGGTGGTTCCCGACGTGTAGAGGATGTAGAGCGGATCGGTGGCGTCGAGCGGCACACAGTCCACCGACGGCGCGCGTGACGCGTGTTCATGCCAGTCCAGGTCGCGCCCCGCGTTCAGTTCGCAGCGCTGTACATCGCGCTGCAGCACCACGCAGTGCGACGGCGCATGTGTGGCCAGCGCCAGCGCCGCATCCAGCAGCGGCTTGTACGGTACGATGCGCTGCACCTCGATGCCGCAGCTGGCCGTCAGCACCACCGTCGGCTGCGCGTCGTCGATGCGTACCGCCAGTTCGTGCGGAGCGAACCCGCCGAACACCACCGAATGCACCGCGCCGATGCGCGCACAGGCGTACATGCCGATCAGCGTCTCCGGCATCATCGGCATGTAGATGATCACCCGGTCGCCACGCTGCACGCCCAGCGATCGCAGCAGCCCCGCGAACTGCGTCACCTCGTCGCGCAGCTCGCGATAGGTGATGGTGCGCTTCACGCCGGTCACCGGACTGTCGTAGATCACCGCCGGCTGCTCGGCGCGACCACCCAACACGTGCCGGTCGATGGCGTTGTAGCAGGTGTTCATCTGCCCGCCGGTGAACCAGCGATACAGCGGCGCGGCGCTGTCGTCCAGCACGCGCGTCCATGGCCGGTCCCAGTGCAGCCCCGCCGCCGCGTCGGCCCAGAAACGCTCCGGATCGTCGATCGAGGCGGCGTAAGCCAGGTCGTAGGGCGTCTGCCCGGGCGCTGCTGTCATCGGTCTCCTCGTGAAGTGCGCAGCCGGGAACCTCCGCCGGCCGCATCGCCTACAACCCGCATGCCCGTCCGTCGCCTCTCCATCATTCCGGTGACAGTGCAC
>JAZKJL010000005.1:1273990-1284064 GCA_040384325.1 Gemmatimonadota bacterium | reverse complement strand
CCGGTGACAGTGCACTCAAGTCGCCCTATCCCGTGGCGCTGCCGGCGCGCGAACTGGGCGCCTACACCCGCAACGAGGCCCGCGCGGTGGCCTGGCGCATCGCCCTCCGCGACGGCGAGCGGCTGCGCGTCACGCTCCGCGCCGATGGACAGCCGGCGGCACGACTCTACCTCGACCTGTTCGAGGTCACCGCCGACAGCATCCCGCGCTACGAGCATCGCGCCAGCGCCAACGACGTGCCGCCCACCGACTCGGCCAGCTCGCTGCTGACCCTCGTGCACGAGAGCGCCAGCGACGCCGTCCACGTGCTGCGCCTGCAACCCGAACTGCTGCGCAGCGGCCGCTTCGAACTCAGCATCCGCGTCGAGCCGATCCTCGCCTTCCCGGTCGAGGGACGCGGCAACGCCGCCATCCAGAGCCTGTTCGGCGTGGACCGCGACGGCGGACAACGCGCGCACCACGGCATCGACATCTTCGCGCCCCGCGGCACGCCGGTGCTGGCCGCCACCGACGGCGTGGTGCGCAGCACGTCGCCCAACAACCTCGGTGGCAACGTGGTCTGGCTGGCCGACGCCAACCGCCGTCAGTCGCTGTACTACGCCCACCTCGACCGACACGCCGTGATCGAGGGGCAGCAGGTGCGCATCGGCGACACGCTCGGCTTCGTCGGCAACACCGGCAACGCCCGCACCACCGCGCCCCACCTGCACTTCGGCATCTACACGCGCGGTGGGCCGATCGACCCGCTGCGCTACGTGCGACAGGTGACCGCCACGCCACGGCGCATCGGCTCCGACACCACCCTGCTCGGTCGCCGAGGCGAGGCCACGGCCGCGGTGCCGCTGCGGCAGGGTCCCGCCGACAGCGGGCAGGTCGTCGCACGCATCGCCCGCCGCACCGCCGTGCAGGTGATGGGCGCCGCCGCGGACCTGTACCGCGTGCAGCTCGACGACGGCACGTCGGGCTACGTGGCGGCGAAGGCGGTACGCGGGCTGGAGTGACGGGCGCGACGGTTCGCGGGGCAGCAACGCTGGCCGCGGCAGCAGCGTAGCCCAAGCAGAGCCTTCGAGGCTGGGACGGCACGCGTACCTTGCGAGCGCGCCGTCGGTAGAACCCTCCTCACCGCCCCATGCGGCTCTCCGCCTTACCGCAGCAACAGATCGTCGCGCCCGCCGTCGCCTCGATCCTCGCCATCACGCTCGCCGGCTGTGCCACCGCGCCACCCGCCTCGGTGCGGGGGAAGCCGGCCACCAGCGCTGCGCCCGGGCGTACCTGGACCCCATCGGCCGAGGCTGCTTCCGCGCTGACGCCGAAGGAACGGGCACTCGGCGAACGCGCGCTGCCGCCCGTCCTCGCCACTCCTGCCGGGCTGAGCCCCCGCCCGCATCCGCTGTCGCTCGACGACGTGGTGGACCTGGCCCTCACGCACAGTCCGCTCACCCGACTCTCGTGGGCCCAGGCGCGCGCCGCCGCCGCGGCCTACGGCTCGGCCAACGGCCGCTTCCTGCCCACCGTGACGGCCGACGTGATCGGTGGTCCCTCGCGCGCGATCTCGGCCAACCCCGCCTTCCTGCCGGCCAACCGACGCACCCTCATCCCGTCGGTCTCGCTGCAGTACCTGATCTTCGACTTCGGCGCCCGCAGCGGCACCTCGCGCGCGGCACGCGAGGCGCTCTACGCCGCCGACTTCACGCACAACGCCGCCGTGCAGGACGTGCTGCTGCAGACGCAGCAGTCGTACTTCGCCTTCCAGTCGGCGCGCGGCGTGCTGGATGCCGCACGCGCCAACGTCGAGACGGCGACACAGAACCTCGCCGCCGCCGAACGTCGTCGCGAAGTGGGCGTCGCCACCATCGCCGACGTGCTGCAGGCCCGCACCGCGCTGGCCCAGGCCGAGCTGGTGGTGCAGGGCGCCGATGGCGAGTTGCAGGGCGCCCGCGCGACGCTGGCGCTGGCGATGGGTCTCGATGCCAACCGACCCTTCGCCGTCGCCGCCGACACCGCCGCCTTCCCGCTGCGCCAGCTGGCCGAGAACGTCGATTCGCTGATCGCGCGCGCCGAACGTGATCGCCCCGACCTGGCCGCCGCACGTGCACTGGTGCGCCAGAGCGCCGCGCAGATCGCCGTCGCACGGTCGGCTCTCTTCCCTGCCCTCACGCTCGGCTCGGCCGCTGGTCGCAATTTCTCCAACATCGACAATCTCCAGGGTCGCACCTACGCGCTGACGCTCGGCCTGCAGATTCCGATCTTCAGCGGCAATGCACGGCAGTACGACGTGGTCGCCGCGCGCGAGAATGCATCCGCTGCGGTGGCCCGTGCCGAGCAGGCGCGCCTGGAGTCCGCGGCGCAGGTCTACACGGCGTACCACGTGCTGCGCACCGCCGCACTGCGCGTGACCACGTCGCAGGTGCTGCTCAGCACCGCCACACAATCCGAGCAGGTGGCACGCGGGCGCTACGGCGAAGGCGTCGGCAGCATCCTCGACGTGCTGCTGGCGCAGAACGCCCTCGCCGATGCACGCGCGCAGGCCGTCACCGCACGCTGGACCTGGTTCACGTCACTCGCACAGCTGGCCCGTGCCGCTGGCGCACTGACACCGGCGGGTCCCGCCGGCCTTCGCTTCTCTCCTGATTCCTCGGCTGGATCGCCCCGATGATGCCGCACCCGCTTCGTCACCGCACGTCACCGCTGCACACCGTCGCCGCGCTGCTGATGCTCGCCGCCCTCGCCGCGTGCAGCAAGCCGGAGGCGCCGGTCAAGGCACCGGTGGCCATCACCGTCGCCACGTCGGAAGTGGGTGAGGCGCCGTACATCGTGGCGGCCAACGGGATCGTCGAGCCGCTGCAGTCGGTGGCGATCCAGTCGCAGGTGGGTGGCATGCTGACGCGTGTACACTTCAAGGAAGGCGACGAGGTGCGCGTGGGGCAGGTGCTGTTCTCGATCGACGCGCGTCCGTACGACGCCGCGCTGAAGCAGGCGCAGGCCGTGCTGTCGCGTGACATCGCGCAGGCCGAGGCGGCGAAGCGCGACGCGGAACGTTTCGCGGCGCTGGTGCAGAAGGACTACGTGACCCGCTCGCAGGCCGACCAGGCCGCAGCTAACGCCGCGGCACTGGCGGCAGCGGTGGATGCAGATCGTGCGACGGTCGCGTCGCAGCGCTTCAACCTCGACAACGCCACCATCCGCGCCCCCATCAGCGGTCGCACCGGCACGTTGCTGGTGCGCGAAGGCAACCTGGTGCGCCCCGGTGGTGAAGCGCCGCTGGTGGTGATCAACCAGATCCGTCCCATCCTGGTGCGGTTCGCCGTGCCCGATCGCGAGTTTCCGCAGGTGCAGCGCTACGGCACCGGCAAGGCATTGCCCGCGCGCGCCATCCACACCGGTGACGGCAGCGCCACCACCGGCTCGCTGAGCTTCGTGGACAACGGTGTCGACAGCACCACCGGCACCGTGTTGCTCAAGGCGCGTTTCGCCAACGACGACCGGCAGCTCTGGCCAGGGCAGTTCGTCCGCGTGGAGCTGGAGCTGTTCAGCGAGCCGAGCGCGGTGCTGGTTCCGGCACAGTCGGTGCAGACCGGGCAGACGGGCACGTTCGTCTTCACCATCGACGACCAGAACAAGGCCGTGATGCGTCCGGTGACCGCCGGCCGCACCATCGGCAACCGCACCGTGATCGAGCAGGGCCTGAAGGCCGGTGAACGCGTCGTCACCGACGGCATGGGCAAGCTGGCACCCGGCTCGAAGGTGGCCATCAAGGACGCACCGCCGGTGAAGGATGGCGACACCGCACGTCCCGTGGATGCGAAGGGAGGTACTGCCCCGTGAACTTCACCGCGGTCTTCATCAAGCGGCCGGTCATGACCACGCTGGTCATGCTGGCCATCCTCGCCTTCGGCACCATGGCCTATCGCCAGCTGGCGGTGAGCGACCTGCCGAACGTGGACTATCCGACGCTGACCGTGACCGCGTCGCTGCCGGGCGCCAGTCCGGAGACGATGGCCGCCGCGGTGGCCACGCCGCTCGAGAAACAGTTCACGACCATCGCCGGCATCGACAACATGGTGAGCAGCAGCTCGCTCGGTGCCACCGCGATCACGCTCCAGTTCACGCTCGACCGCAGCATCGACGCCGCCGCGCAGGACGTGCAGGCCGCCATCTCGAAGACGATGCGCGAGCTGCCACCGGGCATCGTGCCGCCATCGCTGACCAAGACCAACCCCGCTGACGAGCCGTTCCTCTACCTCAACCTGCGCTCCAAGACGCTCCCGCTCTCGGCGCTCGACGAATACGGCCAGACGGTGCTCGGCCAGCGCATCAGCACCATCAGCGGCGTGGCGCAGGTCAGCATCTTCGGCAGCCAGAAATACGCCGCCCGCATCCAGCTCGATCCGCGCGCACTGGCCGCGCGTGGCATCGGCATCGACGAAGTGGCCACCGCCGCCGCGCAGGGCAACGTGAACCTGCCCACCGGCGTGTTGTGGGGCGCCGACAAGGCCTACACGCTGAAGGCCGACGGCCAGCTGGAGAACGCGGCGCAGTTCGGTGAGCTGATCGTCGCCTACCGCAACGGCAACCCGGTGCGCCTTCGCGACGTGGGCACGGTGCGTGACGACGTGCAGAGCAACCGCGTGGCGGCCTGGTTCAACGACACCCGCTCCATCACGCTGGCGGTGCAGAAGCAGCCCGGCACCAACACCGTGCAGGTGGCCGAGGCGGTGAACGAGTTGCTGCCGGTGCTGCGGGCGCAGATGCCGGAGTCGGTGGAGATCGAGACCTTCTTCGACCGGTCGGAAGGCATCCGCGAGTCGGTGGCCGACGTGAAGTTCACGCTGGTGCTGACGCTCTGCCTCGTGGTGCTGGTGATCTTCCTCTTCCTGCGCAACGTGTCGGCCACCGTGATCCCCAGCCTCGCGCTGCCGATGTCGCTGGTGGGGACGTTCAGCGTGATGTGGGCGCTCAACTACAGCCTCGACAACCTGTCGTTGATGGCGCTCACGCTCGCCGTCGGTTTCGTGGTGGACGACGCGATCGTGATGCTGGAGAACATCGTCCGCCACATCGAGATGGGAAAGAAGCCGCTGCAGGCGGCGCTCGACGGGTCGAAGGAGATCGGCTTCACGATCGTGTCGATGACCATCTCGCTGACGGCGGTGTTCATCCCGCTGCTGTTCATGAGCGGCATCGTGGGGCGGCTGTTCCACGAGTTCGCGGTCACCATCGCGGCCGCGATCCTGGTGTCGGGCTTCGTGTCGCTGACGCTGATCCCGATGCTCTGCGCCCGCTTCCTGAAGGGCGGATCACACGGCGAGCAGGAGATCCACAACCGCCTGTTCGACCTCTTCGAGCGTGGCTACGAGGCGGTGCTGCGCTTCTACGAGCGCACGCTGCGCTGGGCGATGGGACATCGCCGCAGCGTGATGGCCTTCTCGGCCGTGACGCTGGTGGCCACGGTGTTCCTCTACCAGATGGTGCCGAAGGGGTTCATCCCCAGCGAGGACACCGGTCGCGTGCGATCGTCCACCGAGACGGCGCAGGGCACCTCGTTCGACGCGATGGTGGAGCACCAGCAGCGCGCCGCCGAGCGTGTGCGGCAGAATCCGTACGTCGACGCGGTGCTGTCGAACATCGGCACCGGCTCGGGAAACTCCACTGGCCTGCCCAACCAAGGCCGCCTCACGGTGCGCCTCAAGCCGCGTGGTGAACGTCCGCCAGCCGACGAGATGGTGCGCATGCTGTCGAAGGAGACGTCCGACATCCCCGGCATGTCGGTGTACTGGCAGAACACGCCGATCATCCAGCTCGGCGGACGCACCGCGAAGGCACTCTATCAGTACACGCTGCAGGGTGCGGACCTCGAGGCGCTCTATCCTGCGGCGCAGGCGCTGGAGACGAAGCTCAAGACGTTGCCCACGCTCACCGACGTCAGCACCGACCTGCAGATCCGCAACCCGCAGGCAACGCTGACCATCGATCGTGATCACGCCTCACGCCTTGGCGTGACCGCCGAGCAGATCGAGCAGGCGTTGTACAACGCGTACGGCTCGCGGCAGGTGAGCACCATCTACACCCCGAACAACCAGTACTGGGTCATCATGGAGCTGCTGCCCGAGTTCCAGACCGATCTCGATGCGTTGGACCTGCTCTACGTGCGATCGAAGTCGGGCACGCTGGTGCCGCTGTCGAGTGTGACCACCACCAAGACCACCATCGGGCCGCAGCTGGTCAACCACACCGGCCAGATCCCGTCAGTGACGCTGTCATTCAACCTGCGCGAAGGCACCGCGCTGGGTGCGGCGGTGACCGACGTGGAGAAGGCCGCAGCGGAGATTTTGCCAGATGGCATCACCACCGGCTTTTCCGGTGCGGCGCAGGCGTTCCAGGACACGCAGCGTGGACTCGGTGTGCTGTTCATCGTCGCCATCTTCGTGATCTACATCGTGCTCGGCATTCTCTACGAAAGCTTCATCCACCCGATCACGATCCTGTCCGGCATTCCGTTCGCGGCGTTCGGCGCGTTCCTGGCGCTGATCCTCACCGGCACGGAGCTGAGCGTGTATGCGTGGGTTGGCGTGATCCTGCTGGTGGGCCTGGTGAAGAAGAACGCGATCATGATGATCGACTTCGCACAGGAAGCCGAGAAGACGGAGGGCAAGAGTGCCTTCGACGCCATCTTCGAGGCCTGCATGGTGCGCTTCCGCCCGATCACGATGACGACGATGGCCGCACTGGTCGGCACGCTGCCGATCGCGCTCGGCGCGGGGGCGGGCGCCGAGTCACGCCGTCCGCTGGGCATCGCGGTGGTGGGCGGGCTGGCGTTTTCGCAGCTGGTGACACTGTACGTGACGCCGGTGGTCTACACCTACTTCGACGGCTTCATGCAGCGGGTCAAGCGTCGCCGCGCCGCCACGTCCGACACCGAGACGTCGCCGCTGCGGCCGGCGACTCCCGGTCACGCGGCCGCGGCATCCGTCATCGCGCAGGGATCCTGAACGCGATGACGGACGACGCGCTGTGCGTCAGATGCAGTTGAAGCTGAATGGCGTGACCGCCTTCGACGTGTTGGTGAGCCGGTCGAAGTAGCTGATCGTGACCGTCACCGTGAACGCCTTGAACGACGGCTGGCCGTTCTCCGACCAGGTGTAGAACCAGCTGCCGCTGAACGGGTAATCGCCCGACTCGAACACCTTCACCGTCCCACCCGTCCCGCGGATCGGGTCACTGCCGGTGATCGACGACGGTCCCGAGATGGCCCAGGCGAAGTTGCCCCACTCGGCGAAGTCACCGCCCTTCACGCGCACGGTCGCGCTGCCGCCGCAGGTCAGCGTCCCGTACTGGATGCCGTTGGCATCGGTGGTGATGGTGCGCGTGCCGGTGACGGACGCCGGCACGTCGATCGCCATCGCGCTCATGAACGGCCGCGCCACGCCCGACTTGGTGACCTTGATGGTCGGGTCGTAGGTGCTGATCACGTCGTAGCTGAACGGCACGTCGTCGGTGACGGCGGCACCGGTTTGCAGGATGATCGCGTCACCGCTGGCGGTGGCGGAGAGCTGCACCGAGGCCGGCTGCACGTTGTCGATGCGCACCGCCGACGGCGGCACCGCCTCGAGTCGCGCACTCCCAGGTGCACCGATCCGCGCAGGCAGCAGTGGCAGCACCGCCTGCACATCGGCCGGCAGGCGTGAGGCGATGCCGGCGACCTTGGTGTTGAGCCCATCGAGGATGTCGGCCATGCGCTTCACCAGCGCATCCTTGGCGATTTCGACGGTGCTGAGGCGACGGAACGTGCCGACGGGATACTGCGTGATCGGGCGGCCGACGAAGAAGCGGCGCGGTCCTGCGGCCTGCACGCTGGCCGACACGCCCGTCACGCCGCGCTGCTGCAGGTTGGCGAGGAAGTTGTCCTGCAGGTCGGTCTGCTCCTCGACGCCGCACACCACGCCCGCCTTTTGCACGTTGTCGATCGTGATCAGCAGCGTGCCGGCGAAGGCCGCCGCCGTGGCGACCGTGCCGATCGCCTTCGAGATCGGGTCGATCGGCGCGATGATGAATACCACCATTCCGCCCAGCATCAGCAGCGACGGCATGCCGGTGCGCACCACCTGCGCCATCGCCGACTGGCAGACACTGAGCTTGAAGAACTGCGCCGAGACGAGGTGGCTGCCGTCCTGCGTCGCCGTGTTGAGCATCACCGACGACGATGCGACGTTCGCCTGCACCGCCGGCGCCGCGCTGAACAACCGCGCCAGCGTGAGTTGCTCGGCGGGGGAGAGGCTGGCCACCTGTGCCTTCGCAGCCTGCACCATGCTGTCCAGCGTGGCGCGACGGGTGTTCCACTCGGTGGTGGTCACGCCGGCGGGCGCGGTGGTGGGCACGGCAGCGACGGTGGCATCGAGCGCGGTGCGGATGACGCCGACCGGATCATTGATCGCGAGCCCTGCCAGCACCGTGACGGGCGCGCTGACCGGTGTGCTGCCGACCGTGAACTGCAGCGTGGAGGCGCCGGCCGGCATCTCGGGCAGCAGCGCCGCGAACGAGGTGGCGGTGGTGCGCACCAGGCGCACCGGTGTGCTGCCGATGCGTGCGCTGACGGTGTCGCCGGTGACGGTCGCGCCGTCGATGTCGAGCATCAGCACCGAGCCGACGCGGGCCGTGTCGGCCAGCAGGCGCGCGGTGGGGGCGGTGGTCGTGACGGGCGGCGTCGTGCCCGTCGGCCCGTCGCCGCCGCCGCTGCAGGAGATGACACCGAGGAGGAGGAGGGCGGCGCCGAGCGATTGTCTGAACATGTCGAGAGTGGTGCGGATGTCCGGTGCGACGGGGAGGTCCGTCGCGCGATGACACGGAGTGTCGTCCGCTGGACGACCTCTCGCGCGCATCTGTCACCCTCTTCGATGCGCCACGGCTGACATGTCACACACTTGCTCTCAGATGCACGCGTCGATGCGGCGTAGACGACAGCGGCGGCGCGTCGACCGTCGTCAACGCGCCGCCGCTCGAGACTTTTTGGTCGTGCCGATCAGAGTCCCAGCTTCTTCCGCGTGAAGGGCCTTGAGAACGCCGCCGGCGGGTTGTGGCCGGTGGAGAGTTCGTACGCCTTCTGGAACAGCGTCTTCGCCGCTGCCGCGTCGCCCTTCTTCTCCTGCACCATGCCCATCAGCACATGGAGGAACGGGTCGCTGCTGTTGCCCTGCATGCCGAGCGCCTTGCCCAGCTCCGCCTCGGCGGTTGCGAGGTCGTTGGTGAAGAGCGCCACGTAGCCCACCAGGTATGGATAGAAGCGCGCCTGCTGCGCCGCCATCGCCGAGTCGGCGTCGAGGATGCGCTTCGCCTCGGCCACCTGCTTGCGGGCCTCGGCCGCGTTACCACGACGGGCGGCAAGCCGCCCCAGTGCGTGCGCCAGGCGGTAATCCCAGAGCGTCTTGGGATGCGTCTTCGGCTCCGGCTCCTTCAGCCCCAGCTCACTGCCGCGGCGGTAGAGTCGCTCGGCCACGTCGAGCTGCCCGAGGTCGATGCAGACGCGGGCGGCTTCGTTGGCCATCTCGCCCTGCTGGTAGAAGGCGTTCTGGGGCTCGGCGGATTCGCGGGTTTTCCAGTAGTCGATGACCATCTCCTCGTAGCGGGCGGCGTTGGTGCAGTCGCCGGCGAAGCCGTAGGAGAGGGCCATGCGTCGCTGGACGGCGGCCTTGGCGGCGGGGGTGGGGGCGCCGTCGATGAGCTTCTGGAAGATGGCGCGGGCGGCGGGGTGGTCCCCGGCGACGTCGAGGCGTTGGGCGGTGCGGAGGGAGTCTTGTTGAGGCGTTCGGGGCGCTTGTTGGCCGCCTTGGGCTAGGGCGGACGCGGGGGCGAGGTAAAGCGCGCTGCAGATCAGGAGGAGCGCGGGGAGTCGTGGCGAGAGCATCGGAGTGGTCGGTGAAGGAGGTCGAGCGCCGGAACCACTCATCCTGCGAAGACAGAATATTGCAAATCACAGGGCGGCGGCGAGCCAAAGAATCGCATGTGGCGCAGGCGCAGGCCAGTGTGCGCAGGCCAGTGTGCGCAGGCCAGTGTGCGCAGGCCAGTGTGCGCAGGCCAGTG
>JAZKJL010000005.1:883996-1273890 GCA_040384325.1 Gemmatimonadota bacterium | reverse complement strand
GCCAGTGTGCGCAGGCCAGTGTGCGCAGGCCAGTGTGCGCAGGCCAGTGTGCGCACGCGGGTACCGCAAAGGTTGCGGCACAGGTAGTCCGGACTTGTGCGCGTAAATCACTGCGCGGCTGCGATCTCCGCCATGCGACGCCTCGCACGTCCTGTGTAGGCAGGTCGTTGGCCACGCGGTACGGCTGCGTCGGCCGCGACACGACGGAGGCGAGGGCGGCGATGGGGCGGGGCGAAACCGCGGTCTCGGAGGGTGGGGTGGCGGGTGTTCCGTACGCTCGGCACATACCTCCGGTGTTCAGTCGCCGTTCGCACGGGTCGATGCACCGCCATCCTGGTCGCACGAGGCTCTGTGAGTGTCGTGATGGTTAGCGCTTCAAGCACGCGCGTTGTTGCAGCGCAATAGTGCTGGCGCAACAACAGAACTCGGGGATATGATTGCAGGGTGGGTTTATATCCAATACAAGACAGGTCTCGTCAGGCGCCCGCCGGTTTCTGTCGCCTTCATGAAACAATGACTACTGCTATCAACTCTGAAGCGAAGCCAACTTCTGACTCGAAAAGCCCCGAACATAAGAGGAAAAGGCCGAGTCGCACTTTCGGGATCCTGGTAGGCAGCGTGATCGTGTCTTCGCTTCTCCTTCTTGCGTACTGGCTCATCGCGACATCGACTGTGAGCATGGACGCCTTGGCAGTCTTTGCCGTTATCGCTGGCGCAGTCGCCCTCGCGTCGGCCCTCCTCAACTACCTCGACGATGCGTCTCGCTCAGCATTTCTGCGAATCGCCAGAGCACTCTTGTTGCTCAGCTTACCAGTCCGCAGAGATGACGATCGGTCGTTCTCGCGTGCGCGCCTAGCCGACGTAGACCTTCGCGCCATGATGCGAAAGCTAGAGATGTCCCAAAGACACATTCACCGAACGTATGCTCTCACAAAGGACGACCGCGCAGCAATTGTTGCGGAGATTTCAGAGAATCTGCGCAGCGACGCAGGAGCTAACGTCCTATCAAGCCTAGAAGAGAGATTTGGCGACGCAGTCGCACGTTCGAGACGAGTTGACGAGCTTCGGTCACTCGCAGATCGAACAAAGGTGCGCCTTCTTGACGAAGTCAGCGCTCTATCAAAGCGATCCAATTTGAATCTTGTGATTGGAATCCTCACCACTGTGGCGGCTGTTGCACTCCTGTCTTACATCGTTCTTACAGCACAATTGGCAGTGGTGGATTGGCGCGCCATTCTACCCGGATACCTTCTACGCTTGTCATTGGTTGTGTTCATCGAGGTATTCGCGTTCTTTTTCCTGCGGATGTACAAGGTAAGCCTCCAAGAGATCAAGTATTTTCAGAACGAGCTTACAAATGTTGAGGCGAGGTTTATCGCGCTGGAGGCCGCAATCGGCGCTGAGGATACAGACGCCACGCGATCAATCATCACTCATTTGGCCACGTTGGATCGAAACAGCCCCCTACAGCAGGGACAGTCAACTGTCGAGCTGGAGCGTCTTCGTATCGAGAATGGCAGCATCAAGTATTTCCTACAAGCAATCGGAAAGTTCTCCCCGAGCGCTTCGCCCGACAATTCGAAGTAGGAGCACACGACCTTGTGTTCCTGCTTAGAGGGCCTTTACAGAACCAGCGATGCTCGCGCTGCTCCGTGGCTGCGACTTGATGAAGGGTCCCGGAGCGGAATGCCGCGTTAGGCCGCTCGTTGCGATCCTATGGGCTGCGCACGCTCTTTGGGTCGCGGACAGAAATGGCGGAGAGAGCAGGCTTGTGCGACGTGACGAATGTATGCGTGAGTGAACGCCAGTTACAACGCTCCGCCAACCTGTCAGTCTAGAGTTCGATAGTGTCGCTCAATAACAGCTCTACCATGGGCATATAGATGGCGAACTCAGTGATCGAAGCGTTTAACAAGTTTCTGTCTGAATCGGTAAACCTTGATTCGGCGACGACCGGGACAGCGCGCAGGAGTCGAGATTGGCTATTAGAACAAATTCATCTTCTCCCGAGACGACACACTGAGTTCCCGCCTCTCTACGAGGACGTCGATATTCACTACGGCTCCTTCGCAAGGAGGACGAAGATTCGAGAGCTCGACGACCTCGATCTCATCGTCGGAATCGCCGCATACGGCACCACGTACGCCGACTATGGAACATCCGTACAGTTGACAGTTCCAGATGGAATTGCGTTGAGCGCGTTCTGCCATCCGAATTCGACGCTTCTGAACTCGAAGCGCGTGATCAACATGATGATCGGATATCTGTCAGAAATCCCACAATATCGAAAAGCAGACATCAAGCGAAATGGATCGGCAGCGGTTCTCGACCTCACTTCCTATCCGTGGAGCTTCGATATAGTGCCTGGATTCTTTACCACTCCAGACGTTAGTGGGCGTACATTCTATATCATTCCTGACGGGAGCGGCCACTGGAAGAAGACCGACCCTAGAATTGATCAGAACCGCGCAAGCGCAATCAATCAATGGCATGACGGCAATGTCCTTCGCGTCATCCGCCTAATCAAATACTGGAATCGCCGAGCAACCATGCCAACGGCGCCAGCATACCTTATCGAATGCATGGTACTAAGCCATTATGAAGGCCGCGCCAATAGAGCATCAGAGTTCGTTGATCTTGAGTTTGGCTCCGTGCTGACAACCATTGCATCGATGATTCTCGCCCCCGTTCAAGACCCGAAAGGCATCGACAGTGACATCAATAGCGTATCGTGGGACGATCGCGTGAGAATCTCGGTACGAGCGACCCAAGACGCGGCCGAAGCAACGAGGGCACGCGCAGCAGAGAACGCGAAGGATTTACGGCTGTCGATCGGAATCTGGCGGCAGATCCTTGGATCTGACTTTCCTAAATTCGGATGACGACGAATGATTGATCTGCGCGAAATCAATAAGCGACAATTCGTAATGGCGAAACGCTTCTGGGCAGTGAGCTCAATTATGAAGCTGCTTGTTTTCGCGGTGGGTGCTTGGGCCACCTTTGCTGTGCATTCGTCAATATACGCACCACAAGTCATGCTTCTTCTTGCTATCGCATCGGAAGGACTGCATGTAGTGTCGGATACCAAAAAGAGCGCCGCTGAAACACTACTTCGATCACTCGACATCTGTCGTTCGTTTGGTCGCGATATCTCCGAGGCGGACAAGCGGGATTTGCTGGCAGACCTTCCACGCGAGCTCCGGAAGCGCTTTGCAATGCAGCCGAGAGCCGACGTCTACTTCTCGAGCGAAATGTCCCCTGGGCCCCATGCTGCCATACAGAACTTATTGGAATCAGCTTGGTACACCCGCCGTCAGGCGAGCGCAATGGTCACACTCAACCTGGCTGTCATTGCGCTCTTGCTTTCGCTATCAATCTTCGCACTTATACTCGCGGTTCGCGGAACATCGTCCTTGCCGATACAGGAGCAGGTGATAAAGCACGTGACCGCGTGGTTAATGCTACTCGTCTCTTTAGGCCTGATTCGAAACGCGTGGTCCTACTTCAGGCTCTTTCTTCGAAGTCAAAGGACTGAATCTGCCTGTCGCCATCTGGTTGGCGGCGACGTGAGTGAGGCTGACGCGCTGAGGCAGTGGTACGAGTACCAGGTCGCGAGGGCTGGTGCGCCGATGTTACCTGCTTGGCTTTGGAAACTCATGCGCACCGGGCTGGACGAGTCTTGGCAGCATGCAAAAGGCGGCTCAGCCTGAGCGGTCTAAGCTCGCTTTGCAGTGCGCAACGATCACCGAACATTTTGGCAGCTGGAGAAATTGCGAGGAGCAGTAATGAGCTCGTCCATCCGAAAGGTCTGGAGTTTCTAGATCCAGCCATCGCAGTAGATGGCGCCAACGTTCCGGTTCTGGGGTGCGCGCTAGAGTCGGTCATGAGCATGGAACTTTTTTTAGATGATTTCGAGCGCCTCGTCCCTTCCATGAAGCCACATATTCGTCGCTGACCGCCGTCAGCCAACCCGAACCGGTACACGCGATCGTGGACACCCTGAGTCTTCGCAACGTCTCACTGATCGCCGCCAACATCAGCGCCCTCCTCCAAGCCGGCGCCCAACTCTTCGCCATCGTCATCATCGTCGGAACCGTCACCGCCGCACCGCCCCGCTCCCTCGCGATGTACGCCGGCGAGTACGGCTACAACAGCAGCCCGTTCTGGGATGTGATGCCGATGGTCACGTTCGTGCTCCTCCTCGTCGCCCTCGCGTCGAACTGGAAGACGCCGCGCCGACGCCTCATTGTCGGTGCAGTGGTCGCCTTCGTCGCTGCAGGAATGTTCGCCGGCATGGTCATGGGTCCCGTCCAGGCCGAGGTGGTCGCGGTCGGGTACCGAGACGCCGTCGACGAGGCACTCCGCGTCCGCGCTGCGCGGTGGCACACGCTCGACTGGGTCTCCTGGGCGATGGTGACGGTCGTCGGCCTGCTCCTGACCGTCGCACTTGCCACGCCGGTGCCGGACCAGAGTCGCACGAGCGATCGCCGGGCCTGATCACGACCGCGGGATCGTTCGTGATTCTTCAATCGTCACGCACAGCGACGCCGTGCGCGGAAGTTGCGTGAAGCAGAGGAGTTGATGGACATTCAGATCGTGTATCCCGCCGAGATCACCGCGACCATCCGCGAAGAGGTGCAGGCCCTCTGTCGGGTCGCGTACGACGAGGATCTCGATGCCTACTACGCGTCACTCACGCCCACGGTGCAGCTGCTCGGTCGTGGGGACGGACAGCTCGTGTCGCACCTGATGCTAGTCCGCCGCACGTTGCAGCCCGACGGACAGGCGCCGCTGCGCACCGCCTACGTCGAACTGGTCGCCACGCATCCGTCCGCGCAACGACGAGGATACGCGAGCCGACTCTTGCGCGCGTCGGTCGCCGAGATGCGCGACTTCGACATCGGTGCACTGTCACCATCCGACGCCGAGTTCTATGCTCGACTGGGTTGGGAGCGCTGGACCGGTCCGCTGGCCGTCCGGACCGCGCGAGGGCTCGAAGAGACACCGGATGAAGAACTCATGGTGCTGCGGCTGCCGCACTCACCGCCGACGCTCGACGTTTCACGTCGTGTGTCGATCGAGTGGCGGCCCGGCGAGGTCTGGTGACGCGGGTCGAGGGCGTGGGCTCCTGCAGCTTCCATGGCGGCATCAAGTCCCCGAACGCATCTTCCGGCCAGGTTCAACGCGATCACGCCACGACGATGTTCGGAGGTGCTCCGTGAAAATCCCGACGTTCGCTGGGCTCCTTTCGGCAATCGCGCTCGCCTCCGCTGGCCCGGCGTTTGGCCAGGCGCAACTGGCGGTCACCTGCGTGCCGGTGAGTGAACGCGCCGGTCGGGAGCTCGGCTGCTACATCATCGCGCATCAACCCGTCGGCCGGCTGAATGCCTCCACGGCGTTCTGGCATCTCGACAGGTTTCCATCACGCGCAGTCGCGGACGCAGCGAAGGGATCGACTGGTGTGGTCGTCGAAGCGCTGGGTGCGACCTGGCTGCTGACGATCGGAGAGGCGCGGTGGAAGGCGACTGGCGGTGAGCGCGTGGCCACGATCGGCCCGCTGCAGGTGGACGCCAACGCGTCATACGCCGCGCAATACATGGAAGCCGTCTTCCAGCCGGGCATGAAGTCATCCGTGCACCGGCACTCGGGTCCCGAGGCGTGGTACACGCTCAGCGGTGAGACCTGTCTCGAGACGCCCGAGGGCACGATGGTGGGCCGCGCTGGTGGCACGCACGTCATCGTGCCGCATGGACCACCGATGGAACTGACGGCCACCGGCACCGTCGTGCGGCGTGCACTGGTGCTGATCCTGCACGACTCGTCGCAACCGCCGACCAGCCGCGAGCCGATCTGGGTGCCGAAAGGACTCTGTCGCTGATCTCGCAGGCGTCCAGGTCCGCGCCGAGCCGTCGACTCGAGAACGGGACTCGATAAATCATCACGCTGAGCGCCGTCATGCACGCTGAGCCCTCCGCGTTCCGCGCGCCCCCCGGGTGAACTCTTTGTCGTTCGCGCGAGGACGAACTCACTGCGCCACGTACACCTCGGGCATGCGACGCTTCAACACTTCCAGCTTCGGCAGATCGTTGTACACGATGTAGGGCTGCGTCAGATGCTGCGCCAGGTAATCCTGATGATACGCCTCCGCCTCATAAAACTTCGTCAGCGGCTCTAGCGTCGTCACGATCGGCTTGCGGTACACCCCCGCCTTCGTGAGCTCCGCGATGTACGACGTGGCGGCCGTCCGCTGCGCCTCGTTCCCGATGAAGATCGTCGAGCGATACTGCGGCCCCGTGTCCGGCCCCTGGCGGTTCAGTTCCGTCGGATCATGCGCCACGGTGAAGAACACCTTCAGCAGCGTGCCGTACGACACCACCGCGGGATCGTACGTCACCTCCACCGCCTCGGCGTGCCCGGTGCTGCCGCTGCCGACGTCCTCGTACCGCGCCGTCTCGGCGGAGCCACCGGCGTAGCCGCTCACCACGCGCGACACACCCTTCACGTGCTTGAATACGGCGTCCACGCCCCAGAAGCAGCCGCCGGCGAACACCGCCACCTGCGGGCCGGTGGTGAGGGCGGGGAGGTCGGCGGGCGGTGTCGGGATCGACGTGTTCGCGGTGGCAGCGGACGCGCTGGTGCCGCTGCAGGCCAGCAGCGACAGGGCCGGCACCACGGCGAAGAGGCGGGCGAAGGTCTTCAGCATCGGAATCGGGGGCTGGCCGGCCGCGCGGGCACCGGAGTGGTGCGACGTGCGGCGACGGACATCACGACAAGTGGCGTGTAATCGAAGTTGGGATAGCACAAAGCCGGATGGGGCGCCCGGGTGACGAGGCAGAAACCGCAGCAATACCAGCGGTATTGCGAGGATTTCTAACGTGGTCAGCCGGGATGCTCCGACCGGCGACTGCATCCCGAACTTCGGTTACAGGCCACTACATGTAGCCGAAGCCAGCGCCTGTGGTTCCCGATTACGGCGCCTCCGGGCGCACCACCTTGCCGAGGAAGAGGATCGCGCCCGTCAGGCGCTCGCGGATCACGAACAGGAAGGGGCGGTCGATCACCAGCCCACTCGGTCCCGCCGATGTCTCGACGATCACGACGGCCGTCACCGCAGCGGCCTCGGTGCCCTCCTCATTCACGTCCACGAACACCTTCTGCACCACGCTGCTCACCGTCGCGTCGGGTGTCGGGCCGGCGAACATCGGCGCCAGCTGCGCGTTGAGGAATGGGCGCGGCATGCCCAGCGCGGCCAGCGCCGGCTTCAGCTCGCGCTCCACCTCCAGCCGGAACTTGGGCATCCGGATCCGCCGCTGCAGCGCCGTCTCGCCGAGTGCCGACAACATGCCCGACCAGCGCGCCGGCGACAGCGAGTCGAGCATCGACTCCAGCGTGCCCGCTGGCGGCATCACGATGTCCATCACGAAGGCGTCGCCGCCGTACGGCAGCTCGGCGACCACCGTGCCGTCCGCCAGCCCGCCGGTGCGTGCCAGGCCCTCGTTGGTCTCCATCATCTGTGCGGTGATGGGAGCACTCGGCGTCTCGAAGAACTCACCGGGCCGAGTGTCGCGTGCGTTGAACTGCGCGCGCCAGTTGCCCTTGAAGTACGTCGCGTTCACCAGCATCGCGATCGTCGCCGGATCGAGCTGGTTGACGATCGACGTGATCCGGTTGTTGGTCTTCGCCGCCACCCAGGCGTTGATCGTCGTCAGCGTGGACGGCGCCTGGAACGACACCGCCGACACCTGTCCGTCGAAGGCGGTGGTGATGGCCTGCGTGAACGCCGGCGATGGCGGCGTGCGCGTATCGAACCAGGTGGCATTCGCGAACTGCATCGTCACCGATGGATCGATGGTCGTCAGCAGCGGCACCAGCGTGCCGTAGGCGGCGTTGATGCCGGCCACCGATCGCGAACCGAAGCCGAGCGTGCTGCGCACCTGGTCCAGCGTCTCGCCTTCGGCACCGTTCAGGAGCATGCCGAGTGCGAGCGATGCCGAGATCGGTGACAGCGTGAGGTTCTGGCCGCGCGCGGTGGTCGCGTTGACCTGGCGGAACAGTGCCAGCCCGAACTGCGTGGTGGCGCTGGCGGCCACCAGCTCATCGGCCGTCAAAGCCCGCGGCAGGGCGGTGATCACCGGCTGCTGCTTCTCGCTGGCGTCGGTGGGCGATGAGCAGGCGGCGAGCAGGGTGATGCCGAACGCGAGAGACGCGCGACGGGCTGTGGTGCGGGCAATCATGCAAGACTCCACTGATGGGCGTTGGCCACGGTGCAACTCGCACCGGTCCGCGGTCGCGCCCATTGATACCGCGAAGCGCACGAGTCGGTCACAGGGCGCCGGAAACGGACGCCACGGCCGGGTGCGCCACGCCGTCAGGGCAACGCGAACGCCACGTACGAATCACCCGACGGTGATCCCAGCTTGCCGCCGCCACAGGCGATCACGATGTACTGCGTGCCGTTGACGCGATAGGTGCTGGGGGTCGCGTAGCCGGCGGCCGGCAGCGGCGCTTCCCACAGCAGCGCGCCGCTGCTGGTGTCGAAGGCGCGGATCATCGCGTCCTGCGTGGCGGCGATGAAAAGCAGACCGCCGGCGGTGACAATCGGGCCGCCGTACTGCTCGGTGCCGGTGGTGGGGATTCCCTTCGCTGCGAGCTCACGGTGTACGCCGAGTGGGATGCGCCAGCGATACTCGCCGGTGTTCATGTCGATTGCGCTCAGCGTGCCCCACGGCGGCTTCACGGCGGGATACCCGTCGGGCGCCTTCCAGCGTTCGTAGCCCACGAACTCGTACGGCGACCGCTTTGGCGCGGCGCGCGACGCGGCGAGTTCGGCAGCATGTGGCGAATCGTCGGCCGTGAACACCGGCGCCGGCTTGTCGAGCAGGTAGGCGACGATCGCCGCCTTCTCGACGTCCTTCAATCCGGCGAACGATGGCATGAACCCGCGGCCGCGGTCGATCACCTGGCGCACCTCGGCTTCGGTGCGACGCGCTCCGATGCCGACCAGCGATGGCACACGATCACCATCGCCGCGACGATCGGCCTTGTGACAGCCGGCGCAGGTCGCCGTGAAAACTTCTGCTCCGGTGCGCGGCACACGCGACGCACCACCGAGGCTCGCGGTGTCGCGCATGGCGGCGATCCACGGCACGTCGCTGGCGTTCACGTACAACACACCGGTGGCGCGATCGACGGCGGCACCGCCCCACTCGCCACCACCATCGAAGCCGGGCAGCACGACGGTGCCCTGACGGCTGGGCGGCATGAACAATCCGCCGTTGCGCAGCGTGCGAAAGCGCGCCAGCACCGCCGCATTTGACGCTGGCGAGAGTGTGGTGAGGTCGGCCTCGCCGATCGACTGTCGCGCGAATGGCGTCGGCTTTCGCGGGAAGGGCTGCGTTGGCCACGCCTGCTCGCCCGTGAGGTCGGATGCCGGCACCGCGCGTTCGTCGATGGGGAACAGCGGCCGCCCGTTCTCGCGATCGAACAGGAACACGAAACCGGTCTTGGTGATCTGCGCCACCGCATCCACGCGCTGCCCGTCGTGCAACACGGTCAGCAGGTTCGGTGCGGCCGGCAGGTCGCGATCCCAGATGTCGTGATGCACGGTCTGGAAGTGCCACCTGCGACGCCCGGTCGCCGCATCCAGCGCCACCAGCGAGTTCGCGTACAGCGTCTGTCCCTTGCGATCGCCGCCGTAGAAATCGGGGGTGGCCGAGCCGGTGGGCACGAACACGGTGCCGCGCCGCACGTCGACGCTCATTCCGGCCCACGAGTTGGCACCACCGGCGGTGGCGTGGGCACCGGCGGGCCAGGTGTCGTAGCCGTCTTCCTCCGGCTGCGGAATGGTGTGGAAGGTCCAGCGCAGCGCGCCGGTGTGCACGTCGTAGGCGCGCACGTGTCCCGGTGCCGAGCCCTCACCTTCACCCACGCGCGTGCCCTGTATCAGCAGGTCGCGATAGATCACGCCGGGGCTGGTGGCCATGATGAACGCGTCGTCACCGACCGTGCGACCGAGGTCGCGGCCGAGGTCCACCCAGCCCGAGTCGCCGAAGGTCGTGATCGCCTTGCCGGTGGCGGCGTCCAGTGCATACAGCCGTCGCGCGGCGGTGAAGAGGATGCGCCGGTCGGTGCCGTCGCTCCAGTACACCACGCCACGATTCGCATGTGGTTCACGTGTCCGGCCCGAAAACGGATCGAAGGTCCAGAGCACCCGGCCACTGTCGGCGCGCAACGCCACCACGTTCAGGGCCGGCGTGGTGGTGTACATCACGCCGGCGATCACGATCGGTGTCGCCTGCATCTCGGACCGGCCAGCGGGTGCGTCGCCGCTGCGCCACGTCCACGCCACGCGGAGCGTCTTCACGTTGGCACGCGTCACCTGGTCCAGCGACGAGTAGCGATCGTTGCCGGCCGCGCCACCGGTCACGGTCCAGTCGTCGCCGGCAGGGCGGTCCTCCCGTTCACCGGTGCGGCCACAGGCGACGCCAAGGATCGCGCCGAGCATGAGGACGCTGCGTCGAACACCGCGGCTCGGAGTCGTCATGTTGCCGAAGGTACAGCGGCGTGCTCCGATCGCGCTCGGCCCGGGCGTTGGCGATCCCACGCGCGCGCGGGTAGGATGGCTCCGAACGCCACCATGCGATCGCCTCGGTGGCCGACTCCCGTGGAGTGCCCGTGACCGTCTGCAACGTCCGCCGGTGTGGCAGCGCCGCACTGCTATCCCTCGCCCTGCTGGCGGCGCCGCGCGCGCTCGCGCAACGCGCCGGGTGGCAGCCCTTGTTCGACGGCCGCACCCTCGACGGCTGGGTGCAGTGCAACGGCAGCGCGCCGTTCACCGTCGAGAACGGGACGATCACCGGCCGCGCCGTGCTCGGCTCGCCCAACAGCTTCCTCTGCACGCGCGAGCCGTATGGCGACTTCGTGCTGGAGTTCGAGTTCCGCCAGGATTCGGTGCTGCCGTACAACTCCGGGGTGCAGGTGCGGAGCGCGGTGGACCCAGGACTGCGCGGCGGTCGTGTGCACGGCTATCAGCTGGACATCGATCCCACGCCGCGGCGCTGGACCGGTGGCATCTACGACGAGTCGCGCCGCGGCTGGCTGCACACGCTCGACGGACAGCCAGTTGCGCAGGCCGCGTATCGGCTTGGCCAGTGGAACCGGTTTCGCATCGAGGCCATCGGCACGTCGATCCGCACCTTCGTCAACGGTGTGCCGGCCGCCGACATCGTCGACGACCTCTCGCCGCGCGGACTGATCGCGCTGCAGGTCCACGACATCGGCACCGACAGCGCACGCGCCGGCAAGGCGGTGCAGTTCCGCAACCTGCGCATCCGCACCAGCGACCTCGCCGCGGCGCGCACGCCGACGTCGCGCACCGGCACGCAGTTCAACCGCATCCCGAACACGCTCACCGCGCGCGAGAGGGACGCGGGATGGACGCTGTTGTGGGACGGGCGGACGACGACCGGCTGGCGCGGCGCCAAACTCACCGCATTCCCCACACAGGGTTGGGAGATCCGCGACGGTGTGCTGTCCGTGCTGCAGACCGAAGGCAAGGAAGCGGCTGCCGGTGGCGACATCGTCACCACGGCGCAGTACGAGAACTTCGAGCTGGTGCTCGAGTACCGGCTCACGCCCGGCGCCAACAGCGGCATCAAGTACTTCGTGAACACCGCGCTCAACACCGGCGACGGCAGCGCGATCGGCACCGAGTTCCAGGTGCTGGACGATGCACTGCATCCCGACGCCAAGCTGGGTCGCAACGGCAATCGCACCAACGGCGGCCTGTACGACCTGATCCCGCCCATCAACCGTCGGCCGAACCCGATCGGCGAGTGGAACCAGGCGCGCATCGTCGTCCGCGGCGCGCAGGTGGAGCACTGGCTGAACGGCTTCCGCACGGTGCAATACGAGCGCGGCACGCAGCTCTGGCGGGCGCTGGTGAGCCACAGCAAGTACGCCATCTGGCCCAACTTTGGTGAAGCGGGTCGCGGGCACATCCTGCTGCAGGATCACGGCAACGCCGTCTCGTTCCGCTCGATCAAGCTGCGCGTCCTTCCGTGACGGAGCCCACATGACCGACAGCTCGCGCCGATCGTTCCTCCGCACCTCCGCCGCCGGCTCGGCCGCACTGCTGCTGCCGACCTACATCCCGCGCACCTGGCTCTTCGGCGGCGGCACACCGCCCAGCCGCACCATCACCGTCGCGCAGATCGGCTGCGGACGGATGGGCATGGAAGACCTGCGCGGCACCATGGCACACGACCTCTGTCGTATCGTTGCGGTCTGCGACCTCGATGCCACGCGACGTGCCGCGGCGCAGGCCGAGGTGACGCAGTTCTATCGCGCGAAGGGTGAACGTGCGGTGGAGGTGCGCGCCTACGCGGATGTCCAGCAGGTGCTCGCGCGCGCCGACATCGACGCCATGATCATCTCCGCACCCGATCACTGGCACGCGTTGCTCGCCACGCAGGCCGTTCTGGCCGGCAAGGATGTGTACGTGCAGAAGCCGGTGACGTACGACATCGCCGAGTCGATCGCACTGCGCGGAGTGGTGCGCGCGAAGCAGCGGATCGTGCAGGTGGGGAGCCAGCAGCGGTCGTCCAATCCGTGGCAGACGTTCCGGATGGCGAGCGAGGCGGTGCGCGCGGGCCGACTGGGGACGTTGCAGACCATCCGCATCGGCATCGGTCGCGACGAGCCGAAGGGGCGTCCACCGCAACCGCAGCCGGTGCCGGCCACCTTCGACTACCGCACCTGGCTCGGCCCCGCACCAGAGCAGCCGTACATGGAGGATCGCGTGCACCCGCAGCGCGGGTACGGACGGCCCGGCTGGATCACCACCGAGGACTTCGGACTCGGCATGATCACCAACTGGGGCGCGCACCACATCGACATCGCACAGTGGGCGATGGGTTTGGAGCTCTCCGGACCGACGCGGGTGTCGGGTCGGGCCGACTTCATGCGCAACGATGTGTTCACCGTGCATCGCAGCTATCACGTCGAGATGCAGTACGCGAATGGCGTGACGGTCATCCTCGACGACAACAATCCCAACGGCCTGCGCTTCGAGGGCAGCGACGGCTGGATCTTCTGCGCCCGCGGTCCGGCGACCGTGACCCGCAGCGATCCGGCCGCCGCTTCGACCGAGCGGGCGCTGGATGCGTCGGACATGCGCCTCGTCACCGAGCCGCACACCGCCAACGCGGTGCGCTGGATGGACAGCACCGACCATTACCGCAACTGGCTGGAGAGCGTGCAGGCGCGGCGTGACCCGATCGCGCCGATCGACCAGGCGGCGCGCAGCCTGCAGGCCTGCGCCACCGCGTGGATCAGCATGAAGCTCGGCCGCGCCGTGACGTGGGACCCGGCGCGCGAGGTGTTCGTGAACGATGCCGAGGCGACGGCGCTCAGTCGCCGGGCACCACGGTCGGCGGCGTACGACGTACATCGCCTCGCCGGCGCCTAGGCGCAGGCGAGGCGATGCCACGACGTCAGCGCCGCAGCACACCCGCGTAGGTGATCGTCGCGGTGGGTGGCGTGGTACCGAAGTTCGCGCTGCCGCTGAGCGTCCCGCTGCCGCCGGTGTAGGTGCCAGTGGCGGACGACACCACCCAGCTGCCTGCCAGCGTCGCATTGGTCTGGCTGGTGAACGACAGGGTGGCGCTGCCGGTGATCACCATCGTGCCGTTGTGACCGGTGAGTGTTCGCCGAAACGTCACCGGCACCGGTGACTGTGTGAGTGGGCCACCGAAGGTGAGTTCCTCGGCGGTCTGGCCACTGTCGGCCACGAAGCCGGAGATGACGAAGGTGCCGGCGGAGGTGGTCTGGCCGGTGAGTGCCTGCTGGATGGCGATGCGCACATCGCCGTTCGTTGGTTCGGTGGTGCCATCACATGCGGTGGCCATGAGGGCGACCAGCGGGAGCGTTGCGATCAGGATGCGAGCGACCATGAGTGGTATCCGGTTGAGTGAGGTGAAGTCGTGCCCCTCACGCTCGCCCGGGCTGCGGGTGGATCGCACCACCCGCAATGGGTGGACTTTTCGGGTGGTGCCGTGGGCTCAGCTCTTCAGCTGCCAGACGGTCATGGCCGGCGCGCCGTCGGCGGCATCGGCGATGGAGCGCGCCACCAGCGACACCGGCGAGCCGGCGAGGATGTCGCGCAGGGTCGCCGTGACGAGGATCTCACCTGGGTCGGCGGATGCGGCCACGCTGCGTGCCAGCTGCGGCGCCGAGCCGGCGGGCGCGCCGTCGGAAAGCCGCGCGGCGCCGACGTGCAGCGCCATGCCGCCCGCGCGATCGCCGCCGAGTGCCGCCAGCGCCTGCGCGCATCGCAATGCACGATTGGGGGCGTCGAAGAGCGCGGTCCAGCCGTCGGCGGTGGTGGTGACGTGTTTCGCTTCGCAGGCGCGCAGCAGGCTTCGCTTCTGTTCATCCAGTCGCGCGCCGGCACCGTGGGCGTGGAGGATGATCGCGACCCAGGTGTCGGCGTGTGCGCTGACCTCCGGCATGGCGATGAAACGCGTCACTTCACGCGCCACCGGCGCCGGATCGACGAAGTAGAGGTGATCGGCGCCGGGCAGCTCCACCAGCGTGGCATTCGGCATCTCGGCGGCGAGATAGCGCGCCGCGCCGACGTTCACGATCACATCGTCGGTGCGATGCAGGATCAGCGTCGGCACGTGAACGTGACGCAGCAGCGCGCGAACGTCCACCTGCATCGCGTGCTGCAGGATCAGCGCGGCACCGGCGGGGCTGGTGGCGCTGCGCAGCGTGCGTGACCACCACGCCTCGAATGCCGCATCGCCCAGTCGGGACGGCGCGAAGCGCTCCAGCGCCCAGGGTTCGCCCCACCGTGCCTGGATCAGCGCCACGCGCTTCTCGAACAGCGCGACGGGCACCGCCCATTCCGGCTCCTCGCCCTGTCGCGCCGTCATCGGCGTGGTGCCGATCAGCACCAGACCGCGAACCAAAGTCGGGAACATCGACGCCAGCAGGATCGCGGCCGCGCCACTCTCCGACGTGCCACTGACGAAGGTGCGTGTGCTTCCCACGGCGCGGAGCACGCACATCGCGTCGCTGATCGTCTCCTCGATGGTGCTGACGCCGCGGTGGCGATCCGACAGCCCGACCCCTCGCTTGTCGAACAGGATCACACGGGCCGTCCGACCCAGCGCCTCGATGAACGCCGTGTACTCCGGCTCCTCCCACGACAGCTCCAGGTGCGAGACGAACCCGGACATGAACAGCAGGTCCACCGGCCCGTTGCCCACCACCTGGTAGGCGATCGACACGCCGTCGTTCGACACGTAGCGGATCGGCGATCGCGACACACCGGGCGTCGCGCTCCGCACGTCGGGCACGCTGATCAGGCCCAGCGCCACCGCGCGCGCCACCGCCGCCTGCCGTGAGCCGACCCCCAGCCGCGTGTAGCACTGCTTGTTGTACCAGCGGACGGTCTGCTCCGACAGGTTGAGTCGCGACGCGATCATCCGGTCGGTGGCGCCGCGCGCCATCAGCAACAGGATGTCCCGCTCGCGTTCCTTGAGCGTGATGGTGTCGGCCATGGCTCGTGTCAGTCGAATGACGCAATGCGCGACAGGCCGACCGACGCCCGTTCCGGCACCGATCGGCCTGTCCTTTTCACCTGCATCACACGAACGGCAGCGTGCGTGTCGGCTTGCCCGTCAGCGCCAGCAGCGCATTCGCCACCGCCGGCCCGATCGGCGGCGTGCCGGGTTCACCCACACCCGTCGGCGCCACCGTGCTCGGCATGATGTGCACCTCCACCACCGGCATCTCACGCTGCCGCAGCACGCGGTAGCGATCGAAGTTGGTGGAGACCACGCGACCCTGGTCGATGTCGATCTTGCCGAACAGCGCCGCGCTCAGGCCGTAGGCGATGGCACCTTCCATCTGCGCCGTCACCACGTCGGGATTGACCACGATGCCGCAGTCCACCGCGCAGGTCACCTTGTGCACGCGCGGCACGCCGTTCTCCAGCGACACCTCGGCCACTTCGGCCACATAGGTGTCGAACGACTTGTGCACCGCGATGCCGCGCGCACGCCCCGCGGGCAGCGACGAACCCCACCCCGCCTTCTCGGCGGCGAGGTTCAGCACCGCCAGGCGTCGTGGATCCTTCCCCAGCATCGAACGGCGGAACTCCAGCGGATCCTTCCCCGCCGCCTTCGCCATCTCGTCCACGAACATCTCGACCGCGAACGCGGTGTGCGTGTGACCCACACTCCGCCACCACTGCACCGGCACGTTCACCTTCTCGTTGTGCACGTCCACGAACACGTGCGGCATCTCGTACGGATGGTCGGAGGCGCCTTCGTACGACGACGAATCCTTGCCGTCCGGTGAGGCGAACATGGTGCCTTCCAGAATCGACTGCCCCACCACGCGCTGCCACCAGGCCACCGGCGCACCGGTGGCATCCAGCCCGCCCTGCAAGCGATGCAGAAAGGCGGGACGGAAGTAGCCGGCGGCGGTGTCGTCCTCGCGGGTCCACACCAGCTTCACCGGTGCGCGACCGGCGATCGCCTTCGCGATCGTGGCCGCTTCCACCACGTAATCCGACTTCGGGTTGGCGCGGCGGCCGAAGCTGCCGCCGGCGAACACGGTGTTCAGCGTGACCTGTTCTGCCGGGAAGCCGAAGATCTTCGCCACCGCGGCGCGATCGGTGGTCGGGAACTGGTTGCCGTTCCAGATCGCCGCCGAATCCTTCTTCAGGTCCACCACGCAGTTCAGCGGCTCCATCGACGCGTGGGCGAGATACGGGAACTCGTACGTCGCCTCGAGTCGAGTCGCCGCCGATGCCAGCGCGGTCTCGGCATTGCCGTCGTTGCGGATGCCCATGCCCGGCTTCTGCGCGGCGGCGCGGAACTGCGCCATGATCTCGGTGGTGCCGAGTGTGTTGGCACCGGTTTCGTCCCACACCACCTGCAGCGCATCACGACCCAGCTTGGCCGCCCAGAAGTGCTGCGCCAGCACCGCCACGCCGGTCGGGATCTGCACCACGTCCACCACGCCGGGAATGGCCTTGGCGGCGGTGGCATCGAACGACTTCACGCGCGCACCGTACAGCGGCGGGTGCGCCACCAGCGCCGTCAGCATGCCGGGCAGCTTCACGTCCTGCGTGAAGGTCGCGGTGCCGTTGCTCTTGGCGACGGCATCCACGCGCGGCGTGGTCTTCTTGTCCTTGCCGATGTAGCGGAAGTCCTTCGGGTCCTTGAGCGGCACGTCGGCCGGCACCTTCAGTGCGGCGGCGGCGGTCACCAGCGTGCCGTACGTCGCGCGACGGTTGGTGGCCTTGTGCACCACCGCCCCCGGCTCGGTGCTCAGCTCGGAGACGGGCAGCTTCCACATGTCGGCGGCGGCGGCCAGCAGCATCGCGCGCGCGGTCGCACCGGCCTTGCGGTGCTGCGTCCACGAGTTCGCGATCGCACTCGACCCACCGGTGCCCTGCAACCCACCGATCGACGCGTTGCCGTACTTCTTGTCGTCGGCACCGGCGCCTTCCACCGTCACCTTGCTCCAGTCGGCATCCAGCTCGTCGGCCACGATGGTCGCCAGGCCGGTGTACGAGCCCTGCCCCATCTCGAGGTGCTTGGACGTGATGACCACGTTGCCCGAGGTGTCGATGCGCACGAAGGCATTCGGCGCCAGCGCCCCGTCGGCGGTGGTGGCGTTCACCATCGGCTCCTCGCCGTTGGGCCCGCAGCCGTAGACCGACACCATCAACCCGCCACCGAGCACCAGGCTCACGCGCACGAAGTCGCGGCGGCTGACGCCCGACGACTCGCTCCGCTTCGTGATGAAGTGTTTCATGCGGTGGCCCTCTTCATCTCGGCGGCGCGGTGGATCGCGGTGCGGATGCGCTGGTAGGTGCCGCAGCGGCAGATGTTGCCCTGCATCGCGGCGTCGATGTCGGCGTCACTGGGATTGGCGTTGCGATCCAGCAGCGCGGCGGCCGACATCAGTTGGCCGCTCTGACAGTAGCCGCACTGCGGTACCTGACCCTCGACCCATGCCTGCTGCAGTGCGTGGGTGCTGTCCGGCGAGAGACCTTCGACGGTGGTGACCTTCTTCGTTCCCACCGCCGACAGCGGGGTGGCGCATGACCGGACCGGCTGGCCGTCGAGGTGTACGGTGCAGGCGCCACACTGGGCGATGCCGCAGCCGAACTTGGTGCCGGTGAGCCCCACCACGTCGCGGAGCACCCAGAGCAGCGGGGTGGATGGGTCGGCCGCAACCTCGCGTGCCGTGCCGTTGATGGTGATGGATGCCATGACGTCCCCCTGTTGATCGCATGAGACGGCACCGTCCTGCACCGGATCCTGCCGGCCAGCGAGCCGCCGCCGCGCTCGCCACTGCAATATGTATCCCGCAACCCGATCCGTCCGCACCGGCGACGGCGGTGATCCGCCGTGCGAGGTGAGAATGCTGGCGACCCGAGGCGTTCGATGTAACATCGCTACCGTGGCATCGCCGCTGCGCTGACACGCCTGGTCTCCTCAACCCGTGCTCCCGTGCCATTCCATCCGCGCCGCAGCCGTCTCGTCGCAGCGGTTGCCATCAGCCTCGTGGTCGCGCCGCACCTCGTCGGCGCACAGCGACCGACGGGCGGCGCCACCATGATCCTCACCGGCGGCAAGGTGTTCACCGCCGACCCGGCGCGCCCGTGGGCCACCGCCATCGCGATCCGCGGTGATCGCATCCTGGCCGTCGGCTCCGACAGCCTGATCTCGGCGCTGGCCACCGCGACCACGCGACGCATTGCGCTCGCCGGACGGGTGGTGGTGCCGGGCTTCAACGATGCGCATACGCATGTCGGTCCCGGCACCGCCGGCGCGTTCTTCGCCACCGGCAGCAATCCGCAACCCGATCCGCCGTTCAGTGTGGTGCTGGACTCGGTGCGGGCGACGGCCAACCACACGCCGCCGGGCACGTGGATCATGACCGAGGTCGCCGAACGGGTGCTGGGCGACCCGACAGCCCGACGCGCGGCACTGGATCGTGTCGCGCCGCGGCATCCGGTCACTCTCGGCGGCTGGTCAGGGCATGGCATGATCATGAACACCGCGGCGCTGATCGCGGCCGGCATCGACACACTCCGAGATCCGGTCGGCGGCTGGCTGGAGCGCGACGCCGCGGGTCGCGTCACGGGTCGCGTCGACGAATACGCGCTTTACGGCGCACTGCACCGGCTGAGCGTGGCGCGCGGCAACGGCCCGGCGATCAATGAATTCCGTACCTTCGCCACCAACGCGGCGACGTTCGGGATCACCAGCGCGCAGAACATGAGCACCGGGCTCTCACCCGCGCAGCTGACGGCGGTCGAAGCCGCGAACGTGCTGCAGGTGCGGCACCAGCTGATCCCGTTCGAGCAGACGCGCGTCGGCCGGCGCGATGCGATCTGGAATGCGGCGCGCAGCGCCGGCCCACTCTCGACCATCGCGGGTGTGAAGTGGGTGCTGGACGGCACACCGGTGGAACGCCTGGCGCTGATGCGTGAGCCGTACGCCGACAAGCCCGGCTGGTACGGCCGCGCCAACTTCTCGCAGGACACGCTGCGTGAGATGCTGCGCGATGCCCTGCGCCGCAAGCAGCAGCCGATGCTGCACGCCGTCGGTGACAGCACCATCGCGCTGCTCTTCAGCGCCATGCGCAGCGTGGCGCCGGATTCCACCTGGCGTCGCATCCGCCCGCGCATCGAGCATGGCGACAACCTGATGCCCGACCAGTTCGCGACCGCGAAGGCACTCGGCATCGTGGTGGTGCAGAATCCCACCCATCTCTCCATCGTCTTCCGCGGCAATCGCTGGAGTGACGGTCGCGCGACGAAATCGGAAGTGCTGCGCGGCATCCTGGAGGCCGGCATCCCGCTGGCGATCGGCAGTGACGGCCCGATGAACACCGGGTTGAACCTGATGTTCGCCACCCTCAACCCCGCCAACCCCGCGCACGCACTGACGCGTGAACAGGCGGTGATCGCCTACACGCGCACGGCGGCCTACGCACAGCACGCCGAAAAGGAGAAAGGCACGCTGGCGGCCGGCATGCTGGCCGACCTGGCGGTGCTGTCGCAGGACATCTTCACCGTCGCGCCGCCGGCACTGCCGGCGACGACCAGCGTGCTGACGATGGTGGGCGGGCGGATCGTGCGGGATGTGATGTCCGGGGGCGCCGCGCCGCGCTGAGCGTTGCTGCCGCACTGCACGAAGGGCCGCCGACATCACTGTCGGCGGCCCTTCATTATTCCGGGACTGCGAGAAGTCAGCTCACCGCAGCATGACTCTTCGCATGCACCCGCCGCGGCATCACCTGGCGACGCACCGGCCGGCCGCGACCCACGCCCTCGGTCTCGAGCACGAACGTGGACACGGTGTCGTTCAGCGTGCTGGCCTGCGCATTCAGTTCCTCGGCCGCACTGGCCGATTCCTCGGCACTGGCGGCCACCTGCTGCGTGATCGCGTTCACCTGCGCCACGGCACGCGTGATCTGCGTCACGCCGTCCACCTGGCCGGCACTGGCGGCGGTGATCTCGCTCACCACCGTCACCACCTGCGCGATCTGGCCGGAGATCTCCTTCAGGCTGCCGAGCACTTCGTCGTTGAGCTGCACGCCCCGTTCGGTGGCGGAGACCGACTTGTCGATCAGCGCCTCGGTGCTCTGTGCGGCACTGGCCGCGCGCAGCGCGAGCGCCCGCACCTCGTCGGCCACGACGGCGAATCCACGACCGGCGTCACCCGCGCGCGCGGCTTCCACCGCCGCGTTCAGCGCCAGCAGGTTGGTCTGGAACGCGATCTCGTTGATCGTCTTGATGATGCGCGCCGTCTCCTGCGTGGACGCCTTGATGTCGCCCATGGCGGCGGTCAGGTTCGCCATCCGCTTCTCGCCATCGGTGGCATGATTGCGCGCCTCGGCGGCGAGCGCACTCGCCTTGCGGGCATGATCGGCGTTGGTACTGGCCATCGACGCCAGTTCGTCGAGGTTGACCGTCACCTCGCCGAGGCTGGCGGCCTGGCGCGTGGCACCCTCGGCCAGCGAACGGCTGGCGTTGGTGATCTCACCACCGGCATTGCGCACCTCGGATGACGCGGCGCTGACCTGCGAGATGGTCGCGTGCAGCTGCTCCAGCGAGGCGTTGAAGCTGGCCTTCACCGACTCCGACTCGGCGCTGAACTCGGCCGTGATGCGATGCAGCAGGTTGCCCTTCGACAGCGACTGCAGCCCCTCGGCGATGGCATCGATCACCACCTGGTTCTGGGCCGCATCCCGCTGGATCTTCTCCTCCACCATTTTCTGGTCGTGGATGTAGGTCAGCGACCCGCAGGCGCGAATGGTCTGGCCATCGGCGGCGTGCCGGCAGCCACCGGTGGCGCGGAACCAGCGATAGACGCCGTCCTTCATCCGCAACCGGTAGGTCACGTCGTAGCGTGCGTTGCCGGTGCGGTCGGCGAGGTGACCACCGAATGCCGCGAAGGTGGCCGCCACGTCGTCGGGATGCAGCTTGTCCGACCATGACTGGCAGGTGTTCGGAAACTCCGCCTCGCTGTCGTAGCCGATCAGTCGCCGGAACTCGGGTGACCAGAGCCACTTGCTCTGCGGATCGAGTGCATCGGCGTTGTGGAGCACCGCCTGCCAGAGTCCCACGCCCGACGCATGATCGAGCACGTCGGAGCGCTCCTTCACTTCCGCCAGTTCGGCTTTCACCCGGGCCAGTGCCGACGACGTGCGGAAAAACGGGAACGGCATGTACGAGAGCTCCTGTCGGAGGCAGCGACAGTCAGGGAGATGGTGACATCAGGTCTCCCGGAGTGTCGTCTCGCGTGCCACGGCGCATGAGCACATGAACGCGTGGAGTGTCGGCCGCCTGCATGAGGATGCGCACATGAAGCCGCACCTGGAGCGCGCTGGCTCGGCTCAGAGGTAGCTGAGGATCCAGTGCGTGTTTCGCGCGCGGAGTTGCCCGAACCATCGACAGAGCGGGTACATCAGCACCACCGCCAGCACCCAGACGGCGTACGTCGTGCCGAGCGAATAGCCGAATCCGACCGGGAACAGCTCCTTCGGGCTTCCCATCGACGGTGGCGCATGCAGCAGGTATGGCATCGCCGCGGAACCGTAGCGTGCCAGCGTGGCCACGACCAGCAACAGGTGCACCAGCAGGAAGTGCCCCACGAAGTAGAACAGCGGCACCCGCCCGAACACCACCAGCGGGTTCGCGTCGCGCAGCGTGCGGCCGCCGAACGCCGAGAGCAGCATCAGGGCCGGGCCGAGCGTCATCAACAGGAAACTCAGCGACGGCGGGTACTTGGTGGTGTTGAGGAACGACAGCAGCGTGAACGCCGCCGAGTCCTGCCGACTCCACGCCGACGGATCGCCATACACGTTCACACCGCGCACCACCACGAAGAGCACCGTGATCGCGGCACCAAGCCGCAGCAGGCGCGGACGCCAGATCTCAGGGGGCGACTGCAGCCACTCGCCGAGGCAGTAGCCCATCGCCATCACCGCGAACCACGGCACCAGCGGATACCCCACCACGATCACCACGCCGGCGGGCACGATGGCGCCCGGCTGGTGCAGCATCGTCCACAGCGGTGACAGTGCACCCAACTCCGTCGCGCGCACGCCATCGAAGGCGTTGTGCAGCAGGATCGTGGCCAGCGACAGCGCCGCCATCACGCGCATCGGCAGGTGGATCAGTGCGGCGAGGATGATCATCGAGCCACCCAGCGCGAAGAGCGTGAGCAGCAGCACCGGGAACGACGGATCGAAGCTCAGGTCGAACGCGACGCGCATCACCACGATCTCGACCACGATCAGCCACAGGCCACGCGTCCAGAGGAAACGCGAGAGCTGGGCCTCGGTGCGGCCCGGCCGCGCCAGCCAGAGGCGCGCGCTGGTGCCGGCCAGCAGCACGAACACGGGCGCACAGAGGTGCGTGATCCACCGCGTGAAGAAGAGCAGCGGTGTGGTGGTGGTGAGGTCGGTGGGCTGCTGCAACATCGCCGCGACATGGAAGAAGTCGCGGGTGTGGTCGAGCGCCATGATGATCATGACGAGCCCGCGGAGCGTGTCCACGGCCTGCAGGCGGCGAGAGGTGTCGAGGGTCATCGCCGGACAGGATAGGCAGCAGGGGCCCCGATCACCAACGTCGCGTCGGTGCTAGCGCGGTGCAGTCCCGCGCAGCACCGCCACGCCGACGCGCGAATCGGCGGTGCCGTAGTAGAGGAACCACTGTCCGCGAAACGGCACCAGCGCCTCCACGAACGTCGTCCCTTCCACGTACTGCCCGGTCTTTTCGTACGGTTCGGTGGGCCGGATGAACGGCACGTCGGTGCGATCGAGCAGGCGAATCGGGTTGCGGGCGTCGTACAGCGCCTGCCCACCGGTGTAGATGCGCTGCGGCAGGGTGGAGTCGCCGTGGGTGCCGAGATTGCCGGCGTTGTAGAGCAGCACGATGCCGCGTTCGGTGAGGATGGCCGGTGGACCGGCTTCCACCAGCCACGAGTCGAAGTAGCCGGCCCGCGGTGACAGCACCTTGAGCGCGCGTCCGTCCGCATCCTCGAGCGGCGTCCAGCTGATCAGGTCATCCGACGTCGCGATCTGGATGTCGGGCACGTTGTAATACATCCAGTACTTGCCGTTGACCTTCGTCGCCACCAGCCGGTCGCCCACCACCCGCACCAGGATCGCGCCCGACTTCGACTCGGTGCGCAGGAACTTGCCGTCACCCGCCTTTGCGAAGGCGGGACCGTGCTTCTGCCATGTGACGAGATCGGGCGACGTCGCCACTGCGAGCCGCGGGACGTCGCCGTTCCACTGCGTGTAGGTCAGCACGTAGCGACCGTCCTCGGTCTCCACCAGGCGCGGATCCTCCACGCCACCGGTCCACTCGTAGCGCGCCTGCGCGTCGCGATCGGGCTGCAGCACGGGCACCGGTCGGCGCGTGAACCGCAATCCGTCGCTGCTCTCGGCGAGGCCGAGACGTGACGTGTGCCCGCCGATCTGCGACACGCCGGTCGCGTCCTCGGCGCGGTAGAGCATGAACACCTTCCCGTTGCGCACGATGGCGGCGGGATTGAAGGTGGCGTACGCCTCCCACTGCACCACGCTGTCGTTCATCGGCGATCGCAACTGCGCGGCGGGGCTGGGCGAGATGACCGGATTCACCTCCCGCGGCTTCTCGAAGGGCCCGAACATCCAGCGCCGGTCCTGGGCACCGGCATGCGACGCCAGCAGGTGCAGCGCGAACAGCGCGACGGAACGGCGGATGAGCGAAGTCGAGGGTGGCGTCATGGGCGGGAATAATGCGCCGCAGCCCGCGCCGGTGCGCTGTCGTCGCGCGTCGACGATGCGTGACGCGCTGCAATCGTCGGGCTCGTCAGGGATTCGTGTCAGGTGTGCCTCACCCGGTACGAATTGCCGTTTCGTCTGCGTGACACATCGCGTGAAAGTGATGGCAGCGCACCACATACGAAAGCATTCTCACTTTCGCCACAATCACACTCATCGGCCTCGACAGTATCTCTGCAAGTCGCGTGGCCGCATGTAGTTAGAATCGTCTAACGACCTGTACAGTAATGAGTTCTCATCTACTGTCGAGTTTGGTCTTTCAATAAGCACATCCCTTGCCATTGCAGCACACGCAGGCGTTCCGCGTCAGCAATGACTGGCGCTCCCCCCCACGTTTTGCGAGGCTCAGATGACCCGTAAGTCTTTTGTATTGGCGACACTCGCGGCGGTGCTGCCGCTGGCGTCGGCCAATGCGCAGTTCACTTACAACTCCCCCACCGGGCAGCCGCTGCCGCCCGCGGTGACGTCTGTAGGTGGCATCGTGGTCGACTTCGTCGGCCTGAACGGCAACCGCCTGGTCGCGCAGCGCGCCGCCAGCGGCCTGTTCATCGGCAACACGCCGAACACGCCCACGTTCACGATCGGCACGCAGACCGGTTTCACCTCCGAGCTGCTGGCCACGCTCGGCGGTGGCATCGCGCAGGCGTCGTTCCGCGTCACCCTGTTCGACGGTGACACGCGTGCGGGCAACTTCGACTTCGCCAACAACTGGCTGCTGGTGAACGGAATCCGGGTCGGCAACTTCTCGGATGTCTCGACGATCGAGACGACCAGTCTCGGTGCGCCGGTGGGCAGTGGCAACATCGCCAACGGCTTCGGCAACAACGACCTGAACACCGGCTTCTTCTTCGTCAACAACTCGACGACGCTCGCCAGCATCTTCTCGTCGTTGGCCGGTGGCACGATTATCTACGGCTACGAGGACAGCGATCCGGCTGACCAGTTCCTGGACTTCACGCAGGGCGTGGACGGGAGCCTGATCGACACCAACGTGCCGCCGGTGGTGGTGCCGCCGACCGTGGGTGTGGTGCCGGAGCCGTCGACCTACGCGCTGATGGGCACCGGCCTGCTGGGCCTGGCCGGCCTGGTGCGCCGTCGTCGCAACGCCAGCGTCTGACGATCAGCGCTCGGGATCGTGTGGTGGGCGGGGCTGCCTTCGGGTGGCCCCGCCTTTTTTCTGCGCGCCACCGGTCAGTTCCTGCAGTGCGCCAGGTCGCTGCAGCGGTTCGCCGAACTCCGGTGACTCGCCGGTGAACGTGTACGGAAAGAGCAGCGTGGCGCGATAGCCGGTGCGATGCTCCACTTCCACCACCAGCAGCTGTCTCGGCGTACTGTCGCCGGGCAGCAGCTGCTCGCGGAAGTACGCCAGCCCGATCGCCGCGGACCGTTGTGTCCGTGCGCCGATGCCGAGCGCACGGCGCAGCGTCGCCAGCACGCTATCGGGGGTGAACCGCGTCGGCACCACCTGCGAGCCGACCACCGACTCCACGTTGCCGTCCGCGTCCTGCAGCGCCCCGACGGGGATGTGTGCCGCCGGCGTGACCAGTGCCCACGCCGCCATGTCGCGCACGGTGACGACGAAGCTGTCGATGGCGGCGCGTGGCACAGGCGGACTGGTACTGCGCTGCGCGGACGCAGGTTCGGCAGCTACGAGGGCGCTGGCGATCGCGATTGCCAGCGGACGTCGCCACAGGGAGCAGTGCATTGAGGGCGCGGTGCGGTTGTGAGCGGTGGCGATCGGCTGTCGTCCGCCGTCCTGGTCGTTGCTGGGACGGCGCTGCCAGAAGTGTACGCACGCAACCTTAGATTGCGGATATGTCCGCCAACGACACCACCGCTGCGGCGCGCGCCGTGCTGCTCGCGCGCATGCGCGCGCTCACACCCGCGGAATCGGTGGCTCGGGCGCTCGACCTCAGCGTCGTCCTCCGCCGCGCCGCATTGAACATGGTGGAGCGGGACAACCCGGGGTGGTCACCGGCGGAATGTCGGGTACACCTCTGCCGGCTGTGGTACGGGACCGCCTGAACGATGGAGCTCGAACTCGCCCCCCTGCTCCGTGCGGTCCGGAGTGCGCTACGGGACTGCGGCATCCCCCACATGCTCGCAGGGTCGGTGGCGAGCGCCGCGTATGGTGTGATCCGGGCAACGCAGGACATCGACATCGTCATCGATCCAACGGCCACGACGCTCGATGCGCTCCTGCAGCATTTCCCCGAGCGTGACTATTACACGAGTGCCGAGGCCGCACACGCGGCACTGACCGATGGCGGCATCTTCAACGTCATCGCGCTGGAAAGCCTCTGGAAAATCGATTTCATCATCCGACGTCGCACAGCGCACGGCGTGGCGGAATTCGACCGTCGCGTTCCGCTCGATGTCGCTGGCGTCGCGTTCGACGTTGCCACGGCGGAAGACACCATCATCGCCAAGTTGTCCTGGGCGGCGGTGGGTGGGTCGGCCCGTCAACTCGAGGACGTCCGCGCACTCCTGACGATGCGCGCCGGGCGACTCGACGAGAGCTACCTCGATCATTGGATCCATCGTCTCGACCTGACAGCGCTGTGGCAGGAAGTCTCGGGCCTTTGACGCAACGCACAGGCAGCACCGCATACCACCGTTTCACGCCGCCACTTCTCTCCGGAGCATCGCCCATGCCTTCGTCGTCACGCCGCACCTTCCTCAAGCAGTCGGCGGTGGCTGCCGCCGGCGTCACACTCGGCTCCGCGATCCCCGCAGCGGCCGACGGCCAATCTGGCGCTGCGCGCGTGGCGCCGAGCGACCAGGTGAACATCGGCGTCATCGGCGCCAAGGGCATGGGCTGGAGTGACGCGCGGTCGCACCTCAAGATCCCCGGCGTGAACGTGGTGGCGATCGCCGACGTGGATCGCAGCGTGCTGGCCGAACGCAGCAAGGATGTGGAGACGATGGGTCGCAAGGCGCCGCAGGCCTTCGATGACTATCGCCGCCTGCTGGAGCGGAAGGACATCGATGCGGTCATCGTCGGCACGCCGGATCACTGGCACTGCCTGGCGATGACCGACGGGGTGAGTGCCGGCAAGCACGTGTACGTGGAGAAGCCGATCGCGAACACGATCGAGGAATGCCGCGTGATGCAGGCCGCCACGCGGCGGTCGGGCAAGATGGTGCAAGTGGGGCAATGGCAGCGCAGCGGCGCGCACTACGAGAGCGCGATCGCCTACGTGCGGTCCGGGAAGCTGGGCCGCATCCGGGTGGTGAAGGTGTGGGCGTACCAGGGCTGGATGAAGCCGGTGCCGGTGCAGCCCGACGGTCCGGTGCCGGCCGGCGTGAACTACGACATGTGGCTTGGCCCGGCGCCGAAGCGGCCGTTCAACCCAAACCGGTTCCACTTCAACTTCCGCTGGTTCTGGGATTATGCCGGCGGCCTGATGACCGACTGGGGTGTACACGAGATCGACATCGCGCTCTACGCGATGAACGCCACCGCGCCGAAGTCGGTGATGGCCAGCGGTGGCAAGTTCGCCTATCCCGACGACGCGTCGGAGACACCGGACACGCTGCAGGCGGTGTTCGAATACGACGGCTTCAACATGCTCTGGGAGCACGCGACGGGCATCGACGGTGGCCCATACAACAAACCGGAAGGCATCGCCTTCATCGGCAACAACGGCACGCTGGTGCTCAACCGCGGCGGCTGGGAAGTGATCCCCGAGACGGAGACGGTGGACAACCTGCGCCAGTACAAGCTCTCCGCTGTGCCGCAGCAGTTCAATCAGGGGGACATCCTCGACCTGCACACGCGCAACTTCGTCGAGGCGATCCGCAAGA
This sequence comes from Gemmatimonadota bacterium, assembly GCA_040384325.1. Taxonomy (GTDB): domain Bacteria; phylum Gemmatimonadota; class Gemmatimonadetes; order Gemmatimonadales; family Gemmatimonadaceae; genus JACMLX01. The sequence goes on along the minus strand of JAZKJL010000005.1, from coordinate 1,245,711 downwards.
ACGACGCATCGATCCTCAAGTGCGGCATCGACACCGGCAGCGTGGCCGCCGTGAACGCCCAGATGGGCAACATCGCGCTCAAGACCGGCCGCAAGCTGTTCTGGGACGCCGCGGCCGGGCAGTTCAAGGGTGACGCCGAAGCGAACGCGCTGATCAAGGCGCGGTATCACAACGGGTACACGCTGCCTTCTGTCTGATGTTCGTGTTTGGCTAGCAACGGCAAGGGCAACGGCTGATCGCAGAACGGAACAGCCGCAGAACGGAACGGCCGCAGAAGGGCGCCATGCTCTGCGCGCGGTGCTGCGCATCGCTCGCGATAGATGCCTAGGGAATGATTTGGGAACAGCCACTGCAAGAGCAGTTCCTCCAGCATCTCAGCATCAAACGCAGCGACAGACGCCCGTCACGCCGACGCCCGCGCCCTTCTGCGGCTGTTCCGTTCTGCGGCTGTTCGGTTCTGCGATGAGCCGTTGCAGTTGCAGTTGCCCTTCCAGTTGCAGTTGCCGTTGCGGTTGCGGTTGCGACCGACGCGGAATCGAAAGCGTCGCTACGCGCGACCACTCGCGAACGTCCCGCCGCGCAGCGTGCGGGCGAGGGTGTCGGCGCCGTAGAATTGCTTCAGGCGACGCATCGCGACGCGATAGCGGGGGGCGTCGGTGCGCCAGGCCATGCCGTACTGCGCGGCGAAGGCGGCTTGGCCCATGTCGTCGCCGCGGTGCGGTGTCACGGCGTGCACCGTCGCCACGCCAAGGTGCGGATGGGTGAGGCCGATCACGATCAGGCGCGCCAGGTCGTCGGCGGCCAGCCAGTTGCCGGGTTCCGCTGTCGCCACGTCGGTGGTGACGTGACCCATGCGCAGCACCAGCGCGTCGAGCGGCGACTGTAGTGCGGCGCTCCGGATGCGTGACTCCGCCTCGATCTTGCTCGCACCATAGGCGTCCGACGGCATCGGCGGACGGTCCAGCGTCACGCGCTCGAACCGCGAGTAGCCGCCCATCACGTGCATGCTGCTGGCGTAGACCAGGCGACGCACGCCGGCGGCGCGCATCTCCTCGAGCAGCCACTCCAGCACCTCCACGTTGCGACGCCGCAGCACATCGACCGGCGCCGGCTTGGCCTGCCCGGCCAGGTGCACCACCGCATCCACGTCGTCGAACAGGCCATGTGACTGCATGCCCATGCCGAGCAGCTGCACCCGCACCTCGCCAAGGTGCGACGGCATCGCATCACGACTGTCGGTGAGACGCCAGCGCTGCGCCTGGTCGCGCAGCAGGGGCAGCACCATGCCCGCCACCGAACCGGCGGCACCGGTCACCAGCACACGTCGCGGACGCGGCGATGACCCGCCGAACGTCACCTCCAACGGAGCGCGCGGCTTGCGGCGCAGCCAGCCCAGCAGACGCATCGGCTAGCCGACGCTGGCCGTGTCGGCGGAGGTGCCACCGCCGGACTGTCGCTGACGGTCGAGATGTTTCTTCAGCACCCGCAGTGCGTTCAACTCCACCAGCGTCTTGCCACGTGTACTGTTGCCGTCGTGACGGCGCACGAAGAGCGTCACCTCGTCAACGTGCGCGATCGAGACGCCACCTTCACGCGCGCGCTGGAACCAGTCCGTGTCCTCGCCGAAGCGCAGCTCGGGGTCGAAGCCACCGACGTGAGTGAACGCCCGACGCCGGTACAACCCTGCGCCGATGTAGTACGGGAACGCTTCACGTGGATTGCCGCGGAACTCGCCTGGCCCGTCGGTGCCGTCGTACGCCGTGACCTGCGCCAGCCCATGCGCCACGTCGAGTGATGGATCGCGATCGAGGTGTGACGCCAGCGCATCGAGGTGCCCGTCGCTCCAGAGATCGTCCACGTCGAGGAACGCCAGCAGCTCGCCCGATGCCGCCTCGATGCCGCGGTTGCGCGCCGCCGCCGGGCCGGCATTCGCCTGGCGGATGAACAGCACGTCCACCGGTAGCCGCTGCACCGCCGCGTCGATGTCGTCGCTCGACCCATCATCGACGATGATGATCTCGATCGCGCCCCAGCGCTGCGCCAGCACGCTCCGCACGGCCGACGCCAGCATGCTGGCGCCGTTGAACACCGGGATGATCACCGACACCAGGGTGCGGCGCACCACGCTGGCATCACGCGTGGCAGTGGCGCGGAGCGCGGCATCATCCAGCGCCAGCAGCTCGCGGATGGCGTCGGGAACCTGCGGCACTTCGTGGCCAAGTCGCAGCGTGAGGCTCGGCAACGCCAGCATCAGCCGGTCCACGAAGTCGTGCAACTCCCGGCCGGCGTGCGGCAGCTGCGAGAGCGTCGTGAACGCCGCCGATCGACGGGTGCTGGCACCATCATCCGGCTCGAACCGGCTCTGCGCCACCTCACCGAAGGCCGGCGACGCGACCGCACGCAACGGCAGCCGACGGGTGAGGCGATCGGCAAAGGCGGGATGGAGCTGCACCACCGCCTTCTCGTCCTCGCCACACCCCGGGTTGGTGACGTGCGCCGCCAGCCCCGGGAAGCGGCCCATCTGCGACGGCGTGACCTTGGCGGTGGCGTACAGGCTGTACGCGGTCGGCACCGGATCCAGCCGCACCGCGAGATAATCGTCGCCCACGTAGCGCAGGCCGGCATCCAGCGACGCGAGCGCAGTGGTGGACTTCCCGGTCCCACCGCGACCGGCCAGCAGCAACCCGCCGTCGGCGGTGCCGATTGCCGCCGCGTGCAGCAGGTGCGCGCCGTTGGCCGACAGCCACCAGTGGAACAGCGTGCGCAGCGGTGATGCCTTCGACCAGTACGGCAGCGCCGCCGCATCCTGTACCCAGAACACTCCGGTGGCACGCTGGTGATCGAACAGGTTCACCGAGAACTCGTGCCAGTGAAACGCGCTGCGGATGCGCGCGCTGGACATGCCCCAGATGTCGCCGCGATGCGTGAAGCTCTCGCGGCCGCAGGGCGGTGCCACCATCGCCACCCCGCTCGACGCCGTATCCCAGACGTGCAGCGTCGCCTGCGCCGCGGTGTCGTGCGGCAGCAGCAGGTGACTGAGCGCCGGCACGAACGCGTCGTACAACGCCCGTCCGGCGAAGCGGATCTTCACCACCGTCTCGGCCAGGTCGATGCAGATCACCTGCACTGGCGCCGCGCGCTCCGCCTGCTGCGCGCACGCGAGCGCAGCGTCGAAGAACGCCAGCTGCTCGGCCTCGGTGCGCGGTGGCGTGTCGCTGCGATGCGCCAGTCCGTCCGACACCTCCGCCCCCGGGTGCTGCGTGTCGCCAGTCATCACGACAAGGTCGCCAACGGCAACCCGCCGCGCGACGGCACCAGCGACAGCTGGCCATCCTCCAGGCGATACACCGTCTCGGCGAACGCCTCGACCGACGGATCGTGCGTGATCGTCAGCACGGCAGGACGCTCGGCGCGCGAGAGGATGCGCGTCATCACCTCGCCGATGCTGGACAGGTCGAGATGGGTCGTCGGCTCGTCGAGCAGCAGGAGGATCGGATTGCCGACCAGGGCGCGCGAGATCGCGAGGCGCTGGCGCTCACCCCCCGACAACAATTGCCCCAGTTCGCCGGTCGGGGTCTCGAGGCCGAGGGGCAGCCGTGCCACCACCTGGTCCGCCGTCGCCAGGTACAGCGCCTGCGCGAGCTGGTCGTCGCTCACGTCCGCGTGCCCATAGAGCAGGTTCTCGCGGATCGTGCCGGGGAAGAAGGTGGCGTGCTGCTGCACCATGCCGAGGGCGCGGCGCAGCGATGGCATGTGCACCTCGTCGTACGGCACGCCACTCCAGCGGATATGACCGTGACGCGGTCGGTGCAGTCCCGCGATCAGCTTCGCGATGGTGCTCTTGCCGGCGCCGTTCTCGCCCACGATGGCGACATTGTCCATCGGCGCCACGTCCAGCGACACGGCGTGCAGCACACGGCGGGTGCCGTAGGAGAATCCGACGTCGTGCAACGACACCGCCCCGGTGGCCGGCACCACGGTGCGGCCCTGATACGGCTCCGGCTCGGCGTCGTGCAGCATGCTGCGCAGCGTGCGCAGGGAGACGTTGCCGGCCACGATCTCGGGCAGTGCACTGAGGACCGTGTCGACGTGTCCGTTGAGCAGCCCGGCCGCGACGTAGAACGTGATGAAGGCGCCGATCGACAGTCGACCCGACGCGACACCGATGCCGCCGACCACCAGGATGCTGATGCCGGCCAGCCCGATCAGCGTGCGCTGCACCTGGGAATGCACGGCGAACGTCATCGCCATCTGCACGCCCTGATCGCGCACGTCGTCGAGGCGCGCGCGCTGGCGCTGCAGTTCCTGCGCTTCCGCCGCCGCCAGTCGCACCACGTCCAGCTGGCGGAGCACGAAATTCACGCCGCGGCTGAAGCCCTCGAAGCTGCGCTGGAAGCGACGCACGTCGGACTCGACCCGTGTGTGCAACCGACGACCGGCCAGCCAGACCAGCGGCAGCACGACCATGCCCAGCACCGCCATCCGCAGGTCGAGCACCAGCAGCACGATCGCCACGCCCACCGCCGAGAGCAGCGAGGGCAGCAGGCCGGAGAGGATTGCCGTCGCCACGCGATCGATCCGTTCGCTCTCCTGCACCACCCGCGTGTGTGCCTGCGACAGGTCCATCGCATCGTGCTGCTCGCGCGACTGGTGCAGCAGCGACGAGAGCAGGTCCAGGCGCAGGTCCGTCACCGCGCCCTTCACCAGGCGCAGCATGCGACGCCGCAGCAGCAGCGACAGCCCGCTTCCCACGGCGCGTACGAGCAGGATGATGCCGCCGATGGCCACCAGCCCGCGCACGTTGCCCGCCGGAATCGTGACGTCGAAGGCGTGTCGGAGCAGCCAGAGCACCGGCAACACCAGCAGCGACTGCAGGATCGCGCCCAGCACGGCCACCACCAGCGAGAGACGATGCGGGCGCAGGTAGTGCCAGAGCAGCGAGAGTGCCTCGCGGTCGAACAGGTTGCTGACGCGGGTGCGGATCACGGGCGTCATCGTGCCGTCTCCATCACCTGCGGCAGGCCGCGCGCACGGCGCAGCGCCGCGCGCCAGAGCGCCGGCACGATCTCGCGACGGCCATTGAGTCGCCAGCGGAAGCGGAGGTAGTGCGGCAGCGTGGCCAGGAAGCGCAGGGTCCGCGACGGATCAGCGATGCGGCAGAGATCCGCGACGATGATCATCTGGTTCCCCGCGGCCGTGTGCATGTACTGGTGGTGATTGCGCAGGTACACGCGTGCCTCGACGCGTTCCAGCAGCGTCGGCGTCACCGCCTGCAGCTCGGACAGCACCGCGTCGGGAATCGCGACGCCGTAGCGTGTGCGCAGCCACTCCAGTCCAAGCCGCAGGCGCAGCGTGACACGCAGATGCCGCGCGTCGCGCACGAGGCGAGGCCAGTCCACGTCGGCGCCGCGCGTGCGCAGCACCGTGACGGCGTCAGGAATCCAGCGCACCGGCGTCTCGTCGTTCCAGCGGACGCCATGCACGACGTGATGCAGGAGCATCGATCCGGGCCGCAACTGGCGGACCGGTACGCCGAGGAAGTCCAGTGGCTCGGTGTCGTCCCATCCCCAGCTCGCCGTGTCCGGCAACAGCGTTTCGTACATCACGCGCCAATGCAGGTCCAGCTCACCACCGTCAGGATGCCGGTACTGCAGGGCATGGCGGAAACGCTTGTGATCCGGGTCGAAATGCTGCGTGGGCTGCCAGCCCGCGGCGGCCAGCACCGCCATTGCCCGTTCGAGGTCAGCCTCGGCGACGCAGATATCGGCATCGTTCATCGGACGCAGCGCCTGCGTGCCGTAGTACGACAGCACCATCGGCACGCCCTTCAGCATCAGCACCGTGATGTCCTCGGCCACCAGTGCCGCCACCACCGGCCGCACACGATGCAGCAGCCGCTGCGTCTCGTACCAGGTGAGGCGACTGACGCCCTTGAAGCGACCCATCAGCGGATCACCCTCACCGGCATGCGTCAGCGTGTGATGCACCAGCGGCACGAGGCGGAGGATGGTCCAGCCGAACTCCTCCTCGAGCTTCACACTCCCGCGCCAGCGACGAAACGCCGCGCGTGACGCGTCGCCACCCAGCAGCGCCGCGTCGAGCAGCTGCTGCTGCGCGCCTGTCGGCCAGAGGAAACCCAGCGTCGGATCCTCGGGGACCGGGGCATCGCGCATCATGGTGCCGCTGCCGGCGGAGTGTGCGCCGAGGCACGACGGGCCTCGATCGTGGCCCGCAGCACCTGCAGGTAATCGGAGGTCAGGCGCTGGCTCTTCTGCACCGAGTTGTTGCGATGCACGCGTCGGCGCAGCACCACGTCGTCCACGAAGCCGATGCGATGCTGTGCCGTCTCGACGCGTGCCACCCAGTCCAGTGTCTCACCGACCTCGAATTGCGACGAGAACAGTCCCACCGTGTCGAACAGCTCGCGGCGCACCAGCAATGCACCGGCGAGGCGTCCCGGCATGATGGCCGGCGGCGGTCGCAGCGAAGCCCGCTCCGCCGCCGGCACGTCGGGACTCACGAACTGCTCGATCGCGCCGGCCACGCCGGCCAGGTCGTCGCGCGCGGCGAGGAGAGTGGCACGTGTGGCCAGGCTGCCATCGGTCCACAGGTCGTCGGCATCGAGGAAGGCGATCCATGCGCCGGTGGCAGCCAACACACCGGCATTCCGTGCGGCGCTGATCCCGGCGTTCGCCTGGCTCACCACGATCACGTCGGCATCGGCGGCACGCGCCGCGGCCACGCTGCCGTCGGTGGACCCGTCGTCGACCAGGATCACCTCGTGAACACCGTGCACCGCCACACGCTGTCGTCGCACCGAGCGAATCGCCTCGGCCACGTACGGCGCGGCATTGTAGCAGGGGATCACCACCGAGATCGTGGGTGTGCGCATTCAGCCCTGCCCCTGCTGTGCGCGCTTGCGCTGCAGCGTGCCGCGCAGGGCGCGTAGCAACAGGCCGTTGATGGACGGCTCGTTGAGCGAACTGTTGGCGTCGTGCACCCGCTTCCAGACCAGCGTCTCGTCCAGCACCGCCGAGCGCACGCCGGCATCACGCGTGCGCGCGAACCAGTCGGTGTCCTCGCTGACCGCGAACGCCGGGTCGAACCCACCGACCTGCGCGAACACGGTGCGACGCACCATCAGGCTTTCCATGATGAAGGCGGGCACCGGACCGTCCAGCAGCGACAACCGGAAGCCGGCCGGCGGTGCACACCCCGGCTCCAGCGCATGGAGCACGTGGCAGGCGACGAGGCCAAGTGACGGGTCGGCCTGAAGCGAGGCCGCCTGGCGTGCCAGCTTGTCGGGCATCCAGCGGTCGTCCGCCGACAGGAACGCGAGCAGCGGCTGCGTGCTGGCCTCGATGCCTTCGTTGTAGGCCTCGGCGATGCCGCGGGACCGCTGCGGGACTACCCACACGAAGGGATAGCGCCTCGCGATCGCGACGGTGTCATCCGGCGAGCCGCCGTCCACCACGATCACCTCACGTGGCTGCAGCGTGCTGGCGGCGATGCTGTCGAGGGCGTCGGCGAGGTGGCGCGCCGCGTTCCGGGCGATCACGATCACGCTGATCCCGTCGGCGGCGGGGGTGCCATCCGACGACGTGGCGCGCACTACACCGATTCCTGGACGGTCGCTGGAAGCGGCATCGGCCAGCCGGCCTCGCCGACATCGTGGATCGGGTCGAGCAGCAGCAGGTCCTGCATGTCGGTGAACACGTCGATCACCGGTCGCTGATATGCGCCCACCGTCGCCAACTCGGCAGCGTCAGGGGTCGCCGAGGCCAGCGTGGACGGCATCGGGACGACCAGCGCGTGCGACTGCAGCGACTGGATGAAATCACCGATGTCCTGGTGCACTGGCTCACCCGGGAAGGCCGACGCGAGCGTGTTCGCCATCGCGTCGACGGCGCAGCCGGTGATGGTCCATTCCCACAGCACCCCGGCCAGACCACGGGCACTGAAATAGTGGCCGGAGTCCATATTCATGATCACCGCCTCACCGTCGATCATCTCTGAGACGGCGAGGGGTGCATTGAGGCGGAACTGCTGGGCAGACGCGGTCACGGCATGAACACGGACGAGGGGATGCGACGGGGATTGCGCGATCGTTTGAGACGACTGTTCGGCAGGGGCAGTCACGCCCTGACTCCTGCACTGCAGACCGTCTGGACGGGAGCGTCGAGCTTCTGCGAATGCCCGGTCTGGCTGCCGCGGAGCAGGACGCTATGGTGGCTGGATATTGATAGCGGTCTCTTGAGATCGTACTCGATCACAAGCGCCATGGTCAAGGAATGGAACGTCGGGACCCTCTCCTCCGGTCTCACGGCCGATGTAGATGAAGATACTCTAATTATTGGTAGGGATGATCAGCTCCGTCGATTCGCGACCTCGACCGGCGAACTGACGCCGTTCGATGAGGTGCCGGCGATGACGGATGGCGAGCGCATCAACGATCTCGGCAGGAGTCCGGACGGCGCGCTCTGGGTCGCCACCATGGACGGACGAGGCGAGCGTCCGACCGGCCGGTTGCTGCGGCGGACACCGGACGGCGCCTGGTTGACGGTGCTCCGGGGCGTTCCGATCGTGAATGGTCCGGCCTTCGATGCCCGGCGCGATTGCGGTTACGTCTGCGACTCGGTGGGGCGGCGCGTGCTCCGCTTTCCGACGCCGCCGATCACCAGCACCAGCTGCGAGGCAGCCACCACCTTCCTCGAGTTGGGCGTGCGTGACGGCAGTCCGGACGGCATCGCGGTCGACGACACCGGTGATCTCTGGGTGGCGCAATATGGTGGTAGCCGCGCGACGCGGTTCACCGCCGACGGACGCGTGGCACAGGTGATCGCGATGCCGGACGTCAACGTGACGTCGGTGGCGATCGGTGAGGACACGCTCTTTCTCACCACGGCGCGACACAGTCCGCCCCGCGGAGCATCACAATCGGGCGGCGTCTACGCGTTGCCACACGACACGGCCACCGCGCGCTCGCTGCCCTGACGCGACCGAAACCCGGCTCGGCGGATTTGCCTTGCCCGGCGACTCGGGGCAGACTGTGCCGCACGAGGCACCGCAATCAGTCGCGCCTCGCTGCCCATGACTGAAGACATCAGCGCCCGCATGCCGCATCACCGGCATGGAGCGCGTCGGCTGGCGCTGCACCCGAGCGGTTCTCCCCAACTGCGCAGGAGCTGTCGTGCTGTTCAACTCCCTCACCTTCCTGGTGTTCTTCGCCTGGGTGCTGGCGGTGCATTACGCGCCAATTCCGTGGACCGCGAAGAAGGTGCACCTGCTGGTGGCCAGCTACGTGTTCTACGCGGCGTGGAATCCGCCGTTCGTCATCCTGCTCTGGTTGTCCACGGTGGTGGACTGGTTGATGGCAGCACGGATGGCGCGCACCGAGGCCCCACGTCAGCGGAAGGCGATGCTGCTGGTGTCGCTGGTGCTCAACCTCGGCATGCTGAGCTACTTCAAGTACGGTGGCTTCCTGCTGGAGAACTTCACCGCCCTCGTTTCCACCTTCGGCATCGAGTACCAGCCGCTGGCGCCGAGCATCGTGCTGCCGGTGGGCATCTCGTTCTACACCTTCGAGACGCTGTCGTACACGCTCGACGTGTACCTGCGCCGCGCCAAGCCGACGCCGAAGCTGCTCGACTTCGCGCTCTTCGTCGGCTTCTTCCCGCACCTGGTGGCAGGGCCGATCGTGCGGCCGACCGACCTGGTGCCGCAGTTCGCCACGCCGCGTCGCGCCACCGGCCGCATGTTCGGCTGGGGCCTGCTGCTGATGACCATCGGCCTGTTCGAGAAGGTGGTGATGGCCGACGGCGTCTTCGCGCCGGTGTCGGACGAGGTGTTCAAGGCGTCATCGATGATCGCACCGCTGGATGCGTGGGTGGGCGTGCTGGCCTTTTCGGGGCAGATCTTCTGCGACTTCGCCGGCTACACCACCACCGCCATCGGCGCGTCACTGGTGCTCGGCTTCTCGATCCTCGACAACTTCCGCTACCCGTACGCGGCGATCGGCTTCTCCGACTTCTGGCAGCGCTGGCACATCTCGCTCTCCAGCTGGCTGCGCGACTACCTCTACATCCCGCTCGGTGGCAACCGGCGAGGCCCGTCGCGCACCTACGTCAACCTGATGCTCACCATGCTGCTGGGCGGCATCTGGCACGGGGCGTCGTGGACGTTCGTGGTCTGGGGTGGATTGCACGGCCTCTACCTCTCTGCGGAGCGTGTGCTGAAGGCGCGTTTCGGTGAGGCGGCCGTCTGGCGCACCACGATCGGCAAGGTGGCGATCGCGCTACTGACCTACGCACTGATCAACATCACCTGGGTGTTCTTCCGTGCGAAGGAGTTCGGCACTGCGCGACGACTGCTCGAAAGCATGCTGCTGGTGGACCGCAGCGGCGCGCCGCTGCTCTCGTCGTACAAGGTGATCAGCGCGCTCACCACGGTGGGCCTGCTGGTGCTGGTGCACTGGTTCATGCGCGACCGCACGCTGCACGGCGTCGCGGCACGGGTGCCGGCACCGGCGGTGGGGCTGGCCTGGGGTGTGATGCTGTTCCTCGTCACCATCACTCAGGGAGGAAGCAGTGCCTTCATCTACTTCCAGTTCTGAGATGGTCGCCGCCGAGAATGTGGTGGCATCGTCGGAGCGGTATCCAGGCGTGGTCGAGGCGCCGCCGTACGTGCGCCCGGTGCCGGTGCTCGACTTCCGCACCGCAGGAGTGGTCGCGGTGACGCTGTTCGTGCTGCTGCTGGGCGGCTGGGAGTGGTACCACCGACGCATCGGGTCGCGCCCAGCGACGGTGAACAGTGACGTGCTCTGGGCGTGGGAACGTGCGCGCATCGACAAGGGTGAAGGCAACGCCACGGTGCTGATCGGGGCCTCGCGGATGCTCTTCAACCTCGCGCTCGACGAGTGGCAGGCCGCCGACGGTCATCGTCCGATCCAGCTGGCGATGGAGGGCACGTCGCCGATGCGCGCGATGGAGGACCTGGCCGACGACACCGCCTTCACCGGCCGCCTGCTGGTGGGCGTGGCACCGGACGTGTTCTTCAGCGGCTTCGAGTATCGCGCGCCGGCACTCACCAACTGGCGCGACGTCACACTCACGCAGCATGGGGGACAGTGGCTGTCGATGCACCTGCTGGAGCCGGTATGGGCGTTCCTCGATCCCGACTTCGCGCTGTTCGTCGTACTGGCGCGACAGGACTGGCCGACGCGACCCGGCGTGCACACACGCATGGAAGTCCGCAAGCTCGCAGTGCAGGAGCCGGACCGGCACACCGAGATGTGGGATCGCGTCGTGACCGACACGATGTATCGCAATCACGCGCGCGACGTGTGGGCACAGGACTTCGCGCTGCCGCCCGGCGTGACGCAGGCGATGATGGACGGTGCGATCGCCGAACAGATCGATCGCGCCACCGCCGCCGTCACCAAGCTGCGCGCTCGTGGTGTGCCGGTGGCGTTCGTCCGGTTCCCGAGCAGTGGGCCGTACCTACCGGTCGAAGAGAAGTATTTCCCTCGCGCCCGCACCTGGGACGTGTTGCTGCAACGCACTGGCGCACCGGGAATCCACTTCGCCGATCATCCGGAGTTGCAAGGTTTCGACCTGCCCGAGTGGTCGCACCTGTCGGCATCCGAAGCGCGTCGATTCACCACGGCGCTCCACGGCGTCGTCGCGCGTGTGGCGCCGCGGATCGTGCGCACTGTGAAGCCTTGACTGTCGAACCGTTCGCATGGGAGCTCTGCGTGCGGCGCCGGCGCTCATTCGGTGCGCATACAAAAAGTGTTCACGCGGGGGGCGCGGGGGACGCGGGGGGCTCCGTGCGTGATCGTCGTTGTTACAGCGGGTGATGCTGGGACAGTTCATTCCTGAGGCGAGCGTCGGACGTAGGAGGAAGTGACAATGGCTGTGGGAACTGCGCGTGCGGAACGCAGTTCCCACACCAGTTCTGCCGTGGCTTTTCCTCCTGCAGTTCCCCGCGGCCCCCGCGTGAAAACTTTTTCTGGTGGCGTACTGTAGAAAGTTGGATGGTGGAGCGGATGGCAGGACTACGTCATTTCCGTCACGCTTCTACGTCATCTGTCCGATGGGGCGGCGATCGGCGTGGTGGGATGATGAAGCGCGCGACCAAGCGCGCACTCGTCTCCCATCCCGAGGGTCGTTCCATGAACAACCGCATTGCATTCCGTACCCTGCTCCCCGCCATCGCCCTGCTGGCGACGGCCTGCTCCGACGTCACCGATCCGACGTCGCCGAAGGTGCAGCCCAACCTCACCGGCGAGGCGCCGGACGAGCTGGGCATGTTCCACCGCTTCGTCTCGATGGGCACCAGCATCTCCATGGGCTGGCAGAGCGAAGGCGTGATCGGTGCCGGCCAGCGCCAGAGCTGGACCGCACAGCTGGCCGAGCTGGCCGGCCGGCAGCAGACCTTGCCGCTGATCGCCGCACCGGGCTGCCGGTCGCCGTTCGCCGCCCCACTCGCCAGCGGGCTGCGCCTCTCGGGTGAGTCGGCCGCCATCAACCCCGGCGCGGCCAGCTGCGCCGGCAACGAGGCCGGGGTGGTGCTGCCCGCACAGAACGTGGCGGTGGCGGCAGCCAACACCATCGATGCGCTGACCGCGACGCCGGAATCGAAGCAGTCCGACGCCTCGTACCGGTTGCTGTACCCGCACGTGCTGCCGTCGCAGACGACCCAGCTGCAGGCGGCGCTGAACCAGAGCCCGAAGTTCATCTCGGTGGAATTCGGTGGCAACGAGGTGCTCAACAGCCGGTCGGGCATCGCCATCCCCGGCGCCACGCTGGTGCCGGTGGCCACCTGGGCACTGCAGTACACGCAGCTCGCCGACGCCGTGTCGGGCGCGGTGAAGCGCGGCATCATGGTCGGCCTGGTGAATGACGTCGCCAGCTTCCCGAGCTTCCGTCGTGGCAGCGAGATCTGGGCCGACCGGGCCACCATGCTCGCCGCGTTCAACATCGAGGTACTGCCCGACTGCGACGCCAGCGCGAACCTGATTTTCGTGCCGGTCCGTATCCCGACCGCCGTCGCGCGAGGGCTGGGCAAGCGCCAGGTTGGTGCCGGCACCGAGGTCTTCTCCTGCACGGGCGGCAACGCCGTCACCCAGGACTTCGTGCTCACGCCCGGCGAGGTGGCGATCGTCAACACACAGCTGGCTGCGATGAATGCGCACATCAGCGCCACCGCGGAGCGTGTCGGATACGCCTACGTGGCCCTCGAGGCGCTGTACGGGCGCAGTGACGTGAAGCCGACCTACAGCACCGTGGCACTGATGACCACCGCGACGCCGTACGGTTTCGCCGTGAGCCTGGACGGCATTCACCCGAACGCCGCCGGTCACTCCATCCTCGCCGCCGCCGCCGCACGAGCCATCAACGCGCGCTACGGCACCAACATCCCCGAGACCCCCGCGCAGCTCGCGCTGCGGTGACCGCTGCACCGCCTTCAGCTCATTGCGCTGGTGCCGGGAGCATACAGCAGGCGGAGAACAAAATGTTCACGCGGGGGGCGCGGGGGACGCGGGGGGTTCCGAGCGTGCGAGTTGCAGCGTATCGCGGTTCGTACACCTTCACACCGACTTAAGGCAAGCAGTGATGGAACGGCAAAAGCTGTAGGAACTGCGCGTCCGGAACGCAGTTCCTACAGCTTTTTGTTTTTCCAGACTCCAATAGTTGTTGCTGCACCGCGAACGGCCCTTCGCCGCACCTCGCTGTACGCCACACGTATCGCGCTTGGAGCCCCCCGCGTCCCCCGCGCCCCCCGCGTGAACCCTTTTTCGATCGATGTAGGACCCCCGTCAGGGCTCGCCAAGGACGGGATGCCCGCGCACCAGATCCGCCAGTTCGCCGCGCGAATCGACGCCCAGCTTCTCGAAGATGTTGGACAGGTGCGTACTGACCGTGCGCGCGGAAATGTCGAGCGCGACGCCGATCTCCTTGTTGGACAGGCGGCGCGCGACGGCGCGTGCGATCTCGAGTTCGCGACCGGTGAGCGCGCCCGCCCCCGGCGTCACGCTGCGCGGTGGCAGGCGCACGCCGAGTGAACGCAGCTGGTTGCGCAGGCCGCGCAACTCGAACTCGGCACCGAGGCGCGCGAACACCTCGTGTGCATGGCGCAGCGCGCGCGCCGCGCCGTCGGCATCACCGTCGGCCTGCAGCACCTGTGCTGCATTGCGCCGCAGCCGCGCCGCGTGGAAGGGGAACGGCACCGCGTCGAGGGCATCGGCAGCAGACAGGAGACGTGCCGCCGCGTCGGGCGCATTGTCCTTCATCCGCGCCGTGAGTGCCTCGCCGGCCGAGGCCCACGCCAGCCCCAGCGTGTGATTGAGGTCGGCGGACTGGCGGCGCAGGCGCGCGATGAGTTCCTCGACGCGGGCGAAATCCTGCACGCGCAATCCCGCCTCCACCAGCATCGGGATCAGCCGATGGATGGCCCACGCCACGTAGCCGAAGCGATCGGCCAGCGCCAATCCGCGCTCACCGTACTCCACCGCCCGTGCCCACTCGCCGCGCGACAGGTGATACATGCCCATGCCGGTGTGCGCCAGGATCACGTTGTGCACGTTGCCGAAGTCCTGCAGCGCGTGCACGTCGATCGAGTCCATGCGGTCGGCGCCACTCAGTTGCCACGCCTCCTCGAACAGCACCCGCGCACGTTCCGGCTCATCGCGCTCGAGGACGATGAGGCCCGTCCACACCAGCAGGCGTGGCAGCAGCGACCGTCGCATGATCGCGCGCGCCATCGGGATGATGCGATCCGCCGTCGCCAGCGCCTCATCCCATCGCCCCACGCCGGACGCATGCTCGATCGCGATCTCGGCCGTCATCGCCTGCAGGAACGGTGACGCCAGTTCGTCGGCCAGCGCCGACGCCTCGCGCACGTGACGTCCCACGGCGGCGGCATTGCCGCTGAAGCCCTCCAGCATCGCCATCGCCCAGTGCGACGACCACGCCACGTCCTGGTCGCCGGCCTGCGCTGCCAGCGCCAGTGCACGCGCGCCATGTTCACGCGCCACCGCGGCCGGTCCGGTCCAGGCGTAGAGCTGCAGCGCCGTCTGGTGCGCCTGCGCCAGCAACCCGGTGTGACCGAGCGGTTCGGCGATCGCGAGCGCATCACGTACGGCCGTGGTCGCGTCGTGGTGACGGCCCAGTGTCTGCTGGATGTTGGCACGCGCGAGAAATGCGCGCACCTCGAGATCCGGGCGCTCGAGGTCGCGCGCCACCGCGGTCGCGCGCTCCAGCAGCGCCAGCCCACCCGCTGCATCGCCGGCGCGGGCTGTTTCCTGGCCGAGGTGGTGCAGCAGGCGCGCAGCGGCCAGTTGGTCGTCACGTGCGGTGGCGATGTCGAGCGCGCGTCGCCAGCCGACCAGCGCCTCCTCCCCCTGCCCCATGCGGATGTGCGCAGTCGCCTGTTCCTCCAGCAGCGCGGCGGTGGCCGCGGTATCGCCGAGTCGCTCGGCGATCTGCAATGCATCGCCCAGCCACCGCGCCGCTTCCTGGTCGGCACGCCGCGCCAGCGCATCACGTCCCGCCGCTGCGAGGTACCGCAGCGTGCGCTGATCGTCACCGAGGTCCTGGCCCAGCACCAGGTGTCGCGCCATCGCCAGCGCGTGCGCCGTGGATTCGGGGCCGTGGATCGCTTCCAGCGCCGAGGCCACCGCCGCATGCAGCGCACGTTCGCGTGCCGCCGTGAGCGAGGTGCGCACCGTGGACTGAATGATCGGATGGCCGAACTCGTAGTCGGCCCCATCGGCGCTGCGATGCTCGACGAGGATGCGCCGGCTGCAGAGCGCATCCACGGCATCGGCGAACGCCACCGCGTCGAGTCCCGACACGCGTTCCAGCACATCCAGCGATGCGCGCGGCTCGATGATCGACGCGATCTCGGCCACCCGTCGCGCACTGGTATCGAGTGCTGCCAGTCGCGCCTGCACCGCCTCGCGCACCGTGGCCGGCAGCGTGGCCGGCTGCGCCTCCTCCACCAGCCACCCGGTGCCCGCCTTGCGGATGCGCCCGGCCGCCAGCAGCGCCTTCAGCGATTCCTCGACGAAGAACGGATTGCCGCGCGTGTGCGACCAGAGCGTGGCGGCGTGCATCGCGGCGTCCTCGGCACCGAGCGCGAAGCTGCGCGTGAGCAGCTCCACCAGGTCCTGCTCCGACAGGCTGCCCACCTGCTGCAGGGTCGCCTCTCGCGCGCTGAGCAGCGAGCGGACGAGGCCCCGCAGCGCCGGGTTGGCATCGCGGCCATCCTCGACGAACGCCAGCACGATGAGGATGCGCGCACCGGCCACCTGCCGCGCGAGAAAATGCAGGAGTTCGAGCGACGAGGCGTCGCCGTCCTGCGCGTTGTCGAGCATCAGCAGGATCGGCTGGCGCGCTGCCAATCGCGTCAGGAACTGCGTCACGTTCCAGAGCAGTCGCGCGCGGCTGCTGCCATCGGGGTCGATCGGCCGCGGTGTGCCGGTCGCACCGGGCAGGCCGGGGATCACGGCACGCAGGTCGTCCTCGGCGCCGCGTGCGAGCACCGTGATGGTGGAGGCCTCGAGCGCACGTAGCGGCCGTGCGAGCGCATCGGCCACGGCGCCGAAGGCCATTCCGGCTTCCATCGCGAAGGCGCTGCCCGACGCCACCAGCACCCGTCGCGACGAGGCCTCCTGCGCCAGCGCGGCCAGCAATCGTGACTTGCCGATTCCAGCGTCGCCGGTGAGGAGCACACAATGCCCACGTCCGTCGATCGCGGCATCGAGGTGTCGGCGCAGCACGGCGAGGTCGGTGCCGCGCCCCACGAACGGCAGGGTGGAGCCCCATGGTGATGCCGAGTTCGCGTGCGCCGAGCCACGATCGGCGCTCAGGGACACGAACACACCTGCGCGATGTGGGTCGACATTGCCGGACTCCAGTACGGGACGTTCACCTCCGGCAAAGGTGTGGCGTCAGGCCCGCCTTGCGCTAGGGAACCTCTGCACAAGTGGGATGGGTCGCGCGGGAGGTCGTGGCGCGCCGATCAAGGCGCGCGAAAAAGGCGGACGTCCGTCCGCCGACGGAGCGCAACGCAGAGCGGCACGTCACCACCTCCCGCCCTCCGGGTGGTGGGCGGTGTGAGCGCGGCCGCGGCGTTGCCCTCCCGTGCCATAGCGAAGCTATGGCGTGGTCGGACGCCTAGCGGACGCACCCACAGCACCCACCACGCGGCCCATCCGACTTGTGCAGAGATTCCCTAGGCGGGCCCGACGGCCGATGACGTCAGTCGATCGTCAGTTCGCCTTCCTCCTCGCCCACCCAGTACGCCACCGTGGTGGGGGTGACCTTGATCAGGACCACATCGGGACTTTCCGGTCCCTCGGGGAACCAGCGCTCCAGGTCCTCGATCCAGAGCTCCTGCTTCTTCTCGACGTCGCGGATGATCGCGGCTTCACCGGTCATGGCGATGAACTTGAATTCGTCGGGCACGGCGTAGCTGAGGTGCACGCGCGGCTCCGCCTCGACATCCGCGATCTTCCGCGTGTGTGCGCCGCTGAAGAACCAGACGTCCCCATCGAACTCGACCTCGCCGTTGTTCGACATCGGCCGCGACCGCAGGCGGCCGGTGCCGGAGCTCGTCGTGAGCATGCAGAAATCGATGTCGCGCATCATTTCCGCGACCTTGCTGATCGTCTCAGAGCGTTCGTCGGCCATCATTCCATCCAGAGTGCAGGTGAGCGCCAGCACCACACGCGTGCCACTGTCGGCAGGCGACCTGGTGCTGGCGGCTCCGCGCTGCGGCCCCGGGCATGCATGAGGCATGAGGACGGGTGCGCTGCAGCGGAGTCATCCCGTCTCACGTTCAAGTTCCGTGCTCACTGCGGAATGCATGTGATCCTTGCATGAGCTTACCCATCGCCGCAACGCATGAGCATTCTCGGATGGATGACCACGGTCGGTGCGCTGCTGCTGCTGATGGCGCTGACGTCGTCGCAGGTGGAACGACTGCCGATCTCGACCTCGTTCATCTATCTGGTCGTGGGCCTGACGCTCGGTCCGCTCGGCTTCGGCCTGCTCCAGCTCGACATCGCGTCACAGCGAGTCTGGATGGAGACGCTGACGGAAGTGGCAGTGATCGTGTCGCTCTTCGTGGGCGGCCTGCGGCTGCGGCTTCCGCTGCGGAACGCGTCGTGGCGCGTGGCGGTGCGACTGGCCGGGCCGGTGATGTTGCTCTGCATCGCCGGCGTCGCACTCACTGCGCAATGGCTGCTCGGTGTGCCGCTCTACATGGCACTGCTGCTCGGCGCGATCCTGGCACCCACCGATCCGGTGCTGGCAGCGGCGGTGTCGGTGAACGATGCCGAGGATCACGATCGGGTGCGCTTCGGGTTGTCGGGCGAAGCGGGATTGAACGACGGCGCCGCGTTTCCGTTCGTGATCTTCGCCCTCGAGTTCATGCGCGCCGGCTCGATGCAGGGGTGGATCGGCGAGTGGCTGCTGCTGCGCATCGTGTGGGCGATTCCGGCCGGCCTCGCGATCGGCTACCTGCTGGGCACCGGCGTGGGCCAGTTCGCGATGCGCATCCGCAGTCGGGCGCGTGACACCGGCGCACCCAACGACTTCCTCGCGCTGGCCCTGATCGCGCTGGCGTACGTGGCGGCCGAGCGTGCGCAGGCGTGGGGTTTCCTCTCGGTGTTCGCGGCCGGTGTGGGCTTGCGGCATGCCGAGGTGCGCGTGGTGCGCGCGACGCCGCATCCTGCTGCGGCCGAGTCACCACCGCCCGCGAGTGCCGGCGCGGTGGCACATCCGCCGGCGGAGACGTTGGTGGCGGCCACGGTCAACGAGCAGGCGCTCGAGCAGCCAGCGGTGGCCGCGGGTGTGCTGATCGCGGAGGCGCTGTCGTTCGGCGACACGCTGGAGCGGATGCTGGAGGTGTTGCTGGTGGTGCTGGTCGGCATCGCGCTGGCCACGGCGTGGTCATGGCCGGCGGCAGGTGTGGCGGCACTGCTGTTCGTCGTGATCCGCCCGCTGGCCGCGCGCCTCTCGCTGATCGGCACCCGCACGCGGGTGGCCCAGCGCTGGATTCTCGGGTGGTTCGGCATCCGTGGCATCGGCAGCCTGTACTACCTGAGCTATGCGCTGAACCATGGCGTCGGCGGTGACGAGGGTGTGCGGCTGGTGCAGGTGGTGATCACGGTGGTGGCGTGCAGCATCGTCGTGCACGGCATCAGCGTCACGCCGGTGCTGCAGTGGTACGAACGGTCGTTGAAGGGGCGCGAGGTGTCACCGGGTCAATCCTGACCGCGACGCAACTCCTCGAGCCGACGCTCGATCGCCACTGGTGTCGCGAGCCGATCCGCGATGCCTGCCAGTTCCTCCGCCTCGCGCCACGCTGCCTCGAGTTGCGTCAGTTCACCTTCCAGCGCGCGTCGCTCGGCGTCCTCGTTGACCGACATCTCCAGCGCCAGGCGTGCGGCGACGGGGATGTGATGCAGGCTGCCTGTATCACCCTGCGTCTGCTGTGCCCCCCAGATCCTGCGCTGCGACGCAGCCCAGCGAGCGAAGCCTTCGGGCCCTCCCGCCGTCTCCAGCAGCTCGACCCCTTCACGCACTCGTGCTGCAGTGGCACCGCTGCCATTCACGTGTGGCAGGAAGCGTCGCAAGAGCGGCATGGCGTGCGCGCCCCGGACGGTGACGACAGCAGCGGCGTACTGCTCCTGCGAGAAATTCCAGCGCCGGTCCGCGCGCTTCGATGTGTCGAACGGCTCCAGCACCCCGGCTTCGAGTCCCCAGCCTTCCTCGACATCGAGATCGAGGATTCGGAGCGATCCGGTCGGTGCGATGCGACGGCCGTCATCGAGGACGATCCGATGCCGCAGGATCTTGTGCTGCGTGCCGGCGATCACCACGGCGCTGACGACCTGGATCAGCGGAAAGAATGCGGCCACTGCGAGACCACCGCTGACGATACCGGTGACGGCCAGTCCGGCACCGACGGTTGCACCCGTGACCATGATCGCATTCCGTCGACGCCGGCGCCCGAACTGATCGCCGTATCGCCAGGCGGCGAATTCCGGACGGAGGGGAGCGCCGATGCGCACCAGGTCCGTGCCGTCGCGCAGCCGTGCCAGCCCGACGTTGTCGGTGCTGAGCCGCACACGCGTGTCGCGATAGGCGCGCTCACACTGTTCCATCGCCTCCCAGCGCGCATCGAACGGTGCCAGGTTCCAGCGAGCGCAGTGCTGGCAGATGACCCACAATCGACCCTTGGCACCGTCGAAGGCGACACGACGGCCGATCGGCAGTGCCTCGATCGACTCGTTGGCGCCGAGCGACTTCTGGCAGAAGAGGCAGGTCTGGTACATCCGGTCAGCGGGCGTGGGAGAGTTCGTGACGTCGTATATCTAACTCCACCGGCGCCGCGCGACCTCTCGATCTCGTGCGACGTCCGCGTCACCGATGGGCGTGATGAGAGAGGAACAGCGGATCGCAGAACCGCACAGCCGCAGAACGACACGGCCGCAGAAGTGCAACAGCTGTGTTGATGGGTGTGCGCGCGACGGGGGTCGCCACGCGCACTCCCTTCTGCGGCAGTTCGGTTCTGCGGCTGTGCCGTTCTGCGATCCGCTGTTGCCGTGTGCCCCGGAATGATCCGAGCGGACAAGAGTTCGATCCGCTTGTGAGCGCCCGCGCCTCACCGTAACCTCCCGCCCCACCCCGACATCGCTCCCACCGCGCCGCCGCCATGCTCGTCATCATCCTCGCCGTACTCGCCATCCTGCTGATCAGCACCGCCGGTTCCGGCGCCCGCCTCGAAGGGAAGGTGCTGGCCGACATCGAGCGCGGCACCTACGAGCAGACGCCGGGCACGGCGAAGATCGTGGCGCGGCTGCGCGAGCTGGGCGTGGTGCGCGACGACGCTGCGGGGCGCTTGACGGTCGACAGCGAGGCGCGCATCGCGCGGGCCGCGGCAGCCAAGGCACAGGTCATTCGGCAGGCCATCATCGTGGTGTCGGTCGCCGGGCTGGTCGCGGTGGCCACCAAGCTATGGCTCGGCCGACCAGAACCGTAATACTCGCGGCGACGCTGCCGGCTTCGCCACCGGTGCAGCAGCGCGGACGGCATTAGCGTAGAGGGTGCGAACCCGGCCCCGCGCGCCGGCTCTCCTGTCCCGCACCCGACGCCTCGTGTCGCTCACCACACCGTTCCGCGCATCGGCCGTCGCGCTCGCCGTCGCCACACTCGCTTCCTGCGCCGCCCCGGTCACGCCGGCGGCACCCAGTCCGATGGCCGGCAAGCGAGTCGAATCGCGCGCCGGCATGGTGGCCGCGTCGCACCCGGATGCCGCCGCGGCCGGCGTGGAGATCCTGCGCCAGGGTGGCAACGCCATCGACGCCTTCGCCGCCACCGCGTTCGCGCTCTCGGTCACCGACGTCTCGCAGACCGGCCTCGGTGGCGGCGGTGCGATGACGTACTACAACGCGCGGACGCAGCGCGCCGAACACCTGTCGTTCTATCCCAAGTCGGGCGCGTCGAGTGAGTGGGGGCGATCGGATTCGACCACGCAACGAATGCAGGGGCGCGCCGCGGGTGTGCCGGGCATGGTGGCCGGTGTGCTCGATGCGCACGGCAAGTGGGGCAAGCTCACGCGCGCGCAGGTGATGGCGCCAGCGATCCGACTCGCCCGTGGAGGCTTCATCGTCTCGCCGCTGCTGGCGCGCACGATCGCATCGTCGCGTGCCAAGCTGACGCTCGACACACTCGCCGCGCGACGCTTCATGCCGAACGGCCAGCCGCTGCGCCCCGGTGAGATGCTGGTGCAGCCGGAACTCGCCGCCACGCTTGCCACGGTCGCCGAGGGCGGGGCGAAGGCGTTCTACACCGGCACCGTCGCCGAACAGTTGTCGGTGAAGGTGAAATCGCTGGGCGGCCTGATCGACGTCAGCGACATGACCGACTACGCCGTGCTGCCAATGCGGCCGCTCTGCGCACCGTGGCACGGCTTCACCGTGCTCGGTGCACCCCCGCCAATGGGTGGCTCGGCGGTGCTCGAGATGCTGCAGATGGCGGATGCTGCGCGCATCGGCAGCGCGGCGGGATTCACCGACCAGCCGGAGACGGTGGTGAAGCTGGCCGACGTGATGCGCATCGGGAACGCCGACGCGGGTCGCTGGCGTGGCGACCCGACGTCGCTGCGGGTGCCGGCGCGCGGCGTGGCGCATCCGGGCTACGCCACGCAACGCGCGGCGCTGGTCGGGGCCGCGCTGCGCGACAGCGTGACACCCGGCGATCCGGCGGTGTTCGACACCACCGCGACGCCACCCGCCTGCGCGACACTCGACCCCTATCCGGCGGCCGCACTGCCGTCGCGCGCCACTTCCGGTAGCGACGACGGCGCACCGTCGAGCGACGACAACACCAGCTTCACCTCGCACCTGGCCGTGATCGATGGCGACGGCAACGCCGTCTCGGCCACCACCACGGTGGGTGTGCTGTTCGGCAGTGGGGTCTACACAGGCGGCTTCTTCCTCAATTCGTCGGCCGCCAACTTCGACGCGCGCACGCGCGGCCCGAATCGGTATGCCAACTCCACCATGTCGCCGACGCTACTGCTGGAGGGCGGCACGGTGAAACTGGTGATCGGTGCGGCGGGCTCGCAGTACATCCAGCCGGCGATCCTGCAGGTCACGCTGCGCATGCTGGCCTTCGGCGAGGATCCAGGCCAGGCGATCAGCGCGCCGCGCATCCACGCCAGCGCGTCCAGCAAGGAAGTGGAAGTGGAACCGGGCTTCACCACCGCGGTGTACGCGGCGCTGGTGGCGCGCGGCTACAAGCCGCTCAGCCGCGTGGCCGACATCTCGTTCGGCGGCGTGCACGGGGTGTTCGTGCGACGCGATGGGATGCGGATCGGGATCGCGGACCCGCGGCGGGATGGGGTGGCGGTGGGGCAGTAGTCGCGAACGCACACAGATCGCAATACAAAAACCGCCGCTGCGTCGATCCCCTGACGCAGCGGCGGTTGCACATCCAGCCCGATGAACTCAGGTCGGGCAGCGGTTCAGCACCACCGGACAGCGCTCGGGATCGGGCGCCGGTGAGCTGTTCAGGCCACCGGGACCACCGAACGTGTAGAGCGGCAGCAGCAGCGTGCCGAGCTCACGGCCGGGGATCGGGAACTGCACCAGCGTGTTCTCGGGCATGGTCTGCCAGCCGCGCGCATCGAGATACGACAGCATGCCGGTGTTGCCCAGCAGCTCGATGCCCTTCTCGTACCGCAGCGCGTCCCAGAGGCTGCCGCAGGCTCCGCTCTGCTTGCGCGGCACGCACCCGGGCTCGTTGGGCGGCCCGTCGAGCGTGACCGGCGGCAGTGCACCGTTGGCGACACGCGTCTTGTTGATCAACGGCAGCGCCTCACCCGCACGACCCAGGCGAATCAGCGCCTCGGCCTTGAGCAGATCCATCTCCGTGACCGTGAGCTCCGGCTGCGGGCCCGTCTGCCATGACGTGCCGGTGCCGTAGCGCAGGAAGTAGTAGTGCGAGAAGCGCCACGTGCCACGAGCCACCGCGAACAGGTTGTTCAGGTTGTAGCCCATGTACTTGCCCGGCGAGGCCGGCCCCGTGGTGCCCTGCAGGCGGCGGTCACGGGTGCGCATCTGGAACGGCTGGCGATTGTCCACCGGCGTGGCGACCCAGTTCACCCACCCATTGGTGGAGTCGGCCGGACCGACCAGCCAGTAACTCGGCCGCGCGAAGTCGGACGGACGGCCGACCGTACGCAGGCGCGCCAGCAGGCGCTTCCAGTCGTCCACCAGCACGTCGGGCTGCGCCACCGGTGCGAAGTCCACCTGCACACCAGCGTCGATGCGACGGATCACTTCCGTCCAGTTCACCGCCGCACGTTCAGCGCGCGTGCGCGCCGTGCCGGCAAGCAACCGCGCTGCGTACGAGTTGGTGAGGCGCACGAACTGGTCCTTCGTCAGCCCCTGGAACAGCCACGACTCGACCGGGAAGGTCATCGTCGGCTGCGCCTCGGCGGCGGCTGCCGCCTGGTCGAGCTTCGTGATCGCGTACGTCGTCACCTGGTTGTACGGCACGAACGACGGCGTGGTGATGGTGTCCAGCTTGGTCGTCTCGTCGGTGAGCACGGCCTTGTCGAACATCAGGCCGAGATATCCGTACGACAGGCCCTGCATGAACTTGCCCATCGCCCGGGCGCGCGCGGTGCGCACCGGATCGACGATCACCAGCCCGCCGTCCAGTGACGCCAGCACGTCGTTGGCCGACGAGATGGTGCGATAGTAGGCGTACCACGGGTCCTGGTTGACCTGGTTACGACCGTTCACCGGACTGTTGTTCCACGCCGAGCGCGGCTCGGTGGAGAGTTCCAGCTGTCCGAAGTCGGCGAAACCCGAGGTCACGTCACGCGCCATCGTGGAGAAGGCGAACGACGGGTAGTTGCCGTGGCCGCTGACCGGCCACCAGGTGCGGAACGACGTGGCGACGAACGACTCGGTCGTCAGCGGCTGCGTGGTGGCACGCGCCGCATCGGGGAGGTTCGGGTTGGTGACGGAGAGGTCCTGGCAGCCGGCGGCGAGGAGCAGCACACTCGCCGGCAGCGCGATGGCGCGGATGAGATGAGTCATGGAATGATGTCCAGCGCTCAAAAGGTGAGCTCGACGCTGCCCGTCACCGTGCGGTAGCGCGGATAGGCGAAGCTGTCGAGGCGATTGAGCACGGTGCCCACTTCGGGATCGTAGCCCTTGTAGCGGGTGAAGGTCAGCAGGTTGCGGCCGATCAGCGAGACCGACATGCCCTGCGCGCCGAGGCGCGCCAGCGCACTGGTGAACTGCGAGCCGAGGCGGTACTTCACCGAGAGTTCACGCAGCTTCACGAAGCGGGCGTCCTCGACGAAGTAGTCGGTCGGGTTGTTGGCATTGTACAGCGCGACGTAGTACTCCACCGGCTTCTTCAGCCCCTGGATGCGTGCGTACTGGTCCACGTCGGCGCTGCGGCCGTACTGGTACATGCGCTGGTTGGTCTGGTTGTACACGTTGCCGCCGACCTGCGTGTCCCAGAGCATGAAGATCTGCACGCCCTTGATGCCGATCGTGTTCGAGAAGCCGAGGCGGTAGTTCGGGTTGCCGTCGCCGATGCGCACCACGGCGGAGTTGCCCACCGAGTCGAGTGCCGTGATCGGCAGGCCCCAGCCGTAGTTGGTGGTGCCGATGGTGGCGCTGGTGCCCCACAGCCGCTTCGCCTCACCCTCGACGAAGCTGTTGCCCGGACCGACCCACACCAGCAGCCCTTCGTCGTTGACGTTGAACTCACCGGCGCGTGACTGTGCCGCTGCCGGCAGCTGGCTGGCGCCCTTCATGAAGCTGAAGCCGTACATCGAACCGAGGCGCTCACCGGCGCAGCGATAGCCGATGGTGCCGGTGGTGAAGCAGGAGCGGTTGAACTCCGTGATCCGGTTGCGCGAGCGATCGGCCACGATGCCGGTGCGCCAGGTGAAGTTCGGCTTGCGGATCACCTGGGCTTCCAGCGTGCCTTCGTAGGTCTCGCCTTCCACCGTACCGGCGTTCTGCCACTGGTTGGCGTAGCCGAAGAAGCCGGCCAGCGGGATCAGCAGCAGCTGGTCGGTGGTCTTCTGCTTGGCGCGCGACAGCTGCAGCGAGTAGCGATCCTTGATGATCGCGTCGATGCCGAACTCGATTTCGCGCGAGTACTCCGGCTTCAGCGAGCGGTTGCCGAGGTTCTGCTTCACCAGGCCGCCACCCTCGATGAAGTTGTAGGTCTCGAACTGGTCGTTGAAGCTCGGGCGGCCGCCGGCCGTGCCGACCGACGCGCGGAGCTTGAACTCGGTGATCGCCTTCACCGGCCACCACGGCTCGGCCGCCACGCGATAGGCAGCGCTGTAGCGGTAGTACCAGTTCTCCTGCTCGTCGGGGCCGAACAGCGAACTGCCGTCCTGTCGCACCAGGCCATCCACCAGGTACTTGCCCTTGTAGTCCACCGCGCCGCTGAGGAAGAAGCTGTTGGTGCGGATCGTCTCGCTGGTGGAGCTGACGAAGCGGTTGAAGGCGTTGTTGAGGCTCTGCACGCCCGGCGTCGAGAACTGGGTGCCGGACGCGGTGGTGAGTTCATTGGTCTCGCGCTCCATCAGGCCGCGCGCGGTGCTGCGCAGGGTGAAGTCGCCCAGCTTCTGCAGCAGGTTGAGGCTGACCGAGGCGTTGAGTGCGTCGGTCACGCCGCTGAACCGCTCGATCTCGCCCGGTCCGCCGTTGGCGAAGCCTTCCGTCTTCACCCCCTGGTCGAGGAAGAAGTTCGTCTGCCGGTCGGAGCGGTCGTAGCTCAGGTTACCGTCCACCGTCAGCCATGACAGCGGGGCGTAGCGCATCTCCAGGCTGCCCTGCGTACGCGCACGCTTGCGCACGTTCTGCTCCGTCGAGAGCACGTAGAGCGGGTTCTCCTCGCGCCCTTCGAAGTCGGGCTGGAAGATGTAGGGCGTGCCGTCCGGATCCCGCTGCCGCAGGTCCACGTCTGGCGCCTGGTTGATCAGGTCGAAGAAGGTGTCGTCGTACACGTTCTGCCGCGTGGAGCGCATGTGGTAGGCGCTGATGCCGATGCTCAGGTCCGTGCGCGGCCGGTGATCGAGGTTGATGCGGAAGTCGTCCTGGTTGTAGCGGCCGGAGTTCAGCACCACGCCGTCCTCGCGCCCGTTCACGTACGAGAAGAACCAGTTCGTCTTGCCGGTGTTCTGCGAGATGTTGAGCGAGTTGCGCGCGAAGTTGCCGGGATCGAAGAAGCGCTGCACCTGGTCGTAGGCGGTGCCGGGCTTGTACTCGGCATCCTGGAAGCGCTCGTACACCGGCTTCGGCACCCGCTGCTCACGCGGCACCACCGTGCCGGCCGCATTGATCCACTCGCCCTGTGGATTCACCAGGTAGTAGTGGTTCTGCGCCCATTGCACGGGAGAGTTGAGCGAGTTGGCACCGTATTCCGAGCGCACCGTGAAGCGGGTGGTGCCCTCGGAGAGCCCGGTGCCGCGGCGGGTGCGGATCTGGATCACGCCCGACGAGGCGCGCGAACCGTATAGCGAGGCGGCCGCGGCACCCTTCACCACTTCCACGCTCTCGATGTCCATGCTCTGCAGGTCGGCGCTCGACCCGTCGAACGAGCCGGTCTGGATCACGCCATCGACCACGATCAGCGGCGCGTTGCTCTTGCTGATGGAGGTCGGCGTGCGCAGCTGGATCTCGGTGCCGCTACCGGCCTGTCCCTGCGGCACGGCACTGACACCGGCGATCTTGCCCTGGATCGTCTCCAGCGCGTTGGTGGCCGGCACCGGTGCATCCTCGGCACTGACACGACCCACCGTGAACGGCACCCGCGTGCCACTGGCCGGATCGACCACACCCGTCGTGACCACGGCCTGCAGGCTGAGCGCCGTCGCTTCCATGCGGAAGTTGTAGGTCAGCGTGCCGCCGGCGGCGACTTCGAGATTGGTGCGCGTGACGCGACGGAAGCCGAGGCGCAGCGCCTCGAGGCTGTAGGTGCCGGCGGCTGCACCGTTGATCGTGTACCGGCCATCGGCTGCCGTGCGGGCGAGCAGGCGCGTGGTGCCACGCGTGAGCGTGATCTGCACCGACGCCAGCGGCTGGCCCGACGCGGAGTCGGCGACGAGGCCGGTCACGCGTCCTGCCGGTGCGGCTTGCGCGCCTGCGGACCGCACCAACGGCGGCGCCATGGTGAGCACCGCGAGCGCCAGCAGCGCCCCGGTCGTGAACAGTGAGGACGACTTGACGACGTCGCGAGGCGGAACAGCCATCGATTCTCCGGGGGGCGTGGTGAGGCACGGTCTGGCGCAGCCGCAACGTACGTCGTCGCGGCGCGCCGGATTCGTCTGCCGTCTACGGCAGTCTCCTGCACGCCGTTGACCGGCACGGCGGCCATTGCATCGATGATCACGCACGCCTACGGTGCGCAGCGACCGGCACGCGCGACCGGGTACGGAAGGTTCACGCGCGTTAACTTTTCCGTCACCATGTCTGGCGTCCCCTCTCTCTCCCGCTCCGACGCCGCCGACCTGGCCACACGCCATTACGGCCTCACGGCATCGGTCACGCCGCTGCCGAGTGAGCGCGACCAGAACCTGTTGCTGGTGGACGAGTCGGGCGCTCGCTTCATCCTCAAGCTGGCCAACGCCGCAGAGCGCCTCGAGGTGCTGGAAGCGGAGAACGCGGCGCTGCGGCACGTTGCGGCGCACGGCGTCACGCCGCGATTGGTGCCGACGTTGCAGGGTGCGGACATCACGCAGCACGGCGCACATTTCGTCCGGCTGATCACCGCGCTGCCCGGTACCACCCTCGGCTCCACGCCGTACCACACCCCGGCGCTGCGTCGCGACATCGGGCGGGCACTGGGTCTCCTCGACGCGCAGCTCGCGAGCTTCGATCACCCGGCCTTCCACCGGCACTTTCACTGGGACCTGGCCCACGCCGGCGACGTGGTGCGCGACCTGCGCACGCTGCTGGATGGTCATCCGCTCCTCGCACAGGTGGACCTGTTCTCGGCGCTGCACGACGAGATCGTCGCACCACTGCTGCCCACGTTCCGGCGCAGCATCATCCACTCCGACGGCAACGATTACAACCTGCTGGTGGACGGTGCGCGCCAGCGCGTGACAGGCATCGTCGACTTCGGCGACATGGTGCACAGCCACACGGTGAACGAGGTGGCGATCGCGATGGCCTACGTGGCGCTGGCAGCCGAGGACCCGCTGGCCGCTGCCGCCGACGTGGTGGCCGGATACCACGCGGTGTTTCCCCTCACCGACGCCGAGATCTCGGCCCTCTGGCCGCTGCTCTGCATGCGACTGTGCGTGAGTGTCTGCGTCTCCGCCAGGCAGCAGGCCGAGCGACCCGACGAGGCGTACCTCGGCATCAGCCAGGGGCCGATCGCCACCACGCTGCCGGCGCTGGCGGCGATCCACCCGCGATTCGCGCACTACACCTTCCGCCACGCCTGCGGCCTGCCGCCCGTGCGGCAGGCCCCGCGTGTGACCGCCTGGATCGCCGAGAACGCGGCCAGTTTCGCACCGCTGCTCGGCACCGACCTGGCCACCACTCCGCTGGCACTCCTCGACTTCAGCGCCGGCAGCACGCTGATCTCCAGCGATCCGGTGGAGAACACGCCCGAGCGCCTCGATGCGCGCATCGCTGAAAGGCTGCGCGAGCGCGCTGCCACGATCGGTGTCGGCGGCTACGGCGAGGCACGGCTGATCTATCACTGGCCGAACGAGCCGACGCATCGCCAGCCGCGCACCATCCACATCGGTCTCGACCTGTCGCTGGCGGCCGGCTCGCCGTTGTACGCGCCACTGGATGGCACCGTGTACGGCTTCGACGATGCCGACCAGTATCACGACTACGGTCCGCACATCGTGCTGCGCCACGTCACCACCGGCGATGACCCGCAGGAGTTCTTCACCTTCTATGGGCACCTGACCCGCGACTCGCTGCGCGGCCTCGAGGTCGGCGCGACGGTGCGGCAGGGTGCGGAGTTCGCACGGATCGGCAGTGCGCCGACCAACGGCCACTGGTGGGCCCACGTGCACGTGCAGCTGGTGACCGACATGCTCGACGTGCCGAGCAACGTGGACGGCGCGGTGCGCGCCAGCCAGCGTGCGGTGTGGGAATCGGTGTTCCCCGACCCGAACCTGTTCCTGCGCATTCCAGGGGAATATCTGGTTCCTCATGTGCCGAAGGCCGAGATCGCGACCACGCGAGCCGCGCACATCGGTGGCAACCTGAGTGTCTCGTACGGTGGCAACCCGCTGAACATCGTGCGTGGAGCCGGCCAGTACCTGTACGACGAGAACGCGCACCGCTACATCGACGGGTACAACAACGTGGCGCACGTCGGGCACTGTCACCCGCTCGTAGTGCGCGCGGTCAGTGCGCAGCTGGCCCTGCTGAACACCAACACCCGATACCTGCAGGAGCAGCTCACCCATTACGCGACCTTGCTCACGGCACTGCTGCCGTCGTCGCTGTCGGTGTGCTACTTCACCGCGTCCGGCAGCGAGGCCAACGAACTCGCACTGCGCCTCGCGCGGGCCCACACCGGTGCGCGCGACCTGATCGTGATGGACTCGGCATACCACGGCCACACCACCACGCTGATCGACATCAGCCCGTACAAGCATGCCGGTCCCGGTGGCCAGGGTGCTCCCGACTGGGTGCACACTTCGCCGATTCCCGACGTCTATCGCAATCGCGAAGTCACGGGTGACGCCGGGGCATGGTTCGCGGCGCGTGTCGGTGACGTCATTCACCGCATCCAGGCCACGGGACGCCGGCTGTCGGGCTACATCGCCGAGACCTGCCCCAGCGTGGCTGGACAGATCATGCTGCCGACGGGATTTCTCGCCGACGTGTACGCGCGTGTGCGCGCGGCCGGCGGCGTCTGCATCGCCGACGAAGTCCAGACGGGATTCGGCCGCATCGGCACCCACTTCTGGGCGTTCGAGGCACACGGCGTGACACCGGACATCGTGGTGCTCGGCAAGCCGATCGCCAACGGCTATCCGATGGGCGCGGTGATCACCACGCGAGCCATCGCCGACAGCTTCGACAACGGCATGGAATATTTCAGCACGTTCGGTGGCAGCACGGCCGCGTGTGTGGCCGGTCTCGCCACGTTGTTGGTCACGATCGAGGAGCAACTGCAGCACCGCGCGCTCGCCACCGGAACGCAGCTGCTGGCGGCGTTCCGTCAGCTCCAGCAGCGGTTCGAGTTGATCGGTGACGTGCGTGGTTCGGGCCTGTTTCTCGGTGTGGAGCTGGTGCGCGACCGCACCACGCTGGAGCCCGCCGACGCCGAAGCCAGCTTCGTCGTGAACCGGATGCGCGACCGCGGCGTGTTGGTCGGCACCGACGGTCCGCACCACAACGTGATCAAGATTCGCGGACCGATGACGCTTACCGCTGACGATGCCGACCGCATCGCCGAGACTATGGCGATCGCGCTGCGCGAAGTGGACGCCATACGTTGACGATGCCGTCACGATTCCGACCTGCCCACCCGCTCTCCATGGAGCCACGCATGTTGCGCCGACTGATGCCACTCCTCGCAGTCCCCTTCGTGCTTGGCGCACAAACCGCGCCCACGCCGGTCAAGCCGGGGTGGCAGTGGACGATGGACTCGGTGCGCACCGTCGTGAATGCGGTGCGTGCAGGACGCTCGCTGGCACCCGCCAGTTGGCCGGGCGGCGCGCGGGTGGCCGTGCTGCTGTCGTTCGACGTGGACAACGAGACCATCCCGCTGCGATTCGGTGAACCCACGGTCGGCACGCTGGCGTCGGCGCAGTACGGCGCGCGCCGCGGGCTCGGTCGCCTCGTGCGATTGCTCGACGCACAGCGGATCCCGGCGTCGTTCTTCATCCCGTCCGTGAGCCTCGCACTCACGCCCGGCATGGCCGACACCATCCGCAAAAGTGGCCGCCACGAGTTTGGGGTGCACGGCTGGATCCACGAACTGAATGCCACGCTGCCAGACAGCGCCGAGCGCGCGCTGCTGAAGAAGGCGGTGGCGGAGCTCACCGAATTGACTGGCGTGAAGCCGACCGGCTACCGCGCGCCGAGCTGGAACTTCAGCCCCAACACGCTCAGCATCCTGCGCGACATGGGCTTCCGGTACGAGAGCTCGCTGATGGCCGACGACAATCCGTACGAGCTGCTGCAGCGTGGTCAGCCCACCGGCATCGTGGAGCTACCGGTGGAGTGGATCCTCGACGATGCGCCACTGTTCGACCCGCGCGGCAACACCTACATGAACCCGCGCGACGTGGCCCGCGTCTGGATCGACGAATTCGACAAGGCGTACGAGGAGCGCGGCATGTTCCTGCTCACCATGCATCCGCACGTGTCGGGGCACCGGTCGCGCATCGTGGCGCTCGAGTTGTTGCTGGCACACATCCGCACCAAGGCGGCGGGCAGCGTGTGGTACGGCACCCATGCGGCGGCCGCGGAATACGTGCGGACGCAGGCCAAGCTTGGCGAGCCGATCGCACCGCGATGACGATGGTGCGGTGATCAGCGCCGTCGGGCCGAACGACGGCGCTGCATCCGGTCAGGGCACTTCGTGCCCGGTCGCCGCACTCCAGATCTCGGTCCACTCCTGCACGTCGAGACGCAGCGACAACGCGTCCACCGCCTCCTGCATCGCCTCGATCCGCCGCGATCCGGCCACCGGGATCGGGCGACTGGGATGACGCAGCAGCCACGCGAACGCCGTCGTGGCCACGCTGGCGCCGTGGCGTTCACCGACGCGCGTCAAAACGTCGCGCACACGTACGGCCACCGCATCGTCGCTGGTCATCAGGCGACCACCGGCCAGCGGTGACCAGATCATCGGCTGGATGCGGTGTTGCTGGCACTGGTCCAGCGTGCCGTCGGCGATCGGTGCCAGATGCAGCGGGTGCAGCTCGATCTGGTTGGTGACGAGCGGAAAGCGACTCGCCAGCAGGTCGAACTGTGCGGTGGTGAAGTTCGACACACCGAAGTGCCGCACCTTCCCCATCAGCTGCAGGTGCGTGAACGCCTCCGCCACAACGTCGGCGTCCATCAGCGCATCCGGGCGGTGGATCAACAGCAGGTCGAGATGATCCACCTGCAGCGACCGCAACGAGTTCTCGGCACTGCCGACGATGTGCGCGAACGACGTGTCGTAGTGCTTGATGCGGTGCGCCGGCCGGTTGTCGGTGGTGAGGCAGATGCCGCACTTGCTCACCAGCTGCATCTGTGAGCGCAGCGACGGTGACAGCGCCAGCGCCTCGCCGAACAAATGCTCCACGGTGTACTCACCGTAGATGTCGGCGTGATCGAAGGTGGTCACCCCCAGCGCCAGGCACTGTTCGATCCAGCGCAGGCGTTCCTGCGGCGACCACTGCCAGTCGCCCATGCGCCACGCACCGGCCACGATCGGCGAGAGGCGGAAGTCCGGAATCGGCTGGGAGGTGCGGATCATCTGGTGCATGGCATTCCGGTCCGGCCTGGGTGAACGGAGATCGACGAAGGGCTAATTGATCAGGCTGATCGCCACCGGCTGCTCGGCGGGCACCGTCTCGCCGTTGATCAGGCGGGCTGCCGTGAGCACCGCGCGGCGACCCATCTCGCGCGGGTTCTGCGCGATCGTGGCCGCCATGCGCTTCTCGGTGATCGCCTTGCGGGCATCATCCTGCGCGTCGAAGCCGACCACGCTCACCTGCGCGGCCTTGCCCGCCGCCGCGATCGCCTCCAGCGCACCGAGTGCCATCACGTCGTTGCAGGCGAACAGTGCGGTGATGTCGGGATGTGCCTGCAGGATGTTCTGCGTCACGTTGAAGGCCTGGTCGCGCTCCATGTTGGCCGGCTGCGACGCCACGATGCGCATGCCGCTGCTGCCGGCCAGCGCGGCGCGGAACCCGCGCAGCCGCGCATCGGCGGTCTCGTGACCGGGCACCCCTTCCAGCACCGCCACGGTTGCACGGCCCTGCAGAGCCTCCACCAGGAAGGTGCCCGCCATCCGCCCGCCATCCTCGTTGTCGGACCCGATGAAGCTGGCCACCGTCGCTCCAGCCGCGGAAAGCGTCGCAGCGTCCACGCGCGTGTCCACCGCCACCACTGGGATCTTCGCCGCATTCGCCTTCGCCACCGCCGGCACGATCTCCTTCGACCCGTTCGGCACCAGCAGGATCACGCGCACCTGTCGCTGGATCAGGTTTTCCACGATCTGCATCTGCCGCTCGACGTCGATCTCGCGCTCCGGCGCCTGCACCACCAGCTCGATGCCGAGGCTGTCGGCCGCCGCCTTCGCCCCCGCCTCCATGTCGATGAAGAACTGGTTGTTGAGCGTCTTCACAACCAGCGCCACCACCGGCCTGGCGGTGGCCTCGCCGCCGCGGTTGCAGGCCGTCACCAGCAGTGACACCGCCAGCATCGGCAGCACGCGGCGCAGGGTCGACACGAATGGCATGTGGCTCAGCGGGAGGGACGTTGGACGCGACGGCGGAGCGCCATGTCGATCAGCACCGCGACGATGATCACGGCGCCGATGGCGACCTGCTGAAGATACGACGAGACGCCGAGCAGGTTCAGCCCATTGCGCAGCACGCTCATGATCAGCGCACCGATCAGCGTGCCGATCACCGAGCCGGTGCCACCCAGCAGGCTGGTGCCGCCGATCACCACCGCTGCGATCGCGTCGAGCTCGTATCCCATGCCGGCGATGGGCTGCGCCGAGTCGAGCCGCGCCACCAGCAGCATTGCGCAGACCGCCGCCGAGAGACCGCTGATGGCATACACCACCGTCTTGTGCAGGCGGACCTGCACACCCGCCAGCTTGGTGGCTTCCTCATTGCCGCCGATGGCGTACACGTAGCGTCCCGCCACCGTGCGCGTCAGCACCACGTACGCCACCGCATACAGCGCCAGCATCAGCATTACCGGCGCCGGTACGCCGAGCACGTCGCCCGTGGCCACGACGCGCAGCGAATTCGGGAAGCCGGAAATCGGGCGTCCATCCGACAGCATCAGCGCGCCACCACGCGCCACGCTCATCATGCCCAGCGTGGCGATGAACGGCGGCAGCTTGCCGAGTGTGATCATGAGCCCGTTCAGCATCCCCGCCGCCGCGCCGGCGAGCAGGCCGAGTGTCACCGCGACCGTCACCGGCCAGCCACGCTGCAGTGCGCCGCCGATCACCACGCCAGCCAGCGCCACCAGCGATCCCACCGACAGGTCGATGCCGCCGGTCAGGATCACGAACGTCATCCCGATCGCGATCACGCCGACCACCGCGCTCTGCTCGGCCACGTTGGCGAGGTTGGCGGTGGTGGCGAAGTACGGCGTGGCGATCCACAGCGACAGGCAAAGCACCAGCAAGCCGAGGGCCGTGCCGGCCTCGCGGCCGGAGAGGATGCGCTTCAGCGTGGCACGCGTCATCGCGTCATCACAGGCCCACCGCGCAGGCCATCACCCGCTCTGCGGTGGCATCGTCGCGCACGAACTCACCGGCGATCCGTCCCTCGCGCATCACCAGCACACGATCGGCGAGTGCCAGTACTTCCGGCAGCTCGGACGACATCAGCACGATCGCCACGCCGCTCGCCGCCAGCGCCTCGATCAGCTGGTGAATCTCCTGCTTGGCCCCGACGTCCACACCGCGCGTCGGTTCGTCGAGGAAGAGAATGCGGGCGCCGGTCGCGAGCCATTTCGCCAGCACCACCTTCTGCTGGTTGCCGCCACTCAGGTTGCGTGCCAACTGCTGCACCGACGGCGTGCGGATGCGCAGGTCGCGCACGGCATCCGTGGCGGCATCGTGCTCCGCCACCCGGCGCACGAGACCGAGCCGCGAGAGCAGCTGCAGGATCGGCAGCGCGATGTTGTCACGCACCGAGCGCTCCAGCACCAGCCCCTCGCGCTTGCGGTCCTCGGTCACGAAGCCGATGCCGGCCGCGATCGCCTGGCGTGGCGTGGCGATGGTGATCAGGCGCCCATCCACGCGGATGGTGCCGCCATCGATCGCATCCAGCCCGAAGATCGCGCGAGCCATCTCCGTGCGGCCGGCGCCAAGCAGTCCCGCGAAGCCCACGATTTCACCGGCGTGCACGCGGAACGACACGTCATGCAGTGCGCCGTGGCGTGACAGTCCTTCCACCTGCAGCCGCGCTGCACCGGCGTCGCGCAGCCGCCCGGGCACACGATCCTGCACCTCGCGATCCGCCATCAGTCGCACCAGCTGCCGACGGTCCGCCGTCCGCACCACCTGCGTCGCGACGTGGCGGCCATCGCGCAGCACCGTGATGCGGTCACCGATCGCGAAGATCTCGTCCAGCCGGTGCGAGATGTAGATCACCGCCGTGCCGCGCGCGGTGAGTCCACGGATCACGCCGAACAGCCGCTCCGTCTCCCGTTCCGTCAGCGCCGACGTCGGCTCGTCCATGATCAGGATGCGCGCCTCCAGCGACAACGCCCGCGCGATCTCCACCAGCTGCTGCTGCGCGATGCTGAGCGTGCCGACCAGCGCCTGCGGATCGACGTCGGCGCCAATACGCGCCAGCAGCGCCGCCGACTCAGACGCCATGCGCGCGTGATCCACGAAACCATGTCGCGCCGGCGCGCGGCCGAGAAAGATGTTCTCCGCCACCGTCATCTGCGGCACCAGGGCCAGCTCCTGGTGGATGATCGCCACGCCGGCATCACGCGCCGCCCGCGGCGTGGCCAGCGCCATCGTCACGTCGTCGATCGTGATCACGCCCGCGTCGCGACGCTCCCCACCACTGAGGATCTTCATCAGCGTGGACTTGCCCGCCCCGTTCTCGCCCAGCAGCACGTGCACCTCGCCGCGGCGCACCTCGAGGTCCACACCGTCCAGCGCCACCACACCCGGGAACGCCTTGCGGATGCCCTGCATGCTGAGGGCCGCCGTCGGAGGGGTGGAAGGGGCGGTGGACATCGCCGGAAATTACACCCCGCGCAGCGCCACCATTCAGCTGGTGGACTGTGCCTTGTACCGTCGGTGCCAGACCACGCCGACCACCACCGACCCGATCCCGACCGCGGCCAGGATCGAGAGCACCACGATCGTGCCGGGGCGTGGATTGCCGCGCGCGAAATTCAGCGTCTCGGCCACGAAGCAGAGACAGATGAACGCGATCGCGAAGGCGGTCTGCGACTTGTTCTTGTAGTCGGGGGTCATGGGCAACTCGGGGTCGATGGTCGGCCGGCACCTGACGATACGCGCGCGGCAGGCCGAACGGATCTGGAGAATAGCGAGCCGTCGCGTGCCGGGATCGCGGCTGCTACCCGTCGGCGGCGCGCCGGGCTACCGTGCAGTGGCCACGCCTCCCATCACACCGCTCCCACCCGGTGCCTCCATGCCGTCACGCACGCCCCGGTCCGTCCGCCTGCTTCCGCTGGTCGTCGCCGCCTTGGTGGCCACGGGGTGCAAGCCCATCGCACCGGCCACCACCGGCTACGACCTCGTCATCACCAACGGCCGCAT
This sequence comes from Gemmatimonadota bacterium, assembly GCA_040384325.1. Taxonomy (GTDB): domain Bacteria; phylum Gemmatimonadota; class Gemmatimonadetes; order Gemmatimonadales; family Gemmatimonadaceae; genus JACMLX01. The sequence goes on along the minus strand of JAZKJL010000005.1, from coordinate 1,208,683 downwards.
CGTGGATGGCACCGGCAACCCGTTCTACTACGGTGACATCGGTGTGCGCGGCGATCGCATCGTCACCATCGCCGGCAGGGGCGCATTGGCGAAGGCCGGCGCGACGCGGGTGGTGGACGCGGGCGGCCTGGTGGTCTCGCCAGGGTTCATCGACATCCAGTCGCACTCGTGGGGTTCGCTCCTGTACGCCGACGGGCGCGTGATCGGCAAGGTGTCGCAGGGCGTGACCACCGAGATCCTGGGCGAAGCCACCACACCGGCTCCCTCCAACGGCGACGTCGACTCGCTGTTCGCCGGCAACGATCCCGAGGACTCGCTGATGCTGCGCCGCGTGGTCACCTACCGCGGCACGCACGGCTTCGGACAGTGGCTGGCGGCGATGGAATCACACGGCATCTCGGTGAACGCCGGCAGCTATCTCGGCGCCACCACCGTGCGCGGCTACACGATGGGACGCAAGGAAGGCACACCGTCGCCGGCGCAACTCGACACCATGCGCGCCGTGGTGCGAAACGCGATGACCGACGGCGCCTTCGGCATCTCCAGCGCGCTGATCTACCCGCCGGGCAGCTACGCCGGCACCGAGGAACTGATCGAGATGGCGAAGGCAATGGCGCCACTGCACGGCAACTACATCACGCACATGCGCAGCGAGGAAGGTGCACTGCTGGGCGCGATGGACGAGGCCCTGCGCATCGGCAAGGAGGGCGGCGTGCCGGTGGTCATCTACCACTTCAAGGCCAGCGGCCAGCGCAACTGGCCTCTCGCCACGCCGGCCATCGCCAAGCTCGACTCGGCGCGCGCGGCCGGCCAGGACGTGAAGGCGACGATGTATCCGTATCCCGCCTCGGGCAACAACCTCTCGGCCTGCATCCCGGGCTGGGTGGCAGCTGATGGCAAGCTGCTCGAGCGGCTGCAGGATGCGTCGTTGCAGGCGCGCATCCGCAAGGAGATGGCCGACGTGTCACCTGGCGCCGAGACGTACTGCCAGGCCAACTCTCCGGATGCGTACCAGATCGCAGGATTCAAGCGACCGGAATGGAAGCAGTACGAGGGCAAGCGCCTGAATGAGATCGCGGCCAGCCTGAAGATGGACTGGGTGGACGCCATCATCGCGCTCACCATCGGCGAGAAGAACATCCTCGGCAAGGTCACGTTCGGCATGTCGGAGCCCAATGTGGCGGCGATGCTGGCGCGCCCGTGGGTGGTGGTCGGCAGCGATGCCGGTGGCGCCGATCCCGACACCACCACGTCACTACTGCACCCGCGCAGCTACGGCACCTTCGCACGCATCCTCGGCAAGTACGTGCGCACCGATCGTGTGCTGACGCTGGAGGATGCGGTGCGCAAGATGACCTGGTCCACCGCGCAGATCCTCGGGCTGCGCGATCGCGGCCTGCTCAAGGAAGGCAGCTTCGCCGACATCGTGATCTTCGATCCTGCCTCGGTGATCGACAACGCCACCTTCACGCAGCCGCACCAGCTCTCCACCGGCATGCGTGAGGTGTTCGTGAACGGGGTGGCGGTGTGGAAGGACGGCAAGCACACCGGCGCCAAGCCGGGACGGGCGGTGTACGGGCCGGCGTGGGATGGGCAGCGTCGCGGAGCCGCGGTCAGGTGAGGAGCAGGCGCTGACGGGTCACGGCACGCGGCCGTACTTGCGCAGCGCCGACAACAGGCGATCCACCGGCAGCGCGTACACCCGCAGGTCGTTGGCGCCGGTCGTCGTCTCCGCCGCCAGCAGCGCGTTGGTGATCGCCGCCTCGGTCGCCTGCGCCGTCGCCTTGAACAGCGGTGACAGTGCGTCATTCGGCAGGATGCGCACCGCTGCCGCCGAATCGGCCGACCAGGTGCGCGGGTTGGCGGTGCTGAACGCGATGAAGATGTCGCCCGAGCCGTTGCCCCCGAAGCCGCCCTGGCGTCCGATGCCGAGCGAGACGCGCGTGGCGATGCGCTTCAACTGGTGCGGCAGCAGTGGCGCGTCGGTCGCCACGATCACGATGATGGACCCTTGTTCCGGTGCCGAGTCGTCGCGTGGCGCGTTCGGCGCGTTGCAGGGCAGCGCGCCGCGTGTCCGGGCCGGTGGTGGCAGCTGGTTGGCGAAACAGGGCATCAGGTCGGTGATCTCCTCGCCGACTGGCGCACCGGCGATCCGCAGGTCACGCCGCGAACCGAAGTTGCATTGCACCAGCACACCGACGGTGTAGCCGCCTTCCTGCGCCGGCAGCACGCGTGACGCAGTGCCGATCCCGCCCTTGAAGCCGAGGCACACCATGCCGGTGCCACCGCCGACGACGCCTTCGCGCACCGGGCCACCGCGCGCGCTGTCGAGTGCCGCCAGTGTGTGCGCGGTGGTGACGTGAAATCCGTTGATGTCGTTCAGGCCGCCGTCGTACGTCTCGGCCACCACCGGCAGCCACCATGGCTGCAGCACCGTCTTGCGCGCGACTTCCCAGCGGATGATCGCATCGCGCACGATGCCGACACTGTGCGTGTTCGTGATCGCGACGGGACCTTCGAGGTACCCGCTCTCCTGCATCCAGGTGGTGCCGGTCATCTCGCCGTTGCCGTTGAGCGTGAACCACGACGCGAACACCGGGTCGGGATCCTGGCGGCCACGCGGATGGACGACGGTGACGCCGGTACGCACCGGTCCCTTCCCCACCACCAGCGGCCCGGTGCCGGAGATCAGCGTCGTGTGCCCCACCTCCACGCCAGCGACATCGGTGATCGCATTCAGCGGTCCCGGTGTGCCGCCGATGGGGAGCTTGAGGTCGTGTTCACGTGGCTTCGCCTGCGCCGACAGCGCGGTGGCGAGCAGGCAGGCGCTCACGGCTGCAACGGCAGCACGGGCGCGGTGATCAGCGCGCGACATGTGATCTCCGGACATCGACGTGAGCAGGGAACCACTGCGGCTGAAGCTGTCGTCCACGCCGTGCAGGCGCTACCGTATGCGGATGCCACTCCATCGCCGTGAGTTCCTGAAGTCGGCCGCCGTCGCTGCCGCTGCCGCGCTGCCCCTCTCCGAATCGCTGGCGGCGGGCGCCGCCACACGCGACGCGCGCACCTACCTCGAGTTACGCGCCTATCGGCTCAAACCCGGCGCGTCGCAGGCGCCGCTCGATGGGTACCTCGAGAAGGCGCTGATCCCGGCGCTCAACAAGCGCGGGATCGCCACCGTCGGCGTCTTCACCGAACCGGCGGCGAAGGATGGACCCGCCGTCTGGGTGCTTATCCCGCATCGCTCGCTGGATGCGATGAGTGGCATCAACGACGCCATCAACACCGACGCCGCGGTGGTGGCGGCGGGCGCCGAGTACCTGAAGGTGGGCAAGGCCGACGCGGCCTTCGACCGGATCGACACCTGGCTGCACATCGCCTTCGCCGGACAGCCGCGCCTCATCGTGCCGGCGCTCACGCGCGAGAAGCGCGACCGCATCTTCGAACTGCGCATCTATGAGAGCTACTCGGAGGCCAAGGCGCTGAAGAAGGTGGCGATGTTCAACGCCGGGGAGATCGAGGTCATGCAGCAGATCGGCCTCTCGCCGGTGTTCTACGGCCAGGCGCTGGTGGGCCGCGACCTGCCGCACCTGTCGTACATGCTCTGCAGCCCCGACCGTGCCACGCACGACGTGAACTGGAAGGCCTTCCTCGACCACCCGACGTGGAAGCGCCTGCTGGCGGATCCGCAGTACGCCGACACGGTCTCGAAGATCACCAGCCGCTTCCTCGAGCCGACGTCGTACTCGCAGGTGTGACCCACGCGCAGGCGGCCCCGGCACTGGGCGATGTATCGCCGGGGCACCCTCCCGGGCGTGATGACCGATGATTTTCTTGGATGTGGAACGTCCAATGCATCCTCGGTGCCGTGCTGGCCCGGGAGCGGTCACCCTGCGCCTGCGTCGTCATGTCCACTGCCGTCCTGCACGAACCCGCGTCGTTCGAAGCCCATCGCTCCGCGCTCACGGGCCATTGCTACCGCATGCTGGGATCGGTGGTGGATGCCGACGACGCGGTGCAGGAGACGATGCTGCGCGCCTGGCGCGCCATCGACCGTTTCGACGGCCGCTCGGCGATGCGCACCTGGCTCTATCGCATCGCCACCAACGTCTGCCTCGATGCGCTGGCCGACCGCAAGCCACGCATGCGGCCGTACGAGATGGGACCGGTGGGCACCACCAGCGACGCGCTGGTCGAACTGCCACGCACGCACTGGCTGGAGCCGGTGCCCGACCTGCACGCACTGCCCGCCGACAGTGACCCCCACGAGGATGCGGTGCTGCGCGAGAGCATCCGGCTCGCCTTCGTGGCGGCAATGCAGCACCTCCCACCGCGCCAGCGTGCCGCGCTGCTGCTGACGCAGGTGCTGAACTGGTCGGCGATCGAGGTGGCAGAGTGCCTCGACATGACCACGGCCGCGGTCAACAGTGCGCTGCAGCGGGCCCGTGCCACGCTGGCGGAGAAGAACCTGGCGCAGCACGTCGACCGCCCCTCGCAATACGCCCCGGCCACACTCACCGCGGCGCAGGAGGCGATGGTGGCGCGCTACGTGGCGGCGTTCGAGGCCTACGACGTCGAAGCCCTGAGCGCGCTGATGCGCGAGGACGCGGTGATGTGCATGCCACCCTACTCGCTCTGGCTGCAGGGACACGAGGACATCTCCGAGTGGTTCCTCGGTCGCGGTGCCGCCTGTCGCGGCTCACGCCTGGTGCGCACCGCCGCCAACGGCTCGATCGCGTTCGGCCAGTACAAGGACGGCGGCGCACATCCGTGGGCGCTGGTGGTGCTGGAGCTCGACGGCGACCGGATCGCGCGCAGCAACTTCTTCCTCGACACGGCGACGCTCTTCCCGGCCTTCGGCCTGCCTGCGCAGATGGATGCCACGCCCACCGCTGATTCCTGATCGCTGCCGGAGTCAAAGCTCCGTCACCGCATCATCATGGAGCGACGCATGTCGTCAGTGGCTGTCGTCTACCCGATCACCCTCACGCCGAGTCCCGTCATGGCCAGCCCTCGCCAGCTCTTCGTCAACATCCGGGTCGAGAACCTGGAGCGCGCCAAGACATTCTACGCTGCGCTGGACTTCACCTTCAATGCGCAGTTCACCGATGAGAACGCGGCCTGCATGGTCGTCAACGAGCACACCTACTTCATGCTGCTCACCGACGCGTTCTTCCGTCGCTTCACCGACCGCGAGCCAGCCGACGTGACGAAGGTTTCCGAGGCGCTCTACGCCTTCTCCTGCGACAGCCGCGCCGAGGTGGACCGCCTCACCGCGAAGGCCCTCGCCGCCGGCGCCACCACCGCCATGCCGCCGCAGGACCACGGCTTCATGTACAGCACCAGCTTCCGCACACCCGACGGGCATCATTTCGAGGTGCTCTGGATGGACCCGACGACGATCCAGTGACCGTGTTCGTTCGGTGGCGATAGCCGGATTCGTCGTGCGCGAATCCGGCTATCGCTGTTTTCGGGGCATCGCTAACAATGTTCACGCGGGGGCCGCGGGGAACGCGGGGGGCTCCGCGTAGCGCCACGGACATTCAGCGAGGCGGGCGATGCATCCGGATGAAATCACGGGGGCGACGTTGGAGTTGTCGGTCGCCATCCACAAGGAACTGGGTCCGGGCTTACTCGAATCCATCTACGAAGCCATCCTCGCGTACGAACTGCGCAAACTTGGTTTCCGCGTGCGTCGTCAGCAGCACGTCCGCTTCATCTACGACGGCGTCGTTTTCGAAGAAGCTTATCGCTCAGACCTGATAGTCGAGGACCTCGTGGTGGTCGAAGTGAAGAGCGCCACGAAAATCGACCCCGGCAACGCTCGCCAACTCCTCAGCTACCTCCGCCTGATCGACATGCGCTTAGGTCTGATCATCAACTTCGGCCAGCCAACGCTCCGTGCCGGCGTCAAACGCCTGGTGAACAAACTCCCATCCTTCGCCAACTCCCGCGTCCTCATCAACCACCCAATCCCAACACGCAGTTCACAAAAACAAGAAAACGATCCCCGCCACGCGAGCGGAGCCTCCCAGGTCTCGGCTCCCCCCGCGTCCCCCGCGCCCCCCGCGTGAACATTGTTATCGATGCCCGAGAGCTGTAGACGCCATACGGAGCGCACCGATGCAACGGCTTACGGTAAGACTCCAGGCGCCAGCATCGGATACTTGATCCCGAGCTGCTCCAGGTACGTCGCGAACTTCGTCGAGTCGTAATACAACGGCCGCATCTGCTCACGGTACCGCGCCATCTTCTCGGCATTCAACCAGATCGCCGGCTGGTCACTCGGCGCCATCAATGGACGGTACTTCACAGTCTTCGTCTGCACGTTCACGAAGTAGTCCTTCGCGTCGCGGATCAGCGTCGGCTGCAGCATCAGGTCCAGCAGCGTCATCGCCTGCACCTTGGCGCCGGCCACCACACCCTTGTGTGCGATCGGGGTCGCCATCGCAATGCCGTCCACCCAGTTGTGACCCGGCGTGCCCGGGATGTTGCTCGGGTAGTAGAGGGTCACGGTCGGCACCGTCCAGGTCACGTCGCCGATGTCGTCACTGCCCGTGCCACCCGTCGGGGTGTCGGCCGGGGTGCGGAGCGGGCCCACCTTCGTCTCCAGGCCGTTGTCCGGCTGCTGCATCACGCGCTGCACCGCCTTCGCCATCGCCTGGTCGTCGGCGCTCCAGGTGGGCATGCCCACGCGCAGCGCGTTGCGGTGCATCGCTTCCGCGATCGGCTTGTTCTGGTGCGGGCGCCAGGCCGAGCCGATCACCTGTACCGTGTCGAGCGTGGTGAAGGTGGCGGCAGCGGAGGCGCGCGCGATGACCTTGGCATCCTCGAACATCTTCGTCACCCGCTCCACGTCGCGCTCACGGAAGAAAAACCAGATTGAGGCGGTGGCCGGCACCACGTTCGGCTGGTCGCCACCGTCGGTGATCACGTAGTGCGAGCGCGTCGCGAGCTCGAGGTGCTCGCGATGGTACTCCCAGGCGTTGGCCATCGCCATCACTGCGTCCAGCGCACTCTTGCCGCGCCACGGAGCGCCGGCCGCGTGTGACGCCGTGCCGCTGAACTTGAACTGCGCCGAGATCAGCGTCAGCGACGCCTCGTCACCCCACGACATGCCGAATTCGTCGCTGACGTGCGAGAACAGGTTGGCATCCACGCCGTTGAAGACGCCCGCGCGCACCAGGTACGCCTTGCTCCCCAGCTGCTCCTCGGCCACGCCCGGCCAGAGCACGATGGTGCCCGACATCCGCTCGCGCGTCATGATGTCCTTCACCGCCATCGCGGCGATGATGTTCAGCGGCACGCCGCTGTTGTGGCCCTCGCCGTGGCCCGGCGCGCCCGCGATCATCGGGGCGCGGCCGCCCACGCCCGGCTTCTGGTTGGCCTGCGGAATGCCGTCGATGTCGGAGCCGAGCGCGATCACCGGCGAGCCACTGCCCCACTTCGCCACCCACGCCGTCGGCATGCCGGCCACGCCGCGTTCCACCGTGAAGCCGTTCTGTTCCAGGACACCCGTCAGGTACTTCGAGGTCTCGAACTCCTGCATGCCCAGTTCACCGAAGCTGAACACCTGGTCCACCATCTGCTGTGCGAGCTTCGCGCGACCGTCGATGGCCGTCGCCAACTCGGCCTTCAACCGTTCGATGCGCGCGTCGGGTTTCGGTTGCGCGCACAGCAGCGCGGGCAGTGTGGAGCAGAGGGCAAGACAGCGAACGATGGTACGCATGACGGTCCCGTGTTCAGGTGGTCGGCGTGGCGCCGCCGCAGCGCTCGGCACTGCGCGGTCCGGTCACGCTATGCGCCATGCCACGCGTCGGCAACCGGCGCTCTACCCAAGCCGTGCACCGACGGGCATTCTGGTAGCGACCAGCACCGGCCACCCGCACTCGCCACGATGACTGCCCCATCGCTCGTTCGTGCACTCGCCACCGTGGCGATGCTCGCCGCATCGCTCACCCACACACTCGCGGCGCAGCCGGCGACCGCGCGACCCGTCGCCGACAGCAGCGCCGGCACCATCCCGTTCTTCCCGCTCGGACCCGGGTTCATGGCGCTGCGTGGTCCGGCGCGGCCCGGGACGTACCTCTCCGCCGTCGGACGGCGCGCCATCGCGATGGGGACGGAGGATGGACGGTTCGAGTTCTGGTCGTGGCCCATCAAGTGGCTGCACGACTTCGAGCTCTCGTTCCGGGTGCCGAAGTACACCGAACCGATCGCCGGGCACACCATCGCGACCGCGGTCACCGAACGCGCCGAAGGGGTGACGATCGAGTACACCTACGAGCAGTTCACCGTGAAGCAGCACGTGTTCGTGCCGCTCGACAAGCCGGCCGTGATCATGCTGCTCGAGGTGGATGCCATCCGCCCCATCGACATCATCGCGCGGTTCACGCCCGACGTGCACTTCATGTGGCCCGCGTCGCTGGGTGGACAGTACCTGGTGTGGAACCAGGCCGCGAAGGCATTCCTGTTCTCCGAGTCGAAGCGGCGCGTGAACGCCTTCCTCGGATCGCCCGCCATCACGCAGGCCTCCGACGTACCCGCCCACATGCTGGCCGCCGCACCGCCGCAGTTCGTGCTCGGTGTGGGCGGCAGCGGGCAGCGCTACACCGCACCGCGGCTCGGTGAACCACCTGGCGGCAACATCGACGCCCGCGTTGCCTACATCCCGATCGTGCTCTCCGGTGGCGCCATGTCACGCGACTCGGCGCTGGCGCTCTACCAGCAGCTGATGGCCCCCGGAGCCGCCGAGCGCGAATGGAAGGCACGGGTCGCGCACGCCGACTCCATCCGGCAGCTGCAGTTCGCGGTCACCACCCCCGACCCGCTGCTCGATCGCGCGGTGGAATACGCCAAGATCAACCTCGACGAGTCGATGGTCTGCAACCCCGATCTCGGCTGCGGCCTGGTGGCCGGCTACGGCTTGAGTGGCGGCGCCAGCGACCGTCCCGGCTTCGGTTGGTTCTTCGGTGGCGACGCCGCGATCAACTCGTTCGCGATGAGCGGTGCCGGGCAGTCGGCGCTGGTGCGCGACGGTGTGCTGCGATTCTTCGCCAGGTACCAGCGCGGCGACGGCAAGATCACGCACGAGATCTCGCAGGGCGCCGGCCACGTGGACTGGTTCAGCTATCCGTACGCCTTCTATCACGGCGACACCAGCCCGTTCTGGATCCTCGCCTTCAGTGAGTACTGGCGGCAGACCGACGACACCGCACTGCTGCGCGAACTCTGGCCGAACCTCAAGCGCGCCTACCAGTGGTCGCTGGCCACCGACAAGAACGGCGATGGCCTGATGGAGAATCCGTCAGCCGGTGCCGGTGCGCTCGAACTCGGCGACCTGCAGGTGGGCATCCTCTCCGACATCTACATGAGCGGTGTCTGGGCGGCGGCGCTGGACCGCGTGGCACGGATGGCCGAGGTGATGGGCGAGCGCGCGATCGCGGTGCAGGCGCGGCAGGTGCGCACCAAGGCGCTGGCCACGCTGGAGACGAAGTTCTGGATGCCGACGCTCGGCCAGTACGCGTTCGCCCTGCTGGAGGATGGCAGCGTGAACCCGAACGTCACCGCCTGGGCCGCCACCGCGATGGCGTTCGGTGTGCTGGATGGCGTGAAGGGTGCGCAGATGGCGGCCACCATCGCCTCGTCGAACGTGATGACCGACTGGGGTGCGCGACCGCTCAGCGCCGCCAGCACCCTGTTCGACCCGCTGCACTACAACAACGGTGCGGTGTGGCCGTTCGTGACCGGCTTCACGTCACTGGCGCAGTACGCGTATCACAACGCCAACGCGGGCAAGTTCGCGCTGGATGCGGTGGCGCGCACCGGTTTCGACTTCTCGCGCGGCCGCAATCCGGAGGTGCTCTCGGGCCGGCTCTACAAGCCGCTCGACACCGCCGTGCCGCAGCAGTTTTTCGCCACTTCGATGGTGTTGACCCCACTGCTGCGTGGCCTGCTCGGCATCGACGTGGACCTGCCCGCCCGCACGCTCCGCATCGCGCCGCACCTGCCTGCCGACTGGGATTCCATCACCGTGTACAACGTGCCGGTCGGCGCGGATCGGCTGACCTTCCGCGTGGTGCGTGCGGATGGTGCGCTGACGCTGAACGTCGAACCGGTCCGACGGCTGGCGGCACCGCTCGCGCTGACGTTCGCCCCGGCGCTCCCGCTCGGCGCGCGCGTCGCGCTGCCCGACAGCGCGGTCACGCGCACACCGGGCGACGTCCACGGTGCGGTGCGGATGCAGCTCACCAGCGCCGGCGCCGAGTTGCGGGTGCCATACACCGGCGGCTGGTCGATCGTACCGGCGGTCACCGCGGGACCGTATCCCGGTGCCCGGTCCACCAAGATGCGGGTGATCAGCGAGCGCATGGCGTCCGGCACATATGTCGCCACACTCGAAGGTCGAGCCGGTTCGGAAGGCCAGTATGTCATGTTCACGCCCGATCGCACCCGGGCACCGGTGGTCGCGGCCAGCGCCGGCGCGTCGGTGCAGGTTGGTGCACGCGCCGCTGGCACCGCGAAGCTGATGCTCTCCGTGACCTTCCCCACCGCTGGCGCCAATGCCGACGGCTACACCACCACCACGCTCTCCTTCACGCAGGATGACCGATGATGCTCCGCAGCACCCCGCGCACGGCGACGACGCTGGCGACCGCACTCCTGCTCGCGCTCCAGGCGTCGTGCATGCGCGCTGAGAAGGCCGCCCCCGTCGACTCTGCGGCACCATCGACCTCGTCGAAGCGGCAGATCCTCGAGACGCACTTCGGCGTGCTGCCCTCCGGCGACTCGGTGTCGGCATACACGCTCACCAATGCCAACGGCGTCGTGCTGCGCGCCATCGACTACGGCGCGATCGTCACCTCGCTGCAGGTGCCCGATCGCACCGGTACCATGGCCGACATCGTGCTCGGCTACGACGACCTCGCCGGCTACCTGAAGACGACGCCGTACTTCGGCGCCATCGTGGGTCGCTATGGCAACCGCATCGCGAAGGGCAAGTTCACGCTCGACGGCAAGACGTACACGCTGGCCACCAACAACGGCCCCAACGCGCTGCATGGTGGCCTGGTCGGCTTCGACAAGGTGCGCTGGTCGGCGGTGCCGTTCGACAGCGCCAGCGGCGTCGGCGTGGTGTTCACCTATCGCAGTCGCGATGGTGAGGAGGGGTATCCCGGCAACCTCGACGTCACGGTGCGCTACACGCTCACCGACGCCAACGAGTTCGCGATCGACTATCGCGCCGTGACCGACAAGGCGACGCCGGTGAACCTCACCCAGCACACCTACTTCAACCTCGCCGGCGATGGCGGTGGGCCGGTGCTCGGACATCGGGTGGCGATCGATGCCGACGCGATCACGCCGGTGGATTCGACGCTCATTCCCACCGGGGCCCTGCTGCCGGTGAAGGGCACGCCATTCGATTTCACCACGCCGACGACCATCGGCGCGCGGATCGGCGATGCACACCCGCAGCTCACGTTCGCGGGTGGCTACGACCACAACTTCGTGCTGACGCGCAGCGGCGACGGGCTGGCGCACGCCGCACGGGTGGTGGAGCCGACCAGCGGTCGCACGCTGGATGTCGCGACCACCGAGCCCGGGGTGCAGTTCTACACCGGCAACTTCCTCGACGGGACGATCACCGGAAAGTCGGGACACGTGTACGCGCATCGGACCGGCTTCTGCCTCGAGACGCAGCATTTCCCCGACTCGCCGAACCAGCCGGCGTTCCCGTCCACGATCCTCCAGCCGGGCGGCACGTACAGCTCGCGCACCGTCTACACGTTCGGCATCAGCCAGGACGGCAAGTAGGACGCGCCGCGCGGGTGCGGCAGGCGGCGACGGAGCGCCGGCTGCCGCACCAGGCGATCACATGCCGCCGAACAACATGCCCATGAACGTCGGCTTCTTCGGCATCGACTTCGGCTTGAACTGGTGACGGAAGTCACTCACGCGGCCCAGCTCCACCTGCTTGGAGATCCCGTCAGTGCCCTTCACCAGGCCGCGCACGAACTTGTGCCTGCCGCCGGTGCCATCCTTCGGCATCGAGTCGATGGAGCCCTGATAGCCGTAAAACGTGCACTTCTTGTAGCCCTTCGAGAACATCTCGTCAGCCAGGAGCTGCGCGAACGCTTCTCCATGTGTCTCCACGATTTCCCTGCTGATCAGTCCCGTGGGATCCACGGTCTCGGCGCTATGGCAGTTGTAGCACTTGATCTTGCCGGTGAAGGTCTTCGGCAGGCCGGACTTGATCAATCGCGCCACCACGTCGGTGTACTTCAGGTTTTCGCCGCCGCGTCCGCCTTCCACCGTGTTCGCGCCCGGCATGCCATGGCCGCGGATGTAGACCTGACCATCATGCATCCCGGCCAGGAACGGATCCTTCTTGCCGGTGAACCACACCTGCGTCGCCACGTTGCCCTTCGCCAGCTCGTGGTCGATCATCGCCTGGTTCTTGTTGAAGCCCGTCGGGGTGTTGCCGTACTCCTTCACCGCTGCCGGATTCTTCGTCGGGTCGAACGGCATGAAGAAGACTTTCTTGTGACTCATGTGCACGTCCTGTTGGCCTGGAAGTACCACGGGGGTGAACCTCTACAGTAGGCCGCGACGCACAGCCCCGCCATCAGCACGAAATGCCGAGCGCTTCTACTTATCTTAGTGATTTCTAATCAGCCGCGACGGCAGCGGACTCCCTTGTCGCTCAACGTCGGCGGAGCGGTGCAGCCAGCGTGTACTCCGGCTCCACGTTCTCGAAGAAGACCCCCAGCGGCTGCCCACCACGCAGCGCCGGCAGATCGAGCTCGAAACGATGTGCGCGATCGGGTGCGACGCCGGATAGGGCGGCGTAGAACCCCGTGAACGTGCTCCGCACCGCCCGCACCGCCGTGTAGGCCTTCACCAGCGGCACCTCGGTGCCGTCGATAGTCAGCCGGCCGGTGATGCTGTCGTTGGCGGCCACCATCGGCACCCAAAGCAGCAGGCGCTCCGGCACCAGCCAGGTGGTGCGATGATCTTCCGCCGTCCACGGAATCGGCCACGCCGCACGTCGCGCCCGCAGCTGGGCGAACACGCGCGACGGCACCATGAACGTGCCACCCACTCGGCCACCGGCGAACGTCGAATCCAAGGCGATGACCGGCTGCAGCGGCGCGAAGCGCATCCCGGCGAACGCCACGTCCACCTCCACCGCACCACGCGTGCGACGCGTGAACGGCGCCGGATCACCGTTCACCGTCACGCGCACCACCGATGCCGATGTGGGCACCGCCACCAGCAGGTGCGCGTCGGTTCCCGCGTCGCCCCGCACGCTGTCCAGCGCCAGCGTGCTACCCCGCAGTTGTGCGCGTCCTGCGGCACCGGTGACCAGCGGGGCACGCAGCGGTTGCGACATCGGCACCACTTCCAGCACCAGTGCCGAGCCACCATCCAGCGTCAGCTCCGCCGTGTCGCCACGCTGCCACGTCGGTGACGAGCCGTGCGCCAGCATGCGTCCGGCGAGCGGGTGCACCTCACGCAGCGCGAATCGTCCGCCGCGTGTCAACCCGCTGCTCGCATCCAGCGGCACCCGCGCCGTGCGCCGCCGCGGGTCGGGATTGAAGAGGAAGATGAAGCCGCGGTCGCCGTCGATCGCCGTGGTGCCGTCGACCTTCCCGAGCGCCGGCTGACCGAGGATCGTGCGCGTGCGACGCAGCAGCGCCTTGTGCCTGTCGGTCCACCCCAGCCAGTTCCGCAGCCACGCCCGGTCGGCCTCGCGAAAGCTCGCGTGTTCAGCCGAGTCACGCGCCGGAATGAAGTTGATCACGTTGTTCCAGCCACCCAGCGCGATCGACGAGAGCACCGAGTAACGCCAGCCGAGGTAGTCCCAGTCGCGGGCACGGAAGCGTGTCAGCACGCGCCCGCGATCGGCGGTGTTGGTGAACGGCATGTCGTCGCTCTCGTCCGACCGCGACGTCTGGTGGGTCATGTACCCCGGCACCAGTTCACTCGGCGTGAACTCGTAGTTGCGATAGCGGTAGGCGGTGTAGCGCTCTCGATCGGCCGAGACGCGATCGAAGTGCAGGTCGGGGAACGGCGTGAAGCTTTCCGGTTGCTCGTCGTGAAACGTGGGATGCGGATAGCTGCCGGCGAGGTAGCTCCACGGACCGTACAGGTGGTGCGCCTGACGACCGTCCAGCACGATGCCTGGCACGCGTTCGCGCAGCGTCTCCATCACGCGGCGCCACCCGTACCACTGCGCGTACCGACTGGCACCCTCGTAGGTGAGGAAGGTGTGGTCGAACGAGTAGCCCGCGATGCCGGTGCGGTTGTGGAACGCCACCAGCTCCTCGATCAACCAATCCTGCAGGGCGCGATTGCCGAGGTTCGCCACCTGCTTCGGCGAGTTCGCGCGCGCCGGCACCAGCCACTCCGCATTCTGCGAGAAGGGCAACACCGGGTACACGTACGCCAGCAGGCCGAGCTTCCGCGCACGCGCGGCATCCAGCATCTCCTGCACGGTGGGCGGGATGGCGCTGGTGCGCGGATTCCACTGATTCTTGCGGATCTGCTGGCCGAGGCCGAGCCAGAGCACGTGCTCCCAGCTCCAGTCATCCACGCTCTCCTCGCGTCGCGAGACCGCGGAGTTCGACGGTGCATACAGCACATAGTCCGCGCCCACCGACTTGGCCGCATCCAGCAGCCGCTTGTACTCGGTGCGTCCCTCGCCGGTGCCGACGTCGATCTGGTAATCGTTCGCCGTCCATCCCACGAACACGTTGAGCGGGCGATCCGGTTCGTACGGCAGCATGGCGCGCACCATGCCGGTGAACGCGGCCACCTCCGCCTCGTCGAGGCCGGGGGTACCACGTTCCACCGTACGCCATTCGGCGGTCATCTCCGCCGGCAGCACGCGCCCGGACAACGCCACCGGCGCGATCAACGCCCGGTCGGAGATGAAGTCACCCCATCCGGCGAACCACTCCATGTCCGGCGCGTAGCGCATGGCGACCGCAGCGCCGTTCGTCTCCACCTGCAGGAACGGGTTCTGCGCCACCAGCAACAGCGAATGCTTGCCTGCCAGCCGCACCGCCGCGCCGTAGTCGCGCGTGCCCAGCGCGGGCTTGGCACTCTGCGGCCGGAAGACACTCACCGGCAACTCGGCCAGTGTGGTGCGCAGCAGGGTCACTTCGCGCACCGTGTAGCGTCGCGCGGTGAGTGCGGTGATGCGCAGCTGCTTGCTGACGAACCGCCAGCCCGGCTTCAGCTCGTACGTCACGTCGATCCGCATCGTACCGGAGCGATAGCGATAGCTGACGCCCGACGGCACGCGCGACGCCACCGGAGCCGCCAGCGTTCGGCTGTCGACCGTGTCGGCGCCGATCGTGATCGCGACGTCGTCGTTGAGCAGTCGGACAGTTCGCCGCGCGGCGATGTCGGTGACGGACACCAGTCCGCGCGGACCGAACGAGGCTCGCACATGCGCGTTCTGCAGCACCTGCGCGGCGAGCGGTGTACTGCCCAGCAGCGCGGCGGCGCTGGCCAGCAGCGTGCGAACGACGGACCAACGGAGGGCAGCGGTCATGGATCGGGCGGGCATGGCGGCACCATCGAGTGTTGCGATCGGTGAGGATGATGCCGCAGTGCACGCCGTTCGACCACGCCTGTCAGGCCATCAGGCGCGCTTCCTCATCTGCTTCCAGGTGGCGAGGCAGCGGCGCGCCGTCTCCAGCTCGCTGAACCGGCTCCCTTCCTGCTCCATCAGGTAGAACTCCACGCCACCGGTGGACTCCAGCGCCGCGATGATCTGCTTCCATGGTGACGCACCCTCGGCGAACAGCACGCGGAAGGCCTTCTCGTCCTTTTCCTCGCCCGGGGCCCAGTCCTTCAGGTGCACCGACTTGATCCGGCCCGGGTGCGCGTTGATCCATGCCACCGGATCGGCGCCGGCCTTCACCGCCGTGCCCACGTCCAGCTGCAGCACGAACTCGTTCGGGGTGTTCGACGCCAGGATGTCCATCGGACGCTGCCCGTCGCTGGTCTTCTCCCATTCCGCCGAATGATTGTGGAAGCCCGCCGCCAGCCCATGCGGCGCCAGCGTCGCGGATGCGGCGGCCAGTTGTGTCGCCAGCTTCTTCCAGTCGTCGGCACCACTGGCCTGCATCGGCGGTGACGCGAGCACGATCATCCGCGAGCCCAGCACCTGGTTGATCTCGATCGCCTTCGTCATCGTGTCGCCCGGCACCAGCGATGCGATGCCGTTGTGCGTGCTGTAGCAACGCAGCCCGAGATCGTCCATCATCGTGTGCACGGTCTTGGCGTACGGGATGGTCCAGCCGAGGTACGGCGCGAAGAACTCCACCACCTCGTAGCCATACCCCTTCACCGCACGCAACGTGGCCGGCAGGTCGCGCCGCAACTCGTTGCGCACCGCGTACAGCTCGATGCCGATCGGGATCTTCGAGATCGGCGCGACGGTGTGTCGCGTGCGTACCGCCGCAACGTCGGGGAGCAGCGGCGCGGCCGCGAACAACGCAGCGGTGGCACCCGACTGCGCAAGGAAATCGCGACGGGTGAGCGGATCGTGCGACATGGGATCAGACATGGCGGGTGCCGGCGTAGGAGGCGACGAACAGGTCACACGGGAAACGGCGTCAGGCGGCGGATCGCTGCATCGCGGTGGTGTCGCGCGCGGCGGCACGCATCGCCATCTGCAGCACCACCACCAGCAGCGCACAGAACAATGGCATCACGTACAACGCGTCGTGCAGGCCGAGGGCACGACTCTCGACGGCACTGGCCCCGGTCGCCAGCGCACGCGCCGCCATCGTGTCGCTCAACTTGCCGAAGAACACCAGGCCCAGCGCGGTGAAGATGTAGAACACGAAGAAGTAGACCGACATCGCCATGCCGCGGATGCCGGCCGGCACGAGGTCGTGGATGGCCGCGTACACGGTGCTGTAGTAGAGGTACACCGCGATCGTCCCGGCAAACGCCAGCATCGCGAAACCCCAGGCGTTGCCGCGCGGCTGTTCCAGCGCCAGCCAGAACAGCGGTCCAGCCAGCAGCGCTCCGATGGACGCCAGCCGCAGCCGCCCCGCGGCACCGCGACGGCCGGCCCAGTCGCCCAGCAGCCCACCCACCAGCATGCCCAGCCCGCCACCGAGGCCGAACACCATGGCGTTGAAGCGGTTCGCCATGTCGATGTCGAGGCCGTGGTAGCGGATGTAGAACGACGTCGAGAAGGCGCCGAGCGCGTACATCACGAGGTTCATCAGCGCGCCTGAGGCGATGATCCACCACATCGCACGGATACGGAGGATGGCGGCGATGCTCTGGCTGGCCTTCAGCGATGGCGCGCCGGGTGATGTACCAGCCACTCGCCCCACCGGCTCGACGATGAACAGCGCCAGCACGGCCAGCACCACGCCGGGCGCCGCCGCCACGTAGAGCGCCGGCCGCCAGCCGCCCGTCGCCTGCACCACCAGCCCGCTCACCAGGTAGCTGGCGCCGAGACCGAGCGGCAGGCCGAGCATGAACACGCTGATGGCGCGCGCGCGCACGCGCGGCGGGAACAGCTCTGCGATCAACGCATTGGCCGTCGGTGCCAGGCTGGCCTCACCCACACCCACGCCCATGCGCGCCAGGAAGTGCAGCGCGTAACTGCCAGCGGCACCCGACAGTGCGGTGAACGCACTCCACACCGCCACGCCACCGGAGAGGATCACCCGTCGCTGCTGCGTGTCGGCCAGTCGCCCGAACGGGATGCCCACCAGCGCGTAGATCAGCACGAACGCGGTGGTCAGGCCGCCCAGCTGCGAGTCGCTCAACTGCCATTCCTGCTTGATGCGCTCACCGACCGCCCCGACCACCTGCCGGTCGTAGAAGTTCATGAAGTTGAGCGCGAACAGCACCGCCAGCGTGTAGGCGAGGCGGCCCTTCGAGGGCGGGGGGTCTGGCTGTCTGGGCACGTCGCGCCGGATGTCGAAGGACTGGCAGCGAGGGTCGTGCTGCGCGAACCGCACACTCGGCGAGCGCCGGTGGCAGGTGAAAAGTACGGGACGGAAATCCCGCTGTCTAACGGTGCGGTGTTCCTGCGCAGGCACCGGTGCACGACGGCGCAGGCACCGGCACGACCCGATGCACGACATCTACCCGATTCGCGTGCAGCGCATCACAATGTGGCGTCGCGCGCACCCGGCTCCCTCCCGCCGACCGTGCCGCGATCTGCCCTCACCGAGGACTCATCGATGTCGTTCCGTTCCAACGCCCTGCTGCTGCCGTGCGCGGCGCTCCTGTCGCTCGTCGCGTGTGCCAAGCCGGATGCCGGCACCGTCGCCGACTCCGCCGCCCCTGCCGCTGCCGCTGCGCCATCGTCGGTCGAGCCGACCATCATCACGGTCGTGGCCCGCGACTACACCTACGACGCACCGGACACCATCACGGCCGGCCTGGTCTCGCTTCGGCTGCTCAACAAGGGCCCGGAGATGCATCACATCCAGCTCCTCCGCTTCAAGGACGGCAAGACGTACGCGGACTTCGCCGCCGGCATGAAGGACATGAAGCCCGAGGCGCCGATGCCGCCGTGGGTCGAGCTGGTGGTGGGCCCGAATGCGCCCGCCGACACCACCAACGGACAGGTGGTGACGCAGGAGCTGGTGCCGGGCAGCTACGCGCTGCTGTGCGTGATCCCGAGCCCCGATGGCATGCCGCACTTCGCCAAGGGCATGGTGCAGCCGCTGACGGTCATCCCCGCCACCGGCCCGGCCGCCACCGTGCCCGCCGCCGACATCAAGGTCGTGATGAGCGACTACGCGTGGGACGTGCAGCCGGTCATCACCGCCGGCAAGCACACGGTGCGCCTCGAGAACGCCGCCGAACAGGCGCACGAGATGCTGATCGTGAAGCTGGCCCCGGGCAAGACGGCGACCGACTTCGTGAACTGGACGATGAAGATGCAGGGCCCGCCGCCGGCCATGCCGATGGGGGGAAGCACCGCCATGGGCAAGGGTGGCGTGGCCTACCTGCCGATCGACCTCGCCCCCGGCGAATACGCGCTGATCTGCTTCATCCCCGATGCCAAGGACGGCAAGCCGCACGTGGCGCATGGCATGGTGAAGAGCTTCACCGTCAGCTGAACCGTTCGGCGGCAGCGCCGCCAGGCGCAGCGAACGTGGTGCGTGCGGTAAATTGACCGAGCCCCGGCGGAGGTACCGTCGGGGCTCGGTTTGCATCAGCGTCCTTCATCGTCGAGTGTCGCCCATGAGATTTTTCGTCGCCTGCGCAGTGGCGGCCGCCTGCACCGCGCCACTCGGCGCACAGAGCAAGCTCAGTGACTGGCCGCAGCATTCGCTGGATCGGCCGAAGCCGGTGGTGGTGGCGCCGGGGGCGTCGTACAGCGTGCCGGCGCCGACCGATGCGGTGGTGCTGTTCGATGGGCGCTCGCTGGACAAGTGGATGCAGGGCAAGGGACAGCCGGCGAAGTGGCGCGTGGTGGATGGCGCATTCGAGGTCGTGACCGGCACCGGCACGCTCAGCACGCGCGACAGCTTCGGTGACGTGCAGCTGCACATCGAGTGGGCGTCGCCGAATCCGGCCAAGGGAGCGGGCCAGGATCGTGGCAACAGTGGCGTGTTCTTCGCCGATGGACGCTACGAGGTACAGGTCCTCGACTCGCGCGACAATCCGACCTACGCCGATGGCCAGGCCGGCGCGCTCTACGGACAGTTCCCGCCGCTGGTGAACGTCTCGCGCGGTCCGGGCGAGTGGCAGACGTACGACATCGTGTATCACCGGCCGCGCTTCAAGTCCGATGGATCGCTGCAATCAGCCGCGCGGCTGACGGTCTTCCACAACGGCGTGCTGGTGCAGGACAACATGGAACTGGTGGGCCCGACGGCGAATCAGTCACGCCCGCCGTACACCGCGCATGCCGACCGCCTGCCGATCACGCTGCAGGATCACGGACATCCGGTGCGATTCCGCAACGTCTGGTTGCGCGATCTCGAGAAGGCGCCCTGATCGCGGTGCCATGAACGAGTGAAGGACACGGGGCGCGTTCCGGATCGGGACGCGCCCCGCTGCGTTGGTGCGGTCGGCGCGCCGCTCAGCGCGGCGTCACCAGGCGCAGGCTCGTGCCCCATGGGTCGCGCGTCAGCAGGGCGTCAGCGCTACCGCCGGCGGGATACCCGAACTCACGCAGGCTGGCGCCGACGGCCTGCAGGTCCGACTCGGCGGGCAGCTCGAGTTTCCATTCCAGCAGTTGCGGGTCGTCGGGCGCGGCCGGCCGCGCGCCGGGTCCCGCCCAGACGTTGGTGCCGAGGTGGTGGTGATAGCCGCCGGCGGCGAGGAAGAGGGCGCCGGAATACGACCACACCATGCGGTCGAAGCCGATGGCGTCGCCGTAGAAACGTCCGGCCTCCTCCAGGTCGCCGACGTGCAGATGCACGTGGCCGATCGTGGTCCCCGCCGGCATGCCGCGCCAGGGCTGGTCGGCACCGGCGGCGACCAGGCCGCGACGATCGAGCGGGTCGGTACCCATGACCAATTCGCGGCCGTTGCGGAGCCACGTCTCGCGGGGCCGATCAGCGTAGACCTCGATGCCGAGGTCGTCGGGGTCCTGCACGTAGAGGGCTTCGCTGACGAAGTGATCGCCTGCACCGACCCGTGCGCCGGCGGCCTGCACGTGGGCGAGGAACCGGCCCAGTTCCACACGTGAGGGCAGCAGGATGGCGACGTGAAAGAGGCCGAGCGTCTTGCGGGTGAGGGGGTGTCCGGCCCGATTCTCGATCAGTTCGATGAGCGGCGCTCCACCATCGACGTCACTCAGCGACACGCGGTTGGGGGCGAGTTCGGTGGCGTGAAAGCCTAGGATGCGCTGGTAGAAATCGCGCGACGTGTGCAGCTCGGAGACCTGGAGGGTCACCGTCCGGATGCGGGTCGCATCGGGGAGCCGGTGTCCCGCCGGCGCCACGCCGTACGTGCCGGGGGCGGCGGTTTGCGAGCCGTCGCTGTCGGCGGTGGAGGTGGCCATCGGTGCGCTCCGGGCTGCTGTGTGGACGATGTGGACGACGCTGATGATCGACTGCATCGAGGCATTACGACGCCACTGTCGTGTCACAGACTGCATGGCGGTTCGACCTTGTCGCCAATTCGCTCCGCACCGACGAGGATACGGAGCAGATCACGCTGCTTTAAAAGTCCGTCGATCCCGAACGCCGACTCGCTGGCACGCGCCGCGAAACCGCACCTCACCCGCCGCGTACGATAACCCAGAGCACGTCCCCGACTGACCCCCGCAGGAGATCCACCATGTTCACCCTGCTCGCCTACGCCGCCAGCCTGACCCTCGCGTGGCTGGCCTACACCCAGGCCCGCAACTTCGTCCGCTCACGCCTGCGGTTCGTGCCGGCCGCCCAGTCGGGCTGGGCGCCGATCCTCGCCGGCCTCGCCACCGCCATCGTCTCGCTGCCCATCGTCGGCCTGATCCCGCTGATCGGCGCCGGCACCGCGATCTCGGTCGGCCTCAGCGTCGGACTTGGCGTGGCCAACGGTCAGCGCGACATCCGTCGCAACCTGCCGACCGTGTTCTGAGCCACCGGCAGCCGGCCACCTCCACGGCCGGCTGCCTGCAGTCCCCGGCGCCACTGCCGCGCCCCTAGCTTGGCCCGCATGGACCGACGCGATTTCCTCCTCGCCACTGCGGCCGCCACACTCCTTCCGACCGGCCGACGGCTCGCCGGCGCCGCACCCGCCCGCCCGCGACCGAGCCGGTCGCAGCTCGAGTGGCAACGCGACGAACTATCGATGTTCGTCCATTTCGGCATCAACACGTTCACCGATCGTGAATGGGGCGACGGCACCGAGGATCCGCGGCGCTTCGATCCCTCCGCGCTCGATGCCCGGCAGTGGACCGGCGCCGCCCGCGCCGCCGGCTTCAAGTCGGTGATCCTGACCGCCAAGCACCACGACGGATTCTGCCTCTGGCCCACGCGCACCACCTCCCACTCGGTGGCCGCCAGTCCATGGCGGAACGGCGCCGGTGACCTCGTGCGCGAGTTCGTGAACGCCTGCCGCGCCGATGGCCTCAAGCCCGGGCTCTACCTCTCGCCGTGGGACCGGCACGAGCCATCCTACGGTGACTCGCCGCGCTACAACGACCTCTATCTGGCGCAACTCACCGAGCTGCTCACGCAGTACGGCGACATCCACGAGGTCTGGTTCGACGGCGCCAATGGCGAAGGCCCGAACGGTCGTCGCCAGGTCTACGACTGGCCGCGCACGTGGGGCACCGTGAAACGGCTGCAGCCCCGCGCCGTGATCTTCTCCGACGCCGGCCCTGACGTGCGCTGGATCGGCAACGAGCGCGGCACCGCCGGCCTCACCAACTGGTCCACCATCGATCCGCGCATCGTCACGGTGCCGGGGCTCAGCGGCGACGACGTGATCCGATCGCTGCAGGAGGGTGATCGTGACGGCACCGTCTGGCGACCGGGCGAAACCGATGTCTCCATCCGGCCGGGATGGTTTCATCATCCGGCCGAAGACGCGAAGGTGCGCACGGTGGACGACTTGGTGTCGCTGTATTTCACCTCCGTCGGCCGCAATTCGAAGCTGTTGCTGAACGTGCCGCCGACCCGCGCGGGCCTGCTGCACGACATTGATGTGGCGGCCCTGCGCGGCATGCGGACCGCGCTCGACACACAACTGGCACGCGACCTGGCCGCTGGTGCACGCACCCGCTGGCGCGTCACCGATGCACGCAGCGCGGCATTGCTGGTGCAGTTCGCGCAACCGGCGTCGATCGGCATCCTCGACCTGCGCGAGAACATCGCGTCGGGCCAGCGCGTGGCCCGCTTCCGCGTCGAGACCGATGACGGACGCGGCTGGCGTCCACTCCTCGCCGGCACCACCATCGGGCATCGCCGCCTCGAGCGCGTCACCGCCAGCGCCGTGCGCCGGCTGCGCGTACTGGTCGACGAGAGCGTCGAGCCGCCGCTGGCGCTCACCCTCCGTTGTAACGCGCCGTCCTGACGGACGATTCGAACAGGCTGCATTCGTAACGGCCACACAGCGTCAGGGAGACATGCTCCGGCGCGAATTATACTGTGCGGTGCTGGACGATCGATCCGGCACCGGATTCCATGCGGACCGCCGCTGCGCTACGCCCGTCAGGCCCGACGCGCCCTCTGTCACCACCTGCGCCTTCGTGATGTCCGATTCACGCACCACCCTTCCTTCGCTGCGCGACAGCTGGCGCAGCGACCTGCCGGCCTCGGTGTCGGTGTTCCTGCTCGCGCTGCCACTCTGTCTCGGCATCGCGCTGGCATCAGGCGCACCGCTTTCCGCCGGCATCATCTCGGGCGTGATCGGCGGCATCGTCGTCGGGTCGCTGTCGAACTCCTCACTGATGGTCAGCGGACCCGCCGCTGGCCTGACGGTGATCGTGCTCGGCGGCATCGGCACCCTCGGCAGCTTCGAACAGTTCCTCGCGGCGGTGATGATCGGCGGTGCGGTGCAAGTGGCGCTGTCGGTGATGCGCGCCGGCATCGTGGGGTACTACTTCCCGAGCGCGGTGATCAAGGGCATGCTGGCCGGCATCGGCGTCATCCTGGTGCTGAAGCAGATCCCGCACGCGATGGGTCTCGACGCCGACTTCGAGGGTGACGAGTCGTTCCTCCAGTCGAACGCCGAGACCACCTTCTCGACGCTCGGGCACGTGCTGCAGGCGATCCAGCCGGGGGCGGTGCTGATCGCGGTGGCCTCGCTGCTGGTGATGATCCTCTGGCACCAGCCGGCGCTGCGGAAGCTGAAGCTGGTGCCGGCCCCGCTGGTCGTGGTGACGCTGGGTATCGTCGCCAACGCGCTCTTCGAGCGCTTCGCACCGACGCTGGCGATCGGCACGTCACACCTGGTGCAACTGCCGGTGCCGCAGCAGGACGGCCATCTCTTCGGCCTCTTCTCGCTCCCCGACTTCCGCGCCCTGCTCACGTTCGATGCCTGGCGCATCGGTGTCACGATCGCGGTGGTGGCCAGCCTCGAGTCGCTGCTGAGCATGAAGGCGACCGACAAGATGGATCCGTTCAAGCGCGAGTCGGACACCAATCGCGAGTTGATGGCGCAGGGTGTGGGCAACTTCCTGGCGGGCCTCGTCGGTGGCCTGCCGATGACCGGTGTGCTGGTGCGAAGCGCTGCCAACATCGATTCCGGTGCGCGCACGCGCTGGGCGTCGGTGCTGCAGGGCGTGCTGCTGCTCGGCTGTGTGCTGACCATTCCCGCGCTGCTGAATCGCATCCCGCTGGCGGCCGTGGCGGCGCTGCTGCTCTACACCGGCTTCCGCCTCGCGTCACCGGCGCTGTTCCGCACCTCGTGGGCGCTCGGCACCGCGCAGTTCGTGCCCTTCATCGTGACGGTGGTGGCGATCGTGCTCACCAACCTGCTGATCGGCATCGCGATCGGGCTCTTCGTGGCCGGCTTCTTCATCCTCGCCGAATACCTGCGCCAGCCGGCGCTGCGTCGCGTGAGCCCCGACGGGGCGGTGCTGCGCCGGTTCCAGCTCCCCGACCAGGCCACCTTCCTCAGCAAGGCCAACATCGAACGCACCCTCAGCGCCCTGCCCGACGGCGCCCGGGTCGAGATCGATGGATCGAAGACCACCCGGTTCGACTATGACGTGCTGGAATCGCTGCACGAATTCTCCGAGACGGCCAAGCTCCGCAACATCGACTACCGGCTGGTGAACGTGCCCGCAGTGCAAATGACCCCCACGCATACGTACTGATCGATGCAGACCTACGAGAAAATGTTCGCCAACAACCGGGAATGGGCCACGGCCATCCGGGAGACGGACCCGACGTACTTCGAGCGCCGAGCCGCCGGACAGGAGCCGCACTTCTTCCTCATCGGCTGCTGTGACTCGCGTGTCCCGACCGAGGTGCTCACCGGCGCCAAGCCGGGCGAGATCTTCACCCACCGCAACATCGCCAACCAGGCGCACCCGAACGACTTGAGCATGCTCGCGGCGCTCGAGTACGCGGTGGAGTTCCTCGACGTGAAGCACGTGCTGATCTGCGGGCACTACGGCTGCGGCGGCGTGAAGGCGGCCCTCGGCCCGCCGGGGCACGGCGTGGTGGACCACTGGCTGCACGTGATCCGTGACGTCTACCGCTGGAACGCCGACGAGATCGACGCCATCAAGGACGTGCACGACAAGACGAACCGGCTGGTCGAGCTGAACGTGATGAAGCAGGTCTTCCAGCTCTCCCGCACGCCGGTGGTGCAACGCGCGTGGGCGAAGGGTCGCCGTCCCGTGCTGCACGGGATCGTCTACGACCTGCACGACGGCCTGCTGCGCGAGCTCGTCTCCGGCCTCGATGGTGAGGACAAGGCGCAGGGCCTGCGCGAGAAGTTCATCGGGTGGCACCCGGGGCAGTAACCCACGCCGGTCAGCCGACATCCGATCGACAGCAGCAAACGAGGCGCCGCACACCGGTCGGGTGTGCGGCGCCTTTCGCATGCAGCGGACGTGGATCCCTACGTCACCTGACGTATCGGTGGCGCGACGTGGTGCGGGCATCATGGCCGTGACCCCAACTCACGGAGCCTGCCATGCCTGCACGTCGTCCCCATCGTCCATTCCCGTCCCGCCTCGTGGCGCCACTCGCGTTGCTGGCCTGTTCGCTGCTCACGGGATGCATCTCGTACACCGTCGGCCAGGGCGCCGAGACGGCGCCGAAGGGCGAGCGCACCTCGAGTTCCAGCATCAGCGTGGTGCCCGGCACCCTCGATGACAGTTTGCCGACGCGGCGGCCGTCAGTGGATACCGAAGTCCGGTATGGCGTCGGCCCGCGCACCGACATCGGCTTCCGCCTCGCCACCTGGAGCGGCTTCATGGCGACCTGGAAGCAGCAGCTGACCCGCGCCGATACCTCCGCCCGTCCCGAGAATCGCGCCCGCACCTCGATCATGCTCGGCGGTGGCATCCTCAACATGGGTGAACACGCAGGGCTGGAGGCGACGCTGATCTCGTCCGGCCGCTGGTCGCAGTACGGGCAGCTGTACGGGGCGATCCGGGCGGTGCAGGTAATCCCGATCACGCGCACCGCGATCCGGGACGATCCGGTGGTCGGCGCCAGCATCGGCTACCTGCTCGGTGACCGGGACTACAGCATCGGGCCGGAGATCGGTGTCTACTACGATCGCTCGGTGCTCGGGCTCAACACCAATCGCGTCCTCGTCATCCCGTCGATCGTGGTGCGGCGCGAGGGCGTCAGCGGGTTTCGCGGGATCTTCGGGCTGTGACGCGTGTGGACGAGCGACGTGGCACGGTCATGCGAACCGATTGAAGTGCAGCGCAGACCGCAACGCGGCAATCCACCGCGCCACCAAGGCGGGAATTGGTCGGAAGAACGCATGCGATGAATCGTTCGGCGTCAGGATCGCCACTTCCGGCATGCCGGTGGCGGTGGCCTTGACGATGAACCTGCGCTCGGCGGCGTTGGCACCGAACAGCGACAGCCGGAGCGTCACGTCCACAGGTGCGGCGGTGAACGACTGCCGCACCAGCACCAGCAGATGGGTGCCGCCGCGCACCGCCAGCGAATCGCCCTCGTCCAGCTCCACGTTCGGAAGGATCAGGTCACGCCGACCGGCGTCACGACCGGCGCGAACCACGATGCCGGCATCCAGCTGCCGTCGGACCGCAGCCTGGCTCGCGGCCAGTTCCTGCCGTGTCATGCGACCATCGCCGTTCCTGTCCCAGTCGCGCAGTGCAGAGACGGGAATGGAGAGTGCGACGAACGCCGCACTGCCGCGAACGTTCAGCGTGACGGTCTGCTGCGGCATCATGTGCGCCTGCGCCGACGGTGCCGCGAGCAGGAACGCGCCGACCAGCAACACATGTCGTGAATTGGCGCGCATCAGCTCGTCCCTATGGTGCCCTTCACGCAGCGCTGGATGTACGGGAAGGTGTCGGTGATGTAGTAGTGGTAGGTGCCGCTGGGAAACTCGGGCGTCACACCGCTGCGACCGTTGCATTCGTCGAGATCACCCGAGCCGACCGCATACTCGTAGTCCTGTGTGAACGTGCCCATCGGAAAGATGGAAACCGACGGCCGTCCGGCATCCGGCACGGCCTTCAGGCGCCAGCTCGACGTGACGACCTTGATGGCCGAGGCGGCATTGGTGGCGGTGGTGTAGCCGTAGCGCGCATAGATCGGGAAGCCGTCCACCGCGAATCCCACCATCGTCATCGCCTGGCCCATCGCCAGCTTGCTGACATACGCTTCCGGCACGCCGTGATAGTGGTACTGGCCGTTGGGTTGCACGTGCGCGTTGCTCTCGTCGGTGCCGAACGTGAACGCGCCACCGATGGCTTCCAGCCGCCACGGATCGGTGCCCATGGCTGCCACGCAGCCACCACCCGGCGCGGTGGACGTGGCGGTGGAGGTGCAGCTGCCGGCCGTGGCCGGATCGAACTTCACGCTGTTGAGCGCGTAGCCCGGCGTCATGATCGACCCCGATGCCATACCGGTGTTCACCGGCGTCAGGCGCATGCTGACGGTCAGGTTCTGCGCGCTCATCGGCGTCGCGAAACTGCCGCTGGTGACCGGATGGTTCGGGATGCCGTTGCCGGTCATCGTGCGCACGGTACCGGCGCAGCTCCACTTCGACGTGCTGGTCAGGTTCACTCGGCTGCTGCTGTTGAACTCCGAGACGTTCAGGTTGCAGGCCACGCCGAGTGATGCACCCGGGTCGTCGGGTAGCGTGCCGGTGGCGGTGCCGCTGGAACCACAGGCGACGAGGGTGGCCAGGCCGGTCAGGGTCAGTGTGTGTCGTGCGAGCATCGGTGCCTCGGAGATAGAATGGAGGGTCGCCAGCGGGCGACCTGCTGATTGGACAACCGCCGATGCCGTTTCATTCCATGCAGCGGCGGTGCGGGCCTTTCTCCCCCTGCCGTGGAGTCGGTCATGTCGATGCATGATGCGGTGTCGCGTCGCGAGTTCTCGAAGGTGGTGGGCGGACTCGCACTCTTGCCGTCACTCACTCGCACCGCGCACGCGATGGGTGCACCGCTGGTGGAGCCGGCGACGGCGTGGCCGCGATACGCACAGGCCACGGTGGTGGACTTCCTCGCCAGCCCGGGTCCGTTCAACACCCCCGTGCAGGTGGATGCCCTGACGCCGGAGATGGTGGCCAACACACGCGCCTCCGGCATCACTGCGCTCAACCTCACCATCGGCGGTCGCACCCCGCAGGAAGTCTTCAGTGCGATGGCGAAGTGGGAGCGCGACATGGAGCGCCATCCCGATGTGCTGATGAAGATCCGCACCACCGCCGATCTCGTCACCGCCAAGCGGCAGCGGAAGCTGGGGCTGATCTACGGCTTCCAGGATGGCGTGGCCATCGACACCGACCTCTCACGCGTGTCGCTCTACCATGCCTTCGGCCTGCGCATCGTGCAGCTCACCTACAACGTGCGCAACCTGTTCGGTGATGGGTGCCTGCAGCCGGAGAACGGCGGCCTCACGCCGCTGGGGCGACAGCTGGTCGATGCGCTCAACACGCACGGCGTGATCGTGGACCTCGGACACTGCGGCCAGCGCACCACCGCCGAGGCGATCGAACACTCGAGCACGCCGGTGGCGATCAGTCATTCGGCCTGCCGTGCCATCGCCGACCGACCGCGCAGCAAGCTGGATGCAGACCTCAAGCGGATGGCCAACAAGGGTGGCGTGGTGGGCATCTACCTGATGCCGTTCCTCACCATGCAGGGCCAGCCCACGTCGGACGACCTGATCCGGCACATCGAACATGCAGTGAAGGTCTGCGGCGAGGACCACGTCGGTATCGGCAGCGATCTCTCCATCACGCCACACGTGGTCAACGACGAATACATGCGCGTGCACCGCACCTTCGTGGAAGGGCGCCAGAAGGCCGGCATCGCCGCGCCGGGTGAGGATCCGGCGGTGCCGATGTTCGTCTCCGACCTCAACACGCCGCGCCGCATGGAACGCATCGCCGAGAAGCTCTCGGCGCGCGGTCACTCCGCAGCGCGGGTGGAGAAGATCATCGGTGGCAACTTCGTGCGCCTGATGAAGGACACCTGGCTGGCCTGACGACGATCACTCGCGCGGCAGGCGCCCGGTGTCAGCGCTTGCCGCGGTATTCGATCATCGACAGGCCGGCATCCGCGTTCTTCGCGAACCACGCCTTGCCGTACTCCAGCACGTAGAGTCGCCCGTCGGGACCCAGCTCCATGTCGATCGGCGCCGAGAACGAATCGCGCGGCGCGAACGGCTCCATGGTGTCGAAGTCGCCGCTCGGTGTCAGCGTGACGGCCATGATCCAATGCCGGATCCAGTCGTAGATGAAGAGCTTGCCGTCGAGGTACTGCGGCATCGCGGTGTCGCCGGCCTTCGCGAACATGGCGCGGTGGTACACCGGGCCGGCCATCGCCGTGCGGCCTCCCTTGTTCACCTGCGGGAAGTCCTGCGTGGCACCGTAGGGATACCAGACGAATGCCCCGCGTGCCGGCGGCAACTCGCGTACACCGGTGTTGTTGCGTGACTCGTTCAGTGGGGCCGCGGCGTCGTGGAGCGGGCCGCTCTGCCCGGTGGCATAGTCCCAGCGATGATACGGGTAGTTGGCGCCCACGAACAGCGGCCAGCCGTAGTTGCCGGCGGTGCGCGCCTGGTTGATCTCGTCGTAGCCGCGCGGGCCGCGCGTGGCCAGCGTGTCGTCGGCCGCATCCGGCCCCACCTCGCCCCAGTACAACCAGCCGTTCTGCTGGTCCACGGCGATGCGGTACGGGTTCCGGTTGCCCATCACGAAGATTTCCGGCCGCGTGTTCGGCATGCCGGGTGCGAACAGGTTGCCGGCGGGAATGTCGTAGGTGCCGTTGGTGAGCACGTGCAACCGCAGGATCTTGCCGCGCAGGTCGTTGGTGTTGGCCGACGTGCGCCGCGCGTCGTACGGTTCGTGTCCGGGGCGATCGTCGGTCGGTGAGAAGCCATGACTGGCATGTGTCACCCCCTTCTCATCGAAGGGCGTGGAGTTGTCACCGGTGGACACGTACAGCAGCCGTCCCGGCCCGAATGCCAGCGACCCACCGGTGTGACAGCAGATCTCGCGCTGCGAATGGAACTGCAGCACGATCTTCTCGCTCGACATCTTCAGCGAGTCGCCTTCGAACTCGAACCGGGACAACCGGTTGACGGTCGTATCCGCCGGGCTGTAGAACAGGTACACGTACCGATTCGTGGCGAAGTCAGGATCGATGGTCAGGCCAAGCAGTCCCTCCTCGACGTTCGAACCGTTCTTGCTCTTGCTGTAGACCGCGAGCTTGCCGGCCGTCTTGACCGACTTGTCGGACGCACGGTAGAACGCCACCTCTCCACCGCGTTGCGCGATCAGCACGTCGCCAGTGGGCAGCACCGCCATCTCGGTGGGCTCGGCGAGCGTCCCCATCGTCAGCGCCACCTTGCGGAACAACGAGTCGGCAGGCGGTCGCTCGGCGGTGGCGCGGGCGTAGTCCAACGCGCGTCGTGGTGTACCGACGGCGTACTGCAGGCCGCCCAGCACGTGCTTCAGGAAGAGCGAATCCGCGTACGACTCGTTGGTGTGACCGAGTCCGGTGTACCACGCGCGCCCGCCGTCGTACTCGTGACGCCACGAGATCGGGTGCTTGCCATCGTTCCCGCCGCCGGTGTAGCTCGACTCGTCGAGCGAGACCAGCACGTGCAGGTCGGGCGCGAAGTTCTGGTAGTTGTACCACTCGTCCCGACGCTTCCATTCCGCGGGCAGGTGCGTGGTGGAGACATCCTTCCCATCGGTGATGCGCAGCGTGGCCTCCTGCTGCTCGGGATGGCTCTTGAACCAGGCGCCGACCAGCCGGCCGTACCAACCCCAGTCGTACTCGGTGTCGGCGGCGGCGTGAATGCCCACGTAGCCACCGCCCGCCTGGATGAAGCGCTGCAGATCCACTTCCTGCGCGCGATTCAGCACGTTCAGCGTGGTGCTGAGGAATACCACCGCTGCGTATTGCCGGAGCGAATCTTCGGTGAACCGCGACGCGTCCTCGGTGGTGTCCACCTGCATGCCATTGGCGACGCCGAGCCGCATCAGCGCCACCTTCCCCGAATCGATCGACTCGTGCCGGTAGCCGGCGGTCTTCGAGAAGACGAGGATGCGCGGCGGACCGGTGGGGGCGGGGGCCTCGCGCTCGCAGCCGGTGAGCGCCGCGAGGATGAGGGCGGTGGCGAGCAATCGTGCGGTGCGCATGCGGCGGCGGGTCAGGGGGTGGTGACGATGCAGCACGGTCGGTGAGCGACGTGATCGACGTTCAGGGTTGCGGCATGGCGGCCACCTCGTGACTGCCGAACCAGCCACGATGCTGCGCCTGCGCCAGTTCTGCCTCGAGGTACGTCCAGAGTGCGGGGCATCCCTCGCGGATCTGCGGTCCCACCCGCGCCACCACGCGAGCGTGCGTGATGCCGTTCTCGCGCCAGCTCTGCCCATTGTTGGCGAGGTTCAGCAGCACCGGCATGGCACGGTCGGCCGCGTTCGCGAAGCGCGACTCGGCGGTGCGACCCTCCTCGAACTCCTGCCACAGCGCGAGGAATCGTGCACACTGCGCGGCGGGCAGCAAGCCGAAGATCCGCTCCACCGCCGCCAGCTCGGCCGCCTTGCGTTCCGTCCAGCCGGATTCGGCGTAGACGATCGTATCGCCGGTGTCGATCTCGCCGATGTCGTGCACCAGCAGCATCGCGATCACGTGATCGACATTCACCGGTTCGGCGGCGTGATGCGCCAGCGATGCCGCGAGCATCGCGATCTGCCAGCTGTGCTCGGCCGAATTCTCCTGTCGGTCGAGGCCCAGCGGTCGCGTCTTGCGCGTCACGGCCTTGAGGCGGTCGAGCTCGAGGATGAAGTCCACGATCTGCTGCATGCTGCCAAGATACTGTCCGGCCACGGAGGGGGCAGCGAGGCCCCTGCGGGCATTCACCCGTGCGCGCCGCGCCGCCATGTTTCCGCTTCCTCCCTCCACGGTCCGGACCATGATCACATTGCCCGGCTGGCGCCACGCGCTGACCAGCACCGTTGCCCTCGTCCTCGCCACGACGGCCGGTGCGCAGCGTCGAGCGGTCGACCTGCTGGTCACCAACGCCCGCATCATCGACGTGGTGAGCGGCCGCATCACGGCGGGCCAATCGATCGCGATGCGCGGCGACACCATCGTCGCCATCGGCGGGCGCGGCATCGGAGCCGGCCTGCGCGCGACGCGCACGGTGGACGCCGGCGGTCGCTACGTGCTGCCGGCGCTGTGGGACATGCACGTGCACTTCGGCGGTGGTCCGGCGCTGATCGCGGAGAACCGCGCCCTGTTACCGCTCTACACGGCCCACGGGATCGTGGCGGTGCGGGATGCCGCGGGTGACCTGCCGGGCAGCGTGCTGGCCTGGCGCGATTCGGTGGCGAAGGGGCTGATGGATGGTCCGACGATCTTCACCTCCGGTCCCAAGATCGAAGGCCTCGCCTCGGTGTGGCCAGGCGACCTGGAGATCGATACTCGCGCCGGCGTGGACAGTGCGCTCACCGCACTGCAGGCGATGCGGGTGGACTTCGTGAAGCTCACCGACAACACGCTCAAGCCCGACCTCTTCCGATACGCGCTCGGTGAGGCGGCGCGGCGCGGGATGCGCACGTCGGCACACATTCCCGCCGCGGTGCCGGTGCGCGAAGCCATCGCCCTCGGCCTCGGCTCCATCGAACACCTGTCGTACGCCGTGCGCGCCGGTGCCGAGCGCGAGGGACGACCGACACCGACCGACGTGATCGCCGCCTTCGACTCGGCGACGGCGATGGCGACCTACCGCCTGATGGCGGCGCGCGGCACGGCGATCACGCCGACGCTCAACATCAGTCGAACGCTGGCGTGGCTGGACACGGAGACACACGCGAATGACGCGTATCTCCGCTACATCGGGCCGGGGCTCCAGGCCACCTATCAGGGTCGCGTGACGCGCGCTGCGCAGGCGGATGCCGCAGCCATCGCGCGACGGCACCGCAACTACGACTTCACCAGCGCTAGGCTGCCGATGTTGCAGGCGGCCGGCGTGCTGATCCTCGCCGGCACCGACGCCGGATTCCTGAACTCGTTCGACTATCCGGGCATCGGGCTGCACGACGAGCTGCAATTGCTGGTGAAGGCCGGACTCACGCCGTTGCAGGCGATCCGTGGTGCGACCATCAACGGCGCCACGTTCTTGCGACGCACCGCCCGTCACGGGACGGTGGCACGCGGCAAGGCCGCAGACCTGCTGATCCTCGATCGCAATCCGCTCGACGACATCACGGCCACACGCGGCATCTTCGCGCTCGTGCAGCGTGGCCGGTTCCTGGACCGCGCCGCGCTGGACGGCTTGCTGCAGACCACCGCCGATCTGGTGCGACGGATGCCCGCTCCAGCACCATGAAGATCCCTCCGCTGTACATCTTCATCTTCGCGGTGGCGATGGGCGCCGGCATCTGGCGCGAGCGCTGGCTGCACAATGCCGCACGCTCCATCGCCGAAGCCTGGCTGCGCGAGCATGGCTACAAGGTGGTCAGCATCCGCACCAGCTGGTTCGGCACGTTCCGCTTCGCCCCGAAGCTGTTCCGCAATACCGAGCGCACGGCGCAGTTCCGCTGCGAGGTGGAGGACACGCAGCTCGGTGGCACGGGCGTGGTCTGGCTCCGTGTGTGGACCGACCGCGTGGGGTTGATCGGTCGCGAGCCCGACGTGGAGTGGGAGACACACCCCGTGAACGTGGACCCCGAGTTCATTCCCGGCGACACGGGGATGGAGGCGGCGCAGCGTGCCCTGCTCCGTCGCATCGCGCGCGGTGAGGTGTCGTTCTCCGCACCACGTCGCAGCGACGACGGTGGCGAGGCGTTCGACATGCTGGTGGAGCACCTGATGGCGATGCGGAACCGCGGCCTGATCACCGCCGGCACCCCGCGGCCAGCCCGCACACCGGGTGCGATGTACGAGCTGGTGGACGCTGTCGCGCTGACCGACGCTGGTCGCGCCTATCTCGAGAAGATCGACTGACTCAGCGCGCGGGCAGCTTCACCCAGCGCCCGCCCTTGGTCGACGACGCCACCACCGCCTCCACGAACGCCACGCCCTTCACGCCATCCACCACCGTCGGGAATTGCACGGCCTTGTCCAGCTTGGGGCCTTTCTTCCGCCGGCTGCGCAGTGCGTGTCCGATCTCGCTGTAGAGCGTGGCGAAGGCTTCCAGGTACCCTTCCGGATGTCCTGACGGAATGCGCGTCACACGCGCCGCGTCCGCACCCGCGGCGCCGGTGCCGCGCGAGATCACCTGCGTGGCCTGGCCGAACGGTGACCAGAGCAGCTGGTTGGGGTGCTCCTGTCGCCACTCGAGCCCACCCTTGCTGCCGTAGATGCGCAGGCGGAGGTTGTTCTCGTTGCCCGGCGCCACCTGGCTGGCCCAGAGCGTGCCGCGAGCGCCGTTGGCGTAGCGCAGCATGACGTGCGCGTTGTCGTCGAGACGACGACCCGGCACGAACGCCGTCAGCTCCGCCAGCAGCTCCGTGACTTCGATGCCGGTGACGTAATCAGCCAGCTGATAGGCATGCGTGCCGATGTCACCGATGCACCCGCCAAGTCCCGCCTTCGCCGGATCGGTGCGCCAGCCCGCCTGCTTCTGGCCCTCCTTCTCGATGTTGTCGGTGAGCCAGTCCTGCGGATACTCGACCTGCACCACGCGGATGTCGCCGAGCAGCTTCTCGCGCACCATCAGACGCGCCTGCCGCACCATCGGGTAGCCGGTGTAGTTGTAGGTGACGGCGAACAGCAGGTCCTTCTTCACCGCCATCGCGTGCAGCCGCTTCGCATCCTTGGACGTGGTGGCGAGCGGCTTGTCGCAGATGACGTGGATGCCGGCGTTCAGGAACGCCTCAGCCACCGGCGCGTGCATGTGGTTGGGCGTGACGATCGCCACCGCTTCGATGCCATCGGCCTGCGCCGACTCCGCCTGCGCCATGGCCGCGAAATCGCTGTAGATGCGATCGGCGGCGAGGCCGAGTGCCTCACCCGAACGCTGCGCCTTCTCGGGGCTCGAGGCCAGCGCGCCGGCCACCAGCTCGAACTGGTCATCGATGCGCGCGGCGAAGCGGTGCACCCCACCGATGAACGCGCCCTCGCCACCACCCACCATACCCAGACGGATCCGGCGCGAGCCACTGGCTGCAGCACCGGACTTCGCTTCTATCGCCACGCTGTCGTCCCCATGTGAAAGTCTGTCGCCGGGCTGATCACAGGCCGAGCATCCGCTTCAGCTGCTTCGGGTTGGTGTCGGCGCCGGCGAAGTCGTCGAACGCCTTTTCGGTGACACGGATGATGTGGTCGCGGATGAACGTCGCGCCCTCGGCGGCGCCCTGCTCCGGATGCTTCAGGCAGCATTCCCACTCCAGCACCGCCCAGCCGGCGTAGTCGTATTCGGCCAGCTTGGAGAAGATCGCCTTGAAGTCCACCTGCCCGTCGCCGAGAGAGCGGAAGCGGCCGGCGCGCTTCATCCACGGCTGGAAGCCGGCATACACACCCTGCCTGCCATTCGGCCGGAACTCGGCATCCTTCACATGGAAGGAGCTGATGCGCTCGTGGTAGAAGTCGATGAACTCGAGGTAGTCGAGCTGCTGCAGCAGAAAGTGCGACGGATCGTAGTTGATCTTGCAGCGCGCATGGCCATCCACGCGATCCAGCAGCATCTCGAACGTCTCACCGTCGAACAGGTCCTCACCGGGGTGCAGCTCGAAGGCCACGTCGCAACCGGCGGCGTCGAAGGCGTCGAAGATCGGACGCCAGCGCTTCGCCAGTTCGTCGAACGCCGTCTCCACCAGCCCGGCCGGTCGCTGCGGCCACGGGTAGAGGTAGGGCCACGCCAGCGCACCGCTGAAGCTCGCCATCGACGTCAGGCCGAGATTGTGTGAGGCCTTCGCGGCCCACATCAGCTGCTGCACCGCCCACTTCTGTCGCGCCTTCGGATTGCCCTTCACCGTGTCGGGGGCGAACGCGTCGAACGCCTCGTCGTACACCGGATGCACCGCCACCAGCTGTCCCTGCAGGTGCGTGCCCAGCTCCGTGATCTCGACGCCGTTGGCGCGCGCCACGCCGGCCAGCTCGTCGCAATACGTCTTCGACGACGCGGCTTTCTTCAGGTCGATGAAACGCGCATCCCAGGCCGGGATCTGCACGCCGGTGAAGCCGAGGCCCGCGGCCCACTTGGTGATGCCATCCCAGGTGTCGAATGGTGCCGCGTCTCCCGCGAACTGCGCGAGGAAGACCCCGGGACCCTTGATGTTCGTCGGCACGAATCGTTCTCCTGTGCTGCGTCAGAGGTAGCTGTTGACCAGGTTCTCGAGGCGTTCCTGACGCCCCGATACCGGCTGTGGTTCGATGCCCTTCTTCTCCACCATCGCGGCCAGGCTGGCCAGCGTGCGGCGGCCACGCATGATCGCCTTGCCGTCACCCACATCCCAGGCCGCGTAGCGCTCCTGCAGCGCGAGTTCCAGCGCACCGTCGGCCATCATGCGCTCGGTCACCAACAGCGCGCGGGCGCAGAGGTCCATCGCGCCGGCGTGCGCCGCGATCAGGTCGTCGGGATCGATCGACTGGCGGCGCAGCTTGGCGTCGAAGTTGATGCCACCGGTGGTGAAGCCCCCGCCGCGTATGATCTCGTGCATCGCCAGCACCAGCTGTGGCAGGTTGTTCGGGAACTGGTCGGTGTCCCAGCCCAGCAGCTCGTCACCGCGGTTCATGTCGATCGAGCCGAAGATGCCCAGCGCATTCGCCAGCGCGATCTCATGCTCGAAACTGTGGCCGGCCAGCACGGCGTGATTCTGCTCGATGTTGACCTTCACTTCCGTCTCCAGCCCATGCGCCTGCAGGAAGGCGTACACGCTGGCCACGTCGTAGTCGTACTGGTGCTTGGTGGGTTCGCACGGCTTGGGCTCGATCAGGATCGTGCCCTCGAAGCCGATCGCGTACTTGTGCTCCACCACCATGTTGAGGAACCGGCCGAGTTGTGCCCACTCGCGCTTGAGGTCCGTGTTGAGCAGCGTCTCGTAGCCTTCGCGACCGCCCCAGAGCACGTAGTTGGCGCCACCGAGC
Source organism: Gemmatimonadota bacterium (assembly GCA_040384325.1). Classification (GTDB taxonomy): domain Bacteria; phylum Gemmatimonadota; class Gemmatimonadetes; order Gemmatimonadales; family Gemmatimonadaceae; genus JACMLX01. Next base: position 1,171,530 of record JAZKJL010000005.1, on the reverse strand, counting down.
GTGTGCGTCAGCTCCATCGCCGTCTTCACCTGTGCGGCGGCGTAGGCGAAGACCATCGGGTCGGGATTGGTGGCCGCTCCCGCCATGTAGCGGCGGTGCGAGAAGAGGTTGGCGGTGCCCCACAGCAGCTCGACGCCGGTCTCCTCCATCTTCCGCGCCAGCAGGTCACCGACCATGTGCAGGTTGGCGTTCGTCTCGCGCAGCGTCGCACCTTCCGGCGCCACGTCACGGTCGTGGAAGGTGAAGTACGGCACGCCGAGCAACCGGAACAGCTCGAAGCCGACGTCCACCTTCATCTCCGCCTGGCGCATCGGGTCGCCACCGGCGGCATGCCACGGGCGATTGAAGGTCTCGCCACCGAACGGATCGGTGCCGCTCCAGGCCAGCGAGTGCCACCAGCAGACGGCGAACCGCAGGTGATCCTCCATGCGGCGGCCCAGCACCTCACGATCCGGCTCGTACCAGCGATAGCCGAACGGTGTGCGCGCGGTGGGGCGGAACGTGGCGCCTTCGTAGCGGAGCGGCTCGGTGAGGCGGAACCACTGGCCGACACCGGAGCTCGTGCCGGGCGACTTCTTCGAGGCGGCCATGGACGTGGGGACGAAGGGTCGGAGCTCAGGAGTTCTGCAGCCGGAACTGGCTCGCATGACGATACAGCGACTGCCACTGCGCATGCTGATCGGCGTGTCGCGCGACCTGCCCGGCGCGCGGGAGGCAGGTGCCCACTCGTGTCGGCTTCGCGGCCACCTGTGCCACCACGTCGGCGCCACCGCCCAGGGTGGCCATCGCCGCCAGACGAGCCGCACCCACCGCACAGCCCATCTCACCCTGCGTGACCATGTGCAGCGGAATACCGAGCACGTCGGCCATCAGCTGACACCAGAATGCGGAACGTGCGCCGCCACCGAGGATGTCGGCTTCGGCGATGTGGGTGCCGGCCGCGGCCAGCGACTGCTGTGCATCGCGCATCGCGTAGCACACGCCCTCCAACACGGCCAGCGTCAGGTCGGCGCGGGTGTGCGCGGCATCCATGCCAAGAAATCCGGCGCGGACCAGCGTGTCGTTGTGCGGCGTGCGCTCACCGGTGAGGTACGGCGCGAACCGCGCGGTGGTCCGCGCATCGTCCTGCAGCTCGGCCAGCAGCGACGGCGCATCGCGGCCACAGATGCCGGTCCACCATTCGAGGCACGACGCAGCGTTCAGCAGCACACCCATCTGGTGCCAGGTGTTCGGCACCGCGTGACAGAAGGCGTGCACCGCGTGCGCCGTGTTGGGCGCGAACGCGGCGGTGGTGCACCACAACACGCCCGACGTGCCGAGCGACACGAACGCGTCGCCGGCCCCGGTGGCACCGACCGCCACGGCTCCCGCCGCATTGTCGCCGGCTCCACCAGCGATCAGCGGCTGGCCACGCATGCCCCAGCGTGCGGCGATGTCGCGGTGCAGCTGGCCGGCTGGCGCACTCCCTTCCACCAGTCGCGGCATCCGTGCCGTCGTCAGCCCGCACGCAGCGAGCGCGTCGTCACTCCAGCGGCGCCTGGCCACATCCAGCCACAACGTGCCGCTGGCGTCGGACATCTCCTCGATCGCCTCACCGCAGAGCCGCCAGCGTACGTACGCCTTCGGCAGCAGCACCGTGGCGACCTGCGCGAACAGCGCCGGCTCGTGCGTCCGCACCCAGAGCAGCTTCGGTGCGGTGAAACCAGGCATCGCCAGATTGCCGGTCACCTCTCGCGAGGCCGGCCACGCCGACTCGAACTCGGCGCACTGGGCGGTGCTGCGGCCGTCGTTCCAGAGGATGCACGGGCGCAGGACGTCACCGTCGCGATCCAGCAGCGTGGCACCGTGCATCTGTCCCGAGAGTCCGATCGCCGTGCACTCCGCCATCGCTGCGGGATGCGACGCACGCAGTGCATCACCGCAGGCGAGCGTGGCCTGCCACCAGCTCTCCGGATCCTGCTCGCTCCACCCCGGCTGCGGTCGCTGCACGGTGAGCGGCTGGCTGGCGCTGCCGATCACGCGATCGTCGCCCGCTGCCGCATGATCCACCAGCGCCACCTTCACCCCCGAGGTGCCGATGTCGATGCCGAGGGTGATCATCGAACTTCGCGGGAACGGGTGGGGAGAGGCACGGGCGAAGAGTAACCGACCGCTCGCGACCATCGCAGGCGGACGCGCGATGCTCAGGCTGGCGGCACGCCGGCCAACCGGAGCCATTCGGTGAGCAGTCCCGTCGCTCGATGTGCGCGATCGATCCGCAGCGTGAAATACGGCTGGCCGTCACGTCGGATGTCGAGCTGTCGGAACCAGCGGAACCCGCCCACGCGCACCTGGCCGGTGAGTCGCAACTCCTGTCGCGCCCCCAGCGCACCGCCCGGCGCCGCGAACGTGGTCACCATCCGCACCAGACGGTGCGCGGCGTCGAAGTACATCGTCACGTCGGGGTAGTCCGGACTACGCACCAGCACCGCCGCATTGCCCGCCGAGTCGGGCGGCGCACCTTCCAGCGTCAGCGGCGACTCGAGCAGCGGCACCAGTCGCAGGAGTTCATAGAGATGAAACTGGTGCCGCTCCTCGGTCAGCATGTCGGCCGGCATCGCTGTCGCAGTCCCGGCGCGCACCAGCCAGCCGCGTTCACCGGCCACCACCAAGCTGCGCGCCGCCGAGCTGTCCTGCGAGGCCATCCAGGTGGTCGAGACGGCGGTGTCGGGAGCGACGCGCCAGCGACCACGAATCTCCACCGTGCGCCCACCCGCGTGTACCGTGGCCGATCCGCTCCACTCGATGGCGCTGGCGGCGCGCGCAGCACGCGCACCGCCGGCTGCGGCGATGGCCCGCGTCACCAGCGTGCGTGGCGACACCTGCGCCGCGACCACGGGCGCGAGCGTGCACATCGCGGCGATCGCGCCCGCGAACAGGGTGCGCTGGCGCCGCATCACGCCGGCTAACCCCGACGAATGCTGCGCGCCCACTCGTATACTCCGGCGTATTGCTCAGCCGCGTGCACCCACGAGTTGTCCTCGCGCATGCCACGCTCGCGCAGGATGGCCCAGCTCTCCGCGTCACGATAGGCCAGCAGCGTACGATCGATGGCATCGATGAAGTGCCGCGGTTCGTACTGGTGGAAGACGAATCCGTTGCCGTCCCAGCCTTCGCGCACGGTGTCGTTCAGGCCTCCCGTCGCGCGGACGATCGGCACGCTGCCGTAGCGCAGCGCGATCATCTGCCCCAGGCCACACGGTTCGAATCGCGACGGCATCAGGAACCCGTCGCTGCCGGCGTAGATCCGCTGCGCCAATCCGGCGTCGAAGCCGAGCCGCACGCCGATGCGACCGGGATGTGCCGCGGCATGGCGCTGCATCGCGTCCTGCAGGTACGGCTGGCCCGAGCCCAGCACCACCAGCTGGGCATCGGTCTGCAGCATCAGCCACGGAATGGCGGCGTCGAGCAGGTCGAGCCCCTTCTGCTCCACCAGCCGCGACACGATGCCGAGCAATGGGCGGGTGTCGCTGGGCGTCAGTCCCATCTCCACCTGCAGCGCGCGCTTGCAGGTGGCCTTCGGCGACAGGTCATCCGCGTCGTAGGTCGCCGCCAGGTTGCGATCGGTGGCGGGATCGAACGCGTCGGCATCGATGCCGTTGAGGATGCCAGTCACGCGATCACCGCGGCTGCGCAGCAGGCCATCCAGGCGTTCGCCGTACTCGCCGGTCAGGATCTCCTGCGCGTAGGTCGGGCTGACGGTGGTGACCACGTCGCTGTAGACGATGCCGCGGGCCATGAAGTTGAACGTGCCGGCGGTGCCGGGCCCCATGCCGTTCTCGATCAGCCCGCGCTCGCCGAGGCCTGTCACGCCGAGGGTCTCGGGGGTGAACTGGCCCTGGTACTGCAGGTTGTGGATCGTGAACACCGACGCGATGTGGCCGAAGGTGTAGGCGTGATTGGTCTGGATGTAGTTGGCGACGAGTGCGGCGTGCCAGTCGTGGGTGTGCACCACGTCGGGCTGCCAGTTGGTCACTTCGCGCAGGTGCTGCATCAGGGCCAGCACACCGCGCGAGAACAGCGTGAAGCGCCGGTTGTCATCGCCATCACCGTAGATGCTGCCGCGCTCGAATGCAGCCGGGATGTCGAGCAGGTAGGTCGGCACGGCGGCATCCGACGCCTGCCAGACGCGCAGCTCTTCCGCCTGCTCGCCGATGGGCAGGAAGGTGCCGGCGATCGGCCCGTTCACCCCGATGCCGCGGTCGCGCAGCTGACGGTAGTACGGCATCACCACACGCACGTCGTGGCCGATCGCCCGCAGCGCGGCCGGCAAGGCACCAGCCACGTCGGCCAGGCCACCGGTCTTGATCAGGGGGGCGACTTCGGCAGCCACGAAGAGGACGTTCATGCGCGCTCGGGCGTCGGACGGAGGCAGGACGGGACCGCGACTCGAGGTCCGGGCGATCACCGGCACAATGCACCGGGGGCGCCAGCATCGCCACTGCACCGGGCGGCCACCCGAACCTCGCGCTCCATTGCCCTACCGCCTTCGTGGACCGGCGACCAATATCACGCACCACGGCCAGAGCCCTTCCCGATCTCGAGCACCCAGTGATGACGACAGCACATCGATCCGGCACCATCGCACGAACCGCCATGGCCTACGTGCTGGCCGGAGGTCGCGGGTCGCGCCTGTACGAGCTCACCGACCGGCGCGCCAAGCCGGCCGTCTACTTCGGGGGCAAGACGCGCATCATCGACTTCGCCCTGTCGAATGCGCTCAACTCCGGCATCCGTCGCATCGGCGTGGCCACGCAGTACAAGGCGCACAGCCTGATCCGCCACCTGCAGCGCGGCTGGAACTTCCTGCGGCCCGAGCGCAACGAGAGCTTCGACATCCTTCCCGCCTCGCAGCGCGTGAGCGAGACGCAGTGGTACGACGGCACGGCCGACGCGGTGTTCCAGAACATCGACATCATCGAGGCCTACGGCCCCGAATACATGGTCATCCTCGCCGGTGACCACATCTACAAGATGGACTACGAGCTGATGCTGCAGCAGCACGTGGACCAGAATGCCGACGTCACAATCGGCTGCCTCGAGGTGCCGCGCATGGAAGCCACCGGCTTCGGCGTGATGCACGTGGACGAGACCGATCGCATCGTCACCTTCCTCGAGAAGCCGGCCGATCCACCGGGCATTCCCGGCAATCCCGACATGGCGCTGGCGAGCATGGGCATCTACGTCTTCAAGACGGAGTTCCTGTTCGAGCTGCTGCGCCGCGACGCCGCCCTCGAGGGTTCGACGCGCGACTTCGGCAAGGACATCATCCCGTACGTGGTGGAGCAGGGGAAGGCGGTGGCGCACCGCTTCAGCCAGTCGTGCGTGCGCGCAGCCAGCGAGGGTGAGGCGTACTGGCGCGACGCCGGCACCATCGACGCCTACTGGGAGGCGAACATCGACCTCACCACCGTCGTGCCGTCGCTGGACCTGTACGATCACAACTGGCCGATCTGGACCTACGGCGAGATCACCGCACCGGCCAAGTTCGTGCACAACGACGAGACGCGCCGCGGCCTGGCGGTGAACTCGCTGGTGAGCGGCGGCTGCATCGTCTCCGGCGCGCAGCTGCAGAAGTCGCTGCTCTTCACCGGCGTCAAGGCGCACTCCTACGCCTTCCTCGATGGTGCGGTGGTGCAGCCGTACGTGGACATCGGCCGCGGCGCCCGCCTGCGCAACGTGGTGATCGATCGTGGGGTGGTGATCCCGCCGGGCCTGGTGGTGGGTGAGGATCCGGTGCTCGATGCGCAGCGCTTCCGTCGCACCGACAAGGGCACGGTGCTGATCACGCAACCGATGCTCGACAAGCTGACGTGACCCACCACCTGCGCCGCGCGATCGCCAGCGCCGCTGTCGTCGGCGCGACACTGTTCGCGACGGCACCGGTGGCCGGGGCCCAGGCGCTGCGGGAGATCGGGCGCACGGCGGCCGGCAACCCGGTGCTGGTGGAGCAGCGGACGGTGAAGCGCGACGGCAGCGCGGTGTCGGCCACGGTGCGCGTCCGCTTCGCGAAGGCGGTGCGCGCGCCGGGCGGTGACTGGTGGAGCTCGCGCACCCGGCTCACCCTCGACTGCAGTCGCCGGCAGGTGAAGGTGCTGGAGAACTGGTACTTCGGCGACACGACGTGGCGACGCATCGCCAGCCACAACACGCCGGGCACGCCGGCGTTCGGCACCGTCATGGGCGGCTCGATGACCTCGGTCGCCCACGACGCGCTCTGCCCCGCACGCTGACACCCGCGCACACGACGAAGCCCGGCGCCATCCTCGGATGCGCGCCGGGCTTCGGTCGTCACCGGATCACCTGATCAGCGATCCAGCTCTTCTCGCAGTGGTCGGTTGTCGATCAGGTCGTCGTTCCGCGCATTGATGGCGCGATCGCCGGACTGACGGTTGCGGGCACGCTCATCCTCGTCGGCCCGGGTGAAGTAGGCGTCATCGTCACGACCGCGGCGGCGACTGCCGAAGAACGACCGGTCGTCGAAAGAACGATCCTCGTAGAAGGTGTCGCGCGCGTTCGGCTGCGCATCCGACGGCACGGCAGCGCGCATCACGTCGTTGTCGGGTGTCGCGTCGGTACGGGCGGCGTAGCCACGCACCACCTCGTTCTCGTAATCACGCGTGAGGTCGTTGCTCTCGCGGCGATAGGCGGGAATGCCGACCAGCTGCGACGCATGCGCGTCCAGGATCACGTCATCCTCGTCGTCGTCCAGGCGAGCGACGCCGATCGGGATCAGCACGAAGCGACCGGCATCGGTGGCATCGGTCCGGTATTCGTCCTTCTTGTCCAGCAATCCCTCGGCCCGCATGGTGGCGTCCGTGATGTCGTGCGCACGCAGGTCGTGCGAGCGGCCGACGTCGTTGGCCACGTCCTTGTCGAGCTTGACCTCGATGTAGCGCACCTTCATGGCGGCGGTGTCGACCAGCAGGTCGGCGACCTCACCGAGCTTGTTGCCGTCCGTGCCGCGCACATCCCAGCCACGGATGTCGGGCTCGCCTTCGACGATCTTGAAATCGTCGAGGTCGTCGAGGTGCACCAGCTGTCCCGCCGCGGTGGTCTTCAGGGAGTCGTTGTCACCCAGCGAGACGCGGGCTTCGTGTGCGTTGCGGTCATGATCTGCCATCGATGCAGGCCTCAGGTATACAGGAGAAATGGCACCGCGACAGTCGTTGCCGGCAGTGCGCCAGTGGTGGTCCCTTCGGTGGTCGGGACGCGGTTCACGTCATCCCCGCGTGTCGCCATCCAGGCGATCAGCGCCACGATGAGGATGCCGATCACGATCCACAGCGTATTCGAGCGCTTCTTTCGTTCCACATGCAGTTCTGCCATGACGCACTCCCTCAGGAGCCTGAATGGTCGAGCAAGGCGAAGGTCCGCCGCGCAGCGTGGCGTGACGGCGATCGTGTGACACCGACAATGCACCGCACATCGAGTGCCGCACACGCACCGTCGCGCACGCTGCGGACTGACTGCCCGGACGAAACCGCGCACGCTCTCTGCACTGAGGTGCATGTCGCTGCCGTGCGTTCATCGCTGAAGCCCTGCAGCGACATGCGTTGTTGCATCACAACGACATCTCTTTGAGTTCCGTGCATCGCGAAAAAGTGTTCACGCGGGGGCCGCGGGGAACGCGGGGGGCTCCGTGCATGCGTGAGGTTTCGTGCGCATGGAGTGTGCTATCGGAGACTTGCACAGCACGTGTTCTTCTAGGTAGAGCCGTTCTGTCAGCCATCGGATGCATCACGACGTGACACTATAGGCTTACTTCGTGTGAGTTGGCTCAGTCCGCACCTCGCCTTGCCATGACCCCACGCTAGCAGTTGACAAAAAAACCCACAGACACGCGAGACGCCGCGACTAGCCCGCACGGAGCCCCCCGCGTCCCCCGCGCCCCCCGCGTGAACACTTTTTGTATCACGCACCAGACGCCGCCGACGTCGTCGTCGAGCAAGAACTAGGCAGACGAAGCAACGCGTTCGGACGAGACAGGCGTCACGCCATCGGGCACGGCTTCCACCGTCCGCGACACGCGCACCGCACCGTCACTGGGACGGATCGCGCGGCCTCGACTGCGCGCGTGGACCTCGGTGATCTCGGCACCGAGCAACAGGATCAGCGACGAGTAGTAGACCCACAGCAGGATCAGCACCAGTGAGCCCGCCGAGCCGTAGACGGAGGTCGTCGCCTCGCGCCCGAGATACCAGCCGAGCACGATCTTGCCGAGCACGAACAGGAACGCCGTCACCAGCGCCCCGAAGCGCACGTCGCGCCACTCGATCTCCACGTCGGGCAGCACGCGGAAGATCGCGCCGAAGAGCGCCGCCACCACCAGGAACGAGATCACGCTGCTCAGCAGGCTCCAGAAGAGGGCCGGCACCGGCACCACGCGTGAGATCATGTCACTGGCGATCTGCAACCCGGTGGTGAGGATCAGGGAGGTCAGCAGCAGGAAGCCCACCCCGAGCACCATCGAGAACGACTGGAAGCGATCACGCAGCAGCGTGCGGATCACGCGGCCCGGCTTCTGCTGCACGCTCCAGACCGTATTCAGCGCGTCCTGCAGCTGGCCGAAGACGCCGGTGGCACCGAGGATCAGCACCAGCACGCCCGTGATCGACGCGATCAGGTTGTCGCTCGGCTTCCGCGTGCGCAGCACCATCTCCTGCACCGCATCGGCGGCGCTGGCACCGATGCTCGAGCGCAGGCTGCTGGCCAGCAATCCGCTCGCCGCCTCCTCGCCGAACACGGTGCCAGCCACCGAGATCGCGATGAGGACCAGCGGCGCCAGCGAGAAGATCGAGTAATACGACAGTGCCGCACTGAGCCGCAGCACCTTGTCGTCCAGGGCCTTGTTCACCACGTCCTTCGTCAGCTGCCAGACCTGCATCGCTCACCTGCATCTGCGGGACACCTGCATTGCATCGGGTGATGCTCGCAGGAGCCGGGTACGCACGATACACGCCGTCCGAGACGCTGGCGGTCACGTCCGCCGCACCCTGCAACTCACGGTGCGTGGCGTGGTATCATCCAGAATGCCTTCATTCTCCGCCACGAGCTTCGTGCTCCCGGTTGCGGTCGCCCTCCTTGGCGCCTGCTCGTCACAAACCGCCGGTACCGGCGATCCATCCAGCCCCGGCCAGCCCACGCTGACCGTGCCGACGCTCTCGCGATCCGTGGTGCTCTCCGGCTTGAGCGGGCCATGGGACATCGCGTTCACGTCCGATGGCGCGATGCTCTACACCGAGAAGTGCCGTGGCCTGTCGGTGCGATTGGCGGATGGCAGCATCGTCCGACCGTTCGGCACCGCGGGCTCGGCGCTGGTCGCACCCGACCTCGCCTGCGAGGGCCAGAGCGGCGTGCACGGCGTGGCGCTCGACCCCGACTTCGCCACCAATCGTCGCGTGTACGTGTACATGGCCTCCACGCAGACCACGCCACGCACCAACCACGTGGTGCGGCTGGTGTTGAGCCCGGACCTGCGCACCGCGTCGGCACGCACCGACATCATCACCGACATCGCGTTCAAGCACGTCGGCAACGCGCATGGTGGTGCGGGTGCGCACAGCGGCGGCCGCCTTCGCTTCGGTCCCGACCGGCTGCTCTACGTGACCACCGGTGACAACCACAACGCCAACATTCCGCAGAGCCCCACGCTGCTCGGTGGCAAGGTGCTGCGGGTGACGACCGACGGTGCCGCCGCGCCCGGCAACAATCCGCCCGCCGGTTACGATCCGCGCATCTTCACCTACGGGCACCGCAACGTGCAGGGCATCGACTTCCGGCCCGGCAGCGGCGTGCCGTTCATCTCGGAGCACGGCCCCAATCACAGCGACGAAGTCACGGCACTGCGCGCCGGTGGCAACGGTGGCTGGGATCCGAAGGAGCGGCCATCGCTGAACTGCGCCGACGGCTATTGCGGCTACGCCGGTAATCCCACCACCATGCCGATGACGGACCTGCAGCGCTTTCCGAATGCGATGCGGCCGGCCTGGACCAACAACGGCTCGTCACAGGGCACCGGTCCCGCGCTGTTCCTGAACGGTGAACAGTGGGGGGCATGGAACGGTCGTCTCGCCGTCGGCATCATGGGCGGCACACGACTCGACATCCTGCAGCTCGACGATGCGGGCGTCGGACAGGGGACCTCGCCATCTGGTCTGCCGTCGGCACGGTATCGCGGCCTGACGCAGGGCCCTGACGGCAACCTGTACGTCGCCACCGATGGCGGTGAGATCTGGAAGGTTACCCCGACGCGCTGACCGCGCGTGTCACCGGCCGTCAGCGACGGCCGGTAATGCCGTACTTCCCCAGGATCCGCTGCACGTCCTCGATCGGCATCGCCTCCACGCGCGCGAAGGCACCCTGCTGCGTGGTGGCGCGGAAGAGCGAGTTGTAGATCGCCTCCACCGTGGCATCGACCGCCGGCTCGAACAGCGCGCCGGCGGCTTCGTTGCCCAGGTCCAGCGCACGCACCGAGTCCGGCGGCGTGCCCGACGATCCCGCGACGCCCACCCGCCGCACCGCCGGATGCGTGGAGAACGCAATCACGTAGTCACCCGATCCGTTCGAGGCGTAGCCGCCCGTGCGGCCGATGCCGAGCAAGGCGCGACTGGCCAGCCGGCGAAGGCTGCGATCGGAGAGCGGCGCATCGGTCGCGATCACCACCACGATCGAGCCGCTCGCACCCTTGTCGCGATTCGGCGTCACACCCGATCGTCCAATCTCGCGGCCCACCGGAGCGCCCTGCACCACGAAGTCGGCCCAGTCGCCGAAGTTCGACTGCACCAGCACGCCCACCGTCCAGCCGCCGCGCGCCACCACCCGTGAGCTGGTGCCGATGCCGCCTTTCCAGCCGAAGGCCACCGTGCCGGTGCCGGCACCCACCGCGCCCTCGGCCACCGGCCCGCCACTGGCGCTGGTGATCGCGTGCACCACGTCGGCATCGGTGACCGGCATCGATCGGATGTTGTTCAGCGCCCAGCCGTCGTTGGTCTCGCCCACCACCGGATTGATCGAGCGCACGTTCTGCATGCGCGGTTGCTTCAGCATCCAGCTCGCCATGCTCTCCGCCACGCGCCACGTACACAGCGTGCAGGTGAGCGCGATCGGCGTCTCCAGTTCACCGAGCTCGGTCAGCTGCGTCGAGCCGACCAGCTTGCCGAACCCGTTGCCCACCACCACCGCCGCCGGCACGCGGCTCTCGAACGGGTTGCCGTCATGTGGAAACACGATCGTGACGCCGGTCCGCACCGAGTCACCGCGGCTCACCGTCGCGTGACCCACGCGCACGCCACGCACGTCGGTGATCGCGTTCAGCGGCCCCGGGGCGGCAGTGCCAATCACGATGCCGAGGTCGCGTGCCCGTGGCCGCTCCTGCGCCCCGGCCGTGACGGAACCGAGGACGGCGACGATCACACCAAGCTGGTGGAGACGATTCACGGAAAGACTCATGACGAGATCAGGAAGACGTCGGGCACGCTGAAGTCGCACCGTCCACAGCGCGACACATTGCGCGCGCCGGTCCGCATCAGCGCAGGATGAAGATCTCGCATTCCGGCAACGACTCCAGGAAGCCCGCACCGAATGCCGAGGAGGGCGTATGATAGCCCGGCGGTGGGGGATTCCCGAGCACACGGTGCGCGCTTTCCACCGCCGCCATCGCGGTCAGTCGGTATCCCTCGGGTGTCTCGGCGGTGCCTTCCACCAAGCGTCCATCGGCGTGCGTCACGCGTCCCCAGATATGCATGCGCGCCGTGGCGCGCTGCGTGGCGTTGGGGCCGTCCACGCGGCGGTCGATCTGCGCTTCCACCACCCGTTGCACTACCGGCAGCGCCAGCAGTGGGCTGGCCAGTCGCATCATGCGCATCGCACGCACCGCCGACGGTGGCAGTGCGAGGTAGGTGTGGATGGTGGGAATCTTCGTGGACCAGTGCGCGGTGGACACGTCGCCCCACGGAATCGTGACTGCCGTGCGCGCGCGGTCGCGAAACGGAATCACCTGCGTCTTCCAGGCTGCGGGCACCCGCACGATCCGGCCATCCTGCCGGATCGCACCACCCTGCGGTGCGCCCAGCACCATCGTCTTCAGCGTGCCGCGACTGAAGCCGCCGCCACCGGCGAACGCCAGCTCCAGCAGCGCGGCACCGCGCAGCTGTTCCGACAGCCGCGCCGCCAGGCAATCGGTCGGCACCACGTCGAAGCCGACTCCCGGCATGATCACGATCCCCGCGGCCCGCGCCTTGTCGTGCTGCGCCTTGCAGCCCTCGAACACCGCGATCTCGCCGGTGATGTCCAGATAGTGCGTGCTGCTGGCGAGGCAGGCCTGCACCATCGGCTTGCTGGTACGGAAGAACGGTCCGGCCGCGTGCAGCACCACCGTCACATCCTGCAGCATCTGCTGCAGCGCCGCCGGATCATCGAGTGACGCCACGCGCACGTCGAGATCATGTGCCGCCGCCAATGTGGACAGCGCGTCGGCGCGGCGACCCGCGATGATCGGGCGCATGCCGCGACGGACGCACTCCTCCACGATCAGCCGACCGGTGTATCCATTTGCGCCATAGATCAGCAGCATGCCACGCGCGGTCGGAGGAAACGGGCGATCCCCTGCGGCGGTCGCCTGGCCGGTATTGCGGACGCGTGCACGATACTGTCGAGCGCGCGCTGGCGTGAGTAGTGTTCGCATCCGGCCGGTCGTGCCGGGACGTCAGCGCGGCAGCACGCGCACTGGCCCAGGACCTCAGCGGGAACCGATCGATATCGATGGATACGCGCCGAATCGTGATCGTCGCACGCGACGTCGCCAGCCAGCAGCAGCTTGGCCGCTCGATCGTCCATCTCGGCTACAGCATCGCCGGCACCGCGGTCAGTTGTGAAGAGGCGATGGCCGCCATCGCAGTCGCCGACCTCGTGCTCTGTGACACCAGCCGGGACGTGATGCCCGATGCGGCCGAGCGAGCCGCTCTGCGCCAGCACGCGGGAATCCCGGTCGTGTTCCTCGGCGCGCATGGACCCACGTGGGCTGCCGCGGACAGCGCCTCGGTGACTCATGGTGTCCTGACGCGCCCCTTCTCGCCGCGTGAATTGCAGTGCACGATCGAGCTGGCATTCAGTCGCGGTGAGACCACCCGCGCCGTGGACGCCGCCGAGCAGCGCTTCTTCGACGTGTCGATCGACCTGCTCTGCTATCTCGACTACAGCGGCTACTTCCGGCGCCTCAATCCCGCATGGGAACACACGCTCGGTTTCGCCCGTGCCGAGATGATGGACCGGCCGTTCATCGACTTCGTGCACCCGGATGACCGCGAGCGCACGCTGGCACAGAACAAGGCGGTGCGGCAGGGCGGCAGGGCGCTCTCGTTCGAGAATCGGTATCGGTGCAAGGACGGCGGCTACCGCTGGCTGCGCTGGAACGCCGCGCCCGACGCCGCACATCGCACCATCTACTCCGTCGCCCGTGACGTCACCGCCGCCAAGGAGGCGGAAGCCGAGCGCGAGGCACTGGTGGTGAAGCTGCAGGCGGCGCTGGCGGAGGTGCAGACGCTGCAGGGGATCATGCCGATCTGCTCGTACTGCCGGAAGGTGCGGGACGACGAGAATTACTGGCACTCGGTGGAGAGTTACCTCGCGCGCCACACCCGGACGCGGCTCAGCCACGGCATCTGCCCGTCGTGCATGGACAACGAGATGGAGCCGCTGCTGCGGGCCATGGAAGACGACGCCAGCGGTCGGAGCTGACGCGCATCGCCCGGCCGCGCGGCGGCGATCGGGCACCAGGACTTCGCTGGCGGGTTAAGATCGGGCATGACACCCTGGGTCACCCGGCTGATCGTCGCCAACATCCTCGTCTTCGTCGTCCAGCTCACGTTCCGTGGCGCGACGCAGTACCTGGCGTTCGTCCCCGCCCTGCTGCTCGAGCGGCCCTGGACGCTGTTCACCTACATGTTCGCGCACAGCACCGCCGGCCTGACCCACGTGCTGTTCAACATGCTCGGCCTGTTCTTCTTCGGCCCCCGCGTCGAGCTGCGGCTGGGTGGACCGCAATTCATCCGGCTCTACCTGATCGCCGGCATCACCGGTGGGCTGCTCTCATGGCTCGTGACGCCGTACGCCCCGATCGTGGGTGCCTCCGGGGCGGTGTTCGGCGTGCAGCTGGCGTTCGCCAAGTTCTATCCGCGCGACCGCATCTTCATCTGGGGCGTGATCCCGGTGGAGGCACGGGTGCTGGTGGTGATCATGACCGTCGTGTCGCTCTACGGCGGACTTTCCGGCGGTGGCGGCATCGCACACTTCGCCCACCTCGGCGGATTCCTCGGTGCGTGGCTCTACCTGCGGCGGATCCAGAAGAACCTGCCGGCCGAGAAGTGGCAGGCCAAGCTCGCCGGCCCACCCGCCGACAGCATCGCCATCGGGGACTGGAAGAGCGTGAACCTCGCCGCGGTGCACGAACTGAATCGGGACGAGGTGCAGCGGATCCTGACCAAGATCGAGGTCCAGGGCGAGCGCAGCCTGACGTCGCAGGAGCGCGTGTTCCTCGGCCATTTCACGCCCAAGACGCCCTGATTCAGCGGTGGTTCAGCGCCGCACGCCCTTCCAGGTTTCGAACGGGCGGATGAGGCCAACCGCGGTGCCGATGCCGGCGCCGACGGCAGCACCGATCAGCGCGTCACGAGTGGTGTTGTCGTCGTTGCCGCGCCAAGATTGACGACTGGACAGCAGGTAGCCGGTCGCGGCGAACGACAGCGCCGTGGCGAAGGCGCTTCGGCGGCGGGACACGCCGCGACTGACCCACGCCCGCTTGAGTGCGTCGCGACGCAGCGAGGCGATGTCACCGGTGGGGAGACGCAGCTGCACGACGTCACCGGGATCAGCCACCAGCACGCCGGTGAGCTGGTGGCGCGACCGGCCGATCGGCACCAGCCGCACCGAGTCGGCGTATTCGACCTTCACGCGCTGTCCGATCGGGAGGTCGAAGCGTGCCTGCGCTTCGAGAGACCGCGGCGGCAGGAACAGTGCCGTCGCGGCGGCGAGTACCACACACGTTCGATGTAACGTCACAGGGTGGACTTGAGGAACCAGAAGTTGAACGCGGCGTAGACCGCGCTGAAGACGATGCCGACCAGCAGCCGGCGCCGCGTGAAGATCGGCCTCGTGTCGTTCATCGCGCGTGGTGCGAAGAGTCCGATGGCCAGCATCACCCAGAACATCGAGAATGCCGACACGCCGGCCGACGCCACCGTCCCGCGTTGCACGCCCGCCGCATCGGCCACCAGTCGCACCGCCGCACCGAACGTCACAACGCCGGACGCCAGCACCGCGAAGCGCTTCCAATGCAGGCGCGGCTGCCCCTCGGGCAACGGCAGTTGGGGTCGATCATCAGCCATACAATCTCTCCCTGATTCGGTATCGGATCGAGTCTAACCGCCTGCCTCGCGGTCGCAATCGCAGTGCCTGCTGAGCCTCGGTCCGGCGCGGTGTGTGGGACGACGGCTGCCAGCATTTGCGCCCACTGACACCGCTCCGCAGGTTGGAGCATGACACCGAGCATCCTGCCACGCCGTGCCCGTCCCTTCATCCTGGTCGCCACGCTGCTCGCTGCCCCGGCGGTGATCGCGCAGCAGATGCCCGACACGCTCTTCAGTCCGACGGTCGGCGCACCGGCCTTCGCTTCGGGCACCGGGCCACGCCTGATGATCGATGGGGGCCACCACAACTTCCACACGGTGGACGGGAGGTACGCGCCATTCGCGCGCCTTGCCGCGCGCGATGGCTACCGGGTGCGTGGCGGTACCGGCGAACTCACCGACGCCGCCTTGCGCGAGGTGGACCTGCTGGTGATCGCGAATGCGCTGGCGGCGGTGAACGCAGGCGACAACTGGTCGCTGCCCACGCCGTCGGCCTACACCGACGCCGAGATCGCCGCCGTGCGACGCTGGGTCGAGCGCGGTGGCCAGCTGTTGCTCGTCGCCGATCACATGCCGTTCGGCGGCTCCACCGCGGCATTTGGCGCGGCGTTCGGCATCAGCTGGTGGAACGGCTTCGCCTATGACTCGACGGGCAACAGCCTGCTTCGATTCTCCCGGCGCGCCGGGTTGCCGGCGCATCCGATCCTCGCCGGTCGCTCCGCCGCCGAACGTGTCGACTCACTGGTGGCGTTCATCGGCTCCGCGTTCCGGCTCACCGGTGCCGGAGCGCCGCTGATGGTGCTGCCGACGGGCGCGTACGTCCTGCTGCCACAGGTGGCGTGGCAGTTCTCCGCCGCGACGCCGCGCGAGCCCGTCGGTGGCATGCTGCAGGGTGCGGCGCTGGCGGTGGGTCGCGGACGCGTCGTCGCGGCCGGCGAAGCCGCCATGTTCTCCGCCCAACGCGCCGGCCCGCAAGGCGCCACCATGATGGGCTTCAACAGCCCCACCGCCCCGCAGAACGCCCAGTTCGTCCTCAACGTCCTGCACTGGCTCTCCGGATTGCTGCCGAAGTCCTGAGGTACTAACGAGCACCACGCCACGGATGCGTGCCGCAACCCAGCGCTCCCACAGCCCAGCACTCGTTCGTCCACATCCGCATCGCGCAACGCCGCCGGATCGCTTCCGACCGCGTTGCGCCTTTGTGCCTTCGCGACTTTGCGTCAAGCAGTTGCCGTTGCTCTGTCAGTTGCCGCTGCAGTAGAAGTTCAAGTGGCAGAGGCAGCTGCTGTCGCCATGCGACGGATCACACCGAACCGCACGCCCGTCAGGACGCCTCGGCCTCGGCCGCTGACTTCCGCATCGCCGCCACGCGCGCGTACGGAATGATGTCCAGCCGCTCGAACGCGATCGGCTCGCCGGTCTCCTCGTCGAGACCGAACGTCTCCGGCGCAGTGGCCAGACGCTCCAGAGCGGCATCGATCTCGGCCAGCTCCTGCGACATGCGCGACCCGATCAGCAACTCCACGTCCTCCGCATTCGCGTCCGTGCCCAGGTCGGCTGGATGCGTGGGAAACTTCGACAGGTCGCCCGCCTGATCCTGGCTGCTCTCGGCGGCGTCCACTTCCTCGAAGGCGTGAAGCTGGGCCAGCAGGCGCGTCCGCTCTTCCTGCAGCCGATTGCCCAGGTGCTTCAGCTGTTCCTCGTTCAACATCGCCGCCCCCCGTACTCATCCATGTGATCACGACACGCGTCGCCGGCCGGATGCCGGATGCGGGACCGCTGTCCCGAGTCCGTTGCACGGACCGTTCCGTTCCGCGCGACACGCCACACAGTGCAGAGTTCGATGCTCGCCCGGCTGGCGTGACACTGGCACGCGCACACTCGTGCTCGCCGCAACGTGCGCGTGCCGTACGACGCGTCAGCGGAAAGTGGCGTGCAGCGTCAGACCGGGCTGCCGGCGGCCACCACCCACCGCCAGCAGCGCGGGTGCCACCTGGACGTTCGCGATGCGTGCGGTGCTCGCGGCCATCGGTGTGGGCTTCACGCGCGGGTTGAAGGCGCGGTACGCACCGGTCACCAGGGACGCCGCGCCAAATGTGACGCTGGCGGCCGTGAATGCATCTTCCCCGCGGATGTTGTCGCGACCGCGAAGACTGCCGCTCACCACCCCTGCCGTGCCCAGCGCCAGCCCCGCCCACGTGGAGAGGCCCGACGGTCGGCGTACGTTGAGCGCGATGGCCGCCAGCGATGACACGCTCAGCGCCGTGGCGATGCTCTTGTAGGTGCCGGTGGCCGGTGTCACGACCACGTCATCGATGACGTTCCCACCGCCACTGCCGTCGTACGACGGCTGCACGCGCGCGGCTTCGGCCACCGTCATGCCGACGCTGTCGAGCCACGCCACGAGTCGTGGATCGTCCGCCAGTTCGCCGATGTAGGCGTTGTTGCGCGTCGCCGCCACCGACTGCACCAGGTCGGCGCGCCCGGAACGGTGGATCAACTCACCCATCGCGCAGCGCACGCCGCGGTGATCCACGAAGAACGGCACGCGTCGGCCCGCGAACCGATCGTTCTCCGGGAACATCCCTGCATCGCGATATTCGTGCAGCCACGCGATCAGCTGCGCTCGTGCGGCACGTTGTGATGGGCGCAGCGTGGCCGGTGTGCCGGCGCGCAACTCGCTGTCCACCGAATCGAAGTGTGCCTGCAGCCGGTGCACCTCACCCTGCCGGAACGCGGCACGCGTGTCGTGCGTCGATGCGTGGGGAAATCCACCGACCTGCGACCAGAGTGCCGACACCACCAGCAGAAACGCGGCGGCGATCGAACGTGTCATGAGCATGTCTGCCTCCGTTGACGTTCACGCGACGGCGTCGGTGCGACGCACACATCGCGGTGGGCATACCGCGAGGCCCGTCACCCGGTCACACGCTCTCATGGTCGCGCGGCGGCGCGCACTCAGTCAGGGCCGCCGTGCGACCAGCGCCCGCACTCGTGTGTCGCGCAGGTACAGCGCCGTCCAGATGATCGCCGCGACATAGGTCGGGAAAAGCAGATGCGAAAACAGTGGATTGCCGACACGCACGTGCGTCGCGACGGCACCGCCGAGGTATGCCGTCCACAGGATCGCGCCAAGCGGCGCCGTCTGCGGCACCAGCAGCAGCACCAGCAGGACCAGGCAGACCAGCCCCAGTGGCCGCACTACGCCGACTGGCCAGCCGAGCGCCTTCGTGCCTTCGAGGGCTTCCGGTGAGGCGATCAGCTTGATCGTCGTGTCGAACGCGAGGAAGAGGGCGGCGAGGATCAGCAGGACCAATCCTGCGCGACGCGCCCGCGTCGAGGGTGTTCCGAGAGTGATCGTGGACATTCGCAGCGCTCCATTGAAGGGTTCGGCTGCTTGGACTCGCGTCAGGGCGGGAAATCATCGGATGTTTGCCGACCGTTCCAATTTTCGTGGAACGGGAGATGCATAGCTCAGCTGTACGCGATGCAGCCCGGCAGGGAGTCGCGACATCACCGGTATGCCAGCATGGCAGGATCGTGCCAGCCCGCCGGTTCACGCTGCCGCACTCTCGACGATGGGAGACACGAGTCATGGGACATCCCGAACGCCGCCGCCGGCCACGCTCCGACGACCGGAAGGCGCAGCGCACACTGGTCCTGCTCACGATCGTGTTCCTGCTCGTGGCATTCGTGGCATGAGGC
The DNA here is from genome assembly GCA_040384325.1 of Gemmatimonadota bacterium. Lineage (GTDB taxonomy): Bacteria > Gemmatimonadota > Gemmatimonadetes > Gemmatimonadales > Gemmatimonadaceae > JACMLX01. Next base: position 1,152,382 of record JAZKJL010000005.1, on the reverse strand, counting down.
GCTTTTAACTCGGCCAACATGGCGAGGCGTGTGCGCCGACGGCTTCGCGCAGCACCACGATCCCTGCATCGCCAGCGAGCGACTACTTCAGCGCTGACGCTCGCGCCTGCAACTGCTGCGCCTCGACGGGCCGCCCGGCCCGCGTGAGCAGTTCCGCATAGTCGCGCAACGTCTCACCGACGTCGGGATGCGTGGCACCGTACGCGCGCTCGCGGATCTGCAGCGCGCGCTGGTAGAGCGGCTCGGCCTCGCCGAATCGTCGCTGGTCGCGCAGCAATCCCGCGAGGCCGTTGAGCGTCACCGCGATGCTCGGACTGTCCGCCGTCAGCGACTGCTCCTTCACCGATAGCGCCTGCCGGAACAGCACCTCCGACTCGCGATAGTGCGCCAGCTTCCACTCCACCTCGGCCAGGTTGTTGATCACGCTGGCGGTACTCGGATGCAGCGGACCGAGTGCGTTCTCGATGATCGGGCGCGCCCGCTGGTAATACGGCAGCGCCTCGGCATAGCGCCCCATGTTGAACGACAATCCTCCGAGGTTGTTCAGCGTGCTGCCCACGTCGGGGTGATCGGTGCCCAGCGTGCGCTCCTGCAGCGCCAGCGTCTCCTTCCACAACGCCTCGGCCTCGCCGTAGCGCTTCTGCCGCAGGTACACCGCTGCCAGTCCACGCATGTCGCGCGCGGTGCGCGGATCGTCGGCCGTGCGCACCTTGCGGTCCAGGACCAGCACCAGCTTGTACAACGACTCGGCCTCGGTCGCGCGACCCTCCTGCCACCGCAGGGCAGCGATCGACGCCAGCGTGCTCGCCACGTCGATGTGCTCCTGCCCGTACGCCTGCACCCGGATCGCCAGTGCGCGCGTCAGCAGTCGGTCGGCCTCGGCGCGATCACCACGCGCACGAGCCACCTCACCGAGCGTGGCCAGCGTCTCGCCGACCAGCGGATCATCGGCCGACAGTTGCTGTTCGCGGATGCGCAGCACGTCGCCCAGCAGCGTGCGCGCAGGACCGTACTGCCCCAGCTGCGAATGCACCGTGCCCATCGTCTGCATGATGCGCGCCTGCATCAGCGGCTGCGCGGCCAGCTCGGTGGTCACACGGCGTGTACCGCGGTCCAGGATCTCGCGCGCGGTGAGTGTGTTGCCGCGTGATTCGCCGGGATCGGACACGCGGAACAGGTCCACCAGGAAGTTGGTCACCTGCTTCGCCGCCTCCGCCTCCTCGGCAGCGCGACGCTCGGCGCGCGTCGAACGCACCAGGCCCACCGTCGCCACCACCGCGCTCGTCACTACCGCCACCAGCACCACCGACGCCGCCATCACGCCCACCCGATGCCGACGCACGAACTTCGACATGCGATAGGCCGCACTCGGCGGGCGCGCCGACACCGGCTCGTCGGCGAGGAAGCGTCGCAGGTCGGTGGCGAGGCCGTTGGCCGTCTCGTAGCGCATCGCACGATCCGGCTGCATTGCCTTCATGATGATCCAGTCCAGGTCACCCTTCAGCTCACGCCGCAACTGTCGCGGATCGGTGCGCCGTTGGCGCGCCACGGTGTCACGCTCACGCTCCTGCGTCTGCAGGCCGGCGCTGGGAGTGGGTGGCGTGACGTTGCCGGCCACCAAGCGTGCGAGGAACACGAACAGTCCCATCGCGTTCGGGTCCACCGGCAGGTGCCCCACCAGCAGCTCGTAGAGCATCACGCCGAGCGAGTAGATGTCGGCGCGTGTGTCCACGTCGAGCTGCCCGGCATCGGCCTGCTCGGGGCTCATGTAGGCGGCGGTGCCGACCGCCATCCCGCTCATCGTGAGCGTGGCCGAGGTGGCCGGGCCGAGCGCCTTGGCGATGCCGAAGTCGATCACCTTCGGCTGCGCGTGCCCCTCCTCGTCGCTGACGATGATGTTCGTCGGCTTGAGGTCGCGGTGGATGACGCCCTTCTGGTGCGCGTGCTGCACCGCCTCGCACACGTTGATGAACAGCGCGAGACGTTCACGCACCGACAGGCGATGGGCGTCGCACCAGGTGGTGATCGGCGCACCGCGCACCAGCTCCATCGCGAAGTAGGGTTGCCCCGACTCGGTGGTCCCGGCACCGAGCACCTTGGCGATCGAGGCATGGTTCATCACCGCCAACGCGCGTCGCTCGGCGTCGAACCGGTGCAGCACCTCGCGCGTGTCGTGCCCGGCGCGGATCAGCTTCAGCGCCACCCGCCGACGCACCGGCTCCATCTCCTCCGCCTCGTAGACCACGCCCATCCCGCCTTCGCCCAGCACCTGGATGATCCGGTATGGCCCGACGCGCTGCGGGAGTGCCTGCTCGTCGCTGACGACCGTGGTGATCATGATGCGGGAGATGGTGAATGGCCGGGCGCCGCGAACGCGGCACCCGGGACAGGGTGCTACTCGTCCACGATGATGTCCGGGTCGATCAGCACCGTGTCGGAGCGCGCGCCGTTGGTGCAGATGAGCGAGACGCTGTAGGCATATCGGCCCTTCGCGTTGGGCCTCATGCCCGCAGCGCGCGCCGGCGCCGCCTTCGTGCCGCGGTACGGTGGTGCGTCAGCGAAGGGCCATGCCTCACGCTTCGGCGTGATCGTGATATCGCTGCTGTTGGCGTTGCGGTTGAGCACCCAATTCACGTCGTCGCCCTGGCGCACCTTCAGGTTCCACGGACGAATGGTGATCCGGGTATTCTCGCCACCGGTACAGCGCGCATCGATCTCGACCTGGCCCACCGCGAGCGCGGTGGCAGCCTCGCGATCACGTGTGAACGCCAGGGTGAGCGGCACGGCCACCAGCAGCAGCACTCCGAGCAGTTGCGAACGCACTGACGACTCCGGTTTGTGAGGGGGGATCGGCAACGTTCGCACCCGCCCATGACGCTGGCAAGGTTCTCATGGTCGAGCACGGCTGTCGCGCGATGTCGTCGCGTCCGCGGAATCGCGGCACGGTCCTTTCAGTCGAGTGAACCATGTCACAGATGGACCTGTTCGGCTCCGCCATCCCCGGCGTCACGCCGGAGCTGCCGCCGGGCTTCCGCTATCGCCCGGAACTCATCGACGCCGCGCACGAAGCCGCGCTGCTCGATCAGCTGCGCGCCCTGCCCTTCGCACCGTTCGAGTTCCACGGCTACACCGGCAAGCGTCGCACGGTGGCGTTCGGGTGGAACTACGATTTTTCCTCCGAGCAGCTGCAGCTGGGCAGTGAGATGCCCGGCTTCCTTCGCGAACTCCGCGTTCCGGTGGCCGCGTTCGCCGGCGTCTCACCGGAAGCGCTGCCACACGTCCTCGTCACCGAATACGAAGCCGGTGCCGCCATCGGCTGGCATCGGGACAAGGGTGTGTTCGAGATCATCGTCGGCGTCTCACTGCTGGCGCCCTGCACCTTCCGTCTCCGGCGTGCGCGCGCGTCGGGCTGGGATCGCGTCAACGTCACCGCCGAGCCGCGGTCGGCGTACATCCTCGCCGGTGAGTCGCGCACGGTGTGGGAGCACAGCATTCCACCGGTCGACGCGTTGCGCTATTCGGTCACGTACCGCAGCCTGAAGACGCGACGCTGACCGACGGTGGTGCGACGACGTCTCAGGGTCGGCTGAACACCGCGCCGTGCGGCACTCCGGCGCCCGTACCGCCATGCGGCCAGGTGCGTGCAGCCATCACGAATCCCGGCTTCGGCGCGCCGGGTGCGCGAAAGCGTTCGTCCAGCGCCAGCCGTCCGGTGGTGGAGTCGAAGGTGGCGATCATCACCCGATTTTCCAGCGCGCCATAACCCGTGATCACCACCCGCTTGCCGTTCGGCTCGAGCGCGATCCAGTGGGGGATGTCGGCCGAGTCGAGCGACACCCGTGAGACTTCACTCGGGTGCACGGGGTCGGAGATGTCGAGGCTCACCACGGCACTCCACGCCGGCACCGTCACCAGGTAGTGATGGCCCGTGACCACCGGGATCGCGCAATCGGCGCCCTGACGCGTGGGGAACGACGCCACCATGCGCGCACTCGGCTTCGTGCCGGCCAGCGAATCGATCAGGAACAGGCCGCAGCTGAACGTCGAGACCAGTACCGTCTTGCCGTCGGCGAGCAGCCGCGGCTCGGCCGACAGCGTTCCCTCATCGCCGCGTGGCCCATCGGGCAGGTCGAAGCTGTGCAGCAGCGTGAGGTCCGACAGGCGCCAGACCTGCACGGTGCGCCCCGGCGCGTTGCTCATCATGTCGGTGGTGGTGGTCACGATGCGATCCAGCGACGGCACCACCGCACCCGAGTACGGTCGAATGCTCGACGCCACCGCAGGCACGTCGGCCGATACCGAACGGACCAGCGTCCCGGTCGGAGTCACCTCGGCGATACCGCCTGGCCGTGCGCCGGTCGAGTCGTGCGTCATCTGGAACGTCGCCAGCAGGTTGCCGCTCGGCAGGCGGAGGAAGCTGTGCGGGTGCATCATCCCCGCCAGTTCACCGAAGCTGCCATCGAGACGGGGCGCCGCCGCGTCGGTGGCGTCGAACATGAACGTCTGTCCGGAGCGAAATCCGTTGGCGAACAGGCGCCCGTCGGCCGGCATCTCGTGTTCGGTGTGATGCGGGCCGTTGCGCACACCGGGCACCGCGACCGTCGTCACCAGGGTGCCGTACGTCGCTGCCTCGGGACGCACGTCGAGTACCGCGAGGAAGTCGGGTTGTGTGGTGTCGGCCGCCGCGGTCCAGAGATAGAGGTAGCGGCTGTCGCCCGACGCCGGCGGCGCATCGGGGGTCCGTGCGCATGCCGCAGCCATCATGAGAACGGGCAGCAGCGCGTGCTGGCGCAGGTGGTGCATCGTGTGGCCTCCACGGCCGTAAGTGCGGTGACGCAGCGGACGACTCTCACGCGTGCGCGTGGTGCGTCAGCCTGCGAAACGGTGCGACATCGGGTGCCCGTCGACGTACTGCACCAGATCCCAGCGATTGCCGTACAGGTCCAGGAACACCGCCACCGTGCCGTACTCCTCCACCGAGGGAGGTCGCACGAATGTCACACCCGCGGCCAGCAGCCGCTGATGATCACGCGCGAAGTCGTCGGTGGCGAGGAACAGGAACACGCGCCCACCGGACTGGTTGCCGACGAACGCCGCCTGTTCCGCCGACGCCGCGCGGGCGAGCAGCAGGGTGGCCCCACGCGATCCGGGCGGGGCCACCACCACCCAGCGCTTCGACTGCGCCGGCTGCGGCGTGTCCTCCACCAGCGTGAAGTCGAGCACGCGCGTGTAGAAATCGATCGCCTCGTCGTACTCGCGCACCAGCAGCGCGACGTGGGCGATGTGTTGTGACATGCGGCACCATTGACTGGAGGTCACACTGCTTTGGCGGGTGCCACACCGGTCGACACGCGATCGAGTCCGACTGCCAGCAGCACACCGACGGCGTATGCCACCAGGTCACGCGCATCGAAGCCGCTGCCCAGCACCAGGTGGCCCGGCGTGGTGGCGCGAATCGCATCCAGCCACGGCGCATGATACAGCTGCGAGAGCTCGACCGTGAAGCAGAGGCCGAGCGCCAGCGCGCCACGCCGGATCGGCGACAGCTGCGGCAATGCCACGCCCATCCACCACACCATCATCATCGCCCACAGCGCATCACCCGCCGCATCACGCACCCGCGGCGGCAACGGCAGTGGTCCGGTGAATACCGCCAGCCCCACGGCGATCGTCACGCACGCCAGCAGCAGGTAGCGCAGGCGGACCTGCCCCGGCGCTGCCGCGATCGGTGCGTCGGCATCGGATGGCATGCCCGTCATGCCGATGTGATGGTGGCACCACGCTCGAGCAAAAGCGCGCGCAGGACCGAGCGATGACAGTGTGCCTCGTCGGCGCAGTAACACCCCACCGAGAAGTGTGCCGAGTGCGAGAGTGTGGCCAGCAGGTCCAGGCTGCGCGCCGCGTCGGGAACGTTCATCTCGCTGCGGTACCGCTTCACGAACGTCGCCCACTGCGCCGGCGTCTCAGCCGCCTGCCCGAGCGACATCACCTCGGCCGACGGGGAGAGGTTCGGATACCACACGTCGTACCAGTTGCCCGATGCGAATTCGGCCTTCGGCACGCCGCGCGGCGGACGGCGCACCGTTCCGATGCGCGGCCCTTCACCGTCGTGGCGAGGGCTGCCAAGCCGGACGATGCTGATCGCCATGCACTGCTCCAGTGAAGGTGGTGATGCGAGAAGCTCGTGCATCCCCCGCCGCCTGTCCAACTGCGACGGTGCGCGTCATCACCCGGTGCGCGCCGGCCGGGGATGGATCATGAGCAGCGCGGCGCCGTCCGGCGTGACCACTTCCGTCACGGCATGAAATCCCGCCTTCTCGTAGCAGCGAATGGCGCGCGCATTGTGCGGATCGGGATCGGTCTGGATCTGCGTCACGGCTGCATCGGCGAACAGCGTCGCCACGAATGCACGCACCATGGCGGTGCCGATGCCCCGGCCGAGCAACGTCGGTTCGCCGATGAACTGGTCGATGCCGCGCGCGCCGGGATCGGTCTCATCTTCCCACCATCCGTCTCCCGAGCCCATCACCACGTACGACTGGATGTAACCGATCGCACGTCCGTCCAGCCGGACGAGGTAGGCGCGGGTGGTCGAGCCGGTGTCCAGCAACTCGGCGAACTCCTCCTCCACCGCCGCCGCCGTCTGCGCACTGGGCCACCACTCGGCAACGTGTGGATGCCGCAGCCACGTCAGCAGTTGCGGAAAGTCGGCGCGCGAAAGCGGGCAAAACTCGAAGCGTGCGGCAGAATCCGTCATCAGGCACAGGTTGCTGAGAGCGCACGCTCATCAGGCCGTGATCGTGCGCGTGTTTCGTCACTCGAAATCGAGCGATGAAAATACCTCGGAGCGAGCCTCGTGGTTGTGGTGCCGAGGTCCACATGACATATCTTCGCCGCAACGGGCAACCCGTCACCCCACCTCAGGAGCTTGCATGTCGATTCGCTCTTTCGCGCCAGCCACACTCCTTCTCGCCACGGCGCTGGTCGGCTGTTCGCCCGACGCGGTCACGTCGCTCGACACGGAGCGACCGTCGCTGATCACCTACGGCAAGCCGACCGGTGACGCACACCCGGAAGTGGTGCTGATCATCATGGACGTCGACGACGCGCCGTCATACCGCTGCAGCGGCACGCTGATCACGCCGACGCGCGTGCTCACCGCCGGCCATTGCACCGGCGAGGAAGGCGAGTTCTCCGGCATGCGCATCTTCACCGAGAGCGACGTGCGCAACGGGGACAACAACTATCCGTTCGCTGGCAACAACACGATCGAGGCCAGCGACTGGCACACGCACCCGGACTACACCAGCGCCGGCTTCTACCTCAACGACGTCGGTGTGATCGAACTGAGCGAAGCCGTGGACCTGCCGGAGGACCAGTACGGCACGCTGCCCGCCGTCAACTCGCTCGATGACCTGAAGCGCGGCTCCAGTGCCAAGTTCACCGCGGTGGGTTACGGATTGCAGCGCATCAACCCGGTGTTCGTCGAGTCACGCCTCGAGCGCACGCTGGCCACGCCGCACCTGATCCAGATCAACACCGGCTTCACCGGCTCGCGGTCGCTGCTGCTCTCCAACAACGCCAGCACCGGCGGCACCTGCTTCGGTGATTCGGGCGGCCCGAACTACGTCGGCACCAGCAACGTGGTCGGTGGTGTGACCTCGTTCGGCATCAATGGCAACTGTGCCGGCACCGGTGGCGTGTTCCGCATGGACCAGCAGGACGTGCTGGACTTCGTCAACGAGCACCTGCCCTGAGCACCCTGATGACGAGCGCGCGCATGGCCCGGGTGGCCATGCGCGCGCTGTTTCTTTCCGTTGGTCTCTGCGCCGTTCCGTCATCGCCGGCCGGCGCACAGGTCGCGACCAGCCCTGCGAAGGCGCCGCGCGACCTCGAGGCCAGCGCGCGACGCATCGTGGCCGCCGTCGCCTTCGCGACGTTCATCACCACCGACGCCACCGGCCGACCACAGGCGCGCACCGTGCAGCCGCTTGCGCCGGACAGCAACTGGACGGTGTGGTTCGCCACCAATCCGCGCACCCGCAAGGTGCGCGAGGTGGCCCGCGACCCGCGCGTGATCCTGCATTACTTCGATCCCGCCACGTTGAGCTACGTCGCCCTCTCGGGGCGCGCCCGCATCGTTCGCGACCGCGCCACCAAGGCGGCGCACTGGAATCGCGCCTGGGACAGCTTCTATCCCGATCGCGACACCAGCGTGGTCCTGATCGCGGTGCAGGCGGAGCGACTGGAGATCGTCAGCTCCACCCTTGGCATCGCGGGAGACGCCGCCACCTGGCGCCCTCCCAGCATCACACTGCCGCGACGCCCGCGCCGCTGATGATCACTGCGCTCAGCGACCGCGCACCCGCACCCGCGTCGAGACGCTGCGCACGCCATCGCTGACGAGCAGCTCCACGTTCGCCTGACGGGTCGCGATCGCCATGTCACCCCCGCGGGCGAACGACAGGATCTGCCCCGTTTCCGCATCGCGGACCACCACCATCGGGAACGACGCCGCATTCCACTTCACGCGGGCACGATCGCTCGCCTCGGCGGCGATCTCGAGTCCCGCAGCGGCGGCAGCCAGGGCCGCCTGCGGCTGACGCGACACGCGCTCGGCACTGCGCCCGCGACCACTCACCACCACGCGCGCCAGCTGTTCGTAGGCGGCGTCCGCCATCGGGATCACGAACGCGAAGTGTGCGCCGCCACCCGGCACGTCATCGGACAGCGCCACCGGCGTGAACGAGGTGCTGTACAGCGTGCGGCCCGACGCGTCCTGGGCTGCCAGCGTGTAGTCACCATTCGCAGCAGGGAGCACGCTGGGCGCGGTGATGCGCACCGCCGGCTCGAGCACGATCGCGCCATTGCCGTCCATCCGGCCCCACACCAGCAGGCCGTCCACCGACGCGCCGCCACTGACGGTCGCACCGGTCACCATCGGCGACGTGGTGTAGCCGCGATAGCTCATCATCGCGTTGTAGTTGTAGTCGCTGATCCAGCGCGGCGAGCAGTAGCCCATCAGGTCCGCCGTGCTGCTGGCCACCACCGTGCCGGTGCGCACGTTGAACCCGAACAGGCCGATCTGGCCACCCGCGTACGGGAAGTTCGCATCCGGTCCGGCCACACCACCGCAGGGCGCGTGCTGGCGGCCGAAGTTGTGTCCCAGTTCGTGCGCCAGGGTGCTGCTGCCGGACGGCATGTAGTCCCAGCCCAGCGACGCCGGCGCACCGATGTACCCGATGCCCGCCACACCCGACCCGTACGGCACCTTCACCACGCCGTAGTAGTGATCGGCCGACCTGTCCGCCGCGCGCAACGAGTACACCTCGCTCAGCGTCGCACTCCAGCCGTCACCGTTGCTCGACAGCACCTGGTTGGTCGTGTACGGCGCGCGGAAGTTGTACGCCACCGTGTTCACCGGCAGCATGTCGCGCGTGTCGCGCAGGTACGACTCCACGTTCGCCTCACTCACCGCACCGGTGCCCAGCGTGCTGCTCTGCGTGACGGGCACGAAGCGCAGGTTGAGGGTCGGCACCGTGCGCACCGTCAGCGCCGACGGCGTGCCGGTGACGGGGAAGCTGTTGTCGGCGTCGCTGCTTTCGGCGATCAGGTTTTCGGGATCGACGTCGGCCAGCACGCTCAGGCCGGGCTGGATCAGCGCCCCGGGAACGCTCACGTTCCACGACGCCGTCAGGCTCGACTCGTTGAGCGACGTCGGCACGCTGGCCGCTGTCGCGTCCACCACCTGCGTGGAGACCAGGGCGCCGTTCTGGAACAGGCGCACCCGCACGCGCGGCGTACTGGTGTTGCTGCCGTTGGCGATCGCGTAGACGCGCAGGACGCCATTGCGTCCGGTGATCAACGGCACGGCGTTGGAGAGATTCTGCACGCTCTGCACCAGCGAGACGCCGAGCACCTGCAGGTTGAAGTCGCCACCGGGCACCACGCCGCTCGACGCGTACGTCACCGCCGCACTGGCGGTGCTGCCAGCCGTCACGTTCACGTTCTGCGTGGTCGGCGTCGGGGTGTAGACGATGCTGCCGCTGGTCACCTGCGCCGCGGCCACGGTGTAGCTGCCGGCGGCGAGGGTCGACAGCGTCGCGGTGGCGGTGACCGCCTGCGAGAAGCCACCGGGACCGGTCACGGTCACCGCAGCCGGTGCGCCGTTCGGCACACTCACGTTCACCGTCAGGCTGCCGGTGGTCTGCGCGACAGCATACGTGATCGTGGCGCGGCCGGTGGAGCCCTTGTTCACGCTGATGCTCTGCGTGGTCGGCGTCGGCGCGTAGGCCGTCCCTGCCACGGTCACCGTGCTGGCGACGAACGTGTAGCTGCCGTTGGAGAGCCCGGTGAGCGTGGTGCTGCCGGTGACGGCATTCGAGTACCCGCCGGGTCCGGAGGCCTGAACCGCCGCAGGACTTCCTGCCGGCAGGCCGTTGACGGTCACGACGATGCTGCTGGTCTGCGACCGGCGGGCAAGGCTGACCTGGGATGATTCGGCGGCAGTCGAGGCGTCTCGGCAGGCGCCGAGCGTGAGGACTGCGAGGAGGGCGGTGGCGCGGACGGTGCGCCCGCGGAGACGGCTGGCGGTGAGCATGTGGCCTTGGCGGAAGTGATAACCATCGTCGGTCATGACACCTTCGGCCCAAGACGAGCTCTACCATTCACCAGTCACACCTAAAACGAAACCTCGGTGGAGAGGGCGTACGGCTTGCCCCCCCGGACCGAGGGTAAGCAGGCTCGACGCACTTTCCGGACCACCGCACTCAGCTGGTGGAATGTCAGCCTTACGGTCTATTGCGCTCGGAGTTCCGCCTACACGCTGGCGCGTCGGTCATTCCTCTCGGCCGAACCGCCGAGCACTGCGTTCGCGCGCCTTGGCCGCTTCCACCGCGCGGTTTTTCGGCTCGGCGGTGGTGACCAGTGAGGCCATCAGCCGACGCGCCGCGTCGGTGACCTCGGCGACGGCGCGATCGAAGGCCGGGGCATTCGCCTGCGACGGCACGGTGAATCCGCTCAGCTTGCGGACGAATTGCACCGACGCCTCATGCAGTTCGGCCTCGGTGGCGGGCGGATCGAAGTTGAACAGCGTGCGGATGTTGCGGCACATGGCCGGGCCTCCTGGCCTGCGGGTCGAGTGGGCCGGGCGTGATCGGCCTCGCGTGAAAGGAAAGTGCCCGCGGTTTCGCCTGACAGGGTGGGAGCGCGGATGCCTGACTGCCGCTCCTGACGCACAGTCCGCCGGCAACGGCGACCGACCAGGCGGCTGGCTTTTCCGACCCGACCGAGCATGCGACATCCGCCCTGCTGGCGTGTCCGTTCCGCCGTTCGCGCGCGCCCTCCGCCCTCTGCGGCGGGGTCGCGCTCATGAACCTGTCATAACAGATCAAAGCGCATCTGGTTACCAGTTCGTGTTGTATCTGCGACGGACGCCTGTTGCTTTTCGGTTCCGGGATCGTGTATACATTGCAGGAACGGAAAACCTGCACGATAATCTGCTATAACAAGTTGGACCACAACAACCGGGAGATTGCCATGCGTACCACCCTGCTCGCCCTGACCGCAGCCGCGTCAGTGACCTTCGCCGCACCACTCGCCGCACAGCGCACCAGCGCCATGCCCGCCGGCGCCGCCCGCGTCGTCGCCACCTACGACTTCCGCAACACGCCGTCGATCGCATCGTTCCCGCGCTCGGTGACCATCGCCGATTCCGTCGGCGCGATCGTGGCCCATGTCGACGTCGCCGGGACCGTCCGCTCGATCCCGATGCTGGTGACCATCATCGACCACAACCTCGTGCTCCAGGGCGAGACGCCGGATGGCCTGCTGACGCTCGTGCTCGACAAGCAGAACGAAGGCGGCACCACCCGCCTCGCGACCGGTACCTGGACCCTCGGCAAGGCTGAAGGCAAGCTCCGCGGCCGTGCGTTCTGAGTACCCGATGCCTTCGCGCTGAATCCCACCCGCGGATTCAGCGCGGAAGCATCGCGAGCTAGCTTGGCCGGGACCTCATCGCCACTCGCCGATCCCGTGTCACGCCCCCGTCCCACCACGCCCAAGCACCAGGAAGTCTTCGGCACGCTCCTGCGCGAGATCGAGAGCGGCCGCTGGAAGGAAGGCGAGCGACTGCCCAGCGAATCACTGCTGGTGGATCGCTTCGGCCATTCCCGCATCACCATCGGTCGTGCACTGCGCGACCTGCAGGCGGCGGGCGTCATCAGCCGCCGAGCCGGCTCCGGCAGCTTCGTCAGCCGCAGTGCCCCGGGCGCCGGACGTTCCTTCGGCCTGCTGATCGCCGACCTCGGCGAGACCGACGTCTACGAATCGATCTGGCGCGGCATGATGGGCTCACCGCTCGCGCGTGACAACGCGCTGATCTGGGGCAGTGCCCCCGGCGACCTGGCCCCCGACGATCCCGATGCACGCGGCGAACGCGCCTGGCAGCTCTGCCGGCAGTACATCGAGCGCCGGGTGGACGGGGTGTTCTTCGCCCCGGTCAGCATGTCGCCCGTCGCCGGCGACGTGAACCACCGCATCCTCGACGCGCTCGACGACGCCGGCATTCCGGTGGTGCTGCTCGACCGCCCGGTCACGCCCTACCCCGATCCCGGCATGCACGACCTGGTCGGCATCGACAATCGCCGCGCCGGCTACGTCATGACCGGACACCTGCTGGCCCACGGCGCGAAGCGCGTGATCTTCGTGCGCCAGTCGAGCAACTCGCCCACCGTGGATGCGCGCGAGTCGGGCTACCGGCGCGCCATGCGCGAGCCGTTCGAGCCGGTGGACGCGGTGCGCCTCGACCCGGGCAACAAGAACGCCGTGCGCGCCATGCTGCGCACCCACGCGCCGGACGGCATCGTCTGCGCCAACGACCGCACCGCCGGCCGCCTGATGCACACCCTGCTGCGCGTCGGCGTGCGCATCCCGTCCGACGTGCGGCTGGTCGGCATCGACGACGTGGAATACGCCTCGCTGCTGCCGGTGCCGCTCACCACCTATCGCCAGCCCACGCGGCAACTCGGTGAGGTGGCGCTCTCCATGATGCTCACCCGCGTCGCCCACCGCGAACTGCCGGCGCACGACATCCGTCTCCGCTGCGAACTCATCGTCCGTGATTCGTGCGGTGCGTCCGTCAGTTGAGACGCGAATGGTTTGCGTTGGTACACACTAGAAAAAGTGTTCACGCGGGGGCCGCGGGGAACGCGGGGGGCTCTGCGGCGCCCGCGAGATCGTGCACTGGAGCGTAGAGGACAAGGAATGTGTTTGATCTATTCACGACCAGCAGCAGTGCGATGTGGTCCAACAACGCAATCGCGTCGAACTCTCCGCAGCGTTGCTTGCGCTACCGTTTCAAGTTTGTCCGCATCCGCGTTAAGTCTTCCACGGTTCTCGGAGCCCCCCGCGTCCCCCGCGCCCCCCGCGTGAACACTTTTTCGTAACGGAGTTCACGATGCGAGCCGTACTGGGGTTGCACGGACGAGCCAGGACGTGGCTCATGCGGTATGCCGCGCTCGGCGTCGCACTTGCCGTAAGCAGCGGCTGCGCCAGCGTCACGCGTGTACCAGCCAGCGACGTACCGCGCATCGCCGTCATCTCGGCATTCGATGCCGAGTGGGTGAAGCTGCGCGCGGCGGCGGAGATCACGGGGAGCCGAGTGATCAATGGCCGCACGCATTACCTCGGGCGGCTGGCCGGACAGGACGTGGTGCTGATGCTGAGTGGCGTCAGCATGGTGAACGCCGCCATGACCACGCAGACGCTGCTGGACCGGTTCACGATCCGGCAGATCGTGTTCTCCGGGATCGCCGGTGGCGTCAATCCGTCGCTGCACGTCGGTGACGTGACGGTGCCGGCGCAGTGGGGCAATTACCAGGAGCAGGTGTTCGCGCGGCAGACGCCCACCGGTTGGGATCCCGGACCGTATCGCGGGGAGTTCGCGAACTTCGGCATGATGTTTCCGCGCGGGACGCCCATCGCGGGCATGAACGGCACACCGGACGCGATCGAGCGTCGCTTCTGGTTTCCGGTCGACAGCGCCGCACTGGCGACGGCGCGTGCGATCGCGCGATCGGTGCGCCTGTCACGCTGCACCGGCAGCGGCCAGTGCCTCGCGCACGAACCCACCATCGTGGCCGGTGGCAACGGCGTGAGTGGGCCGACGTTCGTGGACAACGCCGAATATCGTGCATGGGCGTGGACCACCTTCCAGGCAGACGCGCTCGACATGGAGACGGCGGCGGTGGCGGTGGTGGCGAACCAGAACCGTGTGCCGTGGATCGCGTTCCGGTCGCTCTCCGACCTCGCCGGCGGTGGAGCCGGGGCCAACGAGGCGCGGGTGTTCGGGCAGCTCGCCGCCGACAACTCGGCAGCCGTCGTCATCGCCTACCTCACCGCGCTGCCGCGCCGCTGACGCGCGCGCATCACCTCACGTCGCCACCACCAGATGGATCGCTACTTCGACTTCGCCGGCAACGGCACCAGCTATCGCCGTGAGACACTGGCCGGTGTCGCCACCTTCCTCACGATGGCCTACATCATCGTCGTGAATCCGGCGATCCTCGAGGCGGCCGGGATCCCGAAGGCGGCGTCGATCACCGCCACCATCATCTCGGCGGTGTTCGGCACGCTGGTGATGGGGGTGTATGCGAAGCGGCCGTTCGCGATCGCGCCGTACATGGGCGAGAATGCGTTCATCGCCTTCACCGTCGTGAAGGGCATGGGCTTTCCGTGGCAGACGGCACTGGGCGCGATCTTCCTCGCCGGTGTGCTGTTCACCGTGCTCACGGTCTTCCGCGTGCGCAGCTGGCTGGCGAATGCGATTCCGCTGTCACTCAAGCACAGCTTCGCGGTCGGCATCGGCCTGTTCCTCACGTTCATCGGCCTCAACACCATCGGCGTCGTGGCGCTCGGTGTGCCGGGTGCGCCGGTGACGCTGGGTCGCATCACCAGCCCCGGCACGCTGCTGGCCATCCTCGGCTTCCTCGTCACTGCGTGGCTGCTGGTGAAGCGGGTGCACGGTGCACTGATCACCGGCATCCTCGTCACCACGGTGCTGTCGTTCGTGCTCGGCGTGACCCCGCTGCCCACCGCGTTCGTCAGCCTGCCACCCAGCCTCGCCCCGATCCTCGGGCAGCTCGACATCGCCGGTGCGTTGACGGTGAAGGGGCTGCCGATCGTGGTGATCATCTTCGTGATGGCGTTCGTGGATACCATCGGCACGCTGATCGGGTTGTCGTCGCGCGCCGGCTTCCTCGACGCGCAGGGCAACCTGCCCGACATCGAGAAGCCGATGCTGGCCGACGCGCTGGCGAATCTGGTCGCGCCGTTCGTCGGCACCACCACCAGTGGCGCGTACGTCGAGTCGGCGGCCGGGATCGAGGAGGGTGGGCGCACCGGCTTCACGGCGCTGGTGGTGGCCGTGCTGTTCCTGCTCTCGCTCTTCCTGGCGCCGCTGTTCACCGCCATCCCGCCGCATGCCTACGGCATCGCGCTGGTGGCGATCGGGATCCTGATGCTGGCGCCGGTCGCGCAGCTCGACTTCAGCGACTACACGGAGCTGATCCCTGCCTTCCTCACGATCGTGCTGATCAGCTTCACGTTCAACGTCGGCGTGGGGCTGACGGCCGAGTTGCTCATCTACCCGGTGCTGAAATTGATCACGGGCCGAGTGCGCGAGGTGCCGCCGCAGCTGTGGGTGCTGTCGGCGATGTCGCTGGTGTTCTATCTCGTGTATCCGTATCGCTGACGTCCGAACGCACGACCGCCCGGTTCTGGCGCTGTGGCGCGAACCGGGCGGTGGTGTGTCTGGCTGCTGTTGGCTGCGTTGTCGGACTGCCGTCGTGGGCCCGGCCTTCCGGGACCGGACCCGCGACGTGGTGCGTTACGGAGCGGCTGCGACGGTCACGCAGACGGCGTAGGCCTTGACCGCGAAGTTGGTGCTGTTGCTGGGTGCGTGAATGACGACGGTCCAGTTGGTGCCGTTCTCGGAGGGGTACGAGGCGAGGACGGTGTTGCTGACACCCTTGGTGTCGGTGTTCATGTAGCCACCGCCGATCGCCAGCTTACCGCCTGGGCAGTACGCGATCATGTTGCGGCTCGTGCCCGTCGCGACGACGGCTTCCGCGCTTTCGACGCGCAGGTAGCCGGACATGCCGGAGGCACCTGTGATGCCTTGGATGCCCTGCGGACCCTGCGGACCCGTCGCGCCAGTCGCACCTGTGGCTCCCGTCGCACCCGTCGCGCCCGTCGCGCCCGTCTCACCCTTGTCGCCAGGGATGCCCTGAACTCCCTGGATACCCTGGTCGCCCTTCGCGCCCGTCTCACCCTGCGGACCGGTTGCGCCTGTCGCGCCGGTGGCACCCGTCTCGCCCTTCGGCCCCGTCGCGCCAGTCGCACCGGTCTCGCCCTGAATTCCCTGCGGACCCTGCGGTCCGGTGGCGCCGGTCAGTCCCTGAATGCCTTGGACGCCCTGATCGCCCTTCAGGCCCTGAATGCCCTGGGGGCCGATCTCGCCCTGCGGACCCTGCGGGCCGACGGCGCCCGTCGCACCAGTGGCGCCGGTTGCTCCCGTCGCACCGGTGGCGCCTGTCGCACCCGTGGCGCCGGTAGCACCCTGCGGACCCTGCGCACCGGTATCGCCCTTGTCACCCTTCACGCCAGTGGCGTTCCAGACGATCGGCGCCTGATTGTTGCCGCAAATCGTGGGCACGTTGTTCGGCGTGACTGCCGTTGCTGCGCGGAGGAAAAGGTTTCCGCTTCCCGTGCTCTGAGGATTATTGCCGTGCACATAGCACGCATAGATCAGCCCCGTCGGCGGAATTTCCTGGGCCGAGGCGATCAGCGGGGTGAACAATGCCGCCACCACACCGGCGGTCGCGAGCGTGGCGAAACGAAGGCGCGGCGTGCGCGAAGTGGTCGTGTGCATCACGAGGGGAGTTCCTGTAGGTGTGAGTGTCGGCTGTGGTCGGATCACTGGCGGGCCAGCGCAGCGTCGATGTTCGCGAACACCATCTCGATGTAGCCGAGATCGGTGGCGTTGCTGACGTCGGACGTCAGGCCGCTTCGTGCCTTGGCGAGTGTGGCGGCTGCCGCTGTGCGATCTCCTGCCGCGAGCGCGTCGGTCAGCGAGACCAACCGCACTCGGAGGGAGTCCGCCGCGCTCGGCACGTCGAACCCCGGCAGAACGGCATCGCGGATGGTTTCCAGATCCGCCGAGAAATCGAGCGACCCGCCTGCCGCGACATTGAGATTCACGGCCACCTGCGGCGAGACCGCGCTCGCCTCCTTCGACTGCGGCGCCGTCGTGTCGTCGGCGCAGGCGGCGAGGCCGGCCAGTGCCACGAGGCGAAGTACCGTGCCTGTCTTCATGCGTTGCTCCAGTCCAGCGTGTAGGCGCCGGCGAACGGCCGGCCGAACATGTCGTTCGAGGCTGGTCGGCGGGACCCGGTCGGCACGCCTCGCCATGGTCGTCCATGGCTCCGCATCCCTCAGTGTCCTGCCGTCACCCTCGTGCTGGCGGACCGAGCAATTGAGATGCCAAAACCGACAATTCGTATGTCGTTGTGGCGCAAGCAGTTAGAGAAATTCGCTATTGAGAGGCGGTCGAGATGTCAGCGGCCGTTGTACGAATACCGCACTCATCTGTAGCGCCCAGCCTACACTATGGATGGGTTCGCCTGATCGTCCGCCGGGGGGTTGTCGGCAGCACGTCCAGGCTTCGGCCGAGCTCGCACTCCGTGTCGTCATCGAGAGCACGCGCGTGCATTTCCATGCACTGTCTCGCCGCTGGCGTCATGCTGCATCGATGTGGATGCCGGCGTGGGCGACCGTGGTCCGCGCCATGACTTGCCGCCCCGGGCCACGGGGTACATTCGTGAGCGTCCGGGCCGTTTCCGCCGCCTGCGTCCGCCCCCCGCTACCGCCCCACCGCAATGCTCCAGCACCTGCTGCCGAAGCAGGCCCTGACCACCCTCGCCGGTCGCGTCGCCGCGGCCCATGGTGGCGCGATGACCACCGCACTCATCCGCTGGTTCGTGGATCAGTACGGCGTGAACATGCGCGAGGCCGCCGAGCCCGATGTGGCGAAGTATCAAACCTTCAACGATTTCTTCACCCGGGCGCTCAAGCCGGGAGCGCGGCCGATCTCGAATGGCGACCTGGTCTGTCCGGTGGACGGTGCCATCAGCCAGTGCGGGGAGATCGAGGCCGACCAGATCCTGCAGGCCAAGGGGCACCAGTATTCGGTGCGCGCCCTGCTCGGCGGCGATGCCGACCTGGCCGCGGACTATGTGGACGGGAGCTTCGCCACCATCTACCTCAGCCCGAAGGACTACCACCGCATCCACATGCCGTGCGACGGGCGACTGCTGCGCATGACGCACGTGCCTGGCGACCTGTTCTCCGTGAACCCGGCCACGGCCCGCAGCGTGCCGGGCCTCTTCGCACGCAACGAGCGCGTGATCTGTCTCTTCGAGACCGACACCGGCCCGTTCGTGATGATCCTCGTCGGCGCCACGATCGTCGGCAGCATGGCCACCACCTGGCACGGCGTGGTGAACGCCGAGCGTCCGGGCACGGTGCGCTCGTGGCAGTATGACGACCAGGAGATCCGTCTCGCGAAGGGCGACGAGATGGGTCGCTTCCAGCTCGGCTCGACGGTCGTGATGCTGTTCCGCTCGAACTACATCATGTTCGACCGCAAGTGGAAGGCGGACCTCAAGGTGCGCATGGGCGAGCCGATGGGCATCCGCTACCCCACCACCGGCGAGACGCGCATCTCCTGATCATGCCTCCCGCGGCGGCGCTCAGGCGCGCGCGAGGTAGGCGAAGCGTGACAGCCGCCGCTCGACCGACAGCAGGTGCACCGTCTCCAGGAAGCGCTGGAGCCCGACGAAATTCTCCTCGCCTTCGTGCGCGATCAGCGCGTCACGGTGCCTTCCGCGCGCCGTGAGCCAGCGTTCGCCGATCGTGCCGGCAGCGGCCGTGACGTCCTCGGTGTCCAGCAGCGTGAAGCCGGCTGCGGCGATCAGCCGCTCATTCTCGCCCGGTGGCACGATGACGTACGTCCCGATCGAGGTGCGGCGCGCCAGCTCCTCGTTGGTGAGCTGGCCGGTGACGACCATCGCATCGCTGAACACGATGCGCCCGCCCGGGCGCAGCACGCGCTTCCAGTCGCGCAGCACGGACAGCCGGTCTCGGATGTGGCACATCGCGTCGTTCGAGATCACGGCGTCGAACGACGCGTCGGCGAAGGGCAACGGTTGCGAGGCGTCCACGGTCTCGAAACGGAGGCGATGCGCCAGCTGTCGCGCCGCGGCGAGTGACCGCGCATTCCGGATGCCGTGCTGGTTGATGTCCACGCCGGTGACGTGGCAGTGGCGCATCTCGGCGAGGTACACCGCCGGGCCGCCGGAGCCGCTTCCCACCTCCAGGACGGCGTTGCCCTCACCCAGCTGCAGCAAGTCGGCGAAGTGCAACCACTCGGCCGCCGTGGTCCAGCTGCTCTGCCCGATGTCCTCGCCGTAGGTCTCGCGACGCACCGCCGACTCGGCGGGATTGGCGTACTGGCCGTAGACGTGATCGTAGAGCTGGTGGGCCATGCGTGCACCTCGCAGGGTGATCCGGAATCAGGCGGCGCGTGCCCACATACTAGAGGCACGGCCGACCTGCCGCGCGATCACACCCCGCGCCGTTCCAGGCGCGCGACGGCTTGGCTCAGCGGTACAGGTAGGCCAGCGCGAGCTTGCGCGCCAGGTCCGCGTCGAGCCCGTAGATGTCGTCGAAGAAGGCCACGGTGCCATCGTCGCGCGCCACGGCAGTGGCGTAGGTGAGGTGCACCGGCACCGGCCGCGTGAGCTTCACCGTCACCGGCGCCGTGCCGTTCATCGCCGCCTCGATCGCCTCGGCGGTCCATTCCGGCTGGTCACGCAGCAGCAGGCGCGCCAGCGCCGCCGGATCGGCGACCCGCACACAGCCGTGACTCTGGTCACGCCGGATGCGCGAGAAGTCGTTGATCATCGGCGTGTCGTGCAGGTAGATGTCGTCGGCGTTCGGGAACATGAACTTCACGCGGCCGAGCGAGTTCGTGCCGCCGGGAAGCTGTCGGATGCGCGCGCGGCCGGCGGCCACTGCCTGGACCGACTTGGCGGTGGCCGGCATGACGCGACCGCGACGATCGACGATCTGGTAGTTGTTGCTGGTCAGCAGGTAGGGATCGCGCTTCGCGATCGGCATCAGCTCCGAACGCACGATGCTGGCCGGCACTTCCCAGTACGGCGCGAAGACGATGTACTCGATCGTGTCACTCATCACCGGCGTCCGATGCCGCGCGGCGACACCGACCACCACGTCCATCGTCACCGCATCGGCATCCAACTCACCACCGTCCGCCTGCGCACGCAGGCGAAACTCCGGAATGTTGACGGTGATGGACGGCGTGCCGTCCTGCTGGCGCAGCATGCGCTCGCGCTCCAGCGTGAGCAGGATGCGCGAGAGATTCCGGCGTGCGACGGTGTCGGTGAGCGCCTGCGTGCGCCAGGCGGGGAGTGTGCCCTTCAACAGGCGATACTGCTCCGAGGCGGGTTCGGCCGCATCGAGCACGGTAGCCGGCGTCTTCGATGACGCCATCGCGCGCAGTTCGCTGCTGTAGTCCGCCAGCGGTGCGTCAGACGCCGGGCGCAGGGTGGCGCTGTCCGTTTCCACCACACGACCGTCGTGCAGGGCACGCAGGGCGCGCAGCGATGCCATCGTCAGCATCGCATCGAACTCGGCTCGCTCACCTTCCGAACGCAGCTTGGTGTCGGCCAGCTTCCGCAACCGATCGACGTCATAGTCGGCGGGATCGAGGCCACGGTCCTCGATGCGCAGCAGGGCATCGATGGTGGCGCGGGCCGACGGGGTGACGGCACCGTCACGCGACCACAACATCGACCATTCACCATCGCCGTAAACGCGCTGGAGTGCCGTCGCGGCGTTGCCGAGGCGCGGGAAGCGGCGCACCACCGCCTCGGCGCGTGAGGCGCCCAGGGTGGAGCGCGACGATGCCGCCGACGAGTCGGCGGTCAGCTCGGGATCCTGCCCCTGCAGCGTGGCGGAGATGACGAGCATCGGCAGCAGAGTGCCGAGGACACGCAACAGGTGGAACGGCGGTGACGTATGAAGCAAGGACTGCATGGTGAACCCGGGGAGGGGACAGGCGCCGCGCGAGCGTCGCCGGTACTGGATGCAGGGCTGCGCCATCCGCCGGTGGTTCGTGGCGTGGCGACTCGAGCACCTGCGTACTGCGGATGAGTGAGCTCTCGCCCATCATCGTTGTCCCCGCTGGGCATCCCACGTTCGGGCCCCGCGGCATCAACGACCCATCTACGAGGTCGGACCCGTCTTCGGATCTGTGCCGGTCAAGCTCAGTGAGAGCAGGTACTGCAGCAAGCATGCCGGAGCATTGTTTCACCGCGCCGGGCCGCGGTGTACACTGCAGACCACGCCGTCGCAGTCCGCCGCGGCTGGTACATCAGCCCCGCCATTCGCCTTCGGAGCTTCCCCATGGACCGCCGCCAGTTCCTCGCCATGAGCGCCGTGGCTGCCGCCGCCGGCTCGGCCGGGCTCGATCTCGTGCTGCGCCGCCGTACCCTCGACAAGGTCGGCGTTCAGCTGTTTTCCCTGCCGCGCGTGATGGAGAAGGATTTCCGCGCCGGCATCGCGATGCTGGCCGGCATGGGCTACACGGAAGTGGAGTTGTACGGTCCGTTTCCCTTCAGTGCGCCGGAGGCGATCGCGGGCTGGAATGCCGTGACGCCGCAACTCGGCTTCAGCGGCAGCGGCTTCTTCGGGCTGACACCGCAGCAGGTGCGTGCGACGCTCGACCAGCACGGCATGACGGCGCCGTCGGTGCACACCGACTGGGCGACGCTGCAGACGGGCATGGGACGCCTCGCGGACGCGGCGCAGGTGGTGGGCTACACCTACGTCGGCCTGCCGTCGATTCCCGATGCGCTGCGCGCGAACCTCGATGGCTACAAGCGGATGGCGGACGCGTTCAACAAGGTCGGCGCCGAGGCGAAGCGGCTGGGGCTCAAGTTCGCCTACCACAACCACGGCTACGGCCTGGTGCCGATGGAAGGTCAGGTGCCGCTCGAGCTGCTGCTGAAGAATACCGATCCCTCATTGGTGTTCTTCGAGATGGACATCTACTGGACCGTGTCCGGCGGCGCCGATCCCGTGGCGCTCCTGAAGGCCAATCCCGGTCGTTACCACCTCATGCACGTGAAGGACATGAAGGAGAAGAAGCGTTTCAGTGGCGATGGTGGCAACTCGAACCAGTGGATCGAGATGTTCCCGTACATGACCACTGCCGGCGACGGCGTGATGGCGTTGCCGGCGATCATCAGCGCCGCCCGCGACTCGGGCATGACGCACTTCTTCGTGGAGCAGGACCTGGTGGCGAATCCCGAGGTCGCACTGAAGCGCAGCCTCGACTACGTGCGCAAGCTCTGACCGACGTGCGTCACCGCGATGCGCTGGGTGACCTCAGCGCATCGCGGAGTACACCAGGGTGCGGAACCGGTCGCTGAGCGCGAAGGTGGAGCCGAGGACATTGGTGTACACCAGCGCCACCAGGTTCTCCTTCGGGTCGGCCCAATAGAAGGTGTTGAACGCGCCCGACCAGGAGAACGACCCCACACTCAGCACGTTGCGATAGTCGTTCTCCGGTGTCTCGAGCGCGAAGCCGAGGCCGAAGGCGGTCGGCAGGCGCGGGATCTGGTTGGTGAGCATCATCTCCACCGTCTTGCGGCTCAGCAGCCGCGTGCCATCCAGCTCGCCGCCATTGAGGAAGAGCTGCAGGAAGCGCGCATAGTCGGCGGTGGTGCCCGACATGCCGGCACCACCGGCGAAGTAGGTCATCCGCCGTGCCGGAAAGTCGGGGCGCATGCCGAAGGCCGATTCCACCATCGGCTTCAGCACACCCTCGTCCTCACTGTGCAGCGTGACCAGCCGGCTGCGGCGATCGGCCGGCAATTCGTAGCCGGAGTCCTGCATGCCGAGCGGCGTGAGGATGCGCGTGCGCACATACGCATCGAGCGGCATGCCGGACCAGACTTCCACCAGCCGGCCCAGCACGTCGATGCCCAGGCTGTAGATGAATCGCTCGCCGGGTTCGGCCTGCAGCGGCAATCCGCCGAGGATGCGCACCTTGTCGGCCAGGACGTCGCCTTCGCGTCCCAGTGCGGTCAGGCCAGCCTTCGCATAGATGGCCTTGAACTCCTCGCTGCCGATGTCGGCGTAATCGAGCCCCGAGGTGTGCGTCAGCAGCTGCCGGATGGTCGAGCGACGCTGCGCCGGCTTCGCCTCGAAGCTCGAGTCGGCGGGATTGAACTTGGTCAGCACGCGCTGCTTGTCGAATTCCGGCAGGTAGCGTGAGACGGGATCGTCGAGCCCGAACTTTCCTTCCTCCCACAGCATCATCACCGCCAGCGAGGTGATGGCCTTGGTCTGCGACGCGATGCGGAAGATGTCGTCACGCCGCAGCGGCGCCTTGGTGGTCACGTCGCGATAGCCGAACGCCTTGTGATACGCCACGCTGCCGTCCTTCACCAGCATCACCACCGCGCCGGGCAGCTTCTGTTCCGCCACCAGCCGGATCATCAGCGAGTCGATGCGGGCAAGCCGGTCACGCTGGAAGGTTTCGATCGCCGACGCGCGCGGCTCTGCCGCGGTGACGCGCGACTGCGCGCCGAGGGACGACAACGGCAGGGCCAGCGTGAGGCAGGCAGCACGGGTGAGCAGACGCATGTCGGGGCGGCGGTGTCGGGAGATGGTGTGCGTACGGCGGCGCGACGCAGCGAGCGTGTCGCGCCGTGGGTGAATCGTCAGAGCGGTGCGCCGGGGCGTGCGCTGGCCGCGCGCGTGAGTCGGCGGATGAGGGCCGTCTCGGCGGGGTCGTAGGGGCGACCGTCGGTGTGGAAGATGTCGTGGAACCACTCCGTCGGCGGCGCGGTGTACACGCGCGTCCAGGTGTCCCATGGATAGATGGTCTGCGAGCGACCGTTGACGAAGCCCCAGTTGATCGCCCCCACGCGCTGGCTGGCCAGCCACGGCAGGTGGGTGCCGAACCGGCTGCCGTTGGGACGCGCCATGTATTCGCTGATGATCACCGGCCGGTCATAGCGGCGCACCGCGGCCACCAGTGCCTGCGTGCGCGGCAGCGAATCGTAGCTGTGGATGGTGATCACGTCGGAGTTCTCGAGCATCCAGCGCGAGATCGGCAGCATGCGCCGCGCGTCGACGAAGTCGCCCTTCCATGGCGCTGCGGTGAGCGGCTGCGTGACACCGGCGGCCCGCGCCCAGCCGAAGGCCTTCTGCATCAGGGCCAGTGCCATCTCGCCCTTGTTGCGCGGCTCGAAGACGAAGTAGGCCGGATGGTTGATGTTGTCCGGTTCGTTGAACACGTCCCACGCCAGCACACGCCGATCGCGGCCGAAGCGGCGAATCACGCCCTGCACGTACGGACGCAGCGCATCGTGCCGACGCGGATCGGCGAGGATTGCGGCTCCGGGACTCTGCACCCAGGCCGAGTTGTGCAGGAACGGATACGGTTCGCGCTGCGGACCGGTCTTCGGGAACGGGTCCCACACCGCGTCGAACAACACGAAGATCGGCCGGATGTGATGCCGGTCGGCGATGGTGAGGAAGGCCTCCATGCGGCGCAGGAACCCGGCCGAATCCTGCGTCCAGAGCAGGTCGTGCAGGTACACGCGCATGGTGTTCATGCCCAACTGCTCCGCCCAGCCGAGCTCTCGGTCGATGGTGGTCGGGTCCCAGGTGGCCGCCTGCCACATCTCGAGCTGGTTGCTGGCCGTGCTGGGAACGAAGTTGGCGCCCACCACCCAGCCCACGGAGTCATACCAGGCACGGGCGCGCTCAGGAGACCAGCGGGTCTGAACAGCCGCAGCCTCGGGCGTGCGGCGCGGGTTGACCAGCACCTGCGCAGTGGCAGGAGGGCTGGCGGCGCCGGCGGCGAGGGCGCCAAGCACCGTCAGGATGGCGACGCGCAGGCGGCGATGCGATGGCATGGTGGAGTTCATGGGGCGGGCTCGAGGTCGCGGCCGAAGGTGATCCAGAAGCCATTCAGGTCGCGGATGATGAATTCGCGCATGCCGTAGAACGTATCATGCAGCGGCTCCACCACCTGCACCCGGCTGCCGATCCGCGCCGGCAGGTCGTCCACCTCGTCGGTGTAGACGTAGAGGTCCACCTCGCGCCGACGGGCGGTGCTGGCGGTACCACCGCTGTTGAACATCACCCGGCTGTCGCCCAGCTGCAGGATCGCGAAGCTGACGCCATCGCAGCCGTCGTCGTACGTCTGGACGACGGTGAACCCGATCGCGACATACCACGCCATCGTGGCCGCGACGTCGGGCACGTGGATCATGGGCGAGATGCTGGCCGTCAAGACGATGACCTCCCCGTCAGGGCGCGGGCGCCCGCAGTTGGAAGATGTTGCCTTCGCAGTCGTAGCCGTGGCGCGTGTACATGCTCTTGTACCGTTCCACGTCGCCGAACATCAGGCCACCATTGCGACGCACCCGTTCCTTCACCGCCTCGAGACTCGGCACGGTGAAGTACAGCTTGATCGGCGCGTCCTCGCGTGGCACCGGAGGCGTCCGGATGGTGACCGTGTTGGCGAGATGCAGTGGAAGCTCGTGGATCGTCAGTTCGTGGTCGGCGTTCTCGATCACCTGGTGTCGTGAATCCGAGTCCCGCTTGGTCATGCCGAGCAGGTCGCGGTAGAACGCGGACAACCGCTGGAAATCCTTGGCGTAGATCAGGGCACCTGCGGCACGGACCCGTGGCATGGCAGTCTCCGGGACGGAATCGCGACACGAGCCGGATGGGCCGCAACGGTGTGGCCCGCCTGTCCGCTCGAATCGCCAACCTTGCACGGCGCGTCACACCAGCGTCTTTCGACGCCAGCACCGCTCACGGCGCGCCCGGCTCGCGGATCACCGGTAGCGTGTACGTCTTCTGCAACGCGGCCTGGTATTCCTGGTAGAGCCCCTGCAACCCCTCGAACTCGCGCTTCACCGCGGCGCGGAAGTCGGCGCGGGTGGTGAAGTCGTAGAGCAGCGCCGCCATCGCCTGCGCGTCGACCACGAAACCACCGTGCCCCACCGGTCCGAGCGCATCGGCTTCCATTTCGTAGGTGTGGAAGCCGCCGTTGGAGGTCCAGGCGCTGAACCCGACGCCAGGGACGGCGCGCGACACGCTGCCCGTTTCCTCCCAGCCCTGCGGCTTGCCCGGCGTCGCCAGCACCTTCCCGCCGCCGTACTTCTTCACCAGCGCGAAGGCCGCCTCGTTCAGCGTGCCGAGCGAGATGCCGTCGCGCATCGAGCCGTAGGTCTCGATCTTGACCTTGGTGCCGGTGGCGAGGGCTGCGGCGCGCGCCGCGTCGTCCACCATCTGGCGCACCTGCGCCAGGTACGCCTCGTCGGGATACCGCACGTAGAAGTCCGCCACCGCGCGGTCGGGCACCACGTTCGGCGCCTTGCCACCTTCCGTGATGATGCCCTGCACGCGCGTCTCGGGGCGGAAGGTGCCGCGCAGCGCGTCGATGTTGTCGAACAGGTGGCGCACGGCGGTCAGCGCATTGCGACCGTCCCACGGCGTCATCTGGTGCGCGGGCGCGCCGGTGAAGGTGAACTTCACGCCGTCGATGTTCAGGCAGCAGCTGCCGAAGCCGGCACCGGCGCGCTGCGTGTTCATGCTGGAGTGGCTGCGCACCACGATGTCGAGGCCAGTGAACACGCCCTTCTCGTGCATCACGGTCTTGGCCGGCGGCGGCATCATCTCCTCGGCCGGCGTGCCGATCACCACCACCTGCCCGGGTGTCTTCGACGCCACCAGCCACTCCGCGATGGCCTGCGCGGCGGCCAGTCCGACCGGGCCCTGCGTGCTGTGCTGGTCGCCGTGGAAGTTGCCGTTGGTGCCGCGCAACGCGTCGTATTCCACCACGATGCCGAGCACCGGCCCGCCTTGCGTCTTCCGATGTTTCGCCACGAACGCGGTGGGGAAACCACCGGAGCCCATCGTGACCTCGAAGTCGTGCGCCGTGAGCCAGTCGGTGAGGATCTTCACCGACCGCGTCTCCTGGAACCCGATCTCGGGGTGCTTGGTGATGTCGTCCGCCATCGCCAGCAACTCGCCGTCCATCAGCGCCTTGGCGCGCGCGGCGATGCGATCACGCGCCGCGTTCGGCGCCGAGAGGCGCGCCGTCCATCCGGTCACGTCCACCGCCTGCTGCAGCGTGGCCATCTTCGCGATCACGTCGCGCGCGGCCTCGCGTTCGGTGGGGGTGTCCTGCGCCGCGAGTGGCAGCGCCGTCGCGCCGAGCAGGGACAGCAGGGCGAACCGACGAAGACGGGGCATGTGCGGGCTGGGCTGGGGAGGGCCGGCGGTGACGTGCGTCGCCACCGGGCGAAGGCTGCCGCGACGGCACGTCGGCCGCAAGACAGCCCATCACGGCAGCACGCCACCGTCGCTTCGCGGCGCGCCCCCCCGGCCGTTCAGGCCCTCACTGGTACTGGATGTACGACAGCTTCGGCGACAGCTGCAGCAACTCGCGCGGCGTCAGCAGCGCGTCGCCCTTCTTGGTGTCGTTGTGGTAGAAGAGCTTGAAGCCGGTGAAGTCCACCGGATGCTGCACCACGTAATGGTTGTACGAGTCGAACTTGAGCCACGGCGGCCCCCATCCATCCATGTGCATCACCACCTGCACGTTGCGGGTGGGACGGATGTTCTCGGCATCCGGCACCATCAGGCGCGTGAAGCGGTGGACCACCAGCACCTTCGGCGGCAGCTTCTTCGTCGTCACCAGCCGATCCAGCGTCTGGATGACGTAATTGATGTCGGCGGCCTTCATCTGGCCGATCTTCGCGCTCGGGCGCACCCCTTCCTTGTCGTGGTGCATGTAGAACTCGGGATCGATGCCGAGGTGCACGTCGGGGCGCTCGAGGTAGGGCAGCAACGGCGGCAGCTCCTGCTGCAGCGTGCTGTGCGAGGCCTGGATGTCGAGGAAGAGCACGCCCTGCCGGCTCTTCGCCCAGCGATAGGTGCGCTCGATCATCGACGAGTCCTCGCGGCGGCGCCACATGCGATCGGCACCCGGCGCGCCCTGTGCCACCACCGTCACCAGGTGGATCGCCGGCAGCACCGGCGTGGAGGGATCGGCCGCATTCCATTCCGCCACCGTGCGATCGAGCATGCCCAGCATCTCGGTCTCGGGATACTCGCCGATCACGCCCATCTTCTTCGAATGCGGGTTGCCGTAGTAGGCGATGATGCGCCGACCGGGGAGCAGCGCACCGGGCGCACCGTCGCGTCGCGGCCAGCTCGCCGCCGCTGCCGTGCCGGCGCGGATCGCGGTCGCGAACGACCGCTGATCCATCGCGGTGCGACCGGCCAGCAGGCCGGTGTCGGAGGCGGTGGCGATGGCCGGGGGCACGGCGCGCGGCGTCGGCGCAGATACAGCCGGCGACGCCGTGACGGTGGTGTCGGCGGCGGCCGTGTCGCCGTTGGCGCACGCGGCCAGCGACACCGCCGCGACGCTGGCGACGAGGGTGGAGGTGCAACGGAAGCGGAAGTCCGGCAGCAGCATGACGACTGAATTGGCGTGGGAAGCGTGGCGGCGACCGGCGCAGGATCTCCGCGCGGTGCGCACATCCGTACAAGGTATCGACGCCTCCGTGACGACTCCGCACGTGGTTGGGTTGCAGGTCGGCCGGCATTACGTTTCCAGCCACATAGACCGGGGTGCCCCGTGCCGCTTCTGGCGCGACGGCTGAGAGAGTCCCGCCGAACCTGATCCGGGTCATACCGGCGTAGGGAGTCACGCATGCACAGACACGCCGCCGCGGCCATTGCCGCGCTCGCGTTCGCCGTCGGCACCGCCGACGCACAACAACCCACCACCACCCGCGCCGACTCCGCGCGCCAGGACAGCCTGTCGCGCGCCCGCTCGCTCGAAGGCGTGATCGTGCGCGCCGTGCGCGCCAACGGGTCCGCCCCCATCGCCCAGACGACGGTGGGTACCCGCACCATCGAGCGTCGCAGCTTTGCGCAGGACGTGCCGATGATGCTGCTCGGCACCACGCCGTCGCTCACCGCGCACAGCGAGTCGGGCACGAACTGGGGCTACAGCTACCTGCGCCTGCGCGGCATCGACCAGTCGCGCATCAACCTCTCGATCGACGGCATCCCGCTCAACGATCCCGAGGACCAGGTGTTCTACTTCGCCAACTTCGCCGACCTCGCCAGCAGCATGCAGTCGGTGCAGGTGCAGCGTGGCGTGGGCACCACCGGCACCGGGACCGCGTCCTTCGCCGGGTCGATCAACTTCGAGACCAAGCCGGTGCTGGGCGTGCCGCCGATGGTGGCCGCCGAGGTGCAGGCCGGATCGTACGGCGCACAGCGACTGATGGTGGAGGCCAACACAGGGCTGATGCAGGGTGGCTTCGCCTCGTCGATCCGGCTCTCGGCGCTGCGCACCAACAGCTATCGTCGCCATGCCGGCGTGGAAGGTCTCTCCGGCCTCGCACAGGTGGCCTGGCTCGGCTCGCGCGACATCGTCAAGCTGATGGTGCTCGGTGGCCGGCTGAAGGACACGCTGTCGTATCTCGCGGTGCCGTTGCGCCAGCTGGAAGGCGACCGCCGCATCAACCCGCTCTCGCCGGAGGAGCAGGATCGCTTCAGCCAGGCGCTGGTGGCCCTGTCGCACACGCGGCAACTCTCGCCGCGTGTGCAGTACGCGTCGACGCTCTACCGCATCAGCGCCGAAGGCAACTACGACGTGCGGTTCGATCCGTCGACGGTGGCGAACTTCGCGCTCGACTTCGACTGGTACGGCCTCACCAGCGCGGTGAACGTGGAACGCGACGGCCTGCGCCTGAGCACGGGCGTGAACGCCAACACGTACGGCCGCGATCACTACGCGTACTACACCAACTTCCGCACCGCGCCCGAGTACTTCAACACGGGCCGCAAGCGTGACGCGAGCCTGTTCACCAAGCTGGCGCTCGATCGCGGCCCGCTGACGTTGTTCACCGACCTGCAGGTGCGTCGTGCCCTGTTCCGCTACCAGCCCGATGACGACGCCGGCTTCGGCGGTGCCGAGCCGTCGGTGTCGTGGACATTCTTCAATCCGAAGGTCGGCGTGACGTGGAAGGCGCGGCCGGGGGCGGAACTGTTCGCGTCGGTGGGCCGCACAAGCCGCGAGCCGACGCGCACCGACATCCTCGCCGGCAACGACGACGTCAGCAGCGCCACGCTCGATGAACTCGGCGGCCTGCGCAACGTGAAGCCGGAAAGCGTCACCGACACCGAGTTCGGCCTGCGCTTCCGGCAGAACGACGTGCAGCTGGAAGTGAACCTGTTCCGGATGGATTTCCGCAACGAGATCGCGCGGATCGGTGCGCTCTCCCCGCTCGGTGCGGAACTGCGCAGCAACGTGGCGGCCAGCGTGCGCCAGGGCGTCGAGTTCGACATCCGCTCCAAGGCGGGTGAGTCGCTGACGCTGACCACCATCGGCTCGGTGGCGCACAATCGCATTCGCGAGTTCGTGGACCAGACCGGAGGCCGGCCCGGCGTGGTGCGCCGCAACGTGCCGCCGCTGCTCGCCCCCGCGGTGACCGGCACCCAGCGCGTCGACTGGCGCGTGGCACGCTGGCTGGACGTGGGCGGTGAGGCGCGATTCCAGGGCGAGAGTTTCCTGCGCAACGATGGCAATCGCGACCTGGTGCTGCCTGCCTACTGGGTGCTGGATGCGATGCTGCGCGTGCCCTTCGGCAGCAACGACATCACGGTGCGCGGCACGAACCTCGGCAACTCGCAGCGCTTCGGCAGTGGGTATGCGGTGGGCGGCGAGCCGAATTACTTCGTGCTCACGCCGCGGTCGGTGTTCGTCACGGTACGACTGTCGACGCGATGACGACGATGCGCGCGGCTTAGCGGCTGCAGCGCTGCAGCAGCGTCGGCACCGTGGCTGCACTCACCTGCCGGCCCGTGTGCATGCCGCCGATGGTCCACGCCGTCTCACCGAGCACGATCAGGCCACGGTGATCCATGCTCGGCACCGTCATCGGCGGCAGCGTCTGCCACGCACCCTGGCGCGTATCGAAGGCGAACAGGCGTGGGCTCGGCTGCGCGGGACGGCCGTCGTAACCCATGCCGTCATAGTTGTAGGGATTGTCGGTGCCGCCGGCGAACACCACCCGCGTGCCGCAGCGCGCGACGGCGGCGCGGTACAGCGGCGGACCGGCGTGCGCGGGGCCGACACGCCAGCTGATGCGTGTCGGCTCGCGCGCATCGATGGTGCCGAGCCACACCTGTGACAGCAGGCGGTATTTCACCGCTGAATCCTGCTTCACCGCACCGTCGATGAAGACGATGGTGTTGCCGGCCAGCCCGCCGCTGTGGCCGAAGACGCCAGGCCCGGGAATGGGCGTGCCCGCGAACCACGCGTCGCGCACCGCATCGTAGACCTGCACCAGCTGCACGTTGGCGGTGTCGTGCCAGCCGGAGATCACGTACACCAGCGAGTCGCGATAGACCACGCTCACGGCATCGTCCACCGCCACCGGCATCTCGGCGCCGCGCAGCCAGGTGCTGCTGCGTGGCTCGAAGATGTCCACCGCAGGCACCGAGCGTTCGCGTCCCGCCGAATCGACCGTGTAGCCACCGAAGACGAACAACCGCTCGCGCACCACCTGCGCGGTGGCCGCCAGGCGCCCCACGTCGCCCGGCACGTCAGGCAGCGCGCGCCAGGCACCGGTGGACGATCGCCATCCCGTGGCGCGACGCGTGATGCCCGACCATCGCCTGCTGCTGTCGATGCCGAGCACTGCGAACACCCAGCGCTCACCGTCCACGATGCCGGTGGCGACGGCCGCGTTGCTCACCGGCTGCGGCAACGGCGGCAGCACCTGTGCACGGGCATCGATGCCGACCAGCGCCGCGAAGGCGAGGATCGCGCGCCTCATGCGCGTCCGCTCGAGACGCCGTCGGTCACGAAGATCTCCGATTGCAGGAACCACCCCAGTTCGGTGTGCCGCCACTGCGCGATGTACGAGCCGCGCATCTCCTCGTGTCGACCGGCCTGCGCCCAGCGCCCCACCCACCGTCCGCGCTCGGTCGCCTGCACCGGCGGCTGGTGCAGCGTGATGCTCTCGGCATCGCGCACGTAGCCGCGGAAGGCGCGATCGGCGAATTGCTCGGCGAAGGCGACGCGGGATGCCTCGCGACCGTCGAGCTGCGGGCCACCGGCCACGGCCACCGTCACGTCATCCAGCATCACGGCAACGACCTGCTGCGCATCCCGCGCCGCAATGGCGGCGTTGGACTGCGCGCGACGGGCCCGGATGGTGGCGCTGTGGTCGATCATGGATGGTGCGGCAGTGCGGTGAGCGAAGATCAGTCAGCGATTCCCAGGCGCGCGACGCTCGTGCCGTCGGGCACATCGTCATAGTACTTCGCCAGCAGCTGATGGAACACCGAGCCAGGCGGCGAGACGGTCGCGAACAGCGTCGCAGACGACCTCAGCTTCTTGGCATCGACTTCATCGAAGATCTGGACCGCCGTCTTGCCGTCGACGCCCAGCGCCGCCTCGGCGCACTGCACCAGTCTCGGGCCAAGGATCGGATGCGCGAGATACGCCTCCGCCTCGGCGCGATCGCTGATTCCGAACTTCTGGGCTTTCCCTGTACCTCCCAGACCCACCAGCTGCGGGAAGACATACCACATCCAGTGCGTCGTCTTCGCGCCGCGACGGATTTCGGCGAGCGCGCGTTCGAACGTCTGGTCGGCGTCCTGCGCACTCACGAATCGGCGCAGGTTGAACGGGTCTTCCGCTGGCTGGTCCGGCATCACGATCCCCTTGATTGAGCGCTGCAGTCCGTCTCGTCGCACGCCGTCCGTATCCGGCGATCAGCGCGCGATCGTCACTCCCAACGCGACCAGCGCCGCCACCAGCGCCATGCCGGCCACGCCCAGCGCCGTGGTCGCGGTGCGCTGGAACCGCTGCTCGGCGGACTGGAACGCCTGCAGCATCGGGTCCGGCGGCGCCGTCGGCACGTCGGCGCTGAACAGCGATTGCTGCATCACCTGCCGCGCCGACACCACTTCTTCCATCGCACCCGTGAAATGCCGCTGGTGGATCTGCTTCTCCGAGCTGGGTCCGGGTTCGGCAGCTGCCGAGGCCGCGGCTTTCAACACCGCATTCTTGATGTCACCACCGCTCACCGCAAACTGCGACGCCAGCGCAGCGAAATCCACGTCGTCGGCCAGTGGCGTGTACATCGGATGGATCTGCACCTGCCAGATCCGCTCGCGCTCCGCGGTGCCCGGCATCTCGAAGCGCACGTGGGTCCGGATGCGCCGCTCGAATGCGGGATCGAAGTTCGCCGCCAGGTTGGTGGCGAAGATCACCACGCCGTTGAAGCCTTCCAGTTCTCGCAGCAGGACGTTCACGGTGGTGTTCGACTCGCGCTGAAACGGCGCGCCGGTGGCCATGCTGCGCCGCGCGGCGATCGCATCCGCTTCATCGAAGAAGAGCACCGCATCCTGCTCCGCCGCATTGCGGAAGAGGGCGGCGACATTCTTCGGTGTCTCGCCTGCCCACATCGATTCCACTTCGGCGTAGTTCACCGCCAGCAGCTTCTTGCCCAGCGCACCGGCGATGGCCTCGGCGCAAATCGTCTTCCCGGTGCCCGGCGGTCCGGCGAAGTTGAAGGCGAGGCCGAGTCCGGTGGTGTGGCGCTCGCCGAGCCCCCATCGCCCAAAGATCAATGCGTGGTTGTGCACCTGGGCCAATGCGCTGTCGAGCATCCGGCGCGTGGTGGGCGGCAGGATGACGTCCTCGAAGCTGCGGACGGGCGTGATGGTGTCCACGGCGGGCCGCGCACGGAATCGACCGAAGAACGAAAGCACTGGTGGTGAGGGCATGTGCACACTGAAGTGCACGAACCGCGCCCACCGCGTGCCGGCGTTACATTTCAGGGCGGCGCACGACGCGCCTGCGCGACACGGAGGAGGGACAGATGTCGATGGCGTTCCTGCGGGATGATGCGGAAGGCGAGATGCCGCGGCGCCACTACGGCCTGCCGCCGCGTGACGACCCCGAGTACGATCGCGTGGCCACGCGTGCCCTGCTGGAGGCGACACGTGCCGACGAGACGCAGCTGGCCGAGCGCGCCACCGGCTACTACTGGGGCGAACCGCGCCTGCGGCCGTACGCAGAAGAGATCCGCATCGAGGCCGAAGCGAAGGGTGACGAGCGGATGGAGCAGCTGGCGCGACGGTTCCAGCGCACGGCGTGAGTCACCTGCGCCGTGCCCGCTGGGCCATGAGTCACTGCCGGCTGATGAACACCAGCAACTTGCGTTCGTAGTCGGTACCGGTGAGCACCAGCGTGTCGGTCATGATGCCGACCGAGTTCGTGGCCCGCAGCACGCCGGTGACCGTGCGACCCTCGAAGCGCATGCCGCTGATGGTCAGCGAAGCGCGAGGTGCGGCGTAGGAACCGGCGACCGTGATCGCGAGCGTATCGGGCCGACCCTTCTCGTGCATCACACCGCTGCCACTGACCGACGTTCCGGCCTGCGTGAGCGAGAATTGCAGCAACGGCAGTTCATCGACGGGCTGATGGCTGAATCCCTTCCAGGTTCCGGCGACGGAGGCGCTCTGCGCACGGAGATCTTCCTCGATGTCGGCTTCGGTCGGTGACGTCGGCCCGAGGCAGGCCGTGAAGGCGACGCTGGTGAGGAGCAGGAACGCCGGCAGGGCGCGGTGAACGTGGCGTGTGGACATGGTGGGTACGGCAGAGGTGAAGAGGAAGGATGGCCGCATGATCACTCCTGTGACCAGAGCCCGGGTGCGACGAGCTCGATCAGGTGTCCGTCGGGGTCCCTGACGTAGACGCCATCGTCGCCGCGCGGCGAGGTGATGCGCGCATCGATCGTGACGCCCGACGCCTGCAACCACTCGATCCACGCGTCGACGCTGTCTCCGGCGATGATGAACGAAAGCGCCTGCGCACCGGCATGCCGGCCCGACGCAGCGGTGCGCTGCAGCAGCAGCAGGACACTCAGTCCACCTGCACGCAGTGCAAGCAGGCGTGTGCTGGTGAGCAGCACCTCGAGGCCGAGCGTGTGCGCGTAGAAGTGACGAGCGGCGTGCAGATCCGACACGTACACCGACGTCTCGACGATCGCCTTCAGCGTCGGGGCCGACGGACGTGGGAGGTGGTTCGCACGCACGACATCGGCGCCACGGCGTGTGCCATCGCTCATGGCTCGCTGCATGGAAAGTGAACGCTGCACTCAGAACGCCTGGTTGAACCCGATGTACAATCCCGATGCGCCGTCCAGCCCGCGGCCGTAGTCGGCGCGCACACCGGTGCGCTGGCGCGCATCGATCTGCACGCGAAGGCCGGCGCCGTAGGTCGGCAGGACGCGACGGTCACTCCAGTCGCCGAACCCGGGTGACGAAAGTCCGGCGCCGGCGAAGGCCACGCCGCCAAGCCGATGCCACACGGGTGAGCGATACTCCGCCTGCGCCGCGGTCAGCCAGGCGTCGCGATACCGTCCGCGCTGGTAGCCGCGCATGATGTCGCCGTTGCCCACCAGGGCCAGTGCATCGAAGGGTGCGTCGCCATCGACACCCGTCACCTGGGCCTGCAGCGCGACGACGTGCGATGCGCCCAGCGTGTGGTAACTCCGCGCATCGACCTTCAGCGTGCGATAGCTGAAGTCCGACCAGAGCCCATCGTCGCTGCGCGAATACACCAGCTGCAGCCACTGCCCCGCGCGCGGCGCGAACAGGTTGTCCCGCGTGTCGCGCTGCACACCGGCGGAGAACTCGGCGGTGACGCCACCGCTGCTGCCGGTGAGCTGCCCAAGACGCAGGACGCCGATGCTGTCAGCGGTGATCGTCTGGTCGAGGTAGCGCGCACCGACACTCGCGTACCACGGCCCGCTGATCCGCTGCTGCATCGACACCACTGCCTCGGTGCCCGTCGGCGTATAGATCTCCTCCGCCCACCGTGGCGTGCGATCGCCGATGCCGAAGAACGGGAGCGGGAACTCTTGCCACTGCAACGAGCCGGCGAGCCGCCGCGCGTTGCCGGTGGACCAGTGTTCCCCCTCGATCCGCACGCGGGTCTGCGCCTTGGTGGTGCGCAACGCGGAGGCCAGCAGCGAGGCGGGCCGGGTGTGCAGCCGCGGCGCCGGTTCCCAGACCGCCAGCACCGTGGCGCCGAACTGAAGGCCGGTCTCGGGCGCCGACCCGAGGGCGGGTAGCGGCTGGATCCGGCGGCGACCGACCGAGTCGGAGGCGGGGGTCGGTGACCCTGCCTGGGCGAACAGCACGCTGGCCGTCAGCAGCGCGATGGCGCAAAGGAGGCCGGCGCGCAGCAATGCGGTGCGGGACAAGACATGGGGGCGAAACACGGCGAGCACCTCGGGAGGCTGGATGGCGTCGATCTGCCATCAGCATCGTCCCGGCGCGCCGAGCGCCCCATACGTCAGATGACGTAGGTGGCGGTCACGACGGTGGTGGGCCACCGGAAGTGACGAGGGGCCGGCGCCCAACCTGCGGCGCCGGCCCCTCACCCCAGCCTGCCCTGCGCGAGGTTACATCCCCGCCATCTTCAGGTCGCCGCAGGCCACGATCGTGCCCATCTCGGTCGGCGAGAGGTGCACGTTCACGTGATAGTCGCCGCTGGTGGGCGGTGCCACGTTCACGGTCGCGGTGGCGGTGGCGGTTCCGCTGGAGTCGGCCTTCAGCGCCGGGTAGTCGGCAGCCGGACCGACGATGGCTCCGCTGGCGGCGCAGGTGCCCGCGTGGACGTGCCACGGATGGGTGCCGTCCTTCGGGGCGCCATTGATCGCGACTTCAGCCGTGGTGGTGCCTTGGCTGGCGCCGGCCGAGACCGACGCGGTGCCGCGAACGTTGGTGCCGCCACGCGGCTCGAGCGTGGTGGTCCACTTCATGTTCATGGTCGCGGCGGTGGAGTCGGCGCTGACGGGCGCGACGGCCATCCCCGAATCGGTCGCGGTTTCGGCAGTCTTCCCGGCGCAGGCCGCGAGTGAGCCAAGTCCGACGATGACAGCCGACGCCTGCAGTGTTCGCCAGGAATTGATGCGCATGCAACCTCCGTTGATCGTGATCCGAACTGCCCGTCAGCACGCGACCGAGTGACGCGGCGACAGGGCAACATGCACTTCTTCTGCATGTCGCGTGCTTGCATGTCCTGGCAACCGCTGCCGTACGCTGGAGTTCAGCCGAGTGGCATGGGTGGTTGCGGCGGCTGATCAGGTCGCCACCAGCGATCCGGTGCGCGCGGCTCGGACTGGTCGGACGTCAGGTTCTCGTGGCTGACGTCGGCGAAGATGAAGTTCTCCGACGCCACCGGATCTCCCGCCAGACGTCGCAGCAGCGCCAACTGGCCGGCGTGTGTCATCGTGTCCGCCAGCGGCCCGTGCAGGAACTGCTGATCGGTGATGGTGGCGGTGAGCGCCGCGTCCATGAAGTCGTCGCGCAGCGCCTCGAGTGTGGCATGGAAGCGCGCCACCTCGTCATCCAGCGACGGCAACGCCGGCGGCGCGAACTCCCCGCCGTGCAGGAAGGTGCGCGCGTACCCGATCACGCCGGTCATGTGCCACAGCAACTCGTGCGGGGTGCGCACGTGCGTGCCGGCACGGAAGTCGGCGAATGACGCGGGCGCACCACGCAATGCCTTCTGCGTGCGATACGCCAGCGCCGCGAGAAAGTGCACCAGGAGTGCACGCGACTCGGTCACGGCAACCTGAACTGCGGCGGTGGCGACGGCGCCGGCATGGTGCACTGCCTGGGCTGGCGCGCCTTCCATTGCAGCATGTTGTGAAAGTCCCGTGCGATCCGCACCGGTGAATGCACCGCCAGCGACGCGTTGCTCTTCGCCCACGCCTTCCGCTCCTCGAGCTGCTTCGCGAACGCCTTCACTTCCTTCTCGATGCGACGGTCCTCGTATGCGAGGTAACACTCACCGCCGGCGGTCACGCCGTCCAGCGTCACCATCGAGGCGTACACCACCCACCCCACCATCGGCATCGCCGCCACCCGTGAGTAAGCGGTGGCGGTGTACCCGAGGTCGATCAGCGCGCTGGCGCATTTCACCATGCTCTCATCCGCCATGCCGGCGAACTTGGCCGAGCGCTTGAGCAGGAATTTCTGCAGGTCCGATCGCGACACCGTGCCGCCGTTGCGTGCCGAGTCGACCACCAGTTCGTAGGCGCCATCCATCATGTCCACGATGAAGGCCACCTGGTCCGGTGACGACACGGTCCGCTCCGCCCACTGCTTGATCGACTCGCTGAGAAACTTCCGGGCCATGTCGTGGCCGGCCTGCGTGGTCGTCATCGCTGCCATCGTCGTCCCCGTGCGTTCGTGCTGCCGTGCCGAATTCCGTGCGCGGTGCTGTCGTCGCACCGCCTCGTCACCTCACCGGCGCACCCTCGTTCGGATGCGCCGGTTCCCGCCGCCGATCACATCGCGATCTTCTTCTCCGGCAGCTTCGCCTTCGGGTCGAGCAGCGGTTTCCGGTTGCGCAGGTGCTCTTCCATCTTCAGCCGTGGCACGCCTTCCTGCATCCAGTCGGCCGCCGGCTTGCCCTGCAGGAAGTGGTCGAACCACTCCAGCATGCGCACCGCGTAGTCCTTTTGGTTGATCGGCCGTGCCAGGCCATGGTTTTCGCCCACGTACTCGAGCAGCACCACGTCCTTGCCCAGTTCACGCAGCGTGTTGTAGTACGTGATGCCCTGGTTGAAGTCCACCGCGCCGTCGCGATCGTTGTGCAGGATCATGAACGGGATGCGCAGGCTGTCGGCGAAGCGATTGGGCGAGTTGCGCAGGTAGGCATCGGGGTTCTTCGCGTAGCTGGAGCGGAACCGGCCCTGGCTCGAGATGAAGATGCCCTGATTAGTGCCACCCGAGTTCCAGTAGACGGAACTGAACATCGACACCATGTCGGTCAGCGGCGCACCGGCGATGGCAGTCTTGAACAGGTTGGTCTGGGTGGTGATGAAGCTGGTCTGGTATCCACCCCAGCTGTGCCCCTGCAGCGCCACGTTGGTCGAATCCACGATGCCGCTGGCGATCGCCGCCTTCACCGCCGGCACCACGCACCACACCGCCGAGCGGCCCGGATCGTCGAGCTTGTAGCTGATGTCGGGCATGAAGTAGGCGTAGCCGCGCGACGTGTAGACGCTCGGGTTGGCATACCGCGTCGCGTTCGGCTGCGCATAGGCATGGAAGCCCTGCGACAGCTTCTCGTAGATGTAGGTCAGCGTTGGGTACTTCTTCCCTTCCTCGTAGCCGGCCGGCAGGAACAGCGCGCCCTGCAAGCGATCGCCGTTGTTGTCGCACTGGTAGTCGATCAGGCGCGCACCCGCGCTCCACGCCACGTCGGACTGCTGCGGGTTGGCGTCGGTGAGGCGACGCTCGTTGGCCAGTCCACCGTCGGCGGCGTAGAAGTCGGGGAAGCGCACGAAGCTCTGGCGCGTGTACACCCACACATCGGCATCACGCGCACGACGGTAATCCACCTTCGCATCCTCCCACGCCATCACCCGCGTGCCACCCTTCATCGCATCGACCGCCACCAGGCCTTCCTTCTTGGTGCGCTCGCCGTAGGTCTCGATGAACATCGGTGCGGAGACGTCGATGCCACGCTCGCGCGGCTTCACCGCCACGCGAGCCTGATACCGCGTGCCGCTGGACTTGCCGTCGCGCGTGAGGTTCACCGCGGCACCGCCGGCGACTGGCACGCGCCAGATGTCCCAGTTGTCGCGCAGGAACACGGTGCGTGAATCGCGCGACCATCCGAGCGGCGCCGAAGCGGGCGGCTTGACGACGTTGTGGTCGTCCTCGTCGTCCCAGAAGGTGGCGGTCATGCCGGCGGTGATCGGACGCGACGCCCTGGTCGCGAACTCGTACACGTTCCAGATGCCGTTGTCGTACCACACCGTGCGCAGGCCGTCGGGTGACAGCAACTGCCCCGGCTGGCCACCGGGATTCTGGATGCCCTTGGCGATGATGGTGCGCGCGCCGGTGGTGGCGTCGATCGCGTAGAGGTCGCGCAGCTGGCGGCCGTCCACGCTCGCCTGCCGTTCGTATGGCGACACGTCGGTGCCCATCGCCCAGCGATCACCGTATGCCACCGTCACGTTGCGCACGATGGCGTCGCTCAGCTGCACCACCTTCGGCGACGCGAGGTGCCACGCCGCCAGGTAGCTGAAGCTGCGATCGGCGTTCTCGGTCACCTGCTGCTGGCTCTGCAGGCGTGGATCCTTCCAGTGCCAGAGGATCAGCGACGGCGTCTCGTCATCCTGCCGCGCCGGGGCCACCTGCCCGCCTGCACCCGCACCAGGCGCCGGCGCCGACGCACCACCACCAGCCAATGGCGCACCGGTCGATGGCGGCGCCGCCGGTCGTGACTCACGCAGGCCGAAGTAGAGCACCGACTGCTGGTCGTTCCACTTCGGTGTGCGGTCCGCGCTCACCACCAGTGCACCGACGATGCCGGCGCTCTTCTCGTTGATGCTCACGGCCTGCGGCGTGCGCGTGGCGAGACGCGTCCAGCCGAGGATCGTGCTCAGGGTGTCCTTGGTGGCGGAGTCGGCCACCGAACGGATCACGGCCAGCGCATCACCGCTGTCGGCCCAGGTGAGGCGACGGTACATCGCCTTCTCGCCGTCCAGTGCGCGTACCACACCGCTGGTCATGTCACGCACCTGCACCCCGTTGCCCAGCATGTCGCGCTGATCGATGGTCCACGCCAGGAACTGGCCCGATTCATCGAACACGTATTCGCCGACGCCGGCCAGCGTCACCGGCACGCCGCCGCTCAGGTCCACCAGCGTCACCACCGACCCACTGGTCGGCGAACTGGCGGCCGGCACCGCACCGCCCGCACCACCGGCACCGCCCGTTTCCGGCGGCGACAGCTGCAATGCCAGCACGTTCGAGCGATCACCGGCGAACCGGAAGCTGCGCACGCGCTCGAACTCACGCCTGGCACCTGTGGCCAGCTCGATCACGCCCATCTTCGTCGGCAGTGTGCGACGATCCTTGCGCGCCTTCTTCGCCTCTTCCGCCTT
Source organism: Gemmatimonadota bacterium (assembly GCA_040384325.1). Lineage (GTDB taxonomy): Bacteria > Gemmatimonadota > Gemmatimonadetes > Gemmatimonadales > Gemmatimonadaceae > JACMLX01. The sequence continues at coordinate 1,111,196 of JAZKJL010000005.1, read as the reverse complement.
GGGATAGATCGTGTACGCCACCCAGCGATTGTTGCCCGAGATGGCCAGCGACGGCCCGGCGCCGAAGCCGGCCGGTGGCTCGCCGATCGCGATGCGCGTTTCCTTGGCATCGGCGGCGGTGCCGCGCACGATGAACTCCGCGTCACCTTCGTTCGGCGCCAGCACGTAGGCCATCCAGCGCCCGTCGTTGGAGAGCGACGGCGAGCGGATGCCCTTCCACGACAGCAGGTCCTCCATCGTCAGCGGACGCTTGCCGCCCGGTGGTGCGGCGGCGGGTTGCTGTGCGGTGCCGGGGGCGGTGAGGAACGTGATCGCGGCCAGAACGGACGCCGCCTGCAGCTGCAGGCGTGAAACACGACGAGGCATCGGACGAACTCCGGGGACGGTGATGTGATCAGCGGGTGCAGGCAGTACTGACCCGGCAGCAATTTGTGTCAGCGTCGTCGGCACCGCGCCGGGTCCGCTGCTGAACGCCGCCGCGCGACCTCCCGGATGCGACGACGACCTGTGCCTGCCGAAGGGGGGCTTCGGAGGACAGGTCGCGTCGGACGAGCATTCCATCATCCGGCGCTGGGGGAGGGGGGCTCACCAAGCGCCGAGTGGCGGGCACTACCGATCGATCGGAAATCCGGGGCTGCAACCGACAGCCTCCAATCCGGCCGACCGCTCCGGGATCAGTCCGGGTCGCGCAACAACAGGTGCACCGTGGCCGCCAGCGTTTCCGGCGAAAACGGCCGCAGCATCAGGTGCTGCCGCGGTCCCACCAGCGCCGGGTCGTGCCCCACCACATGATCGCTGAGCAGGATGGAACGGATGTCCGGCAGCTGCCGGCTTACGGACCAGGCCGCCGAGTCGGCGATGATCAGGTGGACGGCGACCTCGCCGGCCAATGCGACCGCCGCGGCAATCGACCCGACGTCGACCACGCGGAGCTCCGTCTGCCCGTCGAGGCACTCGCGCAGCGCTCGGCGAACCTCACGCTGACGTGCCACGAGGAGCACCGTGTGCCGAACCCGGGCATGCGTCCGGGACAACACCGGCACCGGCGTCAGCTGTGTGGACGTCCAGACCCGGCCGTTCATTCTCACCATGGATGCGGCCGGCGGCGCCTCTGGAGCAGGGGCCTGCCAGTTGGTGATCGCCTCATCGACGAACCCATCGGCACCAACGGACCAGGTCGGTGTCGCCGATCGATGCAGACGGGAACGGGAGCGGTACATCGTGACGTCTCCGGGCGGGAGCATGGGGAGGGGGTGTCCCCGAGGCACACAGCAACGCCGCCATCATCGCGCTCCACCGCACCGGGCAGGTATCTCCCATGTTGCAGGCTGCATGACGCGATGTTGCATGCAACCTGCGCGCATGCCCGTGCAACGAGATCGGCATCCTGTCGACCCTGCTGTCGCTTTTATTGCACGATGTTTTGTGGTTTTTCGCGCACGAGCCGTCTCATTGCTCGTTTCACCTCATCCCGAGTGCCTCGCGACATGCCCACTCCCCACGCAATCCGTCTCGGTTGGCTTGCCGCGCTGGCGCTCGCCGCGCCGGTCGCCGGTGCCCAATCGGTCCAGTACCGCTCACCCGCCGGGGTGGAGTACCGGGCGCAAGCCGACACCGGACCGATCGCGCGGGCGCAGGCGGCGCTGGACGCCGATCCGCGCAACGTGCCGAAGCACATCGCGCTGGCGGTGGCGCAATCGGGAGCGCGGCAGTTCCGCGAGGCCATCGCGACGCTGACCCGCGGGCTGGCCATCGCACCGAATGACCCGATGCTGCTGCGCTGGCGGGGACACCGGTACCTGTCCGTGCGCGAGTTCGACCTCGCCCGCGCCGACCTCACGCGCGGCCTGGCACTCGACAGCACCAACTACGGCATCCTCTTCCACCTTGGCGTGCTGCGGTTCGTCGAGGGCGACTTCGGTGCCGCCGCCGAGTTGTTCGCGAAGGCGCAGCCGCGCGCGCCGGATGGTGGCGAGCGCGCCGGCAGCACCGACTGGCTCTGGATGTCGCTGGCCCGGGCCGGTCGCCTGCCCGAGGCGACGGCGATGCTGGCGCGCCGCCCCGATTCGCTCCCGGCGCCACCCGGCTACGCCTACGTCACCCGGCTCCGCCTCTATCGCGGCGAACTCACCCCCCAGACGCTGTTCGCTCCGGGTGACACCGCCGACGTGCAGGTCGCGACGTTGAACTACGGTCTCGGGAACTGGTTCATGGCGCGTCGTGACACGGTGCAGGCGCGGGCTGCGTGGCAACGGGCGGTGGCCTCGGGCGGGTGGCCGGGCTTCGGCTTCATCGTATCAGAAGCCGAACTGAAGCGATTGCGTCAGTGACCGCGATCGGCCAGCGCCCTCAGCCTGCCGTGCGCTTCCGTGGCGCCTTCGCTGCGCGGCTGGCCTTCACGCGGTATTTCGTGATGCGCGTGATCAGCGCCACCGGTATCGGCCGGTCGACCGGAAACTGGATCGCCCCCTTGGAAGTCTTGAAGTCGCTCAACTCGTCGCGAAACGCCTCGACGGCGCCGGAGCCAGGATAGAAGCCGATGTGCTGCGCGAAGGCGGCGAAGTGCACCAGGTTGCCGCGCAGCTTGAACGTCGGCATGCGGTAGCTGATCGCCTCGGTGGCCTCGGGTGCGGCGCGGGCGACGGTGGTGCGCACGAGGGTCAGCATCGCCCGCACGTGCGCCGGCGCGGCGGCGATGTAGGCGTCGATGTCGGCTGGTGTGTCGGCGGTGTCCATCGGCGGCTCCACGGGTCGCGGTGCGTGGAATCTGGGGGCGTGAACAGCGCTTGCCGAGTGATGCAAGGTGCGAGCGAGAGGTCGGACTGCTGCCCCCTGTGCCGTGTCAGAGCGGCTGGGCCCCCTCCAACACCCCTTCTCGCGGTCGCACCCACGGCGGCACCGCCACCGGACAACTCGCCGGATTCGCCGCGAAGGTGAACGCGGCCACGCTCACCCGGTCGCGGTCGTAGCGCAGGTCGCCGACGCGGACCGAATCGCCAGCGACCTTCGTCCAGAACGGCGCCCGGGCGAAGCGCAGCCACGCCGACACCCGACAGTTGTCCTGTGCCAGGGCGACCAACTCGCGGCGGGGTGCGCTCCACGACCACTGCCAGGCCACCTGCGGCGTCGGCGTGCGGGTGGCGCGCGTCATGGCGAGGTTCCGCGCGCCGCGGGTGGTGTCGGTGCGGGCGGCGCGCGAACACCACTCGGCACTCACCAGTCCCGGCACGGCCGAGCCCCACGCCGTGGTCAGGCGATAGACATCGGCGCTGTGCTCGACCACGATCACACGCGCGCAGAACGGATTGGCGGGACTGGGGCTGAGCAGCACATCCGCCAGCTCCATCGACACGTCATCGGCGCCGCGTACCGCGGCCGCGTCGTGTACGCCGGCGCGAATCGCGCGCGTGCCGGCCGCGAACGCGAGCGTGACCGCCACCCAGGCAGCGATCGCCGGCACTGCGGTGACCGCGGGTGAGACACATCGCGAGAGCAGCACCCACGCCGCCGCACCGATCGTGAGCACCATCGCCGCGACGGAGGAGACTTGCGGCACGATCCAGCTCAGCGAGAGTCCCAGCAGCAGCACCGCCCAGAGCAGCAGCTGCGGCAGGCGTCGCGTGCTGCTCCGCAGCAGCATCGGCACCGCCACGATCCAGAGCCACGGCTCGATGATGAAGACGGTGTCGCCGTACGTCCACGCGTTCACGAACGGCGAGAAGGGGTGAACGCCGTAGTCGTTGGTGAAGTCGAGGCAGAGGTGACTGAGGATGGCGACGGTCGCCAGCAGCAGCAGCCGTCGACTGTCGTCCGCGGGCACCGGTCGGCGCGCGGATCCGGACTGCGCACGTCGCACCAGCAGCGCGAGCGCCCACAGCATCGGCACGCCGACCAGCGCCGCCAGCAGCGTGTGCGTGTAGCCACGATGGTGCAGCAGCGACAGCAGCGCGTCGTAGCGTCCCATCGCCTGCAGCACGGCGCTCCACACCACGTCGATGTCGGGCAGGTTGGCACCGACGATGCCGGTGAAGACTGCCGCGGTGGTGAACGCCGGATCGTACCGATCCTCGCCTGCCTGTCGCGCGATCGCACGCGCGCGCAGCTGTGTCGCAGCACTCGCCAGCACCAGGCCGGCGAGGCTGTGGGTGATGTTGTCCACGGATCAGCAGCAGGATTGAAGCGACGTCAGTGCCGGCGATCGCCGGTGCTGCTGCATTCTACCGCGCCTCACAACCAACACCCGCACCCAGGCGGCGTGATTCAGCCGCGCATTGGCTCCGGTGCATCGGCGTAGCGTGCGTACTTTCCCTGCATCCGGCCGAGGAGCACCAGCAGCGGAAAGACGGTCTGCTGGACCAGCTGTGGCACCGCCAGCAACTGATACTCGCTGCGGTAGCGTCGTGCGAGGAAGGCGGCGTCGAAGGGGTCCGGCCCCTGTCGCCCCTGCCGGCTGCGGCGCGCCGTGGAGCCAAAGATCTCCCCGAGGAAATATTCGAAGTTGTCAGCCGGCTCGACGTACGCCGTGCATCGCAGGTCGGTCGTGCCGGCATTCCAGAAGCGATGCGCGTCACCAGCGGCGAACACCACCGTCTCTCCCGGCCCGGCGTACTGCGGCGCCTCGCCCGGTCGTTCGTACCCCATGCGCCCTTCCTGCACCGTCAGCGCCTCGACCTGTCGGCGATGCACGTGCATCGGCGGTCCGGCGCCGGGGGCCACCACGTTCTCGCCCTCGAGCCGATCCCCCGTGTCCGTGCGCACGCGACGCAGGAAGGTCAGGCGCTCACCGGCGCCGTTGTCGATCGTGTGGGGATAGCTGAATCGCGTCATGGTTGCCGTCCGCTGAGGTCCGAAAGCCGCACCGCGCACCGCGCGCGCCGCCGGGACCTCTCCGGTCCCACCCCTCAAGCGACGTCGCACCATCCGGCATTTCACCAGCTCCACGAATCCCTGTCGCTGCTGCCACGACGTGCACCGCATCGGCGCGTTCCTGCGCCCGACGACAGCACACAGCATATCGCAGAACCGCACAGCCGCAGAGACGAACGGCCGCAGAAGGCCAAAACGACAAGAGGGTGACACGTCCTCCCGCGAGACGCCTCACCCCCCCACCGCCGTTTCCAAAAAAAATCGCCACCCCCACCACCCACCGCCGCCCCACCGCGGAGAACCGCCTTTCTGCGGCTGTTCCGTTCTGCGGCTGTGTGCTCTTCTGCGATCAGCCGTTGCTGTTGCTGTTGCTCGTCTACCTCATGCGACCGCTCGCGGCTGACCTGACGACTCGTGTCAGAGCACCGCACGAGCAACCCTTTACGGCATCACCCGCACCGGCGGCGCCGGCTTCGAGCGGTCCTCGGCAGGCTGCAGGTTCCACTCGAAGAACGTCCAGGTGCGATTCCACGAATCGATCTGCGCCGGCGAGTCCACACGCTGCAGCGTCACCGGGTCCACACGACGGCTGAAGGCGTGACCCACCGAACCACCCCACGGCGAAGGATTGACGTAGATCTTCGTCTCCGCCAGTTCCGGCTTCAGCGCCCGCAGCTTCCACACCAGCTGCTGGTCCTCGACGTAGTTCACGTCCTCGTCGTTGGTGGCCACGTGCACCAGCAACGGGATGTTGAGCGTCTCCACGTTGTAGAGCGGTGAGCGACGCACGTATTCGTCCACCTTCTCGAACGGCAGGCCGCGCACCCGCGGCTCCGCCGCGAACGACCGCGCATAACTCGGCCCCTTCAGCGAGAGGCGGAAGAGCAGGTTCGTCACCGGCACGATCGCGGCGCCGGCCTTCAGCGGCGTGCCCGGCTTCGATGCGTTGAGCGTGGTGATCATGCCGCCGTGACTCCAGCCCATCATGCCGACGCGCTCACTGTCCACGTACGGCAGCGTCTTGAGGAAGTCATAGGCCGACATCGCATCCTCGACCTCGTAGCCGCCGTAGTCGATCGCCATGTGCCACGCCTCGCCATACCCGGTGCTGCCACGGTAGTCGGGCGTGATGATGACGTAGCCGCGATCGACCGCCTCCTTCACGAACGGCAGCATGTTCTCGCCCCAGTTGCCATGCACGCCGCCGTGCACCCAGATCATCGCCGCGTGACCGCGCGACCCACGCTTGTTGAGCGGCGCGAAGAGGTACGCCGGCACCATCTGGCCGTCGGCGCTGCTGCGATAGGTGACCTTGCGGAACTCCAGCACGCCAGCGAAACGCGCCGCATAGATGCTGTCGGTGCGCGCCTTGGACCGCATGTTGGCAGCGAAGTTGCCCTTCGGCAGGTCCTTCGGATCCGCGCTCACATAGAGGAGTCGTGCGCGCGCCGAATCCATCACACCCTGAAAACCGCGACCGCCACCGCCGCCGCCCTCACCGTCGCCGGCGGCGGGACGTGCCGCGGTGCCGGAGGTCGGCGCAGGTGTCGCCGGAGTGCTGGCGGGCGTGGTGGTCGCGCAGGCGGTCAGCACGACCAGCGTGCAAGCGGCGACGAGATGGCGGAGCGTGGGGCGCGTCATGAGCAGGCGAGTGGTGAAGGCGTCGGGGATGGTGCAGCCGTTTCCATTCGACCTGTACGGCCCGATCACCGACAGCGTTCGCGCGCGCCGCCACGACACCACATCGTGAGACGGCATTCATCTGCCGAAGGCCCACATCGTACCACGCCGAACCACGCGACGCGCACGCCGCTCACACCGGCACGGCCACCGTCAGCGTCGCCGTGAAGCCCGCCGCCACGCTTCCGGTGACGGTCGCCAGTTCCAGCGCCGAGCCATCGCTGAAGATGTTGTCGCTGGCGAGGGTGACGTTGGCCAGGTTCGACTTGCTCGAGGCATACCCGGTCGTGTCGTACACGAGGTCGCAGGACGCCTTCGGCAGCGCGATCTGCGAGGTCGCGATCTTGTTCGAGAAGTTCCCGGCTGCGGCCAGCGTACGGAACACCTCGAAGTGGATGTGCGGCCAGCGACCCGCATAACATCCGGGAAAGATCGTGGTGAATGACAGCTGCCCCGCACCGTCGGCCTGCTGCACGCCACGCAGGTAGTTCTGGTTGGTGACGCCCGAGGAGTAGAGCGAGTACAGACCGGCGCGATCGCAGTGCCAGAGATACACTGCGTAATTCGCCAGCGGCGCGCAGCTGGTGGCAGAGACGATGGTCAGCTGCACCGTGAGCGGAATGCCGACCGCCGTGCCACTCAGGCCAGCGAAGCTGCTGCGGATGTCGGCCCGCACCACGCCGGATTGATTGAGCACGTTGGCGCCGTTCGATCCGTCGCCGGGGAACGGCCCTGCGGTCTCTTCCGGGATGCGGCTGCAGCTGGCGTTCGGATTCCCGGTGCCGTCGGTCGGTGCGTTGCTGGATCCGCAGCCGAACAGCTGCAACATGCCGAGCCCCGCGGAGAGCCGAGCGGTCGTGAGCAGCATGCTGCGACGGTTTACCGTGGTCATCAGGTCACGCTGCAGGCCGCCATGGTCGTCATGATCGTCGTCGTGCTGGTGCGGATCGAGTGTCACAATCGCCATGATCCTCTCGCGGCTGGTATGGTCGGTGCGAACCGCATCCGCGATTCTCCTTTCCATACGACACGCGAGCGTCCCCGTTCCCCCTCGGGCGCATGCCCGCGCCTGCTCAGGCCGCGAACACTGCCCGCAGCTGATCCACAGCCCACGCCAGGTCGTCCTGCGACACCACCAGCGGCGGCGAGAGGCGGATCACGAAGTCGTGCGTCTCCTTGCAGAGCATCCCGCGCTGCTTGAGCGCCTCGCAGAACGGCCGTGCCGGTTCGCGCAACTCGATCGCCACCATCAGGCCGCGTCCGCGCACCGCCGCGATGCGGTCATCGCGAATCGTGCGCACCTGCGCCAGCAGCCAGGCACCCAGCTCCGCCGAGCGCTCCACCAGTCGCTCGTCACGCGTCACGCGCAACGCCTCGCGCGCCACCGCGCAGCCGAGCGGATTGCCGCCGAAGGTGCTGCCGTGCGAGCCGGGGCCGAACACGTCCAGCACGTCTCGGCGCGACACCACCGCCGACACCGGATAGAACCCGCCCGACAGCGCCTTGCCGAGGATGTACACGTCCGGTGTCACCTCCTCATGGTCGCAGGCGAACCAGCGGCCGGTGCGACCGAGCCCGGTCTGGATCTCGTCGGCCATCAGCAGCACGTTGCGCTCGCGACAGAGGTCGGACAGCTGCCGCAGGAACCCGTCCGGCGGCAGCAGCACACCCGCCTCGCACTGGATCGGCTCGAACAGCACCGCGCAGGTGTCGTCGGTCATCGCCGCGCGCACCGCCTCGATGTCACCGAACGGCACCAGCGTGAAGCCCGGCGCGAAGGGACCGAAGTGCGCACGGTACGCCGGCTCCGACGAGAAGCCGACGATGGTGGTGGTACGTCCGTGGAAGTTGTTCTCGAACGCGATGATGGTGGCGCGACCCTCGGCGATGCCCTTCTTCGTGTAGCCCCACCGCCGTGCTGCCTTGATCGCCGTCTCCACCGCCTCGGCCCCGGTATTCATCGGCAGGACCATCTCCATGCCGCAGAGCGTGGCCAGTTCCTCACAGAATGCGCCCAGTTGCTGGTTGCGGAAGGCACGCGACGTGAGCGTGACACGCGACGCCTGCTCGACGAACGTGGCCAGCAGGCGCGGATGACAATGCCCCTGGTTCACTGCCGAATAGGCACTCAGGCAGTCGAGGTAGCGCTGGCCTTCGACGTCGGTGACCCAGGCGCCACTGGCGTGCGCCACCACCAGGTCGAGCGGGTGGTAGTTGTGCGCACCCCACTCGTTTTCCTGCTCGATGAGGGTGTCGGTGACGGTGGGCAGCATCGCAGTGGCGTGCATCGTCGGGCTCCGGTCAGAGGATGCGGCGCCCGAAGGCACTCGCGATGAGGTCTGCGGCCAGTTCGGCGGTGTGGTTCTGTCGGTCGAGGATGGGATTGATCTCCACCAGGTCCATCGCCACCAGCGCGCCGGAATCGTGGATGATCTCCATCGCCAGGTGCGCCTCACGCAGCGTGGCACCACCGCGCACCGGAGTGCCCACACCCGGCGCTTCACGGGGATCGATCCAGTCGGCGTCGCATGACACGTGCACGCCACCGGTGCCGCGCGTCGCGATCGCGACGGCGTCCTCCATCACGCTGCGCAAACCGCGCTCGTCGATGTCACGCATCGTGAAGGCGTGGAGGCCGCGCGACTTGATCGCCGCACGCTCCGCGTCATCGAGGTCGCGCAGGCCGACGTACACCAGGTGTTCCTCGCGGATCGCCGGCGTCACCGACGACAGGCCCGCCATGCGCGCGTCACCCCAGCCGAGCAGGTGCGCCACCGGCATGCCGTGCACGTTGCCGGTGAGGCTGGTGGTCGGTGTGTTCAGGTCCGCGTGTGCATCCAACCAGATCAAGCCGGTGCGCTCGCCACGCTCCGCGAGCGCGGTGGCGGTACCGGCGACCGACCCGGCGGCGAGCGAGTGATCGCCACCGAGCACGATCGGCCGCATGCCCTCACGGATGGCGGTTGCGGTCCGATCGGCGAGCTGCGCGCACACCTCGCGGATGGCCTCGAGGCGAGCCTGAAGGGTGCCACCGATGGCCGTCCGATCGGGCACATGCACGTTGCCGGCATCGTCCACCTGCAGGCCGAGGCGGCGAAGGTGTGCCGACAGCGACGAGAGGCGCATGGCCGACGGACCCATGTCCACGCCGCGGCGGCTGGCACCGAGGTCCATCGGGACACCGATCAGCTGGACGGTGCCGGTGACCGGGGCGGCGTGCGGGCGTTCGAGAAGGGCGCTGGCGCTGGCATGTGGAGACATGCCCTGAAGGTCGCTGCCAGCCATGTTAGCAACAAGCACACAAGATCAGCCAATTTGTGTGCAGATGTTGCAGTTTGTATGCTATCTCGAGCAAATTTGCCCAGTCGCGCCGGTTGGCGCGCATCGTCGGCCTGAAACGCACCATCGCCATGGACTCCCTCGACCACCGCCTCATCTCGCTGCTGCGCGAGAACGCGCGCCTCTCGGTGGCGCAGCTCGCCAAGCAGCTGAAGGTCTCGCGGGCCACGGTGCAGAATCGCATCGACCGGCTGGTGGAGAACCGGGTGCTGCTCGGCTTCACCGTGCGGACCACGTCGGAGGCGGCGGCGCATCGGGTGCGGGCGATGATGATGATCTCCGTGGACGGCGATCGCTCGGATGCGATCCTGCGTGAGCTGCGCGGTTATCCCGAGGTGCGCGCATTGCACACGACGAACGGCCGCTGGGACATCGTGGCGGAACTGGGCACCGACTCCCTCGAGACGTTCGATGCAGCGTTGCGGAGCATCCGCACCATCAAGGGCATCGCGAACTCGGAGACGAGCCTGCTGCTGTCGACGCACAAGGTCTGAGCATGCGTGGTGGGCTGGCGTTCGCGCGCCGCGCGTGGGATCGCACAGGCTGACCCATTGATCGGGTCCGGTGCGACCGCTCGACGTTCCGCTGCGCCACCGAGCGTGAATCCGGGATTATTCTCCGCTCCGCACGAGATTCGCACGGTGCGTCGCGCCACTCGAACCAACCGGACCATCCCATGAGCCAACACGATCTCGCTGCGCAGTTCCGGCAGCTGCACGCCCGCGATGCGGGCGCCCCGCTGGTGCTTCCGAACGCGTGGGATTCCATGAGTGCGCGGCTGATCGAGGCGACGGGGGCCAAGGCGATCGCCACCACCAGCGCCGGGATTTCCTGGGCGTTGGGGCATCCGGATGGCCAGGGTCTGTCGCGCGACATGATGATCGACGCCATCCGGCGCATCGTGGCGTCGGTGCGCATCCCCGTCTCGGCCGACGTGGAGAGTGGGTACGGCACCGGCTCGCCGAACGACGTGGCGGCGACGGCCAGCGCGGTGATCGAGGCGGGCGCGGTGGGCCTCAACCTCGAGGACTCGCCCGGTCGTGCCGGCGCCACGCTGCTCGATGCCGCGGTGCAGGCGGAGCGACTGGCGGCGGCGCGTGAGGCGGCGGTGGCTGCCGGGGTGAACCTGTTCATCAACGCCCGCGTGGACACCTACCTGAAGAAGGCCGGTGACGAGGCCACGCGCTTCGACGACACCGTGGCGCGGGCGAAGGCCTACGTGGCCGCAGGCGCCGACGGGATCTTCGTGCCGCTGGTGACGGACCCGGACCTGATCGCCAGGCTGGTCGCGGCCGTCGGGGCGCCGCTCAACCTGATCGGTGGGCCCGGCGTGCCACCGATCGCGGAGCTGCACCGGTTGGGCGTGGCGCGGGTGAGTGTCGGGCCCGGGCTGGCTCGTGCCGTGATGGCCTTCGTGCGCCGGTCGGCGACCGAGCTGCTCACCGACGGCACCTACGGCACGCTGGCCGAGCAGGTCACGTCGCCCGAGGCCAACGCGCTGTTCGTCCGGAACTGAGCGACGCGACGACACGGGGCGACGACAGCGGCCGGTCAGGCGTAGTCACCGGCCGTCGCGCCCCGCGACGTCGATCCGGGCTTCAGACCGCGGCGCGGGTCCGCTTGGCGTCGTAGAGGCGCCGGTCGGCGCGCGTCGTCCAGCCCTCGACGCCTTCGCCCGGCTGCGCGGCGGCGAACCCGATCGAGGCGGTGACGATCCGCTGCACACCGTCGGCGAGTTGGACGGGGCGATCCAGCAGCCGCTGTTCGAGGCGATCGGCGAGGGCGGCGGCGGCGGTGGCATTGGTGTTGGTCATCACCACCGCGAACTCGTCGCCACCGATCCGGCACACGACATCACTCGGCCGGGTGCAGACGCTCCAGCAGGCCTTGGCGACGGCGATGATGGCGAGGTCACCGGCGGGGTGGCCGAAGGTGTCGTTGATGAGTTTCAGGCCATCGAGATCCAGGGCCAGCACCGACGACGGCGTGCCCGAGAGCGTCATCATGGCCAGCGCGCGCTCCGCGGCCTCGGTGTACCGCAGCCGATTGCCGGCGCCGGTGAGCGGATCGGTGCGCGCCGAATCCTCCGCGTCGGACAGCGCGCGTCCCAGCGACTCGACGCGGTCGGCCATCACACTGCGTTCGTGCGCGGCGCGGGTGTGTCGGGCGGCAAGGGCCTGCGTGATGACGCTCAGAGCATTGGGCAGTTCGCGCATGACGGCGGCCGGATCGCCCTGCCGCGCGAACTCGCGCAGCTGATGCAGTTCGCGGCCGACAGATGCATCCGTCTCGGCATCATCGCCTGCGACACGCGCCAGCGACGCGACAGTATCCCAGACGACGCGTTGCAGGTCGCCCAGATGCTGGCCCACGTTCACCGACTCTGCCCGCCGACGTGCGCTGGTCAGCGCGACGAGCGCGGTCCAGTCGCGCTGGTGCACCGGGCCCGCCGTCGCGTCGGGAGCGTGGACTCCCGGGATCGGCGTGCCGAGTGTGGCGTGGCGCTGCCAGTCGGTCACGATGCGTTCGGCGTCGGCCCGGTCCTCCTCGGCAAGGAGGATCGGATGACGTGCCCAGCACTGCAGCATGGCGCCGAGGCAATCGAGCACCGGCGCCACGGCGTCGGGGGTCGGCGTCGCGTCGGGCGCGTCGGCGATCCGCGTCGGCGCGGCGCTGGGGCGTGCGGCGACCGCAGGGCTGCTTCTCGGCGTCCAGTTCGGGAGCGGTGCCGGTGTGGCGCGCGAGGCCCGCGTCGGCGCGGGAGCAACCGGCGACGGCGCCACCGGCTCGGGCGTGCGGGTGAAGATCTTGAGCAGGTTGGGCATACAGCGGGCAGTGCGATGAGGCCGGAGTGGCGCGACGAAGGCCGGTCTCCGGCATCGGAGGACGGCACCGTCTCTGGGTATCGGCCCCTCGACGCCGCTGGCGCACTGTCGACTCGTTGCGCGTCGCGTGGCCACGCCCGCAGCCGCTCCACCGTGCCGGCAGCCGGATGCGTCACGGCCCGCCGCGGAGGAGCTCCGGGGGCGGGCCGTGCAGGTCGTTCAGGTCCTTCTGAGGCCAGGTGCGCCTACTTGGCGGGCATCACCGCGTTGCACTCGATCTCGAGCTTCGCGCCCGGGACCACCAGCCCCTTCACGATCACCGTCGTGCGTGCCGGCGGGGCCGACTCCCAGAAGGTGCGATAGACCTCGTTCATGCCGGCGAAGTCGGCACCGTCGATGATGAACACCGTGCACTTGGTGGCGTTGGCCATGGTGGTGCCGGCCATCTCGAACACCCGCTTGATGTTCTCGAGGGTGCTGCGCGTCTGGCCCTGGATGGTGGTGTCGGCGTTGGCGCCGCGCGACGGCAGTTGGCCGGCGGCATAGACCATGTTGCCCACGCGCACGGCCTGCGAGAGGATCGGCGACGGTGGACCCAGGGCCTCACGCGCCTGCGCCGCGACCGGAGCGGCGCCGAAGACGAGGAGGGCGGCGACGGCGGTAATGCGGGCGATGGCGGACGACGGACGACGAGACATGGGATCCCTGGCTCAGCGGTGATTGGCGGCCGCAGCCGCCGGGAAGGTCAGACGGATGGACGCCAGCGCACTGCTGTCGGTGGACACGCGCTGCGTGCCGACCGGCATGCCATTCACCTTCATCAGGTAGGCCACGATGGAGGCGTAGGTGCCCGGCGTGAGGCTCCCCGGCTTGCTGGCCGGCATGGTGGAGCGGATGCGGTCGAACAGCTCGAACGCACTCTTGCCTCGCCATTGCAGGCGGAAGTCGGCGTCGGCGAGGTTGCCGGTGGCGTGACACTCGAGGCAGGCGGAGCGGAACCACTGCTCGCCCACGTCGAGTTGGCGGGCCGCGAGCTTGGCCAGCGAATCGGCGGAGGGCGACGCCTGCGCCGACGCCATCACCGGTGATCCGGCGATGAGGAGGGCGGCGACGACGAGTCGGAGGTGGTGGCGAGGCAGCATCGCGGCGGAAGCTGGGGAGCGCCATCATCACGGGCAAGTGCGGTGGCGAGCGCTGCGCCAAACGCGTCGCGCCGCGCCGCTGGCGTGACCGCGCGCGGAACTCCCGCGCGGTCGATTGCCAATCCCTGCAGTGCTGGCGAGCTTGGCTCGTCAGGTCCTCCCGCCGTACCGCGCTCCCCTGCCCCTGCCCAGCCAGCGAATGTCGGACGCCCACGACCCCCTCGACACCACCGTTCCCCGCCGCGATTTCATCCGCCTCGCCGGACTCGGTACCGGTGCCCTGCTGGCCGGCGCTCTGCCCACGTCGGCGGCCGCCGGCGATGTCGCGGACGACAGCGCGACACGCAGCGTTGCCGGCCGATCGCGCGCCTCGATGCACGTGATCGTGGTCGGCGCCGGGGCGTGGGGCGCCTTCACTGCGCTCAACCTGCGCAAGGCGGGCCACAAGGTCACGCTGGTGGACCAGTACGGCGCCGCCAACTCGCGCGCCACCAGCGGCGACGAGACGCGCGGCATCCGGTCGTCGTACGGCGATCGCACCATCACCCCCGAGCTCTGGACGGCGTGGGCGCGCAAGAGCCTCACGATGTGGCGCGAGTTCGATGCCGAGCACGCGAAGCGCTTCGGCACGCGCTACTTCTTCACCACCGGCGACCTGATCCTGCGCGAGAAGCCGGAGGCGTTCACCACGCGCACGCAGGAACTGTGGACGGCGCAGGGCGTGAAGTTCGAGGTGCTGACGGCCGACGAGGCGATGAAGCGCTGGCCGCAGGTGAAGTCGGAAGGCCACGGCGTGGTGCTCTACGAACCGGATGCGGGCGTGGCACGCTCGCGCGATTCGGTGCAGGCGGCGGTGGCGCTGGGACGCGATGCCGGTGTCACGTTCCGCATCGGTCGCGCGACACCGGGTCCGATCGCCAACGGCAAGATGGATGGCATCACGCTCGGCGACGGGACCAAGCTGACCGCCGATGCCTACGTGTTCTGCTGCGGGCCGTGGATGGACAAGGTCTTCCCGGTGGCGATGAAGAACCGGATGCGCGTGCCGATGGGTCACGTCTGCTACTTCGGCCCGCCGCTCGGTGACGAGCGATTCAGCTTCCCCAACATCCCGAGCTGGAACGTGCCCGGGGTGACGGGATGGGCGTCGCTGCCGGTGGACAGCTACGGCTTCCGCGTGCGCGGCGCGATCGCGCCACCACCGCCACCGCGAGCCGCTGGTGCCGATGACGACGCACCGCCGCCACCGCCGCAGCAGGCGCCGGTCGATCCGCGACAGCAGGACCCCGACCTCAGCTCGCGATGGTCGAACCAGGAGCGCGTCGACGGGTCACGGCGCGTGCTCGCGAAGTATTTCCCCGCCCTCGGCGATGCACCGCTGCTGGCCACGCGCGCCTGTCACTACGAGAGCAGCGTGAACCGGAACTTCATCGTCGATCACGTGCCGGGCGCCGACAACGCCTGGATCGCCGGGCTGGGCCAGGCAGAAGGCTTCAAGTTCTCGATCGTGCTTGGCGGCTACATCGCGAAGCGCGTGACCGGAGACGCCGGCGATCCGGTGATCGCCGAGGCATTCAAGTTTCCCGCGAAGGAATACGAACCAACACCGCCAGGCGCACCGCGCCGGGAGTGGGAGTGATGCGAGTTGCACAGGCAGGACTGGCCGCCGCGTTGTTGCTGACGTGGGCTGCACCACACACCGCGCGCGGACAGGCTGCGAGCGCGCCGACCAACGACTTCCCGAATCCGTATCGCACCGTGGAAGGCTGGGCCAAGCTGCCGGCCGGCCGCACGTGGGGCAGCACCAGCGCGGTGGCGATCGACAAGGACGGCGAGAGCGTGTGGGTGGGCGAGCGCTGTGGCCAGAACAGCTGTGTCGGGTCGGACCTCGATCCGGTGCTGCTGTTCGATCGCAACGGGACGCTGGTGCGCTCGTTCGGCAAGGGCATGGTGAACTGGCCGCATGGCATCCACGTGGATCGTGACGGCAACGTGTGGATCGTCGATGGCCGCGACAACAAGCCGCAGGTGGCGCGCAATGCACCGGCCGGGACGCCGGCGCCGGCGATGCCGGCGCGTGTGTTCGGGCATCAGGTGCTCAAGTTCTCGCCCACCGGCGAGTTGCTGATGCGCCTCGGCACCGATGGTGGTTCGCGCGAGCCGGGCTACTTCTTCCAGCCAAACGCGGTGCACACCGCACCCAACGGCGACATCTTCGTGGTCGAGGGGCACGCATCAGGCGCCGATGCGAACGCACGGGTGCTGAAGTTCGACAAGACGGGCAAGCTGCTCACCAGCTGGGGCAAGAAGGGCACCGGCGTGGGCGAGTTCGACCAGCCGCATGCACTGGCGATGGATTCGCAGGGACGCCTGTTCGTGGCCGACCGCGGCAACAACCGCATCCAGATCTATTCGCAGGACGGCAAACTGCTGGACACCTGGCTGCAGTTCTCGCGCATCAGCGGCCTGTTCATCGACGCCAACGACGTCTTGTACGCAGCGGATTCGGAATCCGGCTCGATCGAGCCGGAGCGCCCGGAATGGAAGCGTGGCATTCGCATCGGCAACGCGAAGACCGGTGCGGTGACGCTGTTCATCCCCGACCCGGTGGCGCAGACGCGGAACACCAGTGCGGCGGAAGGCGTGGCGGTGTCGAGGAGTGGCGTGATCTACGGTGCCGAGGTGGGGCCCAAGGCGCTCAAGCGGTACGAGCGGGCGTCGGGCAGCGCGCCGCACTGAGACCTTGCAGTGCGGTGGTGAAAAAACGAGGGGCGGACCGGTGCATTCCTGCCGCCCTTCTCTCGTTTCTGGTTCGCGTGGCCAGCGATCGTGCTCGTGCGACGATCGCAAACAATGTTCACGCGGGGGGCGCGGAGGCCGCGGGGGGCTCCGTTCCCGCGACGAGGCTCGCCTCGCGCGTCGAACGCCAACGCCTTAGGGGAACTGCAAAGGCGGTGGGGTTGTGCTGTTCACCAACAGCATGCGAGCGTCGGGCGACGCGCGACACAGGTTGATCGACACGGAGCCCCCCGCGTCCCCCGCGCCCCCCGCGTGAAAACTTTTTCAATGGTGCGATAAGCGCAGAAGCATCGCATGTCGCATTTGAAGGTCTGCGCGGGACGCGTGACGACAGAGGGGCGGACCGGTCAGCCGGTCCGCCCCTCTGTCTCGAGCAGTGTGCTGCCGGTGGCGATCAGGGCAGCTTGAGCGCCACCAGCGATGCGCCGCTGCCGGCGCCGGTCGCGAAGACGATGTACTGCTTGCCCTTGTGCATGAAGGTCATCGGCACCGCCGTGGTGCGCGACGGAATCTCCACCGTACCAACCTCACGGCCGGTGGCTTTGTCCACCGCGAACAGCTGCGGCTTGGCGTTGGGGATGCCGCCCTGGCGCCCGGTGCCGTAGATCAGCAGCGACTTGGTGACGATGATCTGCGCCTGCCCGCCCGCGGCGCGCGGCGGCAGCGTGACACCGGCGAAGAGCGGATCGGTGCTGCGCACCGGGATCATGCCGCCGTTGGGAATCCACCACTTCTTGTCGCCGTTGTTCATGTCGTAGGCGGTGATGCCGCCCAGCTGCTTCGGCTTGAGGATCGACACGCCGCCGAGCATCGAGGCGTTGCCGCGTCCCTCGAACCCGCCGCCACGCGAGGTGGGCGCCACGTAACCGGCCGGCGGCTCCAGTGCCCCGATCAATCCGCAGTTGTCGCGCGGTGAGCTGTAGCGGAACTCGCTGCAGGGATCCTTCTGCAACCCGATGGTGGACAGGCCGCTGAGCGCCGCGACGTAGATCATGCCCGTCTCGGGATCGAAGGCCGCACCGCCGTCGATGTTCACGCCACCCGATGCGCCGGGGGCATACCACGAGCACTTCGGCCCGGTCTTGGCGTCGGCGGCGACACCTGGGATGTAGTACGGCCCCATGCGGCAGCGCTGCGCCATCTTCAGCGCCGAGTCACGGATGGCGGGGGTGTAGTCGATCAGGTCCGTCGCCAGCAGGCCCTGTTGCGAATACGGCGCCGGCTTGCTGGGGATCGGCTGCGTCGGCGCGGTGCGCTCGCCTGGCAGATCGCTCTGCAACACCTTCGTCTCCACGATCGGCCAGATCGGTTCACCGGTGGCGCGATCGAAGGTGTAGAGCCAGCCCTGCTTGGTGCTCTGCGTGATCGCCTTCCGCCGCTGTCCGTTGACGGTGACGTCCATCAGGTTCGGCGCCATCGGTGCGTCGTAGTCCCAGATGTCGTGATGCACCATCTGGAAGTGCCACTTCCGCGTGCCGGTCTTGGCATCGAGTGCGACCAGCGAGTTGCCGAACAGGTTGTTGCCGGGGCGATGTCCGCCGTATTCGTCCATCAGCGGCATGCCGACCGGGATGTACACCAGGCCCAGCTCCGGATCGGCGCTGTAGGTGGCCCATGCGTCGTTCTTGCCCACGCCTTCGGTGCCCACCGCGGAGCCGTTGGTCCACGATTCGGCGCCGAACTCGCCCGGCTGTGGCACGAGGTTGAACTTCCACACCTGCTTGCCGGTGCGCACGTCGAATCCACGGATGGTGCCGGGAATGTTGCGCACGCGGATCGGGTAGTAGCCGTGGATCGACGAGTTGCCGACCACGATCATGTCGTTGACCATGATGGCCGGCGAGCTGGCGCCGATCTGGCCGTTGACGGGATCGATGCCGACGGTGCCATCGGCGCCGACCTTCTTCACCGGATCCCACGTCTCGCCCGGCTTCGCCTTGCGCGCCGGTGCGGCATCGGAGATCACCAGCGAGCCGGAATCATCCACGGCCAGCGGCACCATCGGGAAGCCGAGTCCATCCTGCAGGTCCACCACGCCGTTCTTGCCGAACTTCGGATCCGGCACGCCGGTCTTTGCATCCAGCGACACCATGTGATAGCCGGGCGTGACGACGATCACGCGCTCTTCGGTGCCATCGGTCCAGTAGGTGGGGCCGCGGCCGGCGAACTGGCGCGGTGCCTTCTGCCAGCGGATGCCTTCGTCGAGGCGGTACATCCAGAGCGTCTCGCCCGTCTCCGGTTCGATCGCCATCACCGACCGACGTGTGGTGGCGACGGTGAACAGGCGTCCGTTCGCGTAGAGCGGCGTGGTGCGGTAGTACTCGTCGGGGCCGAAGGTGCCGGCGTTCCACTGCCAGGCCTGCTGCAGCGTGCTGAAGTTGCTGGCGTTGATCTGGTCCAGCGGCGAGTAGCGCGAGCTGTGCGCATCACCGCCCCAGTAGCGCCATTCGCCGGGCGCGTTGCCGCGCACCAGGCTGGTCATCACCGGCTTCTCACCACCCGGTGCACTGGCCGGGCGTGGCATCTGCGCGACGGCCGGTGAGGTGAGGAACGGCGCAAGCGCGGTGGCACTGACCGCAACCGTGACTGCGACGGCGAGGAGACGCGTCTTCATCGGCGGGGATTCGGGGTGGAAGGAACGGCACGAACGGAGTCCAGACGGATACGGTGCAACGCGGCGGAGTCGGCGGCCAGAGGCTTGCTGCCGGTCGGCATGCCGTTCATCCGCAGCAGGTAGGCGAGGGAGAGGGCGTATTCCTCGTCACTCATGGAGCCGGGTTCGTTCTTCGGCATCTCGCGACGGATGTAGCCGTACAATTCCCCCAGCGTGCGCCCGAACCACTTGTTGCGGAACGGGGGCCCGGCGTGCTGCGTGGGGGTGTGGCAGCTCTGGCAGCTGGAGGCGAAGACATCGCGCCCCCTGGTGGCCTGCGCCAGCGTGTAGACGCCATCCATGGTCGTCACGCCGGTGTCGGCGGCGACCGGCGCGACGGGTGGCGCGGCTGCCGCGGTGCGCGGCGATGACACATCCGGCAGGAAGACGGCGGCCACCACGGCGAGCGCGGCGGGCAGGACGAAGCGAACGGCGACAGGCACAGGCACCACACCCGGAAAGGTTCGTCTGGCCGGTCGCGACCCCAAGGTCAGGACCGGCGCGGGACGCGCAAAATCTGCCGCATTGCAAGCGCCACGGCCAATGCCACCGCCAGCAGCAGGGCCGCCTGCATGAGGCCGAGGGCGAACCTGGCGTCGAGGGTCGGCCAGGCCAGCGCGGCACGGTGGGCGGCCAGTGCCTCGCCGCGCTCCACCATCCAGTGCCAGGCGGAGTGCGCCACCAGCACCGATCCGACGATGGTCACCAGCCGCTCGCGTCCCGCGCCGGCCCAGCGTCGCAGCATCCAGAGCATCGGCAGCGCGATCGCGAGGACCGCCAGCTGGCCGAGTTCCACACCGACGTTGAAGGCCAGCAGCGCGCTCACCAGGTTGCCGCCGGCGAATTGCAGCGTGTCGGCCAGCGCGAACGAGAAACCGAAGCCGTGCACCAGCCCGAAGCCGAACGCCACCGGCCAGCGGGTCGTCAGCCGCTCACCCGGCAGCACCACGTTCTCGATCGCCAGCCAGACGATCGAGGCCGCGATCAGCACTTCCACCAGCGGTGGGAACCAGAGCGCGCCCGGGGTCACGCCGAGTGCCGCCGCCGCCAGCGTGAGCGAGTGTGCGAGCGTGAACGCGGTGACGAGCGTGATGAGCGCGCGCCACCCGCGCACCGGCAGCACCAGGCAGAGCACGAAGAGCAGGTGGTCGAAGCCACCGAGAATGTGGCTGAACCCGGTGCGGACGAATTGCGCGGCGGTCTGATACCAGGCGGGATCGAGTGCCACCGCACCGGGGTTGCCGTCGTAGGTCAGCGTTCGCTGGCGGCCCTCCGTATCCACCACGTGCAGCACACTGGTGGTGCGGATGCCGAGCGTCGCGAGGTCGGGGCGCAGCACCAGCGTCGCGGTGGGCGATGGCAGCGTGTATTCCAGCGCGACGTCGAACAGCACCTGCTGCCACTGGATGACTTCCGATTCCAGCGGTGGCCGCGTGAATGCGGCGCGGGCGGTGGCGAGTTGCTCGAAGGCGCGATCGAGTGGCAGTGCGAGGCGCGTGCCGGTGATGCGCGGCGCGGGCAGTGCGCGACCATCGGCCGTGATCGTGATCGCATTCACCAGCCACACCTGTGCCGCCTCGGGCAACAGCGTGCGCACGCGCACGAGGTCCAGCGATCCATCGTCGCGCAGCGGGAAGTCGACGTCGCGCATCGCCTCCAGCGGCACCCGCAGCAGCAACCGCAGCGTGGTGCCGTCCTGCTGCACGAAGCCGCGAATCGCCACCCGCTGCGGCACCTCGTGTGCGCGCACCAGCGACGTGGCCAGTGCCAGCGCCAGCATCGCGCACACCAGGCGCTGCACGAGCTGCCGCGCGCCGGTGAGCGAAGATGGCGCGAACCACCGCTGTCTCTGGTGCATCATTGCGGTGAGATATAGCATTGCTCGCAGTTTCGCACCCCGTCGCCGGGAGATGCTCGCGCGGTGTGCCGGGCGGAACGCGGTGGTCGGACCCACACGTCAGGATCGGAGATTCGCGATGCCACGCAAGCGTATGCCATGGACGGTGCCGGTGCTCGGCGCGGTGATCGTCTCGCTCGTGATCGGGCAGCGCCAGCTGGCGACGGCGCTCGAGCGACAGGCGGTCACGGCACCGTCGTTCGAGGTCGATCCGATGTGGCCCAAGCCGCTGCCGAACGGCTGGTTGCTGGGCATGGTGATCGGGCTCGGCATCGACTCGCGCGATCACGTGTTCATCGTGCATCGTGGCGGTGCGACACTCAACACGCGCACCGAGGGTGGCTATCCGCTGGTCGGGCCGTGCTGCTCGTCGGCGCCGCCGGTGCTGGAGTTCGATCCCGAGGGCAACCTGGTGAACTCGTGGGGCGGGCCGGCCGAGGGGTACACCTGGCCGAGCAGCAATCACGGCATCGCGATCGATCATCTCGACAACGTCTGGATCGGCGGCAACGGCACGCCCGATTCCACGCGCGGCATCGGCTTCGACTCGCACATCCTGAAGTTCACGCACGCCGGCAAGTTCCTGCAGCAGATCGGCGTGCCCGGTCGCCGCGCCGACTCGAAGTCGATGGATTCGTTCGGACGCGTGGCCAAGGTGTCGTTCGACACGAAGGCGAACGAGGCGTACGTGGCCGACGGCTACGGCAACCGACGTGTCGCGGTGCTGGACATGAATACCGGTGCGATCAAGCGCTTCTGGGGCGCCTACGGCAACGTGCCGAGCGACACCAACTACGGTCCCTACATCCCCGACCGGCCGCTGATCCCGCAGTTCCGCACCCCGGTGCACTGCGCCGAGCCGACGCCCGACGGGATGGTGTACGTCTGCGATCGCGTGAACAATCGCATCCAGGTGTTCAGCAAGGACGGCAAGTTCGTGAAGGAAGTGCGCATCGCCCCGAAGACGCTGGGTGACGGTGCGGTGTGGGACATCGCCTTCTCGCGCGATCCGCAGCAGAAGTACATGTATCTCGCCGACGGCAAGAACGAACGCGTGTACATCATGGATCGCCAGAGCCTGGAGATCCTGACGCAGTTCGGTGACGGCGGCCGCCAGCCGGGCCAGTTCTTCGCGGTGCACTCCATCGCCACCGACTCGAAGGGCAACATCTTCACCACCGAGACGTACGAGGGGAAGCGGTTGCAGCGCTTCGTGTACCAGGGGCTGAAGCCGGTAGTGAAGGCCGACCAAGGCGTGTTGTGGCCGGTGCGGAAGTGAACTGATGCGCGCCGTCGCCTGACGGCAGGTGCCCGACCCGCAGGACGACTCCGGAGCCAGCATGGACGTGAAGCTGTACACCGCCAACCTGCGGGCGATGATGCTCTACCTGACCACCAATGGTGGTCCTGGCGGCGCGCTGGTCCCGCTGCGCGACGGCAACCGGACGTACCAGGAGATTCCGATCTCGTACAGCGGCGGCAGCATCACGCTGCTGTTCAAGCTCGGTGACCTGTACCTCGAGGGCTTCCGCAATACCGGCGGTGGATGGTTCCTGTTCAAGGGCGGCACACACGCCGTCAACGCCGTGAAGCGCTACACCATCGGCACCGACTACGGTGACCTCGGGCTCGATCGCAACGGCAACTTCACGCTCACGCTGGCGCAGCTCGACCAGGCGCTGACCACGCTCCACAACGCCACGCCAGCCAAGGCCCAGGACTCCATCCGCACGCCGATGTGGCAATGTGCGGTGGGACTGTCGGAAGCGCTGCGCTTCCAGGACGTGGCGCTGGCCGTGATCAAGGGCACGAACATCCCCAGCCTGGACTGGTCAGCGCGCACCAAGGCCAAGGATTTCCGCGTGCGCGTGCTGCACCAGTAGCGGCACGGCGTTCGTGCCGCCCCGTCGTCACCGCGGCGCGAACGCTCCCTGCAGGAACAGGTATCGCGACCGCGGCTCCGGCTCCGCCTTCGACTCCACGTCGATGCGCATCCGCATCACGTTTCCGCTCGCATCGGGTCGGCCGAGCGGCCACGCCGGCACGCCAGCACCATTCGGGTCGCCGCTCTTCACGAAGTTCACGAAGTACGACATCATCGTCGCCGACACCGCCTGATCCTCGGCCGTGAACGCGAAGGCGGTGTTGCGCGCCAGGTTGCCCATCGCATACTCGATCTCGGCCGAATGTGCCGCGCCGGCCGGCACGTTCGCCCACGGATTCGCGGCGGCGCCCGCTGCGGGCGGCGTGGCCGGTGGCAGCGGCGGACGGGTGCGGGTGTAGAAGTAGCGATACACCGGCTGTCCGCTGCGACCATGCTCCTCCAGCCACTTCCACGTGCCGTAGCCGATGAACTGGTCACTGGCGAGGTCGGTCGCCGCCCGCGCGATCTCCATCGGCGTGGTGCCGGGATACGCCGCACGCGCGTCGGCCGCACGGGCGCCGAAGATGCGCGTCAGCGAGGCCATGAAACTCTCTTCCGTCAGCGCCGGTGCCAGCCCGCGGCCACTCGACTCTTCCGAGTTCCATCCGGCCATCAGCGGCACCTTCGCCTGCTGACCGGCGGCGAAGATCGCCTCCGGTGCCTGCGGCAGGAACACACCATCCACACCGGGCGCGAACGACGGCATGCCACGCTGCGAGGCCGCGGCGAGCAGTTCATGCGACGACATCGCGCGCAGCTGCGCCAGCGTCGGTGCACCAGCGGCGGTGCCGAACTTCACGCCGTTCTGCTCCATCACCTCGCGTGACTGCACCCGCAGCGTGGTGCCGAACGCTCCACCGCTCTCGCCGATCGCACCCGCGAACAATCCACGCGCCATCGGTGAGGCCATCAGCTCCGAGACCGAGAACGATCCCGCCGACTCACCCGCGATCGTGACCCGTGCCGGATCGCCACCGAACGCACCGATGTTCGCCTTCACCCATCGCAACGCGGCCACCTGGTCCATCAACCCGTAGTTGCCGGAGGCCTTCTCCGGCGACTCGGCCGACAACCCCGGATGCGCGAAGAAGCCGAAGATGCCGAGCCGGTAACTCATGGTGACCACGACCACGCCACGCTTCGCCATGTTCTCGCCGTCGTAGCGCGGTTCGGAGCCATCACCGCCCACGAATCCGCCGCCGTAGATGTACACCAGCACCGGCAGGCGCGAGGCGGCCGTCGGCGTCGGGGACCACACGTTGAGATAGAGGCAATCCTCGCCGGTGCCTTCGTTGCGGAACACCATGTCGGCGAAGAGTCGCGCCTGCATGCACTGCGGCCCGAACCGCGTGGCCTGTCGCACCCCCTGCCAACTCGCCGGCGGCTGCGGCGGCTTCCAGCGACGGTCGCCCACCGGCGGAGCCGCGAACGGAATACCCTTGAACAGCGACACGCCGGTGGCGTAGGTGACGCCCGCCAACGTGCCGTTCGCGGTGCGCACCGTGGGCTGGGCCTGTGCGGGATCGGCGAGGGCAGCGCCGAGCAGTGCGCTGGCGAGCAGGTGACTGGATATTCCACGGAGAGCCACGAGCTCCTCCTGGCATCGGGGACGGACGGAGACGTCGATGCCGCAACCTACATGCGTGTCAGCCTGCCATCGCCGGTCAAGTCAGGTGCCGCGGCCGAGTCAATGCGGGCCCAACCGACCCGCCAACGCCGCTCGAATCGTGTACCGCGACCGGTTCGACGTGCCCCCGGCGCGTCCCCCGATCAGCGATCCAGCACCGGCAGGTATTCCCGCCACGGGCCGACGGCGTCGCGGTACTGCTTCGCCATCACCCGTGCCACCTGCGCGATGTGTCCCAGGTCATGCGCCACCCAGCAGGCGAGCAACTGTGCCAGCGTGACGGTGCCGAATGCGGGATGTTCACCGGTGAGGTGCAGCTGTGCCGGTGTGATGCCCAGCGACTGCAGCGCGCGCAAGTTCGTGTCACGCAGCGACGTGAACTCCTGCAGCAGCACCTCCAGCGGCTTGCCGGCGCTCTCCGTGAACTGCGCGAACCGGTCGTACGGCTCGAAACGTCGCGAGGCACCCTGCGCGAGGATGATCTGCGCGCGTGGCAGCCAGTCGGTGCGTTCACCATGAATGAGGTGACCCACGATCACGTACGGGCTCCACGACTCGCCACCTTCGGTCGCGTCGTGCCAGGTGGCGCTGATGCCGCCCAGCATCGCCGACAGCGTGGATGGTGTGCGCTGCAGCACCTCGATCGATGCATGCAGGTCGAAGCGCGTGTCACCGGGCACCGTCGCGACCGGCGCGGCGACGTCGTCCTCCGCGCGATCACCGAGCTCGGTCCCCTCCGGCGCGTCGGTCGCACTCTCGAAGAACACGCGGTACCCGTCCGGATCGGTCAATCCGACCACCCACATCGCATTGCCCACGAACGGGCGTTGCGTCACCACACCGCGGGTGCGGAGCTCGCGGTGCAGCGCCAGCGCGTCGGCGCAGATGAAGCAGACCGACATCCCGAGTCCGAGTGTGCCATCGGGAGCGCCGCCAGGCGTGCCGTTACGCCAGTACTCCTGCAGCATCAGCGCCGCACCGCCGAGTTGCAGCCAGCACCAGCGGATGCGATCACTGTCCGGTGTCCAGCGGGTGGTGATGGTGAAGCCCAGGCCATCGACGTAGAACCGCAGCGACGCCTCGATGTCGCGCACACCGAAGAACGGCACCGATTGCTGGACGTTCTTCATCGGACCTCCCCGACCACGTGGTCGTGTGCAGCGATGAAATCCAGCCCGAGAAATCGTGCGCCGGGCACGGGGTTGCTGGTGTACGGCGCGATCTCCGTGAATCCGGCGCGCAGGTACATCTGCTGTGCGGCGTGCATGGAGGGCAGCGTATCGAGCACGATGCGGGAGTAGCCGGCACCGCGCGCCTCGAGCAGGATGCGATCGAGCAGCGCCTGGCCGAGGCCGAGGCCACGCGCCGATGCACGCACGTAGAGTCGCTTCATCTCGCCGCTGCCATCCGCAGTGGGACGGAGCGCCACGCACCCCAGCGCGACACCGTGCTGCGTGGCGAGCAGCAACCGGCCTGCGGGTGGTGCGTATGCGCCGGGCAGCTCCGCCAGTTCCTTCTCGAAATGCTGGAAGTCGAGACTGATGCCGAGTTGCGCCTGATACTCGTGCAGCAACTCGCGGATCGCTGCGAGCTGGTCGACATCGGTGACGACGTCGATCGTCGGGCTGCCGTCTGGACCAGCGGGCGGAGGTGGCATCGCCCACGATAGCCGGGCCGCGACGTCGTCGGCAACGTCGGCCGGCGTGGTGTGCGAACGCCGGATGCGTCGCCCCCGGATGTGCGAATCCCCGTGCAATGTGTCTCCACATGGCACGGGGATCCCACCGCTGGTGATCGAAGACAGTCTTGGTTCGAATCGAGCGTAGTTCCCGATCTTGCCTTCGTTCTTGCCCTCGTCGGACGGGTCCGACTCAGGTGCATCTCCTCTGGAGCGCGTCAGTGATGGCCAGCGACCTCCTCACCTGCGACCGCGGTCGAACTCCGTGTCGCTCTCTTCCGACAGCGTCCTGCGGGAAGAATCCATTCCCGGATCACCCGTTCCGTGAATGCACGTCGAACTTGTGACATCGTCACGAACCTCGCAATACACGAAATCCCCGACACGTCCCCAGCCATTCGCGTGCGCCGCACCGCGCACGTATCGCGACATCCGTGCACGTGCCACACACCGCGCGCATCACGCCGGTCTCGCTGGCACCGTGTATCGCAACTCGGCGAATCCCGGCCCGATCGCGCGCGCCGACGTGAGCTGCAACGCCGGCGTCGTGAAGCGCCTCGGCAGCAGCGGTCGACCGCGACCGAGCGTCACCGAGCCGACCGTGACGATCAACTCGTCCAGCAGGCCCGCGTCGAGGAACTGACCGGCCAGGTCGCCACCACCCACGATCCAGATGTTGTGATCACCGGCGGCGGCGCGCATCGCGGCGTGAACCTCCCGCACATCGCCCGAGACGAACCGCACGTCGGCATCGTCCGTGCGGCGCAGATCGCGATGGGTGAACACCCACGCTGGCACCGCGTACGGCCACGGCGCCGCGGCGCCGCTGGTGGGGTCCACCCCGTGGGCCACGATCCACTCGTACGTGGTCGCACCCATCGCCAGCGCCCCCACCTCGGCGAAGAACTCCGCATACCCCGTCTCGGCGATGTCGCCCAGCGGGAAGAGCCAGTCGAGCGAGTCGTCCTCGGTCGCGATGAAGCCGTCGAGGCTGCTGGCGGTGTAGTATTGCGTGCGCATCCCCCATCATGAGCGCAGGCTCATGTTTCGGCAATCGGCGGCGCGGCGTTCCGCCGGGACGGCAGGCGAGCCCGGCTGGGAGATCGGCTGGCCGGCGTCCGGAGGCACAGGTGCAGTTGCGCCCCTGCGCGCTCGGGATGACGTTTGCGACGCGACCACGGCAGGTCGGCACGCGAATGTCGGGCGACGATGTCCGACAAGTGCCCTGCACGAGGCGGTCCGCGCGCGTGATATGCGCCTCTGGGCCGACGGTCGGACCGCGACAGGAGAAGTCAGCATGATCCGTAGGACATCAGCCGCCGCCGTGGTGGCGTGCGCATTCGTCGTCAGCGCCTGCGACCAGGCCGCCACGGCGCCTGACACGCGCCCGTCGCTGTCAGTGCAGTCGTTCGACGAAGGCAGCTACCTCGTACGCTCGTCGGGCTCGGGGTTCCCGGCCAATTTTGCCGCGCGCGTGCGTGAACTGGGTGGCACCGTCACCTTCGCGCATGATGAAGCCGGCGTCGGCGCCGTCTCGGGCATGTCGGCGGAAAGTGCGGCGAAGCTGGCGAAGCTGAGCGGCATCGCCGGCGTCGACCAGGACAACTTCACGACCATCACGGTGCCGTCGGAGCTGGAAGTCGAGGGTTTCGAGCCGGGCGTCGAGTCGCCGGCCGCGCCGAACACGGCCACGTTCTATCCGCGCCAGTGGCACCTGCGGCAGATCGAGGCACAGGTCGCATGGGCGGCCGGACGTCGCGGCGCCGCGACCACCCGCGTGGGCATCCTCGACACCGGACTGGGTTACACACATCCCGACCTCGCCGGTCGCGTGGACCTGGTCGCGTCGAAGTCGTTCGTCCCGTCGGATGATGCCGCCGTGCAGGCGCTGTTCCCGGGTGCACACCCGATCGCCGACCTGCACTACCACGGCACACACGTCGGTGCCACGGTGGCCAGCAACGCCATCGCCGCTGCCGGCGTGACGTCGGGCGTGACGCTGGTCGGCATCAAGGTCTGCAATCGCAACGGCTCCTGCCCGACCAGCGGTGTGCTGCAGGGCGTGCTGTACGCCGCCGACCAGGGTCTCGCGGTCGCCAACCTGAGCCTCGGCGGCACGTTCATGCGCCGCGATGCGAGCGCCAAGGGCGGCAACGGTCCGTCCTTCATCGCCACCATCAACCAGGT
Source organism: Gemmatimonadota bacterium (assembly GCA_040384325.1). Lineage (GTDB taxonomy): Bacteria > Gemmatimonadota > Gemmatimonadetes > Gemmatimonadales > Gemmatimonadaceae > JACMLX01. The sequence continues at coordinate 1,082,579 of JAZKJL010000005.1, read as the reverse complement.
CTACAACTACGCCAACCGCAAGAAGACGGTGGTCGTCGTCTCGGCCGGCAACAGCGCCATCGACATGGACAACGATGGCAACAGCTACAAGGCGTATTGCTCCGCACCGACGGTGATCTGCGTGTCGGCCACTGGCCCCACCTCGCGCTCGGGCACGAATGGCCCGTGGCAGAATCCGGATGCACTCGCGTCGTACTCGAACTACGGTGTCTCGGCGATCAACGTCGCCGCGCCGGGTGGCAACGGTTCGAGCAACGTCACCGCGGCCTGCTCGCCGTTCAGCTATGCCATTCCACAGTGCCGCACGGGCGTGTTCGTCCTCGGCATCAACGGCACCAGCATGGCATCGCCGCACGTGGCCGCATTGGCCGCGCTGATCAGTGAGGACGTGGGTCGCAACCCGGGCGCGATCCGCTCACGCCTGCAGGACACCGCCGACGACCTCGGCGTGGCTGGTGCCGATCCGCAGTACGGCAACGGTCGCATCAACGTCCGCCGGGCGCTCGGCCTCTAAGCACGAACGCTCGACCGGTACGCACGACAGCGAGGGAGCCTTTCGAGGCTCCCTCGCTGCGTTTCAGGGATCGCGGCACCGCATGGCGCATCACCAGTGCGAGGATGACCCACGCGCGCCCTGACTGGTGAGCCACGTGATCAAGGCCGAGTCGCCGCTGTCGCGCGCGGCATCCAGCGGTGTGCGGTCGTCGTAGCCCACCCACTGCAGGTCGGCGCCCTGCGCCAGCAGGAACTCCGCCGTCGCGCGCTGTCCGCCGCGGCAGGCGTGCCAGAATGCGTTGGTGATGTCCCGCGCCGACGGCGCCGGCGTCGCCGCACAGGCAGCGGCCACCCGATCGACCAGGCCCAGTGCGGCCGCCTGCCAGATCGTGGTCGCGGCACCGCGCTCCAACAGCCGCCGTGCCGCGTTCCACTGCGCGAACACCACCGCGTCCGACATCGCCGTGCCACCCGTGTGCACGGCGCCCATCGCCTCGATGTTCGCGCCGTGGTCCAGCAGGGCGTCGAGCACCGCCACGTCATCGCTGCTGGCGGCCCAGTGCAATGCCGTCTCCGGCGCGCCGTTCGGCCGGCTGTGGATCATCGGCGCATCCACCGCGGCGCCGGCGCTGGCCAGTGCGCTCACCAGCGCCGCACCGTGCGGCAAGTGTCCCGGCCAGTCGGCCACGACGTGCAGCAGCGTACGCGCGGCGCCCTGCGCATCGCTGATGCGCACCGCTGCCAGTGCGCGGTCGCCATCCAGCTGTTGCTGCAGTTCGGCGACGTCACCTCGCCTGATCGCCGCCACCAGCGCCACGGCGCGGGGATCGTCCTGCGGAATCTTCTGCATCGCCACCACCGCTCCCGTTTCTCGAATGGTCATGCCGCGCGTCAGCACGACAGCGCCGCCGCACGCGTCGTCATCGGCACACCGGCATCGTCACGTTGCCTGTGCTGCATGCTGGCGACGGTGCACCACACCGACCAGCAGTCCCGCCACCACGAACGTCACCACCATGCCGGCGACGTATGCCGCCACCATCGGATACCCGCCAACCAGCGCCGGATTCAGGAACGGGTATGGATACCAGCCGACGGCGGCGCCGCGAAGCAGCACGTAGATCACGTACACCAGCGGGAAGACGAGCGTCACCATCCGTGAACGCGCGTCCGGACCCTGGCGCGGGCGACAGACCAGCCAGTCGACGACCATCACCACCGGCATCAGGTAGTGGTGGGTGGCATTGATCCATGGCTTCAGTCCACCGAGGTCCACGTTGCGCAGCAGCGCCACGAACACCACGCCCACGACGGCCATGTACACGACCGTCGCGGCCCGTAACCCGTCGTACCACCTCGGCACGTCGGCCTTCGTCGCACCGAGGTACGCACCCAGCAGCAGCACGACGCCGGCGAGACTGTTGCAGAGGATCGTGAAGTAGCTGAAGAAATTGAGGACCGGGAATGCCGAGGCGAGGTGGGAGACCAGCTGCACCGCGACCGCCACCAATGTCAGGACACCGAGCGCCGCACGGGCAACGATCAGGGCAGGATTCGTGAGGCTCATCTGACGGGAGAATGCCGTTGGAAAGCTGGCGGGGTCTGGGATGTCCGGATCGGGTCCGACCGTGCATATATGGCCCGGGCAGCCCGCCGAGCAAGCGCTTTGCCCGGATACGATTTCGATCGTTAATTCACTCTGCGCCCGCCGGGCACGCCAGCCGCACTCCAGCGCCGGCATGGTCGTTCACGTCCACCGAGCTTCCCGCATGCCCGACTATACCTGGGTCAATCACGCGCCGATCGTCCACGTGCCCGTCAATCAGGAAGTCGCGCGTGTCCGGCGATTCCAGGAACTGGTGCGGCACTATGGCTCACCGGAGACCGGTCCACCGCTGGTGGGACGCATGGCGGACCATGCAAGCGGGGCGATCGACGTCGGCAACTTCCTCGTCGCCAAGAGCGGTCGCGACGGCCATGTGACCTTCGAGTACCGGTTGTGCGGCGAGCCGATCGCCCTCATGCAGATCAACCTCGACGTGCGACACATCGAGATCGTGAACCTCACGACACATCCCGGTTCGGAGAAGGCAGGCGGGATCATGGTGGAATTCGCCCTCAACCGCGCCGCGCACTACAACGCGCAGTCAGAGGAATCCATCTTTTCCGACGGCAAGCTGCAGCTGAAGTCGTTCAATGATGCATCGACCAGCGCGTACCTCGCCCTCGGCTTTACGCTCGACCGGCAAGGTGGCCGGGAGATGTCGCTGAACGCGAAGAGGAGCCCACTCTGGCATCGCGTCGAGGGCGGGTGGCGGCTCGCGTCCTACGCCACGTCGCACTACCTCAGCGCGGACTGAGCGTGAACGGTGCGCCGATGTCAGCCCGCGTCGATCGCCTCGCGGCTGGCGTACCGTCGCCACACCATGGTGTCACGCGGACGGCCTTCGACCACCACGCCGAGTTGCGTCTCCTCGTGCGTGTACCCTAGGCGTGCCGGGATCGCGGCACTTGGCACATTGGCGGGGTCGCAGCGGATCTCGACGTGCGCGATCTCCGGCCAGCTCAACGCCAGTGTGGTGAGCGCCTCGGCCGCTTCGGTCGCGTAGCCGCGTTGAACGGCGGTGACGTCGATCCAGTAGCCGATCTCGAGCGCCTCTGGTCCGACGCGCGCGTGCAGGCCGGTGCCGCCCAGCACCGTGCGGTCATCGGGAGCGAAGATGCCGTACACCCACTCCTCGCCGGCGTCGAACTCCCCGCGGAACTTGAGCAGTCGCGCCGTGAGCGCCTCCAGCGACGACGGCTCGTCGTTGGCCCACGGCATCCACGGTCGCAGGTGCTCCAGGCTGCGGTCGATGGCGGCCTTCGCTGCCGAGGCATCCTCGGGCGTCCAGGCGCGCAGGATCAGGCGCGGTGTCTCGATGCGCAGCGGCGGACGCACGGCGGGCCTGGTCCGCGGCAGCGGTGCCTCCACCGACACCTCCGCTGGGTGATCGGGTTGCGCCGTCCGTCGCGTCGCGAGCACCTGCTGCACGAAGTCGCCTTTCGCCTCTGAGTACTCGGCCTTGTCCCATCCGACCTGCTCCGCCACGCGGTACTTCTCGGCGGCGTAGGCACTGGCGAGGGCGGGGTCGGCGCGCAGGGCATCGCGGAACAGCCGCTGCTCGTCCCACGCGGTCGCCGGCAGGATGTAGAGATGGATCTGCACCACACGAACACCACCTTCGTCGCGCACGAAGTAGCGCCGACGGGGATCCGGGCCGTGGGCACCGCGATGCGTGAAGCCCAGCGGTGCGAGCGGCGCGATGCAGGCGTCAGCCGCAGCCTCGTCAGCGACGGCGATCCCGATGTCGAGCACCGGCTTGCCCGCCAGACCCGGCACCGCGGTGCTGCCCACGTGCTCGATCGCAATCACATGCTCGCCGATCGACGCGTGCAGGCGCGCCGCCTCGGCGGCGAAGCGGTCGGGCCAGGCAGGATCGTATGGAACGAGGCGAAGTGTGCGCGGCATGGCAGGATGCAGACAGGAAAATGCGCCTCGCCTCGCGGCGCAACTGCCGCTCCCGCCCGAGTGCTACCGATCCGGTACCGTCGTCTCCAGCCGGCGCGCCTGCAGGTCCACGCGGTGTGTGAGTGCTCCGGTGGTCAGGATGTGGGCAAAGCGCGTCCCGTCGAAGCTCACGGCAGCGTGGCTGGTGGCGCGTGGCGGTGACAGCTCGCCGGCCCCGATGGCGTGCGACAATTCCAGCACCACCAGCCCGGTCATCGGCCAGGTGAACTGCGGGTCGTTCATCCGGTAGCGGATGTCGGCGTACCGCCGCACGTGCACGATCAGCGATCCCGTGCGACCCGGCGCGCCCAGGTCGCGCTTCACCAGGGAATCGATGCCGCTCATCACCAGTCGATCCTGCACATCCTGCGCATAGCGACGGACCGTCGTGCGCGTCTCGGTGATGCCGTTGCTCGCCACGACCACCTGCCGCCGCACCTGCTCGATCGCGGTGGCCGGCGTTCCATCGTATGCCGCCACGTCGTGCCCGGCCGCGTCGGTGAATCGCACCCGTGAGGTGTCGCTGTCACCGCAGGCCGGGCGTGCCTGACACGCCAGCAGCGCCGGCAGCGACGGGCGCTCAAACGCCGGTGCGAGGCCGAAGAACTCGATCATCGCCGGTGTCAGCGCTGTCGAAAGCGGAAACGGTTCGTTCGTCTCGGCCGCCCGCGCGCGCGCCGGCGTGATGACCACCGTGATACCCGCGACGGCGATCAGCGCGAGGGTGAACAGGAACGGCTTGGTGGGCTTCATCGGCAGGGGACGGGGTGGACAGGCCTCCGTCGCAGACGACGCGGTCCACAGGCGCGTCACGTCGCGCGCGCGCCGGCGACGTGTCGTCACACGCCGGTGCCTCAGCCCTCCAGCGGCTGGCCGAAATACAGCGTGTGACCCTGATCGTCGCGGATCACGAACTCCTGTGTCTCCCACGGCGTGCGATGCACGCTGCGCAACAGCGGGACGCCGGCCGCCTCCACCGCCTCGGCCGCCGCCTGTGCATCCGGTGTCTCGAAGTACAGGTGCAGGTGATCGCCGTGCGTCACCATCTCGATCGACGGATCCTTTTCATCCACCTGCTTGAGGTGGAACCGCTGCCGTCCGACTCGGATACCGGCGTAGAAATCCTGGTGCTGGAACTCGAGCGTGAATCCCGGTAGCGATGTGTAGAAGCGGATCGACGACGCGAGGTCGGTGGTCCGCAACTGTGCCGCCAGGTTCGTCACCTCGATCGGACGCGCGACAGCTGACCGGCTGGTGTGCGCCGGTGGTGCGACATCACCGTGTGTCACTGGCGCGTCGCGCAGCAGTGCATCGATTGCCGCAATTCCTGTCGGCAGGGGCACGGTGGAGACATCGGCGCCAGCACGCAGCAGGCGTTCGACGATCGCCACGTGCTGCGGTCGGGATTCGTGCCTCGCCGACCAGACGGCGGTACCGAGCGCGGTCACGCCGTGCACGTTGCGACTCTCGAGCGCCACGCCATGCGTGAGCAGCAAATCCACCGCCGCAAGTTGGCCGCGGTTCACGGCCCAGTGCAGCGCGTTCATGCCCGTCGCCGTACCCGCCTCGGCATCCACACCCTGTGCCAGCAGGTACCGCGCCACCTCCGTGCTGCCAAGCCAGCAGGCCGTGGTCAGTGCCTCGGCCAATGCCACGGGATGCGCTCGGAAGGCACCACCCTCGACCCACTCGCGCAACACGCTGGCGCTCACGTCACGATCGGCCGCCTCGAACCACGGCGCGAGCCGGGTGCAGTCGCCACGCTCCAGCGCCTGTGTCACGTTCGCAAAAGTCCAATCGCCGTCGGTCACGGAGGGTCTCGGGTGAAGGGTCACGCGCATCACGCAGTTGCATTCGAAACCTCGGCATACCCGCGACGGCTGCGGTGACCGCTCAACCTTTCGGCTTCTTCGCGCCCTTCGCCTTGGCGCCGACGTTGAAGCGGATCGCCTCGCGAATCAGCGCCGTGAACTTCGCGTCGTCCAGCACCTCGCCCTCCCGGATGTCGATCGCGCGACGCGCGTTCCCCTCCAGGCTGGCGTTGAACAGCTTCGCCGTGTCCTCGAGCGAGGCGCCCTTGTGGAAGGTGAGCTTCACCACCGCCTTGTACGTCTCACCGGTGCAGACGATGCCGTGATGCGACCAGACCGGTGTGCCCATCCATTTCCACTCCTCGATCACACCGGGATCGGCGGCGAGTATCAGCTTGCGTACGTGCGCCAGCATCTCGCCGCGCCAATCACCGAGGTCGGCGATGCGTTTGGTGATCAGCGCCGCGGCTGGTTCGGTGGTGGGACCGGTGTCCTTCGTCATGTCGATTCCCTGCGCCATGATGGTTCGATGACGTGCCTGACCACGGTAGTGAATGCGCATCGTGCCGTGCAACCGGTCGATGTCACCCGCGGCGCGCGGCCTCGATCTTCGCCACGTCGATCTTCTGCATCGTCATCATGGCGTCGAACGCGCGCTTCGCCACCGCCGGATCGGGATCGGTGATCGCCTCGGAGAGGACGATTGGCGTGATCTGCCACGACAGCCCCCACTTGTCCTTGCACCAGCCACACTCGCTCTCCGCGCCACCGTTACCGACGATCGCATTCCAGTAGCGGTCGGTCTCCTCCTGATCGACTGTGGCAACCTGAAACGAGAACGCCTCGGAGTGCTTGAAGGTCGGTCCGCCATTCAATCCCATGCAGGGAATGCCGAGTACGGTGAAATCCACCGTCAGGACATCACCTTCCTTGCCGGACGGGTAGTCGCCCGGTGCGCGATGCACCGCGTGCACGGCAGAGTCGGGAAAGGTCGCGGCGTAGAATCGCGCGGCCTCTTCGGCGTCGCGGTCATACCACAGACAGATGGTGTTCTTCGCTGGTGTCATGAGGTGCGTTCTCCGTGATGGTCAGTGACGGTCTGGCAAAACCGACGGTGCGGGCGCCACCACGGCACCGCGCACATCACGCGACGTCGGCGCGTCAACATACGCCGCGTGCGCACGACTGGCGATGTGTCGGCGCGCCACGCCATACGTCTTCTGCTGTCCAGGACGTCAGCGTCGCTACGGTGCGTCATGACACATCACGGTGACACTGGCACCATGCCCGGCCGCGTGACGCCGAGCTGGCTCGCGACGAACGCGATGAAATCGGCCGCATCGTTGCGTTCGTCGCCAATATGCCCGCCACCGGTATCGGCGCGCAGGATCACCGGCCGGTCACAACTTTGCGCGGCTTGCAGTGTCGCCGTGTATTTCAGCGCCATCCACGCCGGTGCGCGATCGTCGTTCAGCGCCGTCGTGATCAGCGTCGCCGGATGACACGTGTTCGGCTTCACGTTGTGCACCGGCGAATACGCCAGCAGGAACGGGAAGTGTGCGGGATCCTTGGGGTTGCCGAATTGTGTGTTGTGACGGCCGCGGTCGTAACGCAGGTTGTCCGTCTGCGGCACACCGGCCACTGCCACCCGGAACAGGTCCGGCCGCTGGTTGATCACCGCCGTCACGAGGAGCCCGCCATTCGATGCCCCGGTGATCGCAAGACGCGCCGGCGACGTGTATTTCTCACGAACCAGGTATTCGGCAGCGGCGATGAAATCGTCGAGCGTGGTCTGCTTTCTCTCCAGGATCGCTGCCTCGTACCACGCGCGGCCGAACTCGCCGCCACCGCGCAACGCGGGGAGCGCGATCACGAGTCCCATTTCCAGTGACGCGAGCGCGTACTCGTCGAGGTAGGGGAGCGCCAGCTGGCTCGAGGCGCCGTAGCCGGCCAGGACCACGGGGTGCGACCCGTCGCGCACCAGGTCACGACGATGCGCCAGGAACATCGGCACCTTCACGCCGTCCTTCGATGGATACCACACCTGCCGGATCTCGTACACCTCGGCGCCGATCGGCAGGCGTGGCGCGCGTTCGACGGTCATCCGTCCGGTCACCACGTCGTACCGTCGCCGCGTGGGCGAGAACCCTTCCATCATTTCCAGCACGACTTCGTTCGCGGCTCCGGCACGCGCGCGCTCGATCACGGTCATCGGTGGAATCGGCAGCTCGCGCACCCGCCGCCCACTGCGCTCATAGATCGTCATGCCATTCTGCACGTTGCGCAGCGTCTGCACCATGAAACGGCCGTGAATGTCGATCACGTCATCGATCAGATCCGCAGACTCCGGCACCACGTCGCGCCACGCGTCCACCGACGGATTCGCGAGGCTGAACACCACCACCCGACGCCGCGGTGCATCGCGATCGGTGAACAGGTAGATGCTGTCACCCGTGGTTGCGACCACGCGGTACGCGGCATCGCGCGCCGCCGACAGCGGCACCACCGTACCGCCGATGGCCGGCCGCAACGGATCACCGAGGTCGAGGACATGCATGCGCGTCAGCAGCCAGCCGATGCTCTCCACGTGCGCGCCGTTGCCTTCGTAGATGAAAAGGTAGCGCCCATCGTCGGAGAGCTCCTGCTCCAGCTCCACCTCCCGTTCCGTCGGCGGCATGCGCAGGATCGCGACGTCCTCCGACTGCGGCGTGCCCAGCCTGTGGTAGTAGACCACCGGGCCTTTGCGCAGCACACGTTCGCCTGGCGACGGTTTCAGGCTGCGCACATGGAAGAAGCCACGACTGTCCTTCGTCCAGGAGGCATCGGACCAAAGCAGGTCTTCCAGGTGCTCGCCCAGATCGGTCGAATCGGTGAGTCGCCGGATGCGCGTGTCCACCCATTCGCTGCCGTTGGTCGACACGGTGTACACGGCGTGTCGCTTGTCGGGTGCCACCCACACGTCATCGATCGACTGACCGGCGGACAACGCCACGTCTCCGAGCGGCGACGTTTCACGCGAGTCGTCGCCAGGCTCCTTCCAGAATTCGGCCAGTGAATCCACGCGCGCCAACAGCCATGGACGCACCGCGTTTTCCTGCAGGAACGGCCGTGCGAGCGTCGTCTGTGCCGCCGCCCAGCGTTGCACCTCGGGTGACTGCAGGTCCTCCAGCCAACGATACGGGTCCGGCACCCTGGTGCCGTGGTAGTCGTCGACGACTGCCACCATGCGGGCGGCGGGATAGCGAGGCCGAGTCGGTGCCTCGTCGCGCGACCTGCAGCTGCCCGCCGCGGCCAGCACGATGAGGAGGGCGGCTCGGCGGACGAGTGAGGGCATGTTCGCGCGGCTTGAGGAGGGAGCGGACGGCTCGGCCTACGGTACCATCCGTCCCCAGAGGCAGCAACCAGCACCACTGCCGCGGCGATCCCTCGACCAGGTCACCGCGCTGCCAGCACGTGCGCCACGATCGCGTTGGCGTGCCCATGTCCCAGCTGGTGCTCGGCCTTGAGCAGTGCCACCAGCTGCATGTGTGTCAATGGTCCGGCCTTCTTCACCACGTCGAACCAGTGCTGCATCGGCTTGCCGTGCGTCTTCTCGATGGACGGAAAGTACGACGCCGGACCTTTCACCTTCGGTTCAGTTCCCATCGTCGCGGTCTCCTCTCGGATGTGGATGCAGATCGGTCATCCGGACAGTCAGCGTCGGGGTCGAGTGCCCCCCGCGTCAGGGATCGAACGTCACGGCTTGTGGGCGCCAGTTGCGCCGGTCGTTCGGAACGCCGGGACCCATGTACTCCAGCCACCGCGGCCGAATCTCGAGCATCACGAAGTCACGGGGGAAGTCTGGCCAGAAGAATTGCGCGAAGTCCGCATCGTAATGCCGCTTCGCACCCGGGTGCTCAGGATCGGTGTGCACGATGGCGACACCCATGATGGTCGCGTAGCTGAACGCGGCGTCGTTGTTGAAGTACAGCGTGACCTGCGGATGCCGTCGGACCTGCTCGACCTTACGTGTCGTGAGGCGCGTCATCACCCACACGGTGACGCCAGCTGCCGGACGCAGCGGGTCCACCGGGTCGACGAAAGCCTGCACCGTGCGCACGCGCGGCTGCCCGTCGGTATCCACCGAGACGAGGGCCACGTTCGAGTCGGTCAGCATCAGGCGCCGGGCACTGTCCAGCACTGCTGTCGGATTGGCCGCCAGTTGCAGTTCGCCGCGCGGGATGACGGCCCGAACCGGATTCGCGGCACGTGGGGTGCAAGCCCCCGTCAGTGCCAACGCGGTCAGGACGATCGCTCGCGCGCTGCAAGCGGACATCGCCCTCGTATGCGAAAGTACGGTGCGAGCCGACCGCTGGAGAGGATCGATCGGCGTCACCGGCGTGGCACGTATCGCACCACGAAGATGCCAGAGCCCAGGTCGATCTGCTCCACCAGCTCCAGGTCCAGGTACCGCGACAGCCCATCGAGCAGCCTCGGTCCGTGCCCGACGACCCGCGGATGCACCATGAACTCGTATTCGTCTATCAGCCCGAGGTCCGCCAATGCCAGTGGCAGCGTCACCCCACCGAGCAGCACACCCTTCCCCGACTGCTGCTTGAGCGCGTTCACGGCCGTCGCCAAGTCGCCTCGCACCAGTGTGGCATTCCAATCCACGTGGTCGAGCGTGGAGGACACGACATGCTTGGGGATGGCATCGATGACGCGGCCGAATGACTCGACCCACTCGGGGCGTGCACTCTCCGCGGCGGGCTGGCGCCATCCCACTTCCATCATTTCGTAGGTGACACGCCCCAGCAGCATCGCATCGGACCGCTCGAAGTTGGCGATCACGTGCCGGTAGGTCTGCTCATTCGGGACCATCGCGAGATGGTCGATGCAGCCGTCGAGGCTGACGTTGATCGAGTATCGAAGGGGGCGCATGCTGCTAGTGTGTCATTCGCACGCACGGGTGGCAAGCGAGTGCATGCGACGCCACATCCCATCAGGCACTGTCGGGCTGCACCAGGCGCCACCCGCCATCGAGCAGCGGCACCGACGCCGCCGCCGCACCACCGTCCTTCGCGCTGCCGGCGATGCGCGCCTCGAGCACATGGTCAGGCGCTGCATCCCATGCCGCCGCGAGCGCCGGGGAGAGATCGGGGAGCGGCACCTTGGCCCGTCGTCCGGTGCCGGTGGCGTAGTCGCCCGCGTACGTCCCGCTGGTCGCATACACGAAGCGCGCGCCCGGTTTCCCCTGCACTGCCGCACCACGACACGGGCGTGTGCCGTCTGCCGCCCGTGGACCGATCGAGATGCGGCTCTCGAGGATCACCGCGTCGGCCGTCGCGCGCACCGGTGGCACGAGATGATCGCGGCCCTCCTGCAACGCCCATCGGACGCGCGCAGGCGGTGAGAGCAGGATAATGCGGATTCGGCGTGTCGGTGTCGTCATGACTGAATTCTGGCGTGCGGCAGGCGCGCGCGCAGCCTGCGCCGTGTTGCGCGATGCGTGCTGGCGCACCGCACGGTCGTGACGCGAACCGTCACTCGGGTGATGAGCGCATGTCGTCCGACGTCAACCGATACCGCTGGCATCACCCGCTGCCGTCATGCGCGAATCAAGGTGAGACGGATCCACGGCTCCCAGCCCGCCTTCCGTCCCTTGATCTCCCACAGCCCGGTGAGGCGCGCTCTCGACACGTCGAAACTCCCCCGGAACCGCACCGTCTCACCGGTGATGCTCCAGCGCCGGCCCTTGAGCGCGACCACGAACTCCTCGGTCGCGCCCTGGTCATCGTACGACCGGGCGACGTGCCGCTTGGTCGCGGCATCGAAGCCCATCACCTCCATCGATCGTGTCGGCTGACCGTCGAAACGTGCATCGACCTCGTGCACGATGAAATGTTTCCCGGGAAGCCAGCGATAAGTGTCGGTGGCCACCAAAGTGCCCGCAGGACTGGACTCCGTTTCCAGTACCTCGCCCGTCGTGTTCCATGTGCCGATGAACACCTCGAGCGTCGACATGCGGCGTGTGGACATGCTTACGCGTCCTCCAGCGAGGATATCATGATCGGCGTCATGGCTCGGCAGCCTGGATCGTTTCGCGAATCGTCGCCCATCCGGACGGACTGGCCGCTGACCGGATGTACACGACCATGGCTCGCCCGCGTGCCACGAACGGTGCCCCTCCCGCCTTCGGTGTGCCGCGAATCGTGAAGCGCGCGAGCTCGACCGCTGTTTCGCCCGAGATCACGAGGTCCTCGGTGACGTTTTCCGCAAACACCAGCTGATAGTCGGTCAGCGTGGTCACCAGGTTTGCGCGCACTGCGGCGCTCCCGCGCAGCAGCGCACCGGCGCTCAACGCCTTCACCACGTCGCGGTGATGATACGCCATGATGCCATCCACGTCACCGCGGGCGAACGCGGCCCTGATGGCAACGCTGGTCGCGGCGAGCGCCTCACGCGGGGGCGACGGTGGTGTCGTCCGACTGGCATTCGCACATCCGGACGTCAACAGCGCTATGCACACGATCCGAACCACTGGCCGCATTCCGGCCCTCCCTTCGATACCTGGTGAATGAATGCTGATCCGGTCTTCCCGCGGTTCGCGCAGCGACGTTCCGAATGCACGCGATCTCGCATGCCGCGGCCGCTACGGTAGGTACGGCCCGCCCGGGACGCCCCAGCCCCAGCGCGGCATCGGAAGATCCTGCTCCGCGACCGCCGCCGGTTGCGAATTGATCACCGCCAGCCGTGATCCCCACTCCAGATAGCTCACCAGTGCGGACCGAAACTCCGGATCGGTGGGCAGGCCGACCTCATCCGCCGTGTCCAGCAACAGTTGCATCCATGCCCGGCGTTGCGGCTCCGTCAGGTGACGTGCGAGATGCTGCCGGATCATGTGCGGATGTCCGCCGCGTTCCGCCGAGTAGTCGGCTGGGCCACCGAGCACCTCGGCCAGGAATTGTGCGACGAAGTGCGGATGGTGCGCGTCCATGTGTGCGAAAATCTCGCCAAGCACGGCGTCACTCCGAACGCGCTCGTAGAATCGCGCCGTCAGGCGCTCCAGCGCCGGCATGCCGCCGGCCCAGTCGAACAGCGTGGGAACCTGAGGATCTGACATCGTGATGTTCGTGAGATCGAGGTGATAGACGATTGACGACACGATACTCGAGGACAGCGCGACGGTACCAGCGCGCCATCGTTCACGATGATATCCCCACCTTGAGCTTTTGGTGACGCCACCAGCCCAGTCTCCCGCGATGTCCACTCGCGCCCCTCGAGTGAGACGCCAGGTTCCGAAAAGAACACGAGGCGGTCTCGAGGTCGTCGACCGCAGCGACGGCGCAGCCGAACTCGTGCGGCGGTGATGTCGCGACAGTAGTGCGACGTCCTCGCATCGCTTAACCCGGCACGATCGCGAGCAGCTCCACATCGATGTGCAGGGTCGAGTCGGGCGGCGTATTCGCCGGGTAGGCCGCACGCCGACTGAGCGACGGCGGCACCACCAGCAGCCGGCGTTCGCCGACGCGCATGCCGGTGACACCCTCATCGACGCCGGTGATCACCTGATTCGCCCCAAGCCGAAAGGTGATCGGCGCGCCACCACGACTCGAATAGATCAGCCCACCGCTCGGCAGGGTCGTGGTTTCATGGATGGTGACCCGCTGCCCTGCCACGGCGACGGCACCGGACCCGCCGGCCAGGACGCGCACGCGAAGTCCGCTCGGCGTCGTGCGCAGGGACGAGCTGGAGGCGCATGCCACGGCAAGCGCGGATGCGAAGAACGCCCAGTTCATTCGGCTCACGGGATCTCGCAGGTGACGACTTTGCGAGACACGGTCACGCGCTTTCACGGACCTGCGGGACAGTCAGCTTGCCGCCAGCCAAAGCGATCCAGAGCACGTTCGACAACGCGAGGTAGACGCCGAACACGTTCCGTAGATGTCCCCCGCGCAGATCGAGCGCGAGCATCGCGGCCCACAATCCGCACGACACGATACCAATGCGCGCCCAGACAGGCCACGCGCGCCAGGGTCTCCAGTGCGATGACGTGCTCACTCCCTCGAGGCTCTCGAGGCCCTTCAGCGCGCGCCAGGCCAGCACCACTCCTGCTCCGGCCACGACCAGCGCGCCGAGCGGCGTGATCACGACGCGTGCGAACGGCATCGCGAAGCGGTCGCTCGCGTACGCCCACAGGCAGCAGGCGAGCCACGCGCTGTACGCGGCAGTCCACACCTGTCTTCTGATCGTTGCATGTGCAGGCATGGCGGGTGGCGAGATCGTCGAACCGATAGGGGGCGTTCTGCGTCGATGTGACCGGAGCGAGCCGGCCTCACCTCTCCAATCTCCTGCCACACCCGATCTGCGCCAGTGCCCGGCACCATCGAACAGCCGCGGCGGGGGCACGCGGCCATCCTCCCACGGCTCCGCTGCGCCAAGGCGTGCAATCGCTGCGAGGCGCTGCCGCGGACGGACCGAATTACCGCGCTCGCGACGGCCCTGAGCCTCGCTTCGGCTCGACGGTGTCTGCGGCCGCGCATAGCTTCCGCGGTCGATCCACAGTCTCTCTGCATCGAGCGCCTCCACCGACATGGCCGATTTCACCGAACAACTCGCGACGCCGCTCGCCGATCGCTACCGCATCGAGCGGCGCCTCGGCGAAGGCGGCATGGCCACCGTCTACCTCGCCGAGGACCTGAAGCACGGCCGCAAGGTCGCGCTCAAGGTGCTGCGACCAGAGCTCACGGCACTGTTGGGCGCTGACCGGTTCGCACGGGAGATCCAGACCACCGCACAGCTCCAGCATCCGCACATCCTCCCGTTGTACGACAGCGGCAGCACGACGGCCGAGCACGGCGGCGCGCAGCAGTTCCTGTACTACGTCATGCCATACATCCCGGGCGAAACGCTGCGGGCGAAGCTCGATCGCGAAGTGCAGCTCCCCATTCATGAGGCGGTGAAGATCACCACTCAGGTGGCAGATGCGCTGCAATATGCCCACGAGCATGGGGTGATTCACCGGGACATCAAGCCCGAGAACATCCTCCTCCACGACGGCCGCGTGATGGTGGCGGACTTCGGCATTGCACTGGCGGTGAGCGCGGCGGGTGGTGGACGGATGACGGAGACCGGCATGTCGGTCGGCACACCGCACTACATGTCGCCCGAACAGGCGACGGCGGAGAAGCAGCTCACCAACCGAACGGACATTTACGCGCTGGGCGCGGTGCTGTACGAGATGCTCACCGGTGAGTTGCCGCACTCCGGGTCGTCGGCGCAGGCCATCCTCATCAAGATCGTGTCGGACGAAGTCCGGCCGGTCCGCGAGTTGCGCAAGGCTGTGGCGCCGCATGTGGCGGCGGCGGTCGCGAAGGCGGTGGAGCGGCTGCCGGCCGACCGTTTCGACAGCGCGAAGGCCTTCGCCGACGCGCTGCACGATCCCACCCTCGCACCGCTGGCGGCGACCTTCGGGTCGCGCTCCCGGCTCGTCATGCCCGCGTTGGTCACGATCACGCTGCTCGCCGCCGGGTTGGCTGCGTGGGGGTGGCTCCGCCCGACGAGCAACGGCCTCGTCGCCCGATACACGACCACACTTGGCGCCGCCGGCGCGCTGGATGGTATCACGTTGCGCGTAGAGGCGGCCCTCTCGCCGGATGGCGCGTCACTGGTCTACCGTCATCCGCTGACAGGCCGCGGCCAGCTGTATCTGAAGCGCCGAGACGAACTCACCGCGCGCCCACTGGCCGGCACGGAGGGAGGGTCCGGACCCTTCTTCTCTCCCGATGGCGCGTGGATCGGGTTCGTCGCGAACGGCCAACTGCGCAAGGTGCCGATCGGTGGCGGCGCCGCGCTCACGATCGCCGAGTCGATCGATTCGTCGTACAATCAGGGAGCCTGGCTGACGGATGGCTCGGTTTTCTACTACGACATCGGCTCGCACACCCTCCGGCGCCTTCGTGTCGGAGAGACCAAGGCGCAGGTGATCGCGTCACCCGCGAAGCTCGACGGACGCTTCCCGTGGTTGCCCTCGCCGCTCCCCGACGCACGCGGCATCCTGTTCACGGCCCACCTCACCAACTGTGTGGGACCCGTGAGCTGTCGGCCAAGTCGTGTGTACGCCTATGATGCACGCCGGGATACCATCCACACGCTGTTCGACGACGCGGTCGGCGCTTGGCACGTCCGCACGGGACATGTGTTGTACCTGACCAGTTCCGGCACACTGATGGCCGTGCCCTGGGACAACGATGCCCTTGCCGCCACCGGTAAGCCGGTGGCGATCCTCGACGGCATTCAGGCGCCGGGATTCGTCGTCTCCGACGCGGGGACAGCGCTCTATCTGCTCGGACCGCCGGAGTTTGCCCCCGGTCCGACGCCCAATGCGGCGCTGGTGTGGGTGGACCGAAACGGCCGCGTGGAACCGGTGGATTCGTCGTGGCAGATCAACACCGGTGGATCGTACAGCGTCGGCGATCTCCTGCCGCTCGGATGGGGGCTCTCGCTGTCGCCGGACGGAAAGCGCATCGCACTGACGATGCTCACGGAGCTGGGCAGCGACGTCTGGATCAAGCAGCTCCCGACTGGTCCCACCTCGCGGCTCACGCTCGACGCTGGGGACGACCGTTCGCCCGCGTGGTCGTCCGACGGGCGGTCGATCACGTTCCTGTCGGATCGTCCGATCGCGCCTCGAACGACGCGACAGCCTGGCCAGTTCGCGATGTGGAGCCAACCCGCCGACGGTACCGGCGACGCGCGGCTGCTTTGGGGCAAGGACGCGCCGCGCGATGCATTTCTGAGCCCCGATGGCCGGTGGATCATGCTCGGCGTGAGCGGATCGACGGCCGCTGCGGCCGGGGGTGACATTCTCGCCGCACGAACGAACGTGGACAGCGCCTCGCAACGCCTCGTGGCCACGGCCTACGACGAAGATGGATCCACGGTGTCACCCGATTCGCGGTGGCTCGCTTACGTGTCGAACGAGCAGGGAAAGGCCGAGGTGTTCGTGCGCCCGTTTCCTGACGTGAACGGCGGACGGTGGCAGGTCTCGAGTGGCGGGGGCAGCGCACCCGTCTGGGGTCACAACGGGCGCGAGCTGTTCTACGCGAACGCCGGACAGATGTATGTCGTCAGGATCAATCCGGGTCCGCCGTTCTCCGCCGAACCGCCCCGCATCCTGTTCACCATGCCGGAGCGTGTGCGCGCCGGATTACCGACGCGGGGCACGTTTGCGATCACGCCCGACGATCAGCGCTTCCTGATGGTGCGCGACAATCGCTGGGAGGACATGGCCGGGGCGAGGACGCTGGTGGTGGTGGAGAATTTCTTCCAAGAGCTGCGCGCGAAGGTGAAGCAGTGATGTCGCCTGCCGATCCGACGCTCGTGTCCACAGACCCCGCGCACCGTCACCGGCCCGCGATGACCGTCACACGCTGCCGCGGCGATGACGATCGAAGAGACGCGGCGGCAAGTCAGCATTCGCGGGCGACCTGACCGCAGCGACCCGTGGTGGACCGCCGATCGCGAATCACTTTCCGGACGCGCCGTTGGTCTCGCCAAGCTGCCGGAGGAACCCACCGACCGACAGGCTGAATGCACCGCCCCGTGCGCGCCGCCAGAGCGCATAGCCCTCGGCGTACTCAGGTACCGCGCCAGAATCCACCAGCTTCGCGACGACGCTCGAGTCGATTGCAGCCCGGACGAACGGGAGGTGCGGGACACTGCGCTGCCCCTTCAACGCGCGGACCGTCTCGGCCATGTCGAGGCTGTCGAGGCGCACGTGCACGACCGTCCCCAGGCCTGGCACGGAGTCGAGCCGCAGGACGGTCATGGTGGCGTGCGACTGCGGAGCGGTGGTCTTGAATGACCAGACCTGCCCGGGCGCGTACACGGCGTCGCGCACGATTGCGAAGTCCTGTTCTCGCGCCTGTGCGCAACCGACAATCGCCACGCCGATAAGTGCGACGGCTACCCGCATAATTAGCAACGGCGAAGAGTGTCGGACGCCGATCAATCTGCGGTGTTGCGTCATCACATTGACGTCGGAAACACGACCGGGCGATGCGTGAACCAGGCGCGCCACACACGGCGCGACCTGGTGACCGTCTCCGCGCGGTCCGCTTCCGTCGCGGCAGGCGGTGACATCTGGTGCGACGCCGTCGATCGCCGTGCCAGCAGGACGCCGACCGCCACGCCGCAGAGCGCTGCGGCGATCTCCGCGAACTTCGCCGCGCGACCGTTGACCAGGAACCCGCTGATCTCGAAGGTCACGTCCACCAGCATCGCGAGCCCGATGCCGGCAGTCAGGACCTGTCCGAGTCGTGTGCGCAGGCGACGGGCGACCAGGCAGCCGATCCCCATCCCTCCGACGAGCGTCAGCACGATCGTGTGACTCTCGGCGGTCCGGCTGCCGGTCACCGCGTAGACCAGGTCAGCGATCGGACTCAGCACGGCAACGGTCGCCGCCGTCGCCGCGGTCACGCCGATCAACCGAAGGGCGGCACCGCCGAATCTCCGGTGCCAGGGTGCCGACTCGGCGTCGCCTCCGCCGCCGTCTGCGGCCAGTTCAGCGAGTGCGAGGCGGACGGAAGGCTCTGACAGTCCCGCCTCGACGGCGATGGCGCGCAGCTTCTCCACCGTGACGGTGCGGCCAAGCTGCGCATCGAGCGTGGCGGCACGGCGCAGTATGCGCAGCGACGCGGTTTCGCTGAGGATATCGTCGTCTCGCATTTCACTCTCGCATCAGGATGACGTGCACCGGGCCGGCAACGACTCTCTCCCGCAACGGGGGTCTGCACCGCGGTGCGCTGACTAAAGGTCGACTCGCGCACAATACGTCCGCCGCAGCGTCAGGTGCAACCCATGGATGGCCGCGTCGTGCGCCATCCTACGACGCGTCTGCGTACGCCTTCTCGAGGACCGCGACGTCGAGCTTGACCATCGTCATCATCGCCTCCATCACCGCCTGCACCTTCTTCTTGTTCGTGTCGGCAATCAGTTCGATGAAGCGCCGTGGCACGATCTGCCAGGTGATCCCGAAGTGATCGGTGATCCAGCCGCACTGCATCGGGGTGCCACCCGCACCGGTGATCTTGTTCCAGTAGTAGTCGACTTCCGCCTGATCCTCGCAGTCGACGAAGAGCGAGAACCCAGAGGAGAACGTGAAATACGCGCCACCGGCGTTGTAGCCCATGAACGACTGGCCGCCGACGACGAACTCGGCGGAGGAGACAGGTCCATCGGTTCCCGTGCGCGCCACGCGTGTGACCTTCGAGTCCGGAAACGTGGCCGTGTAGAACGCCATCGCCGACTCGAGTTGGTCGTTGAACATCAGGTACGGTGTGACCTTGGACATCGGAGCTTCCCCGGTAGAGGTCTCTGGTTGACGAGACAGGGTGCGCTGCCCGCCGCCGCACGGGAGGTTTTCAGCATTCGCTCGAGCACCCGGTCGGCACCGTCGGAGCGCTCCACGATCCAGGCATCGCGAGACGCTCGAGCGTCTCCGTCGACCACGTAACCCAACACGACGGTCGCGTCGGAATCAAGCGCCACGATCTCGCGCCACGCGGTCGTGCGCATGCCTGCACGCGGCCCGCCATGCGTGAACCACCGGGGACCAGCACAGGGCCGCCCATTGGCTATCCCTCCGCGCGCATCAGGACTCGGTGCCGCCCCGTGCCTGCGCTTCCACGATGGCAGCGAGTTTCGCCAGGGCCATCCGCCAGCCGGTCTCATTGTCGGCCAGGTCCACGCCCGGCGGAACATCGCTGTGCACGGCGATGACTTCCGTGCCGTCGCGACATTCTTGCAGGGTGATCGTGCTCGTCATCGCGCCCTGCATCCTCGGGTCGGCACTTTCGAACGTGTCCACTTCGACCACACACCGATCAGGGATCAAGGTCAGGAACCGGCCATGGTATGTATCGGTGTGCGCCGACGACTTGCCTTTCTCGTCCGACGATTCGTAGGTCAGCGAGACCCGCAGCGTGCCACCCTCCCGTGCGTCGAACTGGTGGACGACCGCCGTCATGCCGTCCGGCACTCTCCAGCGCGGCAGCGCCGCCGCATCGAGCAGCGTGGCATACACTCGACGGGGGGGTGCGTCGACATACTGCGTGACACGAGTCGTCCGCATCGAATGCTGCTCCGGGATCTGCTTCGCGTGGAGGCGACGACGCACGACGGCGTGCGTTCCCTGCCTGCGCTGCGCACTCATGAAAATACGCCTTGCCGCACCGTAGCCAACGGGCGTGACTGCTGCGCACCGAACAGCGGCCCGACCGGCACGACCGACCTCGACTGAGCCACGCTCCGCGTTCAGCCCGCGTGACTCGCTGCCTCCCGGGGGAAAGCGACCCGCACCGCGCGGGTCTCTGATGTGGTGGGTGCGGCTCGGTGCGCTCCTTTATTCGATCCCTCGGCGAAGGAGCGCGAGGCGCGCCGCCGCACCGCCCAGCGCCAGCCCGGCGTCACCATCGAAGCGATAGTGGAGGCCGCCGACCACTCGCGAGAGACTCGCTTCGCGAGCCAGGCTGTCGATCATCCGACGATCGGCAGGAAACGCGGATGACAGCACACCGTGGTACGCGCCCGACTGGCAGGAGTGGGCGGACGGATACGACGGATGGTTGGGCAGCCCGGTCGCGAGCGTGATGCCGGCATCGGCCTGCGTCGGGCGAATGTACCAGTACGCAAATTTCGTGTCGAAGCACGCGATGATCGCATCGAATGCGGCCGTATTCGCATAGGCCAGGATCTCAGCGGCGTCGACCTCACTCCGATGCCGGCGTTCGATCAGGTCTGCCGCGATGCCATTGAACACGACAGACGAAAACGGCACCCACTTGGCAGTCAGCGCGATCTGCTCGGCCGTGCGTGTATCGGAGATCTGGCGCACTTCCGCCAGTGCCGCCGAAAATGTGGGCGACCCGAACGCAGGTGGCGGCCCGAGGCGGATCTCCGAACCGGAGCGCAGGAAGAAGGGGCGTGCTCCGTAGTTTCCGCGAACGATCGGCGCACCGCTGCTGACCCAGAAGCCCGGGCCCACCGGCACGGGTGGCGGCGGAGTCAGCCCGACGTTGTCGGTGACCGCTTCCGCCAGCACCGTCCGAGCGACGGCTTGACCGATCGACTCGCCCATCGCGAATTCGTCCGCCGTCACCCCAGACGGAAGGTCGGCCCGCTGCGCGGAGAGTTGCGCGTCGATCGCGGCGGCATCGAGTGGATAGAATTGCTTCAGCACCACCACCGACGCGCCGGCCACGGCGCCCGCCGGCGACGGACGAATGCCGCCCGAAGCCTCCGCGAGCGCGGCCCGTGCGGCGCGGTATTGCGCCAGCGACAAGTACACGTCATTGCGTGCCGGATTCCCGCCGCGTGCGCGGAAGAACGCGATCGACTGCCGCGTCCATCGCACCGTCGACAGGACACGGTGCGTGCCACCGGCATGACGCAGCGCGATGTCGGTGTCGCCGACCATTGTCGGGGAGTCGGCACACGCGGAGAGCATCAGCAACAGCGCGGCTTGCGGGAGGATGCGGCGGCGAAACATGATCAATTGCTCCTTGAGTGGGGTGCGTGCGGCGACGCGTGACGGTTCTGCACCCGGAGTAACGAGTTGCGACACCTGCGTGCGACACCGGTCGACGCCGCGTCGAGGCGGGTGCGGGCTGTCCGGCGTCAAAGAGGCCGAAGGCCGCCCCGCAGCCACGTGGCCGTCACGACGGCACATGTCGCAAACGACGCCGAATTCTCGTGAGTCAGGAGAACGCCACGGGCCAACCTCGGCCGGTGCCAAATTCCGGGAGGTGCGGGTGTTGCGGGTCTCGACGCGCGAAAACATCTTCGGACCACCCAGGCGCGCCACGGCCACTCACTCGCGGCGCAGCGTCTCCCGCGCCGACTCTCGTCTCGCCCACGATCTCGTGCCCGCTGAGTCTCGAGCAGTCGATCAGGAAGACCCGCGCGCGGCGCTCGACCGTCTCACGCGCGAGGTGTACGACGACCTGCGTGTGATCGCGCGCCGGCAGCTCGCATTGCGCGCTGGTGCGGGCACGCTGTCGACCACCGGGCTGGTGCACGAGGCGTGGCTCAAGCTTCGCGCACAGCACCGGATCAGCTGGAATGACGAGGCACACTTCATGGCGCTCGCCTGCCTCGCAATGCGCCATGTGCTCGTCGATCGCGCCAAGGCACGGTGCGCACACAAGCGCGGCGGATTTCAGCACGAGCACTCGCTCGATGACGCCCTCATCCCGGCCGACGCGCAACCGGAGCTCCTGCTGCAGTTGAACGATGCAATCGACCGCCTCGCAGCCGTCGACTTGCGGCTCGCGCAGGTGGTCGATTGCCGGTTCTTCGGCGGCTTGAGCGATCAGGAGATCGCCGCCGCCATGGGTGTCACACCACGCACCGTGCAGCGCGACTGGCTGAAGGCGCGCATGCTCCTGCGACGCGCGATGGCACCGTGAGCGTCGACGACTCCTTCCTGCCTCCGCACTGGAAATCGATAGGGCCCCAGCTCGATCGCCTCCTCGAGGCCGACGCCTGTGATCGCGCGCAGTTGCTTGCGGAGCTCACCGGCGAGGACACGGCGCGTCGGCGTGCACTCGAGCAGTTGCTCGCCGAATGCGAACGGAGCATGCCGCTGCTGGACGGCACGGCGAGCGAACTCCTCGCCGACCTCGCGCGCGACGACGACGCCGACGCCAGCGAGCCGCCGAGCAGGCTGGGTGGTCGCTACCTGATCGGCGAGGAACTTGGACGGGGCGGCATGGCCCACGTCTTCCAGGCCGAGGATGTGCGACACGGTCGCTCCGTCGCCGTGAAGGTCATCCGGCGGGAACTGTCGGCGCGCATCGGGCGCGGGCGGTTCCTGCGCGAGATCGGCATGGTGGCCCGCTTGCGTCATCCGAACATCATGCCGCTCTTCGACTCAGGTGAGGACGACGGCATCCTCTATTATGTGATGCCGCTCGAGACGGGCGCCTCGCTCCGGACCCGGATCGCGAATGGGCCACCGATTCCGATCGCGGAAGGCCTGTCCATCCTTCGCGACGTGGCCCGTGCCCTGGCGTACGCGCACGAGGCTGGCATCGTGCATCGCGACATCAAGCCGGCCAACGTGATGCTCTCCGGTGGCGCGGCCGTCGTGACCGACTTCGGTATCGGCAAGGCGATGACGGCCGTGCCTGAAGTCAGGCTCGACGAACACGTGACCTCCGACGGTGCGATCATCGGCACCCCCGCCTACATGGCGCCCGAGCAGGCGACAGGGGATCCAGCTGTCGACCATCGGGCCGACCTGTATTCCTTCGGCTGTCTCGCGTACGCGGTGCTGACAGGCGCTCCTCCGTTTCATGGGACGGCAGCGGAAATCCTCGCCGGTCATCTCAGCGCACCACCCCCGCCCCTCGCGTCGCAGCGTCCCGATCTCGCGCCTGCCGTCGCGCGGATCATCGCGCAGTGCCTGCAGAAGTCGCCGGCCGAACGACCGTCGACCGCTCGTGTCGTCCTCGATGCGTTCGACGCACCGACGACGACGACCAGGACGATCGCGCCAGTGGATCACCGTCCGGGCTCGAAAGCCGTCGCCGGCGCGGCGCTGATTGCGCTGCTGGCCACCGGCACGGTCGTCTGGCGCTCGATGCCCGGCACCACCACAGCACCCGTCAGCAAGTCCACGGCGCTCGTGCCGGTGGCAGTGCTCCCGTTTCGCAACGTGGCGCAGAATGCGGCGGTGGACTACATCGCGACCGCGCTCCCGTCGCACGTGGCCGAACAGCTCGGCGTGGCACCACAGGTCGTTCCATTCGCGACCAGCCATGACCTTGGCTCCGCTCCCGATAGTGTCAGGCGTCTGAGCCTGGCTGGTGTCGGTGTGCGGTCCGTCGTGGAAGGCGAGGTGAGAATCGTCGGCGACTCTGTCGTGAACGACATGCGTGTCGTGGATGTGACGTCGGGAGTGACGCACTTCCAGGTGCGGACCACCGTCGGTGCTGCGCAGTTTGCCGAACTCGTTCACCGGGTCACCGATTCGCTGCGCGCGCACCTCGAGTTGCCGACTCCTGCCGCGATGCCGTTGCATGTGCCGCAGCCGGAGGCATTCCGTCTGGTGTCGGAGGCCGAGCACTTGTGGCGACTCGATCCCTCCGATCCTCGCATCCTGACGCTGTTCCTGAGGGCGAGCGAACTCGATCCGCGATGGTACCGACCGTTCGTGGGACTGTCCGACTTCATGGGCATCGGGCTGGTCGTGCAAGCCGGCACGCGCAGCGATCCGTCGCGTGCGTCCGCGGCGGTGCAGTACGGCAGCGCCGCGCTCGCGCGCGCGGGTGCTTCGCCCACCGCGCGGTCCGCCGCCCTCATTCGGCGTGCGCTACCGCGTTTCCTGCTCGGCGACACGACGGGGTCGCGCGCTGATGCACAACTCGCCGCATCACTCGATTCGACCGATTTCCAGACCCAATCGCTCATCGGCTCATGGTTTCGATGGACGGGCCAGCTCGATTCGGCGTGGAAATACAAGGTGCGCGCACAGCGACTGGCGCCGTGGAACGCTCAGCAACTCAACAGTCTTGCGACGCTGCAGCGGTGCGCCGGCAACTTCCGTGAGGAAGTCGCACTGCTCACGCGAGCCGTGGAGTTGCAGCCGCAGCGCGAACACCTGTTCTGGTGGTCCCACGCTCTCGCGGCCTCGGGCCGGTTCGATGACGCGATGGCTGCGTGGGAGCGTGCCACACCGCCGGGCGAGGTGCGCGCCATCCGCGCACGTACCGGGAATGCGCGCGGCGAGGCGCGGTGGCGACTGACGCAGGCGGAGGTGTCGCGCATGCGGCTCGCCCGATTGCGTGCGAGCAGTGCTCCACGGCGCCTGTCGATGGAATGGATCGAATCCTTCGAGGGAGTGGGGCAGCGTGACTCGGCGCGGGCCGTGCTGGCGGACTGGATCAAGTCGGGAGCGCCCAAGTTGAGCTTCCAACGATTCTGCATGCATCCACTCGACGCTTTCCGGCGCGATGCGCAGGTGCAGGCCATGGTGCGTGCGAGCCGGTGGCCGCTGGCCGAGTTTGACATGACACGCATGCGCGCACTGGCTCCCACGATTCGCTAGCAGGCGATGGTGGCGCACGGGCGCTGAGCCCGGCGGAAGGTGCCAAGCGACGCGGTAGCTGTCCGGTCGGGCGTTCGGCCGAGCTACGGGTGTCGGCGTGATGCGGGCCCCCGCCTGGCCGCCGGTCGACGCCTCGTGCGCCCGGTGAATCTCATGCCGACGTGTTCCGTAGGTCCGGCATCCCCGAGCGCGCGGCGCACCCGAGCACCCCCCACCGGCATCCCCCAGCGACGCCTCCCCCGCATGCCACTCTTCGAAGCCGTCCGCCTCGCACTGGGACAGATCCGGGTGCAGAAGCTGAAGAGCTTCTTCACCCTCCTCGGCGTCACCATCGGCGTGATGTTCCTGGTCGCGGTCGTGTCGATCGTCGAGGGGATGTCGAAGTATGTCGAGGAAGACTTCATCGGCCGCATGATCGGCACCAACACCTTCACCCTCCGCCGGTGGCCCGACTTCTCCGGGCCTGACAGTGAGGCGGAGTGGCGCGACATGCAGCGGTGGCCGCTGCTCTACAGCCATGACGCCCGCTATGTCGTCGACAGGCTGCCCAAGGACGTGAAGTGGGCGATCGAGACCGATGCGAGGGCGATGGCCTCGAGCCCGTACGCACAGCGTCCCCGTCAGGCGACCATCTACGCCGTCGAGGGCGACTACTTCCAGATCAAGAACTACGACATCGTCGCCGGGCGTGCGATCGCGCAGCAGGAGTACAACATCGGCGCGAACGTGGTCGTGATCGGCGACGAGGTGGCCACCTTCTTCTTCCCGGATCTCGACCCCATCGGCCGCGAGCTGCGCATCAGCGGTGTCCCCTACACCGTCGTCGGCCGCATCGAGAAGCAGGGGTCGCTGTTCGGCATGTCGATGGACCGGCTGATCATCGGGCCCCTCGAATCCGGTCTCGGGCGAATCACGAACCCGCGCGGCGACATCGATGGCATGATGCTCAAGACGTCGAGCACGGCCACGATGTTCGACGGCATGGAACTGGTCCGCGAGGCCATGCGCGCGCGCCGCCACCTGCGCCCGGCACTGCCCGACAACTTCTCCATCGAGACGTCCGAATCCGCGCTGGAGGACTTCAATGAGGTGAAGGGCGTCATGACGATCGCGGGCACGGCACTGCCGATGATCGGGCTCATCGTCGGTGGCATGGTGATCATGAACATCATGCTGGTCGCCGTCGCCGAGCGGACGCGCGAAATCGGCATCCGCAAGTCGCTCGGCGCGCGCCGGAAGGACATCCTGCGGCAATTCATGGTCGAAGCCGCGACGCTCTCCACCCTCGGGGCGGTGGTCGGCATCGGCCTCGGCCTCGGCGCCGCGTGGTTGATCCAGGCATTCACACCGCTCCCGGCTGCGGTCGCCCCCTGGTCGCTGGTGGTGGCGACCCTGCTCGGGCTCGGGGTTGGCATCGTCTCGGGTGTCTATCCCGCGCGCCGCGCTTCGCGGCTCGATCCCATCGAAGCGTTACGCCAGGAGTAGGTCATGAGCATCGGAGCCAAGCTCCTGAGTGTGTTCGAAGGCGTGAGGATTGCGATCGACGCACTGCGCGCGAACCGGGTGCGCGCCCTGCTCACCATCATGGGCGTCGCCGTGGGCGTGTTCGTGGTGGTCGCCCTGTCGTCGGTGGTGCAAGGCGTCAATGAGAGCTTCGCGCGCGACGTCGAGGCGGCGGGTCCCACGTCCTTCTTCGTCTACCGGCGGCCGATCGGCGGCTTCCAGGCATGCGATGGTTCGGACGAGACCTGCCCGGAACGCCGCAACCCGATGATCACGATCGAAGAGGTGCGGATGCTCGAGCGTCTGCCGATGATCCGGTCGGTCACGACGCATGTCGCCACGCGCGGCACGTTCCGCTACAAGGACCGGCAGGTGAGCGCGGGCATCGAAGCCTATTCCGCCAACTGGACCGAGGTCGACGCCGGCGACATCAACCCGGGCCGGAGCTTCCTCAACGCGGAGTACGACGCCGCCGCGCGCGTGGTGATCCTGAACACCCAGCTGGCGCAGCGTCTCTTCTACGATTCCGACCCGCTCGACAAGCGCGTCTTCATCGACGGCGTCGCATTCACCGTCATCGGCATCTACGACTACACGTCGAGCCCCATGGGCACGCCGACCGCAGCCGCCGAGGGAAACGACCCGAAGGCGATCATGCCGTGGACGACCGGCAAGAACGCGCTCAACATGTGGGTCCTCGGCAACAACCTGATCGTGAAGCCGCGTGCCGGCGTGACGACCGAGGAGGCCGTCGATTACGTGACCGTCGCGCTGCGCACCTCCCGCGGCCTGCGTCCCAGCCAACCGAGCAACTTCGCGATCGTGACGCAGGACCGGCTGATGGAGATCTACAACGAGTTGTTCGGGACCTTCTTCGTCGTCGGGCTGGCGCTGTCGTCGGTGGGCCTGCTGGTCGGTGGCGTGGGCGTGGTGGCGATCATGATGATCTCGGTCACCGAGCGGACCCGCGAGATCGGCGTGCGGAAGGCGTTGGGCGCGACGCGCGCGACGATCCTCTGGCAGTTCCTCGTCGAGGCGGTGACGCTGACGAGCATCGGCGCATCGGTTGGCCTCGTGCTGGGCATCCTCACGGCCATCGGGATCCGCACGGCGTGGCCGGAGATCCCGGCTGCGACACCGCTGTCGTCGGTCATCGCCGCCCTGGCGGCCAGCGCGGTCACGGGTGTGGTCTTCGGCATGATCCCGGCGATGCGCGCCGCCAAGCTCGATCCGGTGGTGGCGCTGCGGCACGAGTAGGCGTCGGACGGTCGTCGAGCGACGATTGAGGTGGGACGGTCGTCAGGCGCGCCTACGTGCGCGTGTTCCGCCGCCGCTCCAATCCATCGAGAAGCAGGTCCAGCCCGAACCCGAAATCGAGCGTCCCGTCGTGCGAACCGTCAGCCACGCGGGACGTGAGTTCGTGCATGTAGGGATACACCGTGGCGGGCAACATGGGCAGGTAGGCCGCTGCCGCCGAGGCGTATTCGTCGGGGTTGACGGGAAAGTTCTGCTGTTGCATCGCGAACCCGTAGGTGTAGTTGTCCACCGCATTCCACGCGCGATCCGCCTCGTACCAGGACAATCCCGCCTCGCGCAGCGTCGCCAGCGTGGCTTCGATGTAGCCGAGCATGTTCGGGCCGACGCTGATGCGTGACACGACCAGCATCGGTGCCCACGGATGGACGGTCATCACCGCCAGCGCTGACGTGGCTCGCCCACGCATGGCGGCCTTCCAGTCGCCGCCGGGAGCGGGTCGTGTGATCTCGCCGATCACCACGTCGACCATGCCATCGAGCAGTTCGTCCTTGTTCGCGACGTGATTGTAGAGCGACATCGCTTCGACCTTGAGCGTCGTGGCGAGCTTTCGCATGGAGAGTGCGTCGAGACCGTTCCGGTCTGCGAGCTTGATGGCTGCACGGAGAATGCGGTCGCGACTCAGCGGTGCGCGTCGAGCGGTGGGCATGCGGGAGACACTACCGGCGCCGACAGTGCAAGGCAAGCAATCGGGCGCGCCTGACCGGCATGCCATGTCGCCATACGCGATCGCGCTTGACCGCCGGACGCTTACACCGTACGTTCCAACGTACAGTGTACGTCGCGCCCCCCCCTTCCTCCCGCTCCACATGCGTCCGTTCCTCCCCGCCCTCGCCGGGCTCCTCGTCCTTGCGGCCCCCGTGTCCGGACAGATGGTCTCGCCCTCGGCCGACACCACCGTCGTCAACACGCCTCGCTGGCACGTCGGCGTCGCCGCCGATGTCGGCCAACCGGTCGGCGCGCTCAAGACGAACGTGAACAACGCGGTGGGCGCGCAGGCCCACGCGTTGCTGCGCCTCGACCGGTCCGGCGTCGTCTCGCTCCGCTTCCAGGGTGGGTGGCTGAACTACGGACACGAGAACCAGCGCAGCTGTCTCGGCACGGCGACGAATTGTCGCGTCGAGGTGAACGTGACCACGGCCAACGGGATCTTGTCGTTGGCACTGGGGCCGCAGTTCGCGCGGTCGCTCGGGAGAGTGCGGACGTATGGGTACGGACTCGTCGGCATGAGCCGCTTCGCGACCCTCAGTGGACTCGGTGGCGGACTTCTTCCCGATATCGTGGCCGCCGACGAGAACTTTGGCGATGGTGGCCTGATGTGGAGTGGCGGTGTCGGCCTGAATGTGCCCGTACATCGCCGCACCAGCGTCGACATCGGTGTCGGCTACGAGAGCCACGGTCGACGCGCCTATCTTCTGCAGGGTGGATTGACGGACCAACCGGATGGGTCGCTCGGGTTCGACATCAAGCGGTCGAAGGCGGCCCTGTACGCCTTCCGGATCGGCGTGACGACCCCGATCGGCCGGAAACCTCGCCAGGCTGCGCCCATGCGATGACCTCTCACATGAAAGCGGCGGTATGCCGGCAGTACGGACCGCCGGACGTTGTCACGATCGAGAACTGGCCGACGCCCGTTCCCGGTCGTGGCGACGTGCTGATTCGCGTGCGCGCGTGCACCGTATCCTCGGCCGACTGGAGAATCCGCAGCTGCAGCATGCCGACCGGTTTCGGTGTGCTCGGGCGGCTCGCGTTCGGCATCACCGCGCCACGTCCACCGGTGCTTGGCAGTGAACTGGCTGGCGACATCGTGGTGATCGGGGACGCCGTGCACAACTTCGCCGTCGGCGACGCGGTGGTGGCATTCTCGGGCACGAAGCTGGGAGCGCACGCTGAATACTGCTGCAGGCGTGCCCATGGCGTGATCGTGCGCAAGCCGGCCACGCTCTCGTACGAGACGGCGGCGGCGCTCGCCTTCGGTGGCACCACCGCGCTCGATTTCTTCCGACGCGCCGCATTGCGGCCGAGCGATCGCGTACTGATCAATGGCGCGTCGGGCGCCGTTGGCTCCGCGATGGTGCAGCTCGCCGTCGCAGCCGGCGCGGAGGTCACTGCCGTGTGCAGTGGCGCCAATGCCGAGGCGATGCAGCAACTCGGCGCCGCACACGCGATCGATTACACGCGAGTCGACTTCGCACGGGATGGCCAGCGGTACGACCTGATCGCCGACACGGTGGGCAACGCACCGTACTCGCGTGTCCGTGATGCCCTCTCATCACACGGGCGCCTGCTGCTCGTCCTGGCCACGCTGCCCGAGATGCTGCGTGCACCGTGGGTGACCGCCACGTCCCGGCACCGCCTCGTGGCTGGCCCGACGGCGGAGCGAGTGGACGACTTGCAGACTCTGGTCGACATGGCGGTGGCGGGGCGCCTTGCTCCGCTGATCGATTCCCGGTTCACGTTCGATGCGATCGCCGCCGCACACGCACGCGTCGAGAGCAGGCGAAAGCGTGGGAGTGTGGTCATCACCGTCAGCCCGTGATGTCAGGGCTGCCACGTCGTGCGACGTTGCCTCGTCGCGTGACGTCGCCCGTTGTGCAGGTGGCTCACATCCCGAGGAACGGCCTCCACGCAGCAAGGCATCGCGAATCGTCCCGCAGCCCGTGATGCGCAACGACAGACCGACGGTCCTTCGCAGCCGCT
Source organism: Gemmatimonadota bacterium (assembly GCA_040384325.1). GTDB lineage: Bacteria > Gemmatimonadota > Gemmatimonadetes > Gemmatimonadales > Gemmatimonadaceae > JACMLX01. Next base: position 1,052,116 of record JAZKJL010000005.1, on the reverse strand, counting down.
CGTGCTGCGCGCTGTCATGCTGCGTCGGCTGGCGTCGCCGCAGTTCGCGCGATGGACGTCACTGCTCCTTGGATTCGAGGCGGGCCAGTAGCCGATCGAGGCCGCCGCGCACCATGTCGGCGTACCCACCGGGTGGCAGGTCAACGAGCGCGTCGTGACCGCGACGCGCGGCCCGGCCCGCCTCGCTGGTGCGCCCGGCCAGCCGATACGACTCAGCGAGGTTCAGGCACAATGATGGCAGCAACGTCGCGAGCCGTGCGTGGGACACGAGCTCGCCGTGCTCGAGTGCCACCGCGTTCCAATGCAAGGTCAACTCCGGTGTGGGCTGCAGTCGTGCCACGTAGTGTGCTGCAACGCTGGCGTCGAAATCATCGGTCCGCGCGGCCCAGGCTTGCTCATACAGCGCAAGCGCCTCCGACGGTGTCCCCTCGCGTGCGACGCCTGCGACGCAGAGCGCGATCACCGGGTTACTGAGATCGAAGGTCATCCTTGTTTCTCCCGAGGGATACCGATGCGGGTCGCGCTTCAACGCCATCAAACGGGAGTGCGCTGATCATGACGTAATATCCGTCGGGATCCCGAAGCGCAAACTCGAGTGTTCCCGTGTTCGGATTCACCTTGGGCTCCTCGGCGAGCGCTGCAGGGAACTCGCGCGCCCGTGCGAGGATCGCCACGAAATCGCTGACGCGGAAGAACAGCACCAGCCCATTGCCGGGTGTCGCATGGTCCGCGCTCAGCAAGGACGGATGATCATGCGCGCCCCACGCATGCAAGCACAGCAAGACGGTGCCGTCGGCGTCGCACACCTGGCCGAAATCGGAGTGCTCCGGTCCCACGTCTGCGTGACCAAAGAGGCGTTGGTACCATGCAAAGCTCGCTGCAACGTCACGGACGCCGATGATGGTCCAAATGCGTTTCATGCCCGATCCTGAATGACTTAGGAAGACAGGGGTCCGGTGCGCGGCGACCACATGAACCTACTCGTGCTCACCACCACGCCAGTCGCCACTGTTGCAGCAGCGATGCTTCCGAGAGCGCGTGTCGACGGGATCGAGACGCATCAGGACGACCGCGCTCAATATCGGCACCGTGAAAAGCGTGCTGACCAGGATACGCTGCTGTATCGCCGGCGAGCCAGTGTGGCACCACAGCCGCGAGTCGACCGAACGAGACAACCATCATACAAAGCGCGACGTATGCTACTCAAACATCGTTGGCCGCAGGCTTCGGTTCCAATGCATTTGCTTGGCATGTCAGTCGCCTGACGAGACAGGGTTCTGCCGCAGTACGACGGTATTGCATCACGTCCTGCCAGGAGACCGCCGGTCGCATAGGCAGCAACAACCCAAATAGGCACGTCACAGAAACGTTCGCACCCGTATTCCAAGCACGTCAGGCGTCATGCCTCGACACGTGAATGTCTGCGGCGACTGGACTCCGTTCATGGTCCCGTCATCGATCACCAACCGTCGTCAGGGCGAGCCGAGAACCGGGAGCGACGGATAGAACCATGCGTGCCGGATCAGTCGGTCGCGGACCTCGTAGACGACGAGGCTGGTCTGTCCGGAGGCGCCGGATGACGACGCGTCCCAGCGTGTTCGTTCGTGCGTCGTCACCCATGGCCCCGTCGCGTCGACCTTGCGCAGCTCCGAGCGCGCTGACGGCACGGCCCGGAAGTATCCCGCGATCATCCGCCGAAACGCGTCGATGCCGCGCCCAACATCGGTCAGTGAGTCGCCCGCCACGCTCATCCACACCACCTCGTTCGCGACCACCTTCATCATCGCGTCCAGATCCTTGGCATTGAACGCCGCCACGTACTCACGGACCACCGAGATCGGCGTGGTGTCGCGCGGGCTGTTCATCGCACGCTGCGCGCCTGCGGCAGCGGTGTGGCCGACAAGCAGGATGAACAGCAGAATGAGCCGGCCCCGATGGAGGCCATTCAGGAGACAACGGAGGTTACGCATCGTTCCGCCTGACGAGACAGGGTTCTGCTGCACGGCAGTCATATCGAACATACTCCTGCTCACGACCACGCCGGTCGCCATGGCCGCAGCAACCGCGTCAGGCGACCCTTGCGCACGTCGAGCCGTTCGAGACGCCGACCTACTTCCGAGTCGCGCCCGAATGAAGGAGAGCTCACTGAGCTGCGTCGAGAATGATCCTGATTATCCACGACACGACGCTGCTCGCGAGCAGCGCGCCAATGACCACACGGTGCCTCTGCGAGCGCATGTCGACGGGAGTGAGACGCATCAGGACGACCGCGCTGAATATCGGCACCGTGAAGAGCGTACTGACTAGGCGGTGCGCGTATTGACCAGGATACGCTGCTGGCTCGCCGGCAAGCCAGTGTGGTACCACGGCCGCAAGTCGACCGAGCGAGAAAAGCATGATGAGCAGACAGAGCGTAATGTATGCCATTCGACCTTTGCTCATCCCAGTTTTCGATTCCAATGGATTCATGAGAAGGTCATTCGCCTGACGATCATGGTGCTGTCGAAAAGTGGCCACCTGTACTTTATCCCGCGCACGGACGGTCGGCCACTTTGTCAGCAGCAACCGGCGTTCGTACGACATCCGGCACTGACCGGTGGACTACCCTTCGGGTTCGAGCGTGCGTGCCATGCGCGCGACGAAGTGCTCCCACTTCTCCTTGCCGGCCTGATGCACCAATGCCTCGAGCGCCTGCTGGACGTACTGCGGCTTCCACTGGGGGAGCACGAGCGGGGCAGTGATCCAGCGTGGGCCTGCCTCGTGCACCTGGCGGGCGATCCACGCTGGCGTGCACACATACAGGCGGTACGACGCGGTGTAGGACCGCCGCGCATCACGCCCGCTGAGGATGACTTCCAGCGAGAAGCAAAACTCCGTGGGGTTCGGGGGCGCCGACCACGCGTCGATGCGTGGTGCCGTGGCGGCACGCTCGATGAGCCGCTCTGCCTCGTTGATCTCCTGAACTCGTGTCATGAGCTCCGGGAGCCGAGCCCATCGCGCTTGGGCATCGGGGGCCAGCGCGGCGATCGGCGTGACCTGAACGAGGTGAAACTCTGGGCTCCGACTCATCGCGTGCGCCGCGGCATCGAAGGGCAGCTCACCGGCGAGATACTGCTGCAGCGCGCTTGAGAAGATATCATGCATGGTGGCCGGCGTCCTGACGCTCGCGTTCTGCTGCAAGGCCTTTCCACAAGTTGCGGCCAGCGACCAAGAGGCCACAATCCTTGAAGGCCCCACAGCCGCAGCAACGCAAGGCTAGACTGCCGTCCTCACGCGCGCCCAACCCTTGCCTCGGCTGACACGACAATGCGCGCGTCGACCGCGGCGATCATCGATGGAACGTGCCGAGCGTCCCGCTCGTCGAGACGCTCCCGCCTCGCTTCGGCCTCACGGCAGGAGCAACGGATCGGTTCGACCGCGCAACGCCGCCCGCTTGGCGACGGCGACCGATGCCGCCGCCAACCCTGCCGCCATCGGACACATGATCAGCAGCATGCTGCTATTCATCGCCGTGAGCAGGAGAACCGTGGCCGTTCCCAATCCGCCCCACAGGGCGGCGCGCCCGAGGGAGATGTCCGCAATGGTCTTCCGACGCTCCGCGACGGCGAGCACGGCGGCGAAGGCCGCGCCGGCCGCCAGCCCCAGCGCGGCACCGATGACGGCGACACGCCCCGGGCCCTCACCCGGATCGATACTGGCCGGATCGAACACCCAAGTCAGCACAAATGCGCCGACAAAGAGGCCGGCGCAGGCGACACCCCACGTCGCGGCGATCCCCAGCACCCCACGCAACCGACGAAGCCTCGTCCCCATCGTACGCCCTCCGGTGCCCAGTTTCATCTGCAGTCTCACGAGACAGGGTCCTGCTGCACGGCGACTACATGGTACACACTCCTGGAAACCGACCGCGGTCGCCGTGGCTGCTGCAAACCGGTTAGGCAGACGGCGCCTCAACACCGGACAACAGGCGGGCGTGCTGATCCAGGACGTTGCGTTCCGGTGTGGCGACATGCTGAATAGTGAACACTACTTCCCCGTTCTCTATTCGGGCAAACCGCGCTGACGTGATGTCATACGGTCCGTGCTGTGGGACCACGATCAGGTGTGCATGAGCGACGCCATACCCATGCACGACCATGCCGACCCGCTGCGGCTGAAACACCTGTCGCATTCGACGCCCGATGCGCTGAGCCACCCGCATGATTCGCTCGGCCGTTCCATCCTCCACGTCGGTGAAATGGTCGACATGCGCAAGTGGAATGACGGTGCACTCCCCGGGCGACGATGGATGAATCGTCATGAAGGCGACGACGAGATCGTCCCGATAGATGACGCTAGCGGGCGAAGCACCGTCGATGATCTCACAGAATACGCATGCCATGGGTCTCGCCATTGTGGGTGCCTTTCAGTCTGCCTGACGAGACGAGGTCTGCTGCGCTGCGACCGCACGAAACCTGCTCCTGCTCGCCGACGATCGGTCGCAGTCGCAACAGCAACGCGAGGTCAGGTAGCCCACGAGGTTGCGGGCACGCGTGGAAGCCCAAAATGTCCGATGATCCGCTCAGCTGCCTCGGCGGCGGACAGAATGGTCGTCTCCAAACGGAGATAGTCGTCACGCGCGTCGAACGCGCCCTGCGAGTTCAACTGATACATCGCGTCATCCGCGAGCAGACGCGCCCGCGAGACCGCGAGATCGCGCTTGAACGGTTTTTCGGCCAGGCGAAACGGCGTCTCGTTTCGTCGGAGCCGCTCCGCTTGCGTCGCCTCGAGCTCCACGAAGACCACCCGGCCGCCACGCGCCCGAAACGGCGCCACGTACGACTCGACGGCGTCCGCATCAGTGGGTTGGTCGAACGCCCACACGTACGTGAAGATGAGTCCCGCCAGTTCGCTGGCGGCCACCTCCTCAAACATGCGCCGTCGAAACTCCCCGACCAACCGCTGAAAGGGGGGCGTACCAAACTCGAAGAATCGGAGGACGAGATCGATCGTATGATGATTGTGAAACAGGCGCAACCCGGTGCGCGTCGCGAGCTCGTGTCCGACCGTCATCTTTCCGACAGCCGGCGGACCGACCAGCACGACCATCATCGGCGCTTCGAAGGATTCGGTCATCGGCACATTGCGTTGGTCGTCCCGTGTGGGCTACCTACCGAGCGATGGGTTCTGCTGCAGCCGCGGCCGACTAACGGCCGTCATGCTCACAATAGCTCGGCCGTAGCGTCAGCAGCAACCCGCGCTAGCCAGCTCACCTCGCACCGGAGCTGAACGCCTGAAGATGGCGGCGCATGCCTCCGAGGTGTCTCGTGCTCGTCGCCATCGAACTACCATCTGCTGACGCGACCAAGAATCCTTTCGATGAGCTGGAGGCTCACGGCAACGTTAATCAGAATTCGCCCACTCACCTCAAGGCGGCGAGCGGTGGATGTCGCGAACTCACCAGGCGCCGGCCACGGAGGAAACCAGAACCCCCGTTCCCGAAACGAGAATCGCCGAGGCATCGCCACCCTCTTGCTGTATGCGACCCATCGGCAGCTCGCCCCGGCGAGTATCACGAAGAGCAAGACGGTCGTCAGAATCATGGTGGCCTCGCGCAAAAGCGCATGATGGGCTGGCTAACGAAACTAGGTTTTGTTGCAATGCGGCCTACCGATCGTTTCCTGATCACGATACCCCGGCCGCATTGTCAGCAGCAACCCGGGTTAGCCGGCGCGCGACGCGATCAGGGGAATTGCAAGTCGACGCGGGTGCTGTCGAGAGGTGGAGACGAGCGCACCGTACTCGCGATTTGCGGCGAGGCGAGCGAGTCTGCGCCACCACTCACGGACCGCCGCGCGAGAATTTGGAGGCATACGACGTCAGTGTCCTGTGCAGCGACCGGTGCGACGATGAGCTCAAATCGCCCGGCCGCATCGGTCGGGACCAACGCATCTGCGGACCACGATCCGCGTGAAGCACCGCCGCATGTCCCAACCGTGCCACGCGCCGTAATGCGTGCGCCAGAAAGGGGGCTACCGTTCGCGTTCCGCACAGTACCGAACACTCGTACTGCGCTTGTCGGGACTGGCGAGCAGCCGCACACGTCCGTCGGGGACGCGCAGGCGGCAAAAATGGCGAGACCCAGGCATAACGACTTTACGTGCATTGGTCCTCCAAGGTCCGGCTAACGAAACTGGGTTCTGCTGCAATGCGAGCGCACAAACCTTTTCCTGCTCACGGCACTCCGGTCGCATTGTCAGCAGCAACCCAGGTTAGGTCTCACATCACGGGGGCTGACAGCGGTGACTCCGAAGCGCTGGCCCGCTGACCACGACTGACAATGACGACAGTGCCAGCAATGAAGTCGTGAAGAGCGCGGCGGCGACTATTCAGGAGTACGACGACGAACTCGCTCATGAGCCAAGCCAGATAAGCGTTACTGGCCCACTCGTACCAAGGCACCGCGCTTTGCAATAGTGTAGCACGGTCGCCCCAGGAAGCGACGCGATATGCGTTAAAGTCAACCGTTGCGTGACCCACGATCGTACCGGCCACAATGAGGATCGAGCTCGCTAGGTCGACAATGCTTCGAAGCCACACATGGCGCCAAGTGAGGGCTCCGCCATCGAGCGGACGGACACGGATCCCCACTGCGAGTTTCCCAAGCGTGCCACCATACCGCTTCGTGACGGGCACCACGTAGACATAGTACAGCATCTGCGTGAGTACGGCCGTCGCGATTGATGCCGCCGGCGAGAGTGTTTCGATGACGGCGCCAACATACGTGAGCGGCAGCCACAGTCCAAAATCGACGACCCCCGCGCTCAGCCGGCGCCAGAAGCCCGCATACGGAGTTTCCACCGAGTTCTGCGTCACGCGATTGCCAGGTGAGACCTAACGAGAATTAGGCTGATGCGCACCGACCGACGATCAGCGCTGCGCGCGGAGCACTTCGTCTACCTGCCGACGGACCTCATTGAGGCGGGCGCCTGCGGATTGCTCCACGCCGACCTGACGATAGCGGACTACAGAAGCTCGGTCGAGAACAAGGAAGGAAGGGAGCCCCAGGTCGCGACACCACGGACCGAGCCGCGTGTGGCTGAACGACTCTTTGAGGGCACCAGCCGCGTGCGCGACAGTTAAAGATGCGAAGTCGCTTTGTATCGTCCTGAGCGCGCCCAGACTGACGTCATCCGCGAGCAGCACGACGCGGACGCCGCGCAGAGCAAGCTCGGATTCGAGCGCGACAATCGCGCCGAGCGCCTCACGTGACGCGGAGCACCTGCTCGACCAGAGCGCTATCACTGCAGGCGAGCCAAGGAGCGCCGCCGAGCTCATAGTACCCGTGTCCAGAGTGGGATACGAAAATGACGGCAGCACAGACCCGATGGCCGGCAGCGCGGCTTGAGCGCCTTCCAAGCCGCCAGAGCAGGCGGCCGCCACTACGAGCGAGATCAGTGTCATAGCGCTCCAACGACGCATGGGCGGAATGAGCGAGAGCGTTTCGTGACTGCGCTGGCACGATGCACAGCAATCTCAGTGGATCAGCCTCATGAGACAGGGTTCTGCCGCAGAACCGCATGCACCAGACTCCATCAAGCACTAATCTCACGCGCGGTTTTGTCGGCAGCAACCCACGTTAACACGCACGCGCACGAAGACCCAGTCAGCGAGTCCACCCTGGTGCTCCCGAACTAAGCCTACGATCAACGACATTCGCTTGTATCCGGAAGCGACGTGCGGTTACGGATCAAGAGATTCCGGCCAGTAACTCGAGAACCAGTTACGGGAAGCCAAGCACACATCGAGTGAGTAGTCGTCGGCTCCGGTCTCTTCACTGAAGTCGTAGATCATCGCCCACTCGTGCGCGAGCACAGCGCCATCAGCTGCCACGACTTGCAGGGCAAGCGCCTGAATTTCGTGCTGCATCTGGCTCAGCATCGCCTCATCGATCGTGCCGTCATCCCTGTGCGCATCGGCGTACTTGCGAAAGACGCTCCGAACACTAGCGTATCCGTGTGCCGGCACGAACGCGCCGCACGCCACACCCATGCCAGCGTCGAGTTCGGGCAGATCTGAGCCGCCAAGCGCTTGCCCGGCGTGTAGGATGACAAATCGCATTGCGGGAATCACTAATGCTTGGCGTGCATGCTAACGAGACAGGGTTCTGCTGCACGGCGACGGCACTAAAGCTCGTCCCGCTCACAATACCTCGGTCGCCGTGGCCGCGGCAACCCGTGTTAGACGGCGACCGGCTGCTGCTTCGCGGCGACTTCCGCCGCCACGACAGCTTCTTCCAGACGTTGCAGAAGATAGCCGGCGTGAGCGCTCCCTTCGCGGGTGATCCGCCGTTCAAGTCGGATCTGCCAGACGAGCGCGCCAGCGGTCGCGGCGAGGAACGCAAGTCCCAGAGTGCTGGGTAACAGCCACAGTCCGAGCAGTGAACCGGCTGACATCTGTAGGACAGCGTAGTATCGCGACGGTCGACACGTCCCCCAAAGGCGAGTTGTGCTCGCGGACGTTGCGATCATTCGACAGTAGAGTGCCGGCGGCAGACGGCGATCCACGTATGAGAACCACAGGGAGAAACGCTGCTGGCTGATCGAGCCCTCGGTACCCCGGAGCATGAAACTGCGCAGCTCTTGAGGCAAGCGCTCTGGGTCACGCTCCCAAACCAGGCACGTGAGAGTTTCTCGCACGGCGACGAGCGGTGCGGCCACGTCATGCTCGAAGCGAAGAGTCATCAGATCCCGAGGAAACCGTCTAACGAAACTGGGTTCTGCTGCGCGGCGACCACACAGAAGGCCGTCCTGATCACAATACGCCGGTCGCCGCGTCAGCAGGAACCCGTGTTAGGCGGCGACGATTGTCAGCGGATCACGATCGGCGGCTCAGTGAAGCTCTTGAGCTGATAGAAGCCAAGAATCTGGCCCTCAGCGACGCTCTGCGTGAGGCCTGATCGAGCACGGAAACGTGCTGGAAATACCGCCGCGGACGTTCGACCTAGACTGGCATACGCGGCCGCGAGTTCCATAGCGTCGAGGCCGGCCATTCCCGTCCAGAACCCCAAGGTGCCGCCGTCATCCACGAAGACATGCGGTTGCCAAGTTCCCATTGATGCATCTGACGGCATAGCCGGCGTTACGAAGCCGTCGAGACGAGCACCATCTGCCAGCGTCACCTCAGCGGCGACGAGATACATACCGTTCGAGGCGTTCACTGGTTGACCATCTATCACAGCGCGAAATGTCTCTTCGTCCGTCTCATCGTACCACGCCTCGTCATAGTCAGCAGAATGGCACGCGACCCAGATGGGATGCTCTCTGAAGTGCTCGGCGAGGAGATCACCGAACTGCACAAGGTTAGGACGAGGCGACATGGGGTCCAAGCTGGGAGAAGTGCTCCGCACGCCGAACGAGCGGCGGAGTAACGCACCTACACGACTTAGCAAGCCGCCTTAAGAGACAGGGTTCTGCTGCACGGCGACCACTCGAACGTACTCCTGGACACTGAACGCCGGTCGCCGTGACTGCAGCAACCCATGTTAGCCTGCGCTCGCACCCAACGCAGTCGAGCCGCAAGCTTACGTCCAAGGTTCGTGAGGGGAGGATGTCGGATTCTGCCCGCGCCTCCGACGCATTACGACGCGCGGTACCCAGTGGCCAGTCTGCTCGAGTATCCACGACATTGCGTTATCACGTATGCCGCGAGGAGGCGCATCAGTCACCACCAGTGGGCCATGCTCATCCCAACGTCCGAGGGCGCGCTGTCGACGCTCATATCGGCGCGCTGCGAAGCTAATCGCGATGACAAGGCCGACAAGAAGACTCAGTATAATGATCCCCATCGTCATGATCTGAATGTCGTGAGCTGGCTAACGCGACAGGGCTGCACGGCGACGGCACTAAAGCTCGTCCCGCTCACAATACCTCGGTCGCCGTGGCCGCGGCAACCCGTGTTAGACGGCGACCGGCTGCTGCTTCGCGGCGACTTCCGCCGCCACGACAGCTTCTTCCAGACGTTGCAGAAGATAGCCGGCGTGAGCGCTCCCTTCGCGGGTGATCCGCCGTTCAAGTCGGATCTGCCAGACGAGCGCGCCAGCGGTCGCGGCGAGGAACGCAAGCCCCAAAGTGTTGGGTAACAGCCACAGTCCGAGCAGTGTGCTCGCAGTGTCGTACTCCTCGCATCGGCAGCCGCTATCGGTGCATGTGCGCGCGAATCTCAGGCTAAAGAAGGTGTTGGCGGAAGGGGCCGACCATCATAAGCCCAAAGACAACGACTGAGGCAGTCATCGTGCCACCGACTGCGAGCGACGTGAACGCGAGCTCGCGAAGGAACACGAACCACCCTGTCGCGATCAGCGGCGAGAATGCAACAAGAGTTAACGTGCTCGGGGACCGCTCCTTCCGCACAAGTCCAAGCAATAGTGCGTAGATGCCAACGCCCGGCACACCGAACAGGAAGAGTGATGGTAGGAAGAAGGCATAATCGAGTATCGTGCCGCCAATGCTCTCGCCAGCGCGGACCGCGTACAGGATGCACCCGACTGCCGTTCCGGCCGGAATGGCGACGAGGAAAGCCAAGACGCCCAAGGCGAACAAGCGCCCGGTTCGTGTAGCGGCATCAGCTCGCTCTGTCCCATTTTCAGAGGGCATTCGTATTTGCCTAACGAAACAGGGTTCTGCTGCGGTGCGGCCGAGCATAAAGCCTTCCTGCTCACAATACGCCGGCCGCAGCGTCAGCAGCAACCCGGGTTAGGCCTCTGCTCGGGGTCGTCGGCCTCGCACGATGGCGATAGCTGCGGGCGCGCTCGCCAGCGCGGCGAGTACGACGACAGCTGTGACCCATTGCCCATACGACGGCGAGGAAGCCTTACCGAGGACCGTTGGGAAAAGCCCGACGGCAAATGGCCACTGCGCGATGCCGACCGCTGCGGCAAAGACGAGTGCGAGCCATCCACAGTGTTGGCGCCGCGCGGCATACCACGCGCCAGCGGCCGCAGCGACGACGAGCGTCGCAGTGGCGGCGGGCAGGAAAACCACTATAGCGAACACCCCCGGCAGCCCAGACGCGCCGGACAGCGCACCTAACGCGGCACCGAGCGCAGCGAGCGAGACCCAGCTCCTACGCGTCACGACACCCACTTTTGGAACACACACTGACGCCGGCTCTTCGGGGCTGCAGCGGTCCCGATGCTGCGTAGATCTCCGCCATCGCCCCCCTCCTGCACAACGTAGCGTTAGTGTAGCGGCCTAACGAGACAGGGTTCTGCTGCACGGCGACCGACTAATGGTCCGCCTGATTACAATATCCCGGCCGCAGCGTCAGCAGCAACCCGTGTTAGGTGGCCGCTCACCAGAGCTTCCACCATGGTTTGCTGACGCACTCCACGAGCATTCCGCACCCATCGAGCATAATGACGTGCTGCGCCATCCCTGCGACAGCGCTCACACCGGAATCTGGTGGCACAACCACCGTGGCGGTTGCTAGGCCATATCCAAGAGCGCGGACCGCAAGTGCATGTGGGCCGAACTTGATCGAGTCGAAACGTACAAGACCGTCTTTGCCAGGAGGGCGCCATCCCCCGGCGTCGAGACGCGCGCTGCTCGTGGTTAGTAAGACGGTGTCAGTCACGGTCACGCCAACGACGCGGACGACGACGGTCCCGGCCTTTCCCGACGTCGCTTGCCACGCGATCGCCGACGCGGCGACGGGTGAGTATGAGTGGCACGAGACGGGCCGGTACTCATACCGGTGACATGCCGCGACGCAGAGCGAAAGACCCAGTACCGCAGAGCACTGATGAGCGATGGGCTTCTCCTTCCGGCGGAACAAAGCGCTGAGCCACCTAACGAGACAGGGTTCTGCTGCACGGCGACCGCACAAACGGTCGTCCTGATCACAATAGGTCGGTCGCCGCGACAGCAGCAACCCGGGTTAGCCAGCGCCGTGCCCGCGCGATCCCCACTCTTCCTTTGCAGCTAGGTGGGACCTGCCTCCGATGAGCGACTGGCAGCCTTAGAGTGTACCGCCGAGCTCTGCGACATCTGTTCGCAGCTGTGCGGGGAGCTGAGGTATATAGGCTCTCGTCGTCTTGGTATTTTGTGCGTCAAACTTCTCGTACAGCGCTAGCGAATGGCGCAACTGCTCAGCAGCAACTGCCCGCTCGCCAAGGTGTTTTGCGACGTATCCTGCGACATAGCTCCGTACGAGTGAGCCAGGGTTACCTGGTAACCGCGTGTCATCGTCTGGTACCACCACGTCAGTCAGCAGCTCTGCGAGAATCGCGGCGTCTGACCAGCGCTCAAACCAATCCAGCCCAACATTGGAGAGCGTGCTTCGCGCGTCACGGACCGCCGGCGTCAGGTACCGGCCGAATTCATCAATATACCAAATGTCCCGGCGATGTAGCTCGGGCTGGTCGATTGCCCGTTCGAGGGCTCGCTGCAGATGGCAGTGCCAGTAGTTCGGGCGAAGCGCTCCGCTCTTATCGCGAGGTGTATCGGCAGGCCGCGGATCAGGTACCGAGAGCAGGTAGATCCCAATGTTTAGGGCAAAGGAGTATGTCGTGCAGCCGCAACCATTGGCCAAGTACTCGTTAAACGATTGGAAGTTGACGACATCGATCCGATTCGCAGAGGTGCGCCACGCAGTTCGCGCAGTGAAGTGGGTGAAGCCATGCGTCTGGAGCAGTGGCCTGACCACCGCTCGAAGCTCCTTGTTGACTTGGCGCGAATCCATCGTGTAGAGGTGCTGGCTAACGAAACTGGGTTCTGCTGCGGCGCGGCCGAAGTAAAGGTCGTCCTGATCACAATACGTCGGCCGCAGCGTCAGCAGCAACCCGGGTTAGGAAGCGTGCGGTGCTACGCTTTAGAAGCGGGCCGAGACGATCGCTCCAGATCCCCTAGGCACAGCTCTGAACGCAGAGGCAAGGCCCCGCGGCGCACTCCAGCGCTCCGGACCACTCACTGAGCCGATTAGAGCGCCAACTCCAGTGAGCGCTATCGCGATGGGTACCGCGAACGCCGTACCTGGGATAGTGGCCGCACCGCCGTTTCGCTCGAACGCGGCATCCTGGGCCAGTGAGAAACCGATCAGAGCGACACCCAAACCGGCACCCACAAGTGCACCACGACCTGTCCTTTTCCGGATCCCCTCTGACACAGAATACGTCCGTACACATTCGGCCGGCACGACGCGCACGGTTGTCTGCCGCAGCGCTGGACGAGACACGGTTGCGCTGACGACACTATCCGTGGCGATTGAAATACTATCGGCACGGATTCCACCGAACGCGCCAACGAGCGTCATCCCCGCACAGGTGCTGACACGCATGCGCGCTCCAAACCGTACTGAGTCCAATGTCTGTGCTTGCACGGGTCGCATCGCGAGCGCCAAAGTGATGCTCGCAACAAGCAGTGTCTGACAATGCATACAGGCTCCAAAGTGAGCGCCTCGAAAACTGCACTACTTCCGCTGGAAGGCTTCCTAACGAGACAGGGTTCTGCTGCACGGCGACCGACTAATGGTCGTCCTGCTCACAATATCCCGGTCGCCGTGGCTGCAGCAACCCGGGTTAGATGCGCGCACCGAGTCCTCGAGTTACCGATCCATGGCCGGGACGGCGCCCGGACAGGCGAAGTCCGGCACACTCGCCGACTCGGTCGTGGCAAGGATCGCGATCCTCAACAGGCCATTGGGCAAGGTCGCACCTATAAGCAGATGCACCGTCGCGTGCGCCGAGCGCCATTGTCGGTCCTCCTCAGGGCAGCGGTACTCACGAAGGCCAGCCGCGCGCAGCGACACTGACAGTGAATCGCGTAGCCGAAGTGCTGCCGCGCGATCCGTGACATCCTCTTCGCGCGTCAGGAGCGCCAACTGCCCATTGGGTGACTGTCGACCCGCCACGTGGAGCACCCCGCGCCCGCGCGGGAGGATCGGCCAGTCACAGCGCTTCGTCGGCCCACCGGGGTCAGGCTCCGCATCGGCGGTACAGCGAGGCGCGATGGACGATCCCGTCCAGTCGCGTGCCATCGCCTCCAGTGAGACGACGCCGGTCTGAGCCTGCAGCGCACTACCAGTGATCACGGCGGACAGCACGGCGGCACAGGCCCGGAATCGACTCATCAAACGGTAGCGCGGGTCACACATGGCCGTAGCGTCTCACGAGACAGGGTTCTGCTGCACGCCGACCGACTAAATGCCGTCCTGCTCAGAATACGTGAGTTGCCGTGTCAGCAGCAACCCGTGTTAGAATGCTGTCGCAGAACAGTCGGTTCACGCGTCAGCTTCACTGGACAAAGAGCTTCCACACCCCGTTCTGCTGTACCAGGTAGAGTTGAGACCGCTCCGCGTTCCGACCTGGGTATTCAATCCGCTCAGACATCGTCACGATATTGTCGCCGAGTGACAGTGGCTCGCCGAAGTAGGCGCGTGCCTTGCGCAGATCTGGCCATTCTCGGTTGGCCCACTCCGCTCGAAATGCTTGCGACAGCACGGCCGCCGTGCTGTCGCCGAGCCCAGTCCACTCTGGTCCGACCTTGCCCTGCCTTTCGAGCATGGCAGTCGCCTCATGGTCGAACGCGCGCATCCCCACCATTGCGTCGAGATCGCGTCGCCGCACGGCGTCGTGAAACATCCGGGCAGCGCCCTGCGGTGTGTTAGCGGTCGCGGCGAAGCTCTCGGCTGGAGTATTCGCGCGATTCTTCAGAAAGCCGCGATATACTATCACACCGAACACTGAAAGTGCGACGAGCGCTACTCCGGAGAGCAGCATGCCGACGATCTTCAGAATTCCGCCAAAATCCATGCGGATAGTTTCCTCGTGCATTCTAACGAGACAGGGTTCTGCTGCACGGCGACCGCACTCAAGGGCCGCCTGATCACAATACCCCGGTCGCCGTGGCCGCAGCAACCCGGGTTAGGTGGCACACGTTGCGCTTCGCCTGTTCAAGACGGTGCCGGGGGCCACTGCTCACCACTCTTGCGGCCTGACCCGGGTCAGTAGAACGCTGTGGCGTCGATAACCGAGCCGTCGTCCTGCACGCGAAAGTACGAGCGCGCGATCCGCCCAGCGGCGGTGATATTGAGCTCATACCTGCCCGGGAAGAGCGCAAGGGCTGGCGCGGCCGCCACGTACCCAGTTGGTGTCTCGCCGTAGGTCACTTTGGCTAGGTCCGGAACGATACCGCGGCCTGCGACCGCGATGGTCCAGTACCGAACGCCACCAACCCGGGCAGGATTCTGGCCGAGAGCCTGCACGGTGATCATCTCCGCTTGCGCGGCGCGCGCCAAGACAAACACGGGTCGCGGAATGTGCGCACCGGGTTCAACGTCCACTTCCAAGCCACGCTCAACGCGACACGCCGCCAACAGCGTGAGGCCGAATGTGCAACTGATCCTACGCGGTGAGCGCGCGTCGATGTATCTAGCCACCTAACGAGACAGCGTTCTGCTGCATTGCGACCACACAAACCGTAATGCTGCTCACCGACCACCGGTCGCAATGTCAGCAGCAACGCGGGTTAGGTGGCGACGTATTCGCCGACAGTCCTCGGTTCATTTGGCCAGCCCGGCGCCAGTCCGAGAATAGAGTGCATTGGCTCTCCATCGTGCGCAAGCATTTGATCGCCTATCGGTCGATGGTTGATCAAGCGATTGGCTAGAGTCGATGCCGAGAACCTTGCGTACGGATTGTGGAACACTTGTGGCGCCTCAACCGCGACACTCCACGGCAGCAGTGACGACACGACGATGACGGCACTTATGCCTCGGTTGATAGGTCCGCTAGGTCCAACCCAGGCGCCGTTGCGTTTCCGGCGCATGATTGGCTCGGCGGTTTCAATGTCCTCGGCTGGGAAGGAGAATGTCTCCTTACCAAACAAAGCGTCCATGACGTCGATCTTATCAACGTGCCGTCCGAGCATGTTCACCGCGACAACTAAGCCCGTATCGAGTTGCCCATATCTGCCCGCCTTGAGTTTGACCTTGTCGCGAAGCGGCGAACTATCATCCATCCAGTAGGCCTCGCCGGGTCCGTTCATGCCTACCGGGCGATGACCCAGCTATCCGCGGCGGTCAGGCCTAACTGGGTTCGCCGCGAAGGAAAGTGTGTAATCTCCATGCGTGAACTCTCCTCTCGGCCTTCCATCAAAGCCGTGCTTCGTTACATCGGCGCGCACCTTTTCGTAGTCGAGTCCTGCGATGAATGCGGCGACGACTTCTCGAACACGCTTCAGCGAAACTGGTGTCGCCGGAGTGCCATAGTGCTCGAGGTGTAGAAAATAGTCAGGGCACTCAATCGCATTCAACGCATCTACAACATCGTTGATCCTCGATGATGCAGCACGATCAGAGTTGCTAGATTCGGCTACAACCGCTGCCTCTAGGAAGAAGGCCGTGCCAAGCTTTGTTCGAAATGCGAAGTCTGGCGTTCGCTCCCGATCCCCCGCTTCCGGATGGATATCTGCGCGATATCCCAACGCGATGAACAAGGTATGGAGATATAGTTCGAAGAATGCGGCAGCAGAATGGTTGTCATCGTGCGACCGCATCCGTTTCACGAGATTCGCGCGCTCCGTGACGGGATAGTTGTCGACCCATGTTTCAAGTAGATCCCTAACCCTAGCGAACTCGGGCCGTGCGGTTCGCTCAAGGTACGCGAAGTTCGCTTCCCCGTATTTTGCCGGCCCAATATCGTGCGGGTCTGGCGGATCAAATAATCGCATCGCGCATCGAGTAGAGCCACCTAACGGAACAGGGTTCTGCTGCAGCTGCGAATTCACGATCTCTTTCCTGCTCACGATACCGCGGCCGCAGCGTCAGCAGCAACCCGTGTTAGGAGGCATGCACCGAGAGCCGGCACATCCTGCGGGAGGAAAGTGGACCAGTCACTATGGCGCGAAGACTCCTGTGAGCTATCCGTACTGATCTCACACCGATGCGATGATTCCAGCCTCTGTTAAATGCGACAGGAACGCAAGGAGTAGTGCTTGGGCGAGCACGAGGAGATTTGCGGCAATAAACCAGCGGAGACCAGTTTTGCGACGCACCTCATGCTGTTCGCCGAAATAGTCCCGCTTCGTGAGAGACCACGGTCCCACTACGCCGAAGCTTCCCGTACTCTGGCGCTCGGGTACACGAGTGAGCAATTCACTCTCAATACAAGTCGCTCTCCAGTAGCAAAGTAGCGACGCAATGGCGGGCGCGAAGTAGATGAAGAGCATCACTCGAGTGTACTCCGCCACAGAAAGCTGCTACGCGCAATATGCCTCGCCGAAGCGCTCTCCCAACTTCTCACGCCGCCTCCTAACGAGACCGGGTTCTGCTGCAATCCGACCGAGCCAAACGTACTCCTGCTCACCGACACCCGGTCACATTGTCAGCAGCAACCCGTGTTAGACGGCCGCCGCTCGATGTCACGATTGGACCCGCCAAGCGCAGAAGTAGCCACCTCGGCTTTCGGTGAGCGTCCCGACCGGCGTGGGCTCCGTGTACAGAATGGCCGATGCTGACCATCGGCCACGAAGCATCCCGGTGGAGTCGTCGATCACGCTGACGTAGTAGCCAGCGGCGCCATCGTTCAATGTCAGATCGTTCCGAGGCCCTCTGGGATCCGTCTCATAGAAGTGAAAGTCATTAGGCGGGTTATAGCGTCCCGTCCAAAACGCTCTGGTGTTGCGGGCCGGCGGCTTGAGACGCTGATGGAGATAGCCGCGTCGTCGAATCAGCAGGTCCATCTCAAACCGACCTCGCTTGCTCCGTAACTGGCTAGGCACGGAATCAGTAGCCGCGAAGCGAAGCGTGGCAATGGCCTCGGTCGCCAACTTACCGATTCCAGCACCTTCTGTCTGAATTAAAAGCATTCTGTACTGACCCTCGACTCGACGCCGGAAGGCCTCCACGCCGGTGATGATCGGATTCGCGAGGTCGGCGGAGTCTCGGCCAGACCACAGATCCTCGTGTTCGGACGCAGCAACGCAACCAGGAGCCGGCACACCGTGCTGACCGTCGGCCCGCTGCGCAACGAACGATAGGCAGGCTAGGATGGCAATCGCCAAGCGTCTCACGCGCGCTCACCTCTCATAGCCGTCTAACGAGACAGGGTTCTGCTGCAGCTGCGGCCGACTCATGGTCAGCCTGATCACTATACCGCTGTCGCAGCGTCAGCAGCAACCCGCGTTAGACGTCACACCGCGCGCGAGTGTCGGTGTACCGACACGCGCAGCACTGGTTCGTTGGTCGTCACGCTGTGCAAGCAGAGACGGATGACCGGCAATTCAATGCGCAGCGTATCGCGATACCCGGGACGCCACGGCACGCGCACCTCCACGGCCTTGTACCCAAGCCGCCGTACCTGCACGCGCGAGACGCCGGCGCGTCGGAGAATCGTGACCTGCCCCCCACTATCAACGCGCAAACTGCGCACGTCACCCCGCGGGCCCCAAATACGCACCGTGGCATCGCGGAGGACTGGGTGCAACTCGTCATTGCTTCGCACCAGTACCACCACGGCGCCCAGGCGCATCGCCAGAGCGGCGTCCGGCGCGGCCGCGTCATGCCGAACGGGTTCCACCGTCGGCAGCGGCGGACAGCTGAGGTCGGGGCTTTGTGCGGACACAGCCGCTGGCGCGGCCCACAATCCGATGACCAGCGGCCACGGTACGCCGATGCGCTGCATTCCGTCACGCTTCATGAGGCGGGAGACTGCTGTGTGACGACTAACGAAACTGGGTTCTGCTGCAATGCGAGCGCACCACATCTTCTCCTGCTCACGATACCTCGGTCGCATTGGCAGCAGGAACCCGGGTTAGGTGGCATCCTTGTGCGCGCTCGCCCAATCAAGAAACCGGCGCAGAAGCTGAGACAACATCAGTGGACCAGCCGATCCTTCCCACCGCGGGCCATCGGCCGATTCCACAACGCGGCAGTGCATCCACTCCGTGCGAGGCGTCATGTCGCTGACAGTCTCAAACTCGACAGTCTCTAGCTCCGTGCCCGCGAGTGGGATGCTGACGGACCATCCGGGATTGTCAACGTTCTCGATCTTGATTCCGAACTCATGCTCCCAATCACCGTCGCATTGCGATGCGTACCAAGCCTGAAGTTGATGTAGTTCGTCCATCTGTAGGGAACAGTGCTGCTAAAGTGGAAGATAGACTTGGCGTCATTCGTCAGCGGCCCAGCGCGAGGGACGCCAGTGAACCGGCAAACGAATCACGGGCACTGCCGCCACGCTCGCTACAACTGCCTGCGCAGGCTAAACGATGCCACACAAAACGCGAACGAGCCACCTAACGAGACAGGGTACTGCTGTAGCTGCGGCTTCTCGATCTCTCTCCTGCTCACCCAGCACCGGCCGCAGCGTCAGCAGCAACCCGCGTTAGCCTGATCCGGCACGCCGCACAGGTTCTGCGATCATGCGCATGCCCAACGTCACGCGCTGGATACCGTGCTACGCGAGCGACGCAACGACCTATGCGGCGCTCGTTCCATCGGAGTTAGGCTGTCGGGCCTCGCGCGCAAACCAGGCAACGGCTGCAAGAAGTAACGCGGTCGTCAACAGCGGAGACGCCTGCGGCAATCCGGTATTGCCGAACGAGATTCCGAAGTGCAGAGCGTACGCCAACATGCACACGCCGAACGCGGCCGAGGTACGCCTTCGTGCGATCCCGACTGCACCAAACAGGGACGCTATTCCGGCAAGCGCAAAGTAGACGAAGGCCGCCCATCCGAGCATCGAGGGCCGGAGAAGTGCGACCGCGCCGAAGAGCACGGTACTTCCCAGAACGCTCGCGACAATGGTCGCAATGATCTTCGCTGACATGTTCTATACCTCTAGTATCAGGCTAACGAGACAGGGTTCTGCTGCAATGCGACCGCACGATCCTTCGCTTGCTCACGATTCCCCGGTCGCATTGTCAGCAGCAACCCGGGTTAGGTGGCGGCTTTCGGCGCACTCGCCCAATCGACAAAATGGCGCAGAACTTGATCCAGCATCAGAGGCCCACCCGAGCCCTCCCAGCGCGGCCCTTCGTGCGTCTCCACGACGTGGCAATGAAGCCATTCAGTGGGCGGCGTCATGTCGCTGACAGTCTCGTATTGCTGGGACTCTAGCTCTGTGCCTGTGAGCGGAATGCTGACCGACCATCCGGGATTATCCAGCGTCTCGATCTTGATGCCAAACTCATGCTCCCAATCGCCGTTGCATTGGGAAACGTACCACGCTTGAAGTTGCTGCATAGCGTCCATGATCATGCAAGGGGGGAGCGACGACTGCTCTGGCAGCGTGTCGATCAACAATTGCTCAGACTTGGCGTCATCCCGATGTGGCCCAGAGGCTGACGGAGACTGGTCCCAGCTGTTGATGCTCGACGGCAAAGTGGATGACTGGATAGCCTAAGCGCTCTGACTCCACGGACCATGCGACAGCGAGGTCTCGTGTCACTGGCGTGGCATAATCGATTGAGTACGAGACTGGGCGACCGGATACGTCCGGGAGCGCCAGGATCTCATCAATCTCGAGCCAAACTACCGGTGGAAGACCGTTGCCCCCGCGGGGATGACTACTGAAGAGAGCCCATGTCATACGATTCAAGAGCAGTAGCCACCTAACGAAACAGGGTTCTGCTGCGGTGCGGTCGAGCATAAAGCCTTCCTGCTCACAATAAGCCGGCCGCAGCGTCAGCAGCAACCCGGGTTAGGCCTCTGCTCGGGGTCGTCGGCCTCGCACGATGGCGATAGCTGCGGGCGCGCTCGCCAGCGCGGCGAGTACGACGACAGCTGTGACCCATTGCCCATACGACGGCGAGGAAGCCTTACCGAGGACCGTTGGGAAAAGCCCGACGGCAAATGGCCACTGCGCGATGCCGACCGCTGCGGCAAAGACGAGTGCGAGCCATCCACAGTGTTGGCGCCGCGCGGCATACCACGCGCCAGCGGCCGCAGCGACGACGAGCGTCGCAGTGGCGGCGGGCAGGAAAACCACTATAGCGAACACCCCCGGCAGCCCAGACGCGCCGGACAGCGCACCTAACGCGGCACCGAGCGCAGCGAGCGAGACCCAGCTCCTACGCGTCACGACACCCACTTTTGGAACACACACTGACGCCGGCTCTTCGGGGCTGCAGCGGTCCCGATGCTGCGTAGATCTCCGCCATCGCCCCCCTCCTGCACAACGTAGCGTTAGTGTAGCGGCCTAACGAGACAGGGTTCTGCTGCGCGGCGACCACACATAAGGTCCGCCCGATCACAATACGTGGGTCGCCGCGTCAGCAGCAACCCGGGTTAGGCTGAATCAACGCGCGCAGGACGTCGGTCGGCACATGTCCCGACAAACGCGAGCAAGCAGGCCACCGCGGCCTGCCAGCCGTACACTGCACCAGCCTCCGCACGCACCGCGGCTTCAACAAACGGATCAGTCAGCTCGAGCCAGATCGCAGCGGCGAACGCGCCAACCCTCCCCGGCGGCCGAACCGCTACGCGTCGACGTGACGAGAAACGATGGATCGCTGTGATCAGGAAGACCTCCACGGCACTTCGTTCGCGAAGCAAGAGCTCTCGGATTCAGCCTATCGTTTAGTTGTGCCGCGGCCAATTTCATAGGAAGCAGGTGGGCGGCCGTCGGTCACCAACTGCCGCTAGGCTG
Organism: Gemmatimonadota bacterium; assembly: GCA_040384325.1. Classification (GTDB taxonomy): domain Bacteria; phylum Gemmatimonadota; class Gemmatimonadetes; order Gemmatimonadales; family Gemmatimonadaceae; genus JACMLX01. The sequence continues at coordinate 1,030,491 of JAZKJL010000005.1, read as the reverse complement.
TGATCGCGCGCAATGTCTCCAACAGATGCGGATCGACGAAGCGCACAAGCCCGAGCCTGCGATGCCGTACGGATGACGATTCGGTCGCGTTCATCGCTCGCAACGCCTCACGCGCGTGTGCCCGTGCGACTTCATGCTCATCGCGCGCGGCCGCGAGCACCGCGTGAACCGCCGCGTGCTTGTACTGTTGCACTGGAAACAGAGGGCTGTCAGCGAACTCGCAAAGGACGGCTGTGACTTCAGCGTACAGATCAACACGGCGCATGGAGCAGACGAGCTCACCGAAGTCGAGAGGAGCATCGTTCTGCCAGTTTGGCGACGCACGACGGGCGACAAATGCGGCGCGAAACGCATCGATGGCAGCCTCCAGCTCACCGAGATCGACGTGGCAAAGTGCGCGTTGGTGATGAGCGGCCGACAGCTGCGAGCGCTCCGGACATTCCCGGACCAGGTGTTCGAGCAAGCTAAGCGCCGGAACAACGAGTTCGGGGACGCCAGACTCTTCGAGATGGAGCGCCTGGATCCGCAGGTACTGGGCACGATGAAACGGCGAGCGACTCCTCTTGAGACGAGCCATGAAGTCCTGCTCATCGGCAGGAGTCCACGTGATTCGACGAAACCACTCGGGTTGCGGGGGCACGATGATTGGGAGTCAGCCTAACGAGACAGGGTTCTGCTGCACGGCGATTACACCAACTTTCTCCTGCTCACTGAAAGCCGGACGCCGTGGCTGCAGCAACCCGTGTTAGGCGTCGCGCGCACGGCTCATTGCCTACGGAACAGCGTTGATCATCGAAGCCGCCTTACTCCTACAGCTTTGTCGATGCCCTCGACCCGCATTTTGAAGCTACCAGCGCCTGTGCTGTACACGATCACGCTTGGCGCGTAAGCGTAGTGGTAGTGGTAATGATACTCCGTCTGCTGCCAGATCTGTCCGTTGGCAAGCTTCACGATTGTTTCCCCCTCCCAACCGCTGAAGCTGCCGTCTATCCTAGACTCGATTGCCGAAGTAGTTGACGGCGCGCTTCTCGCTGCCACGGGCGGTCGATCGCTCGGCCCTTGCTGCCTGCCAAGCGCGTACGCCTCCATCATCAACTCGAAGACCGCAGCTTTTTGTGCCGTCGAAAGCGCATCGAGACCGAGCGCTCGTTGGCGCGGCAATGGAACGAACTGATTGAACTTACCTGTCGCTGTCTGCGCTTCCGCATCCGAGGCATAGCCGCCGATCAGAATGGCGCAAAGGAATATCGACAATCTCGACATAGACTCCTTGTTTGACGTCTAACGATCATGGTTCTGCTGCGAAGCGGCCAACTGACCGCCGTCCTGATCACAATACGTCGGCCGCTTCGTCAGCAGCAACCGGCGTTAGGCAACGTCGTTCGAGTATGTCGCCGTCTTCATGTAGTGCCACATCCGGACGGCAAGGTACAGAGCGAAAAAATTGATTCCAACGGCCCACGTTGCCTTCTCGAACGCCGCGTTGCCTCCGAGGCCGGCTCCGAAGACCGCCGAGACGCCTGCAGCGCGGAGCGCGCCATCATGCAAGGGCGTTAAGACAAAGTGTGCCTGCCATCCCCCTTCAAATCTGAAGCCCGCGGAAGCCAGTAGGAGCTGCCCGGCGACGCCGGCGCGTGCAACGAGGCGCCAGCCGATGCTGAACGCAACGACCTGCGCCACTTGCACGAGGTACAGTGCACGAACGCCCTCTCGGCGATTCTGCAGCGTTCTGGTGCCTGCCCAGACGGCCCAGGCGAAGAAGAGCGCGCCGACGGGAAGGCTAAGCGTTCGGGCGAAGCTTGGAATCGCGAGAGCCACTTGTATCAAGCTGGCAAGGCCGACGAACGCGCTCCCGATGGTATAGAGCGCGACGACGCGCAGCCAGTGTGGCAGAGTCGTCATGTGGACTGAAGTAGTTGCCTAACGATCATGGTTCTGCTGCGAAGCGGCCAACCGACCGCTCTCCTGTTCACAATACTCCGGCCGCTTCGTCAGCAGCAACCGGCGTTAGACCTCAGGTGCGCGAATCCTCGCACTCTCGACCGTGAAGTAAGCGCGCGAAGTCAGCCCTGCAGGTACGAAGTCTCAACGTTCTGCCGCCCGCCTATCACAGGTCCCATCCGAGGAAGTGCCGGACGTCATCTATGGCGTCGTAAGCGTGCCCAGCGACGTAAGGGTCTGCATCGAGCAGGGCCGAACGCAGGAAAGGCTCCACGCGCGACCGATCCAGCTGCCTGAAACGCCGCGCGAGATGCCCAAAGCCCAGGATGGCATTCCCCCGCACGTTGAAGTGCGAGTGAACGGACAACCGGAGACAGACTCCCTGCGCCCACTCCAGGTTCTCCGAGTACAGCGATGCGGCAACCGGTACGTAGAGCAACTCCGCCGGGTCGTCCCGTACGATCGCCGCTTCCGCGGCGGGTTCGCCGTGAAACTCGATTGACTCGTACTTCATGGAAGCAACGACCTTTGCTGAGGTCTAACGAAACTGGGTTCTGCTGCAATGCGACCGCACGTTCCTTCTCCTGCTCACGATACCCCGGTCGCATTGTCAGCAGCAACCCGGGTTAGGCCGCCGCTACGAGGTCGCTCTGATCGTTACGGCTTCAATCACTGTGCACCGTACCCGTCGAAGCGGCGCACTTCCCCAGCGCACTGCCACGCGCACGCGTGTCCCTGAGGGCCACGCTAGTGCACCGGCTTTACCACCGGCCGGCGCGTCGCCGACATCTTGTACGATCGTGGAATCGTTGCGGCTATTCTGACCACGCAATTTAACGCGATACCATGTTCGATCTCGCGCAATCCACGCATCGAGAAACCCAACACTTGGGTCCAGCCGGCGCGTGCTATCCGTCGTACTAATTCCCAACGCGAGCATGATGCCTGAGCCGCCATCTCCGCCCTCGTTGCGTATCGGCGTGAAATCACGCCAGAGTTCGTCCACACTCATCCGGACGGGCACACTGCCGATATAAAGCGTGTCAACGACGCTTCGCTGCGCGCATTGCGCTTGCGCCCCCTCTGCGGAAACTATCGCAACGAGGAGAGCCAGAACACGCATCATTGCTTGCTGACAACGCACCATGGCTCCTTTGCGGCCTAACGAGACAGGGTTCTGCTGCACGGCGACTACAACATACTTACTCCTGGACAGTGACTCCCGGTCGCCGTGGCTGCAGCAACCCGCGTTAGGTCACTGCGCGCTCATGTGAGCCATGCGACAACGCTGTCCCCGCGCGCAGCGGCCTCCAAGTAGAACTTCCGCAAGCGCTCATATGCATGCGCGACGTACTCGCGCCCCTCCTCACCGTCCTCAACCCAAACTACGGGATAGATCTCGGCGGCGTCCATCTCGGCTGGCGCGTAGCGCAAAGAGAACTGCTCCGGCGGCATGCCCTGAAGAAACAGTCCAATTTCTCGGACTTCCTCGCTCGTGAGGAGACGTGCCGGCCCATAGCCGAGATCTTCGCCGACTTCTACCCCCCCAAGAACGACGGAAGCCGCGGGTGCCTCTCCTCCGTCGGGATCGCCGGCAAGCATGAAGTGAATGGCGTGCCACGCCTTATCGACATCAGCGGATCGCGTGGGATCGTTCGCGCATTGCTCTAAATGCGCCATCAACAATTCCGGCTCGCGACACAGTGCATCGACCTGCGAAGGATCCACGGCGGCGAAGCAACCGATCATGCTCATGCGACTTCCTCACAAAACCAGAAGCTGAAGAGTGACCTAACGAATATGCGTTCTGCTGCACTGCGGCCTACTGAAAGTGCTTCTGCTCACGAGCGGCCGGCCGCAGTGGCAGCAGCAACGCGGGTTAGACATCATGCGCACAGACGCTAGGCTCGGCTCATGTAATTCGTGGCGCCAGTCTCTTTGGACAGTACGCCGAGGCCTCGTGAGTCGTACAACTCGAAGAGCGCTCTCACCACCGGCAAGGGAACTTCGTACTGCGTTGCGAGGCCTTCACCTTTTAACCAAGTGCCGGGCGGGGCGGAATCAAGATGCGAGAAGACACGGCCCATTGCGTCAGTGTCCTCGTAAAGTGCAGCCATGTAGAGCACATACTGCGGTGACTCGAGCCAGAGTGCGATCGGATGCCTTTGGCCTATGGCATGCGAGCCTCGCAGATGACCAGCATTCTCGAGTAGAGCGATCACGCGCGCATGGCGAGTGAGGTCGTCGTCAGCGAATTGGATTCGAGACGTCTGAGTCGCTCGCATCTGCTCGTAAACCACCCGAGAGAAGTCGCGCACATCCGGGTGAAGCGCCGAAATCGGGTCTTCTAGCTTTGTGAGCCGTTGCTGAACCTGTCGCGAATCAAGCTCCGCGCTGATCTGGACGAGCACACCCCCGAATGGGATGCCAGCGCCGATCACTCGAGCGAGAGGAAAGAGCCAGTTCATCTAACGTGGTCCGTGATGATGTCTAACGAGACAGGGTTCTGCTGCAGCTGCGGCCGACTATTAGTCCGCCTGATCACAATACCCCGGCCGCAGCGTCAGCAGCAACCCGTGTTAGGCGGATTCGTTACGGCCCCACCTCGCTTCCGATTACGCAGCCGCTTGCCGGCATCGAGGCGTATCGCGCGATTCGGACATAATATGTCGGCTGACCCACGACCTCGCCCGTGGTACGCAGTCGGTAGACACCACGCGGTGCACGCGCCCACGAGTCCTCGCTTAACTGCACCTCGTGCTGCCGACGCGTGGCTATCTCCCACACCGACCACTGATCACCCTGACGTGACTGCAGGACACCAAACGCATTCACGCGCTCGATGAGGTGCTGCTCCTCATCGAAGGACGTTACGTCAACAAGTACGGTATCGCCGCGCCTCGGGAACTCGACGTTGGTGTCTCGACCACGGCGCGGGCTCATGCTCGCGCGCTCCGCTTCCTCGCGCGCGCGAACCGCTGGCACCGTGTCACAGGGGTTCAGCGATGCTCGGAATGATCCGCCAGGCGCTACAGCGCCGACATCGGTGCCTTCACCAGCCGCGCCGACGGGAGCCGACCGTGGCGACGAACACGCCGCGAGGCTCAGCCCGAACGCAATGACACCCTTTCGTTGCCATGAGATCATGATGGCCATCCGCCTAACGAGACAGGGTTCTGCTGCACGGCGACCACACGAACGCTCCTCCTGAACACCGACCGCCGGTCGCCGTGGCTGCAGCAACCCGTGTTAGGTCGCGCGTGCGCGGATGCGACCTGCCGGCCAGCTGTATTGCTCCACACGTTCGACATCATCGAGTCTGGGACCATCGTCCGCGTCGTAGACCTGACTTACGGACGCGACCCCCTTGCTGTATCCCACGGCAACGCGTCGGGTGCCAGCGAGGATACCTCGCACCTCTTCGAGCGCCTCCCGGAAACTGTTCGCCTCGTCGTCGCCCGTCCACGCACCGAAGTGCTCATGCCACCCGGCGTCTCCGAAGCCAACGGTGATCTCGCCCCCGTCCGTGCCAACCCAGAGGCGCTGGTCAGGCGCTGCAGGGGACGGAATCTCCACGAGGAAGGAGCCTGAATCTGCGTTGGGCCATGCCTCGACGACGGCGAGCTCCTCCCAACTGGGGTATACCGCGAACAGCTGCTCGGCGAAGCGGCGTGAGTAGGCGTTGAGACGCGACCGGAGATCCATGGCAAACACTAAAGGCTGTGTGCGACCTAACGAGACAGGGTTCTGCTGCACGGCGACCGCACTTAAGGCGCTCCTGAGCACGATACCTCGGTCGCCGTGGCTGCAGCAACCCGTGTTAGGCACCGGTAGGAGCGGCCTGTCAGCAAGTCGCGACGTAGCTCTCGCCACCAGTGCGCGCGAACCAGTACAACGCCATATCCCCCTGTGCATCCACCCAGGCCCAGAACTCATCAGCCGCGCCGGGACCTGCCGCACGGTCAAAGATGATCATCGCATCCCGGATGTCTTCGGGCGCTCCGTCTGGGCTCCAGAATCCTGCACCATAGATTGCGAAGCCTGCCGCGCGCGATCGGTCCACGAACGTAGACAAGCAGGTGGGATCGGTACCTGGCGCCCATCCCACGAGGACCGCCGCACCTACGGGCAACTCTTGATAGTCATACGGGCCGAACGGCGAATACGTGTTCGGACACGTTTCCGCCTCTGAAGGCGCCAATTGCACCTGTTCCATAGGGAAAACGTCGTGCCACGTTGCGCCGGGCTTGAGATCGCGCACGTGCTTGAGAAATGCAGCTGCGTCCTCAGCCGAGTCCCCAATCGCTAGCCCGGGCAGGTCGCGGTAGTCAAGACCCAGCCGCACGAACTCCGCGAGCATCGCCTTAAACGGATCGTCAGTAATAGTCACGGGTCATGCTGTGTGCGGGGTGCCTAACGAAACTGGGTTCTGCTGCATTGCGACCGCACGAAGCGTACTCCTGCTCGCCGCCCGACGGTCGCAATGTCAGCAGCAACCCGGGTTAGCTGGCCGGTCGGTCGAACGTCGTGGCCTCCGGCCCATCCGAGAGGGCTGGCTGCGCCCATCGGACCCACTCTACAACGCCCGCGTCCCACGGGAAGCGCCCGGCCTTGTCTGGCCAGATGCAGTGGAGCGCAGCAAATGTCATGTCTCCATAGAAGCGCACGCCGGCACCGAGATAGGTGCCGAATGCCGCGGGTGCAATCTCACGGAACGTCACCGGATAGCCTTCCAATACGTCATCAGAGCCGTGGCCAGCCGAGAACGTCGCCCCATCGCGAATCTTTGCGCCGATTTCGTTGAGGATTTCTTGAAGCACCACAAGGTCGAGCCCAGAGATCAGCACCTCGGGATGGCCAAAACTGCGCGAAAGGCCCACCGTGTAGGCAAACCCTGGCCCACGCTCGTCTTCCGAAATCTTGACGACCGCCCAACCGTGGCGCTCAACCAAATCTCGCAGCGCGACGTCAGCGTTGGTCATCCGAAACCGGTACGAGTGAGGAGGCCAGCTAACGAGACAGGGTTCTGCTGCGGTGCGGCCGCACTAAAGGCCGTCCTGATCACAATAGCCCGGCCGCAGCGTCAGCAGCAACCCGGGTTAGACCGCCGCTCCGGCTGCTCGCGTGATAATGCCGTCGCCGGAGCGCCTACGCCTCAAACTCGAGGCGTGGCTGCCTCTCGCCCGGCCCCATGAGCAGAAGATCGGCCGGGACGGCGGGCCACAGCTCGGTGCCGACCACGCACTCGTACAAGTACGCATGCCACAGTCCTTCCATCCCAAGATCCGTCGCGCCGAGCGGTTGCACACTCCACGGGAAGGCAGGCCCAAACCCCGTCGCGCAATACACGAACTGCTTCGAGGCCGTGCGCGCGACGATGGAGCACGCGTGCGTGTCTGGACTGTACGCCCAGGTCTGAACGACGCGCTCCGGCACGACCGCACTCCGGGCGAACGCGGCGCACTGCGCGGCATTCTCGAAGTGCGCGTATTCGCGCACGATGAGTCGGGTGACGTCGGCGTCTAACACAAGAGCATGTCGCGGCGGTCTAACGAGACAGGGTTCTGCTGCACGGCGACCACACCGAACCTACTCCTGGACACCGACCGCCGGTCGCCGTGGCTGCAGCAACCCGTGTTAGACGGACCGCCCGCGAATCGCTCATGTTGGCAATATCACGCGCACCATCGGCGCCTCAAGATGCATCGCCACTTCTGTACGCTAGCGTGCACCCAAACTGTCCGATGAAAGGCTCATGACTTCCTGATGAATGCGCCGCGCGACGTGCTCATAGTTCCGTACCGGTCCGGCGTGGTCCACCCCGAACCATCGGCAGAACTCGTCGTGCACGACGTCTTGCACATCCGCAACGCTTCCGCACACTCGTAGACGAGGCAAAATCGTCCCTGCCTCGGGGCCATACTCGTCACTCGGAGCTTCCGACCCGACACCTGCCAAATCTTCCTCCAGCAAGATGGCCGCAAGGCGAGCCATCGCCGCGCTGTACCGCGCACGCGCGACTGTTTGCAGCTCCTTGCGTTCACGAGAAGTTCTAGACATAACGAGGTCCGTCTAACGAAACTGGGTTCTGCTGCAATGCGACCGCACAATCCGTCTCCTGCTCACGATAGCCCGGTCGCATTGTCAGCAGCAACCCGGGTTAGGCGGCCGCGCGTGGCGACTGCTTTCAGCTCGCTACTCTGAACGAGTTGCCTGCCCTCGAAGAATCTCCAAACGGTTGCTCGGCGCATCGGGGGCAAAAAAATCCGGAATGGTTCGGGCGGTCCGACGGGGCCTATGCAGAAACTCGACAGGCCACTCAGTAATCCGACGCTGCCGCACATGCACGTACTTGCCAGGCGCTTCTTCTGCGATGTATTCGTCCTGCGCGACTAGTGCTAGCGGCTCCTCAGCGCCGGCCGCCTCGCTCGCGCACTCCGCGGCCTCGGCATACGTCGCGAACGCGTAGAAGTAGTCGTTGCCGTCGTCGCTGTCCTCCGCGCCGCGCTCCGGATGACACCACACACGATACTCGAGCACGGCATCCCAAACGTAACCGCCACCCGATTTCACGACGGCGGGATACGACCCGACGAGGTCGGGGTCAATCGCATCGGGATACTTTATACTCTGAGACATGGCCGCCTAACGAAAATGCGTTCTGCTGCACTGTGGCCACCTGAACGTACTCCTGCTCACGAGACTGCGGCCACAGTGTCAGCAGCAACGCGGGTTAGAGGGCCGCGCACGGTGCCTTGGCCTCTTCAAACGCGCGGACTACGCCATCGAAGTCAGAATAGTCTGCAATGACATGCGAAGCCCCGGCAGTCCGCAATCGGACGCCGCGGTCACCGGCGCCGATGCCTACAAACGGCAGCCTGAGCGTGCGTGCCGTGTGCAGATCCCACAGGCCATCCCCGATCGCAACAACGCGAGTGAACGGCGTCACACCGAGTGACGCCGTCGCAAGTTCAATCGCCTTGGCGACAATCGTCTCTCGCGCCGGGCCGTCCTCTGAACTTGCCCACGGAACTCCAGCCAGAGGGATGCCCGACGCGCCTAGTTTGTACTCGGCCGCACGCCGCCACGCGCCGGTCGCAAAGGCCACGGCCCATCCACGTGAGCGCAGATCGCTCAGCATCTGCGTTGCGCCGCGCACGGCAGTGATTGGTGCTGCACCATGCGCCATTCGGAGGTGATCGAGGAATCGCTCGATCGTCGCTGCCCGCTGCGCGGCGGTCAATGGTTGCCCGTACTCCCGCGTATACGCCTCCGAGGTAATTGCATCGTCGGAAACATGAGTGTACTGCGCCCAGTCTGTGTCGAGCTTCGACAATGCCAGCTCCTCGCTCAGCGCCCGAGCGAAGCACACATCCTCTTCCTCGAGATTATCGAGGAGCGTACCATCGACGTCAAAGACTGCGAGGTTCACTGGTCTCCGCCCGGATACATTGCCCGGCTGCCCTCTAACGAGACAGGGTTCTGCTGCGGTGCGGCCGACAAATAGTCCGCCTGATCACAATACGCCGGCCGCAGCGTCAGCAGCAACCCGTGTTAGACCACTGCAGCGCTCATGCCCTCGTGGAGCTGAAACCTTCAGTCCACGTCCGCCTGCCGCCGGTGCCCCGCAGGCAGGAGCCGCGGCACCTTCCGCTCTAGCAGGGCGACCAGCGCGGGCTCCATGTACTCATAGTCATCCGGGATATCGAGGCACACGATGCGCTTCCCGCCGAGCGACGAACGGAAGCGCTTCGAGAGGCGCTTCCGGTGCGCGCGCTCCATGACCACGATCAATTCGGCCCAAGCGAGGAGCTCCGCGTCGACGGGCACCGTGGCATCGTGATTGAGGCCAGCGGACTCCACCTCCAGACCAGGCCACGAGGCGAACACGCGCTCCGCCGTGGGGCTCCGTAGCCGGTTCTGGCTGCAGATGAACAGGACGCGATACACCGATGTTGGGCAGTGGTCTAACGAAAATGCGTTCTGCTGCACTGCGGCCTAAAGATGCTTCTCCTGCTCACCGACCAGCGGCCGCAGTGGCAGCAGCAACGCGGGTTAGAGAGCCCGGCTCACTCGTGCACCACAACCGCGAGCGTCGAGCCGTCGGGTAACGCCCGGATCTGCTGTGCGAACGAGGCAAGCCAGCGGCGGCGTTCCAGTGCGTCAATGGCCCGATAGCTGACGCCATTGGCCGACTCCGTGCTGCAGAAGGGAGGATACACACTGAGTAGCTGACCAAGTCCCAGCACACCGCCGTCTACTCGGAATTGCTCGAGCGGAGCGAGTGTGAGGTATTCACTCGGGTCCGCGCGCACCGCGGCCTGGAAGGTGTCCAAGTCCTTGGCGAACTCGCTCACCGTACCCGTCTCCGCGTCAAGCCGGAGGATGGCACCGTCGCGGATTAGGTACTGATCACCGAGAGCATCTTCCGCGAACGGGCAATCGTCACGCTGCACCGTGCCGTAGAGCGCGTGCAACGCATCGGGGCCGTCCCACGCGCTGCGGAGAGCATGCCACGCCGGTGCATGACAGGCGCCGCGCAGATGCAGTCCCCCATGGAACGCGACGTAGCCGTTCGTCTGCCTCAATAACGAGACCAGTTCCGTCGGTACGCGCGCGAGCATCTCGTGGTCGTCAATTGGCGGACCGAGATACATGGACGCTCCGGCATACGATGGTGGAGGGCTCTCTAACGAGAATTATCCAGAATGCTACCGAACCCAGACACCCAACAGTAGCCCCGCATTCGCCCGCCCCGCCAGCGTTCTCGCGCGCCCGAACAACGAGAACCGGCGCACTGCTTCTCCGCCGATCGTCACTGTAACCCGCACAAGGATCTACGCTTACGACCCTCTTCCTCATTCTGCACCGGCCGCGGCGCGCGCTCCGAACAGCGCAGAAATGCGACAGAACGCCGGAAACCACGCGAGGCTCGCCAAGGAGGCGACCCACCCCCGGAGCGATCGCGCACGCCGCAAGGGCTGGCGGATGGGTCACGCGCCAGCGCACCACCCGCTCAGCGCGAACGCGCCTCGCCTTCCGGCCCCCTGCCCGCTCCATCACCCCGCCACCCCGGTGGTCTGTCCGCGACGCCGACATCCAGCGGACTGCGCACCCCGAGCCCGCCCCGGTTCAGCACGTGCGTGTACAGCATCGTCGTCGAGACGTCCCGATGCCCGAGCAGCTCCTGCACCGTGCGGATGTCGTAGCCCGACTCCAGCAGGTGCGTCGCGAAGGAATGCCGCAGGGTGTGGCAGGTCACCCGCGCCACGAGGCCCGCCCGCCGCGCCGCGGCCGGCACCGCCTTCTGCAGCACGCTCGGATGCACATGACCGGTGCGGTACTGCCGGCTGCCCTCGTGCCACGTCTCCGTGCGCGACGGGAAGAGCCAGCACCACGACCACCCGCGCGACGCATGCGACGACTTGCGGTGAAACGCCCCCGGAAGCTCCACGTACCCGCCACCGCGCGCCGCACGTAGCAGCTGCAGCCGGCGCACCGCCGCCACCTGCTGCTCGATCCGCTCGCGCAGCGATGCCGGCAGCACGGTCACCCGGTCGCGCGCGCCCTTGCCATGCCGCACCCGCACCTCGCCCCGCTCGGGATCCACATCCTTCAGCCGCAGTTCGCAACACTCCATCAGCCGCAGGCCGGCGCCGTACAACAGCATCGCCATCAGCTGCGATCCACCGCGCAGTTCCGCCAGTAGTCGCTGCACATGCTCGCGCGAGAGCACGTTGGGCAGCCGGTGCGGGCGCTTGGCCTGCACGACGCCGACCACGTTCGGCGTCGGCTGCTCCAGCACGTCGCGATAGAGGAAGGTCAGGGCGGCCAGCGCCTGGTACTGCGTCGAGGCGGCCACGTTCCGCTCGCGCGCGAGATGCACCAGGAAGGCACGCACGCACTCCGGGCCCAGGTGTCGCGGATGCGTTTGACCACCGTGATGCCGGATGTATCGACGCACCCACCGCTCGTACGCCTGCACCGTGCGCGGACTGTAGCGCCGCACGGCGGCACGATCGCGCAGCGTGGCGATCAGCGATGGCGTGGCGGGTGGTTCCGGCGGCATGCGGATACACTCACACCCGCGGCGCGCGGCGACGTTACCACCATCACGCCGGGCGGCGCGAACGAGCGCACACCGGCGCGCCGGCGTGACTCAGTAGTTGAACTGTGCCTGGAGCCGGAACAGGCGGCCGCGCTGCGCGTTCGACTGCCGCTGAAAATCCTCGAACCGGCGGTCCCCCCAGTACATCGCGCCCACCAGCTCGAACGCCGCATTCGGCTGCCACTCCACACCCACCTCGACGTCGTTCACCGAGTGACTGCGCGCGTCGCGCTCGTGCTTCTTGCCACCCTCGTACACCTGGTAGCGCACGAACGGCAGCACCTGCTGCGCACCCGACCGCACCCGGTATGTCGCCGTCACGAACCCGCCGCGCAACGATCGCGTCTCGATGCTGTCCGTCGCAGGATTGAACTCGGGGCCACGCCCCACGTTGTACTCGGCCAGCACACCGAACGGCTTCGGCGCGATCGACAGCGACGCCACCACCCGCTCGTCGCGGTAACTCCAGCCGGTGTTACCCTTCACACCCGCGCTGCGCTGCTCTGACGTGACCACGTACGTGCCGCCATACGCCGCCACGCCGGGCTCCACCACCTGCGAGCCGAGCACGAACGGATAACTGACGCGACCCACCACGTGCTGCCCGTTGTTCGCCTCGGCGCGGTTCGCCGTCTGGCCATTGAACACGCCGAACGCCACCACGCCGTAATCGCCGCTCCCCTTCAACCCGTCGTTCACCAGCGACTTGAAGCGCGCCCGCACGGCGGTGGGCGCCCACATCAGGTAGGCGCCGAGGTCGCGCTCGTTGGCATTGGCACTGTTGGTGGCGTCCGCACGGTCCAGCGGCAGCCGGTTCTGGCTGCTCTGCATGTTCTCGAAGCTGTACGGCACCTTGCTCTGCCCGAATCGCACCCGGAACTCGTTCTTCGCGTCCAGGCCGACATCGGCGTACCAGTCGCGCAGCTGCCCGATGTTGCCGGTGGTGCCCGAGGTGCTGCCGAAGTCGGGCTGCAGGTAGATGTACACCCGCGGATGCACCTGCCCGTAAATGATCACCCGCGCGCGACGGATGAACACACCGCCTTGGTCACCCCAGCTCCGGTCACACTGCTCGCACTGCAACTGCGGATTGCTCTCCAGCAGCCGGTTGTACCGGATCTGGCCATACCCGCGGATGCTCACCTTGTCGAACCAGTGCTGGACCGGCGCTGCCGCCGCCGGAGCGGTCGGCGCCGGCCCATCCGAGGCGACCTGAGCCAGGAGGAGATGCGGGGTCGCGGCGAGGAGTGCGCCGAGAACGTGGGGTCGGAGTCGAGAATGTCGGCCGGGCATGGTGACCCAAACGTCGCCGGCCCGTGACAGGAGTAACGGCCATCACTCCGATGTTACGGCGCCGTGACACGAGCCCGCCGAATTCCCTCACACGAGATCGCCTGTCGTCACGCGGGCGTGACCTGTCCGTGACATTTGATCGCGCGCGAGACCGGATCGGCCCCGATTTTCCCAGGTCGTCACCTCAGCTGCAACAGTCCGGGCCACAACACCCGGACTCGCGCGCAGGTGCGTCGGCTGCGGCGACGGTCGCCAGCGGCACCAGAACGCGCGGCGCCGACACCCCGGGCTTGGTGGCACGGATGAACGCCCCCATGAACCGCCCATCCACGGCCTCCGCGAGGCCGGTCACATCCAGGCCGGTGCCCGCCAGGAATGCCGCGGCATCCTCGGCCTTGTAGATCCGCGTCGGTTCGATGCTCGCATCCACGAAGCCGACCTCCGACAACAGCGTCAGGAACTCCTGCTCCTCGAGCGCCCCGGCCACGCACCCGACCCACAGCTCCATGCTGCGTCGCATCGCATCCGGCACCTCGCCCCGCACCACCACGTCACTCACCGCGAAGCGACCACCCGGCCGCAGCACCCGATACGCCTCGGCCAGCACCGCCCGCTTGTCGCCCGACAGGTTCACCACGCAGTTCGAGATGATCACGTCCACCGTCCGCGACGGCAGCGGGATCGACTCGATGTGCCCGCGCAGGAACTCCACGTTCGTCGCCCCGGCACGCGCCTTGTTGGCGTTGGCGAGATCCAGCATCTCGTCGGTCATGTCCAGCCCGTAGGCCTTGCCCGTCGGACCGACCCGCTTCGCCGACAGCAACACGTCGATGCCACCACCGGAGCCAAGGTCCAGTACCACCTCGCCCTCCCGCAGGTCGGCCAGCGCGGTCGGATTGCCGCACCCCAGCGACGCCAGCAACGCCTCGGCTGGCACACCCGCCGCCTCGCCCTCGTCGTACAGGTTGGCCGTGATGGGATCCCAGCTCTCACTGCTGGCCCCGCAACAGCCACTCGAACCGGCGGCCGGACCGCAGCACGAGGCGCCGGCGGTGACACCGGCATCGGTCACACGCTGCGCCACCGCACCGTAGCGCGCCGCCACGGTGCTGCGCAGTTCCTGCAGGTCGCTCCCCGTCGTGAACTGCCCCTGATCAGACATCACCGCCTCCGTTGAACAAGAAATCTTGATGAATTGGACAAATGAAACCAGCCTGCTCATGTCGATCGATCGCCATCCCTACACCGTCACCCACAGCACGAGGCCGGTCCGGACCGGCCCTCGCGCGGCCTCAACTGCGCCAGCAGCGCCTCCGCTTCCACGATCGCGTCCCGCTCCAGCGTATAGTATGACCAGCGGCCGACGCGACGATCCGTCACCAGGCCGACGTCCTTCAGCACCTTCAGGTGGTACGACAGCCGCGACTGCGCCGCCCCCACATGCGTCATCAGGTCGCACACGCAGTGCTCGCCCGAGAGCAGCACCGAGACGATCTCCACCCGTGCCTCGTCAGAGAAGGCGTGGAACAGCGCCGCAGCGCGGGCGAACGTAGTGGTCGCGGTGGTCATGACCTGAATCATAACAGTATTTTTTGATATGACAAGCCCCACCGTCCCCGGACACGCCCGACACGAACCCTGCGCCGACCACGATCACGGTCCAGCGCTCGGCCACGCGCACGGCACCGGGCACGGACACGACCACGCGCACGGGCATGCGCACGGACACGCCGGACACTCCCACGCCCCGGCCTCCTTCGGCCGCGCCTTCGCCATCGGCACTGCACTCAATCTCGGCTTCGTCATCATCGAGGCCTTCTTCGGGCTGCGCGCCAACTCGGTCGCGCTCCTCGCCGACGCCGGCCACAACCTCGGCGACGTGCTCGGCCTGCTCATCGCGTGGAGCGCCAGCATCCTCGCCAGCCTCAGTCCCACCGCCCGACGGACCTACGGCTTTCGCAGCAGCTCGATCCTCGCCGCCCTCGCCAACGCGATCGTCCTCCTCACCACGCTGGGCGCGGTGGCGTGGGAGGCCGTCGGGCGCATGTCGCGACCGGAGCCGGTCGCCTCCGGCACCATCATGTGGGTCGCGGGGGCCGGCATCATCATCAACGGCGCCACCGCGCTGCTGTTCATGTCGGGCCGCAAGCACGACCTCAACATCCGCGGCGCCTACCTGCACATGCTCGGCGATGCCGGCGTGTCCGCCGCGGTGCTGATCGCCGGTGTCGGCATCTCGCTCACGCAGCTCTACTGGCTCGATCCGTTCATCAGCCTCGGCATCGCGCTGATCATCATGATCGGTACCTGGTCACTGCTCCGCGACTCGGTGAACCTCGCGCTGCACGCCGTGCCCGCACACCTCGACCCGCTCGAGATCGAGGAGTGCCTGCGCACGCTGCCCGGCGTGACCGGCGTGCATGACCTGCACGTCTGGGGCATGAGCACCACCGAGGTGGCCCTCACCGCGCACCTCGTGCACCCGACCATCGGCGACGACGACGCGCTGCTCCGCACCGCCGCCGAGACGCTCCGCGCCCGCTTCGGCATCGTGCACGCGACGCTGCAGATCGAGCGTGGCACCGGTGCCCACAGCTGTCACCTCGAGCCCGCGCACGTGGTCTGATTTGCAGCCGACACGCGCCGGCCGGTCAGACGTTGCAGAGGGTGTAGGCTTCCTTCAGCGACACCATCGGCTCGCGCACCGGGATGAACTCCTGTCCCACGAAGCCGGTGTACCCGAGCTCCGCCAGCGTGGTCATGATGCGCGGGTAATTCAGCTCCTGCGCGTCGTCGATCTCGTGACGCCCCGGCACGCCACCCGTGTGGTAGTGCCCGATGTAGGCGAAGTTCTCGCGGATCGTGCGGATCACGTCCCCTTCCATGATCTGCATGTGGTACACGTCGTAGAGCAGCTTGAAGCGCGGTGACCCCACCCGCTGCACCAGCGCTGCGCCCCACGCCGTGTGGTCGCACATGTAGTCCTTGTGATCGACCTTCGAGTTCAGCAACTCCATGATCACCGTCACGCCGAGCCGCTCCGCGGTGGGCATGATCCGCTTCAGGCCGATCGCACAGTTCTCCAATCCTTCCGCGTCCGACATCCCACCGCGGTTGCCGGAGAAGACGATCATCTGCGGAATGCCGGCCGCTGCCACCAGCGGCAGCAGGCGCTCCGACTCCTTCACAAGGCGATCGTGTTCGTTGAGACGGTTGAACCCCACCGGGATCGTGCTCGGCCCGTTCGCCACCGCGCAGGTGAGCCCATGCGGCTTGAGGGCGGCCCACTCGTTCTCGCTCAGCAGCTCGACGGACTTGAAGCCCATCGCCGCCACGTCGCGACAGAGTGTGTCGAGCGGGATCGCCTGGTAGCACCACCGGCACACGCTCTGCTTGAGGCGCCCCGCCGATGCCAGCGGTGTCGTGCTCGCAGCCATCATCGGAGTCACTCCTCCAAGCATCTGTGCTGCCGACGCGGCACCGAGCACCGCCAGCATCTCCCGTCGCTCCATCACGCCTCCCCGAAGGATCTGTGTCGTCGCCTGATGCTAGCCGCCGGGCCACAGGCGGGCAAACCACGCGAGGTGCGCAGTGGCGCCACGCACGTCAGCGCCCGAGCCATGGTCCGCTGAGGACCACTTCGCACAGCTCCGAGGGACAGGTGTGGTCATCCACGTCCACCACCACCAGCGCCCGTGACGCGTCGGCTGGGTCGAGCACCAGTCCCTCGATCTTGCCCGTGAACGGGACGCCGGTCTCGTCCAGCACCGGCGCCCAGCGCGGGCCGTTGCGCCGATCGTTCGGGATCACGCCCAGCGCCGATCCACCGACCTCACCGTCACTCTCCGCATCCTTCGACGCTTCGGCGGCCGCCGAGTAGAGCACGGTGGTACGGTCGGCGCGGATGGCATCGGTGAAGCCGAACGCCACACCATCCACGTCGCCCAGCGCGTACTGCGTGATGCGCGTGATCGCGGGGACGGTGTCGGCATGCGGATTGGCGATGTGCGCGGCCAGCTGCCGCCAGTTGATGTCGCAGGTGGCGTCCAGCGGATGCCGGTCGTCACGTGCCTCACCGTTGCCGCGACCGAAGAGGCGGATCTTCCCGTCGAGATACAGCGCCCCCTCGATGTTCATCTCGCTGCCAGCGAACCGGTGTTCCGCCCGCAGCGCGGCGTAGAGGTCGGGCAGCGGCACGAGGGCGAGGTGGTCGTGCACGGCGCGAGTCTCGCGCCCGGCGAAGCGCAGCGTGAGCACGTTCTCGCGTCGCTTCTTCGATCCCGACCCGAACGCGACCAGCATCGTCCCCGACGCCATCGGCACGCGCGTCATCGCCTCGAGGTCGAGCTTGTGCTTCTTGTTGCCACGCACCACGTCGAAGGTGCGCGCGTCGTCCTTGCCGGCGGGCAGCGTGATCGCATCCGCATGACCGCTCACCGGATCGACGAGTGCGATGAAGTTCGCGTCGTCCTGCACCAGCGCGATCCGATCCCCGACCCACGCCACCGACGACGCCGCACGCACGTGCCCCGGACGATCGAGCGCCTCGTCGGCGCCCTCGCTGTAATGCATCGGCACTCGCCGCACGATGCGCGCCTGCAGGGCAGGATCGCGCACGCTGGAAATGCGCCGTGGTGTGCTGCGGTCGGGCATGGCTGGCGCCTCTGGTAGATTCGAGGAGGGTGGCGACCGCAAACTAGCCGGTTCGCCGCATTCCTCAGCGGTCACATGATGAAGATCGAGATCTGGTCCGACATTGCCTGTCCCTGGTGCTACATCGGCAAGCGTCGCTTCGAGGCGGCGCTGGCCGCATTCCCCGAGCGTGACGCGCTCGAGGTCACATGGCGCAGCTTCCAGCTCGACGCCAGCGCGCCAGCCAAGCACACGCAGCCGACGGTGGACCTGCTCGCCGCCAAGTACCGCATGACGGTTGAGAAGGCGCAGGCGATGATGGACAGCATGGCGCGCACCGGCGCAGCCGACGGGCTGGAGTTCCGCTTCGAGCGCACGATCAGCGGCAACACCTTCGACGCGCATCGCCTGATCCACTTCGCCGCGACGCATGGCCTGCGCGACCAGATGGTGGAGCGCCTGTTCGCGGCCTACTTCAGCGAGGGCGAGTCGATCGGTGAGCAGGACACGTTGCTGCGGCTGGCGACCGACGTGGGTCTCGACGCCGCCCAGGTGACGGCGATGCTGGCTGGCGACCAGCACGCCGATGACGTGCGGGCCGATCAGCAGCGCGCCGCATCGTTCGGTATCAGCGGCGTACCGTTCTTCGCGATCGACGGGAAGTACGGCATCTCCGGTGCGCAGCCCGCCTCGGTGCTGACCGACGCGCTGGCGCAGGCGTGGTCGGAAATTCAGCCTGCCGATTGAACGGCCGCTGCCCGCGGGCGAACTACGACGGCGTCAGCGCCGACATGTCGCTCGGGTTGCGACGCGCGATGACGTCCTGCATGCGGAGTGCGACGAGGTCCAGGATCTTCTCGTGCGGGACGATGTAGAACTGCCCCGCGTCGATGGCCGCGAACGTCAGCTGCGCGATCTCGGGCGCCGAGATGCGTCCCGATTCCACCGCCTTCACGCTCGCCTGTTGCGCCTGCAGCATGGAGGCCGTGGGCGGCGTCGCATTCGCCAGCTCGGCGGGCCGGTTGCGATGTGAGTTGGCGATGCCGGTGGGCACGAATGCCGGGCAGAGCACCGACACGCCGACCTTCGCCCGCACCAGCCGCAGGTCGTGGTACAGCGTCTCCGACAGCGCCACCACCGCGTGCTTGCTGAGGTTGTAGATGCCCATGTTCGGCGCGGTGATCAGTCCCGCCGCCGACGCGGTGTTGACGATGTGCGCCGGCTCGCCATGCGCCAGCATCAGCGGGGTGAAGATGCGCACGCCGTGGATCACGCTCCACACGTTGGCGCCCATCACCCATTGCCAGTCGGCCGCTGTGCTCTCCCACACGAAGCCGCCCGACGCCACGCCGGCGTTGTTGAACAGCAGGTGCACCGCGCCGTACGCCGCCATGGTCGCATCCGCCAGCGCCTGGATCGCGTCGGCGCTCGATACGTCGGTGCGCAGGCCGAGCACCTCGGCACCTGCGTCGCGCAGTTCGCGCACCGTTTCGTCCAGCGCGGGCTGGTTGATGTCAGCCAGCGCCAGCTTCATGCCGCGTGCAGCGGCCACACGCGCGAACTCGCGACCGAAGCCGCTGCCGGCGCCGGTGATCACGGCCACCCGCCCGGCGTATTCCATCACGCCACCTCGAACAGGCCCGCGGCACCCATGCCGCCGCCCACGCACATCGTCACCACCACGTGTTTCGCGCCCCGCCGCTTGCCCTCGATCAGCGCGTGACCGGTGAGTCGCTGCCCGCTCACGCCGTACGGATGGCCCACCGCGATCGCACCGCCGTTGACATTGAGGATCGACGGATCGATGCCGAGCCGCTCGCGACAGTAGAGCACCTGGACCGCGAACGCCTCGTTCAGCTCCCAGAGGCCGATGTCGTCCACACCCAGTCCCGCGCGCTGCAGCAGCTTCGGCACCGCGAACACCGGACCGATACCCATCTCGTCGGGCTCACATCCCGACACCGCGAACCCGCGGAACACACCGAGCACCGGCGCACCGCGCCGTTCGGCGGTGGCGCGATCCATCAGCACGCAGGCGCCGGCACCATCGGAGAACTGGCTCGCGTTTCCGGCCGAGATCGTGCCGCCCGCCACCGCCGGCTTGATCTGCGCGATGCCTTCCAGCGTGGTGTCGGCGCGGATGCCTTCGTCCGCCGACACGGTGACGGTGCGGGTGCTGATCTCCTGCGTCACCTTGTCCTGCACACCCATGGTTGTCGTCACCGGTACCAGCTCGGCATCGAACAGGCCTGCATCGCGCGCCGCGGCGGCCTTCTGCTGCGACTGCGCACCGTATTCGTCCATGCGGTCGCGTGTGATGCCGTAGCGCGAGGCCACGGTCTCGGCGGTCTGCAGCATGGGCCAGTACAGCGTCGGCTTGTGCTCCTGCAGCCACGCTTCGTGGATCATCTTCTTGTTGATGTCGTTCTGCACGCAGCTGATCGACTCCACACCGCCGGCCACGTAGATCTCACCTTCGCCGGCCATGATCCGCTGCGCCGCCAGCGCGATGCTCTGCAGCCCCGAGCTGCAGAAGCGATTGAGCGTCATGCCCGACACGCTCACCGGCAGTCCGGCCCGCATCGCGATCTGTCGCGCGATGTTCAGTCCGGTGGCGCCTTCGGGATAGGCGCAGCCCATGATCACGTCCTCCACCTCGCCTCCGTCCACCCCGGCGCGCTGCAGTGCCGCGGTCACGGCCGCCTCGCCGAGCGTCGCGCCGTGCGTCATGTTGAATGCACCGCGCCACGACTTGGCGAGGGGGGTGCGAGCGGTGGAAACGACGACGGCGTCGCGCATGGTGAGTGGGCTGGAGACAGGCGCGAAGTGTACCGCGCGCGCCATCGTTGCAATAGGTGACATGCCACCGGTGACCGCCCCTGCACCACGGGCTACAATTCCAGCGCACCGTTCCGCCGGCCATGCGTGCCCGGCAGGCGGCGCCGCCTCTCTCCCGGCACCTCAACCGGCCCGACCCTCATGCCTCTCGTGCGCGACGTTCCGACCACACCGTTCACCGACCAGAAGCCCGGCACCTCGGGCCTGCGCAAGCGCACCACGGTGTTCCAGACGCCGCACTATCTCGAGAACTTCGTGCAGGCGCTGCTCGACGTCGCTGCGCTGCCCGCCGATGCAACGCTGATCGTGGGTGGTGACGGACGCTTCCTGAATCGCGAGGCGATCGAGACCATCGTGCGCATGGCGGCGGCCAACGGCATTCGTCGCGTGATGGTGGGAAAGGGCGGCCTGCTCAGCACGCCGGCGGCATCACACCTCATCCGCCAGCACGGCGCCGGTGGCATCATCCTCTCGGCCAGCCACAATCCGGGCGGACCGGATGGTGATTTCGGCATCAAGTACAACGCCGGCAACGGCGGCCCCGCGCCTGAATCGTTCACCAACGACGTGGCCAAGCGCGCCGGCGTGCTGACCTCGTATCGCACCTGCGACCTGGGCCTGCTGCCGCTGGACGACATCGGCACGCACGTGATCGACGACGTGACGGTGATCGTGGTGGACCCGGTCGCGGAGTACGCCACGCTGATGGAGTCGCTGTTCGACTTCGACGCGATCCGTGCGCTGTTCGCGACCGGCTTCTTCATGCGATTCGACGCGATGCACGCCATCACCGGCCCCTACGCCACCGAAATCCTCGAGAACAGACTCGGTGCGCCGGCCGGCACGGTGATCAACGGCACGCCGCTGCCCGATTTCGGCGGTGGCCATCCCGATCCCAACCTCACCTACGCGCACGACCTGGTGGAGGAGCTGTTCGGCGATGAGGCGCCCGATTTCGGCGCCGCGTCCGATGGTGACGGCGATCGCAACATGGTGCTCGGCCAGCGCTTCTTCGTCACGCCGTCGGACAGCCTGGCGATCATCGCCGCCAACGCCACGCTGGCACCGGGCTACAAGGCCGGCATCAGCGGCGTCGCGCGCTCGATGCCCACCAGCGCGGCCGTCGATCGTGTCGCGGCCGCGATGGGCATTCCCTGCTTCGAGACGCCGACCGGTTGGAAGTTCTTCGGCAACCTGCTCGACGCCGGCCGCATCACGCTCTGCGGCGAGGAGAGTTTCGGCACCGGCTCCAATCACGTGCGCGAGAAGGACGGATTGTGGGCGGTGCTCTTCTGGCTCAACATCGTCGCCGCCCGCAAGCAGAGTGTGGAGCAGATCGTGCGCGAGCACTGGGCGCGTTACGGCCGCAACTACTACACCCGCTACGACTACGAGGAAGTGCCGAGTGACGCGGCGGCGGGGGTGATGGAGGAGTTGCGCCAGCAGCAGGCCTCGCAGCCCGGGCAGACACTGGCCGGGCGTAGGATCACCGGCGCCGACGACTTCTCGTATCTCGATCCGGTGGATGGCTCCACCAGCGCGCACCAGGGACTGCGCATCCTCTTCGAGGACGGGTCACGCATCATCTACCGGCTCTCGGGCACCGGCACGGCGGGTGCTACGCTGCGTGTCTACATCGAGAGCTACGTGGCCGGACCCGACGGACTCGATCGCGATCCGCAGGACGCGCTGCAGGAGCTGGTGCAGGCGGCGCTCGACGTGGCGCAGATCCCGTCGCGCACCGGTCGCACGGCGCCGACGGTGATCACCTGACCGGCATCACCTGATGGTGGCGTGCAGCAACGGGTGGCTCACCTTCTGTGGCGTGGGCCGCCCGATCACGATCGTGATGTTGTCGCTACCCCCGGCATCCAGCGCGTCCTGCAGCAGCGTCTCGCAGGCCTGACGCGCCGACGTCATGTTGCGCAGCACGTCGGCGATGCGCTCGTCGGTGACGTGTTTGGTGAGGCCGTCGCTGCACAACAGGCCGATCTGGTCCCAGGTCTGGTCGAAGCAGGTGATCACCGGCATCGCTTCCTGCCCGCCGATCGCGCTCGACAACACGTTCGAGAGCGGTGATCGCTGCGCCTGCGTCTGCGTCAGCACGCCGGCATCGACGAGATCCTGCACCACGGTCTGGTCGCGCGAGATCTGCGTCAGCTTCCCTTCGCGCATGATGTAGCAGCGGCTGTCACCCACCTGCAGCAGGTAGGCGTGCGGCCAGACGCCGAGCCAGAGTGTCATGGTGGTGGCCATGCCGCGGGCATCGGGAGGGCCCTCGGCGCGTTCCTTCGCGATCTCGCCGTGCACGCGCATCACGGCATCGTTGAGCGCGTTCTGCAGGTCGGCGAGGTCGCCCGGGTCCAGTCGGTAGAAGCACTTGGAGCAGGCCGACACGTAGTGCAGGATGCCCTCCACCGCTTGCCGGCTCGCTTCACCGCCCATCACGCTGCTGCCCACGCCGTCGGCCACCACCGCCAGCAATGCCATCCGTTCGTTGCTCGATCGCACGTCGGTGGACGGAAGGCTGGACTGATGCACGAACACTTCGCGTCGCAAGGACGAGATCAGGAAGTGATCCTGGTTCTCAGCGCGCACGTGACCGGTGTGCGTGAGCCCGAAGATGTCGATCTCCGCATCCTGCGGCTTGCGGGCGGTGGCGGTTTCGGTGGCAGTCTCAGCATTCATGGTACAAACCCTGTCGGGGGTGGAGCGGCAGTGTAGATGATACACTCTCGGCGCACTTTCGCCGCCCCCTGCCGTTGTTCCCGAAACGGCACCGAACCCCGCGACAAGTCAGCGCCGTGGTCGTGGTGGTGCGAGCAGGCGTTGCAAGGCTGCGCGCTCCGTTACGTCCAGGCCCTCGGTCGACTCGAGCATCAATCGGCGCATGGTCGAATCGGCCACGATCCGCCGCCGGATCACCGGATCGCGCAGCAGCGCGCGCTGGAGTGTGAGTGTGCGTCGCGCCGCGGCGGCTGCCTCGGGATGGTGCTGCGCGTGCATCGCGTCCATCCCGCCCGACGCCGGCTTGACCGCTGAATCGGCGCGAGCCGGCATGGTATGTCCTTCGTGACCTGCCGCCGCCGGTGCGGCGGGCTTGGCAGCCGCGGCGGGCTTGGCCGGCGACATGTCGTGCCCTGCATGTTCGTCGGCCGGTTTCGGTACCGGCTTGGCCGAGGAATCGGCGCGCGCCGGCGTCCCGTGATCCATGCCTTCGTGCGAACCGCCAGTCATCTGGCCGACCTTCATGCCCGTCATCCGACCCGTCTGCCGGTCATGCTGCATCACCGCGCCGCGGGTGACGGTCGGCGTCGGCAGTTCGAGTGCGAAGTTGACCGCGGGACCGCCCATGTTCTCGACGCCCATCGCGCGCGACATCTCCAGCCATCCCGCCACCGGCATCACGTACGACGTGTCGTCGCGGAAGAGCCGGCCGGCGCGCACGATCTCGGCACGCTTCCGGTTCCGTGGCACGGCCGGATTGGCGAGGATGTCGCTCACCACGTCGTGCATCGAGTGCAGGTTGTCGAAGATGATCGCCGCTTCCGGGAAACGCTTCGCGAACTCCGGTGCGACGGCCGCGGTCATCGGCATCTGGTAGGGCAGCGACGTCTCGGGCTCCCGCAGCATCTGCCAGAAGCGCGCGACGGTGGAGCGCACACCGGCCTGCCGCGCGGCGACGGTCTTCCCCACCAGCAGCGGTTCGTAGAGTCCCACCTGGAACCAGTGGTAGCCCCAGATCAGGCCATTGAACTTCGGGAACTTCTGGCGGAAGGCGAGCGAATACGGCTGCTCCTGCATCAGCTCCATGCTCTTCGGCTTGCTGCTGAAGGCCAGGTCGGGGCGCGTCTTGTAATACGCGATCAGGCGCTGCACCTCACCGTCCTTGGCGGCATCGTCGATGCGCTCGTCGGCCAGCACGTCGTAGATCTGCCGGTGCAGGATGTGCGACCAGTCGAACATCGCCTTCGCCTCGGGCGACAGTCGCGCGTACATCGGCTCGATGGCCACCTCCTCCAGCGGCACCCGCGGCGGCTGGACGAGGATCTTGGTGGTGAGGCGATCGTAGATCTTCACTTCCAGTTCCGACGCCGGGGCGTCGGGCTTGGTGAACAGCGTCTCGTACAGGATCGCGTGGCCGTAGTCGAAGGCGTTGAAGAGCCGGTCGGCGGCCTGATAGTTGGTGCGGAACGTCCAGTTGTGCGGCGCTTGCAGGTAGAACGTTTCGTAGGTCGTCGCCCACTGCGCCTGTGCGGGCAGTGCGGTGAGGGTCGCCACCACGGCGAGGGCGAGCGTCGGTCGCAGCGACCGGCGACAGGCAAGGCGTTCGAACATCAGCGCTTCCTCCACGGCAGGCCGAAGGCGTAGGCACCACCGCCGGTCAGGAACCAGGCATGATCGGAGCGCGTCAGTGCGCGGCCGATGCCACCATCCATCACCCAGCGCGGCGCGAGCTGGTAGCGCACACCGACACCGGTGTTGTACTCGATCGCCTCGTCGGTGCGCAGCGACTGCCGTGCGTAGAACTCCGCCGACAGCAGCAGCGACTTGAGGGGCAGCGTGCGGTCGATCGCGGCGCCGGCGATCCAGCGCGACACTTCGACGTTCTGCGACGGCCCGCCCACCGGCGCCACCGCGGACGAGGCGAGCGTGCGGCCGAACGTGTACTGCGCGTTCAGGTGCACACGCAGCGCGGGAAAGGTGCGGGTCATGATGCCCTTCACTCCGGCGTAGGCGCTCGACGGTGCGAAGCGACCCACCGGCAGCAGCACGTCGGCGGCGATGGCGAAGGCCGGGATGCTGGTCTCGACGTTCAGGTTGTGCAGCAGCGACATCTCGACGCCGGTGATCCCGGTGCCGCCGCCGTTGCGCTGGTCGATGTAGGCGATCGGCAGCCCGACCTCGAGCTGCGTGCGGTTGGCGATGCCGAAGGCGATCTCCGGCTCCACGCCCCAGGTGTACACGCCACCCTGCGAGCGGGTGAGGCGCATCGGCGCCACCTGCAGCTCGAAGCCGCGGCGCTCCAGCGCATACGCATCCTCGATCAGCATCGGCCGACCGGCGTCGGTGTTGTAGTAGTCCGTCTGTGCCAGCAATGGCGCCGCGGAGAGCAGCAGCATCGTGGAAACCTGCAACGTGTGTCTCATCGCACTCATCGTGTGTGTTTGTACATCAGGTCCACCAGTTCGTCGTACATCGCCTCGGCCGAGGCGCCATCCGACTTGATCGCCGCCGACGCGCAGTGCTTGAGGTGGTTGCGCATCAACTCGCGCGCCACCGCCCGCAACGCCTCGTGCACCGACGAGATCTGCGTCAGCACGTCGGCGCAGTAGCGCTCCTCCTCCACCATCTTGTGGATGCCGCGCACCTGTCCCTCGATGCGCCGCAGCCGCTTGAGATTCTTCTCCTTTCCTTCCGCGTCAACCGCCACCGCCATCCGCGTGCCGCAGCACGCGGCATCCGCGCCCGGCTCGGTCGCCACCGACACCGGCTCCATGTCCCGCTCCGTCATCGCCTCTCTCCGTTCGCTGTGACCCATCACGCCGTCCGCAATCGCAAGCTGTTCGTCACCACCGACACGGAACTGAACGCCATCGCTGCGCTGGCCAGCACGGGACTGAGCAGCACCCCGAACAGCGGATAGAGCACACCCGCCGCCACCGGGATTCCGATCACGTTGTAGATGAACGCCCAGAACAGGTTCTGCTTCATGGTGCGCATCGTGGCGCGCGAGAGCGCGATCGCCCGCACCACGCCGGTCAGGTCACCGCGCATCAACGCGATGTCGGCCGCCTCGATCGCCACGTCGGTGCCGCTGCCGATGGCGATGCCCACGTCGGCCTGGGCCAGCGCCGGCGCATCGTTCACGCCGTCACCCACCATCGCCACCACGCGACCACCGCGCTGCTCGTCCACCACCGCCGCCACCTTGCCTGCGGGCAGCACGCCGGCCACCACCTTGGTGATGCCCACCGCGCGCGCCACCGCATCGGCCGTGGCCTGGTTGTCGCCGGTCAGCATCACCACCGTCAGTCCCAGCTCCTGCAGCGAGGCGATCGCGGCGCGGGAACTCGCGCGCACCGGATCCGCCACCGCGATCACCCCGCCGAGCGTGCCGTCCACCGCCACGTACACCGGCGTCTTCGCCTGCGCCGACAGCGCGGCCACCTGGGCATGCATCGACATGACGTCCAGCGACAGCTCTGCCATCTGGGTGGCATTGCCCACCGCGATCCAGTTCGAGCCCACCATCGCCGTCGCACCGCGGCCCGTCTGCGACTCGAACGACGTCGGCACCGTGATCGGCAGCCCGCGCTCCGTGGCACCCCGCACGATGGCGCCCGCGATCGGGTGTTCGCTCGACTGCTCGAGCGACGCGGCGAACGTCAGCAGCGCATCGGCATCCAGCCGCGTTCCGGAAGCCAGCAACACGTCGGTCACCGTCGGACGACCCTCGGTCACGGTGCCGGTCTTGTCGACGATGATCGTGCGCACGTCACCCGCGCGCTGCAGCGCCTCGCCTCCCTTGATCAGCACCCCCGACTCCGCGCCACGACCGGTGGAGACCATCACCGCCGTCGGCACCGCCAGACCCATCGCGCAGGGGCAGGCGATGATCAGCACCGCCACGGCCGCCGCGAAGGCGCGCACCAGCGCGGCGCCGGTGGCGGTGCCACCCTGTGCCAGCACGCCGAACCACACCGCGAACGTGAGCACCGACAGCACCATCACCACCGGCACGAAGATCCCGCTGATGCGATCCGCCAATCCCTGGATCGGCGCCCGCGACGCCTGCGCATCGCGCATCAGCGTCATGATCTGCGCCAGCACACTCTTCGATCCCAGCGTCGTGGCGCGGTAGCGGATCGCCCCGGTGGCGTTGATCGTGCCACCGATCACCCGATCACCGGTCGCCTTCGCCACCGGCATCGATTCGCCGGTCAGCATGCTTTCGTCCACCGCACTGTCACCGCTTTCCACCACGCCGTCCACCGGCAGTCGCTCACCGGGGCGGATCACCACCAGGTCGTTCACGCGCACGTCCTGCAGCGGCAGTTCGACCTCGGTCTCGCCACCCTCCGGCGTCGGCCGCATCACGCGCGCCGTGGTCGGGCGCAATTGTGCCAGCGTCCGCAGCGCGTTGGAGGTGTTCCGCGTCGCGCGGGCCTCGAACATCTTGCCGGTGAGGATCAGCGCGATGATGAAGATCACCGCCTCGTAATACACGTCGGGTGCCACGCCATTGCGCGTGAAGAACGTCGGCACCGCCGTGGCCAGCACCGAGTACGTGAATGCCGCACCGGTGCCCACCGCCACGAGGGTGTTCATGTCGGCGGCGCGGTGCCGCAGCGCACTCCAGGCACCGACGTAGAACTGCCGCCCGGCCCACACCATCACGCCCAGCGTCATCACCAGCAGCGACCAGTTGATCACCAGTGCCGGCACGCGATACAGCCACGGCATCGCCGATTCCAGCGCCGGCGAGAGTGCCGTCATCACCCAGCGCATGAACGGATCGGCCACCACGCCGCCGTGGTCATGGTCGGCGCGCAGCATCAGCGGCATCGAGAGCAGCATCGCGATCGCGCCGGCCACACCGCTCACGATCGCGCGGAGGCGGAGTGCTTCGTATTCGTGCGCCGTGGTCGCATCGCGCGCCGCCAGCTGCGCCACCACGTCGTCACCCTTGGCCGGCAGTTCCGCGCCGTAGCCAGTGTCCAGCACCACCTTTACCAGCGCCGCTGGACTCACCACGCGCGGGTCGAAGGTGATGGTGGCGTTGCCCATCAGCAGGTTCACCGAGGCATCGCTGACACCCGGCGCGCGGCTCAACTGCCGCTGTACCCGGTTCTGGCAGGCAGCGCAGGTCATGCCCGTCACCGGCAGGGTCACGGTCTCCGTCGGCGTCCCGACACCACCGGTCGATGGTGTCGCCGCCGCGACGTCCGCGGCGTCCAGCACCCCCGGCATCGGACTACGCCTCGGGGGCCGGCGACGCGACGTTCAGCGTCCGGCCCTTCACCACGTCGTATCCCGCGTCACTGATCGCCGACTCCGCGGCCGCCAGCGCACCCTCCGACTCGACGCCCACCGTCGCCGAGCCGATCCGGACGTCCTGCACCACCACGCCCGATACCCCATTCAACGCCTTGGTCACGGCAGTCACGCAGTGGCCGCAGCTCATGCCGGAAATCGCAATCGTCTTCGTATCCATCGTTCCCCCAGTGTCTCATCCTGCGGTAAGTATACCCCCCACAGGTATAAGATTGCATAGGGGAGGGGGGTATGTCAATACCGGATGTCTGGAGGGCGAGATCCGGGTTCAGGCCTGGGTGGACTCGGTGTCGAACGAGGGCATCGGCGGCCGGATCCGCCAGGCGGGATTGCCGAAGTGCTGGTAGGTGGCCCACAACGACCCGAACTTCTTTCGCTCGGCATACAGCGCATCGCGCGCCGCCAGCAGCGAGGCGCCGACCGACTCCGCATCCGTCTCGTTGGGGAGGATTCGGCGGTAGAACACCTCCGCGAACCGCACCGCGCCCTCGTCGCTGATCTCCCGGCAGGTGCCGATGAAGTTGCGGGCGCCGTATTGCAGCATCGCGTCCGCCAGCCCGGGAACCAGCCCGTGCTCCGTCCATGTCTCGGCACTCTGCCCGGCCTTCCGCACCGGCTCCGCGATCCGGCCACTGAGGCAGGCGTTGGCGAGGATCAGCGGCGGTGCTCCGGTTTCCAGCGCCAGGCGCAACTCGTTCGGCCCCAGCACACCATCGGCGAACAGCCAACCGCTTTCGGAGGGATCGGCCGGGTCGAACACGCCGTGCCCGCAGTAGTGCAGGATGTCGTATGGCGACGCGCGCCGAGAGAGCCGGTCGATCACCGCCGACCGCGTGGCCGGCGCGTGGCCATCACTGTGTCCGGGCGCACCGAGCAGAAGGTGCACCTCCACCTTCTGCGAACGCAGGAGTTCCGTCATCGCCAGCGCCTCACGTCGTGCGCCGGGCAGGCTTTCGCCGCGTCCCGGATCACCCGGATCACCGATCACCAGTGCGCGCAGTGGACCACGGCCCTTCACGATCGTGGTGCTCGAGGGACTGAGCGACGTGCGCAGTTGCCGCGCGATCGGTCGCGCGAGGCCGAGGTGCACCATCACCGGTTCCATGTCGCCGCCGCCGGTCATCATGTCGTCGGCGTCCACCTGCATCACTTCCCACGGCACCGCGGCCATGTCGCGGTCCACGTCCAGCACCAGCTGGCTGGCGCCGTTCAGCAGCACGCGCAGGTCGGGCGGAATGAGCAGGCGGCGCAGCAGGCGGGCGGCCTGCATCACCTGGTCCTCGCTCGCTTCCGGATTGTCGCGCTGGATCAACTCGATCTGTTCGTGGATCAGCGCGAAGTCCACCGGGATCACGCGTTGCGCCACCGTCGCCATGTCGGTGATCGCGGCGACACGCACACCGTCCGGCGCACGCACGTACGACAGGCGCACCGGCGTGTCGCCGTAGGCGCCGTCGAAACCCTCCACCTTCACGCGCAGCAGGTCCACCGGCCGCCGCGGGCGCGCCAGCGGGCGACTTGGCACCGTCAATCCCGATTTCGCGCGTTGCTCGGGGCTCAGCGTGTCGGCGCGGCGCGCCTCGATCTCGGTGAACTGCGCCGTCAGTGTCTCGCTCGCATCCACCAGCGCCTGGCGCAACTGCTCGGATGTCACGCTGCGATGCGCATCCGATTCCGCGTCCAGCTGTCCCAGCAACGCACACGCCGCCTCGCGGCCGCGCTCCGACGACGCGGCGGCCATCAGCAGCGCGAACAGGTTCGACTGTGACAGTTGTCGGTGCGAATGTGCCTGGTCGGGGATACCCACCACTTCCGGCGTCACCGTGACGTGGACGCGCTCCGCGTGCAGCATCGGCTGGTACCACGCCACACGCGCCACCAGCTCGGCGTGGATCGCGCGCGCCTTGCCGAGGTCCCGTTCCACGATGCGCAACGCGGTCAGTCGCGATGGCACGCCTTCGTCGAGTGATGGGGCGAAGCTCACCATCGCGGCCAGCAATCCGTCCAGCGCTTCCCAGACGCGCAGCGTGCCTTCGCCGCTGCCGATCAGCACCATGTTGAGCAACGAGACTTCCGGCAGCGACATCACCTTGGTCGCCATGCGCGACATCAGGTCGCGATGCCGCGCACGCGTGTAGGTGCCGGGAAATCCCATGCCCACGATGGCGACCGTCACCGACGTGTCGGGATCACCGCGTTGCTGCCCGGGGAAGAACTCGATGTCGCCGAAGTCGGGCGCGAGCTGCCCGAAGTGCGAGAGTCGCGTGAGTGTGAGGCGTTCCGATCCACGTCGGCGATCGGGCATGCGCGAAATCACGTGGCGGTCGAGTGCCAGTGCCGCACCCTGCGGTTCGACACCGTTGTAGTGACCCACCACGTACAGGTCGCCGGGGACACGCGTGATGTCACCCCAGACCACTTCCATCAGCAACGGAGCCATCGTCGGCTGTTCTGTATCAGGCATATGTGTGGAACGTGCCACCATGACAGGCGTTCTCGCGAGAGGCACGTGCCGCTCAGGTCGGCATGTGCGATAAGTTTGCGACTTCCCCACCACACGCCACGACGTGCTGCCTGCCTTTCTCGATCGCGAACATTCGGTGGCGCCCGCCGGCTTCAATCGTTGGCGTGTGCCACCGGCCGCGCTCGCCATCCATCTGAGCATCGGGCAGGCGTACGCGTTCAGCGTGTTCTCGCTGCCGCTCTCGAAGGCGATCGGAATCAGCAGCGCCGCGCCCGACGATTGGAAGGTCAGCACCATCGGCTGGGTGTTCAGCACCGCGATCGTCTTCCTCGGTCTCTCAGCGGCACTGTTCGGCAGTTGGCTCGAGCGTGTGGGGCCGCGCGCTGCGATGTTCGTATCGGCGCTCTGCTTCAGCAGTGGCCTGGCGCTCGGCGCCGCCGGCATCGCGACGCATCAGTTCTGGCTCCTGATCGTGGGCTACGGCGTGATCGGCGGCATCGGGCTCGGCATCGGCTACATCTCGCCCGTCTCGACGCTCATCAAGTGGTTTCCCGATCGCCCCGGCATGGCGACGGGGCTCGCGATCATGGGCTTCGGCGGCGGTGCGATCATCGCGTCGCCGCTCTCGGTGTGGTTGATGGCGCACTTCCGCAACGCCACCAGCAACGGCGTCGCGCCGACCTTCCTCACGCTGTCGGCTCTCTACCTGGTGCTGATGATGTTCGGCGTGTTCACCGTGCGCGTGCCGGCCAGCGACTGGACGCCGTCCGACGCCATCGCGCTGCGGGTGTCGCGCAGCACCCGTGTGCCGACCGGTGTGCCGGTGCGCGACGCGGTGCGCACCCGCGAGTTCTGGCTGCTGTGGACGATGCTGTGCGTGAACGTCACCGCCGGCATCGGTGTGCTGGGTCAGGCCTCGGCGATGATCCAAGAGATGTTCCCCGGCCGCATCAGCGTCGCACAGGCGGCGAGCTTCGTGGTGCTGCTCAGCCTCGCGAACCTGCTGGGGCGTTTTGCGTGGTCGTCACTCAGTGATCACATCGGACGGCGCGCCACCTACGCCACGTTCTTCCTGCTCGGTGCGGCGCTCTACGCCACCATCCCGTCCATCGGCCGCAGCGGCAGCGTGCTGGTCTTCATCTGCGCCTACGCGCTGATCCTGAGCATGTACGGCGGCGGCTTCGCGACCATTCCCGCCTACCTGCGCGATCGGTTCGGCACCTTGCAGGTGGGCGCCATCCACGGCCGGTTGCTCACCGCGTGGTCCACCGCCGGTGTGCTCGGTCCCGTGCTGGTGAACTACATCCGCGAGTTCCAGATCGGCCGCGGTGTGCCGAAGGCCGAAGCGTATAGCGTGACGATGTACCTGATGGCGGGGCTGCTGCTGGTCGGTTTCGCCGCCAACCTGGCGCTCAAGCCGATCGCCGTCCGTGTGCCAGTGCCGGCCGACGCCTGACGATCACGGCACCCGTTCGCGCAGCCGCGCAATCGTGGCCAGCACCGCCGATCGGTTCTTCGCCGCGCTGATCCAGCGCGGCATCCGGCTCACCAGGCTGCGGTTGCTCCAGCCATGTTCGTCGCTCGGCACCCGTTCCCTCAGCTGCGCGCGCACGTATCGCTCGAGGAAGTCGAGATGGGCCGCATTCCACGCCCACAGCACCTCGCCGCAGCAGGGTGCCTGCAACCAGAGCGGCAGGTGGAAGTACCAGTCCACCGGCGCACCGATGCCCACCGCGCCCGTCTCGAACCAGGTCGGGTCGGCGCAAGTGCGTACGCCGGGCTGCGTGCGCTGGAACACGTCGGCATGCCCGCAGGTGGCGCAGCTGAGCACGATGCGCCGCTCGAAGGCGTCGGGTCCGCGGTCTCGCACCAGCGCACGACTGGCGCAGCGCGGGCAGCTGACGAGGAACTCGTGCCCGAAGTCCTCCGCCGTCGCCCGCGATTCCGTGAACCGTTCAGTCATTCGCGCCCCTTCGGATCATCATCGCGGTGAGTCTACCGCACCGCGCCAGCCGCGGAACGTGGGCGCGTCCGGCATCCGTTGGCCGGCGCGCCTCCCGCATCGGCTGGGGCGTGGCCCGTGCCTCTTGGGGCGAGGTTCCTTAGCTTCACCTGTCCACGTATCAGCCACCGCTGCCGCTCTCAGGCCCGGCCCGCGCTGATCTCGGCGCAGGTGCGCAGATGACGCTTGGCAACCGACCGACCCCTTCCGCAGCGCCGACCGGCAATGCTGCCCCGGCCCGCCCCACGCTGGTGCGGCCGTCGTTGCCCGAACCCATCGGCGCGCATGTGGATCGGAACCCGGGCACCCCACTCGACCTCGACGTGGTGCGCGCCATCCGCGTCAACCGCAGCGCGGTGGAACGGCGGGCGTCCACCATCCCCACCCGGCGGACGGTGAAGAAGGAGTGGCAGGCAGCCTGGCTGCTGCGCGCCATCACCTGCATGGACCTCACCACGCTCTCCGGTGACGACACGCCGGGCAACGTGCGTCGCCTCTGCGCCAAGGCGCGCAACCCGATCCGCGACGACCTGCGCGTGGCCCTCGGCGTGACGCACCTGCCGATCACCACCGGCGCCGTCTGCGTCTATCACGGCCTGGTGGCGACGGCCGTCGAGGCGCTGGCGGGCAGCGGCATCCCGGTGGCCGCGGTGTCCACCGGATTCCCCGCCGGCCTCAGTCCGATCGAGCAGCGCATCGCCGAGATCAAGGCCAGCGTGGCGGCGGGCGCGCAGGAGATCGACATCGTCGTCACCCGCGCCCATGTGCTCACCGGCAACTGGCACGCGCTGTACGACGAGGTGCGGCGATTCCGCGAGGCCTGCGGTGACGCGCACATGAAGGCCATCCTCGCCACCGGCGAACTGGCGACGATGACCAACGTCGCACGCGCCAGCATGGTGGCGATGCAGGCCGGCTCGGACTTCATCAAGACCAGCACCGGCAAGGAGCCGGAGAATGCCACGCTGCCGGTGGGCCTGGTGATGGTCCGCATGATCCGCGCGTACCGTGAGCAGACCGGCCACGTGGTGGGCTTCAAGCCCGCGGGTGGCATTCGTGTCGCCAAGGGTGCGCTGGACTGGCTGGCGCTGATGAAGGAGGAGCTGGGCGATCGCTGGCTCAAGCCCGACCTGTTCCGCTTCGGCGCCAGCGGCCTGCTCACCGACATCGAACGGCAGCTCGAACACTTCGTCACCGGCCGATACGCTGCGGCGTATCGCCAGCCGATGCCGTGACCCACCGCACCGACCACACATGACAACCGTCGCCGACATCTTCGAGACCATGGCCTATGGCCCCGCCCCCGAGGGCGATGCGCCGGTGCGTGAATGGCTCGAGCGGCACCAGCTGGGCACCTTCGGGCACTTCATCGACGGTGCGTTCACCAAGCATGGCAAGACGTTCGCGGTGAACAACCCGGCCACCGGCACACTGCTGGCGAAGGTCACGCAGGGCAGCGACGCCGACATCGATGCTGCCGTGCGCGCGGCGCGCACCGCACTCCCGCAGTGGCAGGCGCTCGGCGGACATGGCCGCGCGCGCCACCTGTACGCCCTCGCACGTGCGGTGCAGAAGCATGCGCGCCTGCTGGCCGTGCTGGAGACGATGGACAACGGCAAGCCGATCCGCGAGACGCGCGACCTCGACATCCCACTCGTGGCGCGGCACTTCTATCACCACGCCGGCTGGGCGCAGCTGCTCGACGCCGAGTTCGCGGGATTCACCGGCGCCGGTGTCTGCGGCCAGATCATTCCGTGGAACTTCCCGCTGCTGATGCTGGCCTGGAAGATCGCGCCGGCCCTCGCCGCCGGCTGCACGGTGGTGCTCAAGCCGGCCGAGTTCACGCCCCTGACGGCGCTCTGCTTCGCCGAGATCGCGCGCGATGCGGGATTGCCGGCGGGTGTGCTGAACGTCGTCACCGGCGACGGGGACACCGGCAAGGCGCTGGTGGCGCACAAGGGCATCGACAAGCTCGCGTTCACCGGCTCCACCGAGGTAGGCAAGATCATCCGTCGTGCCACCGCGGGCAGTGGCATCAAGCTGTCGCTGGAACTGGGCGGCA
The DNA here is from genome assembly GCA_040384325.1 of Gemmatimonadota bacterium. Taxonomy (GTDB): domain Bacteria; phylum Gemmatimonadota; class Gemmatimonadetes; order Gemmatimonadales; family Gemmatimonadaceae; genus JACMLX01. Next base: position 995,093 of record JAZKJL010000005.1, on the reverse strand, counting down.
AGAGTCCGTTCATCGTCTTCGAGGACGCGGACCTGGACAGCGTGGTCGAAGGCGTGGTGGACGCGATCTGGTTCAACCAGGGACAGGTCTGCTGCGCCGGTTCTCGCCTGCTGGTGCAGGAAGGCGTGGCCACGCAGCTCGAGGACAAGATCCGCGCCCGCATGGAGACGCTGCGCATCGGCTCCCCGCTCGACAAGTCGATCGACATGGGTGCGATCGTGGATCCGGTGCAGCTGGATCGCATCCGCACGCTGGTGGATGCGGGCGTGCACGAGGGGTCGCAGATGTGGCAGCCGTCGTGGGCCGTGCCCACCACCGGGTGCTTCTATCCGCCCACGCTGTTCACCGGCGTGTCGCCGGCCGCGCGCATCGTGCAGGAAGAGATCTTCGGACCGGTGCTGGTGTCCATGACCTTCCGCACGCCGTCGGAAGCGGTGGAGCTGGCCAACAACACACCGTATGGCCTCGCCAGCAGTGTGTGGACGGAGAACATCAACCTCGCGCTCGACATCGCGCCGAAGATCAAGTCCGGCATCGTCTGGGTGAACTCCACCAACCTGTTCGACGCGGCCGCGGGTTTCGGTGGCTACAAGGAAAGCGGCTTCGGACGCGAAGGGGGCCGCGAGGGCATGTACGAGTACCTCGTGCCGACGTGGAAGAAGGGCGCCGAGCCGATGGTCGATGCGCCACTGCCCACACCGGCGCAGGCGTCGAGCAACGACTTCGCGCTGCCCGACATCGACCGCACGCCGAAGTTCTTCATCGGGGGCAAGCAGGTGCGACCCGATGGTGGCTACAGCATCACCGTGCGCGGGCCGGACGGCTTCACGGTGGGCGAGGTGGGCGACGGCAACCGCAAGGACCTGCGCAACGCTGTCACCGCCGCACTGGCCGCGAAGGGCTGGGCGCGCGCCACGGGTCACAACCGCGCGCAAATCCTGTATTACATCGCCGAGAACCTCGCCACGCGTGCGGGCGAGTTCGCGCGCCGCATCGACGCCATGGGTGGCGCACGCGCCGGCAAGGTGGAGGTGGAGCAGTCCATCGCTCGCCTCTTCACCTACGCAGCCTGGGCCGACAAGTACGACGGCGCCGTGCACAGCGTGCCGCTGCGTGGTGTGACGCTGGCCATGAACGAGCCGATCGGCTGCCTCGGCCTCGTCTGTCCGAGCGACCATCCGCTGCTCGGTCTCGTCTCGCTGGTGGCGCCGGCGATCGCGATGGGCAACACTTCCATCGTGATTCCCAGTGAACGGCACCCGCTGGCCGCGACGGATTTCTACCAGGTGCTGGAGACCTCGGACCTGCCGGCCGGTGTGATCAACATCGTCACCGGTGCACGCGATGCACTGGCCAAGGTGCTGGCCGAGCACGACGAGGTGGATGGTCTCTGGTACTTCGGGAGCCAGGCCGGTGCCACCGTCGTCGAGCGCGCCTCGGCCGACAACATGAAGCGCACCTGGACCGAGTGGACGCGGCGCGACTGGACCTCGGCGGCGCAGGGCGAAGGGCGCGACTTCCTGCGCAGGGCCACGCAGGTGAAGAACATCTGGATTCCGTACGGGGAGTAGCGGAACTCAGTCCCCGCGCGACAACCCGGCTTCGACCCGACGACGCTCCGCCACCGTGACGTGGTGCTGGTTGTGGAGCAGCGTGAAGAGCATCATCTCGCGGACGGTGAGCTTGCCGAGCAGCGGATGCGGCAACCGGTGCGCATCCAGCTGATCCTCCGACCAGCGCTCCATGGCCTGCGTCAGGCCACGCAGCGTCTCGGAGTGGGTGTCCATGATCTTGTTGCGTCGCACCATGTCGGCGGCGCTGCGATCGGGTGGCGGTGTGTAGCGGCCCGCCGTGCCGCCGGCGCGCAGCGCCGCCGAGTAGAGCGAGTCCAGCGTCTCGATCGAGCGTGACGGTTCGGTCGCGGCGCCGAAGGCCATCCGCAGCGCCATCCGCGGCACACGCAGCACCGGCAGCAACGGCGTCATCGCACGGGTCAGGTGCCGCACGTGCTCCGAGGCCGACCAGCGCACACCCATCGGGGTGAAGAACGCGGGGGTGCCATACGCCGACCAGTATTCCACTGCCCGCTCGTGCGCCGCTTCCAGCGCCTCGACGATCGCGCGGCGGGTCGACAGCGCCGATGGCGCGATCGGTTCACTCATGACGGCGGACATGACCACTCACACGCTGGGATGACGCGACCTGCCCTCGGGACTCACCCGGAAGCTACCGCTGCGCCATGGCGTCTGCGCTCACGGCCGACGGAATCGCGCCACGATGCCGGACGGACCAGTCAGCTCGAGCCGATCCGTGGCCGGCGTCGCCGCGCCGGTCACCACCGCCAGTGCGCTGGTGAACGCCTGCTCCAGCGCGTTTCGCTCGGGTTCGGCACACATCATCCGCGTCAGCGCCAGCGCCGAGAACCGAAGGCTGTCGCCCGCCTGGGTGTAACCGCCGGTGAAACGGTTGCACCCGGCATTGCCGGTCGCCCGACCGGTCGCCGGGTCGAGGCGCAACGTCGGCAGGCGGTCGGTCACCGACAGCGCCTTGCCATCCAGCTCGGTCAGGACCCAATCCACGTTGGTCACGGCGGCGACTCCGGCAGCGGCGGGGGTGGCGCTGCGCGGTGCGCAGGCGGCGACGAGTGTCAGGAAGGAGAGCGCGACGCGCAGTCTCATGGCGATGGTTTCTCGCGGCGAAGGTGAGGCGTGACACCGGGCGCGCTCAGTATCCTCGGCACCGGCACGGGGATCAACTCAGCCGTTTGCGATGTGACGACCGCGACGCGGGCCGACGCCGCCGCTGCGACGCAGACACCCACGGTCGGGCTCGGCACACATCCTGCATTTCCTCACGGAGCAGCCTGAGCAGACGCTTGTGACCCCTGCTACAGTGCTCTCCGTGGCCGATGCCGGGCACGATTCGTTCTGGGTTGTCGCCTCGATCGTCTGTTCCCCGATCGCCGTCGCGCCTGCAGCGTCCCGACCGCCCGCCACACCGCCCCAGTTCCCGATGCGACTGCCCTCGCTGCCCCGGCTCCTCGCCTTCGTGCTTGCCGGCCTCGCCGCACTGATCGTGCTGGAGACGGCCAGCGTGCGGCGACGCGGATACGACCTCGCCGGTCAGCGCATGGCGGCCGACTCGGTGCAGCAGAGTGCCGACGCGGCGTCACCGCTGGCCGCGGCCGAACGCACCGCGTTGCTCGATGCCGCCACCAGCGACTCCATCCGCCGCGCCGACACGCGCGCGCTGATCACGTCGCGCAGCAGTGGCACCTTCATCCCCGACATCCTGCTGCTCTCCGACAGCACGCTGCAGCGCTGGCCCGATCGTCGCGCCACCCCGCTGCGGGTGTTCGTCAGCGACCAGGGTCCCGAATCGTCAGGCCACGTGCGCGACGATTACCTGCAGGCCGTGCGCGAGGCATTCACGATCTGGGAGGGGGTGGAGCTGCCGGTTCGCTTCGCCTTCGTCTCCGACTCCGCGCTCGCCGACGTGACCGTGTCGTGGGTGACCGACTTCCGCGGTGACCCGGTCCTCGGGCGCACCAAGGTGGTGCGCGATGCGAAGTTCTGGATCATCCGCGCCGACGTGCAGCTGGCGACCATGCGCCGTGATGCCTCGGGTCAGCTGGACCCGACGGTGGTCCGCGCGCTGGCGATCCACGAGATCGGGCACGGCATCGGGCTCGATCACGCCGCCGACACCACCGTCATCATGGCGCCGCGCATTCGCGCCCGCGCCATCACGATCGCCGACAGGGCCACCGCGCAGCTGCTCTACAGCGTGCCACCGGGTTCGGTGGTGATGCAACAGCGGGCATCGCGGCCACTCGTGCCCGCAATGCCCGCCCGGTGAATCCTGCGCCGCCGGTGCGGCGCGCGATCACCACTGCAGCGTGATCGCCTGGTCCTTCTTCTTGCGGTTCACCACCAGCGACACGCTGCGCCCACCGCGTGACGAGGCCCGCTGCACCGCCCGCTGCAGGTCGCGCACTCCTTCGCAATCGTCGTCGTTGACGCGGATGATCACGTCGCCACCGCGCAGCCCCGATTCGGCGGCCGGTGTGCCCGGCGCCACGCGCAGCACCAGGATCCCCTCGTCCACCCCGGTCAACCCTTCCAGGTCGCTGTTGATCGACGTCATCATCGCGCCGCCGAAGGTGTAGTCCGTCGCCGACCACGTGGCGCCCCGCTCGAAGACGCGCACCGCCGGTGCCGGGGCCGGGGCGGGTGTCGCGCGTGGGGTCGTCGCCACGCCGGGCGGTGCGGGCGGCACGGTGACGGTGACGTTCCCCGGCACGCCGGGCTGCCCACGCATCCCGGCGATCATGGTCGAGCAATTGTCGCCATTGCACACCCGCATCGTCTCGCCGTTCATGTCGTAATACGAGATCGACGGTGCGGTGACGGCGTTGGGATCGTTGCCCACCACCACGTTCACCACCCGCTCCCCACCACGACGGCGCAGCTTCACCGGCAGCTTCTCGCCCGGCTTCACCACCTCCGACATCAGCACCTCGCCCGGCAGCGGCGCGCGCCCCAGCGCGGTGATGGTGTCACCCGCCTCGATGCCGGCCTTCGCCGCCGGGCTGCCCGCCGTGACCGACAGCACCACCGACGGTGACACGAACTCGGTGAACACCTTGCCGTTGCGGATGCGCGTGCGCTGCTCGCTTTCCAGCACCACTCCGAGGTATCCACGCGGTGCGGCGCGCGTACTGAAGATCAGCTGTCGCTGCTGTCCCGCCAGCGCGCGCGTCACGTTCGCCATCGCCTGTGCACTCGCGATCTGCGCCGTCAACGCGGCACGCGTCTCGGCATCCACGTCACCCGACTGCACCCGATCCGCCTCCATCTGCACCCGTGCGATCTCACCTGCCAGCTCGGCGATGCGCTTCGACGTCACGCGCACGATGGAGTCACGCACCCGGCCATCGGCACGGGTGGCGCGCTCCAGCTCACGCTGCATGCGTGACAATTCACGCGACTGCTGCCCGAGCGTACGCCGCATGCGCTGCGACAGCTCGCGCGACTTCGCCTCCGCATCGCCGCCATCCTGCGCGCCGAGCGTCATTGCACTGCACACCAGCACCAAGAGCAGGCTGGTCGTCCGTCCCATCATCATCAGTACTCCAGCACCTGTTGCGAGGCCGGCAGCACGGTGGTGAGGCGACGCAGGGTCACCTCACGCGCGCCAAGCGTCGCGAGATAGTAGCGATTCATGACCGGATCATCCGGCGCTTCGTAGAGGGCGCGGCGGGCAGTGGCCATCGCCGCGTCGAGCACTTCCAGCCGCTCGCGGTAGTTCATCGCGGCGGCCGCCGAACCGGCCACCTGGCGCGGTGCCAGCGCACTGTCGTGCGCCGCCAGCCAGAGCAGCGCCCCGCTGTACACCTGCTCCGCCGAGTGCAGCGTGGCGCGGGCATCGTCCGGAGAGCGGAACTGCGCCACGCTGGTGAGCGGAATGCCCGGCGTGGTCGGCCGCACCGCACTGACCGTCCCCGCCTCGGGCGCCGCGGCACCCATGCCCGACGTGAACCGTCCACCGGCCACGCCCGCGGTGACGAGCAGTCCGGCGGCCGCCGCCATGCCCACCATGCGGACCCACGGCGCCAGGGGACGACGCCGCGGCTCGACCACCAGGCTCGGAGCCGAGGTGATCGGGCGCACGTCCACCGGCGCCGAAGACACCGTCAGCGTCGTCCGCTGTCCACCCAGCAAGCCTTCGTCGCGGAGCGCGCCGGCCAACTGCTGCCACGGCAGCAGCGGTGCGATCGGGCGCTCACGTTCCGCGCCGGCCGCCTCCACGATGCGGCGCATCGCGACGAAATCGGCACGGCATCGGGTGCACTGCTCGAAATGGGTCCGCTCGGCGCCGGTCGTCGGTTCATCGACCAGTGCGGCGATCCGTTCAGGCGAGAGGTGCGGCATATCCTTCATCCAGGGTCGGTGTAGAGAGGTGGTCCATCAACGGCGACAGCAGTCGGCGCAGGCGTGCTCGCGCCTTGAACAGCTGGGATTTCGACCCGCCCGCCGTGATGCCGAGCTGGTCTGCAATCTCCTCGTGCGTGAAACCTTCCACGTCGTGGAGGACGAACACCGTGCGCGCTCCCGGTGGAAGCCGGTCCAGCGCCCGGGTGATGGATTCCCGCACGAACGGCTGCTCCACGTCGTCCTCCACCATGGCGGTGTCCTCCGTGAGTTCCTCGTGCACCCCCATCAGTCGGCGAGCACGGCGCAGGGCGTTCAGCGTCCGGTTCACCGCGATCCGGTGAGCCCAGGTCGAGAACTGGGCGTCGCCGCGGAAGGTGGGCAGGGCGCGGAAGATCTGGATCCAGACCTCCTGCGCGATGTCCGCCGCCTCATCGGTGTCGTGCACCAGCCTCCGCACCACGGCGTCCACCCGTGGCGCGTGCTCGGCCCAGAGCGCCCGCATCGCCAGTTCATCCCCGGCGACGGCGCGCGCGATCAACTCCTCATCGGTCGTCAACGGCGCCTGGCGGTCGAACGGTTGGGCGGGCGGGTGTTTCCGCAGCTGAAGCGATGTGCTCATCGGCCATGGGACACGACACCTTCGCGAAGGGTTTACCGGCCGGCGCAGATGGCGGGCCGGCGGAGGAACCACCTGACAACGGAATCGCCCGGCGCGGGGATTCACCATCGGGGCGATCCGGACGGCTTGGCACCGGACCTCACGTGAGAGCACGCAAACCGCTGTGAGGGTTACACTTGACGCGACCTCGAGCGCTTCGTACCATGACTCAACGGGTGCCGGCGGAACGTTCGGCCGACAGCGTCGTCTCATACGTGACCAACCCATCGACTGTCGGCTTGGGGCCGAGCGGTCGATGTTCTCGTATTGTCGCCCACGCACGTCCTGCCGCAGCGCGTTCCCAGGAGTCTCCGTGATCGCAAGACTTGCCAGTGCCATTGCGTTCAGCCTCACGGCATTGCCCGCGTATCCGGCAGCCGTGATCGGCGATGGCCTTCCCAAGGCAAGTCCGGAAAGCGTCGAGATGAGTGCGCTGCGCCTCGATGCGATCACACGCGTCGTCCGCCGCGGCATCGCTGAAGGTGGATTCCCCGGCGCCGCCGTGGTGGTGGGTCGTCGTGGCTCGGCCGTGTATTCGGAAGGATTCGGACGTTTGTCGTGGGGCGCCAACGCGCCCAGCGTCTCGCCCGACCGCTCCGTCTACGATCTCGCCAGCCTGACCAAGGTGATCGGCACCACCACCGCCATCATGCTGCTGTACGATGAAGGGCGGATCAAGCTCGACGATCGCGTCAGCACGTTCTTCCCCGAGTTCACCGGTGGCCTGAAGGATCAAGTCACCGTTCGCGACCTGCTCACGCACCGCAGCGGATTGCCGGCGGGCCGCGACTTGTGGCGCCTCGCCTGGTCGCCTGCCGATGCGCAGCGCATGGTGCTGGAGACGTCGCTCGTCAACGCACCGGGCACGCAGTACATCTACTCCGATCTCGGCGCCGACGTGCTGGGCTTCATCGCCGAGCGTGTCAGCGGCCAGAAGCTCGATCAGTTGCTGCAGGACAAGGTGTTCGCACCGCTCGGCATGACGGAGACCTGGTATCGCGTGCCGGCCAACGTGCGTGAGCGCACCGCGCCGACGGCCACGATGTCGGTGCGTGGTTATTCACTGCAGGGCGACGTGCACGACGAGAATGCGCATGCACTGGGCGGCGTGGCCGGCCATGCAGGCCTGTTCAGCACCGCCGGCGACCTTTCCGTATTCGCCACGATGATGCTCAACAAGGGCGTCTATCTCGGCAAGCGCATCATCAGCGACAGCACGGTGGAGCGCTTCACTGCGCGCTCGGCTGGGTCGCGTGCACTCGGCTGGGACACCTGCGCCGGCCACAACGGCGTCGGCTGCGGGCGCTACATGTCGTCGCGCGCGTACGGACACACCGGCTTCACGGGCACGTCGATCTGGATCGATCCGGAACGCGACATGTTCGTGGTGCTGCTCACCAATCGTGTCTTCGAGTCGCGCGCCCGTCGTCCGGAGCGCGTGATCTCGGATGTGCGTGCCGACCTCGCCGACGCCTCGGCATGGGCCGTGACCGCGCCCGACGTGGCGGTGATGCTCGAGAACGACCCGGAGTTCCGCGCCGACTACGCCACCGGCTGGAACCCGGCGCCGGAAGCCCGTCGCTACCGCTCCACCGGCTGCACGGTGAGCCGCGGACGCGCATTGGCTCGCAAGTCGGCCGGACGCAGCGCCAAGGCCCGCCGCGCCGCAGCCTGCCGCAGCTCGTCGAAGGGCAAGGTGTCGACACGTTCCGCATCGGCCCGCCGCGGTCGGGTGGCAGCCGTGTCCACCCGCACCACCTCGGCGCGGAAGGGCAAGGCCACGGCGTCGTCGCGCAGCCGGCAGCGTGCATCCAGTCGCAGCGCCTCGGCGCGCACCGCCAGCAAGCCGAAGGCGTCGACCCGCAAGAAGTCGCGTTGATTTCGCGCCACCCCGCACCATCCTGCCCCGCCGTCCTGTCGACAGGACGGCGGTTTTTTTTGTCCACCTGATCGCGCGCAGGCGATCTCGGCGGCTGTCGCGTGGCCTTGATCGACGGAAGCCGAGTAGATTGCTCCCCATGGATACACAGCCTGAGATTCCGACCGAGAGCCCGACGACCAGCCCCGATGCCACCGGCGCGTCGGAGTCGGAGGCACCTGCAGTCGGCGGAGTGACGCTCGACCAGGCCAAGCTGGTGCTGCGCCGCGTGAAGGACCCGGAACTGAACCTGAACATCGTCGATCTTGGCTTGATCTACGACATCCAGGTGGATGGCAGCGACATCAACGTGGACATGTCGCTCACGTCGCCCGGCTGCCCGTCGGGTCCGGAGATCATGGGTGAGGCGGAGAAGCAGTTGCGCACCGTGGCCGGCGTGGGCGACGTGAAGATCAACTTGATCTGGTCACCGCCATGGACGCCGGATCGCATCGAGCCGCGTGTGCGGACGTATCTGGGCTTCTGAGTCCGCGTGGCATTCGCCGGCGGTCTTTTGGCGATACTGTTGGTCGCACGGCAACGCGCCGGGCAGCTGTTGACCACGACCGGAGCGACCGATGGCCCGACTGATCATCACGTACACGCTGAAGCCCGGTGTCACCGATGCCGACTACCAGGCCTGGGTGCGTGACACGGATTATCCGGTGATGCGCGGCATCACGCGCATTTCGTCGTACGTGAATCATCACGTGACGAAGCGCATGATGGGTGAGGGCCCGCTTCCGTTCACGTACATGGAGCTGTTCGACGTGCCGGACCTGGACGGTTTCCTGGCGGAGGACATGGGGAGCAGCGCGGTGCAAGGCATCCTGGGCTACTTCATGGCGCACGCGGAGAATCCCGACTTCCTGATCGCGGAAGACATCACCTGATGGCGGTGTGGTGTAGCGGCAGGCTTGTGACGTCACTGATCGCCGGCCTGCTGATGGCCGCCTGTGGGCGATCGGAGCCGAAGGGCCAGCCTGCGCGAGTCACGCGCGACGCGCCGAGCGGCTACAGCGGACCGGCGGCACTACCGACCTGTCCCGGCACCGGGCACTGGGAGTCGTGCACCGTGTTCGATCGGCTCGAACGCGCCGGATTGGCGCCGCAACGCGGTGACACGGTGCGCTTTCCGTTCCTCCGCATCGCCGGCCAGACCTGGCGACTGGGCGCGGCGACGATCCACGTCTTCCGCTACCGCGACAGCGTGACGCGCCATGCCGACTTCGCCGCGCTCGACAGCGCGTCGGCGCGGCCGCGGGGTGACACCGTCACCACCTGGCCGGGTACACCCACCATGCTCGTGAACGACAACCTGCTCGCGATCCTGCTCAGTGAAAACGAGGAGCAGGTGGAACGTGTGAGCCTCGCCCTGACCGCAGGCGCGCCGCCGAAGGCGCCGCCTGCCGCCCCGAAGCAATGACCGACATGCGTGCTGCCTCCCGATCGCTGCTGATCGCCTTCGTCGCCGGCGCCTGCGCGCGCACTCCGGCACCCGTGCCCGTGCCGCCGGTGCCGCAACGCGCACCGCAACCGGCACCACAGCCGGCCACGCCGACACCCGCGCAACCGGGCGAGGTGATGGTGGATCCACGCCGCGTGGACGCGCCGACCGAGTTGCGCGGCGCCACGTCGCTGCCCCAGGCCCCGGCGGTGCCCCGTGAATTCCGCGCGGCGTGGGTGGCCACGGTGGACAACATCGACTGGCCGTCGCGACGTGACCTCACCACCGCGCAGTCGCAGCAGGAACTGATCGCGATCCTCGACCGCGCGCGTGAGCTGCGCATGAACGCACTGGTCTTTCAGGTGCGACCGGCAGCCGATGCGATCTATCCCTCCACGCTGGAGCCGTGGTCGGCGTATCTCACCGGCGCACAGGGGCGCGCACCGTTCCCGGCCTGGGATCCGCTGGCGTTCGTGATCCGCGAGGCGCATGCGCGCGGCCTGGAGCTGCACGCCTGGTTCAACCCGTATCGTGCGCGCCATCCGAGCGACAAGACGCCGCTCGATCCGACGCACATCGCGGCGGCGCAGCCGGCGCAGGTGAAGCGGTACGGCAGCTACCTGTGGATGGATCCGGGCGAGCCGGCGGTGATCGCGAAGTCGGTGGCGGTGATCGTGGACGTGGTGCGCCGCTACGACGTGGATGGTGTGCACATCGACGACTACTTCTATCCGTACAAGGAACGCGATCGTCGCGGGGCGCTGATTCCCTTCCCCGACGATGCGAGCTACGGCGCCTACACCTCGCGCGGCGGTTCGCTGGAGCGCGACGACTGGCGCCGCGCCAACGTGGACACCTTCGTGCGGCAGATGTACGAGCGCGTGAAGGCGGCGAAGCCGTGGGTGAAGGTGGGCATCAGCCCGTTCGGCATCTGGCGCCCGGGCTATCCCGCCGACGTGCGCGGCTTCGACAGCTACGCCGAGCTGTATGGCGACTCGCGGAAGTGGCTGCGTGAGGGCTGGCTCGATTACGCCTCGCCCCAGCTCTACTGGCCGATCGCGAAGGATGGCCAGCCGTATCCGTCATTGCTGCGCTGGTGGGCCTCGGAGAACGTGAAGGGTCGCCACATGTGGCCGGGCAATTACACCAGTCGCGTTGGTGGCGGCGGGGCGTGGACGGCCGATGAGCTGGTGAACCAGATCGACGTCACCCGCCGGCAGGGCAACACCACCGGCAACGTGCACTTCAGCATGTCGGTGTTCATGCCCGCGACCGGCAGCGCGGCTTCGCGCGCCGAGCGTGATGCGCTGTCGGCGCGGCTGATCCGCGAGACGTACGCGGCACCGGCCCTGGTGCCGGCATCGCCGTGGCTCTCCGCCGGTCCTACCGCCACGCTGTCGGCACCGCTGGTCCGCGAGGAGCGCGACCTCCGCACCGGCGCCACGTTCCTGATCGCCAACGCCCCCGCGACGCAGGTGGCACGCAGCTGGGTCATCTCACGCTGGGATGGCCGCACCTGGAGCAGCGACGTGCAGCCGGCCAACGGCACCACGCTCACGCTCGCCGTGGCCTCCGCGTCCGGCGAAGGCGTCGGCTACTGGATCAGCTGGATCGACCGCGTCGGCGTCGAAAGCCCGCGCACCGGCTGGCTTCGCACCGGTGACGGCGTCACGCGCACGATCGCGCAGTAGCACGTCGCTCGAAGTCCTCAGCGGTTCATGATGACTGCAACGGCGACCGGCTGATCGCAGCACGGCAACAGCGAACGGCTGATCGCAGAACTGCACAGCCGCAGAACGGAACGGCCGCAGAAGGGCATGAGCATGTGGGACTGCGTTTCGCAAAGGCGCCCTGCGGCCGTTCCGTTCTGCGGCTGTTGCAGTTCTGCGATCCGCCGTGAAGCAGTTCGAACCGCGCAGAACTCAGTCGCGATACGGCGAATCGTTGCTGGCGACGACCGGTGCGGACGCGGCTGGCGCGGCGACGGCGGCGGAGGCGGCGGCGGACGAGATGCTGCTGGGGACCTTGAGCGCGCGCAGCACGCCGGGACCGAGCAGGTCGGCCTGCCAGCGGCGCAGGTCGGGGGTTTCGTAGAGCTCCGCCATCGTGGTCGGCAGGCGACGCGCGATCGATTCCAGCTTCTCGCGGGAGCAGAGCACGCCCGGGTCGAGCTCGAGGCGCGTCGCGACCTCGTCGCGCACCGCACGCAGGCGGGCGGCGCGGTCGTCGAACTCGGGATCCTTCTCCCAACGCGGGGCCTTCGGGAACTTCGGCAGGTCCGACTCGTCCAGCGCCATCGCACGCGCCACGCAGGCCAGCACCACGTCGCCGCGCTGGTCGAGCACACCGCGCGGCATGCCCTTGATCACGCCGAGCGCCTGCTTGGTGGTCGGCTGCACGCGGCAGATCTCGAGCAGCACGTCGTTGCTCACCACGCGGAAGGTGGAGCGGTCCAGTTCCTTCGCGACACCGTCGCGCCATGGGACCAATTCGCGCAGCACCGCCAGCTCACGGCGCTTCAGGTCGCGGGCACCCTTCACCTTCAGGTACAGCTGCGTCGCGTCCTCGGACGACCACTGCGTCTGCTCGAGCCGCGTGAACTCCTCCGCCGCCCACGGCAGGCGTCCCTTCGCCTCCAGCTCCGCGTGCAGGATGTCACGCAGGGCGAGCAGATACATCGTGTCCTGCGATGCGTACTCCAGCATGCCGGCACTGAGCGGACGCAGGCTCCAGTCGGCGCGCTGGAATTTCTTGTCGAGCGCGATGCCGAAGTGCTGCTCCAGCAGTGCGGCGAGGCCGAACGCCTTGTAGCCGAGCAGCTGCGCCGCGATGCGGGTGTCGAAGATGCGCCGAGTCGCCCAGCCGTAATCCTGCCGCAGCAGGCGCAGGTCGTAATCCGCGTCGTGGAAGACGATCTCGATGTCGGGGCTCTCGACCAGCGGCTTGAGCGCGGACAGGTCGCCCGTCGGCAGCGGGTCCACGATCGCCGTCGCCGTGCGCGTCGACAGCTGCATCAGGTAGACGCGATCCACGAAGCGATGGAAGCTCGCCCCTTCCGTATCGAGAGCGATGCTTGGCGCCTGAGCGATCTCTGCGGCAAAATCGGCCACCGCCGCAGCGGTATCGAGGTACTGCATGACGTGGCTGGGCGGGCGTGGTGGCATGTGGGAAGCATAACCGAACCGGGGCTCCCGGGCTGACGTTGTGGCAGATTGCGGCATGGAGCACACCCTCGCACTCTCGCACGGCACGCTGTCCTGGGACGAAACCGGGTCACACCGCGCCGCCATCACGCTCGTCCTGCTGCACGGCTTTCCGCACGATCGCGGGCTCTGGTCCGCCCAGCTCGCAGCGGCCGAGCACGCTTTTCCGGACACCCGGATCCTGATGCCCGACCTGCCGGGTTTCGGGCGCTCATCACCGCTGCCGAGCGCCAGCATGGACGCCTATGCCGACGCGCTGGAGCCGATGCTCGACGCGGCCGGGGTGGAGCGGGCGGTGATCGGCGGTCTGTCGATGGGCGGCTACGTCGCCTTCGCGTTCTGGCGCCGCCACGCGGCGCGCGTGCGCGCGCTGATCCTGATGGACACCAAGGCGCCGGCCGACACCGAGGCGGCGCGGGAGAAGCGGCGGGCGCTGATCGACACCGTGACGCAGGACGGCGTGGGTGCCGTGGTCCCGGACATGCTGCCGAGCCAACTCGGCGCCACCACACGCAGCGAGTCGCCGGCGGTGGTGGAGCGGGTCGAGGTGATGCTGCGCCGGGCCCCGGCGAGCGGCGTCGTGGCCGCGGTGCAGGCGCTGATGGAGCGGCCTGACTCCACGCCCACGCTGGGCACCATCACGGTACCCACGCTGATCCTGGTCGGCGACGAAGACACCACCACGCCGCCGGCGGATGCGATCGCGATGGCGGCCGGGATTCCCGGATCACGACTGGTCACGGTGCCAGGAGCCGGACACCTCTCGCCGCTGGAGCAGCCGACGGTGGTGAATGCGGCGATCGGCGAGTTCCTCGACGTGGCGGTGCGGCGATCCTGAGGGATCGCCGCGGCGCCGGTCCCGCGCGACGACTCAGCGCGTGGGGCGGCCGGGTGGCGTGGCGCTCTTGAACACGTCGCGATTGATCTGCACGTACTTCTGCATCGTCACCGGCACGTCTTCCTCGGGGAAGATGGCCGTCACCGGGCACTCGGGCTCACACGCGCCGCAGTCGATGCACTCGTCGGGCTGGATGTAGAGCTGGTCCGGGCCCTCGTAGATGCAGTCCACGGGACAGACGTCCACGCACGCCTTGTCCTTGGTGTTGATGCAGGCTTCGGTGATCACGTACGGCATGTGTGCGATCCGACGATTGAAGGGCTCAGGGCGTGCACGGCGGGAGGCATCCCGACGGAAGTAACCGGTCGCTGCCGGCGCTGATGGATTTACGCGATTTTTGCGCCGACGCAACCGGTGCGCGTCGGTGCACGCATCACGATCCGCTGGCGCTCAGCTGCGCCAGGGCGGAACGCCGCCCTTGCGCGTCAGGTCCGGATTCCAGCGATACAGCGTGCAGGTGCGCCCGATCACCTGCACCACCTCGGCGCTGGTGGCCTCGGCGAGGCGAGTGGCAGCGGCGCGCGGCGTCTCGTCGGTGGTCTTGGCCAGCTGGATCTTCACCAGTTCGCGGGTCCGCAGCGCATCGTCCACGGTGGCGATGACGGTCTCCGTCAGCCCCTGGTGACCGATGTGCACCGCGGCCACGAGGTGGTGCGCTTCGCCGCGCAGCGCCGCGCGGTCCTTGCCGGTCATGGTCATCGCAACGCTCCCGGGAGCTGGAGAAACGGCTTCGGATCGATCGGCACGCCGTCCCACAGGCGATCACGATCCAGCAGCCGCATGATCTGGAAATGGAGATGCGGCACGTTGGCCGGCGCATTCCCCGTCGTTCCAACGTAACCGAGCACGTCGCCCCGCCGAACACGCTGGTCCACCCGCAGCTCGGGCGCGTACCCGTCCAGGTGCGCGTAGTAGTAGACGAAGCGCTCCTCGGGATCGGTGGCGTAGATGGTGATGCCACCGAGCGCGTTGTTGCTGAGTCGGCGGATGACACCGTCGTCGGCGCTGACCACGAGGGTGCCGCGCGGTGCCATGATGTCGGCGGCGTTGTGCTGCCGGCCGCCGCTCCGCCCGTCGCGGAAGGTGCGGCCGACGTCGTCGGGGTAGCGACCCACCACCGGCACGATCAACGAGCGACCGCGGAGGAGCGCCAGGTCATCGAGGGTGACCACCCCCTTCGCGGCGTCGAAGAAGGTGGAGTCTGCGACGTCGCCGGTCTGTTCCGGTGCCGGGCGACGCACGTCGGGCCGAGACATGTCCACGGTGCCGGGACTGCCCACGCTCCGACACGCTGAAGCCATGATTGCGCCAGCAACGCAACAAACAACACCGAGATTACGCAACGACGTCCGCGCGCCGGGCGCTGGCTTCTGTCGAGAAGCCGTCAGGGTAGCGTTTGCGCAGCTTGTCCACGTTTCGCTGCGCCACGTCATCCAGCGAGACGCCGATCGCCGTAGCCATGCCCGCCACGTACCACATGACGTCGCCCAGCTCCTTGATCACCTCGTCGCTGTCGAGCGGCTTGCCGTGGAAGAGATGCTTCTTCAGCATGTCGGCCGTCTCGCCCGCTTCGCCGGCCAGGCCAAGGGCCATGTTCGACAGCTGGTCGGCATGGGTGCGGGTGCCGATGGTGCGGGCGGCGAGCTGCTGATACTCGTCGAGGGTCATGGGAAGGCAGGCGGAACGGGTGGGCGAGCCGATGCGGACGATGCAGAATTTACCGGACGCGGCGCCACGCGTGACCCCGTCCGTCAGTCA
This sequence comes from Gemmatimonadota bacterium, assembly GCA_040384325.1. Lineage (GTDB taxonomy): Bacteria > Gemmatimonadota > Gemmatimonadetes > Gemmatimonadales > Gemmatimonadaceae > JACMLX01. The sequence goes on along the minus strand of JAZKJL010000005.1, from coordinate 979,275 downwards.
CCGGCGCAGGCGCGGCTCGTGGACCCGGGCGCGCCGGTGCCGCGCGGAGTGAAAGGCCGCTCCTCGGCCGACTAGACTACCGCCGGTCGCATCGCGCCGAGTCAGCGGCCGCGCGGCCATTCACACGGACCAGCCCATGCCCATCGTCACGATCGTCACCGGTAGCCTCCTCTCGCTGCTCGGCATCCTCGGCTACTTCTTCACCGATACCCGCAGCCTGACGGCGCTGATCCCGCTCGCATTCGGCACGCTGCTCGAGTTGTGCGGCGTGCTGGCGCTCAAGCCCGACCTGAAGAAGCACGCCATGCACGGCGCGTCGGTGCTGGCCCTGCTCGGTGTGCTCGGCTCGGCGCGCGGGGCGCTCGGCATCGTCACGATGGCCAGCGGCGGTACGGTGGCGCGGCCGCTGGCCACGCAGGTGCAGGCCGCGATGTTCGTGATCTGCCTCGTGTTCCTGGTGCTCTGCATCCGCAGCTTTCGCGAGGCCCGACGCCGGCGCATGGCCGGCGCCACGGCGTGAGCGGCGCGACCAGGTGACGGTTCGGCAGCATCGCTGGCTGCTCGCGCTGCTGGCGACCGGAGCGGCCGCCTGCGGGCCCGAAGCCGAACGTGAGCCGGCGGCACGCAAGGAGCCGCCGTTGGTGGCGGTGCCGCTGCAGGTGAGTGCGCCGGGTGACACTGCCGCCACGCTGGCGCAGCTGGGGCAATTCATCGCAGCCGTCGATCGCGACACGGCGCGCATGCAGCGCGTGACGCAGCCGGTGGACCTCGGCGCCGGTGCCGTCGGCACCGTGACCGCGTGGCGCGCCGCGGGTGCATGGCAGCGCGTGCACCTCGACGTGACGGGTGACGGGTTCCACACCTCGGACATCTACTGGCTGCACGACGGCGCATGTGTCGGTGCGCGGCTCGAGTCGTTGCGCACCGGCGCCGCCTCCAAGGTGGAGCAGGTCTGGTTTCGCGACTCGACGCTCTATCGCTGGACCGACGCGGCGGGTCGTCGCCTGCACCGTGATGCACGCTCGACGCGATTCGAAGTCAGCATGCTGCGGACGCGCCTGCGACGCGTGCTGCAGCAGCTCGGCGCCTGAGTGAATCCGTCAGCGTCTTGCTGACGGGGCGAAGCACAGAGCGATGGCGTCACGCGGTGCCGACGTGACGCCATGGTGACCATCAGCGCAGGATGGCGCCCCAGAGCAGCGGCTGCGTGTTCATGCTCTGCCCGCGATACTGCGGACGGAAGCCGAACAGGATGGCGTGGCCCTTGCCCACCGTCACGTCCACCAGCGCCGCCTTGCCGTTGAGACGTGCGCCGCCCTGCAACCAGCCGGAGAGCAGCAGGTCGCCGCTGGCCGCGTAGGATGCCACCGCCACTGCGCGTGACGGGTCGGTGATCTCGAAGGTCGGACTGTCCTCGAACCACGCCGCCGGCACCGGTGCCGTCATCCGCGACGCAACCGGGTGAGCCTTGTCGAGCGTGATCGCGAGCAGTGAACCCGGCGCGTAGAACTCGGTGTTCTTCACGCCCGACAGGATGTTCTTCACCGGAAGCTCCAGCGTCTCGATCGCGTACTCGCTGGCATCGTTGAACGTGATCAGCGTGCCACCGGCGTTCACGAACGCCTTCAGGCTGGCGGCACCGGCATCACCCAGCCCGCCGCGCAGCGAATCGGGATACGGCGCGCCGAGTCCGCGCTTCAGCTGCGCCACGTTCTGGTCGGGGAGGATGATGACGTCGAACCGCGCCTTCAGGTTGCCGGCGCGCATCTCTCCGTCCAGCACACTGCGATACGGAATCTTGTTGACGTCGAACATCCAGCGTGTCCAGCCTTCGTCCATCGAGCCGTTGTAGCTGCGATAGAGGCCGATGCGCTTCGGCGACTTGCCGCTCAACCCGGCGACGCTGAACGTCGGCTCCGCCATCGGCGCTGCGAGCGCACCCATCGCCGGCGCGGCGCCGCTGACGGCATCCACCTGCACACCGAACAGGAGCGGCAGTGTGTGCGCGGTGACGTCGTAGGGACGCTTCGGCGGCCCGCCCGGATATTCGCTGAGGTTCGGATACTGCTGACGCTCCAGCAGCGCCTTGGCGTACGAGCCGAACGGCTGCATGGTGGGCACGATCCAGCTCCCGGCCGGACTCGATTCGTACACCTCCACCTGGCCGTGCTGCAGCGTCCAGATCAACCGCTGCGCGGCCTGGCTGTCGTTCTGGTCGCGAGGGATCACGAACGCGGATGGCACCGCAGTGGTGGTCCACGGGTGATCGGCGGCCATGGCACGATCGGCCACCGAGAGATAGCTCTCCAGCCACTGCCGGCGATCGCGTGCCACCGACGCCAGCATGGCCCACGAGGCGCTGGCCTGGTAGGCGACGATGTCACCGTACGTCCAGCGGCCACCCGGCCAGCGGGCGGGGAAATTCCACGACGACACGCGTGCATCGTAGCCGCGCGCAGTGCCGAGTTGTGCGAACGGGATGTCGATCGGCGATGCCAGTCGCGCGCTCGCCGTCTCGGTGAGGATGCGCACGCCGTGATGGTTGAGCGAGTACTGCCGCGCCGGTGACCACTGATCGTACGATGCGTTGGTGGCGATGCCGGTCTTGCCCTCGGCGATCATGCGCCATCCCATGCTCATGCCGAGCGCATTGGTGCTGGCAGTCAGTACCGGGTCGATGTTCGGCTCCACCGGGTCCATGTACGGCGGGATGAAGATGCGGCCGCCGTTGGCACCCTGCTGGTGGATGTCGTTGACGATCGCCGGCGTCCAGGGCGAATACAGCGAGTCGAGCACCATGCGCTGCTCGACCTGCGTGAACGCATACCAGTCACGGTTGTTGTCGTGCCCCGTGTAGTGATGGTAGATCTGCGGTGGCTGGGTGCCCTCTGCCGGCGTGCCCAGCGTGCTGCGATACCAGTCGCCGACGATGTCCACGCCATCAGGATTCTGGCTCGGCACCAGCATGATGATCGTTTCCTTCAGGATCTCGCGTGCTTCCGGCGTGTCGCTGCGCAGCAGGCGATCGGCGATCACCAGCGGCGACGAGAAGCCGCCCACTTCGGTCGAGTGGATGCTCGACGTGATCAGCACGATGTTGCGGCCGGTGCTCAGCAGCCGCTCGCGATCGGCGGCGGTGCGCTTGCGCGGATCGAGCAGCTGCTGCTGCACCTGCCGGAGCGATTCGAGGTTGGCCAGGTTCGCCGAGTCACTGATGAAGGCGACGATGAACGGGCGGCCGAGCGTGGTCTTGCCAAGCGTGCGCACCTGCACGTGCGGGCTGGCCGCATCGAGCGCGGCGAAGTAGTCGGTGACCTGCTTCCAGCTCGGCAGCCGTCGATCGGTCCCCGGCTCGAACCCGAGAATGCTGGCCGGCGTGGGCACGGCGGGCCGCTGGGCGGGCACCGGTGCGGCAACCGACAGTGCCAGCACGGCGGTGAGAAGTCGACGCATCGGGAACGCTCCGAACAGGGTGGTGAGATGGCGGACGGTGGTGCTGGTCACGCTACGTGGCAGCACAGGGATATGCTGCCGCCCGCGCATCATCGCACAAGCGGGATGCGCCACCACAGCCTGCGAGAATTTTCTAACGTCGCTCGATCGTGAAGCCGCTGGCGAATCGCGTGAAGGCGATGGAGTCGGTCATGCGCAGCGCGGCCCAGGTTTCCATGGCGGGACGGAAGCTGCGGACGATGATCTCCTGCGTGCCATCGCCATCCACGTCCAGCACCGACTGCAACTCGTGCAACGGATACGAGAGGTCGCGCAGCCGCCCGCGCTGCGTGCGTCCATCGGCGCGCACCAACACCACCCGTTCGACGCTTTCCGGCGTGATCTCCAACGGGCGCACGGTGACCAGCGCACGGAAGCGGCCGAAGCAGCCGCGCAGCACGCTCACCGCCGTGTCCTTGGCGGGCACGTAGCGCGCGATCGACGCCTCGACGGCGGCGCTGTCGCCGGTGGCGCATTCGGTGCGGGTCACCGCGTGCGGCGGCACCGCCGGCACTCCGCGCCATTCCAGCGCCCGGACACGCTCGGTGCTGTCGAAGGCCGGGGCGTCGAGGCGCGCCACGATGCGGCGCCCGCTGGTGCGCAGTTCGACCACGGTCGCCACCACGGCGCCGCCGCGCCCATGCATGATGAACGACATGCCGGGCTTGATCGGACTGCGCTCCGCCAGTACCTGCGCCAGCGCCGCGCGCGCAGCGGGGGTGGTGCCGATCCCGCCGTCGATGCGGCCGATGTCCATCGCAGGTGCGCTGTCCACCATCCGGGCCATGAACCAGCGCTGGATGCGCGGGACGAAAACCGCCCGTTCCGCGATCGCGGCCGCCTCCCCGCCCAGCGCACCACCAGCCGGTGCCGGCAGCAGCGCCAGCAGTGACGTGGTGCTGTCGGTGGGCGCCAACGGGACGGTGTCGGGCCGCTCCTCAGGGATGGAATCGGGGGTGCCCACGGGCACAGCCGGGTCGGTGGGCTGCGGTGCGGCAGCGACCTTGTCCAATTCCGACGGTTCGGACCGGCACGCCACCATGCCGGCGAGCAGCAGGGCGGCGGCAGTGACTTGAACGTTCCGAAGCATTCAGCGGAGCTTGGGCAGGATCGTGTCGAGCAGGCCGTACTGCCAGGCGAGGAAGCCGGCGATGCCGAGCAGGATCAGCAGGGCGAGGGCCGTGATCGCGCGCTGCCAGAGCTTCCGCTGCCGGACCTCGCGCTCCTCACGCCGCTCCACCACACCCAGCTTGCCGGTCGGGACGCGGCGGGTGTAGCGATCGTTGCGCATCGCGTTGGCGGTCTCGAGCGCACGTCGCACCGGCGGATCCACCGTGAACCAGAGCACGGTGCGACCGATGCCGATGGCGTCGCCGTCCGCCAGCCGGGTCGATTTCTCCACCTTGTTCCCGTTCAGCAGCATCAGCGAGCCGACTTCCGGATGCAAACGGATGGAGTCACCGTCGCGCTCGATCCGGGCGTGCAGCCGAGCCACCTCGGGCTCCTGCAGCAGGACCGTGCTGCCGGCCTCGCGTCCGATGGTCGTCACATCCTGGCCGAGCGCGTAGATCCGGTCGCGGCGGGCATCGCGCAGCCACCCCGACCCGGTGCCGGTGACGGAGGGTGGCGCCTCGGACTCGAAATGGAACTCGTGTGCCCCCATCACGATCACGTCGCCCGGCAGCAGCCGGTGCGGCTCGCCGGTGAGGAGCTCGCCGTTGACGCGAATCTCGGCGTCGCTGCTGGCCCGGCTGATGGTCGGGGCGCCACCGTCACTGCCGTCGCTCATCACGAGGGCGTGGAGGCGCAACAGGTCAGGCTCGCGGATCCGCCACGATGCTTCGACGCCGCTCCCGATGGACAGGACGCCTAGTCCGAGGGGCCGAGTCTGGTCGCCGAAGATGAGATGGGCCATCGGAACTGAAAGGGGACTTCGGGGGTCGGTCGCGTGTGTGGAGAACCCTCCGAATACGATTCTAATGTCCGAAAGATAACTGGCGCGACGCCATTTCGGGTTGGAGATGCGCCCGGGGGTGGCAACCGGCCCGCCGCCGGCCGAAACTCCTGTTCACAGGACTTCCCTGTCGGAAGCAGATAGGTTTCTCCGAGTCTTTACCGGTCTGCCGTGTTCACCGCCCCGGGTCTGCCGATGGATGAAGAGCCGATGAAGTCCACGTTGCTGCCGTCCACGAATGTCGCGATGGCATACGCGTCAGACGTGGCGCGCCTCGGGCGCGATGCGGTTGGCACGCAGGACGACGTCTGGCTGATCCTGTCGCATGCGCTGGGTCGCCTCGCCGTGCTGCGCGAGGTGGAGTTGCGCCAGACGGCGATCCAGGCCGCCGATGCGCTGGCCGTTCACGCGCTCGCGCTCGGCCTGACGCGTGACTCGATGGTGTTGCGCGCTGCGAGTGCATTGCGTGCGCTGCACGACGAAGCGTCGACGATCCCCGGCACGGACCACGACCATGCGTTGGCGGAACTGGTCATCGCGACGCAAGCGGTGGTGGTGGACCAGGAACTGTCCGGTGCATTCGAGTTGGCGTACGCCACGCTGCATGGACTGCTGTCGTCGTTCGGATCGCGCCTGTCACCGCGGCAGCGTGGCAACGTGCTGTCGCAGCAGGGACGCGCGGTGCGTCAGCTGGGTGTGTGGGACGCGGCGCGCGACCTGTACCAGGAGGCGATGGACCTCGGGTACGAATCCGACGCGATGGATGTGGTGGCGCGCGCGCTGCTTGGCGTGGCCGTGATCGCACTCACGCGCGGCAACTATCCGCTGGCGCGCGAGGAGTTCGAGCGTGCCTTGGCCAACGCCGTGCGCGCCAACGATCCGGAGTTGATCCGACTGGCGCACCATGGCCTGTTCAACTGCGGCTTCACCTCCGGTGACCTGGACTCGGCGATGGTGCACGGCTGGAACGTGCTGCGTCTCTGCATCGCGCCGGACTCGCGCGCCGAAGCATTGATGAACATGGCCGAGATCTGCCGCCTGACCGGTGAGCACGATGCCGCGATGCGGGTGTACGTGGTGGCGATGGAATGGACGTCGCAGCCGAAGGTGCGCCTGCATGCCATGAGTGGCGCGCTGCAGTCGGCAATTGCAGTCGGACGGCTCGCGGACGCCCGTCGCTACATGACCGGGATCGCGACGTTGCTGCCGACCGTGCCCGATACGTACACGCGCGCCAGCGTCGGCATCGAAGTCGCCGATTCGTTGCACCGGCTCGGCGACCACGCTGCCGCATCGGGGCAGCTGGCCGAGGCGCAGACACTGGCAGCCGAGCATTCCTACCATGAACTGGTCCACCGTGCAGAGCAGGCTTCGGCCGCGTGGCATGTGCCTGCCCTCCCGGTCGAGTCGGAAGCGAAGGATACGCGACGCAAGAGGACACGCCGGTCGGAGGATTTCCGCACCGTGCTGCGCTCACTGAACGGGCTGACGGCGGCAGCCCGCTGATCGTCGGTCAGTTCCCGGACGCCGCCGGCGCGGCGCTCTGGACGCTGGCCCAAGGGATCGTCGGAATCGCGGCAACGCTCGTCCATGGCACGGTCGGGATGCGCTTCGTGGAATCGACGGTGGCGCTGACCGGGGAGGTCGACTCCGACTCCAGCGGTGCTGTGGGATCGTTGGCGCAAGCGGAGAGGCTCGCCGCAGCCACGAGGAGTGCGGCACCGAGGGAGCGGAAGCGGAACGTCGTCATGTCAGTGTCCTGAATTGGGTGTGACCGTATTCTGCCGACGCCGGCGCTGAACACCGCACACGGTGCGGGCACAACCCTCACCGGATGGGAAACCCGTGGCTCTTTCATTGCTCGACGACAGCAGACTGAAGCAGAGTCGACCGCTCGAGCGGTCGGTGGCCGCCCTGGTGCGGGACCGGCGGGACCTGGCGCGCCTGCAGGAAGCGCTTCGCCCAAGCGGGTCGTCGCCACCGGCGGGATTGCTGCACGCGTTCGACTCGATCCTCGCGCTCGATCAGGGGCTGCAACGCACGCAATTCGACGTGCTGGTGATCGAGCCGACGGACGCGTTGGGTGCGCCCACCGAGCGCATCATTCGCAGCATCCGCGAGAGATTCCCGCGCCTGTCGGTGCTGGGGCACGTGATGATGAAGCCGGGGATGTCGGCGCAGGTGCTGACATTCGCACGCGCCGGCGTACACGAGCTGATCGTGGCCGGTATCGACGACACCGCCACCGTGCTGCGGCTCGCATTGCAGCGCGCGTCGCGTCGCTGCCTGGCGGAGGAGGTCTATGCCGAAGTCAGCGGGTCACTGCCGCGCGAGGCCGCGCAGCTGGTGCGCTACTGCCTCGAGCACGCCAGCGAAGCGCCGACGATCGATGACATATCACGTGCATTGGGCGTCCATCGACGGACGCTGGTGAACCGCATGCAACAGGCCATGCTTCCGCCGCCGAGCGAACTCTGGGCGTGGTCGCGGGTGCTGCTCGCAGCGCGATATCTGGAAGTACCGGGCCGGTCGGTGGAGTGGGTCGCGCACACGGTCGGCTATCCATCCGGCAATGCGCTCCGCAACGCACTCAAGCGCTACACCGGCTTGGTGCCGAGTGAGCTGCGTGAGGATCACGGCTTCGCACGCGCCACGCTCGCATTCCGTTCGGCGCTGTTGTCATCCACGCGACACGTCGGACCGCTGCTGAACCCCGCCACACCACTGGTGCGCGTGCAACGCCGATCGGGTGCGTCCGATGGTCATTCGGTGGTGCGTCAGGCGGTGTAGCGATCCCGACGCGCTGCCAATCAGTCTTCCGGCAGTGGCGCCAGGTCGGGTGCCATCAATGCCTTGCGCGCCTCGCGGGAGAACAGTCGCTCGCGGGAGTAGAACCGCATCGGCACTTCGCGGTCACCCCAGCTCTCCATCAGTGCGTTGGCGTCGTGCGCGGTGGAGACCGGTGACGGATGGCGACGCGCATGGAGCACCACCAGATGCGAGTAAAGAGCGGTCAGCGTCTCGTGATAGCCGTAGTCCTCGGTGCTGACGATGCCGACGGACGCGTTGTAGCGGAGGATCGCCTCGCGGATCGCGGGCAGCGGATCGGCGGGTGCCAGCGCACGCGCCAGCGAGAGGGCGATCGTCAGGTGGGCGCGGTGATTCCATGCCGAGCGCGGCAATGCACCGGCGTGGAACGCATCGAGGAAGGTGCTGATGCCGTCGTCGGAGGTGAACGGCGATTCCGTGAGCGCGTGCAGGTCCATGCCGGAAGATCATCGGGCGCGCAACGGCCGCACCGGGCACGTCAGCGCAGGCCCGACACCTGGCGTGCGGTGATCGAACCGCCGCCGTCATTCTCCGGCGTGCCCCAGTCGATTCGACTCGGATACCCGAGCATCGGGTCGTAGCGCACCGTGAGTCGCTCCGGCAGGCGATCGAGCTCGCGCCGGACGAACGCAAAGAGCGAATCGACGGATTGCCGGGATCTGGTGGGCAGGCTGGACCCGTCGGCGAGCAGGACCACGCTGACGACGCTGCCGTCGAGTACGGTCACTTCCGCCTCGCCCACCGAGCCGCAGAAGCAGTAGATGCCGCTGATGAAGCGGTAGGACGTGAAGCCGCGGTCCCGCCAGCGAGCCTCCGCCTGCGCGAGCTGTTCCCGCGCGGTGCGGTACGGTTCGGTCGGACCCAGCTGACAGCCGGAGACGGCGGCGGCCAACACGAGGCAGGCCAAAACCATCCGCCGGTTGGTGCGGGCGGACGCTCTGCGATCCGACGACGCGTCGCTCCGACTCACGGATCGGCTCGCAGGCTGTCGATGGTGATGGTGCCGCCGTCATCGATGGCCTGCTCGCCGTAGGAAATGCGGCGGGGGAAGCCGAGCCGGTCGTCGTAGCTCACGTCGAGGAAGGCGGGGAGCCGGATCGCCTCCCGCCGCACGAGAGCGAACAGGGAGTCGACCGGCTGGCGCCAGGAGAGGGGATTGGACGCACCCGTGCGCACGTCGACCACCGCCGTGACCAGCCCGTTGCGTACGGTGACCCGCTTCGTGCCGACGTACTCGTCTGGGCAGAAGCAGTACACCGTGCTATTAAAGCTGTAGCTCCTCAGTCCGGCGCCACGCCAGCGGTCCTGCGCGCCTTCGACCCGGAGCGTCTGCGACAGCGCGCCGGTCGGATCGCTGGCGCAGCCGGGGAGAGACAGGCTGAACAGGACCTGGCAGACCAGGAACGAGCGGCGCGACGCGGGCATGGGTCGGTGGGATGAGGGTCTGCAGGGATACCTCTCCGCCCTCGAGTCGGTCACGTAACCCGCTCTCTGATTCGTCAACAGTTTTGTTGACGAAAGGACATTCCCGACTAGTTTCGTCTCAATGGAAGAGATGGGGACGTCACTGGTCGGCTATCGCGGGATCCAGGCCGAACTGCTGCTGGCGCTGAAGAAACATCAGCCGCTGACGGCCCGTGAGCTGGCGGCCCGGTTCGACCTCACGCCCAATGCGATGCGTCGCCATCTGGAGACGCTCGAGGCGGCGGGGATCGTGCGCCACACGCGCGAGGTGCGCGGCGTCGGCGGTCCGGTGCACGCCTTCTCGCTGAGTGGGAGCGGTGAAGCGCTCTTCCCGCGCCAGTATGCGACGGTGTTGCTGGAGACGCTGGAGTCGATCGCCGCCGAACATGGCCGCGGGGGCGTGTCGGACTTCTTCCGGCGGAAGTGGACGGTGCTGGCGGCCGAGGCGGCGCCGGCGCTGCAGCAGCTGCCGATCGGCGAGCGGGTGCAGCTGGTGGCGGAGCTGTGGACGTCGCTGGGCTACATGGCGGAGGCCGACGTGGATCCGACCACCGGCCAGCCCGTGCTGCGGAAGCACAATTGCGCGATCCGTGCGGTGGCGGAGCAGTACCCGGAGATCTGTGCCACCGAGGCGGCGTTCATCGCCGACGTGCTCGGGGTCCCGGCCGAACGTCGCCAGCACATCCTGGCGGGCTGCAACACCTGTGAATACGTGCTGGGCGGGGCGCCGGTGGCGCGCCGGTCAACAGAGCTGGCAACAAGCAACGCCGGTGACCGGCGTGGAGACGCGTGACGCGATGAGCAGCGAAATCGAGGCCCTCGTTGGCCGAGAGTACCAGTACGGCTTTGTCACCGACATCGACGCCGATACGATCCCGCCCGGCCTGAGCGAGGACGTGGTGCGCCTGATCTCGGCCAAGAAGGAGGAGCCGGAGTGGCTGCTCGAGTGGCGGCTGAAGGCGTATCGTCGCTGGCTGACGATGACCGAGCCGACTTGGCCGAACGTGCACTACCCGGCGATCGACTATCAGGCGGTGCGCTACTACTCCGCGCCGAAGACGGCCACGCCGCTCGGCTCCCTGGACGACGTGGACCCGAAGCTGCTCGAGACCTACGCCAAGCTGGGCATCCCGCTCCACGAGCAGAAGATGCTGGCCGGCGTGGCGGTGGATGCGGTGTTCGACAGCGTCTCGGTGGGCACCACCTACAAGGCGGAGCTGGCGAAGCACGGCATCGTGTTCTGCAGCTTCAGCGAGGCGGTGCACGAACATCCGGAGCTGATCCGCAAGTATCTCGGCAGCGTCGTCCCGTACAGCGACAACTTCTTCGCCGCGCTCAACTCGGCGGTGTTCAGCGATGGCAGCTTCTGCTACATCCCGAAGGGCGTCAAGTGCCCGATGGAGCTGAGCACCTACTTCCGCATCAACGCGGCCGACACCGGCCAGTTCGAGCGGACGCTGATCGTGGCCGAGGAAGGCGCCAGCGTGAGCTACCTGGAAGGGTGCACGGCGCCGAAGCGCAGCACCAACCAGCTGCATGCCGCGGTGGTGGAGCTGGTTGCGCTGGACGATGCGACGATCAAGTACAGCACGGTGCAGAACTGGTATGCGGGCGACGAGAACGGCGTCGGCGGCATCTACAACTTCGTCACCAAGCGTGGCAAGGCGATGCGCAACGCCAAGATCTCGTGGACGCAGGTGGAGACCGGCTCGGCGATCACCTGGAAGTACCCCAGCGTGATCCTGCAGGGTGACAACAGCATCGGCGAGTTCTACTCGGTGGCGGTGGTCAACAACATGCAGCAGGCCGACACCGGCACGAAGATGATCCACGTCGGCAAGAACACGAAGTCGAACATCGTCTCGAAGGGGATCAGCGCCGGGCGGGGGCAGAACAGCTACCGCGGCATGGTGAAGGTGCTGCCGAAGGCCAGCGGCGCGCGCAACTACACGCAGTGTGACAGCATGCTGATCGGCAATGCCTGCGGGGCGCACACCTTCCCGTACATCGAGATCAACAACAACACCGCGACGCTGGAGCACGAGGCGTCGACGACGAAGATCGGGGAGGACCAGATCTTCTACCTGAAGCAGCGCGGCATGAGCGCGGAGAACGCGGTCAGCATGATCGTCGCCGGCTTCTGCAAGGAAGTGTTCAAGGAACTGCCGATGGAATTCGCGCTCGAAGCGCAGCAGCTGCTGGGCATCACCCTCGAAGGCTCCGTCGGCTGAGCCGGTCCCGATCATTCACCACCTGAGATCATCATGCTGGAAATTGCGAACCTGACGGCCACGGCCGGTGAGAAGGACATCCTCAAGGGCATCAACCTGACGGTGAACGCCGGTGAGGTGCACGCGATCATGGGCCCCAACGGCAGCGGCAAGAGCACGCTGGCGCAGGTGCTGGCCGGACACCCCTCGTACGAGGTGACGGGCGGCACGGTGCACTTCGAGGGCGAGGACCTGCTGGAGCTCGAGCCCGAGGAGCGCGCCCACAAGGGCGTGTTCCTGGCCTTCCAGTACCCGATCGAGATTCCGGGCGTGAGCAACGCCTACTTCCTGCGCAGCGCCTACAACGCGATGCGGGTGGCGCGCGGCGGCGAGGAAGTGGACCCGATGGAATTCCTCGACGTGATGGAAGAGAAGCTCAAGATCGTGGAGATGACCGAGGACATGCTCTCGCGCAGCGTGAACATGGGCTTCAGCGGCGGCGAGAAGAAGCGCAACGAGATCCTGCAGATGGCGGTGCTGGAGCCGAAGCTGGCGATCCTCGACGAGACCGACTCGGGCCTCGACATCGATGCGCTGCGGGTGGTGGCCGAGGGCGTGAACAAGCTGCGCCGCCGCGACAACGCGACCATCGTGGTCACGCACTACCAGCGGCTGCTGAACTACATCGTGCCCGACTACGTGCACGTGCTGGCCGGTGGCCGCATCATCCGCAGCGGCGGCAAGGAACTGGCGCTGGAACTGGAAGAGAAGGGTTACGACTGGCTGCTGCAGGAGGCGCTGGCGTGACCATCCCGCATTGGCAGGCGGCCTTCGCCGCCCGTGCCGGTGGCGACGAACCGGCGTGGCTGGGCCCCATGCGCCAGACGGCGATGGCGTCGTTCAGCGCGCTCGGCTTCCCCACCCCGGCGCTCGAGGACTGGCATTACACCTCGCTGGCCGCGATCGCCGACGTGCCGTACCGCACCGCTGCGCCGGCGTCGTCCACCACCGTGGCCGACCTGGCGCCGTTCACCATCAACGCCGACTGGCCGACGGTGGTGCTGCTCAACGGCGTGTTCTCGCCGTCGCTGTCGTCGCTGGACTCTATGCCGGACGGGCTGACGGTGCTGCCGCTGGCCGAGGCGTGGGTCGCGCATCCGGAGCTGGTGCAGAAGCACCTCGGCAAGGTGGCGATCGGTGAACACGCGATGACCGCGCTCAACACCGCCATGATGCACGAGGGCGTCTTCGTCCACGCGCCGGCCAACACGCTCGCGTCATCGCCGCTGCACATCGTGCACGTGACCGATGGCGCCGCGGCGCAGGCGGCCACCTTCCCGCGCACGCTGGTGGTGGCCGGGCGCCTGGCCACGCTGACGGTGCTGGAAAGCTTCGTCAGCCTCGCCGACGTGGCCTACCTCACCAACCACGTGGCGGAGATCGTGCTCGGCGACGGGGCCACGGTGCATCACGTCAAGGTGCAGCGTGAGTCGGACCAGGCCACCCACGTCAGCACCACCGAGGTGCACCAGGGACGCGACAGCCACTTCGTGAACTTCTCGATGGCCGTCGGCGCGCGGCTCAGCCGCACCAACGTCTACACGGTGCTGGACGGCGAGAACTGCGGTGCCACGCTGAACGGGCTCTATCTCGGCAAGGGCACGCAGCACACCGATCACCAGACGCGCATCGAGCACGCGCAGCCGAACTGCTTCAGCCGCGAGCTGTACAAGGGTGTGCTGGATGATGCGTCGCGTGCGGTGTTCAACGGGAAGGTGTACGTGCACCCGGTGGCGCAGAAGACCGATGGCAAGCAGAGCAACCACACGCTGCTGCTGTCGCCCGACGCACGCATCGACACCAAGCCGCAGCTGGAGATCTTCGCCGACGACGTGCGGTGCACGCACGGCGCGACGGTGGGCCGGATGGACGAGGCGGGGCTGTTCTACATGAAGAGCCGTGGCGTGCCGGCCGAGGTGGCGCGCAAGCTGCTCACCTACGCCTTCGCCGCGGACGTGCTGGAGACGATCGAGGTGGAGGCGGTGAAGCTGGCGCTGGAGCAGCTGACGCTGGAGCGGTACGCCGGCAGCGGCACGACGCCTTCGCACGCCACCCGCGAGGGTTGAGTGGCGGACCTCGACGAGCTCTATCAGAGCATCATCCTCGATCACAATCGTCGGCCGCGCAACTACGGCGAGCCGGCGAGCTGCAGTCATCAGGCCAGCGGGCGCAATCCGCTGTGTGGTGATGAAGTGACCGTGTGGATGACCGTCGAGGACGACGTGATCGCGGACGTGCACTTCATCGGCCAGGGCTGCGCGATCTCGAAGGCATCATCGTCGCTGATGACGGAGGCGGTGCGTGGGAAGACGCGTGAACAGGCGCTGGCGATGTTCGACAAGGTGCACGAGTTGCTGACCGGCAAGGCCGACCCGATGGCGGAGCGGAAGACGCTGGGGCAGATCGCCGCATTGGGTGGCGTGTCGCGCTTCCCGATCCGCGTGAAATGCGCGTCGCTGGGCTGGCATGCGTTCCGCAACGCGCTGCTGCAGACGGAGCCGGCGGCGTGAGTGACACGGCACCCGCCAGCGGCCGGTTCGAGGCGGTGGCGCGCACCGATGCGCTGGCGGTGAACGCGATGATGGCGGTGGTGCTGGCCAGCGGTGACAAGGTGTGCCTGCTGCGCACGGCAGCCGGCTACTGCGCGCTGGCGGATCGCTGTTCGCATCGTGACTTCCCGCTGTCGGCGGGCGAGGTCACGCCGGACGGGTTGATCGAGTGCGCCTGGCACGGTGCCCAGTTCGATCCTGCCACCGGCGTGATGCTGAGCGGTCCCGGTGGTGACGATGTGAGGACGTACGAGGTCCGCGTGGACGACGACATGATCACGATTGCCCAGACGAGTGCCACCTGATGACGTCCCTCGCCCCTCGCAGCGACTTTCCGCTGCTCGCGAATGCCCCGGCGCTGCACTATCTCGACTCGGCCGCCACTGCGCAGAAGCCGCAGGTGGTACTGGACGCGATCGCGCACTTCTACGCCAACGACAACGCCAACCCGCACCGCGGTGCGTACGCGCTCTCGGCACGGGCCACGGAGCGGTACCATGACGCGCGGGCCACGATCGCCCGTTTCATCGGCGCCACCGACGCGGACTGCACGCTGTTCGTGCGCGGCACCACCGAGGCCATGAACTTGGTCGCGTACGGCTGGGGTGAGGCGCACATCGGACCCGGCGATGCGATCGTGGTGACGGCGATGGATCACCACGCCAGCTTCGTCACCTTCCAGCAGCTGGCGCGCCGCACGGGCGCGCAGTTCCGGATCGCCGAGCTGACCGCCGATGGCCGCATCGACCTGGCGTCGATGGCCGCACAACTCGATGCCTCGGTGAAGCTGGTCGCCTTCCCGCACGTCTCGAACGCGCTCGGCACGATCAATCCGGTGGCCGAGCTGGTGGCGATGGCGCACGCAGTGGGTGCGGTGGTGGTGTGTGACGGCGCGCAGGCAGTGCCGCACCTGACGGTGGACGTGGAATCGCTGGGCGTGGATTTCTATGCATTCAGCGGGCACAAGGTCGGCGGGCCGATGGGCATCGGCGTGTTGTGGGGTCGGCGCGCGCTGCTGGAGCAGATGTCACCGTGGCAGTTCGGCGGCGACATGATCGAGGTGGTGGGCGACCAGCAGACCACCTTCAACACGCTGCCGCATCGCTTCGAGGCGGGGACGCCGAACGCCGCCGATGCGGTGGGCTTGGCGGCAGCCTGCGACTACCTGACCACACTCGGCATGCCGGCGGTGCGCGCGCATGAGCGCGCGCTCACCGAAGTGCTGCTGCGCGAGCTGCAGGCGCTCGATGGCATCCGCATCTTCGGCCCGCTGAACGCCGAGGACCGGAGCGGCGTGGTGAGCTTCGCGTTCGACGACGTACACGCGCACGACCTGGCCACGATCCTCGATGAACATGGCGTGTGCGTACGGGCGGGTCATCACTGCGCCCAGCCCTTGATGCGCCGGCTGGGTGTGCCGGCGACGGCGCGTGCTTCGGTGTGGGTGCACTCCAGCGATGCCGACGTGACGGCGCTGGTGGGCGCACTGCAGCACGCGAAGCAGATGTTTTCCGATGCCGCTCTCCGCTGACGTGCCGCCGCCGGTGCCGGTGTCGGCACCGCTGTCACCGGATCCCGGTGTAGCGTCGCTGTATCAGGAGATAATTCTCTCGCATTACCGTGCGCCACAGCACAAGGGTGCGCTGCGCGCGCCGACGGCGACCGTGGAGCATCGCAATCCGCTCTGCGGCGATGTGCTCACGCTCCAACTGCAGCAGGATGGCGACCGGATCGTGGATGCGGCCTTCTCCGCGCGCGCCTGCTCCATCACGCAAGCCACGGCCTCGATGCTGCTGCATCGCGTGATCGGTGGCACGGTGGCCGATGCGCTGGCGGTGATGGCACAGATCGAGAGGCTCCTCGATGGCCCCGCGGCGGTGACTGCGCCGGAACTGGAGGCGCTGGGTGACCTGCGCTCGCTCGCCAGCGTGGCGCGCTTTCCGGCACGCAAGGCCTGCGTGCGGTTGGTGACGGGTGCGATCAGCGAGGCAGTCGCCCGCTGACGGGGTACGCTGGTGCCGATTTTGCACCAGCAGAGTACGACGTGTTGACGGCAGGCCGCCGTGTTCGTCCTTCACAGGGGAGGACATTCGGTCTGTCGCACGCATGTACTCCTTTCGGCCACCATGCAGTGGTGGGTCCGGACGTCACTCAGGCATCGTCCCAGTCGCACACATATGCTCCTTCGGATCTCACGCGTTTTCGTCGCCACCAGCGTCGCCGCCCTGGCGGCGTGCGGTGGATCGAAATCCCCGACCGGCGGCTCGACGCCGACGGCCTCGATCGGAATCACGTCCGGCGCACCGACGCTGTCTGTCGAGCAGGGTGCGAGCGGCAGCGCCAACCTGACCGTCAGCCGAACCAACTTCTCCGGTAACGTCACGCTGACGGCCGAGGGCGTGCCGACGGGCGTGACGGCGACGTTCACGCCGGCCACGGTGGCGTCGGGTGCGACCACCAGCAGCCTCGGACTGGCCATCGGTGCAGCCGCTGCGCCGGGCACGTCTACCATCACGGTCCGCGCACGCGGCACCGGCGTCTTGGATGCGACCACCACGATCGCACTCACGGTGACGACGCCGGTGAGCGGCACGGTCGGCCTGACGCTGACGCCGGCAGCGAGCACGATCACCGCCGGACAGATCGCCACGTCGACGGTGGCGATCACGCGTGGCGGTGGCTTCGCTGGCGGGGTGAACCTGACGGTGACCGGTGCGCCGAGTGGAATCACGACGTCGTTCGCGACCGCGAACCCGGTGACCGCCAACAGTGTGACGATGTCGCTCTCCACCGTGACTTCGGTGGTGCCGGGACCGTACACCCTGACGGTGAAGGCGAACGCCGCCGGCCTCACCGAAGCGACGGCGACGTACGTGCTGACGGTGAATGCACCGCCGAGCAACAGCATTTCGTATCGCTACTGCAATGCGCGACGGATACCACTCTGGTTTGCGTACCTCGATGGCACCACCGGCACCTGGCAGCGCGTGACGCCGACGAGTACGGGCGTCTACGATTTTGCAGTCGGGCAGCCGACGGTGGGGATCGCCGCGGTCTACAACGATCTCGGTGAGATCGTGACCGACGTGACCTACTACTCCCTGGCCGAAGTGGCCACGGCGGCAGCAGCCGAATGCATCGAGAATCCGGTGGCTGGCACCAAGTCGCTGAGCGGCACCGTGACCGGGTTCACATCAGGTTCGGAATCGGCCAACGTCGCCATCGGCAACGCGGTGTCCACCGTCGCGTCGCAGGGTAACCCGGCCTTCTTCCTCCAGCAGGTGCAGTCAGGTGCGCGCGACCTCATCGCCGTGCGCTCCAACGTGACTGCCAACACCACCGAGCGCGTGCTGCTGGTGCGCGCAACGAACTTCGCCGACAACGGCACGACCGGCCCGCTGGACCTCGGTGGCAGCACCAGCTTTGCGCCGGGCAGCGCGACGGTGAAGATCACGGCACCGAACGATGGCACGCTGGTGGGCAGCACCATCTTCTCGACCGCCAACGGTTCCGGCGCGCAGCTGACGATCGGCACGCTGTCGTCGGACGTGACGGCGAACTACCAAGCGATCCCCGATGCGAACATGCTGGCCAGCGACCTGCAGCGCGTGACCGTGCAGCAGGCGGTGGGCATGTCGATCAATCGATCCATCAGCCGCTACATCCGCGGTCCGGTGGCGATCGTGATGGCGATGCCGGTGGACCCGGGCGCACCGACGGTGACGGCGATCGCTGGTGCGGCGTACCCGCGCGCCACGGCCACCGGCACCGTGCCGGCGGCGTTCAACCGCTCCGTGCTGGTACAGTGGGAGAACACGGCGGCCTCGCGCCGGTGGGTGATCACGTCCACTGCCGACGCGCGCGCGTCGAGCCTGAACTATTCGCTGACCATGCCCGACTTCTCGGCGGTGCCGGGTTGGACGGCGACCTGGCAGATGCCCGGCGGCAGCGCGGACGTCACCAGTCGATTCTCCGGGCAGACGGGTGCGGGCACATCGGGTGAACCGATCAACGGCACCACCACCTTCTCGCTCGGCCGCCGGACAGCGTTCGCCTTCTGACCGACCTCAGGTTCCTGTATGCAGGACGGGCTCCCATCATCACGATGGGAGCCCGTCCTGCGTTCACGATGCCATGGTCACGGCACGGGCTCGGGTCGCGGCACGCCCAGTTGCTCCATCGACGGCAGCGTCTTGGTGCGGCGGAACTGTGTGATTGCGGCCCGCATCTGGTCGGCACGCTGGATCCAGAGCTGGGCGGCCGAGTCGTAACGGTTGGTGAGGTTGCCGAGATAGGTGGGGCGATTCTCGTTACCCCACGCGTGTTCGTAGACCTCTCGGCCGAGCACGTAGCCTTCCTTGAGGTCGTTGATGCGGCCGTTCAGCGGTGACGCGATGTCGTTCAGGTCCTCGATGGTCTGCGCATTCACCGGCGTGCTGGCGCGCGCATACATCTGCGCGATCTCGTCGCCAAACTGGAACTTCATGCCGATGAAGTCGAGACGACGGGCGCCGACTTCCATCGCCTCCAGTGCAGCCTGTTCGCGCAGGTCGGGCTGCTGCGCCCGCGCCTTCGCAATCAGCACCAGTGCCGACTCGGCCTGGATGCGCAGTTGACGCAGGCCGGGACGCACCCGCTTCGACACCACCTGCCCTTCCGCCGACCAGGGATCGAGCCAGTAGAGCTCATTGCGCCCGTCGCCCTGGTTGGTCTGCACCAGCGCATGGTGCGCGGCGGTCAGCTTGCGCTGCGCCTCGTCGATGAAGCCGGTGGTGTCGCCATGGAAGGTGCGGCCGAAGGCACGCTCGAACTCCGGAATGCTCGACTCCCCCGGCTGCCAACCGGCGGCGGCACCGAACAACACGCCGTACCAGAGCTGCTCGAAGAGCGCGTCGCCATCGTCGTCCCAGTTGGTGTTGAGCACACCGGTGGCCCCGAACGCCTGCCCATCGCGCACGAACGCCTGGATGTTGCGCAGTGCGACGCCGTTGTACGGATAGACGCGGCTCCAGTTGTTGACGCCGGGCGCCACCCAGGTCTCCATGCCGACGTCCTTGAACGGCTTCAGGCAGCGATCGAAGCCGTTGAACGACCAGTAATCCCAGCAAACCGCCACCATGTCCTTCGGCAGGATGCCAACCAGCTGCGGGGAGTTCATGGCGATGTCGGCCCAGAACATCAACCGCTTGCCGTTCGGCTTGAGTGCGGTGTCGATGTCGCGCACGAACTGCAGGTAGACCTTGCCCAGCCCCTCGGCCTGCACACGGTCGCGCGTCTGGCCGCGGCCCAGCTCCACCGTCTCGTCGGCGCCGATGTGCACGAACCGTGACGGGAAGAGCGAGTCGATCTCGGCGAACCACGACTTGATCAGCGCCATCGATCCCGGCTTGCCCGGCGCCAGCACGTGGCCATGCGGCGTCTCGGCGAGGTCGGAATAGAGTTCGTACTTCAGCACGTGGTGCAGGTGCCCGAACGCCTCCTGCTCCGGGATCACGTCGATGTGATAACGTGCGGCGTAGGCGATCAGCTCGCGCACGTCCTCACGCGTCATCGCGCCGCGCGGTGGTGCGATGAGCGGGTTGGCGGCGTACGCCAGTGAATGTTCGTAGTACGGCGAGTACACGTTCAGCTTGTGGGCCGCGAAACGCCGGATCTGCGACTTCTGGTAGGCCAGCGTCGGCACCGGCCCGCGCGACAGGTCATCGTGGAAGCCGCGATACTTCATCGCCGGCCAGTCACGGATGGACGCTGCCTGCAGCACGGCGGCGCGCCCGGTGCCGGTGATCAGCTGCTTGAGCGTCTGCGCACCATAGAAGATGCCGCGCCCGTTGGCGCCGACGATGCGCACGCCACCGGTGTCGGCCAGCAGCAGGTACCCTTCGGCAGTCATCGCCGAGTCGAACGTCAGGCGGCGATCGCGGAGCACCTGCAGCGCGCGCGGAGTGCCGAGACGGATCAACTCGACGCGAACGGCACCGGTGCCGGGTGCGGTATCGACGCGAATCCGTCGCTCGGCCAGCGACTCGACCAGGTCGCGCGCCGTGAACGCGTCGTCGGGGTGGCCGGCGTGCGACACGACCATTCCGTCGGGAATCGCAATGCGGGTACCGCGCACCACCTCACGTGGCAGCGGAATCAGCGGGATGGGCGCCGACTGGGCGGCGAGGGGTGCAGCCGCGACGGCGCAGAGCAGGAAGAGGGCGAATTGGCGCATGTCGAAATGTGACACCGAAGGGCGGCGATCGGTGCGTGTCGGTGCCGCGGATCGTGCTCCGCCACGAGGGGACTATCTTGTGCCGATGATCCTCGACATCCCGGCCGGCGAGTTCGCCGCCTACCTGTTCGATCTCGACGGCACGCTGGTGGATTCGATGCCCGTGCACCTCCGCGCGTGGGACGCGGCGCTGCAGCGCGTGGGGCTCACGGTGCCGTTCGACGCGGAGTTGTTCTACTCACTCGGCGGCACTCCGACGCTGGAGTCGGCGGTGATCTTCCGTGACCATTACGGCCTGTCGTTCGATGCGCCGCAACTGGTGGTGGACAAGGAGGAGATCTACCTCGACCTGCTCCATGACGTGCACCTGATAGAGCCGGTGGCGGAGATCGCCCGTCGGGTGGCACTGACGCATCCGGTGGCGGTGGTGACGGGCGGCGGACCGGAGATCGCCTACCCCGCGCTCGACGCCACCGGCCTGCGCGCACTGTTCCCGGTGGTCATCACGCCGGAAGACGTGGCGCCAGGACGCGGCAAGCCGCATCCGGACATGTTCCTGCTGGCCGCGCAGCGACTGGGTGCCGCGCCGTCGTCGTGCCTGGTCTTCGAGGATGCACTGCCCGGCGTGGCGGCGGCGAAGGCGGCCGGGATGCAGGTGGTGGTGGTGCCGCGCGGGAGTTGAACGTCAGGCCATTGCCGCGGCGCCATGGCGCACGCTGGCGACGTAGGCGGCACGCAGTGCGGTCGTGATCGGGCCTGGCGCGCCGGCACCGATGTTCGCGTGATCGACGCGCACGATCGGCATCACGAACGCGGTGGCCGCGGTGATGAACAGCTCATCGGCGGCGGCCAACTCCGACGTGGCGATGCTTCGCTCCTCCACCGGGATGCCGTGTTCCGCCGCCAGCGCGAAGATCCGCTCGCGAGTGATGCCCGGCAACACGGCGGTGCCCAGCGCATGCGTGACCAGCGTGCCGTCACGCACCATGAACAGCGTGGACGAGCCGCCTTCAGAGAAGTGGTCACCCTCGACCATCAATGCCTCGAACGTGTCGGCGGCGCGCGCAGCCTGCTTCGCCAGCACCTGCGGCAGCAGCGCGACGCTCTTGATGTCGCGACGCGCCCAGCGCTGGTCGGGCACGGTGATGGCGGTGGCACCGGCGGCCGCGCGCGGATGATCGATCATCGGCAGCGACCGTGCGTACGCGATCACGGTGGGCTGCGGTGCGGCGGGGAACGCGAAGTCGCGCTCGGCCGGGCCACGCGTGACCTGCAGGTACACCAGCCCTTCCACGACCGCATTGCGCGACACCAGGTCCAGCAGCTGTGTGTGCAGCGCAGATCGCGTGATGGGCAATGCGAGCTGGATCTCGCGCAGCGAGCGCTCGAGGCGGTCGAGGTGTGGACCATCATCGACGAAGCGACCGTCGACGATGGCGATCACCTCGTACACACCGTCGGCGAAGAGGAAGCCGCGGTCGAAGATGGAGACCACGGCCTCCGCCTCGGGAACGAAGGCGCCGTTGACCAGTGCGATGCGTGTCATGCCCTGAAGGTACAGCCGAGTCGCAGGGTGTCGATAACTTCAGTGCATGTCATGGTCCCTGCCTGCGATGTGGGCTGCCGTCGAGCGGTTCGCCCATGCGCGCGGCGCAGTGCCGGTCACCTTCGCGTGGAACCTGAGCCAGGGTTCGGTGGTGCCCGGCCCCTCGGAACTGCTGATGGTGCCGCTGTCGATCGCCGAACCCCGCCGCACGCTGGTGCTGGCAGCGGCGGCCTGGCTCGGGTCGGTGCTGGGTGGATTCCTCGCCTATTGGCTGGGCGCGACCGCGTTCGAACCGGTGGGTCGACCGCTGCTCTCATTCCTCGGTGTGGGCGACGTGGGCATCGCGAAGGCCACCGCGCTGATGGCACGATACGGCTGGCTGATCATCGTCGGCAGCACGCTGACACCACTCAGCACCAAGGCGATCACCATCACCGCCGGTGCGACGGGCATGCCGTTCCCGATGTTCGCTGCGGCGCTGGTGGCTGGCCGCACGCTGCGCTACGGGCTGATCGTGCTGCTGCTGCGCGCCAGCGAGGGATACCTGCACCGCCTGCGCCAGCAGGTGCTCAGGCGCTGACGTTGGTCAGCGACTGGCGGTGACGACGCCGCGTTCGACACGCAGCTGCACGCCCTCCGCGCCCGCGGACTCGCTGGCATCGTGCGTGACGAGCATGGTGGTGACATCGCGCGCGGCAGCCCACGCGAGCACCTGGCTCCGGATCGCATCGCGCAGGACGCCGTCCATCGCTGCGAACGGCTCGTCGAGCAGCAGGGTGCGCGGTTCGCGAGCCAGCGCGCGCGCGATCGCCACCTGCTGACGCTCGCCACCGGAGAGCGTCTCCACCGGCTTGCCGAGCAGTGACTCGAGTTGCAGCGTGTCGACCAGTTCACGCACCACCGCATCGCGGCGTGCACCGTAGGCGATGTTGTCGCGCACGGAGAGATGGGGAAACAGCCACGCCGACTGGTACACCAGCCCCACGTCACGCGCCTCGGGTGGCAGTCGCGTCACGTCGCGCTGTGCGAGCGTGATCGTGCCGCCGGAGCTGGGTCGCACACCGGCGATCACCTCCAGCAGCGTGGTCTTGCCCGCGCCAGTCGGCCCGGTGACGACGGCGACGCCGCCGGCCGGCACCGTGAACGACGTCGCCTGCAGCGCGAACCCGGGCACTCGCGCCTCGAGTGCTGCGACACCGATCATGCGCGCTCCCCGCGTCGCGCCATCCGCACCAGCACCAGGATGCCGAGCGCCACACAGACCAGCGCCGCCGCCACCGGCAGCGCCGCCTGCAGCCCGTAGGTGACGTAGCGATCGTACGCCAGCACGCTGGCCACGCGTGGATGATACGCCACCAGCACGATGGCGCCGAACTCACTGGTGGAGCGAGCCCACATGGCGGTGGCCGAGTTCACCAGGCCGTTGCGGGCCATCGGCAGCGTGACGCGTCGCGCCGCCGTCCAGCGATCGTCACCCAGCGTGCGTGCGACCGACTCGAGGCGCGCGTCGACACGCGCGATCGCCTCGCGCGCACCGAGGATGTAGAGCGGCGCGCTGACGACCAGCATCGCGACCACGATGCCGACCGGCGAGTTGACGATCGACAGCCCGACTGGCGCCAGCGCCACACCGAGCGCGCTGTTGCGTCCCATCGCCAGCAGCAGTGCCATGCCGATCACCGGATGCGGAATCACCAGGGGCAATTCCAGCAACGCCTCGACGATGGCGCGACCGCGGAACGGCAGGCGCGCGAGCACGTACGCGAGCGGTGTGCCCCCCGCCACGGCCAGCAGCGTCGCGATCGTCGCGCCGGCGATGGTCACCAGCAGCGCATACAACACATCGCGTTCGGCGAATGCCTGCAGCACACCGACCGGCCCTGCGCTGGCGACCAGCGTGCCGACGGGCAGCACCAGTGCCAGGACCAGCAGCGATGCGGCCAGCGTGGCCAGTGCGCGCAGCAGGACCCGCGGCAGCGCGGCCGTCACTGCCGGGTGACGGGGCGGGCGGTGCCGGTGACGACGCGCGGATTCTCGAGCACGTCCAGCCCGATGCGCCGCATGATGCGCACGCTGTTCGAATCCAGGAGTCGCGTGCGCAGCATGGTGGCGCCGATCACGTCCGGGCCAGCCTTGAGCACCGCGATGGCGTAGCGGATCGGGGTCCCGGTGACGGTGACACTGTCGCCAGGGGCAGCGCCGGCGATGCGCACCGCTGCGCTGCGATACGCCACCGAGTCGGCATCGGAGCCGAGGTCCACCGCATCGCCGAGTCGCACGTACGGCACGTTCAGCGAGCGTGCCAGTGACTCGTAGCACCACGCGGCGTCGGCATCGCCGCTTTCGAGCAGCGCGGCGAGATCCGACTCGTTGCCACGCATCAATTCCTGCGGTGATGCGGCGGCCAGACGTGCGGCGAGCCCCGGTCGCTGCAACGACGACTCGGCCAGCTGCCAGACCATCTGCGTGCGGAAGCCGAGCGGTGCGCGACCCGGATCGGCGCGCGCGATGCGCAGCGCACCACTCGAGGCCACGTCGGCCCAGTTGATGGTGGTGACGGTGTCGCTGATCGCACGCTTGGGCGACAGCGCGAGCACGACGCGATTGCGGGCGAAAACGGTGCTGCTGGTGACGAAGCCCGGGATCAGTGCGGCTTCGAGCTCGTCGGCGTCAGCGGACACGACCAGGTCTGGCGTGCGTCCGAGCGAGGTGATGGCGCGCAGCAGTTCGCGTGACCCCATGACCTCCAGCTGCACGGTGGCTCCGCCGCCAGCCTCGATCGAATCCAGCGCAGCGCGTAACGGCCGCGCCAGGCTGCCAGCGGCGAAGACCGTGGTGGTGGTGCGCGGTGCGTCCTTCGACGTGCACGCCGTGCCGAATGCCAGCAGCGACAGCACCGACAGCCGTCGGAGGTGGGGCACGGAGGCGCGCATGGGCGGAAGATACCGGATGGCGCGCCGCGAAACAGCAGCGCCCCGACCGCGTAGATTGGGGCACGGCATCCGCGCCGGCGGATGCACGTCCCCCAGCCATGACCATGAGCGATCTCGCCATCGACATCCAGGGGGTCACGAAGCGATATGCGGAGCATGTCGCCGTCCGTGACCTCTCCTTGCAGGTGCCCCGCGGCGCCGTGTACGGACTGCTCGGCCCCAACGGCGCCGGCAAGACCAGCACGATCCGCATGATCCTCGACATCATCGCGCCCGACCAGGGCACGATCACCCTCTTCGGGCAGCGCCACACCGGCAAGGGCGTGCTGGATCGCGTCGGCTACCTGCCCGAGGAGCGCGGCCTGTACAAGAAGATGAAGGTGCGCGACGTGCTCAAGTTCCTCGCGCAGCTGAAGGGTGTGCCGGCGAAGACGGCCGACGTGCGCATCGACGCGTGGCTGGAGCGGATGTCGCTCAAGACCGCGGACAAGGACTGGGGCAGCGCGAAGGTGGACGAGCTCAGTCGCGGCATGCAGCAGAAGGTGCAGTTCATCGGCACCCTGCTGCACGATCCCGACCTGGTGATCCTCGACGAGCCGTTCAGCGGCCTGGACCCGATCAACGCGCAGGCACTGAAGGACACCGTGGTGGAACTCAAGACGCGCGGCAAGACGGTGATCTTCTCCACCCACATCATGGACAACGCCGAGAAGCTCTGCGACTCGGTGTGCATCATCGCCAGCGGGCAGAAGGTGCTGGACGGCAGCGTCTCGTCGGTGAAGGCGGCGCATGCCGGGCACACGGTGGCGGTGGCCTTCGACGGTGCGCCGGGCACTGCGGTCGAGGCGATCCTGCGCGACACGTCGCTGGTGACGAGCTTCGACGACCAGAATCGGTTCCTCGAACTCGAACTGGCGCCGGGTGCGAACAGCGGGCAGCTGTTGCAACGGCTGGTCTCGGCGGGGGCGTCGCTGCAGCGCTTCGAGCGCGTGCAACCTTCACTGCACCAGATCTTCCTCGAGAAGGTCGGTGCCACCGGCGTCGAAGCGGGGATGAGCGGCCATGGATAAGCTGAAGGCGATCATCCGCCGCGAGTACCTGGAGCGCGTGCGGACCAAGTGGTTCATCATCGCGACGCTGCTCGGCCCGGTGATGTTCCTGGCGCTGACGGTGCTGCCGATGCTGTTCGTGGCGCGCACCAAGGCCACCGTCGCGTCGTCGAACATCACCATCATCGATGCCACCGGCGTCGGCCTGGGCCGGCGGGTGGTGACGGAGATGAAGGACACCACCGATGTGCATCCGGAGATTTCCGTCGTCGCACCATCGGATGTGGCCGCGGCGGAGTCGCTGGCCACCACGGCCATCATGGCGCAACGACGCCTTGGCTACCTGATCCTCGACAGCAGCACGCTGGCCGGCAAGACGGCGCGCTACACCGGGCGCAACACGTCGACGGTGCCGGACATGCGGCGCATCTCCACCTCGGTGGAGAATGCGGTGCTCAACATGCGACTGGAAAAGGAAGGGATCAGCGCAGCGCGGGTGGACTCGCTGACCAAGGTCGACCTGCGACTCGAGAAGACGCAGCTGAGCAGCAAGGGCCGCGAGAAGTCGGGCATCGCGACCTCGGTGGTGGGACTGATGATGTCGTTCCTGCTCTACATCGTGCTGCTGCTCTACGGCCAGACGGTGCTGCGCAGCGTGATCGAGGAGAAGACGACGCGGGTGGCCGAGGTGGTGATCAGCAGCGTGCGGCCGGAGATCCTGATGGCCGGCAAGATCATCGGCATCGGTGCCGTGGCGGTGACGCAGCTGGCGGTCTGGATCGGCAGCTCGGCCTGGATCGCGGCCAACGTGATCCCGATGGTGCTGAAGAGGAATGCGGCCGCGTCCACGTCGGCCGAGATCGCGAGTGCCGCGCGCTCGAGCGAGATGCTGAGCACCCTGCCGAGCTTCTCGATCGGCTTCATGGTGGCGGTGCTGCTCTACTTCGTGCTCGGCTACATCTTCTACGCCTGCCTCTACGCCGCGGTGGGCAGCACGGTGAACAGCGAGTCGGAGGCGCAGCAGGCGGCGACCCCGGTGGCGATGCTGCTGGTCGCGAGTGCGATCTTCATCCAGCCGGTGGCACTGGCACCGCAGACGATGCTGTCCACGGTGATGTCGATGCTGCCGTTCTCGGCGCCGATCATGATGCCGATGCGCATGAGCATCACCTCGGTGCCGCCCTGGCAGGTGACGGTGAGCCTGCTCGGCATGGCGCTGGCGTGCGTGGTGGCCGTCTGGTTCTCGGCCCGCATCTATCGCGTGGGGCTGCTGATGTACGGCAAGCGCCCGAGCTTGCGCGAGCTGTTCAAGTGGCTCCGCTACTCGTGAGCTGACGAGCTGCCCGTGATGCGACGAACGGGCGGTGCGCAGCGTGATTCGCTGCACACCGCCCGTCACTTTTCAGTCACGCCCGCGCGCCCGTCCTCGGCCGCGGGGAATTCTCAGGCGCAGTACTTGTCGAACGCGCCGACCAGGTCATCCGAGATCTCGTGCGCCGAGCGACCTTCGATCTGGTGACGCTCGAGCATGAACACCAGCTTGCCGTCCTTCATCAGCGCGATGCTCGGGCTGCTGGGGCGGTAGCCGGTGAAGTAGCCGCGCGCGGCCTGCGTGGGCTCAGGATCCTGGCCTGCGAACACGGTGACGGCCTTGTCGGGCTTGGCCGCATGCTCCAGCGCCGTCTTCACGGCCGGACGCGCGTTGCGGGCCGCGCAGCCGCACATGCTGTTGACC
The DNA here is from genome assembly GCA_040384325.1 of Gemmatimonadota bacterium. Taxonomy (GTDB): domain Bacteria; phylum Gemmatimonadota; class Gemmatimonadetes; order Gemmatimonadales; family Gemmatimonadaceae; genus JACMLX01. Next base: position 951,240 of record JAZKJL010000005.1, on the reverse strand, counting down.
ACCACCAGCGTGGTGCCATCGGCGTTCTTCAGCGCGGCATCCACATCCGAGGCGGTCTTCAGTTCCTGCACGCCAAGGTCGGTCAGTTCGGCGCGCATCGGGGCAATGAATCGTTCATCGTACATCGTCCAGCTCCTGCAAGAATGTGAAACGGCCTGCGATGGATGTGCTGATCACGCGGGTCAGAACAGGATGTCGTCGGCCACGTTGGTGTCGCGAACCAGCGCCAGGATGGCTGCCTGTGGCACCACCAGGAACCGCTCGTTCTCGAACGTGATCTCGACACTGGCCTTCCGAAAGAACAGGGCGTAGTCGCCGGCCCGGGCCTGCATCGGCACGTGCCGCGCGCTGGCCGCACCGCTCTGGGCATTCTTCCACGGCTCGTCGCTGTCCTGCGACGCGAGATCCGGCATCGGCAGCCCGGGTCCCGTGGCGACGATCCGACCACCCTGCACGGCCTGGTTGTCGACCGCAGTCGGTGGCAGGTACAGGCCGACCGAGGACCGCTCTTCGCCGTCCTCGATGCTGACCAGCACCCGGTCGCCGACCACGATCAGTTCCTTCTTGTTCTTCCGCATGATGTCCTGTGCGATCCCGGCCGGCAGCGACTCCGCCGGCCACTGCGTGAAAGTTACACCCGCCGCCGCGTCAGGTCCCGAACCGCGCTACCGACGGGCGCGCGATGCGCCGCCACGACCCGCCTGCACGAGGTGGAACCGGACCTGCCGCTGGTAGCCCCAGCGCACCACGCCGGCCCCGTTCAGGATCACGTCCTCCTCCTGTCCCACCCGCACCTTCTGGCCGTCCCACTCCGCCACCGGCGAGGTAGCCTGGAGCTCGATCGAATACCAGGTGGCCGGCTGGATCTTGTGGTCGCCGCGCCCGGGCACGCCCTCCTGGTAGTCCCAGAGGCCGATCAGCGTACCGGCGCCGTGACCGTGCATGCCGATGGCGTGCGAGTAGATGGTGCCATCGATGCCGGCGGCGGTCATGCGCTCGCGTGACACCTTGAGCACGTCGTTGCCGCTGCGATCCGGCTTGATCTCGCTGAAGACGATGTCCTGCAGCTTGTTGGCATTGCCGAGTGCCGCCTGGAGGCCGGCCGGCACACCGGTCTCGCCGTCGCGCAGCACGTAGCCCATGTGCTGCGTGTCGGTGTTGAGGCGCATGGCCGTGATGCCGAAGTCGCAGTGCAGCACGTCGCCCTTCTGGATCACCGGATCCTCGCCGAGCTGCGCGCCGGTGGCACCCTTGCGCTGCACGTCCACCGACGGCTGGAACCAGGTGGTGAGGCCGTAGTCGGCCACGCGCTGGCGCATCCACCAGACCACGTCGCTGGTCCGCGTCACGCCGGGCGTGATGACCTTCGCCGAGAACGCCTCCTCGATGATGTCCCAGGTGAGGCGGTTCATGCGGTTGAACGTCTCCTCTTCCTCGGCCTGCCGGATCGCGATCAGGTCCACGGCGAGGCGCTCGGCCGGCTTGATCTCGGCCCGCCACTCACCCTGCGGCTTCAGCACTTCCTTCGACAGCATGCCGGTGTATTCACCGAGCGTGAGGCCGTCGGAGAAGGCGAAGGTGGTGTCCACGTCGATCGCGATGCGCTTCGGCTTGCGGTCGCGGATCACCTTCGTGAGCACGTCCCACTGCGCCGAGCCCCAGAGTTCCGCTGTGGTGTTGCCCGAGCTCACGTTGGTGGCGGCCAGCTGCGAGCGCACGGCGGTGTACATCCCACCCTGCGACGTGCCGCCGAGCGCCAGCCGCTCGATGCCCTTGTCGCCACCCTGATCGAAGAAGACGTAGATGGTGCGACGACGCGCGGCGAAGGTGGTCGGTGCCACCAGCGACGAGAACACCGGATCCTCGTTGTATTCGCGCATCGGCACGATCCACATGTCGATGCTGTCGCGGCGCATGAGCACCGGCAGCGTGCGTTCCAGGCGCAGGCGCAGCCACTCCTGCTGTTTGGTGGCCCATTCGCGTTGTGTGCCGAGCGGTCGGCGAGCGTCGGCATTGGGCAGGTGCGGCCCGACCTGTGCGGCGAGCGGAGTGCCCAGCAGCAGGGCGGCGGTCAACGAGAGACAATGCGCGGCACGGCGCATGGGCGGGGCTCCGGGTGAGAAACGTGGAAAACGGACGCCGGAGGCGATCCGGCTACTGGTCGTCTTTCGGGTCGTCGATGACGATATCGCCGGCGGCCGTCACGGAACGGCGGATGCCTTGCACCACCAGCGCCAGGATGCCGCCGTACAGGCTCAGCGCCAGCACGTGCGACGACAGCACGGTGCCGGCGATCACCGGGAGGTCGCTCCACTCCGCGATCGCGCTGCCGTATGGCTCGCGATGCAGGGCGATCAGCATGGCGGAGGTCGCGGTTTCGGCGAGGCCCTGCACGATCGCGAACAGCGGCACCCGCCAGAGCCAGCGCTTGAGCGGAAAGTTGCCGAGATGCAGCGTCGCCATGCCGAAGAACACCAGCACGCCGAGCGCGATCACCGAGCCGAAGAACAGCGGTGAATCGGTGGGTCCGGTGCCGAGCAGCAGCGCGCGGCAAAGCCGCCAGAACACGCCGGTGGCGATCGCCATGGTGGCCAGCGACCGGCTGAACGTCCGCACGGCGCTCGCCTCGTAGGCGTCCCAGGCGCCCGTCTGCATTGGAGCGAAGCGAACCATGGCAGGGAAACTGGGGACTCACTCACCCCAATCGCAAGGCGAGCTGCGACAACCGTTTACGGAACCAGGCGTTCGGCAATGAACTGCAGGCTTTCGGGCAGGTGTGCGCGCCAGTAGGCCCAGTCGTGCCGCCCGCTCCACTCGGCGTACCGGAGAGGGACGCGCAGCACGGCCATGTTGTCACGGAAGCTGCGGCTCATGGCCAGCAGGTAATCGTCGGTGCCGACGTCCACGAACAGCGCCGGCAGCGTGTCGCCGCGTTGCAGCGCGCGCTCCACGAGTCGTGACGGATCGCGCGACGTCCACGACACCGAGTCGCTGCCGAAGGCGGGTTCGATGCGCTCCCAGCGGCCGCCCGACGTGGCGCGCAGCTCGTCGCGGGTCCGCGCATCACGCATGATGACGCTGCCGCCGCTGGCGAGGGCGCTGCTGTCGGCCATCAGTGCCGGTCGCAACACGCCGCTGTGGCTGGCCGCCACGGCGAACGTGCGCGGGTTGCGTGCGGCGATGCTGATCGCGCCGTAGCCACCCATGCTCAACCCGGCGATGGCGCGTGAGGCGCGCTGGGGCACGGTGCGATACGCGGAATCGACGTGCGCGAGCACATCGTGCACCACGTAGTCGTCGTACTTGGGCCACGGCACGCAGTAGGTGTCCGCATTCTCGTTGCGTGGTGTGCGCCGGCAGGCCGCGACGTCGTTGAGACCATGCCAGGTTGTCCACCACCCATCGTCACCGTCGGGCATCACCACGATCATCTCACGCATGCCGCGCGCGACCAGCGAATCCATGGTGGCCGCCAGGCGACCCTGCGCGGTCCAGTCCACCTCACTGCCCCACGCACCGTGCAGGTACACCGCCACCGGATATCGCCGTCCGCTGCTCTCGGCCCGCCCGTATGACGGCGGCAGGTAGACGACCAGCTGCTTTCTGATGCCGAGCGCCTGCGACCAGACCGTGTCGGTGCGCACGGTGCCACGCGGGGCGGTGGCCGCAGGTTGTGCGCGCAGCGGAGCCGCGACCGTCAGCAGCAGCAGCGCAATTCGGCCGGCACGATCACTCCACATGCGTCACTCCCGCTGCGGTGCCACGCTGCAGCCACACGAACAGTGGTGTGCCGGCGACGATCGCGAGGAAACCCCACATCGCCGAGTCCGAGCCCACGCCGTACATCGTCCAGAGCACGAACAGGAAACCGATGCCCGCCTCCACCGTCACACGCGTGCGGTTCTCTGCAGCATAGCGGTCGGGATGACGACGCACGAGCATCAACTCTGCCGCACAGGTATACAGGTGCGGGAGCAGCGTGGTCAGGATCGCCAGCAGGGCCACGAAGCTGAACACGTTCAGCAGCGACTGCGAGAAGTAAAGGAACAGGAGCGCGCTGGGAATCAGCGTGCCCGTGATCATCGCCACATGTGGCGTGCGGAAGCGCGGGTGCAACTTTCCGAGCGGAGGAAAGAAGAGGCCGTCCTGCGCGGCGGTGACGGGAATGCGTCCCGCCATCAGCACCCAGCCGTTGAGCGTGGCCAGGTTGGAGCCGAGCGCCACGATGCCGATCACCACTGCCGCCCATGGGCCCACCACGCGCGCCATCGCGAGTGCGATGGGTCGCGGGCTGGCGGCCAGTTCGGCGGTCGGCACGGTGCCGATCACCATCAGCGCGGTGAGCAGGAACACCGCCGTGGCCACCCAGTAGCCGAGCATCGTGCCGCGACCGAGCGTGGCGCCGCTGTCGCGCACCTCGTCGGCCGGCACGGTCGCCGATTCCACACCGGAGAATGCCCACACCACCAGCGCGCAGGCCGGTGCCAGCGCACCCCAGCCCATCGGTGCGAAGGGCACCAGGTTCGCCATCCGCACCTGCGGCAACGCGATCAGCGCGCCCAGCACCAGCGGCACCACGGTGAGGAACATCAGCGTGATCTGCAGCCGCGCGCTGTGCTGCACGCCGATCGTGTTGAGGAGGCAGAACCCCCACAGCAGCGCCTGGGCCAGCGCGAACTGCTGCAGCGGTGAGTCGCGGAAGGTGTCGCTGAAGCCGGTGGCGTAGCCGATGACGGCGGTGACGATGGCGGCGTTGCCGATGGTGGCGCTGAGCCAGTAGCTCCACACGGTCTGGAATCCGGCGAAGTCACCGAACGCCTCGCGCACGTAGACGTACGGGCCGCCGGTCTTCGGCCAGCGGGTGCCGAGGCGCGAGTAGGTACGCGCAATGAAGAAGTAGCCGACCGCCGTCACGCCCCAGGCGGCGAGGGCGAGCGGTCCCGCGGCCTTCGCCATCGTGGCCGGCAGCGTCCAGATCGACGTGCCGACCATGTTGCCCACCGCCAGTGCCACGACGCCGAGCAGCGTCAGGCGGCGAATGGGGGCGAGCGGAGCGGTCAGTGGAACACGTGCCCGATGCGCGACCACCGAATGTCGGTGATGAACGGCAGGGCGCGATCGGAATCGTTGGCGTTGTAGCTGTAGTAGACGAAGATCGGGCGGCCGCGCAGGTTGCCCCGCGGCACGACGCCCCAGTAGCGGCTGTCCTTCGATTCGTAGCGGTTGTCGCCGAGCATGAAGAGATGACCGGCCGGCACCACCAGCGGCCCCCAGTTGTCATGCGTCGGCACCGCCGGCGGCTCGCCGAAACGCGTGCCCTTGGCCTCGATGCGGTGCTGCCACTCGAACAGCGGATCGGTGAGGTCACCGCCGAAGTTCGACGTGCTCTCGTCGGCACGCTGCGGGAAGGCCACGCCGTTCACGTGCACCACGCCGTCACGCATGTGCACCGTGTCGCCCGGCGTGCCCCACAACCGCTTCACCAGCGTGGGCTGCGCGTCGCGGCCGGCGGCGGCTTCGTCGGCCTGATACGGCGACTTGAACACCACGATGTCCTTCCGCTGCGGCTCCGCGTAGCCGGGCAGCGTGACGTCGGTGAACGGAATGTTGGGGCCGTACACCAGGTTGTTCACGAACAGCCAGTCACCGACCATCATCTCCGGCTGCATGCTCGGCGATGGAATGCGGTAGGCCTGGAAGAAGAAGATCCGGATCACGAAGAAGATCAGGATCGGCACGATCCACCCCTTCAGTCCTTCGCTCCACGACGACGTGGCGCGACTGGTGGACTTGCCGCGGGCGGCGGCGACCACACCGGACGCCGGCGGCGGGGCGGAACTCGATTTCGGGTCGGCAGCCACAGGACGGAGATGCGACGGTGACGGGCGGATACGGCGGGGGATGGACGCAATCGAGGGCCTGCCCTCAGGAGGACACGCCCTCGATCCGGTCCAGCAAAAGATAACCCGCCATACGGCGGGAGATCCGGTTCAGCTGAGGTGCTTGGACACCAGTGCCGTCATCTCGAACATCGTGACGGACTTCTTGCCACCGAACACGGCCTTGAGCTTGTCGTCGGCCAGGATGTTCCGCTTGTTCTTCGGATCCTGGAGGTTGTGCTTCTTGATGTAGGCCCAGATCGCGCTGGTCACTTCGGTGCGCGGGCGGGCACCGGCACCGATCACGGCGGCCAGTTCGGGGCTGATGGTCATCGCCTTGTTGAACGCGGACGCGGTCTTCTTGGCGGCCGGCGCCTTGGCGGCAGCCTTCTTCGCAGGTGCCTTGGCGGCGGCCTTCTTGGCCGGAGCCTTCTTTGCGGCAGCCTTCTTCGCAGGGGGCATCGCAGATCCTCGGGAATGAGGGAGGGGCGAGCGACGCTCGCCGTATACGTGGAGCGAGACTCGCGCGCTCATCGTGGCATACGACGGCGACCGCCGTGCGAAATGACCATGACGCGCGGGAAGGTACACCCCGTGTCCCCCCGCGCAACAGAGCCGCGCCCCCTCACGCGCAGGGGGGAATTCAGTCCGCGTCGTCGAAGGAGCGCAGGAGCGTCACCATCCGCACGTCGAACGGATCGGCGCTGGCGTCGTCCTCCGCCATCAACTCGATCTCCTGCGGGGTCTCGAGCAGCAGCGGAATCGCCCGGGTCCGGGGATCGCTGAGCAGCCAGCGGAAGGCATCGGCGCCGATTTCCCCCTCGCCGATCAGCATGTGCCGATCCTTGTTGGAGCCGAGCGCACCGAGACTGTCGTTGAGGTGCAGGAAGGTGGGCGGCTCACCGCAGGCCTCCTCGAAGGCATCGAGCACCGCCGTGCAGGCCGCGCGCGATGCGCTGATGTCGTAACCCGACGCGAAGAGGTGGCAGGTGTCGAGGCCATACCCGGCGCGCGCGCGCAACTTCTTCGGCAGCGCGGCGAGGATCCCCGCCACCTCCTCCACCGTGCGTCCGATGGTGTTGCCGGCACCGGCGCTGTTCTCCACCAGCAGCTTGGTGTCGCCCTCCACGCTCTCCAGCGCCTGCGTCATCGCCGTCGCCACCCGCGCCACGCCGGCATCACGATCCTTGTCGGTGGCGGCACCCGGATGAAAACAGACGCCGCGCACGCCGAGCGCGGTGCTGCGTTCCAGCTCCTTCGTCAGCGCCGACGCGGCCCGCTCCCACTTTTCCGCTTCCGGCGTGGCGCAATTGAGCACGTATCCCGCGTGCACGATCACCGAGGTGCGTTCGATTCCCACCTCCTCGAGCGCGGCATGGAACGCCTTCACCCGCTCCGGCTTCACGCCCGCCTTCTCGTTGTAGAACTTGGGCACCGCGGTGAAGATCTGCAGCGCCGTCATGCCGGCGCTGCCGGCGCGGCGTGCTGCCATGGCGATGCCGCCGGCGTCGATCGTGTGGGCGCCAATCAGGCGAGGCATGGATGCGTGGGTGATGGGTTCAGCGCGGGACGATGCGCGCGCGTCGGAGCAGGAAGGCACTGCCGGACTGCGAGGCCTCGCGCCAGCCGACCCACAGCTCCGCTCCTGAAAGCCGAAGGATCTGCGGCGCCGACGCCTGCTGTGAACTGGTGCTCACCGGGATCAGGCGCGCGGTCTGCTCGAACAGGTGCCCCGAGGTGAGCGACATGCTCATCGCGATGCGACCCACCTCGCTGTTCGGATCCTCGTACGCCACCGCCACCGTGTCGGCACGACTGGCCACCGTCACGCGCACCGGCTTCTCACCGTAGACGATCGCCATCGGTGGCTCGAACCGCTTGAGCCGCGCATCCATCAGGTGCGAGTAGAACAACCCCGGTCCTTCCGGCGCCACCATGTAGTACGCCACGTGGACGTAGCCGTTGACGCTGTCCACCGTGATCGACGGCGCCGGTCGCGCGCACCCGAGGCGCGCGATATCCACCGAGTCGACCGTGACGCGTTGCAGTGAACCGCCGACCGAATCTCGCTGCTCGGCCACCAGCACCGCGCTGCTGTCGGTGCGGATCTGCCACCAGGCCGACCAGCGCGATCCGCGCACCGGCGCTGCACCGACCCACGAGCCCGGACAGGCGGGCACCACGTCGGGCGGCGCGGCGGCAGCGCTGTCGGCCAGCGTGGTCACCATCACGTCCGGCACGGCGCCGGGTGTCCACCGCGCGGCATACTGCGCCATGGTGTCCACACCCGCCGCGATCGGTGTCGGCACCTGCCACTCCACCGGCGGGTCGTCCCACGAACAGCCGGCGACCAGCACTGCGGCACCCAGAACTCTCAACGAAGCCTGCATCCGCGGAATCTACGCGGTCGGCCTGTCGGCATCCGGCTACCTTTCCCGCACTGGCCGTGCGTGCGCCGCGTGGCCCCGGGAACCTCCACTCCGCACAACCATGACCGCACCCATCGTCGCGCCGGTCGGCGCCTCGCAGTTCGCCGGCTCGCGCCGCATTCCCGCCCCGGTCAACGAGCCGGTCCGGAACTACGCCCCGAACTCGCCCGAGCGCACGGAACTGAAGGCGCGCCTGAGCAGCATGTCGACCGAACGTGTCGAGATCCCGATCGTCATCGGGGGCAAGCGCATCCACACCGGCGTCACTGGCAGCCAGGTCATGCCGCACGCGCACCAGCACGTGGTGGCGGACTTCCACAAGGCTGGCGCGGCCGAGGTGCAGTCGGCGATCAAGGCCGCCGCCGCAGCACAGCGCGAATGGGCCGCGTGGAGCTGGGAGGATCGCGCCGGCATCTTCCTCAAGGCCGCCGAGCTGCTGACCACTACCCGTCGCGCCACCGTCAACGCCGCCACCATGCTCGGCCAGTCGAAGACGGTGCATCAGGCCGAGATCGACGCGGCCTGCGAACTGATCGACTTCTGGCGCTTCAATGCCGCCTTCGCGCAGGAGATCTACGCCGAGCAGCCGGTGAGCAGCAACGCCACCTGGAACCAGTCGGACTACCGGCCGCTGGAAGGGTTCGTGTATGCGGTGTCGCCGTTCAACTTCACGGCCATCGGCGGCAACCTGGCCGGTGCGCCGGCCATGATGGGCAACACGGTGATCTGGAAGCCGGCGTCCACCGCGGTGCTGTCGGCGTGGTACGTGATGCAGATCCTCGAGGAAGCGGGATTGCCGCCGGGTGTGATCAACTTCGTGCCCGGTGATCCGGGCCCGATCTCCGACACGCTGCTCACGCATCGCGACCTGGCCGGCGTGCACTTCACCGGCAGCACCGGCGTGTTCAACGGCATGTGGGAGACGATCGGCCGCAACATGGGCGGCTATCGCAGCTACCCGCGCATCGTGGGCGAGACGGGCGGCAAGGACTTCATCGTCGCGCATCCGTCGGCCGATCCGGTGGCGCTGGCAGTCGCGATCGTGCGCGGTGCGTTCGAGTACCAGGGCCAGAAGTGCTCGGCCGCGAGCCGCGTCTACGTGCCGAAGTCGCTCTGGGCCACGGTGCGCGACCACGTGGGCCAGATGGTGAGCGAGATCACGGTCGGCGACGTGCGCGACTTCTCGAACTTCATGGGCGCCGTGATCGACAAGAAGGCGTTCGACAAGCACTCCGAGTTCCTGGCGCTGGCGCAGAAGGAATGCGAAGTGATCACCGGCGGCACCGCCAACGGCGAGACGGGCTGGTTCGTGCAGCCCACGCTGGTGCGCACCGAGGATCGGAACCATCGCATGCTGCACGAGGAGATCTTCGGCCCGATCATCACCGCCTACGTGTACGACGACGACCAGTGGCTGCAGACGCTGCAGTTGGTGGACGCCACCAGCCCGTACGCGCTGACCGGCGCGGTGTGGGCACGCGAGAAGCAGGCGGTGCTGGATGCGATGAGTGTGTTGCGCAACGCGGCGGGCAACTTCTACATCAACGACAAGCCGACCGGCGCGGTGGTCGGCCAGCAGCCCTTCGGTGGTGCACGCGCCTCGGGCACCAACGACAAGGCGGGCTCGAAGATGAACCTGATGCGCTGGGTCAGCGCACGGTCGATCAAGGAAACCTTCGTGCCGCCCACGGAATGGCGCTATCCGTTCCTGGCCGAATGAGCAGCGACACCGCGGGCGGCGCACCCAAGGATGACGCGCCGCTGTTCGTGCACTACTTCACGCTCGACGTGTTCACCGACCAGCGCTTCGGCGGCAACCCGCTGGCGGTGATCCTCGACGCGCGCGGACTGACCGACGCCGAGATGCTGCAGGTCACGCGCGAGTTCAACTACAGCGAGAGCACCTTCGTGCTGCCACCGGAGACGGCCGGCACCACCAAGCGAGTGCGCATCTTCACGCCCGGCGGCGAGGTGCCGTTCGCCGGGCACCCGACCGTCGGCACCGCGATCGCGCTGGTGTTCTCCGGCGACGTGCCGACCACCGGAGACACGGTGCCGGTGGTCCTGGGCGAAAACGTCGGCCCGGTGCCGGTGACGGTGCGCCTGCGCGACGGCGTGCCGGAATGGGCGCAGCTGTCGGTGGCGCAGATGCCGACCGAAGAGCTGCCGATCGATCGCGCGGTGGTGTGCGAAGTACTGGGACTGCAGCTGAGCGACATGCTGCCACAGGACACACACGCGCCACGCGTGACGTCGTGCGGGCTGCCGTTCCTGATGGTGCCGGTCGCATCGCGCGATGCGGTGGAACGCGCGCGTGTGCAGGTGGGCCCGTTCGAGCAACATTTCCAGGGCACGTCGGCCGACATGATGATGGTGTTCACGCCGATCAGCGACACGGCCGGCGTGGACATCCACTGCCGCGTGTTCTGTCCCGGCGTCTCGGTCCCTGAGGATCCGGCCACCGGCAGCGCCACCGCGGCACTCGGCGGCTTCCTCGCCGCCCGCACGCCACGCAACGGCACCCTGCGCTGGACCACGCAGCAAGGCGTCGAGATGGGCCGTCCGAGCCGCCTCGAGATCGAGGTGGACAAGCACGATGGCGAGATCACCGCGGTGCGCGTGGCCGGCAACGCGGTGCTTATGTCCGAAGGTCGTCTGCGGGTGCGCTGAGTTCGTTCTCCCTCGACGAACAAGGGCAACTGCAAGAGCAGATCGCAGAACTGAACAGCCGCAGAACTAAACTGCCGGAGAAGGGCGGGAACGGGAGGTCTGGCGCGACGCGACCGTCCGCTCAGCACGTCGCTCCGTCAATGCTTTGGGAACGGCAACTGCCACCGCAGTTCATTCAGCAACGTTCGCTCGATGCGGTGGATGCCGCGTCGCGCGCACTGACAACAATAGCGCGGCTCTCGTCTTCGTCTCGCAGTTCCGCCCTTCTGCGGCTGTGCCGTTCTGCGGCTGTTCAGTTCTGCGATAAACCGTTGCCGTTTGCGCAGCTACAATACTCGCCGATCAAGAGCGCAGGTTGCGCAGGTAGCGTTCCGGATCTGCAAGGAAGTCGCGCGTGAGCCGCACGTGATCGGTCTCGGACCAGGCGACCTCGCTCACCGGCAGCTCGTCGAACGAATGGATGCGCGCGCCGGGAAAGGCCAGCAGCAGCGGTGAGTGGGTCGCGATGATGAACTGTGCCCCATCGGCGACGAGGTCGAACATCATCGCGAGCAGCGCCAGCTGACGTTGCGGGGAGAGCGCAGCCTCGGGCTCGTCCATCAGGTACAGGCCGCGTGGGACGAGGCGTTGCTGGAAGAAGTTGAGGAACGCCTCGCCGTGCGACTTGGCGTCGGGATCGGCACCGTAACGCCGTTCCATCTCGCCGAGGCTGGCCTTGACGGGTCCCATCGCCAATGCCTTGGCCTTCTCGGAGTGGGCCGAGTATTCCTCCTCCATCCGCACCAGCGTGGCCTGGAATTCCGTTCGCTCGCGCGACAGCAGCTGCTGGTAGCCGAAGAAATCTTCGGCGCGCAGGAAGAAGCCGCGGCCACTCCGTTCGCGCCAGGTGAGACGCAACGCACGCGACAGGTCGCGCTGCGCCGACAGTGTGGGATCGTCCTGCGCGCGACCGGCACCACCCGCCGACGGCAAACCGGCCGCGATCGCGATCGCTTCCAGCAGCGTGGACTTGCCCGAGCCGTTCTCGCCGACGAAGCAGGTCACCGGCGTGTCCACGTCGAGCGTGTCGAGCGATGCGATCGTCGGCACCGAGAACGGGAAGCGTCGCTCGTCCACCCACCCCGGCTTGGCGTAACGCACGCTCATCAGCTGCGCCACGCTGCCGGTGCGCGCCGACCGGCCGCCGTCGTCCGATGACGGGGTGGCGGTGGTGCGCCGACGCGGTGCGCGCGGTGGCACCGCTACCGGCCCCCCAGCACCTGCACGATCCGGTTCTGCTCGTTCACGAACACCTTCCGCGGTTCGAAGTCGTCCGGCAGTTCCGACTCCTCGAACACACCGAACGCCATGATGATCACCAGGTCGCCGACCTGCGCCATGCGCGCCGCGGCGCCATTGAGCTTGATCTCGCCGGTGCCCCGCTCACCCTCGATGGCGTAGGTCTCGAAGCGCGCCCCGTTGTTCACGTTCACCACCGCCACCTTCTCGTACACCTTGAGGTCGGCGGCATCGAGCAGGTCGCGATCGATCGTCAGCGACCCCTCGTAGTGCAGGTCGGCGTCGGTGACGGTTGCGCGATGAATCTTGGCCCGGATCATGATGCGCTGCATGCCGTCAAACTAACCGCATCCGACGGCACCAGCGCATGCAAGCCGTGTCACCCGTCGAGTTCTGGCGCCCGTCTGGACATCCCCTTTGTTCGTAACATCGTCAACAATGTTCACGCGGGGGACGCGGGGGACGCGGGGGGCTCCGTGAGCATTCCACCCCCAAAAACAACGGTGTAGGAACGTTCTGCTGGTTTCTAAGCCCCCCGCGTTCCCCGCGTCCCCCGCGTGAACACTTTTTCGATTCAGCCCGTGAGCGGAATCGCGGGCGACAGGCAGAAGTTTGCAGTGATGCTCGCGATCAGAACCGCGCACCGAGCGAGATGTCGAAGCGGGTGCCTTTGCGCGGATAGATGCCGCGGCTCAGGTCCGTGCGGATCAGGCCGTCCACGAACGAGGTGCCGAAACCCCAGCCGGCGATCGGACGACCCGGTGTCGTGAAGTCGGCGCGACGGCCGGCCCAGCCGAGGTCCAGGAACAACGTACGACGCGCCGCCGCCGAGCCGAGGCCCAGTTCGGAGCGCGACAGCCAGTAGGTGTCGCCGACGCGTGTCCCGGCGATCTGGCCGCGCACCGTGCGCAGTCCGCCCATGTAGAACTGGCGCTGCACCGGCACACTGTCGGTGGCCGTGCCCACGCTGGCCGTCTGCGCGAACGACAGCTTCCAGAACAGCGGGCGAGAGACCGTCACTTCAGTCAGGCCGCGCGCATAGTTGAACGATCCGCCCGCCGCCTCGGTGCGCACGTCGGTCAGCACTTGCCAGCCGCGCGGGTCGAGACCGTAGCTCGCCTGCCACTGCATCGAGCCGCCACCCACCGAGCCTTCCTGCGCCGCGATGTTGTCCAGCATCTGCCGGTCATCGCTGAAGGCGTTGGCGAGGTTGAAGTTCCAGCGCTTCCGCGCATCGTCGTGCCGCTCACCGAACGCGCGCCAGGTCAGCTGCCCGTTCGACACCTGCCTCACCCAGGTGGCCTCGGCGCCGAGCGTGCGGTAGTAGAAGCCCTCGTCACGACCGTACAGCAGCGTGGCCAGCGAGCTGCCCAGCGACAGCGGATTGCCGAAGTCGTTGGCGTAACTGAGGCGACGGAACAGCGCACCTTGCAGCGTGGTGCGCCCGTTGCTGCGCGCCAGCCGCACTTCCGCATTCGGTTGCCAGTCAGCCACACCCATGCGCGCCGCGCCGGACGCCGTGTAGCCCGCCCCGAGCGGCCATTTCACCTCGCCGCCGAACGAGAAGCCTTCCACGCGGTTGTAGCGCTGCTGGTTGATCGAGACGTCGAACTGCAACGGTTGCGGCCCGAAAGCCGGTTGCAGGCCGAGGCCGAGTGCACTCGCCAGCGCGTCGGCGTCCCGCTGCGAGAACACCTCGTCGTTCGCGTCGTACGGTGACTCGGGCAGCTCCTTCGAGCTGGCCAGTGCGGTGGAGTCGCAGGGCAGCTTCACGCCGTAGCGCAACGCCCCCTCGTGCCGCGTCTCGACGCGCGTGTAGTAGCCACCGCTGGCCGCACATTCCGCGTCGCGCGCCTGCCGACGCTGTGTGCGCACCATCGCACGGTACAGCGAGTCGCCGTAGCGGCGCTCACGACGGGCCTCGCGCGTCGAATCCGTGACCGGCGGCACCGTGCGGCCCGAGGCACGCAGCAGCGAATCACGCACCGCGTACCGCGCCTCGCGCACGTCCTTGAGGATCGAGTCGCGGTACATGCGATACAGGCTGTCACCGACGAAGCGTGTGCGCACCGCCAGCGGTGCGGTGTCGGCCACCAGCGCCGGCGTCAGGCCGCTGGCGCGCAACAGCGAGTCGGTGACCTGCAGGCGCCGCTGGCGTGTCATCCGTCCATCCGACATCTCGTCGGTCTCGATGTCCTCGCAGGCCGGGGCACACACCTGCATGCTGGTGGCCATGCGACGCGCATCGGTCAGTGCCGGCAGCGGCGGGAGCGGGGCGGTGCCGTCCACGTCGTCGTACTTGTAGCTCTCCTCCACCTTCACCGGAATCCGCATGAACATCGCCTGCGACATGCCCTCGGCGCGGTTCACACGCGGCAGCCAGAACTTGCCTTCGTACAAGGCGTATTCGATCGTCACCAGGTTGATGTCGAAGCGCAGCGGATTCACCAGGCCGCGCACCCAGGCCGGTGGCCTCTCCTCCTCGGCGGCCTTGACGCGACTCGCGCGCTCCGGCGTGGTGTCGCGCTTGGCCTCGTCCACCTCGCGCTGGATCTCCTCCATCGCCACGCTCCAGATCTCGAGCGGCGACGACAGGCGATAGGCGGCGCGCACCAATGAGCCCGTGCGCGTGTCGAACCAGAAGCTGCCGACGAAACTGCGCCACTCCGGCTTGCGCGCCAGCACCTTCAACTCGCGCAGCGTGATCGCATCACCACTCGGCAGTCGAATGCGCAGCGAATCGCCGATCTGGTAGCGGTAGTACGCCTCGCTGCCGGTGGCCAGCGGATGCACGAAGCCCTCCGTCTCGTCCACGTCGGCCTTCACCACACCCGCGTCGCTGCCCGGCATCCAGAGCGCCTCACGCCCCGGGAAGTACGGCACCGGAATCAGTGAGGCGGCAACGCCGCTGACGTTCACGTTCTTCGACATCGGCACCGTGGTGCGCGAGGCCAGCGGCTCGATCCACATGCCCTGGCCGCGACGCCACTTCACGTTCGACACGTTCTCGGTGCGGAAGAGCAGCCGGTTCCGCGTCAGCACCGAGGTGCCGAGGTTGACGGTGATGCGCGCCTGGGTGCGGGCGTCGTAGCCGCGCAACGCCGAGTCCTGTGCCACGCGCGCCCGTCGCGCCAGCAGGAACAGCGCGCGCGTGGCGGTGTCGGGAAACGCGCTCGACTGCAGCGCGGTCGTCACCGGCCGGCGGCGCGCCGGCTCGGGGGCAGGCGCCGTCACGGGGACGGGCTGCTGGAGCAACAGGATCAGTGCGGGGAGAAGCATGTTTTCATGGGTGTGAACGCCGGCGACGACTGCCCGTACGGTCGTTTCCTCCAGCGGGTTCCAGCGTAAACAGATTGTTGCGTGCAGCGCGTTCGCGCGTGGGCCGATACTGGAGGGTGAGCGCATGGTCCGGCGCGGTCCCCTGCCCTATCGCAGCATGTTTGAGCACTCACTGCCCGGCGCCGAAGGCCGGCTCTCCCGAAACGACCCGTCCGGCCTCGAGCGTCGCCTGACGTCGATCCTGCAGGCCTCACCGGCCCCGACCGTGTGCGTGGCGCGCAGCCGAGATGACGGTGGTGACCTGATGGTGGCCGGCAGCTCGCTGCTCGACCATGTGCGGCAGCGGGTGAGCACGTTGCAGCGGGCCGGCATGCGCCGCGGCGACGCGCTCGCCAGCGATGCCCTCGGGGTAGGACGCGTCGTGGACGCGCTGGCGACGATCATCGGTGGCTTCGTGTACTGGCCGTGCAGCGACCACCGACGGATCGCGGAAGGGCCGCTGGTCACCGACTCCGGTTCGCCGCTCGTGTGGCGTCCCAATCCGCTGGTCGGCATGACCCTCGCCCCCGGACTCCCGCACGAACCGCCCGCGGCGCTCCCGGTCCGCCTCTCGGTGCGCATCCGCGACGTGATGGAGCCGGCCGGCGTGCAAGTCCGGGCACTGGCCGAGGCCACACCCGAGACGCTGCCGTTCGCGATCAACGCGCAGACCATCGGCCGGCTCGGCAGCACGCTGCGTCGCAAGCTGGGCATCCGTCGCCAGAGTGTTCGGTACTGCGCCGCACCCGCCGAATCCGCGGCCGGTGTGCTGCTGGACCTGCTGCCGGGCATCGCCGCGCGCCAGGTGATGGTGGTGCCGAACGAACTGTCGCCGTCCTCGGTGACGATCGTGCGCGCCATCGGCCGCTACCACCCCGACAGCCTCACGCTCACGCTGACGCAGGCGGCGGCGCTGGTCGAGACACCGATGGACGAGGCGTGTTCGCAGGCGCTGCGCCAGGCCAACCTGCTGGTGGCCGACACACACCCGGTGCCGCTCGCCTTGCGACAGCGCCTGGGCCACCTCGTACGCCGCCTCGACATCGCGTACATCCTGCCGGAAGCGGGAGACGTGTACCTGGTGTGACGCACGCCCGCTCGCGGCGCGACGGCACGACGCGGCGATCCACGACACGACCGTCAGAACTCCCAGTTCACCCCGATGCTTGGCAACAGCCCGAGGCTCTCGTTGGCCTTGGGCGCACCGAGGCGCGCATCCCACGCCACCTGCGAGATGTTCTTGCGCGCGGTGGCGTTCTGCACGTCGAGGTACGTCACCAGCTGCGAGCGACGGAACACGAACCGGCGGTCGAGGCGCACGTCGAGCGCGAAGAACGTCGGCAGGCGTGGCCCGGCATTGTAGCGGGTGAAATCGAGCCGACCGTCGCTGCCGAACGGTGTGGTGGGTAGTCCGGTCGCCGAGCGCACACGACCGCTGAACTCCCAGCGCGGATTCGGGCGCCAGCCGAGCAACGCGTTGAACACCAGCGGTGCATCGAACGCGCCGACGGTCGTGGTGCCATCGAGGCTGCGGAAGCGCGTGCGGTTCATGCTCGCGCTCACCAGCCCGTACACCGGCACGTCACTCAGCCGCTTCTGCAGCAGCACTTCCACTCCGCGCACCGTACCCGTCGCGCTGCCGACCAGCGGTTCGAGGCCGTACGGAATGTCGTTGGTCACGTCGTCGAAGCCGCTCGGCTGCAGCACTGCGCGCGGCCGGAACAGGCGCGCCGGATAGTCGGCATAGGCCTTCGTGTACGTCTCGATCTGGAACTTGAGGTCGGGACGCAGTAGTCGCTGCCAGCCGAGCACCACCTGGTCTGCGCGCAACGGCTCGAGCGTGCGGACATTCTGCGCGTCGCCCACCAGCCAGATCGGCTGCGGCGCCTGGAAGTAGCGTCCGGCCGACGCGGTGAGTGTGTTCTCGGCATCCACCGTCCAGGCCAGCGACCCTCGCGGCGCCACGCGGATGGCATCACGCAGGAAGGCGTACCAGTCGCCGCGAAGGCCGAGCGTGAGGCGAACGCGGTCGGTGAGCAACCGGCTTCCCTGGAGGTAGCCCGCCTGGCGGAATGCCGAGAAGGTCGTGTCCACTCGCAACGCGCGTGGCACGCCGTCGTCGTCACGGCGCGCGGCACCCGGCAGCGTGATGTCGTACTGCAGCGAACCGGCGTACTTCGCGATCAGGCCTGCACCGACCTCGGTGCGTGGGGACAGCTGCACGGTCACGTCGGTGCGCAACGACGTCTCGCCCTCGGTGCTGCGGGCGCCGAAGATCGGTTGCGGTGGATCCGACGAGTCGCGCTGCGCAGCATCGAAGCGACTCCACGTCCGCCCCAGCGTGGTGGTCACCACACCGCGCGACACCAACCGCGTCCACGTCAGGCCCGAGAAGTACTGGTCCTGCGACGAGCCGAGCACGGTCGAGTTCTCGAAGCGATCGTCGGCGTCATCGTTGCGGAAGGTGATGCGATCGCGCGCACCGACCAGCAGGAACGTGACCTCATCGCGTGGCGATGGGCGCTGCACGGCCTTCAGCGTGAGGTCGGTGTACGACGGGATGAACGGAAAGCCCGCCGCGTTGAACACGAAGTCGAGGTAGCTGCGACGCACGCTCACCACCAGCGAGCCGTCGTTCGGCAGCGGCCCTTCGACGATTGCGCCGAAGCCGGTGGCCGAGAGGTTGAGGGTCGTCGCGATGCGCTCGCGGTTCCCTTCCCGCAGCGCCAGCGTGGTGGCGCTCGACGTACGATCGCCGTAGCGCACGCCGAAGCCCCCGGCGCTCAGGGCGGCGTCCTTCACCAACTCGATCGGGATCAGCGACACCGGGCCGCCGGTGGAACCCTGCGTGCCGAAGTGGTTCAGGTTCGGCACCTCGATGTTGTCCACCACGAACAGGTTCTCGAACGGTGCCCCGCCGCGCACCACCAGGTCGTTGCGACCGGCGGTGGTGACGCCGACACCCGGCACGATCGACAGGGCACGGATCACGTCTTCCTGCGTGCCCGGCGTGCGCCGAACTTCCTCGGCGGTGAATCGCTGCGTGCTCACCGGCGACTCACGCGATGGCTCGAAGTATCCGGGGGCCACGTCAACGGTGGTCAG
This sequence comes from Gemmatimonadota bacterium, assembly GCA_040384325.1. GTDB lineage: Bacteria > Gemmatimonadota > Gemmatimonadetes > Gemmatimonadales > Gemmatimonadaceae > JACMLX01. The sequence continues at coordinate 932,561 of JAZKJL010000005.1, read as the reverse complement.
CTGCACCACGCGCGGTTGCAGGTCGATCACCAACGTCACCGGCTTGCCGGCGCTCACCACCACGTCGGTGCGGACCACCGGCGCGAAGCCGATGGCGCGGACTTCGAGGCGCACGACACCCGCTGTCGCACGCAACCGAAAGCGCCCGTCGTCGCCACTCACCGCGACGTACTCGGTGCCCGCGACGCGGATCGAGGCGTTGGCGATCGGTTGCTTCGTCGGGCCGGCGCGCACGCGGCCGTCGATCAGGCCGGAGAGGGTCGCTTGCGCCGTTGAAGGCGCGGGCCACAGCCAGTATGCGGCGAGGCAGAGGGTGAGGCGGGTACGCATCCCGGGCATAGTACCCGACCATTCGTGCATCCGATGCGCCCGGATGCACGACCGCCCTCACGACCACCGGTCAGGCCTCCCGCGGCACCACCATCACCCCGCAGTGGGCATGTCGCACCACGCTGGTGGTCGCGCTGCCCAGCACCATGCGCTCCACCAGGCTGCGCGTATGGCGACCGAGGACGATCGCGTCCACGTGCAGTCGCTCGGCACACGCGACCAGCTCCGTGCCGACCACGCCGGCCAGCGGCATGCTGTCGATCTCCAGCGTGTCGGGCAGTGCCAGCTGCGCAATCATCCGCGCGAAGGCGTCGTTGAGCCGATCGAGCACGTGCGGCGGCCAGTCGGCGAGCATCGCCGGCAGTGGATCGGCCACCGCGTCGACGTGTGCCAGCGTGATGCGGCCGTGCGGCCCGACGAGGCGCGCTGCGGCACGCGCGGCGGCCACGCTGCTGGCGTCGAAGTCGGTGCCGACCAGCACGTGATGCGGTGCGGCGGTCCTCGGTTCGGGCACGGCGAGCACTGGCACGTTGGCATCGCGCACGGCGTGCAGCGCGGTCTCGGTGCCGAAGATGCGATCCAGTATCGCGTGGCGGCCAAGCCCGAGCACGATCAGCTCAGCGTGGCGGGCGTCGGAGTGATAGAGAATCCCGCCCAGCGGCTCGGTGCGCTCGACCTCGACGTCGGGCGGCACCTTCAGGTTGAGCCGAGCGAACTGCTGCTGCACTGCCTCGCGTCGCTGCGCCAGCAGTTCCAACTCAGCGGCCGGCTGCGACGACGGTGCCAGAGCGAGATCGGTGAGCGGCAGCGGATACGGCGCCGGCTCGACGACGCTGAACACGCTCAGCTGCGCATGGTGCCGCTCGGCGAGGGCCGCCGCGACCCGTACGGCTCCATCCGCGGCATGCGTCGCATCGGTGGCCAGCAACACCCTGGCGAACGGTGCCGCCGGCGGCGCCGCCAGCGACGTGGACTGCGATGACGTTCCGGACATCCGCCACACTCCCGCCCCGGAGGGCCGGCGCGCCAGGAATCACCGGTCGATCATCGGCCGGCTGGTACCCGTGGACGTCGGTGCGCGGCAACGCCCCCGTCACGAAATGTCAGGGCTGGCGACGCCGCGGTCTGTCAGCGTTTCGCCGACGGGAAACCCCGCACACGGACCAACAACGCAAAGGAGCCCGGCACCGCAGCCTGTGACAGGCGCTGGTGCCGGGCTCCGCGCGTCGCGCGGAACCGGGTGTTACTTGGTTTCCTTGAACAGGACGTGCTTCTTCGCGATCGGATCGTACTTCTTCATCTCGATCCGCTCGGGATGCAGACGCGCGTTCTTGGTCTTGTGGTACGTGTACGGTGATTCAGTGCTGCGCAGCTTGATCTTGATGCGCTTGCCCTTAGCGGCCATGATGCTCCTCGCGGGGTACTTGTAGCCCACAAAGGTATCACGGCCCAGTTCGTGATCCTAGGGGTGACTCCAAGCAAATTCCGGGTCCGGCATCGCCTGATCGTCGCCCCTACGGCGCGCCACCAGCGGTGCGGCTACACTGTCCGGTCCGATGACAGCGCACCCGCCCTCCCCCCTCGCCGCCCCGGCTCCGACCACCGGCGATTTCGACCCGTCGGTCCTCGAGGCCGGGGTGGATCGCATCCTCGCCCTCTTCCGGCGTCTGCACGACGCGGGTGCCCTGCCGCCCGTGCTCAGCCGGGTCGCACCGGGCACCGTTGCTGATCAGCTGGCAGCGACGGCGCCGATGCTCGGCGAATCGCTGGAGACGATTCTCGCCGACGTCGAGCGAGTCATCGTGCCGGGCATCACGCACTGGCATCACCCCGCCTTCATGGCCTACTTCGCCAACTCGTCCAGCGTGCCGTCGGTACTGGGCGAGCTGCTGATGTCGGGGCTGAATGCCAACGCGATGTTGTGGGTCACCAGCCCTGCCGCCACCGAGCTGGAACAGCTGGTGCTGCAATGGCTCTGGACCGCGATGGGCCTGCCCGACGCGGAGCGCTGGTTCGGCATCATCACCGACACCGCCTCGATGTCCACGCTGCTGGCCATTGCGGCGGCGCGCGAAGCGGCGGGGTTCGACGTGCGACGGAAAGGCATGGCCGGCCGCGCGGACATGCCGGTGCTGCGCGTCTACATCAGCGAACACACCCACTCCTCCGCCGACAAGGCGTGCATCACACTCGGCATCGGCACCGACAACGTGGTGAAGATCCCGGTGGACGATGCCTTTCGCATGCGCGCCGAGGCACTGGACGCGGCGATCCGGGCCGATCGTGCCGCCGGCATGTTTCCCCTGGCAGTGGTGGCCACCGTCGGCACCACCAGCACGTCCAGCGTCGACCCGGTGCCCGCGATCGCCGACATCTGCGAGCGCGAGAAGGTGTGGCTGCACGTGGATGCCGCGTACGCGGGGGTGATGGGCATCGCGCCCGAATACCGCTGGGCGCTGGAAGGCATGGATCGTGCCGACAGCGTGCTGACCAATCCGCACAAGTGGCTCTTCACCACGATGGATTGCAGCACCTTCTGGACGCGTCACCAGGACGTGCTGCGCAACGCCTTCTCGCTGGTGGCGGAGTACCTCGTCACCGCCCGAGACGCGCAGGTGGTGAACTACATGGACTACGGCGTGCAGCTCGGCCGCCGCTTCCGCGCGCTCAAGCTGTGGATGGTGATGCGCGCCTTCGGCACCGATGGACTGGCGTCACGCCTGCGCGATCACTGCGCGATGGCCCGGGAGTTCGCGGCCGAGGTGTCGGCGCATGCCGACTGGATGCTGAGCGCGTCGGTGCCGTTCTCGCTGGTCTGCTTCCGCTATGCACCGCCCGGCATGAGCGACACCGACGCCGATGCGCACAACGCGCGCATCCTCGCCGCGGTGAACGCTGCCGGACGCGTCTACCTGTCGCACACCAGGCTGCACGGGCGCTACGTGCTGCGACTCGCGATCGGCAACATCCTCACGCAGCGCGAGCATGTGGCGCTGGCGTGGTCGGAGCTGCAGCGCTGCGCGAGTGCAGACGCGTAGCTGTGTCGCGCACGGTGTGGCTGGGTCGCGCTGCTCGCCGTCGCGGTCACGTCGGCAGGTTCATGCGGTCGAGCAATCGTTTCCAGCGTGGGTCGGAGTGCAACGGTTGGAGCGGGGTGGTGATGGCGATGGCATCCATCCCTGCCGCGTGTTCGCCGTACGCCTGCTCGAGCGACCGGAACGCCGCGTCGATGTCACCGAGCCCGGTGTAGGCGATCGCGAGCGCCAGCGGCGAGACGTATCGCACTCGCGCCGAGGCCGCGAGCGTGCGGACGATGCGCTGTGCATCGTCGCGACGTCCCGTGATGGCGTAGGCGCCGGCCAGCTCTGCGGAATCCCGCGCGCCGCCCAAGACCGCTGCGCGCTCGAACGCCGTGATGGCGTCGGTGGTGCGCCCTTGCTGCAGCAGGGCGTAGCCGAGCTGGTTGTGTGCCAGCGAGAACCGTGCGTTCAGCTCGATGGCGCGGGTGAGGTACGGAATCGCGCGATCGGGTCGCCGGGTGCTGACGTAGATGCGACCCAGCGTCAGTGAGATCGGGGCTGCCAGTGGATCGTCGATCAGTGCCCGTTCCAGCAGCGCTGCCGACTCGTCGAATCGACGCTGGTCGAGCAACCAGAGACCGCGCCAGACGCGAATCGTCGTCGACATCGGGTCGAGTGCCAGCCCACGCGCCAGCCGTCGGTCCGCCGATGCCCAGCTCCAGTCGTGCGCCATCTCGATGTGTCCGAGCGAGGCGTGCGCCTGCGCCAGCGTGCTGTCGAGCGACAACGCCGTCACTGCCGAGCGGCGCGCGCGTCGGAATCCCTCCATTGGTGGGCGAGCGCCGAACAGGACCAGCAGCGCGTGTGCATCGGCCAGACCGGCGTGCGCCCGCGCGAAAGTCGGATCGCGCGCGATCGCCTGCTCGAAGAATGCGATCGATCGTTGCAAGCCGTCGGTGGACAGCCGCAGCCGGTAGAACTCGCCTCGCATGAACAATTCATACGCCACGTGGTCTGCCGGGGACCGTCGTACCGTCCGCACCGCCGCGGCCGAATCGATCGTGACGCGCAGGGCACGGACCACCGCCAGTGCGATCTCGCGCTGCACGGCGAAGATGTCGCGCCGTTCACGGTCGTAACTCTCGGACCAGAGGACACGGTTCTCGGCGGCGCTCACCAGCGCCACGGTGATGCGCAGTCGGTCGCCTGCACGGCGGACGCTGCCCTCGAGTGCCGTGGCGACACCGAGCGTGTCGGCGGCGGTGCGCACGTCGAGCCCCTTGCCCTTCAGTGCGAACGCCGAGGTCCGGGGCGTCACCTTGAGCCCGGCCACCTGTCCGAGCGCACCAATCAGCTCGTCGGTCAATCCGTCGGCGAAGGGTTCGTCGGCGGCGTCGCCGCTCGTGTTCGCGAACGGCAGCACCGCCACTGACCGTGCTGACACCGGCGACGTCGGACCGGACGTGGCGACCGGCGATGCCTGCAGGCCGCGCTGTGCCATGGCGCGCCACGCCACGTAACCTCCCACGGCGACGACGGCCAGCATACACCCGACGAGCAGCGCGACCCGCCGCGGCTGCGCGCGCGCGACCGGCGGTGCGATGACCGCAGCCGTCGCGGGCGATGCGCCGATCGGCTGATCTGGACCGGTGGCGGTCGCAGTCGGCTGCACATCGCGCTTGTCGCGACGAAATGCCTGCGAATCCGCACCAGCATCCGTTGCGCCGATCGGACCGTCGCCAGCCACCGGAACGACAGGCGCGCGTGCGAGCTCGGCGGCGAAATCGCTCACCGCACGAAAGGTTGCCGATGGCCCAAGCTCCTGGCGCAGCAGTTCCGCGTGCACGTTGGCGTGTCGCACGGCGGCAGCGCGGTCGCCCGACCGGTCGAGTGCGCGCATCAGCTGCACCGCGACGCGCCCACTGAGCGGGTCGGTCGCCTGCCGACGGCGCCACCATTGCGCGGCCGCCAGCCAGTCGCCACGCGTCGATGCACGGTCGCCGAGTTGCTCCAGCGCATCGTCGAACTGGCCCGCGAGAATCGCGCGCTCGGCCGCCGCCCACCGTTCGAACGGGTCGGCGCCCCGGATCAGGAACCCGTCGAGAAATGGGCCGGTGTACAGCGCCACGGCGGCGTCGACGTCACCACGCTTCAGCGCCGTCCTGAACTCCGCGACATCACTGGTGACGAGCTCCGGATTCAGTCGCAGCGTGGCCGGTCCGAGCAGGACGTCGGGGTCGCCGAGCTGCTGGCGGAGGGAATGCACCTGCTGCTTGAGCGAGGCTGCAGCGCGGATCTCGTCACTCTCGGGCCAGAGACTGGCCGCTGCGGCGTCGCGACTCAGCCCCGCGTCGCCCGCCGCCGCCAGCCGCGCCAGCAGGCCAAATCCCTTCCGTTGCGCCGACAATCCGTCCAGTCGTCGACCGTCCCGCTCGAGGAAACACCCGCCGAACGTGCAAAGCCGGAACATGGAGACGCCTCGACAGGGGAATTCACCGGGAAATAACCGCCGGTTGACCACTGCGCACTACCTACCTCCCGCTCACGCCGGTGGGCGACTCGGACCGTCCCGATCGCCCCCGGCTGCCAGGAGTTCACTTTCTACAGGAGTTCACCATGCGCGTATCCGGATTTCCCCTGCTCTTCGTCGCCGCGATCCTGGTCGGCTGCAGCCCGGACGGCGATCGCACGCCCACGGCGTCGATGGACACCCAGCGGGTCTCTCTGGACCACAAAGAACACACGCGGTCGAAGACGATCCACGGCACCCTGAACGCCGCGGAGGTCGGCGCACCGCAGCCCGGCTCGCCGATCATCGTGCGTCGGATCGACGGTGAAGGCATCGCGACCCACCTCGGGCGCTTCACCGTGGCGGGAACCTTCACGCTCAACCTCATCACCGCGACCGGCGCCGGCACCGCCATCTACACGGCGGCGAATGGTGACATGCTCTCCGCCACGGTCTCGGGGAGTGCCGTGCTCGCCAGCGGCATCGCGACCGTCACCGAGACCGTGACCGTCACCGGCGGCACGGGTCGCTTCGCCGGAGCCACCGGCACACTGACCGTCGTTCGCCGCGTGACGCAGGCCACCGGACTCTCGACCGGTGTGATGGACGGAACGATCACGCTCGCGCACTGAGCACGACCGGACCGTCAGCGCGAATGAGCTGCATCGATCGCCAATCGCCGGCGGTCGATGCGGCTCGGCTGGCGAGGTGCGCGACGGCGATTTAGCATCGACGTGTCGACCGTTCGGCCAGCGATGCCGTCGTCCCGGACCCCGAGGGAACGTGCGCGTCCCCATCGTCACCGCCGCCGCCCTCGCACTGCTCGGCCCTGCGATCAGGTGGCACCACGCGACGCCGGCGCCTGTCGGCGCCGCCCCTGCGGTCGCCGCCAACACCAATCGCACGCCGGCCGGCGTGCTCGTGGGCGGCACGCTCACTGTCGCGCTCGAGGTCCGCCGCGGTGAGTGGCGTCCGGATGGCGCGAACGATCCCGGCCTGGTGGTCCACGCGTTCGCGGAGGTCGGGAAGACATTGCAAGCACCAGGGCCGCTGTTGCGCGTGGTGGAAGGCACCGTCATCGAGGCATCGGTCCACAACACGCTGGCCTCCGACACGGTGCTGGTGCGCGGCCTCTCCACGCGCGGTGTCCACGATGCCACCGACTCGTTGCTGATCCTGCCCGGCGCGACGCGCCGAGTGCAGTTCACGGCCGGCGCACCCGGCACGTATTACTACACCGGCACCACCGCGCCGTCGCGCCCCGCGATCACCGCGTCGGCGCGCGCGATGGACGCGGTGCTGAGCGGCGCCTTCGTGATCGATCCGCGCACCGCCCCACGACGCGTGAACGACAGGGTGCTGGTGCTGTCGATGTGGCATCCGACCCTTCCCGCCAACGGTGCTGTCGGTCGTACGGACCTGCTGCGATTCGCCGTCAACGGGAAGGCGTGGCCGAATACCGAGCGCCTCACGTACGACCTCGGCGACAGTGTGCGCTTTCGCGTCATCAACACCAGCGCCGCCACCCACCCGATGCACCTGCATGGCTTCTACTTCAGCGTGGACGCGCGCGGTGATGGATCGGTGGACAGTGTCCATGCCGCAGCGCGCACCACCGCGCCGCCACAGATGGTCGTCACCGAGCGCCTCATCGCCGGACGCACGATCGCCATCACGTGGGTGCCCGAGCGGACGGGCAACTGGATGTTCCACTGCCACGACAACTACCACGTGCTCCGCAACCGGCCACTCGACGGCACTGCGATCCCGGCCGAACACCAGTTGCACGTGCAGAACCATGCGATGGAGATGATGGGCGGCCTGGTGATGGGCATCACGGTGCGCGGCCGCGAGGCACGGAACGCGGTGGCGACCGCAGCACGCCGTCGCCTTCGCCTGATCGCCGCCGTGGACAGCGGAGGCACGGACGCCGAACCCGCCTACGGCTACGTGTTGCAGGAAGGACGGACGACGGGCGCCGTGGCGCGTCCCACCTTGCCAGGTCCCGTGATGGTCCTGCAGCGCGGGCAACCGGTCGGCATCACGGTCGTGAATGCCATCCCGGAGGCGACGGCCGTGCACTGGCACGGCATCGAACTGGAGAGCTACTACGACGGCGTGGTGGACTACAGCGGCGCCGGGACGCGGCTGACGCCCGCGATCGCGCCGCGGGACTCGTTCGAGGCGCGGTTCACGCCACCACGCGCGGGCACGTTCATCTACCACCCGCACGCCGATGAAGTGCGGCAGCAGCAGGCAGGGTTGTCGGGAGTGTTGATCGTGGTCGATTCGCTGTCGCGATACGATCCGGCCACCGACATCCCGCTGCTGATCAGCGTGCCGCGTCGCGAGGCGGAACACGCCAGCCGCGTGTTCATCAACGGCAGCGCTGCACCACCGGCGCTGGACCTGCGCGTGGGCACACGCTACCGGTTCCGCCTGGTGAACATCCACACGTTCCGCCCCAACATGATCGCCCGGCTGCTGCGCGACTCGACGCTGCTCTCCTGGCAGCCGATCGCGAAGGATGGCATGCCGTTGCCGGCGCCCATGAACACGCAACGACCGGCCATGCAGCAGATGGGAAACGGCGAAACCTTCGATTTCACCTTCACGCCGTCAGCGCGGGGCGACTATCGTTTCACGGTGTCGGCATCGTCCGGTGCCCTGCTGGCCTCGTTGCCGCTTCGGGTGCACTGAGCCGCGCCAGGAATACCTTGCTGCTCCAGCCTCGAGAACGGTGAACACATGCACATCGGATTGATCGGCGGCATCGGCCCCGCTGCGACGGTCGTCTACTACCAGCGCCTGACCGCCCGCATGCGTGAGCTGGATGCGCCGCTCGAACTGACGATCGTCCACGCCGATGTGCAGGAACTGATCCGCAACAACCTCGCCGATCAGCGTGCCGAGCAGGCCAGTTCGTACGCGCGGCTGTTGCATCGCCTGAAGGCGGCGGGGGCCGATTGCGCCGCCATCACCTCACTCGGTGGGCATTTCTGTTTCGACGAGACGGTGCGGATCTCGCCGCTGCCGCTGGTGTCGGCCGTCGCGCCGCTGGACGAACACTTCGTCAGTCAGGGGCTGACGCGGGTCGGCTTGCTCGGCACCCGCGTCGTGATGCGGACGCGCCTCTACGGACAGCTCCGCCGCACGGAGGCGGTGGCATGTGACGACGACATCGAGCGGCTGGGACAGACGTACACCGACATCGCGCTCAGTGGCGCCTGTACCGACGCGCAACGTGCGCTGATGTTCGATGCCGGACATCGCATGGTGCGTGATCAGGGTGCCGACGCGATCGTGCTCGCGGGCACCGACCTCGGACTCGCCTTCGACGGCCACGCACCCGGCTACCGGGTGATCGACGCCCTCGATGTACACGTGGCCCTGCTGGCCGAACTGGCCGCAGGACGCCGCACCATCGAGGACGTCGCGCCGCGATAGTGAGCGGCGCTACTCGTCGCCGAGCAGTGCGCCGAGCGAGCCGATGGTGCCGCGTGAACCGCCACCGGTGCGACCGGCCGGTGCGGCGGCGATGATGCGGTCGGCGAGGCGCGAGAACGGCAGCGTCTGCAGCACCACCCGGCCGGGGCCACGCAGGCGAACGTAGAACAGGCCTTCGCCGCCGAACAGCGCCGTCTTGATGCCCTTCACCATCTCGATGTCGTACTCCACGCTCGGCTGCATCGCGACGAAGCAGCCGGTGTCCACCCGCAGCACTTCGCCCGGCTGCAGGTCGCGCTGCACCAGCGTGCCCGATGCGTGCAGGAACGCGAGGCCGTCGCCACTGATCTTCTGCAGCACGAACCCTTCACCGCCGAAGAAGCCGGCGCCGATCTTCCGCTGTAATGCGATGCTGACGTCGAGGCCGCGCGCGCCGGCCAGGAACGCGTCGCGCTGGGCGATGATCGTGCCGCCCCAATCCAGCACGTTGATCGCCTGGATCTTGCCCGGGAACGGGCTGGCGAACGCCACGTCACGGCGCTGGTGCGATTCGTTGATGAAGACGGTCATCATGAACGAGTCGCCCGAGATCACCCGCTTGGCACCGCCCATCAGCTTGCCGAGCAGGCCGCCGCCTTCGTTGTTCGGATCGAGCGTGGTGATCGGGCGAATGCCGTCCTCCATGTACATCATCGCGCCCGCCTCGGCGGTCACGGCCTCGCCCGGGTCGAGGGTGACGATCACGGCCTGCAGGTCATCGCCGATCAGGCGATAGTCGATTTCATCAGCCTTGCGCATGTGCGATCCTGTGGAGGGAGACGATCAGTGTGCTGCGAACCACCGCTGGTAGACGAGACGCGAGCTAGGCCCAGTATTGCCATTGGTCCGCGAACACCACGTACGCGGACAAGCAGCCGTTGGTGACGGCATGGGTCCAGATGAGGTCGGCGATTGAGCGGGTCTTCGCCATCCAGAGATTGTAGATCACGCCACACAGCAGCCCCACTTCCCAGTACGATCCATGCTCACTGGCGAAGAGCAGCGCGGTGGCCCAGAACGACAGCGTGGTGAAGCTGCCCAGCGGACGCTTGCGGAAGTCGTCGAACGAATCCACTGCGCGCGGCAGCCACCCGCGCCAGAACAGCTCCTCGAGGATCGGCACCAGCAGCACCGCACGCGCCGCACGGAGCCAGAGGGTGAGCACGTCTCCGCGCTCCGCGGCCGACAGCCCCGCCGTCGGGTGACCCACCACCGAGTTGTCGAACAGCCAGTGTGTGCGCCATCCCGGGAACAGCGCCTCGGGGGCGATCCAGAGCATGAATACCCCGATGCCGACCGCGGTGGACATCAGCAGGTGTTTCGGGACCAGCTCGATCACGTCGCGGCTGAATACCAGCAGGGCCGCCACCAGCAGCACGATCCAGAGCGCGGCGTTCCACGGCTGCGGAATGCCGAGTGGCTTGAGCGCGGCGAGCAGCACCATGAACAGCGCGAATGGTGCGACCCACGGGACGGCGGCGCGGACGGGCATGTAGATCGGAGAGGGAGGCGGAAGCGAGTTCGCGAAAATCTATCCGCGACGTCACGCCCGGCGAACGGTGGCGAGGAACGCCGGGCGCATTGTCATTCCGCGCCGGCCCTCCACCGGCAATGCCCGGCGCATTAACGACGACCCGTCTCGATTGCGATCCCATCACCGAAACGGGTCAGGGCGTCCATGACCGTCTGCAAATGCCGGTTCGCACGCCCGAATGGCGAGGTATTCGACATCATGATGATCCCCACGCGGCCCTTGGCATCCGTCAGCATGTCCACACTCACACCAGGATCGTTCCCGCCGTGCCCGACGCGTTCGCCATTGAACTTGGTCCGCCAGAACAATCCCGTGTTGCCTTCGGTCAGTTCGTAATTCTCCGGCTTGTTCGCCGCGGTCCACTGGAATCGCTGCATCTCGGCCAGCGCCGCGCTGTCGATGATCCGCACTCTGCCCTGCGCACCGTGATTCAGCAGCATCGCGAAGTAGCGCGCGAGATCTTCCACCGACATCTGCAGCCCACCGTCCGGGTACGAGACGATGTCGTAGGGTGCGACGCGAGTCGTCGACGCACTGTCCTGCACGTACAATTGCGAGTGCGGCCTGCCATGGACCTGCGTGCGATTCCATCCCGCTGACCTCATGCCAAGTGGCTCGAAGATCACGCGGCGCGTGTGCGCGTCGAACGATTCGCCCACCGCCCGCTCCACGATGTACGCCGCCAGTGTCGCCGCAAGGTTCGAGTAGTCGCGCGACTTGCCGGGAGCGACCTTGAGAAAGTTGTCCGGACTGTAGTTCGCACCGCCGACCACGAGGTACGACCGCAGCAGGGCATCGAGCGACATGACAGGTTCGCCTACTTTGCGGTACAGGCTGGTGTAGAAGTCCTCGCGATCGACGATGCCTGACGTGTGCGTCGCAAGGTGACGCAGCGTGATCGGCACCTTCGGCTGGTGCGGATTGATGACGGTGAACGGCAGGTAGCGATTGATGTCTTGGTCGAGTCCGAGCCGTCCGTCGGCCACCAGCCGCATCATGGTCACGCCGATCGTGGTCTTGCTGACGGACGCGAGATTCATCACCGTCGCCGTCGTGAGCAACACGCCGGCCTCACGATCGGCGTACCCGTGCGCGCGCGCCCAGACGATCTGCCCATCGACGACCACGGCAGTCGCGAGCCCGACGATGCCGGCGTCGGTGACGGCCTTCGCGATCGTGCTGTCCAGCGTGCGCCGAACCGGGGTGTCGATCGCCGTCTGCGCGTGCGACGTCTCCGCGCAAGTGGCGAGGCAGAGCGCGACGCCGAGAATCGGATGTTTGATCATGCCGGGCATACGAGGCCGGATGCATTCGGTTTCGTCTCGCGGGTCGACATTCGCTGACGTGACACGCGGCGCAACGCCAGAGGGGCGGACCACACTGGTCCGCCCCTCTGGCACCGCGCACGACCGCAGCGATCAGTCGCCCATCACCGGCTGCGGCATCACGCCCTTCGGCACCGGGTGCTCGCCGGTCATCGGCGTGCTGAAGCCGAGCCGCTTGCCGAAGAACGATCGCACACCGTCCAGGATCTCGTAGATCGTCGGCACCACGATCAGCGTCAGGATGGTGGACGTGATCACGCCGCCGATCACTGCCACACCGAGCGGCTTGCGGAAGTCGGCGCCTTCGCCCGTGCCGAGGGCGATCGGCAACATGCCGGCCACCAGCGCGAACGTGGTCATCAGGATCGGACGCAACCGGATCGCGCCGGCTTCGATCAGGGCGGTGCGCAGGGACACACCCGCCTCCTCACGCTGCCACTTCGCGAAGTCGATCAGCAGGATGGCGTTCTTGGCGACGATGCCCGCCAGCAGGATCACGCCGATCAGCGACATCAGGTTGATGGTCATGCCGGTGATGGCCAGCGCACCGAACACACCCACCAGCGACAGCGGCAGCGACACCAGGATCGCGATCGGGTCGAGGAAGCTGCCGAACTGCAGCACCAGGATCATGTACATCAGCACGATCGCGATGCCGAGTGCGGCGAAGATCGAGGTGAAGACTTCCTGCTGTCCTTCCGCGTCGCCGCCCTGACTGAGCTCGACACCCGGCGGCAGCGGCTCGGCCGCCATCACCGCATTGATGTCGGCCAGGACGTCGGAGTTCGCCCGGCCGGCGACGTTGGCCTGAATCGTGACCAGCTTGTCGCGATCCAGGTGGCTGATGATCGACGGCCCGAGGCCGGCTTCCACGGTGGCCAACTGGCCGAGCGGCAGCGTGGTGGACGGGGCGCCGTCACGACCGGGAATCACCAGCGGCAAGTTGGTCAGGTCGACGAGTCGCTCGCGCGATTCGGGTGTGAAGCGCACACGCACCTTGCGTGTCTCACCCATCGGATCGACCCAGTCACCCGCTTCGACGCCCGCGAAGGCCGGTCGCAGCGACTGCGCCACCGATCCCACGCTGACGCCCAGCGAGCTGGCCAGGCCGCGGTCAACCTGCACCGTCAGCTCCGGCTTCTGGCCCTTGGTGCTCAGGCTCACATCCACTGCACCCTTCACCGCTGCCACCCGCGGCAGCAGCTTCTCGGCATAGGTCTGCAGCGTCCTCGCGTCGTCACCACGCAGCTGCAGCTGGATCTGCTTCTGGTCGCCGTTGAAGTCGTTGGTGTACACGCTCGCCACTGCGCCACCGATCCGCGCCATGTCGACCCGGAACTGCGCTGCGACTTCGTCGGCGCTGCGCTGCCCGTTCGACCGACGCTCGCTCTTCGGCGACAGCTTCACGTACACATTGCCCGCGTCGACGGCGCCGCTGGCACCACCGATCGTCGTGAAGGTGAACATCGCTTCCGGATACGTGCGTGCGATCTTCACCGCTTCCAGCACCTTCAGGCGCATGTAATCCAGGTTCGAACCGGGCGGCGTCTCGATCTTGACGTTGAGTTCGGAATTGTCCTCACCCGGAAAGAAGCTGACGCCGACCTTGCCGAAGTCGAGCACGGCCCGGCCGCGGTCCACGCCGAGTGCGCGTTCCATCATCGGCGGCAGCGCGCCGATGCTGATTACCCCGATCACGAGGAACGCCACGCCACCGGCGACGCGCGCCACCAGCGGCAGCGACTTGCGGGTGTCGAGCCACACGCCGACGAGCACCAGTCCGATGGCGATCCCGAAGCCGATGAATCCCGAGATCGGCAGTGCGAAGGCGCTGAAGAACACGCCCAGCGCGAGGATCACCATCGCCAGCCGGTGGTCGAGCGCCCAGGCGATCACGCCGCGATACCGCGCCGTCTGCCGGTTGAACCAGTTGTTGAACTTGTCCAGCATCCGGGTGATCCACCACTTCTTGTCTTCCGGCACATGCGGGTCCGGCCAGTAGGCCGAGAGCATCGGGTCGAGTGAGAAGCTGACGAACAGTGAGACCAGCACCGAACAGGCAATCGTCAGCGCGAGCGGCTTGAACCACTGCCCTGCCTCGGCCTTCAGGAACGCGATCGGCACGAACACCGCGACGATCGAGAACGTCGTGGCAGCCACCGCGAGCCCGATCTCGGCGGTGCCCTCACGGGCCGCCGTCATGTGATCCTTCCCCATCTCGACGTGTCGCACGATGTTCTCGCGCACCACGATCGCGTCGTCGATCAGGATGCCGATGGCCAGCGACAGGCCGAGCAGCGACATCGTGTTCAGCGTGAAGCCGAACGCGTACACGGCGAGGAAGCTCGCCACCACCGAGACCGGCAGCGCGATGCCCGTGATGACGGTGGAGCGCCACGAGTTCAGGAACAGGAACACCACCAGCACGGTGAGCAGTGCACCCTCGATCAACGTGCCCTGCACGTTGGATACGCTGGCCGCGACCCGCTTGCCCGAATCCTTGATCACCTTCAACTCGACGCCGGGCGGCAGGCGCTTCTGAATGCGTTCGATGGCTTCCACCACCTTCCCCGTCACTTCCGTGGTGCTGTAGCCCGTCGACTTCGTCACCTGCAGGCCGACCGCCTCCACTCCGTCCAGCAGGGCGAGCGTCCGCTGCTCCTCCGTGCCATCCCGGATGTCGGCGACCTGGCTGAGGCGGATCAGCTGTGACCCGCGCTGCGCCACCGCGATGTTGCCGAAGTCCTGCACATCCTCGAGCCGGCCACGGAGCCGGATGGTGCGCTCGTCGAGCACACCGGTCAGGCTGCCGACGGGCACCGCCAGGTTCTGCTGCTGCAGCGCCGCCACCACTTCGGTGACGCTGACGTTGTTGGCTTGCAGCGCAGCGGGCCGCAGCTCGACCATCATCTCGCGCTTCACGCCACCCACCACGTCCACCTTCGCCACGCCACCGATCGATCGCAATTCCCGCGTCACGCCGGGATCGGCGAGCAACGTGAGCTGCGGCGCGGTGAGCGTCTTCGACGACATCGCGATCTGCACCACCGGCAGGTCGGTCGGATTGAACTTCTGCAGCACCGGCTCCTTCATCTCGGCCGGCAGGTCGTTGCGCTTCAGGTTGATCGCATCGCGGATCTCCGTCGTCGCTTCCTGCATGTTCTTGCCGAAGATGAAGAACGTGACGATGGTCGCGAAGCCGTCACGCGCCTCGCCCTGCACCTTGTCCACACCGGAGATGCCGGTGATCGCCTCTTCCACCTGGTCCAGCACCTCGCGCTCCACCTGGTCCGGGCTGGCGCCAGGATAGACGATGGTCGTCAGCACGACGGGCGGCGACACTTCCGGAAACTCGTCGGTCTGCAGCCTGGCGTAGGCGAACAACCCGCTCACCAGCAGGACCAGCATCGCGACCACGGTGATCAGCGGTCGCTTGATCGCAAAATCTGAAATCCACATATCCGCTACCTCTGTACTGTGGTGGCCTTCGGCGCTGCCGCCTTGCTGCCCTGGTCGTTCACGGACGACACCCGCACCTGCTTGCCCTCACCGATCGCCTGCGCGGCACCGAGCAGCACGGTGTCACCGCGCTGCAGGCCCTGCGTGATCTCGAAGTTCTCGCGCTGGTCGTCGCGGATGCCGAGCGTGACCGAGACGCGCTCGACGCGACCGCCCTTCACCCGCATCACCGCCGGCGTGGCACCGCGCTGGTCGATCGCGGTGGACGGCAACACCAGTGCGGTGCGCGTCTCGGCGTTCACGCGACCCTCGGCGAACAAGCCGCCCACCAGCGTGCCGGCACTGTTCGGGATCGAGGCCAGGATCTGCACCTGACGGGTGGTCGGATCGGCCACCGGGCTGACGCGCGTCACCTTGCCGGTGAACTTGCGATCGCCGTAGCCGCTGACGGTGAACGCCACCGGCATGCCGATGCTGATCTGCCCCACCTGCGCGGCCGGCACGGCCGCTTCCAGCCGCATGCTCTTCGGGTCCACCACCGTGAACAGTTCGGTGCCCGGCGTGACCACGTCGCCGGCGCTCACCACGTCACCGGCGATCACACCGGCGAACGGTGCCCGCACGGTGGCGCTGCGCAACGCCTTGCTGGCCTGCGCGTACGCCGACTTCACGTTGGCCAGCTGCGCCATCGTGGTGGAGTAGGTGAGGCGCGCATTCTCCAGGTCGCGATCGGCGATGGCCCCGGCGGCATTCAGCCGCTCGGCACGATCGAGTTCCTTCTTCGCCTGCGCCGCCTGCGCCTCACCGGCCGTCACCCCGGTGCGCGCCGACAACTCGGCCGCACTGGCAGTGGTGGCGTCGATGCGCGCCAACGTGGTGCCGGCCGTGACGCGCTGGCCCGGCTCGACGAACACCTGCACCACGCTCCCCGAAACTTCGGAGCGCACCGAGGCGCTGCGTTCCGCATTCAGCTCACCCGAGATGGAGGGGCCGCTGGCGATCGCCATCGTGTCCACCACGCTGACGTTGTCGGCGGTGATCAGCGTCGGCTGTTCCGGCGCGGCGGCGTTGGCATCGGCCTTCTTGCCGCAGGCCGCGAGCCCGAAGGCCATGGTGGCGAGCAGCAGCGCCGGTGCCGTGATGCCATGCTGTCGTGCGGTGCGCAGGGCGCGAGTGGGGATCTGTGTCATTGGAATTGGCATGTGAATCACTCCGGTCGGCCGGAAGTGCCGGTGGTGCTGGTCGTGGCGCCTGCCTGACCGCTGGCGCTGGTGCCCTGCGTTGGTGTGCCCGTGCTGCCGCCCTGCTGTGCACCGCCACCCTGCTGCGCTGCACCACTGCTGGCCGACGTGCCACCGCCCGATCCGAGCGGCAGGTCGCGCAAGAGCGTGATGCGAAGTCGCGCCAGCTGCAGGTCACGCGCGGCGGTGAGCTGGTTGGCCTGCGACTGGATGAGCAGGTTGCGGATGTCGCTCAGTTCGAGCTGCGTCGAGATGCCGTTCGTGTACCGCACCTCGGCGATGCGCAGTGCCTTGTCGGCCTGTTCCTCGGTGCCGATGCTCGACAGCCAGTTGGCCTCGGCCTGTTCCAGGCTGCGCAGCGCCAGCTGCACGTCGAGCGACGCAGCGCGCTTGCCCTGGCTCAGGCGCGCCTGTGCGTCGGCCAGGTTGGCCTTCGCCACCATCACGTCGCCGCTGATCCGGCCGCTGGTCCAGAGGGGCACCGAGAGGCCGAGCTGCACCGTCCACGCCGGATAGAAATCCGCCAGCGATCGCGGCACGATCTGCGAGTTGGACGGATATGCGAACCGCTGGTAGTTGGTCGAGAGCGTGAGCGACGGCAGGCGCTGCAGCGACGCGTTCTGCACGGCGCCCTTCTGCACTTCCACCGACGCCACCGCCTGCTGCACCGCCGTGCGCGAATCGGGGGCGGTGTCGCGCGGGTTGAGCTTCGGCATCGTCGCCGCACCACCAGCCGCGACCAGTCCCGTGCCGGCACTCGGTCGCTCCTCGTTGTCGAGCCGCGAGGTGGCCAGCACACGATTCATGTCCGCGTCCTGGATCGGCGTGGTGAGCGCCACCGGGTCCGTCAGCGGCAGGTTGAGCAGCTGTTTCAGGCGCAGCGCCGTCACGTCGCGGTTCTGCTGCGCCGAGATGACGAGCGGACGCTGGGCATCACGTGCCACGCGCGAGCGGAGCAAGTCGTACTCGGCCACGGTGCCGACCTGCCGCTGCAGCGTGGTCTGTCGCAGCGTGCGCTCGGTCTGCACCAGCGAACTCTCGGCGATCTGCAGGAACTTGTCGGCGATCACCGCATCGAAGTAGGCCGATGCGATGTCGTAGCGCAGCTGTGCCCGCGCGGTGCGGAAGCCGTATGCGGCCACCGACTCGTTGGCGCGCGCCACGCGGCTGGCGAGCCCGAAGCGGTTGTCGAGATACAGCGGCTGCGACGCCTGCAATCCGAGCGTGATGGTGTTCGGCGACGCGAACAGCAGCGAGATCGGATTGAATGCCTGGCCGGTGTCGGGCGGGGCATTCGGATCCGGCGGCTGCGCGAAGCGCTCGGTGATGGCGGTGAACTGGTTCTGGATCTGGTGCGAATAGTTCGCCGTCGCGGTGACCTGTGGCAGCACGGAGGCGCGTGCCTGCAGGAACTGCCCCTTGGCGCGGGTGATCGCGTTCTGCGCGATGCGCACGTCGTCGCTGTTCGGCTCCGCGAGGCGGAAGGCATCGTCGAGCGAGAGGGTGCGCGGAGCGGCGCCCGCCGCTTGCGCCGCGGCCGGTGCCGCCGGAAGGATCGTCGCCAGCAGCAGCGCCAGCGCGGCGTGACGGACCGATGCCGCCAGAGCCGAATGGTTCACGTGAGACTCGTCGAAGGTGTGATGGATGCGTCGCCGTGTGCGGCGCCGGCATGCGCCGGCTCGGACACGCCCAGGGCGCGCAGAAAGACCTGTACGTAGCGGCGGGCAGCACGAGTTTCCGGGACCCACAGATCCGGATCGTCCTTCAACTCGCGGGCCATCGCGTCACCCCAGAGTGCACCGATGAGCATGGTCTGCGCGGCGGTCATGAGCTCCGTTGCATCGGGATCCGAGAGCATCGGCGACCCGACCCACCCGTCGCGGGCGAGCGCCTTCACGTAGTCGTGCACTTCACGATCGGCGCAGCGGGCGGGTTCGAAGCCGTTGGCCATCTCGTGGAATCGGGCCTCGGCCGCACCCATGGCCTTCCGAAGCAGCTCGCGCGAGCCGCGCATCTGGCGGAGAAACTGCGCGCACCAGTTGGTGAGCTCCTCGAGGGGATCGGACGGCACCTGCGGCAGCGGCGGATCGACGATCTTCAGCGCGGCCACGCGGCGGAACAGCGCCTCGTCCATCAGGGCGGCCTTGGAACCGAAGTTCCGGAAGATCGTGACCTCGTTCACCCCCGCGATCTCGGCCACCCGGCGCGTGGTGGCGCCTTGGAAGCCTGACTCGGCATAGGCCGTCATGGCGGCGGTAATGATTTTCTCTCGGACGTCGTTTGACATGGACCCGAGTATATGCTCGACTTTTTCTGTAAGCAAGTAGGTACTTGCAAACAGTTCAGTTTGCTCTAATGTGGGAGAGTGAAATGAATGGTTTCGGCGGAACCGGCGCCACGTTCCTCCAGAAGCTCTAGGCGCGAAAAGCCGACGACATTTTTCATCCGGCACTACCTCGCGGGCTCGGCGGCCCGCTCCCACCTCACCGGGAGCTAAAAGTGTTCACGCGGGGGGCGCGGGGGACGCGGGGGGCTTCGCGTCGGATCACCTCCCGCAGCCGGATGCCGTCATCTAAGTCTTTGTTTTTGAACTGCTTGTGCCGTTCCAACACATCCTTCTCTAACGCGCGCCGCGGTCCGGGAGCCCTGTCCCGCATCGGAGCCCCCCGCGTCCCCCGCGCCCCCCGCGTGAACACTTTTTGCGGTCTCGCGACTCTCAGGGAGCCCGAGGACGCGAGACGACGAGAGGGATCAGTGCACCGAGGACTCGGGATCGCCGCCCGGACCGTGGCGGGCGCTGACCGCGAGGCGCAGGGCTTCCTCGATGGCATGGGATGGCCCGGTGGCGGCGAGGAGCTGTTGTGCGGCCTGCAGCAGGCGCGGGTCGACGAGCACCAGCTGCCACTGCAGGCCATGTCGTGACGGGAACGGGATGCCGCCGGCCATGCCACCTCCGGGAGATGCGGATCGGAAAACGCGAACGGTGCCGACACAGCATGCGTCGGCACCGTCAGGCTCCCGTCAGGCCGTGCGCGTCGTCAGGGCGTCGGGGTGGCCGCCTTCTTCTTCGCACCCTCGAAGTCGCCGGCGCGGATGATCACCGTCTGCTTCGGGTCCACGTGGCGGCGGATCACTGCGTTCACCTCGGCCAGCGTGAGCTTCTTCACCTGCGACTCGAGCGCCAGGTCGTAGCTGGTGAAGGTGCGGTTCCAGCGGCGCCGGTTGATCATCTGCCCGACCAGCTCATTGTCGTTGGCGTACACCTGCTGGCGCGCCTGCAGCCAGCCCGCGCGCGCGGCTTCCAGCTCCTCGGCCGTCACGCCATCGCGCACGAACCGATCCAGCTCTTCGCGAAATCCGAGCTGCAACCGGTCCAGGTTCTGCGGCGCGTAGATCGCATAGGTGAGCAGGCTGCCGGCCGAGTCACCCGGCGTGACGCTGATCTGCGAGCCGACGCCGTAGCTCAGGCCATCCTTCTGGCGCAGGCGATCGGCCATGCGGCTCTTGAGGAAGCCGCCGCCGAGGATCTCCGTCGCCAGTGACATCGCGGCGAAATCGGGATCGCCGTCGGCCAGGCGCACCGCCTGCACGCCGAGGAACATCGCGTTCGGCTTGTCGGGCGTCTCGATGCTGACGAGGGTCGAGTCGGTGCGTTCGAACGGCTCCGGGATCAGCGCCCAGGCCTGCGGCGTGCTCCAGTTGCTGAACGCCGAGCCGGCCAGAGCACGCGCCGAGTCGGCGTCGAAGTCGCCCACCAGGCCGAGGTCACCGTTGTTGGCGCCGTAGAACTCGCGATGGAAGGTGCGCGCGGCGTCGAGCGTCACCGCCTTCCAATCGGCGATGTCTTCCGGCAGCGTCGGGGCGTAGAGCGGATGCGCCTTGTCCTTCGGCGCGCCGACACGGCTCAATTCACGCACGGCCAGTTGCTGCGGATCACCCAGCCCCGCTTCCAGCTGCGCCAGGCGCTCGGTGCGCAGCTTCTCGAACTCCGCCGCGTCGAATGACGGGCTGCGCAGCATCTCGGCCACCAGGCGCAGCGTGGGTGCGAGGTGCTCACGGCGCACCTGGAAGCTGGCGGTCGCCGAGCGTACGGTGCCGCTCACGCTCACGCTGGCCTTCAGCTTGTCGAGCGTGTCCTTCATCTGCTGCCGCGTGCGGGCGGTGGTGCCGCGCATCAGCATCGCGCCCGCCAGCGTGGCGGGGACGCGGCGGTTCATCAGTGTGGACAGGGTGCCGAAGCGCAGCACGACGGTGCCCTGCACCACTTCGCCGCGCGTGCGCTTGGGCAGCATCGTCACCCGCAGGCTGCCGGGAATGTCCTGGCGGCGGATGCGCGAATCGATGTTGGCCGGCGTGGCGTCGAACACTTCACCTTCCGCCACCTTTTGCGTGCCCACGTAGCCGCGCACCAGCGTCTGGATGTCGGGCGTGGCGGGCAACTCGGCGCGATCGGGCTTCTCGGTCGGCACGAACGCCACCGTGGCGCGATTGTCGGGTTTGAGGTAGGCGGCCGCCACGCGCTGCAGGTCGGCGGGAGTAACGGCCTTCAACCGGTCACGCGAGATGTGCAGCAGGCGCCAGTCGCCGCTGGCCTCGAACTCGGTGAGTGCGAAGCCGACGTTCTCCGAGTTGTCGAGCACCTGCTCGATGCTGCTCACCACTTCGTTGCGTGCCCGCTCCACCTCGGCCGCCGTGAACGTGGCGGTACGCGTCTCGTCGAGCACCTTGAGCATCGCGATGCGCGCCGAATCGAGCGACTGTTCCTTGCGAATGTCGGCCCAGGCGATCAGCACGCCCGGCTCACGCAGATCGAACGTCAATCCGGTGACGCTGGCGGCCAGCTTGGTGTCCACCAGTCCCGCGTACAGCCGACCGCCGGGCGCCTGCGAGAGCAGCGCCGACAACACCTGGACGGCGGCGTTGTCGGGATGGGCGAGCGCCGGCACCTTGTACATCACGCCGAAGATCTGCTTGTCCCCCACGCGCCGCACGGTGGCGGTGCGCTCGCCGTCCTGCGCGGGGTCACGGGTGTAGGTGTCGTAGAGGATGTTGCCGCGTTCGATGGACCGCACCGGCTTCGGGATGCGACCGAAGCGACGGTTGACGAGATCCAGTGTCTTCGCCTCGTCGAACTTGCCGGCCACCACCAGCACCGCGTTGTCGGGCTGGTAGTACTTGCGATAGAACGCCTGCAGCCGCGTGATCGGCACGTTCTCGATGTCGCTGCGCGCGCCGATGGTGCTCTTGCCGTAGTTGTGCCACTGGAAGCCGGTCGCGAGCAGTGTCTGCCAGACGGTGCGTTCCGGGCTGTTCTCCCCCGACTCGAACTCGTTGCGCACCACCGTCATCTCGCTCTCGAGGTCCTTGGCGGAGATGAACGAGTTCACCATCCGATCGGCCTCGAGGTCGATGGCCCAAGTGAGGTTGGCGTCGCTGGCCGGGATGGTCTCGAAGTAGTTGGTGCGGTCGAACCAGGTGGTGCCATTGGGTCGCGCACCACGCTCGCTCAGTTCCTTCGGGATGTCGCGATGCGTCGGCGTGCCCTTGAACACGAGGTGTTCGAGCAGGTGCGCCATGCCCGTCTCGCCGTATGCCTCGTGCCGCGAGCCGACGAGGTACGTGATGTTGACGGTGACGGTGGGCTTCGACTGGTCGGGGAACAGGAGCACCTTGAGGCCATTTGCCAGGCGGTACTCGGTGATCCCCTCCACCGTGGCGCCCTTCACCGGCGCAGCCGGTGCGCCCGCCGCGCGCGTCGGCGCCCGTTGCGCGGTGAGCGGCACAGCCAGGAACGCCAGCAGGAGCAGCGGACGGATGCGATTCGACATGGTCGGCAATGGTGACTGGGGCACGGTACCCGGGGGATTGGCGCTCGAATACTACACGCGCCACCCGGTCCATGGTTTCAGGTGACCGGCCATGCCAGCAGTCGCCGCCACGCGATCCTCGAGAACGGCAACTTCATGACGCAAAGTCGCTGAGGCGCAAAGCCGCAAAGGGACAAGGGCCACAGCAACGGCATGACACAAAGCCACAAGGCCACGAAGACACAAAGAAGAGCGGCATGGAAACGGACCGCGCAGGACGGCGATCTATTGGTTCCCATCCAGTTCTTTGTGTCTTCGTGACCTCGTGCCTTTGTGTCAAGTAGTTCAAGCGATCCGGAACCGTTGCAGAACTCGGACTGTGGAGACGACGTCGACGCTCACGGCAGTCGAACGGTCAGAACGTCGTCGTCAGTCGCAGCGACAGCGCCCGGCCTGGCAGGTTGTATCCGCGCTTCTCGTAATAGTTCTCATCTGTCACGTTGCTCACCTGCGCGTCGGCGCGGAGGCGGGCGGTGAGGCGGACGCCGGCGGTCAGGTCGAGGGTCGCGAACGGCGGGTACTCGATGTCCGAGACGTCACTGAAGTCGCTGAAGTCGTTGTCGGTGCGCACGCCGACGTAGCGACCCAGCAGGCCGGCGCGGAAGCGGGAACGATCGTCGAACTCGAGCCCCACGTTCCAGTTCACCGAGGCCACGTTCTTGATCCCGATGTCGGTCAGTGGGGCGCCGATGCGCACGCCCTGGAAGATCGACGAAGGCGTGAAGTTGGTCTGGCCGTTGAACTGCGCCGCGTCCACCGTCACCGTCGGCGTGCGTTCGGTGGCCTCGAAGATGCGCGTGACGTTGGTGGTGGCGTTGAGCGACCACCCCCGCTTGAGCGCCGCCCCGATGTCGTAGCGCACCGTGCCTTCGAAGCCGCGGATCTGTGCCTCGCCGGCATTCACCGACGTCGTCACCCGCGACACCTGCGTGCCGTTGGCCAGCACCGGTCGCGATCCCGCCGCGAACGAGGCGCGTGCCTGCGTGATGCGGTTGGTGACGTCGGTGGTGAAGTAGGTCACGTCGGCATCCAGCGCACCGTTCAATCGCGTGATGCCGACGCCGAGGTCCGCCGTGATCGAATGTTCGGCATCGAGCGTGGGGTTGCCGAAGGTGATCGCGGCCACGTTGGCCGTCACCGTCTGCGTCAGGCCCGCACGTCCGAACGCATCCGGCGCCAGGAAGGCGCGCCCGATGCTGCCATGCGCGCGCACCCCACCACCGAGATGATAGAGCAGACCGGCGCTGGGATTGAAGACGGTGAAATCATCATCACCGGCGATCACGTCAGGTCGCAACGGCGTCGTCAGCAGCGCCAGCGTCACACGATCGGCACGCGCACCGGCGGTGGCCACCAGGCGTCCATCGAAGGCCGTCACGCGAGCCTCGGTGAACGCCGCCAGCGAACGCGTCTCGCTGTTGGGACTGAATGTGCCCGCCTCAGTGCCGGCGGCGCTGTACCGCCGCGACTTCGCCTGCTGCTGCGACGCATCGATGCCCAGCACCAGCTGCTGGCTGGCGATCCGTAGCACGTCCTGCAGCTGCATGCCGGTGGTCAGCACGTTGGTGTTGAAGTTGACGTACCGCACGCTGTCGGGGCGGTTGAAGTAGTCGCTGATCTCGTCGGTCACGTAGAGTCGCGCCAGCAGTGCGTTGCCGCGCGCCGTGCCGCTGGCTTCCAGTGCGCCGCCGTTGCGGCGCAGGTTCTTGCGGCTGTTGCCCGGAAAGGGTGTCGCCGCGGAGTAGAGGTCACCCGGCGAGGCCAGATCCTGCGCGTCGAACAGGTCGCCACGCACATCGACACGCACCCGACCGGCCACCGTGCCACCGACACGGAGGTTGCCGCTGGTGGAGGCGAGCGTGGTGAACGAGCGCGTCACGCCGTCACCGAGCGTGTCAGGCACGTAGCGGTTCGGCTGCGCGCCGCTGGGATAGATCTTGAGTGCGGTGTCGCGCCCGAAGACGCCACGCAGCGCATTGCCGCTGCCGATGTCGTAGTCGCTGCGCTGGTCGTACCGTCGCGCGCTGATATCGGCGTCGATGCCGCGGAAGAGCGTGCCTCCGCCCTGGAGGCGGAACTCGGTGGCACCGAAGCTGCCGCCCGACACCGATGCCAGGCCGGCCAGCGGTCCGCTGCGACGGCGCGTGACGACGTTCACCACGCCGCCCATCGCGTTCGAGCCGTACAGCGATGAGCCGGGACCCTTCAGGATCTCGACCCGTTCCACGTCCTGCAGGTCGAGCAGCGCCACGTTGGTGATGCCGCTCGGGCGGCCGTCGAGCAGGATCAACGTGCGCTGCTGGAGCGAGCCGGCCTGCGGACGAAAGCCGCGGATGCCGATGCCGCCGAGCAGGCCGGGATACTGCACCACGTCGAGGCTGGCCCGCTTCTTCAGCAGGTCCACCAGGTCGAGGGCGGGTGTGGCGTCGAGTTGCAGCCGCGAGATGACCTCCACGCGGCGCGGCAGCGAGTCGGCGGGCGCCGCGTAGCGCGACGCGGTGGTGAGGACGGTGGGCAGGCGCGGGATGCGCGCGGAATCGGCCGTCGGCTGCTGTGCGCCGAGGGCGGTGGCACCGAGCGCCAGGATGACGGCGGTGCGGCGTGTGATGGACATCAGGTCTCTCGACGCGCGGCGTCCCTCGCAGCCTCGCGTTACCGGAATGCCCGCGCACAGCGCCAGCGCCAGCACACGGATGGGCGTCCTCTCACGCCGCTGGTGGCGGCATGAGACGAAAAAACCCGTCCGTCCACCAGTGTGGGCCGAACGGGGGCAGCCGCATGCATGGGCACGCACCAGTGGGGGCGGCCAGGCGTGCGATCACCCCGCTTCCCTCCCTCGAGGGACCTGCTGCGGGCGTGATCAGGGCCGGTCTCCTGGCTCGGAACCATCGAAGTGCCTTCCCGTCGCGCTACTCGCGGCAGTGGCATGAAACTCGATGTCGCCGACTCGGGTCACGAGTCAGCCGTTCCTTACAGTGGCGGGGCCGCGCCGGTTTTGCACCGGACTTCCGGATGGCCAGATCACGTCAGAATTGTCCGGGCAGGATACCGTGAGCCGGCTCCAATCGCAAGCAACGGGGGGCCATACCCGCACAGCGGTTCGCGCTCACACGACGTACACTTCGGCGTTTCCACCTCGCCGTGCCGGACCCGAATTCCGAGTGTCTCATGCGCCGTCTCGTCCACGCCGTCCATCGCGTTGCGTTCACCCTCGTCATGGCGCCGGTCGCGGCGCTGGCGCAGGATGGATATCGCCAGCCACCCGAACCGATCCGCAGCATCCTCGACGCCACGCCCACGCCGCGCGTCGCGGTCAGCCCCGACAACACGCTGCTGTTGCTGCTGAACCGCCCCGCGCTGCCGGGCATCGCCGAAGTCGCCGCTCCATACATCCCGATGGCGGGTCAGCGGTTGAATCCCAACACCGGATTCCCGACGCGTGCGCAGACCGCGACCGGCCTCTCGCTGATGACCATCGCCACCGGCGCCACGCGCCCGGTGACGCTGCCCGATGGGGTCAAGGTCGGCACCGTGCGCTGGAGCCCCGATGGCAAGCGCGCCGCCTTCCCGATGATCACCGACGACGGCGCGACGATGGGCATGCTCGACATCGCGACCGGCGTGGCGACACGAGTCGGCACGGTGCGCGTCAACGGGGCCTTCGGTGAACCGTGCACCTGGATGCCGTCCAGCGACGCACTGCTCTGCAAGACGATCGCCGCCGGCCGCGCGGCGGCACCGAAGGCTCCCACCGTACCGACCGGCGTGGTCGCGCAGGAGTCGTTCGGTCGCAAGTCGCCGGAACGCACCTATCAGGACCTGCTCGGCGATGCCCACGACGAGGCCAGCTTCACGTTTTACGGCACCAGCCAGCTGGCGATCGTCTCGCTCGACGGCACCGCGCGCACCATCGGCGCCCCCGCCGTCTACACCAGCGTCGCCCCGTCGCCGAACGGGCAGTACATCCTGACCTCGGCGATGCACACGCCGTACAGCTACGTGGTGCCGATGTCGCGCTTCCCGCTCATCACCGAGCTGTGGAACGCGAACGGCACCAAGGTGCGCACGGTACATGACCGCGGTTTCGCCGACGAGAAGTCCACTGCCTTCGACGCGGTGGACGTCGGGCCGCGTGGCATCGCGTGGCGTGCCGATGCACCGGCCACGCTGGCCTGGATCGAGGCGATGGATGGCGGTGATCCCGCGCGCGCAGCCACCCAGCGCGACCGCGTGGTGACGCTCGACGCCCCGTTCAGCGGCCAGCCGGTGCAGCACCTGGCCGTGGCCACGCGCGTGCGCGGCGTGACGTGGATGAAGAACGACGTGGCGCTGGTCACCGAGTACTGGTGGAAGAGCCGCATGACCAAGACCTGGCTGTTCAATCCCGCCACACCGGGCGGCACGCCACGCCTGCTGTTCGATCGCAGCGCCGAGGACGCGTACAGCGATCCCGGCTCGCCGGTGATGACGATGAACGCGCAGGGGCAGATGGTCGCCAAGCTGTCCGCCGACCGCACCGCGTTCTTCCTCACCGGTGAAGGCGAAAGCCCCAACGGCGCGCAGCCGTTCGTGGATCGGGTGGACATCGCCACCGCCAAGGCGACGCGCCTCTGGCGCTCGCAGGGCGAGCAGTACGAGGAGCCGGTGGCGCTGCTCGACGACCGTGGCGCACGCCTGCTCACCCGTCGCCAGACCACGACCGAACCGCCCAACTACTGGCTGCGCAACCTCGTCGCCCGCATGGCACCGCGGCAGCTGACGAAGTTCGCCGATCCGGCCCCGCAGTTCGCCGGCATCACCTCCAAGCTGGTCACCTACAGCCGCCCCGACGGCGTGCAGCTCTCGGCCACGCTCTACCTGCCGGCCGGCTACAACGCCGAGAAGGACGGCCGCCTGCCGTTCTTCTTCTGGGCCTATCCGCAGGAGTTCAAGAGCGCCAAGGCTGCCGCACAGGTGCGCGGGTCACCGTACCTGTTCGTGCGTCCCACCGGTGCCAGTCACCTGTTCATGCTGACGCAGGGCTACGGCGTGCTGGATGGCCCGACGATGCCGATCGTGGGTGAAGGCGACAAGGAGCCCAACGACACCTACGTGGAACAGCTGGTGAGCAGTGCCAAGGCGGCGGTGGACAAGGTGGTGGAACTGGGTGTGGCCGATCGCGATCGCATCGGCGTGGGTGGGCACAGCTACGGCGCCTTCATGACCGCCAACCTGCTCGCACACAGCAACATCTTCCGCGCCGGCATCGCGCGCAGCGGTGCCTACAACCGCACGCTGACGCCGTTCGGCTTCCAGCAGGAGGAGCGGCCGTACTGGGAGGCGAGTGCGATCTACAATCGCATGAGTCCCTTCACCTACGCCGACAGCATCAAGACGCCGATCCTGCTGATCCACGGCATGAACGACGACAACAGCGGCACCTTCCCCATCCAGTCGGAGCGGATGTACGCGGCGCTCAAGGGCAATGGCGCGATCGTGCGCTATGTCCAGCTCCCGGGCGAGGCACACGGCTATCTCGGTCGCGAAAGTGTCGGCCATACGCTGGCCGAGATGGTGAGCTGGCTGGACCAGTTCGTGAAGCCGGCCAAGCCGCGCACCAAGGCGGAGTGACGCTGTCGGTGACTGATCGATGACTGCAACTGCCTGACGCAAAGTCGCCAAGACGCAGAGGCGCAACGAGTTCTGCGCCGAGCGGTGATGCGATGACAGGGCACTCGTTGAAAAATCTTCGGTGACAAGCGATGCGGTGGCGGTGCGCTGATGACAAATCATTGCGCCGTCACCGCGTTACGTTTGCTTCCGGTTCACCCTGAAATCTTTGCGCCCTTGCGTCCCTGCGACTTTGCGTCAGGCTGTTGCTGTTGCTCACTCGGATCTGAAGATATCTCCCTGAAGCCGGAGCAGTCATGAGAACGATGGTCGTCGCGATGGCCTGCATGCTGCCCCTGCTCGCACACGGACAGCCCACCATTCGCGAGATCGACGGGGCGCCGTTCGCGGCCACCATCGTCGCGGCGCGGAGTGCGGGGGCGGTGGCGTTCGTGCTGAACACGCGCGGCGTGCGGAACATCTGGGTCACCGACTCGACGCGCCCGGCCGCCCGCATGGTGACGGCGTTCACGCAGGACGATGGCCAGGATCTCACGTCCCTCGCCTTCACCGCCGATGGCCGCACGCTGTACTTCGTGCGCGGTGGCGGTCCCAATCGCGCCGGTGAAATCCCGAATCCCACCAGCGATCCGCTGGGCGCCGAGCAGGCCATCTGGCGGGTGACGCTGGACGGGTCGCCGGCGGTGCGCGTGACGGAGGGTTCGTCGCCCACGCCGATGCCGCGCGGCCGCGATTTCGCGTTCACTCGACGTGGTGCGATCTGGATGGCCACCGGCGGCGCCGATTCCACGCGCGCGGTGCAGCTGATCAAGGCCCGCGGCAGCGCCGGAAGCCTGCGCTGGTCGCCCGATGGTGCGCAGCTCGCCTTCGTCTCCAATCGCGGGACGCACAGCTTCGTCGGCGTCTACGCCATGGCGGGCAAGACGCTGCGGTGGATGGCGCCAAGCACCGATGGCGATAACTCGCCCGTCTGGTCACCGGACGGCAGACGACTGGCCTTCCTGCGCGAGCCGTACGAGCGCCGGCGGATGATCTTCGTGCCGATCCGCACCGCGCAGCCGTGGTCGATCCAGGTGGCCGACGTACGCACCGGACAGGCCACGGAAGTGTTTCGCGCGGCTGCCGGACGAGGCAGCGCATACTGGCCGATCGTGGCCGACAATCAGCTGTTCTGGACCAGCGACGATCGCCTGGTGTTCGCCTGGGAGCGCACGGGCTTCGTGCATCTCTACGGCATGCCGGCGGCCGGTGGCACGCCGGTGGAGCTCACGCCGGGGAACGGCGAGGTGGAATTCGTCTCGCTGAGCCAGGACGGCAAGCGCGTGTTCTACAACACCAACATCGCCAACACCGACCGCCGGACCGTGATGTCGGTGGAGGCGGCGAGCGGGCGATTGGCCACCACCAGCAGCGGACCGCACATCGCCTGGAATCCGGTCGAGTCGAGCACCGGCGCGATCTATGCGCTGTTGAGCGATGGACAGCAACCGGCGCACGCGGTGGTGCTCAACGAGCGCACGCAGGCGATCAGCTGGGATGCAGTGGCACCGGAGACGATGCCCGACGATTTCCCGGCCTCGAAGCTGGTGCCGCCGGTGGCGATCACGGTGCGTGCGGCCGATGGCATCGAGAGCCACGCGCAGCTGTTCCTTCCACCGGATCTCAAGCCCACCGACAAGCGGGCGGCGGTGATCTTCCTGCACGGTGGCTCGCGCCGCCAGATGCTGCTGGGCTGGAACTACGGCAGCTACTATCACCACGCCTACGCCATGAACCAGGCGTTGGCGCTGCAGGGGTACATCGTGCTGTCGCTGAACTATCGCAGCGGCATCGGTTACGGCACCGACTTCCGCGAAGCGCTCCGGTACGGTGCCAGCGGCGCCTCGGAGTACGGCGACGTGGTGGCGGCGGCGAAGTATCTCGCCGCGCGCACCGACATCGACGCCTCACGCATCGGGCTCTGGGGTGGATCGTACGGCGGCTTCCTCACCGCCTCGGGCCTGACGCGCAACCCGGAACTGTTCAAGGCCGGTGTGGACATCCACGGCGTGCACGACTGGAACGTCGGCATCCGCACCTTCATGCCCGATTACGACGTCTACGAAGACACGGCCGCCACACGTCGGGCCTTCACGTCATCGCCGCTGTCGCAGGTGTCACGCTGGCGCGACCCGGTGCTGCTGATCCACGGAGACGACGATCGCAACGTGCGCTTCATCGAGACGCTGACCCTCATCGAGGCTCTCCGCCGCCAGCAGGTACCGGTGGAGCAACTGGTCTTTCCCGACGAAGTCCACGGCTTCCTGCGCCACGACTCCTGGATCCGCGCCTTCGAAGCCGCCCTCGATTTCTTCAAGCGGCGTCTGTGACGGCGGTTCCCGCATCGAACCGTCAACGACGAAACGGCAACTGCTGAACCGCAAGAGCAACTGCTTGACACAAAGGCGCAAGGGCACGAACGCACAAAGGAACAGCTTGAGCTCATGGCGCTGAGCGTCGTTCTCTTTTTTCACTCTTTGCGTCTTTGTGTCTTTGCGCCTTTGTGTCAGGTGGTTGCAGTTGCTGTTGCTTCTCGCCGTTGCCGTTGTCACAGCGTGAAATGCCGCGTCAGGGCGTGTCGGCTTCACGCACGGGGATCTCGACGAACCGGTCGCCGGAGAGCGCGTCGCCGCGGCGATGGATCAGGTAGGCGCGGACGGGCTGACCGTCATTGAACTTGCCCTGCAGCATCAGCAACCCGGTGCAGAGGAAGCGGTGGCAGATGTCGGCGCGCAGATCGGCGGACAGCGTGCAGCCAAGGGCACCTTGGTAGACGCAGCCGTGCGTCATGGTGTGGGTGCCGAGGTGCTGCAGGTAGTGCGCGATGACCGTGTCGTCGTCGGCACCGGGGAGACGCTGCAGGAGGGCGAGCATCTCGACCTCGGAGATGAATGCGTGATCCCCACCCTGCCGGCAGCACCTCCCGCGACAGGCCGCGCACCCCGCCAGCAGCAGCTCCGCCTCGGCCTGTCGCTCGGGCGTCGTCGCAGGCATGCTCACGGCGGTCGGCGCCACCGGTGGGCGACGCGAGGCGGCGAGCGACCGGCGCGCATCGGCCAACGATTCGCGCAGGTGTGCCTCGTGGGCGGCACGACGCGCCTGCGGCAGCCGGGAGACGCGATCGTCGTTGCGCGGCAACAGGGCCACCGGATACGTCGCCACGTCCTCGTGCGACATGCCGCGGCGTGCGGCAGCGCGTGCGCGGCGGGCCTCGAGCCGCACCTGCAGCGCTGCCGCACGTGCCTCGGCGGCCGCGCGGCGTTCACGCTGCACCTCGTCGCGGCAGGCGCGATTGTCGCAATGCCCGCGCGCGCGCTGCGCCGGCGTGAGTGGCCGTGTGCACTGCGCACACCGCCCCGCGGTCGCCAACGCATGGTGCGCCGCCGCACAGGTGGACGCGCGACAGAGCACACCATCCAACGGGCGCCAGGCGGGAAGCGGCGCACCGCAGATCACGCAGCCCGTCACCGACGCCTTGATGGCAGGCTTCATCGCGTCGCGCGGATCAGGTGCGAGTGAGCGGACTGGCGTCGTGTCATCGGCGCGGTGTTCGCGATGCAGTCATGTGTTCAATGAACGTGCGTCCGTCAGAACTGATCTCGACGCCTGTCACCGCGCCGCCGTTGCCAATCTTCACTCGCGCACGGCGCGGTGCGCCCCATCACGCGATCGCCCCATCACGCCTCGTGGATCCACACAAGTCGCGCAGGGCTGCGGTGGCGGGGGTTGACAGCCCGCACCGACTTCGACACACTGCAGCCCATGAGTCATACGGTTCGCGCCCTCTTTACCAGCTTTTATTACTTTGGCCGCCTCGCGGACCAAGGTGGTAAAGCGCGCGCGTAACACCGCGGCCGACTTTCCTCCGAGGCCCGCAGCGATGCGGGCCTTTCGCTTGTCTGCGAAGCCCGACGCTGCGGACTCCTCTCCAGAACGCCTCACGGCACAGGAGCCCCGCCATGCAGACCCAGCACAGCAGCACCGCCGACCGATCCCCGGAACAGCAGCGCGCCGCCGAACGCGTGGAATCGCTCCGCGCCTCCATCGACCGCATCGACGAGATGCTGGTGTCGCTGATCGGTGAACGGCAGCGCCTGGCCCGTGCAGTGGGCGTAGCCAAGCGGACCGCCGCCCTGCCGCCGGTGGACCAGACCCGTGAGCACGACGTGATCCAGCGGATCGCCAACCACGCGCAGGATCACGGCGTGAACGAGACCGAGGCACGACTGCTGGCCGATCAGCTGATCCGGCTGGCGCGGACGACGCAGGGATTGCCGGTGGTGAGCCGTCGGGAAGCCGCGGCAGCCTGATCGCAGACTGCTGAACGGCGCCACACGCTCGATGGTGGCGCCCGCGAAGTGGTGGGGCTGCGCGTAGACTATCCGCACCCGGATCGTCGTCGCCCTCACCGCCACCCCGCATGACCACACGCCGCGATTTCGTCGCCACCACCGCGTTCGCTGCCGGTGCGCTCGCCCTCGGAAAACCACGTGACGCCGCCGCGTTGTCGCGGCTCATGCCGCACGTGCAGGACCGCATGGACGCGCCCACCCGCGACCTGCTCCTGCTGGCCATCGACAGCTGCAAACGCGCCGGGGCCAGCTACGCCGACGCGCGCATCCAGCGGGTGCAGCGGAACGCAGTGTTCACCCGCGAACGGCAGATCCTCGACGTCATCGACAGCGACACCATGGGCTGCGGCATCCGTGCCCTGGTGGATGGGTGCTGGGGCTTCGCGGCCACGCCACGCCTGACCGCCGACGGCATCCAGCGCGCTGCCAACGAGGCCGTCGCCACCGCCAAGGCCAACCGGATCGCGCGTGACAAGCCGGTGGAACTGGCGCCAAACCCCTCGCACCCCGACGCCACCTGGTCGAGCGGCTTCACCATCGATCCGTTCAGCATCTCGATCGAGGAGAAGACCAACCTGGCGCTGGCCATCAACGCCGCCGCCCTCGGCGTGGCCGGCGTCCGATTCGTCAACACGCAGTTCAACTTCCTGAAGGAAGAGCGCAACTACGCCAACACCGATGGCTCGGTGATCGCGCAGACCTGCGTGCGCACCTACACGCCGATCGCCATCACCGCCGTCAGCGCCGATCGCAGCGACTTCGCGATCCGCGAGAGCGTGGTGCAGCCCACCGGGCGCGGCTGGGAGTCGGTGCTCGAGAACGATCTCGTGGTGAACGCGAAGAAATGGGCTGAAGAGGCAGCGGAGAAGCTGAAGGCCAAGTCGGTGGAGCCGGGGCGGTATGACCTGATCCTCGCGCCGTCCAACCTCGGGCTCACCCTGCACGAGTCGGTGGCGCATCCCACCGAGCTCGATCGCGCTTACGGCTACGAGGCCAACCTGGCCGGCACGTCGTTCGTCGCCCCGCCCGAGAAGGCGCTTGGCACGCTCAAGTTCGGCAGCCCGCTGATGAACATCTTCGGCGACCGCTCGCAGCCCGGCGGTTGCGCCAGCATCGGCTACGACGACGACGGCGTGAAGCCGGAGCAATTCGACATCATCAAGGACGGCGTGTTCGTGGATTACCAGACCACCCGCGAGCAGGCGATGTGGCTGGACTGGTGGTACAAGAAGCGCGGCATGCCGACCCGCAGCCACGGCTGTTCGTATGCGGACTCGTGGAGCAGCGTCGCCTTCCAGCGCATGCCGAACGTGTCGATCAAGCCGGGCACCAAGGACATCGGCTGGAACGACCTGATCGCGGCCACCGATCGCGGCATCGCCATCATGGGCCGCGGCTCGTACTCCATCGACCAGCAGCGCTACAACGGCCAGTTCGGCGGCGCGCTGTTCCTCGAGGTGCGCGGCGGCAAGGTGGTGGGCCAGCTGCGCGACGTGGCCTACCAGTTCCGCACTCCCGACTTCTGGGGCGCGATGGACATGCTCGGCGGCCAGAAGAGCTACGAGCTGTACGCCACCTTCACCGACGGCAAGGGCCAGCCGGGGCAGGTCAACGCCGTTTCGCACGGCTGCGTGCCGACGCGCCACAAGCAGATCAACGTCATCAACACAGGGCGCAAGGCATGAGCCGCTTCATCGATCCGGGCGCCCCGCGCTCGTTCCTGGCCGACGACGTGGTGATCTCGCGTGCCGATGCGCAGCGGGTGATCGAGAGCGTGGTGAAGCTCTCGCGCGCCGACGCGGTGCAGGTGGTGATCCGCTCGTCGCGCACCCGCAACGTGCGCTTCGCGGCCAACCAGCTCTCCACCGCCGGCATCATCGAGGACACGACCCTCGTGGTGATGTCCTACTTCGGCAAGAAGCACTCGGCCGTCACCACCAACGACCTCTCGCCGGAGAGCCTCGAGCGCACCGTGCGGAAGGCCGAGGCGATCGCGCGGTTGGCGCCGGACGACGTGGACGCGCTGCCACTGCTCGGCGCGCAGACGTACGCCGACTCGAGCGCGTCGTGGGACCAGGCGACGGCCGATCTCGACGCCGGCACGGTGACGGCCGCCGCGAACAGCGCGCTCGGTCCGGCGCGGAAGGGCAACACGCTGACCGTCGCCGGCTTCCTGGTCACGGGTGCCGACGCGGTCGCGATCGGGACCAGCGCCGGCCTCTTTGCCTACCATCGCAGCACGAACGCCAACTACACGCTGACGGTCCGCACGGTGGACGGCACCGGCTCGGGCTGGAGCGGTGAGGACGCGGTGGCCTGGGGCGGCCTCAACGTCCAGAAGGTGAGTGCCGAGGCGATCGAGAAGGCCGAGCGGAGCCGGAATCCGGTGGCGATCGAGCCGGGCCGGTACACGGTGATCCTCGAGCCGCAGGCGGTGGGCGACCTGGTGGGCCTGATGCCGCGCTACTTCAACGCGCGCAGCGCCGACGAAGGCCGGAGCCCGTTCGCGAAGCAGGGCGGCGGCAACAAGCTGGGTGAGACGATCGTGAATGCGATGATCAGCCTGTCCAGCGACCCGACGAATCCGATGGTCCGCACCCAGCCATTCGATGGGGATGGTATGCCACTGACGAAGCAGTCATGGATCACCAACGGGACACTCAGCACTATGTTGGTGCCGAGGTCGTGGGCGGCCAGAAAGAACCTCGTCGCGACCGGCAACCCGAACAACATCATCCTCAGCGGTGGCGACATGACCCGCGACCAGATGATCGCCGGCACCCAGCGCGGCGTGCTGGTGACGCGACTCTGGTACCTGCGCGAGACCGACCCCCGGACGATGAGCTACACCGGCCTCACCCGTGACGGCACGTTCCTGATCGAGAACGGCAAGATCTCGAAGTCGATCAAGAACATGCGGTTCAACGAGAGTCCGCTGTTCCTGCTCAACAACATCGAGGCGCTCGGTCCCGTGCGCCGGACTGCCAGCGATGGGCCGGGGACGCAGATCATGCCGATCGTGAAGGCGCGGGACTTCAACTTCACGTCACTGTCGGACGCGGTCTGACTTTCGTCGGTCTGCGCGCGGACTTCTGGACTCCGCGCGCAGAGCGGGATCGCTAACAATGTTCACGCGGGGGGCGCGGGGGACGCGGGGGGCTCCGCGCGAGGGCGACGTGCCGCGCGCGAAGGGACGGTCAGATCGGCGCTGAGGATTTTTTTGGTTGACTGCTACCTGCAGGCTGCCCGGCGAGCTGAGGCCCCGCGCTGACGCGCAGTTCCAACAGCCCTTGGGCCATCCTGACCGGGCTGTACGCCGCCCATGGTGCTCACGGTTCCCCCCGCGTCCCCCGCGGCCCCCGCGTGAACATTTTTTCCTCCGAGCTTCGCCGACGGCCCGCCGTGCGCACCTGAGCAGAGCGGAAGAGCCCGCCGCGTATGGAGCAGGACGAAACGGAAAGCAACGCTAGCTCGCGCGCGCGAATCCAAATTGAGCATCGAGCGTACGAACGCTCGCGGCCGCGCCATGCTGCGCGGTGATGCCGTACCGTCCTGACACCCGAG
Organism: Gemmatimonadota bacterium; assembly: GCA_040384325.1. Classification (GTDB taxonomy): domain Bacteria; phylum Gemmatimonadota; class Gemmatimonadetes; order Gemmatimonadales; family Gemmatimonadaceae; genus JACMLX01. The sequence goes on along the minus strand of JAZKJL010000005.1, from coordinate 896,225 downwards.
CCTACCGAGCATGACTACCCGCCGGGATTTCCTGGCGTCCAGCGCACTTGCCGCTGGCGCCATGGCCGTCGCCTCGCTGCCGGCCGAAGCCGCAGCCCTCACGCGACGCCTCGCCCCGCTGCAGCCGCACGTGCAGCCGCCCATGGACGCGCCGACGAAGGACCTGCTGATGGCCGCGCTCAACTCGGCGAAGATGGCGGGTGCCTCGTTCGCCGATGCGCGCGTCGGACGCACGCGGCGCAACTTCGTGATCACGCGCGAGCAGCAGATCATCGAGATCGTCGACACCGACACCACCGGCTGCGGCGTGCGCGCGCTGGTGGATGGCTGCTGGGGCTTCGCGGCGACCCGCACGTTGACGGCAGACGGTGTGGCAGCGGCCGGACGTGAAGCGGTGGCGATCGCGAAGGCCAACCGCGTCGCACGCGACCGGTCGGTGGAGCTGGCGCCCGCGCCCTCGCTCGGCGAGCGCACCTGGTCCAACGGCTTCACCATCGACCCGTGGACCATCCCGGTCGAGCAGAAGGCCGACCTGCTGCTGAAGGCCAACGCCGAGGCGATGAAGGTGCCGGGGGTGAAGTTCGTGGCCAGCCAGATGTTCTTCGTGAAGGAGGAGAAGAACTACGCCAACACCGAAGGCGGCATCACCGCACAGACCATCGTGCGCAGCTGGGCGCCGATGAACATCACCGCCATCAACAGCGCCGGCACCGACTTCCAGAGCCGCAGCAACACCGTGCAGCCCGCCGGGCGCGGCTACGAACACATCGTCGAAGCCGACATGGTCGGCAACGCGAAGAAGTGGGGCGAGCAGGCGGCCGAGAAGTTGACGGCGAAGCCGGTGGAGCCGGGACGCTACGACCTGGTGCTGCATCCGTCGCACCTCTGGCTCACGATCCACGAGTCGGTGGGACATCCCACGGAACTCGATCGCGCCTACGGCTACGAGGCCAACTACGCCGGCACCAGCTTCGTCAGCCCGCCGGAGAAGATGCTCGGCACGCTCAAGTACGGTCCGGAGATGCTGAACGTGCAGGGCGACCGCTCGCAGCCCGGTGCCTGCGCGACCGTGGGCTTCGACGACGAAGGTGTGGTGCCGGAAGACTTCCTGATCATCAAGAACGGCATGGTCAACGACTACCAGACCACGCGCGAGCAGGCGAACTGGCTCAAGTGGTGGTACGAGAAGAACGGCCGTCCGGTGCGCAGCCACGGGTGCAGCTACGGCGACAACTGGAGCAGCGTGCAGTTCCAGCGGATGCCGAACGTGTCGGTGCTGCCGGGGACGAAGGAGCAGAGCTTCGAGGACATCATCGCGCAGACCGACAAGGGCATCGCGATCGTCGGCGACGGCAGCTTCTCGATCGACCAGCAGCGCTACAACGCGCAGTTCGGCGGCCAGCTGTTCTACGAGATTCGCGGCGGCAAGGTCACCGGCATGCTGAAGGACGTGGCCTACCAGATGCGCACGCCGGAGTTCTGGAATGCGCTCGACATGCTCGGCGGCAAGAAGAGCTACGAGTTGGGCGCCAGCTTCTTCGACGGCAAGGGCCAGCCCGGCCAGTCCAACTCCGTCAGCCACGGCTGCCCGCCGACGCGCCATCGCCAGATCAACGTCATCAACACGGGACGCAAGGCATGAGCTCCTCATTCGATCCCCGCGCCCCGAAGCGCCTGCTGGACGCTGCCGACGAACTGGTCTCGCGCGACGAGGCACAGCGCGTCATCGAGAGTGCGATCAAGCTCTCGAAGTCCGATGCGATCGAGGTGAACCTTGCCGGCGGCCGCCAGCGCAACGTGCGCTTCGCCGCCAACCAGATGTCCACCGCCGGCTTGGTGAACGACCTGACGATGGTGGTGTCGTCGAGCTACGGGCCGAAGCACGCCATCGCCACCACCAACGACCTGTCGCCGGAAGGCATCGAACGCGCGGTGCGCCAGTCGGAGGCGATCGCGAAGCTGGCGCCGGATGATCCGGAAGCGATGCCACGCCTCGCGCAGCAGAACATCACGCCCCTCACCGCGGCGTGGGATGAGGAGACGTTCCGGCTCGACGCCGCCGCGGGTTCGAAGGCGGCGCTGACGGCACTCGGCCCGGCTCGCGCACGCGGCAACCTGCAGGCCGCCGGCTTCCTGCAGGTGGACTGCAACGTCAACTCGCTCGGCAACAACGCCGGGTTGTTCCAGTACCACCGCGGCACGAAGGCGAACTACACGCTCACCGTGCGCACCGCCGACGGCACCGGATCAGGATGGGCCGGCGCGGAAGAACCGAAGTTCTCGATGATCGACTTCGAGAAGATCGGCGCACGCGCCATCGAGAAGGCCGAGCTGTCGCGCAACCCGGTGGCGATCGAGCCGGGACGCTACACCGTGATCCTCGAGCCGCAGGCGGTGGGCGACCTGGTGTCGCTGGTGGCGTTCTACGCCGACGCGCGTGCCGCCGACGAGGGACGCTCGCCGTTCGTGAAGCCGGGGGGTGGCAACAAGATCGGCGAGAAGATCGCCGACGAGCGCGTCTCGCTCTACAGCGATCCCTACGACCCGAAGATCCTCAGCGATCCGTTCGACGGCGAGGGCTTCCCGCTCACGCGCCGCACCTGGATCGACAAGGGTGTGCTGAAGGAGATGCAGTACGGTCGCTTCTGGGCGAAGAAGCAGGGCAAGCAGCCGACGGGTGGCGCCAACAACATCGTGCTCGCCGGCGGCACGACCACGCGCGAGCAGATGATCGCCAGCACCCAGCGCGGCATCCTCGTCTCACGCCTCTGGTACCTGCGCGAAGTGGACCCGCGCACGCTGCTCTACACGGGCCTCACGCGCGACGGCACGTTCCTGATCGAAAATGGCAAGATCACCAGGCCGATCAAGAACATGCGCTTCAACGAAAGCCCGCTGTTCATGCTCAACAACCTCGAAGCGCTTGGCCCGCAGGAACGCGTGGCCGGCATCGAGGCACTGATCCCGTGTGTGATGCCGCTGCTCAAGGCCCGCGACTTCAACTTCACATCGTTGTCGGACGCGGTTTGAGGTGTGTTGATCTGCGCGCGGATTCTGTGGTCCGCGCGCAGACCCGCATCGCTAACAATGTTCACGCGTGGGCTGACGGCTGACTTCGACTCTCTGCGCGTGGCTCGTTGCTTCAACGCGCAGGCCGGCATCGCTAACAATGTTCACGCGGGGGACGCGGGGAACGCGAAGGGCTCCGTGCCCGCACGGCACGCCGCGCCCGGCACGCGCGATCGTTCAGCGCAAACGAATTTTTGATGTAACTGCAGAGATGTAAGCGGAGATGATCGGGCGAGCGGCGGCAACGCCCAGACGAGCAGTTCCCGACAGCACTTCTACGGTGCCGAACGGTGTGTACGCCGCCAATGATGCTCACGGTTCCCCCCGCGTCCCCCGCGATCCCCGCGTGAACATTGTTTCAGGCGCACGATCGCGAACGACGCCGGCACCGCAGTACGAAGACCGATGCAGTGCTTCGAAGTACCGAGCTCGAACGATCGATGATGCAAAGGCACGAACGGCCGCCCGAATGTTTCGGACGGCCGTTCGACAACGAGCTGGGGCGGCAGGACTCGAACCTGCAACATCCCGGTTAACAGCCGGGTGGTCTGCCAATTGACCTACACCCCATCACTGCGTCACAAAGTGTCGGCTCCAGCCGCAAAAGTGTAGGGCCGGGTCGTCACGATGTGACGACTGGCTCTCAAACACGTATCAGTGCTTCGCTGAAGTATCTGCCGCCGGTGCTGCGGCAGGTGCAGTTGCGGCGGGGGCCGGCGCGGCGGCAGGCTTGCCCGCGTTCGGGTTCTTCTCTGCCCCGGCGGCGTTCAGGTAGCCCGGCGTGCTGCCCACCGAACCGTTTGCGCTGGCGTCAGCACCACCGAACGGCGTCGCCGTGTCACCACGTCCCGGGCTGTCGACGGTCTTGGCGCACGCCGTGGCGAGAAGGACGGTGGCGATCAACAGCGAGGCGGGACGGACGATGCGCATGCAGGCTCCAGGAACTGTGACTGGTGTGAGTGTGCGGAAAAACTAGCGTCGGACCGGCCGCGGCGGAAATCGTACCCGACACCGCAGCCGGTCGGATGCGCTCAATGCGGCAGCCGCGGACGCAACACGCCGTACGCCCAAGTGCCCGCCATCGCGCTCAGCACGATCACGAGCGCGACCGACACACCACTGCCCAGCAGCACCAGCAACGGTCCCGGACAGGCACCCACCAGCGCCCAGCCCAGCCCGAACAGCGTGCCCCCCGCCCAATAGCGCGTGCCACTGCCCAGCACCTTCGGCGGCACCGAGATCCGCTTACCGTTCGCCGCGCGGACATCGAAGCGACGGATCAGTTGCAGCGAGATCGCCGCCGTCGCGATCGCCGCGATGATCGTGAGGTACATGTGCGGAGACTGGAACCGAAACATCTCCTGGATCCGGAACCACGACACCACCTCACCCTTCGTGAGCACCACGCCGAAGAGCGTGCCGAGCGCCAGGTATACCAGCAGCCCGGCAACACCGCTCGGCCGTGCTGCGACAGCGGGTGGCGGCATCAGCGGCGGCACGTCGCCCGCGTCCGTCGTATCGATGACTGCAGTGGTCATGGCGTCACGTCCCCAGCAGCATGGGCAGCAGCACCCAGGTACCAAACAATCCACCGGCAAAGAAGCCGAGCACCGCGATCAACGACGGCAACTGGAAGTCCGCGAGGCCGCTGATCGCGTGACCGGACGTGCAACCGCCGGCATACGCCGTCCCGAAGCCCACCAGCAGACCGCCGCCCACCAGCATCACCAAACCGCGCAGCGTGAGCAGCGCCTCCCATCCGAACAACTCGCGCGGCACCAGTCCGGTCACGTCGTGCACACCCAGCGCACGCAGGCTGGCAAGCGTCGCCGGCGACAGGTCAACCCGACTGCCGTCCGGTGTCAGCAGCGCGACCACCGCGCCACCGAGCAGGATGCCAAGCGCGAATGCCAGGTTCCAGCCACCGACCGTGCGCCAGTCGTAGCGGAAGAACTCCGCGCGTGTGGGCAGCGTGGCCGCGCAGGCGTGCCGCAGGTTCGCCGAGAGGCCGAACATGCGGTTCCCCACCAGCAGCAGGGCCGGCACGAACGCGCCGATCAGTGGTCCGGTGATGTACCACGGCCACACCTGCAGCACGTCACCGTCCGGCAACGATCCTACCCCGTTCCCTGGTTTCGTTCGCGATCCGTCCACACATCACGTCGCAGAGCTCGAACACACTCTCGTCGGCCAGCGAGTAGTACACGAACAATCCTTCCTTGCGACGCGCCACGAACTGCAGCGCATGCAGCAACTGCAGGTGCTTCGACACGTTGGCCTGCCCCATGCCGGTGCCGTCGATCAGGTCACTCACCGTCGCCTCGCCATCGCGCAGCTGATTCAGGATCGCCAGTCGTGCGGGTTCGCCCAGCGCCTTGAACCGCTCCGCGACCAGCGCCAGCAACCCGGGCGTCAGCTTCTTCCTGCCCATGCTCATCGACTCATCCCGTGAAGTGTGACAGCCTGTCGGACGTCAGTGCGCGGCAGCCGTCGCCGCGTCGGCGCGCTCCACCAGCAATCCGGCAGCGGTCCAGGCGGTGTAGCCCCCGGCCATGTTGATCACGTTGGTGAAGCCATGTGCCTGCAGCAGGCTGGCCGCGATCGCGGAGCGTCCACCGCCCTGGCAGTGCAGCACCAGCGGCCGGTCGCGCGGCAGCTCATCGAGATGCGACGTCAGGTAACCCACCGGGATGTTGCGCACGCCCGGCAGGTGGCCGGCGTCGTATTCCGTGGCACCACGCACGTCGATCACCGTCGCCGCTCCGTGCTGCAACTGCGTCGAGACCTCCAGCGGCGTGCGCTGCTCCACCGACGCCAGTTCCTTGCCTTCGTGCGCCCAGGCATTGATCACCGTCGCGCTGCTCCAGCCTGCGACCCGATCGATGCCGATCATCGCCAGGTCGCGCACCGCCACATCCACCAGCGACTCGGCGTCGTCCTCGCCGACGATCAGGAAGACGTCGCGATCGTACGGCAGCAGCCAGCCTGCCCAGGTGTTGAAGCTGCGGTTGAGCGGGATGTTGATGGTGCCGGGAATCATGCCCGCCGCGGCGACGTCGGCCGTTCGCGTGTCCACCACCGGTGCACCGTCGCGCAGCAGCGCATCGATCGCATCCGCATGCAGCGGCGGCGGTCGATGAAATCCGCCGAGGATCGCCGGACCGAGCTTGTTGATGCGCTTCATCTCGGCGAAGTACTTCGGCGGCTCGGGCTGGCCAGCCAGCACCGCGTCGACGAACGCCTGCTCGTCACTGAGCACCAGCCCCCAGTTGACGAGCTTCTCGTAGCCCAGCGTGGACGTCGGCACGGCGCCGAGCGCCTTGCCGCAGGCGGAACCCGCACCGTGGCCGGGCCAGATCTGCAGGTGATCCGGCAGCTGCTTGAAGCGCTGCAGGCTGCGGAAGAGCGTGCGCGCGCCGGCTTCCATGGTGCCGGTCATGTGCGCCGCCTTCTCCAGCAGGTCGGGACGACCCACGTCACCCACGAACACGAAGTCGCCGGTCACCACGCCGATCGGCGCCGACGACGCCGGCGTGTCGGTGACGACGAAGACGATGTGTTCAGGTGTGTGTCCCGGCGTATGCAACACCTCGAACTTGAGGTTGCCGATCATGAACGCGTCATGGTCGTGCAGCATCACGGCGCGCGACGTCGTCGCGAACGCGTATTTCCAGTCGGCATCCCCCTCATCCGAGAGCAGCAGCGTGGCGCCGGTGCGCTGCGCGAGCTCACGGCTGCCCGACACGAAGTCGGCATGGATGTGCGTCTCGGACACGTGCGTCACTCGCACGCCCTCCTCGGCCGCCGCTGCGATGTACTGCGCGAGGTCGCGATTGGGATCGATGACGATCGCCTCGCCGGTCTTCTGGCAGCCGATCAGGTAGCTCGCCTGTGCCAGCTTGGTGTCGTAGAAGCGTTTCAGCAGCATGAGGACGTGCCTCCGGGGAGGAGCGGCGTAGTGGTGACGTGTTGTGCGCGCGGGGTGACATCCCCGATGCGCGGCGCGGCGTGTGACAAGGCGGACTGCGGCAGGAAGACGCCGCGATTGCGGTAGAGCATGAACGATCCCATCACCACCAGGAACAGCGCGAATCCCTGCTTCAGCGCGCGCTGCGAGACGAAGCGCACCCCCCACGTGCCGGCGAGAATGCCGGCCACGGCGACGGCGGTGAACCCGGCCATGAAAAACCAGGGCACCTTGACCTGCCCGAGGTAGCCTGCGAAGCCGGCTGCGGAATTCATCGCGATCACCACCAGCGACGTGCCGACCGCCTGCTTCATCGGCGTGCGGGCCAGCAGCACGAGGGCCGGCACCACCAGGAACCCGCCACCGATGCCGACCAGACCCGTGATCACGCCCACGGCCAGCGCCACGGGCACCAGCAGCGCGACCGGCATCTCGCGGGTCGCGACCGGCGACGCGTCGTCGCCCGCAGGCGTGCTGCGTGCGGACCGCAGCATCATGACGGCGGCGAGCAGCATGATCACGGCCAGCAATGCCAGCTGCACGGCTCCCGGCAGCAATCGTGCGGCGCGCGCACCGGCGAAGGCGCCGACCATCGCGATCAGGCCGAACGTCACCGCCGTGCGCAGCTGCACGTTGCCGGCGCGCCAATGGCCAGCGACGCCGGCGAGGCTGGTGACCCCGATGACGGGCAGGCTCATGGCGATCGCCAGTTTCGGGTCGTAGCCGAGCACGTAAACGAAGATGGGCACGGTCAGGATCGACCCCCCGCCGCCCATCAGGCCGAGGGATACTCCGACCAGTGCTGCCAGTGCATACCCGACCACAACCACTCGGCCTCCGGGGGTGACATCTCCTGCGAATGCTGAACTATACAACCATGTAGTTGTTTAGCAAGCCCCCCCCTTCTAACCCTGTGCCCTGCGCGCTCACCGACCGTCGCTGGCGTGAAACGCGGCGACACCGGACAGCAGCGCATCCAACACATCGCGGCGCAGCAGCCGCCCACCCAGCACGACCGCATGAATGCGGCGCGTATTCGCGATGTCCTGCAGCGGATCGGCATCGAGCAGCACGAGGTCGGCACGCTTCCCGATCGTGACCGATCCCACCTCCGTCTCGCGGCCGAGGAACCGCGCTGGATCGCGTGTCGCCGACTGCAGCGCCTCGAGTGGCGTGAGCCCAGCCAGCACGAGCCAGCCGAGCTCCTCGTGCAGGTTGAACCCGTAGACCTGGAACGACCCGCTGCCATCGGTGCCCGCAAGCATTCCGGCGCCGCCACGGTGCATGTCGGCCACCTTGGCCAGGCTCTGCCGACGCAGTTCCTGCGCTTCTTCCCGGTGTGCACGACTCGTATCGGCGATCGCGGCCACGTGTCGGCGTCGCCACGCGTCCAGCGTCGCGCGTGGCATGTACTGGTACTCCGGACGCGCGAACAACTGCTCGGTGGACACCTCCACCGGTGGTTGATACGTCTGCAGTTCCAGCGTCAGCGTGGGAGTGATCCACGTTCCGCGCGCCGCCATGGTGCGTCCCACTTCTTCGCAGAACGGTGCGCGATAGCTGGTGAACCGCATCTCGCCCGCCCGTTGCACCATCTCGTCGGCGCGCCGTGCGTCGCCACGTGCCCGAATCGAGTCCGACTGGCTCACGAGGCGCATGATCTCCGCGCGTTCGGCAGCGCACAGCAAGTGGAACTGGCTGACGTGTTCGATGCTCCGCATGCCAGCGCTGATGGCTTCCATCGGGTCGTCGAGCGCTTCGGGGATGTGTCCGACGACGGGCAGCCCGTGGCGTCCCGCAGCGTCCATCACTGCCTGAAATGCGGCACGCGACAGCCCGTGGTAGACCTTGATGAAATCCACACCCTCGCCCTGCAGCGAGTCGACCGCCGCGCGCGCCTCGTCTGCAGTGTGCACCGACAGGTAGCCACGCTGCGATTCCGGACCATCGAGCAACGGACCGGCGGTCACGAAGCGCGGGCCCGTCACCGAACCGGCGTCCACGTCCGCGCGCACGCGGCGCAGCTCCTTCATGGGCACGGACGTCGAGAGATCGCGAATTCCGGTCACACCATTCGCGACATGCAACGGGAATGTCCAGCGCCACTGGTTGAGCGAGTGGGTGTGCATGTCCCACAAACCGGGGATGAGGTATCGCCCGGCTGCGTCCACGACCGTCGCGCCGGCGGGTGTCGGCGTCGTGGCCATCGGTCCGATCCGCTGAATCCTGTCCCCGTCCGTGATCACCGTCTGTCCGCTGTCGAGCGTGCCGTCGGTGACGTTCACGACCACGACGTTTCGGATGGCCAGCGGCGGGCGCGCACGCAGCGCAGGCTGCTCAGCAGCACGGTGCGGCAAGGTGGTGCACGCGGCGGCGAACGTGAACGCGAGAAGGACGCAGCGCTGCGAAGCAGTCGGCATGACGCGTTTCACGTAGGGAGGATGGTTGCCGCGCTCACGAGCGAGCCGACCGAGCGCGATGGCTCGGTCGGCTCGTGGACACTCAACTCCGCGTGAGCTTCTTGTACCGGAGCCGGTGCGGCTGGTCGGCGTCGGCGCCCTTCCGCCGCTTCAGGTCCTCGATGTAGGCGCCGTAGTTGCCCTCGAACCAGACCGCCTCCGAGTCACCCTCGAACGCCAGGATGTGCGTGGCGATGCGGTCCAGGAACCAGCGATCGTGGGTGATGACCACCGCGCAGCCGCTGAAGTCGAGCAGCGCATCCTCGAGGGCACGCAGCGTGTCCACATCGAGGTCGTTGGTCGGCTCGTCGAGCATCAGCAGGTTGCCGCCGCTCATCAGCGTCTTGGCGAGGAAGAGCCGGTTGCGCTCACCACCGGACAGGTTCGCCACCAGCTTCTGCTGGTCGGGACCGCGGAAGTTGAAGCCGCTCAGGTACGCGCGCGAATTCAACTCGCGATTGCCCACCTGGATCATCTCGCGGCGACCGCTCAGCTCCTCCCACACCGTGCGCGCACCATCCAGCGTGCGGCTCTGGTCACCGTAGCCGATCTGCACCGTCGAGCCGAGCACCAGCGAGCCACCGTCGGGCTTCTCGGTGCCCGTGATCATGCGGAACAACGTGGTCTTGCCGGCGCCGTTCGGGCCGATGATGCCCACGATGCCGGCGCGTGGCAGGTCGAAGCTCAGGTTGTCGTACAACAGCTGCTCGCCGAATGCCTTCTTCAGCCCCTTCGCGATCACGACGTCGGCGCCGAGACGTGGCGCCGGCGGAATCACGATCTCGTGATTGAACGCACGCTCCTGGCCCATCTCGCCGGCGAGGTCTTCATAGGCTTGCAGACGCGCCTTGTTCTTGGCCTGGCGCGCCTTCGGCGCCATGCGCACCCACTCCAACTCGCGGTCCAGCGTCTTGACCTTCTGGCTCTCCTTCTTTTCCTCGATACGCAGGCGCGCGGCCTTCTGCTCGAGCCAGCCGGTGTAGTTGCCTTCCCACGGGATGCCCTTGCCGCGCTCCAGCTCGAGGATGTACTGCGCCACGTTGTCGAGGAAATACCGGTCGTGGGTGATGGCGATCACGGTGCCCGGGAACTCGGCCAGGTATCGCTCCAGCCACGCGACACTCTCGGCGTCGAGGTGGTTGGTGGGTTCATCGAGGAGCAGCATGTCGGGCTGCTCGAGCAGCACACGACAGAGCGCCACACGACGGCGCTCACCACCGGAGAGCACGGTCACGTCGGCATCGGGTGGCGGACAGCGGAGCGCGTCCATCGCCACCTCGACCTTGTTGTCGAGGTTCCAGAGGTCGAGCGTGTCGATCTGCTCCTGCACGCGTGCCTGTTCGGCCAGCAGCTTGTCCATCGCGGCGTCGTCCATCGGCTCGCCGAAGGCCATGCTGATTTCGTTAAACCGGTCCAACAGTGCGCGCTGGTCCTTCACCGCCAGCTCCACGTTGCCGCGCACGTCGAGGGTCGGGTCGAGCTGCGGCTCCTGCGGGAGATAGCCGATGCGCGTGCCCTTGTGTGCCCACGCCTCGCCCTGAAACTCGGTGTCCACGCCGGCCATGATCCGCAGCAGCGAACTCTTGCCCGCGCCGTTGCCGCCCAGCACGCCGATCTTCGCGCCCGGATAGAACGAGAGCCAGATGTCGTCGAGGATGACCTTGGAAGGCTGGACGACCTTCTTCAGGCCCTTCATGACGTAGATGAACTGTGGAGCCACGGGTGTCTTCGGAGGTTCTGGGAATGCCTGGGGCGACGCTGCCGCGGGGCGGGCACGAGCGCGGGAGCGAACAAGTTAGCGTCGGAGGCCAGCGCCGGAGCGTGCGGGACTGCAGCTTTCGGGGCCGCGCACGGGGTCGCTCGATCGCCGTACCCGCCCCGCACCGCCGGCACCCGTTCTTCCTCTTCTCATCGTTCCCGCAGTGAACTTCTCCGATCTCCCCGCGCAGCTCGGCGCCTCGCCGCTGACCGCACTGCCGCTGGTGTTCCTGGCCGGTGTCCTGACCTCGCTCACGCCCTGCATCTACCCGATGATCCCGATCACGGCGGCGATCGTCGGCGGCGCACAGACGGCCGAGGGGGGCGCCACGAAGCGACGGACCCTCGGCCTCACGATGGCGTATGTCATCGGGCTGGCACTGGTGTATTCGGTGCTGGGCCTGATCGCAGGCCTGACGGGGAGCATGTTCGGCACGATCAGCACCAATCCGTGGCTGTACTTCGCCATGGCCAACGTGCTGCTGCTTGCGGCGCTGAGCATGCTGGACGTGCTGCCGATCCGGCTGCCGGCCTGGCTGCTGACGCGCGCCACCAGCGCCGGGCAGAACGGCGGCTTTGGTGGGGCGTTCGTGATGGGCGCGATGTCCGGCCTCGTCGCCGCCCCCTGCGGCGCACCGGTGATGGCCAGCGTGCTGACCTGGGTGGCCACCACCCGCAGCGCGGTGCTGGGGTTCCTGTACCTGTTCGTGTTCTCGCTCGGCATGTGTTCCCTGCTGGTGGTCGTCGGCCTCACCTCCGGCGCCTCGTCGAAACTCCCCCGCAGCGGCGCCTGGATGCTGTGGGTGAAACGCGTGTTTGCCGTGCTGATGATCGGCGTGGCCGAGTACTACCTGATCGAGATGGGCAAGTTGATGTTCTGATCTCGTTGCAACTTCGAACGGAAACAACAACGGCGAACTGCAACGGCGAACTGCAACGGCGAACTGCAACGGCGAACTGCAACGGCGAACTGCAA
>JAZKJL010000005.1:850854-883896 GCA_040384325.1 Gemmatimonadota bacterium | reverse complement strand
CTGCGAACTGCAACTGCGAACTGTAACTGCGAACTGCAACTGCCTGACACAAAGGCGCAAGGACACGAAGGCGCAACGCGGTCTGCGTCGTAACAACCGAACGTGTGCGCTGGTAAGTGCGTTGTTGGAGTGGTGTTGTTGGAGTGGTGTTGTTGGAGTCATGTACTTGGAGGGATGCAGTTGCACTTGACCTGATGAAATGTTCGAGTTGTCGCTCTTCCAAACATCATCAGTCCTGGCGCCACCGACGTCCGATGCGGTAGGACGCTTTGCGTCTTTGTGGCTTTGCGCCTTTGTGTCAAGTAGTTGCTCTTGATCTTGCCGTTGCTCTTGATCTTGCCGTTGCTCTTGATCTTGCCGTTGCTCTTGATCTTGCCGTTGCTGTTGCTGTTGCTGTCACGACCAGTACGCACGTTTTCACTATTCAGCCATTCATTCAGATGTCATTGTCCCTTGTTCGACGGTTGGTGCTGGCAGCGGCGGTGGTGATGCCGACGGTGGCCGGGGCGCAGGAAGCGGGGATTCCGGTCGGGAACACCGCGCCCAACGCCATGCTCGAGACGCTCGACGGCCGGCCGGCGCAGCTGTCGAAGTGGATCGGCACCCAGCCCATGGTGCTCGAGTTCTGGGCCAGCTGGTGCAGCAACTGCAAGGCGCTGGAGCCGGAAATGCTGAAGGTCACCCGGCAGTTCGCGAAGCAGGTGAAGTTCGTGGGCGTGGCGGTGAGCGCGAACCAGACGCCGGAGCGGGTCAAGCGCTACATGCAGGCGCACCCCATCCCGATCGAGATGCTCTACGACCGCAGCGGCACCGCGGTGGACGCGTACGACGTGCCGGCCACCAGCTACATCGTGGTGATCGACCGGGCCGGCAAGGTGGTCTACACCGGCAGCGGCGGGACGCAGGACCTGACGGCGGCCATTCGGAAGGCGCTCTAAGTCCGCACGGCTGTGTGATCGCGCGATAGCATCAGAATCAGAGACCGGGCCGCTCGCAGTTGCGAACGGCCCGGTCTCGTTTCACCACTCGTATCCGACGCGCTGCACACCAGTGCGCAGCCGCCACGATCACATCACGGACATCCCGGCCCCTTCAGTGCGGCGTCGAGCGGTGCACGGAAGAGACACTCGGCCTGTGGCACCGGCTGCACCTTGATGCGGAAGTGCGTCGGCAGGTCGAGGGGCAACGTGTTGAGCCGGTTGTAGCGCCGCAGGTCGATCCAGCGATGGCCTTCCCAGAGCAGCGAGTACCGCTTCTCGTACAGCAGGGCCGTCAGCGCGTCGGCCTGCGACGTGAACGGTGCGAGCGGCAGCAGCCCGCCGCTGGTGGTGCGGACGTAATTGATGTCCGCCAGCGCCGCGCCGAGATTCGTGAGTCCGATGTTGGCTTCGGCCCGCAACAGGATCAGCTCCTCGTTGCGGATCACTGGCATCGACGTCGTGTTGGTCAGGTACAGCGTGAAGCCGACGGTGGTGGCGATGCCGGGCGCCGGGTTACCAGGCGGCGCCTTGGACGGGATGGTGCGCGTCTTGGCGGCGACGCGCAGGTCGCGCGTGGTGCCATTGAACTGTGCATCCGAGACGATGGAGGCATGCGCCACCTGATCGGGAGCCACCGGCACGCTGAGCGGGTTGAGCGCATCGCCGGCCGAAGCCGAGTACGTGTTGTACGCCCCCAGTCGAAGATCGGCGCCGGGCGCGGAGTTGATGAAGCTCGCGTTCAGTGCCGTCAATGCGGCCGTGTAACACGGTGCCCCGCACTCCAGCGAGCCGCGGTAGACGAGATACCGCGCCGCCATCGCCCGGTTGAACCGGATGAACGTCGCCGGCGTACTGAACGGCGCGAACCCCGAGGGCAAGGCGAACGGGAATGCTGCACCGCCTGCCGCCAGGTCCGCCGCCGCGTCATCCATCAGCGCCGAACCGAACTTGTAGGCGGAATCGCGGCTGACGAACGGCTGCGGCAGGTTGGTCGTCATGTCGATGTCCACCGGCATGCCGATCGAGTCGCGCTGCGACAACGTGTAGAACACTTCCATCGCGCGGAACGTCTTTGCGAAGCCCTTGGCCGCGCTCTTCTGCGCCGCCGTCAGGAAGGAGGCTTCATCCACGATCTGGATGAAGTTGATCGCATTGCGCATGTTGGTGTAACGACCAGTCCAACCGCCGGCGGCGAAGCCGGCGTTGTCCAGCTGCGCGACGGTGAGGTAGTTCGACGTGTTGCGCCCGTCCGTCTGGAAGTAGTTGTAGGACTCACGGCCGAAGATGCCGGCGTCACTCACCAGGCCAGGCAGGTTGGCCCGGGACTGGATGAAGATGCCCGACGCCAGGTTCTGGATCAGCGGCAGGTCCGCCGTGGTGGTGGTCGCGGCCGAGTTGAAGTTTGGAACGTTCAGCGCATCGGCGTTGCACCCTGCGAGCAGGGCAACTGCAACGGTCGTTGCGACAAAGTGGCGAATCATGCCGTCACCGAGTCTGAGAGTATGGCGCAGCGTGGCTGCATATGAGTTGGTCGGCATGAATCAGAACCCGAAGTCGATGCCGAAGGACACGTTCTTGGCTGGCGGGAACGGAGCCAGGTCGACGAAGCGCCCGACGTTGTTCGAGCCGAAGTTGCTCACTTCTGGGTCCGCGCCCCAGTACTTCGTCCAGGTGGCGAGGTTGCGGCCCGTCACGTTCAGGCGCACGTCGCTGAAACGCGTGCCAAGCACCCGCTGCGTGAATGACGCCGGCACGGCGTAGCTGAGCGTGAGTTCGCGCAGCTTCACGAAGCTGCCGTCCTGCACGTACACGGTGCCGTTGCTGCCACCGTTCCAGCGCGTGTAGCGATATTCGCCAAGCGTGGCGGTGGCCGAGGTGTCCACCATCGCGGTCAGGTTGTTGCCGGTCACGATGCGGCACTCGTCGCGCGCGCTGGTCGCGCCGCGGCATGGCGAGGGCACGTCGTAGTCGCGCGCATTCTGGCCCTCGTCGAAGTTCACCTGGTTCACGTTCGAGAGGTCGCCGCCCTTGCGCCAGTCCACCTGCACGCCGAGGGTGAATCGACCGACGGTGAACGTGTTGGTGAAGAACATCTCGTGATCCGGCGTCGCGTCGCCCGCGATGGTGTCACGGGTGAATGCCAGGGAATCGCCGCCGGCCGCATTGCGGATGAAGAACGGCGTGTTGGCCCAGATCGCCGTGGTGCTGACACCCTTGGCGATGCGTGAGCGACCGAACGCCGCACCGAACCCGGTGTTGGCCGCGTTGAACGTGGCGACCGGCAGTTCCTCGACGACGTTGCGCACGCGCATGAACGAGGTGCGCGACACCCAGCTGAAGCCGCGGGCGCGGATCGGCTCGACGGTGAGGGCCACTTCAGTGCCCTTGTTGCGCAGTCGACCACCGTTGAAGAATTCCGTCGCCAGGCCGGTGGAGCCGGCGAGTGGACGCTGCAGGAACAGGTCGTTGATGCGGGCATCGAAGTACGTGGCCTCGACACCGACACGACCGCCGAACCCGCGGGCATCGAAGCCGACCTCGGTCTCGGTCTTCCGCTCGGGGAAGATGTTGGGGTTGCCGAGACCCGTGCTCACGCCAAGGCCGTTGATGCCGCCGACCTGACCCGTACCTGCGAACGTGATGAAGCGGGCGAAGTACGACGGACGGTTGCCCGTCTCGCCCCACGACGCGCGCAGCTTGAACTCGTCCAGCTGCGGCAGCGAGTTCACGAAGCGATACGAGGCCTGCACGGCCGGGTACGTGTAGAACTTGCTGTAGTCACCGTTGTCGCTCGAGCGGTCGCCACGGATGCTCGCCGACAGGTAGAGGCGCTCGCTGAATGCCAGCAGCGACTGCTGCACGTACCAGGCCTGGTCGATTTCCTTGGTACGCGTCTGGATCGTGGCCTGCGTGCCCTGGTCGATGTTCGCCACGCCGGGAATCAGTCCACGTGCCTGTACGCGGTACTGGTTCAGCTTCTGCTGCTCCTCGGTCAGACCGGCGACGGTGGCCAGCGAGAACGGCAGCTTCTCCGGGTTGAACTCGTACGAGACGCTGAGGCGCTGATTGAGCTGGCGACTGACCGCGTTGGACTGCACCGCCGTGCCCAGCAGCGCGTCATTCGGCTCGTACTGCAGAAAGTTCGGGCTGTAGATCTGGTTGTCCTGATCGAAGCGGTCGACGCCGGCCAGGTACTCGAACCGGAGCGTATTCTGCGCCGTCTGGATTGCCTGGTACGACAGCGAGCCGGAACCGATGAAGCGGTTCACGTCTTCGGTGTTCTTCAGGTAGGCGTAGGTCTGGAAGGGGTTCGACCCCGTGGCACCGCCGCCGCCGGCATACGGATTGACCGGATAGTTGCCCTGCGCGTCCAGTGTCTGCAGATCGAAGAAGCTGGGCGTGAAGGCGAAATTGTAGAGCGGGCTGATGTTGCGGTTGTCGTTGTTCGACACCGCGCGATTGGCGTTGTTGCGCGTGATGCCGAGGTCGAGCTTGGCAGTCAGGCGGCTGTTGATCGAATGGTCGATGTTGATGCGCGCGTTGTCACGCAGCGCATTGGTGTTCATCGCGATGCCACCCTCGAGCTGCCGGCCGATCGACGCGAGATAGCGTGTGCCGCCATCGGCCGTGCCGCCGCTGACCGACAATGCGGTGTTGTACCCGAATCCGCTCTTGCCGAACAGGTCGTCGACGTGGTTGTAGTACGGAATGGCGTTGCCGTTCGCCGCGTAAATGGTGCGGAAGATCGCCTGACCAGACGCCGATCCCGCCGCGGCCAGTGCCGACGTGGTGTCGGCGAAGCGGCGCATGCCCACGCTCCGCTGCAACGACGACTGTCCGACGCGCTGCGAGAAGTTCCACCGCGGCGTGCCGGCCTTGCCGCGCTTGGTCGTGATGAGCACCACGCCGTTGGTGGCGCGCGATCCGTAGAGCGACGCCGCGGCGGCACCCTTCAGGACCTGGATGTCCTCGATCTCCGCCGGGTTCATGTCGGCGAGGCGGTTGGTCGGGTTGTCCTGTGTCGGCGCCAGGCCGCCACCGGCAGCCGTCACCGAGTTCACGCCGCTCTGGATCGCGGCGTTCGACATGATCACGCCATCGATCACGAACAACGGCTGTCCGTTGCCGAGGATCGACGTGACACCACGGATCTGGATCTGGCCACCGCCACCGGGTGCGCCGGAGTTCAGGTTGATACGGGCACCGACGACCTTGCCCTGCAGCGCCTGATCGAGCGAGTTCGACGGAACGGCCGACAACGCGTCGCCGGCCACCGACACGACAGCCGTCGCGACGTTCTTGCGATCCAGCGTACCCTGCTGGCCGGTCACGACGATGCCTTCGAGCTGCAGCACGTCCTTCTTCAGCGAGACGTCCATGGTGCTGCTCGCCGCAGGGACGAGCACCGTACGCAACTGATAGCCGATTCGACGGACACGCACCGTCACGGCCCCGTTCGGTACCATCAACGAGTAGGTACCGGCTTCGTTGGTATACGCGCCTGTCGCGGTGCCGACGATCTGCACGCTGACGTTGCCGAGCGGTGCGCCACTTCCATCTTCCGTCACTTTGCCGCTGATGCGCCGTTGCGCCAGCAGCTCGCCACCGACCAGCGCCAGCAGCGCTGCCACGGTAACGCACTTACGAATGAGACTCACGGTTCTCCCTCACGATCACGCTTGTGTGATGGTGCACCCACGATCGTGGCGCATGCGGAATGCGACGCGTCTTCACGGCGTGGACGAGGGCAGAGTGCTCGGTTGAAAGGTGAGAGTCAACAAAGCTCATCTTCTCAGCGTCATCGCCCGCGCAACACCGTGAGCGTGTGACGGCGACGAATTATGCCTTATGGCCTATGGCATTTGTCGATTCGTCACGAACCACAATCTTCACCAGCTGATGTATCATCACGTCTAGCTCGCTAGGATGGCGTGTCGACTCGTGATGTGTCTGCAATGGCACCGGTTGCGCACGGTGGCCAGCGAACTCAACGACCGCGCAGCACCGTCTCGCAAATCAGCGTCGCGGCCTGCGGCTCGCGCGTGGCGTAGGCTTGAATGCGATCCACGAGGATCGGTGCCCGCACACGGAATCGTCGTGCACGCTGCCACGTGGCGTCCGACATCGTGCGATAGAAGTGCACCGTGCAGTGCGGCGTGAAGGCGAACTTCGGCGCCGCGAACGGCAGTCCACACATCGCGATGCGATCGTGCAGCCAGCGCACCGGGCCATGCACTGGCAGCGGCAACATGATGATGTTGGTGGCCGGGAATCGCTCGGGTGCGCCGAACACGAAGTCGAGCGGCGCCACCGCCTCGCCCACGGTCTCCAGCGCGTCGCGCACCTGCTGCGCCGGGGTGCCCAACGGCAACGGACCGACGCCACTCGAGCCGGCCAGGGTGACGTGCGGGCGGAAGGTGTTGGCGAACTTGGGGTCGATCTCGCGGATCAGTGCCTGGATGCGATCCGCCTCCGGGCCCTGCAGGTCCGCGACGATGAAGATGCCGTCTGCCATGGTCGGTCAGTGCGCGAGCAACAGGCGATCAACCAGGCTGCGCGGATGCGCGTCGTGCCAGCGTCGCACCGCGAGTGCGCCCAGCGTGCCGACGGCGGCACCGGCGACGACGTCGGACAGCCAATGCTGTCGGTCTCGCACGCGACTCCCCGCCACCACGCCCGCCAGCGCATAAACCATGGGCGGCCCGACCGTGCGCCAGCCGTGCCGCCCCTGCCGACGCCACTCCGCGGCCAGCGTGACCGCCGCCGCGGCCGACATCCCGGCATGCGCTGAGACGAAGCTGCGGGTGCTGTCACTGCGACGCCCGCCGAACAAGTCCCAGTGCGTCGGACTCTGGTCGGCGCTGGCGAAGGGACGCGTGCGCCCCGCGATCGCCTTGATCACCGCGATCGTCGCACCGGTGAGCACCACCGCCTCGGTGGTGCGGAGGCCGAGCATTGCCGTGCCGGAGTCGCCACGCGCTCGGCCCAGCACCCAGGCGGCCGGCCCGACGCCGATCGCGCCCCACGTGCCTCCCGCGTCGCCGGCGGCAGCCAGCGCGTCCAGGGTGCCGTTCTCCTGCACTCCGGCACGACGTGCCCACGCATCGCCGCGCCGATCGGCGGTGGCGACCACGCCCGCCAACACCGCCATGCCGCCGAGCTTCCAGCCGTCAGCCGCACGCCACCCGATGCCGCCATGCAGCGCGTGGCGCGCCGAGGTGAGGAACGGCGCCGACGCAGCGGGAGAAACGGCGAATGTCGGCGATGACACCAGCGGCTGCGCCTTGAGGAAGGTGCCGCACGACATCGATCCGAGCAGCAGCGACAGCACCGCCGTCGTGCGCGGCAGCACGCGGCGCACCGGCGGCCGGATCATGCGCCGGCCTTCGACCCCGTCCTCGTCCGCTTCGTCCCGGCCTTCGATCGGGTCTTCGTCTTCACGTTCGTCTTCGTCCGCGTCGTGGTCCCGCGCTTCGTCGTCGTCCCGCGCCGCGTCGATGTCTTCTTCGCACCGGCTTTGGTGCCGGACTTCCGGCGCGAGTTGCTACCGGCCTTGGTCACCCTCGACCGCTTCGTGGCAGCCGGCGCGCTCACCACCTCGGGCGCCGGCGGGGACACCATCGCAGCGTCGGCTGCGGCCCGGCTTTTCTTGTCCTTCTTGTCCTTCTTCCGCTTCTCGGCCTTCGCTTTCTCCTTCTTCTCCTTCTTCTTGGCCTTCTTCTCATCCTTCGCCGTCAGCGGCGCGAGGATCGACCCTCTGCACTTCGGCGACCCGCACCGGCACACGTACAACTGCTCGTCGGCGTCGGTGTGGTCATCGGTGCGTTCGTAGGCGTAGTCGTACAGCAGCTCGGTGCCGACCTCGATCTTCCGCAGCGCCGAGATGAAGACACGCCCGTCCTCTTCCTCGATCGCCTCGCAGTTCGGGTCGCAGGAGTGATTGATGTACTTGGCCGGCCAATCCAGCGGCCCGGCATCCAGCACCCGCGAGCCGTCACCGATCGAGAAGAGGAACGTGTGGTGCCGCCCCATCTCGTCATCCGGGTACCGGATGTCCGACTCGGCCTCGTCGATGCACTCGCCGAGGTACTCGATGATGCGCTCCCCCTTCCGGATGCGACGGGTGGCGAAGGCACCCATGCCCTGGATCTTCGAGGAACGGATGACGAATGCGAGCGATCGGGTGCCGGCGAAGTGTTGAGCCACGGGGCGGGTGAAGAGGACGGGTGGATGCGCGGTGTGAACGTGGCAGAATAGTCGCCCCGGCAATCGCGGGCGACGCGCGGGATTCGCGGGCAAATGGCGACCAATCCTCCGCCAGCGCTGCCACCTGCACCGCATCGGCCGGCCCTCGCTACGTTACGGCGTGGCTCGGCAGTTGCAGACGTCGAGCCCGTCAGCGCGACGATGCGCCCACCCGCTCCCCATGCGCCTCCATCCGGTCGACCCAGCCAGCCCCGATCCCGACGTGATCGCCGACGCCGCCGCCCGGCTGCGCGTCGGAGAACTGGTGGCGTTTCCGACGGAAACGGTCTACGGCCTGGGCGCCAACGCCCTCGATTCGGCCGCGGTGGCGCGGATCTATACCGCCAAGGGCCGACCGGCGTACAACCCGATCATCGTGCACGTGGCGCACACCGACGCGGCGCGACGGGTGGTGACGCAGTGGCCGGAGGCGGCCACCCGGCTGGCGGCGGCGTTCTGGCCCGGGCCTCTCACCATCGTGCTGCCCAAGTCGGCCGACGTACCCGACACGGTGTCTGCCGGCTTGCCGCTGATCGGGGTGCGGGTGCCGGCGCACCCGGTGGCCTTGGCGCTGCTGCGCGCGGCGCGGATTCCGGTGGCGGCGCCGAGCGCGAACAAGAGCAACCAGCTCTCGCCCACGTCGGCCGAACATGTGCGCCGCGGCCTGGCCGACGTGGAGTGTGTGGTGCTGGACGGCGGAGCCTGCGCGGTCGGCATCGAGAGCACGGTGGTGGACCTGAGCGGCGACCAGCCGACGCTGCTGCGGCCGGGCGGCGTGTCGGTGGCGGCTCTGGAATCGGTGCTCGGAGTGAAGCTGCAGCGCCCCACACCGGTCCGTGCTGCCGACGAACCCCGACGCTCGCCGGGTGCGCTGGACCGGCACTATGCGCCCCGCGCGCGCCTGCGCATGGTGGCCGCCGGCGATGCGGTGGCGCTGGCGACGACCATCGACTCGCTGCGTGGGCCCGGCGCACGGATCGGGGTGGTGATCTATTCCGACTTCGGTCTGCCGTTCCGCGACGACGTGATCGTGCGCGCGATGCCGTCGCGGGCCGAGTCGTATGCGAGCCTCCTCTTCGCCGCACTGCACGAGCTGGATGCGGCGGGGGTGGCGGCGATCGCGGTGGAGCAGGTGCCCGACGCGCCGATCTGGGACGCGGTGCGCGACCGCCTGCGCCGCGCGGTGTCCTGACGGCGTCGAGCGGCCAGCGGTGCGAGGGTCGGGGCCGAGCACTTAGCTTGGGGCATGCTGCCCATCAATCTTTCCGGCAAGCGCGCGCTGGTTGCAGGCGTCGCTGACGACAACGGCTTCGGCTGGGCCATCGCCAAGGCGCTGGCCACCGCGGGTGCCTCGGTGTGTGTGGCCACCTGGCCACCCGCCCTCAACATCTTCCTGAACCTGATCGAGCGCGGGAAGATCGACGAGTCACGGCGCATGCCCGACGGCTCGCTGCTGACCTTCGAGCGCATCTACCCGCTGGACGCGGTCTACGACACGCTGGAGCAGGCGCCGGACGACATCCGCGAGAACAAGCGCTACAAGGAGCTGGGCGACTTCAGCATCGATGGCCTCGCGAAGCGCCTGACCGACGACTTCGGCGAGCAGCCACTCGACATCGTGGTGCATTCGCTGGCCAATGGCCCCGAAGTGAAGAAGCCGCTGCTGGAAGTCTCCCGCGGCGGCTACTTGGCCGCCATCAGCGCCAGCGCCTACTCGATGGTCAGCCTGGTGCAGCGACTCGGCCCGCTGATGCGTCCAGGCGGTTCGTTCAACTCGCTGACCTACATGGCGAGCGAGCGCGCGATCCCGGGTTACGGTGGCGGCATGAGCAGTGCGAAGGCCGCACTGGAATCCGACACACGCCTGCTGGCGTTCGAAGCGGGTCGCAAGTGGGGCGTGCGCGTGAACACCATCAGTGCCGGCCCACTGGCCTCACGTGCTGCGAGCGCGATCGGCATCATCGAGAAGATGGTGGCCTACTGCGCCGAGAACTCGCCGCTGCCCGACGCGCTGACGGCGGAAGACGTCGGCCACACCGCCGCCTTCCTCGCCAGCGACATGGCCCGCGGCATCACCGCCACCACCGTCTACGTGGACAAGGGCTACCACTCGATGGGCATGGGCGCGAACGCGACGCAGGGCTGACGCAGCGGCGACAGGAACAGCAACGGCAACAGCGGATCGCAGAACTGAACTGCCGCAGAACTGAACTGCCGCAGAAGAGCAAAAACTTGTAAGAAACAGCACAAACTTTTTCGTTGTCGGGAATCAGCGGCGTTGTGCGGTTTCCCAACAAGGCCGTTGATCTTCTGCGGCTGTGACGTTCTGCGGCTGTGCGCTCTTCTGCGATAAGCCGTTGCCGTTGCTGTTCGAGTGCAGAAAAGTCGGCTCGATCGCGGCTGCGCCGGACGCTCGCGCAGAAATGAGCGAGCAAATGAACGGTGCGACGGGGCAGGACGTTCCGATGCTGTCGCAGTCCGACACGGAACAGCGGTTTGCGGCGAGATCGGCAGCATCGGTCCGCGTTGGTGCGTAATGTTGTCCTGCGCCGTTGTTGCGCTCGCCTTCATCCGCACCCCCTGGACATGTCCCGTCTTTCCATCCTTGCCGCACGCGGCGCTGCCGTCGTGGCGCTGGCGGGTGTCGCCGGCTGCTCGACCAAGCCGACCACCGCACCAACCCCGGCGCCGAATACGCGCCCGACGAACGGCGCGCAGGCGCCCGGTGGTGGCGTGCCCGGCACGCCGGGCACCGGTGTGCCCACGCCGGCCAGTGCCGCAGGACCCGGCGGTGCCGGTGGTGCGCAGCCTGGTGAACCCAATCCGCGGCCGTACGGCACGGTGATCACCGCCCGCGCCCGCACCCGCAAGGGCTTGTTCAGCACGCACATCGTCGGCAGCCGACTGTTCTTCGAGATCCCGGCGAAGGAACTCGGCAAGGACATGATGATGGTCGCGACCCTCAAGGGCACGCCGGCCGGCATCGGCATCCGCGGCACCATCGGCAACAACGCGTTGCTGCGCTTCGAGCGCCGCGAGAACCGGGTGCTGGTGCGCGCGGTGAACTACCGCAACGTGAGCAGCGACACGGCCAATCGCATCAATCGCGCGATGCCGATCATCCAGTACTACCCGATCATCGCGGCGTTCAACGTCGAGTCGTACGGCGCCGACAGCGCGGCCGTGATCGACGTGTCGCGCATGTTCACCGGTGGTGTGCAGGAACTGACCGCCCTCGGTGCGCGTGTGGCCGTCGATCCGTCACGCTCGTTCATCGAGCGCGCAGTGGCGTTCACGAACAACGTCGAGATCGAGGCGTCGCAGACCTTCACCGCGGCACCGACGCCCGGTGCCGCTCCGGCTGGATTCGGCGGCGCACCGGCCGGCGCCACCACTGAGCTGTACCACTTCTCGATCGTCAAGTTGCCTGACGAGCCGATGAAGCCGCGCTACTGGGACGAGCGCGTGATCTGGTTCCGCACCGCCGCGCAGGACTTCGGTTCGTCGCAGCAGCGGGTGCCGGATCGCGTGTTCATCAACCGCTGGCGCCTGGTGAAGAAGGATCCCAGCGCCGCCATCAGCGAGCCGGTGAAGCCGATCACGTACTACGTGGACCCGGCCACGCCGCTCTGGCTGCAGCCGTGGGTGAAGAAGGGCATCGAGGAGTGGCAGCCGGCGTTCGAGCAGGCCGGCTTCCGCAACGGCATCGTGGCCAAGGACGCGCCGAACGATCCCGAATTCAGCGGTGAGGATGCCAGCGTCTCGATGGTGCGCTGGCTGCCGTCGCCGGTGCAGAACGCCGTCGGGCCGAGCACCGTGGACCCGCGCACCGGCGAGATCCTCGACGCCGACGTGCAGATGTACCACAACTCGATGACGCTGGCCCGCAACTGGTACTTCTCGCAGGTCGGCCACCTCGACACGCGCTCGCACAACCTCCAGTATCCCGATTCGCTGATGGGACGGCTGGTGCAGTTCATCGTCGCGCACGAAGTCGGCCACACGCTCGGCTTCCCGCACAACATGAAGGCGAGCTCGATGTACCCGGTGGACAGCATCCGAAACGCGGACTTCGTGAAGCGCATGGGATACGCGCCGTCGCTGATGGACTACGCGCGCTTCCACTATGTCGCGCAGCCTGAGGACAACATCGCGGTGGCGAACCTGGTGCCGAAGGTCGGCACCTACGACACCTATGCCGTGAAGTGGGGCTACACGCCGATCCCATCGGCCGCCACGCCGGAAGCCGAGAAGCCGACGCTGGATGCGTGGGCGCGCATGCAGGACACCATCCCGTGGTATCGCAGCGCCGACGATCGCGGCCAGCAGGGCGCCGATCCGGGCGAGGTGAGCGAGGCCATCGGTGATGCCGACGCGGTGCGCTCCACCGAGTACGGCATCCGGAACCTGAAGCGCACGATGCCGCTGGTGGAGAAGGTCGGCACGTCGATCCCGGGCGAGGATTACGGCGAGCTGGCCGAGGTGTACGGCAGCATCGTCGGGCAGTGGCGCACCGAGCTCGGTCACGTCGCACGCATCATCGGCGGCGAGAACAAGCAGGCCAAGGCCAACACGCAGAAGGGTGACGTGTGGGCGCCGGTGCCGGGTGTGCGCCAGCGTGCGGCGATGAAGTTCCTGCAGGACAATGCGTTCGCGACGCCGATGTGGCTGATCGATCCCTCGGTGCTGCGGAAGATCGAGTCGGCCGGCAGCATCGATCGCATCGGCAACGCGCAGGCGGCGGTGCTGGCGTCGGTGGTGGCGAACGACCGCCTGGTGCGCATGATCGAGCTCGATGCGATGCCGGGCAATGGCGATCGCTACACGCTGCCGGCGATGCTGACCGACCTGCGTCGCGGGCTCTGGAGCGAGATCTATTCGGCCAGGCCGATCGACGCGTATCGTCGTCGCCTGCAGCGCGTGTACCTCGACGCGATGGCGTCGAAGATCAACCCGCCCGCGCCCAACGCGGCGCTGGCCGCCTTCGGGCAGGCTGGTCCGTCGGCGCGTGCACTGGCCGACTTCCGCGGCCTGCTACGCGCGGAGATGAGCGATCTCTCCCGCGAGTTGGCCACCGCGTCGGCCCGCACCGCCGATCGCACCTCCCGCGCGCACCTCGAAGATGCGCGGGACCAGATCCGGAAGATGCTCGACCCGAAGTGAGCCATCCGGCGCCGGTCGGCGCCACGTAGCACTCGACGCCCGTTCCGGATCACCGGGGCGGGCGTCGCTGCGTCGCGGTGAATCGAATTCACGCCGTCGCCCGTCCGACACTTCCAGATCATCGACACGCTTCATCCGTCGTGCGGCGTCGCAGCGTCGTGGTCGGTTTTCCCGTTTCGGGGTAGCTTGACCGGCTGTGTCGTACCCCTCCCCGCTCCGTCCCACCCGGCATACGTGACCCCCAAGCGCTGGCTCCTCACCATCCTGTCGTTCGCTGCCGCAATCGGCGCATCGGCGTGGATCGTCTGGTCGAGCTGGCCTGCGGGCGGCGGGCGGCTGACGCTGCCGTTGCTGGCCCATCTGGTAGCGCTCGGTGGGGCGGTGGCCGAGGTGACCCTGCGCGCGTTCAAGCTGACGTGGAGTGCGAAGGCGCTGGACGTGCCGCTGACGGTGGGCACGGCGTTCCGGGTCTGCCTGGGCGGCGACTTCGGCGCCTCGGTCACGCCCTCGCGGTCCGGGGCCGAGCCGGCGCGATTCCTGATCATGGCCGAGGCGAAGACGCCGCTGGGCGGGATCGTGATGGTGTTGTGGGCCGAGATCGTGCTCGAGGTGCTGTCGTTGGCGACCGTGGCGCTGCTGATCGCGCTGCTGTTTCCGGGCACCGACCGGGCGGTGACCAGCGTGCTGCTGGTGATCGCCACCTATGCGATGACGGTGCTGGCGATCTCGCTGGTCGGGCTGGCCTTGTCGAAGAAGAACGCCAACGGGCCGGCGCCGAGCTGGGCGCCGCGGATCGGGCTGAACTCAGGTCGCTGGCGTGTCATCCAGAAAGCATTGCGACAGCTTCGCACCAGTGTCGCGGCACTCAAGCACGCCAAGCCTGGTTGGATGGTGGCGTCGTTCCTCGCCTCCGCCTTCCACGTCATCGGACGGCTCTGCATCCTGCCCGGCCTGGTGCTGTTCGTCGCACCCCAGACGCCGATCGCGCCGCTGGTCGCCTGGCCCCTGGCCATGCAGTACGGCGCCGCGGTGGTGCCGGCGCCCGGCGGCGGTGGCGCGGTCGAACTGGTCTTCAAGCAGACGCTCGGCAACGTGATCCCGCCCGAGATCTTCGGCGCGTCGCTGGTCTGGTGGCGGTTCTACACCATCTACCTCTACATCCTGGTCGGCGCGCTGATCGCCGGTGGCACCGTGATGCGCGCCCTGCGTTCGAAAGAGAGCATCACCACCACCGATCCCGACGTGCCCAGCCCGCCGCCGATCTCGATCACCGACTGACCGCCACCGAACGATGCCCATTCCCGCCTTCTCCACCGCCTGGGCCGATGCGCTGCTGGCGGTCGTCAACCGCGATGCCACCTACCGCGACGCGGCGCGCGGCTGGACCAACCCGGTGGCGCTGGTGGTCGAGCCGGGCGCCGGCGTCGACGATGGCGCGGCGGTGCAAGTGAACCTGCAGGCGGGCACCTGCCTCAGTGCCGACGCACTCCCGCCGACGGCGGTGTCGGCGCCGTTCGTGCTCTCGGCCGACTTGGCGACATGGAAGGAGATCGTGGGCGGCAATACCGATCCGCTGGCTGCGGTGGTGCGGGGCACCGTGCGCCTCACGCGCGGCTCGCTGGCCACCCTGATGCTCCATGCGCGCGGCGCCAAGGCACTGCTGGAATGCGCCCGGCAGATCGAGACGCACTGGCCGGAGGCGGCGGCGGGTTAGAGTTCGGGATGACCCATCATCCCGGCACTGCGCACCTCGCGCACGCCCTGCCCACGCTGGCCGATCTCGACGCGGCCGCCGCGCTGGTGCACGCGTCGTTTCCGCCGACGCCGCAGTACCGCTGGCCACTGCTCGAGACGCGACTTGGCGCACGCTGCTGGGTGAAACATGAGAACCACACGCCGGTCGGCGCCTTCAAGGTGCGCGGTGGGTTGGTGTACTTCGACTGGCTGCGTCGCACGCAGCCCGACGTCTCGGGTGTGGTCACCGCGACGCGCGGCAATCATGGGCAATCGGTTGGCTACGCCGCGCAACGGGCCGGCATCCGCGCCTGCGTGGTGGTGCCCCACGGCAACAGCACCGAGAAGAACGCCGCCATGCGCGCCCTCGGCGTGGAGCTGGTGGAAGGTGGCGACGACTTCCAGGACAGCGTGGAGCTGGCCGATCGCATCGCCGAGGAGCGCGGCTGGCACCGGCTGCCCAGTTATCACACGCACCTCGTGAGCGGCGTCGGCACCTACGCGCTCGAACTGCTGCGCGCATCTCCCGACATCGAGACGGTCTACGTGCCGATCGGACTCGGATCGGGCGCCTGCGGCGTCATCGCAGCCCGCGATGCGTTGCGCCACCGCGCCGACGTGGTGGGTGTGGTGAGCACCGAGGCACCGGCCTACGCACGATCGCTGGAGCGCGGTGAGGCGGTCTCACTGCCGGCCACCACACGCATCGCCGACGGCATGGCCTGTCGCACTCCGGTGCCGGCGGCGCTGGAGGCGCTGCAGGGCGGACTGTCACGCGTGGTGCTGGTGAGCGACGACGAGGTGGAGGAGGCCATGCGCGTCCTCTTCTCCGACACGCACAACGCCGCCGAAGGTGCCGGTGCGGCGGCCTGCGCTGCAGCGCTGCAGGAACGCGGCACGCTGCGCGACGAGATCGCGGTGATCCTCTGCGGTGGCAACGTGGATCGCGACGTCTTCGCGCGGGTGCTGGCCGGCTCGTGAGCACGCTCGTCGCCGCACCGCCGGCCGCTGCTGCGCCACCGCTGCGCCGCGTCTTCAGTGACGAGCAGCGCGCCACGCTGGCGGCCGCGGTGGCGCGCATTGTCCTCGATCCACCGCCGACGCTCGCGGCGCGCGTCGAGGATCGCATCGCCGGCCTGGCGCCGCACAAGGTCGCGGATGTGCGATCAGGGTTGCGGCTGTTCGGCAGTGCGCTCGCCGCGTTGGCCAGCGTGCGCCGCGCCGCGCGATTCAGTGCACTGTCACCGCAATTGCAGGACGACATGCTGCGTGCGTGGTGCGAGAGTCTGCTGCCACAGGCGCGCACGCTCTACCAGCTGCTCCGCCGCCTGACACTGGTCACTCACTACGCCGACCCGTCGACGCACGAGGCACTCGGCTACCGGGGACCGCTGCACCTGCGCGACGCGGCGGTGCCATGGGAAGGACCGGCACCAGCCGCCCCGACCGACGCCGGCTGGAGTGAGGACGCGGAGCCGATGTTGCGCGCACCGCATCGCGCCATCGATCCTGCGCTCCGCCCACTGCCGGACGGCGTGATCACCGCTGCCACGTTCCGGGACGCGGGCATCATCACCGCCGACGCGATCGTGATCGGCTCCGGTGCCGGTGGCGCCGTCGCAGCAGCGCGACTGGCGGAGGCGGGTAAGTCGGTGGTGATCGTGGAAGCCGGCGAGTTCGTGCCGAGCGACGAATTCACCGAACGCGAAGCCGAGATGACCGAGCGGCTGTATGCCGAGGGCGGGCTGC
Source organism: Gemmatimonadota bacterium (assembly GCA_040384325.1). Lineage (GTDB taxonomy): Bacteria > Gemmatimonadota > Gemmatimonadetes > Gemmatimonadales > Gemmatimonadaceae > JACMLX01. The sequence continues at coordinate 867,025 of JAZKJL010000005.1, read as the reverse complement.
TGGCCACCGATGACCTGGCGGTGTCCATGCTGCAGGGCGCCACGGTGGGCGGGGGCACGACGGTGAACTGGATGATCATGCTCCGCACACCGGATCATGTGCTGGAGGAGTGGACTCGGCGATTCGGACTCCAGGACATGAACGCGGCGGCGATGGTGCCGGTGTTCGAACGCATCGAGCGCGAGGTGCACGCGCGCCGCGTGCCCGAGGATTCGCACTCGGAAAACAACCGGCTGCTGCTCGAGGGCGCGCGGGTGCTGGGCTGGAAGGTGGAGCAGGCGCGCATCAACGCGCGCGGCTGCGTGCGCTCCGGATTCTGCGGTCAGGGCTGTCGCTACGACGCCAAGCAAGGCACGCAGCAGACCTTCCTGCCGCGCGCACTGGCGCACGGCGCACGCCTGATCGCCAATGCGAAGGCGGACCGCATCGAGGTGGTCGCGCGCGCGGGCGCGTCGGCGAGGGTGCAGACGACCAAGCGTGTCTCGGTCACCGTTCGTGCGCCGCGCGGCAATGGGCCAGCACGGCAGCTCGTGCTCGAGGCGCCGATCGTGATCGTAGCCGGCGGCGGGGTGGAGACACCGCTGCTGCTGCAGCGATCGGGCATGGGCGGCGGTGGCGTGGGCAAGTATCTGCGCCTGCACCCGACGACCGCGGTGATCGGGGTGCACGACAGCCTGGTGCACGGTGAGGCGGGCATTCCGCAGAGTGTCATGAGTGACGAGTTCCTGCAGCGCGACGCGAACGGCTATGGCTTCTGGCTGGAGTGTCCGCCACTGCATCCCAGCGTGGGATCGGCCGCGATCTCCGGCTTCGGTGAAACACATGCGTCGATGATGCGGCGCTTCCCGAACCTCGCCTCCACCATCGCGCTCACGCGTGACGGCAGCGACCTGCGACACTCCAGCGGGAGCGTGCTGCTGGATCGGCGTGGCATTGCGCGCATCGGCTACGCCCTCAGCCCACGCGACGCCGCCAACGTCGTCGCGTCGATCGAGGCGTCGGCGCGCGTGCAGCTGGCCGCCGGGGCGCGTGAAGTGCACACGCTGCACAGCACGCCGGTTGTGATTCGCAGCGAGCGTGACCTGGCCGCGATCGCAGCGCGCGGTGTGGATGCCAATCGCGTGTCGCTGTTCAGCGCCCACGTGAACGGCACCGCGCGGATGGGTACCGACCCGGCCACCAGCGCCGTCACGCCTGACGGCGAGCGGCACGGGGTACCTGGTGTGTACGTGTTCGACGGTGCGATGCTGCCCACCGGCATCGGCGCCAACCCGCAGGAAACCATCATGGCCATGTCCACCGTGCTCACCGAGCGCCTCCTGACGCGACTTTCCTGATGCGCACACGATGCTGAAGGACAAGCCGGTGGCCTGGCTCACCCGCCGCCACCCCGACGCGGTGGAGCAGGCGTTCGCGGAGCACTTCGAGGTCAGCCTCAACCTCGGCGACGTGCCGCGCAGCCAGGAGGAACTGGTGCGCGCGCTGCACCACTGCGACGTGCTGGTGCCGATCGTGGGGGACCCGTGTGACGAGGTGCTCTTCCAGCACGCACCGTATCGCGCCACGCTGATCGCGAACGTCGGCGTCGGCGTGAACCACATCGACCTCGGTGCCGCCGCCCGTGCCGGGATCGCGGTCACCAACACGCCCGACGTCCTCACCGACGACACGGCCGACATCGCGATCGCGCTGATGCTGATGGCAGCGCGCCGGTTGGGCGAAGGCGAGCGCCTGGTGCGCGCCAACCGCTGGCACGGCCTCGCGCCAACGCATCACCTCGGACACACCCTGCGCGGCCGCACGCTGGGCATCATCGGCTACGGGCGCATCGGGCGTGCGGTGGCCGACAGGGCGCGAGTGTTCGGACTGCGGGTCCAATGGGTGGGGCGCACCGGTGGCAGCGCGGTGCCGGATCACGAGATGGCACCATCGCTGGAGGCGCTGCTGGCCACCAGCGACATCGTGTCGCTGCACACGCCGGCCACACCGGAGACGGTGCAGCTGATGAACGCCGAACGCCTCGCGATGATGAAGGCGGGCAGCATCCTGGTGAACACCGCTCGCGGGACGCTGGTAGATGAGCGCGCGCTCAGCGACGTGCTCCGCAGCGGACAGTTGTTTGCCGCGGGGCTCGATGTCCACGAACACGAGCCGAAGATCAACCCGGTGCTGCAGGGGCTGGAGAACGTGGTGCTGCTGCCGCACCTCGGCAGCGCCACCGTGGAGACGCGCACCGCGATGGGCCTCCGGGCGCTCGACAACGCGCTGCAGTGGTTGTCCGGTCGCGTACCACGGGATCGCCTGATCTGACTGCGCCGACCGCGCGTTCGGTCCCGCTGCACCGTCAGGCTCAGGTATCAGCCACGCCCCCGATGCCGTAACTTTGAGGACTGCGCCGCGCCACCTGCGCCTCATTCGCGTCCTCGTCGCCTGCCCTCCCGTGACCGCTCCCGCTTCCACAGCGTCGCTCGACCTCCTCAGCATCAACACCATCCGCACCCTGGCCATGGATGCGGTGCAGAAGGCGGAGTCGGGGCACCCCGGCACGCCGATGGCGCTCGCGCCGCTGGTGTATCGCCTCTTCACGCGACACATGAAGCACGATCCGTCGGATCCGCACTGGGCCGATCGCGATCGTTTCGTACTGAGCGTGGGTCATGCGTCGATGGTGCTGTACGGCGCGCTGCACCTGAGCGGCTACAAGCTGCCGCTGGAGGAGATCGTCAACTTCCGCCAGTGGAACTCGCTCACGCCGGGACATCCGGAAGTGCATCACACGCCGGGGGTGGAGACCACCACCGGCCCACTCGGCCAGGGATTCGCGAATGCCGTCGGCATGGCGATGGCCGAGGCGCACCTGGCTGCAGTGACCAACACGGCGGAACACACCGTCGTCGATCACCACACGTACTTCATCGCCGGTGACGGCTGCCTGATGGAAGGCATCAGCCACGAAGCGGCGTCGCTGGCCGGCCATCTCAAGCTCGGCAAGCTGATCGGATTCTACGACGACAACCGCATCACGATCGACGGCAGCACCGACCTCGCGTTGAGTGACGATGCAGCGCAGCGTTTCGAGGCGTACGGCTGGCAGGTGCTGCACATCGAGGACGTGAATGACCTGGCGCAGGTCGACTCCGCGATCGCCGATGCGAAGGCGGACACGGAGCGTCCGACGATGGTCATCACCCGCACCGTGATCGGCTTCGGCAGCCCGAATCGTGCCGGCACCGCGAAGGCGCATGGTGAGCCGCTGGGTGCGGAGGAAATCATCCGCTCGAAGGACACGCTCGGCTGGGAATCGCACGAGTCGTTCTTCGTGCCCGACGAGGCGCGCGCACACTTCTCGGCGCAGGTCACCGCTCGTGCTGCCGTGCACGCGGCGTGGAACGAGAAGTTCGCGGCGTTCCGCGCGGCGCATCCCACCGAAGCCGCCGAGTTCCTGCGTCGCATGGCTGGTGACCTGCCGGCCGGTTGGGACGAGAAGCTGCCCACGTTCACCGCCGAGACGGGCACGGTGGCCAGCCGCGCCGCATCGGGCGCGGTGCTGAACGCGATCGGCGCCAGCATCCCGGAGCTGGTGGGCGGCTCGGCCGACCTCTCCGGCTCGAACCTCACGCTGCGCAAGGGCGACCAGACCTTCAGCGCCACCAACCGCGCCGCGCGCTACATCCACTACGGCGTGCGCGAACATGCGATGGGCGCGGTGATGAACGGCCTCTCGCTGCACGGTGGTGTGGTGCCGTACTCCGGCACCTTCCTCGTGTTCAGCGACTACATGCGTCCCGCCATCCGCCTCGCGGCGCTGATGAGGGTGCGCAGCATCTACGTGTTCACGCACGACTCGATCGGACTGGGCGAGGACGGGCCCACGCACCAGCCCATCGAGCATCTCTCCGCGCTGCGTTCGATCCCCAACCTGCTGGTGCTGCGTCCCGGCGACGCCACCGAGGTGGCGGAGTGCTGGCGGGTGGCGATCAATCACCGCACCGGGCCGAGCGCGATCGTGCTGTCGCGCCAGAAGCTGCGCTTTCTGAACGTGCCGGCGGCCACTGCGCGGGCAGGCGTGGAGCAGGGTGCGTACGTGCTCTCCGACTCGCCCACGCCGGCCACGCTGGTTCTGCTGGCCACCGGCAGTGAAGTCGGCCTCGCGATGGACGTGCAGGCGGCGCTGGCGAAGGACGGCGTGGCGGCACGGGTGGTGAGCGTGCCGTCGCAGGAACTCTTCCACGCCACCGACGCCGCCTACAAGGCGAGCGTGCTGCCCGCCGGCGTGCCGCGCCTCGCGATCGAGGCCGGCCACCCGATGTCGTGGTGGCAGCTGATCGCCGGACAGGGTGATGTCGTCGGCCTCGACCACTTCGGGGCGTCGGCGCCGTTCGACCGCCTCTATCGCGAATTCGGGCTGAGCGTGGACGCGATCACCGCACGCGCGAAGGCGCTGGTGTCGTAAGCCGTCTGGCTGGGCGCCTCGCCCCTGTCGGACGAGGCACGCGCACGGAAGTCGGGCAGTGTTCAGGGCGGAGATCTGCGGCCAGTCGCGCCGCGGATCCTCCGCCCTTCCTGCAGATCTGCAGGTCGCCAGTTGACGAGTGCGCTTGGCGGGGTTGAATTGCTGCGCATCGAACTGATGTGTGACGCACTCCCCCCGCGTCCGACAGGCACGCCATGAACACCATCGCGCTCGCAGTACCCGTGGTCGTGGGGCTGGAGGTCGCTGCGGCGCTGGGACTGGCGTGGCTCTGCTGGCGACTCGCAGAGCGTCGAAACCTCCTCGCGCTGCGCGACATCGCCCGCGCCTTCCTCGCCCTCGGCGCGGCGGCGCTGATCCAGCTGCTGGACGCCGGTGGCGTCTCCACCCAGGCGCTGGTGGCACGGGAGTTCGCGCGATCGCTGGCGGTGTGGCTCTACCTCGGCTTCATGATCCTCGGGGCCGCCGAGCTGGCGACCGACAACTTCGTCACCGCCCGCGTGCGGCGCGACGCGGTCCTCGGGGCGCTGATGGCAGCGCTGCTGACCTCGGGCATCAGCCTGATCGCCATCGGCGACCCGGTGGCGCACGACATGATCGGCAACGCGCTGCGCGCCGGAGGCACGGGTGCGGCGTGCGTGATCATCGCGCTGGTGGTGTCGCGGGCACCGGCGCCGCCGAAGATGGTCCTCGGCGCCAGCGTGGTCCGCGTGGCGCTGACGCTGGTGGCACTGCTGGCGACGCTGCGCGCCGGCGTGGCGATGTTCCACAGCTTCGGCAGCATCGCGCGCGCGGTGCAATGGCAGCCGCTGCTCACGGTGGAGTTCCTCGCGCACTGCTCACTGTGCGTGGGCCTGGTGATCTGGATGCTCGATCGCGACTGGGCGCTGGCGCATGCCTCCATGCAGTCGGCCGAGCATCGTGCCGGCAGCGATGCACTCACCGGCCTGCCCAACCGCACCATCGTGATGGACCGGCTCGAGGTGGCGGTGGCGGCCGCCAGGCGCAGCGGCACGCAGGTCGGCGTGCTCTACATCGACCTCGATCGGTTCAAGGACGTCAACGACCGGCATGGGCACCTCGCCGGCGATGACGTGCTCCGCGCCATCGGCAGCCGGTTGCAGAAGTTGCTGCGCGCGTCGGACACGGTGGGTCGCATCGGCGGCGACGAGTTCGTGGCCATCTCGCCGTTCCTGCGCCATGACCACGACCTCGAGGTGGTGGTGGCGAAGGTGCGCGAGGCGCTCAAGACCGTGGTGCAGCACGAAGGCATCGCGATCGACGTCGATGGCAGCGTGGGCGCCGCGCTCTTCCCACGTGATGGCGACACGCCGGTGGCACTGCTCGCGGTGTCGGACAGCGAGCTCTATCGCGACAAGGATGATCGCCGCAATGGCCGCGTCGGTCTGGTGGAGATGCGCACCGCCTGAGCGGTCCTGCATCCGTCCGGCAGGAACGGTGATCGGCGTCGCAACCGTTCATCAGCCGTGACCGACTCCATCGCCCGCTCAGGCCCCACGCTGGTGTTCGTCGCGCCATGGGAGAACTCGCGCGCCATCGCCCAGGTGCCGCGCACCCCAGACGACTCCATCGTCGCCTGCTTCATCGAGTCGGTGGACAAGGGTGCGTCGCTGCCATGGCACCGGCAGAAGCTGGTGCTGATCCTCTCCGCCATGCGGCACTTCGCCGATGCGCTGCAGGCCGCCGGCTATCGTGTGGACTATCGCCTCGCCGAGACTTACGAAGCCGGCATCGCTGCCGCGGCTGCGGAGCATGGCGCGGCGCTGGTCGTCGCTACCGAAGGCCGCGAATGGGAGATGCAGCAATCCCTGGAGCGCGCAGCGGCACTGCTCGATGCGCGCGGCATCCAGCTGCAGCTCGAGCCGGATCGCGGCTTCCTCGCCACCCGCGCCGACTTCACGCGCTGGGCCGGCAAGAAGAAGGAGCTGCGCATGGAGTTCTTCTACCGCGAGATGCGCCGCACCCACGGCATCCTGCTCGAGCCGGACGGGTCACCGACGGGCGGGGCGTGGAACTTCGATGCCGAGAACCGGAAAGCATGGCCGAAGAACAAGCCGGTGCCGGAGCGCATGGTGGTCGAGCCGGACGACGTCACACGCGGCGTCATGGAGCGCGTGGCATCGTGGCGTGACCGATGGGGCTCAGTGGACGGATTCTCGCTGCCGGTCACGCGTCGCGACGCCAAGGCGCTGCTGGAACGTTTCGTCACCGAACGTCTCGCCGAGTTCGGACCATACGAGGATGCCATGCAGCACGGCGAGGCCGACCTGCTGCATTCCGCACTCTCCTCGGCCATCAACGTTGGCCTGCTGCATCCGCGGGAGGTGATCGCGCGTGCGGAGCGAGCCTATCGTGACGGCGCCGTGTCGTTGCCGAGCGCGGAGGGGTTCATCCGGCAGGTACTGGGCTGGCGTGAGTACGTGCGGGGCATCTACTGGCACCTGATGCCCGACCTGCGCGAGGCGAACGCGCTGGAGGCGTGGTTGCCGCTGCCACTGTGGTTCTGGGCGCCCGACGGCGAAGCGGGTTACGACGGTCGCGATGCGTCGGCGCCCTGCGAGATGCGCTGCCTGAACGACAGCGTGCGTGCGGTGCGTGACACCGGTCGCGTGCATCACATCCCGCGGCTGATGGTGCAGTCCAACTTCGCCACGCTGCTGGGTGTCACGCCCGCAGCGCTCAATCGCTGGTTCTGGGCGGCGTTCACCGATGCCTACGAATGGGTGACGCTGCCCAACGTGGCCGGCATGGCCACCTGGGGCGACGGTGGCGTGATGGCCTCCAAGCCGTACGTCGCGAGCGGCGCGTACATCAACCGCATGAGCAACTACTGCAGCGGCTGTCGCTACGACGTGAAGCAGCGCACCGGCGATGACGCCTGCCCGTTCAACTACCTGTACTGGGATTTCATGGCGCGCCATCGCGAGCGCTTCGAGAACCATCCGCGGATGGCGATGATGATCCGCAACCTCGATCGCATCGATGCCGGAGAGCTGGTGCAGATCCGTCGATCGGCCACGACGTTCCGCGACGCGCTGCAGTACGACGGCACCGCACCGATCAGCGCGCCGAGTCCGTTGTCGCGGGAACCCGTGCCTGCTTCTCCACCGGCTGCGGCGCGTCGAGCGCGGTGACGGCGGCGGGTCCGGCACCAAGCTCGGTGAACTTCCGCGCCGCCACCAGCACGCGCGCATCGAAGCTGCCGACGGCCTTGTTGTAGCGACCCACCGCCTGATCCAGCGAGCTGCCCACGTCGGCGAGGTGCGACGTGAACGTGCCCAGTCGCTCCGACAGCTCGCGTCCCAGCGCACTCACCTGCGCCGCGCTCTCGGCCACGCGCTCCTGTCGCCAGCCATACGCCGCAGCGCGCAGCAGTGCGATCAGCGTGGTGGGTGACGCGATGAGCACGCGCTGCGCCACGCCCGCCTCCAGCAACGCGGGATCGCGCTCCAGCGCGGCGGCGTGGAAAGCCTCGCCCGGCAGGAACAGCACCACGAACTCCGGCGCGCTGGTGAACTGGCGCCAGTAGGAACGATCGCTCAGTGCCGCGATGTGTCCACGCAGTTGCTTCGCATGCCGGTCCAGCGCCGCCAGTCGAGTCGCATCATCCGGTGCGTCCATTGCCGCCAGGTACCCTTCCAGCGGCGCCTTCGCGTCCACCACGATCGAGCTGCCACCCGGCAGGCGCACCACCATGTCGGGGCGCTGCACACCATCGTCGGTGGCCATCGTCACCTGCGTCTCGAAGTCGCAGTGCTCGAGCATCCCCGCCAGCTCCACCACGCGCTGCAGCTGCAGTTCGCCCCAGCGCCCGCGCGACGATGACGAGCGCAGCGCCTGCACCAGGTCACGCGTCTCACGCCCGAGACGATCGCTCACGCTGTGCACCTGCAGCAATCGCTCGGCCACCTGCCCCAGCGCCTCGGTGCGGTCGCGATCCAGCTGCGACAGGCGCGCGTCGTACGACGCCAGTAGCTCGCGCACCGGCTGCAGCAGCGTGGCGATGGTCTGCTCGCGCTGCTCGGCGTGCGCTGCGCCATCGGCCTGCAGGGCGGTGAGTTCGGCGCGGGTGGAGGTGAGGAACGCCTGCTGCGAGTGTCGCAGCGCATCGGCGGCGATGGTCTCGAAACTCGCCCGCATCTGCTGCTGTGCGGCGGTCAGGGCCGCCACCTGCGCCTCGGCGGCGGCGGTGCTGCCGGCCTTTTCCGCCGCGCTCACCCGCATCGCGGCCAGCCACGCCAGCACGCCACCGATCGCCACTCCGACCACGAAGGTGAGCAGCACCGTGATCGAATCAGTCATGTCGCGCGCTCACCCTGAACTCCGTGGCGAAGAAGGTCTCGACACCGCGCCGAAGTCGCAGCGCCGTCGCGGATCGGGCGACCCGTACACGGAGTCTACCGGCGCCCCCTGACACGGCGGGCGCCGGTGCGATGGTCGCCTCTACTTCCCGATGAACGGCAGCAGCGCGCCGATCATCGGCACCGCCGCGTAGCGACGCTTGCCGAGCACACCGCCGAGGGTGAGACGGAGATACGCGCCCTCAGCGCCAAGGTCCGGCGCGCCGACCACGTCCTCACGACCCGAGCGCCACTTCGGGTCACCCAGCGGCGCGATGTAGCCGGCGCGAAGTCCGAAGGTGAGCAGCAGGTTGGGCCACGCCGGCTGGAACACCTGGTCGATGCCGAGGCCGAGCTGTCCCTGGTATCGGCGCGCCGTGATGTCGATATTGCGGCCGCCGTTGGACGGGATGTCGCGGAAGTGGGTGATGAAGTCCACGGTGCCGTTCCGTCGCAGCGTGACGGTGCTGGAACTGAGGCCCACACCCGCCAGCGGGAAGACGAGCGTCTTGCGCGTCATCAGCAATGGCACGCCCACGCTCAACAGGCCCATGCTGCCATCCAGCTCGGTCGTGTAGTTGGTGGCCACCGATCGCGTGGGCTGGAACGTCTGGCTGTTGGCGATCAGCATGAACCGGTTCCAGCGCGCCCAGCTCTCCACGCCGATGCTGAACATGTTGCGCTTCAGCAGGCCGCGTCCCTGCAAGGCCAACTGCGGGTTGAACTCCTTCACCTGCAACTGGAAGCTGCCGCCCTGGATGGTGATGCCGGCGACCGGGGGCAGCACCGAGCTGTCGGAGTACGTCTGTCCCTGCTGCGCCGCGGCTGGGGCAGCAAGGGCGCCGGCGATGCCGGCAGTGGCCAGCAATCGGCGGACGGTGGTGGCGGTCATGCGGGTTCCTGGAGGAGTGCCGGGGGGAGGGCACGGACGCGGCGCCAGTCGAGCGTGATCAGGATCGCATCCAGCGTGATCGCCACCGCCGACACCGCACACCATGGGCAGAAGGACTTCAGCAGCACGAACTCGGCGTACTTCAGCCGGACCGTGAACAGCACGGCGGCGTAAATCAACACCATCAGCACCTGCGTGGGCCACACGGCGTCCTCTAAACTGTCGGTGGTACCAGCCAGCGCCACACCCACGATCAGCGCGTAGCCGATGGTGCCGATCAGCGCCACGTCGACACCGAGGAACCAGCCGTAGCGGCTGCCCTGCACATATTCGCAGCCGTGGCCGGCGCCACAGGCCAGCGGGCCCATGAATCCCATCTTCCAGAGGGCCAGGTAGAGCGCCACCATGCAGGAGGCGAGGCTGATGAGCGCGATGGCGCGTCGGTAGGTCATGGACGGGATGATGCCGTGGCAGGCGGGGCGGCCGCTACTGGCTGCGAACGTTCCGCCCACGGAGGCTATTCTTCAGGCATGCCCGACCTCCTGCCTGTCACCTTGGAGCGCTGCGACCGTCCTAGAGACGAGGACGTGGCCGCGCTGGAGACCCCATACCGTCCCTTTCCGGAGGGCAATGGCTGGTATGCGCACTATTTTTACCGTCCGGGTGGGGCCCCGGCGTTCAAGCGGCTGACCCATGGTGACCATGCCGACCTGTGGTACCGGGTGCTGCCCGACGACGCCGCCAGCGCCCAGGCCTGACCTGATCCGCCGGCACCGATCCGTTCGCCACGTTCGGGGTATATCCTGCACCGGGAGTGTTCCCGGCGTTCTTCCTTCTGGAGCCTGACTGTCGATGCGTGCTTCCAACCCCGTACTGTCCCGCCTCGCCGAGGCAGCCCGAGATACCCTTTCGTCCACCGCCCGCGGTGACGTGATGACCCGTGCCGGCACCGCCGGCAAGGCCGCCGTCCTGCTCGCGCTGGCCGTCTTCTCGGCATCCTTCACCTGGACCCAGGTTTCCGCCGGAAACACCGGCATCATCATGCCGGCCCTGCTGGTCGGTGGACTGGGTGGTTTCGTGATGGCGATGGTCGTGTCGTTCAAGCCCAACACGGCGCCCATCACCGCCCCGATCTACGCGGTGCTCGAAGGCCTGCTGCTGGGCGCGATCTCGGCGATGTACAACGTCCGCTACGCCGGCATCCCCGGTCAGGCGGTGCTGCTCACCTTCGCCGTCGCCCTCGGCGTGTTCACGCTGTATCGCCTGAACATCCTCAAGGCCACCGAAGGCTTCCGGCGCATGATCGTCGGCGCCACGATCGGCATCATGGTGTTCTACCTCGTGAACCTGGTGCTGTCGCTGTTCAACGTGAACCTCGGCTACACCATGTCGTCGAGCCCGATCGCGATCGGCATCAACCTCGTCATCGCCGGCGTGGCCGCGATGAACCTGGTGCTCAACTTCGACGACATCGACCAGGCCGTGCGCATGGGCGCGCCGAAGAAGATGGAGTGGTACGGCGCGTTCGGCCTGATGGTGACGCTGGTCTGGCTGTACCTCGAGTTGCTGCGACTGCTGGCGCGCCTGCAGGGTCGTCGCGACTGAGTTCGCCGGGACGTCAGCGCAGTTGCTGGACGAGCGGGCGCCTTCTGCAGAGGGCGCCCGTTTTCGTCTCGTGGTGTATCAGGGTCTTCCCCAATCGCCAGGTTCGGGACACTGTGGAAGAGGGCAGGTCCGGACACTTCGTCCCGATGCCCGCCGCGCCGCCGCGGAGGACCCATGAACCGTCCGACCATCGCCCGACTCAGGCCACTGATCCTGCCGGGCTTCAGCGCCATCCTGGCGCTCCTTTCGCTCACCACCGCGCCGGCCACCGCCAGCGCCATGATCCACGCGCTCGCCAAGTGGAGCGCCGAGCTGGCCCCGCCTGACGGTGCCCTCGGTCCGCACGGCTCGGTGGTGCTGGAGCCGGGCAAGCGGCCCAATCACACCCGCGTGCGCGTGGTGATCAGCGGCGACACGCCCGGCGCGCTCCGACCGTGGCACCTGCATGCGGGCGTCTGTGGCGAGACGGGTCCGATCGTGGGTCCGGAGCAGTCCTACGCCCGCATCCGCATCAACGCGCGTGGCAACGGCGTGGCGGTGGTGGAGCTGCCGATCCCGTTTCCCGAGGCAGGGTCGCTGTTCGTGAACGTGCACGAGTCGCTGAAGGCGATGGAGCACATCGTGACCTGCGGACAACTGGTGCGGTGAACGCAGGTCGCCGGCGCGCTGGCAGGATATCTTGCCCACGCGCCACCGGGCGCCACGACATACCTCCCCAGCCGTAGCCGCGTGCGTCCGTCGCAACGATTCGTCTTTCTGGTCAATGCGGCGGCGGGAACCGGAAAGGCGCCACGACGGCTGGATGCCTTGCTGGCGCGGGACACCGACCTGTCGACTCGGTCGCGGATCGTGCGCACCTCCACCGCCGCGGAACTGGATGCCACGCTGCGCCTCGCTGACGACGAGACGCCGGTCGCCGTCGGCGGCGACGGCTCGCTGAACGCCCTCGTCACCCTGCTCGACCGGCGCGGTGAACTGCAGCGCACCCTCGGCCTGGTGCCGTTCGGCACCGGCAACGCCACCGCCCATACGCTCGGCCTCAGTTCGCCGGCGGTGGCGCTGGCGGCGCTCGCGCGCGGTGTCACCACGGCGGTGGACATCATCCGTACCTCCATCCCGCAGGCGCCGATCGCACTGGTGAGCTGCAGCACCGGCTTCGAGTCTGGCTTCCTGCGCCGCTACGCCGCGGTGCGCTACACGTCGAGGCAGTGGGCAGGCTTCAGCGCGCTGCTGCTGAACATGCCGAAGCGGGTTCGCGGTGTGTCACTCACGATCGATGGCGCGGCGTGGGTGACGCCCGAGGACCTGGTGCACAACGTCGGCGTCTACAACATCCCGCACTACGCCTTCGGCAAGGTGATGTGGCGCGGCATGCTGCCGAACGACGGCCTCGCCATCGCGGCCCGTGTCACGTCGCCGCTCTGGTACTGGAACCTGATGGCGTTCGGCATCACCGCACCACTCGAGCGACACACCTCGGAGACGCGCCTGCCCGGCGTGCGCACGGTGCGCTGGCACAGCGCCGAGCTGCGATCACCGGCCTTCCTGCAGGTGGACGGTGAGGCCACCGACGCCACCCACGCCACGTTGTCGGTGGACGCGCGTGCGCTGACCATCATCGGCGCCTGACGATCGGTGCGGGTCGCGCGCTGTCGTGGCGCGTGGATCGAGGCGCACGATCGAGGCGGACGTCCGCTCGCTGATGGAGCGCCACCGAGCGCCGCACGACATCGCGACCCGTGAAGTCAGCGCAGCGCGTCGAACGTGAAGCCCGTACCCACCACCACCAGCCACCCGGCCGGCACGCGATCGTTCGCGAAGCGTCGCACCAGGTCGAAACGTGTCGCGCCGATCAACGCCGCCGTGCGCAACGGCGCAAGGCGCACGCCCACACCCGCATCACTGCCGGTGCGCGTGGGTGATCCGTCGTACCATGCACCGCCCGTCTCCGCGAATCCCGCTACCGCCAGCGCAAAGCTGCTGAGGATGTTCGGCAGCACGGTGTAGCGATACTCGATGGTGGAGTAGCGCTGGCGATCACCGGTGAACGCATGCAGCTGGAATGCCCGCGGCCCACGCGACAGTCCGAGGTCGAACTCCTCACCGGGATACGGATTCCGGTCCCAGCCCATGCCGGTGAACGCCACCAGCAGCTGTCGCGGCGATGGTTGCAGCGCGACGATCGCCGACACGTTGGCGGTGCCGCTATCCACTGCGCCGGCCGAGGCGAGCCCAGTCACTCGGCCCGACAGCTGCACGAAACCGTGTGGAATGCGCAGACCCGTCTGCGCGGAGAGCACCGGACCGACGCCGTCACGCGCATACCCGAAGGCCTTGGGCGCGACGGCGATCCCGAGCCGGATGGTGGAGCTCAGGTTCACGTCCTCCGGCTGTCCCAGCGCGCGGTAGTTGCGCGTCAGCAGGAAGTCCGCCTTGCTCACTTCCAGGTACGGAATCGCGGCGGCGGTGATGGAGCGTGGAATGGCCGTCGTCGTCCCGCGGCGCGGTACGAAGTCGTCGCGACGCAGCTGGGCATCGAGTCCCACGCGCAGATACCCACGCGGCGAGGCGCGCAACGCGTGCGCCGCACCGATGGTGCCGAGCGTGAAGCGCCGGTCCAGCGAATCGGCCGGACGTGTGAAGCCATCGCGGAAGCGCAGCACCCGCCCCTCGAACGTCACCCAGCCGGCGCGTACTGCGTTGCGCGACGAGAGCGAGAAGAACGGCTGCTCCACCGCGACGCCGACACTGCTGCCGTCGGAGAATCGGTTGTAGAACGCACCGCTGCTGATGCGATTGCGGAACAGGCGCGGTGCACCGAATGCGAGGCGCGCGGTGGAGCGGTCGGGGTCCTGCGAATACCGCGCGTCGAGCGTGGCCGCGAGTCCGAGGAAGTTCGTCTCGAGGATGCCGATGGTCAGCAGTTTCTGGTTGCCGGTGCTGCGATAGCCGGCGTACGGCTGCGTGGTCCAGCCATCCCGCGTGATCACGCGCATCGTCGAGCCATCGCTGCTGGTGTCCACCTCCACGTCGCGGAACACCTGCAACCGCCGCAGGTTGCGCCCGGTCTCGGCGGCCTTCGCCGAGTCCAGCAGGTCGCCGCTGCGCAGCAGCAACTCGCGCTCCACCACGCGCTGCTGTGTGCGCACGTGCACCCGATTGAGCAGGGTGCGATACCAACCGCGCGCGTCGGCCGAGTCGTAGATGTCGTGTCGGACGATCACCACGCGCTGCAGCCGTGACTTGCTCGTCGAGTCGGCAGGGTCGAGCGCTCCGACACGTGACGTCACCGGCACCGGCTGGGCCTGCAGCCCCGCCGGCAGCATCACGGATGCGGCGATGCAGTGAATCACGGCGATGGCGAGGGACGTACGGAGCAGCAGCAAGGCGAGCGGGAAGCAGGAAACGAGGCGGAGGTCCTGTCCGCGCCCGGCGGCCAGTCCGGGGAAATCGAACGGCGGGTCGGCACCGGAACAAGGCGACCCCGGCCACATCTCGCGAGGCGTGGCAACTCTGGCATACCCTGCGAGTGTCACAACGCGTCACCCGAACCGGAGTCCTTCCATGAAGCACGTTTACCGCGCGACCGTCCTGCTGGCCCTGACCGCTGCCACTGCCGGCGCCCAGCGGGTCGAGGGTCGCGATGCGTCGAGCTGGTCCACCCGCCAGCCCATTTCCAGCGGCCAGAAGCTGAAGCTGCAGTCTCCCAACGGCGCGATCACGATCACCGAGGGCCGCGGCTCCGACGTGGTGGTGCGTGCCGAGAAGCGCGCCGAGCGTGGTGCGCGGATGGATGACGTGGGCTTCGTGGTGCGTCGCAGCGACGAGGGCCTGGTGATCTGCGCCGTCTACGAGGACGACGACTACTGCGAGATGGACAGCAACCGCTCGCGCCGCGAAGGCCGCCGCTGGAGCGGCAACGACAACCGCAACCGTGCCTCGGCCGCCTTCACCGTGCAGCTCCCGGCCGGCGTGCGCGTGCAGGCGGTGACGGGCAACGGTCAAGTGACCATCGAGGGCGGCGGCAACGAAGTCACCGTGGCCACCGGCAATGGCGAGGTGCTGGTCTCCAACACCAGTGGCCGCGTGAAGGTCAGCACGGGCAACGGCCGCATCACGGTGGATGGCGCGCGGGGCGAGGTGGATGCCAGCACCGGCAACGGCACGGTGGTGGTCACCACGACCCGCGGTCCGGTGAACGCCAGCAGCGGCAACGGCGACATCGAGGTGACGATGGACGACATCCAGCAAGCCGCCGCGATGCGCTTCTCGACCGGCAGCGGCGACATCATCCTCGCGGTGCCGTCGCGCTTCGGTGCCGAGTTCAACGCCACCACCGGCAGCGGCAACATCTCCAGCGAGATCCCGATCCGCATCTCCGGTCGCGTCAACCGCTGGAACATGCGCGGCACGATCGGCGACGGCGGCGAACGCCTCGCCCTCAGCACCGGCTCCGGCGACATCACGATCCGCAAGGTTCGCTAGCAGTCCTTGGGTTTGGCCGGATCAAGAGCGACTATACGCGAGAGCAACTGTCGGAGCACCGGCAAGAACTGCAAGAGCAACTGCTTGACGCAAAGGCGCAAAGACACAAGGGCGCAAAGAGTTCGCTCGCTGGCATAAGCGACGGCGATGGTGGAAGCTTCACGACTTGTCGGGAACTGCAACTGCTGGAGCAGTTCCCCTACAAGATTTGCGACCTTCGCTCCGCTGCACTCAGCACACTCGCTGTAGAGCGCTTTGCGTCCTCGTGTCTTTGCGCCTTTGCGTCAAGCAGTTGCACTTCCGCAGTTGCACTTCCGCAGTTGCACTTCCGCAGTTGCACTTCCGCAGTTGCACTTC
>JAZKJL010000005.1:399066-850754 GCA_040384325.1 Gemmatimonadota bacterium | reverse complement strand
CGCAGTTGCAGTTCGGTGATTCAGCGCACCAGGATGATGCGCGGGTTCACGGGATAGACCCACTCCACGCCGCGCGCGGTGATGGTGGCGTCGTCTTCGAGGGGGATGCGGAGTTTCTTGCCACCCCACTCCGGGATCGGCGTGTAGGCGAAGAGTTCGATCGAGAACAGGTTCGACGGTCGCATCTCGTAGGTCAGGCGGCCCGGGTTGAAGAACGCCATCGACGGGCCGATGCCGTGGCCCCAGTCGCCCACGCTGTGGCAACCGATGATGAACTCCACCGAGTCATCGGCGCGGACCTTGTTGAAACCCTGCATCTGCAGGATGCCCGCCTTCACGATGGCGGCGTTGATCTGGTCCATCATCACCTGCGCCGTCTTGCCCGGGCGCGCCGTGCGGTGGATCACGTCGCGCACCCGCACCGCGTTGTCGAACGCCTTCTGGTAACTCGCGGGGAGCGCCGTCTCGCCGGGCTTGAGGATGTAGGCGATGCGCTTCTGGTCCGTCCACATCGTCAGGTAACCCACGCCGAAGTCCAGCATCACCAGGTCGCCGCGCTGGATGATGCGGTCGTTGCTGGTCGCCTCGATGCCGTTCGGGCCCGTGATGTACACACTCGGCACGCCGAAGCTGGTGCCGAGGTGCCGCTCGTACTGCTGCTGCTCGATCCACCACGC
This sequence comes from Gemmatimonadota bacterium, assembly GCA_040384325.1. Classification (GTDB taxonomy): domain Bacteria; phylum Gemmatimonadota; class Gemmatimonadetes; order Gemmatimonadales; family Gemmatimonadaceae; genus JACMLX01. The sequence continues at coordinate 850,077 of JAZKJL010000005.1, read as the reverse complement.
CACCTCGGCCAGCGTCGTCACCCCCGGTGTGATGACCTCGTTCGACAGCGCACGCTCGGCGATCTGCCGACCCATCTCGCCGGCCTCGCCGAAGGCCACGATCTCACTCGCGGTGCGCCGTGACGAGAAGTCGGACACCATCTTCTCCGCGCCCACCAGGCGTGGCGCGAAGGTCGGTCCGAGGGTGCGCACCAGCTGGTCGTGCACGGTCTTGGTCAGTCCGTCGGCCAGCCCCATCTCAGCCGACATGTTGATGCCGATCCGCTTCGGGTTGCGCGCGGTCACGAACTTCAGCAGGTCGGTGTCGCCGTCCGGAATGTCGTACGCGCCGCAGTTCGCGCGGTGATGGTCCGTGATGCCGAGCGCCGCCCGCTCGATGCGATCGCCACCCTTGTCGGTGAAGACGTAGTAACCCACCGACCCCGTGTACCCGCCGCCGAGCAGCGGCGCGAGCGGATCATCGTGCCCCTCCTTCTGTGCCACGATCCACATGTCGATCCCATTCTCCCGCATCGCTTCGGGCAGGATGTGATCGAACTTCTCGCGCCGGATCTGGCACATCCGATCCCACCGGATCTTCGCCTCCGGCAGCGGGTTCCGCTGGCCGTGCGCTGTCTCGGTCGTCGTCGACAGCGCGATCAGTAGTGCAATCGTCAGTTTCGTGCGCGTCATGGGAGGTCTGGCTTGTGGAAGGTCTTTGAACTGCTTGACGCAAAGGCGCAAAGACGCAAGGACGCAACGCTGTCTGGCGCGCTAGGAACGAAGAGGCGCGGATGGAGGCTGGTAGGTTTTGTGAACAGCAACTGCGAGAAGTGCAACAAACAATTACTCAATGCTTCCACACCGCGGAACGTCAGCCTCTATTGCCTTCGAACGCTTTGCGCCTTCGTGTCTTTGCGCCTTTGCGTCAAGCAGTTGCAGTTCAGCAGTTGCAGTTGAGCAGTTGCAGTTAAGTAGTTGCAGTTAAGTAGTTACGGCGCGGTCAGGTTCCTGGCCGGAGGTAGCGCGCCAGGAACGCCCAGATCTCCTTGCGTGACTCGCGCGCCAGGCGGGTGTCGATGCGGTTGAACTCGTGACCGCCGGGGGCCGCTTCGTAGATCTTGTACTGGAAGTCCTTCTTCGCCGCCTGCAGCGCCTCGATCAGGTGCTGCACCTCCATCACGTTCACGTCCTCGTCGATCGTGTTGGTGTGCACCAGCAGCGGGATGCGCAGCTTGTCCACCGAGTTCACCGGCGAGCGGCGGCGGTATTCGGCCGGGTCGTTCACCGCGTCCTTGCCGATGAACTCCGTGAACGTCTGCTGATAGCCCGGGCCCTTGTAGCCCATGCGCTGCACCAGGTCACTCACCGGCACGCCGGCGTAGGCCACCTTGTAGGCGTCGGGATAGTTGAAGGCGTTGAAGAGCGTCAGGTAGCCGCCGTGGCTCCAACCGAGGATGCCCACGCGCGACGCGTCCACGTTGGGCAGGTTCTCCACCGCCCAGTCGCGCGCCGCCTTCACGTCGTCGATCTCCGCGCCGCCGTAGTCGATGGCCGAGTACAGCTCGCCGCCGTAGCCCGTGCTGCCGCGGTACTCCGGCGCCACGACCACGTAGCCCTGCTCCAGCAGCTCACGCAGGATGTGCGTGTAGAAGCGATCGAAGCTGCCGTGCACGTAGCCGTGCACCAGGATCAGCAGCGGCGCCTTGCGTGCACCGACCGACTTCGGCACGAAGCTGTAGACCGGGAACTTCAGCGGATTGCCCGCCCCTTGGCCCGTCGGGTTGTTGGTGCGCACCGGTTTCGGAGACGTGATCCACCACTTGTCCATCACCGCGATGTCGGCGGTGCGGGCCCGCCATTCCAGGTCGTCCACCTTCTTCTCGAGGATCTCGAGCTGGCGATCGTAGTTGCGTGGCCGGTCGCTTGCCGCTGGGCCCGAGGTGGGCAGCGGTTGCGCCGTGAGGAACGACGGTGCGAGGGCGAAGAGGCAGGCCGCGACGGCGGCACGGGTGAGGCGCATGGGGCGGTGTGGCGGGAGCACGGCGAGGGGGAACGAAGGCTTGATCTTCGCTCCCCGACACGCGTCGCGCAAAGGCCGTCAGCCCTCGATCACCCGCCGGATCGTCTGCGCCAGCGTCGCCAGCGAGTACGGCTTCTGGAGCATCGTCACTTCCGAGTGCACCACGCCGTGCAGCAGCACCTCGTCGTCGGTGTACCCCGACACGAACATCACCTTCGTCTCCGGCCGGATCGTCGCGATCGCCTCGGCCAGCTTGCGGCCGCCGAGGTGCGGCATCACCACGTCGGAGACCAATAGGTCGATGCGGTGCGGGTAGTCGCGCGCGAACTCCAGGGCCACGTGACCGTCGGACGCCGACAGCACCGTGTAGCCGCACTGCTCCAGCACGCGCTGGCCGAGGGCACGCACGGCGGCATCGTCTTCCACCAGCAGGATCGTCTCGGTGCCGCGCGGCATGTTCGGCGCCGGCAGGCGCGAGGCATGATCGTCGGATGGCGACACGATGCGCGGCAGGTAGATGCGGAACATCGTGCCCTGCCCCACGACACTCTCCACCTGCACGTCGCCACCCGCCTGCTCGACGATCGACCGCACCGTGGCCAGTCCCAGCCCGGTGCCCTGGCCCGCCTGCTTGGTGGTGAAGAACGGCTCGAAGATCTGCGCCAGCACGCTGGTGTTCATGCCCGTGCCGGCGTCGCGCACCTCGAGCACCACGTGCTGGCCCGGCCGCAGCAGGCCGCGTGCGCGCTCCACGACTTCGTGCGAGGTGGTGATGGACAGGTGGCCGCCCGTCGGCATCGCGTCGCGCGCATTGACGGCGAGGTTGGACAAACTTCAGCACCGTCACCGAGAACGGCACGAAGGTGTGATCGAGATGCCCGACTGCCGTTCCCAGCGACCGTGACACGGCATCGGAAAAGTCGGTTGCGGGATTGCGGACCCGGTTGAACATCATGCCTTTCGCCTCCAACGACTCTGCCGACAGCACGTCTTCCGTCACCCGCATCGGCGCAGTCACGCCGGTCAGCACCAACCGCGCATCAATGGAGCGTGCGGTCTTGTTGATCACCATCAGCCGAACCGACCCGTCGTTCGCGCGGGCGGCATACGTGCTCACCGCCATCGCGGCGTCCAACGACGACGTGGCCGGCAGCAACGTGCTGCCGAAGCCGGTCCACAGCCGCAAGGCGAAATACTGTGGCGCTCGTGTCTTCGCCTGCGTGTCGATCAGTCCGTAGTCGGTGCCGTTCGACGCCTTGCCGTTGGCGAGATTCCACTGGTTGGCCATCGTCACGCCGTTGATCGCCATCCGGCCGAGCACGTCGGCCACCAGCAATGCGTTGACAGCGCGCGTCATGAGCTGGTCGTCGTCCAGATCCTGGAACGCCGCAAGGTTGTATTCCGTGACCGCGATCGGTGCGCGGCGACCGCCGGCCAGCCGGTCGAAGGCCGCGTTGGTGGCCGCGATCGGTGCATCCCACATGCGAAATGCGCGCGGCAAGACGTCGGTGATCCGCTGCGGCTTGGCGTCGAACGCGTACTGGTGCACCACGTAGAAGTCGAGATGGCGTCCGCCGAGCCGGATGACCGTGTTGCCCCAGTCGCTCCAGCCGTTCGGTTCCGCCACGCCAACGGCGCCGACCTGGATCGTCGAGTCCACTCCGCGCATCGCCGCGCGGAACTCGAGGTAGCCCTCGTGACGCGCCGCACCCGCCCCCGTGCCGTTCATGTATTCCGCAGCGTCGCAGGTCCAGGTGTCCTCCCATCCCCAGCTGGCGCACGACGAGCCACTGGTGGTGGGTTTCGAGCCATAGACCTCATTGCCCACTTCCCACGTCGTGATCGGCAACGGCTCGGGATTGCCGTGCTGTGCGCGCAGCGCAGCCCAGTCGCCCACGCGCTTCCAGTCGCGCCCCCTGACGTCCACGCCGATCCGCGTCGTGTCGCCGACGCGGCCATTGAAGAACGCCACCGCCGCTGCCGCTTCCTTCGCGGTGCCATTCACCGACACCGTCCAGATGGCCGCATTGCCGGTGGCCCGTGCGAAGTTCAGCATGTCCGTCGGTCGCGCGGCCCATGTCCAGTGACAGCGAGCGCCGTCACCCATCTCGCAGGCCAGCCAGTCGTAGGCATTGCTCCAGCTGCCGCCGGGGAAACGCAGCACGGTCGGTCCGAGGGCGCGCGTCAGCGCACGCACCGTATCGTTGGCGAGATTGGTCGGGTTGACCCACGCCGGCACGTTGGTGCCGAACAGGCGCGGGTCGAGCGGGCGCCCCACGTCGGTGGCGCCGACCGTGATCACCGATCGGGCCGCGGTTGGTGACTCGCGCGCCGCGTCTGCGTCCGGCGACTTGTCGAGTGCCGTGCAGCCAGCCATGTGGTATACCGCCAGCAGTGCCATCAACACCGACGTGTGGCGGCGCATCACGGATGCCCCGCTGCCGTGGCGGTGCGTGGATGCCGTCGCACTCCGCCGCTACACATGCGACTGTGCGGCAACGGGGCGCGTCTCGGCGGCGAGTTGCTGCACCACCACGGTGAGTCGCTGGACGTAAACATCGAGGTTCAGCCGCTGCTCCACGAGGTGTCGTCCCGCACGACCCAACCGTGCCGCTTCGTCGGTGTCGGCCAGCAGCCGCACGATCGCCGCCCGCAGTGCCGGTGCATCACCGGGCGGCACGTACACACCGGTCTCGCCGTCCACGATCACATCCGTCTGCCCCTGCGTGCGCGAACAGATCACCGCGCGCTCCATGGCCATCGCCTCGAGGATCGCGGTCACGCCGGCCTGGAACGTGACATCGAACAGCGGCATCACCACCAACGCCGCATCGGCGTACAGCTGGCGCAGCTCGAACTGCGTGAACTTCGCCACCCGCACGTTGTCGGGCAGCGACCGATCGGCGGTGCCGTCAGCCTGCTTGCTCCACGGACTCGCCGCCGCGATCACCACCTGCACCGGCAGTCCACGCACCGCGTCCATCAGCGTGGGGTAATCTCGGCGCTCCAGCCCCACCGCACAGATCATTGCCGGCGATCGTGGCACCGGTGTCACCGCGTCTCCCCGGAAGAACCGATCATCGACCATGAACGGCGTCAGCACCACCGACGCCGGTGCGACCCGCCACCGTTGGGTGATGAAGCGCTGCTGCCAGCTGGCGTAGACGAGAAACCGGTCCACGTGCGACTGCAGGCCGAGCCGATCGAAGAACCACTGCTTCTTCGGCACCGACAGCGTGTGGACGATCATCGCGTGCCGAGTGTCGCGCGCTCCACGGCCGAGGAGCTTGAGCAGCAACGCGAGCGGGATGCCGATCTGCTCACCGTCGGTCACGATCAGCCGATACGCGGCGCGCCGACGCCAGCAGGCCCATGCCAGCAGCGCGTTGTCACCGCCGACACGCCGCAGCAGGCGACCGATCACGCCCCCCTCGCGCGCGGCAGCACGGTAGTCGAGCAGGTCGGCGCCGAAGCCCCGCGCCATTTCCACGTAGTCGGCGCGTGGCCGCTGTCCGCTCGCCACCTGCCCCTGCAAATCGTCCGACACCGAACCTGACACCGTCAGCAGGACGGTCGGCGCCACGTCCTGGCTCACGCGCGGGTCGTGGCGGCCGACGCCACACGCTTGAGCACGTCCAGCAGCCGCTGCGCGTTTAGCGCCGCATCGAAGTCGCGCGCCACCAGCTCCACCGCGCGCGCGCCCATCCGCAACCGCAGCTCCGGATCATCCACCAGCCGCTGCAAGGCCGCCGTCAGTGACAGCGCATCGCCCGGTTCCACGAGGAAGCCTGTCTCACCGTCGTGCGTGATTTCACCGATGGCAGCGACTCGCGTGCTGACGGCCGGCAACCCGGCCGCGCCAGCCTCACTCAGCACCATCGGCAGGCAATCGCCGTACGTCGGCAGGCAGAAGATGTCGCTGTCTCGATACAGCTGCCGCAGCGCCGCGCTGTTGGGCTGCATGTCGTGGTGCACCACCAAACCCGGCTCCGCGGGCACGGCGTCCTTCGTCACCAGGTGCAATTCGACCATCGGGGCGCCGGCATCGCGCGCCGCGTTCAGCCGGCGCCATGCCTCCAGCAACACCAGTCCGCCCTTCCGCGCCAGGTTGCCACCGACGAACAGGATCCGCACCTCGCCCTCACGCGCTTGCCGCGGTTCCGGTGTGCGCCAGTCAGTGATGATCACCCCCGGCGGGATCACCGTCACCTTCTCGGCGGGCACTTCATACGCGTTGATTAGCCCCTGTCGCGCCCACGCACTCCAGGTGACGAGGTGGCGCGCATCGCGATAGCAGTCGCGATTGAGCCGCCACTTGATGCGCTCCAGCCACTGCGGCCCCGGCGTGTGCGCGTACGATGCGCCCAGTGCGTCGTACTGCAGTGGCGTGGCATCCAGCGACACGACGCTGGGAATGCGGCGCACCCAGTTGGACGCCAGCACCGCCGTCACCTGCGTATGAAAGAACAGCGCGTCGAGAGGCGTCTGCCGAGCCAGCGTGCGCAGTGCGCGTCGGGACCGCAGGCCGGCCCGCACCGTCCAGTTGCTGGCGTACAGCGGCATCGAAGCACCGATCCCTGACGCCGGAAACGGAATCAGCGCCCAGTGCGCCTCCACTGCGCGATCCGCCGGCACCGCCGCCTGCAGGTTGCGCGTGTGCGTCACGTGGCCCAGCGCCTGTTCGATCACGAAGCCGATCCGTTGCACTGACGTCGCGCCTGGACTTGTCACGCGACGATCCCGACCGCGCGACGCAGCTGCGTCACCACACGCTGCGCCGTCTGCCCACCATCGAAGTGTGATAGGGCACGTGCCCGCGTCGCAGCACCCAGGCGTGCGCGCAGCGTCGCATCGGCCACCAGCTGCTGCAGGCGCGCCGCGAGCACCTCGCCATCACCCGACGGCATCAGGAAGCCCGTCTCCCCGTCGACGATGACGTCGGTGAGGCCGCCAACCGCCGTGCCGACCACCGGCATTCCGCACGCACTCGCTTCCACGGCGACGATCCCGAACGCCTCGGCCACCGTCGGCAGCACGAAGACGTCACAGTCGCGAAACAGGTCGATCAGCTCGGGTTGGTTCGGCGTCATGCCGTGATGCACGAACACACCGGCCGACGGCGTGACGGCCGACCGCGTCACGAGGTGCAGCTCCGCCGAACCAGCCGGCAGCGTGCGAAATGCGTCCAGCAGCAGCGGCCCGCCCTTGCGCTCGAAGTCGCCGCCCACGAACAGCAGCTTCACCGGCGAATGCGCGTCGCGCACGCGTTCCGCCGGGCGCCAGATCGCCAGGTCCACACCCGGCGGCACCACATGCACCTGCTCACGGCGCACGCCGTAGTCCGCAACCATCGACTTGGCGACCCACGACGACCAAGGCAACACCGCCGCGGCGCCACGCAACGTCTCGGCGTGCTGGCGATGCCTGAGCCACGCCACCGGACCACCCAGCTTTGACCCGCGACCGTAGTGCACGCCCATCGCGTCGTACTGGCAGGGTGTGATGTCGGTGCTGATGACGTAGGGCGTCCGCCGAGTCATCACACCACCCATCAGCGCCGGGACGTGCGTGTTGAAGAACGCCACGTCGTGCGGGATCGACGCCAGCGCCTGCCGCACCTCGGCGCGGCCACGCAGCCTTCCACGCAGTGCACCGGGCATGGGCAGGCGTTCCAGCACACCCGTCATCGGTGCGTACGCGACATCGATCCAGCTGGCATCGATCGCCGGATCGTTGCCTATGGACGCGCGCAGATTGTCGCAGTAGGTGCGATGGCCGAGATGCTGCTCCATGACGAACAGCACGCGCAGCGCACGTTCCGTCACCGGGGCAGCCGTGGGTGACGCAGCCTGGCGAGCGCCCGCCGTCATGTGCGCCGCTCGTCGGTGGCCGGTACGCGGGGTGCCGTAGTGTCAGCGCCGAGTGCGAAGAACGCGTCGCGCCCGCCCAGTTCGTCGGCGATGCCCTGATAGTGTCGCAGGTTGAACAGGCTGCTGTACGCCAGCGATGACAACGGCGCGACGTGTGCTGCCTGTCGCAGCAGCAGTACGACGGGCGCGGCGATGATCGGTCGATCGAGGCAGGCGCGTACCAGAAGCTGGATCAACGCGTGTCGCGCGCTGAACTCCACGCGCAGCGTCGGCAGGAGCCAGTGTTGCGCCTTGTCGCGCGTGAAGATCACATCGTTCCGCCCGTACTGGTACGGCGTGTCGAGCCAGGCGGTGAAGCTGCGTTCGGCGAAGTGCCAGCCGATCGCGTTGGCGTTGAAGACGAAGCGCAAACCGCGCGCCGCGAGCCGGTAGCCCAATTCCACATCCTCGGCTCGCCGGAAACCCGCATCGAAGCCGCCCGCCTCCAGCAGCCATCGCCGCTGCACCGACGAATTGCCGGTGTAGAACTGGCGCGCCGTGGGGGTCCAGCGTCCCTGCTGCATGTCGTCGTACTGCTTCACCAGCATCCGCTGCTCCCACGCCACCCACGGCTGCATGCGGAAGCCGGGCGGTGACAACATCGGGCCGAGCACCACCAGATCGTCCTGCTGATGCGCGTCGACGTGTTCGCGGAGCAGTGTCGGCGACGGCACCACGTCGTCATCGAGGAACAGCACGATGGTGCCGGTGGCGTGCTGCAGGCCGGTGTTGCGGGCCGCAGCCGCCCCCTGGTTGGACTGCTCCACGAACTGCAGCGCGAGTGGTGACTGCAGGGTGGCCATGTAGGCGGCCGTGCCATCGCTGGAGCCATCCGAGACGACGACGACATCGAACGCCGTCACTGGAAACGCCTGCTGCTCGAGCGCCGCAATCACGCGGCGCAACCGGTCCACGCGGTTGTACGTGGGCAGGATGACGGTCATGAGGGGCACGTTCATCGCAGACGCGCCATCAGATCGTCCGCACGACCCTGGCCGGCTGCCCGACGGCGATCGAACGCGGTGGGATGTCGCGCGTCACGACGCTGCCGGCCCCGATCACGCTGCCGGCACCGATGGTCACGCCACGCAGCACGATCACGCGTGCGCCAAGCCAGACGTTGTCCTCGAGGACGATCGGCGCGCTCTCCGCTGTCTCGTTCCGTCGCTCCGGCTCCACGCGATGAAAATCGGAGTCCATCAGGATCACGTGGGTGCCGATGTTGCAGTCGGCCCCGATGCGCACCAGCCGTGTGGCGCCGATCGAACAGCCGTAGTTGATGAACGTGTTGTCACCGATGTGCAGGTGACCGTCGCGTCCCGCCGCCAGTTCGGTGGTGGCCACGGTGCCGACGAGCCGCACCCGGTTGCCAATCACGATCCGCTCCCGGCCACTGACCGAGAGTCGCCCCCACACGCGCACCCGGGCACCGAGCGACGCGCCACGGAAGTACCAGCGCGCCCGCAGCCAGGCGCGTCCATCATGCCAGAGCGAGGCCACCCTCAGGCTCCGCAGCGCGATGGCGTCACGGCAAGTCGCGGATGAAGCGCGCCGGCACACCACCAACCAGCACGTTCGGTGGTACATCAGCGGTGACCACGGCCCCGGCGGCGACGATCGAACCCGCACCAATGTTGACACCCGGCAGCACCGTCGAGCGCGAGCCGAGCCAGACACCGTTGCCGACCGTGATGGGTCGTGCCGACAGACGCCCGGTGCGCTTCTCCGCCGAGCCGATGTCGTGCGATTCCGTCAGCAGCATCACCTCATGCCCGACGAACACCGAATCTCCGATGGTGACCGACGCACCGAGGTTGATCAGCACCCGGATGTTGAACCAGCAATGCCGCCCCACCGTCAGGCGTCGGTAGATGTCGCCGGCGCCGGTAAGTGTCGGACGATCGGAAAACTGTGTTCCCTGCCCGATCCGGAGCCCGATCAATCGCAGGATCAGGGTACGGAATCGGTTGCCGGTGTGCATGGGGAACGGCAGCAGAATCAGGCTGGCAAGGAGCACCTTGCCGTGCACGGGCTCGAACTCCTCCCGGATCGCCTGCAGCACTTTCATTCTATCCCCATCTGCAGTGTCGTGGCCGTGGAGCAGCGGGCCTCGCGTCGGCCTGTCGATCGGGGAAGTGCACTGCAAGAAGTAGAGTACTTGCCACCTGCAGGCTGCGCCAGCGATGTAGCATGGATGCAGCAGTTCACAGTGTTGCAGTCTGCGCGCGCGATGTAGCATCGATGCATCAGTTTTGCGTGCTTGGAACTGGCTCGTTCAGTGACTATTCTGCGTGCAGCATCCGGTGCGACGAGCAGCATCGCGATTCAGTTGTTTGCCGAGACATGTGGCGCACTCGCTGCCCTCGGCGATTCGCCCCGCACACGCACCATGACCCGCCCTCGCTTCCGTATCGGCACCCTCGATCTCGATACGATCACGTTCAATGGTGCCTTGGAAGCGATCCAGCGGCTCGTTGATCAGGGCAAGGGCGGCGCAGTGTTCACGCCGAACGTGGATCATGTGATGCTGGCGGAGCGTGATGTCCGCCTGCGCGATGCCTATTCGCGTTCCAGCCTGGCGGTGGCGGACGGCGTGCCGATCGTGTTCGCCTCGAGACTCATAGGTCCCGTGATCCCGGAAAAGGTCTCAGGCTCGGACCTGATCCTGCCCCTGATGGAGCTGGCGGCGAGGCAGCGGTGGCGCGTCTACCTGCTCGGTGGCGCCGATGGCGTCGCGTACGAGGCGGCGGACATCCTGCGCGGCCAGTACGGCGTGAACATCGTCGGTGTGGACGATTCGATGATTCACCTCGTCCCCACGCCCGACGAGGAGGCGGTGGTGGAGCGCATCGCCGCCGCGCAGCCCGACCTGCTGCTGGTCGCGCTGGGCTGCCCCAAGCAGGAGCTGTTCATCGACCGGCTGCGCCCCGTGCTGGGGAAGATCGTGGCGATCGGCGTGGGTGCGAGCCTGGACTTCGTGAGCGGCCGGATCAACCGGGCACCGGGCTGGATGTCGCGGAACGGTCTCGAATGGTGCTTCCGGCTGTCGAAGGAGCCGCGCCGGCTCTGGAAGCGCTACCTGCTGGTGGACACGCGATTTGTTTTCGTGATCGCAAAGACCTGGATGCGACGCGCCTGACGTCGCGCGCTGACCTGCGGCGTGGGACGGCGCCGGTCAGTGCGGCCCAGGCACCGCCAGTGTCCGGGTGAAGAACGCCCCCAGGCGCTCAGGGTATTCGGGCGCCGCTGCCTCGTAGTCACCATGCCCGGCACCTGCGATCCGCCACACGTCGGCCGAGGCTCCGATCAACTCGGCGAAACGCCGTGCGTCCGCCGGATCCACCACGTCATCGCGCTCGCCGGCGATCAGCAGCACGGCACGCCGCGCGAGCCCTGCTGCCGCCGAGTCGAGTCGCAAAGCCGGCAGCGGATCACCGTGCTGGCGCCAGAACCATCGTGCTCCCGCCAGCGCGAATCGTCCGTGTTTCCGGTACTCGTACGCCATCTGCGCTTCGGCATCGATCGGTGTGCCGGCCAGCAGCAGTGCGCGAACGCGCGGATCACGCCGCGCGAGCATCAGCGCTGCGACGCCGCCAAACGAGAACGCGCACAGGCCGATGCGGGTGCTGACGGTGCCGCGGAGTGTGGCCGTGCTGTCCAGCACGGCCTGCAGCGCGCGCTGTGCTCCAGCACCAAGATCCACGCTCCCCGTGCTCTCACCGTGCCCCGGCCAGTCGAAGAGCACCACGCCGTGTCCCGCCCCGATCAGCGCCCGTGCCTCGGGCAGCAGCGTGCCGCGCGTGGACCCGGTGCCCCCGACCAGAATCACCGTGCCACCCTGCGTGGGTGGCGCATACCAGGCCGCGATGCGCGTCGTACCCTGCCGGATGGTCAGCGGTTGGAGCCCAAGTCGCGCGTCGGCATCGGCCAGTGTCACCGGGCCGGCGGGCGGGTGCAGCACGCGCCGTTCGTTGCGGTACGCGCGCACGAATGGCACCAGCATCCACCAGGCTGCGACGGTCACCAGCACGCCAAACGCGAGCAGGATGCGTCGCATCACGGTGTGCGACGCGCGTACGGCCTGCACGCACACCTCGCATGACGGCGCCCTGGTTGCTCGCTCACGCGCACCGTGTACCGCAGCGCGACGACGTCGCCACCGCCGTGCGTGAGGGATCGGCCGTCGTCCTGCGCGAACTGCCGGCGCCGTGGCGCTCGCTGGACGGTCTCTCGATGGTGATGCTGCACGTCGAGGAGCCGGATACGGCGTATGACGCGCGCGACATGGTGCCGCTCAACATCACCGTGCCGGACACGATCAGCGGCAGTGCGCCGGTTCGGCGGCGCGGCTTTCTGTCCGGGCGCGCGGCGGCGCTGCTGGCCCTGAGTCGACACGGCATCGCGGCACCCGATCCGATCGGCATCGCCGGACATCGCGGGCCGGTGTGGCCCCACGATGTGGTGGGCTCCATCACACACACGGCCGGTGTGGCCGCGGCCGTCGTCGCGTCGGCATCCGCATTTCGCGGCATCGGTCTCGATGTCGAACCACGGATGACGACAGCCGTGGTGGCGGAAGTCGCACCGTCGGTCGCCAGCGAATTCCTGGCTGGCACCGTCAGCCTGTCCGACGATGGCGCCGCGCGCGACGACATCGTGACCGCGATCTTTTCGGCCAAGGAAAGCTTGTTCAAGTGCCTGCGCCCGCTGGTGGACGACTTCTTCGACTTCAGTGACGCGCGGATGCTCGCGCTGCACCTCGCAGCCGGCCACGGACGGCTCCGCGTGGAGCGCGATCTCGGTGGTGGCGTGCATGCCGGCAGCGAGTTCGACGTCCGGCTTCACGTCAGCGGCGACCGGGTGCACACCCTCATCACCGTCGCGCACTGATCACGGTGCATCCCGACGCGCGACGGCCTGCGCTGCCCAGTCGCGGATACGGGTGACCAGGTCATGGCGCGCGGTGACGCTGCGGAACACATGATCGGTGCGCGGCAGCCGCGTGACCGCGATGCGGTCCCTGCGAACCGTGGGTCCCAGCGTTTCGAAGATCTGGTGCTCGGCGTTGAACGACGAGTCCAGCGTGCCGGTGAAGATGCAGTGCAGCGACACACCGCGATCGGCGAGCAGGCCGATGTCGCGGCGAAACTGATCCTGTGACGGGTATACACGGCTGAAGACCGGCAGCACATCCACCCGATGCACCGGCGGCTGCGTGACCCGACGAATCTGGCGACGCAGGAAACGTGACCAGCGCCCGAGCTGCAGAAAGCGCAGCAGCAGCCGGCGGCGCCGGAATCCCGCGGTGGTGTAGGTGTAGCCATCGATGAACGCCGCACCACGCACGCGGGCATCGCGCACCGCCAGCGGGTGCGCTCCGTCCACGCCGGAGCACAACGCCACCACGAACACCTCGTCGATTCCTTCCGCCTCGCCGAGGTAATCCAGCGCCTGCGCGAGATCCTCCACTTCATCCGCCGCCGACGCCTCCCCCGCGATACGCTGGCCACTCTCTCCCATGCCGAGGTGGTCGAAGCGCAGCGCCATCCAGCCGTCGGCCGCCATGGCACGCGCCAGGTCCACGTAGAGCCGATAGGGTCCCACGCGGTGATGCATCCCGACGTTCGACATCACTACGGCGCGACGCACGCCGTCGGTCGCAGTCGGCGGCGCCGTCACGATCCCCTGTATCCGGCCGCCGGGTCCGAAGGTCACGACACGTTCGGTGGTCATCGCCGGCTGGCGAGGAATGCCCGGATCGCGCGCTTTGCCGCGTGCGCGAACAGCGTCTCCTGCGGCGCGATGCCATCGGCATAGAGCGGCGGCACGTCCACCACCTCGTGCGCGGCCGCGATCCCTTCCCGCGTGGCCCGTTCCATCAGCGCTGTGTGTCGCGCATTGTCGCCGTGCGAGACCACTAGCATGCGGCGCGGCTGGCCGAGCGGCTCGGTGAGAAGGTTCACCGACTCCGTCTCGCGACGCATCGCCTCATCGAACGGATAGCCGAACAGCTCCCGATGCGGAAACAGGTCGTTCTCCGGGTAGTGGCGTTCCGCGTGCACGCGGCGATCCACCCGCTCCATCAGTGTCACATATTCGGTGCCGCTGACGACTGGATCCCAGAGCACCAGATCCCGCACCTCGAGCCCCGCGGCGATCGCGCGCACGGCCAGCGCGCCACCGAGCCGCATGCCGACCACGCCGATCCGTCGTACGCCCGACGCGCGACGCAGCTCCTCGGCCGCCGCACCGATGTCGCTGACCCAGCGCGTCAGCGACGCCTCACCTGCGGCGCCGGTCGAGTCGCCGGTGGCGTGATAGTCGAAGCGGAGCACCGGAAAGCCGGCGCTCGCCAGGTCGAGGGCGAGCTGGCGCACGATCCAGTACACTATCGAATACTCCTGCGGTGCCGCATGGCAGAGCAGGATTCCCGTATCGCGTACGACCTCGCCGCTGCCGGCATGGAAAACTCCGAACAGCACGTCCGGCGCGTCGCCGAAGAAGCGGCCGCTCGGCAGGTCCACCGTCACCGGCCGGCCACGACGCGCTGGGCGGCGAGTTCGGCTGCGACATCGGCCAATGTGCCGGTCAGCAGCGTGCGCGGGCTCAGGCGCACCTGCGTGCGCGCACGCAGCACGTCGATCACGCGGAAGCAGAGCAGGGACGTTCCCCCCATGCGGAAGAAGTTGTCATGGCGGCCAACCCCGGGGAGGTCGAGGATTTCCGCCCATGCATGGGAGACAATCTGTTCGTCCGCCGACATCGGTGCCTCCTCCGCCCGCAATCGTTCCGCATCGGCGCGATCGAAGGGGCTGAGCAACTGTCCGCGACGTATGGTGCCGGCTGACGAGCGCGCGAGCGTGGTCACGCTCACGACACGCGCAGGTACCCACGCTGCCGGGAGAAACGCCTGCAGCTGCTGACGCAGAGTCACGCCGTCGGCCACCTCATTCGGCGCCGGAACGACATGCGCCACCAGCCACGCAGCGCCATGACGATCGGTGTGCAGCGCCACCGCCGCGTCCTGAACGGCAGGCAGCGCACGAATCGCACGCTCGAGCAGCGCCGACTGGAGCGGCTGTCCCCCCACCCAGAGCACCGGCACCTCATCGGCCATCAGCCGGAGCGCACCGCTGGCGGTGCGCCGCGCGACGTACCCCGTCTGTTGCCAGCCGGAAGCGATGCCGGCGCATACCCATTGCAGCGCGCCCGGCAGTCCCGCGATCGCGTCGTGTCGATGCGCATCGGCAACGCGCAGTACCGTCCCGGCGATGGCGGTCAGCGCCGGCTGCTTCTCGCCCGACGTGCCCACGGACTGCATCCAGCTGATCGCGCCATCCGCCGCGTCGCCGGCGACGATCGTCACCGCCGTCCCGAAGCTCGCCAGCGTCTGCAATGCGGCGTCGCCCAATCCCTCGCCGATGACCACACCGCGCTCGAATCCCCCGCCGTTCCAGGCGGCGTCGAGCGTCGCCCGCCAGGCCTCGGCCACGCCGATCATCCGCGTGCAGCCTTCGGATTCCTCGGACAGGTCGATCGCGTCGCCGATGCTGTCGTCGGCAACCAGTCGAACCGTCTCGCCATCCAGCAGCGCGGCCAGGACGGTGGGCGCCCACGCTGGCGATGCGAATGGGACGGCATGCAGCACGCTGCCCTGCGACGGTGCCTGCATCATCTCACGCAGGGCTGTGGCCTGCGCGTCGATCCGCGTCAGCGGCTGCCAATGGAGTGAGACCTCTGCGATCGGGTCCGCGCCCGGCAGCAGCAGCCCGGCCGCTGCACTCGCCGTCGCGATGTCGAGCAACGTGGCCGTCGGCACACCGTCCGCTTCGAGCGCAGCGAGCGATGCCACCGGTGCAGCCGTCACGACCAGCCCGCCCGCGGCTGCGATGCGCAGCGATGGGCTCGCGGCGGCCAGCAGCCGACGACGATACGCGACCCCTTCGTCCGGCGCGATGATCGTCACACGTGCGCCGGCACGCAGCGCGCCGATCACGGCCACCACGCGATCGATGCCAGAGGGCAACTCCGCGGACACCACGTCACCCGCGCGCACGCCGCGCGCCCCCAGGCCCGCGGCCACTGCGGTCACACGCTGCCAGAGCGCGCCACACGACAGCCGTCCACGACGACCAGCGATCGCGATCGCACCCGGGTGCTCGGCGGCGCGTTGCGCGAGCTGCGGCAGCACCGATGCGGCGGGAGCACCCGTATCGACTGCCACGGCCGACAGCGCCACCGCGCCGTCGTCCACCGCGGTGCGCAACGGCAATTCCGCAACCGGGAGGTCCGGAGACTGGCGCACCGCACGCAGCAGCACCTGCAGCTGCGCGAGGAACAGGTCCGCCGCCGCATCGTCGAAGGCGTCGGTGCTGAAGTTCAGCACCGCGTAGAGTCGCTCCGGGAACTGCACCAGCCAGAGCGTGACGTCGTTGGTGGCGAACTGCAGCGGCACATGCACCTGCGTCAGCTGCAGCGCCCCGAAATGCGTCGGACGCGTGCGCGCATCCTGCATCGAGAACACGACGCGGAGCGCGGGCAGGCGTCCACCGAGGCTCTCGAACGGCAACTCCTGGTGTGCGTAGCTGTCCAGCGCCGACTCGCGCGCCGCGCGCACCACGTCGCGAAACGTGATGCCGGCCGGCATCGCCTGACGGAGCACGATCGTGTTCACGAACGGGCCGAGTACGTCCTCCAGCTCGGCCTGCGTCCGCGCGCGCATCGGCGAGGCGACCAGAAGGTCGCGCTGACCGGTGTAGCGATGCAGCAGCGTGGTGAACGCGGAGAATGCGACCATGAACAGCGTCGCGTCCTGCTGTTGCGCAAATCGCGTCAGTGCCTCCACCTCAGCCGCGTCCAGCTGCACGGACCGCTGTCCGCCGATATGCGACGGTGCCAGCGCACGCGGGCGTTCCGTGGGCAGCTCCACCGCATCCGTGCTGCCCTCCAGGCGCGCATCCCACCACTGGCGATGCGCCTGTGCCAGGTCACCGGCCAGCCAGTCGCGCTGCCACGCCGCGAAGTCGCCGAACGTCACGCCGAGCGCGGGCAGCGATGGTGCGCGGCCATCGATCGCTGCCGCGTAGAACTCGGACAGGTCGCGCAGGAAGAGATCGAACGACCATCCATCCCAGATCATGCCGTGCTGCAGCGTGTACAGCCGGTGGCGATCGGGGCCCAGCGCGATCAGCGTGGCACGCAGCAGCGGTGCGCGAACGAGGTCGAAGGGCTGCGACTGCTGCGCCACGAAGAACGTTTGCAGCGCCGTCTGCTGCGCGAGTGCGTCCAGTGTGGTGAGGTCGAGCCGGCCGAGCGTGAATGACGACTCCTCATGCACCACCTGCACCCGCTCGCCGTTCCGCACGTGGAAGCTGGTGCGCAGGACCGAGTGGCGTTGCAGCAGGGCGTGGAACGCCTGCTCCAGTGCCCCCACGTCCAGGGCGCCGGTGAGCTCCCAGGATGCGGCGTGACTGTGCGTGACGCGCCGCGCGGGCTCCAGTTCTTCGAGGAGCTGCAACCGTTCCTGCTGCGCCGTGAGCGGTGCCGACGTTGCACCGGTGCGCGCCGCAATGGCGGGACGGATCGCGGTAGCCGTTCCAGCCGTCCGTTCGGCATCGATGTGCGTGGCGAGTCGCGCGATGGTGGGCAGCTCGAACAGGCGACGGAAGGTCAGCTCGATGCCGTGATCGCGGCGCAGCCGTGCGAGGACCTGCGACGCCAGCAGCGAATGTCCGCCGAGCGCGAAAAAGTCGTCATCGATACCGACTCGGCCGACGCCGAGGGCCTGCTCCCAGAGATCGGCGAGCAGTCGTTCGGTGTCCGTGCGCGGCGCCACCATCGCCGTGACGGAGTCGGCGGCAGGCTCCGGGTCCGGCAGGCGCTTGCGATCCACCTTCCCCGAACTCGTCAACGGCATCGAGGCCAGCGGCACGACAACCGACGGGATCATGTATTCGGGCAGGGCGCGGCGCAGGTGCTGACGGAACGCATCGCCAAACTCGGTGCCGGCATCCGCGACGACGTACGCCACCAGGCGCAGGTCGCCCCCGTGCAGGGCAGCTCGCGCCATCACCACGCACTGCCGAACACCGGCCCAGGTGCTGGCTACCGCCGCGATCTCACCCGGCTCAATGCGATAGCCGCGGATCTTGACCTGATCGTCGGCGCGACCAAGGCACTCGATCTCACCGGACGGCAGCAGTCGTACCAGATCGCCGGTGCGATACCACCGCAATCCTTGTGTATCCGGATCGTCGGTGAAGCGCTCGGCGGTGAGTGCGGCGTTGTGCACATACCCCAGCGCCACACCGGCACCACCGATGAAGAGCTCACCGGCCACGCCGATCGGCACCTGCTGTCCGAGCACGTCACGGATCGCCACGCGGGTGTTGGCGATCGGGTGCCCGATCAGGATGGCGCCGGCCCCCGGAGTGATGCGGTGGAAGGTGGACCAGACAGTCGTTTCGGTCGGACCGTATCCGTTCCACAACTCACGCGCGCACGGCAACAGCGCGGTGGCCAGCTCTCGCGGCAGCGCTTCACCGGTGCAGATCAGGCGCAGGTGCGCGCCGCCGCTCCAGCCCGCGGCCAGCAACAGCCGGTAGGTCGCCGGCGTGGCATCGATGAAGGTCACGCCGCGCGATTCCACAAGCCGGCGTAGCTCCATGCCATCGCTGGCCGTGTCGCGGGTGGCGAGCACGATGCGAGCACCAACCGTCAGCGGCAGCAGCACTTCCGAGATCGAGATGTCGAAGCTCAGCGGCGTCACTGCCAGCACCACGTCGCTGCGTGACAGTCCGGGCGTCGTCTGCACACTGCGCAGCAGGTTGACCAGCGCACCGTGCGGCACCAGCACGCCCTTCGGCCGCCCTGTCGAACCCGAGGTAAAGATCACGTACGCCGGATCCATCGGCGTCGCGGTATCGCCGCTGGGTGGCAAGTCCGTAGACGGCATCGCGTCGAGCAGTTCGGTGTCGGCATCGACGGTGACCACCGACGCCGCCAACCCCTGCGCCTCATGGCGCAACGCCGCCGTGGTGATCACCGCCGTGAGTGCGGCATCGGTGGCCATGCCCGCCAGACGTTCCTGCGGCCACGACGGATCCAGCGGCACATACGCCCCGCCGGCCTTGAGCACCGCCAGCAGGGCCGCCAGCGTGTCGGGCCTGCGATCTAGGTGCAGGCCGACGAAGCTGCCGCGCCGCACACCGACGCTACGCAGGTGATGCGCCAACCGGTTGGCACGCGCATTCAGCACGTCGTAGGTCAGCAGGTCGTCGTCTTGCTCCACCGCCACCGCCTGCGGCGACTCTGCGACCTGCGCCTCGAACAGCTGATGTGCCAGCCGTGCATCCGGCCACGCGTGCGTGCTGTCGTTGCATCGCGTCAGCGCATCGTCGTCGGCCACCGTCGTGATCGCAAGACGCCCCACCGGCGTGGACGGCGCCTCGACCGCCGACTGCAGCAGTCGCTGGTACGACGCCAACCAGCGCCGCACCGTCACCGGATCGAACAGGCCAGTGTTGTACTGGCACTCCAGCACCATCCCGTCGCCAACCTCGATCGCGTTCAGGAACAGGTCGAAGTTCTCGGCGTGCCGCGGGATGCTCGTCATCCGCACCTCGAGGCCACCGAATGCCAGCATCGCCGGCGTCAGTGCGCGATCGAGGTTGAACATCACCGACACCAGCGGCACGCGACTTGGATCGCGCGACAGTGAGAGCTGCTCCACGACCTGCCCGAAGCCCACCTGCTGGTGTTCGAACGCATCCAGCGCCGCCGATCGCACGCGCGCCAGGTAGGCCTCGAACGGTTCGTCCGGCACGATGCGCAGTCGGATCGGCAGTGTGTTGACGCAGTGCCCCACCACGTTCGGGCTGTCGCCGCCGAGTTGTCCGGCGATCGTCGTGCCGACCACCAGGTCGTCGGTGCCGCCAAGCCGCGAGAGCAACGACGCGAAACCGCCGAGCAACGTCGCGAACAGGCTCACACCGCGACGCGCACCCATGCCCTGGATCGCGCTCAGCAGCGCCTGTGGCAGGTGCACGTCTTCGCGCGCCGCCGCATACGCGCGTGTGCTCGGCCGCAGCCGATCGGACGGGAGATCGAGCGGATCTGGCACCGTCGCGAATTGCGCCGCCCAGAAGCGCGCTGCAGCCGCACCGGCCGCCGACGCAGACTCGGCGCGCATACCCTCGGCAAAGCTGCTGAAGCGATCCGGCTCGCCCACACTCGGCGAAGCCGCCGACCCGCTGCGGTGCAGGTCGTCGTACAGCGCGCCGAGGTCATGCGACAGCACGCCGAACGACCAGCCATCACACACCAGATGATGGGCAGAGATCACGACCGCGTGCATCTCGTCGGAGAGCTGCACGATGTCGAACGTGGCCAGCGGCCCCTGCGCCAGGTCGAAGGGTGTGGTCACCGCGCGCGACTGCATCGCAGCGAGCGCTGCGTCACGTGCGGCTGGCGTCAGCCCACGCAGGTCGTGGGACGTCACCGCACGCGGCGACATCCCGCCCACCAGCATCGTCAACCCATCGTTGCTGAACGTCGACCGCAGCGACTCGTGCCGCTCGATCAGCGCCGTGATCGCGGACCGCAGCGCCTGCGGATCCAGTGCGCCGGAGAGGTGCAGCGTGACGGCCTCGTTGTACGCCAGCGCGGCATCGCCACCCATCTGCGTCGCCGTCCAGATCTCGAGCTGAGACCTGGTGGTAGGAAACGCGCTGGCGAGTTCGGGACCGGCAAATGGATCGAAGGCGTCGAGCGCCGCGTCAGGCGCCATCGGTGAGCTCCACCCCGGACACTCGGACGAACGTGTTCGGCTGGCTGTCGCTCTGCACGTACCAGGCCGGGTTGCCGTCGCGGTCACGGCCGAGGCGCGCGCCCGGCATCGGCGGTCGCGACGCGTCGAACGACTGCACCGTTGACACCGGCACCAAAGATGCGGGCAGGAAACCGCCGCGCTGCATGTCGTGCACCGCACCACGGATCGCGGCCAGCATCATGGTGACGTCGGCCTCGGTGAAGGCGGTGGTCATGAAGCAGGGGAAACCCTCCCAGATGTGCACGCCGCGCAGTCGCAGGAAGCAGAACAGCAGATCGCCGTGCGTCTGTGGCACTGTGTATTCCATCTTCCAGAGCGAGCCGGCCTGCTTCATGAGCAGCGGCACCCGCGCCTCATCGAAGAAGGCGTTGGCGCGTTGCGCGCAGTCGGCGGTGCGCTCGTTGAGCGACTGCTGCAGCGCCGGCCCATGCCGCTCCATCTCATCCAGCACCGCCCCTGCCGCCGCCAGCGCCAGCGGATGCCGCACGAAGGTGCCGGCGAAATACGTGACGCCAACCGTCGGCACCGAGGCGTCGCCGTACTGCCACTGTCCGCCATCCAGCGCGTCCATCCAGGCGCGTGTGCCGGCGATCACGCCGATCGGCTGTCCGCCGCCGATCACCTTGCCGTAGCTGGCGAGGTCGCCCTGCACACCGAAGTACCCCTGCGCGCCGCGTGGGTGCAGCCGGAAACCGGTGATCACTTCGTCGAAGATGAAGGCACTGCCTGACTGCCGCGTGATCTCACGCACCTCGCGGAGCCACTCCACCGGCTGCCGATCCGAGTGACGGCTCTGGATCGGCTCCACCATCACCGCCGCCAGTTCATGCGCGCGCTGGCGCAGGATCTCCAGCGTCTCCGGTGCGCCGTAGTCCAGCACGAGGACGTTCTGCACCGCCTCGGGCAGGATGCCGGGGGCCGCCGGGACCGTGCGCAGCGACCGTGTGCCGCGCACGATCACTTCGTCGAAGATGCCGTGGTACGACCCGGCCATGATCGCGATCAGGCTGCGACCGGTCACCGTGCGCGCGATGCGCATGCAGCCCAACACCGCTTCCGAGCCGGTGTTGCAGAAGGCAGCCCGCTCGAAACCGGTCATCGCGCAAATGCGCCGCGCCACGTCTCCGGCCAGCTCCGGCATCGGGCCCAACTCGTAGCCGCGCTCGAGTTGTGCCTGCAGCGCCTCGACCACGAAATCGGGCGAGTGCCCGAACATGTTGCTGCCGAACCCGTTCAGCGCGTCGAGGTATTCGTTGCCGTCACGATCCCAGAGTCGTGCGCCCTTCGACCGATCCACCAACAGCGGGTAGATCAACTCCTTCACCAGCGGACGGAATCCCGTCACCATCCGCGGATCGGCAAGGTGCGACCGGTGTGCGCCGGCGAACGCCTTCGACGACGCCGTGCGCGCGGTGTACGCCCGCGTGAGCTCATCGAGCGCCGTGCGCTGCCGGGTAGTGAGGTCGTCGGTGGCCACGGTCACGATGCGGGCCTGCGCGCCGAACGCCTTCTTCACGTCGTAGGCGCGATGCGCATCGGGATCGGCACCGTTGGTCGCCACCGGCGCCGGCACGGACACCGGCGCGCTCGTCGCGTCAGGGATCGCCGCTGCAGTGGCCGCGGGTGCAACGGCCATCGGTTGCGACGCAACCTGCGCCGGTGCGTCCTGCGGCGCCGTTGCCGTCCCACGGAGCACATCCAGTTGCATCGCCATTAACTGCAGCTGGCGATCGATCACGCCGCGGATCATCTCCTCGTCGCGCGTGCCCTGCACCATTGGCGCGGCGTCGCGCGCCGGTAGCATGTGCGTGGTCGTTGCAACTGCACTGGTGACCGCCGGCGATACCGGCGCCGGCACGGCGACTTCCGCGGCGCGCTCCACGACCTCGGCCGGCAGCGACGCCACCACGTGATCGGCCAGTGTGCCCAGCGACGGATAGTTCTCCATCAGCTGCCGGAACTGGATCGCCACCGGATACCGCCGCCCCACCTCCAGCGCGACCTGCGTCAGCACCAGCGAGTCGAGCCCCATCTCCACGAAAGTCTGCCCCTCGTCCGCGTCGTCGAGCGCCAGGCCCGAGTAGTCCGCCAACAGGGTGCGCAGCGCCACGATCGTGATGGCGCGGCGCGAATCGGGACGAAGGGCGGCGGTTGGCGACATGGGAACGTGGAGCGGAGCGACGATGGGGGAGGGCGCGGGCGGGACGGGCACAGCAACGGACGACACGGCAACCGACGACTCGACGACCGACGACACAGCCCGATTCGCGTCAGCGACCGGCACCGTGGCTGGCAGCCAATGCGAGGTCCGCTCGAACGGATACGTGGGCAGCGGAATCCGGCGCCGCTGCTCCCGCGCATGGAACGCCGACCAGTCCACCGCGACGCCGGCCCGCCAGACGGTCGCCAGCATGCCCAGAATCGTCGGCCACTGCTCCGGCTCATCGCCGTCTGCCGGTGCGGCAGGGATGGTGGACGCGCAACACCTGATCCCGCGACCACCTGCAGCAGCGCCGTGCTGCCGGACGAACGTGGAGAGGGTTTCGAGCGGACCGACCTCCACGAAGATGTGCTGCGCCTCCGGCAGCGTATCGAGGGCCTGACGGAACAGTACTGGGGCCACGATCTGGCGCGCCCAGTACGCCGGGTCGGTCGCCTCGTCATCACGCAAGGGACGGCCGGTGACGCTCGAGATCATGGTAATACCTGGCGACGAAAGCGTCACGTCCGCCATCGCCTGACGGAAGCGAGGCACCACCGCATCCATCATCGGGGAATGGAACGCGCGCGACGTGGCGAGCGGCCGGTTGGGTACCTGCTCCGCCGTCAGCGTCGCAGCCAGTCTCTCGATGTCCGCAGTGGGACCAGAGACCACGCAGCGCAGCGGAGCATTGTCGGCGGCGATCACCAGCCCGCCATCGAGGCGAGGCCGCAGGGAGTCGGCCGACATCAGCACCGCCAGCATGCTGCCCGCTGGCTGTTCCTGCATCAACTGTCCACGTAGCGCCACCAGTCGCACCGCAGCGGGCAGCGTGAACACGCCGGCCAGCGTCGCGGCCACCCACTCGCCGAGGCTGTGGCCCAGCATCACCGACGGCGACACGCCCCACGACTGGAGCAGCCGAGCGGTGGCATACTCCACCGCGAACAGGGCTGACTGCGCCACGTCGGTCTGCGCCAGCGCTGCCTCCGCCGACTCCACATCCGCGCCCGTGGCGTACACGATCCCGCGCAGGTCCGCGCCCAGTGCCGGTCGGGCGGCATCGGCGCAGGCGTCGAACGCGTCGCGAAACGCCGGTTCCTCATCGTACAGGCTCCGGCCCATCCCCACGAACTGCGTGCCCTGCCCCGGAAACAGCAGCACCACCGACGATGCCCCGCTGGCGCTGTCCTGCATCGTGGCGCCCTCGCGCAATGCCCGTGCGGCATCCCGCGCGTCGCGTGCCACCAACGTGCGACGGTGCGTGAAGGCGCGGCGGCCGAGGTGCTGCACATACGCCGCATCGGCGAGCGCGATCGTCGAATCCGCCTCGAAAGCGTCAGCCAGGCGTGCCGTCAGTGTGTCCAGCGCTTGCTCCGTGCGCGCCGACCAGGTGAGCAGCTGATGCGGTCGCGCGGGCCCGGTGGGCGATGCTGCCGGCGCCTCTTCCACGATCACATGTGCGTTGGTTCCACCCACACCGAACGAACTCACGCCGGCGCGGCGCATCGCCCCCGTCCACGGCGTCAGCGCCTGCTGCACCCGGAACGGCGACTCGTCGAAACGGATCGCCGGGTTCGGCGACTCGAAATGCAGCGTCGCCGGCAACATGCCGTGACGCAGCGCCAGCGTGGTCTTGATCAAGCCCGCCACACCGGCCGCCGCCGTCACATGCCCGAAGTTGCTCTTAATGCTGCCGATGGCGCAGAAGCCCACGTCAGCCGTCTGCGCGCGATAGGCCTGCGTCAGCGCCTCCACCTCGATCGGATCACCGAGGGGCGTCGCCGTCCCGTGCGCTTCCACGTACGAGATCGACCGCGCCGACACGCCGGCGTCGGACAGTGCCGCGGTGATCACGTCGGCCTGTCCTCGCACGCTCGGTGCCGCGAAGCTCGACTTGCGATGGCCGTCGTTGTTCACCGCACCACCACGGATCACGGCAAACACGGTGTCACCATCACGCTCGGCGTCGCGCAAGCGCTTCAGCACCACCACCCCGATACCATCGCTGAACATCGTGCCGGACGCCTTCGCATCGAACGGCCGGCAATGACCGTCGGCGGAGAGCATGCCGCCCTGCACGTAGCGATCACCGGCCGCCGATGGCACCGTGATCGAGGCCGCACCCGCCAGCGCCATGTCGCAGCCACCGCTGCGCAGGCTCTCCACAGCCTGCATCACAGCGACCAGCGACGTGGAGCAGGCCGTGTGGATGCTCAGCGCCGGACCGGTCAGCCCCATCCGGTGCGCGATGCGCGTGGCCACGTAGTCCTTCTCGTTGGCGACCATCACCTGGAAGGCGCCGAGTCGCTCCACCACGTCGGGATGCGCCATCACGTGGTGCGCGTGGTAGCTGTTGTTGTGCGTGCCGGCAAAGACGCCGATGTGCTGGCGGTCGTCAGGCACGTGGCCGGCATGTTCCAGCGCCGTCCACATCACCTCGAGCAGCTGGCGCTGCTGCGGATCGGTCACCGCGGCTTCGTTGGGCGTGATGCCGAAGAAGGCGGCGTCGAACCGGTCGATGTGCGGCAAGACGCCACGCGCCGTGACGCGCAACGCGCCCGCCTCGCTCGACGGCGCCGGCTCGGCGGCCGTGATCGACTCGCGACCCTGTACCAGGTTCGTCCACAACACGTCCACGTCGGCGGCGTCCGGGAACCGCGCCGCCATGCCGATGATCGCGATCGGCTCGTGCGCGTCCACCGGCGCACGATCGCGTTCCGGCGCCGACACGGCCGACGGCGACTGTGCGGCGGCGTCCGACCATCGCGCCAGCGCGGCGATGGTCGGGAACTCGAACAGCTTCACCACCGGAATCGCCAGCGCATACCGTTCTCGCAGCACTGCCACACAGCGAATGGCCAGCAAGGAGTGCCCGCCGAGCGCGAAGAAGTCGTCGTCGATGCCGATGTCATCGATGCCAAGCAGTTCCTGCCACACCGCGCCGATCTGACGCTCGCGCGCGCTCCGGGGTGCGACGTACGCCGACGCCAGCTCCGGCCGCACCCGCGCCGGAATCGGGAGCGCGCTGCGTTCCACCTTGCCGCTCGGTGTCCGTGGCAGGCGCTCGTGCACCATCACCGCCGACGGCACCATGTAGCCGGGCAGCCGGTCGGCCAGGTCGCGCAACAGGTCGCGCGTCAGCGTGGGTGACGCATCGGCGACGACGTGGGCGATCAGGCGGCGCGATCCGGCGCCGTCATCGACCGCTGCCACCGCCGCCTCGCGCACCCCAAGATGGGCGAGCAGGGCCGCCTCGATTTCGCCGATCTCGACCCGATGTCCGCGCACCTTGAGCTGCCCGTCCTGTCGGCCGAGGAACTCGATGGTACCGTCGCGGCGCACGCGACCCAGGTCGCCCGAGCGATACACGCGCGCGCCGGCGATCACCGGATCGTCGATGAACCGCGCCGCGGTGCGCACCGGATCGGCGAGGTAGCCGCGTGCGACGGCCACGCCGCCCAGCAGCAGCTCGCCTGTGTCGCCGGCCGCCACCGGACGCAGCTCGGCATCCACCACGTGCACGTGCACGCAATCGATGCAGGTGCCGATCGGCGGCACCCGCTCCCAGTCACGCGGCGGCCCCTCCATGCGATGCGCCGTCACCACGTGCGTCTCGGTAGGACCATACTGGTTCCACAACACGCATCCCGGCAGCGCCGCGAAGAACGCCTCCACGCTCGGCGTCACGTGCAGCGTTTCGCCGGCCGTCAGCACTTCACGCAGCGACGCGGGATGGCGCTGCAGCACGCGCGCCGCATCGCAGAGGTTCTGCAGCGCGATGAACGGCAGGAAGATGCGCGCCACCTGCTGCTGCTCGATCAGCTCCAGCAGCGCGAACGCATCCAGCCGCTGCGCTTCGCTGATCATCACCAGCGTGTCGCCACCGGCCCAGGTGACGAAGAACTCTTGGAAGTGCACGTCGAACGACACCGGCGAAAACTGCAGCGTGCGACCACCCGCGGAGGTGCGCATCTGCCACGTCACGAGGTTGGCCAGCGGCGCCCCATGCATCGCGATCGCCTTCGGCACGCCGGTGGAGCCGGAGGTGAACAGCGCGTACACCAGCGCCTCGTCACTGCGGGCCACGTGGGGCAGGCCGAGTGCGGTGGCGGCGGTCAGTCGCGCCACGTCATGCACCAGCCAGTCCAGTCGCACCACGTCCACGGCGGAGTTCTGCAGCCAGCCGTCGGGCGCACCGTCGGTGACCACCACGCGGACCGCGGCCGTTGTCAGCATCAGCTGGAGGCGCTCGGCCGGATAGCCGCGGTCGAGTGGCAGGTATGCACCGCCGGCCAGCACCACGCCAAGGATCGCCACCGGCAGGTCGAGGCCGCGCTCGACGCTGATGCCGACCAGCACATCCGGCCCGACGCCCCGCGCCTGCAGTTCGCGCGCGAGCACGGTGGCGCGGGTCCAGAGTGCACCGTACGAGAGGGTCGCGTCACCCGAGACCACGGCGACGGCCGCTGGATCACGCGTGATGCCGTCGCGGATCAGGGCGAACAGGCAGCTGTCGTTCGAACCGTTACCGGAATGCAGCGCGGTCTCGAGATCTGTCATCGCGCCCGCTCCGTCGTGCCGCCCGCGATGCGCACGTTGCCCGGCCACGCGCCCGTGTCGTGTGCCAGTCTCGCCGCGCAGGCCAATGCGCAGGAGAGCAGCACCGTTGGCACCGCAGTCGCCATGCCGATGTCGCCCCAGGCCTGGTTGGCGTAGCAGGCGATGATCGCCACGCAGGTGCAGGCCGCAACGCGCTGGTTGATCGTACTCGCAAAGCGATAGCTGCGCGACGCGAGGTACACGCCCACGATGATCGGCGTCCAGAGCAGCCAGAAGCCGACGATGCCGGCGATGCCCAGCAGCCAGAGCACGCTGTTGTGCGCGATCAGGCGGTACTGCGCGTAGCTGCCGGAGATCGATGGGAGGGTGATGATCTCGATGTATTCGTGGCCCCAACCGGAGCCAAAGATCGGGTGCTGTCGCAGCGTGTAGATGAGGTTCACGTTCTCGAGCTCACGCCAGATCGACGACGCATCCGTCGCGTTGGCCATGCCCATCAACTCGGCGCCCGGGCTGAAGATGCCGGTGGTGATGCTGCGTGCCAGCCCGAGATACAGCAGGATGAACGGTGAGGCGTACAGCAGCACCTTTCGGAATCGGAACTTGAGGCGCCCGGTAGCCAGCGGATACAGCGTGATCGGCGCCGCCACGAACGCCACCCAGGCCAGTCGGCGGTCATTCACCACGATGCCGGTGAGCAGCACCGCCAGCAGCGGAAGCGTCGCCAGCAACCGACTCCACGATGGTCTGTGAAGCCAGATCGCCACCAGCAGGAAGAACACCGCCACGAACAGCACCGAATCCTGGTGGCCGGTCATGTACGGCACCTCGATGTCCTGCGCCCAGGCGTCGTGTGTGATGAACCGCAGGCCGACGGCAATCTTGAGCATCGTGGCCAGCGTCACGGCGATCGCCACCTTCTGGAAATCACGGAGGTCGCGCAGCGCATAGGTCATCACCACGACCTGGATCGGCAGCCAGATGAAGGTGCGCATCTGGAACAGCGACGAACGCATGTCGCCGTTCCGCAGCCACCCGTATGCCTCGAGCGCCGCCACCGTGGCCAATTCCGCGCCCAGCGCGACGTAGATGATGTTGGCTGACGGCGCCCGATCTCTCGCATCCACGCGACTGCCGCTGAGCAGGCGCACCACGATCAGCAGCAGCAGCAGCGGATACACCAGTTCCTGGCCGCTGAGCGAGAGGAACCCGATCCCGGTGACCTTGTTCAGGTAGATGTTGAACGCCTGGTTGCCCGGCTCCATCACCAGATCCCACAGCGGCCCGCTGGCATACGGTACGAAGTCGTCGTTGGACGAGGGCGCAAAGAAGAAGCACTGCGCGAACACCAGCGGGATCACCGTGCGCCGCAACGGCTGCGTCCACACCACGTACACGATCGTGCTGCCCACCGCCGGCAACAGCGAGAGCGTCGGGTTGGCGGTCACCAGCAGTGTCAGCAGGCTGGTGACCAGCACCGCGCCCAGCACGGCCAGCGTGAGGCGATTCGTGGCACCGAACGGCAGCGCTTTTGTCGGCAGACCGGCGACATGCAGCGCACCCGAGGCAGGCGTTGGACGCATCGGCATCGCCACGCTCACCACCAGTGGATGCGTCGCAACAGCGCGACGTAGATCACGACCCAGGCGCCGACGCCGAACACCGCCAGGCGCAATCCGCGCGTCGGCGACGCACTGCGCGCCGCTAGCATCGGGATCGCGAAGGTGGCGATCAGGATCGACAACAGGATCAGCTTGCGCATTGGATCAGCGGACCGCGATCGAACCGACGATGTGTTCACGCCCGATCGTCTCGATCGCGCGCCGCGAGCGTTCCAGTTCCGC
The DNA here is from genome assembly GCA_040384325.1 of Gemmatimonadota bacterium. Lineage (GTDB taxonomy): Bacteria > Gemmatimonadota > Gemmatimonadetes > Gemmatimonadales > Gemmatimonadaceae > JACMLX01. Next base: position 820,730 of record JAZKJL010000005.1, on the reverse strand, counting down.
CACCCCCAGCGGCACGCAGAGCACCGCGATCGTGGCATGCCGCGCGATCGGAATCACCGCCGGGTTCTCCAGCGGACTGTCGAGAGCGATGAGCATCTGCGCCCGGCGCGCGGTGGCCCCGGTCATGCTCGCCAGCAACTGATCCACCGCGGCCGGCGTGACACCGGTGGCGTCGATCAGTTCCACCGCCCCGCGCTCGTACATGTGCCCCGCGTCCGCCAGCATCGATGCCGCCGCGATGGCACTCTCACCCGGCGACGCCGACACCATCGCCAGCGTGGACCAGTGAAACTTCGAGAGCGAGAACCAGATGCGTGACCACTCGCCATCCGGCTGCGGCGCACCCGGCACGGGCTGATGCGGCGCCACCCGCTCCACCCGCAGGCCCACGCTGTCCAGCGAGGTGTCGAGCTGGATCAGCCCCGCTTCCAGCAACGCAACGCGCAGGAACGGGCTGCAGATCGTGATCGCTGCGCCCGGCAGGTCGGGATCGTCGCCGGGCATCGAGATCAACCCCGATTTCGCCAGCCCGGGCAGCACCGACTCCAGCAGCTGATGCCGATCTTCCTGCGATCCCGGCTCCGGCACGGCCGTCGCGACATCCACCGCCGCCTCGGCGCGCGCACGCGCCCCGGTGTAGCGAATCGCGACTTCGTCGATCGGCGCCGTGCCATCGATGCGCACCGAGCGCACGATCGCCTCCAGGCACAGGATCAGCGATCGGTCACCGAGCGCCAGCTGCCCCCACAACCGCGCCACACTCTCCGGCACGGCACGCTCCTCGAGTGACTGCAGGAGCGGCCCCGGATCCGGGTCTGGTGCGTACAGACTGATGCTCGCCTTGACCATGCTGTCGTCCTCCTCCTCCACATCGTGACTCATGTCTCTTGGCGTGCGAGTGGCGTGCGTGCGGTCCGGATCCATTCACCGGCCAGCGACGGGCGCGCGGTACGTATCGTCAGCTTCCAGACGATGAACAGCGGTGCCCACAACAGGTCCATCATGGTGCGAACAGGTGCCGCGGTCATGGCGCAGCCGCGGCCGATGTAGCCCAGCAACCCAGCCAGCGCCGCCAGCCAAAGCACCAGTGCCACCGTCATCGTGCCGGCGATGGCTGTCAGGCCAGCAGCGAGCAGCAGTCCGATGGCGACCGTCACGGCGACGGTGCTGAGCGGTGGCACCAGCAGGTCCAGGCCCAGGTCCAGCAGCACCCCATCACGCGCCCGCAGCCCGTCCCGCAGCAGCGGCCAGCCGAAGCGACCCCTGAGCGCGCGGCGCCCATCCTCCCATCGCGCCCGCTGCGTGCGCGACGCCGACGACGTGCTGGGCATGTCGCCACGCACCCACGCACTCTCGACGAAGTGCACGCGCACACCGGCCTGCCCCAGCGCGATGCCGTACTCGAGATCCTCCACCAGCGAGCATGCCTCGTGCGGCACGCGGCGCAGCAGCGACGCCCGGAAGCACATCCCGTTGCCCCGCAGCCCGCACGAGACGCCCATCGACTCGCGCGCCGAGGAACGGACACCGTGGAAGAGCACCAGGCCCAGATGCGCCAACCGCGTACGCCAGCTCTGGTCAGCGTCGCGAACGCCGTAATGCGCCTGCAGCGCTTCGTGTCCCTGCTGGATCGCCTGGTCGAACGCGCGCAGCAGCAGCGGAGACACCGAGGTGTCGGCGTCCACCACCACCATCGCGTCGGCCAAGCCCTCCTGCAGCAACGTCTCGAACGCGAACGACAGCGCGTATCCCTTGCCGCGCCGGTCCGGGTCAACCCGCTCCAGCACCGTCGCGCCAGGCTCACGCGCGCGCAGCGCCGTGGCGTCGCTGCAGTTGTCGGCGATCACCACGATGCGGAACAGCGCCGCCGGATAGTCGACCGCGGCGAGGCTGGTGATCGTGCGGGTGATGCCATCTTCTTCGTCATGCGCCGGGATGATCACGTCGAATCGTGTCACGGGCGCCGACCAGTCGGCTGAACCGCCCACGTTCTCCCGCGCGCGTGCAGCCAGCACGCCGAGGTACGTGGTGGCGGCCAGTGACGGCACGGCGGCGACGGTCAGCAGCGCATCCAGCGACGCGCGTGCGCCGATCATCCCGGCGGACAGGCTCATGCCTTCAGCCGGGCCAGCGAGGCTTCACCCAGCAGCTTCAATCCCAGCGAACGCTCGATCTGCCACGACTCCAGCACACGCCCGCGCGCCAGGTCCAGCGTCACCGCGGTGAACACGGCCATGATCACGCCCAGCAGTGCCGCCGCCAGCACGATCATCGGCTTGCGGCTGGCCGCGCTGCGCGGCACCGAGGCCGGGATCAGCACGCCGTACTTGAACTTGAACGTGGCCTGCACCGTCTGCAGCTCCATTTGTGCGGCGTCCAGGCGCTCCAGCAATTCCTGGTACGATGCCAGCGCGATGCGCAGGCGCGAACGCCCGTAGGTCTGTCGTTCCTGCACCACCGAGTCGCTGCGCAGCCCTTCGATGCTGCGGATCGCGGCGGCCGCAATCGCCTGGTCGTTGCTGCCGGTGATGATGGTGTTGCCGCCCAGTCGTGCCACCTCCGCCCGGTACCGATCGATGTCGGCGCGCAGCTCGGCCATCTGCGGCGGCTCGACCATCACCGCGCGCATCATCTGCTCGGTGTTCTGGATCTCGGGATGTGCCGATCCGTACGTGTTGCGCTGCTCGGCCAGCTTGGCCTGCAGTTCCTGCAGGCGGCGCGCGCGTCCCTGTTGCAGGTCGGACAGCGCCCGTGATGATTCCTCGAGGTTCGACCGCGCCACCGTCAGCGCCGGGTCGATGCGGACCACGCTCTGCATCCCCGCGAACGGCCGCGCCTCGGCGGGCGTCAATTCGCGGCGCTGCCGAGACAGCGAGTCCAGCGAGCGCTGGATGTTCACTGCCAGCGTGCCGGCCGCCTCGTTGAGGATCGTGATGCTGCCGGTGATCAGCGCCAGCTCCTGTTCCTGCCGTGCCTTGAGGAAGTTCTGCTGCGCCGCGGTCACCACGCGGTACGCCACGTCAGGATCGTTCCACGTGGCCCCGATCGTCACCGTGCCGTCACCGACGTAGACGTTCATGCGTGAGCGCAGCGTGGAGACCATCTGGTCGAGGCGCTCTTGCTCACTGTACGGCTGTGCGATCAGCGTGCGGATGCCCTGCTTGAGGCGCGCCGGCATCGAGAGCGAACGGTCGGCCTCCAGCAGCAAATTCTCCGACTTCACGATCTTCAGCAGGTTCTCGTGGTCGAGGATCAACTCGGCGGCGAGGCGCGTTGGTGTGTCGGATTCGTTCGTCAGGCGACGTGACGGGTTGCCCAGCAGCGGCATCACCACGTTCCGATCGGCCAGCAGCTTGGTCTCGGAGTAGAAGTTGCCCGGCAGCACCAGCACCGAGAGTGTGCCCATCGCCACGAAGGCCGCCACCACGCCGAGGGCCGTGCGGCGATGCCGGAGCACCGCGTTGCGGAGGAAGCGCAGGAGGTTGCGCACGTGACGCACGTCGATCAGCGCGTCGTGCTCAGGCTCACGCGGTGGCAGCATCGGCGCCAGCGCGATGTGATCGCGCCGCGACCAGGCATCCAGCTCCTGCTCGAAGCCGCGGGAAGTGATCAGGTTCATCGGAGGATGCGGGTTGGCTCGGAATGGGGCGTGGCGATCATTCGGCGACGATCGTGTCGCCCGAGCGCAGACGGAACGTGGCGGTGCCCCGGGTGCCGCGCAGGACGTCGGCGTAGGTGAATCGGATGCGGGTGAGCGTGGGCGTCTGGCGCATCACGTACACCCGGTCGCGATGTGCGAAGTCGGTGAATCCGCCGCAGCTGGCCAGCGCCTCGGCCAGGCCCGCGCCGGCGCTGAGTGCATACAGCCCTGGCCGAGCCACCTCACCGATCATGGCGACGCGCACCGGTGCTGCCTCGTCGAGCGTGACCGTCACGCGGGCCCCCACCGCCAGGCTGCGCGCCGTCAACTGCTCGGCGATCTCGGTGGCCAGGTTCGCCGGCGCCTTGCCCGCCGCCTGCACGTCGCCCAGCAGGCCGATCGACAGGTTGCCATCGCTGCGCACGCGCGTGCGCCCGGACATCTCCGGATGATTGAACACCTGCACCATCACCACGTCGTTGGCGGCGACGACGTACGCTGTCTCCACCGCGACCGTCTGCTCCGGTGCCAGCTTGTCGATCCAGACGAACGGGCCCGGCGAGTGACAGCCCGGCAGGGCCAGCAGCGCCACGAGCAACGTGCCGACCGACACAACCTGCGACTGGGGCCGACGAGCCAAGAAGAACATGGGTGAATCCTGGCGCGGGGAGGCGCCGGTGAAGTGTCCCGGATGCCAGGAGCACGCGGTTCGCATGATGCCGGAAACGGATGGTGCTGTCCAGCCACCATTCACAGCGCGGCGATACCAATTCCACGGTCGGTGCGGCATGTCACCGTCCTCCGGACGCGGATTGTTGCTGCAGCGACGCCCAGCTGTACGTCACGCCGGCCGAAACGCCGTACGCCTGTGAGCGGAATGCCGCCGACCGCCGCGCGGCGAAGGCAGTCACGTCGAAACGCGGCCCGCTGCGCATCGCGTAGCCCGCCAGCAGGCTGCCGATCGTGCTCCGCACCGTCGCGCGGTCGGCGGCGGTGGACTGACTCCACTGCTGCGTGAGGTCACCCGAGAGACGCCAGCCGATGCCGAGTCTGCGACTCAGGATCAGCGAGACACCATTGGTGATCTGGGCGGCGGCAGTCTGCCGGCCGAACTCCTGTCCCACGGTGCGCTGCGCGTTGAGCGCCACGTCACCTTCCGCGCTGCGATAGCGGATGCTCGAGGCACCGGTGAGGAACGTCGCCGCATCCTGTTGGCCACTCGCCAGCCGGGAGGCACCGGCGATCAGGTTCACCGACAGCCGTTCCGCCAGCTGATGTTCGAGACGCCCGGTGACGTCGGGGATCCGGATCGCGATGCTGTCCAATTCCGACCGTTGGTATCCCAGTTGTGCACCGACGGTGGTGCGCCGGCTCTGCCGGTGCGAGATGGTGGCGGCGGCCGTGGCACGCTGCCCACGCGACACCTGGCCACCTTCGATCCACACCCGCTGTGCGCCAACCGCCGCCGCCGCCGTCGTCCGCGTCGAGAGCGCGTAGGCGATGTTCGACGATCCTTCCTGGGAGCGCGCGATGAGATATCCCGGCAGCAACGCGCCATCACCGAACGATGTGATGGCCCGATTGGTGAGCTCCTGCTGCGCGCGCGCCGCCGCGCTGGCGGAGGCGCGTCGCGAGAAGCGGCGCAGGCCGGACACGCCGACGTCGTAGCTCTCGCGGTTGAATTCCGGGCGTTCCGGCACGCGGATCAGCGCACCACCCGCCGTCAGCGCGACTCGGTCGCGCCGCGTCTCCCAGATGCGCGAGCCTTCCGCGCGCAGGCGTGCCGTCGTCAAGCCGTCAGCCGCGCCGGATGGTGCCAATTGCAGGTTGCTGTTCCACTCACCGCCCACGCCGATCCCGTACTGCCAGCCGGCCCGCACGTCCGATGTCGCGCCGCCGGACGTCCCCTGTGCACCCAGACGGGCGACGGGACCGATGGCGGGCAGACAGGAGACGAGCGCGCGCGTCAGGACCAGCCAGCGGCGTTGACTAGGCGACATGCAAAGACAGGGGGGAGCGGCCACCAGGGAGGCGAGCGTCGTCCGGGTGGCCGACAACAGCGCACTGTGATCTTCACGCGTCGACGCGAGTTGCATCACCGGAGCCGCAAGCTGGAAGCTTCAGGCTCGTTCTGGAAGTGCTGTGCGTTTTGTGTGCCGCCGTGCGCGCAGTGGACGAGCGCCCCGCGCGCGCGGGGGAGAAAGCGCCGTTCCGCGCATAACGCCGCCGAAAGGCGTGACCGCATTGTGTTGCAGGCGACTGACGGCCTGTCGCACCACAACGACACCTCCGACATCACGGGTGGGCGAATCCGAATCACGCCCCGGCGTCGTAACCCGATACGCGACAGACAAATGATTGCAGCGACGCTGCCAGCAGTCACGCGGTCCGCACGTTGGCACGGAACCTACAGATAGATGAGTACGGCTCTCGGTCTCGCACGTGGCCAGAGCGCCTCACAATGGTTCGCCGTCAGGCCCGATTCCCCCGACGACGAGGGTGAGGCTGTGACGGCGATTCTCCGGGATTCCCCCTCCCGGCATCCAGAATCGCAATTGCAAGACGTATCGGTGGTTGCTCGCGGGTTGGTGGCTTGAATCACACCTTCCCGGACTTTTCTGCGGCATCGCGTCGCGGCGGCACCGCCGCCCGTCACGTTTCCGCCGTCGTGTCGCGGGCCTATTCCGCGACCCGCGTGCGCGTGATCGGCGCGGAACGCGTCCCGGAAAACGTGCGCCCGCGCACCATCCTGCAGGCCATTGCAAACCGCAACCGACGCTCGCACGCCGTGCGCGCGATCGCGCGCGTCACAGGCCTCCTGGTGCTCGACATCAGCGCGTCGATGGCCGGCATGTGGCTCCTCGAATGGTCCCATCATCTCGCCGGCAGCATCGGCGTCGCTGGTTGGCAGCAGGCGAATTCACTCGCCGGATTGCCGCCTGTCCAGTCGGTGACGGCAATCTGCAGCGGGTTGTTTCTCGCCGGCGCCTACAACGGCGGTGACGCGCGACGAAATCCCGAACGTGTCGCCAGCGGCACCGGTCTCGGTCTGATGATCGCACTCTGGCCATCGCTCTGGCGCAACTTCTCCACTGACGTCTCCACCGATTTGCTCAGCGCCGCCGTCCTGATCCTGCTGCTCGTGCTGGTGCGCTGGTGCGTCGATCGCGTCGTCTCCAAGACGCGTCCGGAAGCCCTCACGCCAGGACGCGTCCTGGTGGTTGGCACGCCGGCCGACACGGCGGACTTTCACGAGCTGCTGGCAGCGCGTGACGGCACGTCGTACCGCGCCGTCGGCACGCTCGATCCGTCAATCAGGCGTCGCAACCCCGATGAGGCCTCGGATGTGTATGGTCTCGACGATCTGCCGCAGGCGCTGGCCGAGCGACGCGTGGACACGATCGTGCTCTGCGGCCCGCTGCAAGACAACAACCTCACGCACCTGATGTCGTTCGCGGACGCCGGCGGCTGCCGTGTGCTCGCACCATCACGCGCGTTCACGCTCGCGCAGCTCACCCCCTCGGTGCACTGGCGCGACGGCGTGCCGATGATTCAGCTCACGCGCCCCGGCCTCCGCGGACGCGATTTGCTGCTCAAGCGGATGCTCGACCTGACGGTCGGCAGCGTGATGCTGGCGGTGGCGCAGCTGATGATGATCCCGGTGGCCCTCGCCGTGCGCCTGACCTCACCCGGCCCGGTGATCTTCCGCCAGCGCCGCGTGGGGTACGCCGGCCGGACTTTCACGATCTACAAGTTCCGCACGATGTACGTCGATGCCGAGGCGCGCGCCGCCAGCCTCGCCGCCGGCAGCGTCTACACCGACGGCAAGCTGTTCAAGATGCAGAACGATCCGCGCATCACTCCACTTGGACGCTGGTTGCGGATGTCGAGTCTCGACGAGTTGCCGCAGCTGATCAATGTCCTCGTCGGTGACATGTCACTGGTCGGTCCGCGACCGCCGCTGCCGCGCGAAGTGGACCTCTATGACGACGATGAATTCATCCGTTTCGGCATGAAGCCCGGCATCACGGGACCGTGGCAGGTGAGCGGTCGCAATCGCATCACCAGCTTCGGCGAGGTGCTCCGTATCGAGTCGGCCTATTTCGCCCAGTGGACCATCTGGCGCGACTTCAGCATCCTCGCCCGCACCATTCCTGCCGTGCTTAAGATGGACGGCGCACAGTAGTCGTTGCCATGCTGCGCGTGGTGCGGTCGTCGCTGATCGCAGGTCGCCTGGCCCGATCCGCTCTTTCCCTACCGCACGTGTCTGGACTGTCTTCTCGCGCCCGAAATTTTGAGTTGCTGCGCCGTCTCCGCGTCACAGGCGTGACGACACCGCCTTGCCTGAGGTGTGTCGCGTGAGCCGCAGCAGCAGTCGCATTCTGATCATCGGCGCCGGGCCCACCGGACTCGGTGCCGCGTACCGGTTGAAGCAGCTCGGACACGAGAACTTCCTGCTGGTCGAGGCCGGCGCCAACCCCGGTGGTCTCGCCAGCAGCTTCGTGGACGACAACGGCTTCACCTGGGACATCGGTGGGCACGTGCAGTTCTCGCACTACGACTACTTCGACCGCGCGATGCACGACGCCCTCGGAGCCGACGGGTGGTTGCATCACGAACGCGAGTCGTGGGTCTGGATCGCCGACCGGTTCGTGCCGTACCCGTTCCAGAACAACATCCGCTACCTGCCGAAGGAGCTCACCGCCAAGGCGTTGCGTGGCCTCGCCACCCGGCCGCCGGTGAAGCAGGATCCGCAGCGCGACTTCGGCACCTGGATCGACCAGATGATGGGCGAGGGCCTGAAGGAAATCTTCATGGCCCCCTACAACTACAAGGTCTGGGCCTACCCGGTGGCCATGCTCGGCTCCGGCTGGCTCGGCGAACGCGTGGCGACGGTGGACCTGGCACGCGTGTCGGAGAACATCGTGCTCGGGCGCGATGACCTCAGCTGGGGGCCGAACAACACCTTCCAGTTCCCATGCGCAGGCGGCACCGGCGCAATCTGGAACGCCATCGCCGATCGGGTCGGCAGTGCGCACATCCGCTGCAACACCCGCATCAGCAGCATCGACTGGCAGCAAAAGGTCGCCACCACGGCCGACGGCGAGCGCCTCGAGTACGACCTGATTCTGTCCACCATGCCGGTCGATCTGCTCAGCGGTTTGCTCACGCCCGCGCTGCCGGATGTCGCCGTGGCGTCGCAGGGTCTGCTGCATTCCAGCTCGCACATCATCGGCATCGGTCTCACCGGCGAGATGCCGGAGAAGCTGGCGAAGAAGTGCTGGATGTATTTCCCCGAGGACAACTGCCCCTTCTACCGCGTCACCGTCTTCTCGCACTACTCGCCCAACAACGTGCCCGAGCCGGGCAGCGGCACGTACTGGTCGCTGATGACCGAAACCAGTGAATCGACGCACAAGCCCGTGCGGCGAGAGACGCTCGTGGAAGACACCATCCAGGGGCTGCTGAACACGGGATTGATCACCGATCGCAGCCAGGTCGTGAGCGAATGGTCGTACGTGGCCGAGCATGGGTATCCCACACCCTCGCTGCATCGGGACGCACACCTCAAGCGCATCGAGGCCGGCCTCAAGCCAACCGGTGTCGCCTCCCGCGGCCGGTTCGGCGCCTGGAAGTACGAGGTGTCCAACCAGGATCACTCGTTCATGCAGGGGGTGGAGTGGGTGAACTCGGCGCTGCTCGACGTGCCCGAACTGACCGTCCGCTTCCCCGACACCGCCAACGCGATGTGGGGCAAGCGCTGATGGCCACGCTGTCGGTTGTGATCTGCACGCGGAACCGTCCCGACACCGTTGGTCAGGCCGTGGACAGCGTCGCCCGTTGTACTCACCGCGCGTTCGACATCCACGTGATGGACCAGAGCACCGACGACCGCACGCAGGTCATCGTGCAGCAACTGGCCAACACGCATCTGGACCGCTGCGCCATCGTGCACCACCACCTGTCGCGCGCCGGCCTCTCCGCCGCCTACAACAGCGGCATCGCCGTGGCCACCGGTGAGATCATCGCATGCACCGATGATGACGTGATCGTGCCGGAAGACTGGCTCGTTCAGATCGAGCAAGCGTTCGATCGCCACCGTGATGCGGACCTGCTCTACGGACAGGTCTGCATCCCCGCCGAGTTGGAAGCCGATGTCGCCAGCGGCGTGATCGTGCCCGCACTGACGTTCGAGAAGGAGGAGCGTCTCAGCCTGCGCGAGGGGTTCAAGGTGTTCGGGATGGGTGCCAACATGGCCATCCGCCGCTCACTGCTCGATCGTGTCGGCGGTTTCGACGAAGCGCTCGGTGGCGGTGGTCCGCTCCGTTCGTCGCAGGACTTCGACTTCGCCTACCGCACCTGGCGCTTCGGCGGCGTGATCCTGCTCGCGCCGGGCGTGAAGGTCGATCACTACGGCACCCGCACCGCCGACCAGTGGCCCGAGACGCTGCGCAACTACGGCATCGGCGATGGGGCGTTCTACGGGAAGCACATTCGCTGCGGCGACGTGAAGGCGACCTGGTTGTTTGCGCGGGCCGTCGCGCGCTCGCGGGCCTACGAAGTCAAGCAATTGCTCACCCAGGGGCGTTGGGCACCCGATGCCTACGGTCGCCACCTGCTGGTCGGCTTCAGGGCCGGCCGGCCCTTCGGCATCGACCGGCGATTCCGGTTGTATCGCGAGTCGGCGCGCGCGAAGATGACGGTCACTGATGCGAACTCCGTGACGTCCGCCGTGAGGAAATAGCGTGGCCGGCTCACCCGGCGCCGAGGGTGACGCGGCGGTACCGCTGGTGGACGGCGCGCGCCTGACGCGCAACGTGTTCGTCACCGTCGGCGTGCAGGTGGTGAGCTGGGCGCTGACCTTCGTCGTCACGCTGTTCGTGCCGCGCTACCTCGGCCCCGACCTGTACGGGCGCCTGATGACGGCCACCGCATTCGTCACCGTCTGCTTCGTGCTGGCGCCGTGGGGCATGGGGCCGGTGCTCACCAAGGAAATCGCGCGCACGCCAGCGCGAATGGGCACACTGGTGATGAATGCGCTGGCACTCCGCGTGGCGCTCGCCCTCGTCTGCGGTGTCGTCACCCTGGTCGCTGGGTATGTCCTCGGCTATCGCGGCATGATGCTCGGCCTGCTCGCCATCGGCGCGATGGGCATGCTGGTCGCGGGCGTGAACGAAGTGTTCGGCGCCGCGTTGGCCGGCGAGGAACGCTTCCGCCGGCAGGGATTCGTCGCACTGGTGGACAAGGCGATCAGCTCCGGTGCGTCGCTGCTGCTGGTGATCGCCCGCGCGCCGCTGGCACTGTTCGCCGTGCCGGCGGTGGCGGCCTCCGTGGCGCAGGCCACGATGCATGTCGTTCGATTGCGCGCGGCGCAGGCGCATCTGTTCTCCACGCTGCGCCCCTCACGCGAGGTGATGCGGTTCCTGCTGGTGGCCGGATTGCCGTACCTCGGCCAGACCGCGTTCCTGACGCTGTATGGGCAGACCGATGTGCTGGTGCTCTCGATGGTGGCGGACTATCGCACCGTCGGCTGGTACAACGTGGCCTGGAAGCTGGTCGGCACCACCATGTTCCTGCCGGTGGCCGTCAGCACCGCGCTGCTGCCGACCTTCACGCGGCTGCACCATGCCGGCGACGAGGAAGCCTTTGCACAGCTGGGACGGCGTGCACTCGAGATCGTGCTGGTCGTGGGTGTGCCGATCGCGGTGGTGATGCTGCTGATTCCCGGCGTGATCATCGACCAGCTCTACACGCGCGAGTTTGCCGGGGCGATCCCGGTCCTTCGGCTCGGTGGCATCTGCTGCCTGCTGTACTACATCACGATCATCCTCAGCACGATGGTCAACGCACGCGAGCAGCAGAAGCGTTTGGTGGCGACGTCGATCGTCGTCTGCACCGCCGGCATCCCGTCGTGCCTCTTCTTCTCGTGGCTTGGCCACACGCGGTTCGGCAACGGCGCCGCCGGTGCGGTGTTGTCCGACGCGTTGATCGAGCTGGTGTTGCTGGTGGCGCTGTTGCGCATCGTACCGGCGGGCTTTCTGTCGCGCGAGACGATGTGGCAGGCCGGCCGCTTCACGCTTGCCGCCGTGCCGATGGCAGGAGCGTTGTACTGGATGCTGAGCGCCGGGAGCGCCGGCGTGTGGATCGTGGTGCCGGCGCTGGGGATGTACCTGCTCGGCCTCTGGGCGCTCGGCGGTATGGATCGCAGTCATGTGGACCTGCTGCGGCGGGCGCTGCGTCGCTGACGCGGCTACTGCACCCGGAAGCGCTCCGCCTTCGGCTTCAGCGTGCACAGCGTCCCGACGATGGAGGCCGGCCCGCCGAATTCGTCCACGGCCGCGATCACGCCCGGCCACTCCGGCCGGTAGTCATGCAGGCAGACGATCGTGTCCGGGAAGCTGTTGGCCCACTGCAAGTCGGCGCGTGTGGCTTCGTATGTGTGGTCGGCGTCGAGGAAGATCAGTGACGGCGCCGGACCCGCATACTCGCGATAGAAGACATCCTTGTCGATGCGCACCTGCGTGACGTTCAGCGTCTGCTTGCTCTCCTCGAGGATCGACGATGTGATCGCGAAGTGATCAGCGTCGGAAAGCCCCAGCGGATTCCAGCAGTACATGTCCACGGTGATCAGCGGAGCGTCGAGTGGCTTGTACAGCGCCATCACGCGCGTCGACCAGCCGAAGAGCGTGCCGACTTCGATGATCGGTCGCGCGGCGGGCAGCGCTGGCAATAACGAGCCGAGGAATCGCGCTTCCTCCATGCTGATCTGCCCTGATGGGATGCGTAACGCTTCCCTGACCGCTGACAGCGCGGGGCGACGAACCACCCGCTTCAATTTCCTTCGGATGGCGAAAAACATGGCGGAGCGATTTTCAGGCGGTGACGTGCTTCGACGATCGTGCGGACAGTCTACCATGTCGCACCACGATCTCAAGCGCGCAACACATGCGCGACACCACGCTTCGCAATCAGATCGTAATGCATTCTCGCTCGCGGATAAGTCTGACGTTTTTTGTGAGGTAAATGACGTCGTGGTCCACGACCCGCACTGGATCGTGAACCACGAGAATCATCTGTTTTCATGGCCGGCATCAGTCGTATGCTGATGCCGGCTTGTGCTTCGCTACCGGATCACGCTCAGGCTCACGGCCGCGCGCTTTCCTTCGCTCGTCGCCGTGATCTTCACGCTGCCCGGCGACACACCAGTCACCACACCCGTCGCGGAGACCGTGGCCACGCGCGCGTTGTTCGACGACCAGGTGACCACGCGACCCGGGAGGACGGAATTCGCTGCGTCACGCACCCATGCCGTGGCAGTGAACGACTGACCCACGCGCAGCACGCTCGACGGCGTCGTCACCACCACGTTGCCGACCTTTGGCAGCGCAACGATCATCGACGTACTGCCCGACTTCCCTTCCGACGTCGCCGTGATGGTGGCGGAGCCGATCGCGACGGCCGTGATCAGGCCTTCCGACGACACCGTGGCGACCGCCGGGTTGCTCGAGGCCCAAGCCACCGTGCGGCCTGTCAGCACTGAGTTGGCCGCGTCGCGTGGATACGCCGTTGCGGTCACGGTCTGGGTCGGATTGAGCGTGTTCGTGCTCACCGTCACCACCACGTTGTTCACGGCCACCGTGGGCGGCGGCGGGTTGGTCACGCTCAGCGTGGCGCTGGCGTTGACGCCTTCACTCGTTGCCTGCACCTGCGCACTCCCGGCGCTGACTGCGGTCACCACACCGGAGGCGTTGACGACCGCGACGCTCGGGTTGCTGCTCGTCCACGTCACCGTGCGACCCGCGAGCGTGGCGCCGGAGGCATCGCGCGTGGTGGCCGTTGCGGCAACGGTCTGGCCGACGGCCATGCTGTTGAGTGCCAGCGAGACACTCACCGACGCCACCGCGACCGGCGCTGGCGGTGGTGGCGCAGGTTCCGGCGTCGGCTCGGGTGTTGGCGTGGGCGTCGGAGTGGGTGTCGGCGTCGGCGTCGGAATCACCGATCCGCCATTGCGCGACCACACCGCGAAGTCACGTGCCATCCAGACGTCCAGCCATGGCCACGAACCCAGCGTCGCCTTCGGACGCAGCATCACCCTGCTCGCGCCACTCGGCATCGGTGTGAAGTACTGACGCTCCGTGCCGCCATCCTGGCCGATCGCCTGCTCGATCGGCGCCTGCCAGGTCTTGCCGGCATCGAACGAGATTTCCGGCGCCGCGCCGGCCGCGAAGAAGCGCAGCTTGCTGCCCTCGGCGGCGGGAGCACCGAACGTCACCGTGCCACCCGTGCCATCCACATAGCGGCGATCACCACGCATGATGCCGAACGGGATCGACGGTGCGATGTGAATCTCGTCCCAGTGCCAGGTGTTGGCCTTCTTGGGCGGCAGGTTGGCGCAGTCCCACTCGCACTTTTCCGGATTGTAGGAATAGTGCCCGAACTGCACCACGGCCGCGTTGAACGGCAACGGCGCGGGCAGGTCCACATCAGCGAACACGATCGAGTCCAGCGGCATCGACACCTTCACGTGTGTCTGCGTCAGCCGGATCTCCACCACGTTTCGCGCCACGGCGCTGAGCGCGATCTTGTCCGCGAGGTTCGTCCACCAGCTGCAGTTCAATTCCGTGACCACGAAATCGCGCACGTAGTGCGGACAGAAGGCACCGTTGCCGCGCTTCTCGATCCACAGGCCGTTGCGCGGCGGTCCATGCAGGCCCGGTGCCGACGCCGCGGCCGGCAAGGCAAGGTTGTCGTCATAGGCGGACAGCCACACGTCCACCCAGTCGCGATCCGAGGTCTGGAGCGTGGAGAGGTCGAAACGCACCACCGCCTCGCCCTTGCTCAGGTCCAGCATCCGATCCGGCGTCAGCATGACGACACCGTATCCGCCCGCCTTGATAGCGGTCATGATGTGGTTGCGGCAGCGGAACACCAGCTCTTCGTATTTCGTGATCGTGTGCATGCCGGGGTAGCCGCCACAATCCATGCCGTGGTGGGCGTCCATCGGCTCTGGTGCGTACCATGTCTCGCGGTCGCGCGAGTACAGCTGCACGTCCCAGCCGGTCTCGTTGAACGCCAGTGGGGCGGCGGGCGAGCCGCTCAGGTCGTAGTACGCATCGCCCGACGGGAGTGGCGAGAGCTGATCCCGCGAGAGCGAGAGATTCGGCCCATACGAGCCGAGGACCGACGACCCATCCTGCAACTGGCGGTCTTGACACGCCGTGACGCCGAGGCTCGACAGCATCATCGCTGACAGAAGGACCCGCGTTTGCAACCGCATTCCACACTCCAGAACTGAAGTCGACTCAATGGTTCGGCGACACTCAGTCATTGTGACGACTGCTGAGGTCGGTGTGTCACTCGCAAACGGCTGCGCAGTGGCCTCGCCGGGAGGGCGGCGTGGGAGGGCACCACCGGCAATCACGCGGTACCGCTGCGCGCGGCGACGAGCGGGCCAGCTGCCGTGGGCAACTGACCGCTTCGCTGTGCGTTCGGCCCATTCGAGCGCGGTGGTGACCGTGCTGTCGTTGGCTATGGCTGGCTGTCACCGCTGCACGCTGGGCGGCCCAGACATGCGTTCGTGACCGTGCATGAACACCCGGTCGCCCGCCGGACCACCATCTGGTGGTGTGAGCAGGTCTCGAAGCCCATCGCAAGTGCCGGGCCGAGCGGCGCGTTCTGCTCGGCCTTCATCAGGTGGCGGCTGCACGATCGATCAGCGCTCGCGCATTGCTGGTTGGTGGTATATATGCACGCGTCAGGTCAGCGACGCAGCGAGTCAAATTCTTTCACGATGCCAATGAAACACGCCGGCGCGGATCAGCTGCTTCTCATCTGCACGTCGAATGTCGTTGGCGGGACGGAGAGTTTCGTGTTGACGCTGGCGCAGGGCCTCCGCGCATTGGACGTCACGGTGCAGACGGTGTTCTCCGAGGCCGATGACGGTGGTGTCGGCTGCCTGCCATTGGCGCAGCAGATGGGCGCGCCGATCGAGACCAGTGCGGCGATTCGTGAAGTCATGCAGCGCCGCGACGTGCGTCACATGCTGGCGATGCGTGCCTTCGTGCGCGCGAAAGGCATCACGTCGGTCAACGTTCACTTCGGCGGCAATTACATCTCGGTGTGGGACGTGATGGCGATCCGTCTCGCGGGCGTCAAACGCTGCGTGGCTACGGTGCACCATGCCCTTCCCATCTCGGGCGCGCAGACCAGGCGCATGACCGCACTAGCCAGCCGGATATGTGACCTGGTGACCGTCACGACGCCAGCCATGACCGCGATCCTGGTGGACGCCGGCGTCAGTCGGAGCAAGATCGTGGAGATCCCGCCAGGCATCAGGCCTTCTGCCGCCACACCAACCCGCAGCGCCGCGCGCGCGGCACTCGGGCTGCCTGCCGATGCACTCATCGTCGGCTCGCTGGGGCGTATCGTGCCGGACAAGGGCTTCGCCGACCTGATCACCGCGATGTCGCTGCTCGAACCGTGTCCGCGCCCGGTGCACCTCGTGGTCGGTGGTGACGGTCCATCGCGCCAGGCGATGGAAGCGATGGCGGCGACGATGCTGGGTGATCACGCACACTTTCTCGGGCGTATCCCCGATGCGGCACTTCTCTACGCCGCCAGCGACCTGTTCGTCCTTCCGTCGCACGTGGAGGGCTTCGGCTTGGTTTTCGTCGAGGCTGCGTTCCACGGCGTACCGAGCATCGGCGCCAGGGTCGGTGGCGTACCGTACGCGATCGCACACGACGAAACAGGGCTGCTTGTGGCGCCGCGTGCTCCAGCAGAACTGGCGGTGGCAATGCACGCGCTGTTGACCGATGACGCGCGGCGTGCGCGGTTGGGTGAGGCGGCCAGGATTCGCGCGCTGCGTCAGTTCACCGAGGGAGCAATGGCCACCGCGTACCGCGAGCAGTTGTTGCCGTGAAACGCGCTGCTGCGTGCGCCATTGCCGGTGCGTGTGTGCGTTACCGCGACCAGATCGTGAAGTCGCGCGCTACCCAGCCGTTCGGCCACCAGTCCACCATCACCGGGCCGCGTTTCACCAGCATCGACGAGACGCCCGCCGGGATCGGTGTCGCATACTGTGCTTCCGGTGCATCCTTCGGCTTGTAGGTCGCAGTCGTCGGCTGCACCCACGTAACGCCATTGTCGAACGACAGCAGCGGATGGTAGCCACCGCCGGTGAGTCGCAACGTGGCGTTCGCCGGTGCCGGTGCGGAGAATGTGACGCGCACGTTGTCGCCATTCACCGCGCGCACGTCGGCCTTGATGATGCGGAACGGCACCGGGTTGGAGAAGTCGATGTCGTCCCAGTGCCAGGTGTTTGGGCCGCAGGTCTTTCCCGCCGGGCAATCCTTGGCCGGGTTGTAGGAGTAGTGCGCGAACTGCACCACGCCCTGCGTGAACGACAGCGGTGCCGGCAGGTCGGCGTCAGTGAAGACGATCCCGTGCTCCGGCATCCACACCTTGATGTGCGTGCGACTGATCCTCAGCTCGATGACCGTGCGCACGGAGAAGCTCACCGCCATGCGCTCCGACAGCGCTTGCCATGCGTTGCAGGGCAGCTTGGTGTGGACGTAGTTCACCACCACCGCCGGGCAGACGCCGTCGCTGCTCTGTTCCAGCATCACGCTGGTGCGCGGATACCCGTTCAACGCCGGCGCCCAGTCGTAGGTCGGCACCGGCAGCACGTCGGCGAATGGTGTCAGCCACACCGCCCACCAGTCTCGCGGCGACTGGGTGGCCGTGTTGACCGCAAACCGCAGCACTTGTTCACCCGCGGCCCAGTCCAGCATGCGATTGGGCGTCAGCACGATGGTGCCGTAGCCACCCTCACTCACCGCCGTCATGACGTGATCGCGGCAGCGGAACACCTGCTGCGCATAGGTGCTGATCGTGTGCACCAGCGGTGGCCCGCCGCAGTCGTGTGCGTGCTGCGCCTGCATCGCAGACGGCTTAAGCCAGGTGTCCTCGTCGCGGCTGTACTGCTGCACGTTCCAGTCGTCGGAACTGAATGGCGTCGGTACCGGTGTCTCACCGGTGAACGTCTCGCGCCAGGCGCTGGCGTTGACCGGTGGGGTGCTGGGTGTGGTGTCCACCGGCGACGGTGCAACGGCACTGGCCACGGTCAATTCCACCGCCGCGCTGCTCGTCGCCTGCCGCACGGTGATGGTGGCCCGGCCGGCACCACGCGTCGTCACCAGGCCTGTCGCTGCAACCACGACCACCGTGGTGTCGCTGCTGGTGAACGTCAGGGTGCCGGTCGGCTCGGTGGCTGGTGTGCGGGTGACGGTGAGCTGCGCGGTGTCACCGACGACCAGTGCCGAGTCACGGAGGGCGACCCGCAGCACGATGGGGGTGTCGGTAGTGCCGGCCTGGGTGCTGCTCTCCGTGGCGGCGGGCGCGCAGGCCAGGAGCAGTGGCACCGCGCTCAACCGGAGGAGTCGCCGCAGCATCGCGCGCATCAGGTCCTTGGCAGCTGGAGGGATCGTAGCGGTCGACTACACCCGTGGTCGGTGGTCGCACAGGGTGCGGGCGGCGCGCGGTGGATTATATAAACCGCAGTGTGACGAATCCAGCGATGGCACCACGGCCAGCATGCATAAGGACGCACGTGGCGTGCGATAGTCACGTGACCACGTGAGGTGCGCGGGACGCACCGTTCCCGATGAGGCTGGCAGCCGTTGCGCAGCGCGCATTCGATGTGCCGGTCGCAATCGTCCAACGCGCATCGCGCTATCACGTTGAGGTGTCGCCGTGAAAAGAGCGCGGAACGGAACGGGGCCGCAACCATCGGCTGCAGCCCGTCCAAATCGCTCGAGTGCTTCTCAATGGCCAGGGAGGGAATTGAACCCCCGACACGCGGATTTTCAGTCCGCTGCTCTACCAACTGAGCTACCTGGCCTAAGACCCACAACCTACCGCCTCCCCCCACCCCCATCAACCCACGCGCGTTCGCGGCTCCAAGGTAGCAGGCGCCACGGCATCATACCCCCGCCGGCCTCACCCCATACCTCGCCGTAATCACCGACTTGATCCCCCCCCGCACCGCGAAATCCCCCTTCACCTCGAAAAACTGGGGACTCGTCAGCTTCACCAAATCATCCAGAATGTGGTTGACCGCCCGCTCATAAAAGATGCCATCATTCCGGAACGACCAGAGATACAGCTTCAACGACTTCAGCTCCACACAGAACTCCCCCGGCACGTACGTCAGGTACATCGTCGCGAAGTCCGGCGCCCCGCCCTGCAACAGGCTCAGCTCCGCCGCATCCGTCTCCACCCCGCCCAGCGGGCAGAGCGACGTGAACTCCGGGCAGATCATGTGGATCTCGTAGGCCCGGTCGGCATATGGATTCGGGAACGTCTCGAGCAGCTCAGGCTTCGGCATCGCGCGTGTTCGGTAAGAGGGTTCGGCTCCCGCAATCTAGCCCCGCCCGGAACCACACCCCCGCTCGCTCAAGTCGGCCCTCCGCGCAGCCGAGACCAAATCGAACACGAGGGTCAGCGCACCGCGCCCAGACCCCGCAAGCAGCACTTGCACCAGCCTGTACCTCCGGCCAGACTACACCCATCGGTTCTGCGGTGCATGCCGCCGACCATCTCCGCCAGGTCCACCCCGGCGGTATAGCCCCCCGGCAAGTCCGGGGGGCTCTCTTTTTCTGCCCACTCCGCGGGCGCGTTCCCTGGACGGCTCCGCCGCATTCTGTCGCTCGCAGGCCAGCGAAAAAGTGTTCACGCGGGGGCCGCGGGGAACGCGGGGGGCTCCGCGCGCATCACTCCATCTGAGCGAAAAAAGCGTGAGGTGCAATTGCGCTGAAACTCGCGAGCGCGGTTCCCCAGAAAGTTGTCCGCACCGCGCGACGTCCTTGAATCGCTCACGGACCCCTCCGCGTCCCCCGCGCCCCCCGCGTGAACATTGTTAGCGATCTCGCGCCAAGCACAGAAGCCACGAGCAAACGCGAGTAATCAGCGCTTCACGACTTGCCGCGCAAAATCTCGGAGAGCTCGCGAAGCCGCTCCTGCTCACGTTCGCTGAGACTCGACCGCCCACCACCGCTCGACATCTTGTCGAGCAAGGCATTCAGCTCTTCAGTGGCGCTTTGTGTCGGTACAATCGTGGCGGTGACCGCAGGCCGCTGCGGCGCCGCCACGGGCTGCCGGCGCTGCACCAAGGCATTGCTGCGCGCCACGACGTCATCGGCAGCATCAGTCGAGTCGGCGGCACGCGGTGGGCGCATCGTCGTGCGCGGCGGGACGGCGCGGAGGGCGTCGTCTTCTGGGAGCTCGGGGGCGGGGTTGAAGCGTTCCTGCCAGGTGCCAAGCCGGCGCGCAGACGGCAGGCGCACCAGCAGCCAGGCCATGCCGAATCCACCCAGGTGCGCCCAGTGCGCCACGCCCGATCCGCCGCTGGTGACGGCGAAGAACAGGCTCAGTGCGGCGAAGCCCGTCACGTACCACCGCACCTGCATTGGGATCACGCCGAAGAACAGCAGCATCGTGCGCGGCCAGGCATGCGCGAACGCGTACATCACGCCGAACACCGCTGCACTCGCACCGAGCATGATGTTGCTGCCACGCGAGAGCGCGAAGTGCAGCGCCGCACCACCCAGTGCGCAATACAGGTAAAAGCGCACGAATCGCGACGTGCCGAACAGGCGCTCCACGCGCGGCCCGAACTGCCACAGCGCGATCATGTTGAACAGGATGTGCCAGATGTCGCCGTGCAGGAACGCATAGGTCAGCGGCGTCCACCACCGCGTCAGCACATCGGCGCTCGAGAACGCGAAGATCCCCTGCAGGTCGTCGGGACGCACCACGGTCTGCTGCAGGAAATACACGGCCACGTTCGAGACCAGCAGCCACAGCACCGCAGGCGACAAGCCGCCGGGACCTTCCTGCTCCGTGCTGAGGGGACTGGACATGCGCAACCGCGGCGATGGACGTGAACGACGGCGTTCAGACGATAGGACACACTGCAGACAACGCGGTTCCGGCGCTGAAAGCGCCCGCCCGTTCAATCAGGGCAAGTCACGTTCCGCCCCCAGCGACGATCACGCGCCCGCCCGGGTGACCTCGCCCCCTCAAACTCCGCCCGATCGACCCACCCGGCAACCCCACCAATTATCCGGTTGTCGAACCACGACAGGTTTGCCCGCATTCACGTACATGCCGGTGCGTCTGTCGCTGGGAGCGTCGTCCGTTCACGGAGCCCCCCGCGTCCCCCGCGCCCCCCGCGTGAACATTGTTCACGATCCCCCGAGCCACACCTCAACTCAGGGCATCCGACACGAGTCGATCACAGAACGATACGAACGAGACGCCCGCAGCCGCAGCGCTCTGCGGCACCAGGCTGAGCGCCGTCATCCCCGGCAACGTGTTCGCCTCCAGGCAGAAGAACTCGCCTTCGGCAGTCAGCCGGAAGTCAATCCGCGCACACCCCCGCAACTTCAGCGCGACGTACGCCTCCTCGGCGTACCGCTGCACCCGACTCGTCTGCTCCGCCGTCAGGTCGGCCGGGAACTCCTCCCGCGCCATCCCCGGCGTGTACTTGCACTCGTAGTCGTAAATCTCCTTCACCGCGATGATCTCGCCCACCGGCAACGCGGACCCCGCCAGCACCGGCACCGTCAGCTCCCGACCCGGCACGAACGTCTCACACATCACTTCCCGGTCGAACCGGTGCGCCTCGGCCACCGCCCCATCGAACTGGGCCGGCTCCTTCACGATCGTCAGCCCCACCGTGCTCCCCTCGCGGTTCGGCTTCACGATCAGCGGCAATCCCAGCGCGGCGATCGCATCGGCCGCCGCCACCGGCGTCATCCGCCAGTCGGCCGTCGGCACCCCGGCATGACGCAGGATCCGCTTCGTCATGTCCTTGTCCATCGCGATCGCCGTCGCCATCGCCCCGCTGCCCGTGTACGGCACGCCCGCCACGTCCAGCAGCGCCTGCACCGTGCCGTCCTCGCCCTGCCCGCCATGCAGCGCCAGCACTACGCAGTCGGCATCCCGCACCAGACTATGCGTCGGCAGCGTCGGCGTCTGATCATTTTCGCGCAGCGCGGACAATTCCTCCGCACTCGGCCAGGTCGCCCCCACGCTGCGCTCGCGCCACGCCGCCTCACGTGCGGCGTCGATCACACCGGTCGCCGGGTCGAGCAGGCGCACCGTGTGGCCCGCCTCGCGCAGCGCCGCCGCCATCCGCAACCCGCTCGCCAGTGACACGTTCCGTTCACTCGACGTTCCACCCAGCAGTACCGTGAGCAGCATCGTCAGCGCGACATGAGATAGGAGAGCACATCCGAGCGGGTCACGATGCCGGCGATGTTGCCGTGCTCGCGCACCAGTACGGCGGGATTGGTCTTCGACAGCAGCGTCACGACGGTATCCACCACCTGCGATCCCTCGACCACCGGATACGGCGAGTCCATCACCTCGCTCACCGTCGCGTCCAGCATCTTCGGGTTCTCCAGGCTGCGACCCGTCAACGACCACTCGCTGATGCTGCCGACGCAGTTCTGCCCGTCCATCACCGGCAGCTGCGAGATGTCGTGCATCGTCATCAGACGCAACGCCTGACGCACGCTCTGCCCCGGCTGCGCACTGATCAGCGTCGGGGCGCTGACGTCCTTCTGGCTGATGAGGGAACTGAGCGTGGCGCGATCCGAATCCAGCATCTGGTTCTCGCGCATCCACTCGTCGTTGAACTGCTTCGACAGGTAGCGCTCACCGGTGTCACAGAGGAAGGTGACGACCAGTGCATCCGGATCATCGATGCGGCGGGCGAGGTTGAGCGCTGCATGCGCGATCAGTCCCGCCGAGCCGCCGACGAAGACGCCTTCCTCCCGCGTGAGGCGACGCGACATCGCGAAGGCCTCGCGATCACCCACGGTGACGTAGTCGTCGATGACACTCATGTCGAGCGTGCCCGGCACCTTGTCCTGCCCGATGCCTTCCACCTTGTACGGCGCACCGTGAATCTCGCTGGCGCCCTTGCTGCGCCAGTATTCGGCAAGGATCGACCCGTTCGGATCGGCGCCGATGATCTGAATCGCCGGATTCTTCTCCTTCAGGAATCGACCCACACCGCTGATCGTGCCGCCCGTGCCCGCCGAGGCGACGAAGTGCGTGATGCGACCCTCGGTCTGCTCCCACAGTTCGGGGCCGGTGGTGCGATAGTGCGCGTCGGGATTGGCGAGGTTGTAGAACTGGTTGGCCAGCACCGCATTCGGCGTTTCGTGCGCGATGCGCTTGGCCATCATCACGTAGTTGTCGGGATGATCGTGCGCGACCGCAGTCGGTGTCACGATCACCTCGGCTCCGAACGCCTTGAGCAGGCGCACCTTCTCCTGGCTCATCTTGTCCGGCATGGTGAAGATGCAGCGATAGCCCTTGTGCGCCGCCGCGATGGCGAGCCCGATGCCGGTGTTGCCGCTGGTCCCTTCGACGATCACGCCGCCCGGCTTGAGCTGCCCGCTCGCCTCGGCCGCCTCGATGATCGGCAGCCCGATGCGATCCTTGACGCTGCCGCCAGGATTGAAGTAGTCCGCCTTGCCGTACAGCGGCGTCCTCACCCCCCGACCCACGCGCGAGAGCCGGATCAGCGGCGTCCAGCCGATGGTGTCGAGCACGGAGTCGTACGGGCGGCGATGCCGCTCGACGTGGCTGCCGGCGCCGGCAGTGGAAACCACGGGACTAGTCATGTCAGCCTCGCGCCACCGCCCCATGCCGGCAGCCAGCGTCGCAGTCGGAGTGTTTTCAGCGAACCACAAATATGCGCGCCCCACCGCGGAACCCGCTTCCTACGCATTCTTGCTGCGCCTTCGACCGACTTTTTCGACCCGCTGAGATCGACGGCAATGGCTTATCGCAGAACTGAACAGCCGCAGAACTGCGACAGCCGCAGAAGGTCGTCTAGGGGCGACGTCCTGCGCCCAGCACCACCGCCGTTCCCATTCAAAATCGATTTTGAGGGAACTGCCCAGCATCATCGTCCGGTCAGGCTCTTCTGCGGCTGTTCAGTTCTGCGGCTGTTGCCCTTCCGCGATAAGCCGTTGCCGTTGCTGTTTGCGGTGTCGCTGACTCCCGACGATCAGAGCACAGCAGGAGAAACGGTCCCTCGACACGAACCGAAGCCGATGCGCCGCGCGCCGGGCGCCTCGCACCAGGCAGCGAGTTCGACCATGTCGCCGTCCTCGAGGAAGGCGCGCGTCTCGCCGCTCGGCAGGGTCAGCGGTTCGGCGCCGCGACAGGTGAGCTCCAGCAGGCAGCCGCGCTCGGCCTTGGTGGGGCCGCTGACGGTGCCACTGGCCAAGAGGTCGCCGGGGCGGAGGTTGCAGCCGCCCATGGCGTGGTGCGTCACCATCTGGGCGAGGGTCCAGTACATGTGGGTGAAGCTGGTGCGGCTGACCGCGACCGGGGCATCGCCGCGCTCGCGCATCGCGGCCGTCTGCAGCCGCACCTCGAGCGTGATGGACACGCCGCCGGACTGCTCATTGCCAGCGTCCTGCAGGTACGGCAGCGGCGCCGGGTCGCCTTCGGCGCGCACGAAGGCCGGCGCGCGGAACGGCGCCAGCGCATCCAACGTCACCACCCACGGACTGAGCGTGGTGGCGAAGTTCTTCGCCAGGAACGGCCCCAGCGGCTGGTACTCCCACGCCTGCACGTCACGCGCCGACCAGTCGTTCACCAGGCAGAGGCCGAACATGTGCTGCTCGGCGCTGGCCAGCGGAATCGTCTCGCCGATCGCCGTACCGCTGCCGATGAACACGCCCACCTCGCACTCGTAGTCCAGCGACCGTGACGGCCCCACGCTCGGCTCGGCGTCATTCGGCCCCTTCCGCTGACCGACGGGCCGCTGCACCGGCGTGTCGCTCGGCACCATCGAGCTGGCGCGGCCGTGATAGCCGATCGGCACGTACTTGTAGTTCGGCAGCAGCGCGTTGTCGGGCCGGAACATGCTGCCGACGTTGGTCGCGTGATAGATGCTGGCGTAGAAATCGGTGTAGTCGCCGATCTGCGCCGGCAGCAGCAGCTCACATTCGCTCATCGGCAGCAGCGCCGCACCGAGGGTGGTGGCCGCATCGGTGTTCCGTGCATCGAGCGCATCGACGATGGCCGAGCGAAACGCAGTCAGCGGTGCGCGTCCCAGTGCCATCAGCGCATTCAGCGACGCGTGAGCACACGCCGCCACGCAGCTCGCATGTCCATCGAACTGCGCCGCCGCGATCGTCCCCGCCACACCCACGTCCAGCACCATCTCCCCGATCGCCACCCCCACCCGCGCAGCTTCCCCAGTGCCCCGACGACGAAAGACGCCGAACGGCAGGTTCTGGATCGGAAAGTCGCTGTCCGGTGCGTTGGCACCCGTCACCCAGCTGGTGCGATTCGGGTCGTGCGTTTCGTTCGTTGCCATCAGTTGCCTTCGCTATTCATGGAATTGGTGCGCATTCTCGTCACTGTCTTGCATCGAGGCATCGCAAAAAATGTTCACGCGGGGAGCGCGGGGGACGCGGGGGGCTCCGTGATCTAAGAAGCGACGTCGCGCAGGATTCGGCATCGCAATTTTTGTGGAACTGCGTCACCGATTTGTGCTGCAGCTCCCATTGCCACAACACAAATCAACGACGTCTCTCGCACGAGCCAGCTCCGCCCCGCGCGAGCAGTTCCCACAAAAAGCAGTTCAGCCCCCGCTCACGTCCCTTCCACCACCACCGACCCCTCAAAGCTGTTCCCGCGGCCCCCGCGTGAACACTTTTTACGGTGCCGCCTCGCTGTAGAAGTCTCGCAATTCGGAGACCGGTTCGACGAAAGAGCACGACCCAAACGCCACCAGCCCGTCTGCACGCATGGTCTGCAGCACCCCGGAGGAGATCTCGACTCCACACGCCGTCATCCCCAGCTCCCCGCTCGTGATCTCCGTTGCATCGGTGAGGAGCAAGATCGAGGTCGCAACCGAGTCAGATGCCCCCGCACGGATCGCGGCGGCGGCAAGGAAGACATTGAGGAAGCCGTACATCGTGCCACGCACCGCGTCGGCATCGTACGTCAGGCGGTAGTCGCCGCGCAGCGGATGATGCAGGCCGGCGGTGGACTTCGCGGTGACGTCGAGGTCGTGGCAGCGACGCAGGAAGCGCACGATCTCCGCCGGCGACGGGAACGCATCGGCCGTCACGCCACCAGTACGGATCTTGGCGCGGACGCGTGCGCGCTGCACCGCCTGCAGCAGCTCCAGCGGGTCGTCACAATGCGGGACTTCGCAGTACAACGTCACGTCGTCCGGCACCGCCGCTGCCATCGCCAGCACCGCATCCACGCTCGGCGTGCGCCCCTCCAGCACGTCGATCCGCACGCCGAAGGGTGCGCGCGCATTGAAATCCGTCACCTGTGCCGATTCGTGCGCGAACTCACCGCTCAACAGCACGCTCAGATGCGCACCGTTCCACGCCAGCGCATCGGCTGGAGTCAGGGCCGCGATCGCTGCGGTCCATTCGTCGAGGCGGGCTGCGGGAACGACGAACCGGCCCAGCATCCAGGCGTCGTCACTGGCGCGATAGGTGGCGTAGTTGGCCACCGCCGTCGGCATGTCGAGCGAAGCCGGCGGGAAAAGGCCGGCGTAATCCACCACACCCGCCACCAACGTGCGCAGCGCGGTGGGCGCTGCGCCGGACGGGTGCGTCACACGGCGTCGGGGCGGACCTGACGGTACGCGTCGGTCGCCTGGCGCAGTGCCAGCAGCGCCGAAGCCTCGAGCTCGAAGTCGAGCGCCAACTCGCCGAAGCGACCCGCGTCGGGGGCGTCGAGATCCTTCGAGGCCGCGTCGGTGCCGCGGTGCCGGCGTGCGAACTCGCGCGACGACATCCAGATCGCGTTCGCCTTGCGCCACCAGGCCTCGTCGGCGCCATCCACCTTCAGCGACGACGATGACTTCTCGTAGCTCTCGAGCATCGTCGCCAGCGCCTCGATCGAATGGCGCGCGGCGCTCTGTGCCAGGCGCTTCTCGGTCTGCGCGCAGCTCAGCGCACCGAGGTGGGCGCAGCGATCCTGCTGGCGGATGCATTCGTCGGCGATGCGGAACAGGCCGTCGGCCTTCGCGCGCAGCAGGTCGACCGTGGTCACGTTCGGGTCGATCGCGGGTGTTTCCAGGGTGGGCCGTAACGTCATGGTCGCAGGTCTCCGGAGGGAAGCGCGCCGGGTCGAGACCCCGCGCGGACCGGAAATGTACGCAGCAGGCGCGAACGTGCGCACCGTCAACCCCGCCGTGCGAGTCGGGGCTGACCCGACGCT
Organism: Gemmatimonadota bacterium; assembly: GCA_040384325.1. Classification (GTDB taxonomy): domain Bacteria; phylum Gemmatimonadota; class Gemmatimonadetes; order Gemmatimonadales; family Gemmatimonadaceae; genus JACMLX01. Next base: position 793,807 of record JAZKJL010000005.1, on the reverse strand, counting down.
CAGCCCTGGCGCGCCTGCGTCGCCAGGTCGGCGAGCCGAGCGATCGCCTCGATCGGCGTCAGCGCGTTGACGTCGAGTGCGCGCAGCTGCGCGATCAGCGGGTGCGCCTCGACCGACGGCGGTAGGAAGAGTTCCGTCTGCTCGGAATCACGCGCCTTACCCGGTGTACTGCGACGCGCCGGCTGGTCCGCCTCGAGCGTGGCCAGCACCTGCCGCGCGCGCTGCAGCACCGACGCCGGCAAGCCCGCCAGCCGTCCCACCTCGATGCCGTAGCTGCGACTGGCGCCGCCCGGCTTGAGACGGTGCAGGAAGAGCACGTCGTCGCCCACCTCGCGCACGTCGACGGTCCAGTTGCGCGCGGCGGTGAGCGTGTCGGCCAGCTGCGTCAGCTCGTGGTAGTGCGTCGCGAATACCGCCTTGCAGCCGATGCGGTCGTGCAGGTGCTCCGTCACACTCCACGCGATGCTGACACCATCGAAGGTGCTGGTGCCGCGCCCGATCTCGTCCAGCAGCACCAGGCTGCGCGTAGTGGCGGTGTGCAGGATGGCGCTCGTCTCGCTCATCTCCACCATGAAGGTGGACTGCCCGCGGGCCAGGTTGTCGCTGGCACCGACGCGGGTGAAGATGCGATCCACGATGCCCTGCACCACCCGCCGTGCCGGCACGAAGCACCCCACCTGCGCCAGCAGCGCGATCAGCCCGATCTGGCGTAGCGTGGTGCTCTTGCCGGCCATGTTGGGACCCGTCAGCACGATCAGGCGCGCGTCGTCGGTGAGCGTGACGTCGTTGGGGATGAACTGGTCGCGCGGCATCATCCGCTCCACCACCGGATGTCGTCCGCCATCCACCACCAGCTCGAAGCCATCGGTCATCTGCGGCCGCACGTATCCCTCGCGCGCCGCCACGTCGGCAAAGGCCGCCAGCACGTCCAGTTCAGCGATGCGCCGCGCGATCTGCTGCAGTCGCGCGGTCTCGATGGCCACCGCGCTGCGCAGTGCCTCGAAACGTTCGCGTTCGCAGCTGTCGATGCGATCGGCGGCCGTCAGGACCCGCTCCTCGAACTCCTTCAGCGCCGGCGTGATGTAGCGCTCACCACCCGTGAGTGTCTGGCGTCGCTGATAGTCGGCCGGCACCGCCTGGCGATTGGCGTTGCTGATCTCGATGTAGTAACCGAAGACGCGGTTGTAGCCGACCTTGAGTGACGTGATCCCCGTGCGTGCACGTTCGTCGGCCTGCAGCGACGCGATCGCATCGCGGCCCCCGTCGCGCAGCTCACGCAGGCCGTCCAATTCCGTGTCGACACCGGTTGCGATGGTCGGCTCGTCGCCGATGGTGAGCGGCGGACGCTCCACCAGTTCGGCGCGGACGCGCAGCGCGATGTCGGCGGCATCGTCCCAGCCGTGCAGCACCGCCGTCACCCGCCCCGCATCGGCGCCGGGCAGCACACCGTCGCGCAGCAGTGCCTCCAGCGCGCTCCGCACCGACGGCAGGCGCCAGAGCGAGTCGCCCAGCGCACGCACTTCGCGCGGCGTGGCGCGCGACGCCGCCACCTTGCCCGCCAGTCGCTCCACGTCGCGCACGCCATCCAGCGCATCGCGCAACGCGGCGCGACCCACACCATCACCCACGAACAGGCTCACCGCATCGTGCCGCGCCTCGATCAGCGCGCGCGAGGTGAGCGGTGCCAGCAGCCACTGACGCAGCAGGCGTGCACCCATCGGGGTCTGTGTCGCATCCAGCACCTCCAGCACCGTGCCTTCGGTGCCGCCGCCCCGCAGGCTCTCCACCAGCTCCAGGTTGCGGCGCGTCATCTCGTCCAGCGGCATCACACCGTCGGCCGCGTCCATCACCGGTCGCATCAGGTGTGGCAGTCCGGCCGGCTGCAGCTCGCGCAGGTAGCGCAGTAGCGCACCCGCGGCCGCCAGCGCCGGAGTGGACGCGGCACCGAGCGCGAACCCTTCCAGCGAGTGCACACCGAAGCGACGGGTGAGGTCGTCCACCGCCCACGCCGCGTCGAACGTCCACCCCTCTCGACGCGTCAGCATCACGCCCGGCTCCGCGATCGTCGGATCGGAGTCCATGATCACCAGCTCTTTCGGCGACAGGCGGCCGAGCAGCGCCGGCAGCTCGATGGCCGACCGCACCGCGAGCCGGAACTCACCGGTGCTGAGATCGATCGCCGCCACGCCATGCTCCGCACCGAGATGCACCACGGCGCAGAGGAAGTTGTTGCGCGCGCCGTCCAGCAGGTCATCCGCGAACACCGCGCCGGGCGTGATGGTCTCCACCACTTCGCGCTTCACGATGCCCTTGGCCAGCTTCGGGTCTTCCACCTGCTCGCAGATCGCGACCCGGAATCCCTGGCTCACCAGCCGACGCACGTATTCCGCCGCCGCGCGCACCGGCACACCCGCCAGCGGCACCTCGTTGGCCCCACCGTTGTTACGCGACGTGAGCGTGAGGCCGAGTGCGCGCGAGCCCACCTGCGCGTCCTCGTAGAACATCTCGTAGAAGTCGCCCATGCGGAACAGCAGGATCGCGTCCTGGTGGCGCGCCTTCACGTCCCGGTACTGTTGCATCAGCGGCGTACTGGCGGCCGCCATTTATCTGGAGATCACGGGTAGGCGACCACGATCGCCGCCTGCCCTGGACGACGCCACAACGCCGCCGACGCCTCCGCCTCGGCGCGGGTGCGGAATCGGCCCGCGCGCACGCGGAACGGCTTCTCGGTGCCTTCCACGCGCGCGGTGATCCCGCGGCCCTGCAGCACCGCCGCGAACTGCTCGGCGCCCGGCCGGTCGTTGTAGGCCGCGAACTGCACCGCGAATCGTGTCGCGGCCGCCGGCACGTCGGCGGTCGGTTCCGTGCGCACGGCGGGTGGCGCGGGACGCGGCGTCGGAGCCGTGTCGCGACGCACCACTGCGACTGGCGGTACCGGTCGCGGCGTCGGTGCCGTGTCGCGACGCACTACTGCGACCGGCGGTGCCCGTCGTGGCGTCGGCGCTGTGTCGCGTCGTACCTCGGCGGGAGCGGGCGTCGGTGCGGTATCGCGGCGCACGACGGGTGCGCTGGGAACCGTATCGCGGCGCACCACCGTCGCTGGCGGGCGCGGTGGCGCGGTGTCGCGCCTCACCACCGGTCGCGGCACGGCGGCGACGCGGGCGATGCTGTCCCGTCGAGCGGCCGCACGCGCCGCCTGCGCGGCGAGCACCGAATCGCGCTGCCGGCGACGCGCCGCCGCCGTCTGCGCGGTGCCGAGTACCACGGGAGTGGCTGCTGACTCCGATGGCGCGCGCAGGATGCCCAGCGGCGCCGGATCACGTTTCGCGCGCTCGGCCACGTTGGTGGGACACTTCGCGCCCAGCGTCTCCGCCTGGTCGCGCACGTCGCGTTCGTTCTGGCCCGCGGAGGCCCAGGCAGCGGCGAGGAGTTCGCAGCCGCGGGCCGGATCGTTCATCTCGAGGCGCAGGCGACCGGCCATCAGGCTGGCGCGGGATCGCACCTGCGACTGGCCGTGATCGCGCAGGAGTCGGTCCAAGTGCCGCAGCGCCCCAGCGCGGTTGTTGCGCGCACTCTCCAGCAGCGCGAGTCGCATCAACGCGTCGGGCACGCGGTTGGCGAACCGGTATTCGTTCACGATGCGCGAGTAGTCACGTTCCGCATCCGAGGCGCTCGGCGCGATCGACGCCTTCGCGAACAGCGCCTCCGGCATCACCGACGCATCGGCCGGCAGCACACGCACCAGCGAATCCGCCAGATGACGCGCTACACCCACGTCGCTGGTGGTGTAGCGGCGCACCCGCTGCAGCACGTCCTCGGCGCGCATGGTCAGCATCGAGTCGGCGTTCTGCGCGCCGAGTGCGGCGAGTGGCGCGACGGCCAGTGCCGCGCACAGCACCACGATTGCGCGCTCACGCACGACGACGCTCCGACGATGTGCAGAGCTCCAGCACCAGCGACGCCAGCACCTGCTCATCGCTCGAGGCACGTGTGTCCTTCAGGCGTTCGTCGGCGCGCAACACGGCGCGCAGCCCCGACTCGGCGTCGGCGACGGTCCATTTCGGCACGTGTTTCGTCCACGCAGCGGTGGCCTCACCCCAGGGACGCCCGGGAAAGGCGCCGGTGCGCTTCAGCAGGTCGAAGTAGTCGCGCGCGAGGCGGTTGAGCGGCACACCCTTGGCACGTTGTGCCGCGCCCCAGCCCAATGCCGCCGTCTGCGTGGCGAGGGCCATCGCGAGGCCGACGCCAGTCGTCTTCGGCAACGCCAGCACCGGGCCCACCAGCGCCACCGCGGCCGTCACATCACGTGCGGCGACGGCATCCAGCAGGTCGCTCGACGTCTCACCGTGACGGATGCCGACCACGTTCTCGATCACGCCTTCGTCGATGATGCCACCGAGGGTGTAGCTGGCGGCCTTGTCCAGCTCCATCATCAGCGAGCCGGCGTCGTCACCCACGGCGCTCTGCAGCAGCTTCGCCGCGCCGTCGGTGATCTGGGCGCCGAAGGTCTGCGTGGTCTGCCGTACGATCCACTTCGTCAGCTCCTCACCGCTCACCGCATCGATCTGCAGCGCGAAGCAGCGGTTGGTGAGCGCCGCCTCGGGCTTCACGCCCGACGGCACGGTGAGCGCCAGCACCACGTCGCGCGACGGTTTGGCGAGGTACCGATCGAGGGCGGCGCGGGCCGGCTTCTTCATCGTACTCACGTCGCGGATCACCACCACGCGCCGGTCGGCCATCATCGGTGGCGTGCCGAGTGTGGTGCTGACGAGATCCGCGTCCATGTCGGCGCCGCGCATCTGGTCGAGATTGAAATCCTTCGACGCCGGATCCACGGCGCCGCGCAGCAGTTCGCGCAGCGCGGCGTCCTTCCGCCACTCGTCATCCCCCCAGAAGAGGTATGCCGGTTCGAAAGCCCGCTCCTTGATGTGCGACATGAACTGCCGGGTGCTGTCCTTCGACGCCATGCGACGAATATAGCCCGGCCGACGGAGCCGGTCGTGGCGAAACGTGTGCGGTCGGGATGGTGCGGTGCGCCGCCGCGACTGCAGCGGCGCACGGGTGTCAGCGTCGAGTATGCACGACGGTGACCGGTCGCACGTCACCGAATTCCATCGCCGCGAAGCGATGCGCTGCATGGGCGGCCATCTGTGCGGTGGGCCAGAGCGGCGCGGTGGCAGCGACGGTGGTGGCTGACGCGTCGCCGGCGATGGCGAGGTCTGCACCATCGAGGAGCGGGTCGTCGGAGCGAGGCAACAGTGCCCCGCCCACCGGTCGCAGCGAGCGCACGACGACGATTTCGCCCAGTCCGGTGTTCAGCGTGCCCGCCATCGAGGCTGACGCCGCCGACGTGATGCCCTCGAACGCGTCGTACGTCGCGCGTGGGCCCGTGTCGTCGCCGGGAAACATCGACGCCGTGAAAGTGGAGCCGCCGGTCATGGCGGAGCGGGCGACCATCGTGCCGCCGGCCATCAGGGCGACGGTGGCGGCGCGCCGGATCCAGACGCCGCGCGAGGTGGCGAAGATCGCCGACCGCTCGACATGCGACGGGGCATGGTCGGCGATGCGCTGACGACGCTCGTCGGCGATGCGGGCCGCCAGCCGGGTCGAGAAATCGGCCGAGACCTCGATCTGCGGCGCATTGCGCGCCACCAGCAGGGCGCGTCGCGCCAGGGTGTCGTATCGGGCGCAGGGCGCGCACTCGACCAGGTGTCGGGTGAGGCGGTCTGCCTCGTGCGGGTCGAGGACGTCATCGACCCAGTCACCGTGAAGCTGTCGGAAAGCGCGGCAATCCATAGGTGACCGACGATACCCACGCGTACCCTGCCAGTTCCAGAGGTCCAGCGGAACTGGGGCAAACACGATCGCCCCCGGAAGCAGGCTCCCGGGGGCGATCGCATCGAAATTCGGGCGGCAACGTCGCCACCCTTGGAGCAGTTACCGCAGCGCCGGCGCGATCCGCTCGGCGAAGCTGGCCCGCGCCCGGTTGAGGCGCGACTTCACGGTCCCGAGATTCACGCCGGTGATCTCGGCGATCTCCTCGTAGCTCTTGCCTTCCAGCTCGCGGAGGACGAACACCTCGCGGTGATGCGCGGGCAGCGTGCCCACCACTTCCTCGACGGCTTCCTGCAGGTAGCGCTTGTGATACGCGTCGTCCGGGCGGGCGGCGGTATCCTCGAACTCGAGCGGACGTTCGTCGTCATCGGCGAACTTGTCGCGCACCGACTGGAACAGCACCAGCGGATTGCGGCTCCGGTTGCGGAGTTCGTTCTTGGCCAGATTCGACGCGATGGTGTAGATCCAGGTGCTGAACTTCTTGGAGGCGTCGAAGCGATGCAGGTGGCGGTAGACGCGGATGAAGACTTCCTGAACGAGGTCTTCCGCCTTCTCCCGGTCACCGATGGTGCGGTAGATGAAATTCAGCAGACGAGTCTGGTAGCGTTCCACGAGCAGTTCGAACGCCATTTCCTCACCTGCCAGGAACGCGGCCACTACATCGGCATCGTCCGCCGCGCGCAGCCGCTCGCGCTTGGTCGGCGCGGGTGGGGCAGCAGGCGCTGTCGGCTGCGTGTGCAGCGACAGGATTCCGGTGTTTCGTGCGAGTTCGGCCATGTGATGCTCCGGCTGAAGTGCGTCACCAGTCCATGCCGTCATGCTGACGGGATCGTCCGGTGTTCCCTTACCACTACGGCAGGGGTCATGCCGCAGATTCCGGTGGCGGCTACCAGTTTGTAACTGCAGTGGCTGGAAGGGTTTACCCGACTCTTATGGCTGCGTTTGCTACAAACGCGTCGCGGGTGTGTCCCCCGCGAAGGACACCGGACTGGCAGAAGTGCCCTGCCAAAGGGACACTCGGCGGACTCTGCATTGGCAGATGTTCCGTTCGGTTCCGCCTCGCGGAGGTAGGGACGGGCGAGCTCGTCCGCTGTCGCTGAAGAGGGGCCGGCTTGTCAACTCGCAGGCTGATCCGCCCGACAAAAAAGCAACAGCGAATCGCAGAACTGCACAGCCGCAGATCGACAGAGCCGCAGAAGGGCACAGCCGCAAGGGCACTGCGCGAGTTGGGCGTGCGGACGTATCAAACCACACCCGACGATTCTTGAACGTCGCCCCACGCGCACACCCGCTCTTCTGCGGCTGTGCGGTTCTGCGGCTGTTCTGTTCTGCGATGAGCCGTTTCCGACCGCTGTAGAACCGTCAGGCTGCGAAGGATGCGAGGCGCGTGACGACCGCCACAATCACACCCCCACCCGAAACCCCGCCGCATACAAGATCCCCAGCGCCGTCTTCGCGTCCTTGATCCGCCCATCCTGGATCATCGTCAGCGCCTGCGTTAGCGGCACCACCTCGACGGTGATGAACTCGTCCACGTCCTTGTTCGTCTCGCCGCGCGTCAGGTCGTAGGCCAGGAAGAGATGGATCTTCTCGTCGGTGAAGCCGGGCGTGGTGTACATCGTGTGCATGTGCTCCACCGTCGTCGCGGTGCAGCCCGTCTCCTCCTGCAACTCACGACGCGCACACTCGGCCGGATCTTCGTTGGCTTCCAGTCGCCCGGCCGGTATCTCGTACAGGAAATCGAGCGCCGCATAGCGGTACTGCCGGATCAGCAGCAGCTGCGGGTCGGGGCCGCGCGGATCGCTGAGGAACGGCACCACCGCGCTCGCGCCCGGATGGCGCACCATCTCCAGCTCACCCTGCGACCCGTCGGGGAAACGCACCGTGTCGACATCGAGGTTGATGATGCGACCGGTGTACGCACGACGGCTGCTCACCTGACCCGGTTCGATCGGTGTCGGTTCAGTGTCCAAGGGTGTCCTCCGCATCGGTGACCGTGACGTCACCGATGCCCAGCGCGGCCAGCGGCTCGCGGATCTGCTCCGGATCACCCACCGCCACCACCTGCAGGCGATCGGGATGCAGGTGTGCCTGCGCCACACGCAGGATGTCGTCGGCGGTCACGGCGCGGATGTTGGCGCGGTAGGTGTCGTAGTAGTCGTCGGCCAAGCCGTAGATCGATTGCGATGCCAGCGCCGATGCGATCGCACGGGTCGTCTCGAAGCGGATCGGGAACACACCATCCAGGTAGCTGATCGCCAGAGACAACTCACCGTCCGTCACCGGCTCGGCGCGCATGCGATCGAACTCCGTCAGGATCTCGCTCACCGCCGCCGCACTCACGTCGCTCTGCACCGCGGCATCCATCGAGAACGGACCTGCCCAACGCCTCCAGTCAACGCCGCTGCTCGCCCCGTACGTGTAGGCGTGCTTCTCGCGGAGGTTGAGGTTCAGCCGGCTCGAGAACAGCCCGCCGAGGATCGCGTTGCAGAGCACCAGCGGGAAATAGTCCGCCGTCAGGCGCGGCAGTCCGACATGTCCCACGCGCAATTCGCTCTGCGGCGCATCGGCCTTGCGCACGATGTGCACACCGCGCGGCACGAGCAGCGTCGTGTCAGGTGCCGTGCACGGTGCCGGTGTGCCGCCGCGCCAATCGCCCAGCACCCGTTCCACCATCGTCACACCCTGTTCCTCGGACAGGTCGCCGACCAGCACCACCGTCGTCGCCGCGGGTGAGTAGCGCGCCGAGTAGAACGTGCGCAGCTGGTCGAGCGTCATGGCGCGCACGGAGCGTTCGCTGCCGCCATCCGGCATCGCGTAGCGTGCACCCGGCGCGTACACGGCCTGCGAAAACGCTTCGTCAGCCAGCGAGCGCGGCTCACTGCGCTGCTGCAGCAAGTCGGCCAGTCGCTCCTGGCGCAAGCGCTGGAACTCGTCTTCGGGTAGCGACGGCTCGGTGAGCACGCGCGCCAGCAGGCCGATCGCCTCCGGCAACCGCGACGACAGCGTGGTCAGCTTCACCACGCTCGAATCCCAGTCTGCGCCAGCGTCCAGCGTGCTGCCCATCGACTCCACCAGCTCCGCCAGCGCCGCGCCACTCAGCGAGCCAGTGCCTTCAGTCAGCAGGCTGGCCGTCAGTTGTGCCACGCCTTCCTGTCCGGCTGGATCGGCCACCGAGCCGGCATCCACCAGCGCCAGCACCGTCACCAGCGGCAGCTTCCGCACCGGGGCGATGACGATGCGCAATCCGTTGGGCAAGGTGTGTCGAGTGAACGACGGAAACGCATAGGCGCGCGGTGCACCCGGTGTCGGGCGCAGGTTCGTGTCGATGGCGGTCACGCGGCCTCCTCCTGCTCACTCGCCGCACGCGGCACGTACAGCAGCGTGGCGCGATTGTCGGTCGTGCACCACTCCTTCGCGAATGCGGTCACCTCTGCGGCCGTCACCGCCTGATAACGCGCCGGTTGTGTGTTCACGAGCGCGGGATCACCGAAGTAGGTCGCAAACTTCGACAGCGTGTCGGCACGGTCGGAGGCACTCTGCAGCGAACTCACGAAGTCGGTTTCGATCAGCGCCAGCGCGCGCGCCAACTCGGCGTCGGTCACCCCATCCAGCGCGAACGCATCGAGTTCGTCGTGCACCGCCTGCTCGAGGCGATCCGACGTCACACCAGCGTTGGCGGTCGCGTCCACCACGAACAGGTCGGCGCCCTTGGTCAGGTCGAAGGTGTACGCGCTGGCGTCCGCCGCCACCTGCGTCTCGCGGACCAGCCGGCGATAGAGTCGACTGCCCTTCCGCATGCCAAGCACCGCGGCGGCGACGCTGGCCGCATACCACGCCTCGCTGCCGCACGGCGGGATGCGCATCGCGACGATCGCGCGCGGCAGTTGCACGTCATCCTCGACCACCTCGCGCTGCGGCATCTCGAATCGCGGCGCGACGGAGAAGTCGGGGCGCGACGGTGGTGCCGGATTGCGCGGGATCTCGCCGAAGTAGCGATGCACCAGCGTGCGCGCCTCCACCGGGTCGAAGTCGCCGGCGATCGTCAGCACCGCGTTGTCGGGCGTGTACCAGGTGGCGAAGAATTCCGCGACATCCTCCAGCGACGCCTCGCTCAGGTGCTCCATCGACCCGATCAGCGAGTGGTGGTAAGGATGCGTGCTCGGATACGTGAGCGCCGGCAGCTTCTCCCACCAGGTGCCGTAGGGCTGGTTGTCCACGCTCCAGCGCCGTTCGTTCTTCACCACGTCGCGCTGCGTATCGAGCTTCTGCTGCGTCATCGCCGGCAGCAGGCGTCCCATGCGATCGGCCTCCAGCCAGAGTGCGATCGCGAGCTGGTTGCTTGGCACGGTCTCGAAGTAGTTGGTGCGATCGAGCCAGGTGGAGCCGTTGAGCGTGCCACCCGCGCGCTGCACCAGCTCGAAGTGTTCGTTCGCCTCGACGTTCTTCGAGCCCTGGAAGAGCATGTGCTCGAACAGGTGGGCGAAGCCGGTGCGACCCTCGCGCTCGTTCGCGCTCCCGACGTGGTACCAGAGATTCACGGCCACCAACGGCGCCACGTGATCCTCGGAATAGGTGACGCGCAACCCGTTGGCCAGCGTCTCGGTCTCGATCGGTATCTGCATATGCAGCAAAAGATACCGCCCTGCAGCACCGAAGTGCCGCAGGGCGGTGTCGAAGCGAGTCTTGCGTTCCGGCGAGAAGAGCCTTTCAGCGCCGAAGGCGTCTCAAGGCAGTCGCCAATCGAAGACCCACTCCGGCTTGAACGAAGCGAGTTTTGCGTCCTGCCGAGGCGGAGACCGCAGCAATACCGCGAGGTATTGTGAGGATCGACCGCGGTTTCTTCAACGCCGTCAGGCGTCTGAAGAACGCCGCCAAGGGCGCAAAAGACGCGAGTTCAAGGAACTCCCGCATGCCTGAGTGCATGCGGGGCCGGGGAGGCCAGGCTGGTTTAGTAGCCTGGGTCGCGCGCCCACCCCGATGAATTACCGCCCAGCGTCAGTCCCGCCCGCATCACGAAGGCACCACCGTTCGCGCGGGTGTCATCGGCGATCTTCTTGCCGGCGCGCAGGAACTGGTAGCCACCGGCGAGGTTCAGGTGCACACCTTTCGCCAGGTAGATCTGCGAACCGACGCCGCCACCCAGCTGCGTCACGTTCGACGTGAATTCCTCATCGTTGATCGACTCGGCACGCTCCAGCACACCGCCGCGTCCGTACAAATACGGCGTGAAGTTCGAGGCAGCGAACGGCAGCGCGAGGCGCGGCTCGAAGTAGAAGCCCGAGAGCGTGGCCTGTCGCGACGTGCCGACGACATCGTGCCACGAGCGCTGGTATCCGGCCGAGAGGGAGAGGTTGCTGATGCCGACGGTGAACTGCGCCTCGGCACCGCGCCCGTCATTCAGGTCCGAGAACACGTCGCCGCGGAGCGCCTGATAGTTGGCGCCACCTTCGACGGTGAACATCGGGGCCTGCCTCCGCTGCGCCGCCAGCGGAGCGGCGACGGTCAGCAGGGCGGCTGAGGCAAGGGCGAAACGACGAATCGACATGGGGAGGGCTCCGGTTGAGATCAGCAGCGGAAGCGCGACCTTCGCTGCGTGTTCCCTCACCAAGGCACGACCGATGCCGAGCCGAGCCAGATCGGTAAAGTGTTACTCCTGAACGCTTTACCGTCTGCGATCCCTTCCGGCTGTCCCCTTCCGGTGACAGCTGCGTGTCGTTCCAGCCGGACGCTACCTGCCTCCGCGGGCATCTACGCGTCCGAGGCATCGTCAACAATGTTCACGCGGGGGCCGCGGGGGACGCGGGGGGCTCCGCTCGCATGCCGACACTCCGCGAGCGGCGGCCGCCGACACGTATCCGCACAGCAGCCGCACCAAGCAGGCAGACCTTCAGCCCGCGTCGCGCGCGTCGCTTCACGACGACGCATCGCAATTGCTGTTGGAACTGCACTCGCCACCCGCAGTTCCTACAAAAAGCATGGCCGTTAATTACCTCGAACGCTCGCGGCCGCGAGATGAACGCGCCGCGGCAGAAGCCCGAACGCGGTCAGCGATGCCCCCAATCCGCAGCGATATCACTCGCACACACGGACCCCTCCGCGTCCCCCGCGGCCCCCGCGTGAACATTGTTTGCGATCTCACGCGCTAAGACGGGGCATGCAACAGCACACCGAGCTCGCGTCTTGACTGCGGAGCGAATGCAGGAGAACGGACGAGTCGCGCTCAGAGCTCGGCGATCGGATTGCGACGCAGCTCTTTCGGCAGCCCGTCGAACAGCGCATTGAGCTCCGCGGCACGCTCCAGCGACGTGACGAACGTGACGCCTGGCAGCGAGACGACGAGCAGCGAGTTCACGCCGTACACCACCACTCGGCCCGACTCGGTGTGCACCACGTTCGATTCCGCGTCCACCAGCAGTGCATCGCCGATCACGCCGTTGCCCGTGTCGTCCAGTTCGCGCACGCGGCGCAGGCAGGCCCACGTGCCCACGTCGTCCCAGCCGAAGCTCGACGGCACGCAGACCAGGTTCTCGATGCGCTCCAGCAGCCCGCGCTCGATCGAGACCGACTGCACCATGCCGAAGAAGCGATCCACCTTGCCCGAGGCCAGGTAGGCCAGGCCGTCGGCCAGTTCGGTGGTGTGGGCCTCGAGCGCATCCAGCACGGCGCCCGCCTGCCAGCAGTAGATGCCGGCGTTCCACATCGCACCGTCGGCGATGAACTCTTCCGCCTGCATCGGGCCCGGCTTCTCGACGAAGCGTGACACCAGGCAGGCGCCTCCCTTGGCCAGCTCCATGCCCGGCTCCAGCTCGGTACCGCCGAGCATGTAGCCGAAGCCGGTGTCGGGTCGGGTGGGGCGGGCGCCGATGGCGACGAGCGGTGCGTCCTCGCCTGCCGCGTAGGTGGCGGCGCGGCGGATCGAGCGACGGAACTCGTCTTCGTACTGGGCCGAGAGGTCGGCATGCAGGGCGCAGAACACCGTGCTCCGGCCCATCCGGTTGATGATCTCCTGGGCGCCCCACGCCAGCGCGGCGGCGGTGCCCAGCGGGCGGGGCTCGACCAGCATGTTCTTGAGCGGCAGCTGCGGAATCGCGGCGCGGATCGCATCGGCGATGTCGGCGCTGGTCAGCACCAGCGTCCGTTCGGCCGGGATCAGCGGGTGCAGGCGGCTCAGCGTGTCGGCGATCAGGGGCCGGTCACCCACCAGGCGCAGCAGTGGCTTCGGTCGCTCGGGCGTGCTCAGCGGCCAGAAGCGCGACCCGATGCCGCCAGCGAACACCACCGCCCACAGCGTCTGGTCGGTCTCCAGCTCGCCGTCCATCTCCGGCTGCTCCGACGGCAGGAAGCCCAGCGTCGGATCGTCGTAGGCGGTGCTGGTGATGCCGGGGACGCCGGGGCCAGGCTGCCCGGGCAGCGACGAATGCGGTGTGTCAGCCATCAAGCCGGGCTCCGGATGCGGGACCGATCGGTGCACCACGCGCGCACCCCCGCGAGATGGACGGTGCATGCGAGCGCGAATGAAAGCCGATCGGCCCGTCGCTCACCAGTGTGGTGTGGCCGCCGGTGAGCGGGGTGCCGGAACGACGAAGCGCCCGGCCCGCGAGATCGCGGACCGGGCGCCGTCGGCACGCCCCCGGAAGGGCGCAGCGAATGTTACGGCTTGAAGTTCACGCCGAACATGATCGGGATCATCCGTGCCGACGAGCCGTCGGTGAAGATGTTGGTGAAACGCGCCTCGGTGAACGCGTCGAAGCCCGAGAGCTTGAACGTCACGCCGCCGCCAGCGCTCAGGCCGAGCTTGGTGCCGATGCCTTCGCTGCCGTTGTAGATGCCGCCGCCACCGATGATGTACGGGACGAAGGTGGCGTCCTTGGCACCCTCGAAGTTGTAGATCACGTTCGCGTTCGCGGTCGTCCAGGTCACGCCTTCGGTGGAGAAGCTCTGGCCACCGCCGATCGGCGTAATCGTCTTGCCCGGGTTGGTCAGGAAGCCGACGTCACCACGGATGGCGAGCGGGAACGACCCCGGCCGGCCCGTGATGTGGCCCATCAGGCCGAAGCCCGAGCCCTGCGAATCGCCCAGGTCGCCGATCGGCACGTTCAGGCCGCCGGAGATGCCGAACACGACGCCGCCAGCCTGCTGAGCCTGCGCGGTCGGTGCGACAGCGGTCAGGGACGCGAGCACCGCTGCGCCAACAAGAATCTTCTTCATTCGTTTCTGCTCCTTTCTTCTGTAGTGGTCGTGCGTTTGAACCAGTGTGAACGCCTGCGCTCCGCTGCCGCCACACATACGGTGTTGACCGCCCACCGTTTCATGACATTCGCCAGCGCCGGCCTTGGAAGCAACTCAACAGCGAACATTCACAAATCAGTGCTGCGAATCTGTCGCAGCACTGACACCATGATGTTCCAGTGATGAGCCCGAAGAGACCGACGCGATCCGACACACGGCTCGCCGTACCCTTCATACCGCACCAGACGTTCCCCGGGTCCATCGTCCCCGGTCGTTCAGCCGACATCGGGGTTGCTTGTCCCCGGCGCCCGACGCGCTAGTGTAGTGTGACAGAAGGCTCCAGGCTCGAGGCGGGCGAGGGATTCTGGCGCGAGCCAAGGCCCAGTCCGCGCGATACCAGCGGTATCGCGAGGAGTTGCAACGCCGGATCGGGCCAGAGGACGCGCCCGCCTGCCAGGAGCCTTCTGTCACACTGCACTAGAATTCGCCGCGCACCCTCACCACATGCACGATCCCGGCCGCCACCCCGGTGGCAGGTGATCGGTCGTCGTGAGCCGGTGCGTTCGTCGGTCCGCCCCCAGATCCTCCCGGAGACAGTGTTGCGTACGTGTCGTGGCCAGGTGGTGCGGTCGGCAGTGGTCACCGCACGAGGGAAGGCGGTCCGGACCGAGGGGGCGCGATGACCGCGCGCGGCAGCTCGCCCATCCGCGCCTGGGTGGATGGCGAGGCGGTGACCGACTCCAGCCACGCCGTCTCCGCCTTCGATCGCGGGCTCATGCTCGGCGACGGCGTCTTCGAGACGATCCGGGTGCTGAACGGCGTCGCCCCGATGGCCGCCGCCCACCTCGCCCGACTGGCCAGCGGCGCCGAACGGCTTGGCTTGGTTCTACCGGACGGCCTCGGTGGCCTGATCGCCGACGCCGCCGCGACCGCGCTCCGCATGCAGGTGCCCGACGCGGTGCTGCGCCTCACGCTGACCC
This sequence comes from Gemmatimonadota bacterium, assembly GCA_040384325.1. Lineage (GTDB taxonomy): Bacteria > Gemmatimonadota > Gemmatimonadetes > Gemmatimonadales > Gemmatimonadaceae > JACMLX01. The sequence continues at coordinate 778,760 of JAZKJL010000005.1, read as the reverse complement.
GCGGCGACGCCCTCCCCGGCATGGCCGGACTCAGCGGTGGCGCGTCCCGGTCCATCGTCACCCTCACCCCGCGCATCGCGGTGCGCGAGGAAGTGATCGAGCGCGGGCTCACGCTGATCACCAGCCAGTGGCGCTGGAGTGCCCGGCGCGCCACCGCCGGCATCAAGTCGCTGGACTACACTTGCAACGTGCTCGCCCTCCGCGAGGCCCACAGCCAGGGCGTGGACGATGCGCTGGTGCTCGACACCGACGACCGCATCATCGGGTGCACGGCATCGAACATCTGCTGGTTCGCCGACGCCACGCTGTTCACCCCCTCCGCCGCCACCGGTGCCCTCACAGGCACCACCCTCGGCCTGCTCCTCTCGCTCGCACCCTCACTCGGCCTCACCGTGCAGGAAGTCGAGGCGCCGATCGCAGCGCTGCAGCATGCCGACGCCGCCTGCGCCAGCAGCTCGATCCGCGGCGTGGTGCCCATCACCCAGCTCGACGGCGCCCCGATCGGTGGCACCGGTCGCTCGCCCCGGTTCCGGGCCCTGCACGATGCCTGGCGTGCCGAGATGGCCCGCCTCGCCGGCGTCGACTTCGTGGTCGACTGACGACCGCGGCCTGAGGCGCGCGTGCGGCGGCACGTGGTGCATCCGCGCACGCGCACGACTCAGGTGACGACCTACTCGTCGACCCCTTCCAGCAGGAACGCCAGCGGCGCCTTCACCGACTCGGCCAGCACATAACGAATCCCCGCCATCTCGGTGAGCGAGATCGGGCTGCTGCGCGTCGGCGAACCGTGTGCCGTGAGGCCAAGTCGGTGTGCGGTGAGCAGGAGGCGCAGCATGTGGAAGCGGTCACTCACCAGCACCACGCTCTCGAACTTCCGCGCCTTCGCGATGCGGGCCACCGCGTGCATCTGCTCCGTGGTGCTCCGGCTCTCGTCTTCCATCACGATCGCCGATTGCGGCACGCCCTTGCGACGCGCGTATCGCGCGCTGGTCGCCGCCTCGCTGCTGATGTCACCCGACTTTCGGCCGCCGGTGAAGATCAGCGTCTTCGCGATCTTGCGACGATACAGCGCCACCGCATGATCCAGTCGTGCCTCGAGCACCGGTGACGGACGTCCCGCATACTGCGCGGCGCCCAGCACCACGATCGCATCCGCGGGTCGTGCCGCATCCACGTTCCCGGCGAGGAGCACGGCCGCCACCAGCACCGCCCACAACCCGATCAGCAGGATGAGGACGCGGCCGATGAGCCGGGCGAAGCCGCTGGACGCGGAGCGCTGTCGTCGAGCCACGCGGGAAGGTGTCGGAGTCGTCAGTCCGTGAGACTGAGCATCGCGAGCCAGAACACGTCGAAGGATATGCGGGCGTTACGCTCCGGCTCCACCACGCCGTCCAGCGCCAGTCCATCCACGAAGGCCACGAACGCATGGCCGATGAGCGCCGACGGCACGCGAGGCTTGAGCCCGAGCGCATCGAATAGCTGCGTGATCACCAGCGTCGCCGCATCGCGGCGCTCGGCGGCCGTGATCCGCACCGCCGCCTGCACCGCCTCGCCCTGCACCAGCGACAGGTCCAGCAACGCACGCAGGTCGCCGCGTTCCAGTTCGTCGGACAGCCACTGCCAGAGGGCGTCGAGTGCCGCCGATCCCGACACGCCGGACAGCGCCGTCGATTGCCGCGCCACCAGGCCGGCGCGCAGCCATTCCACCAGTCGCGCCAGCAGCTCGCCCTTGTCGTGAAAGTGGTAGTGGATCAGCGCCTTGCTGACACCGGCCGCCTCCGCCACGTCCTGCAGGCTCACGTCGGCCGCACCCTTCTGCACGATGCAGGCGCTGGTGGCCTCGAGAATCCGTCCGGCGGCCGCGCCGCGCGTGCTCGTCGCCTCACCCATCGGCTGCCTCCGCCGCCGCCGGCGACATCAGAGCGTGACCCGGTCGCCGGGTGCCGGCGCCGTGACATGGTACCCCTTCGTGGTCAGGGCCGCCGCCAGCGCGGCCTGCGCCGGTGGCTCGCCATGCACCAGCAGCACACGCGTGAGCTGCGGCGACGTGGTCTTCACCGTGTCGAGCCAGGCCAGCAGCCCACCGCGGTCGGCGTGCGCCGAATATCCGTTGAGGATCTCCACCTGCGCGCGCAACGGCACGTTGGTGCCGAAGATCCGCAGCGACTCGCGCTTCTCCACGATGCGACGACCGAGCGTGTGTTCGGCCATGAAGCCGACCACCAGGATCGTGTTCCGCTGGTCCGACGCGCCATTGGCGAGGTGATGCAGCACCCGTCCCGACTCCGCCATCCCCGACGGCGAGATGATGATCATCGGACCGTGCATTGCATTCAGCGCCTTGCTCTCGGCCACGTCGCGCGTGTAGTGCACGAGGTCGAAGTGGAACAGTTCCTCCACGGCCTTCACCAGGTCCTCGCTGCGATCGAAGCATTCGGGATGCATCTCGAACACTTCGGTCGCGCTGGTCGCCAGCGGACTGTCGATGTAGATCGGCAGCCGCGGGATCTCGCCCGCGCGCGCCAGTGCATGCAGGTCGTACACCAGTTCCTGCACACGCCCGACCGCGAACGCCGGGATGATCACGCGGCCACCGCGACCGGCCGTCTCGCGCACGATGCGACCCAGCTCCGCACGGGCGTCGGAGATGGGCAGGTGGTCACGATCGCCGTAGGTGGACTCCATGATCATCACGTCGATCTTCTGCGGCGGCTGCGGATCGCGGATGATCGCCAGTCCCGCGCGCCCCACGTCGCCCGAGAATGCGAGCCGCACGGTGCGTCCGGCCTCGGTGCACTCCAGCACCACCGACGCCGAGCCGAGGATGTGGCCGGCGTCGATGAACTGCGCACGAACACCGGGCACCACGTCGAACCAGCGATCGTACGGCATGCCGATCATCTGCTTCAACACCTGGTCCGCGTCTTCCGGCGTGTAGAGCGGCTCGGCATGCTCCTGATGCCGACGTTCGAGAAACTCCGCATCCTTCACCTGGATGCGCGCCGAGTCGGCCAGCATGATCGCGCAGAGGTCGCGGGTCGCAGCGGTGGCGTGGATCATCCCGTCGTAGCCCGAGCGGACCAGGAACGGAAGTCGCCCTGCGTGATCGATGTGCGCGTGGCTGAGCACCACCGCGTCGATCTGATCCACCGGCAGCGGCAGGATTTCGTTCTTTCGCCGCGAGTCGGCCCGGTGCCCCTGAAACAGGCCGCAGTCGAGCAGTACGGTGCGCCCGCCGACTTCGAGAATGTGGCACGATCCAGTGACTTCCTGGGCGGCACCGGAGAACGTGATCTGCATCGAAGGTCGTGGGCTGTGGACGAGGCTGGCGAATGGTCGAGCGAATCTGACTCAGGCGTCGTAGCTACACCAAAGTCACGTGGCGGGTAACCCCGACCGCACCGTCCCGCAGAAGATACGAGCCGTGATACCCTTCCGTTCGCCAGCATCCACTCGGCATCTTGACCGCGTGTCACACGAACCGATCTCCGAGATGGACGGCGTCACGCTCGTCCGTCACCCGCTGGTGCAGCACAAGGTCACGCGGCTGCGTGATCGCAGCGCGTCCACGAAGCTCTTCAAGGAACTGGTGGACGAGATCGCGATGCTGCTGGCCTATGAGGCCACCGCATCGCTGTCGCTCGAACCGTATCCGGTCGAGACGCCGCTGGAATCACACGTCGGCGTCGCCGTGCAGGGGAAGAAGCTGACGGTGGTGCCGATCCTCCGCGCCGGTCTTGGCATGGTGGAGGGTGTGTTGCGACTGGTGCCCGGCGCACGCGTCGGCCACATCGGGCTGTACCGGGATCACGATACGCTGGAACCGGTGGACTACTACTTCAAGGTCCCTGGCGACGCGTCGGACCGCGCCTTCATCGTGCTCGACCCGATGCTGGCCACCGGCGGCAGTGCCGCGGCGGCGGTGTCGTCGCTGAAGAAGGCCGGCGCCGAGCGGATCACGTTCATGTGCATCGTCGCGGCGCCGGATGGGATCCGGAGACTGCGGGCCGCGCATCCCGACGTGCCGATCATCTGCGCCGCGATCGATCGCGCGCTGAATGAACATGGCTACATCGTGCCCGGGCTGGGCGACGCCGGCGACCGCCTGTTCGGGACGCGTTAGGGAATTCCTGCACGCGTCGGCACGACCAGGTGGTCGAACGACGCACCGAGCGTCAGCCGAACCACTCCTGCGGCGCATCGCGCTGCTGACGCGCCGCCTCGATGACCCACTGCTGCTCGGTGGCGTCGACGATCTCCGCCTCGACGCGGCCGAACCAGTCGGCGGCGGCACGCTCGTCGCCGATGCGGCGCCACAACTCGCCGATCAGGTAGGTCAGCACCGCGCGCTCCGCTGACGGCACCGTGCCGTGCAGGGCGAGCGCTTCGTCGAAGCGCACCGCCGCGGCACGACGGAAGTATCGTTCGCCTTCGTGATCCTGGTCGTCCACGCAGCACCAGGCCGCGCGCAGCAGCAGGTCACCGATGTGGCGTGGATGTTCACCCTTCCACTCCGCCACCAGCGCCGACGCCTCGTACCGCTCGCTGGCCGCCACCAGCCCCTCGGCGGCAACGCGCGGCGTCAGCACGGTGAGCACCTGCGCACGCACCTGCGGCGTCACCTCGGTGCTCTCGGCGAATCCCTGCGCCACGCCGCTGTAGCCGCAGGCGGTGCAGCAGTGCACCAGGTACGGGAGCGGCTGTGCGCCGGCGGCCCGTTCGTGAAAATCGGTGCGCTTGCCGCCGAAGGAGTTCGTGGCCAGCACCGACTGCGATCGGAAGTGATTGTCGCAGACCGGGCAGACCAGATCGATCGGCTGCAGGCTGGTCACGAACTTGCTCCCTTGTACGTGTCCACGTCGCGCCGTAGAATCCCGCGTGGCTCGTTACCGCCCAGGCTCCCGGGCATCGCACGATATCTGATCATAAGGCCGATGCTCATCAATTTGCTCCCCGACTTCCTGGCTGTGTTGCAGAGCGCAGACCGGGTAGCCGCGTACGAGCGCTACTTCGCCGCGAACAAGGCGCTGTTGTCCGCGTACTGGGACAACTACGTCGTGGATCCGACCGGCCCACACGTCGGCGAGATCATCCGCAAGACGGTGGCGGCCGATCGCAGCGACCTGCTCGGCGTGCTCGATCGTGAGCCGCTGGTGCTGCGTGCACGGCAGACGATGGCGCAGGCGATGAGCACCCTCGAGATCACCGAGGAGCCGGATGTGGTGCTGATGGTGGGCGTCGGTGCAGCCAATGCCGGCGAGCTGGTGATCGATGGTCGGCCGGTGGCGTTCGTCTGCCTCGAACACTTCACCGGTGAGCGAAATCCGGACACCGACTCACTCGGCCTCGACCCTGCCCTGCTGCCGCCCTGGCTGGCGCACGAAATCGCGCACGGCGTGCGCTACACCGCCAGGGACAGCGACGCCGACCTGAAGACGCTGGTCGCGCAGAACGGTGGCTACTACTCGTTCTGGGACACCGGCAAGCGCGCCACCCTGCGCGAGCTGCTGGTCAACGAAGGCCTCGCCACGCACGCCGCACAGGCCGTCTGCAGCGGCTACGCAGCGTGGGAATACCTGGGGTATGGCCGCCGTCAGTACGCTCGGATCCGCGAGCTGGAGCCGCTGCTTGCGCGCACCATCGGCGCCGACCTCGATCGCAACGGCCTTGGGCTCCGCCTGCGCTGGCTCAGTGACGGCACCAGCGACGATGCCCGCACCGTGGAACGCCACGTGATTCCGGAGCGCGCCGGCTACTACCTCGGTCACTCGCTGGTGGCACCGGCCGTCGCGGAGCGCGGCATCGCGTGGGCGTTGCGCGCCAGCACGCGCGCGCTGATGGATGTGGGTCGCCAGTCGGCTGCCGCCAGCGCCTGATCCGCCGCTGACTGGCGGGCAAACGACACGAGGCGCCTGCGTGATGCAGGCGCCTCGTGTCGTTTCGGCGATGGTGTGGCTCAGGCCTTCTTCGGCTTTGCCGGCGTGCCCTTCTCGCTGTAGACCACCGGCTTCCCCTTCGACTTCATCCGCTCGTTGGAGATCAGCCACTGCTGCGGCAGTGCGGCGATGTTCTGCACCATGTAATACAGGTTCAATCCGGCCGCGGCGCTGAAGAAGAACGCGAACATCATCGCCGGGAACATGTAGGCCATGATCTTCGCCTGCGGGTTCGGCGGGATGCCGCGCAAGCCGATCCAGCTGAGCAGGAAGGCACTCAACGCCATCAGCAGCGGGATGATGAACGTCGGGTCCTTCTGCGAGATGTCGGCGAGGTACAGGAACGGCACGCCGCGGAATTCGATCGTGTTCTGGAACACGAAGAACAGCGTGATGAACACCGGCATCGGCAGCAGCATCGGCAGGCAGCCCGACAGCGCGCTGAACGGGCTCATGTCGTGCTCCTTGTACACCCGCATCACCTCGGCCTGCATCTTCTGCGGATCCGACTTGTACTTCTCCTGTACCGCCTGCAGCTCCGGCTGCAGGATCTGCATCTTCATCGACGTGCGCATGGCACGCTGGTTGAACGGCCAGAGCAGCAGGCGCACCGCGATGCCGAAGATCACCAGCACCCAGCCGTAGTTCAGCTTCAACGTCTCGTGCATCCAGAGCAGCGCCTTCATCACCATCGTGGCAAACGGCTGCACGAAGCCCTGCAGCCAGCCGCCGTATGGATTGCTGTTCTCGAAGTCGCGGCCGAGTGCCACCAGGCGGCGCCACTCCTGCGGCCCGGCGTAGAGCTCGAAGCGGAACGTGCCATCCTGCAGTGACTGCAGCGCGGTCGCCTCGACGCGGCTCTCGACCTTGCCGGTCTTCGCGCCACCGATCACGGTGACCTCGTCGAACGGACGGTCGCCGGCGCCGGTGAGCAGGCCGGTGATGAAGAACTTGCTCTTTGACGCCACCCAGATGAACGGCCCCGACTTCAGCTCCTGCTCGCCGGGATCGAGGTCGTTGAACGCCACGCTCTGCGTGTTGCCCTGCACCGGCTTCATCGCCACCGCGAGGTGCTGCTGATCCTCGGTGCTGTCGGCCTCACTGGAATTCAGGCCGCTGGGCAGCGACACGCGCAGGAACGCTGGTGACGTGAGTCCGGACACCTTGCCGCCGACGCGCACCAGGAAGCTGTCGGGCTGGAAGGTGTAGGTGATCTGCACGGTGGCCGCGCCACTCTGCCCGTCGTACGTCACCGTGCGGTCGTCCACGCGCGTGGCGGTGAACGGCACCGTCGCGAGGTCGATCACCTTGTTGCCGGCCGGCTCCTTCACGATCAGCGCGTAACGCAGCAGCGCCTCATTGGCGCGCACCAGTTCCACACTCGGTTCGGTGGAGCCCTTGGTCAGCGGCTTGTAGCCGTTGAGCCGCACCGACACCGGCGCCGCACCCACGCTGCTGATGCGGATCGTGCTGCGCGTGCTGGACAACGCCGCAGTATCCACCGCGACCGGTGCCACGCCCGCACTCGCGCCGGCCACCGGCTGCGCGGCGACTGCCGACGGCAACACGGCGGCGGCAGCACCCGGCGCCAGCGGCGTCGCGGCCGGCGCAGTCGCCGATGCCACGGGCTTCGGCGGCGTCTTGGCCGGGGGGAACAGGAATTGTGTGAGACCGATCACCGCCGCCGACAGGGCGAGGGCGAGCAGCATGCGCTTGTTCATACTGGGATGTCGAAGGTCAGGCGACGCGCAGGCGGGCGGCAGATGGTGCGCTCGCGTCGCATGCGGCAGTCGGGAGGGTCAGGGAACAGGGTCGTGTCCGCCGGGGCGGAACGGATGGCATCGGGCAATGCGCCTGGCCGCCAGCCATGACCCGCGAACGACGCCGTGGCGCTCGATCGCTTCCACGGCGTACGCCGAACAGGTTGGAGTATAGCGGCACGAGGCGGGAAACAGCGGGGAGATGAAGAGCTGGTACACCCTGATCATCGCCGTCGCCGTCCATCGCGACGCGCGGATCACCGGGTTCAGCTCCGGTCCGTCGGTCGGGCCCGTCATTCGGCGCGTCCCGACACCGTCGCGGGCAGTCGTTTCAACAGCGCCGCCACCTCGTGACCGAGCCCCTCCCACGACTGCGCGTAGGCGCTGGGAAAGGTGCGAATCACCACGTCCTGGGGACCGAGCAGCGGCAGCACCGTCACCCGTACGAGCTCGCGCAGGCGCCGTTTCAGGCGGTTCCGCGCGACGCTGTTCTGGCCATGCTTGGGCACGATGAATCCGACCCGCGCGCACGACAAAGGGGAAGCCGCGTAACGGAGCTCGAGATGAGCCGCCCGCACACGCTTCCCCTCACGACGCACCCGTTCCAGATCCGACTTTCTCGTGAGACGTTGGTCCCGCGAGAACCGGAACGACTCAGGCGCCGGCGTACTTGTCCGGCAGCATCACGGTCAGCTGCTTGCGGCCCTTCTTGCGGCGACGGCTCAGGATGGCACGACCCCAACGATCGGCCATGCGGGCGCGGAAGCCATGCTTGCGGATACGACGCTTGTTGCGGGGGCGGTACGTGGGCTTGCCCATATGTACTCCAGGTGCGTTCGCTGAGATTCTTGGAAAGAGTGCCAAACCTATTCAGGACAAGCACTTCGGTCAAGCCAGCTGCGGTTGCTTGTGACTTGCCCGGACACACGGTATCGAGCATCGCGCCGGTTTGCGAAGCGGGGTGCGTCCCTGTAAACTCGCGCTCCCTTCGTGAATTACACCCCGCTGCACGGAATGCTGACGGCTGCTGAAACCTGGGCCCGCTTGCTCGATCGCGCCCGTCTCGAATTGCAGGAGCAGACCGTCCGCACCTGGCTCGAGCCGTGTGAGCCGCTGCGCGTGGACGAACGGGCCCTCACCGTCGGCGTCCCCGATCAGTTCGCCGCCGACTGGAACGAGTCGAAACACTCCGGCCTGCTGTCGAGCTTCGCGGCCGTCGCACTCGGCCATCCGCTGCAGGTGCAGTTCGTCGTCCACGAGTCGGCGCGCACCAAGCCGCAGATGGACCTCTTCGTCGCCCCGATCGACGCCCCGGTCCGGCAGCCCACCACGCCCAACCCGAACCTCGCGCCCCTCTCGGAGCGCTACACGTTCGAGCACTTCGTGGTCGGCAAGAGCAACGAGTTGGCGGCCGCCGCGGCCATCGCCGCCGCGCAGGCGCCCGGCAAGCTCTACAACCCGCTGTTCATCTACGGCGACACCGGACTGGGCAAGACGCACCTGATGCAGGCCGTGGCGCATGAACTGCTCAAGCGTGACGCCGGCACCCGCATCACGTTCGTCGGCACGGAGCAGTTCACCAACGAGCTGGTGGGCTCGATCCAGAGCCGCACCACCCAGGATTTCCGGCGACGCTACCGGGAAACCGACCTGCTGCTGGTGGACGACGTCCAGTTCCTGAAGGGCAAGGAGGCGACGCAGGAGGAATTCTTCCACACCTTCAACGCCATCTACGAAGCGGGCCGGCAGATCATCCTCACCTCCGACCGACCGCCCTCGGAGATCCCAGGGCTCGAGGCGCGACTGGTGAGTCGCTTCCAGTGGGGCATGGTGGCCGATATCGCGCTCCCCGACGTGGAGCACCGTGTCGCGATCCTGCGGCGGAAGGCGGAACTCGATCACCTCGAGCTCACGATTCCCGACGACGTGATCCAGGTCATCGCCGACAACGTCCGCTCCAACGTCCGCGAGCTCGAAGGCGCGATCATCAAGCTGCTGGCCTACGCATCGCTGAAGCACGCCGACATCACCGTCGAGCTGGCGCGTGAGGCGCTCCGTGACCGCTTCCGCAGCGACACCGGTGCTCCCACCCCTGTCGGCATCACCGTGGCCGCGATCCAGGCCGCTGTGGCCCGGGAATGGGGTGTCACGGCCGAGGGGCTGAAGTCGAAGACGCGCACCAAGATGCTGACGGTGCCGAGGCAGGTCGCGATGCTGTTGTGCCGCGAGCTGCTGGCGCTGCAGCTGGTGGAGATAGGCAACGCGTTCGGCGGTCGGGATCACTCCACGGTGATCCATTCGCTCGATCGGGCGGAACAGGCGGCGAAGGACGACATCACCTTTGCCTCGCGTGTGGAAAAGGTTCGGCGACTGTTGGAAACCGGCGAATGATCCACACCTGTCCACGCCGGCGCGCCGCAGTCCACACCGTAGCGGCGGCGAATGATGACAGGTGCGGAAAAGCGGTCACGTTGTACCCGCTGATCCACAGGGCCCCAGCTTGGCGAAACCCTTGCCGGAGCGTACTTTCCGGCGTTCTTCCACAGTCCGACAGTGCTCTACGACTACGACTGTTAAAGATTTATAGAACAGCATTACAGCAGCGCGTCCACACTGAACGGCACATGGCAGTTCAGACCTCCGGTTCGATTGCCACTCAGGGCGTTCGCCCGGCGTCGATCCGGTGCACTCCGAGGAGCTGATGCGATTTACGATCGCGCGTGAAAAACTCCAGGAAGGACTGGCGGCGGTCGCTGCCAGCATCCCCGGCAAGACGACGTTGCCCGTCCTGGCGAACATCCTGGTCGAGACCACCGACCGTGGCATCCGCTTCTCCGGCACCGATCTCGACATCCACGTCAGCCACGAAGTGCAGGCCGACGTCGAGCGTCAGGGCGGCATCACCATTCCTGCCAAGAAGCTGCAGGAACTGGCGCGTGAACTGCCGCCGAATCCGGTGAAGATCGAATCCGCCGGCGAGCAGAAGGTGAGCCTCGAATGCGGTCGCGCGAAGTTCAAGCTGAACGGCCTGCCGAAGGAAGATTTCCCGCAGTTCCCCGCCATTCGCTTCGGCGATGGCTGGCGCGTGAAGTCGGCCGACGTGCGCAAGCTGATCCGCCACACGTCGTACGCCGTCAGCACCGAGGAAAGTCGGCCGATCCTCAACGGCGTGTTGTGGGAGCTGAAGCCCGACTTCATGCGCATGGTCGCCACCAACGGACATCGCCTGGCGAAGATGGATGTCGCCGTCAGTGGTCACGGCGCACAGGCCAGTGACCTGATCGTGATGCCGAAGGCGCTGGATCAGGTGAGCAAGCTCTTTCCCGACGAGGAGGACCTGGAAGTCGCGCGCGGCGACAACCACCTCGCGTTCAAGAGCCCCTTCACCACGATCTACACGCGCCTCATCGAGGGGCCGTATCCGAACTACGAGCAGGTGATCCCGAAGGACAACGATCGCTTCGCCATCGCCGACAAGGATGCCCTCGCCTCGGCGCTGCGCCGCATGGCCACGGTGGCCTCGGATCAGACGCACCGCATCAAGCTCTCGTTCAACGCCGGCATCCTGCGCTTCCAGGTCACCACGCCAGACCTCGGTGATGGCCAGGACGAGATTCCGGTGCGCTACGAAGGCGACCCGATGGACATCGGATTCAACGGCGCCTACCTGCTCGAGATCCTGAAGTACATCCCGACCTCCGAGGTGAAGCTCACCTTCAAGGCGCCGGAACGCGCGGCGACGGTGGAACCGGAAGGGTGGAGCGACCCGGCGACGTACCTCACCATCCTGATGCCGTTGCGTCTCAGCGACTGAGCACCAGCATGGTCGGGAACGATGAACGGGGCGCCTGCGATGCGGGCGCCCCGTTCGTGTGTTCGGGAGGTTGATCGTGTTCCCGCAGTCACGCACGCGCGGCGATCAGGGCTGCAACGTCGCGGTGTCGGTGATCTGCTGCACCATGCGGCGCGTCTGCTGCCCGTTGGTGATCTGGAAGTCGAGCGACTGGCTGGCCCGCCACGATTGCAACCGCCGCGCCCCGATCAGCACCACACCCAACGACTCGCTGGTGCCGGTGCCGGTGAGCGTCACCACCTGGTCGCGGATCGTGGCCGAACCGTTGGCACGGATCACCGCGCGCCGCTCCAGCAGCACCGACGACGAATCCATGCCGGTCAATGTGCGATAGGCGGCGATGGTCACCGTGGTCACCGCCAGCCCACTGCGACAGGTGGTCACCGTCAACGTGTCACTCCACTGCTGCTCGGCGTTCAACGGTGTCGGCAGCAGCGGCAGCAACTCGGGCAGCAGCCCGGCCAGCGGTCGCTCGGCGGCACACGCCGACGCGCTGTCGCCGGTCACCAGTGGACGCCCATTCTGCAGCGTCGCCGATACGCTGATGCCCTGCGCGAAGGCATCGGCTGCGCGCCGGATCATGCCGGTGGACGTGAGCTGCAGTGAATCGATAGACAGCGTCGCGATCGTGTCGATGGCCGCCGACACGCCGATCGTCACCAGCGACGTCGTGACCACGGTGTCCACCAGCGCTGGCTCTCCCGGCGCACGATCCAGCGCCAGCACCGACGTGGACCCGACACGGTAACGCGCCGAGCTGGTCGAGGTTTGTGCACCAACATCGGAGACGGCGACTGCCACGAGTACGACGACGGCTGCGAGATGCTGATTGAACCGCTTCACGGCCGGCATGCGAACGACGACGGACATGCGTGTGACGACAAGACGAAGGTGGTGATGCGCGCCGGCCTGTAAGCCGGGTTTTGTCATCACGCGAACGTGATGGATGATCATTCCTCTCGGCGTACAGTCACCTGCACGCTCCAGCAGCCTACCCGCGACGTCTTGATCGGAACGGGTCGTTCCTCGTCGCTTATTTGGCCTTGCTCCAGCTGGGGTTTACCCTGCCGTCACCGTTACCGGTGACGCGGTGCGCTCTTACCGCACCTTTTCACCCTTGCCCGATCCGACGCGAACGCCGGCCGTCGGCGGTGTATTTTCTGTGGCACTTTCCGTCGCACGACAGTGCAACTCCACTGTCGCACGCCCAGGCATTACCTGGCAGCCTACCCTCCGGAGCCCGGACTTTCCTCGAGCAGCATCCTCGCGGACCTGTCTCGCGATCATCCAGCCGACGCACATCACCTGCTCGGCAAGCTATCCGCACAGCATCGGTCTCGGCAGCGCAGCCGATCGGCAGCGATTCGGCGACGCCTGCATCCTTTTGCATGACCGGGCACTGACAGCAGGCCACACACTACCCTCGTCTCCCACCACGAGGTGCTCCGCACATGCCTGCACTCTCCCCCGGCATCACCGCCACGCGCGATGGTGGGCCGGTTCCAGTCACCACCATCCTCACGCCATCCGAGCGCAGCGCAGTGGATGCGGCCGGCCACGGTCTGTACCGCGCCGTGCACCGCTCCTCACTCGACGAGGTGCGACGCGACCTGCGCGACCACTCCGCCACCGCCGTGCTGCTCTCGCTCGCCTGCTGCTCGCCTCGTGACGCGATCCGCATGGCCGCGATCCTCCGCGACCACCCACGCGTGCCGATGATGGGCCTCGTCACCAACGCCGATTGGGTGCACCCGCAATCGCTCCTGTCGCTCGGCAGGAGTGGCATGCGCATCGTCATCGATACCCGCGAATCGAGCGGATGGCGCCTGCTCCGCGAGACGGTCGCCACCGCCGATCGCGGCGCCTTCAACATCGATTCCGCCATCGCCGACCTCCGCCTCCGCCTCGCCGCCGCGGCGGAAGACTGCCTGCAGCTCCTCGAACTGTTGTTCGTGGCCAGGCCGGCGGTGCACGCCGTCCGCAACATCGCGCGGCTGGTGGAGATGCACCCGGGGACGCTGATGAGCCGATTCCAGCGCGCCGGGTTGCCACCACTGAAGCGGTACGTGGACCTCGCCAACCTGGTCCGCGCCGCGCAGGGCCTCGAAGATCCGCGGCGCTCCATCGCCGACATCGCGATCAGCCTCGACTACTCCTCGCCGCAGAGTTTCGGTCGCCACGTGCAACTGGTCGTCGGTATGACCGCGTCAGCGTTCCGCGCCAAGTACGACTGTGAAGGGATGTACCGCGTCTTCTGCGATGAGCTCATCACGCCGTTTCAGGCGGAGCTGTCGAGATTCAGGCCGCTGCGTGCCGTCGAAGACGGACGCTGACGATCAGGACGCAGCCGGTGCCGCGATGTGGACCTTGAGTTCATCCGCCGTCGTGAACGCGATCAGCGGAATGTCCTGCGCCGCCAGCGCCTCGCGCGCGCCTTCCTCGCGATCCACCAGCGTCAGCGCCCCGATCACCTCTCCACCTTCGGTACGGATCGCCGCGGCGGCGTTGAGGGCGCTGCCACCGGTGGTCATCGAATCCTCGATCACCACGACACGGTCCCCTCGCTGGAACGAGCCTTCGATCCGCTTGCCCAGTCCGTGCCCCTTCGGCTCCTTCCGCACGGCGAAACAGCGGATCGGTGCACCGGCCAGCGCACTCGCATAGGCGATCGCGTAGCTGACCGGGTCGGCACCCATCGTCAGCCCGCCGACACTGTCCACCTGCCAACCGCTCTCGGTCAGCATGGCGTGCGCCAGCGGCCCCACCAGGATCAGGCCGTCCGGGCTCATCGTGGTCAGCCGACAATCGACGTAGAAGTCGCTGATCCGGCCGGACGCCAGCGTGAAAGTGCCTCGGCGGGCCGAACGCGCCGCGAGCAGCTGGACCAGCGCGTCGCGGCGTGGGGGAAGGCCGTCGCTCAACTGTCCTTCGATCCGAACAGCCCCTTCACCTTGCCGAACAGGCCGCCGGACTTCGGTGCCGCCGCCACCGGCATCGCACTGAGTGAGTTGGCCAGCGCCGACGCGAAATCGACGATGCCCGGATACCGATCACCAGGCTGCCGCGCCAGACCCTTCATCACCACCCGCTCCACGTCTTCGGAGAAGGTGAGGTTCGGGACCGCCTTGCCGAGCGGCGTTGGCGGCTGGGTGAGGAGCTGCGACAGCATGTCGCGAGTCGAGCGGGCCGTGTACGGGTGCACACCCGTGAGCAGGAAATACGCGATCGTGGCCAGGCTGTACTGGTCAGCCGCGGGACCGACGAGCACGCCGCTGAGCGCCTCAGGCGCCACATACAGCAACGTTCCCACGAAGAACCCGTCGCGCGTCAGACGCTGGTCGTTGCCCTGCTCGGGCTCGGCAGCGATGCCGAAGTCGAGCAGGCGCAACTCGTCCTTGACGCCGTCGTACATGAGGTTTTCGGGCTTCAAGTCCCGATGCACGATGCCCTGCCGGTGCGAGGCGTCCACCGCCGCCGCGATCTGCCGCACGATGCTGGCGACCTGGGGGCGCGGGAACGCGCCGGTCCGCTTGGCGACTTTCTCCAGCAGTTCGCCCGGTGCCCACTCGATGGCCAGGTACTTCAACCCATCCGCGGCACCCAGTTCGATCGTACGCACCACGTTGGGGTGCACCACCCGCAACCCGAACTCGGCTTCGCGCTCGAAGCGGATCACGGCTGTGGGGTCGTTCCGCAACTTCGTGCGGAGGACCTTCAGTGCCACGGTGCCGTGCGTCGGATGCGACGCGCGATACACCATCGCCGTCCCGCCTTCGCCCACCATGTCCTGCACCGCATATTCTGCGATGACCGTTCCGACCAGCGCGTCTCGTGGAGTCACGGGGGTAAGCCTACGTGACGCGAGGGAAGGCGGCAAGCGTACAGGCCGTCACGAAGCGGTGCAACGAATGAATCGGCACACGTGTACCGTATCTTGCGGTGCGCTCGGACCCTTCAGAACCGGTTACTCACGCGTGAACGCGGCGGACGTCATGGTACAGCAGGCGACATCGTTCCCGAGGCCCCTGCGGCGCCTCTGTCTCGGCCTGCTCGGCGTGGCGCTTACAGCCTGTGCATCCGGGGGCCGGCCCGCCGGCCCCGCTGGCGACGGCGCAGCTCCGGGGCCTCGACGCGGGGATCTCGCTGCCCAGTCCAATGTGGTGCAGGTGCTGCAGAACCTCGGGTTGCTGGCGGGCGGCCTTCCGCTGCCGTTCAGCGGATCGGTGGCTTCCCTTCCCGGCCCGGTCGCCGACAGCTCGCTGGCGGTGGTGTCACTCTCGTTTCCGACGCTGTCGTTCACCTTCGTCCGCGAGGACGACCGGTTCCGCGCCACCTACGCCGTGGCGGTGGAGCTGCGCTCGAACGGCAACGTGGTCGCGCGTGCCGAGACCGCCGACACCGTCCGCGTGGTCTCCTTCAAGGAGACGCAGCGCACCGACGAGAGCGTGCTCTACCAGCAGCAGCTTCTCGTCCCGCCAGGGACCTACACCCTGGCCGTCCTGATTCGCGACGGCAACACCTCGCGTTCGGCCACCCAGGAACGGCAGATCACCATTCCACGCTTCGGCGGACAGCCGGGCACGCCGATCGTGGCGGTGGAGGTCACCCCGCGAACCAGTGCGGCCGCCGGCCCGAACTTCCTCGCCAACGCCCGCAGCACGATGGTCCTCGGCCGCGACACCGAGCTGCCGCTCTACCTGGAGGTGCGCGACTCGTCGCCGGGCGGTGTGCCGCTCAACGTGATGATGCGCGACGACAAGGGCACGTCGCTCTGGCAGGACACGGTCACCCTGCCCACCCGCGGCACGATCGCCAGTTCGGTGGTCCGGGTGCCGGTTGCCCGACTGGGCGTCGGTATCGTCCAGGCGGCGGTCTGGCGCCCCGGTCAGGCCGACACGGTCACGCAGCCCGTGCTGATCAGCTTCGGCGATGACCTGCCGGTGGCGTCGTTCGACGAGATGATCGGCTACCTGCGGTTCTTCGCCAGCAGTTCGCGGCTCAACACGCTCAAGAACGGCACACCGGCCGATCGAGCAACCGCCTGGGCCAGCTTCCTCAGCGAGACCGATCCGATCTCGCTCACGCCGCAGAACGAGGCGCTGCGCGACTACTTCCTGCGCATCCGCGTCGCCAACGAGCGGTTCAAGGAAGACGGCGCCGTCGGCTGGCTCTCCGATCGCGGCCAGGCCTACGTGGCGCTGGGTGAACCCGACCAGATCATCGAGGGCAACAACCAGCCACAGACGATGACCATCGGCCAGCGCGGCCGCCTGCAGTTCTGGGAATACACTCAGCTGCGCCTGCGCCTCTACTTCGAGGATCGCAGCGGCTTCGGGCGCTGGACGTTCTACAACAACAGCTCCAACGACTTCCAGTCTGCGCTGCAGCGCCGCCTGAACCGATGACCCCGCCGAGCGTTGCGCGCGGTCGCGAGCTGCCGCGCAAGACGCTCCACGTCACCACCGCGACGGTACCGCTCGCGCTCTGGCTCGGATTGCCGCAGCGCACCGTGGCGCTGGTGTTGCTGCTGCTTTTCGGCGTCGCGGTCGCCGTCGAGTTCGCGCGTCGACGCTCCGCCGCAGTGGCGGCACACTTCGATTCGCGCGTCGGCGTGATGCTCCGACCGCACGAAGTCAGGCACGGCATCACCGGTGCCACCTGGCTGCTGGCCACCTTCGCCCTCACCTGCCTCGCGGCACCACTCGCCGCCGCCATCGCAGCTACCTGGGCCGGTGCCGTGGGTGATGCCAGTGCCGCGCTGGTCGGCACGGCATGGCGACGCACACGCGGCGGCAGCGGAAAGACATGGATCGGCAGTGCCGCCTGCGTGGTCGCATCGGCGCTCGGCGCCTGGTGGCTGGCCGGGTTCGCACTGCCGGCTGCCGTCGCGCTGGGAGTCGTGGCGGCCGCCGCCGAGCGGCCCAGCCTCGCGCTCGACGACAACGTGCGCGTCACCGCCGGCACTGCGCTGGCCGCCGTGGTGCTGCTCCGCCTCTGACGGCCGGAAGGCGCAGGGCCGTCGCGTAGATTTCACGCATGACTGCGCCAGCACCCACCGAACCCGCGTCGCCACGCCTCTTCCTGGTGGATGGCTACGCGCTGATCTATCGCGCCTTCTTCGCCCTCATCAACCGGCCGCTGAAGACCAGCCACGGCGTGAACACGTCGATCGCCTGGGGGATCGCGAACTTCCTCAACCGGCTCGTGAAGCAGCACCGGCCGGATTACCTCTGCTGGATCCACGACTCGGGCGCCACCTTCCGCGATGAGATGTACGCCGACTACAAGGCGACGCGAGAAAAGCTCACCGATGACCTGCAGGCCGACTTCGACCTCGGCCTCGTGCACGTGCGCAAGCTGCTCGAGGCGTACGACACGCCGATCATCTCGCTCGAGGGCTTCGAGGCCGACGACGTGATCGGAACGCTCGCGAAGCAGGGTGTGGAGAACGGACTGAACGTCGTCGTCGTCTCGGGTGACAAGGATTTTCACCAGCTGGTGCGACCCGGCGTCTGGCTGCTGAACCCCGGACGCGGCGGCCCGGCCAGTGTGGATGAACACTGGGTCGGCGTGGAGAACGGAAGCGAACGCCTCGGCGTGCCGCCGGAGCGCACCACCGACTTCCTCGCACTGGTGGGTGACGCCTCCGACAACGTGCCCGGCGTGAAAGGCATCGGCGAGAAGGGCGCGCAGGAGTTGATCAGCGAGTTCGGCGACCTCGATGCGATCCTCGCCAACGTCGCGAAAATCACCAAGAAGCGTCCCCGCGAAGCACTCGAACAGCAGGAAGCGTCGGCGCGGCTGTCGAAGCTGCTGGTGACGATTCGCGAGGACTGCCCCGTCGCGTTGGATCTCGACCGCGTGCGCTTCCATTTGCCCGACACGTCCGAGTTGCGCCAGGTCTACGTAGACCTCGAGTTCACGTCGCTGGCCCGACAGCTCGGCGACACGCCGGCCGGCCCGCGCAGCGCACCCTCTGCGTCGCAATCCGCACCGCTCGACATCGTCGCATCCGACGAGACCGTCGCAACCGCTCCCGCCGTTGCCACGTCGTACCGCACCGTCAGCACATTGGCTGATCTCGACGCGTTCATCACCCGTGCGCGCGAGGTGCCGCTGATCGCGTTCGATACCGAGACGGTGGTCGATGCCGAGTGTCCGATCGCGATCAACGCGATGCGCTCGCGGGTGGTCGGGCTGGCCTTCGCCACTGCACCCGGTGAGGCTTGGTACCTGCCGTTCCTGCACGTGCGCGCCGGCGCCGCGCAGGGAGACCTGCTCGACCCCGAGGCGCACGTGATCCAGGTGGCGCCCGAGAACCTGCCGCCGCTCGACAGCGACGCCTGCAAGCCGCTGGTGGCGCTGCTCGAGGATGCGTCGGTGAAGAAGGTGGCGCAGAACGCCAAGTACGACATGCTGGTGCTGCGTCGCGCCGGCGTCACGCTGCGCGGGCTGGTGTTCGACCCGATGCTCGCCAGCTACGTCCTCGATCCGGGCCGGCGCTCGCACGGACTCGACGCACTGGCGCTGGAGATCTTCAACCATCGCATGATTCCGTACGAGGACGTCACCGGGAAGGGCCGCAACCAGGTCACCTTCGACCGTGTGGCAGTGGACCTCGCCACGGGATACTCGGCCGAGGACGCCGACTTCACGCTGCGCCTGCAGCAGCACTTCGATCCGCTGATCGAGATGGCCGGTGCGCGTCCGCTGCTGGATGGCATCGAGCTGCCACTGGTGAGCGTGCTGGCCGACATGGAGTGGGCCGGCATGTCCATCGACCTGCAGTGGTTCGCATCGCTCAAGGAACGCTTCGCATCGGAACGCCAGCGCGTCGAGCAGCTCGTCTACGAGTCAGCGGGTGAGACGTTCAACATCAACTCCAATCCGCAGCTGCGCGTCATCCTGTTCGAGAAGCTCGGGTTGCCGGTGAAGAAGAAGACCGCCACCGGTCCCTCCACCGACGTCAGCGTGCTGCAGGAACTCGCCGACGAGGGACATGCGCTGCCGGCACTGCTGATGGAGTACCGCGAGATCTTCAAGCTCGAGGGCACCTACCTCGATACGCTGCCCACGCTGGTCGATCCGCGTGATGGCCGCATTCACACCACGTTCAACCAGACCGTGGCCGGCACCGGGCGCCTCTCGTCCACCGACCCGAACCTGCAGAACATTCCCATCCGGCGTGAGCTCGGACGGGCCATCCGTCGCGGCTTCGTCGCGGCGCCGGGCACCCGGTTGCTGGCGGCCGACTACTCGCAGATCGAGCTGCGGCTGCTCGCGCACCTCTCGCAGGACCCGGCCTTCGTGACCGCCTTCCGCGCCGGCGGCGACATCCACAAGCAGACCGCCAGCATCATCTTCGGCGTGCCGGTGGAGGATGTCACCGGCGAGATGCGTGCACGCGCCAAGACCATCAACTTCGCCACCATCTACGGGCAGGGCGCTCGCGCGCTCAGCCTGCAGCTGAAGATCACGTTCGCCGAGGCGAAGGAGTTCATCGCCACCTACTTCGAGCGCTTCGCCGGCATCCGCGCCTTCCTCGACTCGCAGGTGGTGAAGGCGCGCGAGCTGGGTTACGTGGAGACGATCTTCGGCCGCAAGCGCTTCATCCCCGAGGTGGCGGACCGGAACTTCAACACCCGCGCCTTCGGTGAGCGCATGGCACAGAACTCACCGCTGCAAGGTTCCGCGGCCGACCTGATCAAGATCGCGATGCTCAAGATCGCCGACCGGCTCCCCGCCGACGGTCAGGGTGCCCGCATGTTGCTGCAGGTGCACGACGAACTGGTGTTCGAGGTGCCGACGGCGGCGATCGATGCGGTCATCGCACTGGTGAAGCATGAGATGGAGCACGCGGCCGAGTTGAGCGTGCCACTGGTGGTGTCCACCGGTATCGGCGACAACTGGCTCGACGCCAAGTGAGCGACGACGCCACCGCCCGCGCGACCGATCCGCGCCTGCAGTGGCGTGAGTTCGCGTCGCGTCGCGATGGGATGATCCACGCCATGGAGGGCGGCTTGTGGATGCACCGGCACATCTGGTTCGGCACGCCGATGGCCCACCTCGTGAGCACCGATCGCGCGCTGTTGCTCGCGTACGGCGCCGCGGTGGGATTGCCGGCGCATCGCCTGCAGGACAAGCCGCTCAAGGATCCGCGCACCGGCGTGCGTCGCGCGGCCTGGCACTGGGATCTGGTCGGCCGCTACCTGCCGCCGGACGCCTGACTCACTGCTCCGCGATCGACTTGATCGATGCCAGCCCGCGATCGAAGTCGCCACCGATCATCTTGTCCATCGACACGAACACCTGCATCACCTTCGATGGGAAGGTGGACGGGCCGTACATCGCCCATGTCACGCGGGTCGAGTCGCCGGCGGGCGTGAGCGTGTAGTCGGTGGTGTTGTGGCTCTCGAACGGCTTCAGGAAGTCGAGCTTCACGCGCACGCTCTGTGACGGCACCGCCTGGAGGATTTCCATCCGTCCGGCACCAGCCTTTGCGTTGCCGCGCCACTCGTACACGGCACCCGGCCCGGCCGACGGGGTGCTGACCTGGCGCTCCATGGCCGGATCGAGTTTTTCCCATGGTGACCAGCGGCCGAACTGCTGGAAGTCGTTCAGCAGCGGGAAGATCTGCTCCGGTGAGGCCTTCACCATCACCGAGCGCTCCACGCGGAAGCTGCCGGGGATGAAGAGCGCACGGAGGGCGATGATGGCCACGATGCCGAGTACGACGAGCAGGAGTTGTTTGATCATCTGCGCCTCGGAGGCGTGAGTGACGTGACGGGGAGGAGATGCAGTCCCGCCACCACGCTACAGTCCGGACGCGCCGGACGCGATCCCCGCCGCCTCGTCCCGAAGGCCGAACAGCTCCGTCCGGAGTCGCTCCTGCAACGCGGGATCGTCACGGAACCAGCGCCAGGCGCGCGCCCGCCGCGCCATCTGCCGCAACCGCTCGCGATAGTGCAGGTCCCACGACGCACTCGGCATCAGCGACGCGGCGTACAGCACTGCCCACCAGCCCCCCGCCAGCCGCCAGACCACCGCCGTCTGCAGCAGGTAGAACAGCGGCACCAGCACCACGCCGAGGACGATGGTGTGCATGGCGGGCTGCGACCGTGAGCGCGAGGTCTTGCGTCCCAGCCACGTGGTGAGTCGGAAAGGCAGGAAGTGGTTCACGCGCCCCCACGCCGCGAACGGCACACCCACCGCTGCCAGCAGCAGCTCGCGCACCACGAACCGCCCGGCGGCCGGCAGTCGCGTGTCGAGGGCCACGTCATCGAGGCGGATCCCGAGGTCGGTGGCGGTGTGCCGCAGCGCGAGCAGGCGGTGCTGGATGTGGCGAACGCGCGCTTCGGTGGCGGGTGTCAGCTCACCGCGTTCCAGGCGCTGCCGAATCGCGTCGGCGCGACGCGCCACCACCACCTTCGCCGAGATCGGTGCGTCGGCATCGCCGAGCGGCCGGATTTCGTCGGTGACCGACGCCAGCACGGTCGCGAGGTCGAGTGTCTCGTCGGCCTCCGCCTCGTCGTCGAAGTTCAGCGTCACGGCGTGCAGGCGCGTCGCGATCTCGGTCGTGATCACATCCACCTGCGCCTGTTCCGGCGTCAGCTCGTCGAGCACGATCGGCGGCGCCACCTCCACCAGCACGCGTGAGCGCAGGCCGTCCTTTCGTTCGTAGTTGATGCCGATCGGCACCACCGTCATCCCGCGGATGCCCGCCTGCTGCGCCGACAGTGCGATCCGCGCGGCCCCGGTCTTGATCGGCGCCAGGCGCGGTTCGTCCCAGCTCCGACCTTCCGGAAAGATCAGCACCATCTGTCCCGCCGCCAGCGCGGCGTGAATGGCGGCGAACGCGTCGGCGTTTCGCGTGGCATCCATCACGGGCGGCAGTGGTCCGTCGAGCACCGCTGCCTTCGCCCGTTCATCCTGCGTGCGACGGAGCGGCACCACGCGCATGTGTCGGAGGAACGCCCCGAGGAGCGGGTTCTCGAACAGCGTCGCCTTGCCGGTGAACGTCAGCTGTCGCGGCGACACCAACCCGGCGAACAGCGCATCCATCAACTCGTTGGGATGATTCGCCACCAGCAGCACCGGCCCCTCGCGCGGAATGCGCTCGGCACCGTCGATCTCCACGTCCCGGTAATACCAGCGCACCGCCAGCCTGGCCACCTGCACGAGCACGCGATACACGAATGAATCGGCGTCAGGCGGCACTGGCACCGGGTCTGATCGTCTCGGCGTCCGACGCACGTGCCGCAGCAGCGCCTTCCTTCTCGTTCACCATCGTCAGCAGCCACGCCCCGACCACGAAGAAGACGATCACGGAGAGGATCGCCACCCGGCTGCTGCCGGAGACCTGCGCCGCGATCGCGAATGCCAGCGGTCCGAGGATGCCACCGAACTTCTCGAACACGCTGAAAAAGCCGAAGAATTCGCCGCTCTTGTGCTTCGGTACCAGCGTCGCGAACAGCGAGCGACTGAGCGCTTGCGTGCCACCCTGCACCAGCCCCACCACGATCGCCAGCACCCAGAAGTCGCGCGCGGTCTTCAGGAAGTAGCCGTAGATGCAGATGCCGGTGTAGACCAGCAACCCGAGGAAGATGGAACGCTTGGTGCCCAGCTTTCCGGCCAGCGATCCGAATGCGAAGGCGGCCGGGATGCCGATGAACTGCACCAGCAGGATCGCGGCGATCAGCTGCTCCTTCGGGATGTTCAGCTCAGTGCCGTAGACGCTGGCCATCTTGATGATGGTCTGGATGCCATCGTTGTAGATGGTGAATGCGAGCATCATCATGAACGCCTGCCGGTAGTTGCGCAGTTCGCGCAGCGTGGTGCCGAGCCGGTGGATCGAGGCACGGATCGGCGCGGTGCGCGTCGCCTCGTCCAATTCCAGCGCACGCGGTGGTTCGCCGACCGTGCGCAGCAGCGGAATCGAGAACGCCAGCCACCACACACCCACCGCCACGAAGCTGAGTCGCGCCGGCAGCGTCTTCTCGGCGGACGTCAGCGCGTCACCGATCGGCAGTCCGACCAGCTCCGGTTTCGAGATGATCAGCAGCGCCACCGCCAGCAGCAATCCACCGCCGAAATAACCCAGCGCATAACCCGCCGTCGACACGCGATCGATCTCCGACTCGTCGGCGATGTGCGGCAGCAGCGCTTCGTAGAACGTCATGCTGCCGGTGGCACCGGCCAGCGACAGGATAAACGTGATCGATGCGTACAGCATCTGGCCCTGCCCGATGAAGAACATCGCCGCCGTCGCGCCGGCGCCGAGCAGCATGAACGCCACCAGGAACTTCTTCTTCGCCGCCTTGAAGTCGGCCAGCGCGCCGAGGATCGGCGCCAGCACCGCGATCAGGATCGCGCCGATCGTGTTCACGTAGCCCCACCACGCCGACGCGCGCTCCGGAGCCATGCCATCCGCCGCCACGCTCACGAAGAAGATCGGGAAGACGGCCGTGGTGATGATCGTCTGCATCCCCGAAATGCCCCAGTCGTACATGGCCCAGGCACGCAGTTCCTTGCGGTGCAGGCCCAGCGCGTTGAGCGCACGGGCGCCGAGTCCGGCACGACTCGGAGGGCTGGGCGGCGTGTCAATCGGCACGAGACCTCGGGAGGGCAGGATGACGTGGGGGTGCGCGTCGATAGGCTAATCGCCAGCGCCGGGTTCGGCATCGCGTTGCCGCGACGGACGCGAGTCCTATGTTTCCGCGCATGTTGCCGAACCCTCCGGTCCACGCTGCCGGTCAGGCTGCGTCAGCGGGCCGGCTGGTCGCCTGGCTCGTCGCCGCCATGCTCACCAGCGCCTGCACCAAGGATCAACCCGCACCCAAGGCGACGGCGACGGTCACGCTCCCATCGGACTCGGTGCCAAGCGCCGATTCGGTGGTCACGGCCGTCGTGTCGCGCTGGGACGCCGCCGATGGACCGGCGATCTACCTGCCCTCGGAGGGAGGACTGGCGCAGGTGGTGCTGCCCCCCGTGCATGACGACAGCGTGCCCCGTCCCGACAGCGCCGCGCTGCCGGCGGGAGCCGCCCCGGCGACGGTGGACCTGTTCTCGCCGGCAGGCAAGGTGGGCACGGTCACGCTGGGTGCGTACGCACCGTCGGGCCAGCCCGCAGTCGGCGCCGGCTGCGACGCATGGGCAGTCGTCCCGGTCCGTGATGCCGCAGGTGTCACCCCACCGGGCTGGCGTCTGGCCCTGCTGTCAGGCGTGGCCGAACCACTGCGTACCGATTCGCTGGGCAGCCTGTCACGGGCTGACTCCGCTGCGCTCGTGATCGCCATCAACAAGGCTGCCGCCTTGCTCCCGCTCGACAGTGCCGGGCTCCTGCGCCGCGTCCCGTTCGGCGTGACCAAGGCTTATCGGGTGAAGCTGTTCGACGAGACCGAGGTGGTGGTCGCCATCGTCGAGCGGCGGCTCAACCTCGAAGCAGCGCCGCGCGTGGAACGGACGACCCTCGTGCTCGAGCGTTCGGCAGCGACCTCACCGATGTCGGCGGTGTGGCGCGAGACGCAGTACGCGACCGAGGACGACCTGATCGCGGTGGACCTGCTCGCCGTCGTCCATCTGCATGGTGTGAAGCGGCCGACGGTTTTCCTTGGACTCGATTTCGGTGACGGCTCGCGTGTCCAGATGTTGCAACGCACCGCGAAGGAAGCCTGGTCGCTCCGTTGGTCGAGCGCCTATACCGGCTGCTGATCACGCCACCTGCTCGGCTCGCCGCTTCGTCGAGATGAGCTCACATCGCTGCCTGCGGTCTGACACCGAGCGCCGCCGGCGCTGCATACCGGCCTCCGGCCAAGGCGAGTGCCAGCAGCGTCAGGATGTACGGCAGGGCGAGAAAGATCTGGTAGGGAATGTCCAGACTGAGCGCCTGAAAGAGAAACTGCAGCGCGCTCGCCATGCCGAAAAGTAGCGCCGCCAACGCGGCACCAACGGGATTCCAACGGCCCAGTGCGACGATTGCGATCGCGACGAAGCCTCTGCCGGCCGACATCCCTTCGGCGAACGTGCCGACCTGCGCCAGTACCAGCGTACCGCCGGCCAAGCCGCCGCAGAGTCCACCAAAGAGGACGGCCAACGCCTGAACTCGGCGCGGTGAGACGCCGGACGAGAGCGCGGCGGCTGGGTTTTCACCGGTGGCTCGGAGCGCCAGTCCGGCACGTGTTCGATACATCCACCACCACACGGCCGGGACGAGCAGCGCTGCGAGGTAGGTGGGAAGTGGCTGCCTGAACAGGGCATGACCGATCACCGGAATCCGCTCCAGTCCCGGAATCGGCAGCGCGGCGAGGGTGGGTGCCGACAACGCGGCGCCGGCATCGCCGTACAGAACGCGGTAGAGGGTGCTGGTAATCCCGAGCCCGAGCATGGTGATCGCCGTGCCCGTGATGATCTGGTCGGCAGCCAATCCGATCGCGACGACGGCGAAGATGACGGCCATCGCGATCCCCGCCAGTCCGGCGGCGAGCAGTCCGGCTTCCGGTCCGACGGTCGTCGCGGCGGCGAGACCTGCCAGGCACCCGGCGATGATGGCGCCTTCCAGGCCGACGTTGATCACACCGCTGCGCTCGGAGACGGTTTCACCGAGCGCGGCGAGAAGGAGCGGGGTGGCGTTGCGGACCGAGGCTTCGAGGAAGTCGGCGAGTGGGGCGACGTTCATGTGGCGCTGAGCTGCGGGGCGGAGGTCGGTGAAGGCGGCTCGGTGTCGGAAGGTCCGGCTGGATCGCTGCGCGGGGTCCCCCCCCGATTCAACGGTCCTCCCCGCCCCGCCCGCCGTCCAACCCATTCCGACGCCACCAGCACCAGAATCACCCCGGCCTCGACCACCCCCACCATCCCCGCCGGCACCTGCGCATCCCGCTGCATCGCGCTCGCCCCCGCCTCCAGCGCCCCGAACACCAGCGCCGACCCAATCGCCGAGACCGGATTCAACCGCGCCAGCAAGGCCACCGCGATCGCCGTGTAGCCGTAGCCGGGCGACAGGTTCTCATAGAGCGCGAACGTGACCCCCGTGACCTCGACCGCGCCGCCGAGCCCGGCCAGCGCGCCACTCGCCACGAACGCCAGCAGCGACACCCGCGCCACGTCGATGCGTCCCGCGCTGGCGGCGGCGCGCGGATTGGCGCCAGTCATCCGCAGTCGGAATCCCGGCGCGGTGGTGCGGAGAAACCAGGCGAGACCCAGCGCACACACCACCGCCACCGCCACACCGGCGTGCAGCCGGGTGCCGGGCAGGAGTCGCGGGAGACGAAGTGCTGCGTCCAGCAGAGCGGACTGCGGAAAGGTCCGCGTCGGTTCCTGCAGGGGGCCGCGCACCAACAATCCTGTGACGTGCAATGCCACCACGTTGAGCATGATCGTGCTGATCACCTCCAGCACGCCGAAGCGCTGCCGGAGCACGCCGGCGACTGACGCCCAGGCACCACCCGCCAGCACACCGGCCACCAACGCCAGCAACAGTCCAACCACTCCGGCGGACGCCGGCAGGGTGACGGCGACGGCCGCTGCCGCCGTCGCGCCCATCAGCAGCTGCCCTTCGGCACCGATGTTCAGAATCCCGGCGCGGAACGCCACCGACACCGCCAGTCCGGCGAACAGCAGCGGTGTGGCGCGGACCAGCGTGCCTGACGCGAGCACCGACCACGACCCGAATGCGCCGCGCCAGAGTGCAGCCAGCGCCTCGCCCACCGGATAGCCACTCACCGCCAGCAGCGCGGCCAGCATGCCGAGGGACAACACACCGGCCGATACCGGCTCGGCGATCGCCCGGATCACACGCGACATCACGAACCAGCCGCGAGCATCGCTCGCCCAACCTGATCCCGGTCCATCCCCACCTCGTGCACCGTGCCGCCCGCAACCACGATCACACGATTGGCCAGGGCAAGAATCTCATCGAGGTCGCTCGAATAGATCACCACCGCCGTCCCGCCCGCTCGCGCGCCACGCAGTGCCGCGTGTACGTCACCAGTGGCCCGGATGTCGAGACCGCGTGTGGGATTCTCCACCACCAGAGCCGACGGTGATCCGGCCAGCTCGCGTCCCAGCACCAGCTTCTGCTGGTTGCCGCCCGACAGCGTGCGGATCACAGCCGTGGCGTCACGCGCGCGCACGTCCCGACTCGCCATCAGCGCGGTCGTGTCGCGCTCGAGTGAGGCCCACGGCAGGATGCCGCGCCGTGTTGCGGCACCACGCAAGGCGACGTTCTCCGTCAACGTCGCATCCAGCACGAGTGCATCGCGATGCCGATCCTCAGGCACGAAGCCCACCTCGGTCGGCACCGTCGCACGCCCCGTCGTCGGCTGCAGGCGGCCCGCCATCACGCGCAGCAGTTCGCGCTGGCCGGATCCCTCGATCGCCGCCACGCCGATGATCTCGCCCGCGCGCACGCTCACCGTCGCACCGCGCAGCCGCACGACGCCCCCGTCGTCCCGCACCGTGACGTCACTGAGTACCAGCACCGCGTTCGCGTCTGACATCGCCGGCCGATTGTCGGACACCACACCGATAACCGGCGATCTCTCCGCCTCGCCGAGCATCGCGTCGGCGAGCGTGACTTCCGTCACTTCGGCAGCGCGGGCGGTGAATACCGTGCGTCCGCGCCGCAGCACCGTCACGCGGTCGGCGACCCGCAGCACCTCGCGCAACTTGTGCGCGATCAACACCACCGTCCCGCCGCCTTCGGCGAATCGCCGCGTCCATGCCAGCAACTCGGCCGCCTCCTGTGGCGCCAGCACCGCCGTCGGCTCATCGAGGATCAGGGTGCGCGCGTCCCGCGCGAGTGCCTTGATGATCTCGACGCGCTGCTGTGCGCCCACCGGCAGGTCGCGCACCATCGCCCCTGGATCGATCGGCAGCCCGGAGTCGGCAGAGATCGCGCGAATTCGCTGCGCCGTGGCACGCAGGTCGAGGTGCGCGCTGCCGCCCAACGCAACGTTCTCGGCCACCGTCATCGCATCCACCAGGGCGAAGTGCTGTTGCACCATCCCGATGCCAAAGGCCATCGCCGCGCGTGGGGATCGGATGGTCACTGTCGTGCCGTCCACCCGCAACGTGCCGGAATCGGGCTGCTCCAGTCCGTAGGCGATCTTCATCAGCGTCGACTTGCCCGCACCATTCTCCCCGAGCAGCGCGTGCACCTCGCCGGGCGCGACGTGCAGCGCGGCACCGTCGAGGGCGATCACAGGACCGTAATGTCTCTTGATCGCATCCAGCGCCAGGCGTGGCGCCACGCTGCTCACAGGCCGCTGGGTGCCGGAAGGAAGGACCACGGCAGCTGCCAGCTCAGCGCCACTTCACGGGCCAGGGCCTGCACACCCAACGTCTCGGTCGCATAGTGACCGGCATACACGATCACGAGGCCGAGTTCCTCGGCGTCCACGGCCGTATGATGCGGGCCCTCACCCACCACCAGCGTGTCGGCACCGATCGCGAGGGCGTCGCGAATCGACTCGCTCGAGGCGCCGCCGCCGCTGCAGATTGCGACCCGTCGCGAGCGGCGGTCGGCGGCATGCGGCGTGATCACCACGTGGTGAGCATGCGCGTCGGCAAAGGTGCGTGCGCGGGACGCGAGTTCTGTCGTGGCGATGTCGGCCTCCGCCACCACCCCGATCGCCACGCCCTTGTACGCGTGCCACGTGTTGCTCGGCACCAATCCGAGCGATTCAGCCAGCAACACGTTGTTGCCGAGTGTCGCGTGACGGTCGAGCGGCAGGTGGGAGCTGTACAGTGCGATGTCGTGATCGAGCAGCAACTTGAGCTTGCGCCGGTGCGCTCCGACCAGTGGACGGGCGCCAGCCCAGAACAGCCCGTGATGCACGATCAGCAGATTCGCACCCACGGCCACCGCCTGTTCCACGGTGCGCAGCGACGCATCGACCGCTGCAGCGATCCGCGTCACCGGTCCGACATGTTCAACCTGGAGACCGTTGTGTGCGCCACTGTAGTCCGGTGTGACGTCGGTCTGCAGGAGGTCATCGAGCCACGGAACGACCTGCTCCAGCAAGGCGGGTTCGGTGGGCATGGTCACTGCGGCGCGGCAGGAGCTGCTTGTCCGACGGGCGTGGTGAACGTGCCGGCCACGAGCCGTTTCGTGACCGAGTCCACTGCCACGATCGCCGATGCGGGAATGGTGCCGCGCAGCGCGGGATTGAGCACCAGTCGTACGACATCGGTCGGCATGCCGAGCGAGATCACGCGCGGCTTGAACGTGCCTGCCTGCACTTCCTTGGCGACGAGCAGGAACGCGTGTGGCAGGTCGATGACGACGCTGCCCAGCACGACTTCCGGTGCGACGGCATTTTGGTCGCTGTTGGAGCCAAATACGCGCACTCCCTTCGACTCGCGGGCGGCCTGGAAGATCCCGAGCCCGGCCGCATCGGCGTTCTGGAAGATGATGTCGGCACCGCGTCCGATCTGCGCGAGTGCCTGTTCCTTGCCGGCCGAGGCGTCGTCCCAGTTTCCGATGTATGAGGTGATGACCTTCACCGTCGGGTTGACCGACTGCGCCCCAGCGGCGAAGGCGGCGAAGCTGCGGCGGACCGGGGGAATTTCCTGTCCTCCGATCGCGCCGATGGTGCCGGACTTGGTCGCGGCACCGGCGACGATGCCGGCGAGGTAGGCGCCATCCTCGAAGGCGAACTCGAGCCCGGCGATGTTCGGTCCGGTCCGATTGCCGGACGTGGTGACGTAGATGGTCTTCGGGAAATCCGGCGCGACGCGCTGGGCGGCATCCTGATATTCGAAGCCGTGCCCGAAGACGAGTTGATAGCCCTGCTCGCCGTACAGTCGGAAGTTCTCATCAAACTCGGCTGGCGTCTTCGTCTGGATGTGGCTGGTACGCGCGCCGAGCGAGTCCTTGATGCGCTGCAATCCCGCGTAGGCACCGCCGTTCCACGCCTGATCCGAAATCGGGCCAGGTGTGAGGAGGGCCACGCGGATGCTCGAGCCTGCCGAGTCGGCGGCATCCGCCGGCTTGCCTTCAGTCTTCGCGCACGCGGTGACAAAGACGAGGGAAGCAACCGGCAAAAATGTGGAAAACCGGGCAGCTAACCCGGTTTTTCTGTTGTAAGTCATTGTCGGAAAATGAGTTACGTGGTTTGTGCAGAACCCTGAAGTTCTCGACAACGCGGCCGGGACCGCGCGTGTCGCGAAGCTCTCAATCAGCGCTCAGCTGTCGGCTTCGAGGCCGAGGATCAGGTCGAGTACGCGGGCCAGATCGTCGTTCGAATAGAAGTAAATGCGGAGCTCGCCCTTGGCGTTTTTGCCCTTCGCGAGGTGAACGCTGACGTCCGTCTGAAGGTGTCTGCGCAGTCGGTCCTCGATACCACGAGCTTCGGACGTCTTGCTGCCTTTGGGTTTCGTGACGGCCTTCGCGGCGTGCTTGCTGCCTGGCGCCGCCTGCACCCGCCGTTCGATGTCGCGAACGCTGAGGCCCTGGCTGGCCGCTTCGCGGGCCAGTTCGATCATGGCGCGCTCGTCGCCGAGGCCGAGTAGGGCGCGAGCGTGGCCGAGGGTGATGGCGCCGTCGCCGAGGAGTCGTCGGACGGCGGCGGGGAGTTGGAGCAGTCGGAGGAGGTTGGCGACGGTCGAGCGATCCTTGCCGACCACTTCACCCACCTGTGCGTGCGAGAGCGCGAACTCGTCCACCAGCCGCTTGTACCCTTCGGCCTCTTCGAGCGGATTGAGGTCGCTACGCTGGAGGTTCTCGATCAGGGCGAGCGTGAGGAGCGTCTTGTCGTCGATGGTGCGGATGACGGCAGGGATCTCCGTCCAGCCCAACGCGGAGGTGGCGCGGAATCGGCGCTCGCCCGCGATCAGCTCGAAGCCGGTGCCGTTGGGGGCCGGGCGGACGGTGATCGGCTGCAGGAGGCCTGAGGCCTTGATGGAGGCCTGGAGCTCCGACAGTTCCTCCAGCCGGAACTCCTTGCGTGGCTGGTAGGGGTTGGGTCGGATCTCGCTCAGGCGCACATGCTGGAGTCCGACGGTCGGCGCCGCGTCGGTGGAGGCCGGGGCGGGATTTCGGGGCTCGGGGCTCTTCATGGCGAGGAGCGCTTCGAGTCCTTTTCCGAGACGGCGGGGCTGTTCAGGGGGCATGATCAGATCCTGTGGCGTCGGTCGGGCGCGATCGGGAAAGAGTGCGGTGAGCGCGGCTCAGCGGTCGGCGCGTCGGGTGGATCCGTTCGATGCGATGCTGGTGTCTCGGTGCCGGGCGATCAATTCCTTGGCGACGGCCATGTAGGCTTGGGCGCCGACGGATGCCAGGTCGTAGAGGATGATCGGCTTGCCGAAGCTGGGGGCTTCGGCGAGTCGGACATTTCGCGGAATGACGCTGTCGAAGACCTTGGGGCCGAAGTATTCGCGGGCGTCGGTGGCGACCTGTCGCGACAGGTTGAGGCGCGCGTCGTACATGGTGAGCAACACGCCATCGATGCCCAGCGCCGGGTTCACGCTGCGCTGGATGAGGTGCACCGTGTTCAGCAGCTGTGACAGCCCTTCGAGGGCGTAGTACTCGCACTGGACCGGGATCAACAGGGCGTCAGCCGCGGCCAGCATGTTGACCGTGATGAGTCCGAGCGACGGCGGGCAATCGATGAGGATGTAGTCGTAGTCGTCGCGCGCGATCGCGACAGCCTTGCGCATCATCTGCTCGCGCTCGTCGCGGTCCACCAGTTCGACTTCCGCACCCGCCAGATCGGCGGTGGCCGGGAGCACGTCGAGCGTCGGGAACTGCACGTGCCGGTGCCGCGCCGCTGCGATGCCGCTTTCGCCGATCAGGACGTCGTAGGTGGTCTGGGTGACGTCATCGCGAGACAGCCCGATCCCCGACGTGGCGTTGCCTTGCGGGTCGCCATCGATGAGCAGCGTGCGTTGCTCCGCCACCGCCAGGCTGGCGGCGAGGTTGACGGCAGTCGTCGTCTTGCCGACCCCGCCTTTCTGATTCGCGATTGCTATGACTCGAGCCACGATAAGTGTGCGACGAGGAGGGTGAATTGACCTGCGGCGAATATACCGCGCGCAGTCGCACATGGTGCCAGTTTCGCGTTTCACGTGGAACGATCGAACCACCATCGCTCGTGTGTTTCACGTGAAACAGAGGAGGAGGAAGGAGGAGATTCCATTGTAAGTCGTTCTCCTGTAAGGGTTTACTTCGGATGAGTGTGGTGCGGAACCGCGGCGCGCCCTCGCAGGCAATTCCACCTGGCCTGCGCGCGCACCGCGACCGGAACCTGCGCACCGCCCCGGTCTCGCGCGCGCCCCCCCCGCCCCACTTCCCACGCCGCCACAACCCGCCAACTTCACCCCTTCACTCCCCGCCCCCGATCAGCATGCCCATCCCCCTCTCCGCCGCCGGCTCCACCCTCGCCATCCGACGCGACGCCTTCGAGGGCGCCGGCCTCACGCGCGAGGGGATCGACCGCATCCTCAACCTCACCGACGAGGAGTTCCGCGTCGAAGGCGCGCTCATCGCCATCGGCCCACTCGCCAGCCCGGACGACGTGCCGAACCTCATCGACCTCTTCGAGGAGGCCGGTTTGGTGTACTTCGATGACTTTATGGAAATTCCAGGCGGATTTCCCGACTGGCTCGCGCTCTACGCTCGGCATACCTGAGGCGCCACCCGCCACGTCTCCCCCGCGCTCGGCACGCGGCGCGCACCGCTGTGACACGCCATCACCGCCCTGAAGACGCCGGTCAGTGACGCTCGACGGGAGGCGGTGAAGTCGGTAGCGGATACGGCACACGCGCACGGGTCGTCGCCACCGGTGTCACACGATGCACACCATGCCACCCGCAGGCGATGCACCAGCTGGGACGGAATCCGCGAAATAGTCGCATCACGCGACCCGGTTGCACACGTAATGTCTCGGCGTCACACTGCGGACAGCGCACGCCGTCCGGCAGGATCCAGAGAAACACGATCGTCGCGGCAATGCAGCGCAACACGAACAGGCCACCGAAGACGAGCACGAACACCGCAGCATCGGACACGTTCGCACCTCCCGTCGGTCAGGGTCCTGCCTCTCTTCTCGTGCCGACCGTGTGGGCACCGCGCCGTACCGGACACCGGTGAGCACGGTGACGACGCGGTCCACACCCAGGAACTTACAGGCGCGCCTCGATCGCGGCCCATGATTCCACAAAGGCCACGCCAGCGTCGATCCGTTCCACGCCGACTTCGATGCCACTCGCGATCGGCATCCCATCCAGGCTGCGCGCCGGAATCGCCACATCGCCCGGCACGACACCACTCGGCAACCGCACCAGGCCGTCGCCGTCTGCCGGGATCGCCTGCACCACCAGCGCCGGCACGCCCTGCAGCTCGAAGCGCGGATCGAACTCGTGATCACTGACCGGCATCGCCGCCGCACGACGCACGAGGATGCGCGCGCTCCACGCACCGATCAGCACGCTCGCCAGTGCCGATGCCCAGAACACCACCCCCCGACTCCCGGATCGCGCCAGCAGCGAACCGATGAAGCCGCTCAGCGTGGCCGCGCCGGCCAACATCGCCCAGCGCGAGCGCACCAGTGTCTGACCAGCCGACACGCCGCGTTCCACGCCGGCCACCATCACTCGCACACTCAGCAGCAGGCCGGCGAGAAAGACGACATTCCACGGACTGAACCCACGCACCTAGAACGCTCCAGTCGCTGCAGGAAGGAGGGGTCGCACGATCAGCGACCGATCGTCCGCTGGAAGAACGCCAGCGTCTTCGGCCATGCGGCGCGAGTGGCCGTCATGTTCGCGCCGTTCTGGCCATCCTGCTGGCGCAGGAAGCCGTGGCCCGCCCCGGCCAGGATCACCGGCTCGTACGACTTCTTGAGTGCCTTCATCGTCGAATCGGCACCGGGGATGCTCGCGTTCACGCGCGCGTCGTTCTCGCCATACAGTCCCAGCACCGGCGACTTCACGTTCGTCAGTTCCGTCAGCGCTGGCGCACCGCCGTAGTAGACCACTGCACCCTTGAGCTTCGGATGTGCGCGCACTGCGGTGGCGAACGACGTCGATCCGCCCCAGCAGAACCCGACCACGCCGAACTGCGGCTTGGCCGACGGCAACGACATGCCGTACTCCGCGGCGCGCGCGATGTCGCGCTGCACATCGTCGGCGGACAGCGTGCGGATCAGCGCCGATGCCTGTGCCTGCGCGATGGTGTCACCTGCCGCCAGCGTGTACTTGCCCGACAGAAGGTCGGGCGCGACCGCGATGTAGCCATCCGCTGCCAGCTGGTCGGCCACACCGCGAATCCATGTGCTGAGGCCGAAGATCTCGTGCAGCACCACCACCACTGGCGCCTTGTCGCGACGCTCCGGATACACGACCCACGCGCGCAACGAGTCGGTGCCACCGGGCGTGCGAGGAATCATCACGTATTCACCGTGGCGTGGTGATGCGGCCAGGCGCGCCACCACCGTGGTGGATCCAGCCGGCAGCGACGCATCACTCGGCTGCGCGATCGCGGCGGACGTGCCGGCGGCTTCAGTCGCGAGATGATCACTGTGGTCTCCAGCCCGCGGCACGGCCGCCGTGCTGCAGGCGGTCAGCAGGAGCGCGGAGAGCGCCAGCGAGAACGATGAGGTCTGACGAATGAATCGCATGCGTGGAATTCCAGTCGAAGGAAGAGAAATCGGGACACCGGCGCCGCAGCTCTGGCCGTGATGAACCCGCGGACATCGGACTTCGCACTGCTGCATCGGTGCTGCTGCATCAACGCCACCGGCCAGACTTCTGGTGCCGGGATCGCGCGTGCTCGCCAACCCCGGAGCATGCGGGTGCCGCACCGACGACGCGCGACCCCGGCATGCATTGATACGCGCCGTGCGGGGCGGGCGCTTGCCCGCCACCCACCACCGCGCGTCGAATGCCCCCGGCCTCCGTCTCGCGCGCCGTGCCGCGTTTCAGAGATGCTCCGCAAGAAACGCGGGCACCCGTTCGGCGAGGTACGAGCGCGAACGGCGGGGCGAGTCACCGGTGATGAACCCGACATGGCCACCGTGGGGCACGAACTCGGTCTGCACCAGCGGGTTGGCCGTGGCGCGGCGCTGCACCTCCTGCAGCACGTCGCCCGGCAGGAACGGATCGTCCACGGCGCTCAGCAGCAGCAACGGCACTCGGGCCTGTTGCACGAAGTGCATCGCACTCGATCTCGTGTAATAGTCCGACGCGCCGGCGAAGCCATGCAGCGGGCCCGTGATCAGGTCGTCGAATTCCCACAGCGTCCGGATCCCCGAGATCACGCGAGGAGCGGGAAAGAGGTCGGGATACCGCGACGCCTTCTCCAGCGCCTTCGCGCGCAGGCTCCGCAGGAACCATCGCTCGTACATCCGGGACATGCCGCTGCTGATGTGCCGCGACCCTCGCTCGAGGTCGAAGGGCACCGACACTCCGACGGCCGCCCGCAGGTTGGCTGGAAGCGCGCGCGTCGTGTCACCCACCAGCTTGGTGAGCACGTTCCCGCCGAGTGACACGCCGCAGGCGACCAGCGGGGCCGCGGGGAAGCGATAGGCCAGCTGGTGCAGGAACCAGGCGGCATCCTCGGTTTCGCCGGAGTGATAGAAGCGCGCCGCCCGATTGTTCGTCCCGCCGCACGAGCGCCACAGCATCAGGTCGGCCGCCCAGCCGCGGGCGGTGGCCGCGCGGAACAGGGATGCGACGTAGTGCGAGCGTTCCGTGCCCTCGAGCCCGTGAAACAGGACGAAGCGGGGCGCGTCATCGCGGAGCGCATCGACCCGGAGCACCACGACCTCGTCGCCGTCGGGCGTCTGCCACGTTTCTCGCGTGGCGGTGACGGGCGGCTCCGGCTGGATGAACTTCCCCCAGAGCGTCTGCAGGTGCGGGTTTCGCGCGAACCAGGGTGCGCGAAACGAGGCGGATGCGGTCATCCGGTCGTGGCCTCGATGCGGATCATGCGATGGATTCGGGCGCCGGCGGCATTTTCGGGACGTCTACATTGGGTCTCGGGCGTCGGTCTGGCCATGCGTGCACCCGTGCCCCGCCGCGCAGGTTGCGCTCTCTGCAACATACCTGCCTCCGACCCTGTCTCCTCGCGCTCGCCGCCGCGCCCGCCCGTCCGCATGCCCGTCCAGATCTTCGGTACCAGAAAGAATGCCGCATCCCGGAAGGCGGAGCGATTCTTCGCTGAGCGTCGTGTTCCGGTCCACTTCGTCGACCTCGCGGAGCGTGGCGCGGCGAGGGGTGAGTTGCAGCGATTCGTGCAGAAGTTCGGTATCGACGCGCTGATCGACCGCGGCAGTCGTCGTTTCGCGGACCTTGGCCTTGGCGTGGCGCGGTATGGCGCGGATCGGTGGCTCGACATCCTGGTGGATGAGCCGTTGATCCTGTCCCAGCCGCTGGTTCGCAACGGCGGCAAATTGACGATCGGCGGCGACTCGGAGACGGAGTGGAAGTCGTGGGTCGCGGCCGGGATCAAGTGATCAACGAACGAAATACACGCCTTCGAGCTGACACCATCGAGTCAGCAGCATCGCACTGAACGGTCATTCCGACTTTTTCTCGCCGCGGCCGCCTCTCTTGAGCGCCTTCGCCAGCGGGCCGAACTGCGGCAGACCGGTCTCGAAGAACCTCGCTTCCACCACATCCACGAGACGAGCCGCACGGTCGGCCAACTGTCCACCCGCCTCAGTGACCACCACGGAACGGGCTCGGCCATCCGTGGGATGTGGTTTCCGCGCGACCAAGCCGCGAGACTCAAGCGTCCGGAGCACCTCGGATGTCATGACCGGGTCGGCGCCGGCCTGCGCCGCGATGTCCGACTGGCGCACGTCGCGCTGGTGTGCAGAGAGCCAGGTGGCTGCGACCAGCAGCCGGAACTGCGCCTGAGTCAGTTCCAGCGGCAGGAGTGTCGCCCGCAGGACGTGTTGCCACTCCGTCACCACCCGCTCCAGCAAGGCACCGCGGCCGGCAGCGGGCGCGATCTCTCGCGTGGCCAGATAGGGGGCGTGGGTCAGGCTCGGCATGTCGCGTCGACTCCTGGGTGCGACTTGATGCGGGAACTGAGGTCCGTTCTCGTTCGCGTGCGAAACGAAACTACGTCGTACACGAAACACCATGTCGCCATTGAGGTTGCCTGAAGCCGTCTATCGCGGAATCTCACACGCATACGAATTAAAGTGCTTCGTATGCGCCTTGGATGGCAGCGCCTTCAGAGCGTCGTGAGTCGGGTGCGACGGGTGGGGATGTCCGTCAGTCGACGGCTGGAACGAACTCACCGATGAATCCGATCTCCGGCTCGAGCCGATGGCCGAACTGCTGCAGCACGGCCGTCTGGGCGTGCGCGATCAGGGCTCGCACGTCACGGGCGGTGGCGTGACCCAGGTTCACCATGATGTTGGCGTGCATGTGCGAGATCTGGGCGTCGCCGATGCGGAAACCCTTCAGGCCGCACTGGTCCACCAGCCTCCCGGCGCCGATGCCCTCGATCTTCTTGAAGATCGAACCGGCACTGGGGTGGTGCTCCAGCCAGGGATGACGCGCGCCACGCCAGCTCAGGTTCTCCTGCAGGATGCGGTGCATGATGTCGGTGTCACCGCGCTCGAGGCGGAAGGTGACGTCGAGCACGACGTCGCGGGTGTGATGGAAGATGGTGTCGTCGTAGCCGAAGCCGACGTAGCCGGCGTTCACCTGGATACGCTCGCCGGTCTCCTGCCTGATGCGGCAGGTGTCGAAGACTTCGGCGATGAACATCGTCCGCTCGCGGGAAGGTGCCGGCGACAGGAAGTGCAGGTTCTGCCAGATGGCGCCGCCCACGGTGCTCGGAATGCCGACGTAGTGCTCGAGGCCCGACCAGCCGCGTGCCACCGCTTCCCGGATCAGGTCGGCCATGATCGTGCCGCTTTCCGCCTCGCAGCGGCCGTCCGCATGCCAGATTACATGCTGCGCCCGATTCCGGATCACCAGCCCCCGGAATCCACCATCGCCGACGAGGATGTTGGCGCCGAGGCCGAGGACGAACCACTCCACACCTGCCGCCTCTGCGCTGTCGATCGCCCCTGCCAGGTCGTCGCCCGTGTCGGCATCGTACAGCAGGTCGGCCGGACCTCCGATTCGAAACGTGGTGTATGGCGCGATCGGGGCGTTGCGCAGCAGCCTCGCCGGATCGAGTCGCGCCGCGACGGCGTTCAAGGCATCGGCGGCCACCGGTGTGGCGCCGCGAGTGGTTGCAGTCGTCATCGCTCCAAACAACACGACCCCTGCGTCGCATGCCAGAGTGCCTCGCGCACCCTGATGGACACGTTCACCGCCTAGCACACCGTCCGTGACCCGAACCCGACCCCGTCGTATCCCGCACGTCGCGCCGTTCCTGGCGGCGATCCTGACGCTCGCCTCCACCCTCGGCGCGCAGCGCGCGGAACTCGAGCGGGTGATCAAGCGCACCGTGCTGCGGAATGGGCTCGAGGTGATCGCGGTCGAGAATCACGGCATCCCGATCGCGACGGTGGAGCTGAACGTGAAGAACGGCGCCTTCACGCAGCGTCCCGAGTACGAAGGCCTGGCGCACATGTACGAGCACATGTTCTTCAAGGCCAGCAAGGCGTATCCGAATGCCGAGGCGTTCGGACAGCGTGCGGCCGAGCTGGGGGCTCGCTACAACGGCACGACGCAGGAAGAGCGGGTGAACTACTACCTCAGCCTTCCGTCGGACAGTGTGCGTGGCGGGATCTCGCTGATCGCCGACGCGGTGCGCGGCCCCCTCTTCCTGCCCGGCGAGCTGGCGCAGGAGAAGGAGGTGGTGCTCGGCGAGTACGATCGCAACGAGGCGTCACCCGGGTTCGACATCACGCAGAAGCTGAACGAGGCGCTCTATCCGAACAGCGCCAGCCGCAAGAACACCATCGGCAACCGCGACGTGCTGCGCACGGTGACGCCGGAGAAGATGCGCTTCATTCAGGGCCGGTATTACGTGCCGAACAACATGGCGCTGATCGTCACCGGCGACATCAACCCGGCGCAGATCTTCGCCTACGCCGACTCGGTGCTCGGCGACTGGGAGAAGGGCGCCGACCCGTTCCTGGTGGATCCGGTGCCGCCGATTCCTGCGCTCAGCGGGCATTCGGCGCTGATCAGTGAGGCTGAAGTCGGCGCCGTGACGGTGTTGATCCAGTGGCAGGGACCGAGTGTGCGGAAGGACCGGGCCAGCACTTACGCCGCCGACGTGTTCTCCGACGCGCTCAACACCAAGGGCTCGCGTTTCCAGCGCCTGCTCACCGACAGCGGCCTCTGGACTTCGATCGGCGTGAACTACTACACGCTCGACCAGGTGGGCCCGATCACGATCAGTGGCCAGACCACGCCGGAGCGGCTGAAGGATGCGCTGGCGGCGTTGTGGCGCGAGATCGAGAAGCTGGATGACCCGGGATACTTCAGCGTCAGCGAACTGGAGGCGGTGAAGTCGCAGCGTGGCACCGAGAACCAGTTCGGCCTCGAGAAGACCTCGGAGCTCACGCACACGATCGGCTTCTGGTGGGCAGTGGCCGATCTCGACTACTTCATGGGCTACGTGGACAACATGGCGCGACAGACTCCCGCGGACCTGCAGCGATACGCCGCGCGCTTCCTCGCCGGCAAGCCGAGCGTCACGGGCGTGCTGATCAACCCGCAGGACCGCGCACGGCTGAAGCTGACCGAGGCCGATGTGGTGGGACCGGTGAAGGGCGCGCGGGTGGCGCCATGATTCGCCGCATGCACGCAGGCACCGCACTGCTCGCGCGCGGGAGGACGCTGGCGCTGGCGGCGCTCGTCGTTGCACCGCTGGGCGCTGAAGCGCAGCAGCGCCAGGCCGATTCCGCCACCACGTCATTCGAGGTCAATGGGCTGCGGGTCATTCACCGTCGCGTGACCGCCAACGAAGTCGTGGCTGCAAATCTCTATTTGCTGGGCGGGGTGTCGCAGGTGCCGGCCAGCAAGGCAGGACTGGAACTGCTGCTGCTCGAGGCGTCGGAGCGCGGCACGCGCAAGTATCCGCGCGAGGCGCTGGAGCGGAAGATGGCGCGTCTCGGCAGCGCGATCGTGGCGGCGCCCTCGATCGACTGGACGCTGGTGGGCGTGCGGAGCACCGTGAGCGCCTTCGATTCCACGTTCGCGATCTTCGCCGACCGGATCATGCAGCCGCGCCTCGACTCGGGTGAGGTGGAGACGGTGCGCACCACGATCATCAGCGGCGTGCGCCAGCGCGGTGACGATCCGGAAGCGCTGCTCAACTCGTTCTCCGACAGCGTCGCGTTCGCCGGTCATCCGTACGGCACGTCACCGGTCGGCTCGGAGACGACGCTGCGTGGGCTGACGCTGGCCGACCTGCGCAACTGGCAGAAGACGCAGATGGTGACGTCGCGCATGCTGCTGGTGGTGGTGGGCGACATCCCCCGCGCCAAGCTGGAGACCATGGTGCGCACGACGCTCGGGACGCTGCCGCGCGGCGAATACAGCTGGGCGCCACCACTGGTGCCAGCCGCACGCGCCAGTTCACTGCATACCATCTCGCGCCCGCTGCCGACGAACTACCTGCAGGGGTACTGGGTCGGTCCGCGCGCCGACAGCAAGGACTATCACCCGATGCGGATCGCGATGGCCGCGCTGGGCGGGCGGTTGTTCACCG
The DNA here is from genome assembly GCA_040384325.1 of Gemmatimonadota bacterium. Classification (GTDB taxonomy): domain Bacteria; phylum Gemmatimonadota; class Gemmatimonadetes; order Gemmatimonadales; family Gemmatimonadaceae; genus JACMLX01. Next base: position 737,582 of record JAZKJL010000005.1, on the reverse strand, counting down.
AGGTGCGGGTGAAGCGGAACCTGACCTACGCCGTGAATGCGCCATTCGTCGATCGCGCAGTGACGGCGGCGGGGCTCTACGTCACCACCACCCAGCCCGACTCGGTGCTCGGCATCATGCGCCGAGAGCTCGGCGCGATGAAGAACGGCCTGATCGATCCCGATGGATTGCGGCTGCTGGTGCAGCAGTTCATCACCGAGTTCTTCCTCGACAACGAGACGAACTCCGACCAGGCCACCTTCCTCGCGCGTTCGCAGCTCTATCGGGGTGACTGGCGTCTGGCGTCGGGTTTCGTGGATGAACTGCGCAAGGTCACGCCGGAAGACATCCAGCGGGTGTCACGTCAATACCTGACCGGCATCACGATGGCGTACGTCGGCGATCCCCGCCGAGTGACGGCGGCGCGGCTGACGGCGTTCTGAGTGTGAGAGTGTGATCCGGTGACAGTGTCGTCGTTTGATGCACTGTCACCGAATCTCAGTTCAGTGCACTGTCACCGAAACACGACGAACTCAGGATCGTGAGCGACGATCGGTCATGTTGGCCGGCACGGTGCCGGCCCGACGTGAGAGTTCCTCGCGGACGTCGCTGAGCCGTACGCCGAGTCCGTGCAGCGCGACGATGGTGTGATAGAGCAGGTCGGCGGCCTCGCTGGTGGCGCGCTCCGGATCATCGTCGGCACAGGCCAGCACCAACTCCGCCGCCTCCTCGCCAATCTTCTTCAGGCGGAGGTTGCGGTCGTCAAGCAGCCGACGCGTGTAACTCGGCTTGTCGGCCGCGGTCGCCTCGACGGCCCGGGCGGCGACCGTGCCATCCAGCACCGCGAAGGCATCCGACGGCGGCGGGCTGACGCCCGGTGTCGTGAAGCAGGTGGTTGCACCAGTGTGGCAACTCGGTCCGGCGGGGATGACCTGCGCCAGGATCGCGTCGCGATCGCAGTCCATCGTGAGCCCCACCACGCGTTGCGTGTTGCCGCTGGTGCCACCCTTGTGCCAGAGTCCGCGGGTGCGCGAGTGGTAGTGCATCTCACCGGTGCGCAGCGTGGTCTCGAGCGCCTCGCGATCCGCGAATGCAACCATCAGCACGTCGCCGGTGAGCGCATCCTGCGCCACCACCGCCACCAGTCCGCCAGCCTTGGCGAAGTCGATCGAGTCGAGATCAAGCATCGAGACCGGGGTCTCCGCCCGGGCAGAGGATGTCGCGCACCGCTGTATCGAGGGCGCCGTTGGTGGCGATGCTGTCGCCGCCGAAGGCCGTGGGCCGGTTGCGGAAATCGCTGAACTTGCCGCCCGCCTCCTCGATCACCACCTGCACGGCGGCGGCGTCCCACGGGTTCATCAGGTCGTCCACCATGACGTCGGCGCGTCCGGTGGCCAGCAGCAAATAGCCATAACAGTCCCCCCAGGTGCGCACCACGCGTGCCTGATCGGCGAGCTGGTTCCAGCGCTCGCGCCGGCGAGGCCGACCGGGAAAACGCTCATCGGTGGTGAGCAGCGTGGCCGCGTCGAGCGACGCGGTCTGCGACACGAAGGTCTGGCGGCCATTGAACCACGCCCCTTCGCCAGGGGCGGCGGCCACCAGTTCCTGCGTGGGCGGTGCGTAGATGGCGCCGGCCAGCACGCGCTCACCCTCGACCACCGCCACCAGTGTGCCCCACAGCGCCACGCCGTGGATGAAACTCTTGGTGCCATCGATCGGGTCGAGGATCCACCGGCGCGGAGCGTCGGCATTCTCGATGCCGAATTCCTCGCCGAGGATCCCGTCCTGCGGAAACCACTGCCGGATCCATTCGCGGGCAACCGTCTCTGCAGCTCGGTCGGCGGCGGTGACGGGCGAACCGTCGCCCTTGAACTCGACCGCCACGCCGGTGCGGAAATGTCGCTGCGCCTCGTCGCCGGCGAGGGTCGCCAGTTCGGTCACGGCCTGCAACAGCGGAAGCGTCATCGAACCACCAGTCCGGAGGCGCGCATCACGTCCTTCAATGCGCCGACAGTCGTCACGTTGTCGTGAAGGATACCCGCCACCAGCGCCGCGTCAGCATGCCCATCGGCGAGCACATCCACGATGTGCGCCGCGCTGCCGGCGCCGCCACTGGCGATGACGGGTGCCCGCACGGCCGTCGCGACGGCGCGGGTCAGCGCCAGGTCGTATCCGGTGCGCGCCCCGTCGCGGTCGATGCTCGTGAGCAGCACCTCGCCCGCCCCGCGCGCGACGCACTCCTCGGCCCACGCCACCGCTTCCAACTCGGTGCGGGTGCGGCCGCCATGTGTCCACACCCGCCAGCGCCCCTCCTCGTCCAGCTTCGCATCGATGCTGGCCACCACGCACTGCGCACCGAACCGGTCGGCGCAGGCCGAGAGCACGGTGGGATCGGCCACCATCGCGGAGTTGAGCGACACCTTGTCGGCGCCGGCACGCAGCGCGCGGCCCACGTCGTCGGCGGTGCGCACACCGCCGCCGATGGTGAGCGGAATGAACAAGCGCTCCGCCGTGCGTCGCGCCACGTCCAGCAGCGTGGCACGATCCTCGGCGCTGGCCGAGATGTCGAGGAAGGTGATCTCGTCGGCGCCTTCGGCCTCGTAGCGCGTCGCGAGTGCCACCGGGTCACCGACGTCGCGCAGGCCCACGAAGTTCACGCCTTTCACCACCCGTCCGCCCTTCACGTCGAGGCAGACGATCAATCGCCGGGTCAGCACGTGCGCGTCACTCCGAGACCTGCAGCGCCACGCCGCCCTTGGTGCTGAAAATCGCGCCCGACTCCACGAAGGCGTCGCGCACCGCGAGCCCGAGCGCCTTGAACGCCGCCTCGACGATGTGATGCGCGTCGGTGCCGCGGATCACGCGCAGGTGCAGCGTGGCCTTGGCGTTGTCGCTGAACGACCGCATCCAGTGCTCCCAGATGCCGACCGGCAGCTTGCCGCGATAATAGGGGCGCCCACCGAGATCGATGGCACACTGCACCAGCGCATCGTCCATCGGGATCGTGCGATCGGCATATCGCGCGGCGGTGGCCGGGAGCGCCGCGGCGACGGCCGCGCCGACGCAGATCGCGACATCTTCGATCAGGTGGTGTGGCAGGTCACCGCGCGCGTGCACGGTGACATCCAGCCCGCTGTATCTGGCGAACGTCACCAGCATGTGATCGAGGAATGGACGCGTGGTGTCCACGGTCGCGATGCCGGTACCCGGCGCCAGCACCACGCGGATCTGCGTTTCCTTCGTTTCACGGACGACGGTGCTCATCCCCGGAACTCCTCGGCAATGGCGCGGGCATCCAGCGCGCCGGTGTAGAGTGCCATGCCGAGGACGGCCGCGGCGACGCCGCGATCCTCCAGCAGGCGCAGGTCGGCGTCGGTGGCGATGCCGCCGCTGGCGATCACGGGCAGCGACGTGGAATCGGCCACGTCCTCCATCAGCGCAAGGTCGGCGCCGCCCATCAATCCTTCCTTGTGCACGGCGGTGACCAGCACGCCGGCCAGCGGCAGCTCAGACAACCGCTCCATCGCCTCATCGATGTCGAGGTGCATGGTGGTGGTCCACCCGCGCGTCACGATCTTCCGTTCACGCACGTCCGCAGCCACGATCAGCTGCTGTGGAAATTCATCCGCCATCTCGGCCAGCCAGTCGTGATCCTCGAGGGCCCGCGTGCCGACGACCACGTAGGTCGCGCCGGCGTCCACCAGCCACTGGATGGCGTCGCGTTCACGCACGCCGCCGCCGACCTGCACGGTGAGGTCGGTGCGATCGAGCAGCAGCTCGATGACCTTGCGGTTGTTGCCACGGCCGGTGGCAGCGTCGAGATCCACGATGTGCAGCGCCTGGAAGCCCTGCTTCTCCCAGTCGAGTGCGACGGCCAGCGGATCGGGCAGCCGAATGCGTTCGGCGGCGTATTCACCACCCACCAGCTGCACACAGGCCCCGTCACGCAAGTCGACGGCGGGAATGGCGATCATGCCTGCACCTCGCGCAGCCACGCGTGGACGAAACTGACGCCCGCGGTGCTGCTCTTTTCAGGATGGAACTGCACGCCGGTGCAGGCACCGGCACGAACCATGGCGGGAAAGCGGTCCTTCTCGTGCGTGCTCCACGCCACCACCACCGACGGATCAACGGGGCGGCAGGCGAAGCTGTTGGCGAAGTATGCGGTGCGCAATTCCGAGGCGTCGAGCAGCGCGTCGCGTGCGGCGCCGAGTTCGAGCTGGTTCCAGCCGATCTGGGGAATGCGCGCGGCCTGCAGCCGGTCCACGTTCCCGGCGATGATGCCGAGTCCCGCCGAGCCGCCTTCGTCGCTGGCGTCGAACAGCACCTGCATGCCGAGACAGATGCCGAGCGTCGGCAGGCCGGCGCGGATCGCGTCGCGCATCACACGGCGGCCGTCGTCACCGAGCGCCGACGTGGCGGCGGGGAATGCTCCCACGCCAGGCAGGACCAGCGCATCGGCGGTGATCGCGCGCGCCGCGTCGGTGTCCACCTGCACTGCGACACCCGGACGTTCGAGCGTCTTGATCAGCGAATGCAGGTTGCCGGCGCCGTAGTCGAAGATGCTGAGCCTCACGACTTCTTCCCCTTCTTCTTCAGCGCGCCGGCCAGCACCTTCACGCACTGGTCCACCATCGGCCAGGGGCCGACTGAGATGCGCAGGCAGTCGCCCACGCGCGGCAGGTTGGGAAACGGGCGCACACCGACGCCCTTCTCGCGCATCGCCAGACCCACCGCCACGCAATCCGGCACCGGCACGCACACGAAGTTCGCGCTCGACGGCATCGGGTCGAGTCCGAGCTTCAGCAACTCGATGGTCAGGCGGTCGCGATTCTCGATCGCGAGCTGGATGTGCTCCTCCACCCACTGCACGTCTTTCTGCAGCGCGGTGACCGCGACATGTTCCGCCAGCGCGTTCACCTTGTACGGTCCGCGCGACTTCTCCACTTCAGCCACCAGCGACGGATGACCGAGCGCGTAGCCCACGCGCAGTCCCGCCAGCCCGAAGGCTTTCGACAGCGTGCGCACCAGCATCAGGCGCGGTGAGCGTGCCAGCAGGTCCACGTTCGAGACCCCGGCGAATTCGACGTACGCCTCGTCGACGATCAGCACGCCCGATGCATTGTCGATCAGCATCTCCAGCGTCTTGCGTGCGACCAGTGCGCCGGTCGGATTGTTCGGCGAGCAGACGTAGATGACCTTGGCGCCGGTGGCCAGCAGGGCCTGCGCATCGACCTCGTGGTCCGGCAGTTCGGTGACCAGCACCGAACGCATCACGTTCATCTTCGCGAAGATCGGCACCATCGCGAACGTCGGATCGGTGGCGGCCACCAGGTCGCCCTCGTTGCCGAACGCGCGCATGGCGGAGTCGAGGATGTCGTCGGAGCCGCAGCCGGTGACGACCATGTCGGGCGTGACGCCTGCATGCTTCGCCAGCGCCGTCTTCAACTCCGTGCCGTACAGCGTGGGATACCGCGTGACGGTGGAGGCGGCGAACTCGCGAATCGCCCGCTCGGCGTTTGGCGGCACGCCCCACAGGTTGGTGTTGTCGGTGAGGTCGAGCTTCACCGGGGTGCGCCTGGGATCGTAGAGCGGCACGTCGTTGTACGCCGCCCGCGCGATCGCGAGGCGGTCGGTGACCGGCGTGGTCATGTGGCGGAACTCCACTGCCGTGCGGTGACGGCGTGATTGGGCAGCCCCTCGCTGTCGGCAAAACGACCGACGTCGGGGGCGAGTGAGGCGGCAGCGGCCGGCGTGACGCGCTGCCACGACGTCCAGCGGATGAAGTCGAGCGTGGACAGCCCGGAATAGCAGCGTGACAGGCCACCGGTGGGCAGCACGTGGTTGGCGCCGGTCATGTAGTCACCGAACGCCACGCTGGCAGCTTCGCCGAGGAATACCGTCCCGGCGCCGCGAAGTCTCGCGAATGCGACGTCGATGCTGCCGGGTGCCAGTGCGAGCAGCAGGTGCTCGGCGGCCCACTGGTTCGCGAACGTCACCGCCTCGTCGAGCGTGTCGGCACTGAGCACCGCACCGGCGAAGGCGAAGGCATCGGCGACGATGTCGCGTCGGTCGATGGTGGGAAGCAGCGCGTCGATCGCCGCGCGAACGGCGGTGGCCACATCGCTGCCGAGGGCCACGCAGACCACTGCCGCGCGCGGATCGTGCTCAGCCTGCGCCAGCATCTCGCGCGCGACGATGGCGGGATCGACCGAATCATCGGCGATCACCAGCAGTTCACTCGGCCCGGCCGGTGAATCGATCGCCACGGCGCCGGCGCACTGCAGCTTCGCTTCGGCGACGTACGCATTGCCCGGCCCGACGATGCGATCCACGCGCGGCACGCTGGCGGTGCCGTGCGCCATGGCGGCGATCGCTCCCGCACCACCGATGGCGAACACGCGGTCGGCGCCAGCGATCGCGGCGGCGGCCAGCACCACGTCACTCGGCAGGCCGTTCGGTGACGGCGGCGAGCAGACGATCACGTCCTGCACACCGGCGACCTTGGCCGGCACCACGCCCATGATCAGCGAGCTGGGATACGCCGCGCGACCGCCCGGCGCATACACACCCACGCGCTGCAGCGGATCGGGACGACGACCAACGATCACGCCCGGCTCCGTCTCGACTTCCACTGCCGTCGGCAGGAACGCGACATGCGCAGCGCGCACGTTGCGCACGGTGCGCTCGAGCGAAGCGCGCAACGCAGGCGCCATCGCCTCACGCGCACGTTCCCACTCCACACGCGGCACCTCGACCTGCTGCAGCGTGACGCCGTCGAAGCGGGCGGCAAGCTCGCGCAGGGCGGCATCGCCGTCGCGCTGCACGCGGCGGACGATGTCGGCAGTCTGGGTGCGCACGGCATCGTCGGCCGAGGTGGAGCGATCGAACAACGTGCGGCGATCGTCGGCGCTCAGGTGGGCGATGGCGCCGATGAAGCGAAAGGGCGAACTCATGGCATCAGGCGCTCGATCCGGGTGACCAAGATGCCCTGCCCGCCGAGCTGCTTGAGCTGGCCGATGGTGCGATAGATCGTGGCCGCCGAGACGACGGCGTGCACCGCCACCAGCTCACCGTGATCCATGATGTCGATCACCGTCGGCCCGCTGATGCCGGGGAGGATGGCCTGCACCTGGGCGAGGTTGGCGCGCGGCACGTTGGCCATCAGGTAGCGCCGGCTGCGGGCGCGGAGCACCGACGAGAGCGCATCCACCAGTTCGTCCAGCTGCCCCCGTCGTGGGTCGCCGGGCGGGACGATGGTGATCATGCGGGCGGACGACTCGAGCACCGTGGCGATCTCGACCAGACCGTTGACCTTCAGCGTCGATCCGGTCGACGTCAGGTCCACGACGATGTCGGCGATCCCGAGATGCGGAGCGATCTCGGCCGCGCCGGACACCGGGACGATATCGACTGCGATCCCGGCGCGGGCGAAGAAGTCGGCGGTGATGCGCGGGAAGACGGTCGCGACCCGTGGACGGCCCTGAATGCCGGCCAGGGTCCGAATCGGGCTTTCATCGCGGACGGCGACCACCAGTCGGCAGCGCCCGAACTCGAGGTCGAGGAGCTCCTCGACCGTCCGGCCCGACTCGTTGACCAGGTCGACCCCCGTGATGCCGGCCTGGGCCGCACCGTCGGCGACGAACTCCGGGATGTCGGCGGCGCGGACGAAAATGGCTTCGAACTCCCCGCCGAGCGACGCGGTGAGGGCGCGGTCACCCTTTCCCTTGACCTCGAGTCCGGCGTCGGTGAACAGGTCGCGGGCGTCGTCGGAGAGGCGACCCTTGTTGGGCAGGGCGATGCGGAGCATTCAGGTGACGAAGTGGGGGACAAAAACAGCGGCGGCCCGTCCAGAAACCGGACGGGCCGCCGCGATGCAGTGTGCCAGCGCGCGAGAGCTACGCGAAGCACCACACCCGGACGACGCCCGTCGGGCGGCGACCATGATGATGGTGGTGATGCTGAGCGGCGGGACGATGCATGGGGCCAACTCTAGCGGGCCGGGGCGAACGGGTCAACGTGTGTTCGCTTCCGCAACGATACGGAACGCACGGCGCCCGCGGGTGTGTTTGATTTCTGCGGTCGGGCAGCGCCCGACGGGTCGTCCGGGATCTCGGGGACTTGTCCCCTGCGTCCGGGCGCCTATGCTTCCCGCAGTTTCGAGGCGGAGTCTGGCACGGGACTGCGGAAGTCGTCGCTGAACGTCACGTTCGTTTGTTCGATAATCACCGGATTCGAGGAGTCATTCCATGCGGTTCAAGGTTCTGGCAGTGGCCACCAGCGCATTCGCGCTCGCAGCGTGCGGTGGTGGTGAGAAGAAGGCGGAAGACACCGCCGCAGCTGCCGCCCCGGCAGCCGCCGCGCCGGCAGAAGGCGCAGCGCCGGCCGCCGCTGGCGCCGCGGCAGCAGCACCGATCACGGGCACCACGCACACCGTGAACATGATCGGCGACGAGAAGGGCTATCGCTTCGAGCCGGCCACGATCGACGTCAAGGCCGGCGACGGCATCAAGTTCGTGTCGGTCAAGGGTGGCCCGCACAACGTCGCGATCGATCCGGCCACGGCCGGCGCGGCAGCAGCCCAGCTCACGGCGAACATGCCGGAGAGCACCGGTGAGCTGACCGGCAAGATGCTGGTGACGGATGGCGACTCGTGGACCATGTCGTTCGGCAACGTGGCGCCGGGCAGCTACACCGCGATCTGCACGCCGCATCAGGCGATGAACATGACGATGAAGATCAACGTCAAGTAATCATTCGCTCCTGAAGTCCAGCGCGGCGCCCGGCATCTGTCGGGCGCCGCGCTGCATTTCGGCACTAGAATTACGACGTGACCGACGGAGACGACGCCCTCACCACCTTGCCGCGCGCGCGCTGGATGGCTGCACGCGCCCGCAACCTGGTGCATCGCAGCGGCATCCTCACCAGCGTGGGTGGTGTCACGTTCGCCATCGCCTTCGGGTTGCTGCTCTGGTTCACGCGCGCGGAACGTGACGCGCTGCAGCGCGTGCCCGCCCCGGCCGACACCGTGGATCTTGCGCGCGCCAGCGGGAGCCTGCGCCGCCAGCAGTTCCGCGCCGACAGCATCCTCGCCGAGTTGGCACCACCGCGCCGCTACACGGTGCGTGCGATACCGCAGGTCCCGAGTGCATCCGACAGCGCACGCCGCGATTCCAGCGCCGTTGCACCAGTGGCCCCCGCGACGCCGCTGCAGGTCGACACGATCACCGTCGGTGCACAGGTGCCCGACTCGGTGCGCGCTGCCACCGGCGCCCTGCTGGCGCGCCTGCAGCGGGCGCAGAATGCTCCACTGGCCGCGTCGTGGCGCGCACTCGCCGCCGATCCGCTGTTGCAGCAGGATCCGCGTGTGCGCGCGCTGGCCGATTCGTTGGCCGACGCCGAGCGATCGCGCAATGATTACGACGCGGTGGGCGGCGTGGACCCGATCTATCTCGAGCTCTCGAGTCGCGTCACCGCCTACGGCCGTGCGATCGAACGCAGCGCCGCGCAGCAACTGGAGTCGCTGCTGCGCACGCCGGCCAGCGGTGCCGGAGCGCCAGTGGCGATGCGTACCGGACCGAGTGCGGCAGAGTTGGAGCGTCGCTACATGGCCGACACCGCCCGATACACCGGCGCGCGCGTGCGACGCGATCGTGCGCGGCGCATGGCTGACTCGGTCGCCACACTGCTCACCGCGCGACGCACCGAGGCGCTGCAGCGGGATTCGGCACGTGCCCGTGCGCAACGACGCGTCGATGCGCTGGCACCACCGGTGGCGATGCTGTCGGCCAGTGCAGCTGCCGCCATCGGCGTGGCGCTCCTGGTGGCGCTGCTGCTCGAGGTGCGATCGCCGCGACTGGCCGACGAGCGCGAAGTCGTGACGCAGTCGCGCGCACCGCTGCTGCTCAGTATCCGCACCACCGACGCGTCGTCTCCCGATGCGCTGACCAGCGCCTTCAGCCAGCTGGTCTTCGACCTCGAGCCGGTGCTCGTCACCACGCGAACGCTGGTGGTGATGAGCGACGATGCCGGACTGGCCTCGCGCACCGCCGCACGCATCGCCGAGCGCCTTGGCTACGATGGGCGCAGCGTGCGCGTGGTGTCACCCCGACAGGGCACGGCCCGCGCCACCACACGCCGGCGCGGGCGCGCCACGCCGACCTCCACGCAAGCGGTGCTGGTGCAGCCGGAGCGCAGCCAGGGTGTGGCGTGGACGGGCGAGTTCTTCCTCGCCGCGGTGCAGGACCACACGATCACGGTGCGTTCCGGCGCGCTGGACGACGTACGCTCGGCACTCACCGGTGCCGGTACCGTCGCCACGCAGGTGCTGCTGGTGGTGCGCATCGGCAGCACGCCCACCGCCTGGCTGACGCAGGCGCGCGCCGAGATCCACAAGTCGTCGGGCGCCAGCGCGATGGGTGTGGTGGTGTGGGCGCCCGACATCGACGACGGCGATCCGGTGCAGTTCGCACTCGACACTGCGCTGCAGCGCGCCATCGATGCGGCACCGGCCGGCGGGCGCTGATCGATGTGGGCCGACCAGGTGCTGGCGTTCGAAAAGGCGCATCTCGCGCGCCTGTTGCTCTGGGGCGCCGCGAGCGTGCTCACGGCACTGGGGTGCTGGGCCTTCTGGCGCATCAAGCGCCTCGACGTGCCGTTGCTGCGGCATTTCGCGATCCAGACCGGCGCCTGGGGGGCGATCGACGTCCTGCTCGCGCTCGCTGCGCGCCCGACACTCGCACTGCGCGACTACGACGGTGTGACCAGCCTCGATCGCTTCATCTGGTTCAACTGCGGGCTGGACGTGGGCTACATCGCGGTCGGCATCACGCTGGCGTGGTGTGGATGGAAGCTGGCGCGATCACGCGGCCTGGTGGGTGCGGGACTGGGCGTGGGAATCCAGGGTGCCGCGCTGCTGCTGCTCGACGTGCGGCTGGCTGCGCTGCTGACACAGGCACGATGATGCCGTGCGCTGATGCGCCGATGCGCGCCGCCCGCTAGTTTCTTCTCGTCGCGACGCACGATTCCTGATTCCGGCCGCAGGCCTTTCATGCGCGGATACTCCGACCGCATCAACCACGCGCTCGCCTTTGCCGCCAAGCACCTCGACACGCAGGTGCGCAAGGGGCTGCGCATGCCGTACGTCACCCATGCCGCGAACGTGGCGGTGATCCTCACGCACTACGACTGCGACGAGTCGATCGTGGTGTCGGGCGTGCTGCACGACGTGATCGAGGACAGCGTGCGTGATGGCTACACGGCCGATGACCTGAGCGACCGCATCGGCGCCAAGTTCGGGGACGACGTGTTGCGCACCGTGCTCGCCGTCACGCGCCGCCGGCACGACGACGCCGGCGTGGAGATGAGCAAGGACGACATGAAGGACGACTACCTGTGGCGGCTCGCCGGTGCCTCGGATGCGGCGCGCTGGGTGTGCGCCGCGCACACGCTGCACAACGCCGGCACCATCCTCGCCGACCTGCGCCGGACGATCGAGCCGGTGACCGTCTGGAGCCGCGGTGGCTCCACACGCGACAGTACGCTGCACTGGTATCGCGCCGTGCACGAGCGGCTGCAGTCGGTGGGCTTCGACGGCGCCATCATGCACGAACTGGGTGTGATGGTCACCGAGCTCGAGGCAGCCCCCGCCGGTGACGCCCCGGCCCTGTTCTGAGCGGCGAGGCGTGATGCCTCAGACGCCAGCGGGTTCCGGCGTCGGGTAGGTACGTGCCACGTAGTTCTCGAGGATCTCGAGGAACTCCGGCACGATGCGATCGCCCTTCAGCGTCAGCATCAGCGCACCATCCACGTACACCGGGGCCTTCGGCTCCTCGAACGTCCCCGGAAGCGAGATGCCGATGTTGGCATGCTTGCTCTCGCCGGGGCCATTCACGACGCAGCCCATCACCGCCACGCGCATCTCCTCCACGCCGGGATGCCGCCCTCGCCACACCGGCATCTGCTCGCGCAGGTAGCCCTGGATGTCCTCGGCCATGCTCTGGAAGAACGTGGACGTGGTGCGGCCGCACCCCGGACAGGCCGTCACCTGCGGTGCGAAGCTGCGCAGCCCGAGCGACTGCAGGATCTGCTGCGCCACGTGCACTTCCTCGGCGCGATCACCGCCCGGCTTCGGCGTCAGCGACACGCGAATCGTGTCACCGATGCCATCCGCCAGCAGCAACGAAAGGCCGGCAGCGCTGGCCACCATGCCCTTCATGCCGAGTCCCGCCTCGGTGAGGCCAAGGTGCAGCGGATAGTCGCAGCGCGTCGCGAGCTTGCGATACACGTCCACCAGGTCGGGCACCAGCGAGACCTTGGCCGAGATCAGGATGCGGTCGTGCGGCAGCCCCACCTCCTCCGCCATCTCCGCGGAACGCAGCGCGCTGGCCAGCATCGCCTCGACGTAGACGTCGTGGGCCGTCATCGGGTAGCCCTGCGCGGCGTTGTCGTCCATCATCGCCGTCAGCAGGTCCTGGTCCAGCGATCCCCAGTTCACGCCGATGCGCACCGGCTTGCCGTTGTCCACCGCGATCTGCACGATGGAGCGGAAGTTCTCGTCGCGCCGCTTGCCGCCGACATTGCCGGGGTTGATGCGGTACTTGGCGAGGGCGCGCGCGCAGTCCGGATACTTCGCCAGCAGCAGGTGGCCGTTGTAGTGGAAGTCGCCGACGATCGGCGTCGTGATGCCGAGGTCCGCCAGCTGCGCCACCATCGGCGCCACCGCGGCGGCCGACTCCTCGTTGTTCACCGTCACGCGCACGATCTGCGATCCCGCGCGCGACAGGGACGCCACCTGGGCCACCGTTCCCGCCACATCGGCGGTGTCGGTGTTGGTCATCGACTGGACCACGATCGGATGGCTGCTGCCGACCGGCACGGAGCCGATCATCGCCGTCACGGTCTGGCGACGGGGGCGGAATACGGAGGGAATGCTCACGACAGACAGGTTCGGGTGACCGGGACGAGCGATCGCCGCAGCGATCTGGAGGAGAATCTATCGCGGCACGGATATCGTATCAGCCGGGAGGGGATGGCCGGGGTTGTGGCGCCCCCGTGGCAGCGCCGACATTGCCTGCAGCCACGCATCATCACCAGCGACCGAGATCCCGATGGCGAAAGAGCCCAGCCGCACCTACACCGCCCCGTCGATCGATACCGGTGCGCCCCTGACCACCACCCCGCCGCCGCGAAAGAAGGGGCGGTGGAAGATCACGGCGGTGCTGTTCCTGGTGGTGTTGCCGCTGGCGGCGTTCGCGCTCTGGGTCACGATCGCCCTCAACTTCTCCTACGCCGACGGTGAGCGCGCGGGCTTCGTGCAGAAGCTTTCGAGAAAGGGATGGGTCTGCAAGACGTGGGAAGGCGAGATGGCGCTCGCCAACGGGCCCAACGTGATGCCGGAGATCTTCCGGTTCAGCGTCCGTGACGACAAGGTCGCGCAGCAGATCTACGACGCGGCCGGCAAGCAGGTGAAGGTGGCCTACTCGCAGCACAAGGGCGTGCCGACGCAGTGCTTCGGCGAGACCGAGTACTACGTGAAGAGCATCCAGCTGATCGGGGCCAGCGCTCCAGCGCCGAGCGCGATCCCGACGCCAGTCGATCCGGGTGCCGTCCAGCTGCCGTCGGTGACCGTGCCGCCCGCGACGACCACGCCACCGGCGACGACCACTCCTCCTGCCACGACCACCCCGCCGACGCCCTGATGGCGTCGCCTGAGCCCACCCTGATCATCGGGGGTGGCATCGCCGGGCTGATCTGCGCGCGGGAGCTGACACGCGCCGGTCACCCGGTGGCGCTCTACGAAAAGGAGGCCGAGGTCGGTGGCCGCGTACGCACCACGTTGCGCGACGGCTTCCGGCTCGATCACGGCTTTCAGGTGCTCTTCACCGCCTATCCGACGCTGACGGCGGCGCTCGACCTCCCTGCCCTACAGCTGCGGACGTTCCGGCCGGCCGCAGTGATGGCCGCCGGATCGCGACACCCGGCCGTCATCGGTGACGCGCTGGCGGACTTCGCGCTGCTCTGGCCGACACTGGTTGCACCGCAGCTGTCGCTGCTCGACAAGGTGCGCATGCTGCAGCTGCGGCAACTCGCCACCTCACTGGCGTTCGACGACTGTTTCGCGCCGCAGTTCGACGCGATGTCGACGCGTGCGTTCCTGCAGCGGCGGGGCTTCACCGATCGCGCGATCGCGAATTTCTTCGCGCCGTTCTACGGCGGCATCCTGCTCGATCGTTCGCTGGAGTCGTCGGCGTCGGTGCTGCTCTACACGTTCAAGATGCTGGCCGAGGGTCGCACCGTGGTGCCGGCCGACGGCATGGGCGCGATTCCCGCGCAGCTGGCGGCGCAGTTGCCTGCGGGGTGCGTGCGGACCGACAGCATCGCCACTCGCCTGGTGGTCGACGGCGGCGCACTGCAGGGTGTGCTGCTCGGTGATGGATCATTGGTACGTGCGTCGAGCGTCGTGCTGGCGTGTGATCCGCCGATGATCGCCACACTCGCCGCCACCGCCGGCGTGCACGTGGATGCACCTGACGCGAGCCTCGGCTGCACCACGCTCTACTTCCGTTCGCGGACACCGCTGCTCGATGGTGATGCGCTGTGGCTCAATACGCGCGCCGATGCGACGGTGAGCCACGCGATCACCATCAGCAACGTGGCGCCGTCGTATGCGCCGAGCGGAGAGGCGCTCACTGCGGCGACCGTGCTCGGCGCTGCGGCCACTCTCCCGGACGACGAACTGCTTCGCCGGGTGCGAACCGACCTGTCCGGCATGAGCCGCGATGCCACGGCCGCGTCCGCGGAACTTCTCGCCACATGGCGTGTCCCGTATTCACAGTATGCCCAGCCTCCGGGCAGCAGTGGACGCCGAGTTGCGGCTGATTCCGGCCTGCGTGGTCTGGTCCTTGCCTCTGAGATGGGGCATACGAGTTCGCTCGAAGGGGCCGCACGCGGCGGTGTCATGGCCGCGAGAGCCGTGCTGCGAGGACAAGGTCAGGCCTGAGGTCAGGGTCGTTTGTGATCTCGCGCGGGGTGCGGTCGTCCGTAGGTCGCACGGTCGCGCGTGCGTTCACCCAAAACACCTGATCTCATGTCAACATTCCGTACCGCTGTCGCAGGACTCAGCCTGGCGTTCGTCGCCGCTGCCGCCCCGGCGCAAGCGCAGTTCGCCCTCGGTCTGGCCGGTGGTGCCACGATTCCGTCCGGATCTTTGCACGATACGCAGAACCTCGGCTACAACGGCCTCGCCACGCTGCAGCTCGGCGTGCCGACGTTCCCGCTTCAGTTCCGTGCCGACCTGCAGTACAACAGCTTCGGCGGCAAGAACTTCACAAATGCACTCAATCAGGCCATCGACGGTGACGATGCCCGCGTGATCAGCGGCTCGGTCAACGCCGTGTTCGCGCTGTTGCCCGGCCCGGTGAAGCCGTACCTGATCGGTGGTGTCGGCTACTACGACACCAAGTTCAGTGGCTCGGAAAGTTCGCGGAAGGTCGGCTACAACTACGGTGCCGGCGTGAAGTTCGGCCTCACCGGTGCCAGCCTGTTCATCGAGGGTCGCCTGCACCAGGTGAACGATGCCGCGTTCGACGTGGGTGGCGGTCGTACCTCGGCGAAGTTCATCCCGATCACGATCGGCGTCATGTTCTAGTGCCTGCGTGTCGTGTGCACTGCACACGGCACCGAGCACGCGTGAATGCGAAAGGGCCGGCTGCAGAACACGCAGCCGGCCCTTCATCGTCATCAGCGACAACGCATCACAGCACACATCACCCCAGCGCGGCGCGACCCGCGATCAGCTGCTCGCGCACCGCACTCACGGCAGTCCCACCCGGCACCGACCGCCGATCCACACTGGCCTGCGCCGAGAGCGCATCCAGCACGTCGGGCCCGAAGGTCGCGTGCGCGGCCATGAACGCCGACAGCGGGAGTTCGTGCAGCTCCACCTTCGCTTCCTCCGCCTGACGCACCAGCGAGCCGACCGCACCGTGTGATTCGCGGAACGTGACGCCGCGCAGCACCAGGTAATCGGCCAGGTCGGTGGCCATCATCACCGAGGTCACGGCTGCCGCCATGCGATCGGTGCGGAACTTCAACTCGTCCACCGCCCCCGCCACCGCCGGCAGCACCAGCGACATCACGTCCACGGCGTCGAACAACGCACGCTTGTCGTCCTGGAGGTCCTTGTTGTAGCCGCTCGGCAGCCCCTTGAGCGACATCAGCAACGACGTGAGGTCACTGAACACACGGGCGGCACTGCCGCGGGTGAGCTCCAGCGCGTCGGGATTGCGCTTCTGCGGCATCATGCTCGACCCGGTCGAGAAGGCGTCGCCGAACTGCACGAAGCCGAACTCGCTGGTGCCGAAGAGGATAAAGTCCTCGGCCAGCCGCGACAGGTGCGTGGCCGTCATCGTCAGCGCATACAGCGTGTCGGCGACGAAGTCGCGGTCGCCCACGGCATCGATGCTGTTCGGCGACAACGTCGCGAACCCCAGCTCATCACGCAGCAACTCGCGCGACACCGGGAATGCGGTGCCGGCGATCGCGCCCGATCCGAGTGGCAGCACGTTCGAGGTGCGGGCTGCGTCGGCGAGCCGCTGCCGGTCGCGCTGCAGCGGCCAGAAGTGCGACATGAGCCAGTGCGCCAGCGTCACGGGCTGCGCCCGTTGCAGGTGCGTGTAGGCGGGCAGCAGATCGGACTGATGCGCCTCGGCGTGCGTGAGCAACACCCGCTGCACGTCGCGCACGCCGAGGTCGAGCTGCGTGATCGCGTCCAGCGTCCAGAGGCGGGCTGCGGTGGCCACCTGGTCGTTGCGGCTGCGGCCCGTGTGCAGCTTGGACGCCAGGTCGCCGACGTGCGTGTGCAGCAACCGGTCGATCATGGTGTGCACGTCCTCGTCGCTCGGCAGGGGCTGCGCACCGGCCACGAAGTCGTCGGCCACGGCGGCGAGGCCGGCATCCATGCGCGCGCCTTCGTCCACCGTGAGGATCCCGCCGCGCACCAGTCCCTTCGCCCAGGCGCGCGAGAGCTGGATGTCGAACGGCCAGAGACGGAAATCGACCGTGATCGAGCGATTCACCGCGTCCAGAATGGCGGAGGGGCCGCCGGCGAAGCGACCCCCCCACAGCTTGTGCGTCGGTCCGTCGGCCACTTATGCGCCTGCGGACGACGGCGTGTTGGTCGGCGATGCTTCCTTCGCATCGGCGGTCCCCCACGACGGCACGTAGCCCATCTCCGCGTCCTTGAGCGCGCGCACGCGGTACGGCAGCCCGTAGAGGCGGATGAAGCCACCCGCGTCGGCCTGCTGGTACACGTTGTCCTCGCCGAACGTGACGAACCGTTCGTCGTAGATCGCATGGGCGCTCTGGCGGCCGGCCACGATCACGTTGCCCTTGTACAGCTTGAGCGTGACGGTGCCGGTGATGCGCTCCTGCGTGACGTTCACGAACGCGTCGTAGGCATCGCGCTCGGTGGTCCACCAGCGGCCCTCGTACACCAGGTCCGCATAGCGCGGTGCGATGAGGTCCTTGGCCGCCAGCGTGCGGCGGTCGAGGATCAGCTGCTCCAGCTCCGAGTGCGCGGCATACAGCAACGTGCCGCCGGGCGTCTCGTAGACACCACGGCTCTTCATGCCCACCAGGCGGTCTTCCACCAGGTCGATGCGGCCGACGCCGTTCTGCGCGCCGATCTTGTTCAACGCCGTGAGCAGGTCGAACGCGCCGAACTTCTCACCGTTGACGCTGATCGGCGTGCCGGCCTCGAAGCCGATGGTGACGTACTCGGGACGGTCCGGCGCCGCCTCGGGCGACACTGTGAGCTGGAACATGTCCTCCACCGGCTCCCAGTTCGGATCCTCGAGCCCACCGCCCTCGTGCGAGAGATGGAAGAGGTTCGCATCGCGGGAGTAGATCTTCTCCACCGTGGCCACGATCGGGACGTTCTTGGCCTTGGCGTAGGCGATGGCGTCCTCGCGGCTGCGGATGTTCCAGATGCGCCACGGGGCGATCACCTCGAGATCCGGGGCGAACGTCATGTAGCTCAACTCGAACCGCACCTGGTCGTTGCCCTTGCCGGTGCAGCCATGGGCGAGGGCGTCGGCGCCGAACTGGCGCGCCACCTCGACCTGCGAGCGGGCGATGAGCGGGCGGGCGATGGAGGTGCCGAGCAGGTACTTGCGGTTGTAGATCGCGCCGGCGCGCAGCATCGGGAAGATGAAGTCGCGGACGAAGCGCTCCTTGAGGTCCACCACCACGCACTCTTCGGCGCCGGAGGCGATGGCCTTCTCGCGCACGCCGCCCAGGTCATCCTGGCCGATGTCGGCGGCGACGCAGATGACCCGCGACCCCGGGTAGTGCTCCTTCAGCCACGGGACGATGATCGAGGTATCGAGACCGCCCGAGTAGGCGAGTGCGATGGTATGGGCCATGTCGAACTCCAAAGTGAAATTTTATGCAGATTCACTGCATAAGTTCGCAAAAACGGAAGCGCACCACAAGGGCGCGCGCGAGGGGATCAGCCGCGGTCGCCGGCCAGCGTACTGAGCCGGCGCATGACCCGTGAGCGGGCCTCGGCCGACCGGCAGACCAGCAGGATCGTGTCGTCGCCGGCGATGGTGCCGAGCACGTCGGGCCAGGACTCGCTATCGATGGCGGCGGCCACGGGCTGCGCCCCGCCGGCCATGGTGTGCAGGACGACCAGCTCACCCGTCCCGTCCACCTTGTCGAAGAACTGCGGCAGCAGGTGATCGAGGGCGCCTCGGTCATCCTCCTCGGTGGCGATGCCCCCGTCGGTGAACGCATACCGCACGCCATCGGCGGTCGGGATCCGGGCCAGCCGCAATTCGTGCAGGTCGCGCGACAGGGTGGACTGGGTCACCTCCCAGCCCCGCTCGCGGAGGAGTCGGCGCAGCTCGTCCTGACTCTGGACCGCCCGGGACTCGACGATCGCGCCGATGGCCAGGTGCCGTTCGCGTTTGTTGGCCATCCGTGCCGCACTCGCGATGTGGGGACGCCCGAGGCCCCGCGTCGGGCCGCGGCCATTGACGGGGGGGCAATGAAAGAATATGCATTCAATATGCATAAACTCCCTGTCGGCGTGCTAGGGGCGAGCGGGTATGCGGGGCAGGAGCTCTGCACGCTGCTCGAGGCACATCCCGGATTCGAGCTCGCCTTCGCCGCCGCACACTCGCGCGCCGGCGAGACGCTGCGGCTGCCGGGACGCGACCTGGTGATGGCGTCGGTGGACGCGGTCGCGCTGGCCGACGTGGGGGTGGTCTTCTCCGCCCTCCCGCACGGCGCCTCGGCGGCATGGGTGACCAAGGCGCAGCAGGCCGGTGCCAAGGTCATCGACCTCTCCGCCGACCTGCGACCCGGCCAGGGCGCCGATGCGATCCCGGACGTCGACGCGCCGTATGGGCTGCCGGAGATCAATCGCGACGCGATCCGCACCGCGCAGGTGGTCGCCAATCCGGGATGTTATCCCACCGCCACCTTGCTCGGCCTGATGCCGCTGGTAACGCGTGACCTGATCGCGCCCGGCACACCGGTCATCGTGGATGCGGCCAGCGGCGTGACCGGTGCCGGCAACTCGCCGCGCCCCGACCTGCTGTTCGGCGAGATCAGCGAGGACTTCCGCGCCTACGGCGTGGGCAACACGCACCGCCACCTCGGCGAGATGCGCGCCACGCTCGACGCGCAGGGCGCCGACGTGGACCTGCTCTTCACGCCGCACCTGTTGCCGGTGGCTCGCGGCATCCTGGCCACGATCACCGTCACGTTGCGCGAGCCGCTCGCCGATCCGCTGGCGCTCTATCGCACCCATTACGCGGTGGAGCCATTCGTCGAGATCGCGACTGCGCCACCGCGCCTGCGTGACGTGCAGCGTCGCAATGTCGCGCGCATCTTCGCCACGCCGGTGCACCACGCGCGCGCGCCGATGCTCCAGGTCTTCGTCGCGATCGACAACCTGGTGAAGGGTGCCGCGGGCCAGGCGATCCAGAACGCGAATCTGGTGTGCGACATCGACGAGACGGCGGGGCTGCCGCTGTGACACGGGTGGTGAAGCTCGGTGGCCGGGTGCAGTCGGACCCTGCCCTGCCCGCGGCGCTGGCGGCGGCATGGAACGCGTCGGCGTCGCTGGTGGTGGTGCACGGCGGCGGCGACGAGGTGTCGGCGCTGCAGCAGGCGTTCGGGCGCACGTCGCAGTTCATCGACGGCAAGCGCGTGACGTCGGTCGAGGACCTGGACCTGCTGCGCATGGCCTTGTCCGGCAGCGCCAACAAGCGCCTCGTCTCGGCGATGGTGAGCGCGGGTGTTCCGGCGGTGGGGATCTCGGGTGAGGACGCGGGCATGCTGCAGGCCGTCGCCGACGCGCGGGAGACGATGGGCGAAGTCGGCACGCCGTCGCTGGTCAACGGGGCGTTGGTGCACCAGTTGCTGGGCGGCGGCTTCTGCCCGGTGGTGTCACCGCTGGCGCGTGATCGCGATGCGGGTGGTGCCGGCGTGCTGAACGTGAACGGCGACGACGCAGCAGCGGCGATCGCGGTGGCGCTGCAGGCCAGCGAGCTGCTGCTGGTGAGTGACGTGGACGGCGTGCTGGTGGATGGTGTGGCGCAATCGCAGCTCGATGCGCCGGCGGCGCGCGCGCTGATCAGTGCTGGCGTGGCGCGCGGCGGCATGGCCGCCAAGCTGGAGGCAGCGCTGTCGGCGCTGGCACGTGGAGTGACGCAGGTGCGGATCGGCGCAGTGCGCGCGCTGATGGACGATCAGTGCGGAACGATGATCACCCTCGAAGGAGTGTCGGCATGACTGCTGGTCTTGTATCCCCGATGTCGTCACCGGCGCTCGCCGACGAGACGCCGATTGCGGCGGTGCCCGCGGCGCCGGCCGCCGCCGACAGCAGCATTGCCTACACGTACAAGCGATTCCCGCTCACCATCGTCCGCGGCGACGGCGTGACGCTGTTCGACGATGCCGGCAAGTCGTATCTCGACTGCATGTCGGGCATCGCCACCAACGCCTTCGGCTACAACGATGCCGGCGTGAATGGGGCGATCGCCGAGGCGCTGTCGACCGGCTTGATCCACCTGTCGAACCTGGTCACCAACCAGCCCGCGGAGCGCCTCGCACACTTCCTCACGTCGCGCACCTTCGCCGACAAGGTCTTCTTCTGCAACTCGGGCGTCGAGGCGGTGGAAGGGTCGTTCAAGTTCGCACGGCGCTGGGGCCGGTCGGTGCAGCCGGACGGCTCGAAGCACGAGATCGTGGCGGTGCGCGGCAGCTTCCACGGGCGTCTCTTCGCGTCGGTGGCCGCCACCGATCGCGCGGCCTATCGCATGCCCTTCCGCCCGCTCACGCCCGGCATCAGCATCGCCGAACGTGATCTCGACGAGCTGTCCACCGTGCTCTCCGCCGACACCACCGCTGCGCTGATCATCGAGCCGGTGCAGGGCGAGGGCGGCGTGCGGCCGATGGATCATGGGTACCTGCGCGAACTGCGCGCGCTCACGACCGAACGCAACATCCTCCTGATCCTGGACGAGATCCAGTGCGGCATGGGTCGCACCGGCTGCTTCCTGGCGCATGAGCCGGTGGGCATCAAGCCCGACATCGTGACGCTCGCCAAGCCGCTCGCGGCGGGGCTGCCGATCGGCGCCGTCTTGCTGACGAAGGAAGTGGCCAGCGCACTGCAACCCGGTGAGCATGGCACCACGTTCGGCGGCGGCCCGCTGGTGACGCACGTGGCACATCACGTCTGCGAGCGCATCGCCGATCCCGCACTGCTGAAGCGCATTCGTGACGACGGCGCCTGGTTCGGTGCGCAGCTCGCGGCACTCAAGGACACACACCCGAGCGTGCGTGCGGTGCGCGGCGTCGGCTTCATGTGGGGCGTGGACGTCACCGAGCCGGCCAGCGCCGTGATCGAGCGGGCACGTGGCCAGGGTTTGCTGATCATCTCCGCCGGCGACCACACGCTGCGCATCCTGCCGCCACTGGTGGCGACACGCGCCGATCTGGAACGGGCGGTGGCGATGCTCGACCGTGCACTGCGCGAGGGTGCTGCCGCCGCCTGACCGGCGCGTCGTACCGAAACCGTGATGATCAGTGCCACACGCCCGCGTTCACCATGCGGGCGTGTGTAGTTTTGGGGCATGAAATGCCTCGGATCTCATGCACTCGCCGGCGCCATGCTGCTCGGTGCCACGCTGGCCGCGACCGGCGTCGGTGCCCAGCGCGCCGCCCCGTCGCCCGATCGTCCGTCGCTGGTCGTGTTCATCACGGTCGATCAGCTGATTCCCGACTACTTCGCGCGCTACGGGCGCGAGTTCACCGGTGGACTGCGACGATTGCAGCGTGGCGGCGTGTTGTACACGAACGGGTACCAGGATCACGCCACCACCGAGACGGCACCCGGCCATGCGTCCACGCTGTCGGGGCGGTTTCCGGCGCACACCGGCATCGTGCGAAACAACGCCGGCGTCAACGATCGCGATCATCCGTTGCTTGGCGGCGGTGGTGCAGGGGCCTCACCATTCCGCTTCCAGGGCACGACGCTCACCGACTGGATCACCGCCGGTGACGCGCGTTCGCGCACACTCTCGATCAGCCGCAAGGATCGCGGCGCGATCCTGCCGGTGGGGCGCTCGAAGCAGTCGGTGTTCTGGTACGCGGAAGGTCGCTTCACCACCAGCAACTGGTACGGTGACACGCTGCCGTCGTGGCTGACGCGCTTCAACGCCCGTCGCCTGCCGCACCAGTTGGCGGGGACGTCGTGGGAGCTGCTGCGCGCTGCATCGGCATATCCGGAGCGAGACAGTCAGCCTGTCGAGAGCGGCGGACGAAACTACGTCTTCCCGCATCCACTCCCCACCGACACGCTGCAGGCGGTGCGTGCGCTGCCCGACGATCCGCGCATGGACCAGCTCACGCTGCAGGCGGCGATGGCCGGACTGGACGCGATGGCACTCGGCAATGGTCCATCCACCGACGTGCTGGCGATCTCGCTCTCCACCACCGACGCGGTGGGGCATCGCTTCGGGCCCGAGTCGCGCGAGATCCACGACCAGCTGCTGCGGCTCGACCGGTACATGGGCGAGTTCCTCGACTCGCTGTACCGGGTGCGCGATTCAGCGAAGATCGTGATCGCGCTGACGGCGGATCATGGCGTGCAGCCGTTTCCGGAGCTGCATTTTGCCGGCCAGCCGAACGCGGTGCTGCGCGTGAACGTGGAGCCGGTGCTGGCGTCGGCGAAGGCGGCGCTGGCCGCCCGCGGGCTCGACACGGCGACCGCGCTGGACTTCGAGTACGGCATGCTGTTCGCCGACTCGATGGCGTTCCGGCGCGCCGGCGTGCCACTGGATTCGGTGCTGCGTGCGCTGGGTGCGGCGTTCCGGCGGGTGCCCGGCGTGGCACGGGTGGACCTGCGTCGCGACCTCGCGCGCGCCGACACGGTCCGCGACGTCGTGGCGAGGCGCTGGCTGCACGCGCTGCCGCCCGCCTTGCCGGTGGTGCTGCTGGTATCACCGAAGCCGTACGTCTACTGGCAGGGGGTGAATTATGCCACGCACGGCACCCCCAACGATCGCGACGCGCGGGTGCCGATCCTGTTCTACGGCCCGGGATTTGCGCGCGGTGTGACACGATCGAGGGCAGTGCGTGTGGTGGACATCGCACCGACCCTCGCCCGTCGCATCGGTGTCACGCCGATGGAGTCCCTGGATGGAGTGGTCCTGCGCGATGCCTTCCGGCCGTAAGCTGCCCGACCGATCGTCGTCACCGGTGATCCCGATCGAGCGGGCGTTCGACGAACTGCGATTCGGCGCCTCGCGCACGCTGAACCTCCGCGATGGACTGCCGACGGTGGCGCAGGCCGAGGCACGGGTCGATGCGTGGCTGCGCCTGCAGCAGGCCGAGGGTGGCGGCGAGGTGCTGATCATCACCGGCCGCGGGCTGGGAAGCCTGGATGGCGTGGGTCGCGTGCGTGAGGCGGTGCTCCGTCGCTGCACACAGCTCAAGCGCCTGAACGTGGTGGTGAGCCTGCGGGAGTACGGGCCCGGCGCGGTGATCGTCACGGTGGCGGCGTTGCGTGCGATCGTCGAGTCGCCCCGCCTGCGCACCGGACGCAAGACACCGACGCCGGTGGCCGATCCGGGAGAACTGGCCGCGCTGCCGCCGGAGCTCCGCGACGTGCTCCGCCAGCTGGCGGTCCTCAGCGTCCAACGGCTCGGCGTGCGCGACCCCACCGAGGCGATGATCCTCGACGAGATGCGGACCCAGTTCGGTGCCCTCTCGCCCAGCGCCGTGACCGCCCCCGATCCCGTCGCCGCCCTCCAGCGCGCCGCCGAGCGTCTGCTGCGGGAGCTGCACGAGGAGTAGGTGACGGGCAGGCTGCGCCGGTCACCGGACCGACCGATCCGCTGCACCGCTGATCACGACAGCGCCGCGGCACGCCACGCTGCGGTCCGCGATCCGGTTGCCTTATATCTGTTCGACGACCGTTCCTGTCGCGGATGCTGCACCGTCCCGATCCGCCGCAGCGTCGCGTCGAGCCGTCAGCAGCCTTTCTCCCCCGCACGCATCGACATGCATCGTTCCCTTCGCTTCCTCGTGCTCGGTGCGCTGGCACCGGCTGCCATCGCCGCGCAGGCACCGCTGGTCGGGTACACCGCGACGGCCAGCGCGGCGCAACGCGCGCTCGAGCGCCGCGCCATCGCGTTACCGTCCGCCGATTCGGCGCGGCGCATCGCTCGCGCACTCTCGGCCGAGCCGCACATCGCCGGCACGCCTGCCCAGGAGCGCACGCGCGACTACGTCAACGGTGAGTTGCGAAAGCTCGGACTCCGTGTCGAGACGAAGAGCTACCGCGTCTACCTGCCGCATGCCACTGGCGTGAAGGTGTGGCGCGTGGCACCGCAGCCGATGGAACTGGCGGTGGACGAACCCGCGATCGCCGCTGACCCGGTCACGGCGATGGCGCAGTATCCCACCGTCAACGGCTACAGCGCAGGCGGCACGGCGGAGGGTGAGGTCGTGTACGTGAACTACGGGCTGGTGGAGGATTACCTCCGCCTCGATTCCATCGGCGTGTCGGTGAAGGGCAAGATCGCGGTCGCCCGCTACGGACGCAGCTTCCGTGGCATCAAGGCGCGCGAGGCGGAGAAACACGGTGCGATCGCGTTGCTGATCTACAGTGACCCGATCGACGACGGCTTCGTGACCGGCGACGTGTATCCGGCAGGTCCGATGCGCAATGCGCGTGGCGTGCAGCGCGGCAGCGTGTACAACGGTTACGGCGATCCGGCGACGCCAGGCTATGCCGCCACCGACAAGGCGCCGCGTCTCACCGTCGAGCAGATGACCGTGCCACGCATTCCGGTGGTGCCGGTGTCGTACGGCACCGCGGCGTCGCTGCTCGAGGGCATCGGAGGCGCACCCATACCGGCGGGATGGCAGGGCGGCCTGTCGTTCCGTTATCACGTCGGTCCCGGACCGGTGCGCGCGAAGGTGCAGGTCACACTCGACGACGCACCGTTCAAGATGATCCACAACACCATCGCGACGCTGCCGGGTCGGACCAGTGCCGACGAGGTGATCGTGATCGGCGGCCACCGGGATGCCTGGGGCGCTGGCGCTGGCGACAACGTGAGTGGTGTCACCAGCATCATGGAGTCGGCGCGGGCCGTCGTGCGCGCACTGGATGGACAGGCGCCCGCGCGCACGCTGGTGTTCGCGACCTGGGATGCCGAGGAGTGGGGGCTGGTCGGGTCCACCGAATACGTGGAGGACGATTCGCTGCGGCTGAAGCGCGGTGGTGTCGCATACCTCAATCTCGACGTCAGCGCGACCGGGTTCGATTTCGGTGCCGGTGGCTCACCGTCGCTGCGCGGGCTGACGCGCGAACTGGCGCGCGACGTGCCGGATCCGCGCGGCACCGGGTCGGTGTACGCCGCGTGGCGTCGGCGCGCGGCCGTTGCCGACTCCGCCGAGCCGACGATGGGTGATCCCGGCGGTGGCTCCGATTTCGCCGGCTTCTACAACCACTTCGGCATCCCGCACGCCGACTGGGGTTTTGGTGGCCCGGGAGGTGTGTACCACTCGGCGTACGATTCCAACCGCTGGATGGAGACGTTCGGCGACACCGCATACGTCGCCCATGCCGCCGCTGCGCGACTCGCTGCCGCCATGCTGCTGCGGCTGGCCAACGCCGAGATCGTGCCGTACGACTACGTCGAGTTCGGGCAGACGATGCGGCGGTACACCGAACGCACCTCGCGGCAGCTGACGGCGATCAATGCCGGTGATGCGCGCGACCTCGATGACGCGTGGCAACGCTTCATCACGCGTGCTGCGGCCTTCAATGCCGCGCGCGACAGCGCACTGCAGCGCGGTGCCCTGACGCCGTCGGCACGCACGGCCACCAACGCCGCGCTGCGTCAGGTTGAGCGCCGGTTGGCGCGCGATGAAGGGCTGCGCAGCCGACCGTGGGTGCGGAGCCTGATCTATGCCGCCGACGTGGACAACGGCTACTCGACCATGATCTTCCCGACCATCGGCGAGGCGGTGCGCCAGCGCGACGTGGCCCTGGCGCGCGCGGAACTGGCGGACCTGGTCACGCGCATCGGCTCCGCGGCCGATGCCCTGGATGCGGCGCGCGCGGCACTGTCGGTGGCTGGCGGACGACGGTAGCACGCTGACGGGGCACCGCGACGTCGCGGCCCGCGCCCTGCCTTCAATCGCGACGCAGCAGGTCGTCGAGTGATGGCGGGCGCCGGAGCGGCGGCGCGTCGAGGTCCCCGAGTCGATCGGCAATCGGGTCTCGCGGGTCGGAGAGCGGCATCTCGCGCTCCATCGGTCGCGCATGCAGGGACGGCGACGTCGGCGGCAGGTGCTCGTCCATCGCGGCCTGCGCGATCTCGGCACCGCTGGCCGGTCCTTGAGGGGCGCGGCGACGCGCCGACCGGACCCCCAGCGCGTACAGGCGTCGCGCCGCATCGGACGGCACCGGGGCGGCCGGCGCCTGTTGCGGTGGGGCAACCTGGCCGCTGGGCGAAGTGAGTTGGGCGGCGTCGGCGAACGAGGCGAGCGGCGGTGGCGCGAAGGGATTGTCAGCCGGCTCACCGGCCACCGGGAGCTCCGAGGGGCGCAGGTCGAGCCACGCCGGTGCCTCGAAGATCGGCGAGAGTGCCCGCGCCGGCTCCAAGTTCGTGATCGCCACCCGACCTTCCGCGACCGAGGGGGCGGCATCGGCGCCGGCGCAGACGCAGCGATAGGCGCCCGCGGGGTCGATCATCGTGACGCCGCCGTCGAAAAGGGCGTCGGCCACTGCCAGCAGCGGGTTGGTGCGCGCCGACAAGGCCACCGTATTGCGGCGCAGCAGGGCCGTGATCAGGTCGGTCCGCGGGGCGCCGCCCGGCAGCGAGAGGAAGCGGCGGCGGTCGGGCGGCACGCGATCGCTGAACACCTCCGGCTGCTGCAGTAGCACGATGCCCCTTTTTGCCAATCCGCGCAGGAAGGCATCGGGGATCACCTGCAGGTCGATCGCCGGATCCTGCGCGCCCGGGCAGGCGCCGATATAAGTGATATGTTGCGTCTCATCCCGCTCCAGGCGCAGGGCACGGGCCAGCGCCACGGCTGCCGGCGCAACGGCGATCGTGACGTCGGCGAGGTTGGCCTCACGTTTGCAGAGCTGTGTGAGCGAGAACGGACAGGAGCACTGGACCACCGGTCGCCGGCCGCGCAGCTGCGCGAGTCGGAGCGTTTCGCCGGCCACCAGCTCATCGCCAAGGCTCACCGGGACGACCGCGTCGAACCCGGCGGCCAGTGCTGCGTGCATCAGTTGCACGGGCAGCGCTGGCGACGCCGCGAGGAACGCGTCGTTGCCGAGGATTGCGATCGAGAAGGGCGGAGCGCTCACACGAGGGCGTGCCGTGGGGGGGCGGAACGGGCGTTGTTATGGCTCAGATCGGTGGCAACATGCAGACCAACCAGACTCGACCACAAAACGACCCCACGTGCCTCTAGGCAAGCGACACCTAACTGCTTGCCATCGTTGTACTTGCATACTCGGAACTCCGTCGCACGCAGCGTCGCGTGAAAGTGGTCGTGATGGTGACGCGGCCTCATCTGTTGCATGACGGCATCAGACTGAGCGGAATCCCTGCGGCAAAGTTACAGCGCGGCAACTTTTTGCGCGCATGCAACCCCGGGCGTACGGCAGGCGTCACGCACCCCGGGCCGTTGGCGCTGATCGCCGGACGGCGCAACCGACGTTGGATCGGGTCAGATTGCACGGCCACCGTCACCGTCGCTGGCCCGAACTCCGCCGAGCACGTCTCGGCGCCGGCGGATGCACGCCTCCAACATCGAACGACATGCTCTCGAACCTGACGCCTGCCCAGATCCGCGACGCACTCGCCTCGCGCTCCGACGTCGTCCTGGTGGATGTCCGCGAGCCGGCCGAACACGCCATCGCCCGGATCGACGGCGCCACGCTGATCCCGCTCCGCACGCTGCCGCAGGAACTGGACGCGTTGCCCCGCGAGAAGGAGATCATCCTGCTCTGCCACCATGGCATGCGCAGCGAGATGGCCGGTGACTTCCTGCTCGCGCAGGGATTTCCGCGCGTCTCGCACATGGTCGGTGGCATCGATCGGTGGAGTGACGAGATCGACCCGGCCGTCGCCCGGTACTGACCTCGGATGCTCCGCGCCGCTGGTTTCGTCGCGCTTTCAGCCCTTTCGCTGCACCTGCTGCGATATCGACGGCAGATGGCGCGTGCGCGGGCGGCCGAGGCGACGCGCCTCCCGGTCGGGGCCGACGGTGTCGTTCCAGGCGCCGGACCGATCACGCTGCAGGGGAGTGCCACCCACGCCGTATTGCTGATCCACGGCTTCGGCGACACGCCGCAGTCGGTTCGCCTGCTCGCCGAACACCTGCATCAGGTGCATGGCTGGTCGGTGCAGGCGATGCGGCTGCCGGGTCATGGCGGTACGCTGGCGGAGTTCGATACTTATGGCTCCGATGCATGGCGGGTGGCGGTCCACGAGGCATTCGTCGCGATGCGTCGCCAATATTCGGTGGTGGCGTTGGTCGGGCTGTCGATGGGCGCCGCACTCGCCACCATCGAGGCGGCGCGGTACCCTGACCTGCCGGCGCTGATCCTACTCGTGCCGTATCTGACCCCGCCAGCCAACGCCGAGCGGATGGCACCGGTGGCTGGTGTCGTGAACCTGCTGGTGCCGTACCTGAAGGGTGGCGATCGGACGCGGTCGATCCTCGATCCCGAGGCTCGCGTGCTGTCGCTGAACGCCGGCGCTGCGCCGCCGCGCCGGATTCGCGATTTGGTGAGTGTGGCGCACGACGCGCGATTCGCCGCCGGCGATGTGCAGGCGCCGACGTTGCTGGTGCACTCGCGGACCGATTACCGCATTCCGGTCGCGCTGGCCGAACGCCACGCCGGGTTCTTCTCCAGCGCGGCGGCGGTGCAGCAGGTCTGGGTGGAGAAGGGAGGACACGTGATCACCGTGGACTATTGCCGCGAGGAGGTCTGGTCCCTCACCGCCGATTGGCTGGCCAGGTACGCCGGGGCGCCACTGGCCTCGCCGCGCCTGGAGGCCTGACGGCATGCGGATGCTGATCGCCGGCGCCACCGGCTACGTCGGGCGCAACGTGACGGTCGAGGCGGCACGCGCGGGGCACGACGTGATCGCACACGTCCGGCCCGACTCCACCTCCGGCGATCGCACCGCCGCCGAGATCGTCGCCACCGGCGCGCGGGTCGTGCGCACGCCGTGGACCGCCGAGGCCTGGTATCGGCTGATCGAGCATGAGCGTCCGGCGCGCCTTTTCCTGCTGCTCGGCACCACGGCCGCCCGGGCACGGATCGCGGCGGCGGCGGGTGAGGATGCGTCGCAGCAGGCCGTGGATCTGGGACTGACCATGCTGGCCGTCGGCGCGTCGCGCGTCGCGGCGCCGGAGATGGGGCTGGTCTACCTGTCGTCGCTCGGCGCGTCGGCGACCGGGAACGAATACCTGCGTGTCCGTGCTACGGTCGAGGCTGCGCTGGTCACCGGGCCAAACCCGTTTACTGTTGTTCGACCGAGTTTCATCACCGGGACGGACCGACATGAGGTGCGGCTTGGTGAGCGGGTGGGCGCGCTGGTCGGGGACGCGGTGTGCGCCATTCTGCGACAGGCGGGTGCCCGGCGACGTGCTGCGCGATGGGGATCGGTGACTGGACCCGCGCTGGCGCGGATCCTCGTCGCGCTGGCCGCAGCCCCGCTCGACCGTCGTGTGCATGAACTGGATGACTTCCGCCGCTGACGGGATCCCCGGACGCCGTGCACCTTCCTGCAGTCGTGTTCCACCGCAGCGCCCGCCGCCGCGGTGTCTCGTCTGGACTTGCTGATTCCTTACCGCCTGAACTCATGCGTATATCCGTTCTGACCGAGCGCGCCGAGGGCGAGCAGCGCGTCGCGCTGGTGCCGGAGAATGTCGTCAAGCTGGTGAAGGCCGGGGCCACGGTGGTGGTCGAGCGCGGGGCCGGGGCCCGCGCCTTTCACGCTGACGAGGCGTACGAGAAGGCCGGCGCCACCATCGCCGCGACGCCCGCCGAGGCGGTCGCCGGTGCCGACATCGTGGCCAAGGTGCAGCGGCCACTGGCCGACGAACTGTCGCTGCTGCCAGCCGGCGTGACGCTGGTCTGCCTGCTCAACGCACAGAGTGCCGGCGACATGATCCAGCAGCTGGCCACGCAGAAGGTGAGCACGCTGGCGCTGGAACGGGTGCCGCGCATCACGCGCGCGCAGAGCATGGACGTGCTCAGCTCACAGGCCACGATCTCCGGCTACAAGGCGGTGCTGATGGGTGCGGCCGCGCTGCCGCGGCTCCTGCCGATGATGACCACCGCCGCCGGTTCGCTGACCCCCGGCAAGGCATTCGTGATCGGCGCCGGTGTGGCCGGCCTGCAGGCCATCGCCACTGCCCGTCGACTCGGCGCGGTGGTGAGTGCCTTCGACGTAAGGCCCGCCGCCGCCGAACAGGTGATGTCGCTCGGCGCGACGTTCGTGAAGTCGGACGTGGTGAGCGCGGCCGCCGAGGACAAGGGCGGCTACGCCAAGGCGCAATCGCAGGACGAAGCGGCGCGCACGTTGGAGACGATCGGCAACCACATCGTGACGCAGGACCTGGTGATCACCACCGCCGCCATCCCGGGGCGCGCGGCGCCGCGCCTCATCACGGCCGAGATGGTGCACCGCATGAAGCCCGGCAGCGTGATCGTGGACCTCGCCGCCGAGACGGGCGGCAACTGCGAGCTGACCGTGTTCGGCGAGACGGTGGTGGTGAATGGCGTCACCATCATGGGTCCGCGCAACCTGCCCGCCACGCAGCCGCTGCACGCCAGCCAGATGTTCGGGCGCAACGTGCTCACGCTGCTGCAGCACCTGACGTCGAAGGAAGGCAACACCCTCGTGGTCGATCCGGCCGACGAGATCACGGGCGCGATGCTCGTCACGCACGATGGCCAGATCCGGCTGAGCTGACCGCACCCCGAGAGGAATCGCCATGACCGGCAACTACATCATTTCACTGTACGTCTTCGTGCTGGCGGGTTTCGTCGGCTACCTGCTGATCACCCGCGTGCCGCCGCTGCTGCACACGCCACTGATGTCGGCGACGAACGCGATCTCCGGCATCTCGCTGGTGGGATCGCTGGTGGCGGCGGGCGGCAAGTTCGGCACCGTCTCGACGATCCTCGGCTTCATCGCGGTGATCTGCGCCACCACCAACGTGGTCGGCGGCTTCATCATCACCGATCGCATGCTGGGCATGTTCAAGCGCACCGAGAAGCCGGCCGAGCTGCCTGCGGGGTCGAAGAATGCGTGAGCTCTTCATGCAGGGCTGCTACCTGGCGGCGTCGGTCCTCTTCATCCTCGGCCTGCGCGGGCTGACGAAGCCGGACCAGGCGCAGCGCGGCATGCAGATGGCCGCACTGGGCATGCTGCTGGCGATCGTCGGCACGCTCTGGCACCAGGACATCCTGACGTACCAGTGGATCATCGCCGGCCTGATCATCGGCAGCATCATAGGCTATCCGCTGGGCAAGTTCGTGCCGATGACCGCCATGCCGCAGCGCATCGCGTTCAGCCACATGTTCGGCGCCCTCGCCGCGACGCTGGTGGGCGTGGCCGAGTTCTGGCACTCGTATCACGAAGGGATCCCGATCGGCGCCGCGAAGATGGCCGCCCTCGGCTTCGAGGTGCTGTTCGGCGCACTGACGGTGACCGGCAGCTTCATGGCCTTCGGCAAGCTGCAGGAGTTCATCACCGGACGGCCGGTGACGTTCAAGGGCCAGAACTTCGTCAACCTGCTGCTGTTCGCGGCCGCGATCGGGTGCTTCGGCTACCTGATCTACGAGCCGACGAACATGACGGTGTTCTTCACCATGATCGGCATCGCGTTCGTGATCGGCATCACGATGGTGCTGCCGATCGGTGGTGCCGACATGCCGGTGGTGGTCTCGCTGCTGAACTCGTACGCCGGCCTGGCGGCATCGGCCACCGGCTTCGCGATCGGCAACAACGTGCTGATCATCTGCGGCGCGCTGGACGGCGCCTCCGGCTTCATCCTCTCGATCATCATGTCGAAGGCGATGAACCGCAGCTTCGCCAACGTGCTGTTCGGCGCCTTCGGCAGTGGTGGCGGGGCGATCAGCGCCAAGTCGTCGGCGGGGATGACGGTGCGCAGCATCAGCGCCGAGGATGCGGCGGTGCAGCTGGGTTACGCCTCGAAGGTGATCGTGGTGCCGGGGTACGGCATGGCGGTGGCGCAGAGCCAGCACGCGGTGCGGGAGCTGGCGGAACTGATCGAGAAGAAGGGCGGGGAAGTGAAGTACGCCATCCATCCGGTGGCCGGGCGCATGCCGGGGCACATGAACGTGCTGCTGGCCGAGGCCAACGTGCCCTACGACCGGATGTACGACATGGACGAGATCAACGCCGAGTTCGCGAGTGCGGACGTGGCGCTGGTGATCGGTGCCAACGACGTGGTGAACCCGGCGGCCAAGAACGACCCCGGGTCGCCGATCTACGGCATGCCGATCCTGAACGTCTCCGACGCCAAGCACATCATCGTGATGAAGCGGGGCATGTCGGCCGGGTTCGCGGGCATCGAGAACGAGCTGTTCTACGACGAGAAGACGAGCATGCTCTTCGGCGACGCGAAGGCGAGCCTGACCAAGCTGGTGGGCGAGGTGAAGGCGCTCGAGTAGGGCTTCCGGCGCGATGAAGGAGCGGGGGCGTCGCGACGGGTTCGCGGCGCCCCTTGTTGCATGGTGCCGTCACGCTGTACGTGTGGCGCGGCAGGGCGGGCCGATATGCGTCAGGAATCGTGAAGGAGCGCGCACCCGTGCTTTTCGCGCATTCTGCATTGAATGTGTTGATGCTGGCGCATGACACAGTCGATAATGGCTCATTTCCGAGCGAGGCATTGAGATGAACAGTTCCGGCAACCTTAGCTGCTACGCTGGGATTCAGGACTGCGCGCGGTGGGCACGGGCGGTGCACTCCAGCCTTTGGGAGACGCCCTCACACGCAGGGCGCGTCCCTGATCGCTACTCGCGCGACGCCGCGCCAGTCGAGTCAATGCTCGAGCCTGCCGAGACTCGCCACCATGCCTCGCTCCCTCCGATCAGCCGGCGCAATCGCCGGCCTGACGCTGCTGTGCGTCGCGGCAGCGCGGCCTGCCAGCGCCCAATCGACCATCGTCGCCACCGCCACCGTCGTCGGTCGGCCGCTGATGTTGCGCGGCGTGACGATCGTCGGCGAGCCGGCGACCTTGCGGGTGATGGTCGACGGGTGTGGCCGCGGCGCGTTGACGGTGGATGGCCGGTCGCCGGTCGCGGGCATGACGCGCGTGCATCGCCAGCTGGTGCCCGCCAGTCCGCGTTGTGAGCGCCGCGAGCTGCTGGTCACGCTGCCGTCCGCGCTGCGCGGCGACGAGGCGGCCTGGGAAGTGGCGCTGGTGCAGGACGACGGCCTGCTGGCGCCGTCGGTCTCGCAGATCGTGCTCAGCGCCGGCGCGACCCGGGCTGCCGCGCGGAGTTCACTGCTCCACTGAGCCGCGTCGCGCGCCGATGGTGAGCGCCGGCACCCGCGCCGTCGCGCCGTCGTCGCTCGACTCCAGGCGTACCACCTGCGGACCCGACGCCAGCGCCTGCGCTGCCAGCCAGGCGGGATCGATGCGCACCGTCAGCGAGCCGGGTCGCACGCCGATGATCACGAACTCACCGTCGCTGAACGACTGCGTGCGCGCTACCACCGCACCGCGCGCGTCGGTCACGATCAATGGTACCGGCGGCAGGGAGGTGGAGCCTCGCAGCGGCCATTCCACGCGTCCCTCGAGCACACCGCCAGCCACCAGCGGGATGTCCACCGAGTCGAACCGGTTCGGCCCCGCCTCGATGCTCGCGTGGCGCACCGTCGGGATCCAGAGCGGCGACGGCACGGTGCTGGAATCGACGACCAGTGGCAGCGGGACGAACGGCACCAGGTCCCACACCCGATAGCGACCATCGGCGTCACTGCGCGCCGATCCCGTGCCGACCTGCACCCGGACGCCGGGCACCACCGGCTCACCCGGGTTGCGACGACCGTCCCCGTTCCGATCCAGGAACACCACCCCCGCCACCCCTGCGCGCTGCAGCGACGGCCCCGTCACGAAATGCGGCCGTTTCGCCGAAGGCGTCAGCACGGCGGAGCCCTGCACGCTTTGCTGCGCGCTGGAGCCGCTGCGGCTCAGTGTGGCCGCGGTGTAGCTGCGCACCGCGTTCAGGTCGCGCGAGACCGCCAGCGAGAACAACGGACCGCGCACGCCGCGCTGCAATGCGCCGCCGCCGTCGATGCGAAATGCCGCGGGCAACGGCATCGACAGCGTCATCGCCTGACGCAGCGAACTGCCACGCTGGTCCACTTCACTGATCAGGCGCACCAGCGCCGCGCCGAGGTATCGGCCGCGATGGCCGGATGGCAGCATCGTCGCCTCGAGGCCAGCTGCACGCTGCGATCGCGACAGCCGTGCGAACGATTCCTGTCGCAGGTACGGCTGCAGGCGCACGCCGCCGAATTGCGTGCCGTACCCGATACGCGCGCGGGTCAGCGCGTCGCCGTCCACGAACGCGCTGTGGTCCACGCTCAGCTCGAGGCTCGACTGTCGCGCGTCGGCACTGCGCCAATACCCGTAGGCACTGCTCTGCGCGCGGCGCCGGGACACCACCAGCGGATCGATCGGGTCGGCACTGAACCAGCTCTGCTCGAGCGACAGGCGCAGCTGCCGCGACGGCTCGATGTTCATCGCGACGCGCGTGCGCGATTGCGCGGCGACATCCAGCTGCACCGACAATGAGCGCAGTGGCGTGCCGACCAGCGACAGGTACGGCGACTGCTTCCAGCCCACCGAGTCGCGGGCGATCGCGTCGAGGCCGGCTCGCATCGTCCACCGCTCGCTGGCTCCCACGCGCACGTCGAGCGTCCCTGCCATCAGGCACTGTTGCCGCAGGCGGCACTGCGCCAGGCTGACGCCGTACTCGCTGCGGTTGCGCGGCAGCAGATCAGCACCGATGCGCAGGTTCTCCGTCAACGCGCGTGTCTGGCCGAAGGGGCCGACCGCCAGCAGGTCCACCGGGTTCTCGCCATAGAGCACCGGCAGCTGCAGCTGGTAGCCGCTGCCACGACCGACCGTGTCCACCGCCACCAGTTCGCCGTTGCGATAGGCCTCGATCGCCCACCCGGGCGGCAGGTCACCACGCAGCGTCTGCAACCCGAACAGCGCCGGCCGGATGTAGGGCGCGTTGGTGAGCATCAGTCCACGCCCGAGCCGCGGCAGCGGACCGCTGCCCAGTCCATCGCCGAGCCGCACCTGCGTGAGCTTCCGGCCGTTGCGCCAGACACCGGTCCACGACGACAGCGTAGGCAGCCGTGCGCCACCGGCGATCGCACCGGTACTCAGCTCGAGCGATCCACCCAGCACGTCGGTACCGACGGCCGTAGACCAGCCCACACGCGACTGATCACCGGTGAGCGGCACGCTGAGCGAGTAGTCGACCACGGTGCCGTCGGCGAGCGGTCGAGCCAGCGGCGCCACGTCGCCATCGCCATCACCGGCCAGTCGCGCCAGGCGCGCGCGGGCCCGCTCGCGCGATACGCGCCGTCCAAGCGGCAAC
Source organism: Gemmatimonadota bacterium (assembly GCA_040384325.1). GTDB lineage: Bacteria > Gemmatimonadota > Gemmatimonadetes > Gemmatimonadales > Gemmatimonadaceae > JACMLX01. The sequence goes on along the minus strand of JAZKJL010000005.1, from coordinate 701,389 downwards.
GAGTCGATCAACGGCACCGAGATCACCAGGTCGGTGAGGCTCGTCTCGAGTGTGACCTGCAGCACCGACTGCAACGCGCCGACATCGGCCAGCACGTCGCCGTCGCTGCTGCGGACCGCACCCGGCGCCACCGTCAAGACGACACCCGCCGATCGCACCTGCATCGAGTCGGCATCGAAGACGATCAGCGCGCGCGAGGGCCAGCGACGCAGCGTCACCCGGCTGGCGCTGCGCGCGACGATCTCGAACTCCATCGCGCCGGCCAGCTCGGCCACCGGCAGCCACACACGTTCCCCATCGCGTTCGGCGCGCATCGCCAACGCCGCCGTCTGGCCGAGTCGCACCTCGAGCAGTGTCGTTTCCACCGTCGCCTGCGCATGCAACGGCGCAGCACCCGTCAACACGACGAATGCTGCACCAAGCAGCGCGCGAAGACGGCGGCAATTCATCTCAGCTGCCGCCGCCCGGGATGCTGACGTTCGTCTCGGCGTGCTGCGGTGGTGAGCGCAGCAGCATCGCCTGGTTCACGTCGGGACGGTCGGTGCTCATGTCCACCGAGAGCTTGTACAGTCCCGGTGGCAATCGTCGGCGATCGAAGGCGAACCGCGGCACGATCGTCTGGTAGACGGCGGTCTGCATCGTCTGCGCGGACAACACGGCACCGCTGGCACTCAGCAGGCGCACCGTGGTGGTGCCGATCCACGCGGCGGTGCCGGTGCGCGCCATCGGGGCCCGCAACACCAGCGAGTCGGTGGTGGTGCTGGCCGTCAGTGCGCCAAGCTGCACGCCCGTCTGCTGCGCGCCGTTGCGATAATTGACCGCGATGATCGTGCGCACCTCGAACGCCAGGCCCACCGTGACGCCGGTGCTGTCGCGTGCGACGTCGGCGTCGCGCGGCGCGGCGTCCTTGGCGGAGACGATCAGGCGCGCCCAGTACTCGCCATCGGCGAGGCCGGCGGGCGGCCGTGCCAGCAGGCGCACCGTCTGTCGCTGGTTCGGCTGCAGCACGAGGCGACGCGGAAAGGCCTCGACGAATCCCGCTGCAGAGGGCTGCGTGGAGTCGGGCTGCTCGACGATCTGCAGCGTGAGGTCACCATCGCTGGTGGTGGTCGGATGGCCGAACACGGCGCGGATGCTCACCTCGGCGGGGCGCGCCGACGGATTGTAGAGCTCCACGGTGCCGGTCCGCACCTGGTTGCTGAGGACGACGCCCTGCGGCGCCACCAGGATCGCCTGCGCGCGTGCGCTGAGCGGAAGGAGCCCGACCAGCAGCAGGGTGATGGTGCGCGACGACCGACAGACGCGCTCCCGGAGGGTGGAGAGGAGGCGGGTCATCAGAGTCCGAGGTTGGTGATGGTCATGACCACCGTCGCCGTGTAGGAGCCGGGTGGCTGGCCGATGCGCGGCAAGGCGCGTCCGCCGAGGAAGAACGTGGCGCGGGCGGTGGTCAGGAACGTGAAGCGCGCGGCGTAGTTGGGATCGAACCGCGACATGCTGGCGGGCGATGACGTCGGGGCGGCGCCGCCGCTGGTGCTGCTGAAGGAGAGCGGCAGCGTGGTGCCGGCGCCGGTCATCACGGTGGGCAGGGTGAATCGCACCTCGAGCGATGCGCCGCGAATCGCGCGCACCTCGATCTGCGCGCTCTGCGACACCTGCGCGGCATCGACGGTGGTCGGAACACCCGGCAGCAGCAGGCCGAACGTGAGGTTCTGCATCGGACGCACGACGAGGCCCTGCCCCTGCGCCGTGTTGGCGAGGAACAGGACGACGCAGGTGATGCTGGTGCGTGCGACAGCGTGCAGGCGGTACATCGTTGCGGGTGGTCAGCGATGTCGGACGGACAGCTCACCCGGCGCGTCCGTCGACGCCACCGGGTGCCAGGAGGCTCACAGTCCCGTGTAGGCGGCGGCGAGGGTGATCGAGCCGGAGTACGAGCCCGCCGCCTGCGTTGCAGACGGCGTGACACGCCCACCGATGAAGAAGTACAGGACGCCGGAGACGAGATTGCGCATGAATGGCACACCGCTGGTGACCGCGACCTGGCTGGCACCGGCGGAACTGCTCACGTCATTCACGCGCACGCCGTAGTTCGTGATCGGCATCGTGCTGGCACCGCTGACCAGCGTCGTCGGCAGGGTGAGCGTGAACGACACCTGCGCGTTGCCGAGCCCAGTGACGGCGAACCGTCCGCTGTTGGTGTTGTTGAAGTTCACGTTCTTGTTCACGCCCTGGAGGACGTTGCCGAAGTCGAGTGCCTGCGTGCCGCTGACGACGATCGGCGTCACCACCACGGCGGTTGCCGCGAGCGGCGCCGACTGGGCGTGCAGCCCAGTCGTGCCGATCAACGACAGCGCTCCGAGCAGGTGCCGCGTGTGCATCGGCGGCGTTCCTTAAAAGCCGGTGTACGCAGCGGCGAGCGTGATCGTCGCGGCGTACGAGCCGGCCACCTGACCGACCGCGGGCGACACACGACCACCGACGAACAGGTACAGGTTGCCCGAGACCAGATTCGCATTCACCGGCGCACCGCTGGTGACCGAGAGGGCCGAGGCACTCCCGGCGACGTTGGTGCCATTCGACCGCACGTCCCAGTTGTCGATCGGCAGGTTGTTGCCGCCGGAGACGAGGTTCGACGGCAGCGTGAACGTGAGGGCGACCTGCGAGTTGTCGAAGCCGGTGACCGAGAGGCGGCCGCTGGCGGCGTCGGTGCTGGCGACGGTCTTGGTCACACCCTGAAACACGTTGCCGAAGGCGAGCGGTGCATTGCCGGTGACGACCAGCGGGGTGACGACGGTGGCCAGAGCCTGGATGGAGCCGGACTGCGCCTGCACGAGCGAGGGAACGGCGACGATGGCGGCGACAGCCGCCAGGCGAGCGATACGCATGGGTGGATCCGGGTGTGGGCGGAACGGTGTCATGGTCCGCGCACCGCCCGGTGCCCGGAACCACGGCCACTCGGCAACCTCGACCGAGTGTCAGCAGTCCCTTCCATATCGCGGATCGTGCCAGCGGCAGGATACGCCGCAGCTGTCAAATTTCGAGACAGTGATGCTATCACATCTTGCCTCGATACACATGTGTTCCCGCGCGCCGTCGACGAGACGCAGCACGCAAACCATTGCGCCACAAACGTTTGTGCGAAGTCGGTCGGATGGGGATCGGGTGGTGGACCGAAGCGCCGTCACGCCGTCTCGTCCGCCTTCTGGATTGGCGTTGTGCAATCCTGCTGGCGCGCTGCGGTAGCGGGCGGGACCACAGGTGGGCGCGCCCCGCGGGCCTCGATGACAGCATCTTCCTTGCGGCGGCGCGCGTCCGCGGGTCGCTGGGCACGATTCGCCGGCCGAATGCCCTATTTTGCAGCGGTTGCGACGCCGGAAGCCGGCGGCGCGCCGATCGTCGGTCATGTCGCGCGGTCGTTGACCTGGTTCACCCGAGTTCGAGGAGTGTTGCTGGAATGCCCGGTTTTGCGAGTCTTGCACGTGAATGGTGGATGCCGGTCCTGTTCGTGCTCATCGCAGGTCACCTGACGAACATTTGCGTCACCCTGTTCCTGCACCGAGAACAGACCCATCGCGGCGTGCGCTTTCCCTATCTCGTGTCGCTGCCGATGCGGCTCTGGCTGTGGATGAGCACCGCCACCGTCACCAAGGAGTGGGTGGCCTGCCATCGCAAGCACCACGCGTTTGCAGACCGCGAGGGTGATCCGCATTCACCGCTGGTCGAAGGACTGCGCAACATCCTCATCAAGGGCGCCTTCTACTACCGCAAGACGGTGCAGCAGCCCGGGATCCTCGAGAAGTACGGCAAGGGCACGCCCTCCGACTGGATCGAGCGCCACGTGCTCACCCGCCACAGCTCACTCGGCATCGTGGTGATGCTGCTGGTGGATCTCTACCTGTTCGGCTTCTTCATCGGTTCGATCGTCTGGGGCATCCAGATGATCTGGATTCCATTCTGGGCCGCCGGCATCATCAACGGCGTGGGCCACGCCCTTGGCTACCGGAATCACGAGGTGAAGGATGAGAGCCGCAACATCATCCCGTTCGGCATCATCATCGCCGGCGAGGAGCTGCACAACAACCATCATGCCGATCCGCACTCGGCGAAGTTCTCGCATCGCTGGTTCGAGTTCGACATCGGATGGATGTACATCACGCTGTTGTCGTGGTTCGGGCTGGCGGAGGTGAAGTACGCGCACGGCGGTGCCTCGGCCGCGGTGACGGCTGGCGACTGACGCCGCCTCGCTGATGCGGGTCCTGCGCGGGCGAGTGCCATTGGGTGCTCGCCCGCGCCATCTTTCAGGCTTCCGCTGGCGCATGCCGGCGGCCACCTTCTTCCGAGCGAGCCGTGCCCGAACTGACCTGCAGCCGATGCGGCACCACGCGCGATGGCTTCGAGCGTCCCCCGTTTCCCGGTGCCATCGGCCAGCGCGTCCTGGCCGAGATCTGCCAGGTGTGCTGGGGAGACTGGCTGAAGCAGCAGACCATGCTCATCAACCATTACGGCCTGAACGTGATGGATCCGCAATCGCGGCAGTTCCTGGTGAAGAACATGAGCTCCTTCCTGTTCAAGTCCGGCGACAGCGCCGAGATCGACACCTCCAAACAGGGAACGATCACACACTGATGCGCCGACTCCTTCGCACTGCCGCCGTCACCGCGCTCTTCCTGCCCGGCCTGCTCCCGGCGCAACGCGCCGACACGCGCGACAGTGCGTGGGTTCGCTCCACCCTGGCGTCGATGTCGCTGCGCCAGAAGGTCGGTCAGATGGTGTGGCCCTCCGTCTTCGCCGATTATGTCGCCACCAGCGACTCGGCGTGGGGCCGCATCAGCCGCTGGATCACGACCGACCAGGTGGGTGGCTTCACCATGTCCATCGGCAGCCCGATGGAGATGGCCGCGAAGCTGAATGCCATGCAGCGCATGGCACGGGTGCCGCTGCTGGTCGGCGCCGACCTCGAAGCGGGCGCCGGCTTCCGGGCTTCGGGTGGCTATTTCCTGCCGAATGCCATCGACCTCGGTGGCGCGACGAACTTTCCCCCGCTGATGGCGCTGGGTGCGGCGCGTGACACCGCGCTGGCCTATGCATACGGGCGCGCCACCGCCGTCGAAGGGCGCGCGCTGGGCATCCACATCGTGTACGGCCCGGTGCTGGACGTGAACAACAACGCCGCCAACCCGGTGATCAACGTCCGCAGTTTCGGCGAGGATCCGGCCTGGGTGAGCCGCCTCGGTGCCGCGTTCGTGCGCGGCGTGCAGGATCACGGCATGCTGGCGACGGGCAAGCACTTTCCCGGCCACGGCGACACCGACATCAACTCACACCTCGCACTTCCGGTGGTGACGGCGTCGCGTGCGCGACTGGATTCGGTGGAGTTACCGCCGTTTCGCGCCAGCATCGCGGCGGGTGTGGGCGCGATCATGACATTTCACGGCTCGATGCCGGCGCTCGATCCCAGCGGTGCGCCGGGCACGTTGTCGCCGGCGGTGCTGACCGGCGTGCTGCGCAAGGAGATGAAGTTCAACGGGTTGATCATCTCCGACGCGATGGACATGCGCGGCGTGCTGGACCGGTATGGTGCGGTAGAAGCGGCGAAGCTGGCAGTGATCGCCGGTTCGGACATCCTGATCCAGCCGGAGAACGTGACGGAGACCATCGATGCCGTGGTGGCCGGCGTGCGCGAAGGGCGCATCACGCAGGCGCGCATCGACGACGCGGTGCGTCGCATCCTGCTGGCGAAGGCGCGACTGGGACTGCGTCGCGGTGCGCAGGTGGATCTGGCGCGGGTGCGCACGGTCGTCGGCGACACGTCAAACAAACGTTTGGCTGAACGCGTGGGTGAGAAATCCATAACGCTGGTGCGCGACACACCACAGCTGTTGCCGTTGCTGGCGAAGGGACCGATGCCGGAACGTCGCATCCTGCACCTGGTGGTGGCACGCAGCACCAATCTCGGTGCTGGGAGTGCATTTGCAGCAGCGCTTGGCAAATCGGCCGGGCGCGTGCGAACGGTGGTATTACATCCGGACGATCCGCTGGTGGACCCGGCGCGGATCCTGGCGCTGGTGGACTCGTCGGAGATCGTGCTGATGGCGTCCTACATGGCGCAGCAGTGGGACGCGGCGTCGGCGGCGGGGCCGGACGGGCTTGGTGCCCTAGTGAACGCAATTCAGCAGCGCAGCAAGCCACTGGTTATGATTGGGTTCGGCAATCCCTACCTCGGCGGGCAGCTGCCGCAGGTCGCATCGTATCTGATTGCGTGGAATGGGAGCCGGGCATCGCAAATTGCTGCGGCACGTGCGATGTTGGGGCAACAGCCGTTCAATCGCTATATTCCGATCACGATGTCGCCTGCTGGCTCCGCGCCCGCTGGCAGCACCACTCTCCGAACACCGGCAGCCATACCGCGCTGACTGCCACTTGGCGGCCCACTCCGGGTCTTGCCGAGGCCGCGCGCGAAGGACGACGTGGGATGCGCAACCTCTTCTCTCTGGATCTCGTGCTGCTCTCGCCGCGTGACGGCGAGTGGTACGTGTGCACGGCGCCTGGCGCCGCCCGCGCTGCCCGCAGCGCTGCCCGGGCGCTGCCCTTCATCGGTGTGACCAAGGCACCGAACGACGCCTTGCCGACGCTGGCCAAGTCACTCGCCACCAAGACGGTGGGTGCGGCGCCGCGCTGGATGACGCAGGTGGGCGCCTTCTCCGAAGGCACCCACCCGGCCGACACGGCGATCTCGATCGCGTTCGTGGCGGTGTATCCCGATGGCACCGTGCACGATGACGAAGGCTGGGTGCGCGCCGAGTCGGCGGTGCTTCCGCCGCGGCAGAAGGCGCTGCTGAAGGCCACGCTCGGCATGTTGAAGCATGCGGTGGAGCACGAGCCGATCGCCTTCCACGCGCTGCCCACCACGTTCACCCTGCGCGAACTGCAGCAGGTCTACGAGCTGCTGCTGGAGCGGCCGCTGCACAAGGCGAGCTTCCGTCGGTCGCTGCATGCGGCGCACCTGGTGGAGCCGACCAAGTCGTGGCGAGCCGAAGGCCGTGGCCGACCGGCGCAGTTGTACAAGTTCGCGCCGCGTCGTCGGCGTGGCGCCGTGCGCGGTGTGCGCTTCGAGCTGGCGCGCTGACTAAGGGCCGCCGCCCTGCGGGGCGGCGCAGGCGGGGCAAAGAAAACAGGAGGGCCGATGATCCCGAGATCACCGGCCCTCCTGCCGTTCGTGGGTGCGTTCAGACCTTGGTGACTGCGTCGGCCTGCGGACCCTTCTGTCCCTGCACGATCTCGAATTCGACCTTGTCGCCTTCGGCCAGGGACTTGAAGCCCTGGGACTGGATCGCGCTGAAATGGACGAATACGTCGGGACCACCCTCATGGGCGATGAACCCAAAGCCCTTTGCATCGTTGAACCACTTAACCGTTCCCTGAATCCGTGCCATGATGTGGCTCCTCGCGTCCCGCCGGTCTTGCTGATAAAGCGCGAGCGACGAACCGTCCCTCGTGCAGCGTGCTGACACACCAGCGGTGAAGTGCCCTCACGCAGTCCCAAGCCAAGGTGCTGTGCATGAAACGAGCCGCGGCGTCAGGGGAAATCCCCTGACGCCGCGGCTGCACAACCCGTCCTGTCGTTGTCGCCCGTGTGCTGCGACGTCAGGCGGCACCAGCGATATACCGAGCAACTCTCCCGCATGTTTCACAGCGCAGCGTGACGTGGCTGCGCGGCGGCGGTGGCATTAGAGCTGGTTCACGCTCGAATTGCGCCGAAGCGCAGGACGGGCAGACCAGTGGAATTCCTGTACGGTCGCTGGCGATCAGGTTCAGCGCTTGTGCAGGGTTGTACGACGCGGGCCGAGGCTTACGCATGTACCCTCCAAATTGTGGTCCCTTTGGCAGATCGGGCGCCTGGTGCCAATGGGCTATTGGAGAACAGTAACCACCTAAGGAAGGGCCGAAAATAGCCCGGAGAAACGCTGCGTCTCCGGCGGCGGTTCCCGGATGGCATCGGCGGCGCGACTGAGCTGGAATATCGCCAAAGCTGGCTCGGAGGCACGAATCCATGTAATCGGCGGTAACTGCCGGGATGCTGGCGTTATATAAGGCCGACACTGGCGGCTTCGTAACATCAGATGAATCGCGATTCTGCCGAAAGTTTCGGTTCAGCTTCGTGTTCGTGCAGGAACGGGCGCCTATCGGCAGATTGCCGGAGACCTTCGGACCAGCTTGACGACCGTGACGGCCCGGAGCCATTCCCGGCCTCAACGGTCGAGTGCCATTCTGGCGCATTCGAACCGTCTCAAGCGCGGTCGAAATGCGCTCAAGAACGCAAGAAATTGTTACAAATCAATCTCGCTGTATTGCGCGTCGCGCCAGTTCAGCCTGCAGTTCCGAGCGTCCTTTTCGCGGGTCCGGCTGACACTGGAGGCGGCGAGAGGTCGGCCGAGCACGCCGCTGGGTCGAGATTCGGCTGCGTCGCTACGCGAGTGTCAGGCGTCGTCCCAGCGGAATGGACGCCGCCAGACGCGACGATCCAGCTGCCACGACTTGCGCGCCGAGACTTCGTCACCGGGTGCGAACAAGTCGCTGTCGGTCAGCGCTTCCACGAACGAGTCCGCCTTCGCGCTCGACTCATCCGCCCAATGCAGCAGCTCGGCCTCGATCGTCATCGGCTGCACCGGGCTGCCGAACTCCAGTGAGCCGTGGTGCGAGAGGATCATGTGCTGCAGCTCGGTCACCTGCGCATCGGTCAATGCACAGGTGCCGCTCGCGCGCGCGATGGCGACGCGTTCCGTGAACATCAGGCAACCCAGCACGACATGACCGATGAGGTGATTGCGCGGATCGTAGCCCAATCCCTTCGCGTCGACGGTGTACGCCTCGACCTTGCCCACGTCGTGCAGCAGTGCGCCGGCGACCACCAGGTCCACGTTCGCCTTGCGCATGCTCTTCGCCATCTGCTGTCCGATCGATGCCACTTCGCAGACGTGCAGCAAGAGGCCACCGAGCTTGGCGTGATGCCCGCGCACTGCACCCGGCGTGCGCTCGAAACGCATCCGGAACGCATCATCCGCGAAGAACAGGTTCACCGCTTCGGCGAGCCGCGGCGTGCTGATGCCCGCCCGCAGCTTGTCGAGTGCATCCCAGAGCCGCTCGGTCGCATATTCGACGCGCGGCAGGAACTCGTCGATGCGCTCCGTGCCGGCCGGCAGCACGCGCACCGGCCCGGTGAGCTTCAGCTGCCGCGCCCCCGTCCTGGCATAGAGCTCCACCTGGCCAAGGACCTGCACCACCCGTCCCTTCTCGACGCCATCCAGCCAGCTGGCGTTGTCCTTCCAGACCGGCGACGACTGCAGCGAGCCACTCGAGTTGCCGAACGTCAGCACCCAGAAGGGATCACCGCCGCCGGTGGTGCGCTCCACGCGATCGAGCACGAGCAGTTCCCCGGCGACGGAGGCACCGGCAGCCAGTTGGGGCAGGGACAGGGGTGGCATCAGAGAAGACGGGAAGGGCAGGAGAGGTGACGCGCGTCGCGACCGACGCACGGCAAGATGCGCAGTGGCGTCACGGCCTGTCGAGTCGTGAAAAATGACGTATCATCGTTTGCACGCCTGCGACTCGACCGCAGCATACGTCCCCGTCCTGACAGCAGAATGAAGCGCTACCGGAACACGATCATCACCCTGCTGCTCATGGCAGGCCTGGCCGCCCTCTTCTGGACCAAGACCATGTCGGCGCAGCTCGCCACCTGCGAGGTCTGCATGGAGTTCAATGGCCAGCGCAACTGCGCCAAGGCCAGTGGCACCGACGCGAAGGAGGCGACGCGCACCGCGCACTCCACGGCCTGCGGACCGATCTCGAACGGCATGAACGAGAAGATCGCCTGCGACAGCCGTCCACCGGCGCTGCTGCGCTGCGATCCGCCGACGCCCTGAGCCTTCCCGCACTTGCGTCCCCGGTCAGCGCGCCGCGCACCGCAGCCTGACATGGCGCGCATGGCTGCCACCGGCGATGAGCCGTCGAGTCACGACGAGACGGCTGACGTCAGCTGAAGAACAACACGTCGCCGTCGCTCTCCAGTGCCAGTTGCAGGTGCGCGGCGCAGACGCCGCAGACCATGTCGGCGATCCAGGCCGCGCCCGTGACGTGATCACCGGGATCGGCCGCGCGCATCTTGATCCGCTTGTACGTGTATTCGTGGCATCGTGGACACGCCTGCGCGCGTGCGATGAGCTCCGCGCGTTCCTTCGTCACCGTCTGCATCTCAGGCGCCGAATCCTGGCGGGAGGTCGCCCGGCGTGCGCGGCAGCATCCCCTGTCCACTCGATCGGGGCGGCTCGGCATTGCTGCCACCGCTGGTCTTGGCCAGCAGTTCACGAATGCCGCCCAGCGCGCCCATCATTCCCGCCGCCTCAGCGGGCAGGAAGACGGTGCTCCCCTTGCTGGCGGCCAGCGACGGCAGCATCTCGAGATACTTCTGGCCGAGCAGGTACATCGCCACCTGACCATCGGGCAGCGCCGATGCGATGCGACGGATCGCTTCCGCTTCCGCGGACGCCATGGCGAGTCGCGCCTCGGCAAGGCCGGTGGCGCGAAGGATCGACGCTTCCTTCTCACCCTGCGCCTTCTGGATCTGCGATTCGCGCGACCCTTCCGACTCGAGGATCTGCGCCCGCTTGGTGGCCTCGGCGTTGATCACCGACGAGCGACGTTCGCGCTCCGCGCGCATCTGCAACTCCATCGACTGCTGGATGTCGCGGGGAGGCTCGATGCTCTGCAGCTCGACGCGCGTCACGTCCACGCCCCAGCCGATCGAGGCTTCCTCGATGGTCTCGCGCATGCGCGTGTTGATGCCATCGCGACTGGTGAGTGTCGTGTCGAGCTCCATCTCGCCGACGATGTTGCGCAATGCGGTGCGCGTCAGCGTCTCCAGCGCGAAGGGCAGGTTCTGCACCGAGTAGGTGGCCTTCTGCGGATCGGCCACGCGGTAGTACATGACGGCATCGATGTCGATCGTCACGTTGTCCTTCGTGATCACGGGCTGGCTGGGGAAGTTCAGGACCTGCTCGCGAAGGTCGATCCGCGAGGTCGAGCCGCTGGTGACCTTCTTGACGCCGGAGACATCCTGCCCGAAGAAGCGCACGTCGATCGTGCGCGGCCGCTCGATGAACGGGATCAGGATGTTGAAGCCGGAGCGGGCGATGCGGTTGAAGCGGCCGAGACGCTCGATGACCATCACTTCGGCCTGCCCGATGATCTTGAACGAGCTCGTGCCGATGAAGAGCACGATCAGGATGAGGACGACAGGGAGAATCCACGTCATGACTGGTTCCTTCGGGATGGGCGGGAGGGTGGCCTGACTGGATGCTAGTGGCGGATTCGGGGTCGTGGCAGCGTCCGCGGCCGTCCCCGCTGCCGTGATCGTGTCTCCGCAGGCGAAACGGGGCCGCGATCGTCTCCGATCGCGGCCCCGCGCCTGTCCTCCACCGCCACGTCCGACTCAGTTCTTCCAGTCGGCGATGAAGAGGTTGGTTTCGGTCTGCTTCTGGTCGAACCGGTTCGAGGCCCAGATCAGCTGCTTGCCGTCGGGGCTGAACATCGGGAAACCGTCGAAGACCGGGCTGTTGGTGACCTGCTCCAGATTCTTGCCGTCGAGGTCGACCAGGTAGAGGTCGAAGTTGCCGCTGCGCGGATTCTTGTGGTTCGACGAGAAGATGATCTGCTTGCCGTCGGGGGTCCACGAGGGGCCGAAGTTGGCGCCGCCGAGGGTGGTGATCTGCCGGTTGTCGCTGCCGTCGGCGTTCATCACGAACAACTCCACCTTGCTGGGCCGGATCAGGCCCTGGCCGAGTAGCTCGCGATACTGCCGCAGCTCGGTGGTGTCCTTCGGGTGATGGGCGCGGTAGACGATCTTCGAGCCGTCCGGCGACCACCATGGCCCACCGTCGTAGCCGGCGGTGCTGGTCAGGCGCTTCACGTTCGACCCGTCCACGTTCATCGTGTAGATCTCGAGGTCACCGTCCTTCAGCGACGTGAACACGATGGTCTTGCCGTCGGGCGAGAGCACGGCCTCGGCGGTGTAGACGTCGTAGTGCGTGAGGCGGCGCATCTGGGTGCCGTCACGGTTCACGGTGAAGATGTCGAACTTGTCGAGCGGCCAGACGTAGCCCTTGGACGGGTCCGGCTTGGGCGGGCAGAGGCTGTCGTGCAGGTGGCTGGAGCCGAAGAACAGCCGGTCGCTGCCGGGCAGGAACCAGCCGCAGGTGGTCTTGCCATTGCCGTTCGACACACGCTGCAGGCCGGAGCCGTCGGGTCGCATGACGTACTGCTGGTCGCAGGTGCGCCCGTTGCGCGATGACTGGAACGTGATCCATTTGCCGTCGCGGCTGAAATACGCCTCGGCATTTTCGCCGCCGTCGGTGATCTGCCGCAGGTTGGCCAGGTGCGGTTCGGATGGATCCGATGGGCGCGGCAGGTTGACGCCGGGCGCCGGTGCAGGCGTGGAGCCGGATGGCCCTGGCGAACAACCGGCCGCAAATCCCAGCGCGGCGACGACAGTGAGAAGGACCGTGCGTGTGTTCGTCATGACGGTGGAGCGGGGTGAAAAACGATCGGGGGGCCGGGCACTCTGCCCGGCCCCCCGAAAAGTTATTCGACCCGAACCCTGCGAGCGTCGTCCGTGTTGTTACGGACGGCGCGCCGGCGCTGGCGTCGCTGCGCCCACCATGCCGAACAGGTCACGCTGCGTGCGACCCTTCTTCAACAGGTCGATCGCCTTGATCACCTGCGGATCTTCCACGAACTGCCGCTTGGCGACGGTCGAGTCACCGTAGACGGCGCGCGCGATGCGGTTCGAGATCAGGCGATCAGCGTAGCCCGATCCGCCGAAGAAGGTGGCCGAATCTACTGGCACCTTGGCCGCCACCAGGCGCTTGAAGTACTCCTGACGCCACGCCGGCAGCACGGTGAAGTTCGGCGACTTCACCTGCGGACGGAGCTCCTCGGCGTATTGCGACAGCGTGGAGTACGCCTCCTGAATTTTCGACGCAACCTGGCGCGCGGCCTTCTGCTCGGCGGTGGTGAGTGTGTCGGGACGCACGGTGATGTCGGGCGTTATGCCGCCACCGCCGTAGATCACACGACCGGCATCGCTGCGGAACGCTGGACGTGCCTTGCGCGCGCTGTCGGTTTCCATCGAGTCCGGCGCCTCCTCTTCCACGAAGCGGCCGTTCACGAACTTGCGCGGCCGCTGGATGGATCGGCCGCTGGGCGTGAACCACTTGGCGGTGGTCATCTTCAGCGCGTAGCCGCCGTCGAGGCGATAGAGCGACTGCACGAGGCCCTTGCCGAAGCTGGTGGTGCCGACGATCAGCGCACGGTCGTGATCCTGCAGCGCACCGGCCACGATCTCAGAGGCAGACGCCGAGCCATCGTCCACCAGCACCACCATCGGCATGTCGGGCAACATCGGTGCGTTCTCGGCGATGAACGTCTGGTTCATCTCGGCGCGCCCGCGATAGCTGAGGATCTCCTTGCCACGCGGCAGGAAGAGGTTGCTCATCATGAACGCTTCGTCGAGGATGCCGCCCGGATTGCCGCGCAGGTCGAGGATCAGCGACTTCATGCCCTGCGCCTGCAGCGTCTGGATGCCCTTGATCGTCTCGGCCGACGACGTCTCGTTGAAGCCCTGCACCGGGATGTAGCCGATGCCGGCATCGAGCATCGTGACGAACGGCACGGCCGGGATGTGGATCACCGCGCGGGTGAACGTGGCGTTGATCGGATCGGTGACGCCCGGACGATTGAAGCGCACGCGAACGCGTGTGCCCGGATCACCCTTCAGCTTCGACGACACCGAATCCACGATCCAGCCGCGCGTGGATGCCGAGTCGATCATCATGATGCGATCACCCTCGGCGATGCCCGCACCGGCGGCCGGCGTGTTCGGGAAGACCTTGACGACGGTGATCGTGCCCTTGATGTCCTCGATCTGCATGCCGACGCCGGCGTAGCGACCGTTGGTGCCCTGCGTGAAGGCGGCGAACTCCTTCGGCGTGTAGAGCGTCGTGTACGGATCGTTGAGCTGCGCCACGAGGCCGCGGGCAGCCTTCTCGTAGAGCGCGGTGGCATCGACGGTGTCGACGAAACTTTCCGAGACCTTTTTCAGCACCTGGCCGAAGAGCATGGCACCATCACGCGCCTGGCGGTTCTGCCAGGCGAAGCCACCGGCGACGAGCGGGGCGGCGAGGAGGATGGCACCGACGACGGCGCGACGCGAACGCGACATGAAAACCTTCCAGCTGAAAAAGGACGGGACGTCGGATCAACCGAACGGCTACTGTACCGGAACGCTGATGGCAAGTTCCGGGCGCCGCGGCCGTGAAAGCTCTACGCGCCGGGGACGGCTTTCGTCACGACCAGCGGTATTCCATGAACCACGAACGCCCGTCCTGAGATTCCTCGGCGGCGTGGACGATGCCGGCGGCCACCAACATTTCACTGGCGGGCTTCACCACGCGCAGGATGTGGCTGGGATAACGCTGCGTGAGAGGAAGCAACTCGGCCAGCGTCTCGAGCGACACGCGCCAGCGGCCATCGGCACCGGCGGCAAGCTGGACGGCGATGAGGCGGTAAATGCGCCGCGCGACCGGCGACAGCAGCGATGCGTAGCCGCCGAGGCGCAGCGAGGTCACGTGTCCCGCGTCGAGGTTGCTGCGCACCTGCGGTGCGAGCGATACGCGCGCGACGCCAGGCTCGGCGGCGGTGACGCTCGGGAACAGCGACAGCTGGTCGCGATCGGCGGCGCGTCGACGATCGACGGTGGCGGCGCTGAGCAGCGTGAAGGCGCCGTCGAGCGGCTTGCCATTCGCCGCGTCCCAATACGCGCCGGCACTTTCGAGCGTGGTGCGCTCGAGGCGCGCGAGCGCACCGCGCAGCTGTTCGTAGGTGCGGCCATCGACACGTCGACCCATGGCACGCAGAAACGCATGGAGCGTGAAGGTGAGCACACCGTCGGACGGTCGCCCTGAATCCTGGTAGCGATACAGCAGCTCGATGTACACATCCTGGTCGAACGTGCCGGGCAGCCGATCGCCCGGCGCCGGCAGCACGCGCCAGCGGCCACCGGACGGCGTGGCGAAGGCGATCGCACCTTCCTCGTTCGAATCACTGAGCCGGAACAGCGGCAGCGCCTCGAGCGCGCGATCGAGATACACCAGCCGACTGGCAGCACGTCGCCGCGCCGCCGCTCCACTGCCGCCGGAAATGTCGCTGCCGCCACGCGAGGCGCCCGCCGCGTTCAGCGGCAGCTGCTGCGAGGGGAACGACTCGGCGGGCGTGAGCACGTCAGGTCCGCGGTTCCGCGCGACCCAGCGCGGCGCGGATCGCCTCGCGCATCGCCACGACCGACTCGTCGCGTGCGCCGAGCGCATCGGTGCGCACATGCAGCTCGATGCCGTCGGCGACCTGCACACGGCGCCACTCCGCGATCGGCAGCACGTCGTCCTTCTGCACGGTGAGGTCGGCGCTGTGCGACAGCGCGGGTGCAAGCGCGGTGGCGACGCGGCGTTCCAGCTGCTCGCCGCTGACGCCAGCGAGTTCCTTCTTGATCACCTCGAGGGTCTGTCCCTCGCGCTGCCGGATCTTGATGGCGAGCAGCTGCAGGAGGTGCCGATAGCCGTAGGTGGCGGTGGTGCCGGCGCCTTCAGGGCGGTCGAGCAGTCGCTGGGCCACGTAGAAGCGGATCGCGCGAGCGCTGGGTGCGGCGCGAGCCGACGTGTTGGTGGGCCGGAATCCGGCGGAGTCGACGAGGGCCGTGGCATGCGCGGCAAGGCCACGCGCATTCCATGGTGCGTGCCGACTGTGGGCACGAAGTAATGCGACCGGAGAGTCGGTCATGCTGGGATTGACGGACGAAGTGCGCGTGCCGACTCAGCTGTGTGACAATGGCGCGCGCCGTAAGAACGGTGGCGCGGGCCGTCACTGTCAAGCCTCTGCTGTGATGCTGGCGGCTGACGTGTCACGTCGGACGTGAAGGACAGGCATGGCGGAGCAGCCCTTTACAGCACTTCTCCCCCCACTCACACCATGCCTGCCTTCATCGATCCGCTTCGTGCGTTGCTGCCGCCGTGTGCGATCAACTCACCGCGTCGGCCGGCAGCAGTGCCGAGGACACACCATGATCGCGCGCCAGCTTCGAGATCACGGCTAGGTCGACCGGCTTCTCGAGGAAGTACGCAGCGTTGAGCCGTTCCGCTGCGTGCCGGTTGTCGTCGTCCGGATAGGCGGTGAGGACGATGACCGGCGTGCGCTGATGGACCAGCCCAGCGGCGGCAAGGATCTGCAGCCCGCCATCGCGATTCCCGCCCAGTCGCAGATCGGTGACGATCAGGTCGATCGGCAGCTGGGAGAACAGGGCGGATTTGGCATCGGCGAGCGTCGCCACCGCGACCACGCTCACCTCGTCGGAGGCGAACAGGTCGACGAGCGATTCCCGGATGGAGATCTCGTCTTCGATGATCAGGACGCGTTTGGACACACCGTCACCAAGGCGAGAGTCGTGCCGGAGCGCCATGATTCGCTATGTCGTTATCCTGTCGCGACTTACAGAAAAAACGTCATCCTCGCAGTGCGAGAAGATGTCCGACATTCATACAGCAGAATCTTGTTCTGATGAAATTCGGTCACTGACTCTGGCTGAATTCCGGTCAGTTCAGCTCGTCTCGGGGCGGCTGCGCAGCTTTTCGTGGAGGGTCGACCGCGCGATCCCCAGCAGCTGCGCCGCCCTGACCCGGTTGCCGCCGGTGGCCGCCAATGCGGTGTCGATCGCGCGCAGCTCGGCCGCCGCCATCGAGAGGTCCGACGGCACGGGCGCGCCGGAGCCGGCGCTGCCGGGCAGGTTCAGCGCAGCGGCGGAGATCGCGCGACCCTCGGCCAGGATCGACGCGCGCCACAAGGTGTTCTTCAACTCGCGGATGTTGCCCGGCCAGTCGTAGGCGGCCAGGGCGCGCTCGGCGTCAGTGGTGAGCGAGGCGCCACGCGGCAGGAAGTGCGCGATCAGTTGCGGCAGTTCGTCGGGTCGCTCGCGCAGCGGCGGCATGGTGATCGTCAGCACCTGCAGCCGGTAGAACAGGTCGGCGCGAAATCGCTTCTCCGCCACCAGCGCCTGCATCGGCTGGTTGGTGGCGCAGATCACGCGCGCCGCGCTGCGCAATTCGGTGGTGCCACCGAGGCGTCGGAAGCGCTGCTCCTCGATCACCTTCAACAACTTCGGCTGCACCTCGAGCGCCATCTCGCCGATCTCGTCGAGGAAGACGCTGCCGTTGGCCGCAACTTCCACCAGGCCGCGCTTGGCCTGTCGCGCATCGGTGAACGCACCGCGCTCGTGACCGAACACCTCGCTCTCGAAGAAGGTGCTGCTGAGCGAGGCGCAGTTGATCTCCACGAACGGCTGCGACGCGCGACGCGAGCGGTCGTGGATACGCCGTGCGATGAAGCCCTTGCCCGTGCCCGTTTCGCCGAGGATGAGCACCGGGGCGTCGTCGTTCCGCGCAGCGAGTTCGATCAGCTTGTCGAATGACGGTTGCAGCAGTGCGGTCTGTCCGGCCACGTCGCCGGCGTCGCGTGCGCGAAGGATCGCGACCTCGCGCTTGAGACGCACGAGTTCAACGCCACGCGATACCGCGTCACGCAGCGTGGTGAGATCCACGGGCTTCTCCATCACGTCCAGCGCCCCGCCCTGCATGGCGCTGACCGCGGTGCGCACGTCGGCATGCCCGGTGAGCAGGATGATGGCGCCATCGGGATCGTCGGCGCGCAGCCCTTCCAGCAGGCTGAGTCCCTCGGTGTCGGGAAGGCGCAGGTCCATGATCACCACAGCCGGTAGGTGTCTCGCCACTGCGGCGCGCGCTTCCGCTGCGGTGGCAGCGACCAGCACCACCATGCCCTGCAGCTCGAAATACTCGGCGAGCACTTCGCGCACCGTCTCATCGTCATCCACCACCAGCAGGGACGCGGAGATCACGGATGATCACCCGGTGGCAGCACGATGGTGACTGCGGTGCCTGTCTCAGGCTGGCTCTCGATGCCAATGGTGCCGCCGTGCTCCTCGACGATGCGCTGGCAGAGCGCGAGCCCGATGCCGGTGCCGCCACTCTTCAGGGAGTAGAAAATCTCGAATACGCGGGGCAGCGCTTCGGGCGGAATCGCCGCGCCGCTGTTGTGCAGTCGCGCGCGATAGCCGCCGTTCGGCAGCGCGCCGGCCTGCAGCGTGATGGCGGAGCCGCGTGGTGCGGCATCGATGGCATTCACCAGCAGGTTGAGGTACACCTGCCCGACTTGCGCGGCATCGAACGGCAGCGGTGCGACGGTGTCGGTGTTGCGGCGAACGAAGGTGATGCCGGCATCGTCCATGCGCGCCCGGTTGGACTCGATCACGTCGTCCCACGCTGCGTCGGGATTGCCGACCGTGAGGCGCAGCGGTTGTGGACGGCCGTAGACCAGCAGTGACGACAGCATGGTGTTGAGGCGGTCCACTTCGCGCAGCATGCGATTCACGTTGCGCTCCACCGCCGGATCGTCCTTGCCGCGGATGCGCAGCAGCTGCGCCGCGGACGAGATGCCGAAGAGGGGATTGCGCAGTTCGTGCGCGACGCCGGCGGCCACTTCGCCGATCGCCTCCAGGCGCCGCTTCTGCTCCACCCGGCGCACGAGGAAGGCACGATCGATCGCCGCGGCGGTCTGCGCGGCGATGGTGCTCAGCACCCGCTGTGTCTCGGCCAGTTCGTAGGTAGCCTCGATCGCGGCGAGGCGGACGGTGATGGCGCCAAGGACGCCTTCCTCGCTGATGATCGGTGCCGTGACTTCGCGCCCCACCGGCGACACGCGGTGCACCAGCGTCGTCCCGGAGGCCAGCGCCTCCACCCAGTCGGGGCGCAGGCGTGTGGCCATCTGTTCGGTGGACTCGCTGTAGCCGCCTGCCTGGACGCTGCTGAGGGCGAGGGTGTCGTCGTCGGCGACCGCGATCACGTAGGCGTCGCAGCGCACGGCGCGCTGCAGCTGCTGGCCCACCTCGCGATAGACGCGCGCGAGGTCGATGGAGCTGGCGAGTGCGAGGCCGGTGGAGATCAGGGCCTCGCGCGCGCGATGCGACTCGGTGACGTCGCTGACGGTGGCCACGAAGCCGGTGTGCTCACCATCGCCGGTGGTGCGGGTGACCTGCACCAGCATCACGCGCTCGTCGAGATCGTCGGTCGAGGCGGCGAATTCCCATCGCACCAGCGGGACGTCGGAGTTACGGAGCGCGGCGAAGGCGCGGGTGCACTGCTCCGTTTCCGATCCCTCACCGAGCGCCTGATGGAGGGGACGACCGATGCATGGACCGACGGCGTCGGTGGCCGGCTGGTTCTGGCGCACGATGGTGCCGCTGCAGTCCGTCGCGAAGATCATCAGCGGCACGGCGTCGAGGATCTGCTGGTCGCGGACGGACATGCGACAAAGATAGACCGGCGGAACGGAGCGAGCTCCGTTCCGCCGGTCTGGACGTGCATCCTGCCGAGGGCTCGTCGTCGCGCGGCGTGCAGCCTGGCGACGACGTGCGGCTCAGCGGCCTTTCTTCTTCGCCGGCGCCTTCTTCGCGGGGGCCGCCTTCTTCACGACCTTCTTCGCCGGCGCCTTCTTCACGGGGGCGGCCTTCTTCGCACCCTTCTTCATCGGCGCCACCTTCTTCGCTGGTGCCGACTTCTTCACTGCGGACTTCTTCGCCGGCGCCGCCGACTTCGGCTTCACGGCTGTCTTGCCCTTCGCCGCCGACTTGGCGGGAGCGGTCTTCTTTGCAGGAGCGGCCTTCTTGGCTGGGGCCGCCGCCTTCTTCACGGGTGCTGCCTTCACTGGCGCCTTCTTCGCCGGGGCGACCGGTGCGGACTTTTTCGCCGCCGGCTTCACCGGCTCGGGTTTGGCAGCCGGCGGTGCCTTGGCGACCGGCTTCGACGTCGCCGCCTTGGCCGGGGTCTTGGCTGGCGCCTTCGCGACCGGCGCGGGTGCGGGTGCCGGCGCTGGGGCGGCCACGGGCGCGGCCGGCTTGACCGGCTTCGGGTCCTTGGCAGCCTTCGGCGGCTTCGGCACAGCGGGCGGCTTGGGCGGCTTCGGCGCCTTCAGCGCGGACGATGCGCGCACCGGCGCGATCGGCTCCACCGCCGGCAGCTTCTTGGTCGCCAGCGGCTCGTCGCCCAGATCGTCGTCCAGCCCGACCTCGTCGTCCAGCCCCAGGTCCTCCTCCTCTGCGGGATCGACGTCGTCGGTCCCGAGCTCGGCATCGACCTCCTCCTCGATCACCTCGCCCGTGTCCTCCTCCTCGTCCTCGTCCTTGGCTGCGTCATCCGGGTCGTCGAACAGCGACTCGCGCTTCCGCTTCACCGTGGGCGTGAAGCCTTCCTCGTCCTCGTCCTCGTCCTCCTCCTCCTCCTCGTACATGGGATCGGAGTCGTAGTAGTCGTCTTCATCATCATCACGGCCACGGAGCCGGAACTCAACACCATCGAATTCGCCGAAACTCGGCATGCCTGCCTCCAACGCAGAAAAGGGCCAGCAGGAATTGGAAACCGGTGCAAGAAAACCTGAATGCACGCAGTTGACGTGACCGGTATAGCAGCGCCGCCACTGCGAGTCAAGCAGTGGCGGCGCAAAATGGTTCTGGGTGCAGCGAACGGACGTCGATCAGTCGCCGGCGACAGGGGTCGGAAGTCCGGCCACCGGTGACGGCGCGCCCTGGCTGAATCGCTTCCGGACCGCGGCCACCGCATCGTCGAGCAGCGAATACACCACCGGCACCACGAAGAGGGTCAGCAGGGTGCTGGTGACGAGCCCACCGATCACGGCCCGCCCCATCGGCGCGCGCTGCTCGGCACCTGCGCCGAGGGCGAAGGCGAGCGGCAACATGCCGGCGATCATCGCCACCGTCGTCATGATGATCGGGCGCAGCCGGATGCGGGCCGAGGCCAGCAACGCGGTGCGGGTGTCGTCGCCCAGCTCGCGGCGGTGGTTGGCGAAGTCCACCAGCAGGATGCCGTTCTTTGTCACCAGGCCGAGAAGCATGATGATGCCGATCATCGTCATCACGTTCAGGCTTCCCTTGGTGGCCAGCAGCGCCACCGCCACGCCGATGAAGCTGAGCGGCAGCGAGAGCATGATCGCCAGCGGCTGGAAGAAGGAGCCGAAGAGCGAGGCGAGGATCAGGTAGATGAAGACCACCGCCAGCACCAGCGCCTCGGCCACGTAACCCTTGGTCTCGGTGAGGTTCTGGACGTCGCCGCCGAAGACCGTGCGGTAACCCGCCGGGAGGCCCATGGAGTCGATCGCGATCTGCACCTTGCCGGCCACGTCGCCGACGTTGTAGCCCGGCAGCACGCCGGCGCTGATGGACACCTGCCGTTCCAGCGCCGAACGCTCGATGGCCTGCGGCCCGATGCCGGCGCGGATGGTGGCGACGGAGCCGAGCGGGATGGTGGTGGCGAGACCCGTGCGGCTGTCGACACCGGTGCCCGGCACCGGCAGCTCGGCCACGTCGTCGGAGGAGCGGCGGAGCGAGTCGGGATAGATCACCACCACGTCGTGCGAGTACCCCTGCGGATCCTCCCAGCGCGTGGCGCGCTGGCCGGTGAAGAGCGGCTGCAGGGTGGTGGAGATGGTGCCGATGCCCAGGCCTGCCGCCCACGCCTGCTCACGATCCACCTGCACGTCGAGCTGCGGAATCTCGCCGTCGTCGCTGGAGTTCGGCTCGGCGATGCCGGTGACCGTTTGCATGGTCTTGAGCACTTCGGCGGCGGCGAGCTTGAGGCGCGTCGGTTCCGGGCCCTGCACCTTGACGTCGATCGGCTGGCGGTAGCCGCCGAAGATGGTCGGGGTGCCGGTGATGTTGGCGCGGACACCGGGGATACGCATCAGCACCGGTCGCAGCTCGGTCTGGAGCTCGGCCTGCGAGAGGTTGCGCTCGTCCTTCGGCTTGAGCTTCACCGCCACCGACCCGCCGCTGGGTGACCCGCGGAATCCGCCGCCGATGTTGAGGTAGGTGGAGACCACTTCGGGGCGCTTCTCGAGGATGGCGGCGATGGCCTGCCCGCGATCGATCGTGTAGTCGATCGCCGAACCCGGTGCGACGCGGTAGTTCACGTTGAACTCACTGCCGTCCACGTCGGGCATCCAGGTGAAGCCGAGCTTCGGCACGAGGAGCAACGAACCGACGACGGTCAGCAGCGCGGCACCGAGCACCGGTAGGCGGTGGTTGAGCGTCCACGCGAGGCCGCGCGGATACCGGTCCGCCACCCGCTCGAACCAGTCGTTGAAGGCGAACGCGACGCGGCGGATCGGATTCCGCGAGGCGCGCAACGCCGCCTGGTTGGCGTGGTCCACCTCGGGATCGGGCCAGACGCTGGAGAGCATCGGGTCGAGCGTGAAGCTGACGAACAGCGACACCAGCACGGCGAAGGCCACCGTGACGCCGAACTGGAAGAAGATCTTGCCGATCATGCCGCCCATGAAGGCGACCGGGAAGAACACCGCCACCACCGCCATCGTGGTGGCGAAGACGGCGAGGCCGATCTCGCTGGTGCCTTCGGATGCGGCGTGCTCGTGATCCTTCCCCATCTCGAGGTGCCGCACGATGTTCTCGCGCACCACGATCGCGTCGTCGATGAGGAGGCCGATGGCCAGCGACAGCGCGAGCAACGTCATGGTGTTGAGCGTGAAGCTGAACGCCCACATGACGAAGAACGACGAGATCAGCGAGATCGGCAGCGCCAGCCCGGTGATGATCGTCGAGCGCCAGGAGTTGAGGAAGAAGTAGATGATGACGATGCAGAGCACGGCGCCGAGGACCAGCTCGTGCTGCACGCTCTCGAGCGAGTCGCGGATGCGCTGCGAGTCATCGCGGATCACCTTCAGCTGCACGTCGGCGGGGAGCGTCTTCATCAGCGCATCGACCTCGCCGCGGACGCGGTCGGCCACTTCCACCGTGTTGCTGCCGGCGATCTTCTGCACCTCGATGGAGACGGCGGGCGTGCGGCCGATGAAGGCCGCGCTGCGCTGCTCGGCGCTGCCATCCACCACCTTGGCCACGTCGCTGATGCGCACCGGCGCGCCGTTGCGCACGGCGAGCGTGATGTCGGCGAAGCGCTGCGGATCGACCACCCGGCCGGTGACGCGGATCAGCTGCTCACGACCGTTGCGGCGCACGCGACCGGCCGGCACCTCGCGATTCTCGCGCTCCAGCGCTGCGATCACGACCGGCGGCGCGATGTTGTAGGCGCGCATCGCGTCGGGATCGAGCTGGATCTGGATCTGGCGGGTGGCGGCACCGGTGATGTTGGCGCCGCCGACGCCGGGAATCGACTCGAAGCGGGTCTTGATCACTTCGGTCGCGATGTCGCTCAGCTCACGCAGCGGTCGCTCGTCGCTGGTCATCGCGACGCTGATGATCGGGCGGTCGTTGGGATCGAAGCGGAGGACGATCGGGTCCTCGATGTTCGGCGGCAGCTGGCGGCGAATGCGGGCCACCTTGGCGCTCACTTCCTGCTGCGCGGCGATCACGTCGACGTCGAGGTTGAACTGCAGTCGCACCAGCGAGCTGCCTTCCAGCGACGTGGAGGTGACTTCCTTGATGCCCTGCACCGTGTTGAGCGCTTCCTCGATCGGCTTCGAGAGCTCGCGCATCACCACTTCCGGCGAGGCGCCCGGGTACGCCGTCTGCGCGACGACGGTCGGGTAGGTGATGTCGGGATACTCGTCGATCGCGAGCCGCGAGTAGCCGACGAGGCCCAGCACGACCAGCGCCACCATCATCATGGTGGCGAAGACCGGCCGCTTGATCGAGACATCGGAGATGATCATGACTTTCCGCCTGCAATGGTGACCTTGGCGCCATTCCCCAGCGCGCCGACGTTGCCCACGATGACGCGGTCGCCGGCTGCGAGCCCTTCCTTCACTTCGGCCACGCCCGCGGCATCATCCACCACACCGAGGGTGACGTTCCGCTTCTCCAGCGCACCGCCGGCAATCCGCCAGACGAACGGCGCCGACTCGGTCCCTGGTGCCTGACGGATGGCGGCGGTGGGGACCAGCAGCGCGTCGGTCTGCCGGTCGCCGATGATCCGGCCGCTGACGAACGTGTTGCCCTTGATGGCGCCGCGTGCGTTCGGCACCCGCACGTAGACCGTCACGCTGCGCGAGACCGGGTCCACGGTGGGGCTGACACGGGCGACCTTCGATTCCACCGTGCGGTCATCCACGCTGAGGCGCACCACCTGCCCCGGCATGACCAGGTTGGCGAGCCGCGACGGGACGTTGGCTGCCAGTTCGAGCGTCTCGTTGCGCACCAGCGTGAACAGCGGGGTGCTGATCGAGACGCGTTCTCCCGGCTGCACGGTGCGGCGATCGATGATGCCGCTGGACGGAGCCAGCACACGCGTGTCGCCGGCGACGGCACTGGCGGTGCGAAGGCGTGCCTCGGAGGCGGCGACGGCAGCCTGCGCGGCGACGACCGCCTGCTGGGCGGCGCGGTTCTCCTGCTCCGCGATCGCGCCGGCCTTGAAGAGCGCGGCCGACTGCTCGGCCGCCCAGGTGGCGGTCTGCAGCTGCGAGCGGGCCGCTTCGCGATCAGCTTCGGCACCGCGGCGCGAGCTCTCCTGCTGGCTGGACTCGAAGCGCGCCAGCACCTGGCCGGCGCCGACACGCTCGCCCTCCTGCACATACACGTTCTGGATGTCGCCATTGAGGCGGCTGCGCACCTCGATCGTCTCGATCGGGCGCAGGTTGCCGGAGACGGAGACCGCATTCTCGATCACGCCGTTGGCGAGCGTCGCGACGTCGGTGGCCGCGAGCACCACGCCACCGCGACCACCACCCGGGCCACCGGGACCGCCGGGTCCACCCGGACCACCGCCACGCGCGCCGGCCGGCGCACCACCGGCGCCGCCAGCCGCACCTGCGGCACCCCCGGCGGCGGGCTTGGCTTCCGCGTCATTCGCCTTCGAGCAGGCGGTCGCGAACAGCAGCGCGGCGCAGGTGAGGGTCCGCAGTGGCGGAAGGACTTCAGCGATCCGTCGTGACACGATCTGCTCCACGGTCAGTGATGCGCATCGCGCCGCCATCAGGCAGCGGGATCGGGCGACCTGTCGCCCGCGCCAGTTCGGCGGCGGCAAGAAATACGTCGTAGATCGCGCGCGCCGCGTTCACCTGCGCGCGCACGAGGTTGAGCTGCGCATCGCTGACGTCGAGCACCGTGCCCACGCCACGCGTGTTGCGCAGGACTGCGAGGCCGTAGGCCTCATTGGCTTCGGAGACCGTCTCGCGACGGGCGTCGAAGAGTGTGCGCGCACGACCGAATTCGGCGCGCGCCGCCGCGGCCTCGAGGGCCACCTGTTCGCGCACCAGCGCCAGCTGGATGGTGGACTGATCCACCAACGCATGGGCATTCTCGATGTTCGCCTTGGTGCGCAATCCGTCGAAGATCGGCCACGACACCTGGAAGCCGAAGCTGCGATCGGTGAACCAGCCGTTGTTCTGGCAGACACGACCCGTGGCCGAACCGGGCGGGCAGTTGGCTGCGCTGGTGGAGCCGCCGACGGTGGGCAGCCCGTTGCTGCCCGGCAATGCGAGGAAGCCCGAGGTGAGCGTGGCGGTGACCGACGGCAGCAGGTCGGCGCGCGCCACACGGACGCCGGCTTCGCGGGCGGTGCGTGTCAGCTCGGCCGCGCGTACGGCGGCGCGGACTTCACCCACGTTCGGCGCCGTGTCCACCGTCGCCAGCAAACGCTGCAGCGACAGCGTGTCGAGCTCCGAAGTGAGCACCAACGGACGCTCCGACGGCACGTTGACCAACCGGCGGAGATTGAGCACGGCCAGCGCATAATCGTTCTGCGCCTGCACCACCGCCGGCTCGAGATTGGCTCGCTCGACCTTGAGTCGCAGCACGTCGTAGCGTGACGCACGACCGGCCGTCTCCAGCTGCTGGGCCTGCGCCACGCGCTGGTCGGCGAGGGCCAGGTTCTGCTCCTGGATCTGGATCAGGCGGCGCGTGAACAGCGCATCGAGATAGGCGCGCTCCACGTCCACCACCACCTGCCCGCGCACCTCGGCGGTGCTGGCACGCGCCGCGCCACGCACGGCACCGGCGGCCTTCGATCCGGCGATGACTCGGCCGCCGAGGAACAGCGGCTGCGAGAGCTGAGCGTTGGCGGTGTAGGTGTAGGCCTGGCCGAACACCGAGCCGACGATGGTGGCGCGGGCGTTCTCCACCACCTGGTTGTAGCCGCTGTTGAGGCGCAGCTGCGGCAGGCCGGTGGACCGCGCGACGCCGATCTGCGCCGAGGCGATGTCGAGCGAGGCGTTGGCCGAACGGACTTCCTCGCCCTCGCGGAGCGCGCGCTGGACTGCGGTGTCGAACGTGAGGGTGAGCGTGTCGGTGGCGAGGCGTTCACTGCGCGACACCGGCGTGCGCGACACCTGCGCGCCGGCGGTGACGCCGGCGGTCGCGGCGGCGATGATGGCGACGACAAAACGCCCGCGACGACGCGTCGGGCGATGACTTGAATGGGCTGACATGATCCTTGGCATACGCCGGAGAGGGCTCCAACGTTTGCCAGCAATACAGAAAACCGGTGCAGGAAGGTCCGGTCAGGCCGCCGCGAGTCGCCGCATCATGACGACCTGGAGAGCCCGTACGATCTGCGGGTCGAGGAGCTCGCCTGCCACCGTGCCGAGGTACGCTAACGAGTCGTCGGCGCGCATGGGGTCGCGGTAGGCGCGCTGTGAGGTGAGGGCGTCGAAGGCATCGGCCCCAGCCAGGATACGCCCGCCGAGGGTGATGTTGTCGCCGCGCAGGGCACGCGGATAGCCACTGCCGTCCCAGTGCTCGTGATGGTCCTGGATGAAGTTCAGGACGTGATCGAGCTGGGCCAGCGGACGTAATATTTCAATGCCGATGCGAACGTGCTGCTTGACGTGCTCGAACTCCGCGACGGTGAGGGCCGACGGCTTGTTCAGGATCTCCTCGCGAATCCCGATCTTGCCCACATCGTGGAGGCGGCCGGCGAGGCGGATTCGCTCCACCATCTCCGGCTCCTGCTGCATCTCGATGGCGATCTCGGCCGCCAGATCGGCGACCCGCTGCGAATGGCCTCGGAGGTAGACGTCCTTGGCCTCCATCGCGATGATGAGTGTCTCGACGACACTGACCGACAGGCGGCGCAGCGACTCCTTTTCCTGCTCCAGCTCGGCGGTCCGGAGGCGCACTTCCTCCTGGATCCGCTCGTCGAAGCGCTCCTTCTCCATCCGCGACTGCCGCCGGGCGAGGGCTCGGATCACGGCATCCTGCAGCGTGCGCAGCTCGATCGGCTTGACCAGATAATCCACTGCGCCGCCGGCCAGCACGTTGGCGGCGGTGGGCGCGTCGTTGACGGCGCTGAGCATCAGCACCGCCAGGTTCGGGTCGTGCGCGAGGACGCGCGGCAGCAGCTCGGGGCCCGAGAGGCCGGGCATGCGGACGTCGCAGATCATGGCGTCGAACGCCTGCGACTCGAACAGGAACAGCGCGTCGGTACCACTGCCGACGGACTCGACGGCGTACCCGCACCGCTGGAGGAAACGCACCATGGCCACGCGGATCGATTCATCATCGTCCACGACGAGAATCCGGGCCAGGGGCGCCGGGGCCGGCTTAGGCGACAGCGCGTGGATCGCGGTGGTCACGAGAGGTGATGCGGAGTGCCGATCGTGAGGGGAATCGCGAGGCGGCGGATGGTGCGGCCGTCGTCGGTGCGGATGACGGATATGGTAGCACCATGGAGCGCGGATTCAGAAGGGAGCACGCCGATGGGCACTCCTTCGTCGGCCACCGAAATCATCGCCAGCGCCCCTTCGAGGCTGGCGCGCACGTCGATCTTCCGGCGCGCGGAACCCAGCAGTGCCGTCTCGGATGCGATGATGGCGGCCGACACCCATTCGCGCATCGCCACGGCAGGCCAGGCGATGGCCGGCATGGCCGGATCCACCGTCAGGTTGACGCTGATCGCGAGCGCACGCTGCGCCTCGGCGCGCTCGTGCAGCAGCTCGGTGAGAATGGCGCCGACGGAAATCGGATCGGGATGCGAGTCGGCATCCTCGGCCAGTTCGCGCAGCGTACGTGATGCGTCGGTGGCGCGGCGGGCACTGTTCCGAATCAGGTCGATCAGCTCACGCAGGTCGGGATCGAGCGCCTCGTCCTGCAGCAGTTCGGCGAGTGCGCTGATGCCGGCGATCGGCGAAGTGAGGTCGTGCAGTCGCGTGGTGAGCGTGGCCCGCAGTGCATGCAGCGACTGCAGCGCATGATCGGTGGGCGTGCGTGCGACACGCGTCGTGACTGCAGAAAGCGCGCGGGCGATGGCGACGGCCTGCTGCTCGATGCGCCGCGTGGCACCATGTGGCACCGGACGATCGGGGTCGTACACGATGTCCACGCGTCCGACCGCCACCTCATTGTCGATCAATGCGATCGAGGCGCCGGGCAGCGCCGGCACCAGCGACCGCCAGGCATCGGGCACGAGGTGTCGGGCATCGGGCATCTGCACCACGCGCCGCTGCTTGCCGAGGTGTTCGGCTCGCGACGGCTCGAGCGGTGTGCGAATGCCACGCAGCGCTGCCAGGGCACCGAGGGCCGCGGGAAATCGCAGCGTGCCATCGACGCGGTCGCGCACGGCGATGCTGACGCCGAGGAAGGCTGCATCGTCGAGACGGTGAATGATCGCGGACGCGAAATCGTCCACCGACGCCGCGGCCGCCGCATCGAGCAGCAACGGCAAAACGAGGTTCGACTCCGCCGGCACCGTCGACACTTCCTCGGTGACGGTGCGACCGACGGTTTCGCGCCGGCGCAGCACGAGGGTGGCGAGGGCGCCGAGTTCGTGCGCGAAGGTGCCATCGGCGACGGTGAACAGCCGACCCGGACCTCCGATGATCGAGATCACACCGACGGCATGCTCGGCGTCCACCAGCAGCGGTGCGGCGACGGCGCGCACCGGCTGTCGTGCGATGACGGTGTCGTTCCAGCGTACGCCGGTGCTCGGGTCGGCGTAGACGGCGGAATGCGAGCGCAGAGCGCGAGCGGCGAACGCGCGTTCACGCGGGACGCGCGATCCCTGCTCCACCGGGATCTCTCCGTGCGCCGCGACCACCACCAGCGCGTCGGTGTCTTCCATCGTCAGGCCGACCCAGGCTCCTGCTGCCTGCAGCGTGTCGACGGCGACGGTGAGCAGGCGCGTCAGCGCAGCGTGGGTGGTGGGAAGGGTCTCGATCTCCGTGGCCAGCGCGCGCAGGCGACGGGCGCGGGTGGCATCATCGGGGGAGTTGCCGCGTGAGGAACCCGCCGGGGCGTCGATCACCGGCGGTTGCGGACTCAGCGATGGCAGTGACGGAGCGGGCACGTCGACGCCGCGAATCGGCTGCTCAGGCATCGACATGCACCTGCATCACTCAGCGAACTCGACCGATACCGTGTGTGGAATGATGCCGGCGTCGGTTCCTCGCTGCAGGAACAGCGACACCGCGGCGCGACCCGCGTCGCCGTAATCGAGCGTCCACTCATTCACATACATGCCGACGAATGTATCTGCCTGACCGCGATCAAGTCCACGCGCGTACTTCATCGCGTGGTCGAGTGCGGCGCGACGATGCGTGAGGCCGTAGCTGATGCTGTCACGCAGGTGTCGGCTGATCATGCTGATGAGGTCGGGACCGAGATCCTTACGGATCACATTGCCGCCCAGTGGCAGCGGGAGCTGCGTTTCCTCGTGCCACCAGACGCCCAGGTCCAGCACCAGGTGCAAGCCTCGTTCCCCGTACGTCAGCTGGCCCTCGTGGATCAGCAGGCCGAGGTCCACGTGGCCGTCGAGCACCGCGTCCTCGATCTTGTCGAAGGGCACGAAGACCGCCTCAAAATCGGGCTCGAACAGGCGCAGCGCGAGGTACGCGCTGGTGAGCGGCCCGGGCACGGCGATGCGTGCACCCTTGATGGACCCGGGACCACGCTTCATGCGACCCACGACACGCGGGCCGTACTTGTCCCCCATCGACGCGCCGTGCGGCAGCAGCGCGTAATGCTCGGAGAGGTAGGCGAAGGCGTGGATGGAGACGGCGGTGACCTCGAGCTCCTGACGTCGTGCGCGCTGGTTCAGCGTCTCGATGTCCTGCAACTCGTGCTTATACGCCAACCCCTCGGTGTTCACCTTCCCCTCGGCGAGCGCGTAGAACATGAAGGCGTCGTCGGAGTCGGGACTGTGCGCGACGGTGATGGTGCGAGTCGGTTCCATGGTCTTCTTGGTCACTTGACGTTCCGCCGTGCGCGCGCGAACGCGCTGTCGAGGTCGATCTGGGTCACCTGATACTCCTGCAGGTTCTTTGCCCGCTCGGCGTCGGCCGCGGCGAGCAGCCGGCGGTCGAAGTCGGATTGGGCCTTGGTGTCGCCGCGCATGCGGGCGGCGGTGCTGGCGAGGGTCAGGCCGAGCAGGTGCGTCGGTGACGCTTGCAGGATCGTGTCGGCCTGCGCGGTGGCGATCTCCTTCACGTCGGCCAACTCGGCAATCCGCCCCAGCTCGAAGCGCTGCAAGAGTGTTGGCGTGGGCAGGCTCTGGAACGACATCAATGCCATCGGCGCAAAGAACTGCACCGAATCGCGCTTGCCCTGTTCGGCCAGCGACACGACGCGATTGAACAGGCGCAGTGCACGCTCGTCGGGCGTCATGTTGGAGATGTCGGGCGCGCGGACGGGTCGTTCACCCGCTGCCGCATTCGGATCGCCGGCCGGCGCACCGCCCGCGAATGGACCGGCGGCTGGCGGCGCGGTGTTGTCGGCCACTGCGGGGCGTCGATTGAACCGCTGGCCGGCGACGAGGGCGATCAGCGCCAGAAGCGCGATGGCCGCGACAGCCCAGGGGAGGGTCTGGTTCGGCGGCGACACACGGGCCGGCGCAGCGCCGGATGTTGGCGCGCCGGGCGAGAAGACCGCGTCACCGACCGCCTGGCCGCACCGATGGCAGAATCGGGCGCCGGAGGAAAGCTGTGCGCCACAGGCCGCACAGAAGGCAGACGACATGGAAGGATCAGGAGGAGAGGGGCGGGCGCAGGAGTGCACCACACCAACCCAGCAATGTAGTGGAGCCGGGCGGAAGTCCGGCGGTGGACTGCAGGGTGAGTCGGTCAGCGACCCGGGCGGTTCCCTCGCTGCCGATGCCGGGCTGGGCGTAGTTTTGGCGGATGACTCCAGACATGCCGGCTCCGAGCGACCTGCGCACTGCGTCGGAGGGAGACATCCAGTCGCTGCTGCGCGAGCACGACATCCGTTTCCTCCGGCTGCAGTTCACCGACATCCTCGGCGTGATCAAGAACGTCGAGATCCCGCGGTCGCAATTCGCGAAGGCGCTGGCCGGCGACATCCTGTTCGATGGCAGCTCGATCGAGGGGTTCGTGCGGGTGGAGGAGAGCGACATGCTGCTCAAGCCCGACCTGACGACCTACTGTCGCCTGCCGTTCGGAACCCCGGGCTCGCAGGTGGCGCGACTGATCTGCGACATCTCGATGCCCGACGGGGCACCGTTCGTGGGCGATCCGCGCGGCTGCCTGAAGGCGGTCTTGGCGCAGGCGGCCGCGCAGGGCTTCACGATGAATGCGGGGATGGAGGCGGAGTTCTTCCTCTTCAAGCAGGACGCGGTGGGTGCGGCGACCACCGACACGCACGACGTGGGCGGCTATTTCGACCTGGCGCCGGTGGACCTGGGCGAGGAGGCGCGCCGCGCGATCGTGGACACGCTGGAGCAGATGGGCTTCGAGGTGGAGGCGAGTCACCACGAGGTGGCGCACGGCCAGCACGAGATCGACTTCCGCTACGCCGATGCGCTGACGACCGCCGACAACCTGACCACGTTCCGCTTCGTGGTGAAGCAGGTGGCGCAGCGGTTCGGCTTGAGCGCGAGCTTCATGCCGAAGCCGATCTTCGGGCAGAACGGCAGCGGCATGCACACGCACCAGAGCCTCTTCCGCGGCAGCCAGAATGCGTTCTGGGATGCGGGAGCGCCGTTCGAGTTGAGCCAGACGGCGCTGCATTACATCGGCGGCCTGCTGCGCCACGCGCGTGGCTACTGCGCGGTGACGAACCCGCTGGTGAACAGCTACAAGCGTCTGGTGGCGGGCTTCGAGGCGCCGATCAACGTGGCGTGGAGCATGCGCAACCGCTCCCCGATGCTGCGCATCCCGGCGCGTCGCGGCACGGGGACTCGTGTCGAACATCGCCTGCCGGATCCGAGTGCGAATCCGTACCTGGCGCTGGCGGTGATGCTGGCCGCGGGACTGGACGGCATCGCCACGCAGGCCGACAGTCGCGAGCCGGTGGACACCAACATCTTCGAGATGAGCCATCGCGAGAAGCGTCGCCTGCGCATCGACGACCTGCCGCGCGACCTCAACGAGGCGTGCGATGAGCTGGAGAAGAACGACGTGATCCGCTCGGCGCTGGGGGAGCACATCTTCGCGCACTTCCTGGCGGCGAAGCGCGCGGAGTGGCGGGAGTTCAGCGAGCAGGTGACGAGCTGGGAGGTGGGGCGGTATCTGATGAAGTACTGACAGTCGTGGGTTATCAACTCAAGTGACGTGCGTTTATCAGGCTAACTGACGCATGTGATCAACCTATTTGACGCCGTTATCAAGTCAGTTGACGCATCCGTTATCAACCTAAATGACGCATGGCACGACCCTCCGGGCGCTCTGGCCCGAAGGCTGAGCCTTACCCGGTCGATCAGTTGCCGTCAGGTCCCGCTCTGCTTCCCGCGCACATCTATACCATGTTGCGAGGGTTTGTAATGTCGGTGAAACGAGCGGAATCGCTCCCGAAGCGCCGTGCCACGCGTGAGCAGCGCCTCGGCCATCTGAACCCGGACGAGCGAGCGGTCCTACTGCTTCTCGGGCGGCAGGTACGCGCGCTCCGGCTGCAACGTCATGCCGAAGCCCTCGCCGTCGGGCAGCCCAAGGTCACGATTGACGCCTTGGCTGCGAAGGCCGGCATTAACGCCTCTGTCCTCGGCGAGATCGAGCGCGGACGCGTGAACCTGTCGTTGATGGTGCTGACGCGGCTGGCGCGGGCGCTCAACGTCGGGTTGCCCGTCCTTTTTCAAGCGGACGAAGGACAGGGCTAGCGCCGCATTTGTACCGGCTCCCGGTCGTCTGCGAGCCGGCGGCTGCGCCGAGCCGTTCGCGCTACACTCGGGAGAGGACCTGAACCGTGCATCGGTCAGTCATCACTTTCATCTCCGAGTGTCTCATGCCCAAGCTCTCTGCCCAGCGCGTTTCCTCGCCCGAATACGGCGCGCCGTCCGCGTCGCATGCAGTCCTGACTTCTGGCGCAGGCCCGAACTCTCGGCGTGGCGTCTGGCTGGCAGCGCTGCCAGACAGCGAGCAGCGCGCGCTCCGCCACGTCGGCCTTCGCATCACGGCCCTTCGCCGTCAGCGCCGTGTCACGCGCGCGGAACTCGCCCTCGCGGCGGACCTCAACGCGGCGCATCTGGGCACTATCGAACGCGGCGAGAGCAACGCCACGTTTCTGTCGCTGGTGCGCATTGCCGTGGCGCTCGATGCCGATGTGAGTGCGTTGATCGAGCCGGTCCGCTGATGCAGCGTGACGGTACGTGCGCGTACGTGTCTGGCGCCGCACGACGCGCTCCGCGTCTCATTTAGTGCGCCGAGAAGGACGCGTTGATAATCCCCTGTAGACCGCTGCTGTACTGCAGCGCAATACGTGCGTCAGCGCGCGTCGTCGGACATGCGTGATAGCGGTGGACAGCGAGCGCTAACGCGGCGGCACGTACGCCGGCCGGCGTCAGGAGACTGTACAGCGGATGCACGCGAACCCGCACGTGCGGGTAGGCCCACGCGCTCGGTGGCACCACATCCATCAGGTCCGCACGCGTGAGCCCTCCTCGGATGCCAGGCAGTGCCGACATGCTGGCGATGCCCCTGCTCCACCCGACGCCCGTGCTGCTCCCACGGCCCTCCTCGAGTGTCTGCTGCGAGCGGACACGCTGGGTCATCTCGCGCAGGTGTTGCAGCGATTGTTGCGCTGCGGACAGGCCCGCGCCACTCGTCGCGGGGTGATCTTGGCATCGTTCCACCACGTCTTCGAGTGTTTCCAGCACATGCCGGATCTCCTCGGTCGCCGCCGCCTGCACGGCAACATTCCCGATGTTGTGCAGAAAGTCGTCCAGCGGCTCCGTGGCGAGTCGAACCGTAATCGACGTGATGGTGTCGACGAACTGCCGGTTGAGGCGGGCGTCGAGTAAGGCCGCCAGTGTGATCTGTCCTGTGCCATCGGGCAACCGCTGCGCGACCAGCGCCTCGTCCTGCCCATACCCTCGCGCTGCATCGTACGCCACGGCATGCCGCACCTCCTCTGCCGAGAGATGCAATGCACGGCGACCGCCATCGCGCGCCTGGAGATCGGTGCGGTCATTCGTGATCACAATGGTGTCCGCCTCGCGGCAGAGCGCTGCGCGCATCCACTGCGCATGCGACCCAGCCGCATGCAGGGATGCCACGTAGTGCCTCTGGTTGTCTGTGTACACGACCGTCCCGTCGAGTGCGAGGCGCTGCGTGAGCTGGCGGGCCGCTGTCCATCGGTCAAATGCGCGACGCGTCAACACCTCGCGGTTTGCCCCGTCCTCACTGAGCGCCATGAGTTGGGTCAGCAGGCGCGCTGAGAACGACACGGTGCGGCCATATGGCGGCATGTACTCGCGGAGCAACGTCCAGTACCGCTCAAAGAGCGTCGTCCACTGGGCAGGCGTGAACGGCTGCGCTCGTTCCGCGACGCTGTCGAACCTCTTTTGCCACAGGCCCATCTGATCCCCAGACACCGGTGGTTTCAGGATCGCACGTGCTTCCAGCATTGCGAACGCCGCGAGGGCATCCTCGAGGTCAGTTCCTGGCCAGCGAGCCGGCTCTACGAAGGTCTTGCTGACACGCGGCGTGTAACTGATCCTCGCGCTGCTCACGGAAAAGCTCTGAAGCACCCTCGTTGCCGCGGATCCGACGGCCGGATGGGCTGCCACCGACGCGGCGAGTCGGGCGACATACTGCCGATTGGATTTTTCGTTTGCCAGTGACATCCGGCCAGCCTACGCGGCGCAGCACGCTGCCACTTACGCATGGGTCCGCGGAGCGCGGTGGTGTCACACCGAAGGGACTGATCTGCTCAGCCGAATCCGAACATGGCGTCAGCTGCCGCCGCGAGCCCGAGCGCTCGGCGTGCTAGCGGGGTCCACGCGGCGGTGGGTTCTGGAGCCACAGCGTCACGAATGGCGGCCCAATCGCGGCAGAGGCCGAGCCAGCGCCACGTCCACCGATGCTGCTCCCGCTCGACCCCGGTGACCACCTGACTCTGGAGCCAGCAATACGCATCCACGGCTTCGACCATCGTCAGCGCTGGCGCCGCGTGGTGTTGCTGGCTGTGCTCCAAGGGTGTCGCGGGGAGCAGCCGGGTCGGTCGCATCCACAGCCCCGCGTACTGCAGCCGGAATCGCAGCAGCCGGATGCTGGGGACCTGGGACGCCGCCAAGTGCCGCTGCATCGCACGGTGCAGCGTGGGGACGCTGATCCACTGCATCGGCGGAACCGGATCAGCACATACCGCGTCCGCCACGGACATTCCCCAGGCGCGTCGCGCGAGCCACGTCGCGGCCGCAGCGGTCCACGGCGCGCGCCCGTCCGGTCGCGGCTCGGCGCGTCCGGCGCCGATCACCGTCAGCGCGGCCGCCAGTTCGCGGACGATCTCCGCATAGGGCGCGTGCCGTCCACGGGCCGTCACCTCATCTCCCGGCAGGCGACGCGCACGTGTCTCGCTGGCGTAGCGGCGTGTTAGCAGCGTGGCTGCAAGCCACCAAGCCTCCACCGCAAGCTCCGCGCGTGCCAAGTGCTCCTCACCCAGCGGCACCACGTACGCGCCATAGTGCACGCTTCCGAGGCGGACCAGGCGTGGCGTGAGCATGATCAGCATGCTCGGCGTCGGCGGTTTTCGACACGCGACTTGGAGCCGAGCAGTCAACGTTCGTGCGCGCGCCGGACTGAGTCCTCGCCGGAGTGTGCGCACCTCGACCCCACGCCGGCCGGTCCGCTTCTGTTCCGCACGCACCTCGGCCAACACGGCATCGCTCTCCTCACGCCGTCCACGGCGCTTCCTCGCCCGGTCCTCGTCCGCCACACGCCACCAGCCGGCCCATCCCGAGTCCAACCCACATGCCTCGAGGCGTGGTCGCTGACTGGAATCGCGCTGGTGGAAGGCCGCAATGATCGCTGGCTCCGTACAGGCGGCCACCACGTCGTGCGTGTGGCGCACGACCCACCGTGGGTGAAGCACGGCGCCGTCCGGCAGTCCTGCGATGGCCTGGTCGACGAGTCGCGACATCTCCACCACGGTGTCGTGACTCTGCTGCTCTCCTCCAATTTTCGATGCCACGGGCCACCAGTGGTGCACCATCCGCCGGCGACCACGGCCGCACAGCGCATTGCGCTGCAGGGCGCTCTGGAGCAGCCCCTGCGCCCGACAGTGGGCGAGCGCGGTATAGATGTGCTGATAGCGCCAGGGTTTCGCCCATGGCGCGGCGCGCACGGCGGCCACGATATCGCCGGTTGGCACGGGCCGCTGCTGCACTCGGACGAGGGTCTCGACGAGAACAAACACGCGGCTCGTGGTCAACGCGGACATGGCTCAAGTTCCAGCGCTGTGTTACGCGGCCTTGCCGCGCCGCTGGGTGCGACGCCGCAGCACCCCAATCTCTGCGCGCGCCGCGCGCCGGTCACGAGCCTCCCGGTGATGGGCGATGCAGGCATCGGTCAACGTGGTGATGTTGAACGCGAGTCGCGCTGCCCGCGGCGCCGCGAGCCCGTCGCTCACACGGCGCGCCAACGTCTTGATCGTGCGGAGATCGCCGCCCGTGGCGTCGAGCAACTGCGTGGCCAACGGAAGGCCAAGGCTAGCGTCTTGGGCGAGGACCGCGGCCAACGGTGCGCCGCACCCCGGCAACAACGCCACCACCTGCGCTGGCGTCCACGGCGGAAAATCGCAGTCCAGCGTCCCCCGCGATTCCAGCACCGGATACCGCTCCAGCTTCGGTGTGATGTCGTCCATCGCGATGAGGAGGATGTGCATCCGGTACCCCACCTCGATGGCCCTGTCGGTGATCTTGCCGATGCCACGCATTTCGTCGGCGCTCATCAAGCCGGCTTCGTCGATACGCAGCAGGACCGTCTCCTGCCGGCGGCACGCTTCAACAATGTCCGCCGCCAGCGTCTGTTCGATCATGTTCTTCAGAAATCGATCCGTCTCGTCGGCGACGAACGTCTTGTAGACCGCAGACAGCCCACGGTGCATGCCGCGCGTACTCTTGCCGCTCAGCGCCCCACCCCAGTCCATGGTAAGCACCGACGACTCAAGGCCGTTCCGCTCCTTTCGGAGGTACGCGGCCAGCTGTCGTGACGCGCAGGTCTTGCCCATGCCAGGCATGCCACTCCAATACATCAGGCTGGGCTCCTCACTCTGCATATGCGCGACGGTTTCATTGAGGATCGCATGCGTCCGGCCCGAGGGCTTGAGCAACGCCGGCAGTGGTACGTGCTGAAATCGTGTCATGCCCACTCCGGTGCGGTGTGCGTCGAGGAGAACGCGCTCGGGGCGCGGAAATCGAGATTGTCGTCGTCATCATCAAAGGACACCACGGTCGCCTGCACCAGCTCCGCGTGCGCTGCCAGCGCGCGGCGTTCGGCCGTGGTCTGCTGGGCGGCTGATGCCGCCACGGCGGCCCGATGCTCCACCACCTTCAGGATGGGCGCCGGGGTCTGCGCCCGCGTCTCCGCCTGGCGCGTCGCGTCCTCCTGTCGCGTCATGGCCGTCGCCGTCCGAGCAATGGCGCGGACGTTGTTGCGCGTCTCCTCGTACGCCTCCTCCATGTTCAGCGATGGCACGCCCGCTTCAACGCGGGTCGCCATGCCCAGATACGCTTCCTCGCGCCCCGTGGGCGTCTCGAACCATTCCGTCACCCAGATGTGCTTGGGTTGATCCGGGGAGTAGTAGACGCGGACGTTCTTCTGCTGCAGCTCCGTGAGCGGCAAGCCGTCGGGGTTTCGGAGGTTGCCCCGGTACCACCCGTGGTCAAACTCGATGCCGCGCTCCTTCACCGTGCGGCGCACGTCGCTCTTCAGCAAGCGCCACGTGAGATCCGGGGGGACCGTCAACCCGGGATGCCGCTCCCACGCCTGCATCGGCGTTTCCTTCTGCCCGCTGTGCACCGAGCAGTTGGACTCCCGCGTCCAATCCTCGAGATGGCACACGAGGTCGTCCATCGTCAGCAACTCGTTCGGACGCGCGCTCGCCTGCGCCATGGTCAGGCCGCCATTGCCGATAAACCCCGGCAGTCCGGACATGCCCATGTGCAGGCTCCGGAAGAAGCGCTCAAGCTCCGGCCGGGCATTCGGCGTGCGCGGTGGGCAGATCTCCTGCGTGACGCCCAGCAGCGCGAGCGAGCGCTCGACATGCTTCGATAGAAAGTCCCTGCCGCGATCATGCCGCAGCACAACCGGGCAGTACGACCGAATCCGGCCCGTCTCGCGCCATGGCGTGAACGCGCGGTAGAGGACGCGTGAGGTGCTGAAGCTCGTCGGTGGCTCGATATCGAGGACCCAGCCGACGCACACCCCAGTCGATTCGTCCGTCAGCGTGGTCAGATACGGACGGACAACCTTCGGTCCGGCCTCCGCCATGATCATCACGAGGATGTCGAGGGTGACATGGTCCAGCTGCCAGACACTGTTCGCGGTCGTTGCCTTGGAATAGCGGTCGGTCGGCTTGAACGCCTTCAGCGCCTCCGTGACGCCCTCCTCGCGGGAGACGGCGGCGATAAGCGACCAGCGTGCCATATACCGCGTGACCGTCAGATTCGACGGCGGCCGGACGTCTAGGAGTACGCCGGCCGCCCGAGCACGGCCAATCCAGACCGGCAGCTCTGACGCCACCTGTCTCGCAATCGACACCTTGGTCGCGCCAGGGCGTCCATTGGCGACCTTGATGATCAGCGCCTGCAGCAGGGGCGGACAGCTCGGCATGACCGGCGGGCGGACCCGCCGGTGATCGACGAGCGACTGCCCGGTCGACGCGCGCGCGACCATGCGTTCAATGCGCCGCCGGAGCGCCGGCTTGAACTCGATCTGCTGCTCCTCCGCCCATGCGGCACCGATCTGCCCCGCCGAGCGACCGTGCCGCACCTGCCCCGTGACGTAGGCGCGGAGGTCCGCATCCGGACCCGCCGCCTCGAGCACCGTCGCGGCG
Source organism: Gemmatimonadota bacterium (assembly GCA_040384325.1). Lineage (GTDB taxonomy): Bacteria > Gemmatimonadota > Gemmatimonadetes > Gemmatimonadales > Gemmatimonadaceae > JACMLX01. Next base: position 662,019 of record JAZKJL010000005.1, on the reverse strand, counting down.
GAGATCTGGGGAGTGTGAAACGGCGCTGCCGTCAATGCTTCCGTAAACCGCGCGAACGCCTCTGTCGTGGACATCGGCGACAGGAGCCGATCCAAGGACTCCAGCGTCGCGCGCAGCGCCTCAGACGAGATGGCTGCCGGCGTCTCTGCTGGCATGGCCTTCGGCGCACGCGACACGGGCGGCTTGATCAGCAGCGCCCAATTGCCCACGCACGTCCGCGGCACCGCCGGAGCGGCCTCCAGCGGCAGCACCCGCGTGATGGCATCCACGCAACGCTGCACCTGCGCCACCTGCTCATCGACGGACCGCGGGCGCAGCTGCTGCCGGCTCGGCAGCAGGCAATGCATCGCGCGCAAGCACTGCTGCCGCAGGGTGGCGTCGAGCACGTCATACTTGTTCGCCAACAGCATCATGTCGTGCAGGGCCGCCTCCGCTCGCTCGAGCGGTGACGGGGGGTTCGGGTCGGTCGGCTCGACCGACGTGAGTGGGTCTGACAGGGGCAGCGGCATGGACATACGCACCTCATGAAGTGGTTGGATTGCCTTCGTCGAGCCAGCCTAGACCGACCGACGAGCTGGCTGACGACCCCACCTCTTCCATACATTATTCGTGGCTATAGCCACTGCCTAGTTGTGTCTGCAAGCCAGCCTCAACGAGCGAGTCATGCCGACTTCTCGAGATAATCGACTCTTCGTGCGGCCCGTCCACAGCGTCGGCAGGCCGTGCAGCAGCACCGACCGCAGGGCGCGCTATGGCGTGCAGGCAATCAGCGGTAGCAATCCTGTGTTCCGCGCGCCCGGCACGCGGAGACGTCTCATGAGGCAGGCCGGACACGCGCCGTGGGAGACGCGTTCAGGCTTTGATGGCTGGAGGCAATGCGCTGCACTGCACCGGTCGATACGACAGCAGAGCCATCGGCGCCTGTCACCCGCGCCCAGCGTCACTCACCCGGAATCACAGTGGAACCAGCGCTCCCTCCGCGGGCGAGCGGTCGGCACCGAAGGAGCCGAAACCCGACGGCTAGCCCGAAACATCCCGACGGCCGTGGTGACGGCGTCATGACTGACGATGACGACGACTTGCTGGCGGCCGCCTTCCGAAGGGGCGCGGAGATACTGACGTCGCTCCTCGAGGCATCCGGCGGAGGCTGGAGCGCGGCAGAGGCCGCGGCGGCACTCCAGATCACACGACACACCGTGCGGCGCTGGCACGCCCAAGGTCGACTGCTCGCCATCAGCATGCCGGGCGGGGTCGTCGTGTACCCGCGCGTCCAGTGTCGTGCTGCAGCAGACGGCAGTGGGCCGCCACGGCCCTATCCGCAACTTCTACAGATCACACAGCGGCTGCGTAGCCGGATGAAAGGCGGGGAACTATTCGCGTTGCTCGCCACGCCCCAGCCGATGCTGCCTGCGCCCGACGGTCGACCGCAGACGGCGTTCGAGGCGTTGGCGAGCGATGACGTGGCGTCGGTGCTCGCCTTGGTCGAGTGGATTGGCACCCCAGCGGACGCGGAGGCTCCGCGGGCGAGCAGGCCGAGCCGAGCCGATTCGCTGTGACTTCCGCATGTGAAAGGCCTCGGGTCTGCTCCGGTCTACGCTGCGAGTCCGGCGACGAGCGGTGGACGGTCACGCACCAGTGCGTCATCGCCTCATCCAAAACGAAGCACGCTTTGAGGTGCGGGCCCACGGTATCGACAGACACCGCAGTTACCGCGACGAGCGCTGCAGACGCAGCGGCTCATGTATACAGTGCCCCTTGGGGTGAGTCACACGTACTTGCAGCACGTGATCCAAATCGCTCAAAAGGCATGATGGCAATCCGCCACCTTAACTCCGCACGGCACCCACGCATCTACCCTCTCGCTGGCCACTGATCCGCATGCGGGTTCGACCGAACCCACCGCCAACCAGTGCGCGTCGCCGACCGTACCTCCGCGCTCACAACACCATGCGTGATGGATAGGCTGATGCCGTCGCGACAGGCGGAGTCCAGTGGACGGTGTCGTACTTCAGAGATAATGTGCCTTCCTGCGATGCTGAACATATCGGTCGCACAGCCGAGCGCTTCATGTCGCCGGCCGGTGCCGTGCGCGCTCATACGACGCGTGCTACCACAAACCAGCGCTGCGCGCGCACATTCGCAGGGTTGATTTCGCATCAGGCGACTGGCGCAGCCCGCGTTACGGGGGTAGCCGCTGCCATTAGCTCCCACGTGCTGTCGTCCGCAGTCAACTTCCACTGCCGAACGCTCGGGTGCGACAGCGCGCCCTCGCTGAGCGGCCGCGCTGCAAACGCATTGTGATAAACGTCAACAGTCAACCCCATAGCATCAACCTCACGAGGACAGATGATGGCGGAGGTACTGGTATTTGCGCTCTTCGTCATCTGCTTGCCGGGTCCCGCATACACGTGTCCAAACACAGGAGCAATCGACGCATCACGTGGAACCGTCACACTCACCGTATCCAATCCACGCATTGCCGTCAAAACGGCGTACGAGTCCGTGTGAAACGCCAAATGTGCGTTTGGATTGCCAACAACGAGTGCGCCGGGCAGTTCGACGTGCGCGAGCGTACGCAGTTGTGCGTTCACCCTCCCAATAAGGCGCCGCAGCTTTCTTCCGGGTATCGTCGAAAATCCGCAGGATCCTGTCGTCTCGAACTGCGCAATACTGGCCGCTTCGGTTGCGGACGGTGAAATCTTCTTGACCTCAGCGAGGAAACATTGGTCGTTCGTGCCCGCAATTTGAAAGTCAGGCCGCTGTTCAGCCAATGACACAGCCTCCGCGACGCGCTCGCTCCGCAATCCAAGTGAGGCCGACGTTCCCCCCATCTCAGGTCCAATCATTTCGTGAGAGCGGGTGAAGGAACGAGTGATGTGACGGTGAAGGTACTGGCGAACTCCGTGGGGGTCCTGCCGAGCGCGCCGTGTCGGCGCGCGGAGTTGTGCAGCGCCTGAAAGTCCGCCAGCGTGCGGCGCGCATCCGCGAGTGAGAGAAACCAGTGCTGGTTCAGGCACTCGTCGCGCACGCGCCCGTTGAAGCTTTCGACGAAGGCATTCTGATTCGGCTTGCCCGGCTGGATGTGGCGCAGCTGTACGGCGTGCTCCGCCGTCCAGATGGCGAGGGTGCGGCTGATGAATTCCGGCCCGTTGTCGCAGACGATCTCCGCCGGGTAGCCGCGCGTCGCCGCTATCGTGTCCAGCGCCGCGGTTACGCGCACGCACGGAAACGATGTGTCGACGGCCAGGCAGAGCGCTTCCCGCGTGCAGTCGTCGACGACCGCGAAGATGCGCACCACCCGCCCCGACGCAAGCGTGTCCCGCAGGAAGTCCATGGACCAGCGGACGTTCGGCGCCAACGCCGGCGTATGCGGCGCCCGCGGACGCGTCAGTTTCTTGCGCCGCCGCTGCCGCACCGCCAAACCGTCCTGCCGGTACACGCGCTCGATGCGCTTGTGATTGTCGGCCCAGCCTTCGCGCTGCAACGCCCACGTCAGCAACGGCGCGCCCCAGCGCGGATGCTCGGTTGCCAGCTCGCGCAGGCGCGTGCGCAGGGGGCCATCCTCACGGCGTGGATGCGCCACATACCGCACCGGCGCGCGATGCACGCCCAGCCACCGAGCACGCCCGACGCTCACTGACCCCGGCGGTGGTCTGCACGTGCGCGACGGCCGTCCGCCGCTGTGCGGCCGTCACCAGTCTTTTCCCGCGACATCCTTCAGAACCTGGATGTTGAGCGCCTAATCGGCCACGAGCCGCTTGAGCCGCCGATTCTCCTCCTCGAGCGCCTTCAGGCGCCGGGCCTCCGGCACCTGCAGGTCGCCGAACTTCTGCTTCCAGCGGTAGTACGTCTGCTCCGTGATACCGTGGCGACGACAAACGCTGGCCACCTTGGCGCCGCCGGCGACTTCGCGCAGCACGCCAATCATCTGCTCATCGGTGAACCGCGACTTGCGCATGAGATCCCCCGCCGCTCCGCGGCGTCAGACTCTCACAATAACTGGACCTCTAGACGGGGGGAACGTCGAGGCTGCAAAGCGCACAAACATCTCCTCACCTGATTCAATTGACATATCAAAGAGCGAATAAGAGTCGATGCTTTGTCGTCTCACTACGCGTAGCCGAGGCAAATAGTCGGGCGTGCGTCGACCACGTCATTACTCAGTTCGCGCTATGTGCATCATGCTCTTGGCTCGGCTGAACGTCGCTGTCTCAAAGCACAAAACTCGAGCGAGGCCGTGGCTCGTCTCTCGACACGATTGCGGGTGTCTGAACGCCGGCGCATCCAGTACGCGAGCCGCCACTTTTTCGGCGAACGCAGCGGAAAGAGAGCGGCTAACTGCACGTCAACGCACGCCATCGTCACCGCATCAACCTCAATCACCAAGCGCCGCCGGCGCGACGGGGTCACATGGTCTCGATGGTAGACTGCGAGGACCGAGTGAGGCTGAATGACAACGGTGTTGATGCCCGGACCCAAGGCTCGCATCCACGCTTCGGTTTCGGATGCTCGTTGCACGAGAATGTATCCATCCTCAAGAGTGCTTGACCAACGGGTGCATAAGCCAGACATATTACTGAAGACTGAGCTAAATCGGAGGTAGGCGCTAAGACTTCCAGTCTCACCTGTTAATTGAGCCTCCGTCGGGAAACCGTCGCCTCGTCGAGAGTTTGCTCAAGGAGACGAGGGGGATGATATAGAACGCAAATGCACACCCAAGTCCCGTACCGACGACGATTGCCCGGATGAACAGATGCTGTGACGAACGTTTGTCATCGATCAACAAGAACGGCGCGATGCACAGCAGATTTGCGCAAACAACACTTAGTGCGAGAACGAACTGCCGCGCTTGTTGCCGAACACTCAACATGAACTGAAAACACGTTTGGTAGACTCCTCCGCGGTTTAGCTCCGCATCCGTGAAGCAACACAGCACAAGTGTGACTATTTGCATACCGAACGAGACCCCGATGAGTAACGCTCCTGGTGTCTCAACCTGATAGACCCCGCTGAACCCGATAAGAGCTACACTCAGACCCGCACTGACAACGAGACCTCCTAGCAGTGTTAGTAGCGCCGCTTGCACACAGTCGAAAATCACCGCCGCCGCGCAACCCATAAGGAGGACTCCAACACCTCCCATTAGCCATGCCTGTTGCGCATTCTGATCACCTTGCCCATCAAAGATCGCGTCCTGAATACTGAAGCCCGGGCGCGCCTGTGTGCCCGCGAGGAAGGCGCGATGGAACTTGCTCGCCAGCCGCGGTGCACCACGGAATTCGTAACTTATGCCGCGCACATACTGTTGATCATCGCGAATGATGACGCCGGGCGCCGACTGCTCCCCAACTGACGCAACATCACGAATCCGGACGCCGCTACGCTTCGAACTAAGTAATACTTGTCCCAGCTCTTCGACGCTTCGCGACTCAGCACCTTCAGCTTTTATGACGACGTCGTACTCTTGTGCACCAAGAACAAGGTGCTGAATGGCCACCGGCCCCTGAACTTCGCGAGCCAGCACCTCCGAAAGCGTTACCGGCGACAAGCTTAGGCGCCTCAGCGCGCGTCGCTGTGGAGTTAGCGTAACATCGAATGTTGGACCCGTACGACTCAGCGATCCGTCATCCACGCGGACATCGCGAACTCTTGCATTTTGCCGAAGTCTGCTTGTAAGGTCTGCAACAGCGCTGTCCATCGCCGCGTAACTGAATCCACGGATAATAAGGCGGAACGTAGGTGGACTGATGTCGCTACCGACGGAAAATCCTGGTCCAAAACCCATCACGGCGACCATTGCTCCGCCTATGGATTGCGCCTGCTGAAGCAGGTCCAATCGTATGTCAACCGGAACGCTCGTCGAGATTACGTCAGGATCTATGAAAACACGAAGCAATGCGGATTCGCGCCTGCCCGATGCAACAACCTGATCAACTCCCTGGCGGCCAATGACAATCCGTTCAAAGCTTTGGATCGTATTGTCAAGTGCCTGTGAATCGGTCCCGCGAGGAAAAGCTACCGACACAAGCACTGAGGTCCGGGACTCCAACGTGCGAAATGCTGGTCCGCTTATCCACGCCTCCCGAAGGGATATTACGCCCACAACTAGCACACTGATGACCATGCAGATTACGGCGCCACGGAACTTGACTGACAGCACGACAAGTTCAGCTACAACGCGTTCAGCGCGCGACTCGGATGACGCTATGCGCTTCGAAGGAACGAGCAGCGAACCCAGCCACATGCTGGCCACGCTCGAAGATATCTCCACTACGACATAACACACTACGAGACTGAGGAACAGTTCTTTGGGTGTACCAGCTAGCCAAATGATTGGAAGGCACACCGAACATGTAGCAATGAGTGAAATTATTAGCGGCTGGAAAGGTCGAACTCTACGTTTCGCAGATGTGAGAAGCGGTGCGACTGCATGTACCATGGAATGTCGTATTGTCAACGGTATCACAACGCAAGCTGCTTCCAGTGCAACGCTGGTAAGGGAGGTTTTCAGCAGGTAGAGAGCAATGCTGCTGATGGCGAGCGAGACCGCGCAGATCCAGATAACGGTGAGCATCTTCCAGGCACTGCTCGTCAGCAGGGCAAACAGTACCATCATTGCTCCGAGCGCTACGGCTGCACTCCACAGTTTGGAGCGAAACCGACCAGCCGTGCGCGCGCCCTCAGTCTCAAGTACTCGTATCTGAACTGAAGTCGCCACCGTAGCCCTAACCGAGTCGAGCAGCGCGTTAATGGTACGATCTAATTGCCGAACGTTTGATCGGTGAGTTTGAGCGACGACTATTCGCACGGCGTCACGCCCATCGATTCGCTGGAATGCTCCTTGGGCATCCTCCTCGTAGCGTACGGCGGCCACATCAGCGAGCCGAACAACATTTCCTACGACGTGCGGTATTGGAAGGTTGGCCAGCTCCTCTAGGCTGGCTGGTTCGTCCCTTGCCACAACGCTAATGTTGCGGTGCAGTGCGTTCACCACGCCTAACGGCTGAGCGATACGCGCCTGCGCAATCACACGGTCGATTTGTACGGGATCAATTCCAAGGCTGCGCAGTCGTGCCGGCTGGAGTCGTACTACGATGCGCCGCGCGGCACCCCCGAAGCGCTCCACGGCACCAATCCCCGCAACTGCGCGAATTCGGGGGATGATTGCGACGTCAGCGATACGGGAGAGTTCACCGATGGTGAATGGACCCGTCACCGCGATTTCAAGCAGTGCTTTGTTCGCACCCTCGGACACATATGGCGCAACAACCGGTTGCGAGCAGCCAGTCGGTAAACTAGTACGAACGAGCTCAAGTCTTTCCTGAATTGCTAGTCGCACCAGCCTGACGTCCGCGTCCGGTCGCAACACAATTGCGATATGGCTAAGGCCAGGCCGCGACTCGCTTCGAGTGCGCAAAACCCCGCTGACGGGCTGGATTACCGTCTCAAGCGGAGAGGTAACGTAGCCTTCAACTAGCAACGAGGAGGCACCGATCCACGCGGCCGTAACGTCAAGCTCAGCGCGCTCACTGACTGAGTCCGTAGTCCAGCTGAAATGCCGTAGTGCCACTGCTCCACTCATTACAACAGCAAACGACAATGCCACTGCAACCACCCTTCGAATCGGCTGCTCACGCGTCACGCGACCAGCTCTTCGTAAATGGCGTATGCTGTGGGTAGAAGGAAGAATGTAACTAGTGTAGCTGAAATAGTCCCACCGATAATGCCAGCTGCTAACGGCTGGTATAGTTCTCCGCCACGGCCAATGCCGAGAACAAGTGGAAGTACTCCCACAACGGTGGTCAGCGACGTCATCGCGATGGCTCTCAGGCGCGAGCGCCCACCTGCTAACACAGCCTCATCACACGACATCCCTCCAGCACGGAGCCGTCGTATCGCCGTCAGTTTGATGACCGCATCATTGTCAGCGAGTCCGATCATTACGATCATACCAATGAGCGAAACAGCGTTAATCGATTGTCCGGTGATCCACAGAACGAAAAGTCCTCCTGCACCAGCGAGCGGTACAGTCGTCATCACCACTAGGGGAATAAAGAAACTCGAAAACTCCGCCGCCAGAATTAGGTACACAAAAGCGAGCGACAAAAGCCCAGCTACGATGAACTCCGACTCCTCTCTTCTTCGTTCCTCGTTGGCGCCAGCAACTTTCCATACGACACCTGGAGGGATTCTGAGTTTACTAAGGGCATCAGTTACAGAGCGACTTGCTAGAGCCGTCCCCGCTGCAGCAACCGTACCTTCGATAACTGTCACCGGGCGTTGCGAGATCCTGCGCACTTCAATCGGAACTTGAGTGAAGCGAATCCGTACAAAATTCTCAAGACGTTGACCTTGAAAAGGCACAGACAGCGCTCGCTCTAGTGTTGCGCTATCTGGCCTCCCAAGCCGTAAACGAATTGGAGTGCTGCGATCCGGCTCGTGAAAGGGGTTCGCGTCAATGCCGCCGATTGCACTTGCGAGCGTACCTGCCACCGCTTGGACGTTCAGTCCAAGGCGCGTGAGTTTGTCGCGATCCAGCTCGACCTCGATCTGGCTTTGCCTTTCGTCACCTGCCAAGCGCACATCAGCTAGTTCCGGCAAAGTGCGCATTATTTGCATGATGGAATCGCTCCACATGTCCGCGCCAAGCAACGTCGTCGCGCTGACTTCCACGCGAAGCACTCGCCCTTCTCTGCCTACAAGTGCCCCAAACTCCGATTGCCCAGCTTTATCAAAAGTAAGCGAGCTTTTCGCAAAAGCCGGCAGAGACTTGCGGAGATTATCGCTTAGCCACTGCCCAGTACGCCCCTCGGGCACAGGTATGACTGCGAAAGCAACGTTGCTACCTCCGCGGTCGCTTCCGCCGAGAACTTCTTCATCGGAAGCGAAACCAGCTCTAACATAAATGCCCGACGAACCCAGCCCTCGCGCCGCCTTTATGAGTTGACGTGCAAAGCTGTTTGTAGAGTCTAGCGTCGTTCCGGAAGCCAATCGCGCAGTTACGACCACAGAGCCTTCATCGACAGCCGGCAACACCTCTCGCGGAAGGACGCTTAGAACTAACGCGGCCATCGTAGCTACTACGATGGCAATGGTGATTACGCTTCCTTTGTGACGCAAGCACCAGCGCATTGACGTTTCATACGCATCGGCTACTTTGACGCCCACCGATCTAAGGCGACTTGGCACGTGGGCGCGTAGGGGTGTCTTGTCCGCTGCGAGCAGAATAGGAAGGACAGTAAGCGACAGTGCTAGCGAGGCGCACAAAGTTACTGTCACGCTTATTGCTAGCTCACGAAAGAGTGCTCCAGAGAGCCCGCTTAGAAAAAGAACGGGTCCAAAGACCACGATTGTTGTGAGCGTTCCCGCGAGCAACGGCTGCCATACATCGGCAACAGCGGCTGCGGCTGCTTGCCGGGTTGCCATCCCCCGCTCACGATGCTGACTGGCGCTTTCGACAACTACAATCGCGTTGTCGACAAGTAATCCAACGGCGACAGCAAGACCGCCGAGTGACATGATGTTGATGCCAACGCCACAGGCTTTCAGTATGACAAGGCCTGAGAAGACGGAGAGCGGCACGGTCAGTGCTATAGCGGCGGCCCCGCGAGCATTCTGTAGAAAGACGCCAATAACAAGTAGGGAGAGCAGACCACCAAAAATGATCTCCTGCTCAAGATTCGCTAACGCGTTCTGTACGAACGTTGCTTGCTGAGATATCACCGTCGCTTTGTAGAGCGGATACTCGCGGCCAAGTTCGTTCAATGCGCTCGTCATTGCACTCGACACGCGCACTGTATTGCTGCCAGCGTCCTTGTATATGACAAGGCCCACGGCGGGCACGCCATCAACCATTGCGCTGGTTTTGGCTGGTTCAATTTCGTCTGAAACTGTTGCGACGTCGCCAACAGCAATGAAACCGCCAGAGGCCTTGAGCGTGACGTTCCGGAGTTCGTCGAGCGAGCGAAGCTCGGTGAGCGCTCGAACTGAGAATTGGTATTGCCCTCGGCGCACTACACCACCGAATGAGGAAACATTGCTTTCACGAATCGCAGTAGCCACGTCATCAGCTGACAGATTGAATGCGCGTAGTCTGCCTTCGTTTAAGGTTACTCGTATTTCGGACGTGGGTTCGCCTACGATGGCGACACTCGCGACTCCGTCAATTTGCTCCAGTCGCCTTGCGTGTACCTCCCTAGCAATTGTCGCAGTTGCGCGAAGTTCGGCACCACCGAGGGCAAGAATTGCAATTGGCCTTTCACCTACGTTGTTGCTCAGCAGCACTGGCCTACGAGTCATCGAAGGAAGTCTCGTACGCGCCGCATCCAGTCTCTCGCGAATTGCGAGCGTAGTGCCCGGCATGTCGCTGCCCCACTCAAACCGAAGCGTCAGCGTGGCTTCACCGTCGCGACTTGATGACTCGAGATCAACAAGGCCTGGTGTCGCCGCAATCGCCTCTTCCAGAGGCTCGGCGACGAGTCGGGACACTTCTGAGGCTGCAGCGCCGTCCAGTCGAGCGCGCACGGTGAGCACGGGAAGTACAATTGACGGCAGTAGCCCGACCGGAAGGCGTGTTGCAGAAACCGCTCCCGCTAATATGAATGCGATTAGCGCCGCGACTGTGGCAACGGGAAATTGCAATGGTGACTTCAATGCAATTTCTGCTGGTCGACCGGTGTTACGACGACGCGGACGCGCGCGCCGTGCGTCAGTGTTAAATGGCCACGAGTAAGGACGGTGTCGCCAGCAACCACAGGCTTCGTTCCGGCAGAGCTATCAGGTCGGAGCTCGGTCATTCCCAAAGCACTAGTTCCAGGCAAAACGTAGACCCACTCAGCACGGCCGTTACGAACGGCAAAGACGAGGGTGCGACCGTCGCGCTCAATTATTGCGCTTGTCGGGACAACGAGACGCGAGCGAAGTGTCGAAGTTTCAACCTCGAGGTCTGCGGACATACCGGGGCGGAGAATGCCATCACCTAGAAACGCCACGACGATGCGTGCAGACCTGGAAGCGCTGTCGAGGAGAGGAAGAACAGCCGTCACACGGCCGCGGACCACTCGATGAGGCTCCGCTGGCGTCGTTAGTGACGCAGCGGCGCCGACACGTACAAGCGCTACGTCGTGTTCCAGCACCGCGGCCTCAGCGCGCAGATGGGCTAAGTCGACGAGCTGGAAGAGCTCTTGTCCATACGCGATCTTCTCACCTTGCACGACGGCGACACGCTGAACAGTACTCGTAAATGGCGCACGAATTGTGGCTTTTTCAAGGGAGAGTAGGGCACGATCTACACGCGCTTGTGCGGCAAGAAGCCCCGAGTTGGCGAGTGCTGTTGCACGGCGCACTGGCGACGGAGGTGCCTTCGTAAGTATGGAGTCAGGTAGTAAGTCTTCGTTATACTTTGCTTCCGCTTGTGCCAATCCGGAGCGAGCTTCAGTCAGATCGAGCTGAAAAGGTCGAGAATCAAGCTCAGCAAGTTTTTGGCCGGACATGATCAAGTCGCCCGGCTTAGCGTATACCGTCTGAACGGTAGCTCCAACGTCCGAACGAAGTAGGACGGAGGCCTGCGTATAAAGCGTTCCCGTCGCCGCGAGAAGAATGCGAAGATCGCCGACGGTGACCACAGCGCCGGCGACTTCTACAGGTGCGAAGAACTCGCCGTCAGAAGCGCTTGTGTCGTTCGGAAGATTTCGCTCCGCTCGTTCTTCCGAACGTGCGCCGCTATCACACGCCACGAGCGCAATACCAAGAGCGACGCCTACAGCGGAACTTTTTGCAACCCTCACATTACCACCTGCCTTCGTTGCTTGCCCTTTTGGCCACTTTGTTTTGTTCGTTGTGAAGACCAATCTTCGCGCCAACGCTCTGCGCGCGCGTCAGCGCAGCCCCCCCGCGATGCCATCGTCTGACCGCCTCCTGAACTGTCCCGATGGCGGAGTCGTCGCTTCCTATAGGGAAATGTGTCGCTAAGCGCGCCGACAAAATCTTGTTTCACATCTGACGTCTTCCAGATGACGACTCGAACCGGCGCGCTATCACTTTTCGTATATGAGGCGACCGTCCAGAACTCAACGCAGAAGTGCCAGCAGTTCTCTCGCTGACTGCTCCCGCAAAAGCTTGAATCGCGTTGAATCTCCATCGCCGCGAACGTAGAGCGCTGCGCGACGGTCTGGCAACAGAGGGTGAGTCGAGATTACAGTCGCTATGCGTAGATGCTCACGCGCTAGGTAGTCACATACGTCTGCAGAGTCCTGCTGCGCTACAATCACACCAACGGTTCCGCGGCGAACCAAAGAGCTTTCACGAAGGCTGCGGCCAACGTCCTCACAACTAAGGCAGTCGCGTGTCGTCAAATAGAGCAGTCGGGTAACGGTGGAGACGTCAATTCCGTTAGACGTATGACAATGCGGATCGCCGTCTGTGATTGAAACGTGCGCAGCGGAGCTATCCTCGGCCTTCTTCGCAATCGAGGTGCCTTTACACGCTGTCGACGAGACGAGAAGAGCAGCAAGGCATGCAACTTGGGTTACCTGAGCTCGCGTCATCGCGAGATCGCTGAAAACACGAGCTTACCTAGCCAGACTGTCTCTTGGTTTGGATTCAGATACACGAATGCTGTGTCACCGGCCACTCCGATCACTGGTGGAAGATTCGTGTACTTCTGAAATCCTGCAGTGCCTGGTTTCCTGACGAAGTAGACATTGGGGTCCCCATAGTTCAAGATGCCGCGGCAAAAGCCAATAATCATCAGTTCTCCCGAATAGAATGGCGGCACCGCGCGGTGGAAGTCCTTCGCCCACTTGAAGCGGTCTCTGTCCTGGAGCGCTGCCTCACTTGGCTTTTGAGGAGGCAGAAGGTCAGACGATTTCAGCTGGGTAGCTCGCGTGACGCCACTTGGCTCTACTATCCACAATGAATCGGAGAGTGTGGAAGCAATAAGCGTGGTATCTGAATACGTGGCTGCGTACAGTGCGTTAAGTCCAAGCCAGCCGGAAAAGGCCGGCTCGTCGGCGACTGGGACACCCTGAAGCGTAAATACATCCGAAACACGATGGCATGCTTTGTCAAGAACGGTGATGCTCTGTGTGCCTCCATCGCCGACAGCAACGACATAGTGACCATCGGCCATTACTTCAAACGAGCTAACGCGAGGAATGCGCTCTAAGGAGCATAGGGCCTCAAACGCACCGTCGGCCTTAAACGTTGACACTCTGCCGTTTCCTTCCGCCACAACGAGACCGCCACCGCGTAACCATCGGGGAAACCTTGGATCTTGGAATTGTCCTGGCCCCGCACCGGCAGATCCGAGTGTTCTTAGCAGTTTTCCCCGAGCATCAAAAAGCTTCACGTTCTTCTCGGAAGCATCTGCGATGACTATTGAGCCGTCGCCTGCTCGAGCAAATCCGCTAATTCGCACGATTGGAGACTCATTCGATGCCAGAAGCAAGACTGAGTCGACGACTTGAGGTTTCGCATTGTTCGAACTTACTGGCCCAAAAGCAAAGAACGCGTCGCGACGGTCTGCTGAGGTGGGACGCGTCTGTTGTGCAGTCTGCCCGCCGCCTGCCTCCGTCTTTCTTGCGCGGTCGGGCTGGCGCGAACAAGAGAGCGTCAGCAGCGCTACGCTAGTTACGGCTGCTACGCTATATCGAAAGTTCACTTTGCTATTACCTGAAGTGAATGGCATTTGAGTTCTTACGGCGCGGCTATGTGGCTACTCGCACGAATGATGACTGTTTTCGGCTGAATCCTCACCTCATTGGGCGCTAGTCCTCCGCAGTGTGCTACGCTGCCTTCGTTTCAGGGGGAAGAATGGGCTTGGGGTGCGCGTTGTGTCACGCGTCGGAGCACGCAAAAGTTACGAACGCTCTCCATTGCGGTATCGGCTCGCGGTGGTCGACACGAACTGTCGTGTTTTCTCTGTGGAATCTTTGCGCAAGATGGTTGCGGCGTTTTAGGAATGGCTCACGGCTGTTCAAGCTCGCTCGGACGCTGCGGTGTGTACGGCTGGGCAGCTAGAGTTGGTCAGCATGTGAACGTCGTCGAACCTGTGCACCGTGTGCGGCGGTCGCGCGCGGCGTGACAGCCTATAGGGTTCACAGGGGAGTAGTTTGGCAAGGTGCGAATGGGACGCGTCGTCGCTTCGACGAGTTTGGTGTGGCGAATGTGGTGCCTGTGCACCTGTTGTCAGGGAGTATGTATTCTTCTTGTGACTCGAGAACGTTCGAGTGAGCATGATGAGTACGCGTCCTGACGTTTGTCGCGAACGGTCGCTTGTGCCTGCTTTGGAGTCCCGCGGTACACGGGTGTCACTAAACCAGCGTCTTGTGTGAGTTATCACACAGATGGATGTCGCTCACAGTTCCCATCACAGCGCGGATGCGTCTTTCGTCTCGCACCGTCTGCTGTCGCCTGCTTGCAACACCCTGTCGTACGCTCTGCGACATGTGTGCGCAGCAGCATGTTGCGATCATCGTACCCTGCGGTAACCCTCGGTAAGAACGATCCACCTTGACAGCGAGTGAGCACAGTCGTCGCGATGCCACTCGCATTGAGTGACATTGCGACGACCTGGCATCTCAGCCAACGATTACACCGACATTAGCAGCACCACCGTGCTTCGGCTTGACTGCAGTTTTGGACGCACGTGTAAGTCCCATCAGTGTTGCACGCGACGTTTAGTGGGATACCCATAATCGGCTGTGCCTGCATCTTGCTTGCACCAGAGCCAACGATCAACAGCGCCGCGAAGAGTGCCTTACGCATCTGCCTACCTCCAACATCGTTAGGGTTGTCGCTCAACCTTACTCTGCGCAGAATACTTCCACCGAGTTCGTGCGAAACTCGAGCTGAACACCCACGGAGAGTCGTCCGTACGTGTTTCGTCGGCGCAGATCTACCCTCCGAGCGCGTAGAGAGGGCAGCACTACGTTCGGTAGCCCGAACGGTCCAAGCGATGCTGGCGACTTACGACGCAACACAACCGCAATGGTCGCGTCGCTTCGTTCTTCTTTTCACGTGGATTGCACAGAAGGGAGACATGTATGGTCATGCTTACACAGATGTACTGGTCACGCGGCACATACTGGGGATTCGCTAGATTCGTGCGACAGGGTTTCAGCCGTTCCCTAATGCAGGAACTTGCAGATAGGTGGATACGTTCGAGCTGGCCAATGCCCTTCGTTCGTGCATAGCGGTGTCGTGCGCGACACTAGGAGGTTGGGACTCATTTGCGCCCGTTTTGAGACTCGCATTGGTCTGAAGGATTACTATATGTGTCAGGATGAGGGGCTGTCAAGACGGGCGCCCAGGGCGCATTCAGCGAATAGCAGTCGGCCTGGTGCTCCGTGACCCCTCACACCTCTGACGCGGAGCGCATGTGACCTGTGGCACGGGTAGCGATGCGCCTCGGCGATGTGCGGTGGGAGTCGGTCTTGACAAACGTCACTTCCTGGCGCACGAGTTCTCGAAGCGGGCGCACCGCGTCGGGCCCGCGCGTGCCTGGATGGGGCGGCGTAATTCGCGTTCCGGCTTTGGGCCGGTGGTTTTTGCGAGCCGTTTCTGGGAGTCTTCCAGAACTGCGGTAACGAGCTTGTGGCCGTAGCACGCGACGAGGTGAAATGCACCATACACGCGCGCGGCGTCGCGACAGTCTCGCCGCAACTGTGTCTTCTGGCGCCACTGCAGATCACAGGTCACGGCGGCAATGTGGGTTTAGCGCGCTGGTCCTAGTTCTGCGAGTGTGCTCTCCAGCGCACCATCGCCGCAGCCGCGCATCAGCGAGACGACTCGCTCTGCGGGCGTCCAATACGATGTTGTCGCAGTAATGGCCTCGGTGATTGCGAACTCGTCGACCGCCAGCTGCGGCAGGCCGTCGCGCTGTCCTACATGAGCTTTATCCGCTGCTGAAGTGCGCGCTGCTTGTAGTGTTCCAGCGTGTGACAGATGAGGCGAAGGCACGCCGCAACGTCGCTGCGCGCTAGCACTCGAGCAAGGACGGCGATCTCTGCAGCGTCGGGGCTGTGGCCCGAGGCACACTTGTGGGGCTAGCGCAGGGCTTTGCTCGTCGTCTGTCGGGAGCGACAACACTCGGCACGAGTGACCGGCGCTTCGCGCCGGCGACATCGCTTAAGGCCGTGCGCCGAAGGTCCATCACGAAACGCGGCCCTGACGGCCATGAAGAACCTCGACCGGCGTTGCGTCGGTGATGACGCCCGCCACTTCAAGCATCTCCGATCCGTCAACCTATTGTAGCAGCCTGATCAGGCGACTTGCGTCTCGTGCTAGCATCGTGCCATAGTGATGTCCGCTCGCTCAGGCTCGGTCTCGCGACTATCGTATGAATCGCCGGGAGAACGCGCAAGGCGAGAGCGGCAGCGTACCATGCCCAGGATTTTCAAGGGACCTTCAAAATCTACCCGTGCCGCGTGCGGCGTGCGAATACCAATAGAGGTTGTGCTGGCGGCGGCGAGATAGAGACGTTCCTGCCGTCGGTAGTGTCTATCGGCGGCGGTGAGAAGACGACAGCACCGAATTGACCGTTGGCGTCAGCAGGCGCTGCAATTCGCGGTTTCCGTGAGCAAAATGGCGATCTTGCCGTCCGCCTGCCGCTCTATGCTGTAGAATGCACATACTCTCGTGCCAAGACCGGCCACTTGGTTGACGCGCTATACGCACGGCGACGTATAAGGCTGGTCATAGTTGCAGCTTGAATTATGGAACATGTTTGCTACGCGCGGTCTGTCTCCGTACGTGACTATTCAAACCACTGGACGTATTCATGCGAATTTTGACTCGTGCGCTTGCAATCGGTTGTTTCGCTGCTGTAGGTGCGGCGGTCACATTCGCCGTCAAACCTTCTCTGACCGACGCGTGGCGCGTTCGCCATAGTGACGCGGCCATCAGAGTTCACGCGTGGTCACCGAAATTGCGCGACCCGATTTTTGCAGCGAAAGAGGCTTTAAGGCGCGGCGATTCGTCCTACGTGGCAGTTAAAGTTGACGGTTCGATACGATTTCCAGGCCTCGAGGTGGCGTCACGCGACAGGCCCGTGCTGGAATCCTTTCGCATGTATTCCAGCGCATCGACTGGGCTACGTGGTGCTCAGTGGAGCACCTTTGCCTCCAGCGCAACTCTCTACGCTTCTGTGTACAACAGTACGATTCGTGCAATGCGAGCTGATTCGCTATCAGGCCCGTAACTATTTTTGGTTCATACGGAATTGCCGAGAAGTGCCGAGCCGATCTTCAGGAAGGAGCAGGCGGCCTCGTGATAGCCGTGGGCCATCCGCTTCAAGACTTTGATCTTGTTCTTGCAGCCTTCATGGACACCGGTCGACAGCAACGGTCGCCGTGCGCCAGGATGCCGTTGGGATTGTGCTCACGACAGATGGGCGTTCCGGTCGCCGACTCCCTTCGAAGCTGACGAAAGATCCGTCGGACGACTCGTGACGAGTGATCACCCCGTGCGAGCGTTGCCTCAGCATCACCAGCGCCGGGCGGATGTCTCGCTACTGGCCGAATTGATAACGGCGGGGGCAAACGATGGATAGCCCTTACGAGTATTGTAATGCTCTCACCAGAGCGCAGCCACGCACATCTATCACTCGTTGTCGCACGTGCGTTTCGCACGCGCTGGAGCACAGATCTGCTTGCCGAATGGACGCACGTTATCGCCAGCGATGAACGCTTCACGGCAGAGATGGCGGTGCGCTGGCGTCGGAAGGTGACCCTCGAAGCACTCGTCGATGTGTCATCTGCAACAGCGAAACAAGCTGCTGAAGTTGTGCACGACAATGACATGGCTGGAATTGCTGCGCTTGCGCTCGCAGTGTCGCCTTACACCGTACTCACGTTTCGCGTTCGACACTCCGACCGAGACGCCCTTCTCAGCATCAGAGTATTTGTTCGAAAGCCAAGGCCGTAGCTGGCCGCGCGATTTGCAGCCGCGGCTACCGCAGAGCAGTTGGAGTGGTCTATCGCCATTGAAGAGCGCCGGACGTCGATGGAGGACCCCTCGTACACTCTGAGGCGCGTCTCACGTTGTTGGTGAAAGCAGACTTTGGATTTTAGCCACTTGTGACGTGCATGCGGCGATGGCTTGCTCACCTACGCCCGCCCCGAGTGTCGCGCCTCCAACTGTAGAGATGAGTGGGCTGCGCTTACGCCAATTATGCGACTTGGTCACGCATTGCGCTGCGATGTCACTACCGGAAGGAATTGCGCACTTTCACCGGGATTTTTTGCGCACCTGATCGGGGTCAGAGCCCGAGCGCCGTCAGGTCTCTTGCCGCGGACGGCGGCCTGATGCGGGTGGTGGGGCGTCGGTGCGGGCGTGCTCGTGACGAGGCGGGTGGCGAGGGCGCGGTGTTTGTGCATGCGATACCTGTTGCCGCGGATATTGACGATGTGGCAGTGGTGGAGCAGCCGGTCGATCAGAGCGCCGGCCATGACGGCATCCCCGAAGATCGCGCCCTACGCCTCGAAGCCTTTGTTGATGCTGAGCACCGTCGACGCGTGCTTGTAGCGGCGACTCATCAGCTGCGACGCGATTTGGCGCCGACGCTGCATCCCATCGTCTCCAAGAACTCTTCACTGCGGCTGCCGTCGACCTGTGGGTCTCGACAGAGGACATGAGCGCCCGCAGCCCAATCGTCCTACAGACGTTACACGAAGATCGCAGCGGGCAGCCGTTTCATCGGTTCGCGACGCGCTGTCCATGCTGTGGCACCTGCTGGCCGTCGTACCGGCCTATCACTCGCGACGCCGCAATGGATATCCTGATGACCACTCAGTTCCTCGCATATGATCACGCGCCCACACGTGTTTTCTTTTTTGATCGTGTATCGCCTGCGGCGCTGCTCTTGGCAGCCGAGATGCGCAAGCAGGGTACACTGGTCGTGTTTGAGCCAAATGCTGTGACTCCAACCAAGTTGCTCGCCGAAGCGCTCCGGCAATCCGACATCGTCAAGTATGCGCGAGATCGACTGCCCAAGTTTGAGGTGGACCTAGTTGCTGCCCGTCGTGAGTGTGCACATTGGCTTCTCGAGATCGAGACACAAGGAGCCGAAGGACTGCGGTTCCGAATGCCGCAGCTCGGCCGCAGCAGTTGGCGCCACCTCCAGAGCGTTCGACCAGATCGCTTTGTCGATGGCGCTGGAGCCGGCGACTGGTGCTCTGCCGTTTTGATCGATGATATCGGCCGCGGCGGTCGTGACACGGCATCGCGGCTCACGGAAGACGACGTCACGGTGCACCTCACGCGCGCGCAGGCGTTCGCGGCAGTAGCATGCGGATTCACTGGACCGCGCGGACTCATGTCGCAGCGCGATCTTCCGTTTGCCGAACGGTCCGCGCGCGCGTTACTAAATCCAACCCGTCGCCGCGGAGCCCACCAACCACTTGCGAAACGCACCGCGAGCCGAGGGCCGGCTTGGAGATTGCCGTGCTGTGGTGAGACAAGCGCACCGACCGAGTAGCCGGTGCGCCCCTACTCGGCTGGCATGCCGACACAACGTCTCTACTTCGACCGTGCAGGATGTACGATCATGCAAGAGTGCTGCAAAGTCACGTCTGGATTGTAAGCATCGGCTCGTATGCGACATTCAGGCGGGCCAGCTGACACTCTAGGAGTCGAAGCGAATGGTTAGACTGTGCGCGCCTGCCGACGCGTCATCGACCCGCAACGCTGGGGTGGAACTTGAGCGCATGCACAAGCTGCGACGCGGCCGTTGAGTTCGGCGAGTTAAACGTTGCTGGCGGATGCGCACCGCTCGGCGGACCCGCCGCGGCGCGCTGATCCGTCGCCTGCTGTGGATGCATCGAAACGCGACACGCGACGATTCCGAGCACCGCGATAGCTTGCCGCGTCCACTTTTGCTTGTATGCGCTGAGCCGCGACTTGCGCTCGCACCACCTCGTCAAGCGCGCTGGTATGACCGAGCGCGACGGCAATGGCATGCCGGCGTCCGTGCATTTTATGCGCGTCGCCCACCCGCTCCGAGTGACGGCATTACAGGCGGTGGTCACGCCTGTAGTGCCGTCGTGTCGACGAGGGACTATTCTGACGCGCCAACAGCCCAGTGCGCGGCCGTCAGACGAAGGCGCCCGACTCCATGGTCGCGAGCAAGTCGATGAGCTGCGCGACTCTTGCTGCCCGAAATGCTAGCCCCGGCGTCCGACCGCGCAGAGCGGGCAGCGGCAGGTTCATCCAGGTAGCCGCAGCCTCACCGGTCCCAAACACGGCGATCAGGAACTGCTTGAGCTCACCCAACTTCTCAATCGTGTCGCGGTCGGCGCCGCGCGGTGCAACGCGTCCCTCGCTCCAGCGACGCACGGTGCGCTGGCTCGCGTGGAGGGCGGCACTAATGTCGACGTAGCGGAACCCCAACTCGTCGCGCACCCAGCCGACGACCTCCGCGGTCACCCTCTTCTCGAGCGCTATGCTTGGCATAGCTCACTGAGGTGAAGGGGTCAGAGGAAGCGTACGCCGACGCTCGGCGCATCTTAAAACCCGAGGCACCACCCACGTTGTGCCCGGCTCAGTAGCGGTGCTTTTCTCGGCGAGCGCCAGCCCATGCGGCGATCTGAGATTGATCGCTAACTGAACACGCCATGAGCAATCCGTCCAAGAAGCTGCTCGACGACGACCATGTGCCGTGATCGTGAAGTGATCTACGCCGCCTCCACAACTGTTCTGCCAGTTTCGTCCTGAAGTATCCTGACAGGCAGGACCGTGACGATGGGCACCCTCACGGCCTCAGAGCTGCTCCGCCACTCGGACCATGGCGCGCTGCCGTACGCCGGGAGGAAGGGGCCGTCCGGAGTGCGTGAAGGCGACTGCCCAGGGATCAGCGCTGCCTCGACTTCGGCCACGTACGCGGCGAGGGTCGCCACGGCGTCCCACGACCACTCTGCATCTGTGCGAGCGATCCGCGCCCGTTGGCGGACGAAGGCCGTGTCGGGCACGCCGTCCAGCTCGAACAGGGCGAAGTCATACGCCGCCGTCAGTAGCGCGAGCGCCTCGGATGCTGAGCGACCGCGCACGACACGCTCCCGGTACGCGGCGCGACTCGCGAAGTGCTCGTGGCGGTCCGGCATCGGAGGGCGTGGGGTACGCCGGAGGAACTCGAACGCCGCCGGAACAACCGGAGACGCGTTGCGTGTCGACATGCGCGGGGCGACTGGCATGTGATCAGCCTACGCCGCATAGCCGTCGACGCGTGGTGCTGGGACGGCGTGAGCCCGTAATTCGGGTTGATCTGACGCCGCCAGGGGAGCCGGTACTGCGCTTCTGTCTCGCGAATGCTGTCCGCGCCCACGGTGCTCCTGCCTGTCGTGGTCTGGAGCTATCGTTCTGTCTTGATCCCAGATCTTGGCACGGACAGCGTTGACGCGCCGACTCCACCGGCCGCTCAGGGGCGCGGTCCCCGGATCCGGCATACGACACCTGCATTGGCGAGGGAAGGACGCGTGGGCCGACGACTCGGTTTTTTTGTGACACTGGTGCGGGATGCCGAACGTGCCAACCAGCGCGCGCAACGCGAGCACGCGCGGATGGCCAAGGCGAACAGCCGGATACAGGCGCGGCGCGCTCGCGAGCGCAACAAGGCGGATGCGGCGGCATACAAGAGGGCACGCGCGGCCGAGGCCGAGGACCTGACGTCCGATGTTGAACAGCGCTTCCGGGAGCTGCAGGACGCTTTCTCGGCGCGGCCGCGAAACGCGGCGTTCGACGTCAGCGCCGCAGAGCGGCCGGAGGACGCGTTCGTCCGGGTCTTCAAACGCCTGCGGCCGACCTTCACGCGAAGCATATTCGCCGCGGGAGCCGCCGTGGGGCCCCGTCCTGAGCCTCCGACGTTGGAGTCGATGCGTCGAACGGTCCCGCCTCCATCGGGACTGCAGCGCATCTTCGGGGGCGCGAAGAAGCACGCGGCTGAGGTAGAGCGTGTCGCCAGAGAAGACGCAGAGCGGTTCGCGGTGGCCATGACACGCCATCAGGCCGCGATGGCCGAGTGGGAGTCGCGTGTCGATGACGCGCGCCGCAAGCACGAGGCGTCCATGCAGCGCCTCGAGAGCGAGACGCGCGAGAAGCTTGTGGCCGTGGACGAGTGGGAAGCAGGCGTACGCGATGGCGATCCCGAAGCGGTCGTGCAATACATCGCGCATGTCCTCGACACCTCCGACTACCCCGAGGAAATCGACGAGGCGTACGACGCCTCGTACAATCCGGAGGCCCGGGTGCTCACCTTGGCCTACATGCTGCCGATCATCGACGTCGTGCCCGCCGACAAGGCCTTCACGTACGTGCGAGCCTCCGACGAGATCCGACCGAAGCCGCGCGCCAAGACTGAGGTCGTCGCCGTGTACCGCTCCCTGATCGTCGCGTTGTCCCTGCGGACCATCCGGGAGCTCTTCACTGCCGTGCCCAGCGCCCTGCTGGAGTCAATCACCTTTCATGGCCTGGTCGACGGTGTCGATCCGTCTACTGGCCGCACCGGACAGGTCTGCGTGATCTCCGCCCACGTGCCCCGAAACGCGGTGGAGTCGATGGGGCGCGGGTTCGTCGACCCCGCCGCATTTCTCCTTGCCCGAGGTGGGGTGGTCTCCAAGAAGCCAGAGGCACTTGTCCCCGTAAGGCGCGTGGATGAGGGCGGGCGCAGGGACGTGCGATTCGTGAGCAGCAGCCGCTAGTGATCACTCCATCGCTGAAAATGTGTCCGTGTCATTGCCCGGCGGTCGCAGGGGGACGACGCTGACACTCGGCACGGTCATTGGCACCGCGTCGAAGTTCCGTGTCAGTCGCACGCCGCGGGTCGCCTCCTCCTGGATCAGGGCCAGCGTTTTCCGGTAGTCACGCGCTTCGGCGTGCGGCACGATCTCGATCTCTGCGTTCTCCTGCCGGATCGCTTGGGCGATCTCGTCCAAGCTCACACGAAAGAATTCCTTCCGCTCGTTGATGCGGTTGACCCGCCGCCAGTGAAACAGGCGGTGCAGCTTGTTTTCGAGCGTGGGCGCATCGTCGGCGTAGATGATGGCGTGGACGTCGAACTCAAAGGGGACGCTGGCGTCGCCCAGCTCTCGGATGCGGTCCTGTGGTTCAAGGCGCCGCGTCATGCCGATCTTGTACACCTCCTCGCCGAACGCCCCGACGTTCGAGATCACGTACACGTGGCCTGACCGCGTCAGCTGAGCGCGCGCGATGGCGCGCTCCTTCCTGGCGTGGGCCTCCACCAGCCGGTGTTCAAGATCGGCGATCTGCTGCTCCAAACGGGCCTGCTTCTCACCCACGGCCGTCTGTACCTCGTCTCGGGCCCGCCGCAGCGCTGTGGCGAATCGCTCCTCGTCCTTCTCGGCGTCGGCCCGGGCCCGCTCCAATTCGCGCTGGGCGATCTCCTCCTGCCGCATTTCCTCGCGTATCCGGCGCTGCTCTTCACGTTCGGCCTGCACCTTCTCTTGGTATTCGTGCGCAAGAAAGAGCTCCTGCAGGCGGAGGTCGAGGAAGGTCGGCACGATGCGGCACTGCTGCACGGCCACCGCCGCATTCACCGTCTCCCATGCCTTGCGGATGCGGGCCTCCATCACCTGCACGTTGTCGTACCGGACCTTGGCCACGGCGGCGTCGCACTCTCCATTGAACGCTCGCAGCATGAGCTTCAGCGTTTGGTTGATCTGCTTTCGACCCTCGGCCTTGCTGCCATTGACGGTCCATTCCACATCACCCACGGCGGCCGTTTTGTCGCGGAGCATGTCGCGCTGGGCCTCGCGGACGGCGAGCAGCCGCTCCTGGTACTCAGCGGACGTGACAAAATCGTATCGCGCCTTGTAGAACCCAACGGCCACGACGCCGGCCTCCTCCTCCAGTCGCGCGAGGTCCGCCCGGAGCGCGGTGATCTCGGCGTCGAGACGATCACGGGTCGCCTGCAGACTGGCGCTCTCGATCACTATCGCCCGGCGCACCGCCTCCGCTGCCTCGGTGCGCTGCGCTAGTTCCGCCGCCACGAGCGCGCGCTGGGCATCCAGCTCCGCCACTCCCCGGGTGCGCTCCTCCTCGCCGCGCTGGCGAGCGGCCGCGAGTTCAGTCGCGTGGTTGGCCCGAGTACGCTCGGCCGCCACGGCCATCGCCTCGACAGATCGCTGGGCGTCGTCCGCGTGCTTTCGCGTAGCGAGTACGTCAGCCTCCAGCGTGCCGACGCGAGTGCGCTGTCTCCCGAGCAGGACGAAGAGGATGATGGCCGCGACGGCGACCAGAAAGAGGAGCGCGATCAGTACGGTGTTCGAGGGCATTGGAGTCAGACTGGGAAATGCAGGCCGAGCATGGGCCAGTCAGAAGGCTCGGACGAAAGCCCCTTAGGCTCCATGCCCCCCGACTCGGGGGCCGGGGCAAAGGACGGCAGAAATAAGGTACTATTGGGGACTGATAGCTCCACCGGCCGTGTGGAGGACACCCCGCACCCAGTAGAAGGGATCGACTCTGGCCCTCGCGCGAGTCCATTCGGCCGACAGCGACGGAGGCGACCTGCCAGCGTCCATGCACCCAACGACCCTGGCCTACCTGCTCCGCGCGACGCCCCGACCGGTGGTGTTGCCGTGCACGGTTCGTTGCGTCGGCGAACCGTCGTCTCGCTGCGAACACCTCCGAGAGTGCGGACCTTAGATAAAGGCGGCCGACTCGATGGTCGCTAGCATGTCGATGAGCTGCGTGACTCTTCCCGCCCGAAATGCTGCCCCTGGTGTCCGACCGCGCAGGGCGGGCAGCGGCACGTTCATCCAGGTCGCCGCAGCCTCACCAGTCCCGAACACCGCGATCAGCAGGTGCTTCAACGAACGCAGTTGCTCGATCTTGTCGCGGTAACAGCCGCGCGGTGCGACGCGTCCCTCGCTCCAGCGACGCACTGTGCGCTGGTCCGCATGGACGGCCGCACCAATGTCGACGTCGCTGAACCGCAACTGGTCGCGCACCCAGCAGACGACCTCTGCGGCCGCATTCCTCTCAAGCACCGTGCTTGACATAGCCCACTGAGGTAAAGGTTCCAGAGGAAGCGTGCTCCGACGCGAGGCGCGTCTTCCGGCCCGGGGCACCACCCAGGTTGCGCCCGGCTCCATAACCGTTCTTTCCTCGCCAAGCGCTAGCCCAAGCGGCGATCTGAGGTTGATAGCTAACTAAACACGCCATGCGCGTTCCGTCCGAGAAGCTGCTCGACGACAACCATGCCTCCATCCGCGCTCGTGAGTCGTGCTGGGAGCTGTCCGTCGAGCGCACGATTCGGCGTGGTCAACCACCGGACCGCCCTCTCCCCGGAGCCGAGCACCTCCTCGGCGTGGACGACAGCGCGGGCCAACCTTGCCAGGCACTCAGAGATGGCGGGCGAGAGCCGACCGTCCGACGCAGTCGTGACGCCCAGTAGACCAACGCTCGAGAACAGCGAGCCGACCGTATCAGCGCGCCGGCTGTCCTCACCGACAAGGTGAATGCGCACTGCGTCAAGCGCGGCGGACGGGAGGCCACATTCGAGCATGGCTGTGAACGCGCGGTCCGTCGTGACATCGGGACCAAAGACCGTCGGGCCGCCAAGCAGGGCCATCACGGCGTCGTCTCGCATGCTACCTCCGGGACGGGTAAGCGTAGATTCAACGCGCCGCACCCAGTTGAAAGAGGTGAGCCCTGCAGCGACGGAGAGTCGAAGTCGGTCTCGATACGGACACCAGCAGAGATCTGGCCACGTTGCACGTGTCAGGTGCGCACGCTCCACGCTCCGAAGTCAGCGCCAGAGGAAATTTCACTGGAGGCACTGACGGCGCCACAAAGATGACACGCCAGAGGCCATCCGCTCGTAGATCGAACTGCCGTTCTCCGAACCGTACGACTACCCTCCATCATACCACTCCGCCGAGCCGGCTAGATGCCGACGCGTAGCACACCACTCGTTTTGTGAGCCGGTCGGGGTCGCCACGCGTCAGTTACGAAAACTCAGTCACGAGCGCCAGTTCTCAGACGCGGTTTAGCCTAATCGGCGGCCGCACTTGGCTCGGCGCCGGCTCGAGCCCACGGACGAGCCGCAGAATATGGTGCGCGAGCTCGCGCTTCTCGTCCGAGGAGAGCGGCTGATCCATGATCAGCACGAGCGGCAACTGGGCGAGTGTCGGCATGCCCGTATGATCGTCAGCGCCGTGACTGGGTCGTCATCTCCGGCCAACCTGTGATCGGCAGGGCTGCACGTCCTCCGGGAGTCCATGGCGCCGGCACCGCCGCAGAATCAGCCCACGGGCGCCCACCTCGAGCATCTCGCGCGCCATGCGTCGCGGCCGGTGGTATCCGAGAAGTCCGAGTTCGCCTGACGGCGCGTCGAGAGGTGCATGGCCTGCGGAAAACGCGCAACTATGGATCGCACGTGAGTTGACGTCAGGCAGTGGGTCGACGAGAGACCTCGCCCGTGGCTGTCACGGACTATGTCTGGGCGAGATGCCGCAGAACGGCAGCAGCAGGCAGGTCGGCTAGGCTGGATAGGCCCACTCCCGCCTTCCCACGCTCACCGCCCAGGCCATGCGCCCCCGCCGCCCGAAACCGCAGCCTCCTCGTGCTGAGGAACTGGCCCCCTTCGTGATCGCGATCCCGACGCGGATTGCGACCGAGCCCGTCATCACGCACGAGCAGGTCTTGATCGGGCTGCAGCTCGCGGCGCAGCTTGCGGGTCCCGATTTCGCGCCGCCGGAGCGCGCGCACCTCGTCGCACCGCCCGCTTTTGCGCGGCCGCTCCACACCGCATACCACGCCTGGCCGGCGCACGAGAAGCACGCGTCGCTGTCTTTTGTGCTCGGTGAGGTCGCAACCCCGTTCACGCTCATGCTGCTCATTCGGGGTGGCAACACGCACCCTGCGGTGCTGGCGCTCTTTCGCGAAGCCATGATCCGCGTCCTCCTCGACGCGCGTGGCAGTGCGACGCGCACGTCCGGCTTGGTGACACTGTTGGAGGCATGCGTCGATCTCTTAGGGGAGAACTTCGAATCTGACGCCGTACTGGCGCGCCTCGTCATGGCGAATGCGCTATTGCGTTGGCGCGCTGGTCTTTGGTTCGCTGACGCGGGCCTACTGCCGTGGGACCTACCGGGATGTCTGCAGCAGCCCGACTTCTTTGCCGCAGTGCGCGCCTTGTACGCGGAAGCTCCGCTGATTGTCGTGACAATGCTCGCGAACCCGCGACTGCGGAGTGACGAGCTCGCATACGCCTTCTCGCTCTTCGACACGCACGACACTCACCTGTGGCTGCGCGGAGATGTCGTGGAGGCCTTGCTCAAGAACCCCTCGGTGACCGCCGCGATGTTTCCGATGATGACCGATGATGACTGGCGCGAGGTCGCCTCGAGGTCGCCGACGGTGCTCGGGAATTTGTGGTCCGCGTTCTATACCGACGAATGGCGCTGGCTCGGGGTGTTTGCGGCACTCGCGGCATCGCCGTTCCCGTTCACCGAATACTTCAACTACTTCGCTGAGCGGATGGCGCGGTGGGGCCCGCAGACGCGTGCGGTCGCGACGCAGCTGCTCATGACGTCGCCAGTACCCGCAACCGCGATGATCGGCAGATCTATGGCAGAGAGCAGCGCTGCGAGCGCGTGACCGCGCGATCTCGCTGATCTCGCAGTGCCGTCCGACACGCCGACAGTCAAAGAGCAGCTCACGCGATTCCTAAGCGCTACGATCCACTCGCTATCGCAAGAAGACGGAGGTCGTGCTCCAGTGCCGCGCGCTCCTCTGGCGACGCAAGCAAAGCCTCAAGCGCGAGAATCGCTCCCCGAAGAAGCGTCGATAGGTCGCGGATGCCGGCATCGCGTGCGACGGCCCTCGCCTGCGTGACCAGCAACGCGTCAGCTCGAAACGTCAGCCGCCCGCCTGGCGTGCCCTTCGTCCCTCCGCTGGTCGCCTGGGTGCAGATCAGCCGGGCGAATTGCCTGTCACTCACGAACTGCGACAAGGCATAGCGACACACGGCGCCTGTGAACGGCTCGAGCCGACTCCCAATCGCCGACGCAATCATGTGCAGGCGATCCTCGAGCTCGAGCGGGATGCGCACCGTGTGCTCCGTAACAGGCTGCGCGTGCACCGCCGCGATCCGCGGCGTGGACTGGGCGGGGAGGGAGACGGTCTCGTCGCACACACGGCACACGCCAACGAGCACGTTGGGCACCGACACCTTCCGCTTCGGCAGGAACACCAGACGGTACACGTACACGGTGTCGCGCATCGCCTGGCAATGCGAACAGATCGCCCGCGACTGATCGCCAGCCCTCACGAGCCGCTGGCGTATACCTCCGACGACCAGCGGGGTAGGCGCACCGGCGGTCGGGCGTGTAGTAGGCTTTCTGCGTGCGTTCGGCATGGATATCCTCATAACAGCTTGAGCAGGCATCAGAGCGAGCGTCCCAAGATGCTCAAGGCGCCGTTGACGAAGGTACTAGCGCGGTGGCTATGCGCGATCTGCAACGTAGCAAACAGGTGATCAGTACTTCGACGCTGCGCAGGTGCCTAGCTGCACGTCATCTCCGCATCCGACGAGGTTCAGTTTCGATGGGCGACGCGTCCCGCAGCCTCAGACGTACAGCGCAACCGAATACGCGCGAAGCTCAATATTCCAGGCGGGTACCTCTGCAGTCTCGTTGCCAGAATCGCGCTTGATAAACGCGAAATGCCGGCAACGCCTGGGCTGGAACTACACGAGGATCTCCATGCGGGCTGTCTGATCCAAACACAACTCCGTGAGCGCCAGCTCGACGGCCATCTCTGCTTCTGGTACTGAACACTGGAAGATCTCTCCGATAGGCGCCGCAGTATCGAGGAGATTTGAGAGCAGAGCATGCGAGATCAGCTCCACCGTCTCTGCCCGCTCCGTACGGAAAACGGTGTGCAGGCGCCACAGTCCCACACACTCGTCGCCATGCCGCGACCCGCTGATACGCCGCTCAAGCGTCGCGATCATCCTCCGCGCGGAATGCTTCCTGACTCTCACTAAGCAGCTCTGGCGAGCCCGCAATGCTTCGAGGTGCTGGTGAGCGACCGTCGTGGACTGTTCGAGGGCCTGTTCGTGAGTGCCCGGACAGCCGCCGATGCCGATGAAATGACGTGGTATGCCAGCGACGGGCTGAGGAACACGGCCTCTGATCATCACCAGCCGATTGCCGCAGACCTGACATGTGCCCTTGCGCCCGAGCCACATATCGTTCACGTCGCGTAAGCGGTCCACGGCAGCGTTGATCGTCACGCCGATCTTCACGCGCTTCGCATCGACATTCTCGAGGATGTACACCGTCCCGTGCGTATCTCGATAGGCAAGCATCAAAGTCTTACTAACACTGATGATCCCGGCGCGAATTTGCCACGACGGAGCGTCAAAGCGATTTCGACAGAGTCGTGAGCAAGTATACGCGGCGGCAGCGATACGCCAGACTGAGAGCGGATCTCAGTGACTCACGTCATGTGGCGCGACAACTCGCGCGATGGCAGCAGCACGATACACGATGCCGCGTTGTGCAGCTCAGCTCGGCATAGCTGCGTTCTCTACGAGTTGCTGAAGATGCCGCACCGCACTCAACTCCTCTTCGTCATTCCTCGTCAGAAAATGCTGCTCCCAATCGCGAAGCCGCTTCTTAAGTGGTTTCTCGAGCGATGACGGCAAGAGACGAAAGCCCCGAAGAAATGCTTTCTGCACGTTCGCCTTTGCTGTTTCAGAACTCGTTGAGAGGAATGCCGTCCGAACGTATGGATCAGCCCACGCGACAATATCCTGCTTGGCGAGATACGGTGCAAGACCCGCGAGGTGCTCACCAGAACGCGGCGTATGGTCACTCGTCGCGAGTGACAAGAAATACTCTTTGACGATAGCACGTTGCGGCTGTGCCACGTGTTGGATGTCCTCTGGAATGAAAAAAGCCTGCTGAAACCGTGTGACGTAATCACCGTCAGCTTCTCGGAGAACGCGCACGAACTCCGCCGCCGCTTGCTGCTTCGCTGGTTCTGCGGACAGCTCGAGAATGAGTCGGAAGGCCTTCTGAAATCTGGCGAGCTTTGCCGACTCCTCGGAGAAAGGATCATCATCGTCTGCGACCTTGAGCTCGATGTAACGATCTGGAATGAGCTCAAGTAGTAAGCGTTCACGGCTAGAATCGCTTACCTCTGTTAGCAGGTGTTTGAGTAAAGGAAGACAGTTGCTGTCCCGCTCGATCTTCGAGAACACCTGCTCGGCCGTGAAGCCGAATTTCTCCTGCCGTCGCTTTGCGACTTCATCGACGATCACGTCGACAAGCGCAATCGCGATTGTCGCACTCTGCCGCGATGGTTGCGCTTCGCCTAAGCGGATAAGTCGCGCGGGATGGATCAGATTACGATACGACCGCACCACACTGGACAACTCTGCCGACCGCGTAGACAGGATTCCCTCGCCTTGGCAAATAGCAATTGCTTCTGCGAGATCCAGCCGCAAGAGATCTTTCCCGGCGCGCGGCGGATCGTTTGAGGCGACCAAGTAGTCGACCAGCAGCGCCTCGATGATGCTACCAGCGAGCACTTGGACACTCTTCCAGGCACCTTGTGCTTCCACTGCAGACATCTCCGCGTAGTCTCGCTCAAGTGAATTGCGGAAATCGCGAGACGCGATGAAATCGAAGGTGGGCATGCGGTGTCAAGAAGGAGTGTGCGTAACGGCAACGACTGAACTTGGCAGCGCAGTGTTCCCAGTGATCAGTCCTGCTCTGTCTCTACCCGTCGAGTGTACGGCGGCTTGACCGAAACAACCGTCGCCAACGCGCGAGAGCTTCGTCAATCGTGTCGTTGCGCACGTGCTCACGAATGCGCCGCTAGAAGGAGGTCAGAACGAACTGTTCGACAACGGCAATGACTGATGCTGCATCTTGCGGTGTCAAGGTCTCCCAATCGGCATGCATCGCCGCGTTCCGTATCTTCGGCATGGCCGACAGCAGTGTCTTCTGTGCCCCAGATACGAGCCCTTTCGTCTTTAACGCATTGATAACGTCGGACATTGTTCTGCCGTCGACGTCGAGACCGTTAGCTGCGGCATGCCGACGTAGGGCATCTTCAAGTGCAGCACTCGCCAGCACGGCGGCCACGCCATGATGGCCCTCCGAATACGCGAACTTGGCTCCGGCAATCATGTCGCCGAACACTTCGCCGGCCAGCGTGCGTTCAAGCGCGAATACATGGCCCCCGTCGACATCACTCTTCGCGCCAAGGAAGAGTCCGTGTATCGTCTCGAACTGCAATTCGAGCACCATGTTCTGCCGAACGGCCTCTAGCTGCGCCGTGAAACCAACGGCGTGTGTTGATTCGGCGCCAAATGCAGCAACAATGGCGTTCAGCGCACTACTCGACCATGCAAAGAACTCTTTCGGATTCGCATAGAAGAACTCGTTGTCATGATACACTTGAGGTATTGAGTGTACCTGTTCGCTGAGCTCCGCGAACCGTTGTACGAGAGCTGCAGAGAGTTTCGGCATACCGTACGTGTTCCCCGCTAGCATTGAGCAAGACAGGCTGCTGCTGTGCAGCCGCGTCAAAGATACTCTTGCTCACCGACTGCTGGTTGCCCTTCTCATAGCGCTCTGGGTCATCCGGCGGAATCGTGAAGCGCAGCACACTGCCGTCAGGGTCGAGCCTCCGGCGACACCGTCGGACTAGCCATGAGATTACGGACAGTCGCTCCCAAGAATGGGGCGGGGCCGCTCCATCAGCGTCCTGACCGCGACCCTTCGTGGACGACGACCGAATCCGTCATGTGAGTCGCCGGAGGTATGTACGGGCCATGCAAAGACGACGTACAGCGCAAAAACTTTTGAAGTTTAGCGGGACGCCTCACCCGAAGGCTGTGGGGTCTCTGCCTCATCCAGGCTGGCGAGCACGGAGGGTATGTCCTAAAAGTCCGAGAGCACCGTCCGCGCACCTGCCCTCGCGAGGCGCTCCGCGGCGCCGCCAGTCCTCCGCCCGATGAAAGGCACGGCAAGCTCCCGCGCCACGGCGACGTCCCACACCCCGTCGCCAATCGCGACCACGCGCTCAATGCGAGTCTCCGATCCGTGCCCGTGTCTCGAGTGCGCTGCGCGAGCGAGCGCCGTGCGGAATACGTCGAGGCGTGCCGGCCCATCTTCCGCGCTCGCCAGAATGAGGTGCTCCGCCCTCAGACCAGCACTGCGCAACTTCAAGCACGCCGCCCGATGCCATGCGCCGGTGGCCAATGCTGGGGTCTCCCCGTACCGCGGCATCGCAGCGAGCAGCGCCGACGCGCTGGGCACCACAGGTACTGGTGGGTGCCGGTATGCATCCGATAGGCACCGCAGGAAGGCGACCTCTGTTCGTGCCAGTGTAGCGCGCGACGGCACGCTCCCAGTCGCACGGCGGTACGCCTCGGTCGCGATGCCCGCATCTGTGACGTGCGCGTACGCACCCCACTCGTGATCGACGTTTTCGAGCCCGACCCACAACGCTTTCACAAATCATGCATTCTCCGTCGGGAAGTTCTCAAGGAGCCTGTGACTTGCGCTTCGCGCGCTAGGCATAAGAAGCGCCCAGAACGACGTCCTATCCAGGGCCGCTAGCACGAGCTCCGTACTCTGACACGATGTTTCAGGCAGCCATCAAGCGCTGGTGAGGTATGTCAACATGCGATGAGTTCTCGTCGTCGCACTCCTTTTCGCCTCCCAGCATTCGCGTCGCCAGCGCCGGTTAAGTGGTCGCCATCGAAACGAGAAGGCCGCGGAGTGCTCGATCCACGTCGGTCAACGCTTGCTCGCCAGTCGAGAAGTAGAACCCGGTCCATATGTAGCGAGGGTAACGCCTCGCGATCCATGACTTCTTGAGAAGCGCGACGAGCGGTGCGGCTCCACGCCGAAAATCTTCAATTGCATACACGACTGTGGCCTCTTCGCCGTGCGTAATACGCTTGAGGAGTTGAGCAGACAGCGGAGAGGTAGACGCGGTTTGTATAAAAGATCGCTTTTTCAGCCAACCGGTTTCCCAATAGACGCCGTGAACATCGAGATTGCGCATGCCGGTATTCACGACACGTAGCTGCACAAGTTGAGGGAAACGTGGTATCTGCGGACCCCATCGTCATTACGTCGAAGATTCCGTTGATCAAGCGGACAGAGAGCTTTCCGTCGCGCCGCGCTAGGTGTAGAGCTACGACCATCGCAGCGATGGTGCCGACGGCGGAAAGCCAATCAGCAAAACTGTTGATGAACTGCCAAGTCGCACGGTCCATAGTGCAGTGAAAAGGGTTTCAAGCTACAGTTGCGCGCGCCGGTTGCTCACCGTATCGAGGCGCGCGTCCGGTGCAAGTGAAGTCCAGCTACCGAGACAGTGCTCTCCTCTGCGGCGACCAGACGAGTATCCCATCTTGTTTCCTATGGCCGACCGGGATCACCGCTACCGCGAGTGCTATGGCGTTGGACCGCTTATTCTATGGCCGACCGGCACGGACGGATCCCAGTCCGTACGGGCGAATTGTAGCTCAACGGCTGCTGCCGCGATGAGTCGATGTGACGCCTCAATGAAGTCACCCCACAACTGAGCAACTTCCACGAAGAAGCGTTCCGTCTGTCCAGCAAGATGCATCTCGCCCCAACGCGGATGGCACGATCTGCACTTCGCCGCCGCGTTCCGGGGCTGCGGTCTGGACTATCTCTCCAGTACAAAGCTTCCAAGCGTCAAGAAATGCCTCAGCGCCGGCGACGCTGTAGCGACTCAAGGCATACTGCATCCCATGAAGGCACGCCGCAAATGTCTGCGCACCAAGGCCCAAAGTCGTAATGCGAGCGCCCGCGGGTTATCGCACCTCGCTGACTGGGGCCAGCCTCACAGTTTGAGTCGCGGCGCGAGCGCCTCGCCCCTGATTGCCCCCCCCCCGCTGCTACCATCTGGCCCAGTTCCGTAGCCGATGCCAGGTCGAAGGGTGTGCACTGCCACTTGCCTGCGCCGTGAACTCTTCCTGCAGCTTTGGCGGCGTCGTCACGAACCCTGCGACGATGACTGGGGCGGACGCGCCCAGGTGAAAAATGACCAGCGCGCTCATTGTCGGCTCGTAGTACAACCTGCCGACTATGCCGCCTAATGCGATGACGCCGAGCGTGGCATAGACAAAAACCCAATCAAGCTTTTCAGGAAGCCCGTCCCGCCTGAGCCGAAGCCAATGCACAAATTCAGCCGCGCACCCACCCAGAGCACCCAACAACATTGCTTCTGACGCCGTTGACACCACAGACATAGTTTGAAGTCGCGAAGAAGATGAACCGTTTTTAAACGTGCATCGCGGTGGCGTCAAGCGAGCCCGGCTTTTGGAGTGGGGACTTCCGCTTTGTGAGACGCAGATGGATTATCTCGCGTTGTGGACTTATTGCTGTCGTGGTGCCTTCGCCTTCGAAGGTCGCACCTTTGCTGCCAAACGCCATTCGCATGTACACAATGTCTAAGCGCGTTCTTACTTCCCTTACCTTGATGCTGCTTGGACCATTGCTCGGCGCGAGCATAGCATACGCCCAGGCAACCGGTCCGGCCCCGACTACTCGTGGTGCCCGGACGGAACGAGATCTCAAGCCGCGGCACAATCGCGTCATTGTCGATCATGCAGACTGCGCAAGTGGCGCAGCGGCAGGAAACACAGGATGCTTTGTTCAGGCGAGTGTGCGTGTCGGAGATCGCAAACCGTTCGAGGTGATCGTTTTGAACACCTATCCCACCCAGTTCGATTACTCGATCACGGGAATCGCCAAACCTGCTGATGCTTTCGAGGCACAAAGTGTGAGCGCCCCGACGACGAAGCACCTCATCCACTATCACGAGTCCGCAAAGTACGGCGGCTACATCGTGCATATCACACCGAAGGCAGGTCTGCAGACGCCTCCCTCGGTCGGCGCGATGACCATCACCATCCTGGCCGAGACGAGCGAATGGCGCCAAACATTTGCAGGTGCGTTCTCCGTATCGGGGTTAACGGATCCGGCGTACGGCGTTCGCGATGAGGTCGTCGACGTCCCAGCAACGGCAACTGAGCCCGCGAAAACACGCATAGTGTCACGCTTTGTCGATCAGCGAGACCGGCGCAGCGCGGTGTCGTATGAGCCGGCGGCGTTTGTGCACGTGATGCATAGTCGTGCTCCTGTGATCGGAGGCACGTTTGGCCTCGGTCTGCGCACGACCGGTTTACCGTCGTACTATGCCGGCCTGTCGCTCTTTGCCAGCGACAAAGCCGCGATAACATTTGGAATTGTTGCAGGGAGCCTGAAGACACCGCCGGCCGGAGTGAATGTCGGCGATTCAGTGGCAACGGCTAACGTCGCCAACAATCTGCCGTCCCGAACGGCAGTCAGAGGCTTTGTCGGATTCTCCTTTAATTTCCTTGGCAACGCGAAAGAGGCGCTGTCCAAGCCGTTCAAGGACACGCAGGAGCCGACAGCGCCAGGCCCGCCTCCCTCCGCTGCTGCCGACACGAAAGCAGGAGCAGCGACGCCACCGACAGATGCCACTACGCCGACCCCGGAACAGCGTGCGGCGGCGACGCTTGAGATCGTGGGTGTCCAAGCCGTCGCGCTGCCACGCAACACGCCGGTTGAATTGCGCGTCCGCGTGGCCGTGAATGACACCCAGCCGGTGCGCAATGTTGAAGTGCAATGGGCGGCGGCGGATTCAGAGAACAAGGACTTCGAGCTCACGGGTCCGAACCCAGCATTCACCGATAGCACGGGACAGGCGACTATTCGAGTCGGGCTCAGCAACGCAGGAAAAGCAAAACGCGTCGCAGATCTCAAGCCGATAGTCATCGACGCAACTGCGAAGGTCGGAAAGGGAATGAGCACGGGCACCGTCGCGAGAAGATCATACACCATGACCGTCGATGCGAATTCTCCCCCACGATGAGTAGATCACGATGACCGCGTTCTTCTCTCCGCTACCCGAGAAATCGTTCGCGTCGCCCTTCGCTGAATCAGCAACTTTCGGCGAGGACGATGGAGCTATCGCGCACGAGCGTGACGACTTTTCGGCGAACAGCGTGTCCGACGTTCCCGATGAGCTGCACGAGGCGCACGAGCGCATCACGCATCGGATCTTGGAAGTTCTGCAGGAACCGGTTGCGCAAGGCTCCGAGACACTGCAACCGGCGGATACCGTCGTTGGCGTTGGCTTTGGTGCTGATCGTCTCGGTCGAGCCGACGTCCTGAACGTCTACACGGAAGCCGAACGTGACGAAACGCGTGTTCGCGCCGTACTCGCGTCGGAGTTTGGGATAGCGGCCGCACGGTCACGTAACTTTCGCAT
Source organism: Gemmatimonadota bacterium (assembly GCA_040384325.1). GTDB lineage: Bacteria > Gemmatimonadota > Gemmatimonadetes > Gemmatimonadales > Gemmatimonadaceae > JACMLX01. Next base: position 625,710 of record JAZKJL010000005.1, on the reverse strand, counting down.
TGAGGTGATCCCGAACACTGCGTTTGAGAGCAACGCGAATTCGGGCTCCTTCATGCCTGCGCCTGGCGGTGTGTCGGTTGGATTGGCCGCCGCGCACACGGGCACTATCGGACTCCTTGCTGTTGGGCGTCGGCCACCGCGCGACTCGCGGCTACTGTTGTTGAGCTGCAATCATGTGCTTGCAAATTGCAATGCAGCCGCCGCGGGGGATCCAGCGGTCCAGCCGGGCACGCAAGACGGCGGCGTATCGCCGTCGAACGATATCGGAAAGTTGGAGCGCTTTGTCACACTCGACTGGGCACGGGCGAATTTTGTCGACGCAGCCACGGCGTGGGTTGACCCGACAATGGTGGTGAAGGAAATCGTCTGGACGGGCGGTACTGTCACCCTGGATACGACGGTCATCCCGGGAGCGATGGCGATGCGTGTGGCAAAAGCCGGTCGATCAAGCGAGCGGACAGATGGCAACATCGTCGATCTCGCGTTTTCTGGCAGGATCCGTATGCCAAACCGAACGCACGCGCTGTTTAGTGATCAAATTGTCGTCCGCGGCACCATGGGCCCGTTCAGTTTTCCGGGAGATTCTGGGGCAGTGGTTTGGCGGGCGCCCCAGAGTCACGTCAACGGGCAGGTTGTCAGTCCGATTGGCATGGTTATTGCGGGATCTCGTAGCGGGCTGAGCGTTGTGAGTAAGCTGGGGTACGCACTGTCCCTGCTGGATGTGGAGATCTTCTAACGCAGTGGGGTAGTAATGTCGCTACTGTGTAGATGCCTCTTCGTTCAGTGAAGAACGCGCTTCCCGATCTGTGGTGAAGGAGTGGTCATGGCTAGAGCCAGTGTGAGAAGTTTTCAGCCTCCGTCAGATTCCTTGGTTGACGAGCGTGCGGCAGTGTCTGCACAGCTGCCAGGGAACGAACGATGGAATCACGACCGATTGCATGCTGTCCGCATGCGGAACGAGCTTCGTTTGCTCGGGATGGAGGGCGTGGAGGGAATCGGCGAGGGTTATGATCCTCAGCTCACCCTCATCGTGTACTGTCGCGATCTCGCATCTGCTCAACGAATTCCCGCGGTAGTTGAGGGCGTAGCCGTACGGGCGATTGTCAGCGGGTCGTTTTCGTCCGACCGGTGAGCCGCCATGCAGGGCGCTGATCGGAGGGCTGACGACGTAGGGCTGGTGTGACCATGGAGACCGTCGTCCGGCGACCCCAGCTGACCGTCCTAGACTGGGTCCACCCCTCACCCGCCGCACGTCGGCAGTATTCCGCCGATGTCTGGACTGTCCCTCCTCGATCCCGAGCTCGCCGTACCCACCCGCGTGGATCGCCCGAGCTCGCAGCGCTTGGCGCGTTCCGTTGGCGCCCAAGACCGGTGCTGCTACCGCAACGCGCTCCGCGCGCTGGCTAAGCTTCCCAGCGCGACGTATGTCGAAGGCGCCGTCGTCATTCAGCACGGCCTGCGATTCGAGCATCCCTGGCTGGACTACGCTCACGGCGTAGTAGATCCGACGCCGGTCTATGCCGCCATGCCTGAGGGTGGCCTGCACGTATTTCCCTGGACCCCTTTGGACGCTCGACGAGATCCACGCGCTGTTCTCACCGGAACAGGATGACATTCAGACGCCGATCCTCGGGTACGATTTCACCACCGACACACCCCGCCGCCGGGCGTGGATCGCGGCTGCGCGCGCGGCGTTCCGGCACCTGTCCGCACTGCATGTGCAGCAGACGGAGCGACTGGCCCTCCCACGGGAAAATGACGACGCCACACTCGAGAGCATCATCGGCAGCTACTGGACGCGATTGGTCCTTGAAGCTCTCGTAGATGCAGTGGAGCGGCCACCGCTGATTGCCGTCGGTGACTGAGTTACACCCACATTCGGGTATCCTTGAGTACGGTCCCCAGCGTAGCGTCCATCGCTGCTGGGGACGTATTCACGATGGTCGCCCCACGCCGCTGACTCCGCTCGCACGTGAACCTCGCGCTCTTTGATATCGACGGTACGCTGCTCGACAACACAGCGACCGAGGATGCCTGCTTCGTGCACGCGTTGCAAACCGGACTTGGGCTCGACAACATCGACCTTGATTGGAGCACATATCAGCACGTGACCGATCACGGCATCGCGTGTGAGGCCTACCAACGCGCCACAGGCTCGCTGCCCTCACCCGCAGCGCTCGCGCGGACCGCCGAGCATTTTGTGGATGGCTTGAGCGAGGCCTGTCGGCACGCACCGATCCAGTCGGTTTCGGGTGCCGCGCACCTGCTTGATGACCTGCCCCGCCAGGGCTGGATGCCGGTGCTGGCTACCGTAGCGTGGCACCGGGCGGCGATAATGAAGCTTCGCAGCGCGGGGCTCCCTGCTGCCCATCTCGTCCTCGCAACCGCTGAGGACGGGCCCGCGCGCGTGTCGGTGTTCCGGACCGCGCTTGAGCGGGCGTGCTACCCGGTAGACGGCCACGGGTCCGCGATTTCCTTTGACCGGGTCGTTCTCATCGGCGACGGGGTCTGGGACATTGCTGTCGCTCGCGAACTCGGCGTGCCGTTTGTCGGTCGTGGGGTCGGCAGCGGCGCGGCGCGGCTGGGAGCGAAGACCGTGACCGAAGACTTCACTGACAGAGCCGCCGTGCTACAGGCGTTCGAAACGGCGGGCTGTTTCTAGAATGGGACAGGCTTGGGCGATGTGACATCGACCGCGCCACGCGTCGTCATCCAAGTGCCATTGAGGGCCGAGAGCGTGGCCCAGAGCTGGCAGGACAGACGCCGCCGCTCTTCCGGCGTCAACCCCTACCACCCGACGACCTCCTCGCCATGGATCCGAACCCAGTCGTCGCGCGTCAGCGCGATGGGCGGGAGATCAAGCGCTGGCTCGAGCAGGGTGTGGAGCGGGACAAGGAGCGCGTAGCCTCCGAAGCCTCACTCCAAGGGTAGACTGCGCTCAAGTCCCATCGAATGTCGCGGAGCGTACCTTGTCGAACTCGGCCGGTAATCCGGGCGAGGCTGAGTTCGGCGAAGTGTGGCATCACGAGATGATCGGCGCGCCATCATCCAACCTTTGAGGGTTGTGATCGTCGCGTTAGCCGAGGATCCCAAGCTCAGCGTCCTCAAGCAGCGAGATCACCGCCCCAACCTCCCCGGAGAGCACGGCGTCCGCCGGTGATGCGTCTTCCAGATCGGCACGACCGGGTCAACCGAGCGCGACCTGCCTCTTCGGCGGGAGCGCTAATATCGCCGGCCAATTTCTTGATGTCACTATGCGCTGTATCACGCGGCGCGAGAGGACGCTGTCGTTGCGTGAAATTCCTTCGCGCTCCCAGATAAAGTCGGGACTGCTTCTCCGAGCATATGAGGAGCCGCACCCACGACTTCGCTGCGTTCGATACCAGGATCGACTAAGGTTTAATTTGCATTTATCACGCGCGCACCGCACGTTATGGGCTCCCGCCACCGCTGTGACGCCGCGGTGGCTACCTGCACATTCTTCGGGAGTCGCCATGCTCGACAAGGTCAAGCGATGGACGACGGTTGGATCAGCCGGGACGGTCGACGAAAGCTCGCTTACGCTCGTTACCTTGACCGGCGCCGTCGTTGCCCTGAAGGGCCTCGGACCTCTCAATCCTGGGGCTGCACCGCCCGGCGATCTCTCGCGCGAACGTCGCACGGTGGTCATCCGCTACAACGTAACACCAGTGGACGGCGCGTTTGACGAGGTGACGGCAGCGCATCCAATCGCTGATGCTTGTAGTCTGATGGTGCGGTACCGCGACGGTGGTGCGTCGAGCCAAATTGTGATCCGCTTAATCCAACTCGACATGACGACCGGTATAGAAACCGAGTTTGTTCGCTTCGACAGCAACACATTCCCGCAGAGCGCTGGCTTCCAGCTTCAAACCGCAGTCGGCATGCGACGAAACATGGACTTTGCGGAGCTTGCGCCCAAAGCGTACTACTTGGACGCCTCTCTGACGGGCCGCGCAATCCCGCTTGAGCCCGAAAACCAGACCGCCGCGATTGCTGCGATCAAGATCGTGTTCGTGACATCTGACCCGTTTGACTGACGCCGGCACGCCGGAGCCGCCGGCATGCTGCACCTATTGATCGACGCCCGCAGCAGTTCCCAACACGGCTCGATCAGGCCGCGCAGACTACGGCGCTTTCGATGTATCGTCCGCGACATCCGCCCGGTCAACAGTCACGCTACCGCTGGCATGTCGCGTGACGTCGGTAACCTGATCAAGTGACGGTCGCGTGCCAGTCACCCGAACATTGATCGTGACTCGGCCGCGAGAGCCCTCGGGAACGTCAGGACGCCTAGCGCGCGGCTCGCACGGCAACCTGACGCCCGTGCAATACGCGGCTACGTTCGACAACAATCGGCAGGACCACTCTTCATCCAATCTCTTATAACGATTGGACCAGAGATGAGGGGAGCGTCGGACCGCAGTCGGTCCAAAGTGAGAGCGCGGTGTGGGCAAGCCTTTCACGTGGTGAAGCGGCTCTGCGGCTTCACGATGGTGCGGTATCGTGGTTTGGCGAAGAACACCGCGCCCGTCCTGACCATGTTCGCGCTGGCCAACCTGTGCCTGGTGCGCCGCAAACTGTCGCGCCAATGCACGTAGTGTCGCCGCTCCGAACCCTCCCCAACCACCGGTCCGCACGAAATCGCGCGCCCCGCAATCACTTATTCAGAGCTTCCCTAGGGAAACCGAAACAACCCGATCACTTCGCACGGCGATGGCGAGCGATATGGCAATACCATCGCCTCACAGGTAAACGAAGTATCAGTGGCTTCGCCTGCTTCACTAACGGGCCATACTTCCGTGGCGGTGTAAATGTCCACGCCAAGTGTTGGGGCGAGAGCGCGCATCCACGCCTTCGAAACGACAGAGGTCAGCGCCGCTGGTGTACCAGGTCGGACGTCACAGACGCCCATCGCCGGTGATGCATGCGCACGGACGACGCGGAGGGGTACTCGCGGCGCATACCCTCGAGAAAACGTTTGCTTCGTCGTGTCCCATGGCTGAACAAAGATTGCCAGCGCCCGCTTCGACGTCAGTTCGATAGATCGGCGGCACGTGGCTTCGATAGATGCTTCGAAGCGTGCGGCGAGCGACACCACAGTCGCCAACGAGAGGTCGTCGGCGTTCAGCAGCCGCCGAAATGCAAATTCAGGTAGGAGAAATTCGGCTGCGGCTACCTGACAGAGGTGTTCAACGTTGGTGTCAGATGCGTTCGCACGTGAAGCACTCGACTGGTCGCGCCATAGCTTTCTGGTCTGACGCAGCGCGTCATCGAAATCTGGGAACAGTGTATGTCCGATCTCGTGCGCCAACGAATAGCGGCGGCGGGATGGAGGCTTGTTTCCGTTCAACGTTATCACGCCTGGAACGATGAACGCCTCCTGCGAGGAACGCAGCAGCGTCGAAGTCTCGACGTGGAACCCCTTGTACGAGGCGAGTGCAGTCAGGTCGAACGGGGGGCCGTCCCATGTCGCCACCTGCTGCACTTCACGAATCAGCGCCCGCGCTCGTCGCCGTATCGCGTCGACGGCATCCTCTGCGTCAGGCTCTGCTGCCAGCAATGCTGCGACGCTTGGGTCTATCCGGCGTGCGTGCACGTTCGGCCCTCGGCAGAAGAACGGAAAACTGTCCGCCGGGCGACGGGCACATTACTTCAGGAAGCGCTGCATTACTCCGAAGAACAACCGGTAGTCATCTGCCGTTTCGGGATGCTTACCGCGCAGCTTCAGTAGCGATAGTGCTCGGACTGCCTCTACGGGCACAGGGCAATTTTTTGCGCGTTCCTCTTCTAAAAATTGCTGTAGTGGCGCAGGTAGCGCGCCAACAATGCGCTCAAAAGCAATTCCGTCAGCAGGCTCTGCCTCAGCGTTCTGATCTGCGCTGTCACTTGGTTTGGGCAACAGGTCGTGGACCGTTTGCCCAAACGCGGTGGCAATCGTGCTGAGCGTCGTCAGGCCGAGATTGAGGGATTCGCCTCGTTCTAACCGGGACAAATAGCTCTTGGCGATGCCGGTCCGCTCTGACAAGTCGCCAAGCGACAAACCCTTGTCCTCCCTGAGGAGGGCTATTCGGGCGCCGAGCAGGCGCGCGGTCGATTCATCCATGAGACTTCACAGAGAACACATGGCCACTTCGTTCGCTACAGTTGACAGACTGGCCAGCCTTCGTAATGGTTATAGCAGAGAACAAAACGGAGGTCGTTCTCTACAGGCTCACGATGCAGCTCCCGGGCGGGTTCGTCAAGGCGTCTCGATGGAGGAGCAGATGACGAACACGCAGGGAGTACAGGTTCTCGAGGCGTTCGGGGCAGCGGTTGAGCGGGCCGAAGGAATTCTAGTTGGCCTCGATGGGGTGATAGTCCTCGGCGACACCGCATCGACACCCATGGATCCGAGGCAGGAGCATTCGACAGATGAGCCAGGAATCGAAGGACAAGAAGCCGGACCCACAACCGGACCGGGGACGGGACGACGAGCATCGTCCGCCGAAGCCGCGTCCTGTGCCCCCGCACACACCCTCAGGGCTATAACAGTGGGCCGTGGCCACGTGGCGACGGCACTCAAGGATGTCGTAATGATGCGTGACGTGGAGAGTCTGGTCGAGTTCTACCCTGACGTCGAAGTCACGGCCAGCTCTGCACGGTACCTGTATCTGCTACTGCACGCCAATCCGTTCCCAGAGTCGAACGTCGGCTTCAAGATTCTGCTTGAGGTTCCGGCGCGCCTTGAGAGCAGGCTTTGGGGCTACGAAGACGCAGACAGTCCACTGAAGTGGCGGACTCGGACGCGCGTGTTTCACGTCCGGGGTAACAGGGTCCCACCACTTGTGCCAACCGTTCGTGTCTGGGCTCGTTGGCACGGGGGGCCGCTCCACGGACTGCCGGTTCGTTCGCATCATCAGCAGCCCGATGGATCGCTGTGTGTCTGTATGCGGTGCGACTGGTTGCCTGGACTGCATCCGTTGCTGGACTTCGTGAATATGAGCGTCCTGTGGGCGGCAAAAGTTCTACACGAGTGTTGGCTTGGCCGCTACCCCGGTCCGCAACACTGCACGGCGTTGGTTCGGCGGCTCAGAGATCGGCCGCAAGAGTTCTGTGGCTGTGGTGAGCGCAAACAGTACGCAGATTGTCATCGCCGCGAAGACTTTCAGCGGCCACTGGCGGACTTACAGCGCGAATCGGACGACACGCGTCAGCAGTATTTGAACGAGCTGGTGCTCGAATGCCGCCCGGTTGCTGCTCCGCCGGATGCTTGGAAATGTTTGACGCACTCGGCGACGCAATTGCCGTGATCGCGATGTGTTCTACGATGCGTCCAGAACTGGTCTGCCATTCTCGTCCTGAAGTATTTATCGGTCCGTGTGTAGTCCCGTAGTTCCAGTGCGTGTCGGCCGTCTGTGTCATCAACACGCTTCGATGTTTTGCAGTCTAACATTTCATTCTGGGAGCATGCACATGAAAAAGGGAACTAGTGCCAGTGTGGCGTCGAAGGCAGGAAGCATCCTTGCGAATCGGTCTTCGACGCGGGCGGAACGGTCCGCAGCCGCGAGCGCACTGACGCAACATCAGGCCGCGCGCGAGACAAGTAGTGCACGGGCAGCTTCTGCTGCATCAAGCGTACTTCGCAACCCTCTTTCATCGCCGACGGAAAAGTCTGCAGCGGCAAGCACTCTCTCGCAGCGCGCGAAATAGTGCCTGCGCACAGACGTCACGCTTAGGGTATAATCACAGCATACGGCGCGGTGTGTCCGTGGTGTTCGCACACACCACGCTACCGTCGTCGACGCAATGATACTTGTATTGTCTTCGTCGGGCGACGGTCCTCTAAGTCCTTGGAGCAACGATGCGGTTACCTGAAGTAGCAAATACGATCCGTGATGAAGCGCGCAATGTCACATATCGTTTTATGGCTTACCGCGAAATGACGTATGAGGAAATGCTGATGGGTGTGCGGCACCTGCATGCGCAGCCGACGATGCGTCGAAAGAAGAAGCCGATTCAGAATCAGACATTCACGGTGCTCACGCTATACGGGGCTACTTCCAGCCTTTGATGACTTGGGGCAGAAAATGCCAGTCCGCTCTATATGGAGAGCGGTCCCAAGCTGTCATGGCGGGGCTCTCCGCGAGGGTACTTCGAGACGGCGCCAGCTAATCACCGTGCCACTGGAATCCCGGTGTGATCTGCACGCGATCCGGCCCATCCGCGTACGATTGAATGCCGTTAGTGCTCACCACGTAAATCATCAGATTGCTCGCGCACTTGAGCGCCGCCGCCGCCGCGCCGCTCCCTTCCGCGCTGTCTGAAAGGAACACCGTGATCACTGAGCAACGACGCAATCGCTAGCTCACTCGACACTGGGGTTGATGAGCGAAGCACCTGCCCATGCTGGCAAAGCAAAGGTCACCTTTGCGCGGGCTCTCGAGAGTGGATCTGGGCTGATGAGTGCACGTTTGGCGCGGCGCGTTCCCTCGGTCCACTTTAAGCGCTTTACCGAGTCCGCACCTAACGTGTCGTCAACGTGCGCCAGGTGTGCAGACGGCAGGCCACTATCTCCGATGGGCGCTTCCGCGCGCTCCGTGGCTGGCGGTGTCGGCCGCAGTACCAAGGCAATGAAGGGCGCACCAATCCAACGGCGCGTGAACGGCATTGTCTCGAATGGCGCAATTCCGAGCACCCACGATTCGTAAGTATTGTCAGATGAAATCCACTGCAACCCGATCTGCACCGAATCGCCGCTTTCGCCTTCAAGCCATCCGCGGTCTGCACTTGCCCAGCGCGGATGTGCTGCGAGGCGTGTCGTAATACTGATCGCGTCCTCGACTGTGCCTTCGCACGCGAACAGTAACTGTATCACTTCAGCGCCTTCCTCTGCCGCAGCATCCACGGTCGCCGTGACCATCTCTGCAGTCCATGAGCCACTTACGACAACAGTTGGCCAAATCTCAGCTTCCGACATATTGCGCGCCAGCACTTGGGCAAAGACGCACGCGAGCTGTCCTTGGGCATACCACTCCATCAGTAGCGCGCCCCACAGATCTTTATGCTTGGTGCGTACATCTGCAACACATTCGGCCCGACCGAGGGCTACGACCCACTCGGCATAGTCATCAAACGATGAGAACGGGCGCGAGTCGCTGTGACCAACCGCTCGCTTTACGGATCGCTGAGGTTTGATTCGGGCCGGATTCGGCGCGGCGGTATGCCCTTCGTGGGTCGTCACCTTTGGCGAAACAGCGTCGGACGCAGACAATGATAGAAAATGTGCGAGGAAGGAGCGTTAGCGAAGCCACGTGTCGGCGTCGTCTTCTAGCCTGGTTGGAACGACCGGATACTCGACCACGACGTCTGCCGTCGCAGGTTCATTGCCAAAACGACGTCCCTTCGTGACCAGCAGGCGCGCCCCGTGACTTTCAATTGTCGTTGACTTGACGGCCTCGGTTCGGAAAAAGTCTGCCATCGCGTGACGGATGCCGACGCTTTCCTCCGACAACACACTGTTTTGCTGATCGGTCATTGGTGTCTCCACGTCTCTGAGTATATGGTTGGGCGCGCGAACGTGCCGCACCTGAACTGCACACTGCAAGACTCACGCACCGATAAGAGTCTCGGTCGCCAGCTCATCAGCGAAGAGTGTGTCGCCGGACCACGGTGCTTGCCCAAGAAGAGACGCGCCTGCCACAACGCGCGCGCGAAGCGCACCGTGCTTCTCAAGTGAACGTGGAAACACTCTGCAATAGGCCGATGCGACGCCGATGAGCTTCGCGAGGGTAAGAAAGTCCGTGACTTCAGTAGACGGTATACTCCGCACAACGTCGACGAGACGATCCTCCCACGCATCCGACCAAGCGCGGAAGATGGGCGGACTCAGCGCAACGGTATCGCCAACGTTGATAGTGCCACCTCGTATTACCCGAGCCAAAAGACCTCGATCCGATCCGACAGCCCGGTGAAGCCCCGGTCGGTAGGCATTGAGTCTTGCGCACGGCTCACAGCGAAACATGACGCGCAAGACAACCTCCGGCCCAAGTGCGACAAGGCTTCCAGAGGGCCATACGCTCGGGTCCGCATTGAGCGTAACCGATTCTCGCAGCGTTGCTGGCGCGAGGCCCAGGCGTTGATAGACGCCGGTGCTCGCGAGAAGTATCTGCCGCGGCGACCGTGGCTCAGCGTGGCAGTCCCCGACAAGTCCCACTCCCGCAATAGCACGCACGCTTTGCTGGCGGGCTGGCGGCACGTGTTTTGTCGGACGCAACCACGTGTCTGACACAGCACCCTTGACCGTCCACGAGTGTCTGGCGCGCTCGTGAGCGCTACCAGAGCCAACAACGGACGTCCGGAAATGTGAGGGCAATGAGCGAGGGCAGTGGAGGGAGGCGATCTGTGTCAAGCATACATGAAACGCACGCTGTGTCTATTCTGCTCCGAGAAACGACCGACGACGAGGCAAGTTCGAATAGGAATTACACATAGTTCTCCCGCGTATCTGATGTTTACTATTGCTGTCGAGCTCGCCGCAAATAGGGGCGCACGGACCGCGCGCGCGGTCCTTTGTCCGCAGGGAGCCGCCGTAGAGAACACCCGCCGCTCGGCGGTGTGGGCGCTGGTCGACCGCGCCATGAGCTCGCGGATGTGCAGGCCGGTCAGGCGCGCCGCGAGGTACAGCATCTCGGTGGTGATGTGGACCCGGACCCCACGCTCCCACTCGGAGAGGGCCTGCTGGGAGATGCCCGACCCCTCGACGAAGTCCCGCTGCTCCTCGCCCTGCCGCTCCCGCTCGGTCCGAACGCGGTAGGCGAACAGCGCGAGGTCTCCGGCGGTACGCGAGCCGAGCGCTCGATTCCCAAGATGCCGTTGAGGTGGACCGGGAGCGCACACCCGAGGGGGGCGCGGGACAAAACGAGTTCGCCGCGTCAGGCCCACTGCCCCCCCTAGGCTGGCGGTGTCCACCGCCGCCCTCGAACTCTGCCTCGCCATGCGCCGCCCTCGTCATAAACCGGAGCCCCCTCTCGCCGAAGAGCTGGCACCGTTTGTCCTCGCGATCCCGACGCGCTCCTCGACAGAGCGCATCGTTACCCGAGACGAGGTCCTGTTCGGGCTACGGGTAGCTGCGCAGCTCACCGGTCCGTACTACGTGGCGAAGAAGCGCACGCACCAAATTGCACCGCCCGTCTTCGCGATACCGCTGCACATGGCGTACCACGCCTGGCCTGCGACGCAAACACACGCCTCACTGTCCTTTGTGCTCGGCGAGGTCGCGACCCCGTTTACCCTCATGCTGCTGATTCACGGCGGCAACACGCACCCGAGTGTGCTCGCGCTCTTTCGTGACGCCATGATTCCTCTCTTAGAAGCCGGTGGGCACGAGACACGCACCCGCGGCTTTCGGAATCTCTGGGAAATGTGCGTGCAGTGGGTAGGGCAAGAGTTGGGGTCAGATGCAGTGCTGGCACGCCTCGTTTTGCGCGATGCATCTATGCGCAGCAAAATTGGCTGCAGTTTCCTTGGCGACGGCCTTCTGCCGTGGGACCTGCCGGCCTGCATGAAGCAGGCTGACTTCCAGGCTGCGGTGCGCGCACTGCACGCGGAGCATCCAGTTACCGTCACGGCATTACTCCAAAACGCGCGGCTTCGGCGTGAAGAGCTCGCGCAAGCATTCGCGCTCGTGAACACGCCGGACACAGACGAGTGGATACGCCTCGAGGCCGTTGAGCATGTCCTGAGGAATTCATCCGTCACTGCACCCATCGTCTCAACAATTGCTGCTGAGGATTGGCGACACGTGGCACAGACGTCCCCAGATGTGATCGGGAGCCTGTGGTCCGCGTTCTCGACTGAAGAGCGCCACTGGCTCAGCGTCTTTGCGGCACTCGCGTCAACGCCGTTTGAGTTCACGGAATATCTTGCCCACCTCGCGGAGCGACTTGCCCGGTGGACACTAGAGGCGCGTGCGCTCGCCGCGACGCTGCTCACGTCGTCCTCAGTTCCTGCGACGGCAACGGCAGGCAGCCTACTGCTTTGAGGCAACCCAGATGTGCGGCCGTCGTCGCGCCGATGCGACGCTGACGACGTAGGGCTGGCATGAGCATGACGACTGTCGCCCGGCGACCGCCGCTGACTGTCCTAGACTGGGTGGACCCCTCATCCGTCGCACCGCGGCAAGAGTTCGCCAATGTCTGTGCTTCCCCTCCTCGATCCCGAGCTTGCCGCACCCACCTGCGTGGACCCGGCCACCTCCCAACGCCTCGCCCGGGCCGTCCGGGCACCGGACGGCTGCTGCTACCACAATGCCCTGTGCGCCCTCCCACGCTTCCCCAACGCCACATATGTGGAAGGCGTGGTCGTGGTCCGCAGTGGCCTCCAATTCGATCACGCCTGGCTCGAACGCGACGCCGGCGTGGTCGACCCGACGACGAGTTACATCGAAATGCCGGACGGCGACTGCACCTACTTCGCTGGGCGGCGGTGGACGCTTCCTGAGGTGCTGGGGCTGTTCACTCCGGACGCTCCGGACAACCCAACGCCGCTCCTGCAGACCGGCACGGCACCGAGCGCACGCCGCGAGGCCTGGATCGCCGCCAAGCTCGCCGCGTTCCGACACGTGTCAGCGCTGCATGAGCACCGCACGGGCGACCCAGCGATTCGCGCGGAGGAGCACGACGCGATGCTAAAGGGTCTACTTGGCAGTTACGGGGCGCGTTGGCATCTCGACACTCTGCGCGCAACGTCCGCCATCACGGACTCGCGCCCCAGTCAGGGAGACGGTCGTGATGTGGTTACGATGCGCTTGAGCACGGCCCCTCGCGCCGCTTCTGAATTCAGCGGTGTAGCCTGTCCACACCGCCGGCCTCAAACCACAGACTCCACGCGCACGTGAACCTCGCGATCTTCGATATCGACGGCACGCTGCTCGACAACACAGCGACCGAGGATGCCTGCTTCGTGCACGCGTTGCACACCGGTCTGGGGCTCGACAACATCGACCAGGATTGGAGCAGATATCAGCACGTGACCGATCAGGGCATCGCGTGTGAGGCCTACGAACGAGCCACACGCTCGCAGCCCTCACCCGCAGCGCTCGCGCGGACCGTCGAGCACTTCGTAGCTGGCTTGAGCGAGGCGTGTCGACAGGCACCGATCCAGTCGGTTCGGGGTGCCGCGCAGCTGCTCGCCGACCTGCCCCGCCTGGGCTGGATGCCGGTGCTGGCCACCGGTGCCTGGCGCCGGGCCGCGCTATTCAAGCTGCGCAGCGCCGGGCTCCGTGCCGCCCACTTGGTGCTCGCGACGTCTGAGGACGGGCCCGCCCGCGTGGCGGTGTTCCGGACCGCGCTCGAGCGGGCGTGCTACCGGGTAGACGGACACACATCCGCCAGTTCCTTCGACCGCGTCGTTCTCATCGGCGATGGCGTCTGGGACATCGCTGTCGCTCGCGAGCTGGGCGTGCCGTTTGTCGGTCGTGGCGTCGGCAGCGGCGCGGCGCGGCTCCGGGACGCCGGAGCGAAGACGGTGATCCACGACTACAGTGACACCTCGGCGGTGCTGCATGCGCTTGAGGCTGCGGCCCCTTCGTAACTCGGAGACAGCCCGAGGCCTGGTCACTTCGAGTGCGCCAAGCCTCTTCCGCCCGAGCACTTCGATCAGCCGATACTTATCATACCACGCATCGATGATCGCCTTAGATGGCTGTCGCCTTGCCGAGCACCAAAGCCACCATGCACTAGGGGCGAGGCCGTGTTGGCTAGCGTCTGACGACTGACAGTCATTGCATTGTCAGGGAGCATTGCGGATGAGCGTATAGGACACAACCGCCGCCGTATCGGCATCACCATTCAGCGGATTATCGCGTACGGGAACGAGACGAAGCAGGCGACAACTTCTTGGTACCCACACTCGCAGGTTTTTTTTGCTCCGAGAGGCTGCGATACTCCTCCGCCGTGTGCTTCATCCACTCCGGCCAACGCTCCTTTTCTTGTTCGATGCGGCGGGTAAACTGTTCAAGCCACTCTGTGTAGGTCACGCTTCCTCCTGACGTCTGGATACTCAGTCGTATGCTCCGCACGAGTCTACTCGTGCGGTAGGCCAACCGGCAGCCCGGCTCACTGCGCTGAGCACGGCAGCTACCCGTGCCACAGTCTAAGATGGCGCGCTCGGGGGGCCCATACCGCGCACACGTGGCGCGATCAGGCTTCCCGACTTCCGCGAGTGGGAACACCTCGTCGCTGCAGCGTCCGCTGATGTACGTCACTCAAATATCGATCTCGCGCCTGCTGTTCATTGCTGATGTACCCCTCATACTCTGAGGCACCCTTAAGAAACGCTGTGTTCGGACCCCACGCTGTTAGCGCTCCGCCTGCTGTCTTCCTGCTACCCCATTCGAACACACGACGATAGGCCCGCGGCGCAACACCGAAGAACGGCACAAACGGAATGCGATTGTCGACGCTGTGATCGTTCGGAAGTTCATCGGTGATGCCAGCAGGATACAGCTCACGCGCCCGACTCTTTGCGTAGGGTTCGACGTAGACGACGCGGCCGATGCCTGCTCCGAGGATGAGTCGAGCACATTCGTGGCAAGGATATGTCGTGACGTAAAGGGTTGCGCCTGCAACGGCAACTCCCCGAAGCGCAGCACCCGCGATTGCTGCCTGTTCCGCATGCATCGCACGCATATGATCCAGAATATCCATGACTCGTAGATTCCCGAGCAGGTCAGGAGCCGCACCTTCCTCTCGAGCGGCGGACAGCAACGCAAGCTCGTCTAGCTTTGTGTACTTTGCACGGAACCAACCACGCGACTGGAGCTGCTGCAGCATGTCGAGAACGAGTCCAATGCGAAATGCATTGCTCGCATCGACACCGACGACAATGTCTCTGTCGTCCGGGATATCACCTGTCCAGTACGCGCCTCCACCGGGACGAGGGACTTCGTTCATCCCAGTGCTAATGACGGAACCATCAGGCGCGCAGATTGCGGCACCGACCTGCCTGGCAAGTGACGCGCTTCGCAGCGCCGCTGAGTAGGCAAGGTTCATCCCAACTTCATCGTGACTCGGGCTGCACGTCGGGCTTCCCAGAAGCGCGTCCACAAAGCGATGCACCGCGTTCCGCCACAACCCAGTGGCGCTGTGCGCGACGAAGAAGTCAGCTAACGGGAACGTTTCTCGGACGTTCTGGCCGAAATGGTGCGACTGCGGGTCGGAATCAGCCGGTGCACTTCGCTCGCGCTCATCTCGATCCACAAGCTTCTCCGCATCTGCCGCAAACCGAGCATCATCGGTGCCAAGCAGTTCGCCAGCAAACAACTTCGTCAGACGCTTGATGCGCTCGCTCCGCGATGCCCATACCGCAACAAGTAGAAAACGGTCGCCGTAGATGTCACGCATGACGCGCACTTCGTCTGGACGCTTGAGCTGGTGGATGAGGTATACACGACTAGGAACCGGAGCCTCAGAAGGTCTGTCGTGCCGTGCATTATACAGCGCGCGCGACTGTGCGATTTCGTCGAGAGCGATAAACGCCATTGCATCCGTACGTCCCGCATCGGCGCAGCGCTTCGTTCCGAGCCACATTTTCTGTGCGTACGCTCTCGCCAGATTGCTATGAAACTCGCTGGCCTTCTCCCGGCGTCGGATGCGGTCCGTTACGACACCAGACATCAGATTGACTAATGCTGGTGTGTAGTTCAGACGCTGCAAAGCAGCGCGAAGCTCCTCTTCAACCTCGGTCAATGGTGCACCGAGAGGTGCCACGAGCCCGATCACAATTTCGCCTCGCGGTCGTGGCGGCCCTACACTGGTGCTGTCAGATGCGGCTGAATGCAGGTCGCCCGTGCCCCGTGTATTCGATGGCTTCTTGGTACCGCGTGCGAGCTGTCCGGGATGTCGTGGCATGGTACCGAAACGTTCCCCTGGATTACATCTCGCGCAAGAGCCGGATTTCCACAAGGCCAAATACGCTTGTACGTTCTGGCATCGGAGGGTCTGTCCTCGTCACGTTATCTTGCATCCGACACTGCCCGAGGTTCACTCCGCTACAATGTTGCCGGCCGAATGGCGCCGTCGCTGGGGTGCCAAGGTACGTTCGCGCACATCCTGTCAGTGATCGTCTGCAATTTCCAACCCAGTGTGTAATCTCAAGCGATCATTGACACAGCGAGAGTGAACACTGAGAGCGCTATGACGTGCTCGCGTGCTTGGGTTTTGCCGGCCGCCGGTCGGGTGTTCTGCCATAGCGGAGGAAGCGGGGCGGGCGGGATGCTGGACGAGCCGTCGTACGGCTGGCAGCACACGCAATGATAATTACGTGGTGAACCGACGGCGGGGTGTTCTCTCCGCGACATCATCGTTGAACAAGAGTCGCGCTGCAAACGATTTTCGCGCACAGCGCCGTGCGCGCGGCACGGCGGCGGGCTGGCAATGGTGCTGCGCTGTATCACAGCTCGCGAATAGTCTTGAGCATCTCGCAGTCATTCCTCCTTCCCTGAGTTCGGCATGACGCTCCCCACGTTCGGCCCTGGTCCAAATCCACACCTGAATGCGTGTGTCGGATACGGCTCCGATCAGTGGCGAATTTACGCCAGCGGATACCGTCGTGCTGCAGAGCGTCTTACCCAACACGTTTGCAATACGCACCGTGACCAAGACGCGCTCATTTTTCCGGTTCTCTTCCTTTGGCGCCATCACTTCGAGCTGCAGTTGAAGGCGACGATCCGGCAAGCGTCGTATCTGTTGCGGCGCGAAGCTCCTCCCATTGGGAGCCACGGTCTGTCGACACTGTGGAACAGCGCGCGACTCTTGTTGGACGAAGTGTATCGAGAGTTCGGCGAAAGGCTTCCGCAGACGGAACTAAAGTCCCTAGAGAAAGCACTGCGACAGTTGGGTGCGACCGATCCGAAGTCGATGGTGTTCCGCTATCCTGAGGACCTCAATGGCAGTCCTCACCTCGCCGAGGTACGCCACATCAACTACGAGTTGATCGAGGCGGAAATGAGCGAGATCTCCGACGCGCTTGACTGGATCGATAGTGTCCTCTGCACATTCCGAGATTTGCTGCAGGATTGGCTCTCTGCGCAGTGCTGATCTTGCGGGGTGATGGATGCATACTCTCCGCCCTGTCCGCATCGCGTGCGGGCCGGGCTCGCACACCGAACGCGCTCCGTCATGCCGTCCATCAAACTGATGGTTGAGACGCGCGGAGCTTCACGGAGGCGCACTCTGACGCGAACCGATGCACGCACGTCTGCCGTTGTCCGGAAGTCTTTGCGTCGCGGGTCACATAAGTCTTTGCGCCCGAAAGTCCGACCTGCCAAGCTCATCCGCCATTCGGGGATCGATGGGTGCCGCCCCCGTGTCGGCTAGCCTCGACCTCCTTCAACGGCATCACCCGCCAATAGGCGGTTCGACAGGTGTCGTCATATTGAGTCCAGCCTCCCTGCCTCTCGCCGCGTATCGCTGGATGACGTCTTCGAGCGCACCACTACGATCTCGCGAGAGCGTCGTGTCGACCAACATCGCCGTCCGGAACAGATACTCGAAGCCGATGTGCAGGGCGCTCGCCCAGCCTTCGGGCGACGCGCCACTGAACAGCACCTTGCCGTGGGCGAGGTCGAGAGATCGGCCAGCCTCCGCCGTGTCCCAGTGCCCACGATCCGAAAACAGCGCGTAGGCCCGGACGTACTCGCTCTCGTCGTGGGCTTCCCGAGCCAATTCGCCGACGCTCTTGCCGTGCCAAGAGGACGAGTACGGGTCCATCATTGTCGTCCCGTTCGCCAAGGGCACCGCTCGAGGCTTGCGCCGGAGAAACTGCGGTCCGAACTGGGCAAGACCTTCTGCGACGACGGCCCGCTCGTTGGCCGGTACCTCGTCGCCGCGGGCTTCGCGGTGCTGAATCGTGCGCCAATCGCAGACATACGCGAACGTCATCCAGCGATGCGCGCGAACGTCCTGATCTTGTGATGCCCACGATAGCTGCCAGAAGCCTTCAAGCATTGCCCGCGCGACGAGGCGCGCGTCGGGGTGCGCGCCCAGCAGCAGGATGCCACGGGCGTGTTCGATCTGCTTTTCGAGATAGCAGGCCGCCATGCACGGAAACGTATCAAGTGCCTCGATGGTCATGCCTGTCGTGATGGACGCAGCGACCGCGCACAAGTGCGTAAGGCACTCGGCCATCAATGGCGCGGCGACGGCCGCCACCCCCTCCCCGCGGGTCATAGGACCTCGACCTGGCCGCCGGTAATGGTGCGCGCCCCTGTCGCGTGCGCGCGTTCGCACGAGGATGCGCTAGCCATCACGAAGAAACCGCTTCGTCCGTGGCGTTTCCCTCACGTCGACGTACCGCCATTCTGGGTTGATCTCGTTTCCAGTCGCCACGAGACCGGCCGCCACCAATACCGCGACGGCAGGATTGAGGCGGCGTGGAGTCCATCCCAACTCGGAGGCGATCTTGGGTGACGATGTATGGCCGTGGAAGATGTTGATCAGAGTCGCGGCAACGAGGCGGGCGTCGGCTTCAGGGTTCCAAGGCATCGCGAAACGATCCATCTCAACGAACAGCCTCTCAAGTGGCATGATGGTCATGACCGACAGCGCCCTGGCGTGTATCGGCGGGATCGTCTTGATGAAGCTGTGCTCATCGAGCTCGTCGAGAGCCTCGACAAGGGCCTGCTCCGTGAGCGCGCATTCTCTGCCTACCTCCGTGGCAGAACGCTGGGGGTCTCCGTACCGAGCGTTCACCGAATTCTCGACCATCGTCATGGCGATGGCATAGGCCGCAGCCGACAACCCACTCTCCGATGCCTTGACGGCGCTGATCATGACGGCGGGCGTCGGGCCCAGCGGGGGCTTTCGCGAAACACCGTGCATGTCCCCGATCACCGCCGGGAGATCGCGCGCGACATCGACAATCTCCGGCGCGTTCAGGCCTTGGAGCGTTGCTGGCAGTTCCCGGGGACTGAGGCCCGAGCGCAGCGGGAAGAGCTTGTTCCGGCCGTCGAGATACCCCGCCACCCCGGCATCGAGCTCGAACCGCACCCACGGCTTTGTGATGCTTCCCGGCGTGAGGAGGACGACGAAGTGCGTGCACGCGCTGATGCCGGCGTCGATCTTCTGCCGGAAACTGTCACCCGTCCCAATCTCCCACTCGTCGAGAAACGTGTCGACGCCGGCGGCCGAGAATGCCTCAGCAATCTGACGGGCGAGTGGCTTGTCCTCGGATGCATGACACAGAAATACGATGGGCATTGGTCACCGTGAGAGGAGGCATGGTACCCAGTTCATAGTACACACCCCTAACCGTGCGCGTGGCGTCTCCGCCAGTCGCGAGGCGTGGATGACACCGCAGCGACCAATCGACCGCTGCGAACCCTCTGGCGACGACACACAGGCTGCGGATGTGGCTTCAGGTGGCACCGTGGTCGCGGACGAGCTCCGCGAGGCGATGACCCTTCAATGCCTGCAACGCGAGAAGTCGCTCGTGCTCTACTCGCGGTATGGTGATGTGCTTCCGCGTCGCGCGATCACCACGGTTCATGATCTCGAAGATCGCCTCTGAGGCACGAAGCAGTTCGTCCATGCGCGGGTCGGTCACGAGGGGCAGCCGCACCGTGTCGAGAGGGGCTCCTGCGTACCGACGAGTCGGATCGGGGATGAAGAGTATGTGTGGGCGTGGGTCACCACCACGATTGACCACATCACACACGCCGCCGAGGGGGCTGCACCACACCGCGTGGAATTCCGCTTCCAGCAGGACGCCAGGGTGTTCCCAAAGCGCCCACCCCTGGATCGCGGTACCACCGAGCTCGCGGACCTGATCATCGACGGCTGCGAAGCACTCCGCCTCTACGCTACCCCGCCTCGCCTGACAGGGGACATGCGCAAGACCGATGGGCTCCCGGCCCGAGAGCACGGACCGGGCGAAGGCACGGATGTCCGGCGTCACGGTCGGCGGGGTGCGCGGGACGATCATCATAGGGGTGCGGCGCATGGGGACTGGAGGGACCTATCCTCGTCCTCCGCCAGATGAACGGGACGACATGGATGGAGGGCAATGGCAATGATCGCGTCGATGCTTCAAGACACGAGATACGTATCCATCTTCTCTTCGAGTGCGTCCACGAATTTCTTCGAGGCCTGCACAGGAATTTTGCACGTGCGGGATCTTCCTGACGTTGGGTCTCGGTCCGCGATACGGATGATCCAGATCGGCGGCCGCTCGTCGTTGCCGTCGGGCCGCACAGCCTTTTGGCGCTCCGGTGTGGCAGTGGCGTTCGTGCCTTTCTCGACCCGAATCCACGCGTGACGTTTGCCATCGATCCAGACGCCAGCCAGCACGATCCCCTTCTCGTCGGCGAACACGTGTGTGCCATGGTCCTCTGGGTAGCGGCGCCGCAGTCCCCACGTGACACGATGGAGTAGCACGTGGGTGTCCGACAAGCCGAATTCACGGCACCGCTCCTGTCGCTGCCGCTGAAACCACCACTCACCCACAAGGCGACACAGCCACACACAGACGGCATAGGCGGCGACGGACGTCGCACCACACGCCGCGGATCTCACCAGTAATGCGCCTTGAGCCCGCGCAACGGCGGTCACGCAAATCGCGATCAGCATCCCAACGCTGATGATCCACCAGCGACTGGGTTCGCGCCCCATACCTCGGTTGGACTCGATGGTGAGTCCAAGCACGCAGCCGGAGACGCCGCCGAAGAGCGCGGCTATCATGTAAGGCATGGTCGTTGGTTCGATGGTCATGTCAGACTGTCGTGGGAAGGACGCCGAGAGATGCGAACTCGCGGCGCTGAAGACGGCAAACTAGGCAGGCCCGGGACGATGGTTCGCCGATGGAACGGAATTGCCGAAGGCGCTCCGCCCCACACATGCTCGGACTGTCTGACTCTCAGGGGTCCCATTCCGTGCCGCCGCGCTCGACCTACTTCGCGCATTGTGATCACCGTCCTGACGACGCCACGACGGCTGTGGGAGAGTGCGCGGACCACCGTGACTGTCCTGTCCCATCGCAGCGATGCCGGCTCGCTTGGCTCGGCGCCCTCTCGCTGCTGACGGGGGTGCTGGCTGCCGCTCTCACACGCGGCCCGCTGATGCCAAATGCACTCACTCCGCCCCAGATGCGGAGCGTCCTGCTTGGGTGGCCGATGCTGTTGGTTGGTGCGCGTGCAATCGCCGACCAGTTCACCGTCTTCCCGTGCGATCCTGACGTTCGGGTGGACTGGGATGGGCGCGAACGCCTGTCGGCGGGGATCGGCTTTGGTGTCGGCGCCATCGCGGGCATGGCCTTCTGCGGGTAGGCATAGCGTATGGCGCTGTCTGCTAGCGTTACGCCGCGGCGGCGATCAAAACACTGCGGCCGTGAGTCGAGCGCTACGAATTCGGTTAGTCGCCGTAGCGGCTGCCGACGCTACTGCAGTCGTGCGACTCAACAGGACATGCAGTGCTTCGATTGCGTGGGAGCCGCGCGCTAGCACCGCTGCGAGTGCCACTGCGGCCCCCGTGAGCCGGTCGCCGTCCAACGCCGCAACGAGTTCCCCCTCTGTCGGGGCGATACCGAGCAGCGCCCGCACAACGAGGCCCGCACGCCAGGTTCCTGAGCCGCCAGTCCGGCCGCCCGGTACCGGACGACAGGATTTGGCCAGTTGCCCAATTACGGCGTCATCCCGGACTACGCTGCCGAGTGAGCGGTCTTCGTCATCGCCCACCACACTGCTTCAACGCCAGCAGGTTGTCGTTCCACACCCCGTCGGCATACGTCCGCAAATAGGGCGAACCTTGGCTCGGACGCACTACGCCAATGTTGGCTCGCGCGCCAGTCTTCGCATCAAGCACATAAAAGGTGTTCGTCTTCGCGTCAATGCTCGTGATTACTTGTTCACGCGTCCATAGCCAGGTCGGTTGATTGCCCAGATGCGTGATGTGCTCATGCCGGCTTGCGGGCGGCGACTTGATGATGCACGTAACTCGAACGTCTGCCATTTATTGTACCATGGTTGAAGGAGCACGACAGGGCCTTACGGAGCCGCGGAGTAGGGCAACATTCGTAGACCTGCTATCGATGGAGCGATCTGCTTGCTTGGCTCACGGAGCAGAGACCAAGTGCGGTAAGCATGGTCAAACCAGCTACGTAGTCATCAGGTGCTGAACGCTTCTGATCGCAGTTGAACTTTCTATCGCTGTGTGGCCGAATCGCACTTCGGACTCAGCCCGTTGCGCAGGTTTTTGTGTTTCTCTTTGAGATTCTCGCGAAAACTCCTAACGTTCGGCTGAGCTGACGCCTGCTCCAGCCTGCCGATCCCGCGCCTTCGCTGCTGTCACGTCCCGCCCAGTCAGTCGAAATAGGGTGTCCCCCATGGCGAGCATCTCGTGCATCGTACAGCTCGCGAGACAGTGACGCTCGTCGTCCGTCTGCGCGTAGCCAGCTACCCAGTGTTGGCGCTGAACGCGAGCGCCATCAACGCTTGGTAGCTGTCCCGCAAGCCCGACGAGCTGTAAGCACTCCATCGAGGCCAACGCCGCGCTGAAGGCATAGACGTTCTCATTCTGTTTGTACTGATGTGAGTCGGGTAGGCCGCGAAGATACGACGGATCGTCCAGCAGGCCATTTTGATCCGTGTCGACGTCCGCCGGATCGTACGCTCCAACGCACGCCAGACACACGCCGCCTGGTGTCGCTGTCCGCACCTCCCACTCCGCGCCGCGAAAGTCGGCAGGTTTGGCCGCGTTTGCGCGGAAGCGCACGACGATACCGCCATCAATGACCGGAATCAGGTGCGCGTAGGCAATGTGGTTCAATACGTGTCGCGCCCAGGGCCGGTCGACACAGCACATCAGGACGTCGCAGTCCAGCGCGGCCAGGTAGCCAACTTCCTCGACCACACTACTCGGCACCATCCGGATGTCGACAGACGCCGCCGTTGCCGACCGCCGAATCAGCGCATCAGCGAGCTCGACCTTGAGCCGGCCGACGTCGTCAGTGGTATGGGCACCTTGCAGACGATCCATGTTGTGGTCCTGCGCCTCGTCAAAATCCAGCAAAACGAAGCGTTCATGGCCAGCGCGTGCCAGACCCTCCGCGACCGCCATGCCGACGCTCCCAAGGCCAGCGATGCCGATCCGCAGCCGCGCCAGCGACCCGTGGGCGACGTCGCCCCAGACGCGCCGAGTCCGACGAAAAACCTCCCGTGCGGCTGGCGGCTGCACAAGCCAATCCGTCCAGCTCACGAGCAGGCGCCGTCCAACAACACGGACCGATTCGCACCAGTCGGGCTCGTAGCGCGTCCCATCATGTTCCCATACACGAGCGCTCCACGTCCCGTCGGTGCCGAGCGTCAGCCCGACAAGCGGCAAATCGGTGAGTAGCTCTGCGGATCCGGCGATCCGACGCTCGGCCATCACATCGTCGGTCGACATGGACTGCCAGCCAGGGCCAATGTGGCTATGGAGCAGGGCCACACCACAGGCCTGCGCCTGGGCTTCGGCCAGCACGCGCTCCACGTACTGAAGATTAAAGCTCACGTTGCCGTGCACCTGCCGGTCGCCGACGTCCGGCCAGAGTACCGCGTGCAGCATGTACGTGCTGCGGGTTGCGCCGTGGGATGGTCGCCACAGCGCAAAGGTCAGGTCCTCATCGCCTGCCACACGCAGCAGATGCTCGCACAGAGCCTGGTGAAGGTCCGCCGACATCGCGACGCTGCGTCGTACCCCTGTGCGACTGCTAGATGCCGGCAGCGCCGCGCGCGCTGCGTCGCTCTGCTCCCCGATCTCTTTGTCAGCCATGGCTATGCGCGCTCGAAAATGCTGGCGACATGCGCGAGCAATCGCCGAGCGGATCCATCCCGCTCCCCGGCCCATGGGAACTGATGACTCCAGTACCGCCAGTCAGGGCCAAGTGCGCTTGCAATAATGTTCCTCACACCTGACACATTCTCGTATTCCAGCAACTGCGGCGTCGCGCGGATATGGATGGACGAGCCGACGCGGTTCGGATAGTCCGGCGGGGCTGGCAGTCCCAGGTCAATCTGTCTTTCCGCAAATCGTCCTGCCGGTACCAGGTAGCCCGAGATGATTGCAAAGTCCATGTCGGCTGCGTGGACGGCGGCGACCTCATAACCGCCACGCTGTAGCTCGGCCACCAGCCGAGCCACACCGTAAGCGGGGAGCGCCGAAACTGTCCCTTCGTTCGTTGCGCTCACGAGACCGTCGTCGGACCATTGTGCAGGACACTGAAGTGCATGCCGTTCTTCAGGTCTACAATGTCGTCAGCCGTGTACTTCCGCTGCTCACCAGCGTGCTTCAACAGGAGGCTGGTTTCGTCCGGATTCTCCTCGGCGTAGTCCCGCAACAGCTCACGTGCAGTGAGCGAGGTTACCGAGACGACAAAGCGCGTCTTGTCGATGAAAAAGACGATCTTGTCATCCTCCGCGCCATTCTTGGGTGCGCCTGTCCCGTTTCCTGCTTTGCCGCCTGAGCCCTCGTGCTCCGTACCAGTCATCCGCTGCTCCGTCCGTGGGTGAGACCTCGCCTGCACACGAAGGGATCATCACCACGGACGAGACCGACGTCAACCCGTATCTTACACGTACATGTTTGTCCTCCTTACCTGTTTGCGGAGCTTACCTGTATTTCAGGCCGACGTGTAACTCACACTTACGTAGACGGCTGCGCTTGAGTATCGTTGCCAAATGGCACGGGACGACGTCGACGACCGACTGTACGAGCTGATCGGTGAGCGCATTGCCGTCGCTCGGGGACACCTAAACCTCAGCCAGGCAAAACTCGCCCTAGCGGTCAACGTGTCGCGCGTATCGATTGTCAACATTGAACGCGGTCGCCAGCGCGCTCCCGTACATGTACTCTGGAACATTGCGGCCGCCTTAAAGTGCGAAATGCTAGAGTTCATTCCGCACCGCGATGAGCTCTCGGCACGGACAGCGCCGCCAGATCTAAGTCCGGAAATCATGAGCGAAATCGCACGTGCCGCAAAAGACAACCCCACCACGCTTCGTTACCTGACCAATTTCGTGCAGCGCGAAACCCGGCCAACAAAAGACTCCGATGGACCAGCCTAAGAGCCCCGCGTCAGAAGTGAATCCGGAAGCCGAGGCGACACGGATGCTGAAGCGCTTTCAGCTCCGGCAGATACCCGTCCCAGTAGAAGAAATTGCGCAGCGACTCGGCCTTCGCCTCCAACGGAGCGTGCTCGGCGACGACGTTGCAGGTGTCCTCCTTTTAGAAGAAGACCAAAAGACAGGCGTTATCGGTGTCAACGTCTCTCAAGCTCCTGTGCGACAGCGATTCACAATCGCACACGAGATCGCGCATTTTGTCTTGCATAGAAACACTCTGCCGATATTCATCGACCGTCAGTTTCTGACGCCGTATTTCGCCGCGTTTCGGAGTAGGGCGTCGTCGACTGGTGCGGATCGACTAGAACGCGAAGCCAATGCGTTTGCCGCCGCCCTGCTTATGCCGGCGCCAGACGTCCGAAGAGCGTTAGCCGAGATCGAGGGCAACGTCACGGATGAAGAGGCCATTGAGCAGCTCGCCAGACGCTTTGACGTAAGTCGTCAAGCGATGACATTCCGAGTCGCGAATATTGTCTTTCCGCCAGCCGACGCTGAGGACGATCTGAAACCGCAAGCGCGTGCGACCGAGACTAATCGGACGAAACAAACGCAGGCCAAGAACGTGGCGGCTCGTAGATAGCGATTAGGATTTAACTGGAAGGCAAGCAGCCTATCCAATCCAGTCGGAGCTACTCTGACTGAGCCGAATCCGTGATATGGAGCGCAGCAAGCGATGCGTCATCTTGCTTGCTATTCCGTGCGACAGATAGGTTGATAATCCATGCGTCAGATAGGTTGATGACATGCGTCAGTCAGCTTGATAAGTGCGTCATTTAGGGTGATAGACCCATGCGTCAGATGATCTGATAACCCACGGACAGTCGTGGGTTATCAACTCAAGTGACGTGCGTTTATCAGGCTAACTGACGCATGTTATCAACCTATCTGACGCAGCTATCAAGGCAGTTGACGTATCCACTATCAACCTACAGGACGCATGCCACCATCATCCGGGCGCTCTGGCCCGGCGGACGAGTGACGCTCCGGCCGATCACTCCCACATCATGTTTCGTAATACTCCGGCGCACATCAAAGGCTGCATGATGTGGCGTGCGCGCGCATTGGCGGTCATCCCGATCCTGATCCCATGCGGCGTGACGGCTCAACGAGCCTCACCTCGTTGCGAGCGGATCGCAGCCGAAGTCCTGTATGCTAACGCTGGTCGTGCGGTTGACGCTGAGCGCCGCCCTGCTCGACAGGACTCCATTGACGCGCAGTCGGACCAGGGTTGGCTCCAGGCGCCACCGTCTGCCCGTGCCGTGGCGCTGAACGGAATCGCTTGCGCAGTCGCTACGCTGGGCACGCTGACGCAAATGCCGACGGCAGAAATCTGGGCTGATCCGGTGATCGGTCGGCTCGCGCCGCAGATTCGTCGGGGGTCGACGGCAGGCGCGGCCGGTGCCGCGCCGAAGCTTTTGCCAGGAAAGGTCTTTGCTGTGAGAATCGTCGTCAGTAGTGATTCAAGCACGCATCGGGTTTTCGATGCGACGGTTCGAATCGATTACGACTACGTTGTTCCTAATCTTGGTGATCGTTCATACAGCGGCATGACGGCGACGCTGGTACTTCGCCTGCAAGGCGGGGTGACCTCGTGGCGGGTGGAATCATTTCATGCGAGTATTCCGCAATAGTGACCGGCTCGCGCTATGGCGCATTCACACGGAATTCGGTGTCGCCGCCTGCTTGGCCAACGTGACGTGAATGGTGCGCTATGGCTTCCGTCGCTGGAGTGTTCCCGAACACCTACGACCTGCTCCCATACGGTGAACTCATCGGACCAACGTGAACGGCTGTCGGACTATGTAGGCAGTTGGAGGAGACTTCGTCGATACACCGTGTGCGTACGAATGCGCGCTGTGCTCGAAGTCTGACGACGTTTTCTGAAAATCTACGGACTTCACAGCGTGTACCGTGCGAGCGCCCAATCACGGCCTACAACGGCTCATCGCAGAACTGCACAGCCGCAGTAGTGCGAGCGCTCGGAGTGGCTTCGGCGCGCATCGTGATGACGACGACTGCTTGGGAACTGCGCTTGCCAAGCGATCGGTTGCGCGCGATACAATCCTCGACAAATCAGTTGCCCTTCAGCGGCTGTGCAGTTCTGCGGCTGTTCCCTTCTGCGATGCGCTGTTGCAATGTTGGCACTGCGTGCGACGATTCGAACGGTTGAGCAGATCGTCTGGGCCGATCGCGCTCACCTGTCTGGCCCGCGGGCGCTTCAGGCAGCATGTGGTAGTGCGACTTCCATGAGGTCGACAATGACACTCACGATTCGCGTCGCGACTGCAGTTGTGGCGCTGTGCCTCGCGACAACGCTCCGCGCACAGCAAGTGCGCGGCTGTCTGCGGGTGACGGACGACGGAACGGCTCTCCGCCTTCTGTCTGTTGCGCGACTGAGCGCTGCGGCAACGGAACCGGAGGAGACAGAATGGCGACGGGCCGTCGGCGTTCCGCGTCTGGACTCCACGAAGGTCGTGATCGTCGCCGATGTACGAACTTGCGCAGGCGTCGTGGCGGCGATCAACGCGTACTTCAAGACGCCGGGCGCCGGGCGGACGGTTCAGGTCGTGCGGATGGACCATGCGGGCTTCATGGCCGTGGAGCCATTGCCGGCACCAGCGCCGGGTGGCGCCTCACGAGCCGTCTACTACATCTCGAAGCGGTATCGAGTCGTGAACGTGCAGGTCGGCATTTAGGAAGCGGAGCGCGAGAAGGCCGGACGTGCTGCCGGACGCCTCGCCTGATCGAGCTCGGTTTTCACACGATCTTGCGCTGCCCTTTCAGACTGCCAACGGCCACGGCGCATCGCAGAACTGCACAGCCGCAGAACTGAACTGCCGCAGAAGGTCGGACGCGGTTCGGGCGTTGTCCACGTTCACTCAGCGATGTCCGACGCGACCAACGCGGCGACGCTTGCAAGCGTCGCCGCGCGGTCATTCAGCGCTGACCTACGCTCACTGATGAACCTGGATGTTGCCGTCCTGGTTGGTGAACTGCGGCGGAGTGAAGCCTGTGGTGCAATGCAGCTGCGCATTGGTTGCATTGTTGAAGAACATCGGCGACGCGGTGTCCGTCGTACCCTGGCCTTCACCGTTGTCCTGCACGGTCCAGATGGTGTGCGTGGCGCCAGTGATCGGCCGCTGCACATTGTTGATCCAAACCGACTCGAGCCTTCCCGCGATCCGCGTCGTGTTGCCGACGGTGTTCATGCAGATCACGTCGCCGTGCACTCGCTGCTCCACTCCCGTCGCGGTGGTGAGCATCATCTCGAACTCTCCCTTCGCGGCGAGTGCCGCGGCCGGACCGGTGCTCAGCGCAACGAAGGAGTAGCGTTCGCTCACGAGCCCCAGCACCGGTGGGCTGAAGCTGAACCCGACGTGGCCGGATGTGCGCGAACCAGTCGCCGACTGCGCAGCACTGGCGGCTTGCTGCAGCGAAACATCGCCGCTCGCGAGGAGCAGGTCGGACGGACCGTCGGCCATCGCGCTGAAGCCGCCTTCAGGCGACGCCACGGACAACGCTGGTCCGACATCGGGGGCAGTCACGGCGCTCTTGGTGTCCGAGCACGCCGACAGTACGGCGCTGAGGATGATGAGGCTTGCGATTGATTTCCTCGACACGAGATGTCTCCGTCATGATGTGGGTGATTGCGATGCGCGCAGTCGCGCGCACGAATTGGTTTCTGGTGCACCTGCGTGAGCGATGGACCACCATGTCCCGTGGTGGCGCGCGCGGCCGATGCATCGCTGGTTTGCTCCGTTCCGCGACCGCTGACACGGGCGCCCGGCCTACTTCGCGATGGCAGGACCACAGCGTGCGGTCGTGTGGCGCGCACGCGCGCCGACGTCGGTCACGACGAGAGTGACGGTGATGGCAACCGGCTCGGGCACCTCACGTGCCGCGACGGCGGCCTTGGCGCGGTAGATCCCCGCCGCCAGCCCGCTCGCGTCGACGCAGAGTGTGCCTACTGTCGCCAACTCGTCCGGCGCGACGACAGACTGGCCGGGCAACGCGACGAGCCACGCCGCACCGCGCGTGGAGTCCGAGTACGCGAGCTTCGTCAGCCGAACGTCGGTGAACCGCTCGGTGCCGCCGTTGTGGACGCGAAGCGGCTTCGCGGGCGCCTCGGGATCGCCCGAGGCGATGAAGTCGAAGCGGGTTGCTGCCAGGTGGAGCGGCGTGCTGGGTGCACCGCTGACCTGTGCCCCGAGTGTCGACGTGACCAGCACGAGGAGCGTGAGCGGTGCGAAGAACGCGCTCGAGGCGAGCGCCGGATGATCACCGGCTGTGCGGAGAAAGCGACGGGGGACGAGTATCAGCAGACAGCGGAACCGCAGCATGGCACGCTCGTGGGTTGAGGGAGCCACACCCTACGCCCGCGCGAAACGGCGAGCATGGTGCAGTGACCCATCACCCCCGCATCAATCAGCGCCCGCTCGCGGCGACCTTCCGTCGTTGTGCAGCGGACGATGCAGCAGCTGCGGTCGGCCGCTCCGCGACACCTGGCGGCGGCGCTACAAGTGGCAGTTCCACGCGAAACCGTGCGCCGCGCCCCGGCGCATCGCACACCGACCAGCGTCCGCCGAGCTCCGTGACGAGCTGCCGCACGACGCTCAATCCCAGACCGGTCCCCATCGGCGCGCTGCCTCCTTCGGCCAGCCGGACAAAGGGCTGCCAGATCCGGTCACGGTCGGCGCTCGGCACACCGGGCCCTGCATCGTCGACCGACAAGCGCAGCAGACCCCCTGCGCTGCCATGTGTCACCGGGTGCTGGATGTCGAGCGTGACGGTCACCGTCTGCCCGTCAGGTCCGAACTTGAGCGCGTTCTCGATGAAGTTGATGACGATCTGTCGCACGGCGGCGGCGTCGACCCACCCGCCCGAATTCTCCACCGCACCGTCCAGGTTCGTCCCGGTGAGGACGATGTGTGCAGAGCGTGCCTGCGCCTGCGCCTCGACGAGGTTGACCGCATCGCGGACGACCGCAGCGATGTCCGTCCACTGCGGCGCTGCCCGAAGTCCGCGTCGCTCGCCGCGCGCGTGCAGCAGCACATTCTCCGTCAGCACGCTGAGGCGCCGACCTTCTCGGTGGATGGCGCGAAGCCAGCGCTGGGCCTGCTCTGGCGACTCCGCGCGGCCGAGGAGTAACGTCTCGCTCAGCGCATTCACATGCGCCAGTGGCGTGCGCAGCTCGTGCGACACCGCGGCCACGAACGTTCGGCGCGCCTCGGCCAGCCTCGACTGCCGCCGCAGGCTGAGCACCGCGGCGACCGCGAATGCGATGCCGAGCACGAGGACGCCGCCGAGCATGAGCTGCTCGCTGACCGAGGGCATCGCGGCAGCCACGTAGCGTTGGCCGACGGCTTCCGAGACGGCGACTTCCACCGTGAATCCGCCATCCGGGCCTCCGATGTCACGCGTGACGACGAACGCCGAGCGCCAGATCGCGGCGTCCCTGCCGGCCGGAGACACCGCATCTCGCAGCCCACTCGCGTAGCGCAGCCGCACCGCCAGCTCGTCGTTATCGACGGCATTCGCTTCGCTTGTGCCACTCTCTGCCGTTTTGATGTCGCTCTGTGTGCCTGAATGTGTCGGCAGCAATGACACACCGTGCATCACGTGCCCGACATGCGTACGAAGTGCGACCGTGCGAGCATAGGCGACGCCGAATAGCGCGATGGCGCGCCCGTCGGGTCCGCGCTCGGGGGCCATCGCGACGACCAGAGGCACACCCTGCACGGTCGGATGGATGATGCCGATGCGAACCACGGGCCGATCGATGTCGGCGCGACTGGTCCAGCGGCGGACCTCGTCGAGGATGGCACGTCCGTAGGCGGAATCGGTGGCGAGCGCACCGCGCAGATCGGCCGACCATCCTGTGGCGCCGCGGCGCTCGAGGCGGAAGTAGCCTGGCCTGGCGGCACCGACATCGTCGCTCATGGCGGCGAACTGACCCGCACCGGCGCGTGCAAACCCGTCGAGCGTGAGCGGTCGACCGCTCGGTCGCCCGTTCGCGCCAAGCACCGGCCAGAGCAGCGCTCGTAGCTCGAGGCCGCTCATCTTCGCCGCTTCCGTGCCGATCAGCACTGCGGCGGTCGTGAGTTGGTCGCGCACGGCGCGTTCGGCAGCGAGTCGTCGCTGCTCCCAGCCCTGGCGTACCTGATGCGCGGTGAAAAACATCGCCGCGAGCGTCCCGCCGATGGCGAGCCAGGCGGCCGTTTCCCCGGCGTGGCGCGTGACGGCGGATCGCAATGTTTGTCGCATCTGATCGAGGCGCAACGAGGTGTGCCGGTCGAAGGGGGTCACGTGGCGGCCACGGCGGCGCCGCTCGCGCCGTACAAGGTGTACGAGCGTCGGCGAGTGTCCCATGGGTCACTCACCCATGGCATTCCCGCAGGCCGCGAGCATGCTCCTTTGCGACGATCGCGGACATGGGACACTGACCTATGCGTGGGGCGAGCGGCTGGTCCAGATTGCGCCGGCTACCACCCCCGCCACTCCGTCCCGCATCCCGACCGCCATCACCGCCGTGAGCCTGAGCCTGCGCATCCTGATCGTCGAAGACCATGACGACCTTGCCGACGCGCTGCGGGCGAACCTCCGAAGCGAGGGATACCGGGCGAGCGTGGCGAGCGACGGGCGACAGGCGCTCGCGATGGTGCGCGTGGAGCCGCCCGACATCATCGTGCTCGATCTCGGCATTCCCGGTCTCGACGGCCTCGCCCTCCTGTCGCGTCTCCGCGCCGAGGGGCACTGGTGCCCCGTGCTGATCCTATCCGCTCGCGACTCCGACTCGGACAAGGTGGAGGGGTTCCGCCTTGGAGCGGACGATTACGTCACGAAGCCGTTCCGCACGCTGGAGCTGATGGCACGGGTGGACGCGATGCGGCGACGCGTGATTCGGGAGCGGGCGGCGGCCTTGGTGCCTGCCGTTTCGCCGGAGCCGACACCGACGCCGGACACGTCGCTGCTTTCGCCACAGCAGATCATGAACGCCTGCGGGCTCACCCAGCGACAGGCAGAGGTCGCGCTGCTGATCGCCGAGGGGCACACGAATCCAGAGATCGCGGCGCGACTGGGCATCAGCCGGTTCACTGCGCGTAATCACGCGGAGCAGATCTTCGCGCGGATGCGGGTCGAGTCCCGGTGGCAGGTGGCTCGGGCACTCTGCGAGGTGGTCGCAGCAGCCCGGGTCGGCCCGTCGGATCAACGGCCCGCCTGATCGCTCTGCGCGCCGCATCCTGAGGTGCTCGGCCCCGAAGTCGCGCTGAGCGCGTGCGTCTCGGGGCGATCACCGGACCGAGCGGCCACGTCATGCGGCACCAATCAGCGCCGACACCGCGCCTTGGGCGAGGACGCGGCCACAACCACGGTCGTGGTCAGCGTTCGCTCGACGGTGACGCTGTCAGTCGCGCCGCTTCCATTCCAGAAATGCGCGCTCGGCGATGAAGCCGGCGAAGACGACACCGACGCGGGTGGCGACGAAGGAGAGAGCCTGGCTGCGCGTTTCGCGCTCGGGGCGCCAGGTGACCGAGGCGGCGGTGGCGACGAGGGTGCTGGCGAGGAACGGCAGGTTGGCGCGACGGACGTTGCGACGATCGCGGGCGGTGAACGTGCGAGCGACGGCGCAGGGCAGCAGTGACTGGCCGGTGCACGGTGTGTCGTCGGTGCGATAGCCGGTGGCGCGGCTGACGAGGTGACTGGTTCCGGCCTGCGCGATGTAGAAGCCGGTCTGGTCGGCGACCCGCTTGCCGAATCCCTCGAACGTGCGCGGCCACGCCTTCGGTGTGTGCAGCAGCTGCGCACCGGCTGCACCGGCGACGATCAACGCGCCGGTCATCGCGATCGCAGTGCCGCGACCGTGTGGTGCACTGTCCACCAGCACCGTGGTGACGGGCACCTGCTGTGCGTGTGCCCGCGAGGCAAGCAACAGCGCAAGCGTGACGACGAACGAGCGGCGTCGGTGACTCATCGGCAGGCGTGGTGGCTGGGGAGGTTCTGCGCGGCGAACGCATGATGCGTCGAGTGTGTGCGGCGCGGGGATCGACGTGCGATGCAAGTTAGCCATGGCCGGCGTGTGGTGCACCTCATGCCATTCATGAGCCCACCATGAGGACTTCATGCTCCCGCAACGCTTCACGAAATCGTCATGCACGCGTAAGCACGTCGCAACGAAGACGCACATCTGACACTAATGTCGCGGACCGATGCTCGTGGGAGAGGCAGCACAGATCACCCACGTTGATCGGAGGCAGGCGACATGCTCAACCAGTTGCTGGAATCCCAGGCCGCACCGCAGCGGAAGCCACTCGGCACCACGGTGTCGATCGTTCTCCACGTCGTCCTGGCCGCGGCCGCACTGCGGTTCACGCACCGCGATGCGGTCGCGCTGCCCAAGCCGGACGAGGTCGTGGTGCGGCACGAGGCACGACCGGATGAGCCGAAGCCGATGCACGAGGCCAAGCCGGCTACCGCGCGGCACAACACGACGTCGTACCACGGCTTTCAGTTGGTGATCGCTCCGGTGGTGATCCCGATCGACATCCCGCCGGTGGACCTGGGCGCGGCAGCCACGGACCCAGCCGACTTCACCGGCACACTCGCGCCGGGGGGACGCGGCGACGGCGACCCGAACGGTGCTCCGGGCACCAGCGCCGGTGCTGACGCGCCGCACTTCGACTTCCAGGTCGACAAGGTCGCCGCCGCACTGCCGTCGTCGGCGCGGCCCGCGTATCCGGAGATGCTGAAGGCTTCGGGTGTGGAAGGTGAGGCGCTGGTGCAGTTCGTGGTGGACACGCTGGGTCGAGCCGAGCCGGGGTCGTTCCGGGTGCTCGACACGTCGCACGAGGCGTTCGGCACCGCGGTGCGCGTCACGCTGCCGCGGATGCGATTCCTGCCGGCCGAGATTCGCGGACAGAAGGTGCGAATGGTGGTACAGCAGCGGTTCGCATTCGCCATGGACCGGTAAGCGTGGCGCGTGGCTCGACCGCCCTTCGCCAGACTTCCTACGGCTGCGGGCGGGCGAGTCGATGCGGCGGAGCGGGACGCTGGATCGAGCCCGACCGTCGGTGGGAGCGAAACCGTGGGGCGAGGGGGGCGTATGGCCACTGTCGGTTCCTGCCTGAGGAGGCACCCCATGCGTCGTTCCATTCCGTACGTTCTCGCCGCCGCCACACTGGTGGCGTCCAGTTCCGCCCTTCCCGCGCAGCAGCGCGCACAGGCCGCCACCGCCTCGGCCGCACCGCGTGCGTTGCCGGCGGGCCGCTACGAGTTCACCAGCACCGACGACGACGGCGACGTGTCGGCCGGTACGGTGTCGTGGCTAGGTCAGCAGATGCGCATCGACATGGATGCGAAGTCCGAGCGCCGTCGCCGCAATCGGCAGGGTGTGACGACGACGGCCCATGTCAGCGGCCGTCGCGACAAGGGCGAATACATCCTGGTGGACTTCGCCACCAACACGGTGCGCACGGTAAAGCCCGACGATCGCGAGATCAGCGAAATGCCGCTTTCCACGTTCGAGCAGATCATCGGCAAGGCGCTCGGCATGGTCGGCAGCGTGGTGCAGATGCAGGTGCGCGATGCCGGCATCGTGGCCAACGAGATCGGTGCCGGCGGACAGGTGGCCGGGCTGGCGACGAAGCAGTACCGCATGATCGAGGAGTACAACGTGCGCATCGGCGTCTTCGGCATGAACGCCGAGGAGAAGCATCACCGGGTGGTGACCGATTACTGGGTGCCGATCGGCCCGGGTGTGCCGCGCAACCCGGTGGTCGAGCTGATGATGCGTGCCTCGTCGGCGATGGCGCAGCAGGATGCGACGCACCAGGCGAACCTGTCGCGCGCGCGGGCGGCGCTGTTCACGGGGGTGCCGGTGAAGGCGATCGTGACGGTGACCGAGTCGGGCGAAGGCACGAAGCGGTCGAGCGTCGAACTCACGTCACTCACCACGCAGGCGCCGGATGCCTCGCTGTTCGTGCTGCCGAGCGGGTATCGGGTGAAGAAGAACGATCTCAACATCTCGCTCTGACGAACACTCGCACGGCTGTCGTACTATCGCGCGAGTTAGTCCGTAAAAAATGTTCACGCGGGGAGCGCGGAGGACGCGGGGGACTCCGCGACCATTCTGCGCTCCCCGCGTCTTGTCAGCGTTCGTGCGATACGGCCTTGCGTGTCACTGAACTGCTTTGAGATGTTGGGCGGCCCGCGATCACCGCCCCTTCGTCAGCGCGGTGGCGAGGGTGGAGTCGTGGCCGTAGACGTCGTTGTAGTACCGCAGTGAGCCATCCGGCTCGGCGACCGCGGTCTGGTAGACGATCAGCACCGGGATCGGCTTCGGTACGCGCACGTAGCGTTCGACGCCAGCATTCATCGCCTCGGTGATCTTGGAGTCGGTCCAGGCGGGCTGGCTGGCGAGGACGTAGCGGGCCATCGCCATCGGGTCGCCGAGTCGCACGCAGCCGTGGCTGAAGTCGCGGCGGTTGCGCGAGAAGAGGCTGCGTGACGGCGTGTCGTGGAGGTAGATGTCGTACGGGTTGGGCAGGAGGAACTTGACCTTGCCGAGCGAGTTGTCGTCGCCGGACTTCTGCCGCACCATCACGCCGGTGCCGATCTTCGCGATGTTGCGCGCGGTGGTGGGGAGCACCTTGCCGCTGCCGGTGGTGAGCTCGTAGTTGTGCTTGGCGAGGTACTCCGCGTCGGCTGTCGCGGCGGGGAGGATTTCGTTGATCATGATGGACTTCGGCACATGCCAGAGGGGGCTGAAGACCACCTGCGTCATGTTGGCGGCGAACACCGGCGTGGCGTTGGAGTCCGCGCGGCCGATCACGACGTTCATCGTCAGCGAGTCGGACGCGCCGCCCTGGAACCGACCGTAGGTGTGCAGGCGGTATTCGGGCAGGTTCACCACCAGCGGGTCGTTGGAGAAGCGGTGCGGCAGCCAGCGCCAGCGCTCGATGGCCATCGCGATGCGGTCGCCGCGGCTACGATACTCCTGCAGCAACTCCGCGTAGACGGCCGGGGTCAGCGTACTTGGCACGCGACCTTTCTTCAGCTTGCGATTCTGCCAGCGCCCGATGGCATCGGCGAGGGGCTTGCTGTAGGTGGTGCGCACCGCGGCGACGTTGAACGTCGCCGGCAGTTCCCCCAGTTGCACCAGCACGCGCGCCAGCGCACGCGCATCGGCATACCGCGCACCCGACGCGATGGCGCGCTTCGGTGCCGCCGGCAGGCGGTTGGTGGTATCCGCGTCCTGTGCACGCACCGCTGCCAACGCCTGCACCAGCAGCTGATAGGCGCGCGTCTGCGGCTCGAGCGCGGTGAACGCTGCCGTGACGTCTCCGCCACCCGAAATGGTGGCGCGCAACGCCGCATAGTCGAGCGCCTCGGGTTGCAGCGACCATTCGGCATGCACCCGTGACGGGTCCACTCGTCCCTGTCGGTGCACGAAGGCGTGCCGTGCGATGGCGATGTCCACGCCGAGGTCAAAGAGCGCGCGGGCCGGCGCGTTGCCGACGCGTGACGCGCTATCGAGCAGCAACTGCGCGTCGGCCCGGTCGGCGACCGACGATTCGATGTCCTGCACCACGTGGCGCAATGCCGCGGTGGACACCGAAGCCGGCGCCGTGCCGCGACCCGACCAGCGCGGCCCGGCGGACGAGTCGGCGGTGCGCGCATCGCGCACGATGCGTTGCACGTCGGTGAACCGGCCGCCCTGCGAGAGCCACGGATGCTCCCCGCGCAGCAGCACGACTTCACTGGTGTCGGGACGAAGCTGCGCCGGCAGCGCGGTGGCAGCGACCGCTGCCGCGATGAACGCCGGCGCGAGAATTCGGGGAAGGACTGTGGTCACGGATACTGCCAGATGGTGGGAACGTGTTCTTATCAAGCTATCAGCCTGACACCACCGGCCATTGCACGGACTGCGCCGAACGACGAAAGGGCGAGGCGCGCCACGCGCACCCCGCCATTTCGCCGGTCCTACCTCGGTCGATCAGACCGGGAAAAGCATCTCGCGGTACTTCGGCAACGGCCACTGGTCGTCGGCCACCACCAGCTCGAGCGCATCGCAACGGTCGCGCACGCCAGCCGCGGCCTCGCTGCCCTCACCCGTGAGCAGCTTCGCCTGGGCGGTGGGGTCGTGATGCAGCCCCTCGGCGCGGTCGATGACGCTCACCAGCGCGTCTCGGCGCGTCTGGAGTTCCTGTATCATGGTGCCGATGTGATTCGCCTCGGCCACCTGCGGCACCACCGTGATTCCGGCGGTGTGCGCATGCGACGCGGCGCGTGCCAGACCGCCGTAGTAGCCGAAGGCGGCGGGCAGGATGAGCGTGTCCACGATCTCCTTCAGCGTCAGCAACTCGATCATCACGTCCTTCACGTACCGTTCCATGCGCACGTGGAAGCGGCTCTCGAGCTCGGCGTCGGAGAGGATACCGAGTGCCGTGAGCGTGGCGCGCGACTGCGCCGTGATCAGCTGCTCGAGCGCTTCCGGCGTCTTGCGGAAGTTCGGCAGGCCGCGACGCGCGGCCTCGTCCACCCACTCGGCCGAGTAGCCGTTGCCTTCGAAGCGCACGGCCTTCGTCTCGCGGAATGCCTCGCTGACCACGTTCAGCACCGCGTCATCCACCGGCGTGCCGTCCTTGATCAGCTGACGCAGCTTCTCGGTGAGTTCGGCGATGGCTTCGGCGGCGGCGGCGTTGAGCAGCATCACCGGGAAGGCGATGGACTGCGATGAGCCGACGGCGCGGAACTCGAACTTCATGCCGGTGAAGGCGAACGGCGAGGTGCGGTTGCGATCGGTGTTGTCCTGCGCGACTTCCGGCAGCTTGGCGACGCCGAGATCCAGCATGCGCTGGGCGGCGGTCTTGCCACCGGTGCGGCCTTCCGCGATCTCGTCGATCACCTTGGTGAGCGTCTCACCCATGAAGATCGAGATGATCGCCGGCGGTGCTTCGTTGGCGCCGAGGCGGTGTTCGTTGCCGCTGGTGGCGATGCCGGCGCGGAGCAGGCCGGCGTGCTTGTGCACCGCCTTCTGGACGGCGGCAAGGAACAGCAGGAAGCGCACGTTCTGGTGCGGCGTCTTGCCGGGCTTGAGCAGGTTGAAGCCGTTCAGTTCCGGGTTGCTGGCGGCGATGGCCATGGACCAGTTGCAGTGCTTGCCCGAGCCGTTGATGCCGGCGAACGGCTTCTCGTGCAGCAGCGCCTGCAGGCCGTGGCGCAGCGCGACCTTCCGCAGCACCGACATCACCATCTGGTTGTGATCGACGGCGACGTCGGTCTCTTCGTAGTGCGGCGCCATCTCGAACTGGCACGGGGCGACTTCGTTGTGCCGCGTGGTGATCGGCACGCCGAGCTTGTACAGCTCGTGTTCCACTTCGGCGATACAGGCCTGCACGCGCTCGGGGATGCCACCGAAGTAGTGGTCCTCGAGCTGCTGGCCGCGCGGCGGCGGCGCGCCGACGAGCGAGCGTCCGCCCATGACGAGGTCGGGGCGCATGGCGAAGAAGGCGCGATCGATCAGGAAGTATTCCTGCTCGGTGCCCATGGTGGTGTAGACGCGCTGCACGCCCTTGTCGCCGAGCACTTCGAGCAGCTCCATCGCCTTCTGCGAAAGCACGTCGGTGCTGCGGAGGAGCGGCGTCATCTCATCGAGCGCTTCACCGTTGTAGCCGATGAAGACGGAGGGCACGCAGAGCGTCTTGACGCCGGCGGTCTCGATGATGAAGACGGGGCTGGCGGGGTTCCAGGCGGTGTAGCCGCGGGCTTCCCAGGTGGCGCGCAGGCCGCCGGACGGGAAGCTGGAGGCGTCGGGTTCGGACTGGATGAGCTGCGCGGCGGAGAAGGTCTCCAGCGGCGTCATGTTCTCATCGAAGCTCAGGAATGCGTCGTGCTTTTCGGCGGTCAGGCCGGTCTGCGGCTGGAACCAGTGCGTGAAATGGGTAACGCCGAGGGCCATCGCCCATTCCTTGATGGTCTGCGCGACGACGGGGGCGATGTCGGTGTCGAGCTTCTTTCCGAGCCGGATGGAGGCGGAGAGCTTGGCGTAGACATCGGGCGGCAGCTTGGCGCGCATCTGCCGGGCGCCGAAGGTCAGGCTGCCGAAGTATTCGGACGAGCGCGGCGGGAGGCCGGCGTTCTCGGTCTGGGTGGGGCGAGTGGCAATGGCCCGAAGGGCAGACGTACGCGGCGTGTTCGACGAGGGCATGATGCGAACGGGGAGAGAGAAGGCCGGATGCTATGTGGAGCGGTGCGAGCGTGCTGCGCGCCGATTTGTGCCAGAACTGCAAAAGTAATCGGTCAGGTCGCCGATTTCTGCCCGCCCCGACCGGCTTCCGGAGGTTCTGGCGTGCAGAAACGGTACAAATCTCGTATGGTCGAGCCTGGCTTGGAAGGCCGGGGCCGGCCTCAGGCTACCGGCCAGAGCTCGGTCTGCGGGATCTCGGGCTCCAGCCGGCGGCGGACCACGCCGGCGATCTCCTCGATCGCGGCGGGATCGCGCAGCAGGTCGTAGTCGCTGATGTCGAGGCGCAGGACGGGGCAGCGGCGGAACTGGTCGATCCAGGTGGCGTAGCGGGCGTGCAGGCCCTTCCAGTAGCTGGGCGGCATGTCCCGTTCAGCGTCGCGGCCGCGCTGCCCGATACGCGCCACCACGAGGTCGAGCGAGCCGTGGAGGTAGATCAGCAGGCGAGGGGGCTTGGCGGCGGGCCCGGTGAGCAGTTCGGCGTACAGTCGCTGATAGAGCTCGAATTCGTGCACCGACATCACGCCCGACTCGGCCAACCCCTGCGCGAAGATCTCCGCGTCCTCGTACCAGGTGCGATCGAGGATCCAGCCGCCACCGGCTGCGCGCATGCGGCGCATGGAATTGAAGCGCGTGGCGAGGAAGTGCAGCTGCAATCGCAGGGCGTATTCCTGCTGCGCCGCTGGACCGGGACCGTAGTACGGCGTGAGCCACGGATTTTCGTCGTCCACCGATTCGAGTGCCATCTGCAGGCCGAAGCGTCGGGCGAGCGCACGCGTGAGCGTGGTTTTGCCGGTGCCGACCATGCCGGCAACGGCGAGAAGCATGCTCTTCGGCGGCATCAGGACCGATCGCGCAGTGACATGAGGGACGAACGTGCGGCATCGTGCGGCAGCGAAGGATATCGCACGCGACGTGTTCGGTGCCCTTGTCGCACGGGCTCGCCGGGACGACCTTTGGGGTCCGTCGTCATGACGATGGCGGCACCGGCGCGGTAGCCAAGTGGTAAGGCAGCGGTCTGCAAAACCGTTATTCGCGGGTTCGATTCCCGCTCGCGCCTCTCGCAGGCATTCCAGACGAAGCACCCGGACGTTCTGCCGGGTGCTTTTCTGTTTCTGGACGCCTGGCGGCGGCGCTGCTCCTGCGCGTCTTACCGAAAAATGTTCACGCGGGGGGCGCGGGGGGACGCGGGGGGCTCCGTATGTGATTGGCGCTCGGCTCCCGAATATGGGGCCTTTTTTCTTGTGAACGGCGGCGCGCGATCGGATCGCTCTGCGAGCCATCGGGCACCCTTGCAGTGTGAGCGCTCAACCGCACGGCGCTCGCGGAGCGCCTCAGCGCGGGCGGACCACCGCCATGGCTTCTACTTCGAATACCACCGCGGGGTCGTACAGGGCCTGGACCACCAGCAGCGTGTTGGTGGGCACGGTGCGGTTGGCGAAGCGTGCGGCGCGGACCTCGCGCAGGACGGCGATGTCGGTGGCGCGGGTGAGGATGGTGGTGGTCTTCACCACGTCGTCCCACGTGGCACCGGCGGCCTGCAGCGCGCGATCGAGGTTGTCGTAGGCGAGGCGCATCTGTGCTGCGGCGTCACCGGCCACGATGCGACCGGTGGAGTCGGCGCCGACCTGCCCCGCGATCACCACCAGTCGGCTGCCGGGCGGCAGGTCGGTGCTGACGACGTGAGAATAGCGGCCACCGGTGGGCGGCAGTGAGGTGGGTGCGCTGCGCGTGACCTGCGCGTGTGCGGTGGCAGCAAGCAGCGCCGACATCGCGGCGAGCAACGGAACGCGGAAGTGGTGTGCAGTCATCGGTGTCAGCGGTTGGACGGTCGGCGGCGTACGATGCACCGAGTATTGTAGGGGCGTCCGTCCGATCCGTCACCGCGCTCGCCCGTCACACCGCCCGTCACCATGACCGCAGCTCCCGACGCGATGTTCTCCCTCGCCGGCAAGACGGCGCTGATCACCGGCGCGTCGCGTGGCATCGGCCTCGCGATCGCGCAGACGTTCGCGCGGGCGGGCGCCAACGTGATCCTCAACGCACGCAAGCCGGAGGCGCTGACGGCCGCCGTGGCGTCGATCATCGACGCGGGACATGCGGCGCAGGCGCTGCCGATGAATGCGGGCTGGCCGGAGAAGGCACCGGCGCTGATCGAGGCGGCCGCGGCCATGTACGGCGGGCTCGACATCCTCGTCAACAACGCCGCCGCGAACCCGATCTACGGTCCGGTGGAGCTGGCCACGCCGGAGATCTTCACCAAGATCATGAACGTCAACCTGCAGGCGCCGTTCGAGCTGGCGAAGGCGGCGCGGCCGTTCATGCAGCAGCGGGGTGGCGGCTCGATCATCAACATGTCGAGCATCGGCGGCCGACGGCCAGAACAGGGCCTCGGCATCTACAGCGTGAGCAAGGCGGCGCTGCTCAGCCTCACGCAGGTACTGGCCAAGGAATGGGGCGCCGACGGCATCACCGTGAATGCCATCTGCCCGGGACTGATCAAGACCGACTTCAGCTCCGCCCTCTGGTCCGACGAGCGCACGCTGCAGCACATGATGCGCGAGCAGCCGATCAAGCGCATCGGCGACGGTGACGACATCGCCGCCCTCGCGCTGTACCTCGTCAGCGACGCGGCACGCTTCACCACCGGCGGGACGTTCACCGTGGATGGGGGCTACCTGGCATGAGACGTCCCGACGTGGACGCGCTGGTGGCCACGCTGCGCGCGCTGTTCGAGGGCGACGCCGGCATGGCGGCCGAAGCGACGATGCTGCGCGACGGATGGAAGGCCGCATTGCCGCAACTGCAGGCGCTGCGCGCGGAGGTGAAACGACAGGGCGTGTGGGCACCACACCTGCCGCCGTCGCACGGTGGCCTCGGCCTGACATTGGTGGAATTCGCGCGCGTCAGCGAGGCGCTCGGCCGCTCGCCCATCGGGCACTGGCTCTGCAACTGCCAGGCGCCGGACATCGGCAACACGGAGCTGATGCACACGCACGCCGGTGAGGCGCTGCAGTCACGGTGGCTGGAGCCGCTGATGCACGGCGACATCCGCAGCTGCTTCGCCATGACGGAGCCGGAGCATGCGGGCTCGAACCCGGTCTGGATGTCCACCACCGCGGTGCGCGATGGGGACGACTACCTGATCACTGGACACAAGTGGTTCACCACCGGCGCCGATGGTGCGTCGTTCACGATCGTGATGGCGGTCACCGATCCTGCTGCCGCACCGCACCGCCGCGCGTCGATGATCCTGGTGCCGATGGACACGCCGGGCTTCTCGATCGTGCAGAACATCAACGTGATGGGTGAACGGGGCGGTGACCATCACTCGCATGCCGAGGTGCGCTTCGATGGCGTGCGGGTGCCGGTGGGCAATCGCATCGGTGGCGAAGGACAGGGCTTCGAGCTGGCGCAGGCTCGGCTTGGGCCGGGACGGGTGCATCACTGCATGCGCTGGATCGGCATCTGCGAGCGCGCATTCGACCTGATGTGCCGACGCGCGGTGACGCGAGAGCTCTCGCCGGGGGAACCGCTGGCGCGCCGCGAGACGATCCAGCACTGGGTGGCGGAATCACGGGCCGAGATCGACTCGGCGCGGCTCCTGGTGCTGGAGGCTGCGGCGGCGCTCGAAGC
This sequence comes from Gemmatimonadota bacterium, assembly GCA_040384325.1. Lineage (GTDB taxonomy): Bacteria > Gemmatimonadota > Gemmatimonadetes > Gemmatimonadales > Gemmatimonadaceae > JACMLX01. The sequence continues at coordinate 582,682 of JAZKJL010000005.1, read as the reverse complement.
GCGCGGAGCGAGCGGGGCGCGTGAACAGATCGCCGCGATCAAGTTCCACACCGCGGCCGTGCTGCAGCGCGTGCTCGACCGCGCCATCCAGGTGCACGGCGCGATGGGCCTGACCGATGCGACACCGCTGGCGCTCTGGTGGGCGCACGAGCGTGGGGCACGCATCTACGATGGGCCCGACGAGGTGCACAAGCAGTCACTGGGACGCGCGATCCTGAAACGGTACGCCGCATCGTGACGGCGGCGACGGAAGAGGTGGACCCGGATCGACTGCGTGACTGGATGCAGGCCAACGTGCCGTCGCTCGACGTGCACGGCGACACGATGCTCACCGCCACGCGCGTCGGAGGTGGCTATTCGAACCTGACCTTCGACGTGAGGATCGTGGATGGTGACACGGCGCGGCACGTGATCCTCCGCCGCGCGCCGGTCGGGGTGAAGGCCGATCGCGGCGCGCACGACATGCGTCGGGAGTTCCGCGTGCTCTCGGCCGTCCACGGGTCACCGGTGCCGGTGCCGCAGCCGATCGCGCTCTGCGACGACGAGTCGGTGATCGGTGGGACCTTCTTCCTGATGTCGCTGGTGCCGGGCGTGGCGGTGCGAACGCTGGACGATGCCCCGGCGCTGCATGAGCCGGCGGTGATGCGTCGCATGAGCGAATCGTGCGTCGATGCCCTGGCGGCACTGCACGCGCTACCGGTGGAGCAGACGCCATTGTTCGACGCGGCGCGCGTGGCGGGATACGGCGCAAGGCAGGTGCAGAACTGGCACACACGCTGGCGCGCGGCGCTGACGACCGATGTGCCGAGCGTCGATGCCGACTTGGTATTCGCCTGGCTGGCCGAGCACCTGCCGGCACCGCTGCCGCCGGTGCTGCTGCACAACGACTGGAAGTTCGACAACCTACTGGTCGATCGGGACGATCCGGACTCCATCCGCGCGGTGCTGGACTGGGAGATGGCCACCGTCGGCGATCCTCGCTTCGACCTCGCGACTGCGCTCGGCTACTGGGTGCAGGCCGACGATGCACCGATGCTGCAGGCGCTGGCACTGGGCGTCACCAACGCGCCCGGGTGCCTGACTCGCGCCGAGGTGGTGGCGCGATATGGGGACAGATGCGGCGTGCCGGTGGCGGAGCCGGTGTATTGGTACGCCTTCGGGTTGTCGAAGGTGGCGGTGATCGTGCTCCAGCTCTACGCGCGGTATGCTGCGGGGCTGACCAGCGATGCCCGATTCGCGTTCCTCGGCGGCATGGCGGGACTGCTGATGCAGACGGCGCGCACGGCGATCGAGCAGGACTCGCTCTCGGCGCAATGACAAAAAAACAGGCCGGTGTCACGTGAGTGACACCGGCCTGTTCGATCGCGCGACGATTACGGCTGCTTGGCCGACTTCGCCTCGACACCGATGTCGAGCGTGATGTCGTCGCTGACGACGGCAACGCCTTCGGTGATGCGGTCCCACATCAGGCCGTATTCCTTGCGCTTGACGGTGCCGGTGAGGTTGACGCCAGCGATCCAGCCTTCGGCGGTCTGACGGGCACCGGCCAGCTCGGCATCCAGCACCACCGGCTTGGTCACGCCGCGCATCGTCAGGTTACCCGACACCTTGTACTTGTTGGTGGCGAGCTTCTGGATGCCGGTCGAGACGAACGTGATCTTTGGGAAGCTGTCGGCGGCGAAGAAGTCGGCCGACTTGAGGTGCGTGTCGCGACGGTCGTTGCCGGTGCTGACGCTGGCCACGTCGATGGACAGGTTGGCCGCGCCCGCGGTGCCGGTGGCCGGGTCGAGCTGGAAGGTGCCGGCGAAGGTGGCGAAGCGGCCGATCACGGTGCTCACCCCAAGGTGACGCACCTTGAACTGCATCTGCGAGTGCGACTGATCGATGTTGAAGGTCGTCATGGCGACCGGCGCGGCGGCGGTGAGCGGCTCGGCGGTGTCGAAAGCCACCGGGGCCGCGATCACGGCACCGACGACGGCGACTGAGGCGAGGGCACGAAAGAGCATGGGCATGTCCAGTTGATGTAGAACAGGGGTCGCTGACCGGCGAGCGCCGGGGTCCGACCATGGCTACACCAAAGGTATGACCTTTCTTCCCTCGGACACATTCCGGTCACCCTCGCCGGCCTCGGTAGCGGGAAATGCGGCGGCCAGCAGCGCAGCGCGCGAGGGCACCGGGAGCGTGATCCGGAAGGCGGATCCGGCCCGTCCGTCGATCGTGACCAGCTCCAGCGTGCAGCCGATCATCTCACAGATCGCCCGAGTCAAGGCCAGGCCGAGTCCGGTTCCGCCCAGATCCCGGTGCACATCGCCGGCCGCGGGTCGAGGCGCGCGGAACGGCACGAAGAGTTCGTCCGGGTCCCCGGAATCGGACGAGGGGCTGGGCCGGTCGATCTCGATCGCAATCGGTACTCCCGACACCTCGTCGGTTCTCAGGCGCACGGTCACCTCGGCGTCACCGGCGGAGGCGAGGGAGTGCGCCAGCAGGTGGGTGAGGGCCTGCCGAAGTCTGGCCCGGTCGGCCAGCGAGGGCAGCGCCTGCGCCGGCAGTTGCAGCGCGACGGGAGCGCTGGCAACTCCGGGGTGCATGCTGAATGCTGCGACGGTCTCGCGGAGCAGCGCGATCACGTCGCACGGTGCCTGATGCACCGGGACCTCGCCCGCCTCGATGCGCGTGAAATCGGTGACGTCGGAGACGGTGCGCCGCATGTGGATGGCGCACTCGGTGGCGGCCGACAGCTGCTCGAGGTCACGGATCGTCAGCCGGCCGTCCCGGTCGTCACGCACCTCGGCCAGCAGGCCGAGCACCGAATCGATGGAGCGGTGCAGCTCGGCACTGAGGCGGGTGAGGAAGGCGTGCTTGTCCTCGTTGGATCGTTCGGCCGCATCGCGCGCGGCCAGCAAGCGCAGTTCGGCCTTCTTCTGCGCGCTGACGTCGGTGGCGATGCCGAGGATGAGCAGCGGCAGGCCGGTTTCGCGGCGGCTGAAGACGCTGGCGCGGGTCTGGATCCAGCGCCACGTGCCGCCGCTGGTGCGGAAGCGCACCTCGCTGGTGACGGTGTCGCCGTCGCCGTAGGCGGATGCGATCCGCGCCGCGTCCGAGCGCAACTGCTGCAGGTCGTCGCGGTGCACGAGCCGGAACATCTCGCGCCGGCTGATGGTGCGGGCGTCGCGCTCCTCGCCGCCGAGGTAGGCGTGCGGGCAGCGATTCATCCAGACCACCCGCTGCTCGGCCGGGTCGTAGAGGTAAATGACGTCGGGCGCGGTGCGGGCGATCATCTCGAACAACCGCTGGCTCTCGGCCACCTGTCGCGAGACGTGGCGTTCGATGCTCACCTCGCGGATGACGATCGTCAGCGTGGCCGGCGAGTCGCCCTGCGCAGGGGTGACGATCACGGTCTGCGCGGCGGGGAACACGCGGCCGTCGGCGGCCTGCAGGGCGGTGTCGCCTCCGGTGCGTCCGGCGCGGAGGGCGGCCGGGATCCCTTCCTCGAGGAGCAGGGCGCGGGCGTCGGGCGTGTGGATGGGCAGGATACATCCCACCAGTGCCGTGTCGTCCACGTAGCCAAGCAGGTCCTGGCCCGCGCGATTGAGGAAGCGCAGCGTGCCGTCGACGGTGGTGATGCAGACGACGTCGCCCAGCGCGTCGTAGACAGCGACGCCGTCCGGGCGCCCCGACTCCGAGGCGACCACGCCGTGCAGCGGCGTCACCCCGGCGGCGGGGCGATACGCCTCGGCGATTCCGGTGTGCCTTGGCGTCGGGCGGCGCGGTCGGGTGAGGTGTGTCACTGTGGTGAGGAGTTTCGGCGCGCCGCGGGTGCGACTTGATCGCATTCCGAGTCCAGACCCGATCGGCAAACATATGGTCCGTGTCGCTGTGTCTCAGGATATGGTGATCCGTTGACCTGCACTGTCGTTCGGGTTACCGCAGTGACTGCACAGCAGATCGCAGAACGGCACGGCAGATCGCAGAACGGCACGGCAGATCGCAGAACGGCACAGCCGCAGAACTGAACGGCCGCAGAGAAGCGTTGCGGGGTGCGAGGTCACTCTCTTGACACAATGCTTTCGATTTGGTGACGTCGGTGACCTGATTCGTGGTGTCTCGCGTCGTAGGTGATCATGTTGCGGCCGAGCGCGGACGCCTTCGGTAGCTTTGGCACGTTTCGCGGCGCTGCGTTATGCTGATGGCGGTGTCAGGGCACGGACGGCGGTGCGCGACTTCCTTCCAGTCACGAGGCTTCGATGGTTCATGAGATGACGACGACGGCGTTCACGATCGAGGGGTATCGCGTGACGAAGACGCTGGGGATCGTGCGCGGGATCATCGTGCGGTCGCGATCGATCTTCGGCACCATCGGCGGCTCGTTGCAGACACTGGTCGGCGGCAACATCACGGCGTTCACGCGCCTCTGCGAGCAGACGCGCGGCGATGCGTTCGACATGATGGTGAGCCATGCCGGGCACCTCGGAGCGAACGCCGTGATCGGCGTGCGCTACGACGCGACCGAGATCATGAACGGCGTGAGCGAGGTGCTCTGCTACGGCACGGCCGTGTTCGTGGAGCCGGACAACGACGCCGCGCGCTGGAAGCAGCCATAGCCTGCACGCCTGCGCACTGGCCGCTGCCGACCGGCGCGGTCAGTGCCGAGGAATCGACGTCAGATCGAGAGCGGGGCCGGCGCCAGTTCCGGGCTGTGGCGGCCGCGCGCACCGACGTGCCACCACGTCTCGACGATGTCGCCGCGTATGCCGAGCATGGCATCGAAGAGGTGCGTCACGATGCAGGCGTGATTGGGCACCACCCGCACCTGATCGCCGACACGCGGTCGCCAGAGCGAGTCGCTGAGGTCGAGGATGCCATGCTCCTCGCTCATGCGTGACACGCTGACCTCGGGGTGGTCGAGCACCGCGCCGTAGCCGCCGCCTTCGGCCGCACGAATGGGCTCACGACCCAGCGCCTTCGCGCCAGCGTCGATCACCACCTGCCCCGGCACCGCATCGCTGATCACGGTCGCGAGGACGGTCAGCGCGCAATCCTCCCAGGCGCAGGCCCCCATCGAGAAGGTGTCGCGGTCATTGAAGACGTAGGTGCCCGGACGGATCTCGGTGAGGCCCGGAATGAGGTGCATCCGGAATGCCGCCGGTGTCGAGCCACCACTCACCACCTCGGCCTGCAGCCCGGCATGCTCCAGTGAATCGAGCACGGTGTGCAGGTCGCCGCAGAGCGCCTCGATCAGGCCGTCCTGCTGCGTGACCGGCTGCCGGATATGGCCGGGATAGAAGCAGATGCCGCGATAGCGCAGTCCTGGCTGTCGCCGGATCGCGCCCGCCAGCCGCACCGCATCGCTGGGATCGGACACGCCCATGCGCTTCATGCCGAAGTCCACCTCCACCAGCACGTCGACGGTCATGTCGCGCTGGCGGCAGGCGGCGCCGAGTTCCTCCACGGCGGCGTGCGAGTCGAGCGAGACACGCAGCTGCACGTCCTGCGCGAAGGTGAGCACGCGGCGGATCTTCGCGCCGAGCGGCGGGTGGGCGAGGAAGACGTCGTCGGTGACCTCGCCCATCACCTGCAGCTCACGCGGCGTGGCGCAGGTCAGCCCCACCGCGCCAAGCCGCATCTGCTCGGCGGCGATGCGACTGGACTTGTGCGTCTTGACGTGCGGACGGAGCGCTAGCTGATGCAGGGCGGCGTAAGCGGCCATGCGATCCAGGTTCACGGCCAGGCGATCGAGATCGACCAGCGGGACCGGCGTCTCGATGTCGGCGAATCCATAGGGCATATCAGCTAACGTGCGAGACGTCGCGGCATGGGGCAAGGCATTTATCATTCTGCCATGCTGATTCTCTCCCGGATTCCCTGGCGCGCCGTGGTGGCTGCCGCATTGATCGCTGCCTGCAGGGAAGCGCCACCACCGACGCCACAACTCTCCGGGCAACCCGAAGACCTGACCTACGCACCGGCGCTGCAGGTGACCCTCGACACCACCGAGCGCCGGCCGAGCGGGCTGTACGTGCACGACATCGTGGTGGGGACGGGTCCGGTGGCGGATTCGATGTCCACCGCGGAGGTGCATTACACGGGGTGGCTGGCGAACGGCGAGCAGTTCGACAGCAGTCGCGAGCGGCAGGAGACCTTCCGGTTCACGGTCGGCATCGGTCAGGTGATCGGTGGCTGGGACGAAGGGGTGCGCGGCATGCGCGTGGGGGGCAAGCGTCGCCTGGTGGTGCCGCCCAAGCTGGGGTACGGCGACATCGGTGCGGCGCCGATGATTCCACGCATGGCGACGCTGGTGTTCGAGGTGGAACTGGTGGGCCTGCCGCAGGCGTCGCCTGCAGGAGTGCGCTGATGGACGTGTATCCTCCGCTGGCCGATGTGGTGCCCAATCCCGACGAACTGAGGTTCGAGCGGCCACGCCCGGGCACCTACGGCGCGTACTACCAGAAGTACATCGACTTGGTGCCGGACGGTGACCTGCGTCGCCTGCTGCCGGTGATCTTCGACGCCAACTTCCGCGCGTTGCGCACGATCACCGCCGACCAGGAGCGCCATCGCTACGCGTCCGGCAAGTGGTCGATCCGTGAAAGCGTGGGACACATGGCCGACACCGAACGGGTGATGAGCTACCGCGCGATGCGCGTGGCCCGCGGCGACCAGACGCCCCTGCCGTCGTTCGACGAGAACCAGTTCGTGAGCGTGGCGCGCTACGACGACATCCCGCTGGAACAGATCCTCGGCGAGCTGATGGCGGTGCATGCGGCGACGATCCTGCTGTTCGAGAACATGGCCGACGAGGCGTGGGATCGCGCGGGCACGGCGTCAAATTTCCCGATCAGCGTACGGGCGCTGGCGTACATCATCGCGGGGCATGAGCTGCATCACATGAACATTCTCCGCGAGCGGTACGGAGTGATGGAGCTCTAGTTCTTTTTTGGGCGTCTCGAGCAACAGCTGATCGCAGAACTGCACAGCCGCAGAAGGGAAGGGCCGCAGAAGTTCGGGCGCGTGGCGAGCGTGTGGCTCGCATACGGTCATCGCTGACTGCGTGGGAACTGCGTGCACGGGGCGCGCAAACGGTTCCCATCGAAGAGTCAGTGCGCGCCTAGCGAACGCTCCTCGTCCGGCGCACAAATGGCCGTGCCTCGACCCCTCAAAACGCAGTTGCCCTTCTGCGGCTGTTCAGTTCAGCGGCTGTTCTGTTCTGCGATGCGCCGTTGCAGTTCGGTTGCGATGCAACGGACTGTCAGAGCGAATCGAGCAGATCGTCGATGGCCTTGGTGTCGGCTTCGTCGAGCGGACCGCCGACGATGATCTTCTGCAGGATGTCCACGGCTTCGGCAGCGAGGTCGTCGTTGTGCTTGCGATCGCTCTCGAAGCGGACGATGTGGCCGAGCAGGACCGTCTCCATGCGGCTGCGCTCCCCGTTCTCGTCGGACTCGCCGAAGAACTCGCCGTCGCTCTCACCGTCATCGGTGTTCATCGACTGCTCATAGCTCGGGACACTTTCCTTCCACGGCTCCTCGGCGGAGTCGGAGTCCTTCAGCTTGTCGGGCGGCACGAGGGCGAAGAGGCGGCACTGCAGGCCCGGCTCCTCCTCGTAGGCGAAGAGGCCGAGGGTCACCGGATCGGCGAAGAGGTCGAGGCGGAGCAGGTGCTCGATCGCCTCCTCGGGCATGGCACAGCGGGCCACGAGGCGCTCACCGATGTACGCGCCCAAGCACACCCCTTCCGGGGCGCGCTCATCCTCCATCCGCTCCACCTTGATGGGGATGGCGGTGGTGGTGGTCACGAAAACCGCGGGGCGTTCATCGTCGGCGGCACCCTCACCGTCGAACGGATCAGCCCCCTCGGGGCGCTCGTCTGCGTCGTCTTCGAACATGCCGGAAGGTAACCGTCTCGGTGTGGGCGCGACTCAGGCCTGCATGGATGGAATGTCCGACGGCTCGAGCCGGTCGAGCGCACCACCGAGCAACCGGGCCATACCCAGCCACTCGATCACGATCGCGACCAGCCCCACGGCAAGGCCGATCGGTGCGGTGAGACGGAGCGAGAGGTACGGGGCCAGCAGCTGCGCGACCCCGTACCCCGCTGCCAGCGGCGGCGCCAGCAGCAGTCCGAGCGTGGTCATGATGCCGATCAGCGTGATGTACACCTGACCGACCACGGAAGCACCACCGGTGCTGGCTCCACCCTGGTTGAGCGGCACCCAGGCCGGGAGCCAGAGGGCGACCGCGTTGTACAGCGTGACGTGCAACAGGTTGATGCCGCCGAGTGCGAGGGTGCCGCCGAGCACCACGAAGCCCAGCCCGACGTTGCCCAGCGGCCCGCCGATGCCGCGAAGCAGGAAGAGTGCCGGTGGCCCGAAGAGCAGGGCCATCGCGACCGTCATGATCGCCGCCGCAGTCAGCACCTCGGTGGCGATGATGGTGTGGGCAGGCAGCGGCGCTGTCTTGAGGAACGCGAGGTGCGCCAGGTCGTGACGCAGGTCGAGGCGGAACCAGGCCGGCGCGGTGAGGATCGCGGCCACGAAGATGCTGACGAAGGTCGTCGAGAAGGCGGAGCGGAGCGCATCGCGTCCCTCGTCGCCGGGGCCGCCGCGGCTGGTGGTCGCGACCACCAGCACCACGACCAGGATCGTGACGATGAGCGGTCGCGGCCGAAAGGTGCGCACCGCGGCCGTCACGTTCTTCCACGCCAGTGCGATCGCCGGTCGACCCTGCAGCGCCAGCCGCCAGCCCACCTGCGAGTCTCCACGCCGCGCGAAGGCACCGCCGCGACGCATGCGCGCGACGCGATCGGCGAACCGCGCGCTGGACCCGACCGCCAGTTCCTCGAACGGCTGCGGATCGCGGAGGATCCAGTAGTAGTGCAGGAACAGCACGCCCACCGCGCCGGGGATGGTCACCAGCCAGGTGGTGGTGTTGGCAGCGAAGGCGGGGGCGGTGATGGCGCGGATCGGCAGCAGGAGCATGCCCACCACCGCATCGTCGAGGATGACCTGCACCGCCATGCGGGCGGCCATCATCCGATCGAGCACACGGGCCGCGCCGAGGGCGCCGGGCGCCACCGCGCCATTCCACGTATCCATCGCCACGCCGGCGGTGGTGATGACGGCGACGGTCAGCGCCGCGAGGTAGACGATCGCGAGTGTGCGCGCCACCGGCGCACGTCGTGGCACATCGGGGGCGTGGGTGCGCGCCAGGGTGGCGCCGAGCCGGTGCAGCGAGATGGTGGTGAACAACACCCACAGCCCGGTGGCGCGCATCACCGGGTTGAGGTCACCACCGCCGCGCCGCAGGAGCATGGTCCAGATCACGACTTGCAGCAGCAGCACCGCCTGCACGCTGAACAAGCGCGCCTGCACCAGCGTGCGTCGCTCGACCGGCGCCGGAAACAGGAAGTAGACCTCGGCGGGACTGAACGCGAGGGCATTGTCGCTGGGTGCGGCCAGCCACCAGGCCCCGAGTGCGACCGCGATACCGACGATCGACAGCAGTTGCCGGACGTCGAGGAGATTCAGCTCGCTGACGGCGGTGACGTCGGCGGCCGGCTGCATCAGCAACGAGACGATGTACGCCGACATCGCCAGTGCGCCGATGATGTACCGCGGCTGCCGCAGGCGACGCAGTTGCAGCAGCAACCGGTTGCGCCAGCTGCGCGAATACAGGAACCAGAGCGCACGCCACGGCTGCGCGGTGACGGTACTCACGCCGATGGACCGTCGTCGTGCGGTGCGTGGTCGTCGGTGAGGGCGATGAAGAGATCCTCGAGCGACGCGGTGGCGAGCTCGGGACGCAGGGCGCGGAGGTAACTGACGGTGCCAAGGGCGGCCACCTTCCCGCGCCGCAGCAGCAGCAGGCGGGTGCACAACTCCTCCACCAGGTTGAGCAGGTGCGAGCTGAGGATGACCGCCGTGCCGCGTTCGGCTCGGCGCCGGATGGTGTCCTTCATGCGGCGGATTCCGGCCGGGTCGAGGCCGGTCAACGGCTCGTCGAGGATCAGCACCGCCGGATCGTGCAGCAGCGCCATCGCCACCGACAACTTCTGCTTCATGCCGCGCGACAGCTCGCTGGGCAGCACTTCCCGCTTCTCCGTCAGCTCCATCTCGGACAGGAGCGCCGGGATGCGGGCGGTGGCGTCGGCCACGCCGTAGAGGCGGGCGGTGAAGCGCAGGTGCTCCTCGACGGTGAGGTAGTCGAAGAGGTGCGGCTCGTCGGGAATGAAGGCGAGGCGTCGCTTGGCCTCGACCGGCGAGACGGCGAGGTCGAACCCGGCGATGCTCAGGCTACCGTCGGTGGGGCGGAGGATGCCGGCGAGCGCGCGGAGTGTGGTGGTCTTGCCGGCGCCGTTGGGGCCCACGAGGCCGAGGATCTCGCCGGGCGGGATCTCGAGGTCGAGTCCGGTGACCGCGGCGACGGAACCGTAGCGCTTGGAGAAATTGCGGACGAGGATGGCAGCGGGCGGGGCAGGCGCGGGGGCTTCAGCGACGGCGTCGGGCGCGGGTTCTGGCGTGACTTCGGCGGGCAGCATTGCGCGAAGGGTCGCCGGGCATGGGGGGAGAGGCAAGCCCACCGGGGGTGCGTCCGATACTGGAATGAAACGCCTCACATCCGGCCCGCCCGCCCGCGGTTCCGGAATCGTCGCCCTGCCGCCGACCTCCCATGTCCGACGCGATTGTAGCACGCCAGCCGATTTTCGACGACCGCCAGAAACTGGTCGGCTTCGAGTTGTTGTACCGACACGCGGAAGACGCGACGTCGGCCCGCGGTGCGACACCGACGGTGATGGCCTCGACTACGGTGGTGCAGGCGGTGCTGGGCATCGGCCTCGAACGCCTCACCGAAGGGGAGCGCGTGTGGATCAACTTGTCGCGCGACCTGATCGTGGAGCGCGCCTGGGCGCTGCTGGATCCGAAGGCGGTGGTGCTGGAGATCCTCGAGACGGTGGATCCCGACGCCGAGGTGATCGAGGCGGTGACGGAAGCGAAGCAGCGCGGCTACCAGATCGCACTCGACGACTTCGAGTGGGACGACAAGTGGGTGCCGCTGCTGAAGCTGGCGCACCTGGTGAAGGTGGACGTGCAGGGGAAGACGCTGGAGGAACTGAAGCCGGTGGTGGCACGCCTGAAGACGTACAACGTGAAGCTGCTGGCGGAGCGGGTGGAGACGGATGCGGTGCGCGCATCGTGCGCCTCGATCGGCTTCACGCTCTTCCAGGGCTACTTCTACTGTCAGCCGGAGACGGTGACGAAGCGCGACCTGTCGGCTGCGGAATCGAGTGCGCTGCAGTTGCTGAACCTGGTGCGCAACGAGAAGACCCCGACCGGACAGGTGGAACAGGCGATCAAGCGCGACCCGGCGATGACGTTCAAGCTGCTGCGCATCGTGAACAGCGCGGCGATGGGCTTCACCGGCATCGAGTCGATTCCGCATGCGCTGCGCCTGCTGGGCCGTACGCAGCTGGAGCGTTGGCTGACGCTGTTGGTGATGGCCAGCTTCTCGAATGGTGGCGCGCGTCAGCGCGAGCTGTTCAAGCTGAGCCTCACGCGCGCGCGCTTGCTCGAGCTGATGAGCGATGCAGGCGACCGCGACCAGCGTTTCCTGGTGGGGATGTTCTCGATGCTGCACGTGCTGCTGCAGGCACCGATGCGCGACGTGATCGCGACGCTGCAGCTGTCGGAGAACGTGTCGCAGGCGCTGCTGGAACGCACCGGCCCGCACGGTCCTCTGTTGGCCGGTCTGGAGGCGTACGAGGTGGGCGACTGGGACCGCGTGGAACAGGTGACGGGGAACGACGACCGCGCGCTGGTGCAGATCGCGGCGCACTACCCGGCGGCGCTGGGCTGGGCGATCGAGCAGGTGAAGACGACGGGCTGACGCTCGTCGCTCAGGCGCACCCGCGGAGGTGCGCCAGTGCGGCCGGCACGTCGGCAGGGGCCAAGCCGTGCATGATGACGGGACCGTCATATCGGCCGAGCGTGCGCATCGCGCCGAGATAGTGCGCGAAATCGAGCCTGCCCTTACCGGGCGCCACTACGTGGCCCGCGGCGTCGAGATCCTTCGCGTGCGCCAGCGAGATGCGTCCGGCGAGCCTGGTGCAGGCCTCCTCGACCACCGCCGCGCGCGCCTCGACCGGGCTGTCCTGCACCAGGTTGGCGGCATCGACCAGCACGCGCAGGCGCGGTGAGCCGAGGTCGTCGAGCAGGGTGGCCGCCTCGTCGGCGGTGCGGATCACGTTGGCCGGCTCCGGCTCGAATGCGAGGGTGACGCCGGTGTGCGCGGTGGCATCGAGGAGCGAGCGCAGCGCATGGCGCAGATCGGCGTGTGCGGCGGCGGATCGGTTGTCCGGGTGGTGGCTCCAGAGATCGTGCGGATGCCGAGTGCCGGTAGACAGCGTGAGGATCGGGATGCCGGCGGTTTCGCAGAATGTGGCGAGCTGCGCGAGGCGTCGGATCAATTCCGCTCGCCTGTCAGGATCCGCGTCAATCAGATTGCAGGTGCCGGATAATGCTCTGATGGTGACGCGATGATGCTCGGCTGCATTGCGAATTTGGTCGGGCAGTCCGTCGGGGATCATCGATGGAACGGTAGATAATCCGGCGCAGGCGAGGTTGAACTGAGTGTGCCGGATGCCGGCGGCCGCCACCTCGCCGAGCACGATGACCGGGTCGGTCCCGGGGAAGGTGCGCGCGAAGATGCCGATGCGATCCGCGCCGTCGGCGGCGCCATCGGAAGTCACACCGCCCCGGTCACGTCCGCCACCCGCACGCGACCGGCACCGGCCGCCGACCTGGCGATGGCGACCATCACCTGCGTGGTGGCGAGGCCGTCGTCGATGTCGGCGCCGACCTGCGGGGCACCGCTGAGAATCGTGTCGGCGAAGGCTTCCACCTGACGGCGGAAGACGTGGGCGTCCTCGCCCAGCGGCCGGTGATAGGTGCGGTCGCGCGCCGAAAAACATTCGACCTCGCTGGCGCGGAAGAACCAGGGAAGGAAGGTCTTCGCCAGCACGCTGCCCTCGGTGCCGTACACCTGAAAGCCTTCGTGCCAATCCATCTGCACCGCCACCGTCAGGTCGAGGTGGCCGTTGCTGCCGTCGGCGAACTCGGTGGCCACGAACCAGCAGAACATGTCGCCACGCCGCACCAGCCTCGCATCCACGCTGGTGATCTCGCCGACGAGGAAGCGCGCGGTGTCGATCAGGTGTGAGCCGTGGGTGAGCAGGTAGTACTGCGCGCGGTCGGCCTTGGGATCGGTGGACGGACGCCGTGCGCCCTGGCTCCGTACCGGCACCGGCTGCAGCGCATCGGTCATCTGGTAGCGGTAGGCGCTGTCGGCGTACCACGCCTTGAGCGCCACCAGCTGGCCAAGCTCCTCGCGGATGAAGTGCCGGGCGAAGGCGATGCCGGGATCGAAGCGCTTCATGTGTCCCACCTGCAGCACACGATCGCTGGCACGCACCGCATCGCGCAGCTGCCGCACTTCCTCGACCGCGACACCGGCGGGCTTTTCCACCAGCACATGCTTGCCGGCCGCGATCGCGCGCAGCGCAGCCGGCACGTGGAAGGCATCGGCCGTCGCGATCAGCACCGCATCGACGGCAGGGTCGGCCAGCATCATGTCGTAGTCACCGTACGCCACGCTCGGCTGGTGCACAGCCGACATGCGCTCGAGCAGGTCGGGTGCGAGGTCGCAGATGGCGTGGAGCGAACAATTGCGCGCCTTCACGATGGCATCGAAGTGCGCGGCCTGCGCGATCGGCCCGGCGCCAAGGACGCCGATACGGAGTTGCGGTGCAGTGGTCACGCCGTGACGAAACATCCCGTGCGTGGTTCAGGCAACTGCTGCACATCGCGGACGAGCCGCGATCGTGACGCCGTGCAGTGCGATCGGTGCGCTGCGGCCTGCGAGCACGCCCCGTGACTATGGTCTGCGAACCGCGACCGCGACGATCCGCTGCGAAGGGCGACCGCGAAGGGCATCGGCGAAGGGCAACAACGAAGGGCAACGGCGAAGGGCAACTGCTTGACGCAAAGGCGCAAAGACACGAAGACGCAACGCTGTCATTCGCATCCGACGGGACGCGCGCGATGGACGGTGCGTGGTTGTGTAGGAAGGACAACTGCCTGCTGTTCCAGCAACGATTTCGGTCGTGCGACCCGGATGATTGCAGGGCACGCAGAGCCCCTTTGCGCCTTCGTGTCTTTGCGCCTTCGCGTCAAGCAGTTGCAGTTGCTGTTGCTGTTGCTGTTGCTGTTGCAATGCCGTTGCTCTTGCAGCTTCCGCGTCGCGTGCGGGACGGATTACGTCTTGGCGGCTGGTGCGCGCGTGGCGGCGGAGTCGGCGGCGGCGTCGTCGAAGGCGCGGAAGGGGAGGAAGATCGAGATGCGCCGGTTGGTGGGGTCGAACGGATCGTCGGGGTTGCGCAGGTCGCGATCGGCGAGGCCACGCACCTGCACCAGGCGATCGATCGGCACGCCGGCGCCCACCACGATGCGGCGGGCGGCGTTGGCGCGGTCGGCGCTCAGTTCCCAGTTGGTGTAGGAGCCACCGACACCGAATGGCGCACCGTCGGTGTGCCCCTCGAGGATGATCGGGTTGGAGAGCAGCGCGATCTCGTCGGCGATGAGGGCGATGGCCGACACCGCCTTCGGCCGCAGCACGGCGGACCCGGTGGGGAAGAAGTCGTCGCCGCTGCCTTTCTCCACCAGCTCGATGCGCAGGCCGTCCTTGGTGATGATCACCTCGATCGAGCCCTTCAGGCCCTGCAGCGCGGGGTTGCTGTCGATGCGGGCGGCGATGCGCGTCTGGAAGTCGCGGAACTGCTGCTCCTCCACCTTTCGCACGATCAGCTTGAGCGCATTCTTCGACACGCGCGCCGGCGACGAACCCGACGCCACCGGGGAGGCGCCGCCACTGTAGGCGTTCTTGGTGCCGACCGGATTCTGGAAGTAGCCCTCGACCGCCTTCTTGGTCTGGTCGTCGAGGCCCACGATCCAGAGGACCATGAAGAAGGCCATCATCGCCGTCACGAAGTCGGCGTACGCCACCTTCCAGGCGCCGCCGTGATGGCCGCCGTGGCCACCACTCTTCTTGCGGACGATGACGATCTTCTTGCCGTCCTTGGCCATTACGCCGCCTTCGCGATCTTCGCCAGCTCTTCCAGCTCGGCGAACGTGGGACGGTCACCCGGCTCGATGTTGCGGCGGGCGAATTCGACGGCCGTCATCGGCGCATCACCACGCGCGAAGCTGAGCAGCGCCGTCTTGATGCACATCAGGTAGGCGTGTTCGCTGGAGACGCGCTGCTCGATGGCCTTCGCCATCGGGCTGAAGAAGCCGTAGGCGAGCAGGATGCCGATGAACGTGCCGACCAGCGCGGCCGCCACCTTGCTGCCGATCTCCGCCGGCGAGCCGCCGATCGCACCCATCGTGATGATCACGCCGAGGACGGCGGCGACGATGCCGAAGGCCGGCATGGCGTCGCCGACGCTCGCAATCGCGCTCGGCACCAGGCTGGCTTCGTGATGATGCTGCTCGAGATCCATGTCGAGGATCTCGGCCAGGTTGTGATCCTCGATGGTGCCGGTCAGCAGCACCTTGAGCGTGTCGGCCAGCAGTGCCACCGCGTGCGGATGGTGCATGAAGCCGGGATACTTGGCGAAGATGTCGCTGCTGGCGGGATCCTCGATGTGCGACTCGAGACCGACGAGGCCATCCTTGCGAGCCTTGTTGAAGATCTGGAACAGCACCTGCAGCAGCTCACCGTACGCCTTCTTGTCGAACGGGTTCGGCTTCAGCAACCCGAGCATGCCCGCGGCGATATGCTTCAGCACCGCGGGTGGGTTGCTGATGATCATGGAGCCGATGCCGGCACCAAGGATGATGATGAACTCCGTGGGTTGCCACAGCACCGCAACCTTGCCATGGTGCATCACGTAGCCGCCAATGACGGATCCGATGACGACCACGAGACCGATGATGAGGAACACGGCTGGTAAGTCCAGGCTAAGGGTCAGCGGACGACCAGGGGTCGCCTTCCGGATGGGAGTATCGGCCGGTTTTGTGATGCGCTGGACTGTCGGGGCTGTCCAGCCGGGCGCGTGGTGAGCGCAACCCGGGCCCGAGAGCCCGCCTGGCGCGACGTGAGCGCGTGGTTCGAGACCATCGACGCCATCATCCGCGGGCTCGGTCACGCACTGAACAACCGCGCGCTGGCCCTCAGCGCCACGATCGAGTCGCTGGACCCGAAGCGGCCGATCGGCACCACACTGTCGGCCGGACTGACACGCGAGGCCGAACGCCTGACCGAGCAGCTGCGGCAGCTGCGCGCGCTGCCGTTCGCGGTGGCGTCGGAGCCGATGCCGCTGCTGCTGCCGGACGTGCTGGCCGCGGCGATCCAGCTCCACCGCACGCATGCGAGTCTCGGCAACGTGCCCGTCTACCTCGAGGGCACGGCGTCGGCACCGCCGGTGCTGGCCCCGGAATCGTCGCTGGTGCACGCGACGTTGGTGCTGCTGACGGCGCTCAAGGCGCACGCGTCGCCCGGTGGCGTGGTCCGCATCGGCTGCGATGGGTCGCCGGACGCAGTGGTGATCACGTTCCAGTCGCAGCGTGATCCGGCGGATGTCGATCAGTCGGCTCCGGGTGCGGCGCTGGTGCAGGCGGTCTCGCTGGCGGCGGCACTGCTGTCGTCGGCGCAGATCGAAATCGAGCAGGAGATCGGGCCTGAATCGGCCATCGTCACTTGGCGACTGCCGAGCCTGAAGGCGATGCGAAAGCGGCTCCGCGAGCAGGCCGCCGTGCGCTGATCTGTGGTGCCGAGGTCGGCGCAAAGTGCCGCCCGGTGCGGCAAGAGCGACCGGTCCGGCAGCGGTGACAGTGCTGGCTGAAAAACTCAAGTCGAAGCCACACAAGCGTTTACGGCATGGCATGGTGGGTGCTTTGGGCAGACGGACACCCGTTTGCCCAAGGACCAGAGGACTCTCATGTCTATGCCCGAGATCGTGCACCCGTGGTCGCTGCCGATGGCGCCAGCCGCCCATGTCTCGCTCACCACGGCCGTGGAATCACCGACGGTCGCGATGGCGACGGTGAAGCATGCGGCGCCCGTGGCGGAGGCGCTCTTCGCCGTCGGCTTCGTGTCAGCCGCGATTGCGCTGGCCGATGCCAGTGGCGATGTGGCGCTGACGGAGCGCGCGGGTGCGTGGCGTGACGTGGCCGCATCCGACGCGGTGGTCGCCGCGACGATCGGTGCCGGCGCCGGAGCCATCGTGCCGTCGGTGGCGACGCGAACCGACGGGGCGCCCCGATTCCTGATCACCCCGATCGATGCCGAGGCCGCGGTGGCCGCCATCGCACAGGAGCATGGGGAGCACGGTGTGGATGCCGAGCTCCGGCTGTTCCTCGACGAGGTGCTCCGCGACGGTGACCGGTATGTGGACGCGGCGCCGGGTGACGGTTTCGCGGTGTTGAGCGCAGCCACCGGGCAGGTGACCGCCAGCGTGATCGCGCTCTGTGACGACGCCGCACAGGCGGCAGCGATCCAGGCCAGCGCACGGTGGAGCGGAGTGAGTGCGCAGGTGACGGCGAGTGCCGACCTCGCGCTCGACCAGGTGACGTTCACCGCTGCCGGCGATGCCTCGACCATCGTGCACGTCGGTAGTGCCGGTGCGGTCGCGCCATTGCTACGCACGGTGCGCGGCGCGTTGGAGCGTGGCGAGATCGGCGTGGTGGCGTGGCGCTGCGGCCGCTCCGGCGAGACGGGTCGCGACGCGGAACACCTGCAGGTGGCGGCGGCGGTGCTGGGCGTGTTCGGGTTCCAGCACTTCGCGCTCGCCGACGGCGAGCAGGGCACGGAGCTGGTGCCGGCCGAAGCGATGGCCAGCAACGAGATGATCTTCTCCATCGACCCGGCGTTCCTGGCGCGGTTCGCGGCATGAGCGCGGCGCCGCTGCGCCTGCCGCGCACCGCGGCGGTGTCGGCGCTGCACGAAGGCGCCCAGGAGCTGTTCGCGGCGATCGAGATGGCCGAGGACATCGGCATCGCGACGCAGGGGCCGATTGCGACCGCGAGCGAAACGGCGGTGCACGCGATCGCACTCGCATGGCCGCACGTGCAGGTGGTGAGCTTCGACATCTTTGACACGCTGGTGGTGCGCAAGGTGGCCTCACCGCGGGACGTGTTCCTGCACCTGGCCACGCCGGCGCCCTTCTCCGCATGGGGATTGGACTCGGTGGGTCTGGCGCTCCACCGGCAGGAGGCGGAGAACGAGGCGCGTCGTCGCGGTGCAGCCGTGCGACGCAGTGGCGAAGTCACGCTGCATGAGATTCACGTGGTGCTGGCCGAACGGCTGCAGCGCCCGGCGAGTGACGTGCCGGAGATGGTGGCGGCGGAGCGGCTGGTGGAACGCGCGCTCTGCGTCGCACATCCATACCTGCGGACCGTGTTCGACCGTGCCGTGCGCGAAGGGAAGACCGTCTGGTGCGTGAGCGACACGTACCACGAGACGGAGTTCCTGCACACGCTGCTGGAGAGCTGCGGCTACGCGCTCGAGGACGTGACGATCGTGAGTTCCGCCGACCGACGCATGAGCAAGGGCGAGGGTCGCCTCCTACGCCAGTTGGCCACCGAGTCGGCGATCCCGCACCACGGCATCCTGCACATCGGCGACCACGCGCTGTCGGACTTCACGATCCCGGCGCAGCAAGGATTTATCGCGGTCTGCCATCCGTGGGCTGCCAGCCGGCACGACGATCCACCGTCGCAGGTGCCGGGCGACTCGATCGCGCTCGGCCTCGCGCAGGTGGGGTCGCGCGCGTTGCAGCCGGCGTTTCCGTTCTGGTGGCGATTCGGCTACTCAGTGGCCGGGCCGCTGCTGAGCGCCTTCGTGCTCTGGTTGCACGAGCGCTTCGCTGCCGATGGCATCGACCGCGCCTACTTCCTGCTGCGTGACGGCGAGATCATCCTCGACGTCTACCGCGCGCTTCTCGGCGATGCGGCGCTGGCGCAGTCCTCGCTGCTCGAGAGTTCGCGGCGTGCGTTCGTGCTGCCGGCGATGGAGTCGGCGCGTGGCTCGATCACCTCGCAGCTGCTGGCCTGCGAGAACCATCTTCCCGCGAGCGAGTTCCTCGATCGTTTCGGCGTGAAGACGAAGGAACTGGCCGGTGCGTTCCGCGCCGCCGGCTTCACGTCGCCCGACGAGATCGTCGATCCACGTGACACCACCGCCGGCGACAAGCTACGTGCGTTGCTCGGCCGAGCCGACGTGCTGCAGGCGCTGGTGGGACGCTCGCGTGCCGAGCGTGCGCTACTCTGGCGCTACCTGCAGCAGGAGCGTGTCACCGCGCCGGGCAAGATCGCCCTGGTGGACATCGGCTGGAGCGGCACGATCCAGAAGGCCTTGATGGCGGTGGGTGCACTGCAGAAGGCGCGCCTCGACGTGCACGGCTACTACCTCGGCACGCTGCCACCGATCGTCAACGACCTGGATGGCAGTCGCAGCGCCGGCTTCTACTTCGATCGTGGGCAGCCTGTGCATCGCACGCGGCCGATGCTCGAGTTGCGGCAGCTGGTGGAGTTCATCTGCACCACCGATCGCGGCAGCCTGCGGTCGTTCCGCGCTGACGGCAATCGCGTGGTGCCGGTGCATGGACCGGTGGACCATCCCGACGGGCAGCGCGAGCACCTGGCCGAACTGCGTTCGGGCGCCCTCGCTTATGCCCAGGGCCTGGCGATGGAGCGCAGCGTGTTCGGTGCGCAGCCGATCAGCGCTGACGCGGGACTGCGCCACTTCACGCGCACGGTGCAGCAACCGACGGGCGAGGAAGCGATGCACATCGGTGACGTGCGGCATGGCGATGGGCTTGGGGCCGACCGGCTGCGCGCGCTGGCGGCCTTCGCCGATGCACCGGCCACGCGCGAGTCGCTGTTGCGGGACCATGCGCGCGCCTACTGGCCGGCGGGATTGCTGGCGCGTCGGGAGCCTGCGGCGTTGGCGTTGCGCGCGCTGCTCTGGATGCGGGGCGCGTAGTGTCACTTCCCGTGCTGCTGCTCGACGCGCCGGCATGCGACGCCGCCCGCGCGCGCACGCAGCAGTCGCTGGAGGCACAGTCCATTGCGGTGACAGTGCACGGAACGCTGTCGACGGTGCCGCCGGATGGGGGCGAATACGTCGCGCTGCTGATACCGGGCACGGTGCTCGACGCCACCGCCTGCGAGCGCGCGGCGTGGTTTCTCGCCACGCGCCCGACAGTGCACTGCGTGACCGGCGCGGTGGCCAGCGACGGTCGGCCGACGGTGGGGAATGCGGCACAATTCCTGATGATTCGCACCGCGACCCTGCGCGAGTTGCTGGCCGCCGGTGAGGTGCTGCACGCCGCGTCCGCCGTGGCGCTGGCGATCGGCGTGCGTCGCGCGACTGGCAGCGGCGCAGGATGGCTGGCTGAGCCTGTGATCCGGCAGTCAGCCGACGCCGACGTGCTGGCGCCGATCGAGAGCAGCGCACGAGCCGCGATGGCGTCCATCGAGATGCCGGAAGCGCTGCTGATCGACCTCGAGGCGACGCGCCTGCCGGCGCATCCGCAGCAACGCCTGATGACGGTGACGCGACCCACGCTCACGGTGCGGCAGGCACCGGTCACGGGGCGGCGCATCCTCGCGTTGTTCCAGGGCTTCCCGATGGGTGGCTACACGGCGTTCAACGCGGACCTGCTGCCGCGCCTGGCCGCACTGGGCCACGCGATCACGACCTGCACCACCGAGTGGTGGCGCTCCGACTGGCGACTGGATCAGGTGCGTGCGGCGTCACCCGACATCCACCACGCCCATGCCACGGTGCCATCGTCGGCGGTGCCGGCCTACATCGACTGGCTGATCGCATCGCGCGGCATCGAGGTGGTGTTGCTGAGCCACACGTTCCTCGGCCTGCACCTGCTGCCCTTCCTGCGCGCGCGGCATCCCGACGTGGCGTTCGTGGACTACGTGCACACCGACTGGTTCGAGGCGGGCATGTACGGCAGCTACGCCAGCATGGCAGTGCGCTGGGAAGGCCAGCTCGATGCGCAGCTCGCCACCAGCCACGCACTGGTGCAGCAACTGTGTGGCGACGGGTGTGCACCGGACGCACTGCGTGCGGCACACATCGGCATCGACACCGCGGTCTGGCAGCACAGCGGCGCGCGCCTCGCGGAGGTGCGTGCCTCGTTCGGCGCGTCGGCGAGCACGCTGGTGCTGCTGTTCGCCGGACGTGTGTCGCCGGAGAAACGCCCGCACCTTGCAGTGGACGTCGCGGCACAGCTGCATCGCGACGGGCACGACGTGATCCTGGTGGTGGCCGGTGGAGGGCCGCTGCTCAAGGAGACGCACGCCCGTGCAATGACTGCGGGGCTCGAGGGCCGCTTTTCGCTCCTCGGCGAGCTGGATGAACACACCCTCCGTCACGTGTATGCGTCGGCAGACGTGTTCATCGCGCCGTCGGAGATCGAGGGGATCTCCCGTTCGCTGTACGAAGCGATGGCGATGGGCTGCATTCCAGTGGTGTCGAATGTGGGCGGGCAACGCGAGCTGGTGGTCCCGGGCACGGGTGCATTGGTGGACGCGACGCGCGATGCTCCCGACGCCTACCTCGACGCCACGCGCCAGTATCTCGATCCGGCAGCGCGCACGCGTGCCAGCCGCGCGGCACGGCAGCACGTGGCGACGCACTTCGATACGCAACGCACGGTGACCACAGTGTGCGAGACGCTGCAGCTGGCGATCGAGCGACGTCGTACGAGGCAGGAGCTGCTGCCAGCGGCGATGGCCGACGAGCTGGCGGTGCTCTCGATCGACATCATCCGCCGCCACGCCACACGGTAGGCCCTTCGGACCTGCCTGACCTCACACCAGATCGTCGCACCGCACCCCGTTCATCCCGATCACGTTCCGAGCCTCTCATGCCGAACACCATCGCCGTCGTCATCACCTGCTACAACAAGGCACCGTACGTCGAGAGTGCGCTGCGAGCTGTGCTGGCGCAGGTGCATCCCGCCGACGAGATCGTGTTCGTCGACGACGGCAGCACCGACGACTCGGTGGCGATCACCGAGCGTTTCGCGGCCGCGAACCCCGTGTTCCCGATGCGCATGATCCGGCAGCCGAACAGCGGCCAGCCAGCCCACGCACGGAACGCGGGCATCGCCACGGTGCAGTCGGAGATCGTGGTCTGCCTCGACGCCGACGACTCGCTGTCACCACTGTACCTGATGGCGGTGGCCGAGGCCTTCGAGCGCGACCCGTCGATCGGGCTGGCGTATCCGAGCGGCATCTCGTTCGGCGATGGTGCGCTGCGGCCGATGCCGCGCGAAATGTGGGACCCGGCGCGCCTGGCACACACCAACTACGTGATGTGCGTCACTGGCTTCCGTCGCGCGATCTGGGAGCAGGTGGGAGGCTACCGCACCAACGTGCGCGGCTACGAGGACTGGGATTTCTGGATCGCCGCCAGTGCGCTCGGCGTGCGCGGTGCCTGGATTCCCCTGCAGCTGTTCCACTACCGCGAGATGGTGGCGGGTGGCGCACTGGCGGGCACGGACGGCAAGGACCTGATCCTCCGCGCCACGATCGTGCTCAACAACCCGACGGTGTACGACGCACCCACCCGCCAGCTGGCGGAAGCGATCCGCGACGATGCGCCGGTGGACCCGCTGGCGGTGTGGAATGCCACGCACGAGATCCTGCGCGCCGGCCTGATCACGGCAGCACGTCTCGAAGCGGCTGAGAGCCTGCAGTGGGCGGCGCAGCAATCCGCCAGTGGCCGCATGGCGGAGGAGTTGCAGCGACTGCAAGCGCTGGTCGTCGCGCAGCGCATCGCCATCACGGGGACGCGCCAGCTCGGCGGGCTGCTGATCGAGGCCGGTAAGACGTCGCAGGGGCTGTCGTTGCTGCTGTCGGCGTGGAGCGCGGCGCGACGGGAGCGGTTGCAGCAGTCGGTCGTGACGGTGGTGCAGACCGCGGCTCCTGCCGCGTCGCCGGCCAGTACTGCAGGCCGCGCCCTACGCATCCTCAGCTGGATGCCGTACGGACAGTGGAACGTGCATGCGCTGCAGGAGATGACGATCATGCACGGCGCTCAGCTGCGTGGCGCCGAGGTGCGCTACATCCTGTGCGACGGTGCCTTCCGCGAATGCGACCTGCACTGGGGCGTGACGTTGCCCCGCACCGAAAGCTCGTGCACGACGTGCATCGCCGGCCAGACGCAGCAGGTGCAGAACATGAAGTTCCCGCACGAGTGGCTCTCGAGTCACGTCACGGCGGTGGAGCGCAGCATGGCCGCCGAGTGGGCCGCGACGCTGCCCGCCGAGTCGCTGCTGACGGCGAAGTGGAAGGAGTGGACGCTGGGAGAGTGGGTGGTATCGTCGGTGCACAGCCACTTCCGCACCAATCGGGTGGACATCACGAACGCCGAACATGCACGGGTGATGCGTGCCTATCTCGAGGGCGGGTTGCTGACCGGCTTCGCGATGCATCGGCTGATCATGGATTGGCAGCCGGATGTGCTGCTGCAGTTCAACGGGCGCCAGGGCAGCACGCGTGTGGCGCTCGAACTGGCGCGGGCGGCGGGAGTGCGGGCGCTGACGCACGAACGCGGCCTGCGGACGGAGACGATGTACCTGGCAGAAAACGCGCACTGTCACTCTCTGGTGCCGATCCGCGAGGCCTGGTCACGGTGGCGTGACGAGCCGTTGTCGAACACCGAATGCGAACAGGTGGCACAGTGGCTGTCGGATCGTGCGCACGGGCGCAAGCTGAACTGGGTGGCATTCACGGGTGCCCCGGGTTCCAGCGAACAGGCGCGCCTGCGGCTCGGTTTGCGCAGTGGTGCGCCGCTGATGGTGGTGTTCACCTCCAGTGAGGACGAATACATCGCGTCACACGAATACCGAAGCGTGTTCGGGACGCAGGAGGCCTGGCTCGAGCAGACGGTGGCGTGGGCTCGGCGCAACGTGGACGTGGACATGGTGATCCGCGTGCACCCCAACACCGGCAGCAAGGTGTCGCGCGGAAGGAACGCCGACCAGCTCGCATGGTTGCAGGCCCTCGGGTCGCGACTGCCGGCGAATGTGCAGATGCTCGGGCCGGATGACGAGATCAGCAGCTACACGCTGATGGACCTGGCCACCGCGTCACTCGCGTACGTGAGCACGGTGGCGATGGAGACGGCCTGTCGTGGGCTGCAGTCCTTCCTGGCGGCATCCACGTTCACGTCGGGGCATGGCTTCGCCGACGCCGTGCCCGAGGTCGGTGCGTACGACGCGCTGCTGTCGCGCTATCGCGACGGTGAAAGCGCCGAGGCGTCTCTGGCACGACGCACCGCCGCCTTCCGCTTCGCCTATCTGGCCCTCTTTCGGTACACGATTCCATTCCCGCTCGTCCAGCAGCCCACCTATTCGACCGCGAGGATCGCATATTCCTCGCTCGACGCGCTCCTGCCCGGCTCGGATGCCTCGCTCGACCGCATCGTGAACGTGCTGCTGCGAGGTGACAAGGTTTGTCCCGATCCGGTGCCGGGCGCTGGGCAGGATGCATCGGCGGAGCGGTCGTGGCACGGCGAGCGACTTCTCGAGTCCGCGAGAACACGCACCGCAGAGCCTGCGCTTCCGTGACCGAACGACAGTCACCACCGTCAACATCCTGCGCTACGATTCCGGTGCGAGCGTCAACGATCGTCCCACCGCATTCAGGCCAGTCATGACGACATTCGACTCGCTCGCCGTCCGTGGTCGCGGCACGATGCCACGCCGGATCCTGATCGTCGGACTGGGCAGCATCGGAACGCGGCACGCCCGCGTGGTGCGCGCGGTGCAACCCGATGCGCAGATCATGGCGCTCCGGCATCGCGGCGCGGAGGTGCCCGATGGCGTGGCGATCGACGACTGCACCACGTCACTGCGCGATGCACTGGCATGGCGTCCCGATGCCGCGATCATCGCGTCCCCCGCCACCGCACACATGAGCAGCGCCAGTGCACTGGCGGCGGCTGGGGTGCACCTGCTGATCGAGAAGCCCATCGCGGCCGAGAGCAAGGACGTGGGCGCGATGCTCGCCGCGGCGCGGGCGGCGGGCGTCATGGTCGCCACCGGCTACAACCTGCGCTTCCTGCCGTCACTGATTCGGTTCCACGCCATGCTGCGACGGAACCTCGTCGGGCGGGTGATCAGTGTGCGCGCGGAGGCCGGCCAGCACCTCGCGAGCTGGCGTCCGAATACCGATTGGCGACGGGGCGTGAGCGCGAATGCGGCTCTCGGCGGCGGTGTGTTGCTCGAGCTGAGTCACGAACTGGACTACCTCCGCTGGATCTTCGGAGACGTGCGCGAACTCCGCAGCATCATCGGCTTCGACGGCATGCCGAACCTCGACGTCGAGGACTGTGCCCTGCTGGCGATGCAGTTCGCCCCCGGCCCGCTGGGTCAGGCGGTGACGGCCTCCCTGGCGATCGACTTCGTGCGGCACGACCGCACACGACGGTGCACCGTGATCGGTGCTCTCGGAACGCTGGAATGGGACGCGATCACAGGCACGATCCGTCACTTTCCCGCCGCGGCTGAGGGCTGGAACACGCTGTTCAGGTCACAGCCATCGCGAGACGCCACCTACGACGCGCAGTGG
Source organism: Gemmatimonadota bacterium (assembly GCA_040384325.1). Lineage (GTDB taxonomy): Bacteria > Gemmatimonadota > Gemmatimonadetes > Gemmatimonadales > Gemmatimonadaceae > JACMLX01. Next base: position 557,034 of record JAZKJL010000005.1, on the reverse strand, counting down.
CGGCACTTCCTCGAGCGCGTGATGGATGGCCGGACGCCGTGCGTGACGGGTGAAGACGGCTTGGCCGTGCTGAAGCTGGTTGAAGCAGTGCGTCACGACGCGCTGGGTGCGCGTCGCGCGCGAGCTGCCAACTCCTGAGCTGCGCGGGCGGCGCGGGCGGCGCTACGACTGCCGCGCGCCGCGAGGCGCGAGCAGGCCGTCCCTGACCTGATCGGACGTCACCGCCCTGCTGCTCACACTGGCGCGGGCATTCTGTGCCGCGACCTGGTCCACCAGCTCGGCGCGCAGGATCGTCGTGTCGGCCGGCGCCTCGATGCCGATGCGCACGCCACCGCGATCACACTGCACGACCACGATCCGGATTCCACCATCGATGACGATCGCGTCACCGGCCTTCCTGCTCAGGATCAGCATCCTTGCATCCCCGTCTGCTCAATTGTGAGTCCTGCCAGGCGCCGACTCCGCGGTCGCCCTTACTGCCCTGTGCTACCGGCCGAGATTGACCAGGATCTGTGACATCTCGTCCACCACCGAGATCAACCGCGCTGCGGCGGCGTACGACTGCTGGAACTTCATCAGGTTCACCATCTCCTCGTCGATCGACACACCCTTGATGCTCTCGCGCCGCGCGTCGGTCTGCGACGTGAGCGTCCGTGCCGCATCGGCGGTGCCCTTGGCGGCGTTGACGCTGGCCGCAATGCCCGAGACAACTGTCCGATAACCTTCGCTGAGCGACGCCTGTACGCCGTTGACGGTGACCTGCGTAGACCGCAGCTGCGTCATCGCCAGCGCGACGGTGTTGTCGCCACTCTGCCCGGAGATGCCCGACGCCGCGATGTTGTTCGAGTTGGCGGCGATCGTGCTGTCGAGGCGGATGGTGCGGGCGGTAGTGCGGCCGGCATCGTAGAAGTCGCCCGCAGCGGTGGTGCCCACGAAGCCGGTGCGATGCACGGTGTTCATGGTCGTCACCACCGCCGCCGCCATGCCGTCCAGCGTGGCCAGCGCGTCGGGGAAGACGCTGTTGTACGAATCGATCATGCCCGAGATGGCGCCGCCGAGATGGTACATGGTCTCGGTGGGCACACCGGACGGCGGCAGCTCGCCAAGGGCGATCCCCAGCCGCGTCGGGTCGTTGGGCGGTGCCTGGACGCGGATCGTCTTGAAGTTCGAGCCGTCGATCAGCGAGTCGCCACCCACACTCACGTTCACCGAGCCGTTGGCCTGCGGATAGGCCGTGGCGCCGATCAGCGATGCGAGTTCGTCGATCTTGCGATCGCGCTCGTCGCGCATGTCGGGCGATTCCTGTCCCGATGCCTCGGCCGACACGATTCGCTGGTTGATCTCGGCCACCTGCGCCGAAAGCGCGTTGACGCGATTCGTCGTCTCGAGCAGCCGCGTGCGCACCACCGTCTGTGCATCCACGACCTGGTTGCCATACTGGTTGAGCTGCGCGGCCACCTGCTGCCCGCGCTGCCGCACCACGCTGCGGGCGGCGGCGGAGTCGGGATTGGTGGAGAGGTCACTCCACGCCGACCAGAGCTGCTCGAAGCTGGAGGCCAGGCCGGTGGTGGACGGCTCGCCGAGGATGTCCTCCACCGCCTGCAACGCATCTCGGCGTTCCTCGGCGTAGGTGGCGCTCTGCGAGTCGCGGCGGAAGCCCGAGTCCATCAAGGCGTTGCGCATGCGCTCCACGCCGTCCACCTGCACGCCGGTGCCGAAGATTCCCTGCGGCAGGACCTGCGGGTAGGCGGCCGAGACGCGCACACGCTGGCGGGAATAGCCGGGCGTCTGCGCGTTGGCGACGTTCTGCGAGGTAGTCGCGATCTGGGCCTGACTGGTCGTCAGGCCGGAGCGCGCAATGTTCAGCAGGCCGCCGAAGCTCATGCGATGTCCCTCAGACCGAGCGATCGAGGAAGCGCGGCGCCGTCGGCACCATCGCCGGCGTCAGTCGCGCAGTGGTGGGGCGCAGTGCGGTGGCGGTGGCGATCGGACCGGCGTAGGTCGGCGCGGCTGGCTGCGCGGTGCCGAACAGCTTCTGCACGTAGTCGTTGCCGTTGTCCATCGCCACCTTCAGCACCTGCTTGTTGGTGTCCACTTCGCGGCTCAGCAGCACTGCCGCATCCTGCAGGGCGTTGCGGGCCACGATCACGTCCGGCGTGGCGCGGTCACCGAGGATGTGTTCGATGTCGTTCACGTTCATGTCTTCCTCGCCACCCAGCAGGCGATTCACGCTCTTGCGGCGGCGACGCGCCTCGCCAAGCGTGGCCAGCACGCGATAGGTGGCGAACACGCTGTCGTCGAGCGCCTGCAGGTCGTCGGCGGCAACCGCCGCGCGCTGCTTGCGCATCACCAGCATCAATTCCTCGAGGAGCCTGCGCTCCGTGCCCAGTACATCCGACAGCACCTCCACCGCAGTTTCGCGACGGGGCGTGGCAGGGGCGTACTTCTGGGCGTATGTCGGCAGCATTGAAGTCTCAGGGGATCCGGACGGGTGATGCGGGCGGCGGAACGGGACCTGCTGTCGGTTCGGCGGTGTCGGTGGTCGGCACCGGGTCGAGCCCGGCCTTGGTGCGTAACGCCCGGTAGATCGCGTCGCCCAGCCCGCGATGCCACCGCGTACCAGTATCGGCGGCAAGCCGCTCGTCCATGAGCCCGGCGAAGACTTCCTCGCCCTGGCTGCGCTCCACCAGGCCACCGTCGGTCGGCACGCTGTCGCGCATGGACTTGTACAACTGCTGGACGAACATGCCCTGCAGGTCGGCGGCCGCCTTGCGCATCTGTTTCTCGCGCGGATCCACCGGCGAACCACCGAGGCCGGAAACGGATGGTGCAGTCATCGGATCACCACCTCGGCCGAGATCGCACCCACTTCGCGTAGGGCGCTGAAGATCGCGGCGATCTCCTGCGGCGACGATCGCACGCCGTGCAGCGCGCTGGCGATGCGTTGCACCGAGATGCCGTTGGCCAGGCGCACCTCACCCACCGGCGCGGTGCTCGTGTCACCGGCCGCCACGGGATTGCCACCGATCGAGAGCGTGATCTGGCCGTGCGTCACGACCGCCTCGCCCACCGTCACGTCGCCGCCGGCGACCACCGTGCCGTCACGACCGTCGATCACCACCTTGGCGCCACGGGTCACGCGAATCGGCAGCTCGCGCAGCTTCGCGATCGCCAGGCTGCGTGCCGAGCCAGCGGAATCCTTGAGCGTCAGCGTCACCGAACCCGGATCGTCCACCCGGGCCGTGCCGGCACCGATCGCGCTGTCGATGACGGCGGCGATGCGGCTGGCGATGGCGATGTCGGGTTCGCGCAGGAGGAGTGCGGTGGTGGCGGTGGCGTAGTTCGCACGCGGCAACTCGACTTCCACCACTCCGCCGGAGGGCACGCGGGCGCTGGTCTCGACGCGTGTACCGTAGGACCGTGCACCGCTGCGATCACTGCCTTCGGACAGCACCACGCCGCCCTGTGCGGTGGCCATCGGCGAGCCGCCCACTTCCGCGATCAGTGGCGTCATGTACAGCACGCCGCCGCGCAGCGACGGTGCATCACCGATGCTCGCGACCTGCACATCGAAGCGGCCGCCGGGGCGCAGGTACGACGAGACTTCGGCCGTCACCAGCACCGCCGCCACGTTCCGGCTGCGCAACACACCAGGCGGCACGTTGATGTCGAAGCGACGCAGCAGGTTCACGATGCTCTGCACCGTCTGGCCGCCCTGTGATCCGCCCATGCCGCGATCGCCGGTGCCATCCAGTCCGGCCACCAGGCCGTAGCCCACCACACGCACCGGCGCGGCACCATCGGCCATCACCAGGTCGCGGATCCGCGACTGCGCTGAGAGCAGCGAGGCGGTCAGCATCAAGCCCACGGACATCGCCACACAGGCCAGTGCCACCCGGGTGGCCCCGCGCTCGGCCGCGAAATGGCGACGCAGTTGCACTTCGCTCATGGCCAGAACGCTCCGAGGATCTTGCTCAGCATGCCCTGCTTCGGCTTGCCCAGGTTGCCCTTGTTGGTGATGTCGAGCTTCGCGTCGGCGACCCGGCTGGAGGCGATGGCGTTGCTGCCACCGAGATCCTGCGGGCGGATCGCGCCGGTGAAGTTGATCGTCTGCTGTTCCTTGTCGACACCGATGGTCTTGGTGCCCTTGATGGTGAGCACGCCGCTGACCGGGTCGATGCTCATCACGCGGGCCGTGATCTCGCCGTCGAGGCGCAGCTGGCGTGAGCGGTCACCGCGCTGCGAACTCTCGCCGTTGTTGTTGGTCGAGAACTCGGCGCCCATCGGCACGGCGGCGCCGGGAGTGACGAGCCCGAAGTCGGTGTCCTTCTTGCGCCGCTGGGTGGCGTTGTCGGTCATGTTGGCCGATGCCAGCGTGTATTCGTCGATGTGGACGATGATCAGGTCACCGACCGCGAACGAGCGGCGGTCGGAGGTCCAGTTGAGGCGCGTCGGTCGCGCGTTGAGCGCGGATGCGGGAGGGGTGGGTGCCACCACCACGCTGTCGCGCCGGGCCTGGCCATGCGCGTGGCGCGCCATGAACATCGTCAGCCCGATGAGGGCGGTGGCGCGCATCATGTCGCGCTGGGTGATCGTCATCAGTCGAGTCTCACGGTGTTGCGCCCGGTGGCGATGCCGGCGAACCGCCGACCGCGTGCGAGGCGGATGGACACACGCGCACCGAGTGGTGCGCTCTGCAAGGCGGTGCCGGCCAGCGCCAGGCGCACGCCGTCACGAATCACTTCTGCGGTCACCGAGTCGCCGGCGAAGACCACCGGTGCGCCTGCGGTGTCGCGTTCACGGATCGATTCACCGGCGCGGATCAGGCGACGGGATTCGCGGCCGAGCACCGACGAGACGAGCGGTGGTGCGCTGTCGATCGGTGCACCCCACACCAGTGCGCGTCGCACGGTGACGTCGGCGGCGTCGATCGCTATGCCGCGCGCGATCACTCGTGCTGCGACGACTTCCTCGCGTTCGTATCCCACGCGCAAGCGGCCCACCAGCGTGGGAGCGCCGAAGCGCGCCGAACGCATGGTGACGGTGTAGATGCCGGAGCGTTCGCTGCCGCTGATCTCGGCCGTGCTGGCGTCGAGCAGCGTGCTGTCGCCGCGGACCACGCTCCACTCGGTGCGCCAGCCGCCAACCGGCGCGCGGCCCCACGAGTGCGTGATGCGCGCGACAAGGGAATCCACCGCTGTGGTGGTCTGTGCATGCGCCGGTGACGACACCGCCAGCACGCCCAGGACGGCGAGGCGATGCATCACCGCACCAGCCCGTTCGCGATCTGCAGCATGTCGTCGCTGGTCTTGATCGACTTCGACGTCAGTTCGTAGGCGCGCATGGTGGTGATCATGTCCACCATCTCGGTCACGACCTCCACGTTCGACATTTCCAGCGCGCCCTGCATCAGGCGGCCGGTGCCTTCGTCCTGCGGGAAGCTGACCATCGCCTCACCGCTGGCCGGGGTGGCCGAGTACATGTTCTGTCCCATCGCCATCAGGCCGGCGGGGTTGGTGAAGCGGGCCAGCTCGATGCGGCCCAGTTCCTCGGGCATGGTGCTGCCGGCGCGCATCACACTGACGATGCCCGACGGGCCCACGCTCAACTTCGACGCCTGTGCCGGCACGCGGATGTTGGGCAGCACCGGGTTGCCGTCGGAGGTCACCAGCACGCCCTGGTCGGAGAGCTGCAGCTTGCCGTCGCGGGTGTACGCGATCTGGCCGCTGGGCAGCTGCACCTGGAAGAAGCCTTCACCCTCGATGGCGATGTCGAGCGGATTCTGCGTCGTCTCGATCGAGCCCTGTGCATGATCCTTCTGCACGCTGGCCAGTCGCACGCCGCGGCCGATCTGCACTGCGGGCAGCGTGTTGGCGGCCGGGCCACCGATCACCTGCGGACCGGTGACGGTCTGGTAGAGCAGGTCCTCGAAGTTGGCGCGGGCGCGCTTGTAGCCCGTCGTGTTCACGTTGGCCAGGTTGTTGGCGATCACTTCCTGGCGGGTCTGCTGTGCGCGCATGCCACTGGCTGCGGCGCGGAGTGCGGGATCCATCAGAGGCTCCGGATCGAGTGTGAGGGGCGCATGATCAGACCGGCTTGCCGATCTGGTTGGCGGCGATGCCGCGGATGTCGTCCATCACCGAGATGGACTTCTGCACGTCGGCATAGGCGCGGACGGTGTCGATCATTTCCGTGAGCGACTCGATGGCGTTCACGTTGCTGGACTCGAGCGCGCCCTGCATCACCACGCGATCGGCTTCGGCGGCGGGCTTGCGTGCGGCATCGGGGAGGAACATCCCGGCGCCGGCATGCTGGAGCACGGCGTTGGCCGGCACCGTCTCGATGCGGAGCACGATGTTGTTCAGGTTCGTCGGGATCCCGTTCTTGCCATTGGCGCCGTCACCGGTGAGCGGTGGCTGCACGGTGATCACGCCGTTGCGGCTGATGCCCACGTCGCCCTGCGGCAGCTGGATCGGGCCGTTCTCGCCCAGCACCAGGTGACCCTGCTGCGTGACGAGGCGGCGCTGGTCGTCCATGCGCAGGGCGCCACCGCGGGTGAGGCGTTCGCCATCGGGGGTCTGCACCACCAGGAACGCATCGCCCTGCATCGCCACGTCGAGGGCGTTGCCGGTGGGGGTGATGTCACCCTGCGAGCGGTCGGTGATGGCATCGGCGGCGGCGACGGCGTCGTCGACCATGCGGCCGAAGACCCGTTCCTTCTTGAAGCCAACGGTATCGACGTTGGCGAGGTTGTTGGCGATCGCCTGCTGCCGCCGCTCATAGAACTGCATGGCGGCGGCGGCGGAGGTCAGACCGGTGTTCTTGAGGATCGGGGGCATGGACGGTGGGCAGGTGTCTGCCGAGTCCATGTGCAATCGAGGGACCACGCGCCGGTTTGATGTAACCGCTTGCGGTGAAACGAGTTACGCAGTTCGTACCAGCGGGCGGGGCGGGAAGCGAGTGGGCAAAGGATGCCGCTCACGGCAGGGTGTGCCGGGGGGGGGCGACGTTGAACCGAAACGCCACGACCGTCGCGATCGCTGTGTTCGAGACGTCGCCCGAGCGCGTCGGCGGGGCTGGCTGGCTCGGCGTTGCGCGCAAAATGCGGACAGCCGGGGTCCGCCATCGCGAAATACGTGAAAATCCGGGCGGATTTCCCACCCGAATCATCGTGCGAAATGCGGACATCGGCCCCTGCGAACATTGAGGATGCAGGCGCACAGGGCTCACGGCAGGATGGGGCACAGGCACCTGCGCACGGCGGGCGCCACACCCGGAACTCGGCGGCTGGGTTCGACGGCGGTCGGGTGCCCCATGGAGGAGACGATGTTGAATCGAGTAATTCGCGCTGCGTGCCTAATGCTGGCCGCGGCGGTGGTCATCGTGGCATGTGCCGACGCGCCGACGGAGCAGAAGCCGGAGCCGGTGTCGCTGGCCGCCTGTACCGAGGATGGTTGCGGAGGAGGAGGGGGCGGCGGATCGAGTGGCTCATCCGGTTGTCAAATCGGGTTCTACTTTCCCACCAGCGCTACGCAGTGCGCACCTGCACAGCCGGGACATTTCGTGGCAAGCGCCGGTGAATACTTCCAGACGCCGTGTGCGCCTGGTACTTGGCAGGACCTCGAGGGACAGGCGAGCTGCAAGGTCGCCGACGTGAACTTCTTCGTCGCGGAGGCGGGCGCGACCGAGCAGACCGCCTGCCCGGTCGGCACCACGTCGGCAGCGGGTGCGACGCAGTGCACGACGGCAGCCAAGGCCAACACGACCACTACGCTGTTCTCGGCGACCAATCCATCCGCCGCGCTGACGGTGACCTTCACGGCCACGGTGTCCGCCGCTCCGCCAGCGTCGGGCACGCCGACGGGAAGTCTCGAGTTCTACGTGTTCTCCGCGGGTCAATCCTGTGCGGCGCCGGGCACCGCGCTCGGCGTCGCCACGCTGAATGCCGCCGGTCAAGCATCCGCCGCGCTCACCATGCCGGCGACGGGGCTCAACATCGTCACGGCATGCTATGCAGGCGATGCGGCGTTCGGGCCGAGCGCGGCGAGTACGACGCAACTCGTCGGCAAGATCCCGACCACCATCACGGTCGACGTGCCGGCGGATGGCCTGGAAGCGGGCGTCCCGTTCGTCACGACCGCAACGCTCAGCGCCCAGGCTCCGCTGCCCCTCACGAACGGGGGAGAGCTGTCGATTCGTGTCGGCGGCACGAGCTGCAGCGACGCCGAGATCCTGGAGAACTTCACGGTCGATGGCAGGACCACGGGCTACATCACGCAGGGACGTTCCGTCTTCAAGGCAGGTCCGACCACCATCCGTGCCTGCTATGGCGGGATCGGCTCGTATGCCAGCAACGAAGCGTCGCGCGACGTCACCTTTGCACCGACACAGACATCCACCAGCCTGGCCTCGACACCGAATGCATCGCGGTACGGCAGCCCGGTGTCGTTCACGTCGACGATCACCTCCGATGGGGTGATCCCGTCGATTGCCTCGACCCTCGAGCTGCGCTCCGGTAGCTGTGCTGGCGCACTGCTGGCGCAGCGCAGCCTCACTGGCGTTGGCGTACCCGTGGTCGTGGAGAAGAACACCGTGCCGGTCGGCGCCAACTCGATCGTCGCCTGCTTCCTCGGCAGCGCGGACGTCGCCGCCAGCAACAGCACGCCGATCTCGCAGGTCGTCACCAAGGCGCCGCTCACGATCACCGCGAGTTCCGGAACGAAGCTGCCTGGCCAGACCTACGCCGTCACGCCGCAGTACAGCGGCTTCGTGCTGAACCAGTCCGCCGTCACGCCCGGCGTGCTGACCACCGCGCCGACCTGCAGCAGCGCGGGCAGTGCAGCCGGCGCCGCTCCGGGTGTCTACGCCACACTGTGCACGGGCGCGGTCGCACCGAACTACGAGGCGGAATACATCGCCGGGTCGCTGACGGTATCTGCCGTGCCGGTCACACTGACGTTGACCGCACCGTCCACGCAGTACAGCGACAAGATCACGCTCAGTGCGACCGCCACTCCGCAGTCACTGGTCGCGGGTCAGTCGCTGACCGGGACCGTCCAGTTCTTCATCGACAACACGAGCGTCGGCTCGGTGGCGCTGGGCGGCAACGGCACCGCCTCGCTCATCGTGCCGAACGCGTACGTGCCGGGGTCGCACGCCGCCAAGGCCGTGTTCACGAGCACCAACCCGACCTACAGCAGCACAACGCCGAACATCGGGCCGCTGTCGATCACGAAGGAGAACGCCTCGATCGTTCCGGGCGCAGCCAACGTCGGTGCGATCCCGGTCTCGCAGACGAGCGTCGTGCTCACGTTCGGCGTGAAGGAGACGTCGCCGGAACTCGACCCGAACCCTGACCCGCAGTTGCGCGCCGCCGCCGGTGACATCGGCAAGGTGACCGCCCTGACGGCGACGCTGGTCGGTGTCGCCAGCAATGCCAACTACGGCGGCACATGCACCGCCGGCGCCATCTCCGGCAGTGGATACGCTGCGCTCCGGTCCTTCACCTGCACCTTCACAGCGACACGGTTCCAGGTCGATGCCTACACGGTGGTGCTCGCGGTCGGCGGCAGTCACTACGTGGGCACACATGAAGACGTGCTGAGTGTCTACGATCCGGCTGCAGGCTTCGTCAGCGGCGGCGGGAAGTTCATCGATGCCGACGGCCGGCGCGTGTCGTTCGGCATGGGCTTCACCTACACCGGCAAGGGCAAGACCGGCTTCCGTGGGGGCTGGGTGGTCGTCAAGCACTTCGACGACGGCAGCATCTGTCGCGTGAAGAGCAACACGATGAATGCCCCCGCGGTGGTGGGCACGACCGCATCGCTCAGCGGCAAGTCGAACTACACGTGCACGAATGCCCTCGGCGTGATCACGGCGACCGCGGGCAACCTCTCCGCGCTGGGCTACGTCGAGGACAACGGCACGCCGGGCGCCGGTCAGGACAAGTTCTGGATCCGGGCGTACGGCGCGCTGTCGATGAACACGCCGGCGGTCACGAATGCACGCGCGCTCAGCGGTGGCAACATCCAGGTGCCGAAGCCCTGACACGGGGTGTGGAACACGATGCGTTCATGAACGCATCAGCTGGACACGCAGTGGCACCGACATGGCGTCCGATGCTGGGCGCCACTGTCGTCGGTGCTCGCGTCACCACTCTGTCACGGCGGCGGGTATGTCAGAGACGAACGACCGTTTGAGGCCAATCCCGGTGGAGCGCGAGACGGCACCGGGATCCGGCCACGACGCAAAGAAAACGAAATCGCACGGCGAAGCCGTCAGCGATCTGGAACTCGCAGCCCTCGAGGCTGCACTCGAGAAACAAACGACGGTGCGCGCGCCGGACGTCACCTCACGCGATGCACCGCCGTGAACGCGACGCCGCGCGGAGGGAGGTTCAGCGGTCCACCACCGCCGCCCGGCCGCGCAGGTACGTCACCGGACTCACCCCGAAGCGCTCGCGGAACGCCCGGCTGAAATACGACAACGACTCGAACCCGACCGCGTACGCGATCTCGGACACGCTCCCCTCACCGCCGCGCAGCATCTCCGCCGCGCGTTCGGCACGCACACCCCGGATGAAGCGCGATGGCGTCGATCCCGCCTCGGAATTCAGCGCGCGATACATCTGGTGATACGACAGGCCCGCCGCCTCGGCCAATGTGGCCGGCGTCAGCGACTCGTCGGTGAGGCGCGCCAGCACCAGTGGCCGAAGGCGCTGGCCGATTACCGACTCGCTGGCGACCACCGCCACATCCGCGGTCGTCGGCCCCTCGGGCGCGATCGCGAGCTCGGGCTCCGGCAACGCCACCGAATCATCGATCGTGTCGACGAGCGCGTCGGCGATCGCGATCTCCGGCACATCCGGTACCGACTCTGCCTGGTAGCGCAGCCGAAGCCGGCGTCGCTGCGACAGCAGTCCGGCCACGCACGCCTCGAGCACTGCGGGCGCAAACGGCTTGGTCAGGTACGCATCCGCGCCCGCCGCGTATCCGGCGACCTGCGCCTCACTCTCGGCGCGCGCCGTCAACAGCACCAGCGGAATCGCATCCGTCATCGGGTCGTCACGCAGGGCACGACCCAACGCCAAGCCGTCCATGCCGGGCATCATCACGTCAGCCACGATCAGGTCGGGCAGGTCGCGCTGCGCCACCTCCAGGCCTGTCCGCCCATCCTCCGCCTGCAGCACGCGGTATCGGGTCCGCAGCACCGACTGCACGTACTCGCGCACGTTGTGATTGTCGTCCACCACCAGCACCGTGGTGCGATCCTCCGACAGGTCAGTCTGCGGGACCACCGACTCCTGTGGACTCACGAAGCCGACGTGTTCATCGCTCAGTGTCTGCCACGGCGACAGCACGGGCTCGTCGCTGACCGGCGTGCTCGCCACTCGCGCCGTGACCTGCGCTACCGGCGCCGCGGATGACACCGTTGCCGCCACCTCCATCGGAAGCCGCACCGTGAACACGCTGCCGAGACTGGGCGCGCTCTCGGCGGAGATCGTGCCGCCGTGCAGCTCCACCAGTTCACGCGCCAGCGCGAGGCCGATGCCGGTACCCTCGTAGCGGCGCGTGCTCGAACCATCGACCTGATAGAAACGCTCGAACACATGCGGCAATTCCGCCGCCGAGATGCCGACGCCGGTGTCGCGCACCACGATCACCGCATCGCCTGCCTCGCGCGCCAGCGTGACGTCGACACGACCGCCCCCGGGCGTGAACTTGAGCGCATTCGACAACAGGTTGAGCAGCACCTTCTCGATCTGACTGGCGTCGAACGCGAAGGTGATGGAAGGCGCGGCAGCCTGCACGTCGAGTGTCACCGCGCGCCGCTGTGCCAGTTCGGCGAACGCCCGCACGACGCCCTGCGTGAACGGCACCAGGTCCTGCTCGCGTCGCTCGATCGTCATGGCGCCACTCTGGAGGCGGGCGAGGTCGAGGATCTGGTTGATGAGGCGAAGCAGGCGCCGCGCGTTGCGCTGCATCAGCGAGTGCTGCTCACGCAACGCATCCGGCAACGCGCCGTAGCGGCCCTCGAGCATGCCCTGCAATGGGCCGAGGATGAGCGTGAGCGGCGTGCGGAACTCGTGGCTCAGGTTCGCGAACATGCGTGAGCGCGCGCCGGAGAGCTCCGCCAGCGCCGACGCCTGCTCGGCCAGCTGCGAATTGCGGCTGGCCAGTTCCTGCTGGTTGTCGCGCAGTTCGACCGTGCGCGCATCCACCAGCGCTTCCAGTGCGACCGCGCGACGCCGCAGCAGCTGCACGCGCCAGCGCGCCGCGAGCACGATCGCGAGGATGACGGCGAGGCCTGCCAGCAGGCGGATGGGTAGCGTCTCGTCCCAGCGCGGCGTGACGGTGAAGTCGAGGGTCGCCGCATTCGCCGGCCATCCGCCACGACCGTCAGCGACCATCACCTCGAACCTGTAGCGGCCGGGCGGCACACGCGTGTAGAACGCCGTCCGCCGCTGGTCGGCATCGACCCAGTCGGCGTCGTACGGCACGAGGCGGTAGCGGAAGCGGAGGCTGCCTGGCTCGATGAACGATGGCGCCGTGTACTGGATCTCGAGATCGCGCTCGCCCGTCTGCAGCGCGATCGTATCGCGCCCTGCCGGGAGGGCGCGCTCACGCGTGATCAGTCGCTCGACGACGATCGGCGGTGCGACGGTCGTGCGCTCCACGCGCCGCGGGTCGACCACCACCGCGCCGGCCTGCGTCGGAAACCAGAGGCGTCCGTCGTGCGCGCGGATACCAGCCGGAAAGAAGCCACCGTTCGCCTCGCGATTGCGCAGCCCGTCGCGCTCCGTGTACGACACCGACGAGATGCGTTTCGCACGACCATCGGCAAATGCGAGCAGGTCGTTGCGCGCGACGCGGAAGATCCCGCGATTGGATGACATCCAGAACTGCCCGGCACCGTCGTCGAGGATCTGGTGCACGACCTCGTCGTAGAGACCGTGCTCGGTGCCGATGCGCACGATGTGTCGCGTCTCACCGGCGCGGAGTGGCGTGGTCCACTCGCGCGGATCGATGCGCACGAGTCCGCGGCCCTCAGTGCCGACCCACAGCCATCCATCCGCGTCGGCATGCAGCGAACGGATCACGTTCGTCGGCAGCCCTTCTGCGGTGGTGATGGTGATGAAGCGCCCATCCGCCCATCGCGCCAGCCCGCCACCGTTGGTGGCCATCCACATCGCGCCGTCCTTCGTGCGCTCGGCGGCGCGCACCGGCGACACCGGGGCGCCGGGGACGCGGGCCCACCTGCCGGCGTCGCGGCGGAACAATCCGTCGGACGACCCGGCCCACGCAACGCCGTCTCCATCGCGGAACAGCGCGCTCACCGTAGCGCGACCGATGTCGGCGATTTCTGCCTCGCAGCGGAATACCGGTGCCGTCACGCACGGGACTACGCCATAGCCAGCGGCGACCAGCAGGCGATTCCCACCATCCGCAAGGAATGACTGCACGAACGGCGGTGCGCCGACGTCCTCCCCGAGGCTCGTCACACGCCCACGTGAGGGCTCGACTCGCGTGATCCCCTTGCCCCACGTGCCAAGCCACACCGAGCTGTCCGCCGTCTCGAGGATCGGATAGATGTTGTTGCTGGCGCCGCCTTCCGGCACGCCATATGAACGGAACAGCGACTTCGTGAGCCGGTACAGTCCAGCCGATTGTGTGCCGAGCCAGACGCTTCCTTCACGGTCGACCAGCATGCTGGTGACCTCGATCGGGTCGAGCGACTTCCCGGTCTGCTCGAGCGTGTGCATCAGGCGACCGTCGAGATAGACCCGGTTCTCGACCGCATACCAGAGACCGGCCGCATCGCTGAAGAGCGCCGGGTATGGATACACGCGGTACTGGGTCGCCACGCGTTCGAAGCCCGACGGTGTCTCGCGATAGACGCCACGAGTGCCGTACAGCCAGAGCTTGCCGCTGGCGGGAGAGCGACGGATGGCGATCAGCAGGATGCCGTAGCGATAGGCCGGGTCTATTGGCGCCGACGGCACGCGGCGCAACGAATCGCGTCCCCGCCAGAGGGTGCCGAGCGCACCGAGCACGACATTCCCCGACGCCTCGAAATACATCGCGGCGTCCTCCACGGCGAACGCCCGTGTGCCGCCGATGTATGGAATGGCCGTGGCGCGGCCGTCGGCACCGACTCGCCACACGCGCCCCGTCACGTCGGAGACATGCAGGTCGCCCTTCGGCGGCGCCGCGAGGCTCAGCACCAGGGTGTCGATCGACTCGCGTGCGACCGGCACCACCCGACTGCCACTGACACGGCCCAATCCGCGATCCGTGCCGACCCACACGGTGCCGAACCGGTCCTGTACGATCCTGTGTGCCAGCAACGGGACGCCATCGGACGTCGTCAGCGTCGTCGCGCGCTCACCGGTGAACCGTACGAGGTCGAAGCGCTCGGTGCGCAGCAGCAGGCTCCCGTCCTGCATCTCCTGCACATCGATGAACCGGTTGCTCGGCAGGCCCGGCGTGCTGGCGGTGTTGAAGACGGTGAAACGGACGCCATCGTAGCGCACCAGCCCATCGAACGTGGCTGCCCAGATGTAGCCATCGCGGGTCTGGATCAGCGCGTTGATCGAATTCACGGGTAGGCCGTCGCGGGCAGTCCACGACTCACGCACCCAGCTGACGGCGTCGGTGCTCGCGATCGCGGCCGTCGCGGCCGTGCGCTGCGCGAGGCTGGCACGCGGAGTGGCCAGCAGGGCAAGCACTCCGGCGACGACGAACGTCGTGCGGAAACCGTGGGGTGATAAACGGCGGCGTGTCACGATCATGTCGTTCGGTTGTGAAATGCATCCGGAACCGCCGCGGTGCCCGTCTTCCGTCGGCCACGATGTGCAGCCGTTTCGCTGCGACCGATGGGCCGAACGGTCATCGCCGGGATGCGGGCAGGAACATGCCACGATGCGGCGCCCGGCGCGAGGTGCGCGAGCGGCGATCGGCGCCGTCGCACGGGACGTCACGCTGCGACGGCATTTCCGTTTCCAACGGGCAGCATTTTCAGCAGATTGCGGCCATGCTCCGACACCTGCTCTGGATCGACAGCGGCGCTGGCCTGCTCAACGGCGCCCTGACGCTGACACTCTCCGCCTGGCTCAGCGACCTGTACGCCCTGCCACGCCCGATGCTGGTCGCGATGGGTGTCACGAATTTGGCATACGGCACCTATTCCGGAGTGCTGGCCAGCAGCGAGCGCCGGCCGATGGCGCTGCTCGTGGTGCTGGTCATCGCCAACGCCACGTGGGCGCTCGGCTGCCTGCTGGCCGCACACCGGTTTCGCGGCTTGGCGTCGCCTGTCGGGGTGGCGCAGCTGGCGACCGAAGGACTGCTCGTCGGTGGCCTGGCCGCGCTGGAGTGGCGGCTGCGCGCGCAGTTGACTGCGCGCCGCTGACAGAAAAACGGAGATGTGGGGACAGTGCACTGATTCGAAAAATCAGTGCACTGTCCCCACATCTCCGCGTCGATGTCGCGTTAGTCAGCCCAGTCGCGCGTTCAACCGCGTGCCGACCGCACCAGTGCGCTCCGTCTTCGACGGAATCACGCGCTGCGCCTGCGTGTACGCGCCCGGCGCCACCATCGCACGCTCCGTCGCCTGACCGTTCTGTGCAGTGCGCGGCGCCGATGCGGCACGGCCATCAGCTTTCGTCACCGACGCGGTGGCGCGTGCGGCCTGCGGACGCGGCGCGGCTGCTGCCATCATCATCGCCACGGCATCACGTGACAGCCCGGTGCGGCGGGCGATGTCCACCGGATCACCGCCGGCCTTCAATGCGCGCTGCGGCACCTTCGACACCGGCGTGGTCACGCGGATCGACTTGTTCGAGCCGCTGTGCCGCCGCGGGCGCGGCGCGTCCTCGGAAGCCTGCGCACCGGAAATCGACTTCATCCCGGCCGGCGTCAGCCAGCGCATGAAGCCACTCCCGCTCGACGGTGTGGCCATCGCCAGCTCGCGTCGTGCGCGGTTGCGCCAGATGGACGAGAGTGCGAGCGCGATCACCACCACCAGCAGGGCACCCACGATCATCAGGTCCAGTTGCTCGATCGCCAGCAGGCGCTGCGCCATCACCGTCACCTGCTCGCGGATGGCCGCCAGGTCGATCGTCGGCATCAGGCCACTTCCTCGCGCAGCGGCTTCAGTTCGGTACGCAGCTTCTGCAGCGCCTTGGAACGGATCTGCGACACGCGGCTCTCGGTGAGCTGAAGGATGTCGGCGATCTCGTGCAGCTTCAGCTCCTCGAAGTAGTACAGGCTCAGCACCGTGCGCTCCTGTTCCTTGAGCCGCAGGATCGCGTCGCGCAGGTGATGCACTTCCTGCTCACGCGTGATCAGGTCGTCCACCGAATCGTTGGCCTCGTCGGCCAGGATCTCGATCGGGGTCGGGGCCAGCGTCTCGGTCTCGCTCGGGCTGCGGTCCAGCGGCACGTGATGCGCGCCTTCCACGTCGGAGCGCCACTTCCAGAGCGTCGGCAGGTCCACGCCGAGGTGATCGGCCACTTCGCGATCGCTCGGGCTGCGACCCAGCACGCGGCCGAGGGTCTCGCGGGCCTGGCTGATCTCGCGCGTCTTGCGGCGGATCGAGCGCGGCACGTGATCCTGGCGGCGCAGCTCGTCGAGGATGGCACCGCGAATGCGCGGGGCGGCGAAGGTGCTGAACGCGAGGCCACGATCCACGTCGAAGGCTTCCAGTGCCGACATCAGGCCGATCGAGCCGGAGCTCACCAGCTCATCGAAGTCGGCCTTCACCGCCAGCGTCTTCGACATCTGCCGCGCGACGTGATGCACGAGGCCGAGGTGCTCCTTGAGGAGCTGCTCGCGGGCGGCGGGGTCGCCGGAAGCCATCGCGCGCCAGAGCGAAACCTGCGGGTCCATCGTGGGCTCCCTGCGCTTGGGTGAGGGTGCGCTGCTGCTGCGCGTGGTGGTCGTCAGTGTGGCGCGCGGCGAGCGCGCGGCGATGGGCGGTGCGGTCATCAGGGGCATCACGGCGTTGGCAGCGGCCTCGATCACGGGCTGCGAGACAGTGACCATCGTGCGCCGGGTGCGTGCGGAGTTCGTCATGAAGCCACCTGTCCGGCCACGAGGCCGAGTGAAGCGAGGATGCGCTGTGGTGCCGGCTTGAGGTCAGCAGGCACGTCGAGGCCGTCGGTCAGCCAGCGCGTGGGGAGGGCAATCAGGGATGCGATGTCGGCGACGCCGGTGTCGTCGGGCACGTCGTCGAGCTTGGAGAGCAGCAGGTGCGTCGGCCGCATCGACGCGTGTGCGTTGAAGGCCACCGAGGCGATGTCGGGGCGCAGGCCGGCGGGCACCACCAGGTGGATCTCGTCCGGGCGCATCGCGCGCAGCATCGGCCACCACTCGGCCTCGCGCGCACCCGCTTTCGGACTGCGGCCGGGCGTGTCGATCAGGATCACGTCGAGCGCGTTCAGCGATGCGATGGCGCGCTCGGCGTCGTTGGCATCGTAGGCCACCTCCAGCGGACAGCCGGTGATCTCGGCGTAGGTCGCGATCTGCTCGAGGCCCGCCACGCGGTAGGTGTCGAGCGTGATCATGCCCACGTTCCAGGTGCCGAAGGCGTGCACGTTGGCCGCCAGCTTGGCGATGGTGGTGGTCTTGCCGGCACCGGTGGGGCCAACCACCGCGATCACGTAGGGGCGGTTGTTGCGGCGTGCGCTGGGCAGCGGCAGGTGCGTCGGCGTCAGCTGCTCGCGAAAGGCATCCACGTCGGCGGCGGCGGCCGCCACCACTTCCACCACCTGTTCACCGTTCTCGCGCACGGTGCGCGTCTGCAGCACGATGGCGTCGTCACCGAACAGCGCTTCGGCGTTGCGCGCGACCGAGCTGAGGTCACGGGCACGGAATGTTTCAAGCCGCATGCGGCAACTCCCAGGTGGCGACGGAGGTGAGGTTCACGGACGCCGGCAGTTCGGCGAGGCTGATCACGGGCACGTTCGGCAGCACCGGCTCGATCAGGCGACGCACGCCGACGCGCAGCGTGGGCGGGGTGATCAGCGGCAGGGGACGACCTTCCACCGCGTGCATCGTCGCGATGTTGTTCAGTTCACGGAGCAGCGTGGCCAGCGTGTCGGGATTCAGAAGTGACATGCCCTGCTGGCTGCCGCGCGGGCTGAAGAGGCCATTCAGCGAGGCTTCCAGTCGCGGCCCGATCGTCACGCCGCGCACACTGCCGGTCATGTCGAGGAACAGGCGGCTGATCGGGTTCGCCAGCGACCGGCGCACGACTTCGGTGAGCTGCTCGGGATCCTTGGTCTGCTCGGCGGCGTCGCCAAGCGCTTCGAGGATCGACACCAGGTCGCGGATCGGCACCCGCTCGCGCAGCAGGCGCTGGAGCACACGATGCAGCGTGCCGAGCGTGATGCGGTTCGGGATGATCTCGTCCACCAGCGCCGGGTGGCTCTTCTTCAGCGCGTCCACCATCTCCTGCACGTCCTGTCGGCCGAGCAGGTCGGCGGCGTGCATCTTCAGCGTTTCCATCAGGTGCGTGGCGATCACGGTGCTCGGCTCGACCACCACCCAGCCGGCGGCTTCCGCCTCGACGCGGGCCTGCGCGGTGATCCACTTGGCCGGCATGCCGAAGCTGGGATCGACGGTGTCCATGCCGTCGATGTCCTGCATCACGCCACCGGTGTTCAGCGCCAGCAGGAATCGCGGCATCACTTCGGCGCGCGAGACTTCGGCGCCGCGGATCTTGACGATGTATTCGTTGGCGGGCAGGCGGATGTCGTCGCGGATGCGGATGGCCGGCACCAGGATGCCCAGCTCCTGCGCGCCCTGCTTGCGCAGCAGCGAGATCCGCTCGAGCAGGTCGCCGCCCTGCTTCTCGTCGATCAGCGGGATCACGGCGTAACCCACTTCCAGCTCGATCGGGTCGATCTGCAGCAGGTCCTGCATCGGGTCGGTGGTGGCCGGCAGCATCGGCTTCGGTGCGTCGGCGATCAGCGCGGCGGCCTCGGTGCGCTCTTCCATCGCGGTGGCACTGCGGGCCACGAAGGCCATCGTGCCGGCCAGCGCCAGGAACGGGAATGCGGGCAGGCCCGGCATCAGCGCGAAGCTGCCCATCACACCGGCGGCGATCCACATCGCACGCGGCTGGCGCGCCAGCTGTCCGCTGATCACGTCGCCCATGCCGTTGCCGTTGTTGGACGAGTTGGTGACCATCAGGCCGGCCGCGACCGAGATGATCAGCGCCGGCACCTGGCTCACCAGGCCCTCACCCACCGTCAGCATCACGTACTTGTTGGCGGCAGCGGCCAGCGGCAGGCCCTTCTGCATCACGCCGATGATGATGCCACCGATGATGTTGATGCCGGTGATCAGCAGCGCGGCGATGGCGTCGCCCTTCACGAACTTGGATGCACCGTCCATGCTGCCGAAGAAGTCGGCCTGGTGCGACACGCGCTCACGACGGGTGCGGGCGGTGGCTTCGTCGATCATGCCGGCGGCGAGGTCGGCATCGATCGCCATCTGCTTGCCGGGCATCGCATCGAGCGTGAAGCGTGCGGCCACTTCGGCCACGCGTCCGGCGCCCTTGGTGATCACCACGAAGTTGATCGCCAGCAGGATCAGGAAGACCACGATGCCGACGACGTAGTTGCCGCGCAGGATGAACGTGCCGAACGCCTGGATGATGCTGCCGGCGTGGCCATCGCCGAGGATCAGCCGGGTGGAGCTGACGTTCAGGCCGAGGCGGAACAGCGTCAGGATGAACAGGACGGCGGGGAACGACGAGAACTCGAGCGGATCCTTGGTGCTCAGCGCGACCAGCAGCACCACCAGCGCGCTGGCGATGCTGGCGGCGAGCAGCAGGTCGAGGATGACGGCAGGAAGCGGAACGACGAGCAGCGAGATGATCGCGACCACGCCGATGGCGAGGGCGATCTCGGCGCCGCGGGCGGGCCGAGCGGCGCCGGATGGCAGCGCGGCGGCGGCAGCACTCACGCGCCGATCTCCGTGCGACGGCGCGAGGCCGGCGCGTCATACGTGGTGCCGGTGCGCGGTGACGGGGCGCGGAAGGTGGTCAGGCGCGCCGCCGGCACGTCGAGGCGGCGCGTGGCGCCACTGGTCGGCGCGTCGTAGCGGGTGATGCCGCGCATCGCGGGGGCATCGTAGCGGCGGGTGCGACCATCGGCGGGCTGCGCGATGATCGTGACGTGACGCGGCGTGAGCGAGGCGATCATGATCTCGTCCTCAGGCCGCGAACTGGGGGAGTCCACGAAACAGCTCGGTCGTGAACTTCACGAGCAGCTGGACCATCCACGGCAGCGCCACCAGGAAGATCGCCGAGACGCCGACCAGCTTGGGCAGGAAGGCGAGGGTCTGCTCCTGGATCTGCGTGACGCTCTGGAAGATCGAGACGACCAGTCCGATGCCGAGGGAGACGGCCAGCATGGGGGCCGAGACCAGCAGCGAGAGCAGGATGGCGTTGCGGGCGAGGTCGACGATCTGTGCGTGTGACATGAGCCGGGATGGGGGTGGAGTACGGTCTCATGCAGAAGCACGGCAGGTGCCAACCCTGCGATGCGGGTTAGCGCGCGTTCAAGTCGTTTTATTTCAATGACTTGCGGCGCTTAGTGTCGAGGGCGCTTGTAGGGCGGTTTGGCCCCTGGCGGCACACTTTGCCGAGTGGTCGGGCGGCGCGGATTGCCGTCCGCTGGCCTGCGAGGGGTCGGGGTCGACCAGCGGGTGAGCGCGGCGTGCACGGACGTGTCGAGGGGTCAGAGTCCTCGAGTGATTCCAGGACGCTGACCCCCGTGCACTGTCCCCAGCTGCGCTCAGTCGTCGATCGTGTGCGTCCCCATCCAGTTGCCGCCGAACGTCGCCTTCTGCCGCAGCACGAAGGCCAGCACCTCGGCCACCGCCACGTACAGCTCGATCGGGATCTGGGTGCCCGGCTGCGCCTTGCTGGCGAGGAGCGCGCGCGCGACCGGGATGTTCTCGATGATCGGCACCCCGTGCTCGAACGCCAGCTTCTTGATCTTCTCGGCCACCATGCGCTGGCCGATGGCGACGATGATCGGTGCCGGCGCCACCATGGGGTCGTACTTGATCGCGACCGCGATGTGGATCGGGTTCACGATCACCACGTCGGCCGTGGAGACGTCCGCCATCATGCGCTTGCGGGCCAGTGCACGCTGCGCGCTGCGAATGCGCTGCTTGATCATCGGGTCGCCTTCGGCACTGCGATGCTCTTCCTTCACTTCCTGCTTGCTCATCATCAGGCCCTTGTGCCACCGCCACCACTGGAAGCCGTAGTCGGCAACGCCCAGGGCGACGAAGGCCAGTCCCGCATGGCGAAGGAGGCTGATCGCATGGTGCTGGAAGAGCACCGCCACGCCCATCGGGCCGTGCTGCGCCACACCCAGCACGTCCTTCCAGATGTCGTCCACGGCGCTGTACACCACGCTGCCGATGATCACCAGCTTGACGAGGCTCTTGAAGAAGTCGGCCAGTCCCTGCGTGCCGAACACCCGCTTCAGGTTGTTGAGCGGGTTGATCTTCTCCAGCGTCGGCTCGAGCGTCTTGAAGCTCAGGATGCCGCGCGCCTGCAGCGCGGAGACGACGAAGGCCAGCCCGGCGAATGAGCCGAGCAGTAACGACAGCTCGCCCAGCGTATGCCAGCCGAGTGAGATCACGTCCAGCAACTGGTCCTGTGGCTCGCGCAGGTTGCCGGCGGCGTTGTACAGCCCCGTCGCCATCACCTGCTTCATGAAGCGACCCATCGCCGGCGCCACGTTGGCGAAGATCAGCGCCGCGCCGAACAGCATCGCCGCCGTGGTCAGCTCGGCGCTGCGCGGAATGTTGCCCTTCTCGCGCGCTTCCTCGAGTCGTTTACCAGTCGGTTCTTCGGTTTTGTCTTCGGCGCCGTCAGCCATCGTGCGCTACTTGATGCCCGAGAGCATCGGGCCGAGGATCCGGTCCAGCAGGCCATCGTGATAACTGGCCCAGCCCGAGAACCAGACGGCGATGAGGCCCAGCGAAGCCGCCAGCGTGAACAGGCCGGCCACGATCTGCAGCGGGAATGCGACGGTGATGATCTGCAGCTGCGGTGCGGCGCGCGTGAGGATCGCCAGCGCCACGTTGGCCAGCATCGTCACCGCCATCACCGGGGCGGAGAACATCACGCCCAGCGAGATCAGTTGCCCGCACATCTTCGACATCGCCAGCACGCCGGCACTGAGGTCCGGCACCGTGCCCACCGGGATCACGTCCAGCGATGCGCCCAGGCCGTTGATCATCACCAGGTGCCCGCCGCTGGAGAACAGCAGCAGCGTGGCGAAGGCGGTCATGAACTGGCCCAGCACCGGCACCTGGATGTTCGTCATCGGGTCCAGCACGCTGGCGCCGGCAAGGCCCATCTGCACCGACATCATGTCGCCACCGGCCGACGCGGCGCCGAGCACCAGTGCGGTGCCGAGGCCGAGGCCGAAGCCGACGATCGTCTCGCTCATCACCGTCAGCGGCGTGATGATCGGAATGCCACCCGCGTGCGCGCGTGCCACCGGCACCAGCACGATCGTGAACACCACCAGGATCGCGGTGCGCAGCTTCATCGGCACCGACTTCGACGAGAAGACTGGTGCGATCAGGATCATGCCGCCGATGCGGGCCGCGAGCAGGATGAACGTCGCCGCGCCACCCGTCGTGAGCAGGTCGGGCAAGGCCGCCGGCTCGATTGCCATCACCGGAAGCTCTGGACGAGTCCCGTCACCACCAGGCCCCAGCCATCCACCAGCACGAACAGCAGCAGCTTGAACGGCATCGAGATCAGCGCCGGGGGCAGCATCACCATGCCCATGCTCATCAGCACCGAGCCCACCACCACGTCGATCACGATGAACGGCAGGAAGAGCGCGAACCCGATCTGGAATGCGGTGCGCAGTTCGCTGGTGACGAAGGCGCTCATCAGGATCGTGAGCGGCACCGCTTCACGCGATTCCGGCTGCTTGATTTCGGCCAGGTCCACGAACGTCTGCAGGTCCTGGTCACGCACCTGGCGCAGCATGAATGCCTTGAACGGCACCACCGCACGCGACATCATCTCCACCTGCTCGATCTTGCCCTCCATCCATGGCTCGAGGGCGTTGGTGTTCACGTCCTTCAGCGTCGGTCCCATCACGAAGGCGCTCAGCAGCAGCGCCATCGCGGCCAGCAGCTGTCCCGGCGGCGCCGACTGTGTGCCGAGCGCCTGCTTGAGGAAGTGCAGCGTGATCAGGATGCGCGTGAAGCCCGTCATCATCAGGATCAGCACGGGCAGCATCGAGAGCAGGCCCATCATGATCACGACGCCCACGGTGCCGCTCAGCTTCAATCCTTCGCCGGCGACGTTGCCGCCGACCTTCAGTTCCATCTGCGGCGCCAGCTTGGCGATCATGCTGTCGGCGCGACCTGCAATGCGCTGTGCTTCTTCGGTGGTGAGCGGACCGCCGCCCTGCGCCTGCTTCTGCATCGCGGCGATGTCTCGCGCCTGTGGCGCCGGCAGCAGCGGCGGAAACTCGGCCGCACCACCGTTCTTTGCGGCGGTGGCGGCGGGCTTCGATGGACGCGGTGCCTGCACGGTCGGTTCGAGGCGCTTCGGCAGGTCGCGCGGGCCGGGTTGTGCGGCGGCGGGCGGCAACGTGCGGAGGCCGGGCTGTTGCGCGGTCGTCGTGGCGGGTGTGGCGGTGACCGGCACCGGTGTCGCGGGTGCGGCCTGCGCCTGCAGCGAGACGGCCGCGCTCAACGCGCCCGTCATCAGCAGCAAGGCACGCAGCGCACTGCCGCGCATCGCATCGCCAAGCACCTTGCGGAAGCTGGCGCCGAGGCTGATGTCGTGCGGCCTGATCGCCGCGGCGTCGAATGCGGCGTTCGCGGCGACCGGCGGTGCCAGTGCGATGTCGGCGATGGAGCGGATCGGCGTCACCGGCGTCGCGTGCTCGGTGTCGGACAGCAGCGACACTGCGTCGTTCGCCGACTGTTGCATGGTGAACAACGTGCGCACGCCACCTTCACCGACGCTGACGCCGATCAGCAGGTCGCCGCGCTGCACGATCGCGATACCCTGACGCTGCCCGAGCGGCAGTCGCTGGACTACCGCGAAGGTGTTGCCGCCCGCAGCCTGCACGGCGCCGGGGAGGAACCGCTTCGCCAGCCTGGCGACCAGCAGCACCAGGCCGAGCACGAACGCCAGCGTGGCCAGCATGCCAGCGTATCCTGCAAACGTCATCCGACCAGCTCCGGGCCGGACATGCGGCTCACGATGCGCGTCACGCGCACGCCGAAGTTCTCGCCCAGCACCACCACTTCGCCTTCCGCGAAACGTCGGTCACCGACGTAGATGTCGATCGGCTCACCAGCAAGCCGCTCGAGCTGCACCACGGACCCACGGCCCAGCTGCAGGATCTCCTGCACCGACATGGTGGTGCGACCGAGTTCGATCGCCACCGGCAGCGTGAGGTCCATCAGCATGCTCATCGGCACTTCACCGTTGGCGCCGATGGCGTGGTCGAGTTCCGAGTAATCGCTCCCGAAATCCTCCGTCGTGGAGGCAGCGGCGCCGGCATCCTGCAGCGGCAGTCCCGCGTTCTTGGCAGCGATCAGCGCTGCAATCTCGTCCTGGTTCATGGCGTGTCGGAGTTCGCGGGAGTGAGGGTGCCGATGATGCGGTTTTCTGGAATGCGACCGTCGGTGATGCGTGCGGCCAGCTTGCCGCCGGTGCGTCCTGCGGTGGCCACCAGGCGGGGCTGGCCTGCCACCGTGACCGACAGCAGCGAGTTCGCACTGAGGCCGGTGTTGATCACGCTGCCCGGTGTGAGCTGGGCCAGGTCCTTCATGCTGAGGCGGAACTCGGGGAGGCGCGCGGCCACCGGAACCGACGTCTGTCGGAGCGACTTCTCCGTCTGCCGACGCTGCGTGCGCAATTCGTCCTGGCTGCGCGCGGTGCTCGACACGCGCCGTGTGTCGGCGCTGGTGAAGTACTCCTCCAGCGATGCGAACGGCAGGCAGATCATCACCAGCGATGACACGTTGGTGGCTGAGACTTCGATGTTGGCCACCAGCACGGGATCTTCACGTGCACAGACCTGCAGGATCTCGGGCGAGGCCTCGAAGCCGCTCAGTTGCAGCTCGATCGGCATCACCTCGGCCCACACGTCGCGCACGATCGACGCGGCACGGTCGGCCACGATGCGCACCGCATCCTGCTCCAGCGCGGTCAGCGGACGGTTCATCACCGTCGGCGCACTGCCGCCGCCGAAGAGGCGGTCCACCAGGAAGAAGGCGAAGTCGGTGCCGAAGTCGATCACGCCCTGCAGGCCGTGCTTGCCGTTGATGTCGGCCACGTAGCTGCAGCAGGGCGTCGGCAGGGAAAGCGTGAACTCGCCGAAGCTGAACTGCTCCACGCTCTGCAGGCGCACTTCCACCTGGCCGCGCACGCGCGACATCAGGTAGCTCTCGAAATTCTTCACCATCCGCTCGTACATCGCCTCGATGGTGCGCAGGCGCTCCTTCGAGATGCGGTGCGGGCGGCGGAAGTCGTAGCGCTGCACTTCCATCTGCACCGGCGCCGGACGGCGGCCGGTCATCGCCATGTCGAGCGAACTGCCGGCACCACCGCCGAGCAGGCGATCGATCTCGCTTTGATTGAGGGTGTCGTTGGCCATCGTCAGCGCATCACTGGATGACGAACTGCGGGAAGCTGACCCGCTTGATGAACTTCTGCTTCGTGATCTTCTGGACCAGGTCGCGGATCTCGACCTTCAGCGGCTCGCGCGCAGACACCTCGGCCAGCTGCTCGACGGTCTTGCCGCCCACCAGCGCCAGGACGGCGTCCTTGATCTCGGCGTCGCGCTGCTTGAGCGTCTCGACGGCGGCGGAGTCCTTCACGTCGAACGCCACCGACAGCATGAGGAAACGTGTGCCGCCGGAACCGGCCGGGTTCAGCACCAGGTCGGCGATGGTATAGAGCGGCACCGGCGCGGCGGGGGCGTGTTCGCCGTCCTTCCCACCTTCCTCGCCCTCGGCCACCTCGCCCTCGGCGTGTTCGCCGTCACCGGCGATCGGCTTCTTCTGGCCGCCATGGGCGTTGAGGTCTTCGATGGTCAGGCTCTTGACGATGCCGGCGGTGAGCTTGGGGCCCACGACCTTGGCACCGACGAATCCGCCACTGCCGAGTCCGGCAAGGGCGAGTGCCAGCGGCATGACGAAGGGAGGGAGGCTCCGCTTCTTCTTGGGTTCGGCGCCTTCTTCGACGACGTCTTCGGCTTCTTCGGTCATGCGGCGATCCTGATGAACG
The DNA here is from genome assembly GCA_040384325.1 of Gemmatimonadota bacterium. Classification (GTDB taxonomy): domain Bacteria; phylum Gemmatimonadota; class Gemmatimonadetes; order Gemmatimonadales; family Gemmatimonadaceae; genus JACMLX01. The sequence continues at coordinate 530,733 of JAZKJL010000005.1, read as the reverse complement.
TGGGACGGAGTGCGTCTGGTCCCGTTCAAAGCAGTGCCCATGCCAGCCGGCGCGGCGGTCTCAGCCTGCGCTCAAGTGCATGTGTATCAACCGTTTACAGCGAATCACCGGCGACCGGTGCGGGCGGCCGGAACGACCCTGTCGGCAATCCCTGCCGGGCCGGTCGGACCCATTTCTGCCGCGTGGTGCCGCGGCCGTCGCCAACGCCGGTCCCGCCCTCATCAGGCGGAACCGGCAGTCAGCGGACGATTACCGCTTCAGGTTCACCAGCTCTTCCAGCATCGAGTCGGACGTCGTGATCATCCGGCTGTTGGCCTGGAAGCCGCGCTGGGCGACGATCAGGTTCGTGAATTCCTGCGCCAGGTCCACGTTCGACATTTCCAGCGCACCGCTGGTGACGAAGCTCTGGCTGCCCTGCAGCGCATAGCCGAGCACCGCACCACCCGAGTTGCCACTGGTGGCGTACATGTTGTCACCGGTACGGAGCAGGCCGGCCGGGTTGTTGAAGTCGGCGAACACGATCTGGCCCAGCGTCTGGTTCACGCCGTTGGTGAAGGCGCCGCTGATCACACCGGTGCGGTCGATGCTGAAGTTCTGCAGCTGGCCGCTGGTGTAGCCGTTCTGGTCGCGCAGCACGGCAGTGCCGTTGCCGGCGAACTGCGTCAGGCCGCCGAGCGTGCCGGCCACACCGCCGCCGCTCACCGCTGCGCCGAGGTTCATCGTCACCGACATCTGCGCGCCGCCCGGGCCATTGATGGTCAGCGTCGGGCTGGCGATCGCGGTGCCGGCATTCGGGCCACCGATGATCGTCGACTGCGTCAGCAGTGCGGTGGACGGATCGAACGTGAAGCGCCCCTGCGTGAGCGTGCCGCCACCCAGGTCGGCGCCCGGCGTGCCCGTGCCCAGTGTGTAGCCGGTCGGCAGGGTGGTCTCGTCGATCTGCCAGTCCCACTGGTTCTGTGCCGTCTTCCACATCCACATCTTCACGTCGACCTTGTTGCCCAGCGCGTCGAACATGCCGATGGTGCCGTTGGTGAACGTGCCCGAGTTGGCCGTCACGGCGCGCGTGTCGGGGCCGAAGCCACCGGTCAGCGGACCGGTGCCGTCCGGGTCCGCGGCGTTGAAGATGCCGGCCGACGAGTTGAGGTTGCCGGCCACCGTCACGTTGGTCGTCGCGCGCGCCGCCACCTTCTGGCCGAACGGCAGCGTGATGTCGGTGATCGCATCGTTGAGGATACCGTCCAGCGCCATGCGGCCCTGCACGATGAAGCCGTTGGTCGGCGAGACCATGCGGCCTTCGGCGTCGAGCTGGAAGTTGCCCGAGCGCGTGTAGTACGTCTCGGTGCCCTTGCGCACCACGAAGAACGCGTCGCCCTGGATCGCGAGGTCGGTGTTCACGCCGGTCGTTTCCACGTTGCCCTGCGTGAACATCTGGTCCACCGATCCGATCAGCGAGCCGAGCCCGATCTGCACCGGGTTCACGCCACCCTGGTCGCCCGGCGGACGGCTGGCACCCTGCAGGAGCTGCGCGAAACCTTCCTTGAACGTCACGCGGCCGCTCTTGAATCCGACCGTGTTCACGTTTGCGATGTTGTTGCCGATGACGTCCATGCGGAACTGGTGGTTCCGGAGACCCGAGACGCCGGCGAAGAGAGAGCGAAGCATGTGCGAAGTGGGGTAAGGAGGTGAACTGCAACCTGCATGTGGTCACTGCGGGTGCGCCGCGTGGCGCAGACTGCGTGGTGCGGCTCCGCGTGCGGAGCGGGCACTGCCTACTTGGTGCTGATCCCGGACACGGCGCTGAGCGGCACGCGCAGGCGACCCATCGCGTACTGCAGGCCGGTGCTGCTCGTCTCGAGGCCGGTGACGACGCCGCTGACGGCGGTGCTCCACTCGCTCGGATCCTTCGGATCGACGTTGGTGACGGTGACGCGGTACACACCCGGCGGCAGGTCGCTGAGCGCGCGGCCGACGACCAACTCGGAGGTGCCTGCGGCCAGCGATCCCATCTCGCGTGACACGATGATCGAGCCGGTGTTCGGGTCGTACACGTTGAGCTTCGCCGGGCCGCCGTTGCCGGTGACCACCAGCGTCTCGTTCCCGCTGCCATCCAGTTCCAGCAGGTCGCTCTCGGCCGTGATGCGACGGCCGATGTTGTTCACCGCCGTGCCGGCCGCGACTTCGTTCAGCAGCGACGTCTGCGATGCACCCTGGTTCTCGAGGGTCTTGGCGATGTTCGTCAGCTGCTCGACGCTGGAGAACTGCGCCAGCTGCGCCGCCATCTGGTCGGCGTTGGCGGGGCTCTGCGGATCCTGGTTCTTCAGCTGGGCGAGCAGGAGCTTGAGGAAGTCATCCTTGTCCATCGCGCCCTGCTTCTTCCTGATCGGCTCCGCGCCAGGCGTGCCGGGCTCGCGCACTGCTGGCCCGACGGTGATGGGTGACGTGATTGTGCTCATCGACGATCCTCCGGCTGCTCGCGACGCGAGCGGTGGCGCGCGTCGTCGGATGACGGGCGCGGGGTGGGACGATCCTGCTCGCGGGCGAAGGCCTCGCGCTGCTGTTGGTCGCGCGACGACTGGTCGCGCGTGTTGCCCTGCGCCTGTTCTTCGGCGGCGGCGCGCATCGCGGCCACCTCCATCGCGGGCGTGACCGGACGCGTGAAGTTCACGCTGTCGGTGGCACGCGGCGCAGCCTGCACGCGCACGCCATCGGCCGTCAGGCCACGACGCTCGAGCGCTTCGCGCAGTTCGTTCACGCGGCCGCTCAGTTCCGCCGCCTGCTGTGCGTTGCCGAGGCCGAGCCGTGCATCAACTGCGGTGCCGCGGGTGTCGATGCGGATCTGGTCCTCGATGCCGCCGACGTTGTCCATGCGCAGCAGCACGCTGTTGAGCGGCTTGGCCGCCTGCGTGGCCTGCAGGTCCATCAGGTGGCTGATGCGGTCGGCCATGTTCACGTTGCCGATCGGTGCCGCCACGCGCGCGCCGCCGGTCATGTCGCCCAGTGCCGCGGCAGGCAGTGCACTCATCGCCAGCGGCGACACCGGCTCACCACCGGTCGTAGCCGCGCCTGCCGGTGCGGCGCCGGGACGTGCCACCGTGGCCACGCGGGCCACCTGTGCCACGGTCGCGACGCGCGCCACCTGCGCCACGTTGGCGACGCGTGCCATGGCCGCACCGGTGTCGGCACGCGACTCGGTCTGCACGTCGGCGCGCACCTTCCGCGCGGTGTCGCCGGCGTCACCCTGCAGGTCGCTCAGCAGTGCACTCAGCGTCTCGCCGGACACCGAACTGTCCGACGGCAGCTCGACGTGTCCCGGATCGCGCGCGCCGAGCGTCCGCAGTCCTTCCTGCTTCGCCACCTGCGCCAGATGAGCGTAGCCCGCCGGGTTCTGCCAGGCGCCATCCACCACCAGGTCGGCGGCCATGCCCTGCGCGTGCTTCGACTGGCGCGTCCACGTCACCACCGGACCGGGCGCCGTGCGTCCCTGTGCGAAGAGCGCATCCTGTCGCGCCTGCGACCGGATCGTCTCCACCACCGTCACGTCGTGACCGAACTCGCGCTTCATGCGATCCATCACGCGCTGCAGGCGCTCGCGGAACTTCGGCGCCAGCGGTGTGGTGTCGCGCTCCACCGTTTGTGTCTCGTTGCGCGCGGCGGCTGCCGTGGCAACCGGCGTGGTGCTGACGGTGTCGGTGACGGTGCGCCCGATGGACGTCGCCGCGGTGCCGACCTGCGTCGTGCCACTGTCCGTCGCATGGATCTGGCTCGACGCGGCCGCCGCCGGTGCGTCGAAGTGATCTTCGACCAGCATCGGTGCGCCGCTATCGTCGGTGGCGGCAGCCATGCGGCCAGCCCAGGCCTGCATCGCGGCCGCGTCGTTGTCGCTGGCCTCGAACGCATCGACGTCGACGGGCATCTCGTCCACGACGACGGCGACATCCGTGATCGGCAGCGATGCCACCAGTTGCATCGCTGCGGCGGTCGCGGCGGCGCTGGCCGTCATGTCCGCCGCGGGTGCCGCGACCACCGAGGCGTCGCTGCCAGCCGTCGGTTCGGTCATCGGCTCGGCGATCGCTGACGCTGCGGCGACGATCGGCGGTGTCTCGGCCTCGATCACCGTCGGCACGTCGATCGTCGCTGCCACCGCGGCCGGCGTGGGCTCTGCAACGTCCTGCGGCAGCTGGCAGGCGGTGTCGACGGTGCCCCGCGTGACGGCATCGGCACTGCGCGTCGCCGCGAACTTCATCGCGCCGCTCAGCATCAGGGCCTGCACCTGCGAACGCGACTGCGCCGCGACCGTCCGCTCCTCACTGCGCGCGGTGCGACGCTCGTCGTTGCGGACGTGCACGGCCGCGGCGCGCGCCTGGCCCCCGGCGCTCCGCTCCTGGCCGCGCACCGATGCCAGCGAGCTCGCGAAGTCGGTGCCGGTCGGCTCCGTGCTGCGACGTTCCGGCGCGTTCTCGGTGCGTGCGCGCGGCGTGGTCACCGGCAGCAGGTTGCTCATTCGTCACCTCCGCCACGGCGCGGCATCTGGGTCAGCAGCGCGGCGCGCGGGGCCGGCAGGTTGGTCAGGATCGCTGCCGCCTGCCGGTCGCCCAGCAGGTTCAGGATCACGCTCACGTCGTGGTCGTTCATCTGGCCCAGCACACGAGCGGCGTCCTTCGCGCCCATGGTCGAGAAGATCTTGGCCAGGCGGCGCTGGTGTGCGGCCGTCTCGGCGGCGGTCGGCGCGCCACTCACCTGCGTGACGACGGGTGCGGTGATCGCGGCAACGATCGGGGACTTGATCGGCGTGATCGGCGCGGCGGCCGGCTTGTGCGTGGTGTCGGCGACCGGCTTCACTGGCGTCGTGGTGGCCACGGCGCCAGTCGTGGTGTCGTGCGCGGTCGTCGCGGCGGTGGCGTGCGTCTCACCCGGTGCGGCGCTGTCGGTGTGCGCGGCGGTGTTGCTGCTGTCGGTGTGATTGCTGTCACGCGCGGCTGCGAGCGCGAGGCTGTCGGGCTTGATGCCACGCTGCTTCGCGACCGCCACCGCCGACGCATGCTGCGCCGACACCTGGTAGACGGCGTAGAATCCGCCGCCGCTCAACCCGAGCAGGAAGCTGACGAGGATCGGGACGATGAGCTTACCCATTGGTGGTGCGCTCCGAGTCGGTTGGAGAAGGATCCGTGTTGTGGAAGCGGGTGAGCGCGATCTCGTCCATCAGCGCGCGGTCGGCGCCCTGTTCCGCCAGGCGATGCGCCTCGGCCTGCTTTTCCTTCAGCGTGTGCAGCGCATGACGGGCCTGGAACGCGCTGCGCAGTTCGTCCTGCGCGCGCCGCACCAGGCTGTCCGCGGTCACCATGCTGCTGTCGGCCAGCTGCAGGCGCACATCGAGGGCACCCAGCACGAACTGCATCTGCTGCAGGCTGCCCACGCTGGCGCCGGCGTTGCTGGCCTGCGACAGCGTCTGGTGATTGATGCTGCGCGCCTGTGCGATCGCCTCGCGCGCATCGCGTGCGGCGGTGGCATGCCCCTGCGCCTCGGCCAGCGCGACGGAGCGCGCCCGCTCGGCTTCTTCGCGCAGCTCCAGCACGCGCTGCAGGCGGAACTTGAAGCGGCCGCTCATGCTGCCGTCACCCGCGTGCCCATCAGGTGGTCGAAGCGCATCTGCAGCTGGCGCAGCCGGTTCACCGCGTCATCCAGGCCGGTGCTCTCGCTCGGCGGCTGGCGCAGGAACGACAACAGCGAATCGCGCAGCCCGATGGCCGCGTCCACCAGCGGATCGCTGCCCTTCTGATAGGCGCCGACGAGGATCAGGTCCTCCTTCTCGCGCCACGCTGCCTCCAGCTGCAGCAGCAGGTTCGCGGCCTGCTTGTGCACGTCGGTGATCAGCAGGTCGCGCACACGACTCTTCGACTCAAGCACGTCGATGGCCGGGAAGTGACCGGCGCTCGCCAGCTTGCGCGTCAGCACGATGTGGCCGTCGAGGATCGAGCGGGCTGCGTCGGCGATCGGCTCGTTGAAGTCGTCGCCATCCACCAGCACCGTGTAGACACCGGTGATGCCGCCGCTGCGCGCATTGCCGGCGCGCTCCAGCAGCCGCGGGAGCGCCGCGAACACCGACGGCGGATACCCCTTCGTCGTCGGCGGCTCGCCGACGGCCAGGCCGATCTCGCGCCAGGCCATCGCCACGCGTGTGATCGAGTCCACCATCAGCAGCACCTGCTTGCCCTGGTCGCGGAAGTATTCGGCGATCGCCGTCGCCACCAGCGCACCGCGGGCGCGGATCAGCGCCGCCTGGTCGCCGGTGGCCACGATGATCACGCTCCGCTTCAGCCCTTCCTCACCCAGCGAGTTCTCGATGAACTCGCGCACTTCACGACCACGCTCGCCCAGCAGCGCGATCACGTTCACGTCGGCCTGTGCCTGGCGCGCGATCATGCCCAGCAGCGTGCTCTTGCCCACGCCGCTGCCGGCGAAGATGCCGATGCGCTGGCCGTGCCCAATGGTCAGCAAGCCGTCGATCGCGCGCACGCCGGTGGTCATCGTGCTCTCGATCACTTCGCGATGCAGCGGATTCGGCGGCTCGGCCTGCAGCGGCGCACGCTCCTCCACATCCAGCTTGCCCTTGTCGTCGATGGGATGACCGAGGCCGTTCAGGATGCGACCCAGCAGGCCGGGGCCCACGTCCACACCGAACGAACGACCCAGCGCCACCACGCTCGCCCCGGGCGCGATGCCATCCAGCTCGCCCAGCGGCATCAGCAGGCAGCCGCCCTGATGGAAGCCCACCACTTCGGCCAGCACCGAGCGCGTGTCGTTGGTGTTGGTGATGCGCGCCAGCTCGCCGAGGCCCATCTCGAGGCCACTGACCTCGATCGCCAGGCCCACCACACGGGCCACCCGACCGAAGGTCTGGAGCCGCGGCACTTCGGCGATGCGGCGCGACATCTCGCGCGCGACCAGGGTCTCAGACATGGGTGTACGTCAGCCGGCGGTAGAGGCGCTCCAACCCCGTGTCCACGCGTCCATCCACGATCCGCTCACGGCCTTCCACCACGCAGCCACCCGGCTCGATGCGGGCGTCGCTCATCCAGCGTGCCTCGCGGTTACGGGTCAGCGACAGCATCTCGGGTGACGAATCGCGCTCCACCGACTGCAGCGACATCAGGTCGTTCGGGTTGACGCGGATGGTCAGCGCCTGGTCAAGCCCGAACTCCTGCACTGCACGCGTCACGATGCCCAGCACCACGTCGGTACCCGACGTGACCTCGCGCGCCACCACCTGCTGCGCCACCGCCACCGCGATCGCCGCGATGTTCTCCTCAACGTTCGACAGCCAGCGCGCCTCACCCGAGCGCACGTCGTCGAGCGCACTCTCAGCCGCCATCATCGCGCCGCGCAACCGCGCGCGCTCGGCCTGCTCACCCTGCTCGCGGCCTTCGTTCACGCCACGCAGGTACGCCGCGTCCAGCTCCGCCACGCGCGCCGTCTCGGCCGCTGCGGCCGCCGCCTGCCTTGCGGCTTCGTCGGCCGCACGCGAGTCGCGCACGTCGGAGAGGTCGGCCGTGAAGACCGATTGCGCCGAAGTCGCCGGCGCGGTGACGTGTGCCGGCATCCAGAGATCGTCGCGACGCACGGCCGTGACCACGCGCGGTGTGATCCGCGCGCGACCCGGGCCGGCGAAGAGCGGCTCAAATGAGGACATCTTCTCCACCCTTGCCGCCGATCACGATCTCGCCCATCTCCTCGAGGCGACGGACCTGCGACACGAACGCCGTCTGTGCGGCCTCGACGTCCTTCATGCGCGCCGGACCCATCATCTCCATCTCTTCCTGCAGCGCGGCCACCGCACGCTGCGACATGCAGCCGAGGATCTTCGCCTTCAGCTCCGGGCTGGCGGCCTTGAGCGCCAGCGCCAGGCTCTTCGCTTCCACTTCGCGCAGCACGCGCTGGATCGCCTTGTCCTCGAGCGTGATCAGGTCCTCGAACACGAACATCAGGTTCTTGATCACCTCGCAGAGCTCGGGATCGCGCTCCTCCACGCCTTCCAGCAGCTCCTTCTCCAGCGCACCGGAGATGAAGTTCATCACCTCGGCCACCGCCTTCGGGCCACCCGACGCCGTGCCTTCGGCCATCAGCGACGTGGCCTCGGAGCCGATGTGCTTCTCGATCAGCATCAGCATCTCGGGCTGCACCTTCTCCATGCCTGCCATGCGATAGACCACCTCGCCGCCCTTCGACGACGGGATCTCCTTCAGGATGCTGGCCGTCTGCTGCGGATCGAGGTGCGCCAGCACCAGTGCGATGGTCTGCGGATGTTCGTTGCGCAGCGTGTTGCCCAGCTGCTGCGGGTCGGCGCGACGCAGGCGCGTCAGGCCGGCGGTGTCGGCCAGCTGTCCCTGCACACGACGCAGGATGCTGGCGGCCTTGCCGGGACCGAACGCCTTCTCCAACACTTCCTTCGCGAACTCCACGCCACCGTTGGAGAGCGAGCCGATGCCGATCGCCGACTCGATCCACTCCTCCAGCACCTGGTCGATGACCTCGCCGGCCACGTCGTCCATGCGCGCGATCTCGAACGAGAGCATGTCCACCTCGTCGGTGGACAGCTTCTGCGTCACCTTCGCGGCTGCGTCGGTGCCCAGCGCCAGGCAGAGCAGCGCTGCCTTCTGTCGCCCGTTCAGCGACTCGAACGTGATTTCGCGCATGCGCGGCAGGTTAGGCACTACGCATCCAGTTCCGGAGGATCTTGGCGGAGACGTCGGGATAGGCCTCGGCCGTCGCGACGACACGTTCCTTGAGCGGGTTCACCGGCATGCGCATCGCTTCGTACGTCACCGCCGGATCATCGTCCTGCACGCCGTTGCCGAGCTGGTTCATGGGCTGGTTGCCACCCGCGAACTGCGGCTGCCGCGCCGCCGCCAGCGCCATGGTGCGCGCATCGGCCGACTGCGTCTTCAGCGACTTCATCATCATCAGTGCGATCACCATCGCGATCGCGAGGCCGATCAGGCCGAGCGCGGGACGCTGCACCTGCTGCACCGTGCGCATCACCTTCTCGCTCGTCGTCTCGGCGGGGATTGCGGTCACGCCTTCGAAGGCCGTGCTGACCACCTTCACCAGGTCGCCGCGCGTCGAGTCGAAGCCGACCGCATTGCGCACCAGCGCATCGATCTGCGCCAGTTCCGACGCCGGGCGGGCCACACTCACGCCCTTGGCATCGAGACGGTCCTTCACCAGCACCGACACCGTCAGGCGCTTCACCACGCCGGTGGCCGACTTGACCGTCTCCACCGTGCGCGAGTTGTCATAGCTGGCCGCGACGTTGGTGGAGCCGGCGCCGCCCTCGGCGCCCGGCGTGATCTCCGCCTTCTGCTCCGTGCTCAGGGCCTGCTTCTCCGGATCCACCACCTGCGACATGCGCTCGACCTGGTCGAAGCTCAGGTCCGCCGCCACGCTGACGGTGGCGTTGCCGTTGCCCACCATCTGCGACACCATCGCCGCCGCCTTCTCGGCCAGGTGATCCTCCATCGCGCGCTGCTGCTCGAGCTGCGCGCTGCTCAGCGACGCTGGATCGTTGGCATCGAGCATGCGCGAGAGCAGGCGGCCACCATCGTCCAGCACCGCCACCCGCTGTGCCTCGAGGTTGTCGATGCTGCTGGCAACCAGCTGCGAGATGCCGCGCACCACGTCGGCTTCCGGCCGCTGCCCGTTGCGCAGCTTCACCACCACGCTCGCCTCGGCCGGTGCATCGCTGGCACGGCGGAAGGCCTGCGTTTCCTTGATCGCGAGGTGCACCTGCGCACGCTCGATGCCCTTCATGGTGCTGATCGTGCGCTCCAACTCACCTTCCAGCGCGCGACGATAGTTGATCTTCTGCGCGAAGTCGGTCATGCCCCAGCTGGGCTGATCGAACAGCTCCATGCCCGGGCGACCCTGCGCCGGCAGGCCAGCCGATGCCAGCACCACGCGGGCACGCGCCAGGTCGGTGGCCGCCACCATCACGTCGGTGCCACCGCGCTCCAGTTCGTACGCCACGCCGGCGGCTTCCAGCGCTTCCGTCATCTTGCCCACGTTCTCCAGCGGCACGCCGCTGAACGCCGGCACCAGTTCCGGCTTGGTGGCCCAGCGCGACACGCCGAGGATCGCCAGCAGTGCCACCACGCCCACGCCCATGATGGCGATGCGGCGGATGCCACCGACCTTGTCGAGGAGCTGCTCAATCGCGGGAGGCATCGGTCTAGTTCTGCATGGACATCAGCGTCCGGTAGGCGTCGATCACCTTGTTGCGGATCTCGATCATCGTGTCGAGCGCGATGCCGGCTTCGGAGGAGGCAGCCATCACCTGGTGCAAATCCACCTGCTCGCCGGCGAGGAAGCGACGCGTGGTCTCGCCACTGACGTCCTGCGCGGCGCTGACTTCGTTCACGGCCCGCGTCAGCACGTCGCCGAAGGCGCCGCCACTGGCCGGCTCGGGCAACACCGGCACCGAGCGGCCACCTTCACCGGGGAGTCCGAAGTCGGCCACGCGCTGTGCAAAGGCACCGAATCGATCGATCGTCATTGTGTTCAGCCTCGAACGTCGAGATGAGCGCCACGCATGCCGATCGGTGCGGCAGCGGGAGCAGCGGCCGGCATCGTGGACCGGCCGTAGGTGAGCGGACCGAGTGCGGCGCGACGCGCCAGCATGCGGGTGGTGTCGTCGGTGGTGCGCGACGCCTGGGCGCGTGATTCGTCGCCCTGCGCGTCCGCCGTGGTGGTGCCGGTGGCGGCGCCATCGTCGGTTCGCGTCGGCATCGTCTCGGTGCGACGGAACAGGTCGGGCAGCGCGCCGGGCAGCTGGGCGGTGAGTGCGTTGATGGCCATGACTCAGAGCTCCAGTGACTTGCGCAGGATCTGCTTGGCCGACTGGAACACGGTCGCGTTGGCCTCGAACACGCGGCGTGCATCGAGCAGGTCCACCAGCTCGGTGGTCCGGTTCACGTTCGAGAGCGTCACGTAGCCCTCGGCATCCGCATCCGGATGGCCGGGCATGTGCACCCGCGCGCCCGGCGTGGTGTCTTCCTGGATCGACTCGACGGTCACGCCGTAGTTCGGATCGTCCACCGACGGCGGCGATGACGACGCGGCTCCGGCAGGGACATCGAACTGCGAGGTGCCGAACGGCGCCTGCGTGAACGGCAGCTGGTTCGGGAAGCGGAAGCTGGCCTCACGCTCGTCGGCGGTGGCGGTGCGCAACTGCACGACGCGGCGACTGTACGCCTTGCCGTCGGCGCCGCGCGTGACATCCGCATTGGCGAGGTTGCTGGCCGCCACTTCGATGCGCGTGCGCTGGGCCGACATGCCGCTGGCAGCGATGCCGAGTGCGCGGAACATTGGACGGATCGCCGGGCCACCGAGGAATGGCAGCAGGCCAGGAAGCTTCGGCATGCTCAGCGATCCCGGATGGCGTGGCGGATCGAGTCGTACGTCGCCTTGAGTCGCGTCGCGGCCGTCTCGAAGTAGAGCTGCTCGTTGGCCAGTGCGGCCATCTCCTGTTCCGTGTCCACCACACCGCGCTCACCCGAGACCGCCGCAGCGGCGGTGCTGCCGGGGGGCAGGGCGAAGCCATCCTTGTTCACCAGGGTCGCATTCGCCACCCGATCGGCGATCTGCCGATGACGGATGGCACTCTGGTCCATGGCTTCCCGCAGGGAGCCGGCCGAAGAGACCCGATTGACGAAGTTGAAGAGCGCCATGATCCGGAACCGAGGTGAGGGGACACGCGTCGGGATCGTGGAAAAGCACGGCCGGTGCCAGTCGGGTCCGGAGCGCCACCGAGCTCACGCAGAGTCGCATAACCCGTTGTCCGGGTGCGACTTGTATGCGTTCTCATGCGGCTCGTTCAATGCGACGCCGGCGTCTCTGACGCACGGCAGAGCCGGCTGCTCCGGCAGTTTGTGCCGACTGGCACCGGGCCAGAGTTGCCGCTGCCGCCTCGGCCCCCGGTTCACGTGGCGCGATTGGAACAGCGTCGGGTCGCGACGGTTGTACGTGAATCGTGTCCGCACGGTATTTTCGGCCAGCGTGACGGGGCGCCGCAGTGCGAGTCCTTCGCAGTGCAGTGCGACCCGCACGGGCTTCCTGCCTTCCCCTCCCAGTCCGGATCCGCCTGCGCCGTCGCAGGGATGCACACATGGCTACCGACATCCTGTCCCAGTCCGACCTGCTCACCCCGCTCGATCCGCGTGTGGCCGAGGTCGTTTCCCGCCTGCAGGACCGCCCCGAACTCACCGGGGTCATCGAACAACTGCTGAAGATGGACGGCCCGGCATTGGCCAGGGCGAAGCGGTCCATCGCCAAGGCCAAGGTGGCGCCACCGGCAGCGCCGGAGATCGAGGTGGATTTCCTCCACCTGCTCCGCGACCTGCCGGCCTCGGTGGAATCGGCCCGATTGCGTGCGCGCGCCTACATGGATCGTGAGGTGGAACCGATCGCCAACGATTACTGGGAGCGGGCGGAGTTTCCGTATCACCTGATTCCGTCGTTCGCCTCGCTCGACCTGCTGGCGTCGATCTTCCCCGTGGCTCCGGATGGCTCGGTCACGCACGACTCGGTGGCCGAAGGGGTCCTGACCATGGAGCTGGCGCGGGTCGATTGCTCGTTCGCCACCTTCCTTGGTGTCCACGGCGGACTGGCCTTCGGGTCGATCCTGCTCTGCGGGTCGCAGGAGCAGCAGGACGAGTGGCTGCCCCGGATGCGCCGCTGGGAAGTGCTGGGCGCCTTCGGGTTGACCGAGCCGGATGTGGGATCAGGCGTTGCTGGCGGTATAACGACGACTTGCCGGCGCGATGGTGATACGTGGATCATCAACGGCGAGAAGCGCTGGATCGGGAATTCGACTTTCGGTGATTTCGTCGTCGTCTGGGCGCGGGACGTGGCTGATCAGCAGGTCAAGGGCTTCATCGTCGAGACGAGCCTTCCTGGCTACTCGGTCAGGAAGATGGAAGGCAAGATCGCACAGCGGACCCTGCAGAACGGGCACGTCACGCTCGACCATGTCCGGGTCACCGAGCGCAACCGGCTGCAGCGCGCGAACGGGTTCAAGGACGTGGCCCGGGTGCTGGGCATGACGCGAGTAGGTGTGGCCTGGATCGCGGTCGGGTGCGCGACTGGCGCGTACGAGCGTGCCTTGGCGTACGCGCAGCGCCGCACCCAGTTCGGCCGGCCGCTGGGCAGCTTCCAGCTCATCCAGTCCATGCTGGCCAAGATGGTCGGCAAGCTGGCCTCGATGCAGGCGCTGGCGCTGCAGGTCAGCCGGCTCCAGAACGCCGGGCTGTGCGAGGAGCACCATTCCGCCCTCGCGAAGCAGTTCTGCGCGGCGCAATGCCGAGAGGTGGTGGCGTTGGCACGGGAGTCGATGGGCGGGAATGGGATCCTGCTCGATCACTCCGTCGCGCGCTTTTTTGCCGATGCCGAGGCGATTTATTCGTACGAAGGGTCGAACGAGATCAACACGCTGATCGTCGGCCGGGCGCTGACGGGGCACGGCGCGTTCGTCTGATCGACCGGCGCCCTCCCGTGCCGGGGTGCACGGGAGGGCGCCGAAGATCCGTCGGCCCGGAAGCTGCTACAGATCAGGTAGAGCGAGGCGCCCCCGATGACGGCGGCGCGCGCCGACACGTTCATTGCCCCCCATGCTGCAGCCCACCGTTCGATTCCTGTCGAGCCCCGTACGCGCCGTTGCGCTCTGCGGCCTGGCCTTGGCTGGGTGCAAGTCCGGGGGCGGCACGCTCGAAATGTCGGAAGCCGGCCGGCTGCGATCCGCGCCGTCCGACCTGCCGCGTGCAGACGTCATAACTGTTGCGTCCGGTACACCGTCCAGCGGTGACACGGTCGAATACCTGGTGATGATGTCGGGGCGCATGGCGGGCCGGCTGCGCCAATGGCCCGATACCGGCGGCACCGTCACCACCAGCTTCAGCTACAACGACCGCGGTCGCGGCCCGACGCTGACCCAGACGCTGAAGGTGGACAAGGCCGGGATTCCGGTCGGCTTGCAGCTGGTCGGCACCGATTACCTGAAGAAGGCGGTGCGGGAGTCCATCTCGCCCGGCCCCGGCCCGCTCGTCACCTGGCGCAACGACAATGCGGCCGGCCGGGTGCAGCCCGGCGCCGGCTTCTATCTGCCTCTCGAGACGATCCCCAGCGATGTCGCGGTGCTCGCCAAGGCGCTGCTGCTGACGAAGACGAAGAGCGTCACGCTGCTGCCCGAGGGCGCGGCGCGCCTCGCCCCAGGCGCCACCCGCACCGTCACCGCCGATGGTCTCAGCAGGCGGGTCACCTCGTACGAGATCTCGGGGCTCGGACTGACGCCCGAGGTGATCTGGCTGGATGGCGACGGGCGCCTGTTCGCCAGCGGAAACAGCTGGCAGATGGTCATCCGTCGTGGCTTCGAATCGGCCGCGTCCGAGCTGGTCGCGGCACAGGTGGCCGCATCGGCATCACGGGACGCCGCCCTGGCGTCGAACCTGGCGCGCCGGCCGAAGGGCCCGGTCGCGTTCACGCACGTGAACCTGTTCGACGCGGTGGCGAAGAAGATGGTGCCGCAGCAGACGGTGATCGTGAGTGGCGATCGCATCATCGCCAGCGGCGCCGATGGCGTGGTGCCGGTGCCGTCGGGTGCCGAAGTGATCGACGGCACCGGACGCTCGTTGCTCCCCGGCCTGTGGGACATGCACGTGCATGTGCAGGACGACGACGGGCTGCTGCACCTGGCGGGTGGCGTCACCACCGTACGCGACCTCGCCAACGACACCGACGAGTTGCTGGCGCGTCGCACCCGCTTCGACGAGGGCACACTGCTCGGTCCGCGCGTGCTGATGGGTGGGTTCATGGATGGCCCCGGCCCCTACGCCGGTCCAAGCAAGGTGCTGGTCTCGACGCGTGACGCAGCGAAGGCGGCGGTCGACGCCTACGCCGATCGCGGCTACGAGCAGGTGAAGGTCTACTCGTCGCTCGACCCGCAGCTAGTGTCCACCATCGTGCGCACCGCGCACCAGCGCGGCATGCGTGTCAGCGGCCACGTGCCGCAGGGCATGTCGGCCGAGCAGTTCGTGCGCGCCGGCGCCGACGAACTGCAGCATGCGAACTTTCTCTTCCTCAACTTCCTCGGCGATTCGGGCATCGACACCCGCACGCCGGCTCGCTTCACCGACGTGGCGAAGTTTGCGGGCTCGATCGACGTGCGCAGCGAGAAGGTGATCCGCTTCATCCAGTTGCTGAAGGAACGCAACGTGGTGGTGGACCCGACGCTGAACGTGTTCGAGCAGATGTTCACGTCGCGCGCGGGCACGCTGGACCAGGCCTCGCTGCCGGTGGCGATCCGCATGCCGGCGGTGGCACGGCGCGGCCTGCTGGCCGGCGGACTGCCGGTGACGCCGGTGCTGGAACCGCTGCATCGCGCCAGCTTCATCAACATGGAGCGGCTGGTGCGCCGCCTGCACGAAGCGGGCGTCACACTGGTGGCCGGCACCGATGGCATGGCGGGCTTCTCGCTGCATCGCGAGCTGGAGCTGTTCTCCGAGGCCAACATCCCGAACACCGACATCCTCCACATCGCCACGCTCGGTGCCGCGCGCGTGATGAAGAAGGATGCGGATCGCGGCAGCCTCGAAGTGGGCAAGCTGGCCGACCTGGTGCTGGTGGACGGCGACCCGAGCCAGCGCATGCGCGACCTGCGCCGCATGGAGCTGGTGATGAAGGGTGGCGTGATCTACATCCCCGACTCGCTGTATGCCGCCGTCGGCGTCAAGCCGGCCCCACGCAAGGGCGTCATCCCGACACGTGAAGTGCGCGCCACCGACGTGGTCTGCCGCGGTGCAGCCGCCGTGACCAAGAGGGGCAGTGGCGAGCGGGCACCGCTGGATTGCAGCGTGGTCGATTCCGCCTCCAGCGCCGCCCGCAATCGCCGCGCCCCGGCCCGTCGCCCCCGCCGCCGCGCGCCGGTCACCAAGCCAGCCACCACCCCGCCGCCCGCGGCACCGGCGGTCAGGAAGCCGTAGTCGCTTCACGGCCCGCACCACGCGTGCGGTGTGTGGACAGACGACAACGGCAACAGCTCAGCAACGGCAACAGCAACGGCAACAGCAACGGCAACAGTAACAGCAACGGCAACGGCAACGGCAACAGCAACTGCCTGACACAAAGACGCAAAGACACGAAGGCGCAACGCGATCGTGCTGCAGATGAGCAGAATCTCGCGCTGTGGAGCCACAAGACATTCTTGTGTGCTTTACCGGCGAGACCTGCATGGATGACTCGCCGCCGCGAATGTTCAGCTACGAACGCGCCTGAAAGCGTTGCGTCTTTGCGCCTTTGTGCCTTTGCGTCAAGTAGTTACGAAACGCTCGCGCAGAAACGAAGCGCGAACCGCGAGACGCATGACGATTTCCGACCGCACCGCGCCGGACTGCGCATCGCGATGCGACGAGTGTTCAGGACTCCAGCTCGTCCTCGACCGCGTCGTGATCGCCGGTACGGCCGGGGCCATTCAGCTTGTTGCGCAGGGTGCGCACGCTGATGCCGAGGAGTTCGGCGGCGCGGGTGCGGTTGTTGCCGGCGGCTTCGAGCGCGCGCTGGATCAGTGCCGTCTCGGCTTCGTTCACGTTGAGGGTGCCGAGCCAGACGCCGTCACCGCTGCCGGTGGCAGGCAGCGCGCCGGGCGTCAGGCTGCGTGTAGCGGGCATCGTCCCGGCGCGCGGTGCGGCTGACATCACGCTGCTGGCGACGTCGAGGCCGTAACGCACCGCGTCGAAGGCATTCGGGGTCAGCATCACTTCATTGCTCAGGATCACTGCGCGCTCCACCGCATGCTGCAGCTCGCGCACGTTCCCGGGCCACGGATAGCGCTGCAGCATCTCGATCGCCTCGGGCGTGATGCCCTTCACGTCCTTCTTGATGTCGGCGGCGGTGCGCATCACGAAGCGATACGCGAGCAGCGGAATGTCTTCCGGACGCTCGCGCAGCGGCGCGATCATGATCGGGATGGTGCTCAGCCGGTAATACAGGTCCTGCCGGAAGGTGCCGGCCGCCGCATCCGCCTGCAGCTTGCGGTTGGTGGTCGCGATGATGCGGACGTCCACCCGGATCGGGCTGCTGCCACCGACACGCTCGAACTCCTGCTCCTGCAGCACGCGCAGCAGCTTGGCCTGCAGGTCGAGGCGCATCTCGCTCACTTCGTCCAGCAGCAGCGTGCCGCGGTGGGCGCGCTCGAAGGCGCCTTCCACGCGCTTCAGCGCACCGGTGAACGCGCCCTTCTCATGCCCGAACAGCGCGCTCTCGATCAGCCCCTCGGGCAACGCGGCGCAGTTGAGCTGGATGAACGGCTTGTCGCGGCGATCGCTCTGGTCGTGCAGCGCACGCGCCAGCAATTCCTTGCCGGTGCCCGACTCGCCCTGCAGCAGCACCGTGGCACGCGTCGGCGCGGCCATCGCCACCGTCTGCATCAGGCGCCGCATCACCTGGCTGTCACCGATGATCTGGCGCTCGTTGCGGAACTCCATCACCTCGCGACGCAGCGCGTCGTTCTCACGACGGAGGCGCACCAGCTCCAGCGCCTGCTCCACCGCCAGCTCCAGCTGCTGCGGCCGCACCGGCTTGGTGATGTAGTCCACCGCGCCAGCCTTGATGCTGGCCACCGCATGTTCGATCGAGGCGTAACCGGTGAGCATGATCAGCGGCACGTCGTACCCCTCGCGCCGCAGCAGCGAGAGGAACTCGAGCCCCGACAGGCCGGGCATTCGGTAATCGGATATCACCAAGTCGATGTCGCCGCGCGCCAGCACCTGCAACGCCTCGGGAACGCTGCGAGCACCGACCGGCACGTGCCCGGCCTGCTCCAGCGTGTCCTCGAGAATCAGGCCGACACTGGGTTCATCATCGACGTACAGGATCGTGGCCATGCAGGGGAGGCTGCGGGGGGAGCCGACGAAAAGTGCCGGACTGGCAGGGCGTGGGCTCCGACGGAGGTGACCCCGGGGCCTCAAGCGGCAAAACGTTCCGTCCGATACCTCACAAGAGTAGAACCGCGTTTCGCGGGTGCAAGGCGCACGGGCAGGTCGAGCTCGCTCGCGCTGGTTGGAAAGTACTCATCAAACAGGGGTGGGCGAAATGCGGGTCACCACGTCACAGGCGCAGCGGGCACAGCTGGACTACATCCAGACCAACCTGCAGCGCCTCGTGAAAGCCCAGGAGCAGGCCGCAACCGGCAAGCGGTTCCTGAAGGGCTCGGAAGACCCCGCTGCCACCGCCGACGTCCTGCGCGCCGACAGCACCCTCGCCGCCAATGCCCAGTTCGCCCGCAACGGCGACCTCGCCATCGCCCGCGCCAGCGAGGAAGACCGGGTCCTGAACAGCCTGCAGCTCATCACCGACCGTGCCCGCGAGCTCGCGGCGCAACAGGTCGGCTCGACCGCTGACGCCAACACGCGCATCATCGCCAAGGCCGAGGTGGACCAGCTGATCGAGGCCACAATCGGGCTCGGCAATACGCGTTTCAACAGCGGCTACCTGTTCGGTGGCACACGCGCCATGGAGCAGCCGCTCGCCAACACCCCCGCCGGCACGCCGCCGTTCGTCACCAACGCGGCCACCCTCGGCAACCCGCAGTTCGAGATCGCCGATGGCCAGCTCTCGTCGCCGAACCACAACGCGCACGAGATCTTCATCGACAGCGGCACCCTGCAGGCGCTGCAGGACCTCTCCGATGCGCTCGGCAGCAACGACGTGCCGGGGATCGGCAACGCGCTGCCGTCGCTGACCACCTCGAGTGACGAACTCGGCCGATTGCTCGGCGAGACCGGTGCCCGCGTCAACTCGTACGAGACCATCAAGTCGCAGATGCTGGTGGCGACACTGGATGTGAAGTCGCGCAAGTCGATGCTCTATGACATCGACCTCACCGACGCCTCGGCCAACTTCGCGCAGGCGCAATCCGCCTACCAGGCGGCGCTGAGCGCGGCGAACCGTGTGCTGAACCTCAACGTCCTGGACTATCTGCGATGAGCGCCCTGATGGCGGCCGGTGAACACCTCACGCTCGACTCCGCGCTGCTCGGCTCGCTCGAGATCCGTGCCGACACGGTGCTCAGCTTCCCGTCCGGGTTGCCCGGATTCGTCACCTTGCGCGACTTCGCACTGGTGGAAACACAGCGTGACGAGCTCGTCTGGTTGCAGAGTGTCGACGATCCGGCACTGACCTTCCTGCTCGCGGATCCGTTCGCCGTCGTGCCCGGGTTCGAGATCGAGTTGCCGGCCACCGACCTCGCAGCGCTCGGTGTCGGCAGTGCGCCTGATGCGCTATTGCTTCTCGTCGTCGTGCAGCTCGACGGTGGTGCCCCGGTGTCGGCCAACCTGCAGAGCCCCATCGTGATCGACCGCACCAATCGGCGTGGACGTCAGGTCGTGCTCCCCGATTCGGCTTGGGGAATGCACCACCCGATCACGATCGCGTAACGGGGAGCGCGTGGTCGTCACGGCCACGCATCACGCCGATCTCAGGCTGCGTCGGCGGCCATCGTCGCGCATCCCAGTGCGGCACTCACATTGGTGAGCACTCGAGACCAGTCGCCGCGCGCCGGCTGACGGAAGAGTCGCGCGCTCGGATACCATGCCGTGGTGCTCCCGCTCGCGCCCCAGCGCCAGTCGGGTACATGAGACACGAGTATCCATACAGGCATTCCGAGCGCGCCCGCGAGGTGCGCAATGCCGGTATCCACGGTTATCAACAGATCCAGTGTGCATAACTGTCGCGCGGTCGCGAGCCAATCACCCTGTTCTTTGGTCTCCCATTGACCTTTGGGCATAGACGCCGCTGTTGCGCCGTGTTGTAAACACACGAACTGCACCGATGGATGTGCGTGCGCCAATCCATCGAGTAGCGCCACAGGCATGGATCGAACGGCATCGTTGCGATGCGCACTGTTGCCCGCCCACGTCACGCCGACACGTTGCGGCACTGCCGATGCGCGCGGCAGCGTGTTCGGCAGGCGCACGTATGCGGCTTCATGATCCGGCGACTGCCACGCCTCGCCCACCCCAAGCCGATGCGGCAGCGACAACATCGGCACGTAGTAATCGGTGCTGACGTGCTCGCCACGTGCGACCGCGTCGAAACCCGCCGCCCGCAGCAACGTCACCGCCTCTGCCTGACAGCTCACCACCAAACGGCTGGCCGCGGCCAGCGCCGGATGGCGCACGAAGCGCAGGAACTGGAACTGGTCTCCCAGGCCCTGTTCGCCCAGCACGATGATGCTGCGGCCGGCCAGTGCCTCGCCCTGCCAGGCGCGGGCGGACGTCCCGGGCTGGGGAAGCGTCCGCGCCTCGAAGTCCTGCCACCCGCCGCTGGCGTCGCCGAGCAGGTGTCGCACGTAGGCACGCGTCACCCGTGTGCCGGGCGCGTCAGGGCGGAGCGCGAGGCTGCGATCCAGCCACGTCTTTGCGCCGGCGTAGTCGGACAGGTCGTGGCGAATCATGCCCGCCGTCATCAGCGCAACCGGGTCGCGCGGCGCCAGCCGCAGGGCGTGGGTGACCTCGGTCCACGCCTCGTCGGGTCGCTGCGCGTCGCGCAGCGCAGCGGCCAAGGCCGAGGCGGCGACCACGTCGCGGGGGAGTTCGGTGCGCACGCGTCGGAAGCAGGGCACCGCGTCGGCGCCAGCGCCCGCCTCGACCAGCGCCTTGCCGAGCTGGAAGTCCGCGTGCACGTCCGGCCGCTCCGCCACGCGCACGGCGTGTCGCAATGAATCGCGCACCGCCAGCGTGTCGCCGGCCAGGAGCTGCGCGTTGGCGAGGATCAGGTGCAACGGAAGGAGCCCCGGTGCGATCGCCACCGCGTCGCGATAACACGCGATCGCGCCTTCGTGATCACCTGCCTCGGCACGCACCGCACCTTCGCTGCAGAGCGTGATGGCGGATGATTCGTCGATGGTGCTCATGCTCGATCGGCGCTCGCCGTGAGCTGTCGTACACGGGCGCACGCCGCGTCGATCACCGGTTGCCACTCGAACGGTGCCTGTTGGCGGATGAGCGTCACCGAGTCGTACCACGGTGTGTCGGTGCGCTCGAGCATCCAGCGCCAGTCGGGCACGAACGGTACCAGCACCAGCGTCGGCACGCCCAGAGCACCGGCGAGATGTGCGACGGCCGTGTCGACGGTGATGAGCAGGTCGAGCTGGAGCAGGGCATGCGCGGTGTCGTTGCAGCTGTGCAGGAGCGCTCCCGCATCGCGCAGGTGCGGCTGCAACACGGACGGCAGCACACCGGCATCATCGTCGTGACGCTGCAGGCTGATGGCACGCACACCCGGCAGCGCAACCAGCGGCACCATCAGCGCCGGGTTGATCGAGCGTCTTGCGTCATTGCGGTGCTGCGGATTGCCGGCCCACACCAGGCCCACGCGCAGTCCCTCGTCGCCGATCACCTCGCGCAGTGCGGAAGGACATGCGCCCACCGGCGCGAGGTACGGCACGCCACTCAGTTGGTCCGGATGTCGGATGCCGAGCATCGCCGGCAACGACATCAGGCTCGCGTGCACGTCATGCTCGGGAATCGGGTCGGTGTCGGTGACGACGGTGGCGACGCCCGGAATCGCCGCGAACAGCGCGGCCAGCGGCGCACGGCACCGCATCGTCACGACGCCACCGCGCGCTGCGACCTGGGTGGCGAAGCGAGCGAACATGATCTGGTCGCCCAGGCCCTGCTCGTGATCGAGCACGATGCGGCGTCCGTCGAGCGCGGACCCATCCCACTGCGACGTATCCAGTCGCACGGTGGCGAGTGGCATGTCGGGGACCTGCCAGCGCGCCTCGTGCTCCTGCCACGCGTCGTCCCAGCGACCGAGGGTGAGCAGGATGAGTGCGCGTGCGAAGCGCAGCGTGGGCGACGCGGGTTGCAGCGCCAGTGCCGCCTCGCAGCTGTCGAGCGCAGCCTGCCATTCACCGAAGTCCTTCAGGATCTCGGCCGAATTGAGCAACGCGGCCACGCTGGTGGGATCCAGTTCCAGTGCCCGCGACGCGTGCTGCAATGCGGGCATCGGATGTCCGGTGGCCTGCAGCATCGCCGCCAGGTTGCTGAATGCGTCGCTGCGCTGCGGATGTTGTAGCGTGAGGGCGTGAAAGGCGCGGAGTGCCTCATCGTGTCGTCCGCTGCGGCGCAGGGCATCGGCAGCGCGCACCTGCGCATCGTACGACACGGCTGCGCGCAGTGGAGCGGTGCGATGCATCGCCGGCCGCTGTCCCTTCATCGCTGCGCGTGTCGCCACGCGTCCAGTAGCGCCTGCACGGCACTGATCACCGCACTCCAGTCACCGCCGGCATGCTGGCGCAGCACAATGGTATTCGGATAGAACAGGCAGTCGGTGCGGTCACGGCCCCAGCGCCACTCGGCGGGGTGCGCGACCATCACCCAGGTGGGCACGCCGAGTGCGCCGGCGACGTGTGCCACCGACGTATCCACGCTCAGCAGCACGTCGCAGCTTGCCAGCACCTGCGCCGTGTCGGCCATGTCGAGACAGTCGGGCGCGACGTCGACGAGTTGCGCGCGCTGGTCGGGCGGCACTGTGTCCAGCTGCTCGCGGGACGAGCCCTGTTGCAGTACCACCACTTGCAGGTCCGGCTGGAGCAGCACCGGCAGCAGCGCAGCCAGCGGCATGGAGCGGCTGCGATCCTCGGTGTGCGCAGGTGTGCCACCCCAAACCAATCCCAGTCGCAGGCGACCGTTCCGTGCTGCGTCCTGCAACCGCGTGGCGAGAGTCCGGTTCACCACCGGCGCGCGCAGGTACGGCACCATCGCGCGCTGCATGTCGTTGCCGGTCCGCAGCAGGTGCGGCAACGACATCACGTCCACGTGCACATCGTGTGTAGGCGCTGGCTGGTCGGACGGCACCACTGCGTCCACGCCGTCGAGCGTCTGCAGGAGGCGCACCAGCGGTGGTGCGCACAGGACCGTGATTCGCGACGCCCCGCAGGTGCGCAGCGCGGCGGCCCAGCGCGCGAACTGCACCTGGTCACCGAGTCCCTGCTCACCACGCACCACGATGTGTCGTCCGTCCAGCGGTGCGCCGTCCCATCGCGGCGATGCCGGAGGGCAGGGACGCTGCGTGAGTTCCGGCAACTCGAGGCGCCGCTCGTGCAGCGCCCATCCCTCGGCGTACTGCTCGCAGGTGCGCAGCAGCATCGCGTGTGTCAGCGAGAGGTTGCGATCGTCGGGTGCCTGCGCGCGGGTGCGCGCGCAGAGCGCGAGTGCGGCATCGATGTCGCCGCTGCGATGCAGCAGCAACGCCAGCGTATTGGCGATGGACGGATCACGGTCGTCGAGGGCAAAGGCGTGCCGACCCAGCTGCACCCCGTCGTCGATGCGGTGCGCGAGGCGCATCGCCTCGGCGGCGTCGCGCCACGCCACCGCATTGGTGATCTGCAGCGTGGCGGCGGCGAGGAAGGCGTTGGCGGCCTGCGCGTGATCCTTCACCAGGATGAAGGTCTGGGCCAGCTGCGTGTAGCTGTCGGCGCGGGTGGTGTCGAGCGAGATGGCGCGGATCAGTTCACGCTGTGCATCCTGCATCCGTCCGGCGCTGCGGAGGGCCACGCCGTGGACCGCCGCCACGTCGGCATCCTGCGGTGCGAGCGCGATGGCAGCGGCGTAGCGACGAAAGCCCGCCTCGGTGCGTCCCGCCCTCAGCGCCTGTGCGCCCGCGGCGCACTCGGCGAGGGCCTTCTCACGCGGCGTGCTGGCGCGGGGGCGCGGCACGGTGGGGGATGGGATTCGGGGCGGCATGTCCTCCCGAGGATCGGCAGGGAAACGGATGCCGCTGAAGCAACCCCGGCCATTCGCTCAAGTCCGCGGGGGTGGTGCCGAGACTGAGGGGGGAGCCGGACACCGAATCGCGGTCCCGGTTGGAGCACGGATGCTCCACTATCAATCACGGAGGATTGTCCCATGCGTATCAACACCAACGTTGGTGCACTGAACTCGTCCAAGAACGCCTTCATCAACACGATGGCGACGGAAAGTTCAATGCGGAAGCTGTCGTCGGGCCTGCGGATCTCGCGCGCCGCTGACGACGCAGCAGGTCTCTCCATCGCCAACAAGCTGCGCACCCAGAGCCGCTCGTTGACCGTGGCCGCCGCCAACGCGGAGCAGGGCAACGCGATGCTGCAGATCGCGGAAGGTGCGGCACAGACGATCCAGCGCATTCTGGAGCGTCAGAAGGAACTGGTCATCCAGCGCGAGTCGACGGGCAACAACAGCTCGGTGACCTCCACGCTGAACGCCGAAATCGGCACCCTGAGCACGGAAGTGGATCGCATCCTGTCGTCCACCAACTTCCAGGGCTCGTCGGTGTTCACCAGCCTCGCCTTCCAGGTCTCGGACGGCACGGCGGGTGGAACGGTGACGGTTGCGGCCTCGCTTGCCGCGTCGTCGGTGACCCTGTCCAGCACCGCATCGATCTCGGATGTGGACACCGCCCTGACGGCCATCAACAGCGTCCTGGCGAACATCGGTGCCGGTCAGAACCGCCTTGACTACACCGTGCAGAACCTGAAGTCCGCCGTGGTGAACGTGAAGGCCGCCGAGTCGACGATCCGCGATGTCGACATGGCAGAGGAAATGGCCAACTACACCAAGAACAACATCCTGACCCAGGCGGCGCAGGCCATGCTCTCGCAGGCGAACCAGAGCTCGCAGAGCGTCCTGAGTCTCCTGCGCTAATCCTGATCCGAACTGAATGACGCTGGCCGGCCGGCACGTCTCGTACGTGACGGCCGGTCAGCGCACAGGGAGTAGACGACCATGGGTACAACGAACATCGGTGGGCTGGTCTCCGGCGTGAAGTGGACCGACCTGGTGGACCAGCTGGCGGCGGCCGAGAAGGCCCGCATCGTCACGCCGCTGCAGACACAGATCACCGCTGCCGACAAGCGGAAGGTCGCCTGGAACGAACTCGCGGCACTGGTCACGAAGCTCCAGGATGCCGGCAACGCGCTCAAGCTCGGCACCGCGTTCACGAACTTCGCGACCGCCGTCTCGCCCAGCTCGCAGACCAACCGCACCCTGGTCTCTGCTTCCGCCAGCGCGGCCGCCCGACCGGGCTCGTACAAGGTCGAGGTGGTGGACCTGGCCCGCGCCGAGAAGTTGAGCGGCGCCGTCGTCAGCGACGCCACCGCCGCCCTCGCGCTCACCGGCACGTTCACCGTGGCCGGCCAGACCGTCACGCTCGATCCCGCCGACTCCCTCGAGGCGGTGCGTGACAAGATCAATTCGCTGAACAGCGGCGCCACCGCCACCAAGGTCTCGGCCTCGGTGCTCACCAGCGCCGCCGGGCAGAAGCGGCTCGTGCTCTCGGCCGATATCGTCGGCAGCGCCGGCACCGGCCTCACCGATGGCCCGGAAGGTGTGCTGCGCGACCTCGGCTTCGTCGACACGCGCTCGCGCGCGGTGTCGTCGTCGGGCCTCGCCGTCGCGGCCGCCCTCGGCATCACCGTGCCGCCGCCCAGCAGCATCCGCGTCGGTGGCCGCACGATCAACGTGGATTTGTCGGTCGATTCGCTGGCGGGCATCGTGGCCAAGATCCGCGCCGCCGGTGGCCAGGCCGAAGTGCAGACCGAGACCGTCGGTGGTGTGCCGTCGTACCGGCTGAGCGTCGGCGGCAACGTCGCCGATTCCGGTGACCCGAACAGTGCCGCCACCATCGCTGCCCTCGGCTTCGCCGCCGGGACGCAGAGCACCGTGCAGCAGGTGGTGGCGTCGGGCAATGCGTTCCAGGATGCGTCGAACAACGTCGCCAGCAGCACCACGCTCCTCACCGACCTGCGCGCCGGTGGCGTGTCGCTCGGTGTGAACGTGGGCGACACGCTGACCTTCAGCGGCATGCGTGGCGACGGCAGCACCGTCACCACCTCGTTCGTGGTCGGCGGCGCCGACACGCTGCAGACGCTGCTCTCGAAGCTGAACGAGCCCACCAGCGGCTTCGGTGGTGGCACACGCCCGGCGACGGCCACGCTCGACGCCGACGGCAAGTTGCGCCTCAACGACGGCACCGGCGGCGATTCGCGCCTGCGCCTCGCGATGTCGGTTTCACCGGCGATGGGCGGCGCGGCTGCCTCGCTGCTCGGCACCTTCGGCACCGAGACCGTCGGCCGCTCGCGCGCGCTGGCAGTGGGGTCCGACGCGCAGGTGAAGGTGGACGGCGTGCTGCTCACGCGCGCCACCAACACCATCAGCGACGCGCTGGATGGCGTGACGATCAACCTGATGCAGGCCGAGCCGGGCACCGAGATCGATCTCACCGTGACGCGCGATCTCGAGGCGTCGGTGAAGGCGGTGAAGGATTTCGCCAAGGCCTACAACGACGTCGTCACGTTCCAGGCCGGCCAGCAGCTCACCGGCCAGCCGCTGCAGAGCAACAGCACGTTGCGCCGGCTGGTGAACACGTTCACGCAGGCGCTGCGCACCGAAGTGCTGGCGGGTGGCGCTTACAGCAAGGCCACGCTGGCTGGCGTGACGCTCACGCGCAGTGGCAGCATCGAAGTGAACGACACCACACTGCGCAGTGCGATGGGCACCAACCTGACCGGCATCCAGGCCCTGTTCGGGAGTGCCGGCATCGGCCTCGCGATGGTGACCGCCACCACCTTCGCCTCGCGCTCGGTGGATGGCACGATCACCAGCGCGATCACCTCGATCACCGACTCGAACACCCGCCTCACCAAGCGGATGAACGAGGCGCAGGACCGTGTCGACGCACGTCGCGAGGCGCTGATCGCGCGCTTCACGGCGATGGAACTGGCGATGAGCCGGCTCCAGCAGCAGGGCAACTCGCTCTCGGCGTCGATGGCCGGCCTGACCAACAACAACTGACGTCGTTCCCCCGCCCACTCTCCACCGTACCACACCCCCCGTGACCTACCCATCACGCGCCTCGCAGTACCGTGAATTGCAGGTGATGTCGGCCTCACCGGCCCGCCTCACCGTCCTGCTCTTCGAACACCTGGAAGTGGTCATGCGCCGCGCGCAGACGGCGATCCGCAACGAGCAGGTGGAGTTGCGGGTGGAGAACCTGGGCCGCGCGCGCGAGATCGTGAGCGAGTTGCTGAGCACCCTCGACCTCGACAAGGGTGGCGCGATCGCGCTCGACCTCTCGATGCTCTACGGCTTCCTGCTCGGCGAACTGGTGGACGTCGGCATGCGGCGCGACGCGATCCGCCTCGGTCGGCTGATCGGGATCGTGAACACGCTCAGTGGTGCGTTCTCCGATGCCGCCCGCCAGGTGGACGAGGCAGGCGCCCGCCCGCTGGCCGCGTCGGCCTGATCGCGGATGCGCCCCGAACCCGCGCCGCCCGATCAGGCGGCGCTTGGCCTCCTGGCCCACGCCGACGCCCTCGCGCTTGCCGCCACCGAGGCGATCGCCGCCGGTGACGACACCGCCCTTGCCGCGCTCCTCGAGGAGCGCGGCATCGTCGTTGCCGCCGCCATCGCGGCCGTCGATGCGGCCACCGCCGCCGGTGCCGGGGGGGCCCTCGGCGCTCGCCTCACCACCGCCCTGCGCGCCACCGCCGACGGCGGCCAGCGCACCTGGGTCGCCGCCCAGCGGGCCCGCGAGCAGGTCGCCGGCGAGCTGGCGGTGCTCGACGCGCGCCAGCACGCCTCGCAGGAGTACGGCAAGGGCGTGGCGCCGCTCACCATCGACGTGGTGCTCTGACACGCCGCGAGCCTTGTGGCACAAGCGTTTCCGCGTCACCAGCGGTCGTGACATGTTGCCCGGCGCGGCGTTGCGCGTCGATTGCACGATGTCACAGACCTCACTGATCTCCAGCCATGTGCTGACGCCGCGTTGGACCCACGCGATCGACGTTCGCGCCGAGTCCCGCCGCGAGGATGCCGTCGCACTGATGGCCGTTGGACTGTCGTTGCTGGCGATCCTGCGCGACCAGGCGGTGCCGCTGTCGCCGGTGCCGTTGGCCGACCTGCCGCGCCGTGTGCCGCAGCGCCCCGCGGCCACCACGCCACCGAAGGGCCCCACGCCCCTCAGCGTGCCGCAGGAAATCGAGTCCGTGCCGGGCCAGCAGGCCGAGTCGTCGTGCGTCGTGCACGGCCGTTCGGCAGATTACTAAAGTTTCATACGTTTACGCCGATACCCTCCCTTCGGAGGTAACCAAACATGCAGATCAACGGAAAGGGCGGGATCGACCCGAATGCACTGAACGGCGTGAGGCCGGGTGCACCGGAGCGCAGCGCGCCAACCAGGCGCACCGAGACCGTCGCCTCGACACCGGAGCGTTCGAAGCAGGACTCCGTGTCGTTCAGCGACGAGGCCCGGGCCCTGGCCAGTGGGACGTCCACGCGTGCCGCGAGCAGTTCGGAGCGCGTCGAGGAAGTGAAGCAGCGGGTGCTGATGGGTGCCTACAACACCGCCGAGATGGCCGGTGAAGTGGCGAAGCGGATCCTGCAGCGCGGGGACATCTGACCGCGCTGGGTGTGCATCACTGACAGCCTGACGTGAATGGAAATGACGGGCCGTGCAGCGCTGCTGCACGGCCCGTCGTGCGTCGCGTCCCTAACATCACGGCTCGCGCAGCGCGCGGCACGCATCGCGCGGCACGCATCGCGCGGGACGCGCCCGACCTCACACGCCGTGCTCGACGTCGTGTGCAGCGCGTGTCAGGCCCACGCACTGCTGCGGGTGATCACGCGCGTCGGGCATCGCCACGCACGCCACGAAACGCGTGTGAAGGCCGGCAACTCAAGCCGCGACGACACCGGACGACACTTGTACCCGGAAGCACACCGATTCCCGCACGCAGGACGGCACGGTCGCCGTTCCCCCAGACCGGGACAGGCGCCACGCCGCCTCGTCCTCCACCCGTCAATGGCAGGTACGCGACAATGAAGTTCCTGGTTGTGGATGACTCAGCAACGATGCGCCGCATCGTCGTCAACTCCCTGCAGCGCATCGGATTCACCAACTGCGTCGAAGCCGCCGATGGTGTCGAGGCGCTGGCCCGGTTCGACAGCTCGATCGCCTTCGTGATCACCGACTGGAACATGCCCAACATGTCCGGTACGGAACTGGTCCAGGCGCTCCGCCAGCGCGACGACGGTCGCACCGTGCCGGTGCTGATGGTCACGGCCCGCAGCGTGCGCGAGGACATCATCACCGCGCTCGAGGCAGGCGTCAACAACTACATCGTGAAGCCGTTCACGCCGCAGGTCCTGAAGGAAAAGATCGATAGCCTGATCGTCACCCCAGCGGCTTGAACCATGGCAAACGAACGCGCATCTGAACTGTTGTACGACACGGCTTCCACGCTGCGCCTGCTCGATGCCGAGCTGGGCGAGTTGGCGCCGCGCCGTGCACCCGAACCCGCCACCACGGGCAGCACCGCCGCCGCCGCCGCCGCCATCGGCGCCACCGACCGTGTCCTCCCGCTCTTGCCCGCGCTCTTCGTGCGTGCGATGGGCGAGGTGCATGCGATGCTGGCCTCGATCCGCACCGGACGTGAACACATCCGCGTCGCGGCCACCGAGCGGCTCGCGCACACCAACGAAAAGCTCGACGAGGTGTCGTCGGCCACCGCCACCGCGGCCATCGACATCATGGATGCGCTCGACCGCGCCATCGCCAAGGTGGACGAGCTGGAGACCGAGGAAGTGCTGGCCGAGCCCGCCCGTGGCACCGCCATTCGCATGGACCTGCGCGACGAACTCTTCGCGGTGATGGGACACATGCAGTTCCAGGACATCACGTCGCAGCAGATCATGCACGTGCAGTCGCTGCTGGCCGACATGGAAAACCGCCTCAGCGAGATCGCGAACCTGTTCGATCACCAGTCGGGCGATGGCAAGGCCGACATCAACGCTGCGCTCAATGCCCGCACCGAGCGCGACGCGCACTCGTTCGACCCGAACGCCACACTGGCCGATGCGGAGACGCGGCAGGCGCTGGCCGACTCGCTGGTGGAACGCGGATCGTCCGGTGGCTGACCTGATCGACGCCCGTCACACGGGTCGCGCCACGCGATGATCCCGACGGAACTCAACGACGCCGCGTTCATCGTGGTGCAGCTCGAGCCGACGGAGCACGCCGACATCAAGGCGCTCCGCGACACGCTGCGCCACTTCGCGGTGTTCGACGTCAGCGCCACCACCCAGGTGCGTGCACATGCCCAGCATGCCGCCACCTGCCTGAACCTCATCCTGCTCGGCACTGCCGACGACCCGGCCACTCTGCTGGCACAGGCCAGCGAGGCGATCGACAAGGCGGTGCACGCCGCCGACGATGCGACGCGGCACGAACCGGACGTCACGCCGACCGACACCGTCGTGATCGCGCACGACCCGGGCGACGCCGCGGCATTGCAGGACGCGATGGTGGCGGTCGAGCCGGTCCGTCGGCGCACGCCGGCCACGCCGCGTGCGTCAGTCGCCGTCGTCGCTGCCACGCCGGCGCTGGTGGAATTCCCGCCGGTGACCGACGGCGGCAGCATCCCCGATGACGCCGACCTGTCGCTGCTGGGCGATTTCATCGCTGAAAGCCGCGAGTCGATGGCGGGTGCCGAGGCCGCGCTGCTCGAGCTGGAGGCCAATCCGGAGGACCTGGAGGCGATCAACACCGTCTTCCGTGCCTTCCACACCGTGAAGGGCACCGCCGCGTTCATGGGCCTCGATCGGCTGGCGGAGTTCGCGCATCACGCCGAGTCGCTGCTGAGCCGCGTGCGCGACCGTGAGCTGGCGTACACGCAGGCCGTCGCCAACCTCGCGCTGCGCTCCAACGATGTGCTGGGCGAGTTCCTCGAAGCCGTCGAGAACGCGGTGCAGCTGCAGCTGCCGGTGGTGCTTCCGCAGGATTACGCGGCGCTGATGCACGACCTGCTGAACGTGGATGCCGTGCTGGCGGGCATCGCCACCCGCACCCCGACCGCAGCCGCTGCACCGTCGGCCACGCTGGTGCTCGATGCGTCACCGAATGCGGCAACGCCGGTGCCGTCGGCGAACGACGGTGCCGCGCGCGGCGCCGTCGCCGTGCGCACCGGCGCCAAGACCGAGGCCGACCTCTCGGTGCGCGTGCGCACCGACCGCCTCGATCGCCTGATCGACATGGTCGGCGAACTGGTGATCGCGCAGTCGATGATCGCCGCCGATCCCGCCGTCGTCGCCGTCGGCCAGCACGACCTGGTGAAGAAGGTCTCGCACGCCGGCAAGATCATGCGCGAGCTGCAGGACCTCAGCATGTCGATGCGCATGGTGCCGCTCAAGAGCACCTTCCAGAAGCTCACGCGCCTGGTGCGCGACGTGGCGCTGAAGGCCGGCAAGGTGGTGGAACTGGTCACCGACGGAGAGGAGACCGAGCTCGATCGCAACATGGTGGATGCGATCGCCGATCCGCTGGTGCACATGGTGCGCAACGCCGTGGATCATGGCGTGGAAGGCCCCGCCGACCGCGAACGGGCCGGCAAGCCGCGCGCCGGTCGTGTCACGCTGGCCGCATTCCAGCAGGGTGGCAGCGTGATCGTCGAGCTGCGTGACGACGGGCGCGGGTTGAACCGCGACCGCATCCTCGCCAAGGCGATCGAGAAGGGCCTGGTCTCCGCCAACCATGCGATGACCGACTCCGAGATCAACGCGCTCATCTTCGCCCCGGGCTTCAGCACCGCCGAGCAGATCACCGACATCTCGGGCCGCGGCGTGGGCATGGACGTGGTGCGCCGCAACATCGAGTCGATCCGCGGGCGCATCGACATCCAGTCGGTGCTCGGCAAGGGGACCACGTTCCAGATCCGGTTGCCGCTCACGCTGGCCGTCACCGACGGCATGCTGGTGCGCGTCGGCGACGAGCGCTACATCGTGCCGCTGACCAGCATCTCGCTCAGCTTCCGTCCCGAACCCGACATGCTCTCCACCATCCCGCCCAGCGGCGAAGTGGTGATGCTGCGTGGCGAGGTGCTGCCGGTGGTGCGCCTGCACCAGATGTTCGCGATCCCCGGCGCGGTGACCAATCCGGCCGAGGCGATCCTGATGATCGTGGGTGATGGTGAACATCGCGTGGCACTGCTGGTGGACCAGCTCCTGGGCCAGCAGCAGGTGGTGGCGAAGGCGCTCGGCGATGGCGTGGGTGAGATCCCCGGCATCTCGGGCGGCGCGATCCTGAGCGATGGTCGCGTGGGGCTGATCATCGACGTGGCCCGCATGACGTCTCTGGCGCGCAGTGGCGACAGCCGTCCCCGCAGCCTGTCCCACGCCGCCTGATCCGTGTCCGTCAAGCGCGCCCACCGGCGCGACGATACTCGCAGTGACCTCGCCATGCGCGGTTCCCGAAGCACTTCCGACTCCCTGGAGATGGCATGAGCAGCACCATCGAGCGCCCCGTCAACACGCTGGGCGGCAAGTACCTGACCTTCTTCCTTGCCGGCGAGGAATACGGCGTGGAGATCCTGCGTGTGCAGGAGATCATCAGCATGATGCCGGTCACGCGCGTGCCGCGCACGCCGCCGTACATCCGCGGCGTGATCAACCTTCGCGGCAAGGTGATCCCGATCATGGACCTGCGCGAGAAGTTCGGCATGCCGGCGTCCACGGAGCCGGAGCAGGTGATGATCGTCGTGCAGGTGGGTGGCGTGCAGATCGGCGTGGTGGCCGACAAGGTGTCGGAGGTGGCCAGCATCGCCTCCGCCGACATCGATCCGACGCCCGATTTCGGCGCCGAGTTCCACACTGAATTCCTGCTCGGCCTCGGCAAGTCGAACGGGCGCCTGCGCCTGCTGCTCGACATCGAGCGCGTGCTGTCCAACGATGAAGTGACGGCGATCGCGTCGCTGCCCGCACTGACGCAGTCCGAGTGATCACCCGGTGCGCATCGCTCGATGCGCACCATGCCAGCCGACCCGCCCTGCACCCTGATGTCCGGCGTCATCCGGCCGGGCGCCGGGGGCATCGTCGTCCGTACGTCGCGTTGCTGTCCGTCGCGTTCTCGCCATCCCTCCGCCGCATGCCGTCCCTCAGCAGTCCCGAATCGATCGGCAGCGCACCGGAGCTCTCTCCCGGCGATTTCCAGCGGGTGCGGCGCATCGCCTACGAGCGCGCCGGCCTCGCCATTCCCGCGGGCAAGGAAGGACTGGTACGGTCGCGGGTCTCGAAGCGGTTGCGCGACCGGCGCATGACGTCGTTCGGCACCTACCTCGACGCCGTCGAGTCGGAGCAGGACGGTGCCGAGATGGTGCGGCTGATCGACCTGCTCACCACCAACAAGACCGACTTCTTTCGCGAGCCGGCGCACTTCGACTTCCTGTTGTCGCAGATCCTGCCGACCGTGGTCGCTGCCGGCACGCCGCTGCGCATCTGGAGCGCCGGCTGTTCCAGCGGCGAGGAGCCGTACACGCTGTCGATGCTGCTGCACGAGGCCTTGCCGCCGCGCTACGACTTCCGCATCCTCGCCACCGACATCTGCACCACCGTGGTGGCGACGGCCAAGCAGGGCACGTACACGGCGCAGCAGCTGGCCGATGTGTCGTCGCAGCGCCGGCAGCGCTTCTTCACGCCCGCGGGCGACGGTCGCGCCACCGTCACGCCCGAGCTGCGTGCGCCGATCAGCTTCGCGAACCTGAACCTGATGGCAAGCTGGCCGATGTCGGGACCGTTCGACCTGATCCTCTGCCGCAACGTCATGATCTACTTCGACAAGCCGACCGTGACGCGCCTGGTGAGCCGATTCCATGCCCTGCTGGCACCGGGCGGCCATCTCTTCATCGGCCATTCCGAGAGCCTCACCGCGATCGAGCACGGCTATCGCTACGTGCAGCCGGCGGTGTACGCGAAATGACGGGCATCCCCGGCATCGCGGTGATCAAGCCGGTGGTGGTCGGTATGGCCGACCTGAAGGTCACCGACCGGCCTGACGACACGCTGATCACCTACGCGCTCGGCAGTTGCCTCGGCATCGTGGTCCACGATCCGGTGGCGCAGGTGGCCGGCATGCTGCACGTGATGCTGCCCAGCTCTCAGATCGACGAGGCCAAGGCGCGCACGCAGCCGGCAATGTTCGTGGACACCGGCGTGCCGCTGCTCTTCAAGGAGTGCTACCGCCTCGGCGCCCGCAAGGAACGCATGACCGTGCTGGTGGCTGGCGGCTCGTTCTCCGGCCGCACCGATGCCGACGACACCTTCCAGATCGGCAAGCGCAACATGCTCACGCTGCGCAAGCTGTTGTGGAAGAACGGTGTGCTGATCCACGCCGATGACACCGGCGGCGTGCAGCAGTCGCGCACGATGTCGGTGTCGGTTGCCACCGGCATCGTGCAGTTGCGCACCAACGGCACGCTGCGCGTGCTCTCACCCGAGGCTCCGGCGTCCGCGCCGGCGCTCGCTGCCGCCCTCCCGAGGTAGGATCCAGATGCTGAATGTGCTGATCGTCGACGACAGTGCGGTGATGCGGGCGATGATCCGCCGCACGCTGTCACTCTGTGGCATCCCCCTTGGCGAGGTGTACGAGGCGGGCAACGGGGTGGAGGCGCTGGAGCGGCTGGGCGACCATTGGGTCGACCTCGCGCTGCTGGACGTCAACATGCCGGTGATGGACGGCGAGGAACTGCTCACCCGCATCCGCGGCAGTGAGGAGTGGCGGGCGCTGGCGGTGATCATCGTCAGCACCGAGAGCAGTGACACCCGCCTCGCGCGCCTGCGCGCCCACGGCGTGGAAATCGTGCACAAGCCGTTCACCCCTGAACAGCTCCGCAACACCATCCTCCAGGTCACCGGACTGACGCATGCCGCAGCCAGCAACGACTTCTCTGTTCCAAGCGGCGACTTCGACTTTTGAGTCGCTGGCCCTGCTCTTTCCGGAGCAAGGCCGCGCCGATGGTGCCGAGTTCATTCCGCTCGAGGCCGCGGTCTGCGTGACCTACCATGGTGCCGGTTCCGGACGCGTGGTGGTCGGCGTGACCGCCGGCGTGCTGCCGGCGCTGGCCGAGAACATGCTCGGCTCCGCCGCCGCGCCCGACGTGCAGCTGCAGCGCGACGCACTGGGCGAGCTGGCGAACGTCGTCACCGGCAACGTGTTGCCGATGGTCAATGGCGCCGCGGCCGTGTTCCGGCTCGACGCCCCGTCGCCCGCCGGCGATGCGCCGTTCCGTGTCCGTGCCGGCGAGACGCAGGCCGCCTTCACCCGCCTGCAGATGGACGAGGGCGAGGCACTGCTGGCGCTCTTCACGCAGGATGACGCGGCGGTCACGACGCATAGCGCCGCGGGGAACCACGCGTGATCCGGGTCCTGGTCGTCGATGACTCCGCGCTGGTGCGGAAGCTGCTGACGGAGGAGCTGTCGGCCTACGACGACATCGAGGTCGTGGGCACGGCAGTGGATCCGTACGTGGCGCGCGAGAAGATCATCTCGCTCAAGCCCGACGTGATCACGCTGGACGTCGAGATGCCGCGCATGGACGGGCTCTCGTTCCTCGTCAAGCTGATGAAGCACTATCCGGTGCCGGTGATCATCGTCAGCTCGCTGACGCCGAAGAACAGCGACGCCGCCATCCGCGCGCTGGCACTGGGTGCGGTGGATGTCATCGCCAAGCCCGGCTCCGCGATGTCGGTGCCCGACATCTCGCGGCAGCTGGTGCAGTCGATCCGTGCCGCATCGCGCGCGAAGCTGGTGAAGCGCACCGAGCCCGTGGCCGACGCGCCGGTCTTCACCCGCGCCGCTCCCGCCCTCGCCGGCTTGGCGATGACGCACAAGGTGGTGGCCCTCGGCGCATCCACCGGTGGCACCCAGGCGCTGGAAGCGGTGCTCACCCGGCTGCCTCCGGCGATGCCCGGCATCGTGATCTGCCAGCACATGCCGGAGAAGTTCACCGCCTCGTTCGCACAGCGACTGAACACCGTCTGCGCCATCGAGGTGCGAGAAGCGAAGGACGGCGACGCGGTGGTACCCGGTGTGGCCCTGATCGCGCCCGGCAACTACCACATGATGCTGACGCTCTCCGGTGCGCAGTACCAGGTGCGCGTGAAGGATGGCCCGCAGGTGCATCACCAGCGCCCGGCGGTGGACGTGCTCTTCGCCAGCGTCGCCAAGTATGCCGGCCGTAATGCGGTGGGCGCGATCTTCACCGGCATGGGTACCGACGGCGCCAAGGGCCTGCTCCAGATGCGTGACGCCGGCGCCCACACCATCGCGCAGGACGAAGCCTCGTGCGTGGTGTTCGGCATGCCGAAGGAAGCGATCAAGGTCGGCGCTGCCGTGGAGGTCCTGCCGCTCGACCAGATCGCGTCGGCCTTGCAATCGGCGGTCGCGCACGAACGTCTGGCGTCCGTGTGAGCCGGTCGCGCACTCCTGATCGGACGGACCGCGACGGCTGATCGAGCGGATCACAACGGCTGATCGCAGCAGGCCAACTGCTGATCTTCGAACGGCAACGGCTGATCGCAGAACGGAACAGCCGCAGAAATGCACAGCCGCAGAAGGGCGCAAGGGCGAGATGATCGACCTTCAAGCCATTGGTTGTCGGCGCGTGTGGCGACGCTCCTACCGCGCATGAAGCGCGTTCTTGAATGAACGGCGGTGGCCGTTGCAGTTCCCAGAATGATCGCGACGCGATCAGTCGAAGGGGACGCTCGCGCCGCGGGTGATCTCCGGCCCCCGCCCTTCTGCGGCTGTTCGGTTCTGCGGCTGTTGCAGTTCTGCGATCAGCCGTCGCAGTTGCCGTGGCTGTTGCCGTCGCTGGCTGTCCCGAACGGAGCCAGGGCTGGATAGATTCCGGCCATGTCGGAACTCTCCCTCGAAGGACACCTGCACCGCCGCTGCGGCGGGCACTACGCGCTGGCGGTGGAAGAAGTCACCATCCGGTTGAGCGGCATGACGGCGCGTGTCGATCGTGCGATGTACAAGTGCGACAAGTGCGGCGACAAGCAGCACACCGTCGAGCAGCGGGAGGAGGCGGAGAAGGAAGCGATCCTCACCATGCGCAGCCAGCACACGCTGCTGACCGGCAAGGAGATCCGGCACTTCCGCGAGTCGGTCGGCCTGAACACCGCCCAGCTCGGCGAACTCCTCCACGGCCTGCCGAAGGGCATCGTCGAAGGATGGGAGAAGGGGCGCTACCTGCAGAGCCCGGCCGTCGATGCGATGATCCGCTCGCTGTCCGAGCGTGAGGAGCGCGATCGTCGTGCGGCGAAGGCCGGGATCGTGCTGCCGCCGCTGCCCGGTGAAGTGGTGCCGGATGCTGCCGCGACCGACGCCGACGGCGTGCCGCTTGCCGCCGTCGAGGGTGATGCACCCACCGCGAGCGCGGAACCCCAACCCGTGACCGCCGGCGTTCAGGCGTAGAGCAAGGTCGGAGCAGCGCCGGCCGATCGCCTTCCCGCCACCGAGCCTCCGTGCCGCAGTTCGTCCGCCGCAGTCCAATGCCCGTTTCGGCGGGTGCACTCTTCGCGTGGCACGAGCGTCCGGGAGCCTTCGAGCGCCTGACGCCCGCCTGGCAGCCGACGCGCGTGGTCTCCCGGACCGGCGGCATCACCGACGGCAGCCGCGTCGAGGTGGAGGTGCCGGTGCTCGGTGGGCTGGTGCACCAGCGCATGCTGATGCAGCACCGGGATTATCAGCCGGGTGTGCAGTTCAGGGATGTGATGCTGGAGGGCCCCTTTGCGCACTGGTCGCACACCCACACCATGGAGTCGGCGGCCGATGGCACCAGCGTGCTGGTGGACGCCATCGAGTACGAGCTGCCGCTGGGCGCCGTGGGTGATGCCGCCGCAGGGTGGTTCGTGCACGCGCAGCTCGACCAGCTGTTCGCATTCCGCCACGCCCGCACCCGGGCCGACCTGGAGCAGCACATGGCCTACGACCACCTGCCACGCCTGACCGTCGCCATTGCCGGAGGCAGCGGGATGATCGGCTCGGCGCTGACCGCGCTGCTGCGGACGGGCGGACACACGGTGCGATGGATTACGCGCCGCCCGGACGCCGGTCGCGGGGACATCGGCTGGAATCCGGCGACCGGCACGCTCGACCCGGCCGCACTGGCGGGGGTGGATGCGGTGGTGAACCTCGCCGGCGCCAACATCGGCGAGCGCTGGAGCGACGAACACAAGCGTGACATTCGCGACAGTCGCGAACAGGGCACGCGGACGTTGGTGGCCGCCATTCGGAAGATGCCGAAGCCGCCACAGGCTCTGGTTTCTGGCTCAGCGACCGGATACTACGGCGATACTGGCTCGATGATGATCGACGAGAAGTCGACGTCGGGAACCGGTTTTCTCGCCGATGTCTGCCGGAATTGGGAGGCCGAGACGACGCCGGCGCTGGATGCGGGCATCCGCGTCGCGCTGGCCCGGAGCGGTGTCGTCCTGTCGCCGGCCGGTGGAGCGCTGGCCAAGATGCTGCCCGCCTTCCGACTCGGCCTGGGCGGACCGATGGGGGCCGGCACGCAGTGGATGAGCTGGATCTCGCTCGAAGACGAAATCGCCGCGCTCTACTTCCTGCTCATGCGGTCGGAGTGCAGTGGTCCGTTCAACCTCACCGCGCCGGCGCCGGTGACCAACGCCGACTTCGCCGATACCTTGGGCGACGTGCTGCACCGACCGACGTTCGTGCCGGTGCCGGCCTTCGCACTCACCGCGCTGTTCGGCGAGATGGCGAAGGCCACGATCCTCGGCGGCCAACGCGTGCTCCCGACCCGCCTGCAGGCCGCCGGCTTCACCTTCCGCCATCCCGATCTCGCCACCGCCCTGCGGGCAGAACTCGGGCGCTGACGCCCCCGGGGGGTGAAACTTTCTGACACACCGCATCGTCGTCAGCCTGTCAACGAGACGGTCGCGCAGTCGCGCGGAGCCCGCTCTCGAACGGAGCCAGAACCCGTGGTCGTGATCCTTATCGAAGGCGTGCTGTTCGTCGTGGCAATCGCGGCGTGCGCCGCCGTTTTCGTATGGGGAGTCAAGGCGTTCACGCCGCTCGGCACCCGCTGGCGACAGTCGGCCAATCGCCGCCAGATCGACCAGCACGCCGCCCTCACCTGTCCCATCCACGGATGGCAGGCGCCTGACTCGCTCGTGCGGCTCCCCAGCGGAGAGCCGCTCTGTTCAAAGTGCTACCAGGAGACTTTTTATGGGCAGCTCGATCGGTGATCGCATCTCGCAGATGGGCGCCACGGCGTCCGGCCGCGGAGGCGGAGCCATGAAGGCCGTCCTTGCCGTCGCCGCGCTGATCGCCGGCGTCTGGATCATGTCGTCCACCGTCACGTACATCGAACCGGGACATGTCGGCATCATCATCCGGCGCACCAGCGGTGGTGTCGATCCCGTGCCGCTCGGCCCCGGCCTGCACATGCGCAACCCGCTCACCACCGGGATCAAGGAGTATCCGACATTCATGCAGACGTTGGTGCTCACGCAGGGCGCCAACGAAGGTTCGGGCATCAACGACGAGATCAACGTGAACTCGATCGAGGGCCAGCCCATCTCGCTCGACATCTCGATGAGCTTCGAGCTGCGCCAGGACAAGGTGCCGCACCTCTATTCGACCTTCCGCACCGACATCGACGCCATCCAGCGCGGCTACCTGCGCCAGACCATCCGCCAGGCGCTGCAGGAAGTCGCCGGCCAGGAGGAGATCGCAAACATTCTCGGGCCGAAGAAGGCCGAGACGGTGGCCAAGACGCAGGCCAAGCTGGCCAAGGCGCTCGAGCAGTACGGCATCGAGGTGAAGCAGTTCTCGATCAACGAGATCCGCGCACCGCAGGCCGTGATGGCGGCGATCAACGCCAAGAACGTGATGCAGCAGCAGGCGCTGACGGCGCAGAACGAGCTGCAGAAGAACACCTACCAGGCGCAAGGTGACAGCATCAAGGCCGTCGGTCGCGCCAAGGCCATCCTCGCCGAGGCACAGGCGCAGGCCCAGGCGAACGAGCTGCTCGCCAAGAGCATCTCGGGCAGCCTGGTGCAGTACGAAATGGCCAAGAAGTGGAATGGCGTGATGCCGCAGGTCAGCGGCGCGGCGATGCCGATGATCCAGATGCCCGGCCCGTCGAAGCCGTAGCACGCATCGCGCAGCGTGGCGCGTTGACGGCACCAGTGTATTGATATGCACTGGTGCCGTTTGCCATCTCCGCTCAGCGCTCGTGGCAAGCGCGACGTTGCAGATGTGTTGCACCACTTTGCGTCACGGTGACGTGCGCGCCGGGTTAGATTACAGGTGTCTAAGCTCATCCATTCCGTCAGATGGGCAGTACATCGTCACCACCCTGACACCGAGCGTCATCGCATGAGCATTTTCAGCCGTCTCAAGGACAAGCTGTTCGGCACCAAGGTGCCGGATGCAGCACCGGCTCCGGCCGCACCCGCGCCGACAGCGCCTGCCGCCACCGCCGCCCCGGAACGTGTCACCCCGCTGCTGGACGTCGAGGCCGTGCTGACGTTCATGGCCACGCAGAACAAGCAGAAGCTGAACTGGCAGACGTCGATCGTGGACCTGATGAAGTTGCTCGGCATGGAAAGCAGCCTCGCCGAACGTCGCGAGCTGGCCGACGAACTTGGCTTCACCGGCGACAAGCAGGACACGGCCACCATGAACATGTGGCTGCACAAGGAAGTGATGAAGCAGTTCGCTGCCAATGGCGGCAAGGTTCCAGCCTCGATGACAGACTGATCGCCGCATAACTTGCGCCTGCATCGTCCGCCCGAAGCTGAGGATCGCTTCGGGCGGATTTGCGTTTTCCCCTTCATGGCCACGATGCCTTCTCATCAAGCGCTGATCATCACGGTCGCGGCAAGCCTCGGCATCGCGTTCATCTTCGGACTCGCGGCGGCGCGGTTGCGCCTGCCGCCGATCGTGGGCTATCTCCTCGCCGGCATCGCGGTCGGCCCGTTCACGCCCGGCTACGTGGTGGACAGCGGGATGATCTCGCAGGCCGCGGAATTGGGCGTGATCCTGCTGATGTTCGGCGTCGGCCTGCACTTCTCGCTCGCCGACCTGATGGCCGTGCGGCGCGTGGTGGTGCCGGGTGCGCTCTTCAACAGCATCCTCACTGCCGCCATCGGCACCGCCATCGCACTGGCGTGGGGTCTGGCGTGGGGCGCGGCACTGGTGCTGGGCACGTCGCTCTCGGTGGCCAGCACGGTGGTGCTGCTGAAGGGGCTCGAGGCGCAGGACCGGCTCGACTCTCCCGAGGGTCGCATCGCCGTCGGCTGGCTTGTGGTGGAAGACCTGCTGATGGTGCTGGTGCTGGTGCTGCTGCCGGCGGTGGCCCCGATGCTCGGCGGCACCGGCAGCACGGTCGCCGTCGGCGGCGTGGGCCTCGCGAGCGCGATCGGCTTCGCGATGCTGAAGGTGGTGGCGTTCGCGGTGCTGATGGTGGTGGTGGGGCGGCGCGCGGTGCCGTGGCTGCTGTCGCACGTGGCCAAGCTCGGCTCACGTGAACTGTTCACCCTCGCCGTGCTGACGACGGCGCTCGGCATCGCCACGCTGGCCTCGGAAGTGTTCGGGGTGTCGTTCGCGCTCGGCGCCTTCTTCGCCGGCGCG
This sequence comes from Gemmatimonadota bacterium, assembly GCA_040384325.1. GTDB lineage: Bacteria > Gemmatimonadota > Gemmatimonadetes > Gemmatimonadales > Gemmatimonadaceae > JACMLX01. The sequence goes on along the minus strand of JAZKJL010000005.1, from coordinate 489,216 downwards.
GTGGTGAGTGAATCGGAACTGAGCCATCGCGCCGCCAGCGAAGCCTTGCCGATGCAGGATGCATTTGCGGTGCTGTTCTTCCTCTCGGTCGGTTTCCTCTTCGACCCGACGGTGGTGCTGGAGTCGCCGATGGCGCTGCTGGCGCTGGTGGCGGTGGTGGTGGTCGGCAAGTTCGCGACCTCCTTCCTCCTCATGCGCATCCTCCAGCAGCCGGCGCGATCGGCGCTGGTGATCGGCGGCAGCCTGGCGCAGATCGGCGAGTTCTCGTTCATCGTCGCCGGCCTTGGAGTGACACTGGGCCTGATCGACCGGGACCTGCAGGCGCTGGTGGTCGCGGCGGCGCTGATCGCGATCACGCTCAACCAGCCGCTGCTGGCGGTGGTGAAGCTGGTGGCGGACCGCCTCGAGGCGCGCGAGACGGCGCCCACGGTGCCGCGCACGGTGCCCGAGTCCGCGCGCTCCACCCGCGGCCCGATGCGTGCCGACGAGGATCCGTTCGACTTCTCCGAACTCATCGACCACGTGATCCTGGTCGGACACGGCCGCATGGGCACCACCATCACCGAGGCCCTGCAACGCGACGCGGCGCGCTACGTGGTGGTGGAGGAGAAGGAGCGGCTGGTGGCCGGCATGCGCGCGCGCGGCGAGCGGGCGGTGTTCGGCGACGCGACCAAGACCGAGGTGCTGCAGCGCGCGGGTGTGGCCGGTGCGAAGCTGATCGTCATCACCGCGCCCGATCCGATCCGTGCCCGCCGCACGGTGGACCTGGCGCGTGAACTCAACCCACGCATCGCGATCGGCGTCCGCACGCACAGCGCCGCGGAGCAGGAGTATTTCGAGGATCTGCTGCACACGCCGGGATCGCGTGGTCGTGCGGTGTATGCGGAGCGCGAGGCCGCGCTGAACCTCGGCCACTACACGCTGATCACGCTCGGTCGCACCGACGACGAGGCCGACCACATCATCGAGTCGCTGCGTGCGGCGGCCACGCGGCCCACCGAGACCTTCCACGCGCTGCCCACGCGCGAGTACCGCGCCATGATGGCCGCCGATCCGAACAAGGCGACCAGCAACACCGAGAGCTGAACGGCGTCAGTCGCCGCGGGCGGTAGCGGGCTGCACCTGCACCGGCACGCCGCTGAAGCCGGCGTTTCCCGTCAGCGTGTCGATCCGCTGGTCGTCGGTGAGGTCGTTGATGCTGACGCCGGGGTGATGGTTGGCGGTGGTGAGCCGCGTGCCGCTGCGGCCGTGACCCCAGCCGTGCGGCAGGCTCACCACGCCGCGCATCAGGTCGGGCGTGACCTCCAGCGGCACCACCACGCTGCCGACGCGTGACGTCACACGCACCTCGTCGCCATCGGCGAGTGCGCGCATCGCCGCATCATCGGGATGCATCTGCAGCGTGCAGCGATTGCGGCCGCGCACCAGGCGCTCGCTGTTGTGCATCCAGGAGTTGTTGGAGCGCAGCGCACGTCGCCCGATCAGTTGCAGCGCACCATCGTCCAGCGGCGTCGCCTGCAGCGTGGCCTCGAGCCGTGCCACATCGGCCAGCAGCATCGCCGGCGCCAGCTGCAGGCGCTGATCGGCGGTGCGCAGCCGCTGCGGCAGCGACGGCTGCAGCGGACCCAGGTCCACGCCGTGCGGCTGCTGTTCGAGGGTGCGCAGCGTCAGCCCGCGCGCGAAGGGACGCAGGCCGCCGCCATACGGTCCCTGTCGCAGGCCGATGTCCACCATCCGGCGCGGCGTGAGTTGCTGCAGCACCATCGCCCGGGCGCGCGCCTGCATGGTGCCGGTGATGCGGTGCGTGAGCGCGTTCAGGATCTCCCAGTCGTGACGCGTGCCGGCCGGACGGGGAAAGACCGGCGGCGAATACTTGGCCGTGTTGCGCACCGCCAGCGCGTGGAAGAGCAAGTCGTAGTGATCGCGTTCCAGCGCAAAGGTCGGTGGCAGGATCAGGTGCGCGTGCCGCGTGGTCTCGTTGAGGTAGAAGTCGATGGCGACGTAGAAATCGAGGCCGGCGATCGCGCGTTGCAGTCGTTGCCCGTTCGGGGTGGAGAGGACCGGATTCCCGGCATGGGTCACCAGCGCGCGCACCTGACCCGTGCCCGGCGTGTCCATCTCCTCCGCCAGCGCCGACACCGGCAGCTCGCCGGCAATCTCAGGCAGCTGGCGCACGCGGCTGCGCCACCGCCCGATGCGCACGCCCTCTGCCACCTTCGGCTCGCCGCGCAGGATGTCCACCGCCGGGCTGGTGAACATCGCGCCACCGCGGGCATCGAGCCGGCCGGTGACGACGTTCAGCGCCGAGATCAGCCAGCAGGCGAGTCCGCCGAATTCCTGCATCGACACGCCGACGCGCCCGTACGCCACCGCGGTCGGCGCGTCGCAGAAGTCGCGGGCGATGCCGCGCATCACCTCCGCCTCCATGCCGGTGGCGGCAGCCACCCGCTCGGGCGTGAATGGCTGCACCAAACGACGGAGTTCGTCGAGACCGTCGAGGAAGGCGTCGTAGGCGTCGGTGCGCACCCGTCGCTCCTCGAACACCACCTGCAGCAACGCCAGCAGCAGCAGCGCATCGGTGCCGGGTCGGATGAAGTGGTGTGCGTCAACGTGCGCCACCGTCTCCGTGCGGCGGGGATCCACCAGCACCACCCGGCCACCCCGGGCGCGAATCGCGCGCAGGCGATCGGTGACACCCGGTGCCGACATCAGGCTGCCGTTGGAGGCGGCCGGGTTGGCGCCGAGCATCAGCAGGTGGTCGGTGTGATCGATGTCCGGCACCGGAATCAGCAGGGCGTGGCCGAACATCAGCATCGCCGCCACGTGATGCGGCAACTGGTCCACCGAGGTGGCCGAATACCGGTTGCGCGTGCGCAGCGCGCGCACCAATGCCGGCGCGAACAGCAGCGCACCGGACGAATGCACGGTGGGGTTGCCGAGGTAGGTCGCCACCGCGTCGCGTCCGTGCGCGGCCTGCACCGCCTTCAGCCGTGTCGCGGCTTCGTCCAGCGCGTCGTCCCAGCCGATCTCGTGCCACTCGGTGCCGGTACGACGCATCGGACGGCGCAGCCGATCGGGATCGTCATGCACGTCCTGCAGCGCCACCGCCTTGGGGCAGATGTGGCCCTTGCTGAACGGGTCGTCCGGGTCACCGCGAATGCCGGTGATCGACGCGCCACTGGTCGTGATCACGATGCCGCACATCGCTTCGCAGAGCGTGCAGGTGCGGAGATGGCGCGTGTCGGGCATGCGGAACGGCGGTGCGGGACGGCGGGGCATGCGGGCGAGTCGTGCCATGGATGCTAACCGATGTCCCGGCGGACCAACGCGTCCGGCGAGGGTGGCGTATGCCCTGCAGGGAGCAGCGCACCACGAACACCCGTTCCTCTTCTAGTTTTCTGTATGCGAACCTCGGCACCGCCCCGCATTCCGCGCCTGATCGCTCCCGTCGCGGCCGTCCTGCTGGCGGTCCTCGCTGCCGACCCATCGTCGGCACAGGTGATACGGCCGAGGGAGATCCGCACGTCGTTCACCCTCGCCGATGCCGCCGCCCTCGCCCGGCGCCAGCACCCGTTGCTCAGCGCCGCCAGCGGACGACGCCTGGCCGCTACCGGGAGCGCGCGACAGGAGTCGGCGCTGCCCAATCCGGTGTTCGAGTGGCGCAAGGAGAACTACGGCAGCCCACTGCCCCGCGACGAATTCGTGTCGCTCGGCCTGCCGGTGGATGCGTACGGTCGTCGTGCCGCGTTGCGTGCGGCCAGCGGTTCGGCGGCGCGGCGCGCGCGCTCCGATTCGTCCACCGCCGCGCGTGACGTGGAATACGACGTGGCCAGCGCGTACTGGCAGGCGGCGCTCGCCTACGCACTGCACGATGCCGCGATGGCACAGCGGCTGGTGGTGGACACCATCGCGCGCATCGAAGCGGAACGTGCGCGTCAGGGCCAGGTGGCGAACGGCTCGGCGATGCGGGCGCGGCTGGAGGCGGATCGTGCGCGCCTGGCGCAGTCGGAAGCGCGTGCCACGCTGGAGCGGGCGCACGGCGACCTGGCACGTGCCCTCGCGATGCCGTTCGACAGTGTGCCACGTCCCAGCCAGCCACTGCGTGTCGACGCGACGGTGACGACGCTGCCGCCACTGGAGACGCTGCTCGCGTTGGCGCGTGCGCGGCGCTCGGAACTCGTCGCGGCGCAGTCGCGGGTGGACGAGACGCAGCGGCGCCAGCTCGCCGAGCGACTCGGCACGCTGCCGGCGGTCGGTGTGCAGGTGGGCCGCAAGCGCACGTCGGGATACCAGACCGGCACGTTGCAGGTGGGCGTGGCGGTGCCGTTCTTCGATCGCAACGGCGGCAACCGCGAACGTGCGCGCGGCGAGGTGCTGATGGCGGAAGGCGAGCTGCGCGTCGCGAGGTCGGCGGTGGATGCCGAGGTGACATCGGCCTACCGCGCCTATCGCGCGTTGCTGGACGAATATGACCGCGGCGAGGATGTCGGTGCCGCCGACACGTCGCTGCGCACGCTCGACGCGCGTGGCGGCACCGTCGCCGGCATCGCCGCTGCCGCCTATCGCGAAGGGGCGATTCCGCTGTTCGAGCTGCTGGACGCCGAGCGAGTGCGCGCCGAGGTGCGCGGTGCGGCGCTGCGTGCCGCCGCCGGTGTGCAGGTGGCTCGTGCCGACTTGATGCGCGCGATCGGGCTCCCGATCGATGGCGCACGCTTTCAACCGACCCCGCAATGAGCATCGTCCGACCTCTGCCCGCGACGGCGCGACCACTCGTGCGCATGACGCGACTCGCCGCATGCGTCACGTTCGTGGCGTGCAGCGACGCGCCTCCACCGGCCGCCACCTCGGCGGCACCGGCGACGGACGTGGTCGCGGTCCGCGACACCGCCTTCCTGTCGGCCGAGGCGCTGGCCGTCTCCGGCGTCGTCGTGCAGGCGGCGGCCCGTGTGCCGTGGCGCGAGTCGTGGCAGTTGCCGGCGCACCTGGTGCTGGATCCCACCACCACGCAGACACTGGGCTCGATCGTGGAAGGGCGCGTGACGCAGGTCTTCGTGCAGCCCGGTGATCGCGTCCGTCGCGGCCAGGTGCTGGTCACGATCCACACGCACGAACTGACGGCGGCGGTGAACGCGCTGGCGCAGGCACGCGCTGGTCGCGCCGAAGCCGCCAGCACCGCGCAGGTGGCTGATGCTGCCGCCGCGCGCAGCGAACGACTCTACGCCGCGCAGGCGGGTTCACTGGCGGAGCTGGAGCGCGCCCGCGCGGCGCGGCTGGCCGCCACCGAAGGAATGCGGCGCGCCGAAGCCGAATACCACCGCGCGGCGGAGATGGTGGAGCACCTGCGGCCGTCGGGGCCCGTCAACGCACGCGTCGATCCGGAAGACATGCTGGTGCGCGCGCCGTTCGATGGCGTGGTGGTGTCACGGCACACGCAACCCGGCGCGGTGGTGGTGGCGGGCAACGAGTTGATGACCGTCAGTCGCACCAACTCGGTGCTGCTCGCCATGCACGTGCCAGAGGCGGCGCTGGGCTCGGCGAAGGTGGGATCCGAAGTGCGATTCACGGTGCCGGCGTATCCGGGCCGCAGCTTCACCGCGAAGGTGGCGCGTGTGGCACCGGCGCTCGACTCGCTGACGCGCACGGCGGAAGTCTTCGCCACGGTCGAGAATCGCGGTGGCGAGTTGCGCGGTGAGATGACGGCGGCCGCCGAAGTGTTCGGCCTCTCCTCCGACAGCGCGACGACGGTGCCGATGGGGGCCGTCCAGGATTTCGAGGGCGACACGGTGGTGGTCACGGCGGTGCAGCGCGGTGGCGGGCTGCTGCTGGAAGCGGTGCGGGTGCGCGTCGGTCGTCGCGCGGCAGGACTGGCGGAGGTGAGAGCCGGGATCGCGCCGGGTGCGCCGGTGGTGAACGCGGGCGCGGCCGTCGCGAAGGCCGAGATCCTGCGCCAGCGTGATGCCCGCTCGGGCGAGCCGGACGAACATTGAGGCGCCTGATCGAGTTCGCACTGCGGCAGCGGGGCCTGGTCACCCTCGGCGTCGGCATGCTGATGCTGTTCGGCCTCTTCTCGCTGTCGCGCATCCCGTTCGACGCCTTCCCCGACCTCACCGGTATCCGCGTCGACGTGGCGACCACGGCGCCGGGACTGGCGCCCGAGGAAGTGGAGCAGCTGGTCACGTACCCGATCGAGTCGGCGCTGATGGGATTGCCCGGCGTGACCGGTGTGCGCTCCGTGTCCAAGTCGGCGCTGTCGCTCATCACCGTGCCGTTCCCCGACGGCACCGACGTCTACTTCGCGCGCACGCTGGTGCAGCAGCGCCTGGCCGAAGCCAAGGGCGGCTTGCCGGCGGGCGTCGAGCCGCAGATGGGCCCCGTGTCCACGCCACTCGGTGAGCTCTATCAGTACACGGTGCACAGCGACTCGATGACGCTGAGCGAGCTCAAGGCGCTGCACGACTACACCATCCGCCCACGACTGCGCACGCTGCCCGGTGTCAGCGACGTGAACTCGTGGGGCGGCAGCATCGAGCAGATCCACGTGGAGGTGGACCCGGCGAAGCTGGCGGCGCGCAACCTGACCCTCGACGACGTGCAGCGCGCGCTGGCGCAGAACAACCTCTCGTTCGGTGGCGCGTACCTCGAATCGGCGGGCACCCGCTACACGGTGCGCGGTACCGGGCGCCTCAATGACACCAGCGAGATCAGCCGCGTGTCGATCCCGGCAGCCGGCGGAGTGTCGGTGCGTATCGCCGACATCGGCGTGGTGCGACTCGGCTCGCTGCCACGGTATGGCGCCGTCACCGAGAATGCCACGCGTGAAGTGGTGGCGGGTATGGTGCTCAAGCTGCAGGGCGAGGATTCGCGTGCCGTGATCGACGTCGTCACCAAGCGGCTCGACGAGATCCGTGCCGCGCTGCCGGCCCACGTGAAGATCACGCCGTTCTACGACCAGACCGAGCTGGTGGACCGCACCACCTTCACCATCACCAAGAACCTGGTGGAAGGTGGGTTGCTGGTGGTGATCGTGCTCTTCGCCTTCCTGCGCAACGCACGCGCCTCGCTGATCGTGGCCTCGGTGATCCCGCTGTCGATGCTGGTGGCCTTCGGCGGCATGTACGTCTACGGCTATTCGGCCAACCTGATGTCGCTCGGCGCGCTGGATTTCGGGCTGATCGTGGATGGCGCGATCGTGATGGTCGAGAACTTCGTGCACCGGCTGGAGAAGGCGGAACATGCCGGCGACGGCAGTGCGATCGGAGACGCGCGACGGTTCGCGCTCTTCCGCGATGCCGCGATCGAGGTGGGTCGGCCGATCCTGTTCGGCATCGCGATCATCGTCGCGGTCTACATCCCGATTTTCGCGCTGGAAGGGATGGAAGGCCGCATGTTCAAGCCGATGGCCTTCACCGTGGTGTGTGCGGTGCTGGGCTCACTGCTGCTGGCGTTGGTGTTCGTGCCCGCGGCGTCGCTGACGCTGCTGAAGCATGTCACCACCAAGCCGATCGCCGCCGAGGTGAAGCTTCGGGCGCGCTATCAGTCGGCGCTACTGTGGACCTTCCGCCACGGCAGGCCGATCGTTGCCGGCGGCGTGGTGATGGTGCTGGTGGCATTGGTCTCGCTCACGCGCATCGGCACCGAGTTCATGCCGAAGCTCGACGAAGGCGCGATCCTGATCAACACGCGACGCACGCCGAGTACCTCGCTGGCCGATGCCAACAAGCTCTCGCTGCTGGCCGAGGCGGCGGTGAAGAAGTTTCCCGAAGTGGTGACGGTGGTGACGAAGATCGGTCGTCCCGATCTCGCCACCGAGGCGATGGGGCTGTACGAGGGTGACCTGTACGTGATCCTCAAGCCGCGCGACGAGTGGACCACCGCCGACGATCCCGAGGGCCTGGTGGCGGCGTTCGACACCGCGCTGGTGCGCGTTCCCGGTCTCGGCGTGTCGTTCACGCAGCCGCTCGCGATGCGCCTCGACGAGGCGGAAAGCGGCATCCGCACCGACCTTGGCATCAAGGTGGTGGGGCCCGACCTGGCTCGGAACGGACAGGTCGCTGCGCGCATCCGTCGCGTGCTGACGTCGGTGCCGGGCAGCGCGGACGTCGGCGTGGAAGTGAGCGAAGGCACCGGACAGGTGCGCGTGACGCCGAAGCGTGAGGCGCTGGCGCAGTTCGGCCTGTCGGTGGCCGACGTGCGCGACGCGCTGGACCTGTCACTCGGCGCCGAGACGGCGACCGAGATCGTGCGCGGCCCGCGGCGCATCGGTGTCGCGGTGCGCTATCCCGACGCGCAACGCAACGATCTCACGGCACTGTCACGCCTCACGGTGCGCGCGCCGGGTGGTGCGCTGGTGCCGCTGTCGTCGGTGGCCGACGTGGAGCCGGGCACCGGTCCGGAACTGATCGGGCACGAGGATGCACAGCGTCGCACGCTGGTGCTGTCGAACGTACGCGGCCGCGACCTGGGTGGCTTCGTGCAGGAAGTGCAGGCGCGGGTGGCGCGCGAGGTCCCGATGCCGGCCGGCACCTTCCTCGAGTGGGGCGGGCAGTTCGAGAACCAGCAGCGTGCCATGAAGCGCCTGGAGCTGGTGGTGCCGTTGGCGCTGGCGCTGATCATCGGGCTGCTCTACGCCAGCTTCCACGATGCGTGGCTGACGGCGCTGATCCTCACCAACGTGCCGTTCGCCCTGGTCGGTGGCGTGGCGGCACTGTGGATGCGCGGCCTCAACCTGAGCCTCTCCGCCAGTGTCGGATTCATCGCGCTGTTCGGGATCGCGGTGCTGAACGGCGTGGTGCTGATCTCCGCCATCAATGCGCTGCGCGCCGACGGCATGGGCATCGACGAGGCCGTTCGACTTGGCGCCGCCGACCGCCTGCGGCCCGTGATCATGACGGCGTTGGTGGCGAGCCTGGGCTTCGTCCCGATGGCGCTCTCCACCTCGCCGGGCAGCGAGGTGCAGCGGCCACTGGCCACGGTGGTGATCGGCGGACTGGTGACGTCCACGCTGCTGACACTGTTCGTGCTGCCGATGCTCTACCGGTCGCTGAGCCGGTGGCGTGACCGCAGCGCGTCGGCCGTGGTGCCGCGGACGACGCGCGACGAAGTGGCCGCCTGAACCTTCGCGACGCTATTCCGTTGGACGATCCTTCACGACGGCCCAGGTTGGGCACTGGGGTGACGCGCCACGCGCAGGTGCCGCCGCATCACGCGGCAGCGTGTCGGCCACGGCCATCAGCTCGATGTCGAAGATCAGCTCGGCCTTCGCCGGGATGACCGGCGGGCGACCCGACTCGCCGTAGGCCAGCGCGTACGGAATGAACAGCCGACGCTGGCCGCCGACCTTGATCCCGTCGAAGCCCAGGTCCCAGCCGGCGATCACGCGACGGAAACCGAGCGGGAATGCGATCGGCGTGCGTGGCGTCCCGTTCGGCATCGTGTCGCGTGAGGAGTCGAACTTGGTGCCGTCGCGGAGCCAGCCCGTGTAGTGCACGAACACGCACTGCCGTTCACCGACGGCGGCGCCGAGCCCCAGCTTGGCGTCGATGTACTCGAGCGCCAGAGCCACCTGCCTCGGGCCGGCGAGTGGTGGGATCGCGGCGGGAAGCGTGTTGACCGGCGCGATCGGTGCGGCGGTTCGGCAGCCCGCGAGCGCGATCAGAAGTACCGAGAGCGGAGTCAGGTGGAGTCGCATGCGGCCAAGCTACGGGCAGGCGGGTCGGGATTCCACGCGTGGTGCCGTGGGACCAACGCCAGCAGGCGATGGATGGTACGAGAGAGAGGGGAGCGCTTGTCGGTGTCCGGTGCAACGACCCTTGGCATTGCCAACAGAACTTGTCGGGTATAACCTACGGCAGACGTGTTGATACTCATTCTCATCTACTGATGCTGCGTACCGTCCTCTTCTGGCTGCACCTGACCGCTGGCGTCCTGGCGGGCGCGATCATCCTGTTGATGTCCGTGACCGGGGTGTTGCTGACGTACGAGAAGCAGATGTTGCAGTGGGCTGATACGCGCCAGTTGCAAGGCATCAGTGCGCCAGTGTCGACGCACTTACCAGCGGATTCACTGATCCGACTCGCCAGCGCCGCCAAGGCGGACGCCACGCCGGCCTCGCTCACCGTCCGCGCGGATTCGACGGCGCCAGCGCAGGTGTCGTTCGGGCAAGCGGGTGTCCTGTACCTGAATCCGGCCACCGGCGCAGTGCTCGGCGAGGGCAGCAAGACGGCGCGCGGCTTCTTCCGCGGCGTCACCGACTGGCACCGCTGGCTGGCAGGCAAGGACAAGAACCGCGAACTCGGCAAGAAGATCACCGGCGCCGCGAACCTGCTGTTCCTGGTGCTGGTGCTCTCCGGCATGGTGCTCTGGCTGCCGCGCACCTGGACCTGGATCAAGGTCCGCTCCGTGCTCTGGTTCCGCTCCGGCCTCTCGGGCAAGGCGCGCGACTTCAACTGGCACAACGTCCTCGGGATCTGGTCCGCAATTCCGCTGGTGGCGATCGTCGCCTCCGCCACCGTGATCGGCTATCCGTGGGCCAGCGACCTGGTCTACAAGGTCGTCGGCGAGACGCCACCGCCTCGCGCCGCCGGCGGTCCGCCGCCAGTTGGCGGTGGCGCAGGCGCTGCGGGTCAGGTCCGCGAAGGCCGCCCGCCCACTTCCGCTGCCGGACCGGAGTCCGCGCCGACCCGTGGCGCTGACGTCGCACCCGCCGCCAGCGGCCCGAACTTCGCCGCCGCGCTCGCGACCGCGCTGCCGCTGATGCCCGAGTGGCGCGCCGCCACCGTCCAGATTCCGAAGCCGGACGCGAAGACGCTCAACGTCACGCTCGACCGCGGTACCGGTGGCCAGCCGCAGCTTCGCGCCACCGCCACCATCGCCACCGCCACGGGGGCGCTGGACAAGTACCAGCCGTTCGACAGCCTGAGTACCGGCCGACAGTTGCGCAGTGTGCTGCGCTTCACGCACACCGGTGAAGTGCTTGGCCTCACCGGGCAGACCATTGCCGGTCTCGTCTCGCTGGCGTCGGTGATCCTCGTGGTCACCGGCATCATGCTCGCGATCCGTCGCGCGGTGCGCGCGATCGGGCGTCGCGGCGCGCGTGAGGCGTCAGCGACCGCCGTCGGCGTCGCGGCCGACTGAGCAGCCGGTCCACGCGCTGATCGAGTCGGTCACCGCGCGGACCGTGGGCGCGGATCGCAGGATCCCATTGTGGAACGCCTTGGGATCGCGAATCACGACCGGCTGCGGCGTGAGGCTGGCGATGAAGTCGTCGGAGACCGATTTCCGGATCAGCAGGTCGCGGCCCGCCACGACAACCATCGATCGACCGCGCGCCACCGCGGCGTCGTCGGCGGGATTGAACGCGAACGCCGTCGTGTCGAACAGGCGCGGTCCGATGGCGCCGGCACGGGCGCGGACCAGCGTCGAGATGCGGTCGAACGGCGACATGTAGATGGTGGCGGCCGGGTTGTTGTCCCGCGCCAGCCGCGCTGCCAGCGCGGTACCCATCGAGTGCCCGATCACCACGATCGGCACCAGGCTGTCACCAAGTCGCTCTCGCAAGCGGCGATACGACAGTGCCGCGTCGCTGAAGACGCCGTCGGTGGTGGGTGTGCCCTCGCTGCCGCCGTAGCCGCGATAGTCGGGCAGCAACACCGAGAACCCTGCCCGCTGCAGCGACTGACCCAGCGGCAGCATCTGCGCCCGGTTCTTTCCCTTGCCGTGCAGGAGCAGCACGCCGCCGCACGCCTTGCCCCCGGCCGCCGCCGGTCCCCACCACGCCATCAGGCCGCCGGCCGAGTCCACCCGCGCAATGGTGTCGAGCCGCGCCGCGTCCCAACCCCAGGTGGCGGGGTCCGCGCGCTCGGCGCGAATGCCCTTCGGCCGGAAGCCGAACGACTCCGTGAGCGACGGACGCAGGAAACACCCCGTCAGCCCCACCGACGCCACACCGAGCGCGAACGCGCGGCCCATCATCCGGCGGTCCGTGCGACGGGTCGGGAATGCATCAGGCTCTCCGGTGCGGAATTCATGGCTGCGATCATACCCGACCGCGTCGGCATCGATTCAAAGGTTCTGCTCAACCCCGCAGCCATGCCCGGCGGAGACCAACATCGGAGACCACCTGCGCCACCGGCGCTGACGATCTCGCCCCGAACCGCCGCGATCCCCACCGCCCTTCTGCGGTCGTTCCTTTCTCCGGCTGTCGCCGTTCTGCGATTCGCTGTTGCCCCGCCACGCACGTGCGCCAGCTCCGCCGCGATCGCCCGGACGCATGTTGACCGACACCGGACCGGCCGCTTCGATTAGGGCTGCTGCCACCGATCCGCCACCCGTCCCCCTCAGGGTTCCTGCGATGAAGATCCGTCTCGCCCTCACGCTGCTCGTCTGCATCGCGCCGAGGCTCGCGGCGCAGGCGACGACGCGCTCCGCATTCACCGCCAATGACGCCCTCGATGTCGTCACCGCGCAGGTGTCGGACCTCTCGGCCGATGGGCGATGGTTGCTCACCTCGGTGGCGTCGCGACGGGACGGGTTGGGTGTGGACTATCGCCGCGACACCGATCCCACCTACCTGCGCGTGAGCCCGTCGCGCCTTCGCGTGATCGACACCCGCGATGGCAGTGCGCGTGACGTCTTTACGGCGCCGCGCACCGTGCGGTCGCCCACCTGGTCACGCGATGGCGCGAAGGTGGGCGTGCTGGTGCTGCAGGACGACCGGCTGCAGCCCGTGATCTGGGACCGCAACACCGGTCGCACGCGCACGCTGCCGGTGCCGGCCGGGTTCTACGTGGCCGAGAACAGTGACCTGAAGTGGTCGCGTGACGGCACGCGCATCGTGCTCGCGCTGCGCACGGAGGCATGGAAGCGGGCCGCGACCACCGAGTTCGCGCGGATGACCAAGGGCCCCGTGTTCGTGCAGGACGGCAGCGATCCGTTCCTCGCCTGGGAGAAGCTGCGTCGCGAAGGCAACGTGCGTGCGGTCTACACCATCGACGTCGCCAGCGGCAAGGCGACGGAGCTGCTGCCCAACGGTATGTACGCGCAGTACCAGCTCTCCGAGGATGACTCGCTGGTGACGTGGAGCGACGACGTCACGCGGAAGACGGATTACGACGTGATCTTCGGCACCGAGACGAAGCTGATGGCGCGCCGACTCTCCGGCGGTGGGACGATGGTGGTGGTGCCATCGTCGAAGGGCATCTCGACGCCGAACTGGTCGCGCGATGGCCGTCGAGTGGCCTATGCCCGCGACGGTCGGGTGTTCGTGCGCGCCATCGGCGACTCGGTGCCACGCCAGGTCGCGGGACCGGACTCAGCCACCGCGGCACGCCTCGCCGCCGACACCTCGCCGAGTGGTCGCGCCGCTCGCGCCAAGGCGCGCTTCGGTGTGCTGCGCTGGTCGCCCACCGGCGACGTGTTGCTGGTGTCGAATCCGGAGGGGCTCTGGATCGCGCCGGTGGATCGCAGCGCGATGACGATGGTGGTGGCCACCAACGACACCGTGCTCACCACACCACGCGTGACCCCGCTGGCGTGGAGTGAGGACGGGCGATTCGTCTATCTCTCGTCGGCGTCCCGCTCGGCGTGGGAGCGTGGCGTGATCCGCTTCGATCGCCAGGGCCGCACGATGCAGACGCTGGCGAAGGACGCACGACTCTACGGCAACGTGCGGCTGGCGACCGGCGGTGACGTGCTGGTGTTCTCGAGTGGTGACGGTAACCGGCCGCAGGACCTTTATGCGGCCGACGGCGCGATGCAGAACGTGCGGCGCCTGACGACGCTCAACCCGGCGTTGTCGTCGCGCACGCTGGCCAGCACGCGCCTGATCCACTACCGCGACGCCGATGGGGCGACACGGTATGGTGTGGTGTACCTGCCGGCCGACTTCCAGGCCACGAAGAAGTATCCGACGCTCTTCAGCGTGTACGAGGACTTCTTCGACGACACGTTCGACGCCTCGTTGAACGTGCTCGCGTCGCAGGGCTACGTGGTGGTGAAGCCGTCGGTGGGCTTCGAGACCGGCTATCCGGGCGAGGCGTGGCTCAAGGGCGTCACCGCGGCCGCCAACGCACTGGTCGATGCGGGCATCGCCGACTCGTCGAAGCTCGGCGTGTACGGCACCAGCTACGGAGGCTACGCCACCAACCTGCTGATCACGCAGACGAAGCGGTTCCGCGCCGCCGTCAACGTGTCGGGCAAGGTGGACATGGTGTCGTTCTACACCGACTCACCGCGCCTCGGCGTGCGCAACGTGCACGCGGCGGAGAAGAGCCAGGATCGCATCGGCGCCACCCTCTGGGAGGCGCCGCAGAAGTACATCGCGCACTCGGCCATCTTCTTCGCCGACCGCATCACCACGCCGCTGCTGCTGGTGACCGGCGCGCAGGACCCGAACGTGCCGGCCGACAACACGCGCGAGATGTACTACGCGCTGCGGCGTCTCGGGAAGCCGGTGACGTGGGTGAACTACATGAATTCCGGCCACGGCACGCCGGGGACGACCGCGGAAGACTTCGTCGATTATCACGATCGTATCGGTGCCTTCTTCGACCGGCACCTGAAGGCGGGCGGCAGCGCCGGCACCGTCGTCGAAGCGACGTCGCTGACCGGCCAGCCGCTGATGCGCCCGGAACCACAGGGTGCGACACGCGAGCGGATGGAGGCGCAGCTGCGCACCGCACGCACGGCGTTCGAGCACGCGCCGACCGACGCCGACTCGATCATCTGGCTCGGACGGCGCACCGCGTACCTCGGGCGCTTCAACGAGGCGATCGACATCTACACCAAGGGCATCGCCGCGCATCCGACCGATGCCCGGATGTTCCGCCATCGCGGCCACCGGTACCTCACCACACGCCAGTTGCCGAAGGCGATCGCCGACTTCGAGCGTGCGTACGCACTGACCAAGGGCACACCCGACCAGGTGGAACCCGACGGCCAGCCGAACGCGCGCAACATTCCCACCAGCACGCTGCAGGGGAACATCCGTTATCACCTCGGTCTCGCCTACTACCTCAGCGGGCAGTTCGAGAAGGCGCTGCCGCTCTATCGCGAGGATGTCGCGGCGTCGAAGAACAACAACGACATGCTGGTGGCCACCAGCCACTGGCTCTACATGACGCTGCGCCGACTGAATCGGGATGCCGAGGCGGCGGCGGTGCTGGCACCGATCTCGGCGTCGATGGACGTGATCGAGAACGGGGCGTACCATCGACTGCTGCTGCTCTACAAGGGTGAACTCACCGAAGGCGAGCTGCTGAAGAACTTCGGCACCGACGGCAGCCTGGAGGACATCACCACCGCGTACGGTGTGGGCAACTGGCACCTGTACAACGGCCGGAAGCCACAGGCGGATGCGATCTTCGCGCGCATCGTCGATGCGAAGTCGCAGTGGGCCAGCTTCGGGTACCTCACCGCCGAAGCGGAACGCGCGCGCACCGTCGTCCAGTAAGGCCGGGTGAGTACCGGTTCGCCATCACGGCGGGCCGTCACGCGGCGGCGGCGGACCCTGGTCGCCGCCGCGCCGCCCTCCGCGTGGCCCGCGCCCGCCGTACGGGGGTTGGCCGCGACGATTGGGGGCGAAGCGCGCCAGTCGCTCGCGCTGAGCCTCGTCGAGGAGCGGGTCGAGCTGCGCCTTGAGTGAATCGAGCGAGAAGCGCATGGCATCGTCGTGGGCGCGGCGACGCTCGCCGTTGGCACGGTCCGCCGCTTCCACCAGCGGCCGGATGCGCGCCCACTGCTCGTCGCTGGTCGGCCGGATCACGCGCTGCACGTGCTCCACGAATCCCCCGGGCCGGCGAGCGTCGTTGACGCGCGCCATGCGGCGATCCTGCAGCGCACCGCCGCCCAGCACGCCGATGGCGATGCCGAGACAGAGCGTGACTACCAGCAGCAGCCAGGCGCGGACGGAGTTGCTCATGGGTGACTCATCACTGGAAGGCGTCGGACGAGGGTGACAGGATCGACTCGGCCGAGACGGGCTGCAACCCGAGCGCGGCCTCGAACAGCGAGCTGTCGTCGGTACGGGCGAGCAGCGTGTTGTGTGCACCCAGCGCCACGATCGCGATCGCCGCGGCGGCCGCGACGAGGCGGAAGTTCTTCTGCATCGCGCCCAGGCGCAGCAACTCGGGCGGTGCGGCCGCACGTTCGCGCGCGAGGCGCGCCATGGTGCGATCGGCGAATCCCTCACCGAACGCCATCGGCGGCATCGCACGACGCAGCATCTCGCCGGCGGCGCGCAGCGCAGCCTCGTCGTCGGGTGTCTGGGAACTCATGCCATCGTCGCCTGTCATTCGGTGAACTCCTGCCACACGGGGCCCAATGTCACGCGCAACTGCTGCACGGCACGCGAGAGGCGCGAGAGCACGGTGCCCTCGGGAATCTGCAGGATTTCGGCGGTCTCGCGCGTGGTGCGCTCGTCCAGCAGGCGCAGCACCACCACGGCGCGATGCTCGGCACTGAGCCGGTCGAGCGCGGCACGGATGCGCGCGGCCTGTCCGTCATCACCCGCGGTGACGATCGCCTCCGGATCGACGGCGCGCTCCATCGCCACATCATCGCGCACGAAGCGCAGGTCGCGCCGGCGCTGGCTGCGCAGGGCGTTGAGGGCGCAGCTCATCGCGATCCGCACCAGGTAGGTGCGCACCGACGAATCGCCACGAAAGCTGCCGAGCGCCTGGTGGAAGCGGACGAACGTTTCCTGGCCGACGTCATCCGCCTCGTCGCCGGCGCCGAGCATACCGAAGACCGTGCGCGCGACCGCCGCCTGGTGACGTTCCACCAGGCGACGGAAGGCGTCGTCGTCACCCTTGCGGGCGCGCGCGACGAGCTCGGCGTCATCGTTGCTCTCGATCACGGATAGTGTAGCGGCCCGGCGCGATCACCGGACCACTGCACGTGGTGGTCAGCGACGACCGCGACGATCGCGACGGTCGTCGCCATCGCGATGCCGGGCACCTCCGCGCATGCCCGGACCACGGCCATCACGGCCACCGCGCGCGCGCATGGCGTCGTGCTTGGTGCGCTGCTCGGCGGTGAGCACGGCGGAGACGGACTTCTCGGTGCTGGTGCGCACGGCCATCATCGCCGCGCGTTCCGCATCCTGCCGATTGGCGCGCGCTGCGAGAATCGAATCGGCCTGCCGGCGCTCGGCGGTCAGCGCCGCTCGCACCTTGGTGGCCTGCTCGGGGCTGAGCCCGAGTTCCGTGGTCAGGCGCTGGACGCGCGCGTCCACGGTCGGCGGGCCGCGGCGTGCATCGCCACCGGGGCCACGAGTCGGCGCGCCGGCCGGCGGCGGACCCTGCTGCGCCATGGCGGGCAGGGCGGTGACGAAGGTCGCAGCCAGGAGGAGGCCGCTCGTCGCAAGGAATCGACGGGATGTCATGTATCGCTCTCGAACAGAGGGTGATGGTGCCGTGGGAGTGGGACGCATTCGGTCCGCACATTCGACACCGGTCACCGCGACCTCATTCCATCGCCACCGGCTCGTGCCTTCCGGTCAGTCCCAGAGGACGGTCCGGTCCACGGCCGCCAACGTGGTCCGGCCAGTGAGTGCCATCGCCATCTCGAACTCCGTGCGAAGGATCTGCAGGACGCGACTGACGCCTGCCGCGCCATCGACCGCCAGCCCGAAGAGATACGGCCTGCCGATGGCGACGGCGGTCGCGCCGAGCGCGAGGGCCTTGAGGACGTCGGTGCCTCGTCGGATCCCGCCGTCGAGCAGGATCGGCACACGCCCGCGGACCGCATCCGCCACGCGCGGCAACGCGGTGACGGTGGCGGGGACGGTGTCGAGGTTGCGCGCCCCATGGTTCGACACGATCAGCCCCGCCACGCCGACGTCCACCGCGCGCTTCGCATCCTCGGCATCGAGCACACCCTTGAGGAGCACCGGCACCTTCGCGAAGCTGCGCAGCCACTCCACGTCTTTCCACGTCAGTCGCGGCTCGAGCACTTCGCTGTAGATCGCGCCCTCAGGCGGGCGGTGCGCGGAACTGGCGGTGGCGGACGAGAGGCGCTCGAGGTTGGCGCGCGTCATGCCAGCCGGCAGCGAGAACGCCGCGCGTGCCTCACGATTGCGCGCGCCGAGAACGGGCGTGTCGACGGTCAGGCAGAGGGCCTGGCATCCCGCCGCCTCGGCGCGTTGCACCAGCGCCTTGGTGAATTCGCGATCGGGTTGCACGTACAACTGAAACCAGAGCGGCGTACCCGGCACCTCACGTGCGACGTCCTCGATGCGCACGGTGGCGAACGAGCTGACGATCATCGTGGCCTTCGCCGCCAGTGCGCCGCGTGCCGTGGCCACCTCACCGTCGGGATGCACCAGCTTGTGATACGCCGTGGGCGCCAGCAGGATCGGATACGGCAACGTGCGGCCGAAGAGCTTCACCGAGGTGTCGAGACGTGACACGTCGACCAGCACGCGCGACCGCAACTTGATCTCGCGATAGGCGCCCTGATTCCAGGCCAGCGTCTGCTCGTCACCCGCGCCGCCGCTGACGTATTCGTAGGCCATGGTCGACATCTTCTCGCGAGCGGCCTTCTCGAAGTCCGAGAGGCTGGCGAGTGGATCGGCAGCCGGCGACGTGCCATCGGGTGCCGTGATGGTGCGGCGTGCCGCTTCTGCTGCGGCAGCGTGCGGCGCGAGCGCGATCGCGGCGCTGGCGCTGGCCAGTGACCGCAGCATCCGGCGTCGCGACACCTGCGAATCGTCGTCGAGCATGGCGATGTCCCGGGCGGGTGGGAGTCGCGGTCACGGCGAGCCGGCGTGCCGTGGCGATCGACCTCCGATCGCTGATCGTCACCGCCCACCACAGGGGAGTCCTGATGACCACGCCGGAATATGCTTCGGGTACGCAGCCTCAGCGCAGGGGCAACGGAACGCGGCGCGGCGGGCGGGGCCACCTGACCCCGCCCGCCGCCATCACATGCCGAACACGTCGTCGGTCAGGGCGCCACGTGCAGCGTGACGCGGAAGGTGCGCGGTGACCCGGGCATGATGTTGTTGTTGCTGTGTGCGGTGGAGAAGTAGCGGGTGTCGAGCAGGTTCTCGACGTTCACCTGCGCCCGCAGCGCACCGGTGATGGCGACGAACAACGCCCCATCCACGCGGGTGAAGGCGGGGAGCGTGACGGTGTTGTCGATGGCGGCGAACATGCGGTCCTGGCGCACGATGCCGATGCCAGCGCCGATCTGCTTCACGACCTGCACCTTGTTCCAGAGCGAGAGGGTGTTGCGCGGCACGAGGCCGACGCGGGCGCCGGCGCGGGCGGCAGCGGTCTGGCTCACGATGCGTGCCGACTGGTTGGCGTAGCCACCGGCCACCTGCCAGCGCGCAGTCGGTGCGCCGCTGATGCCGAGCTCCCAGCCGGTGGTGCGCTGCTCGCCGGTCTGCACGATGATCGACGGCGTGACGGGATCGGGCGCGGTGGTGTTGGTGCGGTCGAGCCGGTAGACCGCGGCGGTGAGGGCGAGGTCACGGTGCGCGTCCCACTTGATGCCGACTTCACGATTGGTGAACTGCTCCGGCTCCAGCGTGCTGCTGGTGGCGGTGAGCGACGCGAACTGGTCACCGCTGCTGGGCAGGTAGGAGACGCTGTAGCTGCCGTAGATCGATACGGGCTGCGCTGGCTTGATGACGAGCCCAGCACGCGGCGAGACCAGGTTGTCGCGACGCGAGAGTTGCTGGCCGTTGCGGTTGTTGGTGAAGTCCACATTCAGGCGATCGTAGCGCAGGCCGAGCACCGCCTGCACGTGGGGGCCGACCTCGACCTGGTTCTGCGCATACACCGCCTGTGTGGTGAGCACGGTACGGTTGTCGGCGTCGGTGGCGCTGGCGCGGAACGTCACCGGCGTGCGGGTCATCGGCGCATCGAACGGCACGGCGAAGGCGGTGGCGCTGCTGCCCGGCGCGCCGAAGTAGGCGGTCTGCCGGATGTTGTCGCTGTCCTGGCGACCGAATTCCGCGCCGGCGAGGAGGGTCTGCCGCAGCGCGCCGCCGGTGATGGTGGTGGTGAGGTCGGTCTGGTTGAACAGGTTCTGCCGATCGGTGCCGTTGTTGTAGCCGGCCAGGTTGACGCTGATAGCGGTGGCGTTCACGGCGCCGGGGAAGACGTTCTGGTAGAACTTCTCGTAGGTCATGAAGCGCGTGCGATTGCGCAGCTGCAGGCCATCCACGGACGCGTTGCCTTGCCACAGCTGGCGGTCCACGGTGGCGGCGAGGGCGTGCGCGGTGAGTGCGGAGTTGCTGGCATCCGGGTCGCCGAAGTAGGTGCGGGCGGCAGCGGTGGCCGGTGCGCCCTGGAACGACGGGATGCCGCGATCGACCACCCGCTGGTCGCGATAGAACTCGTAGCCCATGCGCACCATCGTGCGGCCGAGCAGCAGCGACGCGGTCGGGTTGATGCCGATGCGTTCGTTGTCGGAGGCCTGGCGGAAGCTGGCGGAGTTTTCGTACAGCCCGTTGAGGCGACCCGCGACCACGCGACCGAAGCCCTGACCCACGTCGAGCGTGGCGCGACGCTGCTCGAACGAGCCGCCGGTCATGCCGAGCGCGCGGGTGGGCGTCCATTGCGCATCCTTGGTGACGCGATTGAGGATGCCACCGCCGCCGCCGCGACCGAAGACCATGGCGTTGGGGCCCTTCAGGGCCTCCACGCGCTCGACGTTGTAGGTGTCGCGGTAGTACTGCGCGTCGTCGCGGATGCCGTCGATGAAGAAGTCGGCGGTGCTGCTGTTGCCGCGGATGGTCGGCGCGTCGCGGTGGCCTTCGCCCAGTCCCATGGTGATGCCGGGGACGTAGCGCACCACGTCGGCCATGCCCTGCATGCCCTGGTCGGCGATCAGCGCCTGGCTGATGATGGTGGCCGACTGCGGCACGTCGCGGAGGAGCGCGCTGGTGCGGGTGGCGGTGCTGGTCCGGGGCACGGTGTAGGCGCGGCGTCGGCGAACGGAATCGGAGACGGTGACGCGCTGGAGCGTGGCAGCGGTGCGTTTGCTGGTGCTGTCCGTGGCCGGCCGGGGGGTCTGTGCGCCGAGCTCTGGTGTGGTGAGCAGGAGGGCAACGAGGCAGGCGGAGGACCGGAGGGCCCCGAGGGCGGGGCAGGTCCGGCAGGGCGACGGGCAGCGCATGACGAGATGGATGAGAATGAGTATCACCTAGTGACACCCGAGAATGTACCGGAAAGGGGAGCATGTCAATCGGGATTGATCCGGACCCCCGGCACCGTGACCGGATCGTGCCTCGGATGCACTGCGCGGGACGCAGCCAGAGGCCACGTCCCGCGCATCGAACGCCGCCCAGCCTGCCGTCAGATGCGCAGCGTAAGTGACCGCGATTCGCCGATCGGGATCGTCACCCGCTGCTCACGCACCTCACGGGTGGTGAACACCACGCGCACATCGTAGCAGTCGGGCGTGACGTTGAAGGTGCGCGACGCGAAGCCCGCCTGCACGCCGCGATTGCTGCCGTACGAGCTGACGCTGCACGGCGCGAAGTAGACCTCGGCCATGCTGGTCGCGGAGCCGTTGGTGATCGTCAGCTGGCTGGCGGGTGCCGAGCCGGGATTGCTCTCGAACGACGGATCGGTGGCGTACGAGTCGCAGCCTGCGAGGAGCGTGACGGCGGCGACGCCGGCCAGGAGGGCGCGGGTGCGTGCGATGAAGAGGCGCATCGGAACCATCACTTGGAGAAGTTCATGTCGATTCCGAATCCGAACGTCATCTGGCCGTAGACCGGGATGACGTCGGCGTGCATCGAGAGGCCGTCGGCATCACCGTACCGAATGCCGGCAAGGCCGAGGTGCAGCGCGCGCTTGTCGGTGCGCTGGTAGATGTAGCCGGCACGGAGTCCGAAGGAGCCGAGGTGCAGTTTCGGCACGTTGATGCCGACGCGAGCCTGGTAGCGCGTGAACTCGCCTACGCGCTCTGCGCCGTCGGTGTTGTCGTAGACCGCGTCGGAGATGCTGGTCAGCGCCATGCCGATGCCGTAGAAGGCATTGAGGCCGAACGTGCGACGCGCGATCCCGACGCCAAGAAGCCCACCGTCACGCTCGAAGTAGCTCGAGCCGCCATTGACGCCGAAGGAGAGGCCGGTCTGGCGGGTGAAGTTGGCGTACTGCTGCAGGGCGATCCGGTCGCTCGCGAGCTTCATCTTGGCGCGCACCTGGGTCTCGTTGACCTCACCGAGGCTGGTGACGATCACGCGCCCCCAGAGCTCGCGAGCGGCGGCGTACTCACCGGCGTCGAACAGGCTGTCTGCCTGCAGCAGCATGCGACGATTCATCGCCAGCACCGCGCGCTCGAACTCGATCTGCTCGGCCGGCGTGCGCCCCTCGGCGTTCACGCCACCGGTGCGGCCGCCCTGCGTGCTGCCCTTGGCCGCGACACCCATCGGATCACCGAGGCGTCCACGGGATGCCAGCGAGGCAACGGTGCCAGGGATGTAGTTCGGATATTCGAGGATCGAGAGAAAACCAAACTCGCGCACGACCTCGTCTTCGCCGGCCGAGTAGATCGGACTGCCGATTCCGTAGAGCGTGTAGCCCTCGCGTCGCAGCCGGTTGATCCACTCCATGCAGAATTGCTTGGCTTCGCCGAGCGAGTAGCGGATGCCGACGACGGTGCCGAAGTAGCCATCGGCACTGACGCGATTGCGGATCTCCATGTCGGCGCGTGAATACTGCCCCTTGGCACGCGGGTGGAACTGGTTCTTGATGCCAAGTTCCAGCGAGTTGCCGTACGGCGTGCGGATCTCGACGACCTGACGTGCCGCGAACGCTACGCTGTCCGCGACGTTGTAGGTCACCGGACAAGCGTACCCGATGACCGGATTCTGCTGCGCGGAGGCGGTGCCGGCCGTGACGGTGGCGGCGAGAAGGAGCAGCAGCGCGCCGCTGCGATGGGTGAAGCGCATTCCTGGATGGGTGTGGTGGCGAGCGGGGGGCGAGGCGCGGGGGTGAGCCCTGCACCACGACGCGATGCCTGCGAGTGTCGGATGACGATCTGCGGGAATGATCGACACACCCACATGCCGCTCCCGGATACGACAGCGGCTGACCGTTTCCGGCCAGCCGCTGCGATCACATCGATGAAGATTTTCTCAGGCGATCGGCTTCTTTCGCGGCAGCACGATCGGCGCGAGACCGAGTGACGAGACCTTGGCGTTGAACGCGGCGACGTCGCGCGCGAGGACTTCCTCGAGACGCCGCGCGAGCGGATTCCACTGGCTGACCAGTTCACCGCTGCGCTGCACCGCACCCTGCGTCGGCCGGCCTTCCGGCCCGCCGTGGATGTAGCCGTTGGTGCCGGTCACGTTGCCGTAGGTCTCGGCCAGCTGGTTGTCGAGCCGCCCGCCGAAGCGCAACACGTCGTACCCGACCTTGATGCGTGGTTCGGTCATCAGGCGTTCCAGTGAATCGAGTGTGGCGTCGAGTGACGCTGCGATCGGCGCCAGTTCGGCGGACACGCCGGCCTTGGCCGCCTGTTCGACGCTGGCCTTCGCCTGTGCGCGCACGCCGCGCATCGTTTCCAGCGAGCGATTGAGCGACTCGAGGGTGTCGCGCAGCAGGCGCGCCGTTTCGAACTGGGCGACGTAATCCGCCGCCGTGACGTCGGTGAGTCGCGGGTCGGGCAGCACCTTGAAGCGGTGTGCCTGCGTGACGGTGCCGGCGACCAGTCGCGCCTCGTAGTCACCCGGCACGACGCGGATGCCGCCCGTGTAGCCCCAGAGCAACTGGTCGGAGGCCATCACCGGCCCGGGCCAGGTGAGGTCCCACGACACCACGTGGGCGCCCGCCTTCACCGGCAGCGCCGGCTGCTGGCGGCGACGGCTCTCCGCCGTGTCGGTGGTGAGGGTGCGTACCGCAGCGCCGGCCGCAGTACGGATGTCGATCGTGTACGGTGCGGTGACGCTGTCGCGCAGCACGAGGTGCAGCGAGGCCCCGACCGGCGGTGGATCGAGTCGCGCCTCCACGCCTCCGGCACCGCCACTCTGGCTGCGATCACTGCGCACCACATCCCGCGGCTTGAAGAGGTGGATCGGCGTCGTCGGGCGCGCGTCGGCCAGCTGCTGCAGCGGCGACAGGTCGTCGAGGATCCAGAGCGAGCGACCCTGCGTGCCGACGATCAGGTCATCGTTCCAGAGCTGCAGGTCGCTGATCGGCACCACCGGCAGGTTGCGCTGGAACGACTGCCATCGGCCGCCGTTGTCGAGCGAGACGAAAAGACCGAACTCGGTACCGGCGTAGAGCAGTCCGGCGCGCCGGGCATCCTCGCGCACCACCCGCACCGGGAAGTCACCGGGAATGCCGTTGCTGCCGTCGGTGATGCGGGTCCACGTCTTCCCGTAGTCGTCGGTGCGCCAGGCATACGGCGCGTAGTCGTCGAGGCGATAGCGATGGACGGCGATGTATGCCCGACCGGGCACGTGGCGCGATGCGTCGATGCGATTGACCGTCCCGAACTTCGGCATGTCGCGCGGGGTGATGTCGGTCCAGGTGCCACCGCCATCACGCGTGATGTGCACCCGCCCATCATCGCTCCCCGTCCACAACGTCCTGGCATCGACGGGATCCTCGGCCAGCGCGAAGATGGTGTTGAACATCTCGACGCCGGTCTGGTCGCCGTTGATCGGCCCGCCCGGCATACCCTGGGTGGACTTGTCGTTGGTGGTCAGATCAGGGCTGATGACCGTCCAGCTCATGCCGCCATCACGGGTGCGATGCAGCACCTGCGACGCGTGATAGACGGTGTTGCGGTCGTGGCGCGACACGAGGATCGGGGCGACCCACTGGAAGCGGTACTTCACCTCCGACCCCTTCTGGCCGACCTGCTGCTGCGGGTACGCGATCACGTCACGCCGGATGTCGCGCTTCGGTTCGTAGCGGTTGATGGCCCCGCCATAACAGCCGCCGTAGATGACATCGGGGAAGTCGGGGTGGAGCGCCACCGGGCCGGTCTCGCAGCCGCCCGCATTCATCCAGGCATTGAGCGGGTGCAGGGTGTTGGCGTCGAGCCAGGCCGGCACCGAGATGGAGGTGTTGTCCTGCTGCGCGGTGTAGACGCGATACGGGTATGCGTGATCGACCACCACATCGTAGAGCTCGGCAGTGGGCAGCAGGTTCATGCTGCTCCACGTCTTGCCGCCGGTGAGCGACACGACGGAGCCACCGTCATCGCTCAGTCCCATGATGCGCGGGTTGGCCGGATTGATCCACAAGTCGTGTGTGTCGCCATGCGGCACCGTTACTGCTTCGAAGGTGCGGCCACCGTCTACGGACTTGTGCAGCGCGACGCTCATCAGCCAGACCTGATTTTCGTTCACTGGATCGGCCACCACCCTGTAGTAATACCAGGCTCGCTGCCGGATCTTGTTCTCGGCGTTGACGCGTGTCCACGCCGTACCGCCATCATCGCTGCGGTAGAGTCCGCCGTGCGGTTCGGCCTCAACCAGCGCCCAGATGCGATCCGGGTTCACGGGTGAAATGGTGATGCCGACCTTGCCGACAAGGCCAGTGGGGAGGCCGCCGGCGAGCTTGGTCCAGCTGTCACCGCCGTCGGTGCTGCGGTAGACGCCACCTTCCGGCCCACCGGAGACCATGGTCCACGGCTTCCGTTCCGCCCGCCACATGCCGGCGTAGAGAATGCGCGGATTGGTGGGGTGCATCACCAGCTCGCTGGCGCCGGTGGAGTCGTTGAGGAAGAAGACCTGCGACCAGGTGGCACCGCCGTCCTTCGACCGGTAAATGCCGCGTTCGCGATTGCGGCCGAAGGGATGGCCGAGTGCCGCGGCGTAGACGAGGTCCGGGTTGGTGGGGTGCACCACCGTGCGGCCGATGGCGCCCGTTTCGCGCAGCCCGCTGAACTTCCAGGTGCGTCCGGCGTCGGTGGACTTCCACATGCCGCGACCGGTGGACGAGTTGCCGCGCACGTCCTGCGACCCGGTGCCGACGTAGATCACGTTCGGGTCGGAGTCGGCGACGTCGATGGAGCCGATCACGCCGCCGAAGAACTTGTCGCTGATGGGCGTCCAGCTCTGGCCCGCGTCATCGGTCTTCCACACGCCGCCGCCGGTGCTGCCGGAATAGAAGAGGAACGGCGATGCGGCGACACCCGCGATCGCGGTCGAGCGCCCACCGCGATACGGCCCGATGAGCCGGTATTTCATCGAGCCGAGCAGTGTCGAGTCGAGGGTGGTCGCGGCGGCGGGCGCGGTGGCCCGGGTGCGCTGGGCGTGGCTGGTGGATGCCACGAGGAGCGTCAGCAGCGCGATGGTCGTCGCGTGGTGTCGATGGAGGGCGGGCATGCGCGCGGGTGCGGGGGAGCAGGTGGGTGGGCTTCCTCACGATACGCGCCGGACGGCGCCGGTGATGCCGACCCCATCACCGCCGCGTGATGCGGTGCGTCGGGGGCCGCTGTATCGTAGGGCACCACCCTTCACCGGACGGACCCATGCCCACACGTCGCTCCCCGCTGGTGCGTCTCGCCGTGCTCACCATGCTGCAGGCCGGTGCGCTGTGCTTCGTTGCCACGACACTCGCGGCGCAGGTGACGGATACCGCGGCCGGGAAGCCGGCCAAGCCGCCGCGGAAACGGGCCAACGTGATCTCTCCGGAGGAGATCGCGGCGTTGGGCGGCACCGTGCAGACCGCGTACGGGATCGTGCAGCGGCTGCGGCCGGCGATGCTGCGGGCGCGGTCCGGCTCCACGTCGCAGAGCGACGGGGGGTCGGTGGACGTGAGCGCCAACGAGGTGCAGGTATTCCTGGACAGCCAGCGCATGGGTGGTGTGCGGGCACTGGAGGAGATCACGCTGTCGCAGATCCTCGAGATCCGGTACCTGAATGCGAATGACGCCACCACGCTGTTCGGCACCGGCAACACGGCGGGCGTGATCCAGGTGATCGGCAAGCGCTGACATATCCGCGCGGCGGGCGGTCGCGCGTACGCCGGGTGTTACGGATTCCGGCGTCGACACTCTGGGGAGTACCCATGTGGCGCCGCGTCGGGAAAACGCGCGCGCGTCTCGCGCATCGACATGGGCACTTCACTCCGGTCCCGCGTCATGCTGCCGTCGTTCGCCGCCCTGCTGCACCAGCTCACTCCCGACAATCCATCACAGCTGCTGGTGTCGTTCGCGGTGAGCGGCTGGACCGCAGCCGCTTGCTTCACGGCTGCGCGCCGCGCCGAGTTGCGGTCGCGTGCGGGGGCGACGGTGCCGGCCGCGGCGACGCTGTTGCTGGTGGCAGGTGGCATCCCGGTGTGGGGCGCGGCGGCCATGGCGCAGCCAGCGCAGGCACTGCAGGTGGCCGGAGCGTCGGTGGCGCTGGTGTTCTCGTGGGAAGTGGCGGGTGTGCTCGAGCGCTTCGTGCGTGAACTGATCTGACCTGGCGCGTGGCCGGTCAGCCCACGTCGGCGAGCAGGGTGCCGACGGTGGTGCGGGTGAAGCGGTGCGACATGATGAACGCCACCGCCATCGTGAGCAGTGACAACGTGAGGCCGGTGGCGACGACCACGGCGCCGTCGAACGTCGGCGCACCGGGCACGATGCGTGGCAGCACGTCCCACGCCACCTGACCGAGCCAGGCACCGAAGAGCGAGCCACCGCCGGCCATCAGCGCGGCGCGGCCGAGGACGAGGCGATGGATGTCGCGACGTCGCGCGCCCATTGCGCGACGGATGCCCAGTTCGCGTTGCTGCGACTGGATCCAGAGCTGCAGCATCGCGATCAAGCCGCCGACGGCGATGATGGCGGTGACGACACCCATTGCCAACAGCACGCGCGCAAACCATTCCAGTGCGCGCGTTTCGGTGGCGAGTCGTGCCTGCAGCGAGGCGGTGCCGCCGACGGGAGCACCGATGGCGCTGATCACGTCGGCGGGGACGGCGTTGCGCGTGGTGGCCAGCTCGAGCCGTGCCACGGGATGCTGCAGCACACTGACGTAGACGGCCAGCGGGAGCTGCACCGCGCTGCCGAAGCCTCGCGTCGGCACGTCGCTGACGACGCCCACCACCTCGAACCATCGATTGCCGAGCATCGGCAGCTGGAGGCGCTGACCAACGGCGTTCCCGTTCGCGAACATGCTGCGCGCGAAGCTGGCGTTGACCACCGCCACCAGTGGTGCGTCCCATCGGTCGCGATCGGCGAGCGTGCGGCCCTGCAGCACCTGCAGTCCTGCGAGCGCGAAGGTATCACCGCTGACGACGTGGTGTGTCACCGTTTCAGTGCTGCCGCGCACGATCACACCGGCGTTGCAGCGGGTGCCGCAATCGCTGGTGACGTTGGCGCTGGTGCCGAGGCCGCGGTGCATGCCGCTGGAACCAAGGCTGACGAGTGCGGTGGGATCGGCGGCGTGCTGCGCGTCGAGAAAGGCGGCGAACCGTTGCGCACGCGCGAGGCGATCGCCGTCCGGTGCGCGGACGTCCTGCACCAGCGTGCGACCCAGCGCGGGATCGGAGAGCAGCGCGGTCGCGCGGTCGGTGACGCGCCGGACCTGTACACCGCCGGCCAGCACCACCAGTGCGGCACCGAGCTGCAGGGCGGGGATGATCAGCGCGAGTGGGCGACGGTCGTCGTCGACCAGGCGCGTGGTCGCAAGGGCGCGCACCAGCAACAGCGGCGCGACGAGCACCAGCGCCGTGACGCCGAGAGTGGCCGCGGTGGTGAGGGCGAGGTCGGCGGGGCCGGAGGTGCCGGGCCAGGTGGCGCGCATGACCGACGACGCGATGAGGGCCAGCAGCATGCCGACCAGCAGCGCGACGCCTGCCAGTGCGGCGGCTTCGAGCATCAGCGCGCCGAAAAGCACGCGTCGTGACGCGCCGATCGATCGCGCGACCACCACTTCACCGCTGCGTGCGGCAGTGCGCGCGAGGTGTAGCGCCAGCAGTGTCGCGGCGCCGACGGTGAGCGTGAGCAGCACGGCGCCGCGCAGGATGCCGGTGAGTTGCTGCAGCGCCAGTTGCTGCAGCTGTGGCCAGACGATGCCTCGGCCGTTCCAGTCCGCCAGCAGCGTGGGGACGTCGCCGAGGGCGAGCGTGAGTGATGGCGCAGCTGCGGTGCCGCCAAGGAGGGCCAGTGCGGGGAGCGCACCGGCGAGCGTGAGGGCGGCGGTGAGAGCCACCAACGTGCCGGTGCCTGCATGCCAGCGGAGGGCGAGGGCGGCGGCGCTGCGACGGGCGGTGAACGCGCTCATGACCGGCGGGTGTGAGGTGGTCTAGCGACTGGCGACGTTCTGCAGCCGGACGCGCCCCTGCGCCACCAGGCGCTGCTGCTCGTCGCGGATCCAGGCTTCCCAGAGCTGGTTGGTGCGGCCGCGCGCGATCGGTCGCGCGATGGCGAAGAGGGTGCCACTGGTGGACGCACGAATGAACGAGGTGGTGTTCTCGAGCCCTACGGCCTGCTGCCCGTGCGGTTGCACGTGGAGCGTGGCCCCGATCGAGGTGACGGTCTCGATCACGCCGCAGTGGACGCCGCCGTGCACGAGGCCGAACGGCTGCAGGTGCTGCGGAGCGACCTCGAACTGGCACGCCACCTCGTCGCCGGATGCGGCGGTGAAGTGCAGCTTCATGGCGCCGCTCCAGCCTTCCAGCTGGTTGAGCCATTCGAGGGTGATCGGCGTCATGGCGGCAGGGCGCGGCGTGTAGGTGACGGTGGCGATTCGTGCAAGCTAGCCGAACTCGATCAGCGGTTGGCGCGATAGCCGAACGGGTACAGCGGCGACGGACTATCGTGCGGCACGTCCACCTGCTGCGCCTGCACCGCCTCCATCGACCGCGGCAACTCGAACGGCAGGCGACCCGTCGGGCGCACCTTGCCGGTGAGCACATCGAAGAGGGCCGCATCGCTGACGCCGAACTCACCGATCAGCACCTTGGCCAACGGCTGCACCGCGGTCAGGATCGCCGGACGATCGAGGTAGACCACCACGATCGTCGGTATCTTGGCGGCCGTCTCACGCAGCATCGTGAGGGTCGAATCACCGGGCTTGAAGTCGAGGTCACCCTCATGCTGGAAGCTGCCGAAGAAGAACGTGGGATGCAGCCGCTGGAACGGGGCGGCGATGCGGACGACCGCCAGATCCGCCTCGGCGGCCGTGCCGACCACCGTGTAGCCGCGGGCACGTGCGACGGCAGAATCCACGCCACGCAGGAACAGCTTCGCACCGGCGCGCGGCAGCATCTGCGCACCACGCGAGTTCTCGAGCACCACCAGCGCCTTCGCCTGCGCGGCAATCCCTTCAGTGCGCCAGGCGGGATTGCCGACGACCGTGGCCGCCTTCGCCGTGTCGGCGTACGGATTCTCGAACAGGCCGAGGTCGAACTTCACGACCATGATGCGGCGCACCGCCTCGTCGAGCCGCGTGAGGGCCAGTGCGCCTTCGTTCACCGCGTCCACGAACGGCTTGCCGTCATCCACGCCGCCGAACTGGTCGATGCCGGCGTTCATGCCCTTCGCGAAACGCTGCGTCTTGGTGAGCGACTCCACGCCCCACGGCATGGCGATGTGCTGCGGTGCCTGGCGCGGCTGGCCGGTCATGCACTCCGCGGAGCAATCCTGCGTGATGCCCCAGTCGGACAGCACCATGCCGCGGAACTTGTGCGTGCCGCGCAGCAGTCCGGCCAGCAACTGCTTGTTGAAGCCTGCGCCGACGGCTTCCACCGGCGTGCCGTCGAGCTGCAGCCCATCGAGGATGTTGTAGGTCGGCATCACGCCCACCACGCCGGACTTGATGGCGCCGAGGAATGGTGTCACGTGATCGGCGAAACGCCCGCCGGGGAAACGCGCCAGGCGGCCGTAGTAGTTGTGGCCATCGAAGCCATCCACCGAGGCGCCGTACCCTGCCCAGTGCTTCACCACGGTCGCCACACCATCACGCGTCAGGCCGGTATCGCTGCCCTGCATGCCCTGCGTGTAGGCGGTGACCATCGCGCCGACACGTGCGGGCGATTCACCGAAGGTGCCGGTGATGCGCGACCACCGCGGCTCGGTGCCCAGGTCGGCCTGCGGCGAGAGCGCCATGTGAATGCCGACTGCGCGATACTCGTTGCCCACGATGGTCGCGAATCGCTTCACCAGCGCCGCATCGTCGAGGGCACCGAAGCCCAGCGTCTCCGGCCACTGCGAGAAACCCGAGCCGGTGTTGCTGGCGCCGACCACGACCTGGAAGTGACTGCGTGGATCGGTGCTGATCGTGAGCGGAATGCCGAGCCGCGCGCGTTCCGCGATGGCTTGCAGCTGGTTGTTCTGCGCCGCGAATGCCGCCGGTGGAATGGCCAGTCGCGTGATGACGCTGTTCACGTGACGCGTGAGCATCTGCGCAATGGCCGCGGTGGAGTCGTAGGTTCGACCCCCACCCATCGGTCCACCGCCCGACGGCGCCGTGCCATGCACCGCCGCACCGGCCTTCTCCTCGAGCGTCATGCGGCCCACCAGGTCGGCGGCGCGCACGGAGGACGCAAGGCGCCAATCCTCGTACGGCTCGAGTGTGCCGTTGCGATTGAGGTCGCGGAAGCGTGCACCGGCGACGGTGATGATCGGCGTCGTCACCGACTGCACGGCCGGCTGTCGTGCGCGCTGCGCACCGAGAGGTGCCAGCGCCGCGAGCAGGAACGGCAGCAAACGGGTGAAGGAACGAGCTGCGGACATCAGGAGTCTCCGGTGGTGATCGGGTGTCGCGCCGCGATCAGCGCGGCCCGAGCAAGCGTACACAAATGCCGGCGTCGGCGTTTGTGCAGGTGCCGCGGAGGGGAGCCCATCGGTGCAAGCGCCGCTTGCACGCACCTCAGTCGGCGACGAGAGCCTGCAGCTTGAGCATGGTGGCCCAGTTCCGCGCCGTGACGCCGTCCTTGCACTGCTTGTTGATCAGCTCGAACACGTTCCCGGCCAGCAATCCGTCGGGGCTCCACACGTACGCCGCCATCGACCCGACGGTCATCACCTCCGGCTCCCACGATTGCGTTGCGATGCGGCCCAACGCAACCAGCGCGTCGTCATCAGCCGGCACGTAGACCACCAGTCGCGAGAAGTCGGTGGCGATCGACGTCAGCGTGTTCTCGGCCATCACGGTCGCCAAGGCACCGGCGGTGAGCACGGTGGTCCGCGCGTCGACACCGGTGCGCGCCAGGATCGCCGCGCGCAGCATCGCGCCGCTGACCGCCTTGCGTGTCGTGAAGACGACGTTGCCGCTGTTCAGCAGCGTCTGCACGCCGGTCATGCCGGTGTCGATGACTGCGGCGCGCAGGTCGGCCATCGCGATGCGCTTGGCCTTGCCGACGTTGATGCCGCGCAGCAGCGCGATGTGGGTGGCTGGCATGCGTCACGAACGAGGCGAAGCGTGACGTCGCATGGCACGATCGGTCCGGTCAACGCCGGTACTTCGATGCGCGCTCATGGCATCGACGAGTAGATGCGCCGCACCGGCTCGTAGCAGACCACCGCATCGGTGGCCGGCACCGGGAACGACTTCGCCGCGCACCCGCCAGAGCCGCGGGTGCCCGCGCGGAGTGCCCCTCGATAGCGCGACTGCGCCGTCTCGAGGCTGGCGGGCGACACCGGCGGCTCGGCGAGCGTGTGCTGGTAGAGCCGGTCTCCGGTGAGGGCGTCGATGTAGATGCCCTGCTCGCGGGGATCGCGCGTGCTGCCGGTGATCGTCCACGCCACGATCGGCAGCGCATTCCGCTGGTTCACCTCCAGCACCGCGCTGCTGACGCGCGTGATGCCCGCGTTCCGCGCCTGCGTCCAGGCGGCTGCGAAGTCGATCGCGACCGGGGGCAGCGGCATCGGTGGCCTGCGGGCCACCGGCCAGTCCTGCGGCTCGGCCCCTTCCCACGGCGTCCGCGGATCGCTGGTGGCGGTGAGGAAAACCTGTGAGCCGGGCGAGTAGAAACTGTACAGCGCATCGGTTGGGGCACCGTCGCCGGCAGGGTCGGCGCGGAGCTCGACACGATAGAGCACGGCGTCGTACTGCACCGTGCGCGCCCACTCGGTGTTGTGCGGGATCAGCGCCAGCACATCCTGCGCGACCCCGCTGCCGTCGTAGGTCAGGTGATCGGGCTTTCGGGTACAGGCGGCGAGCGCGACGAACAGGCTGCAGAGCGCGAACCAGCGGATGACGGGACGGCGCTGACGAAGCACGACTCCACCGGAATGGGAACGACACCACCTCTCACGCCGGCGATGGCGGACGCCCGGGCAATTTTCCGCGCCGCGAGGTCATCCGCAAGCGAGCATCGACGGGCGCGGGCGCTGCCATTCCCTGACCCCGGGCGCACGTTACAGTTGATGGCACCGTCAATCCCATCCATTGGAGTCTGCATGCGCCTGTCGTCCGTGTTGCTGGTCGCCACCTTCATCGCCCAGCCGCTGCTCGCGCAGGCGCCCGCCGTGACCGCGATCCGAGCCGCGCGCCTGGTGGTCGGTGACGGGACGCAGGTGGAGCAGCCGGTGGTGGTGATCACGGGTGAGCGCATCACGGCGGTGGGGACGGCGGCGCAGGTCCGGGTGCCGAGTGGCGCGAAGGTGATCGACCTCGCCGGCTACACGCTGATGCCCGGCTTCTTCGACATGCACACGCACATCACGTCGATCGACAACGACGGTGGCGACCTGTCGGTGCTGAAGGAGACGGCGGCACACGGCGCGATCTACTCGGTGATCAACGCGAAGAAGACGCTCGAGGCAGGCTTCACCACCGTGCGCGAGGCCGGCTCCACCGATTTCGTGGACGTGGCGGTGCGTGACGCCGTCAATCGCGGCCTGATCCCGGGACCGCGCATCCACGCGTCGGGGCCATCGCTGGGCAGCACCGGCGGGCATGCCGACGTGAACGGCTGGAGCCCGAACATCGCGATCCCCGGCACCGGTGCGATCGTCGATGGCCCGGATGCGATCCGTCGACAGGTGCGGCTCAACGTGAAGTACGGTGCCGACCAGATCAAGTTCGTCGCGACCGGTGGCATCCTGTCGGTCGGCGACGCGGTGAACGCGCCGCAGTTCGGCGACGACGAGATGAAGGCGCTGGTAGAGGAAGCGACACGCCTCGGCCGCAAGGTGATGGCGCACGCGCACGGTGGCGCCGGACTGCTGGCAGCGGTGAATGCGGGCGCGGCGTCGATCGAACACGGCAGCCTGGTGGACGATGCCGCCATCACCGCGATGAAGGCGCGTGGCACCTACCTCGTCCCGACGCTGATCATCCTCGAGGAGATCGTGAGCGACGGCGTGCGCAAGGGCGTGCCGGCCAATTCCATCGCCAAGGCCACCGCGATCGCGGTCGATCGCCGCCGCCTGCTGCGCCACGCCTACCAGTCGGGCGTGAAGTTCGCCCTCGGCACCGACGCCACCAGCGACATCCACGGTCGCAACGGCGAGGAGTTCAAGTACATGGTCGACATCCTCGGCGCGACGCCGATGGATGCGATCACCATCGGCACCATGAACGCGGCGACGTTGCTGGGTGTGGAGAAGGACTTCGGCAGCGTGATCACCGGCAAGGTGGCCGACCTGGTGGCGGTGCAGGGCAATCCGCTCACCGACGTGTCGCTGCTGGCGCGGGTGTCGTTCGTGATGAAGGGTGGCGTGGTGGTGAAGCAGAAGTAGCCGTTCCGGTGCGCACGATCGCGGACCACTGACCCCGATTCCCATGAGCCAGCGCGACATCGAGAACGTCCGGCAGGTGCTCGGCGACCGCTACGTGATCGAGCGCGAGCTGGGCCGGGGCGGCATGGGCACCGTCTACCTCGCGCGCGATGTGCGGCTGGACCGTGCGGTGGCGCTGAAGGTGCTGCCACCGGAGTTCGCGGTGGATGGTTCGCTCCGTGAACGCTTCCTGCGCGAGACGCGCACCTCGGCGTCGTTCTCGCACCCCAACATCGTGCCCGTACACGCGATCGAGGAAAGCGACCAGCTGGTGGCGTTCGCGATGGGCTACGTGGAAGGTGAGAGCCTGGCGGAACGGGTGCGACGACTGGGACCGCTCGGTGTCCGCGACCTGGTGCGGCTGCTGCAGGACATCGGGTACGCGCTGGCGTACGCGCACGGCCGCGGTGTGGTGCATCGCGACCTGAAGCCCGACAACGTGATGATCGAACGCGCGACCGGCCGCGCGCTGCTGATGGACTTCGGCATCTCCCGCGCGATCACCACCGCGCCGGGTGCCGCCGCTGGGTTGACGCGTGTCGGCGAGGTGGTGGGCACGCCGGAGTACATGAGTCCCGAGCAGGCGTCGGGCGATGCGGTGGATGGCCGCAGCGACCTCTACTCGCTTGGCCTGGTGGCGTTCTTCGCGGCCACCGGCGCGATCGCGATGAGTGGCACCACGCCACAACGCGTCATCGTGCGGCAGCTCACCGAGGTGGTGCCGGGTCTGAGCACCGTGCGCCCCGACCTGCCGGCGCCACTCACCGACGCAGTGGATCGCTGCGTGGCCAAGGAGCCGGACGACCGGTTCGCGAGTGCCGAGGCGCTGGTGGAGTCGATCGACCAGGCACAGCTCGCGGCACCGGAGATCCCGATCCCGATTCGTGGGTTCCAGCAGGAACTGAGCACACTGACGCTGGTGATCCTGTTCATCGCGATCGTCGGCTGGGTGATCGTGGCCAACGCGCCCGGTGGCATCGGCCGGTTCGATCGCATGCTGCCGCTGGTGTTCTTCTTCGGTGTGGCGCTGGCGCGCACGCTGCAGACGATGTCGGCCGCGCGACGACTGGCGGAACTCGGGTTCCAGCCGGACGAAACGCTACGCGGGCTGCGCGGCGTGATGGACGAGAGTGCACAGCTGCGCGACGACATCCGTCGCGATCCGGGAGTGCATCGCCGCCGCCGTCGCACGATGATCCTCGCGGGCATTCAACTGCCGCTCGCGTTCGGCATGCTCTGGCTTGCGATGCAACTGCGGATCGAGCTGTCACCCGGAAGATTCCAGAGCGGCTTGGGTGGCATCGTGCTGGTGCTGTCGGGGCTCGTGCTGCTGGGGCTGAGCGCCGTGCTGCTGGTGCGATCGCCGTTCCGCATGCCGCCCGGTGAGCGGGTCTTCCGCCTCCTCTGGCTGGGTCCCATCGGGCGCGCCTTCATCCGCCGCGCCAGCCGCGGCGTGGCGGCCACCAGCGGCGTGACGCGTTCCGCCACCACGGGGTCGATGATGCCGCGTGCTGCGGTCACGCCCCGCGAATTGCCCGCAGCACCCGCTCGCCCTGCAACAATGCCTGCATCGTCACTGACCTCGCTCGAGGCACGGGTGGCCGCGCTGGAGGCGTGGCGGCAGCAGCAGCCGTAGCCGGTACTGCTGCGGTCAGGTCGTCGCGGTGTGGAGCAGTGACAGGCCGAGGTCCGCGCGACGTCGCAGCCAGGGTGACAGGCGATAGCGGGGATCACCACTCAGCGCGTGCAAGCGCGTCAGGATGCGCGCCACCGTGGACGCGCCGAGCGCATCGCCCCACGCCAGCGGCCCGCGCGGATAGCCAAGTCCGAGCGTCACCGCGAGGTCGATGTCGGCCGGTGCCGCAATGCCCTGCTGCGCGATGTCGCAGGCGATGTTGACGATCAGCGCCACCACGCGCTGCGTCACCAGACCGGCGCTGTCGTGAATGGTGCCGACGCCGACGCCATCGCTGCCCAGGAGCGACTCCATCTGCGCTCGCACCTCGCCGGTGGTGACCGGTGAGAGCATCAGCACGCGCTGCGTGGCGTTGCTGAACAGCAGGTCGAGTGCGACGGTGCGGGTGGCATCGAGCTGCTGGCGCACGGCGCAGGTGGTGACGTCCTCGCCGACCGGCGTCACGACGCAGATCGCCGCAGCGGACGGACGCGCGTCCGTCTCGATGGTCGCACCGAGACCCGCGAGCAACACGCGCGCCGATTCCGCCAGTACCGGCTCGGCGGCGCTGATCCAGATCGGTGGCGTGGGCACGCGCACCGGCGCTGCGACAGGCGTGGTGATGCGTCGACCGTCCTGGTAGCGGTAGAATCCTTCGCCGCTCTTCGCACCGAGCAGTCCCGCGGCACGACGCTGCACCAGCAACGGCGACGGCCGGAATCGCGGTTCGTCCCAGAACTGGCGATACACCGATTCCATCACCGGCACGGCCACGTCGAGGCCCACCAGGTCCAGCAGCTCGAAGGGCCCGAGCCGGAAACCGGCCTGCCCGCGCAGGATCGCGTCGATCACCGGCGGTTCGGCGATGCCCTCGGCCAACATCCGCAGCGCCTCGGTGCCAAACCCGCGCCCGGCATGATTGACCAGGAAGCCCGGTGTATCGCGCACGCGCACCGGCGTGTGCCCGATGCGCCGGATCAGGGCCATCATCGCGTCGCCGACTGCGGGATCACCGCGCGCGCCGTCGATCACCTCCACCAGCTTCATCTGCGGCACGGGGTTGAAGAAGTGCACACCGAGCACGCGTTG
Source organism: Gemmatimonadota bacterium (assembly GCA_040384325.1). Classification (GTDB taxonomy): domain Bacteria; phylum Gemmatimonadota; class Gemmatimonadetes; order Gemmatimonadales; family Gemmatimonadaceae; genus JACMLX01. Next base: position 451,823 of record JAZKJL010000005.1, on the reverse strand, counting down.
CGGAGCCTGGCAGGCGGCCGCGATGGCGGTCACGGAGAGTGACGACGTGTTGGTGGCGAGGACGCAGGTGGTGCTCACCATTTCCTCGAGGGCGCTGAACAGCGCGTGCTTGGCCGGCAGGTCCTCGACGATGGCCTCGATCACCACGTCGGCGTTCCGTAGCTCGCTCAGCGCCGACACCGGCTGCAGGCAGGCCATCGCCGCACCGGCCGCCTCGGTGGTGAGGCGGCCCTTCTGCACCGCCACCTGCATCGCGTGGTGAATGTCCACCACCGCCTGCGCGGCCACGCCCTCGATCGCGTCGTGCAGCAGCACGCGCACCCCGGCCTGCGCTGCGACACGCGCGATGCCGCGTCCCATCACGCCGGCGCCCACGATGGCCAGCGTCAGTTCCGGCGACGTCACGTCGGGCGGCACCGGTCAGTCGGGAATGACGGCCGTGACTTCGATCTCCACCAGCGCCGCATCCTCCATCAACGCGCGCACCTCCACCGCCGACATGGCCGCGTTGTAGCTGCCGATGATCTCGCGGAACGCCCGGCCGATGTCGGCCGCCGCATCGAGGTAGGCGCGCTTGTCCACCACGTACCAGGTCATGCGCACGATGTGCTCGGGCTTCGCACCGGCGTCGTGCAGCACGGCCACCACGTTCTCGAGCGCAAGTCGCGCCTGGCCCGCCATCGTGTCGCTGGGGAAGTGTCCGGTGGTGTCCCAGCCCACCATGCCGGCCACGAACACCATCTCACCGCGGACGGCGACCCCGTTGGAGTAGCCACGCGGGCGCGGCCAGCCGGCCGGCTGCAGGATGCGCATCAGGACACTCCGGTGATCGTGGACGAACGCTCGGCGCCGCTCATTCGGGATCGCGGAGGCGGAACCGCTGCAGCTTGCCGGTCTCGGTGCGTGGCAGCGTGCGACGCACCTCGATGGCGCGCGGATACTTGTAGGGTGCGATGACCTGCTTCACGAAGTCCTGCAGGTCGCGCACCAGCGTCTCGGAGTGCTGGTGCGGCTCACGCAACACCACGAAGGCTTTCACCAGCTGGCCACGATCTTCATCGGGAACGCCGATCACGCCGCACTCCGCCACCGCGGGGTGGCGCAGCAGCGCATCCTCGACTTCGGGCGCCGCGATGTTGTAGCCGGCCGAAATGATCATGTCGTCGGTGCGCGACTGGTAGTGGAAGTAGCCGTCGGCATCCATGAGGTACGCATCGCCAGTCACGTTCCAGCCGTCGTGCACGTAGGCGCGCTGCCGGTCGTCGGCGAGATAGCGACAGCCGGTTGGTCCCTTCACGGCGAGGCGCCCCACGGTGCCCACCGGTGCCGGCGAGCCGTGTTCGTCGAGCACCGTCGCCACGTAGCCCGGCACCGGCGTGCCGGTCGCACTCGGGCGCGCATGCGCCTCGTCGGCGGAGATGAAGATGTGCAGCAGTTCCGTGGCTCCGATGCCGTCGATCAACTCGATCCCGGTGGCCTCGCGCCAGAGCGTGCGCGTGGAGGCGGGGAGCACCTCACCGGCGGAGACGCATTGCCGCAGCCTGGTCTGCCGCAGCGCCTCGCCGGATGATGCCAGCGCGCGATAGGTGGTGGGCGCGGTGAAGAGCGTGGTGGCACCGTGCGCCGCAATGGCGTCGAGCAGGTTCTGCGGGGACGGCTTCTCGAGCAGTACGGCGCTGGCACCCACCTGCATCGGGAACAGCACCAGCCCGCCCAGCCCGAACGTGAACGCGAGCGGCGGACTGCCGATGAAGACGTCGTCCTCACGCGGCCGCAGCACATGCACCGGCCAGCAGGCGCAGATGGCCATCACGTCGCGATGGAAATGCATCGTGCCCTTCGGCTGCCCGGTGGTGCCCGAGGTGAAGGCGATGATGCAGGTGTCGTCGCTGGCGGTGTCCACGTTCGTGAACGCGTCGTCGGCGCGCGACATCGCCTCGTCCAGCGATCCCGCGGACATGGTGTTGAAGTGCTTCAGCACCACAGCCTGCGGCGATTGTGCCAGTGCGAGGTCCAGCTCTCCGGCCAGCGCCACGTCGCAGAGGGCGTGCGTCACCTGTGCCTTCCGGATCACCTTTTCCAACTCCACCGCGCGCAGCAACGGCATGGTGGCCACCGCGATGCCGCCGGCCTTGATGACACCGAACCACGCCGCCACCATCATCGGGTTATTGGGCGCGCGCAGCAGCACGCGGTTGCCCGGCACCAGCCCCATCTCGTGCACCAGCACGTTCGCGACGCGATTGGCCTGCCGCTGCAACTCGGCGTAACTCCAGCGAATGCCGTCGGCGAGCAGGCAGGTGCGTTCGCCGCGTCCGGCAGCGATGTGCCGGTCCAGCAGCTCGGTGGCGCAATTCAGCTGCGCCGGGAATTGCAGTGACGGCAGCGTGAACAGGAACTCGGGTTGCAGCGCTGCCGGCGGCAGGTTGTCGCGCGCGAACGTGTCCACGTGTGCGCTGGTCACTGTCGCTCCCCGCCGTGCGCACGGAGCAGGTCACGACCGATGATCAGCTGCTGCACCTCGGTCGCACCCTCGTAGATCCGCAGCGAGCGCACCTCGCGATAGAGCTGCTCGACGACGTTGCCGCGCATCACGCCCAGGCCACCCAGCAATTGCACGGCGGCGTCCACCACTTCCTGCGCCCCTTCGGTGGCCACCAGCTTGGCCATCGCCGCCTCGCGCGTCACGCTGCGGCCGCTGTCCCGCAGCCAGGCCGCGCGGTAGGTGAGCAGCGCGGCACTGTCCACCGTCGTGGCCATCCTCGCCAGCGTGGCCTGCGTCAGCTGCAGGTCGCCGAGTGTGCCGCCGAACATGCGACGCGTGCTGGCACGCTGCAGCGCCTCGTCGAGCGCGCGTCGTGCGAAGCCCAGCGCCGCCGCCGCCACCGAGGTCCGGAAGACGTCGAGCGTGCGCATCGCCACCTTGAAGCCTTCGCCGGCGCCGCCGAGCCGCGACGACAGCGGTACGCGACAGCCGTCGAAGCGCAGCCGCGCAAGGGGATGTGGTGCCACCACCTCGATCCGCTCGGCGATCTCCAGCCCGGGCGTCACCGCATCGACGATGAACGCCGAGATGCCGCGCGACCCCGGCGCCTCACCAGTGCGCGCGAAGACGACGTAGAAGTCCGCGATGCCGCCGTTGCTGATCCACGTCTTCTCACCGTCGAGGATCACGGTGTCGCCCTCGACCCGCGCACGGCACGAGAGTGCGGCCACGTCGGAGCCGGCGTCAGGCTCCGACAGTGCGAACGCCGCGATCGCGTCACCACGCGCCACGCGCGGCAGGTACTGCGCACGCTGCTCGTCGGTGCCGTGCAGGCTGATCGCACCCGAGCCCAGGCCCTGCATCGCGAACACGAAGTCGGCCAGGCCATCGTGCCGCGCCAGCGTCTCGCGGATCAGGCAGATGGCGCGGGTGTCGATCCGGTCGTGCGTGCCTCCATGTGCCACGCCGCCCACCGCATGGCGCAACCAGCCGCCGTCACCCAGCTGCCGCACCAGCCGTCGGCAGGTCGCGTCGACGTCGTCGTGTGCCGCGTGGTCGAGGTTCGCCGTGCACCATGCGTCCAGCGTTGCCGCCAGCTGGCGATGGTGCGGCTCGAAGAACGGCCAGTCGAGGTAGGTGGTGTCACTCATCGGTGGTCGGCATCAATTGCCCTCGAACACCGGGCGTTGTTTTGCCGCGAAGGCACGATAGGCGCGGCCAAAATCCTCGGTCAGCATGCAGAGCGCCTGCACCTGGGCTTCCGACGCGATCGCATCGTCCAGGCTCATCGCCCACTCCTGGTGCAGCATGGCCTTGGTCAATCCGTTGGCGAACGTGGGGCCGTGCGCGATCTCGCGGGCGAGCGCGATGGCGTCGTCCACCACCGCATCGGGCTCGCAGAGCCGATTGACGAAGCCCCACTGCAGCGCCTCGTCACCACTCATCGCCCGGCCGGTGAAGAGCAGCTCACTGGCGCGACCCTGTCCGATGATGCGTGGCAGCATGGCGCAGGCACCCATGTCGCACCCCGCCAGTCCCACGCGATTGAACAGGAAGGCGGTGCGACTGCGCGCGGTGCCGAGCCGCAGGTCGGAGGCCATGGCGAGGATCGCACCGGCGCCGGCGCAGGCGCCGTCGATCGCGGCCACGATCGGCTGCGGACAGTGCCGCATGGCCTGCACCAGTGCGCCCGTCATGCGCGTGAAGGCCAGCAGCTCCGGTGCACCGAGTCCGACCAGCGGCCCGATGATCTCGTGCACGTCGCCGCCGGAGCTGAAGTTGCCGCCGGCCCCGTGCAGCACGATCGCATGCACGTCACTGGCGTACCGCAGGCGCTCGAACAGGTCGCGCAACTCGGCATAACTGGCGAAGGTGAGCGGATTCTTGCGCTCCGGCCGGTCGAGCGTGATCACGCCCACGCGATCGTGCAGCGTCCAGCCGAAGTGCTGCGCGGTGTAGTCGCCGAGTGGGCGTGAGGTGCCGGCCACCAGCGCCGGGTCGAGGGGCGTGCTCATGTCGAGGCTCCCGATCGGCGCGGACGGCGCAGGGTCGCGGATGGTGTTGGCACTGCCGGCATCGGTGCGGCGGCGAGTTGCACGCGCAGCCGGCCAAGGAGGTCGTACAACTGCGTCATCTCCGCCTTCGGCATGCCGCCGAAGATCGACATCACCCACGACTCGTGCTGCGCGGCGAGGCCGTCGAACAGCCGTCGGCCCTTCTTCGTCAGCAGGACACGCGAGGTCCGGCGGTCACTCGGGTCGGCGATGCGTTCCACCAGGCCTTCCTTCTCCAGTTCGTCCGCGAGGCCGGTCACGTTGCCGCCGGTGACCATCAGGTAGCGCGACAGCACGCTCATGGTGAGCCCGTCGGGATGGCGATGCAGCTGCGCCATGAAGTCGAAGCGCGCCAGCGTGATCCCCGCCTCGAGCCGCAGCCGCTTGCGGATCGTGGTCTCGATCTGCGTGCTGCACGAGAGCAGGCGCAGCCAGACCTTGAGCGACTGGTGATCCTGCGAATGCACGCGACCTTCGAGGCCGATGGCGTCGTGGTCCAGCAGCCGTGCCGGTGTCGCGCGACGGGCGGCGGTCACGTGACCTCCCCGCCGGCGATCGAAATGCACTGCCCGGTCACCGATCGCGCTGCATCGGAACAGAGCCAGCGCACTGCGGCCGCCACCTCGTCGGGCTGCACCAGCCGTCCCTGCGGATTGGCCTTCAGCAGCTCGCCGCGCGCATTGGCCTCGGTGCGACCGGTGGTGGCGACGATGTTGGCCAGGCTCTCCTGCAGCATCTCGGTGTCGGTGAACCCGGGACACACCGCATTCACCGTCACGCCGATCGGCGCCAGCTCCAGCGCCAGCGATCTCGTGAGGCCCACGACGCCATGTTTCGCCGCACTGTAGGCACTGACGTAGGCGTAGCCGCGCTGGCCCGCCGTGCTGGCGATGTTGACGATGCGGCCGGCGCGCGCCGTGAGCAGGTCGGGCAGCGCCGCCTGCGTGCAGTTGAAGGTGCCGGTGAGGTTCACCGCCAGCATGCGCTGCCAGAGTTCCGACGTGGTGCGGCGGAACGGCGCACTCTCCGCCTGCCCGGCGTTGTTGACGAGGATGGAGATCGCACCACGCTCGGCGCGCGATGCGGCGAACGCGAGGCCGACGCCGAATTCGTCGCTGACGTCGGCGGTGACGATGGTGACCGCGGTATCGAGCGAGGCCGCCACCGTCTCCAGCGGCTCGCGACGACGACCGAGCAGCGTGAGTGCAGCCCCGGCGTCGGCCAGCGCCCGCGCGATGGCGGCGCCGATGCCCTGTCCCGCACCGGTGATCAGGGCGTGCTGGCCGCGCAGCGACTGGTCGGCGGTGCTCATGCCGGCTCCCGTGTTGGCGTGAGGGCGGCCAGTGCCGCCTTCTCGCGAGCGAAGAGGGATTCCATCTGTGCCTTGCCGGCACGATACGGCTTGGGCCACTGAACCGCCGTGTAGCCGATGCGTGCGGCCTCGGTCAGCGTCCAGGCCGGATTGGCGAGATGTGGTCGCGCCACCGCGCAGAGGTCGGCGCGTCCGGCCGCGATGATGCTGTTGACGTGGTCGGCCTCCGAGATGGCGCCGACGGCGATGGTCGCGATCCCGGCCTCGTTGCGCACGCGGTCGGCGAACGGCGTCTGGAACATGCGACCGTAGACGGGCTTCTCCCGCTTGCTCACCTGGCCCGACGAGCAGTCGATCATGTCCGCACCGGCGTCGCGGAAGGCGCGGGCGATCACCAACGCGTCGTCGGGCGTGATGCCGCCCGGCACCCAGTCGTGCGCCGAGATGCGGACCGACATCGGCAGGTGGGCTGGCCACACCGCACGCATGGCGCCGAACACTTCCAGCGGATAGCGCAGGCGATTGGCCAGCGAGCCGCCGTACTCGTCGTCGCGCTGGTTGGTGAGCGGGGAGATGAACGACGAGAGCAGGTAGCCGTGCGCACAGTGCAGCTCGAGCCAGTCCACGCCGGCGTCGGTGGCACGCTGCGTGGCCTGCACGAACTGCGTCCTGACGAGGGCCATGTCGTCGCGGGACATGGCGCGCGACACCTGGCTGATGCCGGGCAGGTATTGCTGCGCCGACGCCGACACGAGCGGCCAGTTGCCCTCGGGCAGCGGCTGGTCGATGCCCTCCCACATCACCTTCGTCGACCCCTTGGCGCCGGAATGCCCGAGCTGGATGCCGAACTTCGCATCGCTGTGGCTGCGAATCCAGTCGGCGATGTGTCGCCACGCATCGCGCTGCGCATCGGTGTACAGGCCGGGACAGGCCGGCGTGATGCGCCCCTCGGCGCTGACACAGGTCATCTCCGCCATCACCAGCGCCGCACCACCCATCGCGCGCGCACCGAGGTGCACCAGGTGATAGTCGGCCGGCAGGCCGTCCACGGCGGAGTACTGCGCCATCGGCGAGACGATCACGCGATTCTTCAGCGTGACGCTGCGCACCGTGTACGGCGTGAACATCGGCGGTGGCGGCGGCGCGTCGGGAGCGAGCGCGAGTCCGGCCTGCTCCGCGAACCAGCGTTCGAAACGCTCCAGCCATGCCCGGTCGCGAAGGCGCAGGTTCTCATGGCTGATGCGCTGCGATCGCGTGAGCAGCGAATACATGAACTGCTCGGGTGGCAGCGAGTCGGCGTAGCGCTCGCCGACGTTCTCGAACCACTCCATCGCATTCCAGGCGGCGTTCTGCAGGCGCAGCACGTCCACCTCGCGGATGGCCTGGTACTCCGCCAGCACCTGCGGGATCCGTTCGCGCGGCGGCCGGCCCGTGTCGGGGTGGCGGTCGAACTGCCGCGCCAGCTCGATCGCATCCTCGATGGCCAGCTTGGTGCCGGAGCCGATGGCGAAGTGTGCGGTGTGCACCGCATCACCCATCAGCACCACGTGACTGGTGGGCGTGGTGTGCCACCACTGCTGGCAGCGGATGCGCTGGAAGTTCAGCCAGGCCGACCCGCGCAGGTGGCGGGCGTTGGTGAGCAGTGCGTCGCCCTGCAGCGTGCGGGCGAAGAGCCGCTCGCAGAATGCCACCGACTCGTCGGCGCTGGCGGTGTCGAGTCGGTGCGCCTTCCACACGTGCTCCGGCGTCTCGACGATGAACGTGCTGGTCTCTTCGTCGAACTGGTAGACGTGGGCCTGGAACCAGCCGTGTTCCGTCTTCTCGAAGGTGAAGTTGAAGGCGTCCCAGCGGCGCTTGGTGCCGAGCCAGATGAATCGGTTGGGCCGAGTGACGATGTCGGGCTGGAAGACCTGGGCGTACCTGGTGCGGATCTTCGAGTTGATGCCGTCGGACGCGATGACGAGATCGGCGTCGGGGAAGTCGGCGTCGGACTCGACCTCGGTCTCGAAACGCAGCGTGACGCCGAGTTCCTCGCAGCGGGCCTGCAAAATGTTGAGCAGCCGCTTCCGTCCGATGCCGATGAACCCATGTCCGCCACTGCGGATGGTGCGGCCGCGGAAATCGAGCTCGATGTCGTCCCAGTGGACGAACGACTGCTCGATGGCCGCTGCCGTGGCGGGGTCGCAGCGGCGCATGTTCTCCAGCGTGGCGTCGGAGAACACCACCCCCCAGCCGAAGGTGTCGTACGGCTTGTTGCGCTCGACGACGGTGATGTCGTGTGCGGGATCGGCCTGCTTCATGAGCAGGGCGAAGTAGAGTCCGGCCGGTCCGCCACCGATGCACACGATCTTCATGCCGTCTCCGCGGGAGGTGCGCGGAGACTCGCGCCAGATCCTTTAGAAGTCAAGGGTTCGGGCAGTCGTGCCATTCAGGGAGATCGTGAACGGCACAGCGGATCGCAGAACTGCACAGCCGCAGAACGGAACAGCCGCAGAAGAGCTGGGCTGCTTTACGGTGAGCAGGGCGATGGCGCGACGGGCGGAGGTTCGAAATCGTTCCGTCGTCACCCGTCTCCTACATGCCCGAAGCGGAAGACTTTGGGGAACTGCGCTCGCAGTTGCAGTTCCCCTATGCCTTGCCACCATCGAGATACGCGGAGCGTCGCCGCAAGGACGGATCAGGAGTGGTCGGGAGGCGAGCCGTTCGCCGCCTCCCAATCCCGCCCTTCTGCGGCAGTGCAGTTCTGCGGCTGTTCCGTTCTGCGATCAGCCGTTCAGAAAGTCACGATGCCTTCGCGAAGTCGAGCATCGCTTTCGTCAGCTGCTCGGGATGTGTGACCGGCAGGCCGTGCGAGCCGCCGTCGATGGTGATCGTGGTGCTGGTGGGAATGGTGGCGGCGGTCAGCTTGCCGGAGATGTCGAAGGGCACGATGGCGTCGGCGGTGCCGTGGATGACGGCGACGGGGATCGTGATCTTCTTCAGGTCGGGACGGAAGTCGGTGGTGCCGAAGGCGCGGATGCATTCGAGCGTACCCACCGGTGACGCGCCCCAGGCAATCCACTTCGCGTACTCGATGGCATCGACGGGGAAGTCCTTCTGGCCAGGCGTGTGGTTGAAGAAGCCCTGAAAGAATCCGTCGAGGAACGCGATACGATCCTTCTTCACGCCGGCCATCATGCCGTCGAAGAGCGACTGGTCGGCGCCTGTGGGATTGTCGGCCGTCTTCAGCAGGAAGGGCGGTACGGCGGCGATGAACATCGCCTTCGCGATGCGATCGCTGCCATGCTTGCCGAGGTAGCGCGCCACTTCGCCGCCGCCCATGCTGAAGCCGGCCAGAATCACGTTGGTCAGGTCGAGTGACGTGAGCAGGCTGTGGAGGTCGTCGGCGAAGGTGTCGTAGTCGTAGCCGCCGGCAGGCCGCTCCGATTCGCCGAATCCGCGCCGATCATACGCCACACAGCGGAACCCGGCCGCCGTGAGTGCCGTCACCTGCCCTTCCCACATGCGATGACTGAGCGGCCATCCATGGATCAGCACGACGGGCTGACCGGTGCCGTGATCCTCGTAGTAGAGCTGGACCGGCGGGGACGACTGCGTCGAGATGTACGGCATCAGCAACCTCTGGTGTGTGAAGTATGTCGGTCGTGCACATGACCACGCACCATATGTGCCCGCCATCGGCGCGTCGACTCAACCGTTCGATGTCGCGTTCGTCGTTACGGAGATTTTGCGGTGCTGTCGAGTTTGAACTACACAGCGGATCGCAGAACTGAACAGCCGCAGAAGGGAACAGCCGCAGAAAAGCGTGTACGGCTCTGCACGGGATTTCCCGAGCGCGCGGCCCACGGTCGCGGCGCTGCCACCAAGGGAACCAACCTCGGCGCGCAATCCATGCCGCCGTGCGCAGACGACCTTCGCATTTGTGAGGGAACAGCAACTGCGAGTGCAGTGACCATCAAAGTGAGCCTCGCGCGCGCGGACCAGCCCGGACTGCGCGGACGCACGTCGTGCGTTCAACCACATCACCGTCATGTGCTCGCCAGCCGCGCAGCTCCGCCCTTCTGCGGCCGTTCGGTTCTGCGGCTATGCAGTTCTGCGATCAGCCGTTGCCGTTGCGTTCAGACCGCCCGCACGACCTCGCGTACGGTACCGGCCAGCCAACTCGGCCCGGCATCGCTGATCACGAGGTCGATCTCGCGCAGGTCGGCCACGGCGTACGGAGCGACCATGTCGTGCTTGGTGGCATCGGCCAGCACGGCGCAGGCGGCGGCGGACTCGATCATCGCGCGCTTCACCTGTGCATCACCGGCCAGCGACGAGGTCAGGCCCGCTCGCTGGTGCAGCGCGCAGGCGCCGAGGAAGGCCCAGTCCGCGCGATGGGCACGGATGGTGGCCTGCGCCTGGTCGCCGAAGAACTCGCGCGTCTCGTGCGACCAGGTGCCGCCGGCCAGCACCAGCTGCACCGTCGGGTCATTGGCGAACAGCGCCGCCACGTCGAAGGCGGCGGTGATGATCGTCAGCGGCCTCGGCGCATCGGGCGACGCGAGGATCTGCGCCAGCGCCAGCGCCGTGCTGCCACCGTCGATGAACAAGGCCTGGTGCGCCTGCACCCGCTCGGCCGCCGCCCGTGCGATCGCCCGCTTGGAGGTGGCCCGCACATCCACCCGCTGTGCCATCGGCAGGGCGGTCGTGTAGAGCGCCACCGCGCCGCCGTGCGTCTTCTGCACCAGGCCTCGCGAAGCCAGCAGCCGCAGGTCGCGCCGGATGGTATCCTCGGAGAGTCCGTACTCCGCGGCCAGGGCCGAGACCTCCACCCGTCCCTGCTCTCGAAGGGTCGCCGCGATACGGGCCTGCCGCTCCTGCGCAAAGCGCGGGCTGTCGTCGGAGGTCGGGGTGTTCGAAGTCGTCTTGGGATGCGCCATGCCACAAAGTAGTCAATTTGCGTAACGCAGACTTGCACGAATGTGCAGATTCGTGCAACTTCGTGCAGTGCCCGATTCCTCCCCACTGCGCCGCGAGGCGATGATGCCCCTCGACACGACCGCCGCCGACCCCCGCTCCCTGCTCTCCAGGGCCCGCTGGGCCACCCGCGCCCAGTTCCTGAACCTCGGCTTCGTGATCGGGTGCTGGGGCGTGCACATCCCCTCGGTGAAGGGCCGCTACGCCCTCGACGAGCGCACCCTCGCGCTCGCGCTGCTGTCGATGAGCGTGGGGTCGCTGCTGACGCTGGCGATCGCCGGACGGGTCGTCGGCTCCCTCGGTGCACGCAAGACCAGCGTGCTGGCCGGTTGGGGTTTCTGCCTGGCGCTCGGCCTCTCGTTGGTGCTGCCCGGCTACTGGGCATTGCTGCCGCTGATGATGGTCTTCGGCGCCAGTGAAAGCGTGTTCGACGTGGCGATCAACGCGGAAGGCACGACCCTCGAGACCCTCAGCGGCCGAGCGGTGATGAGCGGATTTCACGGCATGTTCAGCCTCGGCGCGATGGGTGGTGCGGCGCTGACGGCGGTGCTGATCCGCACCGGCGTGCCGGCGGTGATGCAACTCGGCGCCGTGGGTGCAGTGGTGGCAGTCAGCATCCTGCTCTCATCGCGCGGCATGCTGGCGTCGCACCCGGTCTCCGATGCAGCGCAGGCGCATTTCACGTGGCCGAAGGGCACGCTGCTGCTGATCGGCATGCTGATCTGCTTCGGCATGCTGGCCGAAGGCGTGATGTACAACTGGAGCGTGTTGTACGTGCAGCAGGAGTTGCACACCGCGCAGGAGCGGGCCGCCCTGGCTTACGTCGCGTTCGCCGGTGCGACCGCGGCGATGCGCTTCGCCGGCGATTCGGTGCGTGCCCGGGTGTCGGAGCGCACCATGCTGCTGGCCGGCCCCACCATCGCGGCGGTGGCGATGCTGGTGGTGCTGCTGGTGGCCACGCCGTGGGTGGCGATGGCCGGCTTCGCGATCGTCGGCATCGGTCTGGCGACGGTGGTCCCGATTCTCTACAACGCCGCGACGCGGGTGCCGGGTGTGAGTCGCGCGGCGGCGATCGCGTCGGTGAGCTCCATCGGCTACGTGGGCTTCATGATCGGACCGCCGATCATCGGCGCCGTCGCGCATGCCGCCACGCTCACGATCGCGATGGGCACGCTGGTGGTGGCGTCACTGATCCTGATCGCCGGGGCGCGCAAGGTACCGGACGCGGCGCCCTCGGGCATGCGGGTGCCGAAGAGCAGCGGCACGCTGGCGCCGCAGCAGGCGGGGAACTGACGACGGGCCGGTAAGGGACAGCATCACAGGTGCTGCTGCGAGTGGCGGTCGCCATCTTCCGCAGCACACCACTTCGCGGACCCGTAGTGGTGACATCCCCCACCCGGATCGGTTTCCGTGCGACTGTCCCGCCTTCGCCGCGCCCTGCTGCTGCTTGCCAGTAGCGCCACGCTCCCCTCGGTCACCGTCGCGCAGCAGCCTGCCGACATCACGTCGGAGATGCACTGGCGCCACATCGGCCCGGTGCGCGGTGGTCGCGCCCGCGCGCTGGCGGGTGTGCCGACGCAGCCGAACGTGTTCTACGCCGGCTACGACAACGGCGGCGTGTGGCGCTCCACCGATTACGGCTCGAACTGGGTGCCGCTGTTCGATCAGCAGGGCACCGGCTCGATCGGCGCGATCGCGGTGGCGCCGAGCAACCCGAGCGTGATCTACGTGGGCAGCGGCGCGGGCATCATCCGTCCCGACCTGGCGGTGGGTGACGGCATGTACAAGTCGGTGGATGCGGGCGCCACCTGGACACACCTCGGCCTGCGCAACAGCCAGATGATCGCGCAGGTGGACGTGGATCCGACCAACGCGGACCGCCTCTTCGTGGCGGTGCTCGGCCATCCCTACGGTCCGAACGAGGAGCGCGGCGTGTTTCGCTCGCTGGATGGCGGCAGGAGCTTCGAGCGGGTGCTCTTCCGTGACCAGTACACGAGCGCCAACGACGTGCGCATCGATCCCTCCAATCCGAACATCGTCTACGCCACGCTCTGGCAGCAGCAGCAGAGCTTCATCGAAGGACAGGGCTTCGCGGGCGAGGGCGGCATCTTCAAGTCCACCGACGGCGGCACCACGTGGCGCCAGCTGAAGGATGGATTGCCGGTGCTGAACCAGGCCAACATCGCCCTCGCACCGAGCAACTCGAAGGTGCTGTACGCCACGGTCGCCGGCGTGGCCAATCCGGCGGTGGTCACCTTCTACAAGTCTGCTGACGCGGGTGAACACTGGGCGGTCGCGGTGCAGATGCCGGGCATGCCGTCGCAGGGCGGGCGCGTCACCGACAATCGCCCGATGGGCCGCATCGGCGGCGGTGACCTGCCGACGCTGGCGGTGGATCCGCGGAACGAGAACGTCGTCTACAGTGCCAGCACGGTGATGTGGCGCACCGAGGATGCAGGCTACTCGTGGAGCGCCGTGCGCGGCGCGCCGGGTGGCGACGATTACCAGAAGATCTGGATCAACCCGAACGACAACAAGATCGTCTTCGCCGTCGCCGACCAGGGGGCGGTGATCTCCGCCAACCGCGGCGTGTCGTGGAGCAACTGGTACACGCAGGGCACAGCGGCGATGTACCACGTGACCACCGACAACGCGTTTCCCTACCGCGTCTGCAGCGGCCAGCAGGACTCGGGCTCGGCGTGTGTGGTCAGTCGGTCCGACGATGGCATGATCACGTTCAACGACTGGCATCCCGTCAATATCCAGGAGTACGGCATCGCCGCGCCGGACCCACGCAATCCCGACATGGTGTTCGGCAGCATGCGCAGCAACGTGTCGCTGTACGATCGCAAGACGCACCAGACGACGTACGTGGGTCCCGACATGACGGGATTCAGCCGCAACGTGCGCACGATGCCGCTGCACTTCTCGCCGGTGAACCCGGACGTGTTGTTCTACGCGTCGAACGCCGTCTGGAAGACGCGCGATCGCGGCCGCAGCTGGACACGCATCAGCGGGGACCTGACGCGCCAGACATGGGAGGTGCCGGCCAGCGCCGGTCAGTACGCCGGAACGGTGAAGGTGGCGCCCGCCGGATCACTCACGGCCGTCTCACCGTCGCCACGCGACGTGAACGTGCTCTGGACCGGCAGCGACGACGGCTCCATCCACGTCACCATTAACGGTGGCACCAGCTGGACCAACGTCACGCCAGCGGTGATCAAGCCATGGACGCGCATCTACAACATGGAAGCGGGCCACTTCGACACGCAGACGGCCTACATCGCCGCCAACACGCTGCGGCTCGACGACATGAACCCGCATTTCTACCGCACGCACGATGGTGGCCGCACCTGGACCGAAATCAACACCGGCATCGCGGGCGGTGCGGTGGCGAACTCCATCCGCGAGGATCCGCGCCGCAAGGGCTTGCTCTACGCGGCCACCGACCTGCAGGTCTGGGTGAGTTACGACGACGGCGACCACTGGGAATCGCTGCGCCTCGACATGCCGGCGATCTCGGTGCGCGACCTGCAGGTGAAGGACGACAGCACCTGCCACTGCGCCGACTTGGTGGTGGGCACACATGGCCGCGGATTCTGGATCCTCGACAACATCACCACGCTCCGGCAGGCCGCCGAGGCGCGTGCGGCTGCTGCGGCATACCTGTTCAAGCCGGCGCCGGCAGTGCGTGTCCGGTTTGCCGGTAACGATCCCACACCGTGGCCAGCCGAGATGCCGGCCGGTGAGAATCCGCTGCCCGGTGCGATCATCGACTACCGCCTGGCGGCCGACGCCAGCGGCCCGGTGACGCTGGAGATCGTCGACGCCGCCGGTCATGTGGTGCGCAGCCATTCCAGCAACGAGCTGGCACTGGATCCACATCCGGCACTGAACGCGGCCGCGTACGACAAGGTCTGTCAGGCCACGCCGAGTGCGCCGTTCTGCAACGTGCCGTTGTACTGGCAGGCGAAGCCGATCCGGCTCTCGACGAGCGCCGGCATGCATCGCTTCGCGTGGGACCTGCACCTCGATCCGCTGCCGATGGAGAGTGCGACGGAAGTGAATGACGAGGAGGCGAAGGGGGCGGTGCCGCATCGCACCTATCCCACCATCGATTCCCCGTGGGCACCACCCGGCAACTACACCGTGCGCCTGACCGTGAACGGCACGCGCTACACGCAGCCGATCACACTGGTGCTCGATCCGCGCGTGAAGACCAGTGCTGCGGCACTGACGCAGCTGGCGACGCTCTCGCGCGACGTGTGGAGTGCGGCACACGCCGTGCACGCCGCGCAGCGACAGGCGCGCGCGCTGTCCGTCTCGCTGGGCGCAGCGACCGATGCACCCACGGTGGCGTTCCGTGCGCAGCTGGACAGCATCGCACCGCCCACGCCGGCGGGAGGACGGCCGCGCGGCCGTCGCCGCGGTGGTGCGGCCACCGGTGGCACGCTCATCGGGGCCGCGACGGCGATGATGGCGTCGGTGAACGCGATCCAGGGCGCCGACGTGGCGCCGACGGCGGCGCAGGTGGCTGCAATCACCAATGCACGCACGCTTGGCGCATCAACCATGGCGCAGTGGAAGTCGCTCAGCACCACCGGGCTGGCGACGCTGAATGGTGCACGACGCGTCGGTGGACAGCCGGCCGTCACCGTGCCTGCGGTGCCGGCGCGGTGAGACACGCCACGGCGGTCGCAGGATTGCTGCTCTGCGCCTGTGCCATCGCAGAGGGGCAGTCAGGTGCCGGCGATGCGCGACTGGCACCGGGTGTACCGCACGTCCTGGCCACCGAACGCGCGTCGCGGATCAGCGACGTGCGGTACACCCTGACCCTCGACGTCACGCACGCCGACAGTGCGCCGGGCACGGTGACGGTGCGCTTCCGCCAGCGCGGGGTGCACGACGCGATCCTCGACTTCCGCGGTACCGCCGTCTCGCAGCTGCGCGCCAACGGCGTCGAGTTGCCGATGACGACCGAGCGCTGGAACCGCGCGCACATCCGCATTCCCGCGTCGGCGATGCGGGATGGCGAGAACGAAGTGCAGGTGCGCTTCACATCGCCGATCGCGGCGGCCGGGGCGAGCATCATCCGCTCGCGCGATGCCAGCGATGGTCGCGACTATCTCTACACGTTGCTGGTGCCGTCCGATGCGAACCTGCTCTTCCCCTCCTTCGACCAGCCGGACCTGAAGGCTCGTGTCACGCTCCGCATCGAGGCACCGCGCGAGTGGTCGGTGCTGGCCAACGGTGCGGCCACGCAGGTGGACACCACCGCACGTTCGCTGCGGCATCGCTTTGCCGAGACGCAGCCGATCAGCACCTACCTGATCGCGTTCGCCGCCGGGCCGTATGCCACCGTCACGCAGTCGCGCGCGCTGTCGGCTGGTGCGACGCCGACGCCGGTGACGATGTGGGCGCGCAGGTCGCGCGTGCAGGAAGCCGAGACCGACTCGCTGATCGCGATGAACACGCAGGCTTTGCAGTGGCTGGGAGCGTGGTTCGGCGTCAGTTACCCGTTCGGCAAGTACGACTTCCTGCTGGCCCCGGCGTTTCCGTTCGGCGGCATGGAGCATCCGGGCGCGGTGTTCTACAACGAACAGAGCTTCATCTACCGCGAACGGCCCACCACGTCGCAGCTGCTGGGCCGCCAGGCCACGGTCTTCCACGAAGTCGCGCACCAGTGGTTCGGTGACTACGTGACGATGCGGTGGTTCGACGACCTGTGGCTGAAGGAAGGCTTCGCCACGTACATGGCAGCGAAGATGCAGGCCGACCTCGCGCCGGCCAGCACGCCGTGGAAGACCTTCTACCTGCGCAACAAGCCCGTCGCCTACGGCACCGATGCCACCGCCGGCACCACACCGGTGTGGCAGGAATTGGCCAACCTCGAGCAGGCGAAGAGCAACTACGGGCCGATCGTCTACAACAAGGCGCCTGGCATCCTGCGCCAACTCGACTACCTGGTGGGCGACTCGGCGTTCCAGCGCGGCGTGCGCGCGTTCCTGCGCGATCATCCGTTCGGCAACGCCACCTGGCGCGACCTGCTGCGCAGCGTGGGCACGGCGGCGGGGCGCGACCTCACCGCGTGGGGTGCGCAGTGGATCCTGCGTCCCGGCATGCCGATCGTGACGCAAGAGCTGACGACTGCGAACGGACGCATCACGCGGCTCGCCCTGCGGCAGCGCGCGGCGCAGCCGACGGTGTCGGGCACGGCGCCGTGGCCGATGCGCACCTCGGTGCTGCTCTGGTATCCGGACGCGGCGGCGGTGCGCCTCCCGGTGGAGATGTCGGGTGCGACGACGATCGTGTCGGCCGCGCGTGGATTGCGCACACCGGCCTTCGTCTACGCCAACGACGGGGACTTCAACTACGCCATCGTGCTGCCCGATGCCGCCAGCACGTCGTGGCTGCTGGGCCACATCGGCGAGGTGCGTGACGACCTGCTGCGCGCGATGCTCTGGGGTGCGCTGTGGGACATGGTACGAGAAACGAAGTTGTCACCGGCACAGTTCGCGGAGGCCGCGGTGCGCGAGTTGCCGCGTGAGCGCGACGAGCAGATCGCGGGTGCGCTGACCGGTCGCCTGCTGACCGCTGCCAACCGCTACGGACGCGGTGCGCTGCGCGACCTCCTGCAGGACCGCATCGAGGCGCTGCTGCTGGCCGGCGCCAGCGACACCACGCGCACCTACGGCCAGCGCAAGGCGCAGCTCGACGCGCTGATCGGCTCGGCCCGCAGCACCACCACACTGGCACGGCTCGATGGCTGGCTGGCCGGTGACACCGCCTCCGGTCTGCCGCTGCGACCGCCGACGCGGTGGGCGATCGTCACACAGCTGGCATCCACCAATCACGGCACCGCCGCAGCGCGACTCCGAGCGGAGACCGTGCGTGACTCCTCGAGCGAGGGCCAGCGACAGGCGTTCGTGGCGGGGGCGGCGCTGCCCGACGCGGGCACCAAGCGCGACTACTACACGCGCTGGTTTGCCGACAGTGCGCTGAACGAGGAGTGGGTGACGTCCAGCCTGCGCGCCTTCCACGACGGCGACCAGGACGCGCTGACCCGCGCCTAGCTGGTGCCGAGCCTCGACACGCTGCCGTGGATCCAGAAGAACCGGCGCATCTTCTTCCTCGGCGCGTGGCTGGGCGCGGCCATCGGTGGGCAGCAATCACCGGAGGCGCTCTCCGAGCTGGATGCCTGGCTCGCGTCGCACCCGGCGCTGGGCGCCGACCTGCGTCGCAAGGTGCTGCAGGCGCGCGATGAGCTCGAGCGCACGGTGCGGATCCGGCGAGCGTTCCCGGGCGGCGGCGTGGTCGGGCAGGTGGGCGCCGATCGCGACTGACGGCGCCGAGTGGCGATGGGATGCGATCCATTAGCGCCACCACGGAATCGTCACATTAAACGTCGCACATCTGGGCCGGACGGTCGGAAGGATCGGCAGGTCGAGACGACGCTAAAGCAGAGTCAACCATTGGCCGATACTCCAGAGTGTCCCGCCTTGGCGCAAGCGACGATGCCCGCCACTCAATCTGCCCGGAGTTCCACCAATGACGTTCTCGACGCTGTCGCGTTACTCGATGGTTGCCGTTGCTGCCGCCGCCCTGACGGCGCTGACCCCCGTTGCCGCGCGCGCGCAGGACGCCGCCCGCACCTACGAGCTGTCCGAGGTGGAGACCAGGCCGTCGCTGGCCTCGATCACGGCCTTCCAGCGCATCGTCTCCGAAGGCTATCCCGAAGACCTGAAGAAGCGGCGCATGGGTGGCATCGCCGAAGTGGCCTTCGTGGTGGATGCGACCGGCAAGGTCGAGCCGTCGAGCGTGGAAGTGGTGGACGCCACCCAGCCGGCGTTCGGTGAGGCGGCCAAGCGCGCCCTGCTGCTGGCCGGCTTCAAGCCGGGCAAGGTGAGCGGCAACGCGGTGCGCACGAAGGTGTCGCTCCCGATCGTGTACCGCATGCAGTAACGCTCACCCCGCTGGCTGGGGTGGTGGCCGGACCTGTGCATCATGTGCACAGGTCCGGTTTGCATTCCGGACCGTAGGACGTGGCGGCAGACCCCGCTTCGTGGACGCCTGATGTATGATTGGGGCGGACTGCTGAACCACGCGTGGAGTCCGACATCAGGCTCGGCCGCACCGGTCGTCCTGACGCACCGGCTCGCCGTCCCGCACGTCCTGTCCACCGGTTTATCGAGCGTTGCCTGCATGGATGTCCAGCTCTGGCGCTGGAGCACCACCGTTCAGATCAGTTCAGCGCTGCTGATCGCGCTGTTCTTTCTCGTGCTCCTGCGCTCCACGCAGCGTCACGAGCTGCGGCTCTGGGTGTACGCGTGGCTGGCGAATCTTGGCGCGCTGGCGACGACCGTGCTCTTCTGGATGCCGGCCGAGCAGTCCGACGGCATGCTGATGGCGGCGCGATTCCCTTTCATCGCCTTCAAGTGTGCGTTCGTCGCCCTGCTGGTGGTGGGCGCGGCCACATTCGGCCGGACACTCCCCTCGCGCGGCGCACTCGGCCGCCTCTTGCTGGCGGTCCTGGCCTACAGCCTGATCCTTGGACTGGCGGTCCAGACGATCGACATGCTCGGCGTGCTGATGTCGGCCACCATCGCGCTGACGTTGCTGTCGGCGTCGATGTTCCTGGTGCTGCGGCGGACCGGATCGTTCGGCTGGCTGGCGGTCGGTTTCGCGTTGCGCGGCGTGCTCGGCGTGGTGGAGGCGGTGGCGTACGGCACGCAGATGGTGGCCGGCGAGAACGCGCTGGAGGGCTCGCTGAGCGCCTTCGTCGCCATGTCGTCGTCGTTCGACGCGGGCGCCGAGTGGATGATCGCGCTGGGCTGTGTGCTGGCGCTCTACGACACGATCGGCCGGGAGCTGGCGCGGATCAACGGCGACCTGCAGTCCACCAAGGACGAGCTGCGGATCCTGTCGCACCGCGACCCGCTCACCGGCGTGTTCAACCGTCGCCGCCTGCCCGACATCATGAACGATTCGCGGCTCACCGGCGCCACGATCCTGTTCTTCGACCTCGATGATTTCAAGGACATCAACGACGTCCATGGGCATCACGTGGGCGACGAGGCACTGCGCCGCTTCGCACGGGTGCTGCAGTCCAGCTTCCGGCCCGGCGACCACGTGATCCGGTACGCCGGCGACGAGTTCATCGTGGTGGGTCAGGGCATCGAGCAGGTGGACGTGCGCGAGCGGATCGACACGCTGCGCGAGACACTCAAGCGCGAGCACCTGGATGGGTTGCACATCAACTTCCAGGTGGGGGAGGCCTACCTGCCGGTGGGCGGTGATCCGGAGGCCGCGATCCGCGCCGCCGACGCCGCGATGTACCGTCGCAAGGGTGAGTCGAAGCGGCTGGCGTGATGGCCGTGTGCGGTGACTGCGGCGGGCTCGTACATTCGCGGCATGCGCTCTCCAACCCTGCTGGCCGTCGCGCTCGTCGCGTCCTCATCGCTGCTCGCGCAGCGCACTCCCGCCACGGCCGCGTCGCCGGCATCGCCCGCGACTGCGGCGCAGCCCGCCGCCGACACCTCGAAGCTCGCCAAGCTGGCCGGTAGCCTGAAGTTCCGGTCCATCGGGCCGGCGCTGACGTCGGGTCGCATCGCGGACGTGGTGGTGGACCCCACCAATCCCAAGACCTGGTACGTGGCCACCGCGGCCGGCGGGGTGTGGAAGTCGGTCAACGCCGGCACCAGCTTCACGCCGGTGTTCGACGGCGAGGGCTCGTATTCCACCGGCGCGATCGCGATCGACCCGAAGACCTCCAGCACGATCTGGGTCGGGACCGGCGAGAACAACGCGCAGCGGGTGGTGGCCTACGGCGACGGCATCTACCGGTCGCTGGACGGTGGCGCGAGCTGGAAGAACATGGGGCTGCGCGAGAGTGAACACATCGGCCGCATTCTCATCGACCCGCGCGATCCGAAGGTGATCTACGTCGCGGCGCAGGGTCCGCTGTCGAACAAGGGTGGCGATCGCGGCGTGTACAAGACCACCGACGGCGGTGCGACCTGGACGCGCGTGCTGTTCGTGAACGAGTGGACCGGCGCCAACGACGTGCAGCTCGACCCGCGCAATCCCGACGTGCTGGTGGCCACGATGTGGCAGCGGCAACGCCGCACCTGCTGCTATGTGGCGGGTGGTCCGGGCTCCGGTGTCTGGCGCTCGACCGATGCCGGCAAGACGTGGACGAAGTCGCAGGCCGGTTTCCCGAGCGAGGAGCTGGGGCGCGTCGGGCTCTCGATGTCGGCGGCGGCACCGGGACTGCTCTACGCGGTGGTGGAAGCGGCCAATGCGAAGGGCGGCACATACCGGTCGCCGAACTTCGGCGCCAGCTGGGAGCGCATGAGTGCCTACCAGAGCGGGTCGCTGTACTACAACGAACTGTTCGCCGACCCGAACGTGGCCGATCGTGTCTACGCAGTCGACGTCATGCTGCAGGTGAGCAACGATGGCGGCAAGACCTTCGGTCGCGTGGGTGAGCTGCTGAAGCACGTGGACAACCACTCGGTGTGGATCGATCCCGCCGACAGCGACCACCTGATCGTCGGCAACGATGGCGGCGTGTACGAGAGCCATGATCGCGGCAAGAGCTGGCGTTTCGCCGCCAACCTGCCGCTGGCGCAGTTCTATCGCGTCTCGGTGGACGAGTCGAAGCCGTTCTACCGGGTCTATGGCGGCGCGCAGGACAACTTCTCGATGGGTGGCCCGAGCCGGACGCGCACCAACAACGGCATCCGCAACAGCGACTGGTTCATCACCAGCGGTGGCGACGGTTTCGGCAGCGTGGTGGACCCGAAGGACCCCAACACCGTCTACGCGCAGAGCCAGTTCGGCAACCTGTCGCGCTTCAACCTCGCCACCGGCGACGTGATGGGCATCCAGCCGGAAGACGCCATCGACGGCAAGGGCTTCCGCTGGAACTGGGACTCGCCGCTGCTCATCAGCCCGCACGCCAACACGCGCGTCTACTTCGCCGCCGACCGCGTGCTGCGCAGCGATGATCGTGGCAACTCGTGGCGGGCGATCAGCCCCGACATCTCGCGCAACCTCGATCGCACGCAGATCCGCCTGATGGATCGCATCCAGGGTGCCGATGCGGTGGCGCGCAACCAGAGCACGACGCTCTACGGCAACGCCACCACGCTCACCGAATCACCGCTGAAGGAAGGGGTGTTGGCCGTCGGCACCAACGACGGCCGCATCAGCGTGAGCGAGGATGGCGGTGCCACCTGGCGCTCGCGTGACCAGTTCACCGGCGTACCCGACACCACGCTGGTGACCAAGGTGCTGACGTCGCAGCATGACGTGAACACGCTCTACGCCACCTTCAACAACGCGCAGTCGGGCGACCTCAAGCCGTACGTGCTGCGCAGCACCGACCTCGGTCGCACCTGGACCAGCATCGCCGCCAACCTGCCCGCGCGCGGGTCGGTGTGGACGATCGCTGAGGACCATGCGGACCGCAGCCTGCTGTTCGTGGGCACCGAGTTCGGCGTCTTCTTCACCAACGATGGCGGTGCGCGCTGGACGCAGCTGAAGGGCGGCATGCCGACCATCCAGGTGCGCGACATCGCGATCCACAAAGGAAGCGCCGACCTGGTGCTCGGCACCTTCGGACGCGGCTTCTACATCCTCGACGACTACAGCCCGTTGCGCGCGCTGAAGCCGGACGTGATCGCAGCACCGGCGCGCCTGTTCCCGGCGCGCCAGGCGTGGCTCTACGTCGAGTCCACGCCACTTGGCCTGCCGGGCGCCTCGTTCCAGGGGGCGGGATACTACATCGCCGACAATCCGCCGTTCGGCGCCGTGTTCACCTACTACCTGCGCGACGCGCTGAAGTCGAAGAAGGCGGTGCGACAGGACGCCGATGCCGCTGCGGCGAAGGCGGGACGTGACGCGACATTCCCGCCGTGGGAATCGTTGCGCGCCGAGGATCGCGAGGAAGAGCCGGTGATCGTGCTGGAGGTCAGTGATGCGTCGGGCCGGCGTGTGCGTCGCCTCACCGGCCCCACCACCGCCGGGTTGCATCGCGTGGCGTGGGACCTGCGCCACCAGGCGGCCGACGTGGTGAACGGCCCGGCCTACAAGCTGGACCCGGAGTTTCCGTTCTCCTCCCCGCCGCCGGCGCCGTGGGCGCTGCCTGGCACCTACACGGTGCAGCTCTTCTCGCGCGTCGACGGCGTGCTGCAGTCGCTGTCGGCACCGGTGACGGTGATGGTGGAGAACGCCGATGCGCCGGGCGCGCGACAGACGACGCGCACCGCGGCCACGCTCACCGCCGACCTGCGCACCTCCGAGCTGCGCCGCGCGGTCCTCGGCGCCTCGGCACTGATCGAGGAGACGCAGGCGATGCTGGTGTTCCTGAAGCGCGCGATCGACGAGACGGCCACGGCCGACAGTGCGCTGGTGCGTCAGGTGCGCACCATCGAGCTCCAGCTGCGCGATGCGCAGGAGGCGCTGCGCGGTGACGCGACGCGATCACGTCGCAGCGAACACGCGCCATCCGGGTTGCTCGGCCGCCTGAACGAGGCGGTGGGTCAGGGCTGGGGCCGCACACTCGAGGCACCGACGGCCTCGCAGCTTGCGCAGGTGGAGATCGTGCGCACGGCATTCGGCGCGGTGCTGACCCAGCTGCGGCAGGTGGTGGACGTGGACCTGAAGGCGCTCGAGGCAGCCGCGGACAAGGCCGGCGTGCCGTGGACGCGCGGTCGGCGTCCGCAGCTGCCGCAGTGAACGGGATCACGGCGGGCCGAGCATGACGCGGTATCTTTGACGGATGCCACGCATCGATTTTCAGGACATCCCGGATCGCGCGCGCCTGTGGGTCTTCGCTGCCGACGCACAGGTCGCCGATCCATCGCCGCTGCTGCAGGCGGTGGACCAGCACCTCGCGCAATGGGCGGCGCACGGGGTGCCGCTGGTCTGCGCGCGTGACTGGCGCGATGACCGCTTCCTCGCCATTGCCGTGGACGAGGCGGCGACCGGCGCCTCGGGCTGCTCGATCGATGGCCTGTTCCGCACCATCGGCCGCGTGCAATCACGACTCGGCGCCGACCTGCTGGGCTCCGGCCGGGTCGCCTGGCGTGATGCGGACGGCGCGATCCACGTCACACCGCGCGCCGAGTTCGAGTCGCGCGCGACCAGCGGCACCGTGACGCCCGACACTCCCGTCTTCGCGACCCTCGCCGAGTCGGTCGGCGAGTGGCGCAACACCTTCGAGCAACCAGCGCGTGCGAGCTGGGCGTCGGCGCTTCTTCCCTAGCGTCGTTGGTACGCGAACTGCGAACTGCAACTACTCGACGCAAAGGCACAAGGACGCAAAGGCGCAACGCTTTCATTCGCGGGCGAAAGCTTTTTGGAATGAAGAACACAACAAAGCAGAAGGGGAGCATCGCTGATCGCTGCGATGCTCCTCTTCTGCTGTTCACAATATTCATCCCGTTCGCGCCAGAACGCTTTGCGTCTTTGCGCCTTCGTGCCTTTGCGTCAAGCAGTTGCTCTTAGGCAGTTGCTCTTCAGCGGTTGCTCTCGCGATTGCTGCCGAGCGAGCACGAAACTACATGTCCCCGATCGGACTCCCTGGCGGCACGTTCAGCTTGAGCTTCTTCTCGGCGGGCTTATAGGTGCCGGCGATCCAGCCGCGGATGTCGGCGGCGAGTTGTTCGTGTGCGGCGCTGGCGCGGCCGGAGGGGCCGGCGCGCAGCGTGGTGTTGAGGAGACCGACCAGCGCGTAACGCGCCTCGGCGCGCACCAGCGGCATCTCGGCGCTTTCGGCCAGCGTCAGGACATGATCCACATACGCGCGCTGGACCATGGCACCGAGGGCGACGTCGTAGTTGCTGCCGCCGGTGGTGAAGATGCGGGACTCGATGCGCTTCAGCACGTCGCCGAAGCCTGGCAGCGAGGGATCGAGCGCCTTCTGCGCGACGAGGCGCGCGGCGCGTTCGCTGTCGAGCAGGAGGTCGAAGGTCACGTTGGCGATCGTCGCGCCGGGCGCCAGCGGATCGAAGGTGATGCCCGTCCAGCGATCGAAGAGCTCACGCGTCGGCTCGATCAGGAACGGGCGCGGTGGGAGCTGCGCCAGCAGTGCGCGCGGCAACGCCAGGTTGGCCGGTGAGAGCACGTCGGTGATCGCATCCAGCGCCAGCTGCTGCTTCGCAGCCGGCACGGCCACCGGGCCCGGAAGTCCATCACCGCGCATCGTGTACGCGTACGTCACGCCACCCACCACCTTGATCGCCGCCTCGAGCTGGTAGCGATGGTGCAGGTACACCGGCACCAGCACGTCCTCCAGCGTCGCCATCGGTGCGCCGCGACGGATCACCGACTCGCCGAACTTCGTCAGTGCGCGCTGGCGCACGGTCATCATGCGCTTCAGCTCCGTCACCGCGTCGGCGCCGTTGTCCCAGAGGTGCGTGTCGGGTGAGGCGCTGCCGACCGGGCGTGCATCCTGGTCGGTGAGGAAGGTCATCCCGCGGCCACGCGCCGACACCAGCACCGAGTCGAGCTGCTTGCGCTCGTCGCCGGGGAATTCACCGTAGCCCCACGTCACCGCCACCTTGTCCCACTCGCCGATGCCGGTTTCGTAGGCGCGGGTGATGTCGATGTCACCGTTCGCGCTGAGCGAGAACATCGGGTGCGGGTAGTCCATCACGCTGGCGTTCTTCTGCGCGCTGCTGATGTAGTTGTGGGCCATGCCCAGCGTGTGGCCGACTTCGTGGGCCGACAGCTGGCGAATGCGCGCCAGCACCATCTGCTCCACGCGGTCGGCCTTCTCGGTGCCGGTGGCGTAGGGCATGTCGAGGCCCTCGCCGATCAGGTAGTCCTGCCGGGCGCGCAGCGAGCCGAGGATGACGTGCCCCTTCATCATCTCGCCGGTGCGCGGATCGGTGACGGCGCCACCATAGCTCCAGCCGCGTGTGGCGCGATGCGCATACTCGATCACGCTGTAGCGCACGTCGAGCGGGTCGATGGAGTCGGGCAGCACCTCGACGCGGAAGGCATTGATGTAGCCCGCCGCCTCGAATGCCTGATTCCACCAGCGCGCACCTTCAACCAGCGCGGTGCGGATCGGCTCGGGCGCCGTGTTGTCCACGTAGTAGATGATCGGCTTCACCGCCTCGCTGCGCGCGGCGCCGGGCGTCTTCTTCTCGAGCCGGTGGCGCGAGGCGAAGCGCTGCACGAACTGGCCGCCCAGTGGCTGCGAATAATCCTGGTAGCTGATGCCGAAGAACGCCGAGCGTGGATCGGCGGCGCGCATCTTGTAGCCGGGCTCCGGCAGCGCGACCAGGCTGTGACGCTCACGGATCGTGATCGCCTCCGGGTTCGGCGTCACGTCGCGCACGTAGCGACCGGGGTTGCTGCCGGCGAGCGTGAGCGTGACCTCGATCTCGGTGTTGCGCGGGAATCCCTTCGTGTTCGGCATGTGCACCGCGCTGCGCTGCCGGTCGAGCGTGAACGCGCCCTGCTGGCTGCGTCGCAGGTTGCCGGCCGCGTCGTGCGCATCGCGCACCACGAACTCGGTGGCGTCCACCAGCACCCGGCCGCCTTCCTGTGCCTCCACCGTGAACCCGAACACGGCGCTGCGGGCGAAGCTCTCCTCCACACCGCGCGCCTCGCGTGCGTCGCTGGTCACACCGCGGAAGTTGGAGTTCTTCTCGATCAGCAGCACCCGCGGTCCACTGCGGGTGAAGGTCACCAGCCGTTCGCGCCCGAGCTGGTTGCGATCGAGGCCGATGTCGTTGGAGCCCACGCCCCAGGGCAGCGACGTGAAGTAGATGAACTCCGCGTCCATCTGCGGGATCTCGAGAAAGAGCTTGCCGGTGCGTTCGTCCCAGTAGAGCGGGAAAAAGCCGTCGCGCTTCACCAGGCCGCTGGTGCGGGCCGCGATGGTGGGCAGGCCGCCCGACGGCGCGGCGGGGGCGCCGGTCGCCGGCTGAGCTCCCAGCGTGGAGAGGCCGAGGAGCGACGAGGCGAGCAGGAGGCGCAGATGACGTGACATGGAGACGATTGGGAGTGATGTCCGGAGCCGACTGACTACGCCCCCTCCGCCGGAGCCGTTGCGTCGCAGGATACTGCCTCGGCGGCGCACGGGCGCGGTGCGGGGTGGGCCGCGGAGGGGTGGCCGGCGTAGGGAATGTTATCTCCGGCTCATCTCCGGACGACACTCCGGAACATGTCTTCGCTCGTCTTCGCGGCCGTTCCGGATTCGGTGCCCATTGGCGGCACGTTCTACATCGGTGCCCGGTGCTTCACGGCGCACTGCACCCGGCTCGGCCAGCGCGTCTGGCTGGGGCGCGACCACCGCTTCCTCGACGTGGTGCTGCTCCGCACCGACCGGCATCGCTACGTGGTGGCGCCGTGGCTCGAGAATGCGGCGCCGCGCGCGATGCGTGAGCTGATCCGGGCCGGCTTGCTGGTGCCGCCGGATCCGCTGACGATGCTCGATGGACCGACGGCCACCGACGATGCGAACGATGCAGCGCTGCGCGTGGCCGTGATCGAGGGACTGGTGGAGACCGCGCAGCTCTCGCTCGACGACGCGCTGACGTCGTTGCGTGCCTGGCGCGCACTGCGCGACGGCGCCGCGTCGGCCTGAGACACGCCGCGAGCTAGGGCGTCAGCCAGCTCTCGCGGTGCTCGGCCACGAACGCATCGTCGGTGAGCCAGGGATAGGATTGTGTGACTCGATCCAGCTCGTCGGTCTGGCGGGGGCTGAGCGTCTCACGCGGGTCGAGCGTCCAGGTGCCGCGCAGCAGGCCCTGACGGCGCAGGATCTCGTGAATGCCGGGAATGCAGCCCGCGAAGCGATGCAGTGAATCGAAGATCGCGCCGTTGGCGTCGGTCAGCTCGGCGCCTTCGGTGAGCAGGCTGGGGGCCAGCGGTGAATCGCCGAGCGCCTTGATGCGCGAGAGAAGTTCCACGGCGCGGCGCGTCCACACCGCCCACTGGCCCAGCAGGCCACCGACGATGCGTGTGGTCGCGGCCTGGCCGTGCCGGCGCACCGGGAACGGCGTGGTGAGGTCGGCCACGATGGCATCGTCGTTGCCGGTGTAGAGCGCCACGTCGTCGCGACCGGCGGCCACCATCGCCCGGATCACGTCCAGCGTGCGATAGCGGTCGAACGGCGCGATCTTGACTGCGATCAGCTGCGGCACCTCGGCGAGGTCGCGCCAGAAGCGATACGACAACACCCGCCCGCCCACCGCCGGCTGCAGGTAGAAGCCGATGATCGGCATCACGTCGGCGACGTTGCGGCAGTGCGTGAGCAGCGCACGCTCGTCCATGTCGTCCAACCCGCCGAGCGACAGCAGGGCGGCGTCGTACCCCAGGTTGCGGGCGATGGCGGCTTCGCTGATGGCCTGTGGTGTGTCACCGATCACGCCGGCGATGCGAACGAACGGCCGCGGTGCGGCGGCGATCGAGGCGTTGGCGGTCTCGATCGCCAGCTGCAGCACCGGGTGATAGAGCCCCACCCGCCGGATGGCGAACTGCGTGGTGTGCACACCGACCGCGATGCCCCCTGCACCGGCCGCCATGTAGTACCGGGTGAGGGCGCGTTGCGCACGCTCGTCCAGCGTCCGGGACGCGGTCAGGGCCAGCGGATGGGCTGGAATCACCTGGCCCCCAAGAAGGTGCTGGCGAACATTCACGTCGATCGGCTCCTGCGGCGGGGAGGCATGGCACGGGCGCAAGGCCGGCCGGGTGCCATTACGATAACGACGGGTCACGTCGGCGGTCGATTCGTGACAATTCCACCCTGCATTCCGGCATCGCATGTCACCGCTGCTCCGCTTCGTGCTGCTGCTCGGCTGTTCCAACGTCTTCATGACGTTCGCGTGGTATGCGCACCTGAAGAACCTCAGCGACCGTCCCTGGTACATCGCGGCGCTGGTGAGCTGGGGCATCGCGCTGTTCGAGTACCTGCTGCAGGTACCGGCCAACCGCATCGGTTCCGAGGTGCTGTCACTTGGCCAGCTGAAGATCGTGCAGGAAGTGATCACGCTGGCGGTGTTCGTGCCGTTCGCGGTGTTCTACATGAAGCAGCCGCTGAAGCTGGACTACCTCTGGGCGGCGCTCTGCATCATGGCGGCGGTGTATTTCGTGTTCCGCAGTGCGTGACGGGCGCGCGCCGCGTCAGAACTTGCCGTCGCGCACCTCGAACTTGGTCGCCTTGCCGAGCAGCGGCCGCCCGTCGCGCACCCATTCGGCGGTCCAGTCGAGCAGGGTCTCCAGCGGCATGAGGTCGAGCGTGTCGCCGAAGAGCCCGCGGAGCGCACGGGCATCACTGAGCAGCGCGTCGGGCGCTTCATCGCCGGTGAATTGCGGGGCGACGCCGAGGCGGTCGCCGAGTGCGGTGGCGAGGGCGCGGACGCGGTGCACTTCGAGGCCGGTGACGTTCACGGGCACTGCAGGCACGGCGGCATGCGTGAGCAAGCGCAGCGCGATGTCGTTCGCGTCGCGCTGCCAGATCACGTTCACGGCGCCCATGGTGACGTCGATCGGCACGCCGTCGCGCACCTTCACCGCGAGGTCGGTGAGCACGCCGTAGGTGAGGGCGCAGGCGTAGTTCAGCCGGTAGAGCGCCACGGGTGAAAGATTCCAAGCGCCGAGCGCGGTCATGACGCGTTCGCGACCGAGGCAGCTCATGGCGTATTCGCCGACCGGCGCGAGTGGTGTGGCCTCGCTGGCCCCGTGCCCGCTGATCGGCGTGAGCGGGTAGACGTTGCCGGTGGAGAACACCACCTGCGTGGCCCCGGCGAAGTGTTCGCCGCACCACGCCGGGACGATGGTGTTCATGTGCCAGGTGTCGGCAGGATCGCCGGCGGTCCCGAACTTCTGGCCGGCCATGAAGATCACGTTCGGTGTGTACTGCAGTCGCTCCATGCTGCTGTGGTATCGGAGGTCGACCGTCTCGACCTGCACCCCCGCGTCATCCAGCTGGTGCGCGACGGCCTCGTCCGACCAGCGCGACACGGCGATCACGGCTCGGCGGCGACCGCCATCGGCGAGGTCCATCGCGCGGCGGGCCATCAGCGTGAGGGACGGTCCCATCTTGCCGCCGGCACCGAGGATCGTGATCGGACCGTCGAGCGATCCGAACATCTCCACCAGTTCCCGGCTCGGTGTGCTGAGGGCGTCGAGCAGTTCTGCGGTGGTCTTCGGGGCGGTCGGTCGCATCCTTCAAGCTACCGCTGGTCTGCTGGGCGGGCTTCGCTCGCTCGGTGGGCATCGAAAAAAGTGTTCACGCGGGGGACGCGGGGGGCGCGGGGGCGCATAGGGGCCACGACCGCGCGACGTACGCTCCGCGATAGACGGCGGTGGGGCTTTGGGAACTGTGCGCGCGTGGCGAAGGCCAGCCTGTTACACGATCGCGGCGTCTTCTCGCTTTAGGAGCGGAAGTATCGGAAAGGATGGGTCGGGCAGATCCGGAACGGGGAGGAAGGCGTAGGGGTTGAGAACTTCGCGCGGCTCCGGAATGCGGTCGGCCGTGGAAGCGAACCTCAGACCCGCCGGTCATGCCCGCACCCGTGACAACCGCCCGACTGCCGCGCCGAGTGCTGGAGGTGCTGGCCAATCCGGTGCGGGCGGAATCGCGGGCGCTGCTGGCGCGGAACTGGGACGCGCTGCCCGATTCGCTGCGCACCAGCCAGCAGATGCTGGGGGTGCAAGGCAATGGCTGCGGCGCCACCATCGGCGCCATGCCGCGCTGCGACTTCGCCTGCCGCGGGTGCTACCTCGGCGAGGCCGCCAACAAGATCCCGGCGCAGCCCGTGGACGCCATCAAGGCGCAGATGCGCGCGCTGCGGCCTACCCTCGGTCCAGATGGCAACCTGCAGATCACCGATGGCGAGGTGACACTGCGGCCGCCGGAGGAGGTGATCGACCTGCTGCAGTACGCGCACTCGCTGGAGCTGGTGCCGATGCTGATGACGCACGGCGACTCGTTCCGTCGCCGTCCGGGCCTGCTGGAGCGCTACCTCACCGAAGGTGAGCTGGTGGAAGTCAGCATCCACGTCGACACCACGCAGCGTGGCCGGGTGGGCACGGCCTACAAGCAGGCGGTGACCGAGGCGCAGCTCAATCCGTTGCGCGACGAGTTCGTTCAGCTGCTCACCGACGCGCAGCAGCGCACCGGTCGCCCGCTGCGTGCGGCGACCACGATGACCGTGACGCGCGACAACCTGGATGGCGTGCACGACGTGATGACCTGGCTGACGGGCGGCCAGCGGGTGTTCCGCATGATCAGCTTCCAGCCCATCGCGCAGGTCGGCCGCACCGAGGATGGGTTCGGCGGTGGCGTGACGGGCGAGGCGCTGTGGTGGAGGATCGCGTTCGCGCTCACCGGCGGTGATCGCACGAAGGCCGAGTCGCTACTGAAGTCGCAGGTGTGGTTCGGGCACCCGTCGTGCAACCGCATCCTGCATGGCCTGGTGGCGCATCGTGAGGGCCAGGCGCCGGTGTTCCACGCACTGCGCCCCAGCGCCGACGCGCCGCATGCGGCCACGGTGGACGAGTTCTTCCAGCGGTTCGGTGGCGTGAGTTTCAAGACCGACTCCACGCGCACCGCGATCGCACGGGCACTGGGCATTGCGGCGAAGGCGCCGGGGTTCGTGCTGCGGAAGCTGCCCGGCTACTTCTGGCACTGGCTGGAGCGGCTGGACCCGGGGCACCCGGTGCGGGCGCTGCGCGACCTGGTGTCGGGTCGCTTGACGGTGCAACCGCTGGTGATCGTCAGCCATCACTTCATGAGCAAGGATGAGCTGCACACCGACGAGGGCAAGGAGCGGCTGGCACAGTGCGTGTTCCACGTGCCGATCAACGGCGAGCTGGTGTCGATGTGCGAGGTGAACGCGCTGGGGATCCGGGATACGTACTACGCGGGATTGGTGGAGTCGGCAGCGGTGCTGGCGAAGATGTGAGCACGCTGCATGGCGATGCGATTGTCGTCAGCAGCGCCGTCCTACCGTCGGAAGCAGCCGCGGTACTGAATCATCCAGCACTGTGTCACCGCGGCACCAACCCCGCATTCGCCTGGCTGTTCAAGCTCCAGTCATACTCCGTCTTCACCACGCGATATTCCCCGCTTTCGAGCAGCGTACGCTCCGGTCCCGCGGGGTAATACCGCGCGACGAATTTCCCCACCGCCGCCTCGCTGCCACCGAAGTCCTTCATGTAGTCCAGGAAGGAAAAGACCGGGCTGCGATACACCGTGCGGTTCGCCACGTCGACGCGATTCTTGGCCGGCGTCTTCGTCAGAAAGAGGACCGCCTGGTCGTTCAGCTGCGCGTCCACCCGCGCACCGGTATACGCCTCGCTCCGCAGCGGCGGACAGCCGATCGCGGCGCATACCAGCGCGAAGTGGATGCGCGGGTCGCGGAAGGTGGGCCGGATGGTGCGCTGCTCGATGTCGTCCAGCGTGTAGGTCTTGCCACCCACCACCGCCATCGGCTCGGACCACGGACCCTTCAGCCGCAACAAGCCGAACGACTTGTTGATGTTGCGGATCGACTGACGCTCGCCCTTGGTGTTGATCAGCTGGATGGTGTACGCGTTGTAGGCGTTGATCCAGAGCGCGAGCTGCTCGTTGCGCGGCAGCGCGGCGGGGTTGGTGGCGGCCAGCAGCTTCAGGTAGCCGGCGAACGCCGGGCTGGCCTTGAAGGCGTCGTAGTCCACCAGGCCGTTGCGGACATGCGCCTTCAGCAGGCGATCGAAGTCGGTGTGGTCCACAGTCTGGGCCTCCATCGCGACGGCGGCCACACAGAACACGGTGGTCATGGTCACGAGGCGCATCGTCGAAGCAATCATCGCAGCAGCGGGAAATAGCGGTTGAACAACGTCTTCACGGTCGGGGTCAGCTTCGTCCGGCGCCACGCATCGGCCACCTTCCGCAGCACCTCGCCCTGCGTGGGATAGGGATGCATGGTCTTGGCCAGAGCGGCCAGGCCGAGGTCGTTCGTCATCGCCAGCGTCACTTCGCTGATCAGGTCACCCGCGTTCGGCGCCACGATCGTCGCCCCGACGATGGTGTCACTGCCCTCGCGCACATGGATGCGACAGAAACCCTCCGTCTCACCCTCCAGCCGCGCACGATCCACGTCATGCATCGGCACGGTGAAGGTCTGGATCGCCACGCCGGCCTTCGCGGCGCTCTCGGCGGTGTGCCCGACCTGCGCCAGCTCCGGTGAGGTATACGTCGCCCAGGGGGTGACCAGATTGCTCGCCTTGCCACGCCCGAAGAACAGCGCGTTCTGGATCACCATCCGGGCCTGGAAGTCGGCGGCGTGCGTGAACTGCAGCGGACTGCAGATGTCACCGACGGCGTAGACGTTCTCGTTGGTGGTGCGCAGGCGGTCATCCACCGTCACACCCTTCGCGGTGTACGCCACGCCGCCGCGCTCCAGCTGCAAGCCTTCCACGTTCGGCGCGCGACCGATCGCGATCATCAGCGCGTCGCAGACGTGCGTGGTGTCGGCGCCGCCCTGAGTGGTACGCACGGTGATCTCGTCACCCTGCTGCGACAGGCCGCTGATCGACGCGTTCAACACGAAGGTGACTCCATCGCGAATCAGCGCGTGTCGGACCACCTCCGCGGCATCGGCATCGTCGCGCGGCAGGACACGCGGTGCCATGTCGATCACCGTGACCTGCGAGCCGAATCGCGCGAAACACTGCGCCATCTCGCAGCCGATCGGCCCCGCACCCACCACCACAAGTCGCGCCGGCAACGAGGTGAGGTCGAAGATCGATTCGTTGGTGAGGTACCGCACGCCATCCAGGCCCGGAATCGGCGGGGCTGCGGCACGCGCACCGGTCGCGATCACGGCGCGCCGGAACTTGAGCGGCGCACCACCGACCGCGATCGTCCCCGGATCGACGAACGCGCCATCACCGAGGAAGACATCCACGCCGAGGTCGCGGAACCGCGCGGCGCTGTCGATGGGACTGAGCTCGCTGCGGATGCGGCGCATGCGCGACATCATCGCCGTGAAGTCGCCCGTCGCGTCGGGCGGGAGCGTGGGGCCGCTGAACTCCGCCGCCGCCCGACGTGCGGTGGACCACGCGCGCGCCGCGCTGATCAAGCCCTTGGACGGCACGCAGCCCACGTTGAGGCAATCACCACCCATCAGGTGCCGCTCGATCAGCGCTACCTTCGCACCCAACCCTGCCGCACCTGCGGCCGAGACCAGGCCGCCCGTCCCGGCGCCGATCACCACCAGGTCGTACTTCGGCGCCGGTGCGGGATTCGTCCAACCGGTCGGATGCACCTGCGCCAGCAGCGCGCGGTCATGCTGGTCGTGCTCGAGCATCGGCGTCGGGGCGGAGAGGAAATGTCAGGACGACTGCGGCGCGGCTCGCTTGTCCGTGGCCTCGGACAGCGCGCGCTTCGCCAGTCGTGTGATGATCACGGTCACCGCCGCAGTGGCCGCAAGTCCGAGGCCGAGCACCGCGTAGAACGCCGGCCCTTTCGGCGGCGTGGTCGCATCCGATGCGCCAACCACCACACTCGCCAGCTTGCCGGTGTACACGTACAGCAAGGTGCCGGGGATCATCCCGGCCGACGCGATCACGAAGTCGGCCACCCGCACCTTGGTCAGGCCGAGCGCGTAATTCAACACATTGAACGGGATCACCGGCGAGAGCCGCAGCAGGAACACCACCCGCCGCCCCTGCTCGGCGATCGCGCCATCGATCGCGGCGAAGCGTGGATCCTTCGCCACACGCGCTGTGACCCAGTCGCGCGCGAGGTGCCGCGCGATCAGGAACGCGCCCAGTGCACCGAGGCTGGCGCCGAGCAGCACAAAGATGGTCCCGCGCACCACGCCGAACAGCGCACCGGCGGCGAGCGTCAGCAGCGAGGCGGGCACGAACGCCACGCAGGCCACCGCGTAGGCGACGATGAACGCGACCGGCCCCCACACGCCGAGGCCGTCCACGGCGGCGGTGAGGCGCGGCAATTGCCCGCTCAGCTGGCGGCCGAGCAACACCAGCGCCACCACCACCGCCAGCACGATCACCACGCGGATGATGGTGCTGCGCGAGCCTGCGGATGTGGTGGTGCCGGGATCGTTCATCGTCAACCAGTACGTCGTGCCGTGATGTTCGGATCGGCCGACGACCGCGCGATCACGCCGTCTGGCCGAGCGGTTCGCCGTTGGTGCCCAGTCCCAGCTCGTCGTGCAACCGCTCCTTCGCAGCGGCGATCACGTCGCGCGTGCGCTGCTTCAGGCTGGCCAGGTCCGCCAGAGTTAGCCCGGTGGTCTCGATTGGTTCCAGCACCCGACAGATCGCACGTGTGCGCTGGAACTGAAAGGTGTGCTTGGCCATCGCCCGGCGCGTGCCGGCCACCACGATCGGCAGGATCGGCGTGCCGTTCTCGATCGCGAGGCGGAAGGCGCCGTCACGGAACGGCAGCAGCTCACCGTCGGGCGAGCGGGTGCCTTCGGGGAAGATCATCACGCTCAATTTCTGCTTCAGCTTCGCGGTGCAGCCGTTCATGGCCGACACGATGCTTTCCTTGCGGCCGCGCTTGACCGGGATGTCGCCGGCCAGCCACATCATCCAGCCAAGGAACGGGATCTTGAACAGCTGCTCCTTGCCCAGCCACTTCATCTCCCACGGCAGGAATGAGATCAGGAAGATGTCGGCGTAGCTCTCGTGGTTGGACACCGCCACGTATGGCCGGCGCGGATCACGAATGCGCAGGCCGTCGGTGGTGAACTTCCAGAGCGGGTTGAGCCAGACGGTGGAACAACCCACGAGCCGGAAGGTGCGGCCGGCGGCGTAGCGGCTGCGATCGAACGGCACCGTGACGATGAAGACCGCCAGGACGACGAAGAACCCGATGATGATCGCCGAGATCAGGACCACCCAGGCCCAGGCGTTCAGCATTTTCTGGAGCACGGATCAGCTGGCGGAGATGGCGGTGATGCAGGTGCCGTCGAAGCCGCTCGACTTGTGCGTGCCGTCGCAGAATGGCTTGCGCGAGCTGAGGCCGCAGCGGCAGAGGAAGACATTCTTGCCTTCAGGGAGCGGGATCACGTTCCCGTCGGCGTCGGTGAGGGTGACGGACGGGGCGTCGGCGGCGCTGATCATCAGCGGGCCGTTGTTGTTCACCTTGATCGTGATCGGCATCGATTGGCTCTGGGACTGAATGAACCGGGCGATCGCCCGGAGCACTGCAGGATAATCGCCGGCCGGGCCCGCCGTTACCCGTGCACCCGGCAGATGACGGTTACGCCGCCGCCGCCGCGTGGCGCTTGAGGCGCTGGATCATCGCGTTCAGCCCCACCTCGCGGCCGGCCAGCCCGATGTCGTGCATCAGCTGCCGGACGACGTCGTTCGGAATGGCGAGGGTCACCGCCGGCGGCTGGTCGTTCACCGCCTGGAAGACGATCGCCAGCACCGCGGCCACTGTGGGTGACTCGCGCACGTTGACGTCGGCGTAGAAGTGCAGCAGGCCGTCGTGAACCTCGGGGAAGATGTCGACCCGCGTCTGGCATTCGGGCACGGCGAACGGCGTGCGATCGAGGGCGGCGAGGCGCACCGGCAAGGCTTCCAGCTTGCGCGCGTAGGCGAC
This sequence comes from Gemmatimonadota bacterium, assembly GCA_040384325.1. Lineage (GTDB taxonomy): Bacteria > Gemmatimonadota > Gemmatimonadetes > Gemmatimonadales > Gemmatimonadaceae > JACMLX01. The sequence continues at coordinate 415,425 of JAZKJL010000005.1, read as the reverse complement.
GAGGCTGGCCATCTTCTCCTCACGGCCCATGCTGCGGAACCGCGACAGCACCTTCTCCAGCGCCGGCGGCATGATCTCCATCTGTGTCATCGATGGAAGTTAGCGATCTCAGGCCATATTCCACGCGCATGCATCTGGTGATCGTGACCTCGGGTTCGCGCGGCGACGTGCAGCCATACCTGGCGCTGGCGCGACGCGCGGCCGACGCCGGGCACCGCGTGACGCTGGCGACGCACGCCGTCTTCGAGCCGTGGATCCGCGCCCACGGGATCGCGTTCCGGTCGCTGCATGGCGACCCGGAACGCATGCTCGGCAACCCGGGTGCGCGGGCGTGGCTGGCGGATGGCTCGCTGTCGGGGCTGTGGCAATTCGCGCGCGAGTTCGGCCGCGACTTCCCGGCGCTCTTCGAGGGCCTGCTGCGCGACCTGGTGACGGTGACCGCCGATGCCGACGTGGTGCTTTACGGCGCGGTCTGCCTGGCCGCGGCACAGCTGCACGAGACGCGCGGCCTGCCGGTGATCGGCGGGTTCATGCAGCCGCTGACACCCACCCATGCCTTCCCGGCCGCCGGCCTGACGTACCGCGACCCGGAAACGGTCTGGGATCGTCGCCGCAATCGCCTGTCGCACATCGTCGGAGAACAGCTGCTCTGGCAACCGTCCCGCCGCACGGTGAATCGCTGGCGGCAGCGCGACCTCAACGCGCCGCCGGTCTCGCTCCTTGGCCCCTTCGCGGCGCAGCGTTCCGCGGCCTACCCGGTCTGTTACGCCTACAGCCCCTCCGTGCTGCCGGTGCCCGACGACTGGCCACCCTGGATCGCGCCAACGGGCTGGTGGTTCCTCGATGAGCCGGACTACCAGCCGTCACCCGCACTGACGGCATTCCTGGCCGCCGGCGAGGCACCGGTCACGATCGGCTTCGGCAGCATGACGCCGCAGGACGGCGAGTGGCTCACACGCACGGTGCTCGGCGCCTGCGAACGCGCCGGCTGTCGCGCGATCCTGCTGCAGGGCTGGGGCGCCCTCGGCGACACCGCCCTGCCACCCTGGGCCCACGTGGAAAAGGACGTGCCGCACGCGTGGCTGTTCGCGCGCAGCAGCGCACTGGTGCACCACGGCGGCGCCGGCACGACGGGTGCGGCGGTGCGGAGCGGCATCCCGTCGCAGGTGGTGCCGCTGGGTTTCGACCAGCAGTTCTGGGGCAGCCGCCTGAAGCTGCTCGGCGTCTCACCGCCGCCGATCAAGCGGCGCGACCTGACGATCGACAACCTCGCCGCCTCACTCCGCGCGATGCGCACCGACACCGCAATGCGCGATGCTGCCGCGCAACTCGGCGGGCGTGTTCGCGCGGAAGACGGTACCGGCGTCGCCCTGGCACGCATCGAGGCGCATTTCGCGAGGGCCTAGCTCTGCGATGCGCACGATCGGCAACAGCAAAAGCAAAACGCAACTACTTGACACAAAGGCGCAAAGACGCAAAGGCGCAAAGAGTACGGCTCGATGAGAAAACTCCGTGACGATGCATCAATGACTGATTGAATGTGTCGTCACCGCAAATTGTCCCATTCTCCCCCGCGTAGAACGCGTTGCGCCTTCGCGTCCCTGCGCCTTTGCGTCACGCGGTTGCCGTTGCTGTTCAATTCCAAAAACACGGCATTTCACGTTGGAACGGAAGGCTGACTTGTCTCGGACCGCTTTGTGTCCTTGTGCCTTCGTGCCCTTGTGTCAGGCAGTTGCCGTTGCAGTTGCCGTTGCCGTTGCCGTTGTCGCTGCCGCGAAAGTCGCAGGACCAGGCGCTGAAGAGATCAGTTGACGCCAAGGACCGGCCGTTCGGGGGTGGAGCCGGCGTCGGTGAGGGCGGCGATCAGGAGGGGGCGGGTGGTGACGAGGACCTGCGGCGATTCGAGCACGCTCTCGACCACGATGCGCGCGCGGCCGTCCACCACGGCGTGCAGGCGCGCCTTGGCTGACGTCACGCCTTTGACGCCGCTGGCCGCACCTTCGCACTTGGCGGCAAGCGCCGTCAGCGCTTCACCACTGATGCCGGCGGCGGCGACGCCGACCGTCAGCGGCAGCATGCGGCGCATCGTCCGCGAGTTGTTGGTGAGGCGCGTCTTCATCACCTCGGCATTGGCGACGCTCACTTCCTCGCCGGTGCCGAGGCGCAGTCGCGTCGTCTTGAGGCCCACCTTCTCCACGCGGCCAGTCAGGTCGCCGACGGTGATCTCGTCACCCACGATGAAGGGCTTGTCGAAGGCGATCGCGAGGGCCGCCAGCAGGTCGCCGAGGATGTTCTGCACCGCCAGCGCCACCGCGATGCCGGTGATGCCGAGGCCCGTGACGAGGGCGGTGACGTTGATGCCGAAGTTGTCGAGCGCCAGCACCAGCACGATCACGAACACTGCGACGCGGATCAGCACCCCCACCACCGCCAGCGAGGCGCGGCCGTGGTGCTGTCCGTCTGAGCTGCGGCTCATGTGGGTGAGCCAGAAATCCACCGAGGCGTTGGCCCAGCGCAGCAGCTGCCAGCAGAAGGCGCCGATGGTGAACAGGCGCAGCCAGGTCGGGAGCTGGGTGTCGGAGGTCTCGTACAGTCCCGCCGCCGCCACGCCGATCGCGATCATGAAGATCCGCGAGGTACGCCGGGCGAGCATCAGGAACAGGTCGTCCACCCAGGTGTCGGTGGCGGCCGCGTTCGCGAGGCGGCGCACCATCAGCTCGCGGATGCCCCACATTGCGGTGGTCGTGACCACGCCGACGATCAGGCCGCGGAGCCACTCCAGGTAGGAGATGCCGAACAAGGCATGATCGCGCAGGGGATCGAGCAGCAACGAGAGCGTCAACATCCGGATCCGGTCATGGGACGTAGAGAGCGTCGGGAACATTCCAGCGGCCCCATGTCTAGTGCGACACCTGGGCCCGTCCCAGCCAAACTTATCTTCGCCCCATGCACCTCCTTCACGTCGTCCGTCTCACCGTGCTGCTGGCCCTGCCGTCGCTGGCTGCCGCACAGGTCCCATCCGGCGCTCGGCCGGACAGCCTCACCTGTGCCCGCCGTCCGGCCACGGCCGGCTGCCGCCGCATCCTCGACTCCACCGCGGCTCAGCTCTCGGTGGTGAGCGTGGTGTCCGACCGGCCGCGCCGGTTGCTCAACACCAGCACCGCCACGGTGGGCGGCACGGTGGAGCGGAAGGAACTCAACGCACTGCCGACCGACGCCCGTGACCCGATCTCGCTCGCCTATTCGCTGCCGAACGTGGCCCAGGCCACCGGCTTTTTCGGCGACGCGCCACGCCTGACCATCAACGGCAGCAACGCGCTCTACACGTCGTACACCATCGATGGACTCGAGAACAACGAAGGGTTCCTCGGTGGTGCACGGGTCGAGTTGCCGCTGTCGGCACTGGAGCGCCTGAGCGTCGCCGCCAATACCTATGGCGCCGACATCGGCCGCAGCAGCAACGGCGTGGTGCAGTTCGAGACGCGCGCCGGCAAGGCCAAGTGGGGTGGCGAGACCTTCCTGTACAACCGGCCCGGTGTGCCGTTCGACGCGCGCGCCAAGATCATCCCCGGCGGCAACCCCGATGCGTTCAACAAGGCGCAGGATGGGTTCCGGCGCACGCAGGTGGGTGCAGCCGGCGGCGGACCGCTGGTGGCCAACCGCACCTTCATCTTCGGCGCGCTGGAATACACCAACGAGAACGAGGACCGCATCGCCTCCACTACCAGCGTGCCGTTCGTGGGGCGTGAGCTACGGCAGATCTACAAGGGTTTCGCACGCCTCGATCAGGGCCTCGGCGCCGCCGGCAGCCTGACCGCCAAGTTCGCGCTCACCAGCACCGATCGTGCAGGTCAGGGCAGCGGCATCCTGGCGCCGGAAGCCGACACGCGCACGCAGCGCATCGGATCGCTCACCAGCCTCACCCACCGCACGCCGTTCAGCAACGGTCGCGCGAGCCAGGTGACGTCGCTGCAGTTCGGCACCTTCCGCTGGAACTTCCCGCCCACCCGCAGCAGCTTCAGCGTGCCGCAGGTGACCATCGTCGCCAACGATCCCGCTCGACCGGGCAACACCGTCACGCAGGCCATCGTCGGCAGCAGCAACTTCGTGTTCGACGAGTCGGAGCGGCAGTTCCAGTTCCGCACCGAACACCGTCGCCAGCTCGGTGATCGGCACACCATCAGCGCCGGTGTCGATGCGGCCCGCAGCGCATTCAAGCTGACCGGGTCCAACACCAACCCGATCGGTGCCTACACGGTGCTCAACACCGGCAACATCACGCCGTCGGCGAACGGCTTCTACACCTTCAGCGACGTACCGAACAACGCGCAGGTGCTGCGCTACAGCGTCGATGCGCGACAGAAGCAGGTGAACCTGACGCAGCTGCTCACCAGCGCCTGGCTCGAGGATCGCTGGACGCCCACCGCCGGCGTGACCGTGAATGCCGGCCTGCGCTGGGACTACGACGACCTCACCAGCCGCGGCGAAAGTTCGCCCGACCTGGACAACCTGCAGCCGCGCCTCTCGATCAATTGGACACCCACCGACCGCTCCGTGCTGCGCGCCGGCGCCGGTCGCTACACGGGCAAGTTCCCGTACGCGATCTACTCCGACGCAGTGCAGTTCGGCGCCGACGGCAACGCCACCATCACGCTCGAAGGCAACCAGGCACCGGCCTATCTGCAGGGGCCGAGTGGTGCGTCGCTGGCGGGCCAGACCAGCACCTTCCCGCCGCGCGAAATCCGCCGCCTCTTCGCGCTCGGCCTCGAGCAGCCGTACAGCGACCAGGTCAGCCTCGGCCTGCAGTACCAGTTCACGCCGTCGCTCGGCGTGACGGTGGATGCCGTCGCGACGCAGACCATGAACCTGCCGCTGTCGTACGACCTGAATGCGAACACGCGTGGCATCCGCGCCGGGGACGTGACCTCGGTGCCGGTCTCCGAAGGCGACACGTTCCGCCCGGTGGCCCCCGCCACCGGCAGTTTCCGCCGACTCACCACGTCTGCGTCACTGGGTGAGGCGAACTACGTCGGACTGACGACGGCGCTCCGCTGGCAGCCCGAGCGCACCATCCTGCTCGACGCCAACTACACGGTGAGCCGCAGCCGCAACAACACCGAGGACATCAACTTCAACGCCACGCAGGGCAACGACTTCGATGCCGAGTGGGCGGATGCGGTGAACGATCGCCGGCACAAGCTGTCGCTGCGTGCGGTGTACACTGGCGTGAAGCACCTGTCGCTCAGCACGGTGTTCGACGCACAGTCGGGTACACCCATCAACCGCATCGCCGGTTTCTGTGGTGCGAGCTACTGCGACCTGGATGGCTCGGGTGATACGTTCGGGAATGGCTTCCTCGGCAACCAGGACCGGTTCTTCGGCGTGCCGCGCAACGGTGAGCGGCTGCCTGCGGCGACGCTGGTCAACCTCGGTGCCGGATACACACTCGGTCGCGTACAGCTGCGCGCCGACCTGTTCAACGCGTTCAACACGCGGAACGTCAGTGGTTATGCCAATGGCTTGCCGGGTGGCGGTGCGCGCACGCAGGTTGGCCGGCCGGGTGATGCGGTGGTGTATCCCAGCGCCGCACCGGCGCGCCAGGTGCAGTTCTCCGCGTTCTACACCTTCTGACCTGCAGGTCGCGTGAAGGCACGCCTGGCTGATCGCGCCCGCGACGGCGTGCTGTTCGCGCTTTTGGTGACGGCGCTGGTGGTGGGGTGCGCGCGGCCCGTGCCACCGGCGGCGGTGGGCGAGGTGGCGGCGTTGCCGTGGGACAGCATCGTCGCCCGTGCGCGTGGGACCACGGTGGTGTGGCGCATGTGGCGCGGCGATCCGGCCATCAATGCGTACGTGGACCGGTGGGTCGCACCACGGCTGCAATCGCAGTACGGCATCACGCTGCAGGCGGTGAGCGGGCAAGGCAACGAGCTGGTCGACCAGCTGACGGTGGAAAAGGAAGCCGGTGCCGCGACAGGCACCGCCAGCCTGCTCTGGATCAACGGCGAGACGTTCGCTGCGCTGCGTGCGCGCACGCTGCTGGGCGGACCGTGGAGTCAGGTGCTGCCGGCCGCGGCGGCGGTGGACAGCACGTCGCCGATCATCAGTCGCGACTTCGAGCAGGACCCGGCCGGCTTCGAGTCACCGTGGGGTACGGTGCAGCTGGCGCTGATCTACGACAGCGCCCGCACGCCGGTGCCACCGCGCACCGCCGCTGAACTGGCGGCGTGGATCCGCACACATCCCGGTCGTTTCACCTACGACCAGAGTTTCGCCGGCATCACCTTCCTCAAGGGAATGCTCTACGCGCTGAACGGTGGCGTGGACACGTTCCGCGGTGGCTTCGACTCCACGCGTTACGTCAGCGGCAGGACTCGGCTGTTCGCCTGGCTCGACTCGCTGAAGCCATTCCTCTGGCGCGAGGGCAAGCAGTACCCGCCGGACGTGGCGGCGCTTCACCGACTGTTCGCCAACGGAGAGATCGACTTCACCCTGTCGAACAACCAGAACGAGGCGGTGGCGAAGGCCATGCAGGGCATCCTGCCGAAGTCCAGTCGAGCCTTGGTGCTTCGCGATGGCACGATCGCCAATGCGCACTTCCTCGGCATCCCGGCCAATGCGCCGAATGCGGCCGGTGCGATGGTGGTGGCGAACTTCCTGCTCACCCCCGAGGCACAGCTGGAGAAGCAGCGCCCCACCGTGTGGGCTGACGGAACGGTGCTCAGCCTGGGCAAGCTGCCGACCGCGTGGCGTGCCCGGTTCGACTCGGTGGTCAATGATCCGCGCCTGGTGCCGGCCGACTCGCTTCGCGCCTACGCCCGTCCGGAGGTCTCACCGCGATATCACGAGCGCCTGCAGGACGACTGGCGCCGGATGATCCGCTGACCAACCTCCGACGGCGATTGCGCCGACGCGGCGCCCGCTCCACTCTCCGCCCGTGAACACCACGTCCTCCTTCGTACGCACGCGCGCCGTGCCGCTGCTGCTGGCCGGCGCGCTGCTCGGCGCGCCGATCGCAGTGGGCGTGGGATACCTGGTCGCCGGTGCACTCGGGCTGGTCGGCAACACCACGCCCGGCGGCCTGTCGCGCGTGCTGGCGGACGGCGCAGTGCTGCGGTCGGCGGTGCTCTCGCTCTGGATCGCCTCAGTCGGCACGCTGCTGGCGACGGGTGGCGCGTTGGCTGTGGCGCTGCTGTTCGGTGGCGACCGGCGGCTGGACGGCGTGGCGCGACGGATCGCCACGCTGCCGCTGCCGGTGCCGACGGTAGCGGCGGCGATCGCGGTGCTGCTGCTGTTGTCGCAGAGCGGCTGGCTGTCGCGTGTCGCAACACGGCTCACGCTCGTCTCCGGCCCATCCGAGTTTCCGGCGCTGGTCTACGATCCGTTCGCGATCAGCGTGATCACCGCAGTGGTCTGGAAGGAATTGCCGTTCCTGCTGCTCCTGGCGCTGTCGCTGCTCTCGTTGCGCGGCGCGTCGCTGAAGGATGCGGCGCGGACGCTGGGCGCCACCCGCTGGCAGGTGTTGCGCCGCGTCACGCTGCCGATGCTGCTGCGCGGCATGTGGCCAAGCATCATCGCGGTGTTCGTCTTCGTGCTCGGGTCGCTCGAGCTGCCCCTGGTGCTGGCACCGAGCGCGCCGCTGGCGCTGCCGATGCTGATCCAGGAGCGACGGCAGGCATTGGACATGGCGTCACACGGCGAGGCGTACGTGATCGCGTTGCTGGCGACGGTGCTGGCGCTGCTGGCGGCCGTGGCGCACGAGTGGCGGCGGGACGACGCGTGACCGTGGATCGCGGCTCTCTGGCGCGCACACTGGCATTCATCGCGCTGCTGCTCTTCGCGACGGCACCGCTGCTGATGCTGGTGGCGACGTCGCTGGCGCGCGGCTGGTTCTATCCGGCCCTGTCTCCGACCACGATCGACACCAGCGCCTGGCGTGAACTGTTCACCGACGCCGGGCGACGGGATGCGCTGGTGAACAGTGTGGTGCTCGGCGTTTGCACGGCACTGGTGGCGACGATGGTGGCGCTGCCGCTCGGACGCGCCGCGGCACTCAGCACGCGCGCGGTGCGCCGCAGCGTGGCCTTGCTGGCCTTCGCGGCGGTCGCGCTGCCGCCGGTGGCTCTCGGCATCGGGTTGCAGCTCACCGTGCTGACGCTCGGCCTGGGCGGCTCGCTGTTCGGCGTGTTCCTGGCCCACCTCGTCCCCACGCTCGGCTACCTCACGCTGGTGTTCCTCGGCGTGTTCACGCGCTGGGATGGGCGACTGGAGGAATCGGCGGCCACGCTCGGCGCCAACGGCTTCACACGCTGGCGACTGGTGCTGCTGCCGTTGCTGCGTCGCCCGATCGTGGATGCGATGGCGCTCGGATTCCTGGTCAGCTGGGCGCAGGTGGCGCTGACGTTGCTGGTGGGCGGTGGCGCCGTGCGCACGCTGCCGCTGGATGTGTTGGCGATGCTGCAGGCGGGGCAGGACCAGCGGGCGGCCGCCGGCGCACTGGCGCTGGCGATACCGGCGCTGCTGGTGCTCGGCGCATCACGCGTCGCGGCGCGCAACACATCGGCGGTGGTGGCATGACCATCACGCTCGACGTTCGCGACCTGTGGGTGCTGTTCGCCGGTCCACCGCGACCATCGGTGATCGATGGCTCCCGCACCGCGTTGCTGGTCGAACCATCGATGGAGGCGTCGCTGCCAGCCGGTCACCGGATCGGGTTGCCCGGAGTGACGTTCACCGTGAACGGCGGCGAATGCCTCGCGGTGCTCGGCACATCCGGCGCGGGCAAGTCGTCGCTGCTGCGCACACTGGCGGGATTGCAGCCGGCCGCACGCGGGACCGTGCTCGTGTCGGGCCGTGAGGTGACTGCCCTGCCACCCGAACGGCGCGGCATCGTGTACCTGCACCAGGAGCCGGTGCTCTTTCCGCACCTGACGGTGATGGACAACGTTGCCTTCCCGCTGACGGTGCGTGGCATGCCGAAGCGCGAGGCACAACGTCGCGCGGTCGAGATGCTGCGACGCTTGCGCGTCGGTGAACTGGCCGTCAACGCTGCGACAGCATTGAGTGGCGGCCAGCGACATCGCGTCGCGCTGGCGCGTGCCCTCTGCGCCGATCCGGCGGTGCTGCTGCTGGACGAGCCGCTGTCGTCGCTGGACCCGGCCGTGCGCCGTGACGTGCGCACCGCGCTGTTGCAGGCACGCGAGGTGAGCGGTGCGGCGACGATTCTCGTCACCCATGACCTGGACGACGCGATGGCGGTGGCCACCCACGTCTCTACGATCGGGCGCTACGGCGAGTTGAGCGTCCCGACCGCTCCCGCCGAGCTGCTGCACGCCCCACCGACGTTGACCGCCGCGCAGCTGCTGGGTGTGTATGCCGAGTTGGCGGGCGTGGTGGAGCAAGAGGCGGGTCGGTCGCGGTTCCGCTGGCTTGGTGGGGTGATCGATGCTTCGGGCCTCGAGCCGGGGCCGACCATCGCCTGCGTTCGTTCGCACGAGCTCGAGGTGCACACGGCGGGCACACAGGCGTCGCCGGTGCTGAGCGTCATGGCACGTCGCGACGCGGCGCATGAGGTCCTGCTGGACCTGCGCGACGCCGCCGGCGCGACGGTCACCGTGCGTGCACCGAGCCACACTCGCGCTACGCTCGGCGATGCGGTGCAGGTGGTGGTGCGGCATGCCCGGTTCTTTCCCACCCACTGACCCATGTTCGATCACCTGTTGCGTGGCGTGAAGGACCGCCTGCTGGCGCCGCTGGCGATGCTGCTCCGCGGCGTTCCGCCGAACGTCATCTCGCTGCTGGCACTGGTGCTGGGGCTTGGCGCGGCGGTGGCGGCCTCGCGGGCCGCATTCGGCGTCGGCCTGGTGCTCTGGCTCGCGAACCGGGTCACCGATGGGCTGGACGGGACCGTGGCACGGGTGGCGCATCGGCAGACCGACTTCGGCGGCTATCTCGACATCCTGCTCGATTTCGTGGTCTACGCCGCCATCCCGGTCGGTCTGGGAATCCAATCCGCCGATCGCGACGTTCTTCTCTGGGCGGTGGTGCTGGAAGGCAGCTTCTTCGTCAACGCCTGCAGCTGGATGTATCTCTCGGCCGTGCTCGAGAAGCGCGCCGCCGGGGCTCAGGCGCGTGGGGAGCTGACCACGGTCACGATGCCGCCGGCGCTGGTGGCCGGGTTCGAGACAGTGGTGTTCTACGCCCTGTTCTTCCTGTTCCCGTCGCGGCTGGCGCTGTTGTTCGGGCTCATGGCGACGTTGGTGGGTATCAACGTGGTGCAGCGGCTCCTGTGGGCCCGCCGGGTGTTGTAGCGTACCGTCAGCGGTCGCCGTCCTTCCCTTCGTTTTCCTTCGCGTTCAAACGTCATGCTGATCCGTAACCGCATCGAACCGCCGTCCTCCGAGATCACGCCGGAGCACGAATTCCTCAACCGTCGTCAGTTTCTCGGCGTAGTGGGCAGCATCGGTGCCATTTCGGCCACCGGCGCGCTGACCGAGGCGATGCTGGGTGGGCTGCGGCCGGCCGGTGCGCAGCAACCCACCGACGAGGTGAGCGACGAGGCGAAGGTCACCAGCTACAACAACTACTACGAGTTCGGCACCGACAAGGAAGATCCGAAGGCCAACTCGCAGCAATTCCGCGCCCGACCGTGGAGCGTGAAGGTGGAGGGCATGTGCCGCAAACCCGGCAACATGCCGCTCGACGATTTCCTCAAGCCGAGCCGCATCCAGGATCGCACCTACCGCTTCCGCTGCGTGGAGGCGTGGAGTGCGGTGATCCCGTGGCGCGGCATTCCACTGGCCGACGTGATCCGCCGCGCCGACCCGCTGCCGTCCGCGAAGTTCGTCGAGATGACGACGCTGTTCGATCCCGCGCGCATGCCGGGCCAGCGCAGCCAGACCATCGACTGGCCGTACACCGAAGGCCTGCGCCTCGACGAAGCGTTGCATCCGCTCGCCTTTCTGGCCACCGGAATGTACGGCAAGACCCTGCCGAACCAGAATGGTGCGCCGCTGCGGCTGGTGGTGCCGTGGAAATACGGCTTCAAGAACATCAAGGCGATCGTGTCGCTGAAGTTCACCGATCGTCCGAGCACGACCACCTGGATGAAGGCCGCGCCCGACGAATACGGGTTCTATGCCAATGTGAACCCGACCGTGGACCATCCGCGCTGGAGCCAGGCGCGCGAGCGGAAGCTGGGCGACATCCTGCGCAAGCCGACGTTGATGTTCAATGGGTACGGCGAAGTCGCGTCGCTCTACGCGGGCATGGATTTGCGCCGCAACTTCTGAGGTGGACGCGCACGTGACCGCCGCAGTGCAATCCCCGGCGCGTCCACGTCCGCTCGGCCCGCGCATCGGCCGGGCCCTCAAGCCGGTGGTGTTCGTGGTGCTGCTGGCGCCGGCGATCTGGCTCGCCTACGCCGTCGTCACCGGCCGGATCGATGGCGACGTGGTGAAGATCCTCGAGATCGACACCGGTACGCTGGCGCTCCGCAGCCTCGCGTACACCCTCGCCATCACCCCGTTGCGTCAGCTCACCGGCTGGGCGTGGCTGGCCACCTATCGCCGCATGCTGGGCCTGTTCGTGTTCTTCTACGCGACGGTGCACATGCTGATCTACTTCGGGCTCGACCTCGAGCTCCGATTCGGCGAGATCTGGACCAGCATCGTCAAGCGGCCGTACATCACGATCGGCATGCTGAGCTGGCTGATCCTGGTGCCGCTGGCGATCACGTCACCAAATTTCATGGCGAAGAAGCTCGGTGGCGCGAAGTGGAAGAAGCTGCACCGTCTGACGTACGTGGTCGCGATCACGGCCACGACGCATTACCTGTGGGCGGTGAAGAAGGATACGTTCTGGCCGCTGGTGTACTTCGCGCTGTTCGCCGGCCTGCTGGCGGTGCGCGTGATCGCGTGGCGACGGAAGCGCACCGGCAGCAATGCCGTCGCTGGTGCCTAGTTCCGCGGCGAGTCGACGGCAGGGCTCGAGCGCGTGCACCGGGAGTGTCGACCGACGCATGGCTTGATCGCTCGGCTCAGGTCGCCGCACCGAAAGCCGCGACGAGTATTGACGCGCTCGGCTGCGAGCGCAGCGCAATGGCAGGGCATGCGATGTGCATGACTGATCATGACGCACTCTCTACTGGAGACATTCATGATCAAGCGGACCCTGCGCTTCAGCGCGGCCGTTTTTGCAAGTTTCGCCATTGTCGCCTGCAGCGGTAACAGTAACGCTGCGGGTGGCGACAGCGCCGCAGGCGCACGTGCCGACAGTCAGCCGGGTGTGAACGCACCCAGCGATACGGCGATGCTGCGCACCGACAGCGCGTTACGGCGTGACACCGCCACCGGCATGAGCATGCCGACCGACGGCGCCAACCGCGGCACCAAGCCACGCAAGCCGTGACGCACGCCCTGGCGTCGGCCGAGTGATCGGCGCCAGGGTGGAATTCGGGACCTCCGCATTGGAGACACAGATGACGTCTGCCCGCACGCTCCGCCTGTCCTGCGCCGCCCTGGCGGCGATCTTCATCTCGGCCTGCAGCAAGTCCGACACCGAGGTGTCGGATACAGCCGTACCGGCGATGGCACCCGGATTCGTCGATACCGTCACCAGGGTCGATACCGTGACACGCACGGGGATGGACACGACCACTCGCGACACGCTGCGTACCGACACGACGCGGCGCGACACGACGCGCGACACCGTACCGCGCTGACCCTGCGTCGCGCCGAGTCTGACCGGCGCAAGAGGAATGTTGCCAGAGGGGCGATCGCACTGCGGTCGCCCCTCGTCGCATTGGCGTGTCTTCACCTCGTGAGATGGCGTCAATCGCGCCGTGATCGCGCGTCATCAAGCCACGCGCCACGTCGGCCGACATTCAGGGAGGCCGGTGAGGACGAACATCCGCTCATCCGCCCGTCGCACGAGCGAAGCCGCTCAGCCGCCTGCTGCGCATCCGGACCGCCGGACATGTGCCGCAGCCCGTGGATGTTCGCTCGCCCTGCACACCGCCCCCTGATTTGGAGCACGGAATGGACTGGTTCGCACGACTCGCAATCGGCCGGAAGCTGGCCCTCGGTTTCGGCATCCTCGGACTCCTGATCGGCATCGTCGGGCTGGATGGCATCACCACCGCTCGCCGATTGAACCAGATCGTCGGCACGCTGCACACGGAGCATGCGCTGCCGGCGCTGGAGTTGAAGGACGCCAACCTGAGCCTGATCCGCATCTCGCGAGCCGTTCGCAACACCATCCTCGACGAGGACTCGACCGCGATCCGCAATCGCATGCGTGACATCGCCAGCTACGACTCCGCCTTCCACACCAGCTTCACGCGCTTCGAGAAGCACATCGTGCGCCCCGAGACCCGTGAGCAGGCCGGACGCGTGCGGCAGGCGTTCAAGGTGCTGCGTCCACAGCAGGACGCCGTGGTCGCCCTCGCCTACGTCGGCAACACCGCCGAGGCGAAGTCGCGGCTGCGGATCATCCGCGCCCAGGCCGATTCGATCGACGCGCTGATGGACAGTCTCGTGAACTCGAAGCTCGGCTTGATGCAGGCGGCCGTCAGCGAGGGAACGGCGTCGTACACGGCGTCGATGACGACGATGATCGTCCTCGTCGTGATCTCCCTCCTCTTCGCCACCGCGGCTGCCGTGGGCATCACGCGGCCGATCGTGCGCGCGCTGGCACAGCTGCGCCAGGTGGCAGACGCCCTCGCCCTCGGCGACGTCAGCCAGCAGGTACACATCACCGCCAAGGATGAACTGGGCCAGCTCGGGAATGCGATGGCCCGGATGGTGGATTCGCAGAAGCAGCTCGCGTCGGCGGCGCAGACCGTCAGCGCTGGCGACGTCTCCACCGACGTCATTGTGCGCAGCGCCGAGGACGTGCTGGGCTCGTCGTTCCTCGACCTGCAGCACACCATGCGCCGGTTGCTCGGCGAGACGGGCACGCTGGTCGATGCCGCCAAGGCGGGACGCCTCACGGTGCGCGGCGACGTGAGTTCGTTCCGCGGGGCCTATCGCGACCTGGTGGCGGGCATCAACGACACGCTGGATGCCGTGGTGACACCGATCAACGAGGCGTCCGAGGTGCTGGCACAGGTGGCGCAGCGCGACCTGACCGCGCGTGTCACCGGTGACTACGCCGGCGATTTCTCGCGCATCAAGACCTCCATCAATACCGCCGCCGCCACGCTCAGCGAAGCGATGACGCAGGTGCATGTGTCGTCAGACCAGGTGGCGTCGGCCGGTCATCAGATTGCGTCTGGCAGCCAGGCGCTGGCGCACGGCGCCTCGGAACAGGCCGCGTCGCTTCAGGAAGTGGGCGCCAGCCTGCAGGAATTGTCGTCCACCGCCGCGCAGACCGCGGCCAACACGCGGCAGGCGCAGCAGATGAGCGCGGCCACGCTGACGCGGGTGGCCGAAGGGCGCACCAGCATGGATCGCCTCTCGGTCGCGATCGAGAGCATCAAGACATCCAGCGACCAGACCGCGCGCATCGTGAAGACGATCGACGAGATCGCGTTCCAGACCAACCTGCTGGCGCTCAACGCTGCCGTGGAGGCAGCGCGTGCCGGCGACGCCGGGCGTGGTTTCGCGGTGGTGGCGGATGAAGTGCGTAGCCTCGCCATCCGCAGCGCGGAGGCCGCGCGGACCACCGCGGCGCTGATCGAGGGTTCGGTGCAGAACGCGCAGGACGGTGTGATGTACAACGCCGAGGTGCTGGCACGCCTGGGCGACATCGACACCGACGTGCAGCGGATGGCGGGAGTGGTGGCGGAGATCGCGTCGGCGGGCCAGCAGCAACGCGACGGCGTGCAGCACATTCGCCAGGCGGTGGAGCAGTTGAACGCGGTCACGCAGCAGGTCGCGGCCAATGCCGAGGAGTCGGCCAGCGCCTCCGAGGAACTGGCGGGCCAGGCGGTGATGCTGACGGAGCTGGTCGGCACCTTCCACCTCGACGGAGTACGGAAAGCTCCGCCGCACGCCACACGGACCACGCGTCGCCCGCGAGCCGTTGACCCGATGCGCTTCGTGAGCACGGGCTGACCGCCACGCACCTCGTGCATGGCTGGCCTGACCGCACCCGAGTCAGGCTAGCTTGCACGGGTGTCTACCCCCTGGTCCGCCTTCGCGATCACCGCCCCCGGCATCGCACCCGTCACCGCCGCCGAGCTCACGGCCCTCGGCATTCCGCACGAGCCGCCCACGCCCGACGGCGTGGCGTTCACGGCCGACTTCCGCACCATCGCCCTCGCCAACCTCTGGCTGCGCACCGCATCGCGCGTGATCGTGCGGCTGGGCGAGTTCAAGGCGCAGGGCTTCGCGGACCTCGAAAAGGGCGCCGCCAAGCTGCCGTGGCGACGCGTGCTGCTGCCCGGCCAGCCGATCTCGGTGCGTGTCACCTGCCGCAAGTCGCGCCTCTATCACTCGGATGCGGTGGCCGAGCGGATCGTGCGCCAGGTGTCGAAACACTTCGGCGTCGATGCGCCGGTCGTTCGCCTCACCGAGAGCGGCGACGACGATGCGCCCACCGACGAGGCGCAGCGGATCCTGGTGCGCATCGTGCACGATGTCTGCACCGTGAGCGCCGACACCTCGGGAGAGCTGCTGCACCGGCGCGGCTATCGGCAGGCGGTGGCCAAGGCGCCCCTGCGCGAGACGGTTGCCGCGGCCTGCCTTCTGGCGGTGGACTACGACGGCACGCAGCCGTTCCTCGACCCGATGTGCGGCAGCGGCACGTTCCCGATCGAGGCCGCGATGATCGCGCGCAAGCAGGCCCCGGGTCGCGCCCGCCCGTTCTCATTCGAGCACTGGCCCGGCGCCGATCGCGACGTGTTGCCCAACCTGCGTCGCGCCACCAAGGCTGCCGGTGAGGACATCACCGACCTGCCGATCATCGGCAGCGACCGCGATCCGGGCGCGATCCGCATGTCCACCGAGAACGCCGAGCGTGCCGGTGTGAGTGCAATGGTGCAGTTCGAGCAGAAGACGCTGGACGAGATCACGCCGCCCGCCGAGACGGGCACCTGGTGCAGCAACGCGCCCTACGGCCGCCGCGTGGGCAACGCCGATGCCCTGACGGGCCTCTTCGTGCAGATCGGCAAACTGGCCCGCGGCCCCTTCGCCGAGTGGCGCGTGGCGCTCCTGCTGGCCGAGCAGAGCCACGTGAAGGCGCTGCAGTCACCGACCACCGAGATCCTGCAGACGCGCGTCGGTGGCATCCAGGTCGGGTTCCACGGCATCGAGGTCTGAACTCGCGCATCTTGCAGCGTGATTGCTACGGTGAACTGCAACTGCGAACTGCAACTGCGAACTGCAACTGCGAACTGCAACTGCGAACTGCAACTGCGAA
>JAZKJL010000005.1:0-398966 GCA_040384325.1 Gemmatimonadota bacterium | reverse complement strand
GAACTGCAACTGCGAACTGCAACTGCGAACTGCAACTGCGAACTGCAACTGCGAACTGCAACTGCTTGACGCAAAGGCGCGAAGGCACGAAGGCGCAACGCGTTCGCTTGCCGGCCATCAACTGCCCGCGCAGCCAACACCTAAGCTCTTGCTGTTCCTTGCGCCCCCGCGTCCTTGCGGCTTTGCGTCAGGCTGTTGCTCTTTGCTGCTGCCGCACGAGAAGCTCGCGCCGCAAACGTGCCGCGCGATGCACGAACGCTTTGTGCCTTCGTGGCTTCGTGTCTTCGTGTCAGGCAGTTGCACTCGCAGTCGCCATAATCGTCGCCCGAACTCCCGCAGACCGAGAGCCGCGAGCGACCCCGATCCGGCATCACGCTCGGACGGAGCGCCGGCGACGAGTTTCGAGGCCGTCAGCTCGACCGCGCGCCGGCACTCCGACAGCGGTCGGAGCAGTACTTCACCTGCTCCCAGTCCCGCTCCCACTTCTTCCGCCACGTGAACGGCTTCCCGCACGTCACGCAAATCTTGGCGGGCCGCTCGGACGGCGGTCGGGCTCGGTTGGGGCGTTTGGGAGGCATCATCGGACAAGGCCCCTCGAACGCTGTCCGTTCCCGCCCGGCTCGACCCACCGTGGCGCGGGGGCAAACCGGACGCCGGGTACTGTAGATTTGCCCGCATGGCTGACACCACGATCACGACCAGCGCCTTCAACGACGGCTACATCGCCGAGCAGTTCGAGGCATTCCGGGCCGACCCGTCCAGCGTGGACGAGTCCTGGCGACAGTTCTTCCGCCTCGCCGCCCAGTTCGGCGGGGGGAACAGCGCCACCGTCGCCTCCGCGGCCGCAGGGGATCCTGACCTGCCGCGCCTGGCTGCTGCCGCCGCCTCGCTGGCGCAGAACATCCGCATCTTCGGGCACCTCGCCGTGCCGCTCGATCCGCTCGGCACGTCGCCGCTCGGTGCCGCCGAGCTGACCCCGGAATACCACAACATCACCGCGCCCGACCTGGCGCGCGTGCCGGCATCCTCGCTCGGCTACAACGATCCGCGCTTCCGCACTGCGGCCGACGTGATCGCGATGCTCCGCCGCCGCTACTCGTCGCGCCTCGCGCTCGAGGTGATGCACCTTCCCGACGAGACCGAGCGCCTCTGGTTCCGCACCATCCTGCGCGAGGAGCAGCTCACCCGGCAGCTCACCGCCGCCGAAAAGGTGGAGGTGCTGAAGCGCCTCACGCAGGTCGATGGCCTCGAGCGATTCCTCGGTCGCGCCTACCAGGGCAAGAAGCGCTTCAGCATCGAAGGCACCGATGCGATGGTGCCGATGCTCGACACCGCCATCACCGAGGCGTCGCAGCAGGGCACCACGCAGGTCGTCGTCGGCATGGCGCATCGCGGGCGCCTCAACGTGCTCACCAACTTCATGGGCAAGCCGTACGAGGCGTTGTTCTCGGAGTTCGAGGGGCGCCACGGCGCTGCGCCGGACAGCGAGACCGGCGACGTGAAGTACCACATGGGCTACGAAGGCTCGCGCACGCTGGCCGGCGGCGCCACGGTGGACCTGATGCTGGTGCCGAACCCGAGCCACCTCGAGTTCGCGAACCCGGTGATCAACGGTGTCGCCCGCGCCCGCCAGCGGCTCAAGGGCACCACGCTCGAGCGTGATCCGAAGACGGTGCTGACAATCTGCGTGCACGGTGACGCCGCGTTCATCGGCGAGGGTGTGGTGGCCGAGACGTTCAACATGAGCCGCCTGCGCGGGTTCGAGGTCGGCGGCACGCTGCACATCATCGCCAACAACCAGGTCGGCTTCACCACCGACCCGATCGATGCCCGCAGCACGCATTACGCCAGCGACCTCGCCAAGGGCTTCGACGTGCCGATCGTGCACGTCAATGCCGACGATGCGGAAGCCTGCGTGATGGCGGTCCGCATCGCGATCGCGTATCGCACGCGCTTCGGCAAGGATTTCCTGATCGACCTGGTGGGGTATCGCCGCTGGGGTCACAACGAGACCGACGAGCCGCTCTTCACGCAGCCGGAGCTCTACGCCCGCATCAAGGCACACGCCACACCGCGTCAGGTGTGGGGTGCCCGCCTGGTGAAGGAAGGGGTGCTCACCAAGGCCGACGTGGACGCCATCGACGCCGATTTCGCGAAGCAGCTGGAAGGAATCTTCGACCAGGTGCGCAAGCAGGTCGAGTCGCACGACGAGCACCTGCCCAACCCGCCGGCACCGGCACCGGTGGACACGCGTGTGCCGGCCGAGCGACTGCGAGCGCTGAACGAGGCGCTGCTGACCTGGCCGAAGGAGTTCGTGGTCAATCCGCGCCTCGCCAAGACGCTCGAGCGTCGCCGCGAAGGGCTCGAGAAGTCCGTCGACTGGGGCCACGCCGAGGCGCTCGCCTTCGGCACGCTGATCCAGGATGGTGTGCACGTGCGCCTCACTGGACAGGATGTGGAGCGCGGCACGTTCAGTCACCGTCAGGCCGTGTTGCACGATGCGAACAACGGCAAGACGTACACGGCGCTGCAGCACGTGCCCGGCGCGAAGGCGACGATGGAGATCGCCAACAGCCCGCTCAGCGAGACGGCGGTGATGGGCTTCGAGTACGGCTTCAGCACCGCGGCTCCCGACACGCTGGTCTGCTGGGAAGCGCAGTTCGGTGACTTCGCCAACGTCGCGGCGCCGATCATCGACCAGTTCATGGCCGCCGACCGCGCCAAGTGGCACCAGGATTCGGGGCTCACGCTGCTCCTCCCGCACGGCTACGAAGGGCAGGGCCCGGAGCACTCGTCGGCGCGACTCGAGCGCTTCCTGCAGCTCTGCGCCGAGGGCAACATGACGGTCGCCTATCCGTCATCACCGGCGCAGTACTTCCACCTGCTGCGCCGTCAGGCGTTGCGTACGTCGCGCCGGCCGATGGTGCTGATGCAGCCGAAGTCGATGCTGCGCCTGCCCGACGCCATGAGCGGGATCGACGAACTCGCCAACGCGCAGTTCCAGCCGGTGATCGACGATCCGACGACGTCGGGCCGTGAAACCAGCGTCACCCGCCTGGTCATCTGCAGCGGCAAGATCTATCACGAGATCCGCGCCGCGAACCCCAGCGCGCAGGTGGCGGTGGTGCGCATCGAGGAACTGTATCCGTGGCCCAACACGGAGATCGGTGCGGTGATCGATCGCTACCCGAACCTCACCGACGTGGTGTGGACGCAGGAAGAGCCGAAGAACATGGGCGCCTGGTCGTTCGCCGAGCCGCGCCTGCGCATGGCCACCGGCAACGTGCTCACGCTGCGCTACGCCGGCCGTCCCGATCGTGCCAGCCCGGCCGAAGGCTACGAAGCCTCGCACAAGGCCGACCAGGCACGCATCATCGCCGAGGCGCTGGCACCTGTGCCGGCGCCGGCATTACCGAAGGGTCGCAAGGCATCGGCCGCACGCTGAGCACTCGCACCCTGCACGCAGCACGACTCGGCGCGCTCGTCACGCAACAGGTGACGGGCGCGCCGCCGTGCAACACGCCCTGCCATCGCCGGGCATGACGTTTCCTCACCGTCTCACACGGATCACCGTGCGTCCTCTCCTTCGTTCCGCCGTCGTCGCCTTGCTCGCACTGGCTGCACCCGTCAACGCGCAGGCGCAGGGCGCCGTGGCGCTCAACGACCTGGCCTCCGCACTGGGTGGTGCCGGGCGTGTACTGATGATCGGTGCCCATCCCGATGACGAGGACACGCAGTTGCTCGGCTGGCTGGCGCGCGGCGCGAAGGCGGATGCCGCGTACCTGTCGCTGACGCGTGGTGACGGTGGCCAGAACGCGATCGGCAATGAACTGGGCGAGGCGCTGGGGGTGATCCGCACCGAGGAACTGCTGGCCGCCCGTCGCACCGACGGCGCGCGCCAGTTCTTCACCCGCGCCTACGACTTCGGCTTCTCCAAGACCGCCGACGAGACGTATCGCCACTGGCCGAAGGATTCGGTGTTCGGCGATGTGGTGCGCATCGTGCGCGCCTTCCGGCCGCACCTGATCGTGGCGGTGTTCAGCGGAACGCCGCGCGACGGGCACGGACATCACCAGGTGTCGGGCATGCTGGCGCGCGAAGCGTACGAGGCGAGCATGGACACCATTCGCTTTCCCGTCGCGACCTACGGCGCCCCGTGGACGGTGTCGAAGTTCTATCGCGCGGCGCGCTCCAACGCCGCCGGTGGCACGCTCCGCATCGACGTCGGCACTTACGACCCGGTTCGCGGCCAGGGCCTCGGCGAGATTGCCGGTTTGAGCCGCAGCCAGCATCGCAGCCAGGGGTTCGGCGTCTCGCAGCCGCGTGGGGCGCAGGCCGACTACGTGCGACGCGAGGCCACCCGCGTCAACGAAACCACACCGCCGGAGAAGGAACTGTCGATCTTCGACGGGTTCGACCCGTCGTTCGATCGCTTCGCGGCCGTCACGCCTGGCGCACAACGCGCGGTGTTCGACAGCCTGCGTGTGGCGCTCGGTGTGCTGCGCACACAGGTCGACCTGCGCACGCCAGCCAACGCGCTGCCGTTGATCGAGCGCACGCGCCAGCTGCTGGATCGCTGGTGCACGCGCGGCCTGCCGGCGCGCAGCGGCAGCTGTCGCGGTGATGACACGATCCCGTCGGCCACCACACCGGCCGATGCCGACCTGCTGCTCAGCGCCGCGCGCACCTTCGAGCAGCTGCAGCAACTCGGCGCGGCGGCCAGTGGCCTGGTGCTCGAGGCGACGGTGAACCGTGAGCTGGTGGCCGAGGGTGACACCGCCACGCTCACGTTGCGCGTCACCAACCGTGGCAACCGGGTGGCGCGGGTGTCGGTGTTCACGCCAAGCTCCGCCGCCGTGTCACCATCCGACACGGTCGCGCCGGGCGAGGCGTTCGTGAGCACGCTCCCGCTGCCGTCGTATCCGCGATCGGCACCGTGGTGGCTGCGTCGTCGCGCCGACGCCTCGCTGCGCGCGCTCGGTAATGCGATCATCGAGCCGGTGGCGCGCCGTGGCGACATGATGGTGGAGCCGGCCTCGGTGGTGGATGACGAGGCCCGTGCGCGCCGCCCCGATGCCTCGGTGCCGGTGCTGGTGGACGGTGTGGCCGTGCAGCTGACGGCACCGATCGTGTATCGCCGCATCGACGAAGTGCGCGGCCAGCTCGACACGCCGGTGATGTTCGTGCCACGCGTGACGCTGACCATCGATGGTGGCCCGGCTGGCTACGTGCGCGCGAACACGGCCGTCGACCGCACCGTGATCGTGCGCGTGACGGCGAACGGGCCGGTGGACGGTCCCGTGACGGTGCGCCTGCTGACGCCGCGCAGCCTGCGCGTGGACAGCGCCGAACGCACCATCACGCTCACCAACGGCGCCGAGTCGGCGATCCCGTTCCGGGTGCGTGGCACGCTGCCCCGCGGACGGTTCGTGGTCAGCGCCAGCGTGGAGGCCCGTGTGGCCGGTGCGCCGGTCACGTTCGCCAGCGGATACCAGCGGGTGGAGTACGAACACATCCGGCCGCAGCACATGTATCGTCCGGCGGCTGTCGCGATCGAAGCCGTGGAGACCGGCGCGATGCCGGCGGGGCCCATCGGCTACTTCACGGGCCTGGCCGACAACGTGCCACCGATGCTGGCGCAGCTCGGCGCCGACGTGGAACCGCTCACGGCGAAGTCGCTGAGTGAATCGATGCTGTCGCGTTATCGCGTGATCGTCGTCGGGCCACGGGCGTTCGAGGCGCAGCCGGCGCTGACCGCGAAGATGCCGATGCTGCAGGCATGGGTCCGCAACGGTGGCACAATGATCGTGCAGTACCAGCAGGCCGACATTGCGCGGCCGGGCATGGCCCCGTTTCCGGTCACGTTCGCGCGGCCCGCGGCCCGCGTGACCGAGGAGGATGCAGAGGTGCGAGTGCTGCGCGCCGACAGCCCGTTGCTGGCGCGTCCCAATCGCATCGACCGCAGCGACTGGACCGGCTGGGTGCAGGAGCGCTCCACCTACATGCCCACCACGGCGGATTCCGCCTACACGCGCGTGCTCGGCATGAACGATCCAGGCGAGCCGGAGAACGCGAACGCGCTGCTGACGGCGAAGATCGGCAAGGGCACCTACGTGTTCACCACGCTCGCGCTCTTCCGCCAGTTGCCGGCCGGTGTGCCGGGCGCGGCACGCCTGTTCGTGAACATCCTCAATGCCGGTGCGGCGCCAACGCCGGCACGGCGGCAGCCGGTGCCGTGATCTGACGACGCGCGGTCAGCGCGCGCGACGCAGCAACGCGATCTGGCCGCCGTGATACGCACCATGCTCCGGCACGCCGTGCAGCATGTCGCGCAGCGTGTAGTCACGCGACGGCACACGACGATCGAGCGCAGACGGGTCCAGCGCGGCAGTGCGGCGGGCGAGGCTCTCGTGTGCCTCGCCCAGTCGTGCAAGGGTGGCATTCCAGGCGCGCGGTGTTGGCGAGGCAGGCATCGCCGGCCAGTCCTCGGCATCGGTGGCCTCGGGCACCGGCAGCAGCGGCACTCGCTGCTCGACGATGCGCGCCCAGGCGGTGAGATGCAGCACCAGTTCCCAGATCGTGTGCGCGCCTGCGATCGGCCGTGCACTGGCATCGACCGCGGAGACACCGTGCAGCAGTTCGGCGAGCGGTGTGCCATGCCACACCGGCCCGGTCACGGTGCGCTGGATCGCGATCGCGATGCGTGCGGACTCGTTCACCCGCGTTTCCGTGCGGCCGGTGCCGGCAGGCCATCGAGTTCCGCCAGCAGCTTCTTTGGCGCCACCTGCCGGTAGCCATCCTCGAGCAGCGCGACGATCTCCGTCCACGGCGGTCGCTTGTCGAGCCAGACGCCGATCCACCCCGACGGACCGACGTACGGTGGCTTGAAGTAGCGCTCGGGATCGGACTCGATCACCAGCGACTGGTTGGCGGCCATCGCCTTGATCCACACCGCGGGCCGGCCGGCACCATGATGGTTCGAGGCGGCGGCGTGCATGGCGAAGATCTTCGGCGCCCTGAAGGTGGGCTCACCCCACGCTTCCTTTTCCACCGCGCCGGGAAATGCGAGGCAGAGCGCGCGCAGCTTCACCAGCGGATCTGCAGGCATCGGGGCCTCCTCGAGGGTGTGTCGACGGTCACCGACAGCATAATGTCCCATCGCGCACGCGTCAGCGACCGCTGGCGGGCGCGCGTTTGTGGAGACATGGTCTGTCCTGACCATGCTGGTTGCCGCCCACCCCGGAGCCCCGATGTCCCCTGTTCGTCCCCTGCTGATGCTGGCGCTCGCAGCCAGCACCCTCGTCGCGCAGCCCAGTCCCACCAGCGGCGTCACGCATGGCACACGCGTCAAGCGCCTCGCCATCCGCAACGCCCTCGTCATCGACGGCAACGGGACCCCGACGCGCGGCCCGATGGACATCATCATCGAGGGGAACGTCATCACCGAGGTGGTGTCGCTGGACCCGGTGGCGCTGCGGGCAGGACGGAGCAAGCGCCCCGCTGCCGACGCCGAGATCGACGCCACCGGCAAGTACGTCCTGCCGGGACTGATCAATGCGCACGCGCACATCCAGTCGCAGCGCAGCGGACAGTCGATGGGCGGCTTCGAGTACAACAACAAGATCTGGCTCGCCAACGGCATCACCACCGTGCGCGAAGTGGGCGCCGAGTCGGAAACGCTCAGCGTGGCGATGCGTAGTCGCTCGGCGCGCGGTGAGATCGTCGCGCCGCGGATGTTCATCTATCCCTTCTTCGACAACGGGAAGATCAACACGCCGGCCGAGGCGCGCGCGCGGGTGCAGCAGATGAAGCGGATCGGCGTCGATGGCATCAAGATCGGCGGCATCCAGCGTGACATCATGGATGCGATGATGGACGAGGCGAAGAAGCTCGGCCTGCGCGTGGCCCACCACGTCGGCGTGGAGGAGACGAACGCCTGGGACGACGTGCGACTCGGCACCACCACCATCGAGCACTGGTACGGCATTCCCGACGCCGCGATCCCGAACCTGCGCCAGAACTTTCCCAGCGACTACAACTACTCCGACGAGACCGATCGCTTCCGCTGGGCCGGCCGCCTCTGGCGGGAGGCCGAGCCGAAGATGCTCGACTCGTTGTTCGACGCGATGGTGAAGGCGAAGGTGGCGTGGGTGCCGACGATGGACATCTACGAAGCCAGTCGCGACCTGCAGCGCGCCCAGAACCAGCCCTGGTTCCGCGACTACCTGCACCCGTCGCTGGCCAACTACTTCAAGCCCGACGCCGCCAACCACGGCTCGTACTTCATCGGCTGGAGCAGCACCGACGAGGTGTTCTGGAAGGAGAACTACCGCATCTGGATGAATGCACTGCGCACGTTCGAGCGGAAGGGTGGCCTGATCGGGTGCGGTGACGACGCCGGCTTCATCTACGAGCTGTATGGCTTCGCGCTGGTGCGCGAGATGGAGCTGCATGCCGAGGCAGGCTTCCATCCGCTGAAGGTCGTGGAGCACTGCACCGGCAACAACGCGCGCATCCTGGGTGAGGAGTCGCGGCTGGGCCGGGTGCGGGTGGGCTGGCTGGCCGACCTGATCGTGGTGGACGGCAACCCGCTGGAGGACATCAAGGTGCTCTACGCCGGCGGCACGTCGGCGGTGCGCGAGGGGAAGGAAGTGCGCACGCTGGGCAGCGAGTGGATCATCAAGGACGGCATTCCCTACAACGGGCCGCAGCTCCTGCGCGAGGTGAAGGCAATCGTCGACGCCGCCAAGCAGGCGGTACGGCAGTAGTTCCTCCGGCTGGCGGCGTGGGGGAACCGTCCACGCCGGGTGTCTGTCTCACTGGCCTCCGGCGTTCGCGTCGGAGGCCAGTCGCGCGCCGCAGGCAACCATGGAGGAAGGGCCAATGAGATCGAAGCACACACAGGGGCACTTGCTGGCGGCGCTGCTGGTCGCCGGTGCGGCAGCGGGACCGCGTCTCGGCGCGCAGGTCACGGAGGTGTCGCGGCGCCCGATCGCCGACATCGCGCACCTCACCTTCGGCTCGCTCTGCGAGGACCGGTTCGTGATCCGCAACGACGGGCCGAACCCGGTGACGGTGGAGTACGCGGTGACGAAGGGCACCGAACACGTGCCGCTGACGCTGGAAGGCCGCGAGCAGGTGGAGCTGGAATCGAAGTCGAAGGAACCGCTCGAGCTCTGGATGGGCGGCAAGCTTGTGGCGCGTGCCGAGAAGGAGGGTCGCAAGTGCCGCGACATCCAGGGCAATGCCTCGGTGGCGGTGGCACCGCTGGAGGTGGCGTCGACCGAGCGTGCCGACGCCAACGCGCAGCGCGGCATGCGCATGGGAGTCGGCTTCGGGTACGGCTACCCATTCTACGATCCCTGGTACGCCCCGTTCGGCGCGTATGGCTGGGGCTATCGTCCGTTCTACAGCGGGTTCTATGGCGTGCCGATCGTGATCGGTGGTGGGGGAGTGCGCGGCGGGCGACGGCGGTAGGCTCGGTTCGCGCCGGCGTGACCACCACGCACGACGTGACACGTGAACGCGGAGCTGACGGAGACCCCGTCAGCTCCGCGTTCTTGCGTCTCGTCACGTGCGTCCGGCGGCATGTGACACTGCGGTCCCAATTCGTGTCAGACCGATCTCAGCCATGCCGGAATTGGTGACGATGTGGCGAATGCTGCCGGGTGGGCATACCGTAGGAGTGCCGCCAGCCCGAGCTCGCCGTGCTTCCAGAACTGCCGTGTGACATCGAGGATCGGTACACCGTCGTCGCTGAACTCGGCCGCGGATCGCACGCCATCGTGTACCAGGCGCACGACCGCGTGCTGGAGCGCGACGTGGCGATCAAGGTGCTACGGGAGGAGCTGGTCGACTCCAGCGTGAGCGAGCGGTTCCGACGCGAGATCCGGCTCACCTCGAAGCTCGACCATCCGCATATCGCGCACGTCTACGGCACCGGCGAATGGCGTGGTGCGCCGTATTTCGTGATCGCGCTCGCGCGTGGACCGTCGCTGGCCGAGCGACTGGCGCGCGAACACCAGCTGCCGGTGGACGAGGCGCTGTCGATCACGCGGCAGGTGGCGGCGGCGCTGGGCCATGCGCACAAGGCGGGGATCATCCATCGCGACGTGAAGCCGGCCAACATCCTGCTCACTCCGGATGGCGCGCTGCTCACGGATTTCGGAGTGGCGCGCGCGCTGGAGTACTCGGCGGGCACCCTCGCCACCTCCACCGGGACGGCGGTGGGGACGCTGCAGTACATGAGTCCCGAGCAGCTGTGCGCCGAGAAGGGCATCGATGGGCGGAGCGACCAGTACGAACTGGCGCTGGTGCTGTACGAGATGCTGGCGGGCGTGCCGCCGCATGTGGCGGCGAATACGGAAGGGCTGCGTGCGCTGCGGCTGGTGGGGCAGCAGGTGCCGGTGCGCACCCATCGCCCGAGTGTGCCGCAGGCGGTGGAGGATGCGATCGAGCGCGCGTTGTGTCCCACGCCGGCGGATCGCTTTGCGTCGATGGGGGAGTTCGTGGCGGCGCTGGATGGCGGGAGTTCGGGGTCGGGGGCGCTGCGGGTGAGTGCGGCGCGTCGGACGATCCCGTCGTCGGTCGCCGGTCCGGTACGCGCAATGCCTGGCGGCATGCGGCGCTGGCTGGTACCGGGCGTCGCGGTGCTGGCGGCAGTGACGGCGGTCGTGATCGCAGCGCCGCGGTTTCCGGGCGCAGGACAGGCGACACCAGAGGCGTTGGCGAGCGACGTGAACGCACGCGCCTTTCATCTCGTGGCAGTTGGCGACACGACGCGGTCGGCGCCGATGGCGCGCGTCTTGAGCGACGAACTGGCCGCGTGGCCCGACGTGCAGGCCGGGGTGGCATTGTCGGCCACGGCACGCGAGGGTGGCACGCGGCTCGACGTGCGCGCGAGCAGCATCGACGGCGGCACGCAGGTGACGGCGCAGGTGCGGGTGGGTGCCGCGATGCGTCGGGTGACGGTGCGGCTCCCCGCGACGGACAGCGCGCGTGGCGATTCGTTGCGATTGCTGGCGGCGCGCGTGTTGATGGCGCAGCAGGTGGCGCCGGACTCGGCGGAGCCGTTGACGTTCGTGCGTGATCGGCCGACGGCGGCGGTGCGGCAGTTCGGGGAGGGGTGGGCGTCGGTGGTGCGAGGCGACCTAGATGTTGCTGCGGCGGAGTTTGCGGAGGCCGGGAGAAGCGGCGCTCTACCGCAAGCGGTTTTGTGGCAGGCGATCGTGGGTAGCTGGCGTCAGCCGAAGGTGCCCGCCGCGTGGCGTGAACAGGCACGGACAGCGCTGGCGGCGCAGCGACTGACACTTCAAGACTCCCTTCTGGCGACGGGAATCTTCTTGCGAGCGACTGACGATATGCAGCACGCGTGTGCGGCGTTTGTGACTGCGACGCGACTAGGTGGCGGCTCGTTCGCCGCGTGGTATGGACTCGGTGACTGTTTGCAAACTGACTCCGTAGTCCTCCGTGACCGGTCGAGTCCCACCGGATATCGCTTCAGGACGTCGTACTGGAGCGCACTTCGTGCATACGATGAAGCAATTCGACGACTGCAATCACCACATCTCGTTCGGTTGTTCGACCGTTTGCCTCGTGCGGCGCTGGCTGTGAACCCATCACAGCGGACAGGCGTGCTGGAGCTTGCTGTGCCGATGCAAGGGCTGCCGTCGGTCCAGGGCGATTCCGTCGTGGTGTATCCGATCCAGTCCGAACGCATGCGCGCCGGTGGAAGAGGGACCATTCCCGCGACTTTTCAGACTGCAGTGCGTCGCGGTCGGCTCCGGCTCCTGGAGATTGCTGCATCTCTCGCATCCCGCGCACCGCGAAGTCTTCCGGCCCAGCTACTTCATGCACGGGCGTTGGAATACGCAGGCATTCTGGAGTCGCCGGGTCAGGGATCGACGGCGCTGTCCACGCTGCGTACGGCGGCGAATCTCGCCGTGACCCGAAGTGAATCGCTGCAAGTTGGCCTGTCCGAGGTTCGTGTCATGCTTCGTACGGGTGACTTCACTGGTGCACGGGCAGTATCCACGCGCCTTCTCACGTTGCGCGACTCGCTCGATCGCGCGGCCGTTCGGAGTCTGCTGTCGCTTGCAGTGATCGTCAACGCCACGGATGTGACACTCGACCTCTTCACTCGTGCCACTGCGGCGTCAGCCGTTGAACCAGACGGATTGGTCTTGCCTGCAGCAGCAGCTGCAGCGCGGTATGCCGTCAGTGCCAGCCGCGGCGACTGCGCGCAGTTAGCTGGTCGTCGAGCCGCCGCCCGTAGCGCGTTGCAGGCAGCGTATTCACCAGCCGAAACGGATCGCATCACACGCGATATTCTTTCTCCCTCAGATTGGATGGCACTGACCTGTCCTCGAGCGGTGTTACCAGCCAATGCCCACCCATCTGATCCGATCATTCGCGCGTTCGCGCTGCTCGGCAGGGGCAAGATGCTTGAGGTGCGACGTTTGCTCCAATCCATGATGACGGACCGAGCAGGGGCGGCCGCAACGTCCATCACGTGGGACACGAGGTTCATCGAGACATGGCTGCTACTGCGGACGGGTGACTCGACGTCTGCTCGCAATCGGATCCGCACGGCGATGACGGAATTCTCCGGCTCGATGGACTTCGTGCTATTCGACCCTGCGCAGGGCGCGGGTTTGCGACGATCGCTGGAGCTATGCGCTACGCTCGAGTGGCCGGCGGGCGAACGCATAGTCGGTTCACGATGTCGCGACGCACTGGTTGCACTCACGTGGGCCGAACGCGAATGAAGCTCGGGTTAGTTCTGCTGGCAAGACGTACAATCACTCATGCACGAGGTGACGGATGCGAGAGTCGTGGAAGTTTTTGACCACCCTGCTGCTGCCAGTGGCAGCGATAGCTTGCAAGCCCGAAGGCGCGCCGTCCAAGCAAGGCATGGGAGATTCTGCGGTATCGGATGTACGCCCGACAGAGGGAGGATCTGCAACGGGACTGGATGAGGACTGTATTCCGAACGAGAATGGAGGGTCACTCACGTGTGGAAATTTGCTCCCAGTGAGTTGGTCGACCGCAAAAGGTGCTGCCCTCGCTCCACTTGAAGCGAAGCTGCGTTGGCTGCTGCAGAACTCACGCGACGCCAAAGCGAGGGTAGAGCGCCAGTCGCGGTCAGTCTGTCGCGGGAATCCACCGAAGACGCTTGACGTTTTGCTGAAGGCACCTTTGGCCATGGACTCATTTCCCCGCAGGGGCACGGGCGGGCGTGAACTTGTCATCGCCGTCTTCGATGTGTCTCGTGACAGAAACTGCGAAGAGTTTCTCTACTCAGTCAAGAAGAACCGTGGCAACTCTCGCGAGTCGATCGAATTCTCGACCGTCACCTCGACGCCAGCGGGACGTCCTGATGGCCAGACAAAAATCGTCGGCGAATGGCAATCGTGGACGTTGACCATGAAGCTTAGTGGCCCGAAAGATTACGAGCTGGCCTGGCTACGGGATGGGCAGTGGAAGCAGTGCGGGCATACGCATCCCGACAGCGTAGGCGACGTCGCATTCATCAGCTGTGAAGCTGCGGAGCGACTCTCTGTTATCGCACGACGGCGCGGAGGAAGCGACAGCACATTCAGCTCCCTGCTAGGCAAATTCATGCAGCGGGACAGTACCCTTTTGAGGATTACGGAAGGTGACCCGTTCAGCGACCCAGGATGGGGACGCTGCGGAAGCCTTGGCTGCTGTGCGTCCGAAGGTACGTTGGCTGCGGCGGTTGATTCCGTCGTGAAGTGAGTGCTACGCTCGGCGAAGCCTACTTCCCTGTGTCCGCGGTGTTTGCTCGCTCGCCTACCCCCTCACCCGAAACCGCCGCGCCGCCAACACCCCACCCACGAACCCACCAAGGTGCCCCTGCCAGCTCACCCCCGGCGTCCCCGGGAGCACCCCGAACACCGTCCCGCCCCACAACACCGCCACCGCCAGGCTGAGCACGATGCTGCCCAGGCTCCTCGCATAGAACCCGGCGAGGAGCAGGAAGCCGAAGTAGCCGAACACCACGCCGCTGGCGCCGATGTGCACCGAGCCCGGTGCGCCCAGGGTCCACGACACCAGCCCGCTGCCCAGCACTGCCATCAGTGTCACCACGCCGAAGTGGCGCCGGTCGCGCAGCATCACCAGCCAGCCGAAGAGCAGGAACGAGATCGTGTTGGCGATGAGGTGCGCCAGGTTCACGTGCAGGAACGGCGCAGCGAGGATGCCCAGCAGGCCATTCGTCGTGCGCGGCACGATGCCGAAGCGCAGCAGCGCACCGCCCAGTAACGCGTTGACGCCGAACGTCGCCCAGAACGCCGTCACCGACGCGCCGAGCGTGACGACCTGCGTCTTCAGCGACCGGGTGACGCTGCGCGATGTGCGGACGAGGGTGCGGGCCATGGCGACGGTGTCAGTGCGCGGCGGGCAGCACGTACTCGAGGTCGTACCGGTGCACCTTGCCCTCGATGATGATGGCCAGGGTGCCGCTGATGCCGGCGAGGTCGCCCGTGCCACTGGTGGGCACGATCGTGATCGTGAGCTGCTGCGCACCGTCGTGCATGATGCCGGTGTGCTGCAGCAGGAAGCTCCCGCTGCGGCCAGCCAGCACGCCGGTCACCCGCTCGATGGCGGAGTACGCCGCCGAACCCTTCGTCGTGCCCATGCCGGTCAGCATCTGGCCCTTGCCCGTGCCGGTCAGGTCGCCGCTGAACTGCTTGTCGATCGTCATGCGGCCGAGCGTCGCTGCGTCCGCGTAGTCGTCGGCGGGGAGCGGTGCGATCTGCACCTCAAAGGTCCCGCGGGCGTGTGTCGGCACCGGTGACACGATGGTGTGGGCGAGGGAAACGGAGGAGAAAGAGGCACGCGGCGCCGACAGCGGCAGCAGCGTGGCCGTGATCAATGGTACGACGAGGAGGATCCGCATGTTTCGCCGGCGGTGAGGGTCAGGGGATCGCCAGCAGTTGTGCGACGGCGTCGGGCCAGTCGGCCACGCGCCGGAACCGCGTCTCGTGCACGTTGTGTGCGGCGGTGAAGATCACCGGCGTGCCACGAAACCGGACCAGCTGGTACGGACTGTCGTCCAGCAGGTACTCGGCACCGACGATGCTCTTGTCACCGCAGAACACGCAGTGTGACGGCGCGATCATGGGAAAGTGTTCGCGCAGCCACTCGAACTTGGCGGCGAAACTGACCGGATGCTCCATCGCCGCGCTGGCCACGAACACCTCGTACCGCGTCGACAGCGCCTGCACCGCCTCGATCGCGCCGGGCATGACGGGGATGTCGCGGAAGAATTGCGGATGGTGCAGGTGTTCCACGATGCGCGCGCGGTGCGCCGCCGGCACCTGCGCCGAGAGGTGCGAGCCGTGCAGGTCGGCGGCGGTCGGTCCGGGCCCGAAGTCGCGCTCGTACCACGCCAACTGATGTGCCGCCGTGTCGGCGAGCACCTCGTCCATGTCGATCGCGATCCGCTGCACGCTTTCGTCTCCCTGTCGAAACACCATACGGCCCAAGTCACGGTCGTCCAGCAAGCCTAACTGCGACCGCAACAGCGACTGCGGATCGCAGCACTGCAACAGCCGCAGAACGGAACGGCCGCAGAAGTGCGCGGCGGTCTGCGTGGACGGCCGTACCTCACCTCCTTTCTGGGCTGGTTGAAACGCATGGAACGGCCACTGCGGCTCACATCAGCGAGTCGGTCGCTTCGGCGATCACGACAGCCAGCATGATCATCGATCATCCGCGACCTCGCACCCACCACCAGCGACGACGCGCACACGTGCCACGCAATCGCCCCTTGCCGTTGCCCTTCTGCGGCAGTTCAGTTCTGCGGCCGTGCCCTTCTGCGATCTGCTGTTGCCGTGAGTGCCGCGCCGCACATCAACCCTCCCCAGTCCAGCACCGATGTCCACTCGACGCGATTTCGTGCGCACCATGGGTCTCTCGATCGCCGCATCGGCCGCGGCGTCGGCGGAACTGGCCGCATTGCCCGACTCGGCACCGCGCGAGGGGTCAGCGCGGTTGCTGGTGCCGAACCCGCATCACCCGACTCCCGCACCCATCGGGACTGATCGACTGCCGCTGGCATGGTACAAGGCGGCGACGAACCGGTTGCGGCAGGCGGCGAAGGCGCGTGGCGTGCAGGCCATCCTGCTGCAGACCGACACCAACCTGGTGTACTTCACCGGTTGCTTCCGCGGCAGCGGCGAACGCACCACCTGGGCGCTGCTGCTGGTGGACGAGCCCGAGACCATCTACTGGTACTCACCGTCCATCGACCGCGATCTGATCACGTCGTGGTGGTGCACCGAGAACACGACCTACTTCTGCTATCCGCACGCCGCCGGCGGGTACCCCAACCTCGGGCAGGTGCAGCGCGGCAACCGGGTGGACCTCTGGAGCTGGGTGCTGACGCACCTGCGCGATCGCGGACTGGCCGGCAAGACGATCGGCCTCGAACGGGAACTGACCCCCAGCAGCGAGCGAGTCTTCGCCGCCACGCTGCCCGGCTCGCGCACCGAGGACATCAGTGACCTCTGCCTCGCGCAGCGGATGATCAAGACGCCGGAGGAGATCGCGCTGATCCAGCGCGCCTATCGCTACTTCGACAAGGTGCACTGCTTCGCCCGCGATTACATCCTCGAGCGCGGCACCAGTGCCACCGATTACGAAGTCGGCCAGGCCCTCTCGTCCTACGGCATCAACCTCATGATGCGCGACGTGCAGCGCGACGGAAAGCCGCACAGCGCGGTCGGCATCGAGGTCACCGGCAACTACGTGCGCGCCGGTGTCGCCACCGCCTATCCGCACCCGAACCAGTTCTTCCACACCCGCCTGCGACGCGGCCAGCCGGTGTACGTCAACTGCGACATCCTGCTCGGTGGCTTCGGCGGCGAGGGGTACCGCAACTACATCATCACACCCAGCAACGCGCACCACGACCGCATGTGGCAGGTGGTGGCCGACACGGTGCAGATCATGGTGGAGGAGACGAAGCCAGGCGCCATCTGCTCCGAGATCGCGCAGAAGGTGCACGCCTATCAGGTCAAGTCGGGGATGCAGGAGTTCATCTACCACCGCCCCGGCCACGGGCAGGGTACCAACTTCGAGGGCCACCAGGCCCCGTTCCTCGCCCTCGGCGATGACACCGTGGTGCAGGAAGGCATGACCTTCTCCGTCGAACCTGGCCTCTACGATGCGCAGCGCGGCATCGGCATCAACCCCAGCGATCGCCTGCTCGTCACCAAGGATCGCGGTGTCCTGATGAGCAGCATCCCGTTCTCGAAGGAATGGAGCTACCTGAAGCTCTGATCGCGCGGGCACAATCCGGCTGCGACCTGTTGTCTGCGCACTGCGCAGGGCGAACGGCAACGTGCGAACAGCAACGTGCGAACGGCAAAGAGTGAACAGCGAAGAGCGAACCGCTTGACGCAAAGGCGCGAAGGCACAAGGACGCAACGCGCTCGTCGCGCGATCGAGGCGGCGAACGCGCGTTCCAGATTTCACGTTTTTTGTGGGCTGGAATCGCTTGACGGAACGACGAAGGGGAACCGCTTTCGCAGTTCCCCCCAGTCATTCTCTGGCATCAATCGTCGTAGGTCCCTATGTGCACCGAACGCGTTGCGCCTTCGTGGCGTTGCGTCTTTGTGTCAGGCGGTTCGCAGTTGACGATGTCGCGATACGATGCGAACGCCCGGACCACGGGCGCGTCAGTGAGCGAACTGCTGCTCCCAGCGGTGTACCTGCCACGCCGTGTCACCGTGCGCCACCGACGCCTGCGGTGCGCGCCACACGATGTGGACGCCGTCGTCGGGCGACGCCATCGCGGCCGAGAGGCGGACGGCGCTGAACTCGGGCACATGGGCGGGGAGTGCGGACAGCACACCGGCCGCGGCCGCTACGGCGTGCGAGACGATCACACCGTTGCCGCTCGTGCCGCGAAGGACGAGATACGACTCGTCGGCGCGTGCGCCGCGCGGGGCCGTCACCAGCGCCACTTCCTCGAGATCGGCCCACGAGACCGAGTCACGCAGCTGGTCGCCATCGAACGTCCGGAGCCCCCACATCGACACCTCGTGACGTTCGGCAGCAGAGGACAGGCCCAGCGATCCCAGCTGCGGACGCAGCAACACCAGCGCGGCCAGCACCGCGCACGCGCCAGCCATCCACCAGACTGCAGTGCCACCCTGCCGCACGGCAACCACCGTCGCCAGTGCGATGACGGCCGACCCGGCGACCAGCGCCGCATCGGCCCGCGGAGTACGTGCCAACGACGAACGAACCTGCGTCGAACGAGTGCGCATCGATGAACTCTCCCGTCGCCTCCGCGTCGGCGCGGCGGCGTATATGCAGTGCTGACACAGCCGCTGCTGCCCGGCTGATCGAGTGAGAATGTTCCATGAGCGGAACCGCGCACTGCCGGAATGCACGTTCGGGGCCAATTGGGTGCCGAACGGGTCCTTTCGAACGTGCCGATTTCGGTCCCGCTCGCTCGTCGCAGGCAGGCTCGAGAGCCGCCGTTACGCGTCGTCTTTGTCCACTTGAGCTCGCCAGCCGCGGCACCGTTTGCTTGCGCCCGGGTACTGCTTGTGAAAAGATTCACAAGCGCCTCGAGGCGCAGGAATTCGAGGACAGCGCCGTGTCGAACCCGACACCCCGCAGCACCGCGCCAGGGAGTGTTGCCATGCCCGCAGAACCGAACACCAGCACCCGCGTCACCAGCACCCACGCCGCCGATCCGCGGCCGCACGTGGTCATCATCGGCGGCGGATTCGCCGGCGTCACCGCCGCCCGCACGCTGGCCCGCGCCGATGTCCGCATCACCCTCATCGACCGCACCAACCACCACCTCTTCCAGCCGCTGCTCTACCAGGTGGCGATGGCGGTGCTCAACCCGGCTGACATCACGGTGCCCATCCGCTGGCTGCTTCGCCATCAGGCGAACACCACCGTGATCATGGCGGAGGTGGACACCATCGACGTCGCGTCGCAGTCGCTGACTCTCGACGGCGGAACGAGCACCGTGGAGTGGGATTACCTGCTGGTGGCCAGCGGCGCTCGGCATGCCTACTTCGGGCACGCCGAGTGGGAAGCCAATGCGCCGGGCCTCAAGAGCATCGAGGACGCGCTCGAGATGCGGCGACGGTTCCTGCTCAGCTTCGAGGCCGCCGAACGCGCCGCGGCCGCGGGTGAACGCGATGCACTGCTGACGTTCGTGATCGTCGGCGCCGGGCCGACCGGTGTCGAGCTGGCCGGCATGATTCCCGAGGTCACGCACAAGACGCTGAAGCACGATTTCCGTCGCATCGATCCCGCCGGCGCGCGCGTCATTCTCGTCGAGGGCGGCCCGCGCGTGCTGCCCACCTTCCCCGAGGAGCTGAGTACACGCGCCGACCGCGACCTGCGCGACCTTGGAGTCGAGGTGCGACTGAACACGTCGGTCACCGGTGTGGACGACGCCGGCGTGACGCTCGCCAGCGGTGAACGCGTTCTCGCCCACACCGTCTTCTGGGGCGCCGGCAATCAGGCCTCACCGCTGGCCCGTCAGCTCGGCGTGCCACTCGATCGTGCGGGACGCGTGATCGTCGGGACGGACCTCAGTCTGCCGGGTCACGACCACGTCTTCGCCGTCGGCGACATCGCGTCGGTGACGACCGCCGACGGACGCCCGGTGCCGTCGGTGGCTCCCGCGGCCAACCAGATGGGTGAACATGCGGCGCGCGGCATCCTCGCCGATCTCGCCGGTCGTGCGCGCATGCCGTTCGCGTACTTCAACAAGGGTGACCTGGCGACCATCGGTCGCTACCGCGCCGTCGCCAAGGTGGGACCGCTGCGTTTGACGGGCGTGATGGCGTGGCTGACGTGGCTCTTCGTCCACATCATGTATCTCGCCGGCTTCCGCAACCGCCTGACGGTGTTCGTGCAGTGGGCATACCAGTACTTCACCTACCAGCGCGGCGTGCGCCTGATCACCGGCACCACCGCACACCGCCTGCTCGGCACCAGTCGCGCACGCGAGCGGGAACGCGCGTCGGGCGGCGATTCGGGTCGCGAAGCTGCCGCCTGACGTGTCGCGCGTCGTTGACGTGATCGCTTCGGTCGGGTAGCCTCACGCATGGCGATGCCCAGCTCCGCACCCGTGGTTCCGGATTCGTCGTCGTCGCCCCTGGCCACGGTTGCGCGACTCGAGCACATCTTCGACGCGCTACCGCTGGCGGTCGCTGAGTTCGACGCCGACCTGCTGCTGATGCGCGCCAACCTGCGCTATCGCACGCTGATCGGCGCCCTCGTGCCGGCGGGCTGGCGTCCATCGGCGTACGACGCGTTCCCGAACGCGCTGGCGGACCTCAGCGACGAGATCGACGCCGCCACCATCCGGCAGGAGTCGCGCACCCGCCGCGTCGCGTTCCGCAACACGGCCAGCGCACTGCAGATGGTCGAGCTGACGTTCGTGCCGCTGCGCTCCGGCGGTCTGCTGATCGTCGGCACCGAAGTCACCGAGATCGAGGGACTGCGCCAGGCGCTGTCGCGCAGCGTCGCCCAGCTGGAGGCGATCTTCGACGTGCTGCCGGAAAGTGTGCGCGTGTTCGACCAGCAGGGCGTGGTGACGCGCCAGAACTCCGCTGCCAGCGCCGATCACACCTCGCAGGACCTGGCGTCGCTGCGCGAACTGTGGCGCGCCGACCTGCCACGCCGCGCCGACGGTACATCGCTCTTCGTGCACGAACATCCCACCGCGCGTGCGCTGCGCGGCGAGGCGGTGCGCAACGAGACGATGCTGGTGCGCCGCGGCGCCGAGGGCGAACAGATCATCGAGGTGAACTCCAATCCGCTGCGCGACGCCGGCCAGACCGTGGTCGGTGCCGTGACGGTGGAACGCGACGTCACCGAGCGCACCCGTCTCGCACGCGAGTTGGCCGAGCAGGTGCGCCGCGCGAACGAGCTGTATGCGGTGGTGTCCACCGAAGCGGAACGACTCGAGCAGCAGGTGAAGGAGCGCACGGCCGAGATCGGGCGCCTGGAAGAGACGCGCAGTCGCGAGCGTCGCCTGGCGGCGGTAGGCCAGCTGGCCGCCGGCGTGATGCACGACGTGAACAATGCACTCAACCCGATCGTGGCCGCAGCCCACCTGCTCCAGCTGCACGCCAACAATCCGGACAAGGTGCGCGACTACGCGATCCGCATCGCACGCGCTGCCGAGACGGGTGCCGCCACCGCATCACGCGTTGGACGTTTCCTGCGCCAGGATCCGATCACGCTGGCGCCCGACGCCCGCATCGACCTCGCCGTGATCACCGACGAGGTGATCGCGATGACGCGCCCGATCTGGGCCGAGCGGGTGGGCGGCGGCGCCGTGCTGTTGAATCGATCGCTGGCGGCCGACGTGATGGCGCGTGCGGTGGCGGGCGAAGTGCGCGAGGCGCTGCTGAACCTGATCCAGAACGCGCTCGACGCCATGAAGGGTGGCGGCACGCTCGGTGTGACCGTGCGGCGCGACCGGTCGAGCGCGATCGTCGAGGTGCACGACAGTGGGCATGGCATGAGCCCGGAGGTGCGCGAGCGCGCCTTCGAGCCGTTCTTCAGCACCAAGGGCGCCAACGGCAGCGGGCTTGGCCTGGCCGAGGTGTACGGCGTGGTGAAGCGGCACAACGGCCGCGTCGAGATCGACTCCGAGGTGGGACGCGGTACCACGGTGCGCCTGGTGTTTCCCGTCGCCGACCCGCTCACCCACACGCCGCCGACGGTCGCCGCGGTGGACCCGCACGGCCTCGCGCCGCGGCGGATCCTGGTGGTGGAGGATCACGTCGATGGCCGCGAGCTGGTGACGCAGGTGCTGCAGATGGCCGGGCACGACGTGGTGGCCGTAGCCACCATGGCGGCGGCCGAGTCGATGCTGGAAGGCGACGCGCCGCCATTCGATGTGGTGGTGACGGACATCGGGCTGCCCGATGGCGTCGGCACCGAGCTGGCCAGCCGCATCCGGCGCCGGTTCCCCGCGATGCGCGTGGGCGTCATCACCGGCTGGGAGCTGCGGCCCGAATCGATGGCCGATGCCCACTTCTCCTTGCGCAAGCCGCTGATTGCCGATGAATTGCTGGCGCAGGTGTCGGCGCGGTAAACGCGTGGCGACGGATGCCGGCCGGGCGGTGGGATGCGCCGCGGGCCCGGCGACCGGATCGTCTCGTGAGGAGCCGGACGGGACCGCTACTGTCAGTGTGTGTACATCGGCTACATTCTCCCTGCTCTCGCTCCTGCTGGGCTCCCTTCCCACCGCGTTTCCGCAAAGGCTGGTACATGGCTGACTCACCGATCCGGGTCGTTCTCGCGGATGATGACGTACATGCGCGCCCGCTGCTCAGCGAGCTGCTCGTGTCGATGGGATATGCGGTCGTCGGGGAAGCCGGCACCGGGCGCGAGGCGATTGCGGTCGCCGGCGAAGTGGTGCCCGACGTGGTGCTGCTCGACGTGCACATGCCGGATGGCAGCGGCATCGACGCGGCGAAGGCGATCACCGCCACCGGGGCACCGACCGCGGTGGTGCTCTTCAGCGGCGACCAGTCGGTGTCGCTGAGTGCCGATGACGCGCGCGCCACGGCCGCCATCGCCTTCCTGCCCAAGCCGGCGCCGCCGGGCATCCTCGACAGCACGCTGCGCCTCGCCGTGGCGCGTGCGCGCGAGCTGTCGGAGAGCCGTCAGGATGCGGCGTTCTGGAAGCAGAAGCTCGAGGAGCGGAAGCTGATCGAGCGGGCCAAGGGCATCCTGATGCGCCGCACCGGCAGCACCGAGCAGGAAGCGTATCGGATCATGCAGCGCAGCTCGCAGGACAACTCGGTCCCGATGTCGCAGATCGCGCAGGCCGTGATCGACAGCGAGCCGGGCGCGAAGAAGCCGGAACCTGTGGTCTGACTGCACGTGGTGCCCAAGGTGGGCACACCGTGGTAGCGTGTGATGTCCGCCGTTCCGATGACCCGGGACGGCGGGCCCGCACCCGCCGCCGAGTCTGGTCATGACGTGCAAGGTCGCCACCCTCATCGCACTCTCCGTCGTCGTCGCGTCTGCGGCGTCGGCGCAGCCGTGCGCCCAGCTCTCCGGGAGCTGGTGGCAGGTCGGCGTGGTGCGCTTCGCGCAGGCTACCGGCAGCGGACAGCGTGTCAGCGGCATCGCGATCGAGCGGCAGTTCGTGGATCGTCGCATGTTGCGCCGAACCGGCACCGGCTTCCGCCTGGACATCCGTCGCACCAAGCTCGGTCTGCGCGACGAGACGGTGGACGTGGTGGTGCAGTACGGTGCCAACGGGGTGGTGACGGGCATCAGCGGCGACACGGCCGCCTTGGGCCGCGAGGTGGCGCAGCTGGTGATGCTGCGCTGCGGCGACCTCCGTGCCGGCGCTGCGCTGCCGGACCTCGGCGGCCACGTGGACTCGGTGCGCACGCCGGCGCAACGCAGCATCACGCGCGTGATCGCTGCGCACTCCGCCACCGTCGGCGCCCCGCTCGACACACTCGGCATGCGCCTGCTGCCGATCACGGTGCGGCGCGCCATCACCGACTCGTCGCGCGGCCTGCTGGTGCGACCCAACGCCACGCAGGGCATCGACACGCTCCGACCGTGGACCGTGCTGGCCGGCGAGGAGACGGAACGGCAGCTGGTGCGCGTGTCCGACGGCGCGGTGATCTATCGCGAGCATGGCCGCAAGATGACCGGACGCGGGTGGGCGCCGCCGCACGCCATCAGCGACACGGTGCCGGTGCGGCTCGAGACGAGCAGCATCGAGCGGGTGGTGGATTCGGTGGTGGCGGCGGGCGTGCTGCAGTTCACCCGGCGCGGCGAGGTGACCGTCAGCGCCGCCAACGGGGACACCGCCGCGCTGCATTACCGCGAGTGGCGTGGCGACACGCTGGTGGTGCGCCAGGTGCGCCGCAGCGGCTGGCGCGACGAGTTGCGCACCGTCTGGCGCGACTCGGCGCTGGTCAGCGCGTCGCTCTACGAACCCGGCACGGCGGTGCAGCAGCCGGGCCCATTCTATCGGCCCTTCCGCGTGCAGAAGGGATTCCTGTTCGACGGTGGCACGCGTGATTCGAGCGTGGCCACGCCGGCCTCACCCTGGAGCCTGGCGCTGGATGGGTTCGAGGACGTGCTGGTGCCGGCGCTGCTGAAGCTCCCTGCCGACGAGAAGCCGCATCCCTTCGCGCTCTACACGATCGTGAACGGGCGCGGGAACTGGCTGTCGTGGACCGCCACCGTCGCCGCACGTGGGCCGGTGCGCGTGGCGAAGTTCTTCACGCTGCAGAAGAAATGGGCGGGCAGCTTCATCTACACACCCACCGGCGAACTACTGCTCTCGAGCCTCGGTGGCGGCGGTGGGGTGCTGCGCGTGCCGATGGCGGGCACGCGCCTGTCTGGGCTGCTGGAGGCGGCGCAGGCGCACGTGAAGCGGGAGGATCTGGTGCCCGCCGGCGCTGAGGCCAGCGCGCCGGCGACCGCACCTGCGCCAAGCGCGGCGCCGGCGCGAAAGCCGTGAGCGGTGGAACTCGGGACGAGGAATGGTTTAGACCAATCGGTTCTTAAACCGTGCGCGGCAGATTGGTGCGTGCCGCCGAAATTCCGGACGATCCGACTTGCCTCGAACGAAAATGCGCTGGATCGTCGCGCCCCATCGGCTGCTCCTCGTCAGCGTCGCGTCGCTCCTGGCATGCACCGAGCCAACGGCGCCTCGTGACGAGCCAGCGTTCCTGACGCCGGTGCCGCACATGCTGTTCACGGAGACGGAGCGTCAGCTCGACCCGTTGCGACTTGCGTGTCCGTCGATGGCGGTGAATCCGGACGCGACCCAACGGCGACGCGTGCCGGGGAGTACCGCCACGATGGCGTTTCCCGCCACCATGCCTTTCCAGCAGGCGGGTTTCGGAGCGCACGACGGGGGCGTGATCAGTGTCGGCAGGCTCGGACTGATCGCCGTAGCGTACGATGGGATGATCACGGCTGATGCCGCGAGTGGGTCTCGTGCGCGACGCTTACCACTCATTCCGTGGTACTCGAGCTGGTGCGCGACGAGCGTTGCCGGTCGGCCGGCTGTGCTTCAACTCGACACCCAGATGATCACCAACGAAGAGTTGGCCACGTCGTTCCAGTACTTCAGCAACGACATGGTGCTCATGCTCATCGAGCCGTCGGGTCGGCGAATGAACATTCGGTTGATCGGTTCGTCGCGGAATACGTTCGGCACGCTGGAGACGATCCAGGTGGCATCGCTACTCCAGATTGCGTCGAGCGTGGAATGGTGAACCCGTTTCTCTGCGCGATGGTGGGTGCGCTCCTGCTGGCCGGACGCGCGATGGGGCAGGGTGCCGGCGAGTGGGAGATCAGTACACAAATCATGAACAGCGTGAGACCGTCCACCGCCGGCGCCGTTTTCGCGGGCCAAGCAGTCGGAGTGAGTCAAGCGGCGGCCGCGGTGCGTGCGACGACGGACTTGCTTCGTCTCGGTCCGGTGCGGTTGCGCTACTCAGCGCAGGTGTTACCGGCGATCCGACTTGGTGGCGTCGAGCAGTACGCGGCACTGCAGGTTGACGGCCAGACCACATACATCCTTTCTGGTACGCGTACCGCCTACGGTATCGGCGTCGTCCCACTCGGCTTGGACCTCGCCACTCACCTAGGTCCGCGGGTGCGACTTCAGGCCGGTGCTGGCGTCGGCATCGCCGGCTTCACGCAGCATGTGCCCCTCGCCGGCAGCCGCCGCCGCAACTTCACCGCCGAGTGGGATGGACTTCTGATGGTGCGCGCTGGCGGCGAGCGATGGCTGCAACTCGGGATGCGCTGGAAGCACATTTCAAACGGCAACACCGCGTGGGAGAATCCGGGCATCGACAACCGGATGGTGTTCGCCGGGATGAGCTGGCGGGTACGCGCGCCGCGATAGCTGCATCGCACTGCCATCGACGCGACTCGTTGAATCGGTGCGCTCAGGTCCGGGCAGTGGTGGCCCAGTGCGACGGTAAAGGTATCCCGCGACGGCGAGCAGCGTGATGATCAGCACCAGCACCACGTACTGCCCGCGTCGGGGTCGGTCGATACCCGGCCTCAATTCGTCATGCATATCTGGCTCCGGTGACGGTACCCGAAGCGTCGCACGATGCGTACCCGGTCACGTTCTGCGCATTCCGATGGGCACCGTCCGCATGGATCGTGACACCCACGTGACCACAGCGCATTCCGTCCTTACTTCGGAAATCCCACCTGCGGCAACCGCGACGTGATCCGCAGCGCATTCCCGTGATACACCTTCTTCAGCACCGCGTCCGGCAGGTCGATGCCGTACAGCTTCCACGAGGCGTGGTAGTCGCGGTAGTAGTCGAAGTAGTCGTCGCGCGTCTCGAACACGCGCCAGTAATACGGATACTCCTCCGGCTGGTACGAGTCCTTGCCGAACAGGATGCGATCCTGGAAGCGCACGAAGAAGTCGTGCGCGGCGCGCGGCTGGCGGCCGATGTCGTAGAGCACCGCGCCCACCTCGGCGTGCACGTTCGGCAGCTCGGTCATCAATTTCGCGAGGCGGCCAAGGTCGTTGGCGTGCCAGCCCAGGTGCGCGATCACGAACGTGGTGTTCGGGTTGCGGCGGAGCAGGTTGTCACGCTCCGTCATCAAGGTCTCGAACGCCGGGAACTGCTCGGCGGGATACCGGCGACCGGGAAACAGCGCCAGCTCCAGCCAGCGCTCGTTGTTGAAGTCGATCGGGTTCCAGAACTCCTGCGGATCGGCGGTATGGATGAACACCGGCAGCTTCAGCCGCGCTGCCGCCGCCCACACCGGCTGCAGCGCCGGATCGTCGATCTGC
Organism: Gemmatimonadota bacterium; assembly: GCA_040384325.1. GTDB lineage: Bacteria > Gemmatimonadota > Gemmatimonadetes > Gemmatimonadales > Gemmatimonadaceae > JACMLX01. The sequence continues at coordinate 372,133 of JAZKJL010000005.1, read as the reverse complement.
AGCCGTGTGCCATCCGCCTTCCTGGTCGAGAGGCCGAGCCCCTTGCCGATCTCGCCGATGCCGACCGCACCCGCGGCCACGTCGGCTTCGAGTTGTGCGACAGCCTTCTCGGCCCAGCCGGGTCCCACGCCGCCGAAGTTCACGCCGGCCAGGATGCGGACGCGATCCTTCATCGTCGCCGAGGCGCGGATGACGGCCATCTGCCGCACCAGGTCGGCCCCCGACACGTTGTTGGCCGCCACCATCACGCGCACGTTGAGCGCATCCAGCTGCGTGCCGAGCTCCGTCAGCGCGGCATCGGAGTTGAGCTGCGCATAGGGGTGCCCGTGAAAGTCGATGGCCGGAAACTTGGCCTTCGGCACCGGATGCGCCGGCGCCACCAGCGTGTTGCGCGGCCGATAGTCCACGATGCTCGGCGGCGGCAGCGTCGGTGCCTGACAGTTGCGCGGTCGGACCTCGGTCATGCCCGCCGGGCAGTCCTCACCCGCCTGGATGCTGGTGCCGCGGTTGCCACCGCCCGGCTGGGCCAGCAGCAGGGTCAACGGGGTGACTGACAGGAGCAGGGCGACGGTGAGACGCGGCGACATGACGGCTGGTGCTGAAGTGGTCGGTATGCGGACGTCACACAAATGAGCGCCCCGACGCCCGCAACGGCAGTGGCCCCGCACTGAGAACGTGGCGCCGCCGTCGGCGTCACCCCTCCGGCACCCGTGTCGCGCGCATCAACAGCCTCGAGGTCGCTTGATCGTTCCGCCGCGCCGTGCCGAATTGAGCGGCACACGCAGCTCGCTGCATCGGCACCATCGCACAGGAGCGACCCGTGGGGCTCAGGGATCTGGTCAACAAGGGCAAGTGTCTCGTCGGACTCCACGAGGGCGAGTGGAAGGCGGCATCGCCGACCACCTGCACCTTCACCCGCAAATGCGTGCGCTGTGGCGCCGAGCATTCGCGGGTAGAGCATCCCTGGGGCGAATGGCGCTTTCTCGAGGCGGCGGCGTGCGACCAGCAGCGCACCTGCCAGCGATGCCAGCTGCACGAGCAGCGCGTGCAGCATGCGTTCGGCGCACCCGCCTTGTTGTCCGCCGAGCAGTGCGAGCGGCAGGAGGAATGCACGCGCTGTCACGAAAAGCGTGACGTGGCGCCGCAGCACAGCATGACCGCCTGGCGATTCGTGTCGGCCGACGAGTGCCGGCAGGTGCAGCAGTGCAGCCGCTGCCAGGCCGATGGCACCGTCACGCGCGTGGACCATGCATGGGCCGAGTGGCAGCACAGCAATGCACACAACGCACCGGTGCGGGTCTGCCGCCGCTGTGGCGAGTTGCAGGCCAAGCCGGCGCCCGTGGACACCGCTCGCACCGCGCCGCCGGTCGTCACCTACGACGACGTCGCCGACCTCCTTGCGCGCGCCAATGCCGCGCAGCCCACACGCGCGGCCGCTGCCGCGGCACCACCGCCGTCCACGCAGCGTGATCCCTCTCTGGTGGCGCACTGGCGGCACACCAGCTCCATGTCGGGCGGCGGCTTCAGCATGGTCACCGACACGCACCTCGTGCTGCAGGGCGACGGTCGATTCCGCCGCTGGACGCACACCGCCAGCAGCATGGGCGAGCAGACGTCGGAGGCGCTGACCGGGTCGTGGCACAACGTGGGCGATGTGCTGCACTCGCGCAGCGACGACGGCAGTGTCGGCGCCATCACCTACACGGTCCAGGGCAGCACACTCTTCTTCCCGGAGGGTGGCTCGCAGAAGATCTGGGAGCGCGTGCGCTGATGCTCGTCACCGACCAGTGTCCGGCCGCCGCGACGCACCGCTGGAGCGAGTGGCGCTACAGCGAGGAGATGGCCGGCGCGATCCGGCATTGCGAAGGCTGCGGCACGATCATCGACCGCGCGCGCAACGTGATCGGCGCGCAGCCCGGCGTGCAGGCGCCGTCGGCGGCAGCGCCCGTGCTGTCGGCGCTCGGTGGATCACCGTTCACGGAGGAACTGCGCGGCAACATCCGCGATGCCGCGACGCTGGCCGATGAGGCGCTGGCCGCAGCCGACACCCCCACCGCTCGCGCCGACGCGATGATCGTGCGCGCGGCGGTGCACATCATGGCTGGCGAGGCGGCGCTCGCGCCGCCGCTGCTGCACGATGCGATGGCCCTGGTGCCGGGAGATGCCAACCGGCAGCTGCGCGCGGTGAGTCACCTGCTGAACACGATGCACCAGCAGTACAACGTGTTCCCGGATCGCACCGGCGTCGGCGCAGTGGAGGTGTCGGACCGCTGGAGCGGATCCGCCGAGCTGCAACCGCTGGACGAGCAGTGGAACGACACCATGCGTGCCTCCACCGAGGAGGCGGCGCAGCTGGAGGCGTGGCTGGTCTACGCGTTCGGCAGCCAGCTGCAACCGTCGCGCTACATGCTCGATGCGCGACGCTACGCCCCATCACAGCAATCTCTCGAGACGGTGGTGACGATGGCCACCGCCGGTACGAGGAAGCTGGATTCCATCGGCACCTCCACCATGCGGCCGGAGTTCTGCGCGTACGCCGCCTGGATCGCCGCCGACATGCACCGTCGCGCCGGTGACCTCGCCACCGCCGAGACCTCGCTGGCGGAAGCCGAACTGCTGTATGTGGCCGCCGGTGATGAAGCGGGTGAGGCGCTCTGCCAGATGACGCGCGCCGATTGGCAGTGCGCGCCATTCAGCTCCCCGGTGGACTGGAACTTCGCAGTGGTGGACAGCAGCGGACCGTCCAGCAGCCTCGCCGCGCAGCTGGAGGCCGAGGAAGCGGTACCAGGTGTGGCTGCGTCATACGACGAGGCCGAGCGGCTGTTCCGCGCTGCCGGCGCACCACGCGGTGAAGCGGCGATCGCTCTGCGCCGTGGGTATCTCGCCGCACTCCGTGACGACTGGGCCGAGGCGACCGCACTGGCCGCGCGTGCCCGGAATGCGTTCACCGAGGCGGGAGACACGCTCAACGCGCAGGTGGCCGCCACACACCTGCTGATGGCCACACTCTCCGCCGCGTCCCCTGGCGCCGATGCGATCGCACTCGCCACCTCGATCGGCCGGTGGGGTGATGCGTCACAGAGCTTCAGCTTCGCGCTCGGCCTTGGCGTGATGGTGAACCGTCTCGCACGACACTGGCTCATTCGGCGCGGCCACGCCGAGCGCGCGCTGGCCTGCTGTGCCGCGGCGCGCGCGCTGTTCGAGGCGCTCGGCGCGCGGATCAACGCGGCCCAGTGCCTGGTCGATGCGGGGCTGATGCACAAGGCGGTGGGTGAACGCAACGTCGCGCGGACCCTGCTCGAGCAGGCCCTGGACCAGTACACGGCGCTGGCCGCCGAAGGCACGCCGGCGGCGTCGAACCTGCGCCAGCGCGTGGTGCTGCTGGCGGCGGATGTCTACCAGCTGGCGCTGCAGGACACCGATTCCGACGCGATGGAACGCAACGCTGCCCGCCTCGCCACGCAGCTCGAGACGCTGCCCACCGCCCGCAACCTGCAGGAAGTGCTGGCTTCCATGCAGCAGCGGATGGCCGATCTGCTGGACGGGAACGAGAGCACAGATCCGTCACCGCCAGACATGCAGGACATGCTCACGCTGCTGCCTCTCGGACAGATGGCGGAGTCGATCGTGCGACACGCCGCCGTGCTGGCGCCTACCTATCGTTCTCGCGCGGCACGCAATGCCGGCAACACCATCGTCGCGCAGCAGTTGCTGGCCAAGGCGGAAGCGGCCGTGGATGGTGTGCCGGCGGGTGAGCGCGAGATGCTGCGCGCCGTGGTGTGCGCCGAAAAGAAGGATTTCGACGGTGCTGCCGCGGCGATGCGCGCCTACGTGGCGGCGGGAGGTGCGAACGCCGGACTGGGTGGTGAGATCAGCAAGGTGATGGAGACGGCCGGTGGTGAACACGCCCGCGGCGAGCTGGCCATGCAACAGCGGCGTACACACGAGCAGGCCTTCACCGCCTTCGTGATGGTACGCGCCTGGGACGACGCGGCGCGACACCTCGCCGCACTGGAGGCGTTGGTCGGCAGCGAGTGGTGGAAGGACGACAGCAAGCCGTGGCAGCCACTCTGCGACATGGCCGAGCTGCACGAGAATCAGGGTGACCTGGTGCGCGCGCGTGCCTGTTACACGCGCGCGGTGGAACAGCTCGAGCAACGACGGGCCTACCTCAGTCGCGACGAGTTGAAGGTGGCGCTGGCATCGGACAAGGGTGCCCAGTACGTGTACCTGCTGGCGGCGCGTGCGGCGGTGGAAGCCGGCGATGCGGCCGCCGGATTCGCTTACGCGGAACGTGCCAAGTCACGCGCGCTGCTGGACCTGATGGCCGCGGCGCGCGCACCGGTGCCGGCGCTCGAGGCACCGCAGATGCGCCGCTGGCGTGAGCAGGGCATGCAGCTGCAGGTGACACGCGGGTTGCTGGCGCAGGCACGCTCGCAGCGCAGCGCTGATCCCGCGCGCATCACACAGCTGGAGGCGCGGGTGGCCGAAGGCGAGGTGCAGCTGCGCGATGCCGAGCAGGCTGTGGCGGCGGTGAATCCACGTTTCCTGGAGGCAGTGAGCGCCAACGCCGCCGTGCTCGACCTGGCGGCGGTGCGCGCCGGGTTGCCGGCCGGTGCGCTGCTGCTGGAGTATTTCTTCGTCGGCGAACAGTTCCTGGCGTGGGCCATCACGCGCGATGCGGAACCGGTGGCGTTTCATGCCACGTTCGATACCGCCTCGCTGGTGCGCGACATTCGTGCGTTGCACGTGGCCATCGATGCCTTCCAGCCGTGGCAGGCGTACGCGCAGGCGATCGCCGACCGGCTGCTGGCACCGTTCGCGTCACTGATCGCCAGTCATGGCGATCTGTTGATCGTTCCACACGGCGCCGCCCACCTGTTGCCGTTCCACGTGCTGCCGTTCGACGGTGAGGCGCTGGCCACGCATCGCACGCTGTCGTACCTGCCCAGCGCCAGCGCGCTGCAGTGGCTGCCGCAGCGCGACAGGGAACAGCGACACGATCGTATCCTGGTCGTCGGCAATCCCACCAGCGACCTCCCCGCCGCCACGCGCGAGGCGCAGTTCGTGGCGCGGCTCTTTCCGCAGGCCACGCTGCTGGTGGAACAGGCGGCCACCGAGACGGCGGTGCGCGACGCCATTCCCGGCATGCCGCTGCTGCACTTCGCCACCCACGGCATCCTCGACGAAGTGATGCCGCTCCATTCGTCGCTGCTGATGGCGCATGGTGAGGAGCTCACCGTGTACGAGCTGATGCTGCTGCGACTGGAGGCGCGGCTGGTGGTGCTCAGCGCCTGCAGCACCGGGCAGGGTGAGATGACGGGCGGTGACGACGTGCTGGGGCTGACGCGTGCGCTGCTCGCCGCGGGGGCCGAGGCGGCGGTGGTGAGCCTCTGGCCGGTGGACGATCACTCGACGGCCATCTTCATGCAGGAGTTCTACGCCGGACTGGCACGAGGTGCGGCGCCGCGCCAGGCACTGCACGCGGCGCAGCAGTTGCTGCGCTCCCTGACGATGGACGAGATCGAGGTGCGCACCCGCGGGCAGCGACGCTCGCCGGGGGCGGCGGCCGCGCTCACCATCCCGGCCGACGAGGGAGGGTATCGCCACCCCTATTTCTGGGCGCCGTTCGTTCTGGTGGGCCGGTGAGGTGAGTGCACCCGCGTCCGGACCGGCGCCGACTGCCCGGCTCGACTGGTGCGCCCCGCGTCGGTGGGCGAGATTTTCTCTCGCGTTCACCCCTGCCCGGATGTGATGACCCTCTCCTTCGCGAAGCTGCAGCACGAGTTGCGGGCCACGTATCGGCTCGAGCGCGAACTGGGTGGGGGCGGGATGAGCCGCGTGTTTGCCGCCGAGGAGGTGGCGCTGGGCCGCCGCGTGGCGCTGAAGGTGCTGCCGCCCGAGTTGGCCGGTGAACTGTCGCTGGAGCGCTTCCGGCGCGAACTGCTGACCGCCGCGCGCCTCCAGCAGGCGAACATCGTCCCGGTGTTGTCGGCCGGCGACCTCGAAGGCGTGCCGTGGTACACGATGCCGTTCGTCGAGGGCCGCTCGCTGCGCGACCGCCTGACCGAGGCGGCGAGCCCGATGCCCATCACCGAGATCGTCGGGATCGCGCGCGACGTGGCACGTGCCCTCGCCTACGCGCACGCGCGCGGCATCGTGCATCGCGACATCAAGCCGGAGAACATCCTCCTCTCGGCCGGCACCGCCGTCGTCACCGACTTCGGGATCGCCAAGGCGGTCGACGCGGCACGAACCCGCGGCGGTGTCGCCGGCGTGACGCTGACCAGCGTTGGCATGACCCTCGGGACGCCCGCCTACATGGCGCCGGAACAGGCCATGGGCGACGAGTCGATCGACGGCCGCGCCGACCTGTATGCACTCGGCTGCGTGTTGCACGAGGCATGCACCGGTCGCCTGCTGTTCTCCGCCACCACGCCACAGACGCAGCTCGCCGCGCACCTCAGCCAGGCACCGGTGCACGTCGGCACGCTGCGCACCGACCTGCCGCCGCACGTCGCCGACCTGATCATGGCGATGCTGGCCAAGGAGCCGTCGGCCCGGCCCGCGTCCGCCGACGCCGTGCTGGCCGCACTCGACGCCACGCCGCTGACGCACAGCGGTTCGGTTGCGCAGGCCGAGATCCGGACCGCCGGTGCGTTGGCGCGGTGGGGTGCCGCGGCGGCGGCACTGGTGGGCATCGCGTACGTCGCCGATCGCACCATCGGCCTCCCCGACTGGGGTTTCCCGGGAGCCATCGCGATCGCACTGGCCGGCCTGCCGGTGGTGCTGGGCACGGGCTTCATTCGCCGATCGGCGCGCAAGGCGGTGCGTTCACCGCAGGTGCCGACTGGCACGTTGGCCGGCCTCGCGGTGCAAGCCGCGCCGTACGTGAGCTGGCACCGCACCGCGCGCATCGGCGCCGTGGCGGCGGGTGCGTTCAGCCTCGGCATCGTGGCCTTCCTCGGCCTGCGCGCGGCCGGCATCGGGCCCGAAGGTTCACTGCTGGCGAATGGAAAGCTCACGCAGTCGGCGCGGGTGGTGGTGGCTGATTTCGCCGCCGCCGTCGGTGATTCGTCGCTGGCCCGCGTGGCCTCGGAAGCGGTGCGAACGGCGTTGTCGGAAGGGTCGGTGGTGTCGCTGCTCACGCCATCCGATGCGGCGGCGGCGCTGCAGCGCATGCAGCGCGAGCCGACGGCCGCCCTGCCGCTGGCGCTGGCGCGCGAGCTGGCCGAGCGTGAGGGCGCGGCCGCGGTGGTGGCGGGTGACCTGACGCGTGCCGGCGCGGGATGGATCGTCGGGCTGCGCCTGGTGACGACATCGGGTGAGGAACTGGCGGCCTACCGTGCCACCGCTGACGGCACGGGCGAGTTGCTGGAAGCGATCGAGAAGGTGTCACGCAAGCTGCGTGGGCGCATGGGTGAGTCGCTGGCGAGCGTGAACCAGACGCCCGACCTGGAGCGCGTCAGCACCGGATCACTGGAAGCGTTCCGCCACTTCGCCGAAGGTTCGCGCGCGGTGGATGTGGAGCGAGACCTGGATCGCGCGGTGAAGGAACTGAAGATGGCGATCGCGATCGACTCGCAGTTCGCGATGGCGTGGCGGAAGCTGGGCGTGGCGTACGGCAACGGGCAGTTCGGCGGTGACCTGCGCGACTCCGCCTACGCGCGGGCGTTCCGGTACCGCGACCGCCTGCCGGGCCTGGAACGGTTGCGGGCGGAAGGCAGCTACTACCTCTCGGTGCTGCAGGATCGTTCGCGCGCGGAGCAGGTGTACCGCGAGATGCAGCAGCGGTTCCCGAACCAGTTCAACCGCTACGGTGCCGTCAATTTCGCCAACGTCCTGTCGAGCCAGCGACGCGACGTCGAGGCGGAGTCGATCGCGCGCCTGATCCCGCCACACCTGGTGCAGCGATACGAGAACCTGCATGGGATCCTGCTGTCGCAGCGCAAGTTCCTCGCCGCCGACAGTGTGTTGACTGACCTCGCGAATCGTTTCCCGGACAATCCCGCGCTGTCGCGGCTGCGCGCCGACCAGGCCTGGGTACAGGGTGACTGGGAGACGTCGACGAAGCAGCTCGAAGCCGGTCTGGTGAGCGCCAAGCGTCCCAGCGATGTCGCGGCGGCGTACGGGATCCTGTCCGGCGAGCGATGGACGCGGGGCCGGTTCATCGAGTCGCTCGAGGCGCGGCGCAAAGCACGGGAAGTGAATGCCGCGCGTGGCGGAGTCAACACCGCGGACCTGGTGGACAGCCTCTCCGAGTCGCTGATCGACATCAACTTCCGAGGCCGCGCCAGTGATGGACTGGCGCGACTGGCCCGGTTTGGCGGCCCGGCGGCGCTCGACACGCTGCCCGAAGACCGGCGCGACTACCTGCCGATGCTGTACGCCTACGCCCTGGCCGGTCGTGCCACCGAAGCGACGGCGGTGCTCGCGCGACTGGAGCGCAGGTCGGCGGACTCCACCCGCCGCAGGCAGGCGAAGGTGGGACTCGCCTACGTCCGCGCCGAAGTCGCGCTGGCCCGCAAGGATGCCGCAGCGGCGCTGCGCTGGGCCGATTCGTCCCGCACGCGCTTCGACGGCACGGCCGCGTACTGCCAGCCCTGCACCGAGGTCCTGCGGGCGAGGATCTACGACAGCATCGAGCAGTCCGACTCGGTGCGACAGATCCTCGACCGCTACCTCGACCTCAGCGAACCCGCACGCGTGTCGGAGAACGAGGCCGACTTCCTCTTCCTGCCGTATGCCCTCAAGCGCAGCGGCGAACTGCACGCGGCGGCGGGGAACATCCGCAAGGCCGTGGATCGCTACGAGTCGCTGATCGTGCTCTGGAACAAGGCCGACTCGGAGATGCAGCCCACCGTGCGCGACCTGCGCGCGCGCGTCGCCAGCCTGCGCGAGCGCCTGCCGCGCTGAGTCTCACGGCGTGATGCGCAGCACCTCGCCGACGCTGGCGACATTGCCGCGGTTCGAGACGTAGAGCGCACCGTCAGGTCCGACGATGATGCCGGTCGGGTTGGTGAGGCCGACGAACACCGTGGTGCGCGCGCCACCCGCCGCGATGCGCACGATCGAGCCCGGGCCGCTGAAGAACGGGCCGCTCGCATACTGCAGCACGTAGAGTGCACCGTTGGCACCCCACGCATGATCGGTGACCTGCGTCAGGCCCGCGGCGAACACGGTCGGCGCCTGGCCCTCGACCACGCGATAGATGCGCGCGGCACCCGGCAGGAACGGCACGCCGCTCAACGTGCTGACGTACAGCGCACCGTCCGGGCCGCGCGTGACCTCGGTCGGCACCGCCTCGGATGACGTGAACGGTCCCGGGAAGCTGCCGGGCGCGATCGGCGTCGATGGGAAGGTGGCCACGGTGCTCACCACGCCGTCGATGACCTTCAGCAGCGAGTTGCCACCCGCGTCGGTCAGGTACTGCACGCCCGCTTCGGCCAGCACACCGTACGGGTTCGAGTCGATCGGGCCGCCGGCAGGGTTGGTGAGGAGTTCGTGCGTGCCCGGATCGGCGACCTTCGTCCAGCCGCCGTTCGGCGTCACGCGCAACATCGACGCGAAATTGTCGCCGAGCGATCCTAAACCTGCCCGCAGTGCCGGATTGGCGCCCCAGCCACTGCTCACGAATCCGTTGCCACGCCCCTGGAAGTCGATGTCCTGCGGACCACCGATGTCCAGCACGCCGGGGTTGTAGAACGACGGCAGGCCCGAGGCGATGCGTTCCTGCGTGCCGCGCCAGAGTCGGGTGATGGCGCCAGTGCCGCTGTAGCAATTGCTGCCACGGGCGATGGTCACGCAGGGACCGTTGATCTGTGCCGTTCCCGCCTCGACCACATAGAGCGCACCTTCGGGACCGAACGCGAGCCCGCGTGGTGAGTCGAGGCCCGACATGACGGCCACCGGTGATCCGCTGGCCTGCGGTGCCACCTTGTCCTGCTTGGCGAGGACGCTCGGTGGTGCGGTGGCATCGTCGGCACACGACGCGAGGAGCAGCGCGGCGACGACGAGCATGGAGCTACGTACGGGGCGGAACATGGGAGCCATCCGGTTCTCGGGGTGTGCACAGGTCAGCCACGGCGATGCGACGACCGCCGGGCCGTGACGAAGTGCTCCATATCCGGGATGCGGCGCACGAACCCGCAAGCGTGGTGAACCGTGGCAGCCGACGGCTGCAGGTACGCTCAGGTCGGCGACGGCTTCCGCGCCGTCACGCTGGCGGGCAGCGCGAAGCTGAACGACAGGGTGAGGATCACCAGCGTGGCCGAGATCCAGAACGGCGCGCCGGGCACCATGTGGTCGAACGCCCAGCCCAGCGCGATCGGGAAGATCACGCGCGACGCACCACCGAAGGTCTGCTGCACGCCCATGTAGAGGCCGCGATCCTCGTTCGAGATCACCTTGCTCAGCATCGCCGTCACGGCCGGGAACGTGAACGCGGTGCCCAGCGGCCAGAATGCGATGCACAGTGCCGCCCAGCCCACGCTCGGTGCGAACGGCAGCGCGGCGGTGCCGAAGGCCAGCAGGACGGTGCCCAGTCGCGACAGCTTCGCCTCACCCAGCCAGTCCACCATCTTGCCCAGCACGAACACGCGCGTGATCACGCTCATCACGCCGACGTAGGCGAAGAGCAAACCCATCGTCGCTTCGTTGGCGTTGAACTTCTTGAAGAGGAAGAGCGCCAGGATCGAGGTCAGCCCCTGGAAGGCGCCGATCGCGATGGCATAGATCCAGATCAGTCGCGAGGCCGCGTCACCGGGGTGCGAGACGACCCGTGTCACGGCGGCCATGCTGTTGCCCGTCTTGCGCGCCGGACGTGCCGCCTGGCCCTCCGCCACCTGCACCGGCACGGCCTTCACCCGCGACTCGGGCAGGTACTTCCAGGCGAACGCGATGTTGACGAGGCAGATCGCGGCGGCGGCCAGGCCCGGGGCGGCGTCGCCCAGCCACTGCGGCCAGCTGGAGGCAGCCACCTGCTGCTTGCCGAGCGTGGCGAAGTAGCCGCCCAGCACCGGCCCGATCGCGACGCCGAAGTTGGTGGCGGCGGAGAGCCAGCCGAGGGCCTTGGTGCGTTCCTCGGGCTTGGTGGCGTCGGCCACGTAGGCCTGGATCACGCCCACCGTGCCGCCACCCGCGCCCTGCACGATGCGTGACAGGAAAAGCACCAGCAGCGAATGCGCGAAGCCGAACACCGCGTACGAGATCGCGCTCGCCGCCAGCGACACCATGATCACCGGGCGCCGTCCCCACTTGTCGCTCAGCCGACCCCAGAGCGGGGCACTGAGCAACTGCGCCAGCGAAAAGCTCGACACCAGCAGGCCGACCATCAGCCCACCCGCCCCCAGTCGCTGCGCGAAGAACGGCAGCAGCGGGAGGATCATCAGCACGCCGACCATGTCCACCATCGCGGTGATCATCAGGATCACCAGCTCGCGCGGCACCTTCCGCAGCTGCCAGATGGTGGCCGCCGTCAGCGTCGCGCCGACGGCCCACACCACCCACAACGGCACGCCGGCGTCGGCAAACGATGGGGCAGCCACTTCGATCAGCGCCAAGACATCATCCTTCGGCGCGCCCGAGCGCAGCCGGTGGTATCGCGCGACCGACCACACCGGCCAGCGCCACGAGAGTGAGGACGTACGGAATCATCGACACGAACTGCGACGGCAGCACACCGGCGCCCTGCACCTGGATCTGCAGCGCCTCGGCGAAGGCGAACAACAGGCAGGCGATCCCCGCCCGCACCGGCATCCAGCGTCCGAAGATCACCGCCGCCAGCGCGATGAAGCCGCGGCCGGCCGTCATCTGGTCGGTGAACTGGTGCTGGTCGAGCGCGAGGTACACACCACCCAGCGCCGCCAACGCCCCGGAGGTGATCACGGCACCGTAGCGGATACGGTCCACGCTCACGCCGAGTGTCGTCGCCGCCTCGGGTTTCTCGCCGACCGCCCGCACCCGCAGGCCGAATCGCGTCCGCGTGATTACCCATGCCAGCGCCGGCATCACCACCAGGCCGAGCCAGATCAGCGGGTTGGTGAAGGTGGCGAGGGCGCCGGCGCTGCCGTCGCTGCCGAAGCCCGCCACGCGCGGCGAGTTGCTCGAGCTGTCGAAGGCGAGGCGCAGGAAGAACCGCGTCAGGCCCACCACCATCAGGTTGATCGCCACCGCACTCACGATCTGGTTGGCGCGGAAGCGGATGGTGGCCAGCGCATGCAGCGCGCCGAACACCGCGCCGCCGAGCAACCCCATCACCACACCCGCCCACGGATTGCCGAAGTAGAAGCTGCCCAGCGTGGCGCAGAAGGCGCCGGAGAGCATGAAGCCTTCCAGCGTCAGGCTGACGATGCCGGCGCGTTCCGCGAGCACGCCACCGGAGGCCGCGAAGAGATACGGGATCGCGATGCGCAGGGTCTGCAGCAACAACAGGATCGTCATCTTCATCGCGTCAGGCCTTCGCCGGTGCCGGCGTGGCATCCTTCGGCGGGCGCGCGCGCAGCAGGCGACGCACCTCGGGCACGCTCACGGCCACGGCCAGGATCACGATGCCCTCGAGCACCTCGACCATCTGCTTCGGCACCAGCGCATGGATGGCCAGGCCGCCCTGGCTGAGCGTGGCGAAGAAGAGCGCCGCCAGCAACACGCCGAACGGGTTGTTGCGACCCACCAGCGCCACCGCGATGCCGAGAAATCCGGCGCCGCCACTGAAGCCATCCTCGAAATAGTTCTTGTAGCCGAGCACGAAGTTGGTGCCACCGAGTCCCGCGACCGCGCCGCCGAGCACCATTGCCGTGATCCAGACGCGCGGCACACGGATGCCAGCCGACTCGGCGGCCATCGGCTGCAGGCCCACCGCGCGCAACTCGTAGCCGAAGCGGGCGCGGAACAGCAGCCAGGCCACCGTCACCGCCGCCAGCAACGCGAGCAGGATGGTGCCATTGGCGGCCGAGCCGTGGAACATCGGTACGTACGCGGCCAGTCGCGGGATGGCGCTGCTCTCGACGGCCGGTGTGTGCAGCGTCTCCGGTACGGCGAGGCCGGTGGCGGAGATGGCCCAGTTGAGGAACGCGAGCACGATGAAGTTGAGCATGATCGTCGCGATCACTTCATGCGCCCCGAACCGCGCCCGCAGCACACCGGGGATGAAGCCCACCAGCGCGCCACCGATCATCGCCGCCAGAAGGCACATCGGGATCGCGAGCCATGGCGTGATGCCGGCCGGCAGCAGCAACCCCAAGGCGGCAGCGCAGAACCCACCCGCCGCGAGCTGGCTTTCGGCGCCGATGTTGAACAGGCCCGCCCGCAACCCGATCGCGACACTGAGGCCGGTGAACACCAGCGTGGTGGCCTTGTAGAGCACCTGCCCGATGCCGTAGGCGTTGCCCCAGGTGCCGCTCAGCATCAGGCGCCAGACTTCGCCCGGTGCCTGTCCGTAGCTGAGGATCAGCAGGTCACCCGCCACCAGTGCCACCAGCAGCGCGGTGAGTGTTGGCAGTACTCCTTCCTCGAACGCCGCCACCGTGCGCGCGTTCATGAGGCGGCGCCCGTCATCCACGGGCCCAGCACTTCCTCGCTGGCGTCGGCGCGCGGCATCTCGACCACGATCCTGCCGCCGTACATCACGGCCACGCGGTCGCTGAGGGCGAGGATCTCGTGCAGTTCGGCACTCACCAGCAGGATCGCCTTGCCGGCGCGACGTGCGGCGCGCAGCTGGTCGTGAATGAACTCGATCGCGCCGACGTCCACGCCACGCGTGGGCTGGGCGGCGAGCAGTACACGGAAGTCGGCCGGCATCTCGCGTGCGACGACGATCTTCTGCTGGTTGCCGCCGCTCAGCGAGCGGGCCGGCGCCAGCGGATCGGCGGGACGGATGTCGAACGCCTTGATGCGATCCTCGGCGAAGGCCAGCGTGCGCGCGCGGTTGATGGCGCCGCTGCTGGAGAACTGCTTCTGTCGGCCGAGGATCAGGTTGTCGGCGATGGAATAGTCGAGCACCAGGCCACGGGCGTGGCGATCCTCGGGGATGTGCGTGATGCCGTGCGCGAGACGCTTGCCGATGGAGTAGGCGGTGACATCGGTACCGTCCACGGAGATGTTGCCGCTGATGGCGGTGCGCAGGCCGGCGATCGCCTCGATGAGTTCCGTCTGGCCGTTGCCTTCGACGCCGGCCAGTCCGAGGATCTCGCCGGGGGCGATGGAGAGGGAGACGCCATCGACGGCGCGGCGGGAGCGGGGGCCGGCGACGGTGAGGTTGGTAAGGCGGAGGCGCGGGGTGGCGGTGTAGGCGGGGGTGGGGGGCGGGGTGGATGTGATGGCGGCGGGGACGTTTCTGGTGATGCGGTCGCGGGCGCTGGAGGCAATCATGGAATCGGGGGGCGCCCCCGCCGTGCCACGGCGCGCGTCATCGTTTTCGCGCAACACCTCCGCCGCCCCATCGATCCCCACCGCCTCCGCATCCGCCGCCGCCCCCACCCCCAGCGGCACCCCGTTCGCATCCAGCCGCACCGCACGCCCCACCATCGCGGTCGCGATCGCCGCCGGCGTCGTCTCGCTGGTGCGCATCCCACCCACCGTCTTCCCATGCCGCATCACCGTGATGCGGTCCGTCACGTCCATCAGCTCGTCCAGCTTGTGCGTCACCAGGATCACCGTGGTCCCACCGTCACGCACCGTGCGCAGCACCCGCCACAACTCCTGCACCTCCGGCGGCGACAGCACCGCCGTCGGCTCGTCGAGGATCAGCAGCTTCGCGCCGCGATAGAGCGTCTTCAGGATCTCCACCCTCTGCGCCTCACCCACGCTCAGCTCCGACACCAGCCGCGACGGCACACAGGCCAGCCCCGTCTCGCGACTGAGTGTCTCGAGCTCCCGCTCCGCCAGTGCGCGATCGTACGTCAGCCCGCGCATCGGCTCGCGCCCCAGCACCACGTTTTCGGCCACCGTCAGCGTCGGCACCAGCATGAAGTGCTGGTGCACCATGCCCACGCCGGCCGCGATCGCGTCGGCGGTGCTCCAGCCGGTGACGTCGCGGCCGAAGACCTCCACTCGCCCACCATCGGGAGCGAACATGCCGCTCAGCACACGCAGCAGCGTGCTCTTGCCGGCGCCGTTCTCGCCCACCACCGCGTGGATCTCGCCCGCGCTGACCTCCAGAGAGGCATCGCTGTTCGCTCGCACCGGTCCGAAGAACTTCTGCACGCCGCTCATCCGCACCGCCGGGTGCTGCCCCTGCGCGGGATGGCTCACGATCGCGTGCTCGGCACTTTGATGCGACCGCTGATGATCTCGCGCTCGATCTCGAGCAGTCGTGTGCGCACGCTGTCGGGGATCAGGGCGCGGTTGTTCGCGTCGTAGATGTAGCCGACGCCTTTCTCCTTCAAGCCATACGAATAGATGCCGCCCTCGAAGGTGCCCTCCTTCACTCGGCGGATCGTGTCGAAGACCGATGCGCTGACACCCTTCACCATCGACGTCAGCACGAAGCCCGGTGCCTCGGCGTACTGGTCGGCGTCCACGCCGATGCCGTAGTGGCCCGAGCCCATCGCGCGCGCCGCCTCGAACATGCCGAGGCCCGTCGACCCGCTGGCGTGGAAGATCACCTTCACGCCCTGCTGGTACTGCGAGAGCGCCAGCTCCTTGCCCTTGCTCGGGTTCCGGAAGGCTTCCGGTGTCACGCCGGCGTACTGCGCGATCACCGTGCAGTCCTTGCAGACGTACGCCACGCCGGCCTTGTAGCCCGCCTCGAACTTGTGGATCAGCGGGATGTCCATGCCGCCGAGGAAGCCGACCTTCTTCGAGCCACCGACCAGCGCTGCCATCGCGCCGACGAGGAACGAGCCCTCCTCCTCGCGGAACTTGAGCGCCGCCACGTTCGGCGGGGGCGGGATCACCGCGCCGGTGCTGTCGGTGCCGACGGAGAAATCGACGCCGGCGAAATTCACGTCCGGGTATTCACGCGCCAGCTCCACCAGGTCGTCGGTGAAGATGAAGCCGACACCGATCACCAGTGCTCTACGCTCGGACGCCAGCAGTCGCAGGCCGGCCTCGCGATCCGATCCGTCGCCCGGCTCGATGAACTGGACCCGCGCCTGCAGGCGCTGGGTGGCCGAATCCGCACCCAGGTACGCGCCATCGTTGAACGACTTGTCGCCGCGGCCGCCCATGTCGAACACCACGCCCACCAACGGGCCATCGCCAGCGGACTCGGCTGGAGGTGCGGACGAGGGCTGGACGAACAGCAGGGCGCCGTGGGCGACGGTGAGGACGGCCAGGGCGGCGAAGAGGGAGCGCATGAGCGGGGAAAGGTCGTCAGCGCGGATGGGTGCGGCAAGCGAGAGTGACAGCTGGTGATGCGATGGGCGCACTTGCCCGGGCTGCAAGCGCGCTCCAGCTTCTCCCCCTCCCACGCTGGCGAACCGATGCACGTCACGCGCGCTCGCGGCGCGGACTGCAGGATCAGCGCACGACACGCAATCGCAATCCACCCGGATTTTTCGATGGTGCTCCCCTCGCCGCTCGGCCGTCGACCGTCGCACCGCGGTGTCGCGCGTGTGTCCGTGGCGCTCTGCGTGCTGCTGACGGGCTGCTATTCGTACCAGGTCGCGCCACCGGCGTCGCTGATCGAGGGCGCCGAGCTCCGGCTGCGGATCACGCCCGACGGTGCGGTGGCGCTCACCGATGCCGCCGGCCTGCGACTGCAGACCGTGGACGGCCGCCTGCAGCAGCGCACCGCCGACGGCGCACTGGTGGTGGTGCCCAGCGACGTCACCACGATCAACGGTGACGCCGTGACTTGGCGCCGTGGCGCGCTCACGATTCCCGCGTCGGCGCTCGAAAGCACCCAGCATCGCGCACTGAATCGCCGGCGCACCACCACCTTCGCCGGTGTGATCGCCGGCGTGTTCACCGGTGCGGTCTACTTCACGATGCGCAGCATCTGGGGTGGTGGTGGGAACACCGTCGGCTCCGGACCGGGCACTCCGGAGTAACCGGCGTTCGCACTCCGTCGGCGCAGCTGAGACGCGCGGAACGTCACCGCGATCGCGCGCTCGCTTGCCACCGATGACAGGTCGCTACATACTCGCAAGAGACTTCGCACCTATACGTCCTCGTCGTTGCCGTACGACCGTCCCGCACTGATCAATCAGCCGAGCGTCGCGACCCCTGCGCGCCCTGATGCGACTTCTGTGTTCCTGCCCGCCGCCGTCAGGTGGGTGCGTGTGGTCGTACCAACATCGGTGAGGTGCGGATGTTCGCGTCGCGTGTGAGGGGAGGGGTGGCACCGGCAGTGGCGATGGTCGTCGCGCTGCTGGCGGTCGGTGCGTCGCGGGTCGAGGCGCAGACGGCCACCGTGCGAGGCACGGTCACGACGGTATCCGGACAGCCGGTGCCCAATGCACAGGTGTTCGTGGTCCGCAACACGCTCGGCACCCAGACTGGCGCCGACGGCACGTACAGCATCGCGCGCATCCCGGCCGGTGTCACCACGATCCGGGCACGCGCCATCGGCTACGAATCGATGGAGCGCACGGTCACGCTGTCGGCGGGCCAGACGCTGACGGTGGATTTCTCGATCAAGTCGTCCCCCGTCTCGCTCGACCAGGTGGTGGTCACCGGCACCGCCGGGTCGGCACGCAAGCGCGAAGTCGGCAACTCCATCTCGCAGGTCAGCACCGCCGACCTGCCGGAAGTCCCCACCAACGTCTCCAACCTGCTGGCCGGCCGCGTCGCCGGTGTGCAGATCTCCGGCGGTACCGGCAACTCGGGCTCGGGCAGCGCGATCCGACTGCGCGGCGCGACCTCGCTCGCGCTCAGCAACCAGCCGCTGATCTACGTCGATGGCGTGCGCACCCGCTCCGACGAGTATCCGCGCAACGGCATCTTCCAGGGCGCCGCCCAGCGCGGCGCGAACTCCAACGGCAGCCCGCTCAACGACATCAACCCCGACGACATCGAGCGGATCGAGGTCGTGAAGGGCGCCGCCGCCACCACGCTGTTCGGCACCGATGCCGCCGCCGGCGTGATCCAGATCTTCACCAAGCGCGGGTCGAACGGGGCCGCCAAGTGGACCACGCAGCTCAACTCCGGCTTCTCGCGCCTGCAGAAGTTCGGCAAGGGTGATGCGCCGCTGCTCTACATGGATCCGTTCGTGCGCAACGGCGCGCGCTTCGGCATGCAGGCGCAGGTCGCCGGCGGCACGTCCAACAACGTGCGCTACCTCTTCTCGTTCGGCGCCGACAACACCGATGGCGTCCTGCAGCTCGACAACGACCGCAAGTACCAGCTGCGCGCCAACGTCGACTTCAGCCCGATGAAGCGGGTGCAGTTCAGCTGGAACTCGTCGTATACGAGCAACCTGATCACGCAGACGCCGGCCGGCAACAACGCGCAGGGCGTCACGCTGAACGCCTTCCGCCGCGACCGCAACTACTTCGGCAACGCCGATCCGGACACGATCAAGCTGGTGTACGGGCAGCGCCTCACCAGCAACATCGACCGCCTGCTGATGGGTGCCACCACCACCTGGACGCCGCTCGACAACTTCTCCAGCCGCCTCGTGATCGGCCTCGATCGCTCCAGCCTCGAGAACCGCAACGTGCGGCCCTACGGCTTCCCGGGCGCGGTGCTCGGCATCATCCAGAACCAGGTCTGGCAGAACAAGATCCTCAGCTTCGACTGGGCGAACAATCTCGAGCTGCGTGCGGGCAAGGACTTCCGTACCACGCTCTCGGCCGGCACGCAGTACATCAGTTCCCGCGTCGGTGACGTCGTCGCCTACTCGGAGAATTATCCCGCGCCGACCAGTCCCACGGTGGCTTCCGGCTCGCTACGCAACGCCGACGAGAACCGTCTCAAGAACATCACCGGTGGCGCGTTCGGCCAGGCGCTGTTCGGATACAAGGATCGCTACTTCCTCACCGTCGGTGCTCGCGTCGACGGCAACAGTGCCTTCGGTACCGACTTCGGATTCCAGACCTATCCCAAGGCGAGTGCGTCGTGGGTCGTGTCCGACGAAGGATTCTGGAAGGAGAAGTTCGGCACGCTCAAGGCCCGCGCCGCATACGGTGCCGCCGGCCGTGCCCCGACCGCCTTCGCGGCCGTGCAGACCTGGGAGCCGGTGGGCTGGGGCACGGCACCAGCCGTGCGACCGCTCAACCTCGGTGACCCGAACCTCGGTCCGGAACGCACCGTGGAGCTGGAGTTCGGCGTCGACCAGGCGCTCTTCTCCGGCCGCCTCTCGCTGGACCTGACCTGGTTCCGTGCCGTGACGTCCGACGCGCTGTTCTTCGTCCGCAACGTGCCGTCGAGCGGCTTCCTCAACAGCTCCCTGTCCAACGCCGGCAAGATCCAGAAGAGCGGCATCGAGGCCGCGATCAACGCCACGCTGCTCGATCGTCGCAACCTCGCGATCCGTGCGGGCCTGAACGTCAGCACCAACCAGAGCAAGGTGATCAGCCTCGGTGGTTCGCCGGCGTTCAGCGTCGGCAACTTCGGCTGGGTGATCGAGGGGCAGCCGGCGCCGGTGGTGCGTGGTCGACTGATCAACAACGCCGACGTCCTCGGCGCCGCGATCGACACCACCATCAACCACACCTTCGGTCCATCACAGCCGACGCTGATCCTCTCGCCGTCGCTCAACATCACCACCTGGAAGGGCATCAACATCTCGGCCCGCGGCGAATACCAGGGCGGTGCATTCATCAACGAGGACGCATCGTTCCAGGCCCTCTCGCGCTCCGTGCTCTGGCCCACCTGCGCCCGCGCCTACCCGGCGCTGGCTGCCAACCAGCCGGTGACGCCGCGCGAACGCCTCACCTGCGTGCCGGCCAATGCCCGCAACGACATGTTCATCTTCCCGGCCGACTTCTTCAAGATTCGCGACGTCACCGTCACCGTGCCGCTCGGCAAGCTGATTCCCGGCTCCAGCAGCAGTGCCTTCGTGTTCTCGGCGCAGAACTTCTTCCGCCGCAACTACGGCATGCCGATGTTCGACCCCGAGATGTCGGGGAATGACGGATTCAACGCCACGGTGCGGTACATCTCGGAGCACATTCCTGCGCCCGCGATGTACCTCACCTCCCTGCGCATCTCGTTCTGAGGCCCGCGACCATGACGACGACTTCTCGCGCCTTCGTGCGCACGACTCGCGTGGCTGCGCTGGTGCTGGTGGCCGGCTGCGACCTCAAGGTCACCAACCCGGGCCCGGTGCAGGCCTCCTTCCTCGACAACGCGGCCGCACTGACGGCCGTGGCCAATGGCGCCGGACGTGACCTTGGCGAGGCCCTCAACTGGACCGCCTACACCGGCGGCGCCGTGACCAAGGAAATCCTGCCGTCCGGCTCCACCGCAGCCTTCGGCATCTCGGTGCGCCAGCAGCTCGGTGTGCTGGCGGCGGATGATGGTGGCGACTGGTGGAACCAGGCGCAGCGCGCGCGCTGGACGGCGGAAAACGGTGTGGAGCGCATCCGGCGCGTGCTGGGTGCGACGGCATCCAACAACGTCAACCTCGCACAGACGCTGATCTGGGTCGGCTACTCCAACCGCCACCTCGCCGAGAACTTCTGCGACGGCATCATCGACGGCGGCCCGGTGCAGGCGTACACCGTCTACCTCGAACGCGCAGAGGCAGCGTTCACCGAGGCGATCACGGTGGCCACGGCCGCCAGCAACACACCGCTGCGCGACGCAGCCACCGCCGGTCGCGCGTCGGTGCGTCTGCTACGGAACAACCTCACCGGTGCCTCGGCCGACGCGGCGGCGATCAGCAACACCTTCGCCTACCGCATGCCGTTCTTCGTCAACACGGTGGCGCAGTACAACCGCGTGTACTGGGCATCGGCCAACCAGCCGTACCGCGCCCACACCGTGTGGGGCACGTACTACGAGCAGTATCGCCGCTCCACGCGTGACCCGCGCGTGCCGTACGACTCCAGCCTGACCGTGCGCAACGGAGACGCGGCGGTGGCGAGCCTCGGCGGGCAGGTGCGGTGGTACTTCCAGACCAAGTTTCCCGATCGTGCCTCGTCCATCAACCTCGCCACCGGCTGGGAGATGCGGCTGATCGAGGCCGAGGCGTTGCTGGTGGCCGGCGATGTCGCAGGTGCGATGACGAAGCTCAACGCACGACGCATCGCGCTCACCCTCGCGCCGTGGACCGCAGTCGACGCCACCGAAGCCTGGGTTGCGCTGAAGCGTGAGCGTGGCATCGAGCTCTGGCTGGAAGGCCGTCGCCTCGGCGACCAGCGTCGCTGGGCGGCGCTGAACCGTCCCGGCGTGTCGGATGACCTGACGGGCCGCTCGCTCTGCTTCCCGACACCGCTGTCGGAGACCGAGACCAACCCGAACCTGATCCCGACGCCGTAACGGGTCGCCGATCAGACTCGCCGCCGCCGCGCACCGATGCTGGTGCGCGGCGGCGGTCGTGCGTTGGTGGCAACACACGCCAGGTCAGCCGGCCGGCAGATCCTCCTGCACGAACCGCGGACTGAGATGCACATCCACCTGCACCAGCGGCGTGTCGCCGATGTTGGTGAACTGGTGCACTTCGCCGGCCTTGATCACCAGGATGTCGCCGGCACCCGCCTCGAACTCCACGCCGTCCACGATCCATCGCCCGCGACCCTCGCGCACGAACTGCACTTCATCGTACGGATGGCGGTGTGGTCCGGGACCTCGTCCCGGCAATGCGTTGAGCAGGAACACGGAGACGCCGACGTCACCCTGGTCGGCACCCACGAACTGATGAGAGCTGCCGACGAACGGCAGGTCCGACTGGCGAATTCGCAGCATCAACTCCGTCCTGGAATGGCGGTGGCGGGACGTTCTTCGGCGCGCTTGATCATGACCGCACCGCCGATGCAGACGGCGGCACCGAGTATCGAGATGGGACTGACGCGCTCATGCAGGAAGACGGCGCCGAGCAACATGGCGACGGGTGCGGTAATGAAGATGCTGGCCGAGGCGCGAGTGGCGCCGAGTCGGCCGGCTCCTGCCGCCGCCAGCACGTATGCCGCACCGGTGCCGAGAGCGCCGAGCGCCAGCAATGACAGCAATGGCACCAGCGACCAGGTTCCGGCCACGACCTCGGGAATGCCCAGTGGAGCAGTGACCAATGCCGCGAGTCCGAGCGCGCGTGTCAGCACCGGCAGTGCACCGTATTGCATCTGCAGCGGTCGCGCGATGTTGATCGCGACGCCATAGAACATGATCGCCACCAGCACCAATACCACGCCGGCTGTGCTGGACTTGCCGGCCCCGACGTTTGGCAGCGCGATCAGGAGCACGCCGAGCAGCCCAACCGCCAACCCCGCCGCAATGCCGCGCGACGGCACTCGACGCGCGATGATCGCCGCCACGCCCGCCGCGAACAGCGGCATCGCACCATTCAGCATGCCGGCCAGCGCCGAAGACACTCGCTGCTCTGCAAACGGGAACAAGGTCAACGGAATCGCGAGCCAGACGGCACTCAACACGGCGATCCGCAGCCACGCTTCGCGCGCCACCGATCGACGGGACGCGGGAAAAAGCACCAGCACTGCGAAGCCGGTGGCGATCCGGGTGAACGCGACCCCGTGCGGACCGACGGCGCGGAGGCCCTGCATGATGAAGAGAAACGATGCCCCCCAGATCACGCCCGGAAGCACGATCAGCAGCACGTCGCTGAGGGCATGATTGGCGCGCGGTTCCGCGCACGAGCCGGCGAGTGAATTCGACATGCATCATATTCATCCTCGCTTTACATTAGTACAAGCGAAACTTTGTAAACTGTACCGTTAAGGAGTGCTGCATGATCAGCCTCGACAGATTGCGTGCTCTGCACGCGGTGGTGAGCTACGGTACGCTCAACGCCGCTGCCGACGCGCTCAGCGTGACACCCTCGGCGGTGTCGCAACAGATCGCCAAGCTGGAACGCGAAACCGGTGAGCAGCTGATCGAGAAGCGCGGTCGGGGCGTGGTACTGACCGATGCCGGGCAGGCGCTTGCCGGCTATGCCGAACGAGCGCTCTCGGTGCTCCGTGAGGCGGAGGCGGACCTCGATGCCCGCCGATCAATCGTGGCCGGTGAGGTGCGCGTCGGGGCCTTCGCCACCGCAGTGCGTGGGCTGGCGCCGCGCGCACTGCAGGCACTGCAGCGTGAGCATCCGCAGCTGCAGGTGCGCATCGAGGAGGCGGAACCAGCCGATGCGGTGCTGCGACTCGAGCGTGGCGACGTCGACCTCGCGATCGCGCAGGACTGGCTGAATCAGCCACTGCGCGTGCCGGCGGGCCTGGCGCGGGCGCCGTTGTTCGACGATGTCGTGGACATTGCTCTCCCCCACTCACACCCGCTGGCCGCGCGTCACACACTCTCGATCGACGAGCTCGCGGCGGAGCCGTGGATCTCCTGGCAGGCGGGCACGATCTGCCACGACTGGTTGATGCTCACGTTGCGTCGACAGGGTAGCGAACCCGACGTGCGGCACAATGCACTCGAGTACGCCACGCAGCTGGCACTGGTGGCGGCGGGATTGGGTGTGGCGATGCTGCCGCGGCTCGGTCGTGGACATGTGCCGGACGACGTGCGGATCGTTGCGGTGACGCCGGTGCTCACGCGCCACGTCTACGCTTTGTGGCGCGCCGATGCCGCGAGACGCACCTCGATCCTCGCGACGGTGGGCGCATTCCGCCGAGCGGCTGAGCTGGCCTGACTGCCGCACGGTGATGGCGCGACTCGCGCTGACTCCGCAATATGGGAGGCCCCGCCCTTTCCTCCGGTCACTCCGCCCGTGGCAGCTTCGCCGCGCGAACGAGGACTCATGCACCGGCCAGCCGACTCCCCTCGTCCGCTGTTTCGCCGTTCCGTCAGCGACGGTCGCACGCGATCGACACGCCGCGCCGTGCAGGCACGCGCCCGTGTCATTGAGCCCATCGTGCGGCGTCGTGATCAGGCGGTCTTCCCATCGCGCTGGCGCTGCGCAACCTCGCGACGATGTCGCTCGAGACGTGGGCCGACGTGAGTGCTCCATCCGCGTCGTTGCCGTTCACTGCCGGAACCGCAGCTGTCACGCGACGAGCCGAGTGATGCCGCGATTCCTCAACACCCCACGTGCCGTGTGAGGAGGTGTCCGATGACCACCCTGGATGCGACGCAGGTGCTGAGCGACGAGTTGCTCGCACGCTTCGCTGGTCGCGCCGCAACGTACGATCGAGAGAATCGTTTTGCGCAGGAGGATTTCGACGAGTTGAAGGCGGCCGGCTACCTGGACCTCGCGCTCCCACCGGAGTTCGGTGGTCCCGGCATGCCGCTCAACCAGATCGTGCGCATGCAGCGCACACTCGCGTACCACGCCGCCCCGACGGCGCTCGCCGTGAACATGCACTTCTACTGGACGGGCATGTTCGCCGATCTCTGGCGTGCTGGCGACCGCTCGGTGGAGCCGTTCCTGCGTGATGCGCGGAATGGCGAGGTGTTCGCCGCCGGGCATGCCGAGTCGGGGAACGACATCCCGCTGCTGCTCTCCACCACTCGCGCCGAGAAAGTGGACGGTGGCTATCGCTTCCACGGCCGCAAGTCGTTCGGCAGCCTCGGTCCGGTGTGGACTCGCCTCGGCCTGCACGGCCTGGACACCAGTGATCCGGCAGCGCCGAAGGTGGTGCACGCCTTCATGTCGCGCGGCACCGAAGGATCGCACACCGTGCCCACCTGGGACGTGCTCGGCATGCGCGCCACGCAGAGCGACGACACGATGCTCGACGGCGTGTTCGTGCCCGACGAACAGATCGCGCGGATCGTGCCGGCGGGAGCGGCCGGCGTCGATGCGTTCGTGCTCGGCATCTATGCCTGGGCGCTGCTCGGATTCGGCAACGTGTACTGCGGGCTGGCGCAGCGCGCGTTCGACATGGTGGTGACCTCGGTGAAGAGCAAGCGGTCGATGGCCCTCACGCGTCCGATGTCGTACCACGCCGAGTTCCAGCACACCATCGCGGAAATGGCGATGGCGTTGGAAAGCATCGGTCCGCACCTCGACTGCGTCGCGAACGACTGGAGCAACGGCGTGGATCATGGCCCGGCGTGGGTGATCAAGATCGTCTCGGCCAAGCACCACGCGGTGGAGAGTGCGTGGAAGGTGGTGGACGACGGGCTCGACCTGCTGGGCGGCTTCGGGATCTTCCGCAGCGCGGGCTACGAGCGGCTCTGGCGCGACGCGCGACTGGGCCGGCTGCATCCGGCCAATTCGCAACTGGCGCACGAACTGGTGGGCAAGCTGAGCCTCGGCATCAATCCCGACGAGTTGCCGCGCTGGGGTTGAGTCGCACGCTGCGTTGAAATGGTGACGGCGGCAATGATGTGAGGCGGTAGACTGCACCGATGCGCCGCACTGTCGGTGCATGTCTGCCCCGCACGCGTCATCCCTTTGCACGGAACGCACCGTATGGCCACCCGTCTCGCAGCGCGCGACGACTGGACCATCGCCAGGTTGCACGCCCTGCCTGACGATGGCAATCGGTATGAAATCATCGACGGCAAGCGCGCGTTGTACCAGGCACAGCGCATCGACGAGTATTGGATCGTGGATGCGGCGCAGCGCACCATCGAACGGTGGCGACCCGATGCGACCGCGGCCGAGGTGGCGCACGATCGGCTTGACTGGCAGCCTGTCGCAGCGCACGATCCACTGCACATCGACGTGGGGGCGTACTTCCAGCGCGTGATCGACGGCTGACACCCGCGCCGCGTTCCACACCCATCGCGTCGTCAACCAGGAATTCGATTGCGTCATGCCCACCCCGCACACGCACTACCACAAGGACGGTTCGATCTGGGCGAAGGGCCAGCTCGATGGTGACGTGATGACCGGCTACTGGGAATGGTTCCGGAAGGACGGGTCGCTGATGCGGTCCGGCCACTTCGAGAACGGGGTGCAGGTGGGCGACTGGACGACCTATGCGAAGGACGGTCGCGTGGTGAAGGTGACGCGCATGAAGCCACCGCCGGAGTGAGCTGCAGTACGAGGCGACGACCCGCAGCCGTGTACGACCGCTCGCGCGCGGCCAGCGAGCGACGTCACGTTCAGATTCCGCGCATGACCTGGGCGACGATCGAGTCCAGTGTCGCCCGCGTTGCGCCATCACGCGCCAACGTCGACATGCCCTGAATCACCGCCACCACATGTGAGGCGGCTGCCGCCGGGTCGAGCGATGGATCCAGTTCACCGTCCGCCACGCCGCGAGCCAGCCGTGCGCTGAGTTGCTCCACGACGGCGGCGCGGATCGCGGACAGCTCCACCTGCACATCGGCGGCATCCGACGAAACGGCTGCCGCGGCGCTCGCCAGCAGACAGCCGCGCGGTGTGTCGGTGCCGGTGAAGCCAGCTGCCGCCGAGTCGAGGAGCGCGCGCGCCGCAGCGCGCGCTGATGCCGCCTCCGCAATGAGCCGCTCCGACACGGCTGGCTCGCCGACGTAGCGTCGCACCGCCTCGAGAAAGAGCGCCTTCTTGTTGCCGAAGGCCGCGTAGATGCTCGGCGGCGTGACACCCATCGCCGCCGTCAGGTCGCCCAGCGAGGTGCTTTCGTAGCCGTGCCGCCAGAACACGAGCATGGCCGCGTGGAGCGCCGCATCGCGGTCGAACGACAACGGGCGCCCCGGCCGCCGCCGCGGCGTGATCCGGTCAGACGTTTTCATATGCATCACTATGAAACCCTTGCCACGGCTTCACAAGCGGTGGTATGGTGAATCATAACGATCGCTATGTAAACACATCACGGGACTGGTATGCCGCTCACCGATTACCGCACGCTCGGACGATCCGGACTGGTCGTCAGCCCGCTGGCCTTGGGCACCATGACCTTCGGCACCACCCGCTGGGGCTCCAGCGACGCCACCTCGCGCGCGGTGTTCGATGCCTTCGTGGACGCCGGAGGCAATTTCCTCGACACGGCGAACGTCTACGCGGGTGGACGGAGTGAGGCGCTCCTCGGACGCTTCGTGGCCGACCGCTCGCTGCGCAATCACCTGGTGATCGCCACCAAGGCGGGCTTCTCCACCGGCACGGGGCCGCACACCGGCGGGCTTTCATCGAGCCATCTGAACGCCAGTATCCATGCATCATTGACACGCTTGGGCATGGATCACGTCGATCTGTTCTTCGCTCACGCGTGGGATGGTGTGACTCCGGCGCACGAGCTGCTTGAGACGATGGCCGCGCTTGTTCGCTCGGGAAAGACACGCTACTGGGGCATCTCGAACGCGCCCGCCTGGTACGCCGCGCAGGTCACGACCCTGGCGCGCTCGACCGGAATGCCGGGGCCGATCGTGCTCCAATACTTCTACTCGCTCGTCAATCGCGACATCGAGGACGAGCACATCCCGCTCGCCCGTGACGCGGGACTCGGCGTCATGCCGTGGAGTCCGCTGGCGTACGGGTTGCTCACTGGCAAGTACGATCGAACCACGGTCGAGTCCGCCGCACCTCGCGCCGCTGGTCTGCCGCGAGATGCCGCCACGGCAACCGAAGCCCGACCGGCAGACGACAAGCGGCTGGACGGCGCCAATCCATTCGGTGATTCACTCTTCACCCCGCGAAACTGGGCGATCGTCGGGGAGGTGCAGCGCGTCGCTGCGGCGCTCGAGGTGTCCGCAGCAACCGTCGCCATGCGCTGGGTCACCGGGCGCGAGGGGATCAGCAGCACGCTCCTTGGCATCAGTCGAGTGGAGCAACTCGACGCGAATCTGCGCGCGCTCGACCTCGTCCTCCCGGAAGAGCATCGCGCGGCATTGGACGCAGTCAGCGCGCCGGCGGAGGCGAGAATGCTGTACGGACTGTTTCACGGACAGGTGAGGCGTCACGCGATCTTCGGCGGCGCGAGCGTTCGCGCCCACGACGAACGCCCGCGCTGACAACGCAACGCGCATCGAAAGCGGATCGGCGACGTCGCCCTCCTACGTCAGGCGACGTATGGCCCGACCCCGGCCCGGCCGCGAGGGTGGAGGTGTCACTCACCTGCCACGCCAGACTCCGCCGACCATGCCCACACACGCGCCGTCCCCTGTCCGCGCCGCCGCATCGATGCCAAGCCACGCCGCCGCCGGCACGGCAATCCGTCGGCGCACACGCATGTACGCGCTCACTGCCGCCGCTTGTGTGCTCCTCGCGCTCCCGCTCCGCGCGCAAGCGGACGATACGATACCGTCGTCCGCGTCCTCGTGGGCGCTCGGCGGAACCGTGATGATGCCACGCGCCACGGGCGGCGCGAACCTGGCGCTGCTCGGCATCGGGCTCTCCGCCGGAACGCTACGCCCGAACATCATCGGCGGCGACCTGGCGTTCGTCGTGTCGCCGACTGCACTGGCCTTCGGCGCACTGATCGGCGGCGTACGCGCGAATCTTGCGCTGCCGGTCGCCGTCGGTGGCAGCACGCTGCTGGTGCCATCGGCGGGGGTGTCGCTGCTCGGCGGGGCTGCGAGCGGCGGGTTCGGTGGTGTGGCAGGGGTCAACGGCACGATGGCCGTCATCTTCTTCTCGCGGCCGCTTGCCGAGCCTGGCCCTTCTCTCGGTCTGCGCATCGCCGTCGCGTCGCATCGCTTCGGACAGGACGGCGATGCGAGCGTGCGGATGCTGGAAGTCGGATTCGTCAAACGAGCGCAGTAGTCGCTCGCCCTTCCAATCGCCTCGAGGCTGCTCCGCACGCTTCGCCAGCGCACCGAGGATACCTGCGCTGACGCGGTCGTCCGCTGCCCGTCGCCACACTCCGCTGATAGTCTTCGCGGATGGCAAACACGCATGGTTGAGCGCCACACCACTCGCATCCTCGTCGTCGGCAGCGGCGTAGCCGGCCTCTTCACCGCCTGGCGCTGCGCCGAGCAGGGGCCGGTGATGCTGATGACCAAGCGGACCCTGCGCGACTCCAACACGATGTGGGCGCAGGGTGGCATCGCGGCGGCGCTCGGTGCTGGTGACAGTCCGGAGCTGCATCGGCGCGACACGCTGGCGGCCGGCGCTGCGCTCTGCGACGTGAACGCGGTGGATGTCCTCGTCAACGAAGGCCCCGACCGCGTGCGAGAGCTGGTGGAAGCCGGCGCCCGCTTCGACCTCAACGCCCGTGGTGACTTCAAGCTCGGCAAGGAAGCAGCGCATTCCCGGCGCCGCATCGTGCATGCGCAGGGTGACCAGACTGGCGCCGAGGTGTCGCGCACGCTGATCGAGCGCGTGCACGCGTCGCCGAACGTGCAGGTGCTGGAGACCGCGCGTGTACTGGACCTGATCATGGTCAGCGGGCGATGCATCGGTGTGCGCGCGGCGATCGAGGGTCGCCCGGTGGAGGTGTACGCCGAAGCGGTGGTGATGGCGACGGGTGGCCTCGGCCAGGTGTACCGGCACACCACCAATCCCACCGTGGCCACCGGCGACGGCTTCGCGATTGCGCATCGTGCCGGCGCGCGCATGCAGGACATGGAGTTCGTGCAGTTCCATCCAACGGCGCTGGCGACGAGCGAGAATCCGCTGGCACTGGTGAGCGAGGCGGTGCGCGGCGAAGGTGCCACGCTGCTGGACGGCACCGGCAAGCGCTTCATGCCGGAGAAGCACAAGCTGGCCGAACTCGCGCCGCGTGACATCGTGGCCCGCGAGATCTTCCGTGCGCAGCAGCGCAGCGGCGTGGTGCATCTCGACGCCCGCGCGATCACCGACTTCGACACCCGCTTCCCCGGCATCTTCGCGCTTTGCAGCGCACGGGGTGTGGATCCGCGCCGTGACCTGATCCCGGTCACCCCGGCGGCGCATTACATGATGGGCGGCATCGTCACGGACCTCGACGGACGCACCACGCTGCCGGGCATGTACGCGTGTGGTGAAGTGGCCTGCACCGGCGTGCACGGTGCCAACCGGCTGGCGTCGAACTCGTTGCTGGAAGGCCTGGTGTTCGCCGAGCGCGTGAGCCGCGATGCGGCGCACCTGAAGCCGCACGGCATCGCCGAGCCACCGGCCGAGCGGTGGGCGGTGCCGAACCAGTTCGACCGTGGTGCGGCGCAGGTGGCGGCCGACGACGTGCGCCGCGTGATGTGGCAGTACGCCGGGATCGACCGGACCGCGCGCGGCCTGCGCACGGCCGCAGTGGAAGTGGATGCGATCGAGGCGCGCCTGCCCGCTGGCGCGACCGAGGAATTGAACATGGTGCAGACGGCCCGCCTGATCGTGCAGGCCGCGCTGCTCCGGAAGGAGAGTCGCGGCGGGCATTACCGCAGCGACTTCCCACGTGCGCGCAACAAGTGGCGCGAAACGCACATCGAATGGTGAGATGTTGGTATTGCGAGGATTTTCAACGATGCCAGGCGGGATGACCCGACCGGCGACTGCACCACGAACTTCAGAGACAGGCCACTAGAATGACGGTGCTCGAGACGCATTACGACCAGGCGCTGCACGACCAGATCCGCGCGCTCGCCAAGGAACGCAACGCGGTGATCCTGGCCCACAACTACGAGCGACCCGAGATCCAGGACGTGGCCGACTACGTCGGAGACTCGCTCGGCCTTTCACGCGAGGCGGCGCGCACCGACGCCGACGTGATCGTGTTCTGTGGCGTGCATTTCATGGCCGAGACGGCGGCGATCCTCTCGCCGCAGAAGGTGGTGCTGCTCCCCGACCTCGCCGCCGGCTGCTCCCTCGCGTCCACCATCAACGCCGACCAGCTGCGGGCGTGGAAGTCGGAGTATCCCGACGCCGTGGTGGTGAGCTACGTCAACACCACCGCCGAGGTGAAGGCGGAGACCGACTACTGCTGCACCAGCGGCAATGCGGTGGAGGTCATCAACGCCATCCCTGCCGACCGCACCATCCTCTTCTGCCCCGACATGTTCCTCGGCGCGCACGTCAAGCGTGTCACCGGTCGCGAGAACATCATCGTCTGGATGGGAGAGTGCCACGTGCATGCCGGTATCGACCCGGAGCACATCAACCACATGCGCGCCGAGCACCCGGATGCGGAATTCCTCGTGCATCCCGAGTGCGGCTGTTCCACCAGCGTGCTAGATGCCGTCAGCAGTGGTGCGGTGAGCAGCCGGCAGCTGCAGATCCTCAGCACCGAAGGCATGATCAAGCGTCCGGCGCAGAGTGAGGCGCAGGAGTTCATCGTCGCCACCGAGATCGGCATCCTGCACCGCCTGCGCGGCGAGAATCCGACCAAGGTGTTCCACGCCGCCAACGACAAGGCCAGCTGCGCCTACATGAAGGTCACCACGTTGCCGAAGGTGCTGCGCGCGCTGGAGCACATGGAGCACCGCATCACCGTCCCGGCGGACATCGCGGCCCGCGCGAAGCTGGCCATCGACCGCATGGTGGCGATCGGCGGCACCCAGCCGGCACCGCCGCTGGCGGGTGACACGGCCGATCCCGGCGAATGAGCGAGACGGCGGCGGTGCACGACCTGTTCGGCTTTCCGCTGCGCGAGATACCGCTGCGGACGGCGGTGCGTGACGCACTGTTCGAGGATCGGGCGATGGAGGACGTGACGACGCTGGCGACGATTCCGGCCACCGCGATGTCGTCGGCAGTGCTGGCGGCGCGAAAGGCCGGCGTGGTGTGCGGTGGACCACTGGCGATCGAGGCGTTCACGCAGGTCTCGCCCCACGTGCGCATAGAGGTGGTGCGCACCGACGGCACGGTGGTGGCACCCGGTGATGCGATCCTGCGCATCACGGGTCCGTCGCGCGCGATGCTGCAGGCGGAGCGCGTGGCGCTCAACTACATGATGCACCTGAGCGGCGTGGCGACGCTCACGCACGCCTACGTGCAGGCGATCGCCGGCACCGCCGCCCGCATCCTCGACACGCGCAAGACGACGCCCGGCCTGCGTCACCTCGAGAAGTACGCGGTGCGCTGCGGTGGTGGCCGCAATCATCGCATGGACCTGGCGTCGATGGCGATGCTCAAGGACAATCACCTCGCGGCGGTGGGCGGCGACATCGTGGCCGCGGTGCGGCAGGTACGCGGCATCTTGCCCACAGGCACGTGGATCGAGGTCGAGGCCGATCGGCGCGAGCAGGTGGAGCGCGCGGTCGAGTCCGGTGCGGACGTCATCATGCTCGACAACATGCCGCTCGACGCGATGCGCGAGTGCGTGGCATTGGTGGCCGGCCGCGCGATCGTCGAGGCCAGCGGTGGCGTCACCCTCGACCGGGTGCGCGCGATCGCCGAAACCGGCGTGGATTGGATCAGCGTCGGTGCCCTCACACACTCGGCGCCGGCACTCGATCTCGGCCTGGATTTCAGCTAGCCAGTAGCGGGCGCGGCCTCGCCACTGGTCCCCGGCACCGCTAGAATGGCCCGATGGATTCTGGAAGCTATCGGACGGTGCTCCGCGGCCAGACAGGGCAGCGTCTGCTCGGTTTTGTGCTGTTGTGCGCCGTGCTGCTCAGCAGCGTGTGGATCACGAACCGGAACACGCATCGGCTGGCCGAGGCGAACCGGAGCGTCGAGCACACGATGGACGTGCTGGGCAGCCTGGAGCGGACACTCTCGGCGCTCAAGGACGTGGAGTCGGGGCAGCGGGGCTTCACGATCACCGGCAACCCTGAGTTCCTCGAGCCGTACGACGCGGGCATGCCGCGGGTGCAGGCGGAACTGGCGGCGCTGAAACGCCTGACGTCCGACAATCCGGTGCAGCAGCGTCGGGTGGACAGCCTCCGCGTGCTGGCCGAGCGCACGCTGGACGTGATGGCGCACACCGTCGATCTCCGTCGGCAGGATCCGGCCGTGGCGATGGCTTTCGTGGCCACCGCGCAGGGAAAGCGGTCGATGGACGCCGTTCGTGCCCAGGCGACCCGGATCGGCGACGAGGAGCGTCGACTGATGGACGTGCGGACGGCCAGCGCCACCGCGGTGATCCGCCAGACCGACCGTGTGGCGGCACTGGCATCGATCGCCGCGCTGGTCATGCTGGCGCTCCTCTACCTCACCGTGCTGCGGCACGCGCGCGAACTGCGCGCCGCGGCGATGTCACTGGCGGTGGAGAAGGATCGCCTGCAGACCACGCTCGCCAGCATCGGCGACGCCGTGATCGCGACCGACGAGCGCGGGCATGTGACGTATCTCAACGCCGTCGCCGAGACGCTCACCGGCTGGACGAACGCCGATGCGGCCGGCGTGCCGCTGACGCAGGTGTTCGACATCGTCAACCAGGATACGCGCCTGCCGGTGGAAAATCCGGCGCTGCGGGCGCTGCGTGAAGGCGTGATCGTCGGTCTGGCGAACCACACCATCCTCATCGCGCGCGACGGCCAGGAGCGCCCGATCGACGACAGCGCGGCGCCGATCCGTGGTGCCAAGGGCGCGATCATTGGCTCTGTACTGGTGTTCCGCGACATCAGCGAGCGCTACGCGGCAGAGCGGCGGGCCGAGGAACATCGCCTGCAGATGACGCAGACGCTGGAGAGCATCACCGACGGTTTCATGCGCATCGATGCCGAGTGGCACCTGACGCACGTGAACTCCGAGGCGGCACGTATCAACCGGGTGTCGGAAGCGGATTCGGTTGGGCGTGTGCTCTGGGAGGTGTTTCCTGACATGCTCGGCACGCCGCTCGAGGCGGGGTATCGTCGTTGCATGTCGGAAGGCATGGCAGTGGAGATGAACCATCGCGGCGTGGAGTCGGGCCGATGGTATTCGATCCTCTGCTACCCGATCCGCGAAGGCGGGCTGACCGTGCTGGTGCGCGACGTCACCGAGCAGCGACTGGCGGCCGACGCCGTCCGTGGCAGCGAGGAGCAGACCCGCACGGTGCTGGAGAGCATCGCCGACAGCTTCGTGCGTCTCGATCGCGACTGGCGATTCGTGTACGCCAATCCGCAGGCCGATCGCCTGCTGGGATTGCCCACGGGTGCGCTGATCGGACAGGTGATCTGGGAGGCGTTCCCGGGGCTGGCCGGATCGCCGTTCGAGGCGGTGTATCGTCGCGCGATGGACGAGCGCATTCCGGGTGCGCTCACGGCCTGGTATCCGGAGCACGAGCGCTGGTACGAGGTGCGCGTGTCGCCGGCGCCCGACGGCATCGTGGCCTATTTCGCCGACGTCAGCGAGCTGCAGTTCCGCGCGGAGAAGATCGAGGCGCTGCATGTCGAGTCCGAACGGCAGCAGCGGCTCTTCGACACGGCGCTGTCGGCGGCGATCGACTTGATCTTCGTGGTGGACCTCGAAGGCCGGTACACGTACGCGAACGCCGCCATGTTGCGTGTGCTCGGCCGCGATGCGTCGCAGGTGCTGGGACGCACCTCGCACCAGCTGCACACCAACACCAGCGTGTCCGATGCGTTGCGCCGTCAGATCGACGAGGTGGTGTCGACCGGACAGGTGGTGCGTGCGGAGACCGACTTCGTGGGGATGGACGGGCAGGTGCGATCGTACGAGTACATCCTCTCGCCGGTGCTCGGTGACGACGGGCGACCGGAGGCGGTGACCGGCACCGTGCGCGACACCACCGACCGCAAGGCGTCGGAACGGGCGCTGCGCGACGCCGATCGCCGCAAGGACGAATTCCTCGCCACGCTGGCGCACGAGCTGCGCAATCCGCTGGCCCCGATCCGAAACGGGCTCTACATCCTCGAGCTCACCGGACGGGATCCGGTGGTGCAGCAGGCGCGCGCGATGATGGAGCGGCAGCTCACGAACCTTGTGCGGCTGGTGGACGACCTGCTCGACGTGAGCCGCGTCACCACCGGCAAGCTCACGTTGCAGCCGGAAGCACTGGACCTGCGCGACGTGGTGGACGCGGCCGTGGAAACGGTGCAGACGTCCATCATCCAGGCCCAGCACACGCTGCGCATCGTGCTCCCCGACGTCCCGGTGCTGCTCAACGGTGATCGCACGCGCCTGACGCAGGTGGTGGCGAACCTGCTCAGCAACGCAGCGCGCTATACGCCGTCGGGTGGCCAGATCGTGCTCGAACTCTCGCGCAACGGGGGAATGGCGGAACTGCACGTGCGCGATACCGGCGTCGGCATCCCGGCCGACATGCTGGAGCAGATCTTCGAGGTCTTCTCGCAGGTGGACCGTTCGCTGGAGAAGTCGGTGGGTGGCCTCGGCATCGGGTTGTCGCTGGTGCGCGGGCTGGTGACGCTGCACGGCGGCACCGTGACCGCACGCAGCGAGGGATCGGGCCGTGGCAGCGAGTTCGTGGTCAGACTGCCGGTGCGCGACCTCGCGATCGCGACTGTCAGCGCACCGGATCCGGCGCCGGAGGCGATCGACGTGCCGCTGGCCAGCCGGCGCATCCTCGTCGCCGATGACAACGCCGATTCCGCGCAGTCACTCGGCCAGTTGCTCACGCTCCTCGGACAGGAGGTACGCACGGTGGGCGACGGCGAGGCGGCGATCGACGTGTGCGCGGAGTTCGAGCCGGAGGTGGTGCTGATGGACATCGGCATGCCGAAGCTCAACGGCTACGAAGCCTGCCGCCGCCTTCGTGCGCTGCCCGGTGGCGAACATCGTCTGCTGGTGGCGTTGACGGGATGGGGCCAGGAGGCCGACCGCGAGCGCAGCCTTGCCGCCGGCTTCGACGTGCATCTCGTCAAGCCACTGCGTCCGGGCGCAGTCTCGCGACTGCTGGCGTCACTCCCGGACGCGCGACAGACGACGAACGCTTCAGACGCCGACGGGATCGGGTGACGGCAGCCGCATCGGCACCACCGGTTCGCGGCGGATGTCGAGCGGCACTTCCAGCACGGAGTCGGGCACGAAGCCGCCGCCGGCCGCACGCAGGTCGGCCGCGATGGCGCGACGGGTGGCGTCCTGCGGCGACTGCAGGTTCTCGCGATTCTCCTTGAAGCGCCGGCCACTCTGCACACAGAACAGGTCGCAGAGATTGAGCTCGCGCTCGATCGCCTCCAGGCCACGCTCGCGGATCAGGCGCTGCGTGCGACTCAGCACGCAGGCGCGTGCGAACAGCTCGATCGCCATGTTCGACAGCCGCTCCACCAGCATCTGCCGGTCGATCAGCTGCTTCTTGTGCGCCACGATCGCCGAGTCGGTGGCGGTGCGCAGCTCGGCCACGTGTTTCTCGAAGTAGCGGCGGTGCGGCTGCAGGCGGGCGTGAATCGGCGTGTCCACCGTGGCGTCGTCGCCGACACGCAGCTTGCTCTTCACCTTGCCGACCACGAAGTCGCTGAGGATGCCCATGTTGCGCATCGGTGCCTTCAGCGCGTCGCCCACTTCCTGCAGCGTCTCCGCCGGTCCCTGCACGCCATTGAGCGCGATGAAGAGGCGCAGGATCTCGTTGGCGCCCTCGAAGATCCGGTTGATGCGGGCGTCGCGCAGCTGGCGTTCGTACGGCCACGGCTTGCTGAAGCCACGACCACCGGCCAGCTGCACCATCTCATCGCTGGCGCGCCACACCATCTCGCTGGCGAACACCTTCGCGCAGGCGGCTTCCAGTGAGGCATCCACGTCGGGTCGCGACATCATCGACGTCAGCATGCCGATCATGCTGTCGGATGCGTATTGATCCGCGGCCAGGTCGGCCATCTTGCGCTGCGTGATCTCGAAGTCGGCCAGCGGCTTGCCGAACTGCACACGTTCCTCGGCGTACTGCACGAA
The DNA here is from genome assembly GCA_040384325.1 of Gemmatimonadota bacterium. GTDB lineage: Bacteria > Gemmatimonadota > Gemmatimonadetes > Gemmatimonadales > Gemmatimonadaceae > JACMLX01. The sequence goes on along the minus strand of JAZKJL010000005.1, from coordinate 335,568 downwards.
CTGGCCGATCACGTTGCGGGTGCCGAGCGTACAGCCGGCGGCGAGGCTGAGGCGACCGGCGTTGAGTGCGTGGACGGCGACCTTGAAGCCCTTGCCCACCTCGCCCAGCACGTGGTCCACCGGCACCTCGAGGTTGTCGAAGCGCAATTCGGCCTGCGTGCTGCCCTTGATGCCCAGCTTGCGGAAGGTGCGCTCGACGTGGAAGCCCGGCATGTCGGGACGGATGATGAATGCGGTGGGGCGCATCACGATCTTGCCGTCACGCTCCACCGGCGTCTGCGCGAAGGTGGCCAGCACGCCGGCGCGATGCCCGTTGCCGATCCAGTACTTGCGACCCGTCAGCAGCCAGTGCGTGCCGGCGTCGTTGAGCCGCGCCGACGTGACGATGTGCTGCGCGTCGGATCCCGTCTCCGGCTCGGTGAGGGCATATGCGGCCAGCGTCTCGCCGCGTGCCAGCATCGGCAGGTAGCGCGCCTTCTGCTCGGTGTTGCCGTAGAGCGCGATCGCCTTGCCGCCCAGACCGCAGTGCACGCCGACCAGCACCGCCAGTGAGGGATCGACGGTGGCGACGGCGGCGAAGACGCGTGCGTAGCCCGCCTGCGACAGTCCGAGCCCACCGTATTCCTTCGGGATGCTGATGCCGAGCAGGCCAAGCCGCCCGAATGCCTCGATGACCGGCTCGGGGATCGTCTCGTCCTCGTCGAACTGCTCGGGACGGATCAGGTCACCCACCAGCGCATTCAGTTCGCGGATGATCCGTGCCACCACCGCCGCCTCCGCCGGATCGCGCTGCTCGAGCGAGTCGGGGTAGGGGAAGATCAGGTCGTCGTGGATGTCGCCGGCGAACAGGCTGCGGGTGAAGGAACGCGTCGGGGTGCTCATGGGATCGGGTGCAGCTGGTGAATCGGAAAGCCGCGAGACGGAACGAAATCAAGCGACGACGGCATCGACGCGCGGCAGGGGCTCACTTCACCCGCCGGACGGCCGCGCGCAGCTGCTTTGCCAGCTCCGCCGGTTCGGTGGTGGGGAGGTCACAGCTGAAGTCGCGGCAGACGTAGGCGGTGGCGCGGCCATCGATGGCGGGCCGGTCGCGGAGCAGCGCCGGCGCACCGTCGTCGTCGGGCATGCCGCGTGCCAGCAGCAGCGTGGGCACGTACGCACGCCGCAGCACGTCCAGCAGCGCCGCGTCGCCTGCCGCACCGGGGACCAGCGCCACGTCCACGCCGCCGAACACGAAGCGGTCGGCCACGCCCAGCCAGTGCCCGAAACCCAGCGGATGCTCGGCCATCGGCGCCGCCACCGACGCCAGGTGCGCGGCGACGAGCTCGCGGAATTCGGCCGTGCCATCCAGCGCGTGCAGCTGCAGCAACACGTCGCAGGCCAGTGCGGCGCCCGACGGTGTGGCGTTGTCGGTCAGCTCGCGCGGGCGCGTGATGAGGGCCTCGTGATCACGCCCGGTGTCGAAGAAGCTGTGCGATGCGGGATCGAAGAAGTCGTCCACCATCGCCGTCGCCAGGCGACGCGCGGTGCGCAACAGCGTCGGCTCACCCGTCACCTGCCAGAGTGCGAGCAGTCCTGCGCACGCCGCGGCCTGGTCCTCGAGGAATCCGGTGCTGCTGCGTCGGCCGTCCAACCAGGTGCGCATGACGCGATCACCAACCAGCATCTCGCGCATCAGGAACTCCGCCAACCTGATGGCGGCGGTGAGCATCGTGGCGTCGTCGAACACGCGTGCGGCTTCGGCGAGTGCGATCAGCGTCAAGCCGTTCCAGCTGGCGATGCGCTTGGTGTCGGTCTCCGGCGCGATACGTGTGGCACGCGCGGCCAGCAGCACGTCGCGCACGGCACGCAGTTCCGCCTCCGCTGCCTCCAACGTCATGCCGTTGCGCGCCGCCACGATGCTGAGCGGCATCGGCGCGGTGAGGATCGTGTGCCCCTCGAAGTTGCCTGACGCCTTCACCGCGAACGCCACCGCTGCGAACCCGAATCGGTCGCCCAGCACCCGTTGCAGTTCGTCACGCGTCCAGACGTAGTACTTCCCTTCCTCACCTTCGCTGTCGGCGTCGACGCTCGCGTAGCACCCACCTTCCGGCCCGGTCATCTCGCGCAGCACCCAGCCGATCGTGTCACGCGTGATGCGCTCGATCTCGTCGCTGCCGGTGGACTGCACCAGGTGTACGCCGAGTCGGATCAGCAGGGCGTTGTCACAGAGCATCTTCTCGAAGTGCGGCACGATCCAGGCGCGGTCGGTGCTGTAGCGGGCGAACCCGCCGGCCAGCTGGTCGTTGATGCCACCGCGGGCCATCGCGAGAAAGCTTTCGGTGACGACGGTTAGCGCGGTCTCATCGGCGTGGCGCGTGCCGTGTCGCAGCAGGAAGTCGAGCGCCATCGTGTGCGGGAACTTGGGCGCGTCGCCGAAGCCGTGGTGTTGCGGATCCTGCAGCTGGCAGAGGAGCGCGGCGGCCGAGTGCAGGAGCGGCGGCGCCACGTCGCCGGAGGGTGTCAGCGGTGCGGCGGCGTTGGCATAGAGCTCGCGCAGGGTGGCGGTGGTGGCATGCACCGCCTCACGACGGGTGGCCCAGGCGCTGGAGACGCTCTGCATCAGCCGCGTGAAGCTGGGAATGCCCTGCACGTCGGTGGGCGGGAAGTACGTTCCCCCGTAGAACGGGTCGCCGTCCGGCGTCAGGAAGACGGTCATTGGCCATCCGCCGCGGCCCGTCATGGCCTGCACCGCCTGCATGTAGATCCCGTCCAGGTCGGGCCGTTCCTCCCGGTCCACCTTCACGTTCACGAACAGCTGGTTCATGGTGGCGGCGGTGGCCGGGTCCTCGAACGACTCGTGCGCCATGACGTGACACCAGTGACAGGCCGCGTAGCCGATACTCAGGAGCACGGGGCGGTCCGAGGCCTTCGCGGCCTCGAAGGCCTCGGCGCCCCACGGGTACCAATCCACCGGATTTCCGGCGTGCTGCCGGAGGTACGGCGACGATTCGGTTGCGAGTCTGTTGCTCATGCAAGTGCTACTTGCGTAAGTGGTTGCGCCCGGCATGGTTTTACCGCTTCAACGTAGCCGTCCGGTTCGCCATCACTCCCGTTCGACGCGTCCTTTTCACCTCGCCTGCCCGCGTGACCGAAAGCGCCCAGAAGAGTGCCCTCGCCCGGGCGACTTCCCCATCACGGTGTCATCGCACGCTCTGTCCAATCACGCGCCGCGCGCTGCTGCTGCGCAATCGGCTGCGTGCGATCTGCGTGCGCGACCTCTGGCTGCCGCTGCTCATCACGGCGCTGGTGCTTGGCACCGCTGCGGTGGCCGAGGTGCCGCTGCGCGACGCCGTCACCCATGGTGACGTGCGCGGCATGCGGCTCGACATCAGCCGTGAGTTCGCACTGCTGGCGCCCTTCTGCACCATCCTCGACATGCAGGCGCTGCTGACGATCCCGCAGCACATCGCGGTCGTGGTGACGCTGCTCTTGATCTTCGTGGTCTGGCGCGCGCTGGCCTTCACGCGCAGCAGCACCTGGCCGGTGTGGCGTCACGAGGTGGGTGGCCTGGTCATGATCGTGCTGGCGGCACCGGTGATGCTGCTGCTGGTGAACGTGCTCTTCCCGCGGCCGATGTCGCGCCTGGTGGTGGACGATCCCGACGTGGTGGTGGTGGACGTGCATGCGCACACCGCCTCGTCACGTGATGCACGTCCCGACTGGACGCAGGAACGGGTGCGTCGCTGGCATGAGGAAAGCGGCTTCCATGTGGCCTACATCACCGACCACAAGCGCTTCGGTGGTGCGATGGACGCGATGCTGTCGAATCCCACACGCGCCGGTGACGGTGTGGTGCTGCTGTCGGGGCTCGAGATGCGCAGCGGTGGGCAGCACGTGAACGTGCTCTCGATGACGCTGGCCGAGTCCACCTACATCGTCAACGGCGATCACCTGGTGAAGGGCATCCGCCTGGCCGACGGACGTGCACCGATCATCGTGCAGACGATTCCGTTCCGCATGCCGATGTTCGCCGGACCGGGCCAGGATTCGCTGCCGGTGACGATGGCGCTGGAACTCAACGACGGCGCGCCGAAGGGGCTGACGATGGGTCTCACGCGTCACGCTGAGTTGCTGCGCCTGGCCGATTCGCTGAACGTGGCGCTGGTGGCGGGTTCGGACAATCACGGCTGGGGCAACACCGCGTCCGGCTGGACGTTGATCCGCGTGCCGGGATGGCGCGAACTCACGCCCGGTGCGCTGGCGGTGCGCATCGAGCAGGCGCTGGCGACGGGCCGCAATTCCACGCAAGTAGTGGAGCGCCGCACACCGCTGCTGCTGTCGCTGCCGCAGGTGGCGATGACGGTGCCGGTGATGCTCGTCTCGGCGGCGCGCGGCCTGAGCATGCCGGAGCGTGTGAGCTGGATCGCGTGGGGCTGGGTGTCGCTGCTGGTGCGGCTCGGCATCCGCCGCGCGGCGCACCTGTCGCTGGTGCGGGCGCGGCTGGCCCGGCAGCGTCGCCGGCAGCGGCTGCGCATCGTGCCCGTCGGTGGAGCGGTGGGCCTGCCGGGCTGAGTCCTCGGCGCCATATTCGTGGGCCGCGCGTGCGCCGCAGCTGAGCCGGCGCTGTCCACCGACACCAGACCCATGGCTGCCGCCGTCGCCCCCGATCTCGACCAGTTCCTCGTCGCCGCGCAGGCGCGCATCCACCACGAGCTGCACGACTTCCTGCGCATCCCGAGCGTCAGCGCCCGCAGCGAGCACGATCCCGACGTGCGCCGGGCCGCGGAATGGGTGGCGGCGCAGTGCACTGCGATCGGGCTCACGTCGGCCGAGGTGATCGACACCGCCGGGCACCCGATCGTGCTGGCGGAGTGGCGCGGCGCGCCGGGCAAGCCGACGGTGCTGATCTACGGTCACTACGACGTGCAGCCGCCGGAGCCACTGGAGCTCTGGACGTCGCCGGCGTTCGAGCCGACGGTGCGCGACGGCAAGCTGTACGCGCGCGGCAGCGTGGATGACAAGGGACAGCTCTTCCTGCACCTGAAGGCGCTCGAGGCGCACCTCAGCGCACGCGGCACGCTGCCGGTGAACGTGATCGTGCTGGCTGAGGGCGAGGAGGAGGTCGGCAGCGAGAACCTGTCGCCGTTCATCGAGGCGCACGCGGCGCGGTTGCAGTGCGACGCAGTGGTGATCTCCGACTCCACCATGTTCGCGCCGGGACAGCCGTCGATCCTCAGCTCACTGCGCGGGCTGGCCTACTTCGAGATTCGCGTCACCGGTCCGCAGTCGGACCTGCACAGCGGCATGTACGGCGGTGCGGTGGTGAACCCGGCGATGGAGCTGGCCCGCATCCTCGCGACGATGCACCACATGGATGGTCGCGTCGCGATTCCCGGCTTCTACGATGCGGTGAAGCCGTTCCCCGACGCGGTGCGCGAACAGATGCGGGGACTGCCGTTCGACGAGGAGCACTTCCGCGCCGAGGTGGGATCACCGGCGCTGGGTGGCGAATACGGCTACACCGTGCTGGAACGCCTCTGGACACGGCCGACCTGCGAAGTGAACGGCCTGCTCAGCGGCTACACCGGCGAAGGCGCCAAGACGGTGCTGCCCAGCCACGCGATGGCGAAGGTCAGCTGCCGCCTCGTTCCCGACCAGGATCCGGCAGAGATCGAGCGACTGATGCACGAACATGTGCATGCGGTGGCCGGTGCCGGCGTGACGGTGGACGTGCAGCACCTGCATGGCGGCAAGCCGTGGCGCGCCGAGTTGAGCGGTCCGATCTTCGATGCCGCGCGACGTGCGCTGACGGCGGCCTTCGGCAAGGAGCCGGTGATCACCGGTGAAGGTGGCTCGATTCCGGTGGTCGGCGACTTCCAGCGCCTGCTGAACGTGCCGGTGCTGCTGGTGGGCTTCGGCTTGCCGGGCGAGAACGCCCACGCGCCGGACGAATGGATCAGCGTCGAGAACTTCGAGCTTGGCATGCGCGCCATGGCGGCGCTGTGGGACGAACTGGCCGCGGGCTGAGGCGTCAGCCGGCGGTCACCACTTCCATTCGCGCGACAGGAAGAGCCCGAAGTTCTGGAAGGCGTTGGGCGCGCCGGTGTCGAGCGTCTGGCTGGTGAGCAGGAACCGCGGGCCGAACGTCGTCTCCAGCCGGTAGTTACGCGGCAGGCGGTATTCCCAGCGCAGGCCGATGGGTGAGATGTCGCCCTGCGTCGGTGCGAAATTGGCCGGCGTCAGCGTCGCAGCGACGTAGCTTCGCGTGCCGAAGTAGCGGCCGTATTCCAGCTCGGTGGCGAGCAGGAATCCGCTGAAGCCACTGAAGATGTTCTGCACTTCCGGCGCTGCGCCGGTGGACGTGATGTTCAGCACGTCCGCACCCAGCGCACGCGCCAGGTTGCCCTCGGCGCCGTTCAGCAGTGAGCCGAGTGCGGTGGCCGACAGGAACCGGTTCACCGCCGCTGCCGTGGAACCGAGCACCGAGCCACCGGCGCTGGAGCCGGAGTTGCCGGATCCGGTGAGCGAGAGCAGCGAGCCGCTGGTGTTGTTGCCGAACGCCAGGTACTTGATCAGTTCCGTCTGCGGAATCGGCGGCTGCGCATCGCTCTCCAGCGACAGGCGCGGGCGCAGCAACGTGCCGCCGATGTTGAGCCGGATCGCCAGCGCCTGCTGCGACGCCTGACGGATCTGGTATTCGGCGATCGCCTGCAGCAGCGGATTGAGGTCCGACGTGCCGACGAAGGTGGCCGAGCCGCGCACGATGTTGAAGCGACGCGACAGGAACTCGTACTGGCCACGTTCGGTGGCCACGATGCCGTCCAGCGTCACGCCGCCGGTGGCCGGGTTGAGCGCCACCGCCAGCTCGCCGTCGGTGAAGATCTCCACGTTGGCTTCCTTGCTGCGCACCCACACGTCGCGATCGATGCGCGCCACCACGGTGGTCTTCAGTCCGCGCACGAACGGCGACAGCGGCGCCACCAGCCCGCGCTCGAACGCCTGCGTGCTGTCCACCGCGCCCAGCACCGCGGGATCGTTGGCGCTCAGCACTTCGGTCGCCTGCCGCTCTTCCTGGATGCGGTAGACGCCTTCGCGCACGCGCAGGCTGCCGTCGATGGTGGTGGCGGTGTACGGCCCCTTCATCGTCATGTCGGCCAGCACGCGGATGCGTCCCTTGCTGCCGTCCAGCACCCGCGCGTTGCGCGCCACCAGTGTCAGGTCGAACACCGGGTCGGAGAGCTTCCGCAGCGACACGCCACCGTTCACGCGAATGGTGCCGTCGCCGCTGCGCACGCGCACCGAGTCCACCACCAGCGAGTCACCCTTGAACTGCAGGTCGGCCACCATGTCGCGCAGCGGCAGTTCGGCGTCCACCACGAACGCCTCACCACGCCGCAGCTGCAGGTTGCCGTCGAACGTCAGGTCATCGGGCAGCTTGCCGCGCACCTTCACCCGTCCACGCGTCTCGCCCTTCACGTTGGTGATGGCGTCGCTGAGCTGCGGGATGATGTCCAGCGGCAGCGAGTCGAGCTGGATGTCGCCGGTCATCGGCAGGTCGAGCAGTCGCTTCGGGCTGCCGCTCAGCGCGAGGTCGAGCGGGATCGTGGCATCGGCGCGCGCGTTGGGCTGCTGCCCCGGGCGGCGCACCTCGGCATACGCCACCGCGCTGCGGTCGGCGTAGTTCATGCGCGCACGAAACTCCGGCAGCGGCAGGCTGTCGTACACCACGTCGCGCACCGCACCGAGGAAGCTGATCTTCGGATTCGATGCCGGACCGTCCACGTACAGGTCGGCCGAGACACGACCGTCCAGCGGCGACACGGTCTGTGCGAGGTCAGCCAGGTCCCAGAGCTGCGTGTTTCGGATCGCCAGCGTGACGTTGGTGGAGCCGGCGGTGTCGACCGCGGCATCCACCTGCAGGCGCGCATCGCTGCCCGCCGCTTCCAGTGCCAGCGAGTCGATCATCAGCTTGCCCTTCGACCACGAGGCGCGCCACGGATACGGGCTCGCCCACTGCGATGAACGCAGCACCAGCGCCGTGCTGTCCACGCGCGCGGCGTAACTGGCCGAGTCCAGCACCAGTGCACCACGCATCGCGATGCCGGTGCTGTCGATCAGGTGCACGTCGATGTTCAGGTCACCGGTGCCGGTGGCCAGCGTGTTGCGACGCCACGCATACCCGGCCGCGAGGCGGAGCGAGTCCACGTTGAAGCCGGCCGCGCTGATCGCCTCGGCGTCGCCATCGATGCGCGCCGAGGAGCTGTCGGTGAGCAGGTGCTGCCACGTTGGCTGCAGCGACAGGCGCTGGGCGCTGTTGCCGTTCACGAACAGGTTGGTGCCGTCCACCGAGCCGCTGCCGCTGATGTCGCGCAGCCAGCCTTCGAGCGTGAGGCGCAGCGTGGCGCGGCCGGCCAGCGAGTCGCCGCGCACCGGCAGCGGCGCCTGCACCCGCAATGCCAGTGGGGCCAGGCCGCGCGCCGCGCGCTCCACTTCCGTGCGCCGTGCCAGCGCCACCGAGTCCGCACGCTGGCGACGCAGCGACCGCATGATCGCCGCCTGCGTCAGCGCGATCTGCGTCGTGTCGCCGGGGAGGTATGGCCGGAGGCGCTGCAACGAGTCGATCTCGATCGCCACCTTGAGCGTGCCGGTGCGCCCGGCGCGCAGCCCGAACGTGCCGGCGCCGCCACCCTGCGTGCCACCGATGCGCAGCAGCAGCGTGTCGAGTTGCAGCAGCCCGTCATGCGCCTCGGCCACCATCGCCACCGTGTCCACGCGCACCCGGTCCACGTCGGAGGCCCGCAGGTCGAGCACCACCGTGCCGTCGAGGTCCTCCACCGTGGTGCCTCGCACGTTCACCTGTGCGATGCCAACCAGCTTGGTCTGCAGGGCCTTCGGCATCACGCGACTGAGGTCCAGCGAGTCGGCGGCGATCTGCACGTTGGCGAACGAGGCACCGCGCTCCGGCACCCCGAGGCGGCCGGTCAGCAGCATGCCGCCTGCGCTGTCCACTCGCAGCACCGAGTTCACCGCCATGTCGGACGCCACGCCGCGCAACGTAAGGGTGCCGGTGGCATTGCCGCGCAGGTCGAGCGCGGGTGCATACCGTCCCACGGCGGGCAGCGAGAGCGGTGCGAAGGTGAGGCGCGCATCGAAGCGCGGCTCCACGCCGGTGATGTTGACGCGCGCCGTGCCGTTGATGCGCGACTGCAACCCGGCCACGTTGTGCGCGAGCGCGAGGCGTGTGTCGAGCCAGCCATCGGTGCGCCCACTGACCGTCACCACGCCACCGATGCGGCCACCGAGCGGCTCCAACGCCTCGCTGGCCAGCGTCACCGGCAGCGGCTGCACGTCGAGGCGCAGGTTGCGCGTGACCACCGCACCGCGGCTGAAGCCGGCGACGCCGCGCATGCGCACACCGAGCGGTCCCGCCTCGCGGTCGAGGAAGCGGAAGGTGCCGTCGATGGTCGAGCCTTCCAGCGCGCCCTTCGCCACCAGCGTGCCGTTCAGCACACCGGAACGCGGCACCTCGAGCTCGGGCATCGCGCGCTTCAGCGTGCGGGTGTCGAGGTTGGCGATCCGCACGTTCATGTCGTTGAAGCGCGTGTCGTCCTTGTCGAAGCCGAAGTCCAGCGTGCCGTTCATCCGCGCCGTCTCCAGCGCCAGCGTGAGGTCGGCGAGGCGGATGTCACTGGTGGTGCCGTTCAGCACGTAGCGGACGTCGCCGATGCTGCCGGTGCCGCCCTTGGGCAGCGTCGGCACCAGCCAGAGCCAGTCGTCGGTGAGGACCTCGGGCGCCTTCGCCACCAGCCGCGTGTTGCCGCTGTTGATGTTGTACTGGCCTTCCAGCGTGGCGCGGGACTTCGGTGTGCGCGCGGCGACGTTGCGGAACCAGATGCTGTCCGAGTCCACCCACACCGTGCCGGACATCGCGCGCAGGTCGAGCGCCGGCGGATGAAACGGCTTCACGATCGCCGAGCCGCGCGCGATCTCGAACTTCTGCGCCTTCTCGCCCGGATACTTGATCCGCGCATACGGCGCATGCAGCGTGACGTTCTCCAGCACCGTGACCCGCTGCTGGCCCCCCGCCACCGGCTCCACCACCGGGCGCAGCTTGCCCGCCAGCGCCAGCTTCAGCAGCGAGTCGCGCTGGCGCTGCGGGCGCCACGAATCCACCTCGTACGGACTGCGCGCGGTGAGTCGCGCGTCGATCAACGTCACGTTGCGCAATTCCACCCAGTCGCCGAACTGCCGCTTGGGCCCGCGCGCCTTCTTCGTGGTGTCGGGAAAGAGGATCGCATCCCAGTTCCAGCGCTTCCCCAGCAATCGGTTGAGCACGATCTCCGGGCGTTCGGCCAACACGTTGTCGATGATCACGCGCCGGTTCCACAGGTCGTTCAGCGACCAGTGTCCGCGGATCAGCGGCAGCTTGAGGAACGGGGCGCCGGCCGAGTCGGTGATGACGATGTCGCGCACCGTGGCGCGTGTGAACACAGGCAAGTCCACGCTGCCGATGCTGACGCGGCCGGCGAACTGGTTGTTGAGCGCGTTCTCGATCGTGGAGCGGATCTTCTCGCGACCCCAGTCGGTGCGCGGCAGGTACACCACCGCCGCCACCGCCAGCAGCAATGCGCTGCCGGCGAATGCCGCCGTGAGCTTCGCGATCTTGGCCTTCTTCAGAACGCCTCCCCGATGGAGAGGTGCAGCGTGAGGCGATTGAAGATGCCGCCGAATCCGGTGCCGGTGGCGGGATTGAAGCCGCGCTTGGCGGGGATCTCGAACAGGCCCTCGGTGCGCGGCGCACTCCACGATGCATCGCGTGGCTGCAGCTCGGTGATCACGCTCAACTGCTCGCGTGATCGCGGGTTGTAGCCCAGGTCGACGCGGATCGGGCCGACGGGACTGAGGTAGCGGATGCCGATGCCGGGCGTGAACACGGTGGCGGTACCACCGAAGTCGGCGCCCACCGAGCCGGCATCGACGAAGACCGCCGCCGTCAGCGGTCCCCAGAAACGGTAGCGCGCCTCGATCGACGCCTCCACCATCGCCTCGCCGCCGAGCGGCTTGGGCAGGAAGTCACCGTCCTCGAAGTTCGAGGTCGGGCGGCCGTCGACGAGCCGAGTCGAATCGAGTTCGGTGGCGCATTGCGGCAACGGGATCGAGGGGCTGCACGGCAGCCGCCCGTCACGCAGTTCGGGATCGGCCAGCAACGAGTCGAACACCACCTGCGTCGGCTGGAAGACCGAACGCGGAACCACCAAGACTCGCGGGCCGAGCTGGTTCTCGCCGTAGCCACGCACCGATCGCGCACCGCCGGCATAGAAGCGCTTGCGCGGCAGGATCACTGCCGCACCGCCCAGGCTGCGCGCGCTGCTGGTGCCGCCGAATCCCGTCACCACGCCGGCGCGGCCATGCACCGCCACCGTCAGCTTGTCGGTGGTGTGGAAGTACTTCGCCCCCTCCACCTCGAAGCGCAGGTAGCCGAACTGCGAGCCGGTCCAGCCAGCGGCGTATTCCAGCTCGGAGCGCCACGAATAGCCGCGCGTGGGACCGATCGGATCGTCTCGGCGATCGGTAGTGGCGCTCAGGGCGATCGGCGCCAGGCGCTGCGTGTTCTGCAGCACGGCCAGCGACGCCTCGTCGCAGACGCCGAAGTTGACGCAGAAATACGTGTCCGCGGCGCTGGTCGACGTCAGCTCCATGCGGTACTGGAGCGTCACCGGCAGGTAGGGCGACACGTTGCGCGTGAAGCTCGCCGCTGCACCGCCTCCCGTCTCCACGAACACGCCGGGCGAGGAGCGGCGGAAGGCGAACACACTGACGCCCGTCTGGTTGCGATAGTCGCTCAGCCAGCGGCGACGCAGGTCCACGTTGGCCTGGAACGTCGGCTCGAGATACTTCGGCGAACCGTTGTCCTGCGTGTTCTTGAGCACGTTCTGGAACGGCCCGACGCCCACCAGCTGCGGCGCCAGCAGGTTGCCCACCGTCGCCTGCATCGAGAGCCGACTGGCATTGTTACGGAAGTTCGCGTTCACGAACCGGGCGTCGAACTGGATGAAGTCCACCGTGCTCACGCCACCCGTCACACGAAACGATCGTGGCGGAAGTTCCTCCACGCCGGCGATCAGCAGCTTCAGCGAATCGACGCGCCCCGGCTCCGCGCGCACCACCGCGCGCCGGAAGAATCCTGCGGCATACAACGCCCTTTGGCTCTCGATCATGCCGGAGCGCGAGTAGGCATCACCCTTCTTCACGCCCATCGTGTTGGCCACCAGCCGCGGATCGTATCGTTCGGTGCCTTCCACGCGGACCGAGTCGATGATGGTGCGGTACAGCTTGTTCACCTCGAACTTCACCGCGGCGTTCGGGCTGGCCGTGTCAACCACCGCCAGCGGGTTCAGCGTCACGTCGCCGTAGCCCCGTTCGTCGAGGCGTGCGGCGATGCGCACCGCGATCGAGTCCAGCTCGATCAGGTCCAGTGGATCACCGATTTTCGTCGTCACCAGCCGACGCTCCTCGCGCGGACTGAACAACGAATCGAGCGCGCCGAGGTCGAGTGTGCCGACCAGTGTCGGCGGACCTTCCGCGATGACGATGTTCAACTTGACTTCGCCTTCGTCCACCTTCGTCACCGTCGGTGTCACCTGCGCTGCGCGCCAGCCGCGCTTCCAGTACAACACCCGCAGCCGCAGCATGTCGCGTTCCAACTCGGCGCGATCCAGCGTGCGCTTGCGGCGCAGGAAGCCGAGCGGGATGACCTTGCAGTACCACGGAATGCCGCGGCAGGCGGTGGGCTGCGTGACCATCGCCGCCTCGAGTTCCTCGGTGCCGATGTTCGCATTGCCGCGCAGCGTCATTTCCACCAGCACCGGTCGCTCCACCACGCGCTTCAGCGATGGTGCGTCCTGCGCCCCCGCTGATATGGCAGTGACGCACCCGAGCAGCACAACGCCCGCCGTGACACGAGCACGGCGGGCGTTACGAGCGAACCGAACCGACAGGCTCAAAGGCCAGCCAGCAGGGCGTCGTTGTTGGCCGTTGCCGCAATGCGCTTGATCAACCATTCCATCGCACCCATTGGCGGCATTTGCTGAAGTCCCCTGCGCAGCATGTAGATCGACTGCACTTGTTCCGGCTTGTACAGCTTTTCCTCACGTCGCGTTCCGCTGGCGGGAATATCGATCGCCGGGAAGATGCGCCGTTCGGCCAGGCCACGATCGAGCTTGATCTCGCAGTTGCCCGTGCCCTTGAACTCCTCGAAGATCACGTCGTCCATGCGCGAACCCGTCTCGACCAGTGCGGTGGCGATGATGGTGAGGCTGCCACCACCATCTTCCGGGGCCACGTTGCGAGCGGAGCCGAAGAACGCCTTCGGCTTCGCCATCGCGTTCGCGTCCAGGCCGCCCGACATCGTGCGACCCGTGCCGCGGTTGGCGGTATTGAATGCACGTCCCATGCGCGTGATGGAATCGAGCACGATCACCACGTCCTTGCCCATCTCGACGAGGCGATGAGCCCGCTCGGTGACGATTTCCGTCACATCCACGTGGCGCTGCGCCGGCTGGTCGAAGCTGGAGGCGATGACTTCGCCCACGTCCCACGAGATCGCCTCGCTCACTTCCTCGGGGCGTTCATCCACCAGCAGCAGCATCAGCACGGCGTCGGGATGATTGAGGTGCACGCCTTCCGTGATCGCCTGCAGCAACGTGGTCTTGCCGGCGCGTGCCGGTGCCACGATCAGCGCCCGCTGCCCATAGCCGATCGGCGCGATGAGGTCGATCGCGCGACGCGTGATCTCCGGACCGACCTTCGCCGGACGCCCCGTCTCCAGCGTCAGCCGCTTGTTGGGATAACTGGCGGTGAGGCTCTTGAAATCCTTGCGACGCAGGTTCGGATCCGGCGTCATCTCGTTCAGCGTGGTGATTTCGCACACCGTCGGACGACGACGCTGGTCATGGCCCCACAGCGCCGTGATCAGGTCGGCGCGACGCAACTGGAACTGCCGCGCCATCCAGCCGGGAATGAACGGATCACCCGGCTGCGGCAGGTAACTCGCCGCACCACGACGGATGAACCCACCGTCGCCGCGTGCCGGATCGTACCAGCCGGTGATGGTCGCTTCGGCGGTGACGATGCTGGAACCAGGTGTTTCCGGCGTGTTCTGTCGTTCCTGGCGCTCACCGCGCTCGGGACGCGGACCGCGCTCGTGCCGCTCGTTGCGCGGCGGACGCTCGTTGCGCTCGGGGCGCGGGCCACGCTCGTTGCGCGGCGCATTCTGCTGCTGCGGTGCCGACGGTGCATCGGCGCCATCCACTCCGTCGCGGAAGCGATTGCGACCGCGGCCCCGGCGACGCTGGAAACGTCCGCGGCGCTCATTGCGGTCGCCGCCCTGCGGCCGGTCTCCGTTGCGGTCGGCGCCGCGCTCGGGCCGTTCCGACGTGCTGCGATCCTGCGTGGCACCGCGGTCACCGCCATCGAACGACTCGGCTGGTGCGCTCTCGACGCGTGGCGTCTCCGCACGCGGCGCCTCGGCTGGTGCGGCGGCTGCGGTGCGATCCGCTCGCTCGGCGCGCGGCGCGCGTGGGGCGCGTGGTTCCCGCGGCTCGCGGACGGCAGGGGCAGCGGCGACCGGAGGACTGCTCACCACCGGCGGCGGTGCGGGCGGCGCCTCGGTCGGCGCGGCATCGGCGACCGCGGTCTTCTTGGGTCGTCCGCGCGGCTTCTTGGCCGGCGCCGCGTCGAGGGCGGCGGTGGGAGTCGGTGCGGTCACGACCGCAGCCGGCGCGTCGCCACTTTCCTTGTACGGGTTTGGCTCGTCACCCTGCGCGGTTTTACGCGGGGAACGCGGACCGCGCCCCGGGGCGGGGCGGCGACGCTCGGTCATGTCATCCATGTGCTACGTGGTTACTGGGCACGGCACGGTGCGAAATCACCGGCGCGCAAGGCGCACGCACGGCGGCGTGGCACCTCTTCGGACTTTCATGACATCACCTGCCACGCCATCTGGATCGATGCGCGGGCATGAAACCGTCATGATGCAAAAATCTGGTCGGGCAGGGCCCGGATCACTGCGACAAACGCACTCGAACGCTGCGACGATACGCCGGACCGACGATCGTGGACTTACGGCACCAGCCGCGACGGAACCCACACACTGCGGTTGGTTGGGGGCATTCAGGCGGGCGGGCAATCGGCCACACCGACCTCGGATGCGCACGTTCGGGGGAGGGCACCCGCGTGGACTCGCAGGGCTTCCAGCTCTCAAACGCTTGGGCCAGAGTATCGTCACAGGCTCACCCGAGCGCAAGCCATGCAACCCGGGTCGCGTCATTTTGTTGCGCGCCACCCACCCGCCACGACGTGCCGACCGTCACGTCGCCCTCCCCGGCCGCAGTAGCTTTCGCCCATGCACACGCACTCCGATCCGCGCACCGCCGTTGCGCACGCCGTGTCCGAATATCAGGCCACGGCCGACACCGGCGCCCTCTTCGCCGCGCTCGACCGCATCGCCGCCACCGCGATGCCCGACGCGCTGATCGAGGCCGCAGAGCCCTATCGCACCATTCCCGAAGTCGCGGGTCCGCTCTACGAAAAGGTGGTCGAGGCGCAGCCGGGCAACGCACGCGCGCTGGTGATCCTCGCCAACGCCTATTGGCTCAGCGGGCGCGGCCCGGTGGTGGTCGGTGAGCTCGCCGAGCGTGCCATCGCCGCCGATCCGTCCAATCGCGGCGGCTGGCACATGTGGGCCCTCAGCGAAAGTGATCCGCGCGACCGCACCACGCGCTGGAAGCAGATCGTCGATCGCTTCCCCGAGGATGAGCTGGCGATGGCCAACCTGGCCGACAACGCCGCCGCACTCGCCGGCGCCGAGAAGGATTATGACGCCCTCGACCTCGCGGTCTACACCTACGAGGCCCTGCTCGCCCGCGCCACGCTGCCCGAGCAGCGCGATGCACTCGACACCGCGCTGCGCTCGTTGCGCGGCTGGAAGTTCTGATCACCTCCCGCAGCCGCACCCATCGTGTCGCGTAACGACTCCTCGCCGCCGCCGACCCCGTTCGAAACCCGCGCCTACTGGTACCCGCGCGTGCGCGGCGGCGTCACGGTGATCGCCGGCACGCTCGCCTACGTCGCACTCGCCTCGGCGTTCGGCAATGCCCCCAGCTTCGTGACGGCGCTGGTCGGCATGCTCGGCTCGGTGATCATGATGTCGTGGGTCTGGTACCTCGAGGCCCGCCGCGCAGCCAAACACCACGGCCGCGCGGCCTAGCCCGACACCGCACTAGTTCTTCGCGACGACCGGCGTCGTGGGCTTCGCGCCCACCACGTAGCCGTTGCCGTTGCGCTGCAGTCGTGCCACCAGCGAATCGACGGCGTCGAAGTACACGTTGAACCGCTTGATCGCGTGCGGATTGAACGTGGGGTCGAATGGACTCACGCTCGGCCCGCCCGCCACCTCGAGGATGGCGTCGTAATCGTAGCGCGTCACCACTTTGCTCTTCGGGTCGGTCCACTGGCCGCGCTGCGCCAGCGCACGGTTCTTCGGCCACACGCCGAGCGGCAGCGCGAAGGTGCGCACCTTGTAGCCGGGCACCGCGGAGTCGATCGCCAGCTGGCCACGCGCGATCTGCTCCTGCACGAAGGCCTCGGGATACTTGGCCAGGTTCGCGTGCCACAGCGTGTGGTTGCACAACTCGAAGCCCTGCTCGCGCAGGAATTGCACCTTCTTGAAGCGCCACTCGGTCTTCTGCCCCTCGATGTCCTTGTTGCCGAAGAAGCTGCGGCCCGCCTCGGCACCACTCAGCATGCAGAAGGTCGCGCGTGGCTTCCAGTCGGGATGGCGGCGCGAGAAGTCGAGCCAGATGCCGACCGCGCTCTCCGGGTCCACTTCCAGCTTCCCGTCGCGTTCCACATAGCGGAACTGTGATGCCGACGCGTCGTCGAAGGTGAACACCACCGGACGCTTGCCGTCCGGCACGTCGATGCGCTTGTCGATCAGCTGTGCCACCGTGATCGGGCGATAGCCGTAGGCGTAGAGCGTGTCGAGCGTGCGACGGAAGCGCGCGCGCGTCACCGTCCACATCGCGTCGGTGTCGGCCACCAGGTGCACCATCAGCACCGGCACCTTGCCCATCGAGCCGGCGGCGGCGGGTGTGACTGGTCCCCATGACGTGTCGGTGACCAGCGCGGCGGCCGTGGGCGTGGCGGCGGCGGGTGCGGTGCCGGAGGCGTCCGCGGCGGGGGTCGAGGTGGAGCAGGCCGTCAGCAGGGCGACGGCGGCAGGAACGACGAACGAGCGTGAAGCAAACACGGTCAGGGCGGGTGAAAGCAGCGAACCGGCGCATCGGCGCGCGGGCTCACCGCATACTAAGTCATCTGGGTGCAGCGGACGTGTCGACAGTGTCGACCGCGCTGGCGCCGCGCATCATCCGAGGCTCGCGCGACGCGAACCGGTGACGGATGACGGCGGTGCCGGGCAACGCTCACCCGCGTCGTGCACCCACTCCCGCTGCGGTGCCGCGCAGGAGAGACAGCCAGTCGCCGCTGCCGCCGGCGTAACCCGGGAAGACACGCGCCGCGTCGCGCCCACCGAGGTGCGTGCCCACGATCTCGCCGAACACCGCCCGGAAATCGGTGGTCAGTGCCAGGTCGCGCCCTTCGTTCAGCTGCTCCGGCGCCAGCCCCGGCCAGCGACCGTGCACGTCGCGTCCCTTCACGTCACCACCGATCACGAACATCGACCCGGCGTGTCCGTGATCGGTGCCGCCGTTGCCGTTCTGCCGAGCGGTGCGCCCGAACTCGGTCATGGTCAGAATCACCACGTCGCCCATCCGGTCGCCGAGGTCCGCCACCAGCGCCGCCACGCCATCGCCGAACTCGCGCAGCCGGTTCGCCAGCTGACCGGTGGCGCCGCCCTGGTTCACGTGTGTGTCCCAGCCGCCGATGTCGGCGAACGCGATCTCCAGACCCACCCCCGCCTTGATCAGCTGCGCGATCTGCCGCAGGCGACGCCCGAAATCGGTCACCGGATACTGCGCACCGTTGGCGGGCGCATACTGCTGCGGGTTGGCGGCCCGCAGCATCTTCACCGCCTCGAAGGTGTCGCTGCCGGTAGCGTGGATCACGTCCGCGCGGCCGGTGCGGTACAGCGCCTCCAGGCGGTCGGCCTGGGTGCCGGTGGCGCGCACCGTGAACTCGTCGAGCGAGTTCATGGCCACCACCGGCTGCGGGCCTTCCAGGATGCGCGGCATCTGCGCCGTGAGCGACACCGCCTTGAATGGCGTCGGGGCACACGGCGCGCCTGCCTCACAGGTGCCCGACACCGCCAGGTAGCGATTCAGCCAGCCGTCGGTGGTGCCTTTGCGATCGGGCGTGCCACTCTCCATGTAATCCTGCGCATCGAAGTGCGAGCGCGTGCTGCTCGGGCTGCCCACCGCCACGATCGGCGCCAGCAGGCCGCGATCGTAGAGCGGCTTCAGTGAGCGCAGCGCCGGGTGCAGTCCGAACCGTCCGTCGAGTTCCAGCGCGCCGGCGGCACCGGCGGCCAGTGACGGCCGCGCGATCGCGATGTTCGGACGCAACGCGTAGTACGACGGGTCGGCGTGCGGCACCACCACGTTCAGCGCATCCGCCGCGCCGCGCTGGAAGATGCAGATCAGCACCTTCCCCTTCGCCGCCTGCGGCAGCGTCATGCCGAACGTCGTGCGTCGCAGGAACGAGGGGTTGAGCCCCATCGTCACCAGCGCCATCGCGCCCGAGCGCATGAACACGCGTCGATCCATCACTGCTCCGTGCCGGAATGTGGGTGTGTCTCGGTGTTCAGCGGCGCTGGAACTCGGGCGACCCGAGGGCCAGGCCGACCACCTGCGCCAATCCCGGCGGCGGCGCGGCGGCTCGTATCGGCGGCGCCCCGGTGGAATCCCGCATCTCGTCCTGTGCGGCCGCACGACCCAGCATCGGGTGATCCCCGCTCAGCAGGATCGCGCGCATGTCGGTGCTCACGTCGCCGCCCAGCAGTGCGCGCACCACGCCATCCACCTGCTGCTCGCGTGGCAGCGGCGCCAGTTCGGTGAACGTGGTCCAGCGCGGCAGCTGCACGCCCGGCACGTTCCCGGCTGCGAGGGCCATGCCGAAGTTGATCCGGTTCAGGATCGCACCGGTGTTGATCCAGCCGTCGCCGGTTTCGGGCCAGCCGTTCGGCGCCTGATGCTGGTAGATGCCCTGGCCGAGCCGCGCCACGATCGCCGCCGTGCGCGGCGTGGTGTCGATCGCGGCGCCGGTGGCGCGCAACGCGCTCACCACCACCTCGAACGGCGACTTCACCTTCGCACGCCACGCCGCCGCAGCGAAGAACTCATCGCTGGTGACGATCGTCCGCACCACCGCGCGCAGGTCGCCGTCGGTGCGCGTGAAGCTCGCCGCCGCACGTTGCACCAGCGCCGCCGGTGGCGTGTCACTCACGAAACGCTGCGCCAGCTTGGTCGCGATGAAACGTGCCGTGGACGGATGCCGCGCCAGCAGGTCGAGCAGCACCTCACCTTCACGTTCCCCCTGCCGGGCGGCGAAGCTGGTGCCCAGCACGCGCTTGGCACCGGCGTCGTGCAGCGCGGGATTGAAGCGGAAAATCCCCTGCTCGTTCGGCTGCTGGATGCTCCAGCCGGTCAGCACGCGCGCGGCCTCGGTCACGTCCTGCTGCGTGTAGCCTCCATCCACGCCGAGCGTGTGCAGCTCCATCAGCTCGCGTGCGTAGTTCTCGTTCAGCCCGCGCCGCCGCTGCTGCAGCTGCGTCATCAGTGTGTCGCGCTGTCCGGGCGTGAGCCCCGCCAGTTGCGGCGCGCGCTGCGCGTACCGTCGCTGCACCGCCTGCGCCAGCCGCGGGTTCACCAGCCGCGGACGGCCGCTGTCGGCGGTGCTCTGCCAGTTGTCGAGATAGAACAGCATCGCCGGGCTGTGCGCCACGGCACCCAGCAACGTGCGGAAGTTGCCCAGCACGTGCGGACGGATCGCGTCGCGCTCGTACGACACCAGGAAGTGCCGCATGTTCGCACTCTTGCCGGCGAAGACGTTGAAGTGATTGAGCCAGAAGTCGGTCAGCACTTCCTGCAGCTGTCGCTCGCTCACCACCGCCCGCGACACGCGTGCCGACACCAGCTCCTGACCCACGCGCTGCGACTTCCGCCGCAGCATCGCGTACTCCAGCGAGTCGGCGCGTGACACGCCACGCATCGAGTCGCGCAGCATCGCCGCGCCACCCTGCCGCGCCAGCCGGCGCAGCACGGGGTTGGGCGGATACTCGTCCAGCAGTTGCGGCAGCGGCAGTGCCAGCGTGCGGTAGTGTGACGGCACCGCATCACCGGCGGTATCCGTGATGCGACGCGGCTCCAGCTGCAGCGCGATCCAGCGATCCACGCCCATCTCGCGCACCGCTTGCACGTCGCCCGGACGCGCGCCGAATGCGAGCCGGTTGAGCACGTGCAGCACCTGCTGGTCAGCCGTCTGTTCGCGCGCGGCGACGGCGCTCGCGTCCGGCACCGGCAGGTCACGCCGTTCCACCGGATCACGTGTGGAAGACGTTGCCGTGCCGGCACAGCCGCCGATCGAGGTGAACAACGCAAGCAGCAGCAGGCGCGACGACGGCACGGGCACTCCGGTGAGAAGGTCTTCGTCACGCAGACGTTACTGCGTCGGTGGTGTTAAGCGCACCACTGTGTGGTGTTGCGGCCGAGCTTCCTTGCGCGCCGTGACATGACGGTCGGCACACGCGTCCATGCCCTGTGCGCGGGGCGCTGTCTGTGCGCCACCCATCGGCTTAGTATGAACGGATCGAGCATGTTCCGGCGCCGCACCGCCCGAACACTCGTCCAGCAACACACCCGAGACCCTTGCCGAGCGACCAGCCCGTTGATGAACTGACCCGCCTGCCGCTGCGCGGTGCGTTCGTTGCGGCCGCGGCCGACGCCATTGCCACGGCACGGTCCACCGGTGGCGAGTGTGCGCTGCTCGTCATCGATGTCGATCAGTTCAAGCACATCAACGACACCTTCGGGCACCTGCAGGGCGACGTGGTGCTAGGGCTGGTGGGCGAACTGCTGCGTCGCACGCTGCGTCGTGGCGACATCGCCGCGCGGTGGGGTGGCGACGAGTTCGTGGCACTGTTGCCCGGCGCACCGATCACGCGCGCCCGCGACGTCGCCGAGCGCCTCGCAGCCGCGATCCGCGGGCACGGTGGCCTCGCTGAAGGCTCCACGTTGCCGATCGCGATCACCGTCAGCATCGGCGTGGCGTCGTTCCCGGCCCACGGCAACGATCCGGAATCGCTCTTCGCTGCCGCCGATCGCGCGATGTACCAGGTCAAGCGTCGCGGGCGCGACGGCGTGGCCGTCTCCGGTGGCGCACACGGTGCCGCCATGATGCCGGCGCTGGACCGATTCGTCGGCCGCAGCGAGGAATTGCGCGGACTGGTGCGCCTCCTCGACGAAGCGGCCCACGGCCGGCCGCGCACCGTCGCCGTGCTGGGCGAGGCGGGTGTCGGCAAGACCACACTGCTGCGCCAGCTGGAGCCGGAGATCCGGCTCCGCGGCGGCTCGATGGTGGTGGGCCGCGCGGTCGACGCGGTGATGGCCCAGCCACCGTACGCACCGTGGATCGAGATCGTCGAGGCGCTGGAGCGCCAGAAGCAGCAGGGCGACGTGCGCACCGGCAACACGCCACCGCCGGTGGACGCGATCCCCACCCATTCCCCGACGCCGGGCAGCACCCCCAGCGCCGCATCGCTGGCCACGCTCTTCGCCGACGGCGGTGCGGCCCCTCTCGGCATGCGCATCCCGGTCACGCCGCCGCAGAACCGCGCCATCCCCACCGACGGTGGACGCTGGCCCGAGCTCTCGCGCATCGTGCCCTCGCTGGCCACCGATACCACGTCGGCACCACTACCGACCGGCAGCAAGTTCGCACTGCTGGTGGAACTGGCCGCCTACATCGCCGAAGCCGCCCAGCGCCATCCGCTCGTCATCCTGCTCGATGACCTACAGTGCGCCGACGCGGCCAGCTGGGATGCGCTCGAGCACCTCGTCACCCAGCTCGAGACCGAGCCGGTGCTGCTCTGCCTCACGCTGCGCATGGAGGACGTCACGCCCGACGTGCACGAGCGCATGCGCAAGCTGGTGCACAACCGGCGCATCCATGAGCAGGCACTGGCGCGCCTCACGCGCGAGGAACTCCGTCGCTGGGTGGACACCGCCTTCCACGGCCAGGAGATCGAGCGCGAGTTCCTCGCCTATCTCTATCGCCAGACCGAAGGCAATCCACTGCTGGTGGTGCAGACGCTGCGCACGCTGGTGGACGAAGGCGACATCTGGTGGGACAAGGACCGCTGGCACTGGCATCCGGTCTCCGAGCTGCGGCTGCCGAGCGGGGTGCTGGACCTGATGGGACGACGCCTCGCCAAGCTCAGTGCCGAGGATCGCGACGTGCTCACCGTCGCTGCGGTGGTTGGGCGTGAGTTCGACCTCGGCGTGGTGCAGGACGCCGCCCGCGTCACCACCGAGGCGCTGCACGAGGCCATCGAGAGCGGCGTGCGCGCCAGCGTGATCCAGCCGGCCCACGGGCGCGGCACCGATCGCTACGTGTTCGTGCACTCGCTGCTCATCGAGGCACTCTGCAAGCCGCTCGAGTCGCGTCGCTCACAGCGGACGCACGAGCGTGTGGCGCAGGCGCTGCGCAAGCGCACCCCCGACGCGGTGGCCGAGATCGCGATGCACTTCGATCGCGCCGACGATGCGGTGCAGGCGCACGCCTTCGCACTCGCCGCCAGTGAGCGTGCGCGCCGCGTGTACGCGCACGACGAAGCCGAGGAGTTCCTGCGCATCGCCGAGCGTCACGCCCCGGACCCGGCGGCGGTGGCGGCGGTGCGCATCGCGATGGCCGAAGTCTCGGAGCTGCGCGGCCAGTACGCGGAGGCGGAGGAGACCTGCGCGCTGGCGCTGGACTGGTTCGCGTCGCGCGCCGATCATCGCCAGACGCTGCGATTGCGGCGCATGCGCGAGCGCCTCCGCGCACTGCTCGGTGAACCGGCGCGCCAGACGTTGCTGGCCTGCGAGTCGCTCGCGTTCGATGCCGCCGAGTTGGGGGCCGACGATGAACGTGTCGCGTTGCTCGGCATGCTCGCCGCCACGCACCTGCGGCTCGGGGATCGCGGCGCCGCCATCGCTGCCGCGCGCGACGCCGTCGCACTCGCCGGCAATCTCGGTGACGATGCGCTGCTGGCCGAGGCGCTGGTGCGGCTCGGCGTGGCCCTCGATGCCGACGACGCTGGTGAGGCGGAGCTGAGTTACCGGCGCGCGCTGGCCCTGTACGAGCACCTGCAGGACGTGCGCGGACAGGCGCGGTGCTGGGATCGCATCGGCGTGGTGGCCGCGCAGCGCGGGCAGTGGGCCGAGGCGCGCACCGCGCTGCGGCGCGCGATCGATCTCGGTCGCACCGCCGGCACGCCCGATGAATGGGGCCTGGCCGCGTTGGATCTGGGCGTGGTGGCACGACGCACCGGCGATCTCGAACAGGCGCGCGAGCTCTTCGGCGATGCGCTGGCGCTCTTCGCCGCGGTGCAGAACAGTGAACGGCAGTTGCTGGCGCTCTACCACCTCGCGCATCTCGATCGCGAACGCGGCGACCTCGCCGCCGCCGCGGATCTCTACGACGTGGCGGCGTCGCTGGCGGAGCGCGTCGGCCAGCACGACGTGGAAGTCGGCGCGGTGTCCGGCGCCGGACTCTGTCGCCTGCGGCTCGGCGAACGCGCGCGCGCGCAGCAGGGACTGGCGAAGGCCGAGGCGCTGGTGTCGGGTCGCGACGACTGGTTCCCGGGTCGCGAGCTGCAGGATGCGCTGGCGGTGGAGCTGCTGGCCGCGATCGGCGACGGCAGTGCCGTCGCGGCACGCCTCACCGAGGCGTGGCATCGCGCCCAGGCGGCGGACAGCTGGGCGGCCAACTGGCTGCTCGCCGAGCTCACGCCGACGCTCGAGCGGCTGGCGCCGCAGGTCCTCGCCCGGCTCCGACAGGAGCGTGACGCGCGGCAGGTGGAGCTGCCGCGCGCCGCTATCGAGGCGATGAAGCCGCCGCGATGATGGCGCTACGGCGGCGCGATCAGGCGCGCAGCATGTAGCCGGTGCCGCGCACCGTGTGCAGCAACTGCGGCCCCTCGGCGCCGTCGATCTTCTTCCGCAGGTAGTTGATGTACACGTCCACGATGTTGGTCGACGGATCGAACTCCGTCTTCCACACGTGTTCGGCGATCTGCTCACGCGTCACCGCGCGACCGGCGTGGCGCATCAGGTATTCGAGCAGCGCGTACTCCTTCTGCGTCAGCGAGATCGCCGTGCCATCGCGTGACACCTCACGCGACACGGTGTCGAGTTGCAGCGTGCCCACGCGCAGCAGCAGTTCCTCGTCACGCAGCGTCGATCGGCGCAGCAGTGCACGCACCCGCGCCACCAGTTCGTCCACGTCGAACGGCTTCACCAGGTAGTCGTCGGCGCCGGCATCGAGGCCCGCCACGCGATCACCGATCGTGACCCGCGCCGTGAGCATCAGCACCGGTGCGCGGAACCCGCGTTCGCGCAGTTCGCGCGCGACATCGAGCCCGTTGGCCTTCGGCAGGCCGATGTCCAGGATCAGCAGGTCCGGCGCCTGGTCGAGCGCGAGGGCCAGTCCCGCTTCGCCGTCCTGCGCCGTCAGCACGGCGTAGCCGCTCTCCGTGAGCGTGCGCGAGACCACTTCCAGCACCTCGGCGCGATCCTCGACCACGAGGATGGTCGCCCGTGTCCGCTCGGTAGTTGTCATAGTGGCAAAGTAGGGCTCGACTCGCAGTCAGCAAGGCACAATGTCAGCCATGAATCGCCCTTAACCATTGCCTGGTGCCTTCCGTCTGTAGCAAGCAGGGAGCGGCCGCCGGACCCTGCGTCTGGTGACGGAATCGATTCGGAGGCAGTATCTGAGCATGGTACGACGCTTGCTGACGTCGTTTCATTGGGACAGTGAGGTGAAGGCTCACGTTTCGCCGCCGGGTGCATGCCCGCCGGCTGGCTCTTCCAGTGAAGCGGAATGTTCCGCACCGATGCCGTGTGCATCACGGGAGGGGATCGATGATTGATGTGTTCGTTCGGATGGCCACGACGCCGGTGCTGGCTGGCGTGGTAGCCGAATCGGTGCGCTGGGCCGCCGGAGCAGATCCGGCCGCCCCGGGCCACCAGGTCGTCACGCTCTTCGGCGACCCGTCGGTGACGCATCTCGCCTGGGCGGTGGCGGCTGCCAATCGTGGCAGCGCCGACGCCGTCTGGCAGATCGCGGAGGATGGCAGTGCCGTGGCCGCAGAGCTGACGTTGGCCACCGCCATCCTGCGCGATGACGCCGCGGCCCTGCTCACCAGCAATGGACCGCAGTTCCGCACGGCCATCGCACACCTGCTCAGCGTGCGCGGTCGTCACGAAGGGTCGGCCATCCGGGTGCCCGTCGCGCTTGACGCGGCATTCGACATGGACGGCGACGCCATGCTCGCGCTCCTGCGCGAAGCCGAGGGTGACGTGGACTCCGATCCGGTGGAGGATGAACTGGCCGCCTGACTCGTCAGTGCAGTAACCAGTGAGGGCCGGCGATGCACGCGCATCGCCGGCCCTTCGTTCATTCACGCATCGAGAGTGCTGTCTCATCTGCACCGCAGAAACTGCGGTGCCGGCGCGACAGGGAATCCGGGCAAAACGCCCGGATCGCCGCAGATCGCGTGGCGTTTACCTACTGCGCCTTGGCCGTCTCCCGCTGCGCCATCTTCACCGCTTCGTACGCGTTGATGATGCCGCCCGATGCCGAAAGCGTGGCGAACGGCACCCGCACCGTGCGACTGCCCGGGCGCAGCACCTGCTGGTCGGGGAACTTCGTCACCGTCGCCATCAGAATCCGCTTCACGTCGGCCGCGGTGAGGGTCGGGAACTGCGACATCAGCAGTGCCGCCACACCACTCACCACCGGCGCCGCCACGCTGGTGCCATCTTCGCGCGCGAACTCGTTGCGCGGCGCCGCGGCGTACACCGACACGCCAGGCGCGAAGAGGTCCACGCGCGTGCTGCCGTAGTTGGTGAAGTCGGCGGCCAGCCGTTCTCCGGCGCGCCAGCTCGAGGCCCCGACGTCGATCCAGGTCGCGGCGCGCTCACTCCCGGTGGCGTAGGCCGAGCTGGGGAACGTCGGCGTCGCGTCCACGTCGGTGCTTTCATTGCCCGACGCGTGCACCAGCAGCACACCCTTCGACACCGCGTACTGCACCGCGCTGTCGACCATCGCCTTGCCCGGTGAATACGGCTTGCCGAACGACATGTTGATGATCTGGGCACCCGCATCCACTGCGTAGCGGATGCCGTTGGCCACGTCCTTGTCGTATTCGTCGCCGTTCGGCACCACACGCACCGGCAGGATCCGCACACCCGGTGCGATGCCCACGAAGCCGCTGTCGCCGCTCACCGCACCGATCAGGCTCGCCACCGCGGTGCCGTGCGAGGCATCGGGACCGGTCACGTTGGCGTTGCCGTAGCGTCGTCCCATCGCCGGCGTGTCGCCGATCACCTTGCGACCGTCGAACGCGAGGTTGAAGCCGTAATTCAGGCGCCCCTCGACCTGCTTCCGCGCCGTCCGCGCCACGTTCGGCGTCAGGCCGTTGGCGGCGTACATGCGCATCCGCTCCAGTGCCTCCCGCGAGGCGGCCGTCTTCGGCACCAGCTTACCCAGCGTGGCATCGGTGATCTCCGCCTTGGACATGCCGTTGTCCTTCGCCACCGTCTCCAGCAGGGCGTCATACTCGGTCAGTACCGGGCGCATCCCGCTCCACTGCGACTCCGCCTCGGCGCGCCCCGAGCTGTATTCCTGCTCCAGCTCCGTGCACGGCGTCACCACCGGGCTCTTGCCGCCGTTGGCGCGGCAGGCCGCCACCAGGCGCGTCACCTCGAGGCGATCGTCATCGATGTTGCCGGCCGCGCCGCCGATGAAGTTCCAGCCGCGTGCATCATCCACATAGCCGTTGCCATCGTCGTCACGCCCGTTGGCGGCCGACTCCTTCTGGTTCAGCACCAGCGCCGCGCGCAACGCGGTGTGCGCCGTGTCCACGCCGCCGTCGATGACGGCCACCGTGATCACACGCTTCGGCGCCGCGTTGCCAAGCAGCTCCGTCAACGCACGCCGCGCAGCGACGCCTGCCACACCGTCGGTGGCTGGGTCGAGCAGGTGCCAGTCGGCAGGAGCAGCGAGCAACGTGGTGCGAGGCGCCGGTGCGGCCGGAGCAGGGGTCGGCGCCGGCGTGACGGGTGTCACTGCCACCGTCGGTGCCGGCGCGGCGGGCGCGGGCACCGGCGCAGTGGCCGGCCGCGGCGACGCGCAGGCCGCCAGCGTGAAGCCACCGTACACCAGCGCGTTCAACACGCGAGGACGACCACCCATCATGTGCAGCTCTCTCAGACTTTGTGGAAGCTGATCCGGGCCGCCTCGCGGCGATCCTCGGCAGTGTAGATCTCGAAATCACTGAAGAACGCCGGTGCCTCGGCCGCCAGCAGGCGCAACGCCGTCACCGCCATGCGGCGGATCTCCAGCTCGGCGGCCTCGCTCGAACGCAATTCCAGCATCGTGCGCCAGGCGCGGGCGTTGGCGGTCACGACGATCTTCGTCTCGGTCGAATTCGGCAGTACACCGCGTGCCGCCTCGCGAGCCATCTTGCGACGGTGGACCTTATCCGCCACCCAGCCGTAGCGTTGCATCAGTTCGTCCACCAGGTGGATGTACGCCGACTGCGCCGACTCGATCTGCGCCTTCCACGCCGTCTCCAGCGCGGCATCGCCGACCATCGCCGGCGGCACCACGAAGGCCGCCTCGCTCTCGTCCACGTAGCGCTGGCTCAGCTGCGAGTACGCGAACCCGGCGCGATGCCGCACCAGTTCATGCGTCAGCGACCGGCTCACTCCTTCGAACAGGATCGCATAGTTGGCGTGTTCCAGCACGCTGCCATGCCCCTGCTTCTTGATGTTCTCGAGATAGTCCCGTGTGGTCCGGCCGGCGGGATTCCGCTGGCTCATGTAGCAGAGCCGTCCGGCGAACTCGGCCAGCTTCTCGCCGTCCGTCGCCTCCCCCAGCCACGCCACGCCGAGGTGTGCCGGCTCGAGGAACTGGGGACGCGAGAGGAGCGTGAGGCGGGGCTCGGTGAAGAACTCGGGCACGGTCGGGGCAGGCTGGTGTGGGAGCGGAGGTGGGCGAAACCGCCCACAAACCTACCCACCCTGCCGCAGCCCGTGATGCGACCGACCCGGGCCGCGCACGGCAGCCCGGATCGGCCCCTCAGTGCCTCAGGCGCCCAGCATGTCGAGCCGGAACTGCGCGTAGGCGCGACGATCGGTCACCTGATCCAGCGCCGTGCGGGCGGCCGGTGTCAGCGGCGGCAACGCCGGGTCGTACTTGATGTCACCGAGGGGCTTCTGACCCGGCAGGGCCACCTTCACGCCAGGGTTCAGGATCCCGCGTGGGTCGAAACACTTCTTCACCAGGTCGAACAGCACGATCGCGTCGTTGGCCCACGTGCGCGTCAGGAACGGGGTGCGCAACCGGCCGTCGCCATGCTCCCCGGCCAGCGTGCCGCCGAGCACGGAGGTGAGCGTCACCACCTCGTCCAGCGCCGCCGCCACCCGGTCGCGCCATCCGGCCTTGGTCACGTCCACCAGCGGGTTCACGTGCACGTTCGCATCGCCGGCATGGCCGAAGATCACGCCGGCGAAACCGTGGTGCTCCATGATGCTCCGCACGCCGCGCACGTATTCAGGCAGCGCCTGCGGCGGCACGCAGCCGTCCTCGATGAACTGCATCGACACACCGATGTGGGTCATCGTGTTGAGGATCGGGCTGGCGGCATGCCGGATGTGCCACAGCGACGCGATCGCCTCCGGGCTGCTGGCCTGCGTCAGGCCCACGGCACCCAGGGCCTCGAACGCCGCCGCGATCGATGCCGCCAGCGCATCGGCGCCTTCCTGCGTCCCGGCTTCGGCGTCCAGCAGCAGCATCGCCTCGACGTCGTCCGCCACCTCGCCAGACGGTGCGGCGTTGCGCACCAGGTCGAGGAAGGTGCGGTCCAGCAATTCACAACTCGATGCACCCAGCGCCACCGCGCGGGCCGACGCGCTCACTGCCGCCTCCAGCGTCGGGAAACCAGCGCAGAGCGCCGCCCGTCCGCCCGGCAGGTCGGCGAGTTGCAGCTCCACACCCACGATCATCGCCAGCGTGCCTTCGCTGCCCACGAACAGGTCCACCAGGTCGCCGGTGCGCGCGAAGTCCACCAGCGCGTATCCCGACGACTCCTTGCGCACCCCGGCGTGCCGGATGCGCGCGATCGGCTCCGCCATCGCGGTGGTGAAGATCGTGCTCATGCCCTGCGTCGAGAACCGGCGGATGGCCGCCACCGTCTTCGCCTGTGTCGGCAACTCGGCGCCGCGACGGATCGTCGCCCGCGCGCCATCGTCGAACACGCATTCGAGTGCCGTGACCCAGTGGCGCATGGCGCCGTGCTTCAGCGCGTGCGGACCGGCGGCATTGGTGGCGACCATGCCCGCAATCGTGGCCCACGCGCCGCTCGACGGGTTCACCGGGAACCAGAGTCCGTGCGCGGCAGCGGCGGTGTTGACGGCATCGCGGATCGCGCCCGGGCCCACCCAGACGCGTTTCGTCAGCGGATCCACGGGTCCGATGTGCGCGAGGCGGCTGAAGTCCACCACCACCCCATCGCCGATCGCCGCGCCGGCCATCGACGAGCCGGCGCCGCGGGGAATCAGCGGGGTGTGGGTGGCCTGCGCCCACGCCGCCAGTGTCACCACGTCCTCGGCATCGGCAGGCACGGCCACGGCGCGGGGCATGATCCGCGCGATCCCTGCCGCTTCCGAGTACACGCCGCGCGCATCGTCATCGTCGCGGTACGTGCCGCGGAAACCTGGTGGTGTCATCACGCCGATAGATGCACCGGCCGGGACGCCAAGTGTAGAGGGGACGCCGGACTTCGCGTGGCGTCGGGTCTGCATCGCTGCCATATATTCGACTGTGCCCTTACACGAGTATCGAGGACCGGCAATCGCCGACCGTCCCCCTGCCGAGCTGCCGCAATTCGCGCAGCGCCCGCTGCCCCGGGAGGTGGAGCGCTGGTGCCGCGACCTGCTGCCCCGCGTGTCGCGAACCTTCGCGCTCAGCGTCAGGGTCCTGCCCGGCGAACTGGGCCGCGCCGTCCTGGCTGCGTACCTGCTCTGCCGCATCGCCGACACCATCGAGGACGCGCCACAGCTCGAGGCAGAGCTGAAGGCCGCCACGCTGGACCGATTTCTCCACTGCTTTGACGATCCAGCGAGCGCGACGGCACTGGCTGCCGACCTCGCGACCTGGCCCGGCGATGCCGCACACGTCGAGTTGAGCGGTGGCACCGACCGCGTCTTCGCGCTCTTCGGCTCCCTCCCCGTCGCGACGCAGGTGCACGTGCATCGCTGGGTGGCCGAAATGGGCCGCGGCATGCGCAAGTTCGTGCTGCTCTACCCCGACGGCATCCGCATCCAGACGCTCGACGAGTACAAGGAGTACTGCTACTACGTCGCCGGCACGGTGGGCTACATGCTCACCGACCTGTGGCACGAGCACTCGCACCTGGTGAGTGAGAGCGTTTACCGTCGCCTGCGCGAGAAGAGCCGCCAGTTCGGCGAGGCGCTGCAGACGGTGAACATCCTCAAGGATGTCGCCACCGACGCCGAGCACGAGAACTCGATCTACATCCCCGAGCACGCCCTGCGCGCGCATGGCAGCGGCCACGCCACCATCCTCTCGGCGGCCCACTCGCAGGCCAACCATGCGGCGCTCACCGACTTGGTGAAGCTGGCCTGGGCCGACCTCGAGGACGCCGTGCGGTACCTGCTGATGGTGCCGCGCCGCGCCTGGAGCATCCGCACCTTCTGCGTCTGGCCGCTGCTCTTCGCCTTCGCCACCCTGCGCGACCTGACGCAGACCCGCGCCATGCTGCAGCACGGCGGCGTGGTGAAGATCACGCGCGCCGAGGTGAAGTCGCTGCTGTTCCTCGCCCCGCTGCTGGTCGGCAGCAACCGCGCCGTCCGCTGGCTCGTCGAACGCGTCAAACTCCGCGCCTTCGTGCTCGCCGGCGCCTGACCGTTTCCGCCGTTCGCAGCAGCGTGTTCGGCGAGAATCAACTGCAACAAGCAACTGCGAAGAGCAACTGCGAAAAGCAACTGCGAAAAGCAACTGCATGACACAAAGGCTCAAAGACACGAAGGCGCAAAGCGTTCGGCGCGCACGATGACCTTCCGAGCGCGCCGAGACCGATCATTCAAATTTTTTCGTCAACTTTGACCGCGGCCACAAAGCCTCCAAAGTCTTCGATTGACGCAGAGCGCTTTGCGTCTTTGTGGCTTTGCGCCTTTGTGTCAAGTTGTTGCTTTTGCTCTTGATCTTGATCTTCGCTCTTGCTCTTGCCGTTGCTGTTGCCAACGACGTCCCGCCGTGAGATGCGGAGTTCAGCGCACGCCGCGTTTCGCTGAGGCGGCGTCGGAGACGGCGCGGGCCACGTCGCGGACACCCTGCGCCACGGCCGTGATGGTGTCGGTCAGCAGCGGCGTGGCCTGGCCGCCGGCCAGCGCGGCGCGCGGCAGCGGACCGTGCTCCAGTCGGTCGAGCAGCTGCTCCAGCGCCAGTTGTGCACGCTCGGCCTGCTTCCGGTGGCCCTTGATCATCGCCCAGCCGCCGGCGCCCATGCCGGCCAGCGGCACGCTGCCGAAGAGCAGGAAGAGCGGCAGCATCGCGATCGGCGCCAGCACTGCCCCGATCACCACCGCGGTCGAGCCGAGCGTGAGGCCGGCCGCACCCAGCGCCACGCCGCCGGTGCGGCGGCTGCGGCGCAGGTTGCCGATGTCGGCATCGAGCCGGACGGCGGTGCGGCCGTCGCCGATCGCACTCACCGTCAACGCCACTTCGCTGGCACGCGCCAGGGTCGCCGCTGCCTGGTTGCCGCGCAGGCTGCGATCCAGCTCGGCGAACACGCCGCCACGCTGCTCCCACGTGCGTCGGTTGCCGTAGCGACGCTTCACCTGCATGCGGTAATCGCTGCGCATCCACTCCTCGAGCGCCGCCAGCACCACCTCGGGCGCATGCGGCACGGCGCGCGTCACCGAGACGGCCGCCGGTCCCATCACGCGCGCCTCGAGGCCGGTCTCCTCGGCCAGCACCACCCGCGTCCGCTCCTCGGCCAGCGCCTGCTGCAGCGTGGCGGGTGACAATC
The DNA here is from genome assembly GCA_040384325.1 of Gemmatimonadota bacterium. Lineage (GTDB taxonomy): Bacteria > Gemmatimonadota > Gemmatimonadetes > Gemmatimonadales > Gemmatimonadaceae > JACMLX01. The sequence goes on along the minus strand of JAZKJL010000005.1, from coordinate 303,257 downwards.
CCACTTCCTTGCCGATCTCGATCAGCTGCGCCTCCGACATGCCATCCGGCCCGTCGGACGAGGTGGACGACAACTCCGACGCGCGCGCCAGCACCCGCTCCATCGCCGCGCGATCGAGCGTGGACGGGGCCGTCGGCACCGGGAGGGAATCCTTGTCGTCAGCCACGGGTCACAATCCACCGAGATAAAGATCGAGCTGCTTGTTCATGGTCTCGAGTATGTCCTGCGGCAGGGGCAGCGCCGTCTCGAGCGCCAGCAGCGCCGAGCCCGATGCGGGCACCGTCCGTCCCATCACGCGCAGGTAGAAACGTGCATACCCCTCCACCTCTCCCGGCAGCGTGCGTTGCAGCAGCAGTGCACCGGCCCGCACCGCCGCCGCGGTCTGCATGCGGTCGGCCATGCCGGCACTCTTCTGCCGCGGCGTGATGTTCTCCGTCACGGACGCAGCCGCGAACGTCCCCACCGCCTCGTGCACTATGCCGTACAACACTTCTGCCGTACGATCCAGCGACGGGGGAAGTGTCACCACCATCGAGGGGCCTGACGTCGGACTGGTGGTGATGGTGCGCCCCTCGCCTTCCACCACCGCCGAGACGATGATCTCGCCGTTGCGCTGTCCACTGCCGCGCAGGAAGCCGGCCAGCTTCGGAAACCAGGCCGTGCGCCAGAGCGAATCGGCGCGCGCCAGCACGGGGGCGCGGGTGCGCTGCACCTCGAGCCAGTTGGCGTGGAAGAATCGCTGGCTTTCGCTCTCCAGGCCCACGCTCAGCTGCTCCGCGAACTCGCGCATCGGCGCGGTGCCGAAGTAGTTCGCCGCCAGCGCCACCAGCTGTTGCTGGTCGCGGTCGCGGATCGCGCGTACCTCGCCCTTCGATTGCGTCAGCTGCTGCAGCGACACGCGCAACGTGCCGTAATTGCTGAAGTGCAGCGCGTAGAACTGGCCGTTGACCAACGCGGGTGTCGCGGTCAGCGCCTGCTGCAGCGCGGTGAGCGAGGTGTCGAGTCGCGATTCGATCCGCGCCACGTTGCGCACCACGATCATCGAATCGCGATAGCCGCGACGGAAGAGCGGCAGCTGGGTCGTGTCTGCGGTGACCAGTCCGTACCCGTGCAGCCACAGGTCCACATGTTCACGCACCTTGATCGGCCATGGGCCATTCGGTCGCACGGCCGTGGCCGCACCGCGGTCCTGCGCTGCCAGCGTCGGCCCCCATGCCGTCATCACCAGCGCGATGCCGACAACACGCGCGCGCGATGCTGCCATCACGACAGCGATTCCAGTATCATTGCGATACCTTGGCCGCCTCCAATGCACGCGGAGCCGAGGGCGTACTTCTTGCCCATCACGCGCAGTGCATGCGTGAGGTGCGCGGCGATGCGTGCTCCGCTCGCTCCAAGGGGATGACCGATCGCGATCGCCCCACCATGAAGGTTGAACTTGTCCAATGGAATGCCCAGTTCCCGCTGCACGGCCAGCGCCTGCGTCGCAAACGCCTCGTTCACTTCGATCAGGTCCATCTGCTGCAGCGTCAGCCCGGCGCGCGCCAGCGCCTGTCGAGCGGCCGGCACCGGTCCGATGCCCATGATGCGCGGCTCCACGCCACTCACGCCCCAGCTCACCACGCGCGCCAAGGGTGACAGCCCGCGCTCGGCGGCCCAGCTCGCGCGTGCGATCACCAGCGCACCAGCCCCATCGTTCAGGCCCGATGCATTGCCCGCCGTCACCACACCGTCAGCCTTGAACACCGGCTTCAACTTCGCCAGCGACTCGATCGTGCTGTCCGGTCGCGCATGCTCGTCGCGCGCGAACTCCACCGACTGCCGTGTCTTCCGGTCGGTGACGGGCACCGGGACGATTTCGTCGCCGATGAGCCCATTTGCCCACGCCTCGCGCGTGTTCTGCTGCGACCGCAGCGCGAACTCGTCCGCGGCCTGCCGCCCCAGATGATACGCCGCCTCCAGGTTCTCGGCCGTGACGCCCATCGGCGTCTGGCAGTACGAGTCGGTGAGCCCCTCGAACAGCAGGTCCTCGAGTTTCGGTGCGCTGCCGTACGACAGTCCCCAGCGCAGTCCGCGCGCCGCATGCGGCACAGTGGACATGCTCTCGCCACCCCCCACCAGGCACACGTCCGCGTCGCCGGTCATGATCTCGTGCGCCCCGGAGATGATCGCCTGCAGCCCCGATCCGCAGAGCCGGTTCACCGTCAGCCCAGGCACCTCGATCGGCAGCCCGGCCTTCAGTGCCACATGCCGCGCGAAATAGACCGTGTCGGTGGTGCTCTGGATCACGTTGCCGAACACGGCGTGCCCGATGTCGGTGGCATGCACGCCGGCGCGCTCCAGCGCGGCCCGGGCCGCGACCACCGTCAGGTCCACCGCCGAGACGTCGCGCAGCGTGCCACCGAAGGTGCCGAACGGGGTACGAACGGCGGACAGGATGACGATGTCGGTGGCGGTGCCTTGCGTGCCCATGGAGATCACGGAGTGACGAGTCGGACGATTACCGGGCGCGGAGGAGTCTCCGGCCGCTGGCGGCGGTGCGGCAAGCTGCCGCAGGCGGTCGGCGACGGCAATGCGGTCGCCGCACGCGCCCAGCTCAATCGTACCCGGCGAGATCGGTGCGGTGCCTGGCCGAGGTCCGCCCCATGAGCGCACTCGACCCGACCTTCCTCGCGGCCTTGGCGTCGGTGCCCGCCGCCGCCTGGGCCCGGTGGTTCGGCGCCCACGCCGCGCCATCGCCCGCGCCGACCTCGCCCGCGCACACCCTCCTCGCGGCGTTCGCCCTGCCTCCCGCGCTCGGTCACGCCGCCATCTGCGTCTTCGAGACCACGGTCGGTCCCGACCAGGGCGCCCTGCATCAGGCCGCGCTGCGGCGATGGGCCGGTCCGGCGCCGGCGGAGGCGGAGATCCTGCACGTCGAACGCGCCGCCGACGGGACGGCGCTCTGGACACTCTCCTCGGCATGGGCCGACCACGATCTCTGCGCCTGGCTGCGCGAAGCGCTGTCCGCGGGCGCCTCGATACGCTCCGACGGCTGGGAATGGCTGGCGGCGCCGGAACGGGCGGCGGTCAGTCGCAACATGGCCGGCGAGTCACGGCAACTGCCCAGACGACGTCACGACATCGTGCTCTTCAAGCCAGGCGCGGTCGGAATCGTGTATCGACCGCTCACGCGAGCTGCCTCACCCGAGCTGGACCTGCTGCGGCACCTCGAGCGCGTGCCGGGCGTCCGTGTTGCCCCCGTGCTTCTTGGTAGCGCTATCATCCGAGCACCAAACGGACAACGAAGCGCCAGCGCAGCGCTGGAGGACATCGTCCCTGACGCGGCGACGGTCCATTCCGTCATCGTCAGCCGTCTCCGACGTGCGCTCGAAGGGGACCCGTCCCTGCAGGCGGTGGCGCTGGATGACGTGCGCGCGGTCGGGGTCATCACCCGCGAGCTTCACGCCGCGCTCGGCAGACCGTTCGACCATGGTGTCATTGCCGGCGCGATCCCGGCCACGCATGGGGACGTCGAGGTCTGGGTCGCCCGCGCCTGGTCGGCCCTCGGCAATGCGACCCTCGCCTACAAGCGCGCGACCACGCAGAACACCGGGCTGGTGGCGGCACTTCAACTCCTGCCGGGCAAGCTGCAGCAGTTCGCCGCGGCCGCGGAATCCGCTCCGGGCCTGACCCACCGCATCCACGGCAACCTGCGGCTCGACACCGTGCTCATCTCCCCGCCCCGCGTGCTCTGCGTGGTGGAGTTCGATGGGGACTCGTCGCTCCCCGACCGCGATCGCCTCATGCCCCAGTCGCCCTGGCGCGACGTGGCGCGGCTCCTCGTCTCCATCGCCGAATCCGCAGCACAGGCGGCTTGCGAAGCAGGCGGCGACGAGAAGGCCCTCGAGATCGCGTGGCTCTGGGAGCGAGAAGCGCGCAAGGCGTACCTCGAGGGATATGGCACTGGCGGCGGCGCGCTCCACGCCTTGCTCGCGATCTTCGAGCTCGAATTCGCCTCGTACCTCCTGCTCGAGAGCATGGCCAGCAATGGCAGCGAGAGCCACGTGGCGGCGCATACCCTCCAGCGACTGAGCCGCACCATCGTGTGACCTGTGACGGCCACGTGTGTAGACTCCGCATGTGACCCCACCACTGCGTCAGGTCCTCGTCACCGGTGCGTCCGGGTTCCTCGGCAGTCACGTCGTACGGGCGCTCGCCGCCCGCGGCGTGGCCGTCTCGGCACATGGTCGCAGCGCGGATCGCCTTGGGTTCGGGTCGGGGGTTCGCATCTGTCGCGGCGACCTCGCCGACCTGCCCCTGCTCACCGAGGGCGCCACCGGCTGCGACGCGGTGGTCCACTGCGCGGCACTGTCGGCGCCGTGGGGCGACCCGAAGGCGTTCGTCGCCGCCAACGTCGCAGGCACCGTCAACCTGCTCACCGCCGCGCGAACCGCTGGCGTCCGCCGGCTGGTCCACATCTCGTCGCCGGCCGTGATCTTCGATGGGCGCGACCAGCACCAGGTGGGCGACGACGCACCCTACCCGGCCAGCCATTCCAGTCACTACGCGCGCACCAAGCAACTCGCCGAGCAGCTGGTACGGGCCGCCGCGTCGTCGATGGAGACGGTCATCCTGCGGCCGAAGGCCATCTACGGCGACGGTGATCGTGCGCTCGTGCCGCGTCTCCTGCGCGCTGCGCGTGAAGGGCGGTTGCCACAGATCGGCGACGGCATCAACGCCGTGGACGTCACCCATGTCGATGACGTCGTGCAGGCCATCGACCACGCACTCACCACCACCGATGGCGTCGGCGGCACCTTCCTCGTGACCGGTGGTGAACATGTCCCGCTCTGGGGCATGATCCGCGAGTTGCTGGAGGGCGTGGGGCTCCGGTATCCATCGCGTCGCGTGCCGTTGCCGGTGGCACTCGCCGCCGCTGCGGCGATGGAAGCCATGGCCACCATCACGCGGCGCGAACCGACGCTGACGCGGTATTCGGCGCTGATCCTCGCCCGCACGCAGACCTACGACATCTCGCGCGCGCGCACGCTGCTCGGGTACGCGCCACGCGTGTCGGCAGCGCAAGGCGTGGCGCGCACCATCGACGCGCTGCGACGTGGTGGGCAGGCGGCATGACCGTGGTGCGGCTCGATGTCCTCGACACCGGCTATTGCACGGCGCGATCGTCACTGATCGCCACCGGCACCGGCTGGGCGGAGGTCCGCTGTCATGCGCCGGCGTTCCTGATCCGGCATCCGGACCGCGGACCGCTGCTCTTCGACACCGGGTACGCGCCGCGGCTGGTGGAGGCGTTCGCGCAGTGGCCCGACCGGCTCTACAAATACGCCACGCCGACGACGTTCGGCGCACCGGTGGTGCAGGGGCTGCAGCGCTTCGGCATCCGCGCCAGCGACGTCCGCTGGATCGTCGTCTCGCACCTGCATGCCGACCATGTCGCCGGGCTGCGGGATTTCCCGCACTCGCGCTTCGTCGTGTCGCGCAGCGCACTCGCACTGCAGCAGTCGTCACGCGGCGTCGACGCCGTCCGGCGCGGCATCGTGCAGGCTCTCTTTCCGCCTGACTTCGCCCAGCGGTCCGACGTGATCGACCGGCTCGCGCATCCGGCGCTGCCACACCTCGGCGCCACGCACGACCTCTTCGGCGATGGCTCCGTTCGCCTCGTGTCGCTGCCGGGCCACGCGCGAGGTCAGCTCGGCGCGCTGCTGCGCACCGATGCCGGGTCCGTGCTCCTCTGCGCCGACGGTGCCTGGACATCGCAGGCATTCCGCGAGTTGCGTGCACCGCACCTGCTGACCGCGCTGATGCAGGACGACATGCCCGCGGTCCGGACCACGCTGCGGACGATCCACGACTTCGCGCTCACGCAACCCGACGTCACGGTCCTGCCCACGCACTGCCCCGGCACGCTGCGCTGGAGTGCGGCATCGTGAGCGGACTCGACATCGGGGCCCACTACGTGGCGGCGCGCTGGCGGGCCGCAACGCTGCACGGCAACCGACTGGCCGAGTGGCAGGAACGACGTGCGCGGGATCTGGTGGATTACGTGCGGGCGCGGAGCGCCTTCCATCGCCGGCATTGGCACGACCTGCCGACACGCGACTGGCGTCGCCTTCCCACCGTGGACAAGGCGATGATGATGGCCGACTTCGACCATCACAACACACTCGGCATCGCGCGCGATGCGGCCATGCAGGTGGCCCTCACCGCGGAGCGTGATCGCGATTTCTCCGCCGCGCTGCAGGGATGCACGGTGGGGATGTCGAGCGGCACGTCGGGGCACCGCGGACTGTTTCTCGTCAGCCCGTCCGAGCAGACGCGGTGGGCGGGGACCATCCTCGCGCGCGCCATCCCGGATCTGCGCCCCGGGCATCGCGTCGCCTTCTTCCTCCGCGCCAACAGCCGCCTCTACGAGCGCACGTCGAGCGTGGTGCAATTCCGATTCTTCGACCTGCTGCAGCCACTCGATGCGATGCTGGCGACGCTGAACACGTTCCGCCCTCAGCTGGTGGTGGGACCGCCCTCATTGCTCGGCATGCTCGCCGATGCCCGCGAGGCCGGCACGTTGCACGCCTCGCCGACGCGTCTGGTCTCAGTCGCCGAGGTACTGGAGCCGCACGACCGCGCCCGGATCGAGGCCACGTTCCAGGCGCCGGTGGGTGAGGTGTATCAATGCACCGAAGGTCTGGTCGCGGTGTCGTGCCGCCACGGGTTGCTGCACGTGCAGGAGGACGTGATGGTGCTGCAGCAGGAACCGATCGACGACGATGCCGAGCGTGTGACACCCATCCTGACCGATCTCTGGCGACGGGCGCAGCCCATCGTGCGCTATCGCCTCGGCGATATCCTGCGCCTCGATGCCACGCCGTGCCGATGTGGGTCATCGTGGCAACGCATCGCCGCGATCGAGGGGCGGCAGGACGACCTCTGCTGGTTTCCGCAGGTGGACGATTCATTGCGCGCCATCTTTCCCGACGCCATCCGTCGCATGGTGCTGCTGGCCGACGATCGCATCGTGGAATACCGCGCCGAGCAGGCGGAGGCGGGTGGCTTGACGCTTCAGATCGCGCTGCGCGACGACACGGCCTTCGCGGACGTGGCGGAGCGACTGCAGCACACCGTGCGCGCCGCACTCGCGGAGTACGGCTGTCACGCGGTGTCGGTGCGGGTCGAGCAGGGGGTGCCGCCGCTGCCGGCCGGCAGCAAGCGGCGACGTGTGGTGTGCAGCTGGCGACACCACGCCACGGCGACTGCCACCGCGCTCGCATGACGACACCGACTTCACCGGCACTACCGGTTCGCATTGCCGGTATCGGCAGCTACCTCCCGGCGCGCGTCGTCACGAATGCGGAACTGGAGGCGGATCTCGGGCTGGCCGAGGGCTGGATCGCGCAGCGCACCGGCGTCGTCGCACGCCGTCGCTGCGCGGGCGAGTCGTCGGCATTCATGGCGGCGGCGGCGGCGCGCGAAGCGCTGGGCATGGCTGGAATCGAGGCCGCGGACCTGACGGCGATCATCGGCGCGTCGAGCACGCCGCAGCAGGCCATTCCCTGCACGGCGGTGTTCGTGCAGCGCGAACTGGGTGCCCCCGAGGGCGTCGCCTCGTGCTTCGACGTCAACGCCACCTGCCTCTCCTTCCTCGCCGCGCTCGATGTCGCGGCACGGCTGGTGGCCGCCGGCGCGCATCGGCACGTGCTGGTGTTCAGCAGCGAGAACGTGTCGCATAGCATGAACCCGCACGAGCCGGAGAGCGCGGTGTTGTTCGGCGACGCAGCAGCGGCGGTGGTCGTCTCGCATGCGGGAGAGACCGACAGCCGGCTGCATGGCACGCAGCTGCAGACCTGGCACAGCGGTGCGGAGTTGAGCCAGATCGCTGGTGGTGGCACGCTGCATCACCCGAACGATCCTGCCACGACCTCGGCGCACAACCTCTTCGCCATGCGTGGGCCGCAGCTGTTCAGGAAGGCCGCGCCGTTGCTGCTGCCGTTCATGGATCGGCTCTGCGACACCGCTGGCTGGCAGCGGCACGAGATCGCCGCCGTGGTGCCGCACCAGGCCAGCCGGCATGGCATCGAACTGGGTTGGAAACTGCTCGGCTTCCGCGAGGATCAGGTGATCACCAACCTCGCCACCCGCGGCAACTGCATCGCTGCGTCGATTCCGCTCGCACTCGCCGAATCGGTGGCGTCGGGGCGCATCCAGCGTGGTGACCGCGTGCTGTTGTTCGGGCTCGCCGCCGGCCTTTCGCTGGGCGGCGCCGCGCTCACTTACTGAGCGTCGCGCCGCACCGTGCCCTGGGTCACGGGCAGCGAACTCACGTCACGCCCGCAGGTCACGCAGTAGTGCCATCCCGGTTCGACCTCGCTGCTGCAGGCGGGGCATTGGGCCACGGTGACGTTCATCCCGCAGTGCGGACAAAACGTCACCGCGCGTCCGGCAGGCAGCGCGTGGGTGCAGAACGGGCAGGGGCCGCCGCGATCGACGGATGCAGTGATCACCATCGATGTCACTCCCGCGGCAGCGTCGGAAGGACCCGGTCCAGCGCCAGCACGTCGAGCGTGGACGGGCGATCGGACCAGGTGTCGCGCCAGCAGACCAGCAGGTCCACTGACGACGGGTTGCGGCCGGCATCACGGAAGTGCCGGCTCTCGAGCTCGAAGTCGATGCGCAGGCGCGCCCACTTGCCGAAGGTGACCTGACGCTTCGCCTCGCAGCGCGGGAAGCCGCTCGACATGGCCTCGATGTTGAACCCGAGGTCGCGCGCGATCATGCCGAACAGCAGGATCACGCCGCCGATGTCCACCGGGGCGTGCCGCAACCCGCGGAAGTCGATCGGGTCGCCGTAGACCGAGGGCGTGTGGAGCGGTGTGATGCGCGAGAGTGTGGCGGGGTTGGCGATCGTGACACCACGCACCGCCTGCAGCGGCGTGGTGGCCGGCGGATCGGCCGGCAAGCGCACCACCAGGTCCGCCACCGACGGCAAGGTCGCCGCGCTCGGTGCCGGTGCCGGCGGTGGAGCGACGGCGGCAGGCCGCACGACGGCTGGCTCCGAGCCGGAGCGCGCCAGCGCCGCATCTTCGAGGTCGAGCGCAGCGCCGATCGCGATCGCGTCGGAGAGGATCGAACCCTTGGGTGCGGCGTCGCGCGTCGCGTCATCACCGCGCGTTGCGGCACGCGGCTCGACCGTGACCGGCAGGCGGATGGCACCGAGACGGACGTCCACGGTGCCGAGGCGATGCAGCATGCCGGTGTCCGGATCCGGCGACGCCAACTCGCGACGGATCGCGGTCACCGTGTCGGGGTCCACTACCAGCAGCCCGCGTTCACCGGCCAGCAGCTCGAGCACCGCGTGTTCGTAATCCTGGATCGTGTCCACACCCAGTTCGCCGCGGTAGGTGCGGTACGGCACCAGCGCGTGCACCAGTTCCGACACCTTGAACGTGGCCGAGAGCTGGTCGGGGCTGCCGACGGTCAGCGTCCGGACCAGCCGGTCGAAGATGCGATCGAGGACGGTCGGGTCAGCAATCATCGCTGCAGAATATGGATGCGTCACGCGGCGGGAAGGGTCTTGGCTGCCGTGAATGCGGCAGGCTGCGGAAAAGGTGAGGGCGGGCCGCTGCGACGAACGGCGGCGGGGAGCGACTCCATCCAGGCCGCGAACCCCGACTCGATCAGCCCACCCGATTGCGTCTGGTTGGCGGCGGCGGTCGTCGCGAGGTGATTCGCCCACTCGTTCTGTGGATGCCCGGCATGGCCGCGCACCCAGCGCCACTCCACTTCGTGCCCGCCGGCGCGCACGGCGTGCAGTGCCTGCTGCCAGAGCGCGATGTTCTCCACCGGCTTGCCGTCGGCCTTTCGCCACTGCTTGCGCGCCCAGCCGTGTACCCAGCTGGTCATGCCATCCACGAGGTAGCGCGAGTCGGTGGTGAAGACCACGCTCAGCTGCTCACCCTTCGCCGACAGGTGGGTGAAGGCCTGGATCACGCTCTGCAGTGCCATGCGATTGTTGGTGGTGTCGGGCTCACTGATCCAGAAGTCGCGGCAGACCAGCTCTCCGCTCCGCAACTGGAACTCCACCAGCCCGCCAGCGCCGCCCGGCGTGGCGCCCTGCTTGCCATTGCCGAGGCAACTTTCGTCCGCGTACACGGCCACCAGCGGGAAGCGCGCGCTCATCGCACGACCTCTAGTCGCTCGATGTCGTCGATGTTCAGCAGCAGCGGCAGTCCGCTGGACGGATTCTGCGTCACCAGCAGTTCGCGACCGCCCTTCAGCTGGATCTTCTCCGGAATCACCACCATCTCGGCACCGTTGATGCGGATCGCCACCCGCGAGCGATCCACGATCGCACGCTCCAACGCGTCGTACTGTGCTGCAGTCACCGGCAGGTCCGTGTCATCAGAAGTCAGGAGCACCAATCGAGTGCGAAGGCCGTGAGTACGGCGGTCGCAGCGTCGATCTCGTCCAGCGGCACGTATTCAGTGGCCGCGTGCGCGAGGGCAATATCACCCGGCCCGAAGCACACCGCAGGAATGCCCGCATCGTTGAGCAGCGCGGCATCGGTCCAGGCGCTCAGCCCCTCCACCGGCGGTGCGTTGCCGCGGACGCGCTCGTGCGCGGCGGACAGCCGGCGCACCAGCGGCGCATCCACCGCCACGTCACTTGGCCCCTGCGCGGTGTCGATCCGCACGCTGACCGAGAGTTGCGGCTCGGCCTTCCGTAGCTCGGCCAGCAGGACCTCCACTTCGTGCAGCACCGTGGCGCTCGTCTCGCCGGGCACGGTGCGACGCTCGACGCGGAGCATGCAGCGGTCCGGATACGTGCTCCAGCCGACCCCGCCGGCGATGGTCGAGGCGTGGAGCGACGCGCGCCCCAGCAGCGGGTGGGTGCGGGTGGGCAGCACCGTGCGCTGAAACCGCTCCAAGGCGCCGAGCACATGGGCCGCGTGCTGGATCGCATCGATCCCCAGCTCGTACCGGCTGCCATGGGCGGCGCGGCCGGTGAAGGTGAACTCGAGCCAGACGAACCCGCGATGCGCAGGGCAGATGGCGAGGCGCGTCGGCTCGGTGACCACCGCCACGTCGGCCCGCGTGCCGCGCTCCAGCATCGCGCGGGTGCCGAGTGACTCGAACTCCTCGTCGACCACCGCGGCCACGATGATCTCACCGCGGATCGGCTGCTGCGCGGCCTGCCAGGCGGCCACGCACATCGCTGCCACGCCGGCCTTCATGTCGCAGCTGCCGCGGCCGTAGAGCAGGCCGTCGCGAATTTCGGCGGCGAAGGGGGCGTGCGTCATCCCGTCGGTGCCGACCACGTCGAGGTGGCCGTTGAACATCAGCACCGGTGCCGAGGGCGCCGGATTGCCGATGCGGGCCAGCAGGTTCGCCCGTCCGTCGCGGACGTCCTGCCATTCGAGGCGGAATCCCCATCCGCCGAGCACTTCGGCCAGCACGTGGGCGCAGCCGGATTCGCCCGGGGCACCGGGTACGAGGGTCGGATTGCGCGAGTCGACCCGAACGAGGGTCTCGGTCAGGCCGCGGGCATCGCCGGGTCGGATGGGCATCAGGGGGCCGTGCCGGAGGTGTGGAGCTGGACGCCGGTCCGCGCGATGCGGAGCGGCAGGAGTGCGGCGTGCCGGGTGATGGCCGCGCGCACCGATGCTTCGGCGCCGGCGCCCGCGACCACCAGCACGCAGCCGCCGCCCGACGCACCGAGCGCCTTGGTGCCGAGCGCGCCCGCGCGCGCGGCATCGGCCACGATGCGATCGATGAGCGGGGTGGTGATGGTCGGATGCAGCGCGCGCTGGGCATCCCACTGCAGTGCCAACAGCCCGCCGAGGGCATCGATGTCACCGCTTTCGAGCGCGGTCGCCATCTGCGGGGCGAGTGCCGCCATGGTTCGGAGCGCACCGCAGGTGATCGGGTCGTTGTTGCGATACGCATCGATCACTGCCGTGATAGTGCGCGACGACATCCGCGATTCTCCGGTGAACGCGATGAACGCCCGGCGCTCCAGCTCCTCCATCGTCGCCGCCATCAACGGCACGGTGGTGACCCTCGTTTCCCTCCGGCATTCCAGCAAGAGGGCACCGCCGAAGGCGGCGGCGAAATGATCCTGGCAGCCGCCCGCCAGTCCGAGGGTTTCCGTCTCGGTGCTTCGGCTGAGTTCGGCCAGCTCGTGTGGCGTCAGTGTCGCGCGACGCCACGCGGCGAGGGCGGCGGCCAGCGCCACTCCCGCTGCCGAAGAGCCGCCCAGCCCGGAGCCCACTGGGATTTCGCTCTCGAGCGTGATCGTCACCCGTGGCTCGCCGGCGCGCTGCCAGGCGGCACGTACCAGCGCGTCCGGCGGAGGCTCGGAACGCGGCGCCGCCGTCACGGTGGCGGTGGCGCGCAGCTCGATGGCGACGTTGCAGACCGCGCCACCGACCTCGGTGGTGTACGGCGCCACGTCGGTCCAACCCCCGGCGAGGTCGATCCTGGCAGGGGCGCTGGCGATCACATCGGGCGCGTTCACGCGGGCAGCGGCTGGAGCGGCATGGCGGGCGAAGCTATCACCCGCGCGAACCCGCTGCACGGCCGACGTCTGGGTCCGTGAGGGCGGGTCGGAAACAAGATGCCCGCGGCACCGTGAGGCGCAGCGGGCATCCAGATCCATCGGGGCGACGAGTCGCCCGGGGTTCACTTCTTCTTCGCAGCCGACTTCGCGGGGGGCTTTGCCGCGGCCTTGCTGGCCGGAGCCTTGGACGCCGGGGCGGCCTTGGCGGGAGACTTGGCGGCCGACTTCGCAGCCGGGGCTGCTGCAGCCTTGGGGGTGACAGCCGGCTTTGCTGCAGGTGCGGCAGCGGGCTTTTCAGCCTTCGCCGCGGCCGGCTTGGCGTCAGCCTTTGGTGCTGCGGCCTTCGCAATCGACGTCTTGGCGAGCGGGATGACCGTCGGCTCCGGGATCGGCGTCGGCGGTGCAACCTTCACCGGTGCGGGCGCCGGCGACGAGATCGTCGGCGGACCCGCGGTGGGGCGTCCAGCATTGCTCACCGGCGTGGCGGGCAGCGACAGCGCCTCGGCCAGGCTCGCGAGCGGCGTCACCTTGGCGGCGTTCGGCTTGCCCAGGGGCGTCTTGCCCGGGGGCGGCTCGACCGGCTTCCGCTTGGAGGCGTACTCAGCCACCTCGTCCAGCAGGCCCTGCGCATCCTCGGTGGACATCAGGGCGCGACGGCGGAAGTAATCCACCACGTCGCGGGTGCTTTCCAGGCTCAGCTCGGTGTCCGCGATCGCCGCGCGCACGATGTTCCGCAGCGCGTTCGCCATCTTGCTGCCTGCCTCGAACTGGATTTCGTTCGCGCGGGCTGTCATTTCCGCGACGGTGTCGCGAATGTCGGTGCCGCGATGACCGGGGCTGCGCTTCACGGGGGCCGCCGGAGCGGCCGGAACCTCCGTGGGAGCAACCGGCACGTCGGGAGTCATGGGTTCCATACAGATTGATGGGCGCTGTCGTGTCGGATGCAAGCATCCGGATGGCGCGTCAGATACAACGAAGCGCCACGTCAGCGCCCGTGGGCGCGACGCGGCTGCGTAACAACAGGCGAAGAATAATGGCGCGACTCCAAAATGCAAGTGAGGCAACGTGGTGCATAACACCTCGGCGCCGCACCGTGGATATGTACGGATGATGCGCGCAATCATGGCACCGACATGACATCATCGCCGCAGCAAGCGGAACTTGGAGGCATAAGTGGTTCCGCACCTCTTCAAGGCCTGCGCGTGCTCGACCTCAGCCGGGTGCTGGCGGGACCGCTCTGCACCATGATGCTCGGCGATCTGGGAGCGGAGGTGATCAAGGTGGAGCGCCCTGGAGCGGGTGACGACACGCGCGGGTGGGGTCCGCCCTTCGACAGTCGCGGCGAGTCGGCGTACTTCCTGAGCTGCAACCGGAACAAGCGCTCGCTGTCGGCGGACCTGTCGGTGCCGGAGGATCAGCGGCTGATCTGCGATTTGGCGCGCGAAGCAGACGTGGTCGTCGAGAACTTCTTGCCGGGCGTGTTGTCGCGTAAATCCATCGATGCTGCCCAGATGCTGTCGGAAAATGACGCGCTGATCTGGTGTACGATCGGAGGATATCCAGATCAGCCGGAGCGGCCGGGATACGATTTCGCGGTGCAGGCGGAATCGGGATGGATGAGTGTCACCGGCGAACCGGACGGTGCACCGCTTCGGACGGCGGTGGCGCTGATCGATGTGCTGACCGGCAAGGACGCCGCGATCGCGATCCTGGCGGCGCTGGTCGGTCGCGATCGCCGCACCGCCGCGCAGCGTCACCTGTCGGTCAGCCTGGCCGGAACGGCAGTGGCCGCGCTCGCCAACGTGGCGCAGAACGCGCTCGTCTCGGGGCAGGAGGCGATGCGGTGGGGCAACGCGCACGCCAACCTGGTGCCGTACCAGCTCTTCGAAACCAGCGACCGACCGATCGTGATCGCCGTCGGCAGCGATGCGCAGTGGCGGGCGCTGACCGGTGTCCTCGGCGATGTCGACCTCGCGGCGGACAGCGAACTCGACAGTAATTCGGGACGCGTCGTCAATCGCGCGCGGTGCGTGGACGCCGTGCAGCGGGTGTTGCGCACCGCCCCGGCCGTGGAGTGGAAGGTGCGCTGCGAGCGGGTCGGGGTTCCGGTGGGCCTGGTGCGGACGGTCCTCGAAGCCTTGGCCGACGTCGGGGCGTCGCCGCTCACCGGCGTGCCGTCGAGCGTCGGTGGCGCGGTGCGCCTGCCGCCGCCGACGCTGGGTCAGCATTCCGAGGCGATCCGCGCGCGGGGCTGGGGCTGAGCCACCCGGTGAGTGTCGGTCGCTGACGCGACGATCCGAAGTGCGGCGAGGCTCCCGGCTGCCGTCGTCGTGTGACGCCCGGGATGATGTGTCGTCTGCATGGTGCCATGGGAACACTCGTGATGCCGCGCCGGATGTTGTGGGGGGAGTCGCACGGTGGTTATCGTGCCGTCGTGCAAACTCCCTCTCAAACAGTTCCGGCCGACATCGCCGAGCAGGCAGACGTAGACGCTCGTTCGATTGCTCGCGTGCTGGCGGGTGATCGCGAAGCGTTTGCGGTCCTGGTGACGAAATACAGCGATCCGCTGTATCGACATGCGTTGAACATGACGGGCAGCCCTGATGTCGCCGAGGACATCATGCAGGCCTCGTTCATCAAGGCGTTTTCGCACCTCGGTGAGGTGCGGGGCCGGTTCGATGCATGGATTTTCCGAATCGTAGCGAACGGGTGCAAGGATTGGCTCAAGAACATCCGTCGCACGCACGTGAGTTACGAAGAGGATGATCAGCCGTCACACCTGACGACGCCGGACGAGGAGCTTGATCGCAGTGAGCTTCGCGTCGACCTCGATTGGGCCCTTGGCCAGCTGTCGCCGTCGTTGCGGGAGGCCTTCGTGATGAAGCACGTCGAAGGTCGGTCGTACGAGGAGATGGCCGAAATGCTCGACTCTACCGTCGGCGCGCTCAAGATGCGTGTGCATCGTGCACGCGAAGCGCTGCAGGCTCTTCTCGAGGAGAAGTACGCATGAACATGGATATGACACCGAACCCGGAAGGCGCTCGTGGTGACCGTGAGGTCAACCAGCCCTCGGCGGCCCGGCCGCTGGGTGACCGTCCGGTTGCAGATCGTGAAGTCCCGCTGCGCGCCGATGGCGCCATGGCGGCGCTGAACGCCTGGCTTGACGGCGATGCGCCGGCGCCGCGTCTGGCGAACAACCAGCTGACGCCGGAAGCGGAACTCTGGTCGAAGATCAGCCGCGAGGCCTCGGCCCGGAAGGAAGTACGCACGCCGGCCCACGTGGCGGCGCAGATCATGAACGCGCTGCCGGCCGCCACCCCGACGCGTCGTGTCGCGACGCCGGACGTGCAGACGGAGCGGGCCTTGGCGACGCAGACCGCTGCGGCCAACGCCACGTCGTCGGGCATCACGCTGCAGCCGGTCGTGCTGGCCGTGCTGGCGGTGGTGTTCATGGCGCTGGGCGCGATGCTGTCACGGATGCTCTGACGCACCGTCGCCACTGGCGACGTCACGCAGCACGAATGCGGGGCGGTGATCTTCGGATCGCCGCCCCGCGTTTTGCTTCGGCAGGTGAGACGCGTCGTTGTGCCGACTACCGCCACGTCGGCGGTCTAGAGGCGACGCCGAGTGTGGACCTCGGACCCCTCGCGCTAGTTTCCGAGCATGGAGCGAGTCGTGGTGATCAACGCGTCGCACGCGCAGGCCGCCGAGGCCGAGCGGGTCGCATTACGCCTCCTGACTCCGCAGGAGCGGCTCGACCGAACGCTCGATCTCATCGCACGCCACCGCGAAGGACTCGGTGAGGCCGGCAAAGGTTTTGTGCGAGTCGTCCGAATCGTATCGCACGAGCAGTCGCGATGAACGTGCGCTCGTCCGTTGGGTTGCTCCTCGCCGCAACGCTACTTTCACACACAGCAGGCGCGCAGCATGCGTCTGGATTGCGGTCGGGCGCCACTGTTCGAGTCGAGCGCCTTACCGGAATTCCCGCGACAATACGCGGCGCACTCGTGACCAGTGATTCGCTCCGTCTCGTGCTCTCGGCATTCGACGACCGCACGCATTTGACGCGGATTCCACTGACGGACATACGCCGACTGCAGGTCTCCGATTCCCGTCGCACTGCCGGTCAGGCCTTTCGCGGCGGCGCCGGGCGCGGTGCGCTGGTCGGACTCGGCCTGTCGGCAGGCCTGATGGCGATCGGCGTAGTAACTGACCGCAGAAACGACGACACTTACAACACGGGCACCCGAATCGCTGCACTCGGCAGCGTGCTGCTTACCACACTGACGACGGTCACCGGCGGCTTAATCGGGCTCGGTGGACGCGAGCGCTGGCGCACCGTTCCGCTCGATCGCACCGCAGGGTCACACGCGTTGACCGCACCGCGGTAGCGCCTGCTGCCTGAGGGGTGAGAAGCGAAGCGCCATTACTCCGCCCGCTGAGACGCCGCATCCAGCAACCCCAGCACTTCGTACTGCCCGCCATGCTCCGCCCAGCCGCGCGGCGTGCCGTCCCACAGCGTATCGCGGATGTCGGTGCGCGCGCCACGTGACAGGAGCAGCGCCACCAGGCGCACGTAGCCGCTGCCGGCGGCGCCGTGCAGGGGCGTGGCGTGGGCGTGCATGCCCTCCGGGTTGAACGCGTTCGGATCGGCGCCCGCATCCAGCAGCACCGCGACGATCGCGACGCGGTCGTTGTGCGCGGCCAGTGCCAGTGCGGCCTGCAACTCGTCGCCATCCGCGGTCGGCAGCAATTCGCGCACGCGCGCCAGGTCGCCGAGTCCGGCCGCGATCTGCAGCGAGTCGACGCGCGCCCCGTGGGCCACCACGGCCGCTGCCGCCTCGATGAAGCCGAACAGCAGCGCGGTGCGCACCGGCGAGTGCCAGTTCGACTCCCCCACGCCATCGATCGCCGCCCCGCGATCCAGCAGCAGGTGTACCAGCGGCACCTGCACGCCGACGTCCGCCGGAGGGCTGCTGGAGATCAGCATCGGCAGCGTGGCACAGTCGCCGCCGTACATCTGCGCCAGCGCATTCACGTCTGCACCGGCATCGAGCAGCATCGTCGCCACCGTCACCGCGTTGCCCGGTGACCGCTGGCGATACCCTTCCACGCCGTTGGCGGCCACGTAGTGCAGCAGCGTGGCGCCATGCACCGGCGGATCCTGGCAGGTGACGCGCGTCGACCGGGCGTGCACCAGCGACGGATCCGCCGCCAGCAAGCGACGGAGCGACGTCAGGTCCCCATCGATCACCGCTTCCACCGCATGCTCGAAGCGATGCACCGGCGACTGTGTGTCGGCGACGGCGGTGACCAGCGTCTCGAGTGACGGCCAGTCGAGGAAGGTGTAGCAGCGTGCAACCACCAGCCGCGCATCATCGAGTGTCAGCCCGGCGGCGATGATCTCCTCGTCGCTGGCGAAGAGTGGCTTCCACGTCACCTCAGGATCGAGGAAGCGCGGATGCAGGTTGCCGATCAGCTGCAATGCCGACCGGTCGCGCGCGACGTAGGCCGCATGCAGGGCGTCGGCCTGGGCCTGGTATTCGGCGAGGGAGGCCGTGATCGGCAGTGGCGTGGCGAGTGTCATGCGCGGCAGGGAAAGGTGCGGTGCGGAATGGCTGGCGACGAAACGTGACACGGCGCCGGAGCTGGTGAGCCCCGGCGCCGTGATCGCCACGCCTGCACATGCACGGTCAGATGTGGATGGCGCGCCCCAGCACGGCCAGCGCGGCTTCCTTCACCGTCTCGCCGAGTGTCGGGTGCGCGTGGGTGGTGATGGCGATGTCCTCGCTCGAACCGCGGTATTCCACTGCCAGCACGATCTCCTGGATCAGGTCACCGGCGTTCGCACCGAGGATGTGGCAGCCAAGCAACTCGTCGGTGGTGGCGTCGGCGATGATCTTGACGAAGCCGTTCGTCTCGCCGAGGCAGCGCGCGCGGCCGTTGGCGGAGAACGGGAACTTGCCCACCTTGTACGCACGACCGCTGGCCTTCACCTCGGCCTCCGTCTGGCCGACGGTCGCGATCTCCGGCCAGGTGTACACGACGCCCGGAATCGCGGCGTAATGCATGTGCACCTTCTTGCCGGCGATCACCTCGGCGGCGATCACGCCTTCGTCCTCGGCCTTGTGCGCCAGCAGCTTGCCGCCGGCCACGTCACCGATCGCGTAGACGCCGGGCAGGTTGGTGCGAAGCTGGTCGTCGACCTTGATCGCACCGCCCTTCTGCAGCTCGAGGCCGAGCGCGGCGGCGTCGATGCCGTGCAGCAGCGGACGTCGGCCCACGCTGACCAGCACCACGTCCGCCTCCAGCACCTCGCTGGCGCCGTCCTTCTCCACCGTCAGGCGAATGATCTCGGCTGCCGAGAGGTCGGCCGCCGTCACCTTGGTGCCGGTGCGGACGGTCAGGCCCTGCTTGGTGAAGACGCGGGTCGCATCCTTGATGATGTCGTCGTCGTTGCCGGGCAGGATGGTGGGCATGAACTCCACCACCGTCACCTCGGCGCCGAGGCGACGCCACACCGAGCCGAGTTCGAGGCCGATCACGCCGCCACCAACCACCACCAGCTTCTTCGGCACCGACTCCAGCGTGAGGGCGCCGATGTTCGACACCACGCGCTTCTCGTCGAACTTCAGGAACGGCAGCTCCACCGAGCACGAGCCGGTGGCGATGATCACGTTCTTCGCCTGGTAGCTGGTCACGCTGCCGTCGGCCGCGGTGACGTCCACCACGTTGCCGGCCTTCAGTGCACCGGCGCCGCGCGCCCAGGTCACCTTGTTCTTCTTGAAAAGGAACTCGACGCCCTTGGTGTTGGCGCCGACCACGTCGTTCTTGCGCTTCATCATCTGCGCGAGGTCGATCGACACCTGCGGGATCACCACGCCGTGCTCGGCGGCCGCATGCTTCGCGAACTCGAAGTGTTCGCTGCTGGTGAGCAGCGCCTTGGACGGGATGCAGCCGACGTTGACGCAGGTGCCGCCGAGCGTCTTGTCCATCTCGACGCAGACGGTCGACAGGCCCAGCTGCGCCGCGCGGATCGAGGCGACGTAGCCACCGGGCCCGCCGCCGATCACGACCACGTCGGCGGGAATCAGTTCACCGGCCACGCGCTACTCCACCAGCATGCTGGCCGGATCTTCCATCAACTCCTTGATCCGGACGAGGAAGAGCACGGCCTGCTGCCCGTCGATGACGCGATGGTCGTAGCTCAGTGCCACGTACATCATCGGGCGGATCTCGACCTTGCCGTCGATGGCAACCGGACGATCCTGCGTCTTGTGCAGGCCGAGGATGGCGACCTGCGGGTAGTTGATGATCGGCGTCGAGATGAGCGAGCCGAACACGCCACCGTTGGTGATGGTGAAGGTGCCGCCGGTGAGGTCGTCCATCGCCAGCTTGCCGTTCCGCGCCTTGGTGGCGAGGGCGGCGATGTCACGGCTGATCGCCAGCATGCCCTTGGTGTCGGCATCCTTGACGTTCGGCACCACCAGGCCGGCCTCGCTGGCGACGGCGATGCCCATGTTCACGTAGTGCTTGTAGACGATGCTGTCGCCGTCGATCTGCGCGTTGACGAGCGGGAAGGCCTTGAGTGCACTGGTGGCGGCCTTCACGAAGAACGGCATGAAGCTCAGCTTGACGCCGTGCTCCTTCTCGACCTTGTCCTTGAGACGCGCACGGAGCGCGGTGGTGGCGCTCATGTCGATCTCGTTGAACGTGGTCAGGTGCGCGGTGTTGTGCTGCGCCTGAAGCAGGTTCTCGGCGATGCGCTTGCGACGCGTGGTCATCTTCTCGCGCGTCTCGCGCTCACCGGTGCGCGCGGGCGCAGCCGGCGCCGACTTCGCAGCCGGCGGGGCGGGTGCGGCCGGTGCTGCGGCGGGCTTTGCACCGGCGGCGACCGCATTGACGACGTCGGTCTTGCTGACCACACCACCGCGCCCAGTGCCCTCGACCTTGCTGATGTCCACGCCGGCTTCGTCGGCGGTGCGACGCGCTGCGGGTGCGGACTTGAGCATCGTCGGGACCGGCGACGGCCCGTCGCCCGGATCCTTCGGCGGCGGCACCGGATCGGCGGTCTCGGTGGACGACGTGGTCATCATCACCGGCACCGGGGTGGGGCCGTCGGCTGGATCCTTCGGTGGCGGCGGATCATCGGCGGTGGTGGCGGAGGCCACGGTGGCACCGGCGCCCGACTCGTCGAGCTGGCCCAGCACGTCGTCCACGGCGACCACGTCGCCTTCGGCACGCGACCGCGCGGAGAGCACACCGGCCTTCAGCGCCGGCACCTCGACCGTGATCTTGTCGGTTTCGAGTTCGACGAGGGTCTCGCCCGCAACGACGGCATCGCCCTCCTGCTTGAGCCAGCGTGACACGGTCGCTTCGACGATCGATTCGCCGAGCGGTGGCACCTTGATCGCTATCATTCGCGAGGATCCTGTTCCGATGGAGGCGCGGGAGAACGCGCTGGACGATGGCGCTCGGCGCGAGGAGCCGCGCGCGCGAGAATCATAACCCACACGACACGGCAGATCGCGATGCGCGCACTGGTACTGGCAGGGCATGGTGGACTCGAGCAGCTGTCGGTCCGTGACGACCTGCCGATGCCGGCGCTGGACGGGCCACATGCCGTGCGGCTGCGCATCGATGCCGTGGCATTGAACCGGCTCGACCTCTTCGTGCTGGCAGGCTGGCCGGGACTGACGCTGGCACCGGATTGGGTCCCGGTGGCGGACGCGACCGGTGTGGTGGAGTCGGTGGGAGCGGCGGTGACACGGGTGCGCGTGGGTGACACGGTGGTGGTGAACCCGGGCGTCAGCTGCCGGACCTGCGCCTATTGCCTGGCCGAGCAGCAGCCGCTGTGCCTCAAGTACGGCATCATGGGCGAGCACCGGCCGGGCACGGCGGCGGAGTTCTGCGTGGTGCCGGAGTGGAATCTGACGGTGGTGCCGGCCGACGTGCCGGCGGCGGAGCGGGCGGGTTTCGGCCTGGCGTCGCTCACGGCGTACCGGATGCTGGTGGGGAAGGCACGGGTGCAGGCGGGCGAGCAGGTGCTGCTGTGGGGCATTGGCGGCGGAGTGGCACTGGCGGCGCTGCAGCTCGCGCTCGCTCGTGGCGCCACGACCTGGGTCACGTCGAGCGACCCTGCCAAGCTGGAGCGTGCGCGCGCCCTTGGTGCCACGCACCTGCTGAACCACGCGACCGAGGACGTGCCGGCGCTGATCCGTACGGCGACCGGCAAGCGCGGCGTGGACGTGGTGATCGACAGCGTCGGGACCGCCACGTGGAAGCGCTCGCTGGCGTCGCTGGGGCGCGGCGGCCGGCTGGTCACCTGCGGCGGCACCAGTGGGCCGATGGTGGAGACCGACGTGCGTCGGCTGTTCATGAACCAGTGGACGATTTCCGGCTCGACGATGGGGAGTGAGTCGGAGTGGGCGGCGGTCTCCGCGGAATTTCAGGCGGGTGGTCTGCGGCCGCCGGTGGATTCGGTGTTTCCTCTCGCCGACGCGTCGGCGGCCTATGCGCGCTTGCAGAGCGGACAGCAGTTCGGGAAGGTCGTGATCCAGGTGGCCGCGTGACCGATCGGCCCACCGACGACGGTCCGGCGCAGTATTCGCTGGCCGAGCAGGCGGCGATCCGAGCTTCCGTGCTGGCGGAGTCGGTGCCGCACTGTCCGCGGTGCGCGGCGCATCCGGCGATGACGCGGAAGGGCATCGGCGGGGGGTCGTTCGGGCTGGGCTACCAGCGGAAGCGCGACTGGTTCGTGTGCCCGGCATGTCGTCGCTCTGCGATCTTCGATCTCAAGCGGGGCACGCGAAACTGAGGGTCGGGTGCGGCACGTCATGATGCTGCGTACGGGGTCGTGCGCGACCGATTGCGGCGTGCACCGGGCCCTGCCCACGCCCGACCCTTGACGTGCTAACTTCATGCGATGGCGCGCCCTGCGGGGTGTCGCCCGCCCACAGCCGCCGAACGACATGGATTTCCTGACCCGACTGCAGGACAGCTTCGCCACGCTGGGTGAGATCGTGCCCGCCTTGCTGGGCGCGATCGTGATCCTGCTTGCCGGCTATCTGCTGGCGAAGCTGATCCAGCGCGGCGTGGAACGGCTGCTGCGGAAGCTGAGCGTCAACGACCTGCTGCGGCGCGGCGGCGTGATGCAGGCGGTGGAGCACGCCGGGCACCAGGTGAACCCGTCGCGGGTGTTCGGCAACATCGTGTTCTGGTCGGTGATGTTCGGCGTGCTGCTGGTCGCCTCGACGGCGGCCGGACTGCAGTCGCTGAACGATGTCTTTGCCGAACTCGTCAGCTACATCCCGAGCATCATCGCGGCGATCGTGATCGTGATCGTGGGCATCGTGCTGGGCGGCTTCGTGGAAGGGTTGCTGCTGGCGGCGGCCGGGGCGCTGCACGGCGGCCCGACGCTGGCGCGGGTAGGCCGCGGCGGGATCGTGGTGCTGGCGATCTTCATGGCGCTGCAGGAGCTGGGCGTGGCCACCGACATCGTGACCACCGCCTTCGCGATCCTGTTCGGCGCGGTGGCGCTGGCCCTGGCGCTGGCGTTCGGGCTGGGCAATCGCGACCTGGCGGGCGAGGTGACGCGGACCTGGTGGGCGCGGTATCAGCGGGAGAAGGCGGCGATCGATGCGGAGGTCGCGGCGGAAGAGGCGGAGATCGACCAGGAGCTGGCCGATGATGACGAGGATCGGGCGCCGGTCGGGGCTGGCGGTGGGGCGGCGCGGCTGTCCTGACGGTGGTGCCAGCGGTATCTTCACCGTCATGAGCGGACGTGTGCGCCGGTGGCGGTCAGTGGGGTCGGTGTCCTTCGCGGGAGCGGCATTCGCGATGGGCGCGTTGTCGGGGTGCGGCCGGTCCGGCGCGCTGCCCGAGAGCGGACTCCGTCCCCGCATCCTGAGTGGCTCCGCAGTGACGCTGCTGGGCCGCGGTCCGCAGAGCGAGCTGGAAGCCGCGGTGGACCTCGCCCACGATTATCGCGAGCAGTTGCTGCGCGCGTCGGACTTCACCGACATCGGCCAGGATCGCTGCAACGACGGCTGGCTGCGCGCCTTTCCGCGCGACAGCACCGATGCGATGCGCGAGGCGACGGCCGACCTGGTGGACAAGTTCGAGAAGCTGATCCAGGCCTACGCCGTGGATGCGCCGCTCGACTCGCCGGAAGGACGCGAGCTACTCCGCACGGTGGTGAACTGGGAGACGGGTCGCGAGCGGCCGCGCTGGGACGTGTGGACTGGCAAGGCAGGACGTGAGGCGATTGCGGCCGGGCTGACGGAGCAGGTGACCGATGCGACCACCGGGCGCTGCCTGGTCAATGCGCGCGGCGACACCGCCAGTTACGTGCTGCCGCTGGTCACCGGGCTGTCGCTGCCGGCGCAACGTGGCATCACCACCAACCTCGTCTTCGGGGACCGCGGCCTGGCAGCATTGCGCACGCGCTTCTGGGCCTCGAAGGAGCTGCACGACACGAGCGCGGTGATGGCATACACGCGCGTGTCGGCGGCGATGTTGTGGAAGGAGTATGCGGTGGTCACGGTGCATCGCCCGATGGAGCACCGTGATGGCAGCGCGCTGTCCACCAGCAATGGTGGCGGCACCTACATCTTCCACCGCGTGGGCACCTCCTGGCTGCTGCTCGTCATCGCGCGCTCCTGGGGCTGACGGCCGCCGACCTGCGCACCGCCGATGGCATGACGTCCCGCGCTCCGGCGCACAATTATCCGTTCCGTAGTCTGCATTCCCGACGTTGCGCCGCGCACGCGCGGCCTGACGTCGGTCACGCTTTCACTATCTGCGCATGACTGGTCCAGGGCCCCGCGAACGCATCCTGCCTCGCATGATCGACGAGGAGATCAAGGAATCGTTCATCAACTACTCGATGAGCGTCATCGTCTCGCGCGCGCTGCCGGATGTGCGCGACGGCCTGAAGCCGGTGCATCGGCGCGTGCTGTACGCGATGAATGAGGCGGGGCTGACGGCGGGCCGGCCATACCGCAAGTCGGCCACGGTGGTGGGCGACGTGCTGGGACGCTACCACCCGCATGGCGACAGCAGCGTGTACGACGCGGTGGTGCGCATGGTGCAGGAGTTCTCGCTGCGCTACCCGCTGGTGGACGGCCAGGGCAACTTCGGCAGCATCGACGGTGACAACGCGGCAGCCTACCGCTACACCGAGGTGCGCCTGACGCGCATCGCGATGGAGATGCTGGCCGACATCGATCGCGGCACGGTGGATTTCGGTGCCAACTTCGACGACACGCGTGAGGAGCCGAAGGTGCTCCCGTCGCGGCTGCCCAACCTGCTGGTCAACGGCAGCACCGGCATCGCCGTCGGCATGGCCACCAACATCCCGCCGCACAACCTGCGCGAGGTGTCGGCCGCGATCGTGGCGATGGTGGACAATCCCGAGATCGAGACCGACGAGATCCGGAAGCTGATCACCGGCCCCGATTTCCCGACCGCCGGCTTCATCTACGGCCGTGCCGGCATCAAGGACTACATCGAGACCGGCCGCGGGCGCCTGCAGGTGCGCGCCCGCTGCGTGATCGAGGAGAACGAACGCGGCACCAAGAGCCAGATCGTGGTCACCGAGATTCCGTACCAGGTGAACAAGGAGCGGCTGCGCCAGCAGATCGTGGACCTGGTGCGCGAAGGCAAGGTGGCGGGAATCAGTGCGCTGCGCGACGAATCGAACAAGGAAGGCATCCGCCTGGTGATGGAGCTGAAGCGCGATGCGATCCCACGCGTGGTGCTGAACCAGCTCTACAAGCACTCGCAGCTGCAGACCACGTTCGGCGTGATCATGCTGGCGCTGGTGCCGGACATCAAGACGCGCCAGCTGGTGCCGAAGGTGATGCCGGTGCGCGAGGTGCTGCGCCACTACATCGACCATCGCCACGAAGTCATCACCCGCCGGACCCAGTTCGACCTCGACAAGGCGCTCGAGCGCGAGCACATCCTGGAAGGGTTGAAGATCGCCGTCGACAACATCGACGAGGTGATCAAGATCATCCGCGCCGCCGACGACACGCCGACGGCGAGCCTGAGCCTGCAGACCCGCTTCGGGCTCTCCGAGCGGCAGGCCGAGGCGATCCTCAACATGCGCCTCGCCAAGCTGACCGGCCTCGAGATCGACAAGCTGGAGGCGGAGCTGGCCGAGGTGCGGGCGCTGATCGCCGAGCTGCGCGACATCCTCGGCAGCCGCGAGCGGCGCATGACGATCTTGAAGGCGGAGCTGATGGACGTGGCCGAGACCTTCGGCGACGCACGCCGGACGGAGATCGTCAGCGACGAGGGGGAGTTCAGCGTCGAGGACCTGATCGCCGAAGAGGACGTGGTGGTGACGATCTCGCACACCGGCTACGTGAAGCGCACTTCGGTGTCGCTGTACCGTCGTCAGCGTCGCGGCGGGCGCGGCAAGACCGGCACGGGCTTGAAGGACGAGGATTTCGTCAGTCGCCTCTACATCGGCAGCACGCACGACTACCTGCTGATCTTCACCGACGACGGGCGCATGTACTGGCTCAAGGTCTACGAGATCCCGCAGAGCAGTGCGGGGGCGCGCGGCAAGCCGATGGTGAACCTGATCAACGTGTCGCCGGAAACGCGGGTGCGGGCGGTGGTGCCGGTGCGCGACCTGGAGAAGATCACCGAGGCCGACGAGCGCTTCCTGTTCTTCAGCACGCGTGGCGGCACGGTGAAGAAGTCGCGCATGTCGGACTACACGAACGTGCGCAACAACGGCATCAAGGCGATCAAGATCGAGGCCGGCGACGAGTTGATCGACGTGCAGGAGACGTCGGGCACCAACGACATCGTGCTGGCGACGCGCTTCGGCCTCAGCTGCCGGTTCCACGAGAGCGACGTGCGCGAGATGGGCCGTGACACGACGGGCGTGAAGGGCATCGAGCTGCGGCCGGAAGACATCGTGGTGGGCATGGTGGTGATCAAGCGCGACGCGACGCTGCTGGTGGTGACCGAGAAGGGGCTCGGCAAGGTCAGTGACGTGGCGGAGTACCGGGTGCAGAAGCGCGGCGGCAAGGGCATCCTGACGCTCAACCGCACCGAGAGGACCGGCAACGTGGTGGCGTTGATGGAAGTGTTGCCGGAAGACGAGATGATCCTGATCACCAAGCAGGGGATCCTGATCCGCTCGTCGGCCGCCGAGGTCCGCAAGACGGGCCGCAACGCGCAGGGTGTGAAGCTGGTGGCGCTGGACGGTGGCGACTCGGTGATCTCGGTGGCGCGCGTGGTGCCGGAGGACAAGGATGGTGACGAGGGCGCGGCCGGTGACGAAGCCGGCGACGCAGGTGGGGACGCTGCTGCCGGTGACGGCGGGGCGCCCGGCGCCTGAGCCCGGGCAGGGTGGGAATGACGTCGGCCGCGCCGTGACCAAGCGATGCGGCCGACCGTCATTCCCGTGCTCTCCGATGACCACCCCTTCCCGCCCGATGAGGCACGACCGGCGATGACCGCGCCACGAATCATCGTCGCTGACAGCGATCCGGCGGTGCAGCAGACCATTGCCTGGGTCCTCCGCGAGCACGGCTACGACGTGCGCGGTGTGATCTCGTGCGCGGCTGCGGTGGAGGCGGCGCGGGATTTCGTGCCCGACCTGCTGCTGATCGACGCGCAGCTGCTGGACGATGGTGGGGCCGATTCGCTGACCGCGTTCAAGGGCGAGCCGCACTGGATCGACCTGCCGGTGCTGGTGACGTCCACGCGTGCGCCCGAGGAGATCGTGGAGCGGGTGCTGGCCAGCGGCGCCACCGACGTGGTGCGCAAGCCGCTGCGTTCCGGCGAGCTGCTGGCACGCATCGGCGCCAACCTGCGCACCCGCTCGATGCTGGACATGACGCGTCGGCAGCTGCTGACGACGCAGGAGGCGCTGGCGCAGGCGCGCGAGGAAGCGCAGACCGGCCGCACGCTGATGGCGATCATGCGCGAGGTCAGCGCGGACCTCAGCAGCGAGGAGATCTACCACGTGCTGGTGCGCCGCGTGGCGCGTGCGATCGGGCTGTTCCGCTGCTCGGTGGTGCTGGCGCGTCCGGGCGAGATGACGGCCGTGATCCCGGCCGCGTACGACGACCCGACGCTGCGCAACCTGCCGATGGACCTCGAGAAGTATCCGGAGGTGCGGGTGGCGCTGGAGGCGGGTCGCCCGGTGCTGATCCCGGACGTGACGGTGCATCCGCTGTTCGCCGAGCTGCGACAGCGCTGGGCGCGCGAAGGCACGATCGTGCCGACGCGCAGCGTGATCGCATTGCCGTTCTTCGTGGACCGACAGCAGGCGGGTGTCTTCCTGCTGCGGCGCGGCGAGGGTGAGGCACCGCTGGACGACGAGGACGTGGCGTTCGCCGACGCGGTGGTGAAGGCGGCGGTGGCCTCGATCCAGCGCGCCCACCTGCTGGAGTCGGCGCGGGCCGACAATGTGCGCCTGGCCGCGCTGGCGCAGACCGATCCGCTGACGCAGGTGCTCAATCGCCGAGCGCTGACGGATCGCCTGGTGTCGGAGCTGGATCGCGCCCGCCGCTACGGACATTCGGTGGCGGTGCTGATGCTCGACCTGGATCACTTCAAGGCGGTCAACGACAGCCGCGGTCACCTGGTGGGTGACGGTGTGCTGAAGGACACCGCGGAGATCCTGCGCAGCGCGGTGCGCAGCGCCGACTTCGTGGCACGGTACGGCGGCGAGGAGTTCGTGATCGTGCTGCCGGAAACGTCGATGGAAGGCGCCACCACGTTCGCCGAGCGGTTGCGCGAGCGCATCGCGAGCACTCTCTTCGCGGGTGGCCCGGGCGGCACGCTGACGATGTCGGTGTCGATCGGCGTCTCGCTCTTCCCGGCACCGCGGATCACCTCCGTGGACGACCTGCTCTCGGCCGCCGACACGGCGCTCTATCGTGCCAAGGCGGACGGACGGAATCGCGTCCGGTCGTGAGCGGCTGATGGTGACGTCGAGGGCGGGATCCTGATGCAACGACGGGGCGGCTCATGGAGAGCCGCCCCGTCGTCGTCAGCGGTGACCGTGCAACGCCGTGTTCAGCGCGTGGTCGGTGCGGTGCCGCAGGTGCCACCGATGTCGGTGCTGGCCACCGGGTAGAAGCGCATCTGCGCGAGGCGGAGGCCGGAGTTGGTGTACTCCCAGAAGTAATCCTTCTCGGCGTCGGCGAAGATCGGCTCGAGGTCGTAGGTCAGGTCGCCGTCGGCGTCCACACAGACCTGCAAGAGCTGCTTGCTGACGTCGACGAACTTGTTGCCCGAGACGCGGTTGAGCGAGACGACGAGGTCACCGGCGTTGCACCAGGTGCCGGTGGTGTCGGTGTAGCAGCTGGTCATGCTGGCGCTGCCCTTCGGGTTGCCGAGCGCGCGCACGTACACGGAGTATCCCAGCTTGCCGTCGTCATCCACACCGTCGCCGTTGGCGTCATCGACGGGATTGGGCAGCTGGAAGGTGGCCTCACCGTCGGTGCCGTTGGCATCGAGCACGGCGAACGGTCCCTCAGCGAGCTTGATGTTGGTGACCACCGAGGCGCCGGTGCGACCCAATCCCACGAAGAGGCGGTGGCCGTTGCCACCGTCGAATTCCGCAGACTTGCCCTTCGACACACCGATCACGTTCAGGTTGTAGTGCGCGCCACTGGGAGCGCCGTTGCCGGTGGATGCCACGGCGAGCGACGGCGCGGCGGCGTCTGGAGCGGTGGCGCCGTCGGCGCAGGCGGTGAGGGTGGCGGCCGCGCAGCACGCGAGGCCGGTCGTCAGGGTGCGGAATCGGAGCATGCGATCGTTCTCCTGAGGGGTGTGAGTCCCAGGCGACCGACGTTGGTCGCCTGCGGAATGTGCGTGCACACCGTCAGGGTTTTCCGGACGCGAAATAGCGAACTGAACGGCCCCGTGGCGTGCGAACCGTGGGGCTGCAAAAGTCAGGCCGGGTAACGCGATGCGACCATATCCGCACGCGTGAAATACACGCTCGTTGCGGCGCCTTGTCCGGATGTACGTGATCGCATCACGCACTCCGCGCGCGACGCTGCCGATCGACAGGTCGTGCACGTCGGGACGCGAAAAGGCCACGGCGGCAGTTGCCTCCGTGGCCTTTTCGCATGTTGCGGATATGCAGGTCAATCGTCTGTGCAACCTGCCCCGTGACCGACCTGTACCACCTCAGCGCGATGCGCGCAGCGTGATGGTCTGCTCACGACCATTGCGCAGGATCTCGATGCGCTGGTCGCGCGAGCGATCGAACGTGACATCGAGGCTGTTGCCGTCGCGCACCGACCGGCCATCGATGCTGAGGATCACGTCACCGGCGCGCAGCGGCTCCCAGCTGTCGCGGGTCCGCACGACCAGCGCACCGCGCTCACTGCCGCGCCCGAACTGCTGCGCGAAATCACGATCGACACTGGCCAGCGAGAGACCGTCGAGCACCAGCGTCGCGCCATCGGTCCGGCCGCGAACGGTGCCGCGCGTGCCGCGGTCGCTGTTCCGCGGCGCGACAGGGGTCTCGTCGTCAGCATCGTCATCGTCGTCGCGGAGGCGCATCCGTTCCCGCTCGCCGCGTTCAATCTGGACCCGGGCACGCGCCATCTCCTGCTGTCCGCGCTGCATTTCACGCTGCGCCTCGGCGCGGGCACGCTGCCCCTCGCGCATCGCCTCCTGCCGCTCCCGCATCGCCTCCTCGCGGGCGCGCTGGCCCTCGCGGAGGACTTCGCTGCGGGCGTTCTCGATCTCGCGACGCTGGTCTTCGCTCATGGTGAAGTTGCGCCCGACGCTGGCGCGGATGTCGTCGGCCATGCCCTGGAAGGCGCCCGGCGTGAAGCTCCAGCCCACCTGGCGGGACGGCACCACCGAGAGCGTGCGGCGGCGGCCCTCGGAGAGCACCTCGAGCCGAACGGGCTGCGAGTCCCGCGCCGCATCGAGTGCACGGCGGAGGCGTGAGATCCGCGCCTCGACCCCCTCGGGGCTACCCGCATCGGCGGCGGGGACTCGCAGGTCGATCCCGTCCACACTCACCACCCGATCGCCTTCCATCAGGCCGGCCTTCTCGGCCGCACCACCGTCCGTCAGGCTGGTGACCAGCAGGCCCGCGGTGTCGCGAATCGAGCCGCGCATGGCGAAGCCAACACCGAGCATGCGTCGCGGTGACGCGCTCATGGTGGTGGCCATCCGTCGCAGGTTGGGCGCCTCGGCGAGCGCGACGCGTCGTGACTCGGTGCGGCCGTCCTGGCGCACTTCGAGCGTCACCGTCTCGCCCGGTGACTTGGCGGTGACGACACGACGAAGGCGGCTCTCGGGAAGCCGCTCGGCGGCGGAGTCACCGATGTCGCGCGGGTCGAGCCGGAGGTCGATGCCGTCGATCGCGACGATGCGTGCCCCTTCGCGGATGCCGGCCCTGCCGGCCGGCATATCGTCGTCCACCGACTCGATCAGCACGCCGAGCGTGTCGGACGGCCCCGACGAGGTGCGGAGCGTGACGCCGAGCAGGCCGCCTGACTTCATCGGCATGCCGTCGATGTAGATGCGCGGCGCCGGGGCCGGGGCCGGGCGTGCGGGCTCGGGTGGCCGTGGCGTGCGCTGGGCGGCGGCCGGCATGGCGCCGAACGGCAGGCAGAGGCCGATCAGGGCGGCAGAACGGGCGAACGAAAGCGTCTTCATCGTGGTCTCCGGCGGTCTGGCTGCCGTCGCGACATGCGCCGGTCAGCGAATCGACCTTGTGACACCGTGCCGGCGGCGGATGGTTGCTTTCGCGGTCACGCTGTTCGGTCGCGCCGTGCGGGTAACGGCGAATCGCAGAAGGGCAACAGCCGCAGAACTGAACAGCCGCAGAAGGGCGGGCGCGACGTCCGCTCGTGCGTCATCGTGGCTTCGCCTGGGCGAGCGGTGGAATGAGGACAACCGCAAAAAACGGTGCAACCTCGCACCTCCGCGTTGCCGTTGCAGTACACAAAAAACGGCGCTCCCATTCACGCGGAGCGCCGCCGAAC
The DNA here is from genome assembly GCA_040384325.1 of Gemmatimonadota bacterium. GTDB lineage: Bacteria > Gemmatimonadota > Gemmatimonadetes > Gemmatimonadales > Gemmatimonadaceae > JACMLX01. The sequence goes on along the minus strand of JAZKJL010000005.1, from coordinate 271,713 downwards.
GCATCGGAGCGCGTGCCCTTCTGCGGCCGTTCAGTTCTGCGGCTGTCGCCGTTCTGCGATCAGCCGTCAGCACTTCAAGAACGACGAAGAAGCCGAGTTCAGACGACGATGTTGAGGAGACGCCCAGGCACGAAGATGATCTTCTTCGGCTCGACGGTCACGAACTTGGCGATGTTGGCGTCCTGCAACGCGGCCGCGTAGACGTCGGGTTGGGCCGCATCGCGGGCGACGATCACGGTGCCGCGCGTCTTGCCGTTCACCTGCACGGCGATAGTGATCGTGTCGGTGACCAGCAACGCCGGATCGAACACCGGCCAGCCGGCATCGAAGATCGAACCGGCGTTGCCCAGCACCGCCCAGCAATGCTCGGCGAGGTGTGGAGCGAACGGCGCCACCAGTTGCAGCAGCGGCGCCACCTCGTCGCGATGCACCTTGCGCTCGCTGGCGCGGAGCACGTTCACGTATTCCATCATGGCGGCGATGGCGGTGTTGTAACCCAGCGCTGGAATGTCTTCGGTGACCTTCCGAATGGTGGCGTGCAGCTTTCGCTGCACGGTCGGATCCACGACACCCTCGGCCACCGACTCGTGCACCGAGCCCCAGATCCGGTCGAGGAAACGCCGCACGCCGGTGATGCCGCTGTCGCGGTAATCGCCGCCTTCCTCGTACTTGCCGAGGAACATCAGGTAGGTGCGCAGCGAGTCGGCGCCCCACCGGTCGATGAGCTCATCGGGGTTGACGACGTTGCCCTTCGACTTCGACATCTTGGCGCCTTCGCGGATGATCATGCCATGCGCGCGGAAGCGCGTGAACGGCTCCTCGAAGTCGAGGAAGCCGCCATCGTGCAGCACCATCGTGATGAAGCGCGAGTAGAGCAGGTGCAGCACGGCGTGCTCGTTGCCACCGATGTAGGTGGTGACGGGCAGCCACTTCCGGGTGAGTGCCGGGTCGAAGGCCACGTCGCTGCGATCGGCGCTGGGATAGCGCAGGAAGTACCAGGCGCTGTCGAGGAAGTTGTCACTGACGTCGGTCTCGCGACGGCCCATCTGGCCGCAGCTCGGGCAGGCCACGCGATACCACTCGTCGTGCCGGGCCAGCGGCGAGATGCCGCTGTCGTCGGGCCGGAAATCCTCGATGTGCGGCAACACGACCGGCAACTGGTCCTCGGGCACCGGCACGGGGCCGCAACCATCGCAGTAGATGATCGGGATCGGTGGACCCCAGTACCGCTGCCGTGAGATGCACCAGTCGTTGAGGCGGTAATTCACCACCGGCTGCGCGCTGCCGCGCCCCTCGAGCCACGCCACCACCGCCTTCTTCGCCTGCGGCACGGTGAGGCCCGAGAAGTGCGCCGAGTTCACCAGCAGGTCGGCGTCGCTCTTGGCCACGTACGCCTCGGTGAGCGGCGCGGCCGCATCGTCGTCGGCACCGGCGACGACGCGGATGATGGGCAGGTCGAACTTCTGCGCGAACTCGAAGTCGCGTTCGTCGTGGCCCGGCACGCCCATCACCGCGCCGGTGCCGTATTCCATCAGCACGTAGTCGGCGATCCAGACCGGGATCGGCTGCCCGGTGGCCGGATTGATCGCCTCGGCGCCGGTGAAGACACCGGTCTTCTCCTTGTTCACCTTCCGCGACACCACGTCCTGCGTCTTGGTGCGCTCGAGGTAGGCGTCAACGGCTGCGCGCTGCGACGGCGTGACGAGGTCGGCGACCAGCGGGTGCTCGGGCGCCAGCACCAGCCAGGTGGCGCCGAAGATCGTGTCGGGGCGGGTGGTGAACACGGCCACGTCGTGCGCGTTCGCGACGCGGAACGTGACGTGCGCGCCTTCGCTGCGGCCGATCCAGTTGCGCTGGGCCTGCCGCGTGACCTCGCTCCAGTCCAGCGCCGCGATGTTGTTCAGCAGGCGCTCGGAATACTGCGAGGTGCGGAAGAACCACTGCTCCAGCAGCCGCTGCTCCACCAGTGCATCGCACCGCTCGCAGTGGCCGTCGATGACCTGCTCGTTGGCGAGCACGGTCTTGTCGTTGGGGCACCAGTTGACGGCGGCGGCCTTCTTGTAGGCCATTCCCTGCTTGAACAGCTGCAGGAAGAGCCACTGTGTCCACTTGTAGTACGTGGGGTCGCTGGTGATGACCTCCTTCTTCCAGTCCAGCATGAGCCCGGCACGCGTCAGCTGCGACCGGAAGCGGTCCACGTTGCGTGGCGTCAGCTCGGCCGGGTGGACGCCGCGCTTGATGGCGTAATTCTCGGTCTGGATCCCAAAGCTGTCGAAACCGATTGGTTCGAAGACGGTGCGACCCTGCATCCGCTGGAACCGGCCGTGGATGTCGGCGCCGGTGAAGGCGAACAGGTTGCCGATGTGCAGTCCCTCGCCGGACGGGTAGGGGAACATCATCAGCTGGTAGTACGGATCGCGGCCCGTGCCGAGCTCAGGAGAGTTGGTGCCCAGATCGGCCCAGCGCTGCTGCCAGGTGGCTTCGACGGCAGCGGGGTCGTAGGCGGGGGTCTCGGGCAGGACAGGGGTCTCGGACATCGGCAGGGGCAGGATGCCGGAGGGCATCTTTCGGTTCAGTTCGGTTGATCGCAAGTGTGCGTCTCTCTCTAACTTACCCGCGTGCCGTCTCCCCTTGAAAGCGTGAGCCGAGCCCTCCGGACTGCCCTGCGACAGGGTGCCTTCGCGGCGATCCTGGCGGCGTGCGGGAAAGGGGCCACCGACTCCACGCCACCGCTGCCACTGACGGCCGTCTCGCGGATCGACCTGCAGCTGGCCGGCGACTCGGTGCTGCTCGGTGACACCGTGCAGGTGAGCGCGACGGGAGTGAACCGGGTGGGCGACGTGCTCCCGCTGGCGGGCACGGTCTGGACCACCACCGACACCAGCGTGCTCTCGGTGAGCGAGGGCGGCCTGATCCGCGCGCGCAATGTCGGCACGATCCGACTGAACGCGATGTCGGCCGGCGTGGTGGGATTCAGGAACGTGCGGGTGGTCTTGCGTCCGTACCGGGTGACGCTGCTGGCGCCGGACACGGTGGAGCTGATCGACGCCATCCAGCTGGCGAGCGAGGTCGAGACCACCACCGGCGTGCGTCTGGCCGAGGTCGCTCCGCGCTTCTCGTCCGCCGACACCACCATCGCCCGGGTTCGGCCGACCGGCGTCGGCACGGCCACGGTGGAAGCGCTGGCGCCGGGTGCCACCGACCTGCTGGCCGTGATCGGCCGGGACACTGCGAAGCGACGCATGGTGGTGCGCGTCACCCCGCTGCGTGCCCTGAGCCTGGCGATCGCGGCGCGCGTGGTGGGACTGGGCGACAGCGTGCCCTACGCCGTGAACGCGGTCGACACGCTGGGCCGCTCACTGCCGTCGGGCGGCACGGTGCTTGGCGTCGAGCCGGCGGGAATCCTGCGGGTGCGCAGCGGCCACCTGATCGCGCTGGGAGTGGGGCGCGTGATCGTCAGCGTCACCAACGGCACACTCATCTCGCGCGACACGCTGACGGTGCAGGTGCCGTCGGAGTTCCCGCTCGACATCGTGGACGGCGACGGACAGAACCCACTGCCGCAACGCGTGGTGCTGAGCATGTCGCGGGTGGCCGCGCGGTGGCGACAGGTGATCCGCGCTGCGCCGGCCGGCGAGTTCGTGCGGCTGGAGCTGAACGAGTGCCGGAATGCGGTGCCGGTGGCGCAGTTCATCACTGGCGTGCGCGTGCTGATCAAGCTCGACACGCTGCCGTCGCGCATCGCAGGACAGGGCGGACCCTGCGTCATCCGTGGCAACGGGCTCCCGCTGCTCGGCACCGTGTCGCTGAACATCCTGAACTGGGCCTCGCTCAGCGACCGCAAGCTGGATGACCTGATCCAGCACGAGGTGGGGCATGTGCTGGGCATCGGCACGATCTGGCAGCGCGGCATCTTCGCGCCGCTGGTGGACGGCGACACGACGGCGCTGGACCCGATCTTCGTGGGACCGAACGCATTGGCCGCGTTCCCGAAGCTGGGGCAGAGCCGGCGATTCACCGGACGCACGGTGCCGCTGCAGCTGAACGTGCGTGGTCACTGGCGGGGCGACGCGTTCCTCGGCGAGCTGATGGCGCCGACCCTGATCGCGCCGGCGCAGCCGACATCGGCGGTGACGGTGGCGGCGCTGCGCGACCTGGGTTGGGTGGTCGAATCGGAAGCCTACGACGAGTTCACGCTTCCCGAGGCGGTGCTGTCGGCCGCGGTGGTGAGTGCGCGCGTGGTGTCAGCACGCACGGCGCTCGCCGGGATGGAGTTGGAGCGTGACGTGCTGCTGCCGGAACTGATGGTGATCGACGGGCGACGCCTGCGCCTTGACCTGAACGGGCGCCCGCGCCTGCGCTGAACGCTCGCGCTGGCGGGCTACTCGACGCGCCGCGCCACGTCCACCAGCATCGGCCGGTGATCGGAGCCGTAATCCTCGAGCAGCTTCGCGGACTGCACGACCCAACCGTCGTCGGCGAGCACGTGGTCGATGCGCAGCTGAATCCAGCCGGCATGGCGTGAGTAGCCGAATCCGCGTCCAGCGCGGGAAAAGCCGTTGCTCAGCGACCCCCAGTGGCGACGATAGATCGCGCTTTCGCTGGGCATGTTGAAGTCGCCGGCCACCAGTCGCGGTCCCGGGCCCTGGTCCACCCAGCGACGCGCGAGGCGCGACTCGACTTCGCGGATGGCCGTCTTCTCCGCGATGGTGCCCGACGCGTCGTCGTCGCCGTCCATCAGCGCCTCGAATGCCTTGCGCGGCGTGTCGAGATGCAGGTTGGTGAAGTCGAACTCGCCGTCGGGACCGCGCAGACGATAGCGCTTCACCCATGCCGCACCGCCGGCGCTGGCGAAGGCCTCGCGCCGGAGCGAGTCCACGCGCACGATCGGATATCGCGTGAAGAGGCAGGTGACGCCGATGTCGTGGAAGTAGCCCGGCATGTTGCGCAGCATGCGCACCGAGTTCTCGCCGCATTCCTGCACCGCGAGGATGTTGGGCTGCCAGTCGATCACCATCGCCGCCAGGTTCTCGGGTGCGACGAGGTCTCCCGCGATGTTGTAGGTGATCACGCGGATCTGGTTCTCACCTGCGGCCGTGGCGACGAGGCGTCCGACGCCTGCGGAGAACTCGAGGATGCCGAACAGTCCCACCAGTCCGCCGGCGAGCGTGATCACCACCGCCTTTCGGTGCTCGAGGAACAGCGCGAGGAGCAGGATCGGCAAGCCCGGCACCAGCCACGGCCACCGCCCGAGGAAGAGGACGATGGTGGCCGGCCACCACGCGTCGCCGAGCGTGTTCAGGAGCAGCGTGCCGGTGAGCATCAGCGTCACGAAGAGCAGCGCGATCATCTCGAGCGGGACGAGCCGAAGGCGCGATCCGACCTGCACTGCCGAGCGCGGGGCCTGGCCGAGCAGCCACTTCCGCGTGCGCCGCAGCCGATACCGATCCATGCGGGCCCGGCAGCCCGGGCACTTCACCCGTTGCCAGTATTTCGCCGGATCGAGCACCACCCGATGGAGGCCGGTGTCGCAGCGAACCTGGTAGTTGTGGGGGGCGGCAGAAGGCACGCGGCGAATCTAGGGGTGGTGAACGAGGTTGGTGGTGCTCCACCACCATCCAGACGTTCGATGCGGGGTCGGCGGCACATTCGGGTGCGGATACCGGCCGCACGGCGATCGCCGCCAGCTTCGGTAGATTGCGCCGTCCCACACCATCGGACCTCCAACTCCGCCATCCATGCCCGACGTTCGCCACCAGCCCTGGGACGAAGTTCGTCTCGAGGAGCTGACGCCGCTGATCAGCCGCCGGCTGATCACGTCCGAGAAGATGATGCTGGCCCAGGTGTTCCTGAAGCAGGGTGCGATCGTTCCGGCGCACGATCACATCAACGAGCAGTTCACCTACATCCTCTCGGGTGCGCTGCGCTTCTGGATCGGCGAACATGCCGACGCGCCCGGCGACACGTTCACCGACGTGAAGGCGGGCGAGGTGTTGGTGATCCCGAGCATGGTGCGGCACCGCGCCGAGGCGCTGGAGGACACACTGGACGTGGACATCTTCAATCCTCCGCGGCAGGACTGGCTGGACGGCACCGACGCCTACCTCCGCAGCGGGGGGCGCTGACGATGGATTTCGGCATCCGCGGCAGGGTCGCGCTGGTCTGTGGTGCGAGCAAGGGGATCGCCTTCGCGACTGCCGAGGCGCTGGCGCGCGAGGGGTGCTCACTGGCGATCTGTTCGCGTGATGCGGAGTCGATCGGTGCTGCCGCGACGCGGCTGGAGCAGCTGGGCGTGCCGGTGCTGTCGATGGTGGCCGACCTGTCGACCGCCGAAGGCATCGAGACGGTGGTGCGCGAGACGCATTCGCGGTACGGGCACGTGGACATCCTGATCGCCAACACGGGTGGCCCGGCCACCGGCCCGGCGATGGAGCACGACTGGGCTGCGTGGACCTCGGCCAGCGAATTGCTGCTGCGCAGCGCGGTGGAGCTGACACGGGCCGTCGTGCCGGGGATGCGTGAGCGGAAGTGGGGCCGGGTGATCAGCATCACGTCGAAGGCGGTGAAGGAACCGGTGCCGTCGCTGGTGCTGAGCAACAGCCTGCGCGCCGCCGTCACAGGCTACCTGCGCACGTTGTCCAACGAAGTGGCCAAGGACGGCGTGACTGTGAACAGCGTGCTGCCTGGCTTCACGGCCACCGAACGACTGGATGCACTGGCGGCGGCGAATTCGGCGCGCAGCGGCATGTCACGTGATGACGTGTTCGCGGGCTGGATCGCGCAGACGCCGGCGGGACGGCTTGGCAAGCCGGAGGAGTGTGCGGCGACGATCGCCTTCCTGGCATCGGAGCAAGCCGGCTTCATCACCGGCCAGGCGCTGCTGGTGGATGGCGGCGCCGTGAATTCCCTGCTGTAACGCTGTCACACATTCTCTTCACCACCCTGAAAACGACATGAGTCAGATTGCGGCCACCGAGTGGATCTGGCGTGACGGTTCCTTCATTCCCTGGAACGACGCGCAGGTGCACGTGCTCAGCCACTCGATGCAGTTCGGGTCATCGGCGTTCGAGGGGATCCGGTGTTATCACACGCCCAACGGTCCGGCGATCTTCCGGCTGCGCGAACACCTGCAGCGGCTGGTGAACTCGGTGAAGATCTATCGCATGGAGTTGGCGTACTCGGTGGATGAACTGAGCGCGGCCTGCTGTGCGCTGGTGCTGAAGAACAAGCTGGATGCCTGCTACCTGCGACCGATGGTGGTGCGCGGCTATGGCGCCGCCGGCATGGTGCCGTTCGCGAGCCCGATCGAGGTGTACCTGCCGTGCTGGCCGTGGGGCGCGTACCTGGGTGACGACGCGCTGGAGTCGGGTGTGGATGCCTGCGTGTCGAGCTGGCATCGCTTCGCGCCGAACACGGTGCCATCGCTGGCGAAGATCGCCGGCAACTACCTGGGCGGGCAGCTGATCAAGATGGAGGCGCTGGCCAACGGTTTCGCCGAGGCGATCGCGCTCAGCCCGGGCGGCACGGTGAGCGAAGGATCGGGGCAGAACGTGTTCCTGGTGATGGACGGCGCGCTGATCACGACGCCGCTGGATGGGTCGCTGCTCGGCGGCATCACGCGCGCCAGCATCATCGCGCTGGCGCAGCGGGACGGCCTTACGGTGCGCGAGCAGACGATTCCTCGCGAGATGCTCTACACGGCCGACGAAGTGTTCTTCACCGGCACGGCGGCGGAGCTGACGCCGGTCCGCAGCGTGGATCGCATCAAGGTGGGTGCGGGCAAGGTGGGCCCGGTCACGAAGCAGCTGCAGAAGGCCTTCCTCGACATCGCGAATGGTCGCGCCGAGGACACCTTCGGCTGGCTGACGCCGGTGCGCGCGGCCGAGTGAGCTGATTACGAGTGCGTGATTTGGGTGACGCACTTGTGAGGTGACGGTGGCATCGTGTGGCGGTTCGCACGATGCCACTTTGCGTCACGAGCGTTGCGCATGACGATCACGCCACTGATGACGGCTGACGAGCTGATGGTGCAACAGCCGCCGGACAAGGATGTGGAGCTGGTGCGGGGGCGGATGAGCGTGCGGGAACCCCCGAAACCGTTGCACGGGATGTACGCCGCCAAGCTGGGATTTCTCGTCTCGCAGCATGTGTACGCCAAGCGGCTTGGCGCGGTCTTCGCGCAGGACACTGGCTTCCAGATCGCCAGTGCTCCGGACACGGTGCTCGCTCCGGACCTGGCGTTCCTCCGCGCCGAACGGCTCCCCGGCGCCGCGGAAGATCAGTATTGGCGCATCGCGCCGGATCTGGTGGCGGAGATTCTGTCGCCGTCCGACCGGCGGACGGCGGTGCGGCGCAAGGTGCACGACTGGCTCGGCGCCGGCGTGTCTGTCGTGTGGGTCATCGAGCCGAAGCAGCGGCGCGCCACGATCCACTTCGCCGACGGCAGCGAACTGGCCGTGTCGGCTGATGGTGAACTGATCGGTGGTGCTGTGCTGCCGGGGTTCCGATGCGCGCTGGAAGAGGTGTTCAGGTAGCGACGCGAGGCGGTCCGGCCTGGCGCTCTGGAGCACAGCGAAGGTTGGCCCCATGGAGTGGATGGAACTGGAGAAGCCACGGCTTCGCATCGCGAGGTACGAGCACGGCCGTTGTCGTTGAATACGGTCCAACGCGCACCGACGACCAGTCCGCTGCGGCGAGCGTGGTACGGATCTCGCACTCACATCGACGCAACAGCGCCCACATCACAACCATCGGCGTGATGCCGCGCGGCGCATGCGATGCGATCCGGCGACGTCGGCCCGGAGACACCATACATGCGCCATCAGTTCCTGGCGGGCGCGAGTGCGCTCGCCCTGCTCGTCGCCTGCACCACGACCGGTCCGAACGCCGGGCAGTCTCCAGCACCGGGTGATTCGACGCTCGTCACGCGCACCGATTCCATCGCGCGAGACTCGGCTGGTGCCATGAATCGCACTGATTCGGCCGCCGCGGTCGTGCGTCGCACGCGCGACTCGATCCTGAATGCCACGCGCGCGGCGACTGACACCGCCGCGAGTGCTGCGCGCACGAGCGTGGACAGTGCGGCCGCCAACGCCCGCACCACGGTGGACTCCATCGCGGGAAACCTGAAGACCAGCTTCCCTGTGCGCTCGGCCGCCGGACGCGAGCTCGGCACGCTGACGGTCACCGAAGTAGCGCAGACGCTGTCATTCTCCGGCACGCTGCGCGGGCTGCCACCGGGTGTGCACGGCGTGCATGTCCACAGCGCCGCGCGGTGTGATGCGCCGGCGTTCACCAGCGCCGGTGATCACTGGAATCCCACCAGCAAGCAGCATGGCACCGAGAACCCGCAGGGGCCGCACGTCGGTGACATGAGCAACATCACCGTGGGTGCGGACAGCAGTGCGAGTGTGCTGGTCGTGACGCGCGGTGGCACGCTGCGCGGTGGTTCGAATGCGCTGCTGGACACCGACGGCGCCTCGTTCGTGGTGCACGTGACTGCCGACGACTATCGCAGCGATCCTTCGGGGAACAGCGGCGACCGAATCGCGTGTGGGGCGATCGGGGGGAAATAGCATCGGCGTGGGCACCTCGCGTCACGAGAGCGCCATTCGTGACCGCCTGGCGCGGACGAGGGGTCACGCGCCAGCGCCGACCTTGACGGTGGCTGCAGCCTGACAAAGATTCGCTTCATCCCTAAACCGCAGGGGCGCGCCGAGTTTGACGTGGCGTTTCCCTGCACGAGGTGCATCCTGCACCGCGAATCCGCGCCTCCCGACCGGAGCTCAGACATGTTGCGCCACTTGCTCGTGCTGACCACCATCTGCCCCACGCTGCTGACGGCGCAGGCCGCGACGATGGACGCCACCGGTGGTGAGCCTCGGATCGTGGCCAGCGCCACGCGCACGTCGCGTCTGACGGCTGACCGCGGCGTGATGCTGGTCACGGTGGAGGCCAATGGAGAGACGGCGAGCGATGCCTCGCAGCGCGCCAGCACCAAACTGCAGGCGGTCAGTGCCGCGCTGCGCTCGGCGGGGGTGCCCGCGGATGCGCTGACCACGATACCGTTCGCAGTGACTCCGTCAGGCGGACGGGATCAGTTTGGACAGCCTGCGGCACCCCAGATGGTCGCACGCCACGTGATCCGTGTGCCGGTGTCGCGCCTCGAGCAGGTGATGACGTTGAGTGCCGCGGCGCTCGGTGCCGGCGCCAGTCAGGCGTTTCCTCAGCTCACCGAAGCGGCCGGAGTCGATTCCGCACGGCGGGCGCGCAATGCCGATGCGCTGCAGGCGGCACGGTCGGACGCCGAGGCACTGGCAACATCGCTGGGCGGGCGGCTTGGCGCGCTGATCGAGGTGTCCACCAGTTCGAGCGGCCCGTTCACCGGGAACCAGAACTTCCCCTTGTTCTCGAACCCGTACGCGAACTACTCGGCGTCGGTGGCACTCCCGGAAATTCCAATCACCGTGAACGTGACGGTTCGCTACCGCTTCATCGCGCGCTGAACGACTAAGACGGCGCGTTTCATCACGTCGTTGCCGTCCCGCCCAGCCGCGCCACCGCACCCGCCAGGAACTCCGTCCGCCAGATCTCGAGCGTGAGTGCCGGCACGCCGGTGCTCGCGCTCACGGCGGCGAGTGTCTCGCCCTGCAGGAGGCGCAGGACCAGCGCGGCTTTCGAGGCGGGGGCGATGGCCGCCGTCTCGTCGTCGCTGAGCGGCGGTGAGTCGGCCGTGCGGACTGGCGGCGCCGCCGCGCTGGTGGCCGAGGTGCGCGCACGCCGTGCCTCGATCGCCCGCACCACCAGCGCGGTCAGGTTCTGCACATGCGTCAGCGCCTCGGCATCGGGCAGCGGCTCGCGCACCGACCGGTCGCCGTAGATGCACCCCACGATTTGCGCATCGACGATGATCGGAAAGATGCCGAACTGGCCGACGCCGAGTTTCGCGGCCAGGCGTTGCTCGGCGGCGGTCATGGCGCGGTCACCGGGAACGTAGAGCGCCTTCGCCTGCAGCAGCGCGGTGGGAATGGGTCCACCCTGCACGGACATCGGGAAGTCGAACTCCGCCAGCAGCGCCTCGCATCCGAGGCCAAGGCCTGAGCGCGCGCGGAGGCGGGTGCGATCCGGGCTCAGCACGCAGGCCACCACACGGTCGAACGGCGCCCCGCGCAGCGTTCCTTCCAGCGCCAGCAGCAGCACCTGCCCAAGGTCGGTGCCTGAGGAGGGATCGATCTTCGCCTCCAGTTCCTGCGTGAGGCGTTCACGCAGCGGGGCCAGCGCCTCGCCGCTGTGCGAGTCCTGCGTGGCGTCCCACACGTCGTTGCCGAGTGCGGTGACGCCGAGTGCCGTGCATGCCGCCTCGGAAAGCTGCTTCATGCGCAGCGCATCGACGCGCACGCTGGCCGTCACGAACAGTTCGCGCGTTTCGTCGAGTGCCCGCGCCACCACGTCACCAACTTGGGCGCGGGTGAGCTTGAAGCGCGTGCTGTAGCGCGCCACCACCGCATCGAGGTCCTTTCGTGCGTCGCCGGCATCGCCGTCTCGGCGGTACATGACGGTGGTGAGTTCGTTGGCGAAGGCGGTGATCGCGCCGACCAGCGCCGGGGCGCGACTGGACCTGGCGTGCATGCTCTGCACCACCTCGTCAGGCATGCCCCAGTAGCGACAGAGTTCGGCGCCGAGGTCCTCGTAGCGGAAGCCGAGGACGGCCTGCACCGCGCTGGTCTCCGACTGCCGCTCTTCGCGTACGAGGGTGTGGATACGTGCGTAGTCGACCGGGAAGTGACAGGCGACCAGCACCTCGCCGAGGTTGCGGCACATGCCGCAGAGATGCGCCCCCTCGGGATCACCGATGCCGAGGCGAATGGCCACTTCGCGGGCATGATTGGCGGTGAGGAGCGACAGCAGCATGAGCTCCTTCAGGCCCGCGGAATGCTTGCGGTAGTTCTCGAAGAGCAACAGGCTGCTGGCGAGCTGCCGGACGGTGCTGGCACCGAGCAGCATCATGGCGCGGGTCACGCTCTGGATGTGCCGGTCGGCGCGGCGGTAGTGGGCGCTGTTGGCCGTGCGTACCACGCTCAGCGTGAGGCTGTACTCACGCAGGACGACGTTGGTCAGCCGCTGCATCGAGCTGGCGTTGTCGTCGAGGGCCGAGATGGTGTCGGCGATCTGTTGCGAGAGCGCGGGGAAGTCACGGCCGGCGAGGATGCGGGCCAGTCGCGCCCGCACCGGGGACGAGTCGTCGCCGGTGACGGTGGCTGGACGCACCTGCGGCTCGGGTCGCGCCGATGCGGTGGTGGCTGGGAGGCTCCTCGCGCTGCTCATCGAAGGGAATATCGGCCGCGGGCCGGGGATACTTGTCCGGGCGACCCGCTGGCCAGCGCGAGGACACGGTCGTCGATGCGATCCCGGCGTGCGGGCACACCGGCGCGGGTAGATTGCGATCATGTCTTCCGCTGGCACCCCGATCCATTTCGAGCCGCTGACGCTCCTGCCGCACCGTTTCCCGCTGCTGCTGGTGGATCGCATCACCAGCGTGGAGCCGGGCAAGCGCGCGACCGGCGTGAAGACGGTGACCGGCAACGAGTGGAGCAGCGTGGGGTCGAGCTGCGACGCGGGTGCCCAGTCGATGCCGCACCTGCTGATCGTGGAGGCGCTGGCCCAGCTCTCGGCGGCGGTCCTGGTGACGCTGCTGGAGGGGAGCGCGGGCGCGATCGGCTACTTCCTCGGCATCAACAACGTCCGCTTTCGGAGCCGAGCGGCGCCGGGTGATGTGCTCGACCTCTCCATCGAACTGCGCCAGTTCAAGCGCGGCGTGTGCCGGACGCACGGTGTGGCGAGGGTCGGAACCAGCGACATCGTGCGGGCCGACCTGACCACGATCATCCGCGTGGCCGATGCGCGGGAGCGCGCCGCGCTCGGCTAGTCCGCCGGCGCAGCGTTGCGCAGCGCCGTGGTGTCCGGACTAGAACGACATCATCTGCGTGAACTTCACGATGATGCCGCGCCCGGCGATCGGAGCATCGGGCGTCAGGATGCGCTGGTCGTTGTAGACGATGAACAGGTCGCTGAGCGGATGGTGGATCAGGTTGAAGCGGATGTTGGCGTTGAACTGCCGGCTCACCGCGTCGTACTGCGACAGCGCGTCGATGAACATGTTGGTGGTGAAGGAGTAGCTGGTCTTCACCGTGGTGAGGCTGTTGACGAACCGCAGGTTGGGTGTGTTGAGCGTGGCTTCGGTGCGCTGCAGGCCGACGCTGGCGCGGAACCGGTAGCTGGGCCGGTAGCGCAGCGTGGCGCCGATGGTCTGCTGACGCCCGTCGTACAAGCCGCCGTACGTGTACTTGGTGTCGGCGGCGAACATCCGGCTCTGGTCGGTGGTGAGCAGCAGCCACTGCTCGGTCCAGTCATACAGCCCCGCCGCGATCGGCTGGGCCATCTTCGCATTGGGACGGAACGGTGCGGTGAGCCGGTTGGCGGTCGGGTTCACGGAGTACTCGAACACCGCGCCGTTGTTGAAGAACATCGACAGGCCGCTGTGCAGTGCCTTGGCCAGCACGAATCCGGACAAGTCCTGCTGGTAATTCCAGACGATGTGCGGGTGCACCTCGCGGATGCCGTGTGCACGCAGCCACGGTGACCGGGGACGGATGCCGAGGTCCATCAGGTACTTCCTCACGCCCACGCGCCGGTAGAACCCGAGGTCATTCTGGAAGCCCGGGCCAAGTTCCATGGCGCCGGTCTTGATGTGGAAGAACACCCCTTCCCAGTTCACCGTCGAACGCACCGCATACGCGTTCCCCGTCTTGCCGGTGGTGCTGGTAGTGGCGGCGTACGAGTTCCAATCCAGAATGCCGAAGGGCCGGAAGTTCTTGTCCACGCCGATGACGCGGTTGGTGTACGCCGGTCCCGAGATGTGCACGTTCTGCATCATGAACACGCCGACGTCGTTGCCGACGCGCCCGAGATTCTGCCGGAAGCGCACCACGCTGGAATTGGAGGCCGCTACACCGTCCTCCGCACGATCCTGCACGCTCATGATGCCGATGCGTGTGCGTTCACTCAGCTTGCCCGTGACGCGGATGCCACCGAGGATCGGGATCGGCAAACCGCCGGCGGTGAGGCCGATGCGGCGCGAGAAGAAGAGGAGGTTGTCCTCATCGGCCGTCGGAATGTTGGACGCACTGCGGCGGGCCGCATCGCCGACGTAGAACACGCCCGAGTTCTCGAGGAAGAAGTCGCGTTTCTCGGGGAAGAACTGCGAGAACTGCGTCAGGTTCACCTGCTGCTCGTCGGCCTCCACCTGCCCGAAGTCGGGGTTGACGGTGATGTCCATCGTCAGCCCGCTGGTGAGCGCGGCCTTGATGTCGCCGCCGACGTTGACGGTGTTGCGCATCACCGGCGACGGTGCGGTACTGGTGCCGAGTGCGCGCACGGCGTTGTTGGAGACGTACGGCTTGATGCGGAGGTCGCGGCCAGCGTTGCCGGTCTCGAGGCCCACCAGGCTGCCGGCCAGCGAGACGCGGTTGAGCGAGAAGGCGCGCGGCACCGGCGCCCAGAACGAGATCTCGTTCACTCGGCGCAGGCGGCGTGAGAAGTTGATGCCCCAGGTGGCGTCGCTGCTGCGGTCGAAGCGCAGTGCCTTGAATGGGATGCGCATCTCCACGCTCCAGCCGTCGGCCTGCTGCTGCGTGCGCACGTCCCAGACGGCGTCCCAGCTCCGGTTCAGCTCACGCCCCTCGAGCGCGACCTGCCGGTCGTGGCGGGCACCCTTGATGTTGGTGGAGAACACGTAGCCGTTGCGCCGGTCGCCGAATGTGTCGAGCAGGACCTCGAAGTCATCCTGGTCCTCCTCGATGAAATCCTTGCGGATGTCGTTGACCACCGCGTGCGACAGGTCGCTGTCGTGCATGCGGGCGCCGATGTAGAGGTACTGCGCATCGAACAGGACGCGGACCTCGGTGCGCTGGCTGGCCGGCTGCCCGCTGAGTGGCTCGGCCTGCACGAAGTCCGATGTCGGCTTGGCGGCGGCCCAGGCGGCGTCGTCGAGCGCGCCATCGAGGCGGATCGGCGTCACGGCGCGCGCCGCGCGCACGGTGCGAGGTGTGGCAGCCACCTGCGCCTGCAGCGGACGTGCGGCGACCAGCGCCAGCGCGCAGGAAAGGGCGAACGGGAAACGTCTGGTCACGACCGGGGAGTGTCGGGGGGCTGGGACGGCAGCTGCTGCGTCCCGCACAACAGTAACGGCACCGGCGGCCGCTGTTCCGGTGCCGGTGCCGTCATTGCTGTCGTCGTCGTCAGTGCGGAAGCAGGAAAGGCGGCGGTGCGCCGCTCACTGCACCACGCGCGGCGTGTTGGGCGTGATCACGTGCTGCGACCCCTTGAGCAGGTCGTTGATCTTGCCGATGCGATCGCGGACGATGGTGTCGAGCCGGCGCTGCGCGTCATCCGTTTCCACCACCAGCTCACCACTGCGCAACTGCTCGCCGGCGGTGATCGGCCAGATCGGCCGCGAGATCATGCCGGCCACCGTCTGCACCTCGTCGCGCAGGCGGGGATACTGGCGATAGCCAAGGCCCGCCAACGGCCGGGCGAGCACCGAATCGCGGAACTGACGGAGGTCGGTGATGGTGCCGGTGATCTCGGTGAGTGCCGGAGCCAGTGCCTCGTTGCGCGCCGAGCGAAGCGTGACCTGCACGCCGCCGAGCTGGCGGAGCAGGTCGTCGACACCGGCCACCACGCGCGTGACGCGTGCCTGTGTGGCCTCGATGGCCTTCGCGGCATCGTGCTGCTGCGCGACCTGCGCCGGCGTCATCTCGACGCGCGGATCGTTCTGCACGGTGACCGGCTTGGTGTAGCGTTTGCCACCGACGATCAGCGTGACCTGATAGGTGCCTGGCAGCACACCGGCGGCTGCGCCGCCGCCGAACCGTCCACCACCCTGCGCTGGTGGTCCGTCCACGGCCGCTGCGCGACGCCGCTCACGCAGCGCCTGCAACGACGTGTCGGCTCCGGCGCCACCGGCCGCGCCACCGCCACCGCCACCCGCTGGACTGTCGTAGCGCAGGTCCCAGACGAAGCGGTTCACGCCGGCGTCATCGGGGATGCGACGGAACCGGCGCACCACGGTGCCGGTGGCATTGGCGATCTCGAGATTCACCTCACCCGCCGGCTGCGACTTCAGGTAATACGAGATCAGCGCGCCGTTGGGCGGATTCTCGCCGGCGAAGGTGCGCTGTCCCAGGTTGCCGTCACGACTCCAGATGTTCCAGCGGATGGAGGGACGGATGTCGAACAGCTCGGCGTCGTTCGGCTGCGCAGTGGCCAGCTGCTGCAGTGGCGTGAGGTCGTCGAGGATGTAGAGGCCGCGCCCGTGGGTGGCCAGCAGCAGGTCGTTGTCGCGCGGGTGGATCTGCATGTCGCGCACCGGCGTCACCGGCAGCGCACCGCGCAGCGACACCCAGGTGGTGCCTCGATTCCACGACGCCCAGACGCCCGCCTCGGTGCCGACGTAGAGCAGGTTCCTGTTCTTCGGATCCTCGCGGATCACGTGCGTCCACCACGCCTTGTCGGGCAGGTCGCCGCGGATGCTCCGCCACGTCTTCCCGAAGTCGGAGGTCATGTACACGTATGGTGCGTAGTCGTCGTCCTGGTGCCGGTCGGCGGTGACGTAGGCGGTGCCGACGTCGAAGTGCGACGCCTCGATGGTGGCCAGCCAGGCATTCGCCTTCAGGCCCGCGATGTTGGTGAAGACACTGCTCCAGGTCTTGCCGCCGTCGCGCGTGACCTGCACCACGCCGTCGTCCGACGACGTCCAGATCACCTTGTCGTCGAGCGGCGACGGCGCGATGCTGAGCAGCGACGAGTGAAACTCGGCGGCGGTGTTGTCCACCACGATCTCACCGCCCGATGACTGCTGCTTCTTCGGGTCGTTGGTGGTGAGGTCGGGGGAGATGACTTCCCAGCTCAGGCCATTGTCCTTCGACTTGAACAGCACGTTGCCGCCGAAGTACACCGTGCCCGGGTCCTGCGGCGAGAGGGCGATCGGCGCGTTCCAGTTGAAGCGATACTTGTGGCCGATCATCGCGTCACCCACCGAGCCGACGCGATTCGGGTACGGGTAGATCGTCTTCTGCACGCCGCTGCGCTGGTCGGTGATGTTCAGCATCCCACCCTGCGAGTTGCTGTAGACCAGCCACGGCTTGTCGAGACGCGGCACGGTGAAGAAGCCGTCGCCGCCCGACATGTTGCGCCAGTCGGCCTGTCGAATGCCTTGCCCGCTGAGCGAGTTGCTGGCGCCGCACCAGTTGCCGTTGTCCTGCAGGCCGCCGCAGACCTGGTAGGGCACCTGCATGTCGTAGTTGATGTGGTAGAACTGCGTGAACGCGAAGGTGTTCACCACGTCCCACGTCTTGCCGCCGTCACGGCTGACCTGCCAGCCGCCGTCACTCCCTTCGAGGATGTAGCGCGGGTCGAGCGGGTCGATCCACATCGCCTGGTGGTCACCATGCACGTCACGGGCGATGGTGGTGAACGTGCGACCACCATCCTCGGAGAGGTAGAGCCCGCCGGCGAGCGAGAACACCTTGTTGGGATTCTTCGGGTCGACGCGGATGTCGGCGTAGTAGAAGGGGCGGAAGTTGATGTTCGGGTCGCGATTCACCGTGCGCCACGTCTTGCCGGCATCGTCGCTGCGCCAGAGCTCACCCTCGTCCTTGGTCTCGCTGATCACGTAGACGATGTCCGGATCGCTGGGTGCGACGGCGACACCGATGCGATCCATCGCCTTGCGCGGCAGGCCGCGCAGCTGGTCGGGGCCCGAGAGCCGCTCCCACGTCGCACCACCGTTCACCGACTTCCAGACCGAGGTGTTGCCGGCACCCGACTCGAGGTGCCAGGCCCACCGGCGGTAGGTGTACATCCCGGCGTAGATGATGTTGCTGTTGTTCGGGTCGGCCGAGATGTCGGAGCAGGCCGTCTGCGAATCGATGTAGAGCACCTTCTTCCAGGTCGTGCCGCCATCGCTGGTGCGGTACACGCCGCGATCCTCGTTGGCGCCCCATTCGCGACCGAGCACGCAGGCGTAGACGATGTCGGGATTGCGCGCATCGATCACCAGTCGCGCGATCTTGTCCGACTTCTCGAGGCCGATTTTGGTCCAGTGCTCGCCACCGTCCACCGACTTGTACATCCCGTCGCCCACCGACGCATTGTTGCGCGGATTTCCCTCGCCGGTGCCGACGTAGATGATGTTCGGGTCGCTGGGTGCGATGGCGATCGCACCGATCGAGCCCGAACTCTGGTCGTCGAAGATCGGCTTGAAGGTGGTGCCACCGTTGGTGGTCTTGATGATCGCGCCGTTGGCGCCGGCCACGTAGTAGGTGAGCGGGTCGCCGGGCACGCCGGCGACGACCGAGATGCGTCCGGCGTTGTTCACCGGCCCCACCGAGCGCCAGGTCACGCGCTTGAGCAGCTCGGCGGGCGTGGGTGCGGCGCTGGCGACGGTCGCGCCGCGCGCAGGCGGCTGTGCCGAGAGCAGCGAGGCGGAAGTGACGGCGGCGAGGACGAGCTGCGGGACCGCAGATCGCGAGGGGAGGCGCGTCATGTGCGGACGGTGGGCTGGAAGGGTGCGATGGTGCCGGAAGCCCGGCGCCGGGTGCGGAGGTCGTGCAGCCAGTACGCAGCCGGCCGGCCGTCTGCTGCCCACCGGAAACCCAACGAGGGCCGTTACCGTGGTGTACCCTGAGCAGGGAGGCCGCCGCCCGCCGATGGCGCCGCGACGCTCCCGCAATCCATCCCCCCGAGTCGATCATGCCACGCACCGCCCGCGTCACTCCCGTCGCCGTCGCCGTCGCCGGCACCCTGCTCCTCTTCGTCGGCTGTGCCTCCGGTGGCGCCAGTACCGCGACCCCGGCTCCGGCCACGCAGGTCGCGCCGACCGTGGCGGCGTCGCCCGCACCGCGTGCCGCCACCGCCGACAGCGTCGATCCGGTGACCAACACCGTGCTGCGCGGCTCGGCGCCCGGCGCTCGCGCGGTGCGCCCTGACCGCCAGTTGTTGACCCGCGACGAAATCCGCTCCACGCAGTTCACCAACGCCTTCGAGGTGGTGCGTGCGCTGCGCGGCAACTGGTTGCGCGTGCGCTCCGCCGACAGCTTCGGCAAGTCGTCGGTGCTGCAGGTGTACCTCGACATGCAGCGCCTCAACGGCGGCGTGGAGGAGCTGCGCCTCATGCAGCCGGCCAACATCGCGAGCATCCGTTTCATGGATCCGGTGCAGGCGTCGGCTCGCTGGGGCATGGACCATGGCGCGGGCGCCATCCTGGTGACGACCGCCAGACCGTGACCTGAACGTCGGCCGCGGCGTGCCGGTGGGTTCGGTCGCGTTTCGCGGAAGTTCGCCGCAGCTTTAATGGATGGACCGCACTCGACCGTTGGATGACCCGCCGCGCGACCAATCGGCTGCGCCAGCACCCGAGCCAACGGTGAACACCGGTGCGGCCGTGAGGCCGACACCCGAGCAGGCGGCGTTGCTGCAGAACCTGACGCGCCAGATCCCCGGCGCCATCTACCAGTACCTGCTGACGCCGGGCAAGCCACCGTCGGTGCCGTGGGCCAGCGAAGGGATGCGCGACCTCTACGAGCTGGAGCCGGAGGTGCTGCGCGAGGACGCCTCGATCACCACCACGCGCATCCACCTCGATGACCGGGAGCGGGTGCGCGCCAGCATCGAGGCGTCGCGGCAATCGCTGCAGCCGTGGCGAGAGGAATACCGCGTGATCCTGCCGATCCGTGGCCTGCGCTGGCTGCGCGCCGACGCGCGACCGGAGCGGCTGCCCGACGGCAGCACGCTCTGGCACGGCTACATCAGCGACGTGACCGAACGCGCACTCGAGCAGCAGGCACTGAAGGAAAGCGAGGAGCGATTCCGGGTGCAGATCGAGCATGCACCGGAGGCGATCGTGGTCTACGACGTCGATCGCGACCGCATCATCGACGTGAACTCGAACGCCGAGCGCCTCTTCGGCTATTCGCGGGCCGAACTGCTCCAGCGCAGCATCCTCGACATTCATCCGGCGCGGCAGTCGAACGGCGCCGCGAGTTCCGGCGGCGCGGAGGCGCTGGTGGCGCGCGCATTGGCCGGCGAGGCGCTGGTGTTCGAGTGGGATCACCGCGACAGCAGCGGCCGCGCGTTCCCCTGCGAAGTGCGGCTGGTGCGCCTGCCGGCGGAGGGGCGCGCGCTGGTGCGAGGCAGCGTCACCGACATCTCGACGCGGAACAAGGCGGCCGAGGATCTGGTGCGGCTCGAAACGGCCATCGCATCGTCGATCAACGGGGTCGCGATCGCGGGGCTCGACGGGCGCATCACCTACGTGAACAAGGCGTTGCTCGATCTCTGGGGCTACACCGACGCATCGCAGGTGCTGGGCACGCTGGCCACGGAGTACTGGGTGAACGAGCTGACGCCGGCCCAGCTGTTCGTCACGTTGAAGGAGACCGGCGCTTGGTCGGGTGAGATGTCCGCGCGTCGCGTCGATGGCTCGGTGCGCCTGTTCCAGGTGAATGCCAGCGCGTTCACCGATGAAGCTGGCACCTTGGTTGGCATGCTGGCGTCGTTCGCCGACATCACCGACGCCCGTCGCACCGAGGAAGCGCTGCGCCTGCGCGACCAGGCGATCCAGGCGGCGATCACCGCCATCGCGGTCAGCGATCCGCAGGGCCGCCCGGTGTACGTGAACCCGGCCTTCGTGCGGCTGTTCGGATACGACAGTGCCGACGAGGTGCTGGGTCGCACGCTGACCGACTTCGTGACCGCCGACGCACCGACGCTGGCGGAAACGATGGAGGCGCTGTTTGTCGGCGGTGCGTGGCAGGGCGAATTCATCGGCCGGCGTCGTGACGGTTCGACGCTGGACGTGATGGCCGCCACCAACCTGGTGCGGGATGCGAGCGGTGAAGTGACCCACCTGATGGGCTCATTCCTCGACATCACCGAGGCCAACCGGCTCGCCAACGAGTTGCAGCAGGCGCAGAAGATGGAGTCGGTGGGCCGCCTGGCCGGCGGCATCGCGCACGACTTCAACAACCTGCTGACGGTGATGCAGGGGAGCCTCGACCTCGTGCGCGAGCGCATCGGCCGCGAGTCGGCACTCGACGACGAGCTGGCGCAGATCGGTCGTGCTGCCGCCTCGGCCGCCGACCTCACGCGGCAGCTGCTGGCCTTCTCGCGCAAGCAGATCATCGCGCCGCGCACGCTCGACCTGAACGTGGTGGTGCGCCAGGTGCACGGCATGCTGCAGCGCGTGCTGGGCGAGGACGTGCGTGTCGAGTTGCTGCTGTCCGACGACCTGGGACGGGTGCGCTTCGATCCCGGGCAGGCCGAGCAGATCCTGCTCAACCTGGCGGTGAATGCGCGCGACGCGATGCCCGATGGCGGCCGCCTGTCGATCGAGACCAGCAACCTGACGCTGGATGCCTCGTATTCGCGCCTGCATGCGAAGGTGGAAGCCGGTGAATACGTGCTGCTGGTGGTCTCCGACACCGGCGTCGGGATGTCGGAAGCCACGCGCACACACGCCTTCGAGCCGTTCTTCACCACCAAGGGCGTGGGACAGGGCACCGGCCTTGGCCTGGCGATGATCCACGGTGCCGTGTCGCAGAATGGCGGGCGCGTGGAGGTGTATTCGGAGCTTGGCCACGGCAGCAGCTTCAAGATCTACCTGCCGCGCGTGCGCGACGCGGTGGCCGAGCCAGCGAGTGATGCCGCCGTTTCCGGCGCCCGCGACGCATTGCCGCGCGGGACCGAGACGGTGGTGCTGGTGGAGGACGACGACAGCGTGCGCTCACTGCTGCGCCGCCTGCTCGAGCGGCAGGGATATCGCGTGCACTGCTTCGCCGGTGGCGAACCGCTCCTCGAATGGCTCGACACGCCGCACGAGCCGATCCACCTGCTGCTGACCGACGTGATCATGCCCGGGATGAACGGCAAGATGATCGCCGAACGCGTGCAGGCCCGGTATCCCGACGTGCGCGTGCTCTACGCGTCAGGATACACGGCGAACGTGATCGTGCAGCATGGCGTGCTGAAGCCCGGCGTGGAGTTCCTGTCGAAACCGTTCACGCTGGCGACGCTGGCGCAGACGGTGCGCACGCTGCTCGATCAGCGCTGAGTCGGCAGCAGGGTGCGTCGATCAGCGTGACGCGCGGATAGCGGCGGGTGGACGACGGTGTTTTGTGGCCTGCTCGAAGCCGTAGGCGAGCGTGATCAGCTTCCCTTCGCTCCAGGCGCGGCCGAGGAACGTGATGCCCGCCGGCAGAGTGTTGCCGCGGGTGTAGCCCATCGGCACCGTGATCGCCGGAAACCCGGTGGTGGGCGAGAACAGCTGGCTGTTGTCGCCGTGCGGCGTGTTCAGGTCGCCGATCAGTCGCGGCGGGTTGCTCCAGGTGGGATAGACCAGCGCATCCAGCTGCAGCGAGTCCATCATGCGCGTCACGGCGGTGCGGAAGCGCACCCGCATCGCCTCGCGCGCGGCGCAGGCCGGATTGGACTCCGGCGCCAGCGACACCGTGTCGGCCGCCTGCAGGCGGAGTTGCGTGCTGGGATGATAGTTGCCGCTGCGCAGCACCTCGCGGATCGTCTTCACCGGTGCGTTCCCACCGCGTGCCGCGAAGTAGCGCTCGAGGTCATGCTTGAAGGTGGCGCATCCCGGTCCGGGCACACGCAGCACGGCTGCGAGGGAGTCGATGCCCGCCGGATCGACGATCGTCGCGCCCTGTGCCGTCATCGCCGCCAGCGCGCGCGTGAACACGGTCACCACTTCGGCGTCGGTGGTGGGCCGTTCGTACGCCTGTCGCAGCACACCGATGCGCGCGCCCTTCAGGCCACCGGGCACCACGAAGGCCGTGTAGTCGGCAGCGCGTTGCGTGGCGGCGGGTGCGGTGACGGCATCGGCGGTGTCGGCGCCGGCCACCACCTGGAAGACCGCCACCGCGTCGGCCACCGTGCGCGCCATCGGCCCGGCGATGTCGTTGCCGTTGGCGAGTGGCACCACGCCGGCGCGTGAGGTGAGCCCCATGGTGGAACGGATGCCCACCAGCGCCTGATGCGCCGACGGTCCGCGGATCGAATTGCCGGTGTCGGTGCCGAGGCCAACCGTGCCCTCGTTGGCGGCGATCGCCGCCGCCGTGCCCCCGCTGGAGCCGGCCGTGACACGATCCAGTGCGTACGGATTCTTCGTGTACCCGGGCAGGATGGAGCTCACCGTTTCGTACGGCGTGAACGCCCATTCGGCGAGGTTGCTCTTCGCCAGCACGATCGCGCCGGCGGCGCGGATGCGCGACACCATGGTGGCGTCACGCTCCGGTATCCAGCCCTTCAGCGACAGCGAGCCGGCGGTGGTCTGCAGGTCGCGCGTCTCGAAGTTGTCCTTCACGATGATCGGGATGCAGTGCAGCGGGCCGACCAGTCCGCCGGCGCGGTAGCGCGCGTCGAGTGAGTCGGCGATGGCGATCGCGTTGCCATTCAGCGTGACGATGGCGTTGATGGCGGGTCCCGCCTTGTCCACCGCCGCGATGCGGTCGACATACGCCTGCACCAGCGCATGGCAGGTCAGTCGCCTGGCGCGGAAGGCGGCGTGCACCTCGGCGATCGTCGTTTCGTCGATGCGGAACGGGGCAGGACGCTGAGCCGCGACGGTGGTGCCGAGTGCGGCGCCGGCGACGATGACGGAGACCAGTGTGAGGATGCGCATCCCTGCAGCGTATCCGACATCGGATGTTTGCGGAAGGTTCGCCCGGTCAGCGCCAGGTGAACGTGACCACCGCGCCGGGTGCGATGCTGGTGGTGAACGATCGCGACGCGGCGTGCACGGTGACGGTGCGCGAGGTGCTGGCGGAGTTGACGAGCAACAGGGCGAGCTGGCCGTCAGGATTGCGGAATGCCACCGACTCGAGGTCATCCACGCCACTGGTGGATGCAATGCGACGCGCGCCCGGCAGCACGAAGCGGCTGGCGTGTGCGAGTGCGTAGAACTCCTCGTTGAACGTCACCGCGCCCGCGGCCGAGTCGATCGTGACCACGCCGCGGCAGTCGGCGCAGCCGCCCAGGTGCGGGCCGTGGCGCTCGTCGAGCGCCAGGTTCCAGAGCGCCACGCCGCGGGCCCAGTGCCGCGTGGCCCCGATCACCAGCGTGCGCACGTTCCAACGCAGGTTGTCGCCGAAGTTCGGCGCCCAGGCACCACCGGCGCACTCGGTGAAGTACGCATCCTTGTCGGGATTGGCGTCGTGCACGACCGACTGCGCCGACACCTCGCCCGCGTAACAGTGCCAGGCCACGCCGGCAATGAACGGCCGTGCCACGGCGTCGTGCAGCACCGTCAGCGGCGATTGCGCCTCGTCCCAGTTGTGATCCCAGTCGAGGATGCGTGGCCGTGCATTCGCGGCACGTCGTGCCAGCAGCGGCCCGAGGTGCTCGCCGATGAACTGGCTGCGCTGCAGCGGGAGGAAACGCATCCCCGGATAATCCTTCGGCTCGTGGTGCGGCTCGTTCTGTACGCTGAGCAGCGCCACCGGCACGCCCTCCGCAGCGTACGCCTCGACGAACTTCAGCAGGTACTCGGCGTACACCCGGAACGCATCGGGGCGAAGCGTGCCACCGTACAGCGAATCCGAGGTCTTCATCCAGGCCGGTGCGCTCCACGGCGTGGCCATGATGGTCAGCGCCGGGTTGATGGCCCGCGCGCGCTTGAGCACCGGCAGCATCTCGGCGCGATGCGGATCGATCGAGAAGTGCGCCAGTGATTCGTCGCGCTGGCCGCGGGGCCGGTCATCGAAGGTGAAGTGTGAGCGCGAGAAGTCGGAGGCCCCGATCGTGACCCGCACGAAGCTGAAGCCGGCGCCGGTGCCGCCGCGTCCGAACAGCGCCTGCAGCAGTGCTTCACGCTGAGTCGGCGAGAGTCGCGTCTGGATCAGCCACGCCGACGCGTCGGTGAGCGCGGCGCCGAAGCCGTCCATCACCTGGAACTGCTGTGCGGGATCGACCTCGATGCGCGTGCCGCTATCGGCGCCCGCGGCACGGAGTGGGATCGCCGGCAACGTCGCCAGCAGGCTGCGGCGATCGGGTGTGGTGATCCAACCCTGCACCACGCTGCCGCCAGGCGCTGGAGCGGTCGCACGCGGTGTGGGCGAACAGGCGACGACGCCGGCGACGAGCGCCAGCCACGGCACCATCCGACGCAGGTGGGCCATGCGTCGGATGGGCGAAGGCATCGTCAGCGTGCGCGTGCGCGCTGCACCGGCACGGCGCCGGTGGGGAACTCCGACTTCCGGAAGAGATACGCCGACTTCTCGATCCGCGCGCCCTTCTCGTCGGCGACGGCGAAGCTGCCGCCTTCGTAGAGGCTGGCGCTGCCGTAGCGGCCATCCTTCGCCAGTGCGTAGACCTCGAGATCGAAGCGCGGGCGACCCTTGTCGTTCAGCAGGCGAGACTCGGTCATGCTCACCACGCGCTCCAGCATCTTGAGGCACGCCTGTTCCGGCGACAGGCCCTGGCGCATGAACTCCACCGTCAGGAAGCCACCGCAAGCCTTGATGTTGGCCTCGCCGCGTCCCGTGGAACCGGCAGCGCCCGCGGACTGGTCGCAGTACTGCCCGGCACCGATGATCGGGCTGTCACCCACCCGCCCGGCCACCTTGTAGGCCATGCCGCTGGTGGTGGTCACGCTGCTCATCTCACCCTTCGCGTTCACGCAATTCATGTTGATGGTGCCGTGCGTGTTGGCGATCGCCACGTCGTCGTCGAAGTCGAGACGGAAATCGCCCGGATTGAGCCGCGCACGCCAGCGCAGCCAGTTCTGGCGCGACTTGGGCGTCAGCAGGTTCTGCGGCGTGAAGCCCATCTCGAGTGCGAACTTTCTTGCATGATCACCGACCAGCATGATGTGGTCGGTGTAGTCCATCACCGCCTTGGCCACCAGCGACGGCGTCGCGATGTCCTCGATGCAGCCCACCGAGCCGGCGCGCCGCGTGGGGCCGTGCATGCAGCTGGCATCGAGCTGCACCACGCCGTCCTCGTTCGGCAGGCCGCCGAGGCCCACCGAATTGTCGTCGGGATCCAGCTCCTGGATGTTCACGCCGGCGATGATCGCATCCAGCGTGTCGTCACCGCGCTGCAGCATCTCGTACGCCCGCGCCACACCGCGCAATCCGTTGGTGGAACTGATCACGCGCGGCGCCGCCGCACCGACCGTGGCAGGCAGCATTGGGTCCGCCAGCCGCATCGCGTGCAGGCGCTCGGTGAGCGTGAGCGACGCGGCGGAGGCGGCGGTGCGGGCGATGAAGTCGCGACGGGTGAGCGGCATGGGATTCGGCGGGTGAAGGTCGTGCCCCAACGATACCGTGCGGCGGCGCCGGAGCGACATGGCGGGCCCGGTTTCCTCGCCGCCTGCCCGCCGCGTCATCGGGAGCCCGCCGGGAGCCTGACCCTCCCCGACATGCCGCCGCGACTTAACGTCCGGGCAGCTGGGCCGTCTGTACCTGTGAAGCCACCATGGCACTGACCGATGCCCAGACGCGGCACCCGCCGCAGGAGATCTCCGATGCGTTTCCAGACCCTGATGTTCGCCGCCGCACTGCTGGCCGCCCCGGTTGCCGTGCAGGCCCAGGCCCGTGCCGCCGGCGCCAATGCGGATGTGGGTCGCGAAGCCCGTGAGCTCCGCCGCGACAATCGCGAGATCCGCGGTGACCGCCGCGAGATCCGGAGTGATCGCCGCGAAATCCGCAGCGACGTGCGCTCGGCGCGGGCGGATGGTCGCGTGACCGGCGCCGAGCGCCGCGAGATCAAGGGCGACCGTCGTGAGTTGCGTCGCGACAAGCGGGACCTGCGCAGTGACAAGCGCGACCGCCGCCGCGATGTGCGCGACCTGCGTCGCACCCCGTAAGCCCGTCCAGCGATTCCAGCCGGTCGCCGCCAGCACGCGGCGGCCGTGCCGATACTTCCCTTCGTTCGAGGTCCTGACATGACGCACCGCTTCCTGACCCTTGCCGCCATCGCGCTGCTGGCCGTGCCCGCAATCCAGGCGCAGGGCGCCAGCACCACCAACCCGGCCACCACCCGCCGCGAGCAGATGCTGGAGCGCCGCGAGGCCGCCGTGGCCCGTCGTGAGGCGGCCCTCGAGCGGCGCGCGGCAATGACGCCGGAGCAGCGCGAGGCCGCGCGTGCCCGCCGTGCCGAGCGGGCCAGCACCATGCCGGTCGAGCAGGTCGAGTTCCGTCGCGACATGCGCGCGTACCAGATGGGCCTGCGCGAGAAGGCGGCCGAACTGCGCGCGCAGGTGAAGGCTGGTACGATTACCGGTGACCAGATGGCTGCGGATCTCAAAGCGTACCGCGCCGCCAACCGTCCCACCAATCCGGCCGCCACCAAGCCGGGCACGGACACGCCGTAAGCCGGCACTCGTCGGCTGGTGCCACGCCGATCAGAGTGAGTTGCATGCACGTTGCAGCACCGATTCCGTCACGCGCCGTCCGCATCGCCCTCCGGGCCTTGCTGGCGGCCGTGCCGTTTCTGGCCACCGCGCCGCTCGTGGCACAGCCCACGCGCCCGCGCAGCGACACGCTCAGCACCCGGGTGCGCGACAGCATCATCGCCGACGTGCTGGCCGACACGCTCGACATCCTGGCCGAGGAGCCGCTGCTCGCGCCGCCGGCGTTCCGGCAGTCGTTCACCGTGCGACCCACCTACCGGCGTTACACCGTCGGCGGCGTGCGCGCCACGGAGCAGGCGTCCTACGCGGGTTGGGTGGGGCGATTCCGTCGCGCCACGCTGCGCCTCGACCTGACACCGGTGGCCTACAGCGGCGACACCACCGCCACCGACGACCGTCCGCCGGTGGAATTCGGCGGCACCTCTCCCGCCAGCGTACGACTCGACGTCCGACTGCGCACCGCCGATACGCTGCGCATCTTCGCGCAGTCGATGTCGTCGCCGGGCACACTCAGCGCATCGCAGGCGCAGGCCATCGGTGCGGTGGGCACCAGCACCATCGACCTCGATGCCAGTGCACTCGGCATCGCCTCGCGGATCGGCATGCGATACGCGCTCACGCAGCCGATCGGTGGCGGCGTCTCGCTGTCGCTGCGGACCGGCGTGGAGTACGACCCCGAGCCGAGTGGCACCGATGCGGTGAGCTGGCGCGGCACGACGGTGCGCGGTGGCCTCGGTGTGACGCGGGTCGCTGGCGAGACCACCGTCGGCGCGGGCGTGGAACTGACGCGCAGCTTCACCGACTCACTCGACGGCCGCAATCTCTTCCCCGGCGGCGGCATGCTGACGGTGGACGGCCGCCTGATGCGCTTCTTCGGTAGCGACGGCACCGGGTTCCTCACCGTCAACGCCTTCTATTCACGGCCGGTGGATCTCGAACGGCCCGACGTGGCGACGCGCATCATTCCCATCGGTGACTTCCTCGGCACCACCATCGCGGTGGCCATTCCCGCCGGTGCGCTGAGCGTGCTGCCGATGCTGAGCGTGTTGCGCGAAACGAGCAATGCACAGACCACCGTCAACGGCATCCCCACCACCCTCGACGCCAGCGGCACCACCGCCAGCGCCAGCCTCGGTGTGTCGATCCCGATCGGTCGCCGCGTGACCGTCACGCCGGAAGTCGGTGGCGCCTTCGGCAGCGTGGGCCAGACGGTGTCGGCGCGCTTCCCCCGTCGCACACGCAGCCAGAGCTTCAGTGATCCGATCCGCGGCGGATGGGTGACGCTGGAACTGTCCATCACGCGCTGACCGCCGCTCGCTTCAGCAGCCGAAACGCGCCAGCATCGATACGGCGTCGGGCGGCGTGAGGATGCCGCCAGCTGTCGCGCCGTGGTCCCGGCGATACGATCCAGCCGAGCCGTGTCCACCCCAACACGCGAGTCCGTCATGCCCACGCTGCCGCTGCGTCACGTCGTCACCCTGTCGCTGCTCTGCAGCGCCCCCTCGCTGGCGCAGCGCCCAACGCCGGCGGCCGCAGCTCCGCGGGTGGCGACGCTGGCCGAGGTGATCGCCCGGGGTGATTCGCTGCAGATGCCCGGGCGCTTCAGTGCCGTTCCGGGTGATGCGTTGTCACACTACACGGCCGGATTCGCCACCACGCTGTGCGGCGCGGTGTTCCTGACCGGACTCTCACCCGCCGATGCCGCCGCCAACGTCGGCTTCTTCACCGGGCCGCTCGAGCAGCGCGGCGAGGTACGCGACACGGTGGTGGATCGCGCCACGCGCACCGTGCGACTGACGTTGAAGAACGGCGCCACGCGGGTGGCGCGCGTCTACGGCAGCCAGGGCTGCGTGCCGCTGCCGGCTGGTGTGGATTCGGTGTACTTCACACCATCGGTGGTCACATCGGCGCTGCCACCGGCCGCCACCACGCCCTGGCCGATGGGCGACGTGCTGCCAACCTCGCCGCTGCCGGCGAACATCGACCCGCTGCTGCTGGAACGTGCGCTGGATGAAGTCTTCGGCCCATCCGCGGCGATGACGCTGGCCGTGGTGGTGACTCACAAGGGGCGCATCATCGGCGAGCGATACGCACCCGGCATCGGCATCCACACGCCGCTCGAGAGCTGGTCGATGGGCAAGAGCCTCACCGGCACACTGGTGGCGCGCCTGATCCAGATGGGCACCTACCGGCTCGACCAGCCGGCACCGTTTCCCGAGTGGCAGAAGCGTGGCGATCCGCGCCAGCAGATCCGGATCCGCGACATCATGCGCATGTCGAGCGGACTGCGGCTGCGTGCACCACAGGACCCGGGCTACGATCCGAAGCTGGGGTATCCGGAGCATCTCTACCTGTACGCGGGCTCGGCGAACTCGTATCAGTGGGCCGTGACACGCACGCAGCAGTGGAAGCCAGGCCAGGTCGGGCGCTATCGCAACGTCGATCCGGTACTCGCCAGCTACCTGGTGCGGCTCGGCGCCGAGAAGCGGGGGGAGAACTACCACGCGTTTCCGACGCGTGCGTTGTTCGACAAGATCGGCATGCGCGACGTGGTGATCTACACCGATCCGTACGGCAACTTCCTGGGCCAGGGTGCGGAAGTGATCGCGGCGCGCGACTGGGCGCGTCTCGGCAACCTGTATCTGCAGGACGGGGTGTGGAACGGCGAGCGATTGCTGCCGGAAGGCTACGTGAACTATGCGAAGACGCTGGCGCCCGGCTGGGTGGCCGACGGGCGTCCGGTGTATGGCGGCGGATTCTTCTGGGTCAACGGCGATGGTGACGAACCGATGCCACGCGATGCGTACGCGATGCTCGGCGCGGGAGGGCAGAGCGCGTGGATCGTCCCGTCACACGACCTCGTGATCGTGCGCATCGGCAAGTACCGCGGTGCGGATGCTGGTGAGGCGGCGCGGCAGAAAGGCACTGCCACACTGCTGCAGGCCATCCGCCGCTGACGCCGGTCAGCGCACCGAGAGTCGTGGTTCGAGTCGCAGGATCACCGCTTTGCGTGCCGCGATCATGCCCTGCATCGCCTCGCCGGCGGGACCGAGGCGCTGCACGTCGCGGTAACGCTGCCAGTCGGCGAGAGAACGCATGTGGTGGATGCGCAGGAAATCCCATCCGTCGCTGACCAGCAGGCGGCCGGTCTCCGACCAGCGATAGAGCGCTGCCTCGCGCTCGATACGCCGCATGTCGGTGAAGAGCAGGGTCGGGAATCGCTGTTGCTTGCCCGGTGCAAGGCGCAGGTACTCGAAGACGGTGATGCCGGCGCTGTCGTCCGGTGTGTCGCTGAGCGCGGGAAGGATCTCCACGAACTGGTCGTGATGCGATTGCGACATCGTTGCCAGCGTGCCGTAGAGCGCGAACGCCGAAGCGCCCGACGGGCGTGGCGCGCGCAGCGCCGCGTTGGCGGCATCCATGCCGGCCATGCCCGCGTAGCTGCTGCTGACCATCAGGTCCATCGGTTCCGGGCTTTCCGCCTCGCGATAGCCGCGGAATCGACGGAGCGGTGCCACATCGCGGTAGATCGGCTTGAGCATCGACTCGTAGATCGCGATCGCGTCTGCGGCTCTCCCGGGCTGGAACAGGAAGGTCACCAGCTGGCGCACCTCGGCCACCGGCGCCGGTGTCAACTGGGCGGCGAGTGGTGCGGCGACGAACATCGCGAGCGTCACGACACGCGTCGTGATCGAGCGAACCGGTGATGGCATCGGTGACCGAGTCGGTTGCGGTGGTGGCTGCTTCACGGCCAGCGCGGCAACGCCGTGAGACAGTGCGTGGTGGTGCGCTGAGTCTAACGCCGCCGTGTCGCAGTACGGCGCACATGGCACGACAGCGCGCGGCGCGGTAGAGTCAGGCGTCTCGCCGGGACATCTCACGCACAGCGTCCTTCCCATGCGCCATCGCATCACCGTCATCGCCGTCGCCACCTGCACGGCCGCGGCGGTGCACGCGCAGGAGCCGGCGCGCCAGACCGACGCCGATGCATACACACGCTACGAACTGCTGGCGCCGGGCTCGGGGAAGTTCCGCATCATCTACGAAGTGAGCGCCACCACGCCAGGCGCCGCGTACTACTTCAACCCGATCCGGAAGGGCAGCATCGCCACCGACGAGAGCGTGCTCGATCGCGCATCGGGGAAGCCGCTGGCGTTCGAGGAGGTGGGCGCGTCGGTGGCGCGTGCGGGCGGAGTGCGCGGCGACAGCCTGCAGACCTACATCCGTGTCACGCTGGCGCGGCCGGTGCCGGCCGATGGCGGCGAACAGCGGGTGCTGATCCTCAAGACCTACGAGGATCGGCTCAGCTACTTCACCCGCGGCGATACGCTGGTCTTCACGCGACCACTCGGCATCAAGCGCAACGCGGTGGTGCTGCCGATGGGTTACCAGCTGGTCGCGTCGACCTTCCCGGCGCAGGTGCTGCAGGAGGCCGATGGTCGCGTCGGCATCAGCTTCTGGAACGCCACGCCATCGGAAGCGGCGGTGACGCTGCGCGCGGTGCCGGCGCCCACGCTGCGCGCTGGCGTGTCGGCCATGGCCGGCCGGCTCACCGAACGGGCGCACCAGGATCGCGAGATCGTCTACCACCTGCAGCAACCCGAGACGCACGCCTTCGACCTGTATCACGACTACACGGAGGCGCGCCAGGGCACCGCCACCTACCTCAACATCGTGCGCGCCGGGAGCACCGTGACGAATCCGCGGGCGGTGAACCTCGATAGCGGCGAGCCGCTGCAGCATGCGGTGCTGAAGGGCGCCGCGATCACCCGGGCGGGACTGGCCGTGCCCGACGTGACGCCGACCACCGAGGTGGTGGTGTTTCGCTTTCCTGCCGTGGCGCCCGGGACGTCGGTGCGGCTGCGGATGTTCGAGACCTACACCGATTCTGCGCGCTATCGTGTGGTGAACGACGAGCTGATCTGGGACCGCGGGTTCGGACGACCGGCGAACGCGGTCGTGCTGCCGGCTGGGTGGATGCTCACCAACAGTACGATCCCGGCCACGGTCTCGACGCTGCGCGACGGCCGAGTTCGGCTGGACTTCATCAATCCGCGGCCGGATGAGATCGCGGTGCTGATCACCGCCCGTCGCCGCTGACCTTCGACCGATGGTCAGATGATGCTGGGTGCGCTGTCGCAAGATTGGCAACGCATAACGACGCGGTTACTGTAGGGCTCTCTACAGGCGCGCGTCGACATCCAGGCGCCGCCGGCAGGATTGCCGCCACCGGCGGCGTTGTTGCACGACGCCGACACGTGCTGCAACGTAGTGCGTCACGTCGCTGAAACTCTGGCTGGAGTGCGGTCTGCCTACGTCCTGTTCGAAGTGTGGAGCCTCGACCGCCGAAGATGCGATCTTCTGCAGCCGCTGCGGGCTCAACTTCACGCTCGAATACGCCGCGATGCGTGTGGCGCCGCCACCCGGCGGCTCGGATGACACGCTCCAGCGGTTGCGCGCCTCACTCGCTGGCCGCTACGACGTGCAGCGCGAGCTCGGCCGTGGCGGCATGGCCACCGTCTACCTCGCCAACGACGTCAAGCACGAGCGCGAGGTCGCCATCAAGGTGCTGCTGCCAGAGATGGCAGCGTCGATCGGCGCCGAACGATTCGAGCGCGAGATCAAGCTCGCGGCCAAGCTGCAGCACCCGCACGTCCTCGGCATGTACGACTCGGGTGTCTTCGATGGCTTGATGTACTACGTGATGCCGTTCGTGCGCGGTGAGTCGCTGCGTGACCGCCTCGATCGGGAAGGGCAGCTGCCGGTGGACGATGCGATCCGGCTCACGATGGAAGTGGCCGATGCGCTGGGATACGCGCACCAGCAGGGCATCGTGCACCGCGACATCAAGCCGGAGAACATCCTGCTCTCCGGCGAGCATGCGCTGGTGGCGGACTTCGGCATCGCCAAGGCGGCCAGTGAGGCCGGCCAGGCCAAGCTGACGCAGACCGGCATGGCGGTCGGCACGCCGGTGTACATGGCGCCGGAGCAGGCCGCCGGTGAAGTGGTGGGACCGACGGCGGACCTTTACAGCCTCGGGTGCATGCTCTACGAGATGCTGGCCGGCGAGCCGCCGTTTCTCGGCAAGAGCTCGATGGCGATCATGGCGCGGCACGTGATGGAGCAGGTGCCGAGCGTGCGCATCGTTCGCAACGCCGTGCCGGAGGAGATCGAGGAAGCGATCTTCGCGGTGATGGGCAAGGTGCCGGCGGATCGCCCGCAGACCGCACACGCCTTCATCGAGATGATGGGCGTCGCGATGGGCACCACCTCCACCATGCGCACGCGCTCCGTGCGCGGCCGCACCTCCACGCATCGTGTCGCCGACATGGACGTCACGCCGTGGTGGCGAAAGCCGGCCACGCTGGCGGCGGCGGTGGTGCTGGTGGCCGGTGGCGGCATCGGTGCCTGGACGCTGGCCGCCGGCACGCCCAAGGCGTCGGCGGTGGAGAACTCCAACCGACTCGCGGTGCTCTACTTCAGCGACGAGTCCGCGGATTCGTCGCTCGGGCCGCTGGCCGACGGACTGACGGAGGAGTTGATCCGCACGCTCTCCACCAGCACCGCCAGCTTCACCACCATCTCGCGCACCGGCGTGGAAAAATTCCGCGGACGCGCGGTGTCCGACGACAGCGTGGCGCGTGAGCTGCGCGCCGGCTACCTGGTGCGCGGCACGGTGGTGAAGGACGCCGGTCGGGTGCGCGTCAACGTGTTCCTCGACGATGCCTCGGGCGTGAACCTCGGCAAGAAGAACATCTCGCTGGCGCTCGACCAGCAGTTGGCGCTGCGCGACTCGATCGCGGTGGTGGCGTCGGACATGATCCGCGACAAGCTGGGCGCGGAGCTGAAGCTGAAGGAGACGCGTGTGCGCACCGCCAGCCCCGATGCCTGGCTGTTCGCGCAGCGCGGAGAGCAGGCGTGGAAGCAGGCCGAGGCCGCGATCAGTGCCGGTGACGCGCCCACGGTGGGCAAGCGGTTCACCAGCGCCGACTCGCTGTTCGTGCTGGCATCCAAGGCCGACCCGGCGTGGCCGGAGCCGTTCACCCGCCGCGCCTTCATGGCCTATCGGCGCGCCAGACTGGCCGGTCGTGACATGGTGGCGATCTCGCAGTGGGTGAGCAACGGCGTGATCCTCAGCGACAGCGCTCTGGCGATCGACGCCGACGACTCCGACGCCCTCGAGGCGCGCGGCAGCCTGCGCTACTTCGGCTGGCTGTCGGGGATCGAGACCGATGCGACGAAGAAGGCGCTGGCGCTGAAGCAGGCGCAGGATGACCTGGTGCGCGCCACGACGATCAATCGTTTTCAGGCCGGCGCGTTCGCGATGTTGTCGCACCTCTACTACCAGACGCCCGAGTTCGGGCCGACCGACGTGGTGCTGGCGGCGCAGCAGGCGTACTCCGCCGACGAGTTCCTCTCCAACGCGAACGTGATCCTGTCGCGGCTGTTCAACGCCAGCTACGACCTCGAACAGTTCCAGAAGGCGGGGCAGTGGTGCGCCGAGGCGCGCCGGCGGTTCCCGAGCGACGTGCGCACGATGCGCTGCCGCCTGTACATGCTCTCCACCGGCACCGAGGCGCCTGACGTGACGCTGGCGTGGGCGCTGCGCGACTCCGCCGTGGCGCTGGTACCGCCGGCGGCGAAGGAACTGGAAGGACTGACGGAGAACATGCTGGTGGCGGCGGTCATCGCGCGGGCGGCGAAGGATGGCGCACCGGCCCTCGCCGACAGCGCGCGCCGGGTGGTGAACGGCTCGCTTGGCACGCCGGCGATGGATCCGCTGCGCGATCTCGCCTTCCGCGGTGCCTTCGTCCGCGCGCAGCTGGGCGACAAGGCGGATGCGGTGCGGTTGCTGAAGGAATATCTGGCCGCGAATCCGCAGCGCATCGAGGCGTTCCGCAAGGATCCGGGCTGGTATTTCCGCCCCCTGAAGGGTGATGCGGCTTACGAGCAGGTCGTCGGCGCGAGCTGAGTTCGGCCCGGCACACCCGGCAACTCCTGCCTCACTGCGTGCTCGATACGCGCGCAGCATTAGCGTCACTGCATGGTGCAGTCGTCATGCAGAGAGGTGATTCTCATCTGCACATCGCGCGGCGCAGTGCGCATGCATGTGCACGCGCGAGTGTGCGCGCGACGAATGTGAAAAATTTCCTATCTACGGCTTGCGTGATCGAGGTGACGCTCGCAGCGTAGTGCGCAACTGGCCCCGCACTCCCCCCCTTTGCGTGGCCGGATAGCTCATCGCGCGACAGCGCCAGGAACAGTGCACATGCGTACCTCGATACGATCACGTCTCACCGCGCTGCTGGCCTGCGCGGTGCTGACGGCCTGCGGTGACACACGCAGCAGCGTTCTCCCCACGACATCAGCACCAGCGGTCATCGGCGCCACGGCGCCGCGCCCCGATCTGCAGACCACCGCCAGCGCGGCCTGCACCCCTGTGACAGCAGCGCAACTGGTGAACCTCGCCGTCGCAGCCTTCGGTCCGGGTTCACCTGACGTCGCGTCCGTCGTCGGCAAGATCGGCCAGCTGGAGTCGGCCGTGCTGTCGGGCGACGCTGCGATGGCGCGCCAGGTCGCGTTCAACATCATCGAGTTCACGCTACGGAAGAACGCACAGCGTGCCCTTGGCGGTACCGAGGCGGCGTTGAAGACGTTCATCAACGCCATCGCCTGTTACGCCGGTCTCGGCTTCACCATCGACGATCCCGATGGTGTGTACGTGGTCACGCCCTCCGATGGCGCGCAGATCATCTACTCGGCGGATCGACTGGCCGGCATCTCGCTGGCGGCCAACACGATCCAGGAGCCGACGATCTTCTCGATCCTGCCGATCCCGTTCGTGCCGGTGGAGCCGGGTGACGGCCCGCTGAACACGAAGCTGGACCAGTATCGCGGGTTCTACGACTTCCAGAAGCTGTCGGTGAACAACCTGCCGTTCCTGCAGAATCTCGTCGTCGGGGTGTGTGCCCCGGCCACGCTGAGCGCGGACATCTTCGCGCGGCTGCGACTCGGGCACGACGCGTCGACCGGCTTCCGGCTCGAGCCACCGGCGAACGCCGACTTCCTGAACTGCGCCACCGCGTACACCGCGGCCGAACCGCGCACCGACTTCTTCGCCCCGGGGTTGCTGGGTCGCGTGGCGGCGCTGTTCACGCCGCGCGTGGCGTTCGCGTCCGACGCGACGGCCTTCTTCGCCGGTGGTGTGGGCGGCCTGGCGTCGGAACTGAGCCCGTTCGCCCCGGTCGACGCGACGGTGTCGTTCGCCGGCGGCGTGGGCGGGTTGGCGTCGGAACTGCGCATCCTGACCATCGAACCGACGGCCACCAGCTGCTCGGGAACGGAAGCGCCGGCCGGCAACGCGATCGAGGCGGCCTGCCGCCCGAAGGTGATTCTCACCACGGAACTCGGCACACCGCTGTCCGGCGCGCCGGTGACGTTCACCGCCACCATCGGTGGTGGCAGCGTGGCGCTGCAGAATGCGAATGGCAGCTGCGGCACGTTCGGCAGCTCGGTCGTCGCCAACACGCTGGCAGACGGTTCGGTACAGGTCTGCTGGACACTCGGCGGCAACCCGGGCCAGAATCGCCTCCGTGCCGTCGGCGGCATCGGTGGTGACGTGCCGCCCGGCGTCACGTACGAGGATGCGCGCTTCTTCACCGCCACCGGCAATCCGCCCACCGGCCTCGCGTTCCGCGCGCAGCCGGCGAGTGGTGCAACGGTTGCAGCCGGCGCCAACATCCCGGTGCAGGTCGCGCTGGTGGACAAGAACAACGTGACCGTGACCAGCTTCACCGGCTCGGTCACGCTCGCACTGCGTCGCGCTGGTGCTGCGGCGGCGTTCGCGGCCGGATCGCAGACGTCGGCGACCGCCGTGAATGGCGTGGCCTCGTTCTCGCCCGTCAGCATCACCGTCGCCAACACCGGCTACAGTCTCCGTGCCACCAGCGGCAGCTACCTGGTGGACGGCAACAGCTTCGACGTGGTGGCGGCGAGTGTGTCGACGCTGACCAAGGTGGCCGGCGATCTGCAGAGTGCGCTGGCCGGCTCGGCGCTGGCGATCCAGCCGACGGTGCTGGTGCGCGATGCCTTCGGCAATCCGGTGGTCGGCGCGGTGGTCGGCTGGCAGCCGGGTGGCAGCAGCGCCGGGAGCGTGAGCCCGGCACAGTCCACCACCGGCGCCGACGGCCGTGCGAGCACCACGTGGACCGTAGGCTCCGGCGCCAACGAGCTCCTGGCCACGTCGGGTGGCAGCGCGGTGCTCTTCACAGCCACGGGCACCACGGCATCGCTGGCCGTACTGAACCAGTGCCTGCCCACCGGTGGCGGTGACCCGTTCAACGATCCGAGCAAGCCCAACGCCTTCTTCATCCCCGACCCAGGCAACAACAAGACGATCCGGGAGATCACGGTCTTCCTGTCGTCAGCGGGTCAGGCGAACGACGTCACGCGGCATGAGATCCAGCTGTTGATCACACGTGGGACCTTCAACCCAGCGGACGCCTCGGCACGCACGGAGACGGCGACGGCGTTCCTGCGCGGCAGCAACTCGGAAACGAAGGCCATCACCTTCACGCTGAGCCAACCGATCGTCGGCGCCAGCGGTCCGAATGCGAAGAAGGTGATGCTGCGTTTGTCCGAGGTCGGTCCCAATGCGGGCACGGTGACGCTCAACTTCAACACCGGTCCCTGCCCGCCGAACAGCACGCGCTGCAACGTGCCGAACACCTGCAAGGTGACCGAGGTGAGCAGCCCGCTGCCGTATCCTGAAGGCACGTTCTACCGACAGAGCGTGGGCATCACGGTGCGCGGCAACTAGCACACCGCGCAGGACGCACGAGGGGCCGGGCATCACGACTGATGCCCGGCCCCTCGTCGCGTCTGACGGCCGCTTACGCGAAGAAGCGGATGAAGAGCTGGCAGAAGAGCGCGCCGGCGAGGGTCATCGAGAACCCCCACAGCAGCAACTGTCGGAAGAGTTTCTTCGCGTCGGCACTGCCTTGCGGCAGCGCGGCCACGCAGAGCGCCCCGATGGTGGACAGTGGCGACACGTCCACCAGCGCCGCGCCCACGTTGATGCTCATCACGATCTCGAGCGCGTTACCGCCGCCGAGTTTCTGCACCAGGCCCGGCACCGCCGGAATGAAGGCCGGATACACGACGCCGGAGGTGGAGCTGTAGGTCGAAATCAGGCCGGTGATGCCGGCGATGGTGCCGTTCACCGTGTCCGGCGTGGCGATGCGCGCCAGCACCGTCGTGAAGAGGTCCATGCCACCGGTCTTCTCCAGCACGCCGATCAGTACACTGACCCCGCAGACCATCAGGATCACCGCCCACGGCACCAGCTTCACACTTTCGGCGTCGTCTCCGAGGCCCGTCAGGATCAGGACACTGGCGGCGACGAACGCCGAGAGCCCCGGATTGAGGCGGAATACCACCACCGCCGCGACCCAGGTTGCGATGACGGCGATGGTGCTCCAGTGTCGCGAGGTGAGCGGCGGCGGCGCGTCGAGGCGATCCACCGTGCCGGCACGCAGCAGCGCCGGGCCGCCGAACAGGGCCCACGCCAGCACCGATGCCAGCAGGTGCGCGGCGAAGTTGGCCGACCACACGTTCCAGAGGTGCCCCTCGAGCCCGATCTTCGCCATCGAACTGTGCACGATGACGCCGACCGCGCTGATCGGCGACAGGTTCCCGGCGTTGGCGCCGTTGCCGACCATCAGTGCCGCGAGGAACACCGGCATGCGCGCCTGCACCGCGATGCCCATCGCCAGCGGTGCCAGCAGCGCCGTGGCGGAGATGGATCCGGGACCGGCCGTGGAGATGGCGCAGGCCATCAGGAAGGACAGCGGCGGCAGCAGCGCCGCGTGGCCACGCAGCATGCCAACCGCCGACTTGGCGATGGCTTCCATGGTGCCGTTGGCCTGCGCCACGCCGAACAGCACGCTCACGCCCACCAGCGTGATGAAGAGCGTGCTGGGAAACGTGGCCATAACCGCGTCCACCTTCCAGCCGGCGGCGAAGATCGCGATCGGCCACGCCAGCGCCACCGCCAATACCCCGACGTTGATGCGCGAGGAGAGGCTGCCGGCGATGACGAGCAGCAGCGCGAACAGCGAGAGCAGCGCGGGACTCATGGCGCCGGCGGCAGCAGGTGCTTCTGCACCTTGCCCAGCGCCGTGCGCGGCAGCGCATCCACCCGCACGAAGGCGCGCGGAATCTTGAACGACGCCAGCTGCGTGCGGAGGTGTGCTTCCAGCGCGTCGATGTCCAGCGATTCGTCGCAGACCAGGTATGCCACCGGCACCTCGCCACGCGCTGCATCGGGTCGCGACACCACGGTCGCCTCGCGGATGCCCGGCTGTTCCAGCAGCAGTTCCTCGATCTCGCGCGGATAGATGTTGAATCCGCCGGAGATGATCAGCTCACTGCGGCGTCCCTCGAGCGTGATGTACCCGTCGGCCGACCGCACGCCGATGTCGCCGGTGCGGAACCAGCCGTCGCGGAAGCCAGCGGCCGTGGCGTCCGGCCGTCGCCAATAGCCGGCGCAGACGTTGGGGCCGCGCACGCACAACTCGCCGCTGGTGCCGTCTGGCACGTCGGCACCATCGTCGCCCACGATGCGCACCGCCGTCAGCGCGAGCGGCAGCCCCACCGTGCCGGCACGCCGTTCGCCATGGTACGGATTGCTGACGTTCATCAGCGTCTCGGTCATGCCGTAGCGCTCCAGGATCACGTGCCCGAACCGTTCCTGGAACGCTTCCAGCACCTGCGCCGGCAGCGGCGCCGATCCGCATACGAACAGGCGCGCCCGCTGGCCGATGGCGCGCGCGACGTCGGCGTTCACGTCGAGCAGGCGCACGTACATCGTCGGCACGCCGAAGAAGACGGTCGGGGCGTAACCGCTGAACAGCGCAGCCGCCTTCTGCGCCTCGAATCGCGCCACGAGCTTCAGGTGGCAGCCACTCAGCAGCCAGCAATGCAGGGCGTTGCCGAGTCCATGCACATGAAAAAGCGGCAGGGTGCAGAGCAGTCGGTCGTCGGCCTGCATTGCCCACGATGCGTTCAGCACCAGCGCGTTGCTGGCGAAGTTGCCATGGGTGAGCACGGCCCCTTTCGACGCCCCGGTGGTGCCCGACGTGTACACCAGCGCCAGTGGCGTCTCCGCATCACTGATGGTGCCCTGCACGCAGAGTGGCCGCGCGCGTACCTGCACCAGTGCATCAGCGGCCCGTGTCAGGAGGTCGATGCTCCACGCCGTCACACCCTCGGCCAGGTCAGCGAAGCGGTCGGGGGTCGTCACCACCGCCGTCGGTTCGGCGTCGCCCACGATGTGGGCGATCTCGCGCGCCTGATAGAGCACGTTCACCGGCACCACGATGACGCCCAGCTTGACGCAGGCGAGCCAGAGATCGACGATCTCGATGCGATTGCCGAGCATGAATGCGAGGCGGTCACCCTGCCGGATGCCGCGATCGTTCAGCACCCAGGCCAGCCGGTTGCTGCGCACCTCGAGGTCCCCGAACGTGAACGACTCGACCTGCCCGGCCAGTGTGTCGGCATCGATCGCGACCCGTGAGGCGGCGCCGAGCAGGGTGTGGTCGAGGAGGGCGAGCAGCGACACGGGTGACCCTGGATGACGCGGTGGACGGGTGCGGCGGCCTTCAGGCTGAGGCCACGTTAGCTGATGCGGATCAGGTTGTCACCGCAATCGGGTCCGATGACGCATCGCACCGCGGCCATCTCGCGTCGGCGCTGGTCGGCCTGGACTACCGATGTCACGGTTTCGCGGGTATGAAGAGAGCGCACGGCGTGCGCGCGGCACGCGTGCATGACCGACCCCAACCGGAGTCCGACATGGCTCGTCTGATCGTCGTCCTCGGCGCTGCAGCGGCTCTCGCGGGCTGCGCGAGGAAATCTGCCAGTGAACCGGTGGCGGGCGTCCTGCCAAACCCGGTGGTGGAGTATCGCTGCGAATCGGGGGAGCAGATCGCGGTGCGACTGGATGGCGTGGCAGCCGTCGTGCGCGTCAACGGCGTCGACTACACCTTGCCGCAGCTCTCCAGCGTGGCCGGTGTCTCCACGTTCTCCGATGGTCGGCACGTGCTCGAGATCCGACAGGGGCGCACCTTTTTCGCGCTGGGGCGATCCACGCCGCGCCTCTGC
The DNA here is from genome assembly GCA_040384325.1 of Gemmatimonadota bacterium. Taxonomy (GTDB): domain Bacteria; phylum Gemmatimonadota; class Gemmatimonadetes; order Gemmatimonadales; family Gemmatimonadaceae; genus JACMLX01. Next base: position 230,066 of record JAZKJL010000005.1, on the reverse strand, counting down.
ACCGCACAGTGAGGTGGGTATGTCGCCAGCAACGCTGACTCCGCGTCGCGCCGCCGTCTTCCTGCTGCTGCTGGCCGCGCCGCAGGCCTGCATGCGTGCCACCAACGACTCCGCCGCCGACACCAGCGCTGCCTTGCGCGCGGCTTCCGCCACGCCGAAGACATCGGTCCGCGGCGAGGCGTTCATCGAGTCGTTCGAGCCGTTGCCGGCCGACGCGATCGTGCGTGTCGAGCTGCGCGATGCGGCGAGACCGGAGAGCGTGAGCAGCGTGATCGCGACGCAGGAATTCACGGCGGCGCAGGGACCACCGTGGTCGTTCGAGCTCCTGGCCCCCGACTCGCTCGTCACGGCCGGCGCCAGGCTGGTGCTCTCCGCACGCATCAACAGTGGCGACCGATTGTTGTTCGCCAGCGGCGAGGACACGCCGGTGCAAGCCGGCACCGCCGCTGGTCCACTGCGCCTGCAGCTCTCGGCGGTGACGATGAGCGATGGTACCGGCGCGGGCACGGGGCGGCAGCAGGTCACGCCGGTCCCGACGCTGCGGGTGCAGTGCGGCACGTACGAGTTCCGCCTCGCGCTGGAGGCTGGCGCAGCGTACGTCACCGCCGCCGATGGCAGCGTGCTCACGCTGCCGAGGCTCACCACGCCGGGTGGTGAAGATCCGCGCGTCCCGCGCACCTTCACCAACGGGCGCTGGACGTTCACGCAGGAGGTCGACGGTGCGAAGCGCGTGTCGTTCGCGCGCGGGAAGATGGCGCCGACGCCCTGCACGACGATGTGACCTGCGCGGTTGCGCGCGCAGATCGCTGCGTGGCGCGGCTGACTGCGGCCGGCGGCGTCACTCGTCGCCCGGCTGCTCCGGAAACATGGTCGCCTCGGCGAACGTCGCCCACGGTCGTTCGTCGGTGTGCTGATATTCGCGCCAGTGGGTGATCTGACCCGACTCGACGCGCACCAGCACCGTCCCGTGATACTGGTGCGTTCCGACGTAGGTGTATTCCGCGGCGCCGCGCTGCTGTGCCTCGTCGAACAGCACCGTGTGCCAGGTGCACGACTGCGGCATGTCGTCGTCAGCGGTGAAGAAGGCCTGCAGCGCCGCGCGACCGTGCAGGGCGTAGCGTGTGGGATCACCGTACCGCACGTCGTCGGCGAAGTGGCTGGCCACGAACGCATAGTCTCGCCGGCGCCAGCCGTCGGCCAGCGCCGACAGCAGGTCGCGGAAGTCGGAGGCGGTCATGCGCATCATCGATGCTCAGTACCGCCAACTGCGCAGGTCGGCGCCGGCGGGCGCGGTGGTCAGCATGCGCTCCACCGCCCACGGCAGCACCATCTGCGGGTATCGCAGGCGCGAGTAGGCGTTGCTGCGGGTGTGGTCACCGTTCCAGCAATGTTCGTCGCGATCGCCGTAGTCCACCACCGCGTCGGCGGCTGGTGAGGCGGTGCGCAGGAACTTCTCCACCTCGTACACCGCGTTGTTGAGGTAATAGTTGTCCATGTCGCCGACGTAGATGCGCAGCTTGCCCTTCAGCTTCGGACCCAGCGTGGCCCAGTCGCGCTTGAGGATGAACGACAGGTCCCAGTGATCACGCCAGTAGGTGGCGACCTTGGGATCGATCTTCCCGGTCTCGCGATCCCAGATGCGCGCCGGATAGCCGTCCGGCCCCACCGGCGAATAGGTGGACTCCCAGACGTCGAACTGGTCGCCCGAGCGCCCATGTGAGCCGAGCGCGTACTCGAACTGGTTCATGTCCATCACCGTCGCGTCGACGTGGCCGAGGAAGTTGCGATGGGCGGGACGTGGCGTGCGCTTGAAGCGACTGGTGACGAAGTAGGCGTTGGTGTCGCTGTAGATGTCGACCGTGGTGTAGTGCCGGAAGTCGATCGGGTCGGGGCACGCCACCCAGGCGCCGTTGTATTCCTCCGGATAGAACATCTGCACCGCCATCGACTCCCAGCCGCCCGTCGATCCACCGAACAGGAAGCGCGCCCAGCCCTGGCCGAGCCCGCGATAGCGCTTCTCGATTTCCGGGATCAGCTCATACTGGATCGCGTCATCATACGGACCGGTGTTGGCGGAGTTCACCGCGTATGAGTCGTCGTAGTACGGCGTGGGATGCTGGATCTCGATCATCAGCGCGCGGGGAAATCCCTTGCCGGTCCAGGCCTGGAAGAACTCGTACCCGAGCTGCTGCTGGATGCGGTTGTAGCCGGCCAGCTGGAAGCGCTCGCTGAAGTCGGGCTTGAGCGTGCTGTCGGGCGGCGTCTCGCGCCAGCCGCTGAGCGACATCGGGAAGTGGCCGTGGTTGATCGCCAGCGGATACCGCGACGACGGATGTTCGTCGAAGCCCCACGGCAGCAGCACCCACGCGGCGAGGAACATGTCACGTCCCCAGAACTTCGACAGCCGCTCGCTGCGGATCCGGACGTACTTCACGTACTTCGTCTCGCGGGTGGCCGGATCGGGGAGTGCGGCGATCTGGTTGTCGAGCGAGAGCGTGATCGCGTCCGGCCGCGCCGGATCCCAGCGGATCGTGCGCGGCGTGCTGTAGAGATTTCCCGGCTTCGAGGCCCACTGCTGCCCCTCGCCGCGATCGGGGGCGAGCTTGAGGGTGCGCCCGTCGGCCAGCTTGAACGTTTCGTAGCGATTGAGGAACGCCTGCACGCGATACGTGCCGGCCGGCACGTCCTTCAGGGCACGGATCGGAAACCCGAACGCCTCCGTCGGCACCACGCGCGCCGTGCCCGGAGCCCAGGCATCCACGTCGCTGCCGAACACCAGCTGCGTGTTGGCACCGAACTGGATCTGGAAGCGCGGCTCCGCGGTGGAATCGGCCGAGAGCAGGAAGAGCAGCCGGCCGTCCTGCGGCGTCGTGGCGCGCGCGGCCGGCAGCGTGACCGACACCCGTGGCTGGGCCGGCAGTGTGACGAGCGGCAGGGCGGTGGCGATCAGCGGCAGCAGGCGGCGGACGGACACGAGGCACTCCGGGGGGATTGGGAGGTGAGGCTCAAGCCTGTGCGACGCGAGCGTCGCTGTCAAACGTGATGCCGGAACGAGAACGCGGTCGCTGCCAGGAGTGGGCAGCGACCGCGTCGATCATGTCGCACGAGTCCGATCAGAAGGCGAAGCCGATGTTGATGCGCGCCGTCGGGAGGATCACCGGATCGAAGAAGTCCGCATTGCTGTCGGCACCCAGGAATCGCTTCAGTCCGATGCCGGTGACGGCCACGAAGCGCGAGGACGGACCGAGGATCCACTGGTAGCTAAGCTCCGTACCGACCGACGGAAACGTCTCCCGCGTGCGGCGCTCCGTGGTGCCATCGTAGGTCGTTCCTTCACCACTCGAGAATCCCGCCGTGGCGGCCACCGAGAAGCCCTGCAGCGCGCGTTCGGCGGGGTAATAGCGCACCTTCGCCTCCAGCGCGCGATAGCCGTCGAACTCCGAACTGGCGAAGCTGCCGCCGGCACCCACCGTCACCGCCGGCGCCACCTTGACCTCGACATCGCCCGTCAGGAATTCGGCGAAGACCGCGAACGGGTTGATCGTGACCGTGCCCTTCCGGATGTCGGGATCCACGCGTTCGCGGCGCGCCTGCGCGTGCAGCGCGGTGGAGGTGACGAGGAACAGGGCAGTGACGATCAGGCGATGCGACATGAGGGACGAAGCTGGGGTGAGATGGTGTGCGGCAGAAGCGCCTGATCAACGATGCATCATGGCGCACCACTCCGCGACGCCTTGCGCACGATCCACTCCGCCGCCAGGCCCAAGACCTCGGGCGCCGCGAGGTTGGTGCCGAGCGTGCTGTAACCCGACGGATCGCCGCCCGGTTGCCGGATGAAGAAGTGATTCAGCTCCGGAAACACACGCACCGTCACGTCGCGGTTGCCGCCGTCGCGAAACGCGCGCTCGAGCAGCGGCGCCTCGCTGGCGATCACCTGCTGGTCGTCACCACCTTGCAGGATCAGCACCGGCACCTTGACCCGCTTCGCCGTCGCGATCGGGTCATGCGCGCCGAAGAACGTCAGCCACGGTGTCGATGCCAGCGCGGAGTCCACCATCTGCGGCACGCGCGCCAGCATCTCGGCGCGCTTCGTCGGTGTCATGGCCGTGTCGTGCTCGATCGCGTAGCTGCTCTGGAAGCGGAGGATGTCACGGCCACTGCGTCCGGGGCCTGCCATCAGCACGATGCCGGCCAGGGTCGGCTCGTCCAACGCCACCAGTGGCGCGATCATCCCGCCCTCGCTGTGCCCGACGAGGAAGATCCGCAATGGATCCACGTCGGCGCGGGTGCGCAGGTATGCCATCGCAGCGCGCACGTCGCTGGCGAAGTCACGACTGGTGGCGGTGGCGAAGCTGCCGGTGGATTCACCCACCCCGCGATCGTCCAGGCGCAGCATCGCCACGCCCCGACGACCGAGCGTATCGGCGACCTGCCGGAACAGGCGATACCCCTTCGGCACGAGACTGATGTACTCGTCGCGGTCCTGTGGACCGCTGCCGCTGATGCTGATCACCACCGGCAACCGCGTCGTCACGCCGGTCGGCCTGGTGAAGGTGCCGCCGAGCGTGTGGCCGACGGTGGTCGGCACCGTGACCGACTCGGCGATGTACGGCGCACCGGACGGTGCGGCGTAATCCGGCTTGGCGAACGCCAGCTTCGTCACCGCCACGCCATCCACGCGCGAGAACACCAGTGCACCGCTGACGTCACCGCCACGCTTCACGCGCCCCGTGCTGTCGGTGATCAGGAAGGCGGCCGATCCACCGACCGTGACCGTCACCGAATCGCTCTGCAGGTTGGTGAAGACTGCATTGGTCGTGGCACCGTTGACCAGCGACAGGGTCGCCACCGTGGCCGTCGCCTGCCTGGTGCGCCGCGCCGCGATCAGCATCGTCTCGATGTACGCCACCACGTTGGCGGCGGCCGGCTGCGCACCGACCTTCGATGGGATGCGCTGCGTCTGCGGCGCGCCGCCACGTTCGACGACGGCGATCGCCGTATCGGCCTGCATCTCCACCTGCACGCGCAGGATCGATGGAGATTCGGCGCTCGCACCGGGCGCCTGTACCGCCAGCGTCATCGCACCGAGCGCGCCGCCTGGGCCGATGCGGCTGGACAGGAGCTGCAGGCCGGCGCCCTTGGCCACCAGCGTGACATCCAGCCGCGTGGGTGTACGCGTGTACTTCTCCACTGCGACGGTATCGCCGCGGAGCACCTGCACGAACGCACTCTGCGCCCGGGCGGTGCTGGTGACGGCGCAGAGGAGCAAGGCGATTCGGCGGAGTGTCATGAGGGGTGGCGTGAAGGGAGTCGACCGGTGCGTGACACTATATGTCCGTCCATGTCACGCACCGCCAGCGAAGCCCAGCTGCCGCCAGGCTTCGTACGCGACGACGGCGACGGTGTTCGAGAGGTTCAGGCTGCGCCGCGCCGGGAGCATCGGCAGCCGGATCCGATCCTCGGGGGCGAAGGTGGTGAGCAGCGCATCCGACAGGCCGGTGGACTCCGGGCCGAACACCAGCACGTCGCCGGCGACGAACGCCACGTCGGTGTAGCGCGTGGTGCCGCGCGCCGAGAATGCCAGCCAGCGGCGCTGGTCACCGAGGATCGTGCGGCAGGTCTCCCAGTCGCGATGAATGCTCACGTCGGCGAGGTCGCGATAATCCAGCCCGGCCCGTTCCAGCTGCCGGTCCTCGAAATTGAAGCCGAGGGGTTCCACCAAGTGCAGCCGAGCGCCGGTGTTGGCGCAGAGGCGGATCACGTTGCCGGTGTTCGGCGGAATCTCGGGAGTGTGGAGAACGATGTCGAACACGGCGTGGCGGCGGGTGTGGGAGCGGGACCGGCAATATGCCTCGCGCCCGGCACCCACGTCACCGCCGCGCGGTGCTCAGGCCGGACGCAGCCACGCCACCCAGAACCACTGCCGCTCATCAGTGAACAGCCGGTCGACGCGCCAGCCGCCGGCCTGCGCCACCGCGTCGAGGCGGGCACGATCGTACTTGCACGAAATCTCGGTGCGGATGGTCTCGCCTTCGGCCATGTGGAACTCGTCGCCGAAGAGCCGGAACGAGTGTGCCACCACCGACTCGAGATGCATCTCGATGCGGCTCTCGGCATCATTGAAGAATGCGCGATGTCGGAACGCGGAGAGGTCCACGTCGCCGTCGAACTCTCGGTTCAGCCGCTCCAGCGCATTGAGGTTGAATTGCGCCGTGATGCCCTGCGCATCGTTGTAGGCCGCATGCAGGATCGCGGCGTCCTTGCGCCGGTCGACGCCCAGCACCAGGCCACCCTGTTCGCCGACCAGGTCGCGGATCGTGCGCAGGAACGTGCTCGCCTCGGCCGGCTCCAGGTTGCCGATGGTGGAGCCGGGGAAGAACGCCACGCGTCGCGCATCTGGCGGAAGCGGGGGTAGCGGCACCGCGGCGGTGTAATCAGCCCACACCGGCATCACCTGCAACTGCGGAAACTCACGCGCTCGCGTTGCCGACACATCCATCAGCTGCTCGCGCGACACGTCCACCGGGACGTAGGCCAGCGGGTCGCGCAGCGCGGCGAGCAGCGGGCGCACCTTGGTCGCGGCGCCGCTCCCCAGCTCGATCAGCGCCACACGTGGACCCATCAGCGACGCCAAGGTGCCGGCGTGCTCCGCCAGGATCGATTCCTCGGTGCGCGTCAGGTAGTACTCCGGCAACATGCAGATCTGCTCGAACAGTGCTGCGCCCAGCTCGTCGTAGAACAGCGTGGCGGGAAGCGTCTTGGGCGTGGAGCGCAACCCGGCGAGGATGGCCGAGCGCAGTGCCGGTCGCTTCGGGGCGACGCTGGGTGCGGGAGGAGATTGAATCGCGGTCATCGTGTGTCACGCGCGAGGCGGATGCCGGTGAACTGCCATCGCGCGTCGCTGGGAAAGAAGTTGCGGTAGGTGTGTCGTGCATGGCTGGCTGGTGTCGCGCATGAGGCGCCGCGCAGGATCCACTGGTCGCTCATGAACTTGCCGTTGTATTCACCGATCGCGCCGGCGGCCGGCGTGAATCCCGGATAGGCGAGGTAGGCGCTCTGCGTCCACTGCCAGGCATCACCGAAGAACTGCTGCGCACTCGTCCGTGCCTCGGCCGAAGGATGGAAGGAGCGCGCCTCGACGAAACGTCCGGTGAGGGGATGTGCGCTCGCCGCCACCTCCCATTCGGGCTCGGTGGGCAGTCGCATGCCCGCCCAGCGCGCGAACGCATCCGCCTCGTGGTGACTGACGTGCGTGACCGGGGCGTTCGGATCCAGCGGCTGCATGCCCGCGAGCGTGAACTCGTGCCACGCGTCGCCCACCACTTCCCAGTAGAGCGGCGCCGACCAGCGCCCTTCCTGCGCCGCGGCGAAGCCGGCACTCAGCCAGAGCGGTGCATGCGTGTAGCCTCCGTCGGCGATGAACTCCGCGTATTCGGCATTGGTCACCAGCCGGTGCGCGATGGAGGCCGGTGCGAGATAGGTGCGATGTCGCGGTGCTTCGTTGTCGAAGTGGAAGCCCTCGCCGGAGTGCCCGATTTCGTGCACGCCTTCGTCGATGCGCTGCCAACCCTGCGGCGTCGCGCCGGCGGGATGCAGCGGTTCAGCGCGATAGGCCGGCCGCATCGGGTTGGTGAAGAACACGTGCTTGATGTCCGTCAACAGCAGTTCCTGGTGCTGCTGCTCGTGATGGATGCCGATCTCGATCAGCGACCAGGCCTCATGTGCAGGATCGGCGTCGATCCGGCGCATCAGCTGGTGCATCGCGCCGTCCACCCACTCGCGATAGGCGAACACGTCGTTCACGGTCGGCCGTGTGACCAGGCCACGCTGCGCGCGACAGTGCCGCGCACCGGCCTGCACGTAGTACGAGTTGAAGAGGAAGGCATACTGCTCATTCAGCGGCCGGTACGACGGCAGGTGCGGCAGCAGGACGAAGGTCTCGAAGAACCAGCTCGTGTGTGCGAGGTGCCATTTGGTGGGACTGACGTCGGGCATGCTGCTGACCACGAAGTCCTCGGTCACCAGCGGGTCGCAGAGCGTCTCCGTGTCGCCGCGCACCAGGTCGTAGCCGCGCCGGATCGCCACCGTGTCGCGTGAACGCGCCGCGGCTGCCGGGGCGCGGACGGGCGCAACGGGCGTCGTCGGTGCACTGAGGATGTCGGGGGTCATGCGTATCTCTCGAAGACTGATGCGTCGCGCTGAACCGAACCGGTTCGCCGCGCCGCCGTGTGGATGTGTGATACCCCGCGAGCCGCCAATTGTCGGCGCTCTACGGTGCTGTGGATAAGTTCTCCACCGTGACCTCTCCAGCGACGGCGTACCGGACCGCACTTTCGCCGCTTCCCGGCCTGTCGGCCAGCGACGTCAGCCATCACTACGGCTCAGTGCGTGCGCTCGACGCGGTCTCGGTCGACGTCGCACCCGGCGCGTTGCTGGCGCTGGTCGGCGAAAGCGGCTCCGGCAAGACATCGCTGCTGCGCTGCTTCAATCGCATGGTCGAGCCTGCACGCGGCGTGGTGGCCATCGATGGCACCGACGTGCGCAGCAGTGACGCGGTCACGCTGCGTCGCCGGATCGGCTACGTGCCGCAGAACGATGGATTGCTGCCGCACTGGACCGTGCTGCGCAATGTCGCCGTGGTGCCGCGACTCATCGGCATGGCCGATCCCGAGGGCGCGGCTGGCGCGGCGCTCGAGCGTTGTGGCCTCGCCGTCGACCGGTTCGGTGCGCGATTCCCGCACGAACTCTCCGGTGGCCAGCGACAGCGGGCCGCCATCGCCCGTGCGCTGGCGGCATCGCAGGACCTGCTCCTGCTCGACGAATCGTTCAGCGCCCTCGATGCCATCTCGCGCCACGAATTGCTGGAGGCATTCTCCGCCCTCCGCGCGACGGTCGGCTTCACCGCCATCCTCGTCACGCACGACCTCGGCGAGGCCGCACGTCTCGCCGACACGATCGCGGTGATGCGCGCCGGACGCATCGAGCAGTGTGCACCGATCGCCACGCTGCTCGCGGCACCGGCCACGCCGTACGTCGCCGACTTGCTGCACCGTGCGCAGGCGTCGGCCCGTGTCCTCACGCCGGCATGATCCGTCGTACGGGATTCTTCTCGCGCCACGCGCTGCTGGTGTCACTGGTCGCGATGCTGGTCCCGATCGCGTCGGTGTCGAACGCACAGCCAGCGCCGCAACGCGCGATCGTGGTGGCGTCGAAACCGTTCGGTGAGAGTTACCTGCTGGCCGAGATGCTGGCACAGCTGCTGGAACGCGCCGGACGCCGAGTGGACCGCCGACCCGGACTCGGTGCAACCGAGGTCGCGTTTCGTGCGATTCGCACCGGCGCGATCGACGTCTATCCGGAATACGTCGGCACTGGCCTGGTCGCGATTCTTGGCGACACCGTCACCCCGGCGATGCGCGGCGATTCGCGCGTCGCATTCGCGCACGTCGCAAGCCGGAGCCTGACACGGTTCGGCGTGCACTGGCTGCCGCCACTCGGCTTCCAGAACGGCTACGCCATCGCCGTGCGCCGAGAGACGGCGACACGTGATCGGTTGCGCACACTCAGCGACCTGGCGGCATCACCATCGCGACTGACGGCCGGCTTCACGGCGGATTTCATCGGCCGTGGCGATGGATGGCCAGGGCTGCGCACCGCTTACGGAATCACCCTGCGGGATGTGCGACCGCTGGCGCCGGCCGTGAAGTACGAAGCACTCACCACCGGCGCGGTGGACGTCATCGATGGATACGCCACCGATGGCCTGCTGGCGAAGTACGACCTCGTCACGCTGGAGGACGATCGCCATGTCTTTCCGCCCTACGACGCGGCCACGCTGGTGTCGTCGCGCCTGATGCGGGAGGACGCGGGCGCGGTGGCGGTGCTCGCGTCACTCAGCGGGCGGCTGTCGGAGGCGCGGATGCGGGAATGGAACCGCGCCATCGAGGTCGAGCGCCGCCCGATCGCCGACGTGGCGCGATCGGCACTGACGACGGTCGGCCTCGGTGATGCGCGAGCCGGGGCCACGTCGGCCACGGCTGCGCAGCGCGGCGATGAGGGGTTCATCGCCTTCATGCGCTCACGCACGGCCGACACGATGCGACTCACCGGGCAGCACCTGCGCCTGGTCGGCACGGCACTGGTGCTCGCCATCCTCGTCGCGGTGCCGCTCGGACTCTGGTTGATGCGCCATCCGCGGCTGTCGGAGGTCGTGCTGCAGGGACTTGGCGTGGTGCAGACGATCCCCGGACTGGCGCTGCTGGCGTTCATGATCCCATGGCTCGGCATCGGATCATTGCCGGCGATGATCGCCCTCTTCGCGTATGCGCTGCTGCCGATCGCACGCGCCACCATCGCCGGCCTGCGGAACGCCGATCCCGATGCCGCCTCGGCACTGGAGGCCATCGGCGCCACATCGCGTCAGTCGCTGCTCTGGGTGCGGCTTCCGCTGGCGGCGCCGATCGTCCTCTCCGGCATCCGCACCGCGGCGGTGCTGACCATCGGCACGGCGACACTGGCCGCGTTCATCGGCGGCGGTGGCCTTGGGGAGCCGATCGTCACCGGCCTCGGTCTGGCCGACATGCGGCTGGTGCTCTCCGGCGCCATTCCCGCGGCGGTGCTGGCAGTGGCGGTTGATGCGCTGCTGGCGGTGGCGGAGCGGTTGGTGGCGCCGGCGCATCGGCGTGGATCGCGCGCGCATCGAGGCTGAGTCAGCGCCAATCAGGACGCTGATGCGGCGAGAATGCGATCGGCACCGCCGCGCCTCTTCGATCCGGCCGTGACGAGAACGCAACACACGCGCCGCACAGGTGTGACCTCATGCCCGGTGATTGACGGCACTGCGCAGGGTCCGTGGCCTCGCCACGCCCGGTCGCCATCCACTGCGGTCCCCCGAGGTCACACGTGCCACACCGAAGTCGTTCCGTCATCGCCGTCGCGGTTCTGCTGCTCCTCAGCAGCTGCGCGCGGGATACCACCACCACCGCGCCACGCGCCACACCCTTCGCCGGCGCGGCCTCGGTCGCCGAGGCGCAGGCCAACGTGCGCGTGAACGAGGTGGAGTCCAACCAGGGCGTGCCGGGTGACTGGGTCGAGTTTCACAATGCAGGGAATACGGCCGTAGACCTCGGCGGCTACGTCTTCCGCGACAATGACGACACGCGCGGCTACACCATGCCGGCTGGCACCGTCATCCCGGCGCAGGGTTTTCTGGTGCTGGACGAGACGCAGTTCGGTTTCGGGCTTGGCGCAGCCGACGCCGCGCGCCTCTTCGCGCCGGGCGGCACGCAGCTCATCGACAGTCACACGTGGACCGCGCACGCCACGCTGACCTACGGACGTTGTCCCGATGGCAGTGGCGCGTTCGCCACCACCACCCTCTCCACCAAGGGTGCCACCAACGATTGCAGCGTCCAGCTGTTCATCAACGAGATCGAAGGCAGCGGTGGCACGCCCGGTGACTGGGTCGAGCTGTACAACCCCGGTGACGCTCCGGCGGATGTCAGCGGGTACGTGTTCCGCGACAACAACGACGCCACCGGATACGTGATCCCGGCTGGGACGTCGATTGCGCCGAAGGGTTTCCTCGTGCTCGAGGAAGCGGATTTCGGCTTCGGGATCGGCGCGGCCGACGCGGCGCGCCTGTTCCGCCCGAACGGCACCACGCTGGTGGATAGCCACACGTGGACCGTGCATGCGAGCACCACCTACGGCCGCTGTCCCGATGGTCTGGGAGGTTTCGCCACCACGGCCAGTGCGACCAAGGGTGCTGCCAACATCTGCGCAGCCCCCAGTTCCGACGTGAAGGTCAACGAGGTGGAGTCGAACCTCGGTGCACCCGGTGACTGGATCGAGTTGTACAACGCCGGCACGCAGCCGGTGGACATCGGCGGCTACGTCGTGCGCGACAACGACGACACGCGCGGCTACACCGTCCCCGCCGGCACCATCATCCCGGCCAAGGCATACCTCGTCCTCGACGAAGCCGTGCTGGGATACGGACTCGGCGCGGCAGATGCGGCCCGCCTCTTCGCCGCCGGTGGTGCCAACCTGGTGGACAGCTACACCTGGACCGCACACGCCAGCACCACCTACGGACGCTGTCCTGATGGCACCGGCGCGTTCGGCACCAGCACCACGTCCACCAAGGGTGCACCGAATGACTGCGGTGCCGTCACACCGCCACCACCGGCGCCGAGTTTCGCGGCCTGGCCCGGTGATCCGACGGTGGTCAACAGCGATGCGGGTGGCCTGTTCAACGGCAACATGAGCGGACTGTCGTACCAGGCGCTGCCCGGTCTTTCCACCGGCGTGATCTGGGCCGTTCGCAACGGTCCCGGCACGCTGTTCCGCCTCACGTTCATCAACGGGCTGTGGACGCCGGCCGCCACTCGCACCTGGATCGGCGGCAAGGCCCTGCGCTATCCCAACGGAACCGGCGATGTGGACGCCGAGGGTGTCGTCGCCGTCGGCAACGCGGTCTACGTCGCTGCGGAGCGCAACAACGCTTCGAACGCGATCAGCCGCAACAGCATCCTGCGCTACGACGTGTCGGTGGAGTCAGGAGGCACGCTGGTGGCGACATATGAGTGGAACATCACCGCCGATCTGCCCGCCAACGGCGCCAACCTCGGCCTCGAAGCCATCACGCGCGTGCCCGATGCCTTCCTCGTGTCGCGTGGCTTCTTCGATGAGAGCAAGGGACGCGCGTACAATCCTGCCGACTATCCCGGCCACGACGGCGCGTTGTTCTTCGTGGGCGTCGAGGCGACGGGCAACGTGCACGCCTACGCGCTGGATCATGCCAGCGGCGCATTCACGCGCGTGGCCACCGTCAGCAGCGGATTCCCTGGCGTGATGGACCTCACCTTCGACGCCGAGTTGGGTCAGCTGTGGGCCATCTGCGACAACACCTGCAACGGTCGTTCGACGGTCCTGCGCATCGATGCACTGGCCGGCTCGCCGACGCTCGGCCGCTTCGTGATCACGCAGCGATTCGAACGCCCCACCGGATTGGCTGACCTCAACAACGAAGGCTTCACGTTCGCGCCGCTGTCGGAATGCGTGAACGGACGCCGCCCCGCCCTCTGGGCCGACGACGGCGAAACCGGTGGCATCGCGCTCCGGCGTGGCACCGTCACCTGCTCGGCGTTCTGACCAGCAGCCTCGCCCTTCTGCACACGTCTCCACCTCCATCTTCCATCGAATACTCATGCGCACCCAGCGTTTTGCACGCCTCGCCGCTGCCCTGCTGCTGATCGGCCTTCTGCCGCAGCGCGCCCTGGCGCAGTTCACCGTCTACACCAGCCTCGCGTCGTTCCTCGCCGCCACCACTGGCGCCGGCACCGACACCTTCGAAGACCTTTCGATCACCACCGCGACCCCGGCCCCGCTGGCCCGGACGGCCGGCAGTTTCGGGTACACGGCGTCGGTGAACACCACGTCGTTCTTCGGTGCCGGCTCGGCGGCCGATCGCTGGCTGTCGACCAATACCACCACCGACATCATCACCTTCAACGGCTTCGGCCCCGGCGTGCGTGGTGTGGGTGGCTTGTTCTTCGGGACCGATGCCGCCGGTGCATTCCGTCCTGCCAGCAGCATCGTCCTCGTCGCCCGCACCGCGTCGGGCATGAGCACGCGAACCGTGCTGGATGCCACGCTGGCCACGTTCGTCGGCTTCGTGGCGTCGGCCGACCTGATCTCGCTCACGGTCGAGGCGGTGCAGCCGCTCTCGGGCAGCGCATTCGCGTGGCCGACGGTCAACAACCTCGTGCTGGCCGGTGCACCGGCGATGAATGTGGTGCCCGAACCAGCCACCTGGCTGATGATGGTCACGGGCTTCGGAATGATGGTGCTGGTGGTGACGGGACGCCGACGGAAGGTGTAGTCGGGAGGCTGCAAGAGATTGGTGACGCCGGCGTAGATCGGCGGCAGCATCGATGGAGTGGGCGGTGCCGTGTGTCGCATGCACCGCCCATTCCCGATCATCACCTTCGGACGTACGCCGTGATACTGGCGCCGCACGCGGTGTCCACGGGGCTCGAAGTCCTGACGGCACCGCCGCTGGTCATCGACCTGCCGGCCGTCTTCCGCGCCGTACGCGACGCCTGAACCCCCCGGTTCCGTGCCGTCCCAACGCACGCTCGCGGCTGGTGAGCGTCGCCGTAGATTCTCGGCCATGCGCATCCTGCCACCTCGCGGCCGCCTGCTGGTCGGCGCCGTCGCCCTGTTCGCCATCGGCACCACGGTCGCCACTCCCGCCGCCGCCCAGACCTCGAGCCGGACCTACCCGCAGCTCGAGGCCCTCTTCACCGAGTGGCGCACCTTCGAGGAGCCACCGCGAGTCGCCGGTGCGCCGGACTACACCCCGGCCACCAACAGCCGTCGTCTCGCGCAGTTGAAGCGGTTGCAGGCGCGACTGGCGGCCATCGACACCACCGGCTGGCGCATTCCGGAACAGGTGGATGTGCACCTGGTGCGTGCCGAGATGAACGGCATGCTCTACAACCTGACCGTGCTCACGCCGTGGTCCCGCGACCCGGCGTACTACGCGTCGATCAAGACGGAGGAGAGCGACACGCCTGCCGAGGAAGGGCCGGTGATTCACGGCACCATCCGACTCTGGAAATACCCCGTCTGGCCACGCACCCGCTTCGACACCTCGCGCGCCCTGAGCGCCAGTCAGTCCGCCGACCTCGCAGGGCAGTTGCGCGTCGTACCGGCGCTGCTGCGGCAGGCGCGCGTCAACCTGGCACGCGGCAACGCGAAGGACCTCTGGGTCGGGGCGGTGAAGACACTGGAGGAGCAGCACGAGACGCTGGTCGAGCTGAAGAAGCTCGTCGGCACCGCCGGCGATGCGTCGCTGGTGCAGGCCATCGACTCGGCTGCCACCGCCACCAGCCGCTTCACCGACTGGCTGAAGGTCGAGGCGCCGAAGAAGACCGGACCCTCCGGCATCGGCAAGGCGCAGTACACCTGGTTTCTCAAGAACGTGCTGCTGGTGCCGCTGACCTGGGACGACGAGGTCACCATCACGCGGCGCGAGCTGGCCCGCGCGCACGCGTCGCTGCGGCTCGAGGAGCAGCGCAACAAGGACCTGCCGCCGATGCCGGTGATCGAGTCGCGCGACGCGTACATGGATTACCAGAACGCCGCCATCACCCGCTACACCACCTTCGTGCGTGATCGCGGCATGGTGACCTGGGAACCGTGGATGGACCGCGCGCTGCGCGAGCGCATCCACCCCTTCACCAGTCCCGACGCGCGCAACTTCTTCGCCCAGACCTACCACCGCGACCCGATCCCGCTCTGGACGCACCTCTGGCACTGGTGGGACAACGGTCGGTTCCGTGAACATCCGCATCCCAGCGCCATCCGCCGCACGCCGCTGCTGTACAACGTCTGGATGAGCCGCGCCGAAGGCATGGCGACCAGCATGGAAGAATGGATGATGCAGGCGGGCTTGTACGACGTGTCACCACGCTCGCGTGAGATCGTGTGGACGATGCTCGCGGCGCGCGCCGCCCGTGGACTGGGCAACCTGTACGCACACAGCAACGAGCTGACGATGGCGCAGGCCGCCGACATGCACGTGAACTGGACGCCGCGCGGCTGGATGCGACGTGACCCGCTGCTCGGCTTCGAACAGCACCTCTACCTGCGGCAGCCGGGCTATGGCGCCAGCTACGTCACCGGCGGCCGCCTGATGGAAGAAACGATGGCCGAGCGCGCGCGACAGCTGGGCGATCAGTTCACGATGAAGCGCTTCTTCGACGAGGTGAACGGCGTCGGCATGATTCCCGTCAGCCTCGTGTACTGGGAACTCACCGGCGACGACCGCATGGTGCGTGAACTGCGCGACGGTGTCACGCCGCGCCCGTTCATCAATCGCTGACTCGTTCGTCCGTGACGTCCCTTCCTCCAAGCCACACGCCGTGAACATCTCCTGGATCGACTGGGTCATTGCCCTCGCCACGATTCTGGTCTGCTTCATCCCGGCGCTCTTCCTCGCGAAGCGCTCCGCCTCCAGCACCTCCGAGTTCTTCGCCTCGGGCCGCAACGTGCCCTGGTGGCTGGCCGGCCTCTCGATGGTCGCCACCACCTTCTCCTCCGACACACCCAACTGGGTCACGGAGCAGGTGCGTCGCTACGGCGTGGCGGGCAACTGGCAGTGGTGGGCCTTCGTGCTCACGGGGCTGGCGACGGTGTTCTTCTTCGCGCGGCTCTGGCGCCGCTCCGGCGTGATGACGGACCTCGAGTTCTACGAGCACCGCTACTCGGGTAAGTCGGCGTCGGTGGTGCGTGGATTCCGCGCCGTCTACCTCGGCCTGTTCTTCAACTGCTTCATCATGGGCACGGTGACGTTGGCGGCCTGCAAGATCGCCAACATCCTGTTCGGCATGCCGGCCTGGCAGACGATCGTCATCTGCGGCCTCCTGAACGTGGCGTTCGCCGCACACTCCGGACTCTGGGGCGTGCTGGTGATCGACATGATCCAGTTCTTCATCAAGATGACCGCCGTGTTCGCGGCTGCCTGGTTCTCACTGGTCGAAGTGGGCCGACGCCTCGGCGGCGAGGCCAGTGGATTCCTCGGTCTCAAGCTGCTGGTCGGCAAGCTGTCCACGCTGCAGGTGGTGCAGGGCGCGGGCAGCGCACAGCCGGTGATGTCGGCGTCCGACGGCTCCGGCCAGCCGATTCTCGACATGCTGCCGAATTTCAGCATGTCGGAACTGGCGCTGATGATCTTCATCCTGCCGATCGGCATCAGCTGGTGGGCCAACTGGTATCCCGGCGCCGAACCGGGCGGCGGCTCGTACATCGCGCAGCGCATGCTGGCGTCGAAGTCGGAGAAGGATGCCCTCGGCGGCACGCTGTTCTTCAACATCGCGCACTACGTGCTGCGCCCGTGGCCGTGGATCATCACCGCGCTCTGCTCGATCATCGTCTATCCCGACCTGGCGTCGATCCAGTCCGCGTTTCCGAATGCCGACGCGAGCCTGATCGGGCACGACTCCGCCTTCCCGGCGATGCTCAAGTTCCTGCCGGTCGGATTCGTAGGGCTGATGATCGGTGGGCTGCTGGCGGCCAATTCCTCCACCATCCTGACGCACCTGAACTGGGGATCGTCGTACCTGATTCATGATTTCTACCGGCGCTTCATTCGCACCGACGCCAGCGAGACGCACTACGTCAACGCGGGTCGTGTGACGACGGTGCTGCTGTACGTCTTCGCCGCGCTGCTCAGCCTCGGCATGACTTCGGCGCAGCAGGCGTTCCAGGTGCTGCTGTCGATCGGTGCCGGCACCGGACTGCTCTACATCGCGCGCTGGTTCTGGTGGCGCGTGTCGGCGTGGTGCGAGATCGTGGCGATGGGTGCGTCGCTGATCACGGCCCTTGCCGTGCCGGCCATGATGCCGGAGGCGGGCTTTGCGACCGTCACCATCGTGCAGGTCGGCATCACCACGGTGGCGTGGCTGATCACGGCCTTCGTCGGCCCGACCACCGATCGGGCCACGCTGATCAGCTTCGTGCAGAAGGTGAAGCCGGCCGGTCCAGGTTGGACGTCGGTGCGCGCCGAGGCTGGTGTGTCGGATGGGGTGGTCGCGCAGGAGAACCGGATCGGTGCCGCGTTCGTGGGCTGGGTGGCCGGCTGCGTGGTGATCTGGAGCTCGCTGTTCGCGATCGGCAGCTTCCTCTACGCGCCGGGCGACCCGACGCGCTGGACGTCGGCGTGGGTGCTGACGGGTGTGTTCGTGGTGAGTGGCCTGATCCTGCTCAAGGTCACGCAGCAGCTCTGGGCCGACAGTACCGCCAGCCAGGCGCGAGAGGATGCGCGGGTGGCAAAAGGCTGAGCCTGTGGCGCGGGCCAGTGCACGAAAACGGTGACGCTGGCGTGAGTTCGTTTCGCTATCATGGCGCTCAAGACACGGAGGCGCCGATGGTGGTCGCACGACACGCACGGCAGGTTCACGAGCCGGAAGACCTTTGGCTGCTCAGGACGGATGCAAGACGGTACGAATTGCTACGCGGAACGGTCTATGTCACGCCCGAGCTGAACGAAGATGAGCATGCGCTCTGGTCGACGCTCGCCTGGCACCTCCTCGACTACGCTCGACCGCTGAATCTCGAGGTGCTGCCAGGAGAGCAACGCTGCCGTGCAGGCAAGTATACCGAGCTTGCCCCCGATATCGTCGTCGTGCCGCACGTCGAGCGAGCGGGAATATTTCCGGTCTTCGAGCCGATTCGATCGGTAGTGCTGGCGATCGACATCGGTCGTGCTGATGCGTCCGATGCCGCGCGTCATCGGCACACGGCATTCATCCGGAGCGGCGGCTGCGAGTGGTGGTCCGTCGATCCTCTGACGCGTTCAGTGGAAATATTCCGCAGAGGGGTCGGTGACGCGACTCTGGAAGAGAGAGAGGTTGTGTGGCAACCGGTGCGCGGGAGGGAGGCGCTACGGCTCGATCTGCCGGCGCTCTTCGCAGCCGTGACTTTCGGCCAGCGTCAGCGAAAGCGTAACCAGCGATCCTGAGTCATCGTGGCTGCCGGCGCGCATCGCGTGATGAATTTCCGAGGCTGTGATCGGCGCGATTGCACCGCTGCCTCATGACGTGGTGCAGCGGTGGATGCCGTCACGCACGCACGACGCCACGCGCTGCGCTTTCTGGGACTTTCTGGACACGTGCACTGAACTGGTAATGCTTGCGATGATTGTGGGCAGTGTCGTAAAGGTCGTGGTGCAAGTCTGGCCGCACGTCGCTTCTTCGTCTCCGTCAAACCGTTCCGATCAGCACATGGCCATGCGCGCGATGCAGCTACCTCGTACCGCCGACGAGCTCGACCACGTACCCTCCGACCGTGGAGGTGTCGCGACCCGGTGCCGCGGACGCGCACCGGGTCCGCGACACACTGGTCTGGACGCCACCCGGCGTCACCGACTCACTCGAGGTGGATCTGGTCTCGATGTTCGATGACGCCAGCTAGCGCGCGCCGGCGCTACGGCCGAGCCGGTCGCGGCAGCGCCGTCGGCGGCAGGATGTTGTTCAGGCGCATGTAGTTCGAGATCTGGCTGTAGTGATCCGCCATGTCGATCACGTGGCCCAGCACCATCTGCGCCCGCGGAAAGCTCCGTGTGTTGCCACCCGCCTGCATGGTGACTTGCTCGCCCAGGTTGGCGTCGTCGAGCTGCGCGAATGCTTCTTCGCAGAACGCGAACGAGGCCTTCATCTTCGTGATCAGCTGCGCGCGCGGCCACTTCGCCTTCACCGAGTCGGGCGTCGTCGCGTCTTCCGGCGCCACGGTCGCCTTCTTGGCGCCGAAGTTGTTGCAGAAGAGATAGTTGTCGCTGGCCAGGTGCTGCGCGATGTAGCCCACCGTCAGCTGCGCCGGCGTCGGCTTGTAGTTGAACAGCGATTCCGGGATCGAGTCGAACGCCTGCGCCAGGTTCCGCTGCAGCGTCATGGTGCGACCGCGGAAGACGGTGGTGATGGGGTTCGTGGCGGCGCCCGGTGCGGCCGGTGCCCCTTGGGCGGTGACTGACACGGGCAGGAGCAAGGCGATCGCGGCGGCAGCGACGAGTCTCATGGGCACGACTCCGGTAGGGGACGGAAAGGAGGACCGGCAGAAACGTAGGGTGCGGACCGGGTGCAGCCGAGCCGGTGCCAAGCGTCGGGCTCCGGCGACACGACTCATGTCGTGGCGTTCGCGCCTCGCGCGGGACCGAACAATCGGCCGCGTTCGGTGACCAGCACGATCGCCAGCGCCGTCAGGCCGCAGAGCACGTAGCCGGTGGTGAGCGGTACCGCGGTACCGTCGAACTGCTGCCCGATCACGAACCCCACCAGTGATCCCACCGCCAGCGTGATGGTGCCGTAGATCGACGATCCGGTGCCGGCCACGTGCCCCAGCGGCTCCATCGCGATCGAGGCGAAGTTGGCGGCCACCATGCCGAAGCAGAACATCATCGCCGCCTGCAGCACCGCGAAGGTCACGATGGTCTCGTAGCCGCTGCGCGCCACCAGCCAGTGCAGCGCGGCGAAGGTGATGAACCCCAGCAGTGCGCGGTGCGACACGTACCGCACCCCAAGGCGCACCACGATGCGCGAATTGAGGAGCGACGACACCGCCATGCCGATCGCCACGCAGGCGAAGATCAGCGGGAAGATGGTCGGCGCGTGGAAGATGTCGGTGAACACCTGCTGCACCGAGTTGATGAAGCCGAACAGCCCTCCCAGCACGCTGGCGGCCGCCAGCATGTAGCCGACCGTGGTGCGTGAGCCGAGGACGGTGCGGAACGCGGTCACGATGCGCCGCGGCTCGAGCGGCAGGCGATCCGCTGGATGCAGCGTTTCCGGCAGCCGGAACGCCGCCCAGGTGAGCAGGACGAGACTGAACGTGGCGAGGAAGCCGAAGATCAGCCGCCACGAGCTCACCAGCATGATGGCCTGGCCGATCGACGGCGCCAGCACCGGGGCGGTGAGGAACACCATGAACGTCAGCGACATCACGCGCGCCATCTGCGCGCCGGAGAAGCGGTCACGCACCAGCGACACGGCCAGCACCTGCACCGCCGCCGCCCCCGCCCCCGTCAGTGCCCGCGCCGCCACCAGCTGCGCGAAGGTCGCCGCGAAGGCGGCCACGATTGCGAACGCGGCGTAAAGCCCGACGCCAATCAGCAGGATGCGCTTCCGGCCGAAGCGATCCGACAGTACGCCGTAGAGCAGCTGGGTCGAACTCACGCCCAGCAGGTAGGCGGTGATCACCCACTGTCGCTGGTTGTCGGTCGCGACGTGGAGCGCGGCGCCGATCTCCGGCAGTGCCGGCAGCATGGCGTCGATGGCCAGCGCGTTGAGTGCCGTCAGCGACGCCACGAGGGCGACGAATTCGGTGAAGGCGATGGGGCGGGGGGCAGGCTGTGCGGGCACACGCGCAAGCTAGCCGAGCCGGTGGAGCGGAATGCTGTCGCGTGCGGTGTGGAGGTTCGCGGTGCGAGACGCGCGCATGCATCCTGCCGACGTGCTTCGGCTCCTGCGCGAGAGAAGCCGGGTCCCACGCGGCGTGATGGCGAAGGTGTCAAATGGCTTGCGGCTGGTCTGGACTCGAGTGCCTCGGCGCGGTGACCGTGCCGGTCATGCAGGTCTTTTTTGACTACAGCCGCACCAGATCGTCGCGCGCACCTGAGCCCAGCGTACCGACATCGCGACACCGCAGGTGCGTGGCAGCATTGGCCGTGAACGCCGGCAACACCCGCTCCAGCGAATGCCCTCGCCCCGCCAACTCCATCACCGTCTCCATCAACGCCCCACTGCTCCCCACGTCGTACCGCACTACCTGCCCCTCCGCATCGAACACCGGCAAACACCCCCCACCATCCGACGACACCGTCACCCGATCCAGCGGCGCCCCGCTCTCCCAGTAGATCTCCAGCGCATCCGCCGCCGAGTACGCATCCTCACCCTCGGCCACCGGAAACGCGGTGATGTCGATGTAGCACCCGAACTCCTTCACCAGCGCGATCGCCTCGTGCAAGAGCGCCTTCCGACGGTTCA
Source organism: Gemmatimonadota bacterium (assembly GCA_040384325.1). GTDB lineage: Bacteria > Gemmatimonadota > Gemmatimonadetes > Gemmatimonadales > Gemmatimonadaceae > JACMLX01. The sequence continues at coordinate 208,521 of JAZKJL010000005.1, read as the reverse complement.
CGTGCGTCGGATTGAACACGCGCGCCGGAATCTCGGAGACCGTCAGCGCCTCGCAGATCAGCTCCAGCCCCCGCGGCCCGTCGCCCACGTGCAGGTGCAGGATTCCCGCCTTGCCGGTCATCAGCCCGGCCACATGCGCATCGGCCGCGATCCGCAGCAGCTCCTGCAGCGTCGGCTGGCTGGAGCGGTGATCCGAGATCGCCACCTCGCCCACGCCGATGATGCAGTCGATGTTGACGATGTCGCCACGGACTGACCCGGTGAGCGTCGTCAGCGGCAGGTGATAGCCGCCGGTGTGACACCAGGCGTTGATCCCCTGCGCCCGCAGTGCCCGCACACCCGCCACCAGTTCAGCGGTCGAACGCGTCACGTCATCCGTTCCCAGCACCCCCACCACCGTTGTCACCCCTGCCTTGCGGTACGACTCGGCCAGCGGCGCCGGCACCTTGCTCGCCGGCCCCGCCTCGCCACCGCCACCGGTGATGTGACAATGCCCGTCGATCAGCCCCGGAATCACCCGGCGCCCCTCGAGGTCCACCTCCGTCACGCCCAGATACGAAGGAAACGACGGCCGGTCCGTCCCCATCCACAGGATGCGCCCACCGCCCGTGAGGATGTGCCGATCCCCCAGATGCTCCGGCGCGTACACATCGGCATTCAGCAGCAGCGTCATCCCCTCCGCGCCGCCCCCCACCCCTTCGATCCCCACCCCGTCAGTCGTCATCCCGCCAACGCTACCGCCCCCCACCCCCCCGCACCACCGCTGGGGAGAGCATCTCACGCGTCCCAACCACCACAACCCAACCCGCACTCCACGTCCCCACCACTCCACATCCATCACCCCGTCGCCCCAGGCCACGTCGACGATAGAGCGCCAGACCCCCCCGCGTCCCCCGCGCCCCCCGCGTGAACACTTTTTGTATCGCGCACGGAAGCCGGCTGCCATTCCCCCCCGAGTGAACACCTCGTTGTATCGCGCACTAAAGTCTGCCGCTCATTTCCCCGGTGCTTGGAAGTCAGCCACGCAAGCAAGCGCCAGCCGGAGGGATGCCCCGTCGTCCTGAGATCGGTACCTTCCGACATGCCCCCACCCCCGACGACGCGCAAAGGCTGGCTCATCCCCATCGGCGGCAAGCTCACCGATGCCAGCATCCTGCAGCGCTTCATCGAGCTCTGTGGATCGCGCGACCCCGTCATCGCCGTCATCCCCACCGCCTCGGAAGAGCCGGACATGGGCGCGTGGTACGAGAAGCAGTTCGCGAAACACGGCGTCAAGTACGCCCGCGCGCTCAACTTCCAGCGACGCTCCGACTGCGATGACCGCGACTGGCTCTCCAGGCTCGAGGACGCCGATGGCGTCTTCATCACCGGGGGCAACCAGCTGCGCCTGACCACCATCATGGGTGGCACCCCCGCCGCGCAGCTGCTGCACGATCGTTTCTACGCCGGGATGCCCGTCGCCGGCACCAGCGCCGGGGCGGCCGTGATGTCGGCCCACATGATCGCCGGCGGAGACGAAGGCGCCACACCACGCGCCGGCATGGTGACGCTCGCGCCAGGCTTCGGCCTCTCGCGCGAGATCGTCATCGACCAGCACTTTCGCCAGCGCGACCGGCTCGGCCGACTGCTCACTGCACTCTCCTACAACCCCGCCTTGCTCGGACTCGGCGTAGACGAGGATACCGCCGCCTTCATCAGCCCCGACGACGAGATCGACGTCATGGGCACCAGCGCCGTCACCGTGGTGGACACCCGCGACGTCGAGTTCTCGTCCATGCACCTCGCCGAACCCTGCGACCCCGTCACGCTGATCGGCATCCGGATGCACCAGCTGACCGAAGGCGCGCGCTTCGACCTCACCACCCGCAAGGCGCACGGCAGCAACGTCGTCACCCTCTCGCACACCGACCCCGTCGCATGAAGATCCTCGATCGCAACGTCTACGTCGGGCCCAGTCACTACGCACACTTCCCGGTCATCCGGCTGGAAGTGGATCTTGGTGTGCTCGAGGCCTGGCCGACGATGCGACTCGGGCGCGACTTCGTGGACGCATTGGTGACCCGGCTGCCTGGCCTGCACGAACATGGCTGCAGCTACGGCGAACCCGGTGGATTCATCCGACGCATGACCGAGGACGAGGGCACCTGGCTCGGCCACGTGTTCGAGCACGTCGTGATCGAGATGCAGAACACCGCCGGTATCGCCGTCACCTTCGGCAAGACACGCGGTGCGGGCCGCGATGGTGTGTACGACGTGGCGTTCGAATACGAGCAGGAGGACGTCGGCATCGAAGCCGCCGACCTCTCCCTCGACCTGCTGCACTCGCTCCTGCCAGCCGACCTGCAGCCCGACGACTTCGATCGCAGCTTCGACTGGGACTCGCGTCGCGATGACTTCATCCGGTACGCGCAGCGTCGCGCGCTTGGGCCGAGCACGGCCAGCATCGTGCACGCGGCCGAGAATCGTGGCATTCCCTGGATCCGCCTCAACGAGCAGTCGCTGATCCAGCTGGGCTACGGCTGCAACCAGCAGCGCATCCAGGCCACCATCACCGGTCGCACGTCGCACATCGCCGTGGAGTTGGCGTCCGACAAGGAGGAGACCAACAAGATCCTCGCCAACCTCGGCCTGCCCGTGCCCAAGCAGCGGCTGGTGCAGAGCCCCGATCGTGCGGTGGATGCGGCGCGTCGCATCGGCTTTCCGGTGGTGCTCAAGCCGTACAACGGCAACCACGGTCGCGGCGTCTCGATCAACCTCACCACACCGGACGAGGTGCGCGAGGCGTTTGCGCGCGCGCAGGAACACTCGCGCAGTGTGATCGTCGAGAGCTTCATCACCGGCCACGATCACCGCATGGTGGTGATCGATGGTGAGCTGGTGGCGGTCTCCAAGCGCGAACCCGGTCATGTCGTCGGCGATGGCACGCACACCATCGAGGAGCTGGTGACCGAGGTGAACGCCGATCCGCGCCGCGGCATCGGGCACGAGAAGGTGCTCACGCGCATCGAGCTCGATGCACAGGCGATCGGCCTGCTGACCAAGCTCGGTTACGATGCGACCACGGTTCCCGCGCGCGACGAGATCGTGTACCTGCGCCTCACCGCCAACCTCAGCACCGGCGGTACCGCGCGCGACATGACCGACGTGGTGCATCCGGACAATGCCGAGATGGCGGTGCGTGCGATCAAGGCGATCGGGCTCGACATCGGTGGCGTGGACTTCCTCTCGCCCGACATCACGCAGAGCTACAAGGACATCGGCGGCGCGATCTGCGAGATCAATGCCGCCCCCGGTTTCCGCATGCACATGGCGCCCAGCGATGGCCGCCCGCGCGACGTGGCCGGCAAGACCATCGACATGCTGTTTCCCGCCGGTCGGCCGAGCACCATCCCGATCGCGGCGATCACCGGCACCAACGGCAAGACCACCACGTCGCGCATGCTGGCGCACATCCACAAGCTGGCCGGCAAGCGCGTGGGGCTCACCACCACCGACGGCGTCTACGTGGACGGGCAGCGCACGGTGGTGGGCGACATGACCGGCCCCACCGCCGCGCGCATCGTGCTCAGCGATCCGAACGTGGAAGTCGCGGTGCTGGAGACCGCACGCGGCGGCCTGCTGCGCGCCGGCATGGCCACCCGCCACGTGGACGTCGGCGCGGTGCTCAACGTGCGCGCCGATCACCTCGGCCAGAAGAACATCGACACCCTCGAGCAGCTGGCCGAGATCAAGCGCACGGTGGTGGAGATCGCACGCGACACGGCAGTGCTGAACGCCGATGATCCGCACACGCTCCGCATGGCCGCCTACACCGAGGCCAAGCACGTCTGCTACGTCACGCTGAACCCGGATCACGAGCTGGTGCGCGAGCACATTCGTGCTGGAGGCCGCGCCATCGCGCTCGAGAACGGCATCAACGGGTCGATGATCACGATCTACGATCACGGCGCACACATTCCGTTGCTCTGGACCCACCTCATTCCCGCCACCATCGAAGGCAAGGCGCTGCACAACGTGCAGAACGCCATGTTTGCCGCGGCGATGGCGTTCGCGATGGGCGTGCGGCTGGAAGACATCCGTCACGGCCTGCGCACCTTCGACACCAGCTTCTTCCAGGCGCCGGGTCGATTGAACGTGTACGACCAGCATCCGTTCCGCGTGCTGTTCGACTACGGCCACAACGCGGATGCCATCGAGCAACTCTGCCAGCTCGCCAACCGGCTCGACGTGAAAGGGCGCCGTATCTGTGTGCTCTCGGCACCGGGCGACCGCCGCGATCAGGACATCGTCGCCATCGCCGATGCCGCGGCGGCCGGGGTGTTCGATCACTACATCTGCCGACGTGACGACAGTCGCCGGGGCAGGGGCGACGACGAAGTGCCGCGCATGCTGCAGGCCGCACTCGAGGCGCACGGCATCGGTCGCGATCGCGTGGAGGTCATCGTCGATGAGCAGGAAGCCATCGAGGCCGCCCTCCGTCGCGCGCAGCCGGGTGACCTGGTGCTCATCTTCGCCGACGCGCTGGCGCGCGGCTGGAAGCAGATCACCACCTTCAAGTCCGACAGCGCACAGCCCAACCTCGTCTCGCCGAAGAAGCAGGCGCCGCAGACCATCGCGCCCGATGTGATCGAGCTGGCGGACGATACCGTGCCGCCGCCGCTCTCCGTGACGCGCGAGTTTCCTGTGACGTCCGTGGCCGCGGTTCGCGCACCGGCCGTCATCGCGGCCACCGGCGCAGACACGAACGGCAGCAGCGACACGAAGATCGTGCGCGATGATCGAGGCGTGTTCCTGGCTCGCGAAGCGAACGATTAAGCACCACCCTGCAGCATGACGCGCCCTATGCGCGAACCGGACCTCGAGTCGGGTCATCCCTCACCGACCATCGTGGATTCCCGCCGCCTGATGGGCCCCAACCTCATGCACGAGGGGTTGGGCGCTGTGCTCGATGTCTCCATGGACGACGCCACACCGGAGCGGAACCAGGCACTGCTGCACGCCTGGCACGCGCGTGTCGCGTCGATTGCCGACACGCTCGGCTGGCCCGAAGCCGACATCGTGCAACGCGTGTATCCCGGCGGTGCGAGCCTCTTCGTGCACGGACCGATCGACCAGCTGATGACCGGCACCGAAGCCTGCGAGTCGGCGTGGCTGTTCGCGGAGCAGCAGGTCGACGGACACGATCCCTCGATCAGCACACCGCTGCCCGCGCTGCAGGCTTTCGCGCAAGCCGAGGCGCGACCGTTGCTGCGTGCCGTCTGGAACGAGGGGCAGCGACTTGGCCTCAACGTCACCTTCGACGAGTCCACCGTCTGCGTCGGCAGCGGCATCGGGGCGCAGTGCTGGCCCATCGACGAGCTGCCGCCGGTGGATGCCATCGACTGGCCCGCACTGCGCGACATCCCGATCGTTCTCGTCACCGGCAGCAACGGCAAGACCACCGTCGTGCGTATGGTGTCGGCGATGGCGCGCGCCGAGGGACACGTGGTGGGTTACACCTGCACCGATGGCGTCTGGATCGGCGATCGGCAGGTCGAGTCGGGAGACTGGTCGGGCCCCGTCGGCGCGCGCCGCGTGTTGCAGGATCCGACCGTGACGCTGGCGGTGCTGGAGACGGCACGTGGCGGCCTGCTGCGTCGTGGTCTGGCGCTCCAGCGCGCCGCTGTCGCCGCCATCGTCACCCTCTCGCCCGATCATTACGGCGATTACGGCATCAGCGACCTCGCGACGCTGGCCGAGGCGAAGCTGGTTGTCGGCCGCGCCGTCGCCGAGACCGGAGCGCTGGTCTACAACGCCGACGTGCCGGCGCTGGCTGCCGCCATTGCGACGTATGCCGGTCGCACGGTCCCCGTCGCCGCGCAGGCGCATGCCGGACGCTTGTCGGCCAGCCAGATGGCGGCGATTCCCGTCACGCTGCACGGTGCGGCGGTCCACAACGTGCTCAATGCCCGGATCGCGGAGGCCATCGCGGCGGAGTTGCGCTTGGGTGAAGCGGCCACGCAGGCGTTGCTGGCGTTCGGGGCCGGCGACGATGACAATGTGGGTCGGTTGATGGTGCGGCAGGTGGGCGGAGTCACGGTCGTCATCGACTACGCCCACAATGCGCAGGGGGTCGCTGCTCTCATCGACGCCACCCGCTCGCTGCCGGCCACACGTCGCGCCATCGCACTGGGCACCGGTGGTGACCGCGACGACACGGCACTGCAGGCGATCGCACAGGCAGCCTTCGATGCCGGAATCATCGACCTCTTCATCGCCAAGGAGATGCCGAAATTCCTTCGCGGTCGTGCACCCGGGTCGATCAGCGGCGTGCTCCGTGACGCGCTGCGCAGACTCGGTGTTGCTGACGACGCGATCGTGTGTGCAAGCGATGACCTCGATGCCGCGCGAACCGCGCTGCAGTGGGCGCACGACGGCGACCTGATTCTCCTCGCGACGCACGATCAGCGCGATGCTGTGCTCGCTCTGGTTGCAGAACGTGCACGGGAGCGCGACATGACACGCGCCTGATGTGGCCGCGCACATGCGGCACATTTCGGCACCGATTTGTGCCGCATCGCGAGACGCTGCCGTGCCTGCTGCTCCGCACGTAGCTTCGTGCCATGAAAAACGTGATTCTCCTGCAGCTCAAGGCCCTGCCGTTCGTGGCCGGGCTTCCCGACGCACAGCTCTGGCGCCTGGCGCAGGCCGTCGAGCCGATCTCGTTCGCCACCGACGACGTGTTCTTCCAGGAAGGTGACGAGCGGTCGATGTTCGCCCTCGTCGTCACCGGCGGCATCGCGATCGAGAAGACCTCCGGCGGACGCACCACACGACTGGTCACGATGGGCCCCGGCGAGGCCATCGGCGAAGGGATCCTGCTCGATGACACGCGCCACGGCACCACCGCCCGCGCGGTGATCGCCGGTGAGCTGCTGATCCTGCGCAAGGCCAAGCTGGCCGAAGTGGTGAAGGACAACCCGCATCTCTACGCCGGATTGGTGGCGCGTGCGGCACGGGCAATCGCGTCGCGCCTGCGCGCGGCCGATGCCACGCTGGTGGGTCGCGGTCGCACGCTGGGCTTCGGTGCACAGCGCATGCGCACCGAACACGACCTGCTCGGCGAACGCGAGGTGCCCGATGAGGCGCTCTACGGTGTGCAGACGCTGCGCGCCGCCGAGAACTTCCCGATCACCGGCGTGCCGCTGCGTGAGTTCCCCGAGCTGATCTCGGCGCTGGCGGCGGTGAAGATCGCGGCCGCGCAGGCGAACCGGGAACTGGGCCTGCTGCCGGACAACGTGGCGGACGCGATCGTGCGCGCCGGCGAGGAGCTGCGCGCAGGGCGCCACCACGAACACTTCATCGTGGACATGATCCAGGGTGGTGCCGGCACCAGCACCAACATGAACGCCAACGAGGTGATCGCGAATCGCGCCCTCGAGATCCTCGGTCGCGCACGCGGCACCTACGACGTGGTGCACCCCAATGAACACGTCAATCGCAGCCAGAGCACCAACGACGTCTACCCGACGTCGATCCGCATCGCGCTGCACACGGCGCTGGACGGATTGCGCGACGCGTTGCGTGCGCTCTGTGGCGCGATGGATGCCAAGGCGGTGGAGTTCAGTGACCTGATCAAGATGGGCCGCACGCAGCTGCAGGACGCGGTGCCGATGACGCTCGGCCGCGAGTTCAAGGCCTGGGCGCACACCCTGATGGAAGACGTGGAGCGGCTGGGTGAGGCGCAGGCACTGATGCGCGAGATGAACATGGGCGCCACCGCGATCGGCACCGGCATCACGGCCTCGGAGGCATTCACCGTCTCGGTGCGCAAGCATCTCTCCGAAGTCACCGGGCTCCAGATGATCACCGCCCCTGACCTGATCGAGGCCACCAGCGACACCGGCGCCTTCGTACAACTGAGCGGGGTGCTGAAGCGCACCGCCACCAAGCTCTCGAAGATCTGCAACGACCTCCGCCTGTTGTCGTCCGGCCCGCGGGCGGGGTTCGGTGAGATCAACCTGCCGCCGATGCAGCCGGGCAGCTCGATCATGCCGGGAAAGGTGAATCCCGTCATTCCCGAGGTGGTGAACCAGGTCTGCTTCAACATCATCGGTGGCGACGTGACGGTCACGATGGCCGCCGAGGCCGGGCAGCTGCAGCTGAACGTCTTCGAGCCGATCATCGCCTATCGATTGCTGGGCGGCATCCATGAACTCACCCAGGCAATCGAGGTGCTGCGCGCCAAGTGCATCGTCGGCATCACCGCCAACGCCGATCGCATGCGCTACTACGTGGAGCACTCGATCGGCGTGGTGACGGCGCTGCTGCCGGTGATCGGCTACGAGAAGGCGACCGAAGTGGCCAAGGAGGCGCTGGCATCGGGGCGCGGCGTGACCGAGATCGTGCTCGAACGCGGCTGGCTCACGCGCGAGCAGCTGGACGACGTGTTGCGGCCGGAGTCGATGGCCGGGCGGTGATCCGTCCGATGCCACCGGGATCATGTCTGGTCCCGGTGGCACCGGGCGACCCTTGCCGCGATACCGGTGCGGGTTAGATAGTCGTGCCATGACAATTATCCATCGTTCGTCCCTTCGCGCGGTGTACCTCGCCCGCGTCGCTTTTCGGCACGCCGCGAGTCGCTGGTCGCCCGCGTTGGCCGTCATGACCTTCGGCGCCACATCGCTCGGCGCGCAGGCCTCGCCGGTGCGATTCGGCATCGAGGCGGGGGCTGCCAGCGCCGCGCTGGTTGGTGACGACGCCGTGTACACGGACCGGCGCCTCAGCCCATTCCTCGGTGTCACGGCGATCACGCAGCGTCCCGGCTCCAGCATCGGGTTCCAGTCCGGAATCCAGCTCGTCTCCAAGGGTGCGTCGTTCGATGAGGAGGGCTTCGAGGGCGCGCTCCGGCTGCGCTACCTCGAGGTGCCGCTCTTGCTGCGTTTTGCGCCGGCGCTGGCGGGATCCCGATTGCAGCCGGCCGTCACCGTCGGTGGTGCGATGGGCCTCCGCATCGGATGTTCGGTCGCATTCAGCGGCGAGGGCATCAGCGGCTCGGTGGACTGTGATGACGCCGAGAACACCGAGGGTGCGGACCTGAAGCGCTTCGAGGCTGGCGTGGTGGTTGGCGCGGAACTCGGAATCCCCTACCGGCAGCGTTTCCTGGTCGTGCCGATGATCCGCTACACCCGTGGGCTGACCAAGATTGCCGATTCCGATACCGGCGACGACGACGTGCGGAACAGTGTCATCCAGGTCGGCGTGGGGCTGCGCTTCCGCCAGTGACGCGCGTGCGTCGGCCCGGCTGACGGCAGGCGACGCTCAGAGTGTGAACAGGTCGCGCTGCACCGGGGCGGTGCGTGGATCGCCCGCCCGGTCGCGCCAGATGCCATCCCGGGCCGTGCGACCGCGCAGGAAGGCGGCCGCGTCGGCGCCGGCCAGCAATCCATGCTCCAGGTCGGCAGGCAGGTACCCGCCGGTGAGTGCCATCCGGATCACGATTGCCGAGTGACAGTCGGGGTTGCTGCATGGGTAGATGGTGCTCGCGACGGCCACGGTCGAGCCCGCCGCTTCCTCGAATTCGCCGGCCTGTACTCTCCACCCGCGGCGCACGCGCCGGGTGGGGCCGAGGTACGGTGCCGACCAGCAGGCCGGGCACCGCGGGGTTGGCGGGGTGGTCGGGGCGAACGCCGGCGGGCGGCGCGTGGGGAGGCGGTCGGACATCGCGCGCAAGTTATCCCCGCCTCCGCGCGTGCTCGCAATGCGGCGGTGGGGGCTAGAAGAACACGGCGGCGAACAGGCGCGGGACGAGCAGCGAGACGGTATTCTGGTCGCCGTCCCTCGAGAATCTGGCGACGCCGACCGCGCCCACCGACAGGTGCGGAGTGAACAGGTACTCCGCGCCCGCTTCGCCGTAGATGCCGCCGGTGTTGATCTCACTCGAGAATCGGCCCAGCGTCACCCCGAATCCCGTGACCGGACGCAGGCCGAGCTCGGTGCGATGGTACTTCCGGACGCCGGCCTGCAGCACCGCGGTGGTGCGTCCATCGCCGCTGGAGTTTCCCAAACCGACGCCGCTGGTGCGCGAGATGCTGCCGCCGACCAGCACCGCCCAGCTGGGCGACAGAAACCGAAGCACGGACGCGTCGCTGAATCGCCCGAGTCCCGCTTCCGCTCCCCAGGTTCCGCTGACGGGTGCCCCCGTTCGCGCCGTCGCCTGGGCGCGAGTGGTGGTCGGTAGTACGACGCCGCCGCCGATGGACAGTGCTGCAACTGCGGCGAGCCGGGCGGGGATCAGGGGGCGGCGCATGGAGACCTCGTTCGGGAGCGGAATTGATGAGCTGGACTCCGCTGTAGGTCCAATACGCTTCTATTTGTTCCCTCCGTCCGTCGCTGGGCCGTGGTCCGGGTGGTGCCGAAGTCCGACAGCTTTAACTCCCGCCTCCTGCGTAACTTGGATCATGGCAAAACCCACGATCGATGGCCCCGGACAGGCCAAGCTCGAGCAGCTCGAGACGGCCACCTCCCTCGCCCAGACGGTCCACGGCCTGGTGGAGAAGTACGCGATCGCCATCCGCGCCGGCCAACCGACCAATGGTTTCGGTCAGCAGATCAAGCGCGCGGCCACGCCACTGGTGGGACTGCTGCGGAGCCAGTTCCAGCTGCTGGCCGACCTGGCCAGCGACCTCATCCTGGTGGCGACACGCGGCGGCGGGGCCGACCCGGCCAAGCTGCGGATGCTCCGCGAGCGGGTGGGACAGCTGAAATCGGGGATCGAACTGGCGGTGACCTCGACGCTCGCCAAGCACGCCGTGAAGGTCGAGGAGCCAGCGTCGGACTCCGAAGTCCAATAGCGGGACGTAACCCGAACTCCCTAGTTTTGCGGGGACCGTCTATCTTGGCTGACATTGCAAGTGTCACACGCCGGTTGCAACTAACCGGCACGTCGGTCGCTTGACCTGGTAGGGGTCGCGGTTGTCGTGGATGGACTGACGAACGCTGTCTTCCGGTTGGCGCCAACCCGCGTCACCCGTGTCTGCAGACCGGGAGCTGTCGCTGCCGACCCGCAGGCTCCTCTCGGGGCGTCTACCCTGGCTCCCCACGACCTTTCCCAAGACCTTGGGCATGGCCAGCATTTCATGGTTCCGCCGGTTTCACCCCGGCGCACTGACCCGTCGCGGACTCGCCCCCTGGGCGCTGACCGCGCTGCTGTTCGCCGGACTCGCTGCGACCGCAGGCGCGCAGCAGTATCCGAACACCACGTTCAACTACACGACGGAACTCAACGAGGCCACCACGAAGCTCTGGGACAGCCTGCTGTTCTGGGCCACCCTGGTCTTCGTGATCGTCCAGGTCGGGATCCTCTACATCATCTTCAAGTTCAAGGCGCGTCCCGACTCGCCGGAACCGAAGCACGTGCACGGCAACACCACGCTCGAGATCATGTGGACAGCCATCCCGGCCGTGATCCTCGCGTTCATCGCCGTGCCGACCGTCAAGACCATCTTCATGACGCAGGCCAAGGCCCCGGCCGGCGCGTTGCAGGTCGAGGTCATCGGCCACCAGTGGTGGTGGGAGTTCAAGTATCCCGAGTACGGCATCACGACCGCCAATGAGCTGTACCTGCCGGTGAACCGGCCGGTCAACTTCAAGCTCAACACGATCGACGTGCTGCACTCGTTCTGGATCCCGCGCCTCGGTGGCAAGCGCGACCTGATCTCGAACCGCACCAATTATCTGTGGATGACGCCACGCGACTCGATGGCGATGAAGGCGCTCAACGGGTCGTGCAACGAATACTGCGGCGAGAGTCACGCGAACATGAAGTTCCGTGTCTTCACCGTCTCGCCGGAGCAGTTCGCGAGCTGGGCCGCCCACCAGAAGGCGCCGGCCGTCTTCGGTGTCGCTCCCGCCGCTGCCCCGGCCGCACCCACCGCCACCCCGGCCGCCGAATCGACCAGCAAGGCCGGTCAGGTCGGGCCCGAGCTGGCCAATGCGGCCGCACCGGCACCGGTCGGCTTCGTCTTCCCGCGCGAGCAGCTCGATCCCTCCACGATCCCGACCGCCACGCCGCCCGCCAGCATCACCTTCCCCGACAACCTCGTCGGCGATGCGACGCGCGGACAGCAGGTCTATTCGCGCTCGTCGTGCATCGGCTGCCACAAGGTCAGCGGCAACCCGATGAGTGCCGGCATCATCGGCCCGAACCTGACGCATTTCGGCTCGCGCTACACCTTCGCGGGCGCGATCTATCCGAACACCACGGCCAACCTGGTGCGCTGGATCAAGAATGCACCGGCCATGAAGCCGGGCAGCCTGATGCCCGCGATCGGCACCGGTGAGTACAACCCGGCCATCAAGGCCAAGGTCACGATGGGTGGACTCTCCGATCAGCAGATCGCAGACGTCGCCGCCTATCTGCAGGCTCTCAAGTAACCCGCGCCCGGAGCATTTCGCGTCATGGCCACGACTGTTGCGCCGCCGACCTACGCGCCGGCCGCCTCATCCCCCTCCTACGCCGGTGACAAGACCGGCGTCTGGAGCTGGATCACGACCACGGACCACAAGCGGATCGGCGTGCTGTACCTCTTCACGTCGCTCTTCTTCTTCATCTTCGGGGGACTGGAGGCTGCCGCCATTCGCGCGCAGCTCGCCGCTCCCAACCAGTCACTGGTGAGCGCGGAGCTGTACAACCAGCTCTTCACCATGCACGGCACCACGATGGTGTTCCTCGCCATCATGCCGCTGTCGGCGGCCTTCTTCAACTTCCTGATCCCGCTGCAGATCGGCGCCCGCGACGTGGCCTTCCCACGCCTCAACGCCTTCAGCTACTGGGTCTACCTGCTCGGCGGCATCTTCATCACGTTGCCGATCTTCGCCGGCATCGCACCGAATGGCGGCTGGTTCGGCTACGCCCCGATCACCACGATGGCGTACAATCCGGGCCTGAACATCGACTTCTGGGTGCTCGGCCTCCAGATCCTCGGTATCAGCTCGCTGGCCGCCGGCTTCAACTTCATCACCACGATCATCAACATGCGGGCGCCGGGCATGCACCTGATGCGCATGCCGATGTTCACCTGGATGAGCTTCGTGGTGCAGTTCCTCGTCGTGCTGGCCTTCCCGGTCATCACCGTGGCGCTGGTGTTCCTGCAGTTCGACCGCTTCTTCGGCACCAACTTCTACACGTTGACCGCCGGCGCCGACCCGCTGCTCTGGCAGCACCTGTTCTGGATCTTCGGTCACCCCGAGGTCTACATCCTGATCCTGCCGGCGTTCGGCCTCGTCAGCGAGGTGCTGCCGACGTTCTCGCGCAAGCCGCTGTTCGGCTACGCGGTGATGGTCTACTCCGGCATCCTGATCGGCTTCCTCGGCTTCGGCGTCTGGGCCCACCACATGTTCTCGGTCGGCATGGGGCCGATCGCCGACACGGTGTTCAGCCTGACCACCATGCTGATCGCGATCCCGACCGGCGTGAAGATCTTCAACTGGATGAGCACCATGTGGGGCGGCAAGCTGCAGTTCACCACCGCCATGTGCTTCTCCGTCGGCCTGGTGGTGATGTTCACCATCGGCGGACTCTCCGGCGTGACCCACGCCTCGCCGCCGACCGACCTGCAGCAGACCGACACCTACTACGTCGTGGCGCACTTCCACTACGTCCTGTTCGGTGGCTCGATCATGGGCATCTTCGCCGGCATCTATCACTACTTCCCGAAGATGTTCGGGCGGTTGATGAACGAGACGCTCGGCAAGTGGCACTTCTGGATCAACATGATCGGCATGAACCTGACGTTCGGCCCGATGCACCTCTCCGGCCTGCTCGGCATGCCGCGACGCATCTACACGTACGATGCGAACCAGGGCTGGGACCTGTTCAACATGATGAGCTCCATCGGCACCGCGATCATCATCGTGTCGACGCTGATCTTCATCTACAACTTCTTCCACTCGCTGAAGAACGGCCCGCGCGCCGGCCGCGACCCGTGGGGCGCCTCGACGCTCGAGTGGTCCATCCCGTCGCCGCCGCCGGAGTACAACTTCGCCGTGCTGCCGAACGTCACCAGCCGCTATCCGCTGTGGGACGTGACCGATGGCCATGAACTCTCGCGCGAGCACCACGAGGGCCACGAGTCGCGTGACGAGCACGTGCCGACCGCCAAGGAACTCGGCATCCCGATGCCGTCGAACACCTTCAAGCCGGTGATGGCCGCCATCGGTCTCGTCACCATGCTCGGTGGCATGACGCTCAAGCACGTCAACGACTACGCCTTCTACGCCGTCGTCGGCGGCGGTGCCTTCATGCTCGTGGGCAGCCTCTACGCCTGGCTCACGACACCGCTCGAGGAATCGCACTGATGAGCGCCACCGCACTCGAAACCACCGGCGCCGCGGATTCGCACGCGCACGGCCATCACTATACGACCACGGGTCTCGACAACCGGAAGATCGCCATCTGGGCCTTCATCGGCTCGGAGTGCATGCTGTTCGTGTCGCTGATCTCGACCTACCTGATCTACAAGGGCAAGTCGCGCGTCGGCCCATATCCGCACGAGGCGTGGACCGATCCGGCCACCGGGGAGAAGTTTCAGGCGATCCTCAACATCCCGGTCACCAGCTTCTCCACGTTCGTGCTGCTGATGTCGTCGCTGGCGATGGTGCTGGCCCACAACGCGGTCGTCAACCGCCACGTGAAGCGCACCACGTTCATGGCGCGACTGGAAGGCAACTCGTTCTTCTGGCTGATGGCGACCGCACTCCTCGGCATCGTCTTCCTGATGTGCCAGGCGTACGAGTTCACCAGCTTCGTCAACGAAGGACTGGGGCTCACCACCAACCTGTTCAGCAGCAGCTTCTACGTGCTGACGGGCTTCCACGGCGCCCACGTCACCGCCGGCGTGCTCTGGCTCTTCACGCTCGCCTCGATCGACAAGAAGCGCGGGCTGACGCCAGCCGAAGGCCTGAACGTCGACCTCTGCGCGCTGTACTGGCACTTCGTCGACGTGGTCTGGATCGCGATCTTCGTCCTTCTCTACCTCATCAAGTGAGCCACGACCCCATGGCACACGCACCGGACGCCGCGCACGACGAACACGGGCATCACCCGACGGCGAAGACCTACCTCTGGACTGCGCTCTTCCTCACGATCGTCACCATCGTCGAGATCTCGGCCTACTACATCAAGCCGTGGGAGCAGTCGGCGATCTACGTGCCCAGCATGATCTTCATGTCGGCGGTGAAATTCTTCGTCGTCTGCGCGGTGTACATGCACCTCAAGTACGACAACAAGCTGTTCCGAAACCTGTTCGTCGGGCCGCTGGCGATCGCGATCCTCACCTGCATCGGGCTCCTGTTCCTGTTCGGCAAGGTCGCGATCAACCTGAGTCGCGGCGCCTGATGCGGAGCCGGCCGGCGCGGTGACGGCGCTCGCCCTGCTCCTGCATCCCGCGCAGACACTGGCGCTGGATGACTGGACGATCCACCCGAGCACGGTCATTGGTCTGACCGCCCTCGGGTGGCTCTATTTCTGGCGTGCCCGTGCCGGAGATCGCAGCAGCCCCACCACCGCGCAGCGCGTCGGCTTCGTGGCTGGCCTGGTCCTGCTGTTCCTGATCCTCAACGGCCCGCTGCACGACCTGAGCGATTTCTACCTGTTCAGCGGGCACATGGTGCAGCACCTGATCATGGAGCTGATCGTGCCGCCGCTGCTGATCGCCGGCACACCGGGGTGGATGCTGCGACCGGCGTTGCAGTGGCCCGTGATCGGCGCGCTCGCGCGGCGCATCACGACCCCGGTGATGGCCTTCGCGATCTTCAACGTCACGCTCGCGATCTGGCACATTCCCGCGCTCTACAACCTGGCGTTGCTGCACCACAACGTGCACATCCTCCAGCACGTGACATTCCTCGTCGCCAGTGTGCTGATGTGGTGGCCGTTCATGAGCCCACTGCCCGAGTTGCCGAGGCTGAGTTATCCGGGGCAGATGCTGTACTGCTTCCTGATGACGATCCCGATGAGCGTGGTCGCGATCTACATCGCGATGGCCGACACGGTGCTCTATCCGTTGTACGCGTCGAGCCCACGGCTGTGGGGCATCTCGCCGAAGATGGACCAGTTGATCGGGGGCCTGATCATGTGGATCCCGGGCGGCCTGTTCTTCTACGGCGTGATGACGGTCGTGTTCTTCCGCTGGCAGCGCCAGGGCAACGGCGGCGACAGTGCGGCCGATGCGCAGGGATCGCGCGCGCCGCTGCTCCCGGCCGCCCGCTGACGGCGTGACCACCGCCGCGCTGCCGACTCCCGCGCGCACGCCGATCCGCGACGCCACACCGCCGTCGCCCGCTGCGGCACCGGGTGGGTCCCGCGAACGACTGCTCTCGCTCGACGTGTTCCGCGGCATGACCGTCGCCGGCATGCTGCTGGTGAACAACCCCGGCGACTGGTCGCACATCTTCCCGCCGCTCGAACATGCGAAATGGCATGGATGGACGCCGACGGACCTGATCTTCCCGTTCTTCCTCTTCATCGTCGGCGTCACCGCGCACCTCTCGCTCTCGCAGCGTCGTGCGCGCGGCGACGGTGACGCCGCCATCGTGGCGCAGGTGCTGCGCCGCGGCGCGCTGATCTTCCTCTTCGGGCTGTTCCTGTCGTGGTTTCCGGGCTTCATGTGGGGCCCGATCCCGTCGCTCCCCGACGCCACGTTCGGCGACCGCGTGCTCTATCGCCTCGAGCACCTGCGCATCATGGGCGTGCTGCAGCGCATCGCGGTGGCCTACGTGATCGGCGCGCTGCTCACGCTCCGCGGCAGCTGGCGGCGACACCTCATCATCCTGCTCGCGTTGCTCGTCGGTTACTGGGCGCTGATGACACTCGTCACCGTGCCGGATCGTGGCGTGCCCGGATGGCAGTTGCTGGACCAGCCGGATGCGGTGCTCAGCGCCTGGCTGGATCGCACACTGCTGACCACCGATCACCTCTGGGCGTCGGCGAAGACGTGGGATCCGGAAGGGCTGCTCGGCTGCCTGCCGGCAGCCGGGTCGATGATGATCGGACAGTTCGCCGGACGCTGGCTGGCCACCACCCGGCCGACCGACGAACGGCTCGCCGGGATGTTCGCAATCGGGGCGCTGCTGCTGGTGGCAGGGCTGGTCTGGCACTGGGTCTTTCCGATCAACAAGAGCCTCTGGACGAGCAGCTACGTGGTGTTCACCGGCGGCATGGCGCTGGTCACGCTGGCCACCTGCAGTTGGCTGATCGACGTGCAGGGCTTTCGTCGCTGGACGACCTTCTTCGTTATCTATGGCACCAACCCGATGGTCGCGTTCGTCGGCTCGGGACTGATGGCCCGGCTGACGGTGACGCTGCTCAAGGTCGAGACAGCGGACGGGCCGGTGTCGGTGCAGGGTCTGATCTACCGCACGCTCTACGCGCCGATACTTGAACCACGGGTCGCGTCTCTGGGGTATGCGGTGACGTTCGTGCTCCTCTGGTTCGTTCTTCTCTGGGCGCTCTGGCGCCGCAGACTCTTTCTCAAGGTCTAGCGACGTGGCTTGTACCTCTGGAATCTCCCGCGCAGTCCGCGGGCTGGCGCTGCTGATCTGCGCCGTGTGTTTCGCCCTGCCCTCCGACGCGCAGACGACGCGCAAGAAGAAGAAGGCGACGGTCTCGACGCGCAGCAGCGCTCGGCCGCCAGCCGCTCGGAAGGGATCGACCCGTCCCGTGAACCGACGCAGCCGGATCACGCGCGCGGTCTCACGGCGCGCCAGTCGCCCGGCGGTGACGCTCTCGCGGCTCGAGCCACGCACCTCGTTCGGACTCGACGCCCTTCGCGGCGACCTCGGCTATCTGGCCGGGTCGTCGATCCGGAATGGGTCGTGGGGCATGATGGTGGTGTCGCTGACCCAGGGCGACACCCTGTTCTCGATCAACGCCGACGTGCCGCACGTGCCAGCGTCGACGCAGAAGATGATGACGTCGGTGCTGGCCCTGAACTCGCTGGGCCCGCAGTATCGGTATCGTACGGATGTGCTTTATACTGGCAAACTGGCCGATGGACGCGTCGATGGTGACTTGATACTGCGCGGCGACGGCGACCCGTCGTTGTCATCGCGATTCATCGGTGGAAAGCCGGACGCGGCCATGGATTCCATCGTCGGTCGGCTGGTGCGCTCGGGCCTGCGCGAGGTGACCGGTCGCGTGATCGGCGACGCGACCGCGTTCGAGGCACGCAGCGTCCCCGAAGGCTGGCACCCGCGCATCCTGCAGGATGCCTATGCCGGCCGCGTGTCGGGGCTGAGCCTGAATGAGAACCTGGTCTGGGTGACCGTCCGCCCGACGACCCGCGGGCAGCCGGCCGAGGTGGTGCTGGAGCCGGCCACGTCCGCGATACCGCTGCGCGCCACGGTGCGCACGGTGGGTGGCCGCGGTGCCTCGTTGCGCCTGGGGCGCGGCAGTGGCGGCATCACCGTCAGCGGCAGCATCGGCAGCGAGGTCTACCAGCGTTCGTATTCCTACATCGTCGAGGATCCGGCCTCGTTCACCACCGGTGCCTTCCACGCCGCGCTCCGGCGCCACGGCGTGAAGGTGGGCGGCGGGATGGCGGTCGGACCCACACCGGCGGGAGCCACCGCCCTCGTGAGCTGGGAATCGGCGCCGCTCGAGGCGCTGCTGACGGTGATGAACCGTGAGTCGGTGAACGTGATCGCGGAGCATCTGTTCAGGTCGGCGGCGCGCGGCGCGGACCGTCACACACCGGGCGCGGCGTTCACCAGCGACACCGCCCTGCGTGGGCTGCTGCAGCGGAACGCCGGCGTGCGTGGTGACGCGATTCGCTCAACCGACGGCAGTGGTCTCTCGCAGCTTGACCAGGTGAGCCCGCGCGCGATGGTCCAGATGCTGGGCTGGGCCGATCGCGCGCCATGGGGCTCGTTGCTGCACGCCTCGCTGCCGCTGGCCGGCGAGAGTGGCACGCTCCGTCGGCGGATGGAGGGCACCACGGCGCAGACCAACCTGCACGCCAAGACCGGCACCACGAACGACGTGGTCGCCCTGTCGGGCTACGTGACGGCGCGCAACGGCGAGTTGCTCGCCTTCGCCATGCTCTACAACGGCCGCGATCGGTGGCGCGCCCGCGAAGCCATCGACGCCATCGGCGTCACCCTCGCCAACTGGGCGCGCTGAGCGCGCTGTCTCGAGCATTCAGGGCAACGGCAACAGCCTGGCGCAAAGCCGCAAGGACGCCAGGGCGCGACGCGTGCGCTCGTAAGCGTCATGGGTAAGGGCACAAGTGCAACAGCCTGACGCAAAGCCGCAAGGACGCCAGGGCGCAACGCGTTCGCTCGTAAGCGTCACGGATCAGGGCACCAGTGCAACAGCCTGACGCAAAGCCGCACGGACGCCAGGGCGCAATGCATTCGCTCGTAGGCGCCACGGATGAGGAGACAAGAGCAACTGCCTGACACAAGGGCACGAAGTCACAAAGCCACAACGCTTTCGCTCGTGGAGCGCAAATCACGGCGTGGAGCCCTTTGCGCCTTCGTGTCCTTGCGCCTTTGCGTCAAGCAGTTGCCGTTGCGGTTGCAGTTGATCGTGCCGTCGCGATCGACAGAGATCGACGGTTCGTCAGCTGATCCGGACGTCGATGCCGCGTGCTGCGAGTTCGGCGATGTAGCGGTCACCATCGAACGCTTCGTCGGGTGTGTACACGCCTGATGCGAGTGCGCCGGAGGCCATGAACTGGCCGGTGATCGACAGCGTGAACCCCGTCGCGCGCATCATGGCCGTGATGCCCGTCTCGGCATCGTAGCGATCCAGCAGGTCGTAGGTGCGCGTCAGGGGCTGGCCATCCTTGCTGCCGGTCACGATCACGCGGAGTGCGACGAGGTCGGGCGCACCCGGGCGGCGCAGTTTCGGGCCCACCTGCGCCACGAACACCTCGCGTGGCACCACCGACACGCCCTTCACGTCGATCGGCGTCACGTCGAAGAGACCCAGGTCGCGCATCGCGGCCATCAGCTGTGCGTGGCCGGGGTAGCGGAGCGTCTTGTACTCCATCACTGGGATGCGATCTTCGTAGCGCCAGGCCATGGTCGAGAGCCCGCCAGCGGTGTGGAACGCTTCGAGGGTGCCGAGCGAGCCGCCGAATTCCACCGGTTCCCGCTCCGACAGCGCCTCGACCTGCACACGCTTGCCGCCACGCACCACCCACGACAGCGTCGAGTAGTAGTCGAGCACACCTTCCAGCGAATAGACGATCTGGTAGTTGAGCGGCGGTTCCGGATGCTGCGGCAGGCCGCCCACGAACAGCTTCACCCGATCCACGCTGTCCATGGATCGGATGCCATGCTCGGCCAGCACGTTGATCATGCCGGGCGCGACACCGGTGTCGGGAATCACCGTCACGCCCTTCAGCTTCGCCGCCTCGTGCAATTCCTTCTGCTGGAAGACGATCTCCGTGTTACCGCCGAGATCGGCGAAATGCACGCCGGCCTGCACCGCCAGCGCGGCCAGTTCGCCGTTGAAGTAGTAGGGGATTGCGCTCAGCACCGCGTCCACCTGCGCCATCTCGGCCAGCATCAGCTCGCGATTGCGGACATCCACCGACACCGCCACCAGCCGGGGATCGTCGGTCGGCAGGAACGGCGGGAGGTCTGCGACGTCGAGGTCGGCGAGCCGGACCGCCGTGACACCCGGACTGCGAAGCAGGTCGAACGCGCAGGCGGAACCCTGCGCGCCGCGGCCGAGAACGAGAAAGCGCATGGAGAAAAGGGCGAAGTGCCGCACGCGCGCAGGTGGGCGCAGCGAGGCAGGCAGGAAATCGGGGCAGCAGGGTAGGATCCTGCGTAGGTCGCGGGAATTTAAGCGGGCGCTCACGATCGCGTCCCGCCCGCGCAGCACGATTCACCGACATCCCGTCGTCATGACCGCTTCCCAAATCGACACCGACACCGACGCCTGGCGTCGCCACCTGCTCACCGAACCGGCCGCGATCCACGACGCCGTCGGTCGGTTGCAGAGCATTGCGGTGCTGGGCATCAAGCCCGCCGAGACCGGTGCGCCGGCGTATTACGTCGCCGAATACGCGCAGCGCGCCGGGTATCGCATCATTCCCGTCCCGGTGTACTACCCCGAGATGACCACCCTGCTGGGCGAGCCGGCGTACCAGTCACTGCGTGACGTTCCCGGCCCGGTGGACATCGTGCAGCTGTTCCGCCGGCCCGCCGACATTCCGCCACACCTCGACGACATCCTCGCGATCAAACCGAAGATGGTCTGGATGCAGCTCGGCATCCGCCATCCGGAGGTGGCCGAGTCGCTGGCGCGCGCGGGAATCGACGTGGTGCAGGATCACTGCCTGCTGGTCGAACTGCGCCGCATGGGCCGCTGAGCACCGTCTCCGGCGCTGACGGCCCCGCAGCCGTCAGCGCGCGGCGGTGACGCGGAAGATGGTGCCGCCGTTGTCGTCGCTCACCAGCACCGAGCCATCGCGCAGCACCGCGAAATCGACCGGACGGCCCCAGCGTGCGCCGGTCTCGCCCTGCCAGCCGGTGATGAAGTCCTCGTAGCTCACCGGCTTGCCGTTGCGCACCCGCACGCGCACCACCTTGGCACCCGTTGGCGTGTCGCGGTTCCAGCTGCCGTGGAAGGCCACCAGTGCGTCACTGCGCCAGTCGGCGGGGAACGCCGTCGCCTTGTCGAGGAACGTCATGCCCAGCGGGGCCGAGTGTGCCTGCATGCGCAGCGCCGGTGCTTCGGTGCCGTTGCAACGCGCCTGGTCGTTGAACTCGGGGTTCGGGATCTTGGGGCCGTGGCAGTAGGGCCAGCCGTAGTCCTTGCCGGCGCTGAGGATGTTGAGCTCCTCGGTGGGCAGGTCCTGATGGTCGGGCTTCAGGTTGTCACGCTCGTGCTGCGTGACCCAGACCGCCTTGGTGGTGGGGTGCAGCGCCATGCCGACCGCGTTCCGCAGCCCGCTGCTGTAGAGGCGACCGTTCTGGCCGTTCTCGTCGTACACCATCACCGCCGCCCGATCCTGCGTCGTCTCGACGCAGATGTTGCAGCTGCTGCCGATGCTGATGTACATGCGGTTGTCGGCGCCGAACAGGATGCTGCGGGTCCAGTGATTCTTGCCGGCGTCGTAGCGATTGAGCTGTTCCGGTGCACCCGACGGGATGTTGTTCGTGAGTGCGTAGCGCACCACGCCACCGGTGTTGGCGACGTAGAACTTGCCCTTGTGGAAGGCCATGCCGTGCGGGCGATCGAGGCCCGTCAGCACCACCGAGTTGGAGTCGGCCACGCCGTCTCCGTTGGTGTCCATCAGCCGCGTGATCGCGTTGCGACCCGGCGTGCTGACGTACACGCTGCCATCGGGGCCCACCACCATCGCGCGGGCGTTCGGCACCGTCGCGAACTTCGTGACCGTGAAGCCGGTCGGCACGCTCAGCTTCCCTTCGAACGCGGCGGCACGCGCCGGGATCAGGCGGCTGGGCGTGGTGTCGATCTGGGCGCTCGGCCCCGACTGCGCACCGGCGGATGCAGCGGCAGCGAAAACGGCGAAAGGAAGCAACAGCGCGCGCATGAGAAGCCTCGTCGTGGCGGAATGAAAATCACGGAAGTCAGACCGGCCGAGCCCCGCGTGGCGGGCCTCGTGGGACCGGATCCTGCGGATGCTCAGATCTCGATCTGCGTGCCGAGTTCCACCACGCGTCCCGGGGGGATACCGAAGAACGCGGTGGCGGAGCGGGCGTTCCGGGTCATCAGGATGAACAGCTTCTTGCGCCAGCGCGACATGCGCGACGGGCCGTTGGGGAGGAGTTGTTCGCGGCCGAGGAAGTAGCTGGTGGTGCTGGTCGAGCAGACCAGGCCGGACCCCTTGGCACTGGTCATGATGTCGCGCATTTCCGGCGACTGCATGAAGCCGTAGTAGGCGCGCACGCGCCAGAACCCGGCACCCAGTGCCTCCACCGTCACGCGCATCGGCGCGTCGATGTACGGCACCGGCTTCGACACCACGCTCAGGAGCACCACCTGCTCGTGCAGCACCTTGTTGTGCTTCAGGTGGTGCAGGAGCACCGGCGGGATACCGTCGGCATCGGAGGTCATGAACACCGCCGATCCGGCCACCCGCACCGGTTCCTTCCGCTTGATGTCCGACAGGAAGAGCTCCGTCGGCAGCGTGCTGCGGCGCAGCAACTGGCCCAGCGCCTCGCGGCCGCGCTTCCAGGTGCTCATCAGCGTGTAGATGCCGGCGCCGACCAGCAGCGGCACCCAGCCGCCCTGGGCGACCTTGAGGATGTTCGATCCGAGGAACGCCGCATCCACCGCCAGGAACACACCGGTGACGGCGAGCGCACGCCAGCGCGGCCAGTTCCAGCGCGTGATGCACAGTTCGTAGAACAGCAGCGACGTGATCGTCATCGTGCCGGTGACGGCGATGCCGTAGGCGGCACCGAGGGCGCTCGACGACTGGAAGCCGATCACCACCAGCATGGTGCCGATCGCGATCAGCGTGTTGATCTCGGGGATGTAGATCTGCCCCGACTGGCTGGACGACGTGTGCACGATGGTCACGCGCGGCGTGTAGCCCAGCTGCACGCTCTGTTGCGTGAGCGAGAAGGCGCCCGACACCATCGCCTGGCTGGCGATGATGGCCGCCATCGTGGCCAGGATCAGCAGCGGGATCTGCAGCACGCCCGGCGCCAGGAAGTAGAACGGATTGGCGCGTGCCGCCGGGTGGTCGATCAGCGCCGCGCCCTGCCCGAAGTAGTTGAGGAGCAGGCAGGGGAACACGAACGTCAGCCACGCCAGCCGGATCGGGCGCTTGCCGAAATGCCCCATGTCGGCATAGAGCGCCTCAGCACCCGTCACCGCCAGCACCACGGCGCCCAGCAGCACGAAGCCGTGCCAGCCGTGCGCCATGAAGAACTCCACCGCGTGCCAGGGCGCCAGCGCGTTCAGCACCATCGGCTGGGCGATGATGTGTGGCACGCCCAGCGCCGCGATGCCGGTGAACCAGAGCAGCATCAATGGGCCGAATGCCTTCCCCACTCGCTCCGTGCCGAAGCGCTGCGCGGCGAAGAAGGCGAAGAGCAGCGTCAGGGTGACCGGCACGATGTAGCGGTTGAGCGACGGCGCGATGACCTCGAGGCCCTCGACCGCCGACAGGACCGACATCGCCGGCGTGATGATGCCGTCGCCATACATCAGCGCCGCGCCGAAGAGCGCCAGCAGCACCACCCGCTTCTTCTTGGAGTCGCTGATCGGCACACCACCGACCTTCTGCAGCAGGAGGGCGAGGAGCGCCAGCGTGCCGCCCTCGCCCCGGTTGTCGGCCCGCAGGATGTACCCGACGTACTTGATCGTGACGACGAGGATCAGCGACCAGACGATGAGTGAGAGCACGCCGACGACGTTGGCCGGCGTGGGAGCCACACCGTGGACGCCGTTGAAGCACTCCTTCAGCGCGTAGAGCGGGCTGGTGCCGATGTCGCCGTAGACGACGCCAAGGGCGGTGAGCGTGAGGACCGCCAGCTTCTTGCCGGTGGCCGGATCCCCGGTGTGGTGATGATTGCTGTCGGCCACGGCGGTCGGATGCGTACCGGTGGTGAGCGTCATTCCCGGCGGGTGCGGCGGGGCCGGTGGCGGCGACGCTGCGGGCACGGGATCGACAGGCGCGGAACTGCGGGACTTCACTGGGTCTGCGGCAGCAGCGGGCGAACCCGATGCCGGCGACGCCGGAGGAAAAGGTTGCGGTTCAGTCATACGAAGTGCCGCGCCCGCGAATGCCGTGCGCAGCGAACGGGAATGGCGTCGTGCTGCAGGCGCAGCACCTCGCCTCACACAGGAAGACGCCGCCTCAGGAACTTGCCAGGCGGCGTCGCATCGCGCCCTGCGTGATGATCGTGCAGGTGGAACCTATAGACGACGATTTGGCGGGGTAGTGGGCACTGCCAACAGGGCGGCCACGGCGGGCGACGGCCCCGGAGTCAGCCGACGGACGTCAGCGCTGTTCCCGCTTCACGCTGTCCTGGCTGAGCTCGAACAGCACCTGATCCCAGACGGCCTGCTGGGCGGGCGTGAGCTGGCCGCGGATCACCGCCCGGGCCGCGAAGCGCAAAGAATCCAGGCGCGGCTGCACCGGCGACAACGCCACCTTCATCTGCTCGTTGCGGGCGTCCAGCACCGAATCGAGCATGCGGCGCTGCGCGTTGTCGAGCTGCAGGCGGTCGGCCAGCTGCGTGCGCGAACTCCGCTGCTCCTTCGGCAACACGTCCCGCCGCTCGATGGCCCGGTTGGCCGTGAATCCGAGCGCACCGCCCACCAGCACCGCACCGAGCAGGAAGAAGATCGCCTGCGCCTTGGTGCGCTGGATCGTGTTGGACATCAGTAGCGGAAGAGGTCGGGGACCGTCTTCTCCCGCGGGGCATCGGTGAGGGGTCGGCCGACCGAATCGAGCGGCGTGGCCAGCGCTTCCACCGCGGCGTCGTGCGCCAGCCGGGCATCACTGGAGCTGGTTTCCCAGAGGCCCCATGCGCTCAGCACCAGTGCCGCAGCGGCGACCATGCCACCGACGCGAGTCCACTGGGCAAACGGCTCCCACCAGCCGCTGATGGCGGCGAAGCCGCCCGTGACACGCATCGTCGGCGCACCATCGGCCACGATCCGTTCCAGGATGCGCGTCTCGAGTCCGTCCCAGTACGCGGCGTCGGCCGGGGGACGAAGCAGGGAGCGCAGTTGCAGCGTGACCGCCGGATCGCGGTCGAAATCTTCGGAATGCATGAATCTCAGTCTTCAGGCCGGACGGCGGAGCGTTCCGAGGATGGAGCGCATCGCTGCCCTGGCATGGTGCAGGTCGGATCGCGCGGTACCCTCGGGAATCCCGAGCATCGCGCCGATCTCGGCATGCTTGTAACCCTCGACATCGTGGAGCACGAGCACCGACCGCTGGCGATCGGGTAACTGCGACAGCGCACTGCGAAGACGATCGTGCAGCTCATCCGCTTCAGCCGGGTCGCGGAACGGACTGGCGTGAGTGTCGACCAGTTCGTCCGTATCGCGCACCTTGCGTCGGCGGGCCAGGTCCAGCGCCGCGTTGCTGATGATGCGGTGCAGCCAGGCACCGAACGGCTGGTCGGGGCGGAAACGGCTCAACGCGCGGTGTGCGTGCAGGAACCCTTCCTGTACCGCGTCTTCGGCGTCCTCATGGGACAGCAGCACCGCCCGCGCCACGGCGTAGGCACGCTGCTGATGGCGGCGCACCAGCTGCGCGAACGCCGACATGTCGCCGTCCTGCGCCGCCAGCACGTACTGCCGCTCCTGTTCGCGCGCCAGTTGCAGCGCCTCGGCGGAAGCCTTGGCCTCCGCCGAGCCGGGCACCGTCCCGCGACCGCCCTTACGCGCTGACACGGACGACCGCGGCGCCTTCGGCGCAGAGGGGTCCAAAACGAGTGTCAGGGCGGAGACGGACATGGCAACGAGGTTGAGTTGCCACCTGTACGCAGCCCGGCGGCACAGCGTTGCGGCCGGGCCGCATGACGCCGTTGGTGTACCGGAACCCGGGCTGCGATGGCACGCGCGGCCTTACTTCGTGGCCTCGGGGGCGTGCTGTTCGCCGTGCTTGGCGGCGAACTGGGCGTTGGTCAGCTTCACGGTCGCCAGCAGGATGATGAACACGACGATCGCGCCGGCGATCAGTCCGGTGAACGCCGCGCTGCGGTCGTTCGGAGCTTCGGTGTGGGACGCGCTCATGGGATGGTCCGGGTGATGGGACGCGCCGGACGACGACTCGTCGCCCGGCGCGGGAAAGGCGGGCAGCTTACGAGACGCGCACCGTGTTCATCACGTCGTTGCCGACGATCGAGTTCACCACGTCCATCCCTTCGGTGACCTGTCCGAAGACGGTGTGCACGCCGTTCAGGTGCTGCGTGTTCCGCTCGTTGAGCACGATGAAGAACTGGCTGCCGCCGGTGTTCTTGCCGGCGTGGGCCATCGAGAGTGCGCCCGGCTTGTGCTTGTGCGGATTGCCGGCCGTCTCGCAGGGAATGGTGTAGCCAGGTCCGCCCGTGCCGACCTGCGGATGCCCGTTCGGGAGGTCGCGCGACTTCGGATCGCCGCCCTGCACCACGAAGTCGGGGATCACGCGGTGGAACTTCACGCCATCGTAAAACTTCTCGTTGGCCAGCTTCTCGAAGTTGGCGGCCGCCTTGGGCGCCTCGCCGTCGAACAGCTCGGCCGTGATGATGCCCTTGTTGGTATCGAACGTGACGATCTTGGCCACGAGGTGCTCCGGAGTACGAAGGTGAGGCAGCCACCGGCATCTGGACCGGGGCGCGCAGCCGTCAATCTACCCCGTTCGACTGGCCCGTCACAGCTCGGCGGCGGGACCCTGCAACTCGGGTGGCGCCGACGGGCAGCGCGGCCTCAGGGCGCAGATGCCGCAGCGCGGTGAGCGGGCGTCGCACACCTGCCGGCCATGCCAGATCAGGAGGTGCGAGAGCATCGTCCAGTCAGCTGCGGGAAAGAGTGGCATCAGGGCGGCCTCGACCTTGATCGGATCGGTGGCCTTCGTCAGGCCAAGCCGGTTGGCGAGGCGGCCCACGTGCGTGTCCACCACCACCCCGACATTGATGCCGAAGGCGTTGCCCAGCACCACGTTGGCCGTCTTCCGGCCCACACCGGGAAGCACCACCAGCTCGTCCATCGTCGCCGGGATCTGGCCGCCGTGGTCCGCGACCACGGCCTGCGCCATGCCGATCAGGTTCTTCGACTTGGCCCGGAAGAATCCGGTGGACTTCACCAGCTCCTCGACCCGCTCCTGCGCCGCCGCGGCCAAGGCCGTCGCGTCGGGGAATTCGGCGAAGAGCGCCGGCGTCACCATGTTCACGCGCTTGTCGGTGCACTGCGCGCTGAGGATCGTGGCGACCGTCAGCTCATACGGGTCGCGGAAGTCCAGTTCGCAATGGGCGGTCGGGTAGAGCCGCGCCAGCTCGGCGTACACGGCACCGGCGTGCGCACGGAGCGCCGGTCCCTTCAGCTGGGCGAATCGCGTGCGGAGGACGAGACGTGTGCTGGCCTTCGCCGGCTTCGCCTTCGGCTTCCTGGCCGGTGCCGGCATCAGGCGGTGGCGAGGGCCGCGCTGCGCCGCCGTCGCGCGAAGGCAAGCACCTCGTCGGCGCTGCCGGTGTTGAGCACGTCCGACGCGCGCAACCACCCCTTTCGCGCCATCGACACGCCGAGCGACACGTGATCGAGACCGGCCACCGAATGCGCGTCGGGGCCGAGCTCCACCTGCACACCCGCCTCGCGTGCAGCGCGGCACCAGCGCCAGTCCATGTCGAGGCGATGCGGATCGGCGTTCAGCTCCACCGCCACGCCGAGCTGCGCGGCGCGCATCAGGATCGCATCGAGGTCGATCGCATACGGCTCGCGCGTCAGCAACAGCCGGCCGGTGGGATGACCGATGATCGTGACGTGCGGATCCTCCATCGCCTTCAGCACCCGATCGGTCATCTGGGTCGCGTTCATGCCGAAGCGGGTGTGGACCGATGCGATCACGTAGTCGAAGCGATCCAGCACCGGCGCCCCGAAGTCCACCGTGCCGCAAGGCAGGATGTCGGCCTCGACGCCCTTCAGCACGCGGAAGTGACCGGCCAGCGTGGCGTTCACGGCGTCGATCTCGTCGTGCTGCTGGCGCACCGCATCGGCCGACATGCCGTGCGCATTGAGCGCCGAGCGTGAATGGTCGCTGATGCCGAGGTAGCTCCAGCCACGCGCCATGGCCGCCGCGGCCAAGTCGCTGATGCCGAAGCCCCCGTCGGAGTACAGGGAGTGGCAGTGCAGCACGCCGCGCAGGTCAGACACCTGCAGCAGCGCGGGCAGTGCCCCCGATGCCGCCGCCGCGACCTCGCCCATCGACTCACGCAACTCAGGCTCGATGAACGGCAGCCCGGCCAGCGCGTAGAGTGCGGACTCGTCCTCCACCGGCACCACCGCGTTACCGACATCACGCAGCTCGTCGTCCACCACGCGGAACCGTCGATCACCCAGCCGCTGCATCACCTCGCGCACATGCTCGGCGCTGCCGGTGGTGCGCAGCAGCGTGACGGCGAACTGCGTGGGGTGCACGCAGTGCAACGTGGCGGTGGTGGCGTCAGCGAAGTGCAGCGAGATCACGCGTGTGCCGCTCCCCACCACGCGCTGCACGCCGCGCAGGTGCGTGAGTGCGGCGGCGACGGCGATCGGCTGGGTCGTGCATTCCACCACCAGCGCCAATTCGCTGATCGTCTCCATGCGTCGCCGCAGCGTGCCGCTGACCGCGACCCGCGCCACGCCGTCGTGCGCTGCAATCTCGTGCAGCAGGCGCATCGCCTCGGCATCGGCGTGCGGCAGCAGCACCGGCGCACCGGTGGCGCGGAGTTGCTCGATGCCGTTGCGCACCCGCTCGACGAGGCGCGGACCGAAGCGCGGCAGTGCAGCCAGCCGTCCGTCGCGCACCGCATCCTCGAGTTCCTGCAGCGTCTCGATGCCGAGGCCCGCGTGCACGCGCTGGATGGTGGACGGGCCGAGACCGGGCACGCGCAGCATCTCCTGCAACCCTTCCGGCGTCTCCTCGCGGAGGTCGTCGAGCAGGCTGGAGTCGCCGTCGGTGACCAACTCCTGCAGCACGTCCACGATCGCCGGCGGAAATCCGCCATCACGAATCGCATCGGCCAGTGGCCGCGTGAGTTGTGTACCGAGCTGCTTCGACGCGCCCTCGAACGCCGCCGTGCCGGCTTCCTCCTCACCGCGCAGGGTGCGAAGGGTCGCGATCTCGGCGAGCACGTGGGCAGCGGCGCGGGCATCCATGTGCTGAAAGCTACTCGCCGGCGGGACCCCGGCTTCCCGGATCATGCGGGCTGTGCGACCACGAAATCGCTGAGGGCGCGGTGGAGGGCATCCGGCTGCTCCACGTACGGCACATGCCCGCAATCGGTGAGCTCGACGAAGCTGGCGCCGAGGGCGCTGGCCGTGGCCCGGGCGCTGCTGATCGGGATGGGGTCGCGATCCCCGTGTACCACCAACGCCGGCCGGCCGATGCCCGGCACGGCCGCCATCACGGCCGCCCCGTCCACGCTGGCCCAGCTGGACTGCTGTACGCGACCGGTGACGCGGAAAGGCGTCAGGTTCGACGATCGCTCCGGATGGGCGAAGTACCCGGCCACGCTGAGTTCGAAGGCGCGCTGCCGGTAGGCATCGAGGTCGCGTTCCCGCATCCCGGACGCCTGCAGCGCGGTGCGCAGCCCGGCCACCTCCGGCGACAGTTGGCGGCGTGTCAGCTCGGCGTCGAACACCGCACGGTCATCGGGGAGAAATGGTGCGGGTGAGATCAGCATCAGCCACGGCGGCAGCTCCACACCCTGTCGGCCGCCGCGCGCCGCGATGGCGACGTGCAGGGCCAGCAGCGCGCCCCACGAATACCCCACCAGCGGCGCCCCGCTGACCCCGAGTTCGGCACTCACGGCGGCGAAGTCGGCGACGTGCGTGTCCACCGTGACCGGCGTCGGGTCGTCGGTCTTCGACCGCCCACCGCCGCGCTGGTCGTAGAACACGAGATCGAACCCGGTGCCGAGCGTCGCCAGCGACAGCAGCTGCGGCAGCAGGTAATCGTGATGCGCCCCGGGCCCGCCGTGCAGCACCATCATCGGCGTCGCCCCGTCGCGTCCGTACCGACACCAGTACAGTGGCACGCTGGTGGTGGTCGTCATACCGCTCTCACGCGGCGCAGGGATCGGGATCGGCATGCGGGGGAATCTACATCGCGCTTCGGTGTGCATCTGCGACAACGTCAGCAGCAACAGCAGGATCAGCGAGAAAGGGCAACTGCAACCACCTGACGCAAAGGCGCAAAGCCACAAGGACGCAACGCGTTCGCTTGCAGAGTGCAGAAGGTGCGCGGAGCGAACACCACATTCTTGCTGTTCTCTGCGCCTTCGCGTCACGTGGTTGCCGTGAAGAATGCGGGGACAGTGCACGGAATGCATTCCGTGCACTGTCCCCGCATTCCCGCATTCATCGTCGCAGTTGGTCGATGCCGATCAGCTGGCGTGTCTCGCCGCGGTGGCCACGGTCTGCAGGTGCACGCGCACGGTGTCGGTGATGTCGCGGCCGTAGCCACCGGCGATCGTTACGCAGACGGGGAGGCCGATCTCGCGGCAGGTGCGGATGACCAGCTCATCGCGTTGGGCGAGGCCGGCGAAGGTGAGTTTGAGTCGGCCCAGTCGGTCACCTTCGTGTGGATCAGCGCCGGCCAGGTAGACCACGAGGTCGGGGCGCGACGCACGCAGCACCTCGGGCAGCGCCTGTGACAGCCGTGCGAGGTACTGCGCGTCGTCGGTGCCGTCGTCCAGCTCCTCGTCGCGGCTGGCCGGCACCTTGTGGAACGGGAAGTTCTTCGCGCCGTGCATGTCGAACGTGTACACGCTGTCGTCACCGGCGAAGATCGCGTTGGTGCCGTTGCCCTGGTGCACGTCGAGGTCCACGATGCAGGCGCGCCGCATCGAACCTGTCGCCTGCAGCTTGCGGATCGCGATCGCCACGTCGTTGAAGACGCAGAACCCTTCGCCATGATCGGCGAAGGCGTGGTGCGTGCCGCCGGCCAGGTTCATCGCGATGCCGACGGACATCGCGTGGGTACTGGCCTCGATGGTGCCGCGGACCACGCGGAAGGCGCGTTCCACGAACGCCTCGCTCCACGGCAACCCGATGCGCCGCTGGTGGGCCGGGTCGAGTGTGCCGTGCTCCACGCCGTCCACGTAGGCGCGGTCGTGCACGCGCCAGAGATCCTCGTGCGACACGCGCGGCGGTTCGTGCAGGTGCGCCGGGTCCACCAGCCCCGCCGCCAGCGCACCCTCGCGCAGCAACGCGTACTTCACCATCGGGAAGCGATGGCCCTCGGGGAGCGTGATCGCGTAGCGAGGCGATGACCAGCAGTGCAGCGCCATCCGCATCACGCCACGGCGAGCAGGCGGTGCGCCGCAGCGCACCGGACCTGCGTCACCGGTCGGTGAAATCCGTGCTGGCGTCCACGCGGCGACAGACCTCGGCGATCAGCGTCGCCGCCTGGTCCAGGTCATCCAGGCTCACCATCTCGTTCGGTGAGTGCATGTACCGGTTCGGGATCGACACCAGCGCCGTCGCCACGCCGTCGCGCGCCAGCTGCATCGCATCGGCGTCGGTGCTGGTGGCGCGACCCGCCGCGTGCAGCGAATACGGCATCTGCAGCGACTCGGCCGTGTCGCGCAGCAGGCGGAAGACCACCGGGCTGGTGACGCTGCCGCGGGTCAGCACCGGGCCGCCGCCGAGCTTGTGCTCACCCACTTCCTTCTTCTCGATGCCGGGATGGTCGGTGGCGAAGGTCACGTCCACCGCGATCGCCATCTGCGGGCCGATGGCCTGCGCAGCGACACGCGCTCCACCGCCGGAATAGCCGATCTCCTCCTGGCAGGTGGCCACCGCCACCACGCGCGCGGCGCCGGGCTTGGCGGCGTAACGACGCAGCGCCTCCAGCACGATGAAGGCGCCGATGCGATCGTCGATGCTGCGCGACACGATCCGGTTGTTCGGCATGTCGGTGACCTTGGCATCCAGCACGCCGCAGTCACCCACCGAGAGCCGCTCCGCCGCTTCGGCACGATTCAACGCCCCGATGTCCACCCACAGGTCGGCGAACTTGGTGACCTTCTCGCGCTCCTCGGGCTTCATGAGGTGGATCGGCTTCTTGCCCACCACGCCGTACACCTCGCCGTGGCGGCCGAGGAAGCGGATGCGCTGGCCCACCAGCACCTGCGTGTCCCAGCCGCCGATCGCCTCGATGAAGGCGAAGCCATTCTCGTCGATCCAGGTGACGATCACCCCGATCTCGTCGATGTGACCGGCGAGCAGGATCGTCGGACCGCCGCTGCCGGACACCTCGGCCAGCGAGTTGCCGATCACGTCCGACCGCACCCCAGACGCGAAGGTGGCTGCCTCCGCGCGCCAGACCTTGGCCGGTGCGGACTCGAAGCCTGACGGACCGGGAGTGTCGAGCAGCTGCTTCAGGAACGCGATGGAGGAGTCGTTGAGCATGCCGACATACTAATTTGATGAGTCCGCAGTGCGAGGCCCCCGCGCCCTCCCATCGCGCCCGCCGTCAGCGCCCCGTCAGCTCGTAGACCTTCGCCCCGCCGACCCACGTCTGCAGCACGCGCGTCTGCAGCACCAGTTCGGGCGCGATCCGCATGATGTCCTGGTCGAGCACCACGAAGTCGGCGTACTTGCCGGCCGTCAGCGAGCCGAGGACGGCTTCCTGGAACGCGGCGCGTGCCGGCCAGATCGTCATCGAGCGCAGGGCTTCCTCGCGCGTCATCCGCTGCTCCGGATACCACCCGGCGGCGGGGAAGTTGTCCGCGTCCTGCCGCGCGATGGCGGCGTGGAAGCTGATCAGCGGATTCACGTTCTCCACCGGGAAGTCGCTGCCGTTGGGGACGATCGCGCCGGTGGCCAGCAGCGAGCGCCAGGCGTAGGCCCCGCGCAGCCGCTCGGTGCCGAGCCGGTTGCCGGCCCAGTACATGTCGCTGGTCTGGTGGCTGGCCTGCATGCTGGGGATCACGCCCAGCGTCGCGAAGCGGCCGATGTCGTCGTGGTGGATGATCTGCGCGTGCTCGATGCGGAACCGGTGGTCGGCGGTGGGCACCGCCTTCAGCGCCGCGGCGTAGGCGTCCAGCGCGAGGCGGTTGGCGCGGTCACCAATGGCGTGCGTCGCCACCTGCCAGCCGGTGCGCAGGGCCCGCTCGCTGACACCGGTGATGTACGCCGGCTGCATCACCAGCAGGCCGTTGTTCTGGGCATCGTCGGCGTACGGATCGAGCAGCGCCGCGCCGCGCGAACCCAGCGCGCCGTCGCCATAGAGCTTGATGCTGCGCACCCAGAGCCGGCCATCGAAGAGCGCACTGCGCGGCCCCTTGGCGAACGCCCAGGCCACGCTGGCACTGTCGCCCGAGAGCAGGACGTACGCCCGCAGCGTGAGTTCGCCCGCCCGCGCCGCCGCCTCGTAGGTGTCCACCACGGCCGGTGCGACGCCCATGTCGTGCACTCCGGTCAGGCCCCACCGGTTCGCCTCCTGCACGGCGTTCTTCAGCAACTCGCGCGGATTGGCCGGTGCACCACCGGTGGTGGCGCCGACCAGCAGTCGCTGCGCGTTGTCCACGAACACGCCGGTGGCCACGCCGCCAGCGTCGCGCAGGATGCGGCCACCCTCGGGATCCTTGGTCTCCGCGGTGATGCCGACCTTCGTCACCGCGACGGCATTGGCCAACACGGCATGGCCATCCACGCGCGTCAGCACCACCGGATGATCAGGCGTGGCCGCGCTGAGGCCAGCATTGGTGGGAAGGCGCGTGTCGCTCCAGTCGTTCTGGTCCCACCCGCGGCCGATCACCGGCGTGCCCTTCGGCAACGTGGCTGCCTTCGCCACCACGCGTGCCACCACCTCGTCGTAGGATTTCGTGCCAGTGAGGTCCACCTGTCGCAGCACGCCGCCGAGCTGGTACAGGTGCGCGTGCGCGTCGGTCATGCCGGGAATGATCGTGCGCCCGCCCGCGTCGATCAGCGTCGTGGCCGGGCCGCGCAGCGCCATCGCCTCCACCAGGCTGCCCACGAACTGCAGGCGCCCGCCGCTGATCGCCAGCGCCTCGGCCAGCGGCTGCGCGTCATCGGCGGTGTAGATGCGGGCGTTGGTGACGATCATCTCGGCGCGCGGCGGCGCGGTGCGCGCGGGGGCCTGCGCGGCGAGTGGTGCGATGCCAGCGGAGAGGAGCAG
Organism: Gemmatimonadota bacterium; assembly: GCA_040384325.1. Classification (GTDB taxonomy): domain Bacteria; phylum Gemmatimonadota; class Gemmatimonadetes; order Gemmatimonadales; family Gemmatimonadaceae; genus JACMLX01. The sequence continues at coordinate 173,713 of JAZKJL010000005.1, read as the reverse complement.
GGCGACGGTGCAGCGGAACTGGGACACGGGCGGTGTGGGCAGGTGTGAGTGCGTGCCGTCGAGGGTGCCGTCGGCATGCGGATACGCTACGCCGCCGGACGCCGTTGCGCGAACCACGCGCAGTCATGTGTGTCTGCACATGTGCCGCACGCACAGCGCCCTGCCGATCCGCGTGGACCGGCAGGGCGCCGAGGACGTGCAGGCGGTGACTCGCGTCACCGGGCTGCCGCCATTCAGTTCGGCGGCAGGATCACGGTGTCGATCACGTGGATCACACCGTTGCTGGCCTGGATGTCGGTGGCCGTCACGGTCGATGCGTTGTTCAGCATCACCTTTCCGCCCATCACGTGGATGCCGATCTTGCCGCCCTGCACGCTGGTGGCTTCCGACAGGCCGGTGACCTGCGCGGCCGTCACCTTGCCCGGCACGACGTGATACGTGAGCACGGCGGTCAGCTTGGCCTTGTCGGCCAGCAGGCCATTCAGCACGGCCGGCGGCAGCTTGGCGAACGCGGCGTCGGTCGGCGCGAACACGGTGAACGGGCCCTTGCCCTTCAGCGTCTCGATCAGGCCAGCGGCGGTCAGCGCCTTGGCCAGCGTGTTGAACGTGCCGGCGGCGACGGCCGTCTCGACGATGTCCTTCGGGCCAGCTGCCATGCCCTGGGCCTGCACGGCGCGCGGGGCCAGCACCACTGCGCCAAGAAGTGCGACTGCGGTCATGAAACGCTTCATGTCTGTCATCCCGGAATTCAGAATCATGAACCGGCGCGGTGATGTCCGCCCGTCGGTTCTGGCGATTGAAGTCCGGACGTCGCATGGCAGTTCCCGCGAATGTGCCTCCCATTCACGGGAACTTTTTCACGGTCGAGCTTCGGCGATGCGCGTGCATGCAGCGCGCATCGCACGCCGCATCACGGCTTCGACCGCGCCGTGCCGAAGTGGTACAGCGGCACCAGCAACACGGCGACGAAGATCGCCACCGCCACCGTCGGATTTTCCGCCAGTGCGCCGAATGCCGTCGCGAAGTTGTAGCTGCCGTCGTAGCCCTTCACCGTCATCGCGGCCAGCAGGATGCCGGTGATTGCGCCGCCACCGATCAGTCCCGAGGAGAACAGCACGCCAGGCCCCGAGTCGCCACCTTCCGCCGCATCACCCTGCGTGCGCGCCACGCGCTGGTCCACGATCCAGCGCAGCACCCCGCCGATGAACATCGTGGCCGAGGTGGAGATGGGCAGGTACACGCCCACCGCCACCGGCAGCGAGTTGATGCCGAAGATCTCCATCGCGATGGCGAGGAAGGCGCCGATCAGGATCAGGCCCCACGGGAGCTTCTGCGTCAGGATACCGTCGATCACCAGCGCCATGATCTGGCTCTTCGGCGAGTCGAGCTTGTCCACCGACTTGCCGAGGTAATCCACCGACTCGCGTCCGCCGATGCCGGGATCGATCAGGAACTTCACCTGGTTGGTGCTGCGGTCGAGCAGGTAGCGGCCCACCGGCACGTCACCCTGCACGGTGTAGAGTCGGCCCACCTTGTACACGTCGGCCACCTGCGCCGTGCTGGCGACGCGCGCCGTGATGCGTCCGTCCTGCACCACCGCCAGCAGCGGTTCGATCTCCGACATCTGCACGTTGGCGTACGAACGCTGTACCAGCGTGGTCTTGGCATCGTTGAGGAAGCTGATGATCAGCCCCACGATCAGCGCCGACGTGGTGACACCGACGACGAGCCCGATCTGCTGCCGGGCCGGGGTCGCGCCGACGAGGTAGCCGGTCTTCAGGTCCTGCGACGTGGCGCCTGCCACCGCGGCCGCGATGCACACCACGCCGCCGATGCTGAGGGCCAGCACGCGATGCTCGATGCCGGTCCAGCCGACGGCGAGGAAGATCATCGCCGTCAGCAGCACGGTGGCCACCGTCATGCCGCTGATCGGGCTGGCCGAGGCGCCGATCTGCCCGGTCACGCGGCTGGCGACCGTGACGAAGAGGAAGGCGAAGAAGAGCGCCAGCAACGCACCCACGATGCCGATCGCCACCGGCGGCACGAAGGCCGTCACGGCCACCAGCACCGCCACACCGATCACCACCACGCTCATCGGCAGGTTGCGCGCCGTCCGTGCCACGCTGGTGCCGGCCTTCGAGCCCGAGAGATCACCCACCCCGGCGCGCAGTGCAGCCCAGATGGTGGGCATCGAGCGTCCCAGGCTGATCAGCCCCGCCGCCGTCACTGCCCCGGCGCCGATGTAGAAGACGTAGTTCGCGCGCACCTCGCGCGCCCCCATCTCGCTGATCGGGATCGTGGCGGGGAAGATCGGGCTCGCGAGGCCATCGCCGAACAGCTTGATGGCGGGGATCAGCACGAAGTACGACAGCACGCCGCCACCGAACAGGAAGCCGGCGATGCGTGGCCCGATGATGAAGCCGACACCCGCCAGTTCCGGACTGATCTCGGCCTGCATCTCGCCGAACAGTGCCTTGCGCCCGTTCGGCATCACTTTCTCGAACGTCCAGCGCGGCACTTCGGCCCACAGCTTGGCGCCCGAATTCAGGAACTTGTACAGCGCCCCGATGCCGAAACCCATGAACACCGTCTTCGCCTGCACGCCGCGCTCCTCGCCCACGATCAGCACGTCGGCGCAGGCGGTGCCTTCCGGGTACTTGAGCGTGCGATGCTCCTTCACGATCAACGACTCGCGCAGCGGGATCATCAGCAGCACGCCCAGCAGCCCGCCGATTAGCGCCACCGCCGCCACCAGCGTCCACGGCAACTCGTAGCCGAGCAACAGCAATGCGGGCAGCGTGAACACCACGCCGGCCGCGATCGACTCGCCGGCCGAACCGGTGGTCTGCACGATGTTGTTGCGCAGGATCTGCGGCCCGGTGGCGCCGAGTGCCTTGTTGATCGAGCGGAAGATCGTGATCGAGAGCACGGCGATCGGGATCGACGCACTGACGGTGAGGCCGATCTTGAGCGCCAGGTACACGCTGCTGGCTGCGAAGAGCAGGCCAAGCAGCGCGCCGATCACCACCGCCGGCACGGTCAGCTCCGTGATCTCGCGATCGGCGGTGATGTACGGGGTGAAGTCGTTCTCGTCGCGGCTCGCATCGCCAGGAGCGGCGCGGCGGAGGTCGGGCGGGGTGGTGGTAGCCATGCCGCGAATGTAAGGGCGGGTCGACCGCCGCATGGCCGGCCGACCCGCTTTCGCCTCAGCGCGGTGCTGGCACGAACTGCCAGCGACCCACCACGCTGGCGTTGACCGTCTGCTCGGTGGGTGCCACCACCGGTGTCGCCTCGTCGGCCGCCTTCCCGCGCATGGCCATCGCCTGCATCACGTACGGGCGCGGGCCATCGTTCATCTGCGTGGTCAGCGAGAGCAGCGGCCCGAGCGAGCCGCCCGCCGCCCGCGCCATCACCTCGGCACTCAGGCGCGCATCCACCGTCGCCGCCGCCATCGCCTCGCGCCGCACCGAATCCAGCTGCGCCGTGAAGAACGAGATCCCATTGATGTTGTTGGCGCCCGCGCCGAGGGCCGCGTCGATCACCTTGCCCACCAGTTCCAGCGAGCGGACTTCGACGCGCACGGTGTTGGTGGCGTCGTACCCCGTCAACTCCGGCTTGCGGCCGTCGGGATAGTACCGGTAGCTGGGCTGCACCGAATAGTTCATGGTGCCGACCTGCTCGCGGGCGATGCCCGCGGCGCGTACCGCCGCCAGGATGGCGTTGGCCAGCTTGGCATTCTCCTGACCGGCGATGGCGGCGGTGCGCCCCTTCGTCTGCACGCCGACGTACACCAGTGCACGATCGGGAATCGCCTTCGCCTCGCCGGCGCCGGTGACTTCGATCACCGGTGGCGTGGGGGCGGCGACAGGCGTTTGCGCATGCAGTGGCGCGACCAGGCAGGCGCCAAGCAACAGGGACGACAGCAGTGACGACCGACCGATGACGGGCATGGATTCCAGCTCCAGTAAGGGATTCAGGGCGTGCCCGTGACGCAGGCCGCGACAGGGAGATGCGCCAGCCGGCCACGGTTGCACACGGGCAAGGTACCCCGACCCACGGAGGGGGTGCCGGTCGGGGTGCGCACTGCCGCGATCTCGTGTTTCGGCTCCAGCCCAGCGCCCGTAAGGGTTTTCCTCGCCTTCGGTGATCCGCACCACTGCCGCAGACATCCGCGAATTGCCGGGAAACCCTTGCCCCGCTTGCAGAAATCGTGAGTGGTTGCCAGCTTCTTGATGCGCCGCTGGCGCGGAATCACGTGTCTACACCGTCAATCGGAGAATGCAGCTATGAGCAGAATCGCCATCGTGAACGCGCTGGTCGACAACGTCGGGCTTTCGAAGAAGCACGCCAATGCCGTCATGAAGGAGCTGTTCGACGCCAGCGAAGGCGTGATCGCCAAGGCGCTGAAGAAGGGCGAGAAGATGGGCATCACCGGCTTCGGCACGTTCAGCGTCGGCAAGCGCAACGCCCGCGTGGGTCGCAATCCGCAGACCGGCGAGAAGGTGAAGATCGCCGCCTCCAAGGCCCCGAAGTTCAAGGCCGGCGCCAGCCTGAAGGCGTTCGTGAACGGCAAGGCCACCGCCAAGAAGGCCGCCAAGAAGACGGTCAAGAAGGCCTCGGTGAAGAAGTCCACCAAGAAGGCCGCGAAGAAGAAGTGATCCGCGCCTGACGGACGCACGGTGAGCGCGGGGCGCCGACGGATTCCGTCGGCGCCCCGCGTCACGTTTCCCGCCTCGCGCACGCCGCTGGGACCACCGGCTAGACTCCGGCCATGACCGCTCCCACGCGCCCGCGCCCATCACTCGATGCGACGCTCGATGTCGAGACCCCGGAACAGGTGGTGGTCTCGTACACGCTGGCAGGCATCGGCACCCGCGGCGCCGCGGCATTGATCGACCTGATGCTGCTCCTGGTGCTGGTCGGCTCGCTCTGGTACGGCGCCGCGTCGCTGCCGAAGCTGATGCCCGGACTGCGCGACTTCGGCGGCGGCTGGCTCACCGCCGTCATCATCATCGGGCAGTTCCTGCTGATCTGGGGCTACTTCGTGGCCTTCGAAGCGATCTGGGATGGCCAGACGCCCGGCAAGCGCCTGCTCGGCTTGCGGGTGGTGCGCAACGGCGGCGGTGGCGTGGACATCGGTGCCAGCGCGGCGCGCAACGTGATCCGCGTGGTGGACTTCCTCCCGCTGGGCTACTTCGTCGGCATGGTCACCATCGTCGCCAACCAGCGCAATCAGCGGCTCGGCGACCTGGTGGCCGGCACCATCGTTGTGCGCGAACGGCTGCTGCGGCATCAGCGCACCGTCGCCAGCCCCGCAGCGGGTGATACCGAGGAAGAGGAATTCGCCGCCACCCTCGACGACGAGCGTTTCGCGCTGCTGGACCGCTTCGTGGCGCGTGAGGCGACCCTCGACGACGCCTCGCGCACGCGCATCGCGGCCGCGCTGGTCACACGGCTGGGCGCCGACACGCGCGGCGACGCGATCGTCGCGCTGCGCACGCTGCACCGGCGCGAGTTGCAGGCCCGACGCACACACCGCCCCACCAGCAGCGCCACCGGTGCGCGGCGCGAGGAATGGGCCGTGGTGGCAGAAGGACGGCCACGCTGGGACGCCTTCGCCGCCGCGCTCACGGGCGTGCGCCGTCGCGGCCTCGGCACGCTGGGCGAGGACGAGGTGACCACATTCGTCGAGTCGTACCGCGAGGTGGCCACCGACCTGGCGCGATTGCGCACCGCCGATCGTGGCCGCGGCGGTGACGCCGTGTTCACGCTCTCGCGGCTGGTGTCGGCCGGGCACAACCTGCTCTACCGCCGGCCCACGCAAGGCATCGCGCGCGTGGCGCGTTTCATGGCCGCCGACGTGCCGCGCGAGATCCGTCGCAGCTGGCGCCATGTCATCGTCGCGGCCGCACTGCTGTTCGTGCCGGCCATCGGCACCATCGTCGCCATCGTGCGCGAGCCTGCACTGGCCACACGCATGCTGCCCGCCGGCATGATCGCCCGCGCCGAGGAAGGCCAGCAGCGCGGGCAGACCGGAGCCGACTACCTGCCGAACGGCGAAGACGAGCGTGGCTCGGCACTGTCGGCGTTCCTGATGACCAACAACATCCGGGTGGCCCTGGTCGCATTCGCCGGTGGCATCACCGCCGGCCTGCTGACGGTGTATGCGCTGGTGTTCAACGGCATCGCGGCGCTCGGCGCCGGTGTGGGCCTCTACATCACGCGTGGCATCGGGCGGCAGATCCTCGGGTTCGTCGCCGCACACGGCGTGCTGGAGCTGAGCGCCATCTGCATCGCGGGCGCGGCGGGACTGCTGATCGCCACCGCCATCCTCGTGCCCGGCGATCGCACGCGGCGCGAGGCGCTCACGGCCAACGGGCTTCGCGCACTGCACCTGGTGGCGTGCGTGGTGCTGTTCCTGATCCTCGCCGGCCTGATCGAGGGCAACATCTCGCCGTCCCGGCTGCCCGACAGCGCCAAGTACGCAACGGGCCTCATCACCGCGATCTGGATGGCATGGTACCTGTCGCTGGGACGGGACCAGGACGACGAGGCTGCGGTGCCGGCTACAGCTCTCCGCGGGCCTTGATCGACAGGTAGCGGTTCACCAGCGCCGCGCTCATCGCCTGCGGCGGCACGTCCAGCACCTGCACGCCCGATCGTCGCATGCGCACCAGGGCCTCGGATCGTGCGTCGAGCAACGACTCGGCCGCCGCACCGCGCCACGCCGAGGTTTCGCTGCCACCCGTCGCCGGCTGCGCGGCCGCCACCAGTTCGTCGTTGCGCAGCGCGAGGAACACCGTGATGTGGCGCAGTGCTGCGTGGCGCGTGTGCGTCACGACCGCGCGACTCGCCCGCACGTCGATCACGTCACTGAGGCAGATGACGAGCGCGCGCGAGCGCTGCTTCTGCGCCAGCGTGCGGAACGCCAGCGCATAGTCCGGCTCCGACAGGCGTGCCTCGCAGCGCGCGAGGGTGCTGCGGATCGCACGCATCGCTGCCGTGCCACTCGATGGCGGCACCCAGCCGCGAATCTGGTCGTCGAAGACCAGCAGGCCGATCTTGTCCTTGCCCTGCAACGCCACGTCGGCCAGCACGAGGCAGGAATTGATCGCGTATTCGAAGCGTGAGCGGTCGCCGGCCATCTGCGTCATCAGGCGCCCCGCATCCAGCGCCAGGATCACCGTCTGGCCCTGCTCCACCGTGTATTGCCGCACCTGCGCCGTGCCGCGCCGCCCGCTCGCCTTCCAGTCAATGTGGCGCGGATCGTCGCCCGGCACGTACTCGCGGAGCGCGTCGAAGCTCATGCCGCCACCGCGGCGCCGGATCTGCCGCACACCGGCGTCGCGCAGGCGTCGCTGCACCGCCAGCAGCCGGAATCGCCGCACCTGCGACAGCGACGGTACCACCGCCACCTCGCCGCCCAGCTCGAAGGGATGAATCACATCCACCAGTCCCAGCGGACCGTGCACGCGCACCGCGGCGCGATCGAGTCGGGCGGGGCCGCGCCGCACGCCGCGAATCGCCGTCTCCGTGGTGACGGTGCCGAACGCCGGCAGGGTGAGCGTGTGCGTGACCACGCCGGCGCCGCCGAGTGACGGCTGCCCGCGATCGGCCAGCTGCACGCGGACCGTGCGCGCCCAGGCGGAGCGGAGCGTGTACTCCACCACCGCATCATCCCCGGAGCCGAGTTCACTCGGTGCCGTGCGCGTCAGCTCGAGCGCGTCACGCGGCGGGAGTTGCAGCAGGTCCCATACCGCCACGCCCAGCACGGCCGCGATCGCGCCTGCGCCGAGCAGCACCGACCACGGTGACGGCAGCGGCAGCAGCCATGCCGCGGCGGCCACCGCCATCCATACAGCCAGTCGTGCCGTGGGGACGTAGCGCAGGACGAACGCTGCAACGCGCCGGATCACGTGGTCACACCGGCGCGGGCACGCGCAGCAGGACCGCGGCCAGCACGTCGTCGGTGGTGCGCCCCTCGACGTCGAGCTCCGGGCTCAGGATCAGGCGATGCCGCAGCGCGGCCGGTGCAAAGCCCTTCACGTCGTCCGGCGTCACGAAATCGCGCCCGGCCAGCAGCGCCGCGGCGCGCGACAGTCGCAGCAGCGCCACCGCAGCGCGCGGCGACGCGCCGAGTGCCAGCGCCGGGTCCTCGCGCGTGGCGCGCACCACCGCGGCGATGTACGCCACCACCTCGGGGGCGATCGTCACACGATCGGTGGCGTCGCGCAGCGCATCGAGTTGCTCGGCGGTGATCGCCGCGCCGTCGGCGGCCACGGTGCGCTCCGGATCGTCGCCGCGCGCGTGTGCCTGCAGCATCGCCAGTTCATCATCGGCAGCGGGATATCCCACCCGCACCTTCACCAGGAAGCGATCCAGCTGCGCCTCGGGGAGCGGATAGGTGCCCTCGAACTCCACCGGATTCTGCGTCGCGACCACGGTGAAACGCTGGCCGAGGTCGTGGCGCGTGCCGTCGACGGTGACCTGCTTTTCCTGCATCGCTTCCAGCAGCGCCGCCTGCGTCTTCGCGGGTGCGCGATTGATCTCGTCGGCGAGGATGATGTCCGCGAAGAGTGGGCCGGGCCGGAACTCGAATCGGCCATCGGCCCCGCGCAACACCGAGGTGCCGGTGATGTCGGCCGGCATCAGGTCGGGCGTGAACTGGATGCGGCCAAAGCGTACGCCAGCCGCGCCGGCGACGATGCGCACCAGGAGCGTCTTGGCCACGCCGGGGACACCTTCCAGCAGCACGTGGCCACGCGCCAGCAGCGCCGCCAGCAACTCGTCGATGGCGAGGTCCTGGCCGACGATGCGGCGGCGAACCGCGAGACGCAGGGCGTCGATCGCCGCGGCGGGCGTGAGGGGCTGGTCGGGCGTGGTCATGTCGGTGGGAAGGATGCAGTCACGGAGTCAGGCACTCCGCATCAATGTGCGCGGCGGCCTGTCGCAGCGCAGGAAGGTCGGATGGTGCGGGCGCGACCTCGATCGCGCGCGTGAGGCGCGACACGTCATCGGCGACGGCAGGGTGGCGCTCGGCCAGCGCGGCCAGGAACGCTGCGTCGTCGAGCGTGCGCCAGCGTCCCGCCGCATGCCGGCGACGGATGCCGCGCGCCAGGAGCCGGGCCACGGTGCGCGTGCCGCGCACGGTCTGCCACGCGGTGGCCAGTGCATCCACATGTTCCAGCGCCGAGCGGCGTTCCTCGCGCTGGCGATACACCGGTGCCAGCGTGCGACGACCGCGCGCCAGCAGGAGGATCAGCGCGGCTGCCAGCAGTGTCAGCACCAGGCGACCCAGTGCACTGCCCAGCAGCCATTCGCGCAGCACCACCGCCGGACCATCGCGACTCACCAGCTGGTAATGCTCGGCGAACACCACCGGGCGACGCGTGCCGTCGCTCAGGTACTCGAGTCCGCGCACGATGCTCAGCGCGCCGCCCATCGCGCAGTTGCGCACCTGGTCGGTGCGCAGCACGTCGGGGTCGGCCAAGGCCACCACGCGTCCCAGGCCGAGCGGGAACGCCACCATGGTGGGGCGGAGCTGCGGAGCGTCGTTCTTGATCGCCGGACGACGTCGTGCAGCGATCTTCGACGAGTCACCGCCGGTGCCGGTTGCGGTGTCACTGCGCGGCGTCGGTGGCACACGGCGCTGCTCGTCCGACGACGTCGAATCGTCGTCGTCATCCGACTGGCCGGGCACACCGCGCAGGTCACTCGCCAGCAGCGTGCGCGCGCCGGCGGGATAGGGCACGCGCGGTCGGCCCGACTCACCGCGCCGTGGTACGGTGTCGAAGGTCAGCATGCGCGTGCGGACGCGCAGTGACGACAGCGGATCGGTCTCACGCGGGCACTCGCCCAGCGGTTGCGGCGTGACGAGACCGGCCTTGCCGATGTGCAGGCCGAGCGAGTCGTAGAGCGGCCAGGGCGTGCGGGCCTGCGGCGCGAGCAGCAACCTCGCGCCACGACGCGTGGCCTGCAGGAGTGCGTTGCGATCGGCGAGGCTCATCGGCGTCGGTCCGTCGAACACGGCGTAGATCACGGTGGTGTCGAGCGTGCCGCGCAGCGGCGACGACGGGATGCGCACCGGCCATCCCAGCCGCCGCGTGAGGTCGGCCACCAGTCGCGCGTTACCGTCACCGAAGCGGGTGGTGGTCAGGCGATCGTCGCCGTCGTCGTCCTTCACGGGTGTCAGCAGCACGATCAGCACCATCAGCAGCGCCAGCACGGCCACCGTGATGAGCGTGGCGCGCCGGGCGCGACGACGGGCCGCGGCGTCGTCGCCACTGCCTGGGATTCCGGTCGGCAGCGGCGGCATCAGGCGGCGAGAGCCGACGGTGCGCGGCTCGCGGCCTGCAGCATCGGCGCGGCGAGTTGCTCGAGCCGGGCGAACCGCACCGCGTCGCAGAGCCCGTCGCCGTAGGCCACGATCTCGTACGTCTGCGCGAAGGTGCGATACGGGGCCGCGGCGGCGTCGTTCGACTGCCGCAGTTCACGCGCGTAGTCGCCCACGGTCTTCGAGGGATGTGGCCGTACCCGGCGGCCTTCCGCCAGTCGCGTGACCAGCGCCGCATGCAGCAGGTGCGCGGCCTCCACGTATGCACCCTGCGCCGACAGCCCACGTGCCTGTGCCAGCAGGTCGTCGGCGGTCACCACCGTCTCGCGCCGCGCGCGCGCCTGCCGCCGTGCCCGCGCCACGATCACGCTGCGCACGATGGCGACGATGATCACCAGCGCGATCAGCGACAGCGCCACGATGTAGGTGCCGCGACTGCCCGCCGCCGCCTGGAACAGGTCGCGCAGCATCCGCGTGAACCACTCCCACGCCCGCGAGAGCAGGGTGGAGGTGACGGTGCGCTGGTAGCCCTGTTCGAGCACGATCCGCGAGATGGTGTCACGGATCGCGTCGGGAGTGACCGGCGGCCGCGCCTGCAGCAGCAACGCGAGCATCATCCCGTGGTGACGGCCTGGCCGGGCAGCGCGTCGAGCGCCGCATCGAGGTCGGCGCCTTCGCGGCGCACTCGCAGGTCGGCGTAGGTCAGCAGCATGATGCCGCCGAGGATCGGCACCACCGGGATGATCAACACGCTCAGCAACGCCTGCATCAACTGCTGCTGGTCCCGGAAGGCGAGCGCCACCATCCCCAGCACCACGTAGACGACGAGCACGATCAACAGCACCAGTCCATACGTCTTGGCGAGCCGGATGTAGCTGCCGGCGGACAGGAAGTGCGCCCGACGCAGGGACTGGATCGGGCCCAGGCCTTCTGCGATCACGAGCGACGTCATGATCGCCGAGCGCGCGAACACGGTGAGGAAGATCACGGCGATCACCACCAGCACGAGGAGCGCGACCACCGCACCGAGCACCGTCGCCGCGCCGCTGCCCTGCACCAGGTTGGTGAGCATCGCACTGCCGCCGGCCGCAATCACGAATGCCAGCACCAGCACGATCGGCAACAGCGTCAGCACCATCACCGCCACCAGCAGCAGGTTAGCGCCGAGGAGGGCGAAGATGCGGCGGAAGGCCATCATGAACGCTTCCCACACCGTCGGCAGCGGGTCACCGCGCAGCTGCGCCAGCGCCCCACCGATGATCGCGCCGGACTGCATGGTCGCGAACGCATAGGTGAGGAGCGTCAGCGGCAGCATGGTGTATTCGCGCCGCAGCATCGCGGCCGGCTCCATCGGCGTGGCCGGAAACACCACCAGCGTGATGACGGCCTGGATCAGCGCCGGGATGGCACCGATGGCCGCAATGCGCAGGAAGTAGCCGAATTCGGGCCGGATCAGTTGCACCGCGCCGTCCACGATCTCGGTCGCGGAGCGGGGCGGCAACGGCGGCAGGGCGGGAACGGACACGGAGGATCGGTCGGAGTGTTCGGAGGGACGGCGCGGGGAAGTGTATCAGCCCCCGTGCCGTCCGGTAATCTGTGCATGACGCGACCAAACCCGCGTCACGACGCGCGACCCAGCGTCAGCGGAGGACGCTCTTCGCGATCGTCTGCAGCTGCATGTTCGACGTCCCCTCGTAGATGGCACCGATCTTGGCGTCGCGATAGAACTTCTCCACTGGATAATCCTTCACGTAGCCGTAGCCGCCGAAGAGCTCGAGCGAGACGCTGGTTACCCGCTCCGCGACCTGGCTCGAGAAGAGCTTTGCCATCGCCCCTTCGCGCACGATGTCCTGCCCGGCGTCCTTGAGGCGCGCCGCATTGTAGACCAGCAGCCGCGCGGCCTCGAGTTCCGTGGCCGCCTGCGCCACCTGGAACTGGATGCCCTGCATCTCGCTCAGCGGCTTGCCGAACTGCGTCCGCTGCTTGAGGTAATCGCAGGCCGCGGCCAGTGCGCCGGCCGCCACGCCGATCATCTGCGCACCGATGCCGATGCGCCCGCCGTTCAGCGTGTCGATCGCGATCTTGTAGCCCTGGCCCACCGGACCGAGCACGTTCGCATCCGGCACCTCGACGCCATCGAGGATCAGTTCACAGGTGCTCGACGCCCGGATGCCGAGCTTGTCCTCCTTCTTGCCGACTGCGAATCCCGCGAACGACTTCTCGACGATGAAGGCGGTGATGCCGCGATATCCCTTCTCGAAGTCGGTGTTGGCGAACACCACGAAGATCTCCGCTTCGGCGCCGTTGGTGATCCACAGCTTGCGTCCGGTCAGCTTCCAGCCGCCGGCGGTGCGTTCGGCCTTGCAGCGGAGCGCGAACGCATCGGATCCCGACTCCGGCTCCGAGAGCGCGTAGGCACCGATGGTGTCGCTGGTGAGGCGGGTCAGGTAGCGCGCATGCTGGTCGGGCGTGCCGTAGGCGTGGATCGGGTAGTTCACCAGCGTGTTCTGCACGTCCACCATGATTGCGGCGGCCGGATCGACCTTGCTGATCTCCTCCACCGCCAGCGCGATCATCATGGCCGTTCCGCCGCTGCCGCCGGCCGACTCGGGGAGCTCGATGCCCATCAGGCCCATCTCGAAGTACTTGGCGATGATGGCGGCGTCGATCTTCCCGGCGGCCTCCATGGCGCGCACCCGGGGGGCGACGTCTTCGGCGGCGAAGGCGGCGACGGCGTCGCGGAACATCGTTTCGTCGTCCGAGAGCTGCGTGAGCGGCGGGCGGGCGTCGGAGGTGCTGAGGCTGGACATGGTCGGGAAAGGCAGGGACGTCAGGCCGGCGGGCCCGGACGGGCGGTCGGCGGGTGGCTCATATATACGGAGCCGGGGCCCGGCTGGCGCCGGATCCGGCTGCCAATGCGGTCACGGTTGACATATAAGCATAACTTTATATGCTTCCTCCATGGCCGCCACACCGCTCCGAGAGACCGCCACGGACATCGATGGGTCGGTCGCCAGCTACCGCACCCTCCTCGAGGCGCTGCGCGCCGCCGCCGAACCTACTCGGCTGAGGCTGCTCGGGATCCTCGCGCAGTGCGAGCTGACCGTCACCGAGATCACCCAGGTCCTGGGCCAGAGCCAGCCCCGCGTGTCCCGGCACCTCCGCCTGCTGTGTGACGCCGGGCTGCTGGATCGCGTTCCCGAAGGGAGCTGGGTGTTCTACCGCCTCGCCGATGCCCACGTCGCCCGAACCTTCGTCGAGCTGCTTGGCGAGCACGATGCGGTGATCGCGGCCGACATGGAGCGACTGGCCGCCGTGCAGCGCGCGCGCCAGGACGCGGCGGACCAGTACTTCGAGCAGCACGCCCATGAGTGGAACGACATCCGGTCACTCCACGTGCCGGAAGAGCAGGTGGAGCAGGCGCTCCACGACCTGCTCGGCGAACGACCGGTTGGCGACCTGCTCGACATCGGCACCGGCACCGGACGCATCCTCGGCCTGCTGGCGCCGCGTGCCTCGCGCGCCATCGGCATCGATCGCTCGCACGAGATGCTGGCCTTCGCGCGCGCGGCCCTCGCGCCCGCGGACTACCGCCACGTGCAACTGCGCCACGGCGACATGTACCACCTCGCCCTGCCGGCCCGCAGCATGGACCTGGTGGTGCTCCACCAGGTGCTGCACTTCGCCGACGACCCGGTGGCCGTGCTGCGCGAAGTCGCCCGTGTGCTCCGGCCCGGCGGGCGCCTGCTGCTGGTCGATTTCGCCCCGCATCGCGAGGAATCGCTGCGCGACCAGCATGCGCACCGCCGCCTCGGCTTCGCCACCGACGACATCGTCCACTGGAGCGCCGCCGCCGGCCTGCAGGGGCGCGAGGCGGTGCGGCTCAAGGGCGCGCCTCTGACCGTCGTCATCTGGGATTGTTCCCTTCCTCTTCCGTCGGCAACCGCATGAGCCCCTCGATCCTCAATCGGCCTGGCGCCCGCAGCTTCGGCGTCTCCTTCGAGTTCTTCCCGCCGAAGACCGAGGAGATGGAGGCGCAGCTCTGGCGCGCCGTCGAACGCCTCGCGCCGCTGTCGCCGAGCTTCGTCTCGGTCACGTACGGTGCCGGTGGAACGACGCGTGAGCGCACACACGCCACGGTGCGTCGCCTGCTCACCGAGACTTCACTGCGCCCTGCCGCGCACCTGACCTGCGTCTCGGCCACCCGCGACGAGATCCTGGATGTCGCGCGCGAGTACTGGAACACCGGCGTGCGGCACCTCGTCGCACTGCGCGGGGATCCGGTGGCCGGCGTCGGCACGGCGTACGAGCCGCATCCGGGTGGCTTCGCCTATGCGTCCGATCTCGTCGAGGGGTTGCGCCGCGAATTCGACTTCGAGCTCAGCGTCAGCGCGTATCCCGAGACGCATCCTACCGCAGGCTCGATGGAGGCCGAGATCGACAACCTGAAGCGGAAGGTGGATGCCGGTGCCACGCGCGCCATCACCCAGTTCTTCTTCGACAACGCGATCTACCTCCGCTACGTGGAGCGGGCACGTGCCGCGGGCATCACGGTGCCGATCGTGCCGGGCATCATGCCGGTCACGAACTTCGCGCAGACCCGGCGCTTCGCCACCATGTGCGGCACTGCGGTGCCGGACTCGATGGCGCGTCACTTCGACGGGCTCGAGGACGACGCCGACACCCGCAAGCTGGTCGCCGCCACGCTGGCGGCCGAACAGTGCACCAAGCTCGCCGACGAGGGTGTGGAAGACTTCCACTTTTACACGCTCAATCGCGCCGACCTCGCCTACGCCATCTGTCACATCCTCGGGCTCCGCGCCGCGCGCGAACCCGCACAGGCCACCGCATGAAGACCGGCGCACACACGCACCATCACGATCACGAGGCCGACTGGGCCACCGAGCCGCTGCCGCCGTTCTCGCTCACCGAGGCGAAGGCCGCCGGGGCGGTGCGCACGCGGGCGGAGCGCATCGCGCTGCTGGACGTGATCCTGCCGCAGCGCATCCTGCTGCTCGACGGCGCGATGGGGACCATGATCCAGCGCGAGCGGCTCGACGAAGCGGCGTATCGCGGCGCGCGTTTCGCCGATTGGGCGCGTGACCTGCGCGGCAACAACGACCTGCTGGCGCTCACCCGGCCGGAGCTGATCGGCGCCATCCACGCCGCCTACCTGCACGCCGGTGCCGACATCCTCGAGACCAACACCTTCAACTCCACGTCGATCGCGATGGCCGATTACGGCATGGAGTCGCTGGCGTACGAGTTGAACGTGGAAGGGGCACGCCTGGCACGTCAGGTGTGTGACCTGTTCGAGTCGCGTGAGCCCGCGCGGCCGCGCTACGTGGCAGGCGTGCTGGGTCCCACCAACCGCACCGCGTCGCTGTCGCCGGAGGTGAACGATCCCGCCGCCCGCAACGTGACCTACGACGAGCTGGTGGTGGCCTACAGCGAGGCCGCGCGCGGGCTGCTCGACGGCGGCGCCGACATCCTGCTGGTGGAGACGATCTTCGACACGCTCAACGCCAAGGCGGCGCTGTTCGCGATCGAGGAGGTGTTCGCCACCACGCATCCGCGGGTGCCGGTGATGATCAGCGGCACCATCACCGATGCCAGCGGTCGCACGCTCAGCGGGCAGGTCACCGAGGCCTTCTGGGTCAGCGTGATGCACGCCAATCCGCTCAGCATCGGACTCAATTGTGCGCTCGGCCCGAAGGAGCTGCGCGCCTACGTGCAGGAGCTCTCGCGGGTGGCCGACGTGCACGTGTCGGCGCATCCGAACGCGGGGTTGCCGAATGCGTTCGGCGGCTACGACGAGTCGCCGGACGACATGGCGCGCATCATCGGCGAGTGGGCCCGCACCGGCTACGTGAACATCGTCGGCGGTTGTTGTGGCAGCACGCCGGCGCACATCCGTGCGATTGCGGAATCGGTGCGTGGCGTGGCGCCGCGCGCGGTGCCGCAGCTGCCGTCCGCGCTGCGCCTGAGCGGCCTGGAGCCGGTGGTGATCCGTGAGGACACCAACTTCGTCAACGTCGGCGAGCGCACCAACGTCACCGGGTCGGCGAAGTTCTCGAAGCTGATCCTGGCCGGTGATTACGAGGCGGCGCTGGAAGTGGCGCGGCAGCAGGTGGAGAGCGGTGCGCAGGTGATCGACGTCAACATGGACGAGGGCATGCTCGACGCCGTCGCCGCCATGACGACCTACCTCCGCCTCGTGGCCAGCGAGCCCGCCATCAGCAAGGTCCCGCTGATGATCGACAGCTCCAAGTGGAGCGTGATCGAGGCCGGACTGCAGCAGGTCCAGGGCAAGGCGATCGTGAACTCGATCTCGCTCAAGGAGGGCGAGGCGGAGTTTCTGCGGCAGGCCACGCTGGTGCGCCGCTACGGCGCTGCGGTGATCGTGATGGCGTTCGACGAGCAGGGCCAGGCCGACACGAAGGAACGCAAGGTGTCGATCTGCACCCGTGCCTATCGGCTGCTCACGGAGCGCGTCGGCATGCCGCCGGAAGACATCATCTTCGATCCCAACATCTTCGCCATCGGCACCGGCATCGAGGAGCACGCCAACTACGCGGTGGACTTCATCGACGCCACGCGCGAGATCAAGGCCACGCTGCCGCACGCGCGCATCAGCGGCGGTGTCAGCAACGTCAGCTTCGCCTTCCGCGGCAACGACCCGGTGCGCGAGGCGATCCACGCCGTGTTCCTTTATCATGCGGTGAAGGCCGGCATGGACATGGGCATCGTCAACGCCGGTGCGCTGACGCTGTACTCCGACATTCCGCCGGCACTGCTGGAGCGGGTGGAGGATTTGGTGCTCAACCGGCGGCCCGATGCCACCGAGCGCCTGCTGGAAGTGGCGGCCGACGTGAAGGGCACCGCGGCGGTGGCGACCAATGCGCTGGCCTGGCGCGAGTTGCCGGTGCGCGAGCGCCTCGCCCACGCGCTGGTGCACGGCATCGCCGACTTCATCGTCGAGGACACGGAGGAGGCACGCCTCACCGTCGAGCGCCCGATCCACGTGATCGAGGGGCCGCTGATGGACGGCATGAACGTGGTCGGTGACCTGTTCGGCGCCGGCAAGATGTTCCTGCCGCAGGTGGTCAAGAGCGCGCGCGTGATGAAGCGGGCGGTGGCGCACCTGATTCCGTACATCGAGGCCGAGAAGCTGCTGCAACCGGCCGAGGAGCAGCGGAACAAGGGGAAGATCCTGCTCGCCACGGTGAAGGGCGACGTGCACGACATCGGCAAGAACATCGTCGGCGTGGTGTTGCAGTGCAACAACTACGACGTGATCGACCTCGGCGTGATGGTGTCGGCGGCGCGCATCCTGGAGACGGCGCGCCAGGAGAACGTGGACATCATCGGGCTCAGTGGGTTGATCACGCCGTCACTCGAGGAGATGGCGTTCCTCGCCGGTGAGATGCAGCGCGAAGGCTTCACCATCCCGCTGCTGATCGGCGGCGCCACCACCAGCCGCGCGCACACCGCGGTGAAGATCGAGACGCAATACGAAGGCCCGGTGGTGTACGTGCAGGACGCCAGCCGCGCCGTCGGCGTGGCCAGCGCGCTGCTCAGCGACGACGGCCGCGATGCGTACGTCGCGTCGGTGAAGTCGGAATACGAGGCGATTCGCGTCCATCGGGCGAGTTCGGGCAAGGCGACCCGCCTGGTGAGCCTCGCCGACGCGCGCGCGAACCGGATGCGCATCGACTGGCAGGCGAGCGAGCCGCCGGTGCCGCAGCGTCCCGGCGTGACGGTGTTCGACAGCTGGCCGCTCGAGGACCTGGTGCCGCGCATCGACTGGACACCGTTCTTCCAGACGTGGGAACTGGCGGGGCATTACCCCGACATCCTGCAGGATCCGGTGGTCGGCGAGACGGCGCGTTCGCTGTGGAAGGATGCGCAGGCAATGCTCTCGTCGATCGTGTCGGAACAGTGGCTGACGGCACGCGCGATCATCGGCCTCTTTCCGGCGAATGCGGTGGGTGACGACATCGCGCTCTGGTCAGCCGAATCGGAGCGGGGAAAGGAACGTGCGGCGACGATTCATACGATCCGGCAGCAGATGCAGAAGGGCGACGGTCGTCCGAACCTGGCGCTGGCCGACTTCGTGGCTCCGGCCGAAAGCGGCGTGCGTGACTGGGTCGGCGCGTTCGCGGTGACGACCGGGCACGGGATCGACGCCCGCGTGGCGGCGTTCGAGGCGGTGCACGACGACTACAACGCCATCCTGCTGAAGGCGCTGGCCGATCGACTGGCGGAGGCGCTGGCGGAGCGGCTCCACGAGACGGTGCGTCGCGACCACTGGGGCTACGCCGCGGGTGAGTCGCTGGACAATGCGGCGCTGATCCAGGAGGCGTATCAGGGAATCCGGCCGGCGCCCGGCTATCCGGCCTGCCCGGACCATACGGAGAAGCGGACCCTGTTCCGTCTGCTCGACGTGCCGGCGCTGGCCGGGATCACCCTGACGGAGAGCTGCGCGATGCTGCCGACGGCCAGCGTGTCGGGGTGGTATTTCTGGCGGCCCGAGGCGCGCTACTTCGGGACGGGGATGATCGGTGAGGATCAGGTGCTGGACCTGGCAGAGCGGAAGGGGATGGCGGCGGGTGAGATGGCCCGCTGGCTGGCACCGATCCGGGCCTGAGCGGGGGCGTGGCGGGTGGCTCGGCAATACCAACCCAGGGGAACCTGTGGCGTTCACACCACGATTGTCGCTGGATCACACACACCCTGTCGAGCAGCGGGCTCGACTGGATTTTGATCGGGCTGTCTCAAGTCGTTGCAGGGTAGTGAGTTCCCCGATGTGTGGGGAAAATGCGGCACCGATTCATTCGCGGCACGGCCCCTGCACATGTATTCGACGTCCGCGTTAGCACAGCACGTTTCATCATCGAGGATTACCCGAATGCGTCGTATCTCCTTTGTTGCCGCTCTGGCAGCTGTCGCGGTGGCTTCGCCGCTCAGCGCACAGACGTGGCAGGCCATTGGCACCCCGAACAACACGAACACGGGCGCCTACTGGAACAACACGTCCGACGACAACGTCGGCAGCGCCGTCTGTAACGTCGGCGCCGTCCTGACGAACACGCCGGCCCTGACGTCCGGTTCGTGCTCGAACCAGGCGCCTGTGTACCTCCCGCTGGTGCCGGCCAAGCTGACCACCAGCAACTTCTTCCTCGGTGGCGCCGGCGGTTCCAACCCGGGCGGCTTCGGCTTCAACTGCACCGCCGCCTGCTCGGTCAACCTCTTGGGCCGCATCGCCGGCACCACGTCGACCAACTGGGGCGTCGTCCTCGCCAACGGCACGGCCTATAGCGCCGCACAGCTGCTCGGCGGCCAGCAGGTCACCGGTACGTTCGCCGTCTGGATCAGCCAGGCTCTGCCGGTCGCCGGCGCTGGTACGATCTTCACGTCGGGTCAGTCCACGTTCGCTGGCGGCGTCTTCACGCCGAACGCGAACCAGCAGTTCGCCGTCTTCTCGTCGACCGCCGCCACCACCTCGGCCGGCGTCTTCGGCACCATCATCAACGTCGGCAGCGGCACGTACTACGTCGGCATGGAAGACAACGTCAACGGCGGCCGTGGCTTCGGCGCAGCCGGTGCCGGTCGTGTCTCGGATCGCGACTACAACGACATCATCGTCTCGATCACGGCCGTCCCGGAGCCGGCGACGGTTGGCCTGATGGGCTTCGGCCTGCTGGCACTGGCCGGTATCGCCAAGCGTCGCAAGGCGTAAGCGATCGGTCTCGCTCGATGGAAAGCGGGGTGGCTGTCTTCGGACAGCCACCCCGCTTTTTCGTTGTCCACCACCCGATCACCCACATCCGTCCGCGCAGCGTGCTGGGTCGTCAGATCGCCCGGACGATGAAGCCGCCGATGAACTGGAGCAGGTAGTACAGCACCAACGGCGAGATGTCGAACGGGCCCAGCGACGGCAGCACGGCTCGCAACGGTGCCAGGAGCGGCTCGGTGATGGTGAAGGTCCAGCGCAGCCACCGTGCGCGTGCCAGACTGCCGAACCAGCTCGACAGCACCCGCACCATGAGGGCGATCTGCAGCACGGCGAACGTCAGCTGCACCAGCGCCCGCAGCGTCCCCCGCGGCCCCGACGAGACGCCCAGCGCCACCGTCGCCAGGATCCCGACCAGATATTCCAGCAGCGACTGGGCGAGGATGCCAAGGACGACGAAGGCGGCGAGGCTCCACCACGGCACCGTGGTCGGTGAGCCGCCGGCGTTGAGCACCATCGCCTCGATGCCCCGCATCCGGGGGTCGACCTTCTCGCGGGCGAACCGGCCCAGCGGCGTGAAAGGGCTGATGCGGCGAGATCGGGTGGCCCAACTGATGCCGCAGAGCACGGCGACGACGCAGGTGGCGAGGAAGAGCGCCGGGCGGGTGTACGCGGCGATCGTGGCCAGGACGTATAGAAGCATGTTCATGTCGGCAATCTACGGTTGGCCGGCCACTGCGCGGCGGTCGGACGCGGCGAGCACGACGGGTCTGCATGTTGCACTGATTTGCTGCCTGTCGTCATCATCGACCGTCATCCCTGACGGATATCCGGCGCGGCTGTGGGGTAGGGGTGTTCGGCAGGCCGGAACCTGGCGATTTTCAGTGATCATCTCGAACCGTCTGTCGGTCCGCCGGCATCGGGGAGTCCATACAGTGAAGCGTGTACAGTGACGGAAGAGCGCTCCCCCGCGATCGATCGATCGCTCTGGTTGCCGCTGCGTGCAGCGATCCTCGTGTTCGCCATGCTCTATGCGAAGCCGGCGTACCTTCTCGTCAGGGATTGGACGAACTTCGACAATCCAGACTCCGGCACAGGGCTGCTGCTTGCGCCGCTAGCCTTTTACTTCGCCTTCCAGACCGGCCTGAAGGAAGTGCGGCGGCCAGCCATCGGACTCGCCATCGCGTTCCTGCTGGCGGCGATCGGGATCCGGTTCGTGTCGGACCTCGCGGCTGAGCTCTTCACCATGCGCGTGTCGATGCTGATCGGCGCCGCCGGCCTGATCCTCTGGTTCTTCGGGGTGCGCCAACTGCTGGCCTTCTGGCTGCCGTTCGTGCTGCTGGGCCTCGCCATCCCATTGCCGGAACTGGTGATCGCGAAACTCACCGCCCCGCTGCAGCTGGTCGCGTCGCGGATCGGCGCCTCACTGATCGAATGGCGCAACATCCCGGTGCTGCTGAACGGCAACGTGATCCGCATTCCCGGGCATGACCTGTTCGTGGCCGAGGCGTGCAGTGGGCTGCGGTCGCTGACGGCGCTGGTGAACCTGGGCGTGCTGCTGGGTGCGATGCTGCTGGCCAAGCCCTGGTCGCGCGTCACGCTGCTGGTGCTGGCGGTGCCGATGGCGATCCTCATCAACGGCTTCCGCATCTTCCTGACGGCGTTCCTGGTGTACTTCGTGAGCCCCGAAGCCGGATCGGGCTTCATGCACACCACCGAAGGGTGGCTGATGTTCGTGATCGCGTTCGCCTCGCTCGGTGCGGTGGCGTCGCTGCTGCTCTTCATCGAGGGCAAGATGGCGTCGCGCGGTCGCGTGTCGTCGCCTGTCGTCGCTCCCGCTGCCGCCTGAGGCCCCGACACATGGCCAACGTTTCCGCTTTCGTCCCTGCCGTCATCCTCGCCGGCGGCCTTGGCCTGCTCGGCCTGACCCACGAGCAGGTGCGTCCGCGCCCGGTGCTGCCGATCGGCGGCATCCTCGACACGGTGCCCGGCTATTCGCATTCGCAGATCGAGGTGGACTCCAACTCGGCTCGCGTGGCGGGCATGGACGAGTACGTGAACCGCGTCTATTCGCGCGATACGTCGCAGGTGTTCAGCCTCTACGTGGGCTACTACACCTACCAGACGCAGGGCAAGGCGATCCACTCGCCGCGCAACTGCCTGCCCGGCGCCGGCTGGGAACCGGTGGAGAGCGGTACGCTGCCGATCGCCTCGGCCCCCGGTGTCGGGGCGCGCAACATGAACAAGTACATCCTCGCCAACGATGGCAGCTACGCCGCCGTGTACTACTGGTACCAGGGGCGCGGCCGCATCGAGAGCAACGAATACACGGTCAAGTACAACCTGATGCGTGACGCGGCGCTGCATGGACGCACCGAGGAGGCGCTGGTGCGCCTGGTGGTGCCGCTGCACACCGACAAGGACCGCACCCAGGCCGCCATCCGCCGCGAGATCATGCGCGCGGATTCGCTCGCGACCTCGATCGCGCCGCGATTGGCGAACGAAGTCGGTCGCGCATTGCCGCCGGCGCCTGCGACGTGATGTGTCGCCGTCGGCGTGGCGGGGGCCGCACTCAGGGCGCCTGCACGCCGCCGCTGCTGCGAGGTGTCACTGGGCAACCGAAGGCGCGCCGGATGTCGCGTGCAAGAACCTGCGCCATCGCCGCCGAACCCTCCTCGGTGAAGTGAGAGAAGTCGGCGAACGTCGTGGCGGGATCGCGTCCGGCCATGGCGGCAGCGACATCACTGGTCGCCACTCCCGCTGCTGCTGCCTCGGTGAGGATCAGGGCATTGGCGGCGCGTTCGAAGGCCGGCAACACCGCCATCGAGGCGCGCGGATAGAACTTGGTCCAAGAGATCAGCCGCGCGGTGTCCGGCGCCACGTCGGGGGGAAAGGCATTGGCGTGCGTGGCCACCAGCAGGCCGGCACCGGAGCCCTTCACTGAATCGATCAGGGTGCGCAGGTCGCGCCGGAACGCCTCGAGACGCTCGGCGGGAATCGTGTCGAACACGAAGCCCGGCGTCATGCGTTCACGCGAGGCGGAAATTTCCCTCGAGCGCAGGTAGGTTTGCACGAACTGCGGCAACGCCACCTTCAGGTGATCCCGCAGCCGTCGTGCAACGCGAAGCTGGAACCCCGGCGCGATGCCGCCGCGCGGCGACGCGGGTGGCTGCCAGACCGGCGTTTCGTAATCCAGGTACTGCACCGGCGTGGGATAGACGACAACCAGCGAGGCGCCCAGCCCGCGCAGGCGATGGAGATAGGTGGCCGTGAGCGTGGGGAGGGAGAATCCGGGGAGCGCGGTGTTGATCACATCCACGTCGCACCCCGCCGCCGCCAGGCTGTCCTGCAACTGCCGCGGATATTCGTCGCCCGAGCGCTCGTACAGGCCGAAGGTCTCCGACGCGCCTACCACCAGCACGCGCGGCTTGCCCGTGCGGGGCTCGGGGCCGCGGAAGCCGAGTGAGTTCATCGCGAACTGGCGGTACTGCTCGCCCGGCACACCCCGGCCACCGCTCGAGTCCACGATGATCAGGTCGGCCACCGAGCCCGCCCGCGCCAGCGGCGGTGTCTTCCAGCGCACCCATTCGTCTGTGCGGGTAGCGACTTCGAGGCCGACCGCGAACGCCACCAGCAGTGCCGCACCCTTCAAGACACGGTTCATGAATTCCTGCGACATGGATGCTCCGGCGCACGGCAGCCGGCGCGCGCCCTGCGTGCGGGAACAGTAGCCAGCCCGACATGCTTTTCAACAGCTTCATCTTCCTGTTCGGGTTCCTGCCCGTCACGTATGCCGTGTTCTGGATGCTGCGCACCGCCAACACGCGGTACGTCTGGCTCGCGATCACCGGCTACGTGTTCTACGGCTACTGGGACTGGCGTTTCTGCCTGTTGATGCTGTTCTCGACCTGCGTCAGTTACTTCGCGGGTCTCGGCATGTTGAAGTGGGATGCGGATGCGCGGCGGCGAAAACTCTGCCTGGTGCTGCCGATCACGGTGGACCTGCTGCTGCTGGGTTTCTTCAAGTACGCGAACTTCGGCCTCGAGGTGACGAAGGGTGTGTTGGAGACGGCGGGTATCCCGGCCACCATTCCGCACCTCGACATCATCCTGCCGGTCGGCATCAGCTTCTACACGTTTCACACGATCAGCTACATCGTGGATGCGTACCGGCGGCAGATCACGCCGACGCGCAACTTCTTCGAGTTCAGCGCCTACGTGTCGCTGTTCTCGCAACTGGTGGCAGGGCCGATCGTCCGCTTTCGGCAGATCGAGGAGGACCTCGAGCGCATCGCCAACCACGATCGACGCTCGTTCATCCGGCCCGGCCTGTCGCTGTTCCTGATCGGCCTGGTGGAGAAGATTCTGGTGGCCGACACCATCGCGGCAATCACCGACCCGATGCTGGCCGCGCCCGGTGCGCTCGGCACCGCGACCGCGTGGATCGCGATGCTCGGCTACAGCTTCCAGCTGTACTTCGACTTCTCCGGCTACAGCACCATGGCGGCAGGTCTCGGGCTGCTGTTCGGGCTGCGCATCCCGAAGAACTTCAATTCGCCCTACAAGGCGCTCGATCCGTCGGATTTCTGGCGCCGGTGGCACATCTCGCTCTCGACCTGCATGCGGGACTATCTCTACATCCCGTTCGGCGGCAACCGGGGCAACAGCGAGTGGTTCACGTCGCGGAACCTGTTCCTGACGATGCTGATCGGCGGGCTCTGGCATGGCGCGTCTTGGAACTTCATTCTCTGGGGTGCCTACCACGGTGTTCTGCTGATCACCTACCGGTTCAACGCCGCGAAGTGGGATGCACTGCCCGCCGGCGTACGGCAGGGGCTGCTGTTCCTGTTCGTGCTGATCGGCTGGGTGCCGTTCCGCCTGCCGACGCTCGAGGGTGCCGGGCAGGTGCTGTCGGCGATGGCGGGCGGGCAGGGTGCTGGTAGCGTGCTGTTGCCGCCGATATTGGCGGTCGTCCCCTTCGTGGTGGCGGCCTGGTGGGCGATGCGTGGCCCGAACGCCTTCGAGATCGACACGTCGAAGGTCAGCCTGCGGCGCGACGCCCTGCTCTTCGCGACCTGCGGTGCGGTGCTTGCGCTGATCGCGACTGACCGGTCGTCTCCCTTCCTGTATTTTCAGTTCTGACGTGTCCAGCCTACCCCGCCGTACTGCCCTCGAACTCCGATCCGGATCGCACTCCTGCCCCCGAGGCAGGGGAGCGTGCGGCAGCACGGTGTCCGTTCGTGGCGCGGTGATGTCGCGATGAGGAGCATGGCCCTCAACCCCTCGGGCGCGTTCGGCGCCATCTCTGGGATGGCCGGCGGACGCGAGGCGAGCGTCGGGCTCCGCAGGGCCGTCTTCCTGTTCCTGCTGATCGTCGTCTTCAAGCTGCACTCGATGTTGCCGCCGCTGCCGCGCCCGGCCCTGCTGCTGGCGCCGTTCGTCCTGCTGATGGCGTGGAACCAGTCGTCGCCAGCCGAGCGCCAGCTGTTGTCGCGGAATCGGATGCTGCAGGGCGTGGTCGGGTATTTCGCGTGGGGCGTGCTGACGATCCCGACGTCGGTCTACCGTGGCCAGTCGTTCGATGTCGCGCTGGGGTTGGTGCCGCTGGTGCTGATGGTGGTGGCGGTGTCGCTGCTGCCGGCGGCGCTGCGCACGGTGGACCTGATCCTGATGACCATGCTCACCGGCGGCGGCCTGCTCGGCCTCGGCTCGCTGGTGTACAACAACCGCACGCTCGGCCGCCTGTCGGCCCCAGCGATGTTCGATCCGAACGACCTCGGCGCCGTGATGTCGGCCACCGCGCCGATCGCACTCGGCCTGCTCCTGCGGGCGAAGGGATGGCGGCGGTTGGTGGCGCTGATGGTGCTGGTGATCTGCGCCTGGACGCTGGTGCAGACCAGCTCACGCGGCAGCTCGATCGGCTTCGCCGTGGGCATCCTGACGGTGATCCTCGCCACCGGCGGCGCACGACGCGCGGGTGGCCTCGCGATCCTACTGGTGGGTGGCATGATCTTCATGGCCAACCTGCCGGAGAGCTATCGCGAGCGCATGGCGAACGTGGGCGAGTCGGACTACAACACCACCGATTACTACGGCCGCATGGCGGTCTGGCGTCGCGGCACCGGCTACGCGCTGGACAACCCGTTGCTCGGCGTCGGACTGGGTGCCTTCCAGACGGCGGAAGGCAACACGCTCACCGAGATGGGGCGTCCCGGGCGATGGATGAATGCGCATAACGGATACGTGCAGGCGCTGGCAGAACTCGGATTCCCCGGTGGACTGCTGTACGTCTCGTTGATCGTCGGTGGCATCGTGGTCGCGCTCCGTCACACCTCGCTGGCGCGTAAACGAAAGCCCCCCCCACAGGACACGCGGCCGGAGATTGCCGGCGCGATGATGGGGCTGGCCGTGGCCGGCTTCTTCCTCAGCTTCGCGTATTTCGCGATGTGGTACCTGCTGTGGGCGCTGGCCAGCCTGCTCAGCCGCATTCCCGTCGGGCGCCAGGTGGTTGCGACGCAGACGTCGGCGCAGCCGGCGCTCCGCGGTGCGCCGATGCGTCCATCCGGCGGCTGGAGTCCGGTGCCGCCGCCCATGCAACCGGTCGCGCAACTCCCGCAGCGCGTGCGGCGCGGCGGCCTGCGCAGTTCCCGACACCAGGCGTAGATGCGCGTCCTGTTCGTGATCCGGTCGCTCGACTCCGGTGGTGGTGCGGAACGGCAACTCGGTCAACTGGCACGCGGACTCGCAGCGCGCGGTCACGGCGTCGCGATTGCCGTCATGTATGCCGGCGGCGCGCTGGAGCAGGAACTCGAGGAACGCCACGGCGTCCAGATCCTGCGACTCGCAAAAGCCTCGCGCTGGGACATGGTGCCGTTCGCGCGGCGCAGCATCCGCATGGCACGGGCGTTCAATCCCGACCTCGTACACGGCTACATGTCGGGTGCCAACGAACTGGCGCTCTTCCTCGGCACGGCACTGCGGCGCCCCACGGCGTGGGGCATCCGCGTCAGCGACCAGGATTTCGGCGACTATTCCCGGTTTCGTGAGGCCGTCTTCCAGCTCGGCATTCACCTCGCACGCTTCCCGGCGCTGATCATCGCCAACTCCAGCAAGGGGCGCGAGTTCCATCTGGCGAAGGGGTTCCCTGCCGATCGCTTCGAGGTGGTACCGAACGGCATCGACCTCGCGCGCTTCACACGCAACGCCTTGCGCGGCGCTGAGTGGCGTGGCCGGCACGATGTCCACGCGTCGGCGCCGTTGATCGTGTTGCCGGCGCGCCTCGACCCGATGAAGGACCATCGCACGTTCATCGAGGCGGCACGGCTGACGTCCACAGTGCGCCCCGACGTCCGCTTCCTCGCACTCGGTCGCGGGTCGGAGGCGGAACGCGCGGCGCTGGGCGCCCTGGTGCGCGATGCGGGCCTCACCGATCGCGTTGCATTCCAGCCCGACGAATCCCGCGTCGAGGATCTCTATAACGCGGCCGACATCGTGACCCTGACATCCGCCTTCGGCGAGGGCTTCCCGAACGTGCTCGGCGAAGCCATGTCGTGCGCGCGGATGTGTGCGTCCACCGATGCCGGCGATGCGAAGATCGTGATCGGTGACGCGGGCCGGATCGTGCCGGTGCGCGCACCCGAAGCGTTGTCGCAGGCGTGGCTCGACCTGCTGACGTTGTCGGCGGCCGACCGCGCCGAACTCGAACGACACGCGCGTCAACGCATCGAGCAGAACTTCGGCATCGAGCTGCTGATCGACGTCACGCTGCGGCACTTCGAGGCTGCGCTTGCCCGGGCGCGCTGAGGCATGAAGATCCACCTGGTGCTGCCCGGACTCTACGTGGGCGGCATGGAACGGCTGGTGATCCACCTCGCGGTGGTGATGCGGCGTCGTGGGCACGACGTGCGCATCGTGTCGCTGGATGGTGACGGTCCACTCGACGCCCACGCGCAGGAGCTGGATGTGCGGGTGGATCACGTGCCATCGCGAGGCTGGCGTACGCTGGTCGGCGCCTCGCCGCTGTCCCGCTACTTCGAGCGGGAGCGCCCCGACATCGTGCACAGTCACGCCGGCTCGTGGGCGCGCGCGGTGACCGCAGCACGGCAGGCCGGCGTGCGCGGGCGGGTGCAGACCCTGCATGGCTTCCACGAGAAGTCGGTGCTCAAGATGCGCTGGATCGACCGCGCATTGATGCCACTGACGCCAGCGGTGGTGGCCGTCTCCGAGGAACTGCGCGTGCACATGGTGCGCGAGCTCTGGACCTCCGACGCCCGGATCGGCTACGTCCGCAACGGCGTGCTGCAACCACCGGCGCCACCGGTGCCTCTCGACCGCACCACCATCGGCCTGCACGACGACGAGGTGGTGACGATGGTCGTGGGGCGCCTGGTGCCGGTGAAGGCGCTCGACGTGTTGCTGACGGCGTTCGCCACCGTGTCGCGCGCCGATGCGCGGGCACGACTGGTGATCGTCGGTGAAGGGCCCGAGCGTGCGGCGCTCGAGGCACAGCGCGATGCACTCGGTCTGCAGCGGGTCGTGTCACTCCTCGGCACCCGCAACGACGTGCCCGCGCTGCTGGCGTCGGCGGACGTGTTCTGCCTGCCCAGTCACAGTGAAGGGCTGTCCATCAGCCTTCTCGAGGCGATGGCCGGCGGGTTGCCGGTGGTGGCGACGGCGGTGGGGTCCACGCCGGAGGTGGTGACGCCGGAAGTCGGCCTGCTGGTGCCCCCTGGTCAACCCGATTTGCTGGCGGCGGCGCTGCAGTCGCTGCACGCCGATGCTTCACGACGCGAGCGCATGGGTGCTGCTGCCGCAGAGCGTGTGCGAGAGCGGTATTCTGTCGAAGCGACTGCCGATGCCTACCTGCAGCTGTACGAGTCGCTGCTGCAGCGTATTGCGCGCTGAATCGACGCGTCGGTCGCGATCAGGCGCGCGGCAATTCGCGGAGCACCTGCAGCGCGAGGCGCTGATAGGTGCCGTTCTCGTACCGATGGGTGCCGATGAAGTGCACCATCGCCGCCTTCGCGAAGTCGAAGGTGGTGCCGTGTGGGAAGTGCGAGCAGTAGAGATCCAGTGGCAGCACCTCGGCGTCGGCACGATGCGCCACGAGTGTGTTGGACGTGATCTGTTCACTGCCCCACGTCGACCATTCGGCGGCGCCCACCAGCGATTCGTATGCGCCGTGCAGCGACTCGATGCCCGCCAGCGAGACACTGCGGGGCGGGAAGGCGGACAGCGCTGCGCATCCGCGCACGTAGCGCCAGCCATCAGGATCGGGCAGGCCGTCGAGGGCCCGCTCGAAGCGCAGCTGGAAGAAGTCACCCGGCTTGCCGCGTGCGACGGCCGCCGCTTCACGCGCCGACATGATGGTGGACCCCTCGAGGTCACCCGGCATCGTGAAGGAACGCTGCTCGGCCACCAGCTCGATCAGGCGGTCGGGGCGCCGCAGCGTGATCATGTCGGAGTCGAGCTGGATCACGTACTCGGTGTCCGACAGCACGCCGATGAGACAGAGCCGTTCCCAGCAGCCTCCCTGCTGGCAGATGCCGCGTGGTACATCGGCCTTGGCGACGATCCGGATGCCCGGCACATGCCGCGTGAGCAGTGCGGCATCAGCCGGACGCAGCGTACCGTCGTCGAGGATCACCACCCGGCCGGGCGCGCAATACCGGGCGAACGACTTGATCGAGAGCAGGTACAGTGACAGGTCGTGGCGGCCGACCATCGTGACCACCGTCGGGCCACCGGGTGTCGTCACCACCGGCGCGGTGTTCCGGATGTCGGCGATGGCCGAGACGAACTGCATCCGCTCGAGCTCGGACTTCACTCGCGACAGTTTGTGGGTGACCCAGGAGACCATGGTGGAGATGCAGAGTGAACGGCGGTGACGCGCGCAGGACCGCCCGGCTAAACTACTCGCCAGCCGGGCGGCTTGATCCAATGCAACCGGGATGCCGCATCGCTGTCGCCCGTGGACGAGTGGCAGGGTGCTGACGGCACGGCACGCCATTGGCACGGAGTGGACGACGTTCCCCGGCCGCAGGCGACCGACCACGTGGCGCGACCGGACATCGTGGCGCGGCAGGACAGTGGCGCGTCAGGAGCCGGGCTGGATCGCAATGCCGCGTCCACGACGTGACACCGTCCAATTCTCATCGGAGTGATCGACTTGGAGCACGACGCGTGACCCTGCAGACCTCGGCGAGGCAGCTGACGCACAGCATCTCGTGGTCGATCGTCATCTCCGGTTTGGGTGCGGTCGCGGCCTTCGTGTCGCAGACGGTGCTCGCCCGCGGCTTCGGCGCCGATGCCTTCGGCGTGAGCGTCTATGCGATGGGCTGGGCGAACCTGCTGCAAGTGTGGGGTGCGTGGGGGCTGTCGTCGGCCATCGCCCGGTTCGCGCCTGGCTACTCGCTCACCGAGGGCCAGCAGGAGCTGAAGGCGCTGGTGCGGTTCAGTTACGTCGTGATCCTGCTCTTCACCATCGCGGTGGCTGTGGCGATCGCCATCGGTCCCACCAGTGCGCTGGTGACGAAGATCAGTGCCAACCGCCCCTGGTTGCTGCTGGTCCTGATCCTCTCGACGACGGGCCTGGATCTCAACGCGTCGGCACTGACCTACACCGGGCACGCGGTGGTGAGCCAGGTGATCCAGGGCCTGGTGCGCCCGCTGGCTGCGTTGGTGGTGGCCATCATCTGGCCCTTCGTGCTCCCGGTGCGCATGGACAGCGCACTGCTGATCGTGACCGGCTCCGTCGTGCTGGCCTTCGTGCTCTCCACCATCGCCTGCATCCGGACGTTCGGCATTCGCGATTTCGTGGACATCGGCACACCGGCGCAGTGGAAACTCTGGTTGCGATACTCCACCCCGTACATCGTGTCGGCCACCGCCGTTTCGCTGATCTCCACGCAGCTCGACACCATCGTCGTCGGCACGCTGCTGACGCAGCGGGATGCCGGCGTGTATGCGGTCGGTGCATCGCTGGCCAGCCTCGTCCACCTCGCACCGCAGGCCGTGGAACGGGTGCTGGCCCCCCGTTTCAATGCGGCGATCGACCTGCGTGGGGTGGAGGATCAGGTGGCGCGGCTGGCTGACCTGGTGACGGCCAACGCCATCTCGGCCTTCGGCAGCTGCGTGGTGGTGATCGTCATCGCCCAGCCGCTGCTGGCCATCTTCGGCAAGGACTTCTCGCAGTCGGTGCTGATCAGCGTGATCCTCGCCGTGGGTGTGCTGATCGCCCGCACCGGCAGCGTCGGTGCGAGCACGGTGCTGCAGGCCACCGGGTTCCAGCAGCGTGCGGCGCTGATCAACATCGTGGTGGCGGTGTTCGCCGCCGTGACGTCGATCCTGATGACGCGCCGGTTCGGGCTGATCGGCACCGCCGCAGCGACGGTGGTGGCCGGGATCCTGCGCGCCGCGGCACTCTCGATCGCGCAGCACCTGTCGGTGGAGTTGCGGCTCACGCGCGGCGACATCGCCGCGGCGCTGCGACGCTCGCGGACCCAGCTCGCCGCGCTGCAGGCCTCGATCCTGACGCGGTGATGTCACCTCGGGTCCAGGCTGCGCTTCCACATCGCAGCAACGCTGCCACGATACGGTCGAGAACGTTGACCGCATACCGCGACGCGATCCCGGGCTGGCACGGAGCCCGCGTATATTCTGCCGGCGGATGCACCCGTGACCCGCCGCCGCACGCTGTCGTCAACCAACGGCGTCACCGCGGCTTCCGCGTGTGCGCCCTGGCTGCGCCCTGCGCCCGGCGTGCCGCCCTCCTGCTCCAGATATGCCTGACTCCATTGCCGTAGTGCTGCCGGCGTACAACGAAGAGATCACGATCCGGGACGTCATCCTCGACTTCCACCGGTCGTTGCCGGAAGCCTCGATCTACGTGATCGACAACCGCTCGTCCGACCGCACGCAGGAGATCGCACGTGCCACGTTCGCCGAGTTCGGCGTGCGCGGCGAGGTGCTCTTCGAACCGCGGCCAGGCAAGGGCAGTGCGGTGCGCTACGCGTTCCACACCATCGACGCCGACTACTACCTGCTGGCCGACGCCGACCTCACCTACCCGGCAGCGCGTGCGCGCGACATGCTGAAGCCGGTGCAGGACGGCACTGCCGACATGGTGGTCGGCGATCGCCTCTCGGCCGGCCACTACGACAACGAGAACAAGCGCGCCTTTCACGGGTTCGGCAACCGCCTCGTCTGCTGGCTGGTCAACACGTTCTTCCGCGCGTCGCTGGCCGACATCCTCAGCGGCTACCGCGCGTTCAACCGGCAGTTCGTGAAGAACTACGCGGTGATGGTGGACGGCTTCCAGATCGAGACCGACGTCACGCTCCATGCGCTCGACAAGCGCTTCCGGATCCGCGAAATCCCGGTCGAATACGTGGATCGCCCAGCGGGGTCGTTCTCGAAGCTGAACACCTTCTCCGATGGCATGCGCGTGATTTCCACCATCGTGCAGATCCTGCGCTACTTCAAGCCGTTCGTGTTTTTCGGCACGTTGGCGCTGGTGTTCTCGCTGGCCGGCTTCCTCGCCGCGATTCCGGTGCTGAAGGACTGGTTCCTGTTCAAGTACATCTATCACGTGCCGCTGGCCGTGCTGGCCGCGTCGCTGGAATTGTTCGCCGTGATCCTGCTGGCGATCGCCCTGATCCTCGACAACCTGAACCAGCAGGAACGGGTGCGGTACGAGTTGCGCCTGCTGTCGATGTCGGGGCGGTGACGCCGCCCGTGCCCGTCGCGGCATCCGCCAAACGCGACCTGCTGGGGGCACGGTTGATGGCGGTGCTGGCGGCGATCGCCATGTGCATCGCGGCGCTGTACTGCCTGCGCTGGGCCGAGGGCATCGGCGACGATTACTACTTCTACCGACTCGGATTGGCCGCCGAGCAGCGTGCGGTGGGTGCGGACATCCACCTCGACCTGCTGGCACGCGCCGATTCACTGGCCATCCCGCGCTACGACCGGCAGGACCTGAAGGTGAAGTCGAAGGCGGCGGTAAACTACCCGTTGCTGGCATTCTCGGTCGGCGTGGCGCACGCGACCACCGAACCGCTGCGAGGCGCCGCCTGTCGCGACGAGTTCTCCACGCTGGTGTTGCCGACGCTGATCCGCGGCTGGACCCTCCAGTTCCTGACCTGTCTCGCCGTGACGCTGCTGGTGTTGCTGCTCTGGGGTGAGAGTCAGCACCTGCGCGGGTTCGCGCTGCTGGTGCTTGTGTTGGCGGCGCTCGAGTTCGCACTGGTGCCTCCGCGTTACGACTGGCGGCTGGCCGAGAGTGCGACGCTACCGCAGCTGCTCGGCGCGCTGGGACAATTCTTCCTCAATCCAGCGGTGAACCTGTCCCCGTTCGGGCACACCGGGCGCAACGCGTACCTGCTGTTGCTGCCGGCGTTCGCGATGCTGCGCTGGTCACGGCTGTCGCGCTTCAGCTACTGCATCCTGCCGGTCATGATGGGCGTGCATCAGATCAACACGCTGATGACGATGCTGCTCCTCATTCCCTTCGACCTTTTCGTGCGTCCGCAGATCTTCCGACAGTGGCCGACGCTGGGGTCGATCGCGATCGTCTGCCTGCTGTTCCTCTCCGGCAACCCGCTGTCGTACTCGGTGGATGCGTCGTCGACGGGATTGCTGCTGCCGGTCGGCGTGACCTTGGTGGCACTGGCGTTGACGGTCGGCAGCGCGGCACTGTCTGCACGCATCTTCCGACGTGGCGAGTTCGTGGCATCGCCGACCCCGATCGGGCCTGAGATCGGCTACATCACGGCGGTCATCTGCGTGACCGCGGTGGCCACCTGGGGCATCGTGCAGGTGGTGGGCATCGACGCCGCCAAGTTCACCTGGTCGGAGTTGAGCGGGCGGCTGGTGTCGGTGGCCAGGGTGCTCATCCTGTTCGGGCTCGCGATCCTCGCCGTGCGGCGCCTCGACACGCTCCGTGCCACCGCACCACGCCACGTGCTGACAGCCGGTACGGCGGTTGGGCTGCTCGGGCTGATCGCGGTGACCGCCCTCCGCATCCAGCGCGACCCGATCGATCCCATGAACCAGTTCCGAGACGAGGATCGCCGTTTCCGCAGCCTCACCAGTGCCACGTTCCGAGAGCCCGTGAACCAGGACATCGTCCTCTACCTAGCGGCGCGGGGCGCGGAATGCGGCCGCGAATCGGTGGCCGTGCCGCTGCGCAACCTGCGGCCGGCGCAACCGTAGCCGCGGCAAGTGCCGATCGCTATTGTTGCGGTCGGATGGTGTGATCCGGGCACGAAACGTGGCTTCACTCGGCGGGATGACGATGGGCGAGACGCGGGCCGTGATGCCGGCGAATGATTCGGTGTACTACCGTGACGGCGCCAACCACGCGTGGGCGCTGGCGCTGCTGAAGAAGGCCCGCCTCGCGATGTTCGCGCACTTCATGGCGGCGCTGCGCCCGACCGAGTCCACGCGCATCCTCGACATCGGCATCTCCGACGACGAGAACGAAGCGTCGAACTTCATCGAGAAGCTGTATCCCTGGCAGCACCGGATCACCGGCGCCGGACTGGGAAGCGGCGAGGCCGTGCGCCGCGCGTTTCCACAGATGACGTTCGTGCCGATCACGCCGGGTGAACGGCTGCCGTTTCCCGATCGCTCGTTCGACATCGCCTGCTCGAACGCCGTGCTGGAACACGTGGGCGATGCTGCCGCGCGGCGAGCCTTCATCGCCGAACACCTGCGGGTTGCGGATCGCGTCTTCCTCACGATTCCGAATCGCTGGTTTCCCGTCGAACATCACACCCGGCTGCCGTTGCTGCATTATCACCCGCGCCTCTTCCGGCGCGTGATCGCGGGCACGCGGCTGGATTACTGGGCACATCCGGCGAACCTCGACTTCCTCGACGCGGCACAGTTGCGCGCGGAGTGGCCGGGTCGGGTGGAGGTACTACCGACCGGACTGCGGCTCGGCCGCTTCAGCTCGAACCTCGCGGCCATCGTCGGCTGACTGCGCAGCGGGCGCCGGCTCGATCGGCCGGATCGGCACCGCGGGATTGCCACCGA
Organism: Gemmatimonadota bacterium; assembly: GCA_040384325.1. Classification (GTDB taxonomy): domain Bacteria; phylum Gemmatimonadota; class Gemmatimonadetes; order Gemmatimonadales; family Gemmatimonadaceae; genus JACMLX01. The sequence goes on along the minus strand of JAZKJL010000005.1, from coordinate 138,605 downwards.
TCAGCATGTTGGCTGGATACACGCCCGAACAGACGGCGCCGAACCCGACGACGCTGTTCTCGCCGATGGTGGTGCCGGGCAGGATCCCGGCGTCGGCTGCGATCCACACGTTGCGTTCGATGCGCACCGGCCGAATGCGCACCGGCGCGTCCGGATTCCAGCGATCGGCCCGCGTCGAGTGAAAGTTCGAGTCCATCACGCGGCTCTCGGCCAGGATGCAATCATCACCCACGGTGATCGAGCTCGCGCAACCGAAACGCACCCCGTTGAGGAAGCAGTGGTTGCCGACCTGCAGCACGGCGTCCTTGTCGTGCGTGAACGGCGTCACCAGCATGCCGACGACGACGTTGTCACCGAAGATCACGCGTCCCGGGCCGCGCACCTTGAGCGTGCCGAACACCTTCAGGTTGCGGCCGGCGCTGAAGCGGATCCCGCGCATCGGCAACCACACCTTGCAGAAGTGCCCCTTGGCGAGGGCCAGCACGAGGTCGAGGACGGCGGTCGGGTTCCTCAGCGCACGAACGAGTTTCGACACCGGCAGGGATGCGTGGGAAGTAGGCGGGGCAACGTGGCACGACGGGGCCCGCGTGGCGAAGGTAACAGTCGCCGGGAGCGGGAGTCAGTCGCGCTGCTGCAGCGGGAGCGACATGGTGGAGAATCCGTGCTGGCGGATCAGGCCGCGGTCACCGTCGCCACGCGTCGGGCGGCGACCCAACGGCGCAGGACCGGCGCCAGCGGCAGCTCGACGAGATGGTGAATGGCCGTCGCGACGCCGATGACGAGCGCGAAGACGATCGCCAGTGACACCTCGGGGTTCAGTCGATTCTCCACCAGCACGGTGAAGACGACGTAGCCGGCATACTGGTGGACGAGGTAGACCGGGTACGTGAGCTTGCCCGGCAGCGTCGCCCAACGCGTCTTCGGCACGTGCAGCACACCGGTGCTGATGGCGAGGAAGAGCAGCACGAACGCCACTAGGACCGTTGCGACGATGGGAAACACCGGTGGTGCACCGCGGAAGGAGCGTGCCACGTAGGTGACCTCGCGCCAGGCGTGCCAGAGCATCAGCGCGACGGACGTGAGCACCATCAGGATGCGCGGCCGAGTCCAGCCGTGGCGGGTGGCGAGGAACGCGGCGGCACCGATGGTGAAGAGTGGGGCCCAGTTGGCGATCAGCCAGCGCTCCACCGGATACATCGGTCGGATCGCATCCACCAGCGAGAGCAGCAGCCACGCCCAGAGCAGCTGGTCGAGCCGTGACTCGAGGCGGGCGACCAGTGCCAGCCAGACGACCACGTAGAACTGCAGTTCGACGGCCAGCGACCAGTAGGCGCCATCCACGAAGCTGGCACCGACGTACTGCGGCACCAGCGTCATGTTCCAGAACCAGTCGGCCCACGACACGGCGAAGCGCGGATCACCGTGCGTCCACGTGACGAGCATGGTGATCGTGGCACCGGCCCAGAGTGCCGGATAGAGCCGCGAGACCCTCGACGCGACGAACGCCCGCGGGCTGCGCCCGAGCGCCGAGAGCAGGATCACGTAGCCACTGATCATGAAGAACAGGTGCACACCGAGATAGCCGTAGCGGGCCATCGGCTCGAGGCTCGGCAGCGGTGCCGCTGGAATCCAGCGCGAATCCACGCCGCGCGAGATGAAGTGAAATAACACCACCGACAGGCAGGCCACGCCGCGCAGCAGGTCGATGCCGTAGCTGCGCGGGGCGGTCGCTGTGTTCGGGGTTGCGGGATGCTCGGTCACGACGCGTTGAGTTGGCAAGACGGGTCAAGGTGGTGCAACACGATTCGGTGAGCGCGGTGCAACATCACGCGCTGTGCCGCCATGAGACAACTGGTGCTGCACCAGCGACGTGAATTGGCACGATCCGTGCTGCGGTCGTGCGCGTGCGGCCGCGGGAATGCGGCGGTCGCCCGTGCGGTGCGATATGCGCGTGGTGGGAGGGACGGTGACGGTGGCGACACTGACATTGGACCGCTCGCATGCGCACATCACGCAGGGTACGCTGCGCCATCGGCGCATCGGCGTGCACGACGCACGATCGCAGACCGCCAGGTGCGGGAGCGACAAAGGCAAATCCGGCGAAAGCCGGAGACGCAAAGCCACGGGACTTCGGGGCGCCTCATGCCGGGGCGCAACATGTTGGCCGGGCTGCCGAACACACACCTTCAGAGGACTGCGTGCCCGTCACCACACCGTTCGCCCGACGTTTCATCACGGGGCTCTGCGCCTCGGCCGGCCTGCTCACCGCCTGCGACGAGCCGCCGGCCCTGTCCCCAATCCGACGTGCCAGCGTGGCCGAGGTGCCGCAGCTGCGCGTGACCGACGACGTGGTGAAGCTGCATGAGCACGACGTGGCCATCATCCGCCTGCCTGCGATGGCATCGCCTCGCAAGGTGCGCTGGACGTCAGACGACCCGACCATCGTGTCGGTGGACGCCGACGGCAAGATCCACTGCCTGCGCGCCGGATCCACCACCATCACGGTCTCGGTGAAGAACCAGGCCACCGATGTGCTGGTGACGGTGCTGCCTGCGCTCGAGGGCACCGATCACACCAGCGGGCCGACAGGCTTCTGAACGCAGCCCCGTGCCGTCGCCATCGGCACTGGGGTCGGAACGAAGCAGCGCGCCGGAAGCAGTATGCTCCCGGCGCGCTGTCTTTTCTCGGTGCTCCAACCCGCGTGCCGTCTACCGGCGATATGCGAGGTAGTTGTGGGAGCTGTAGAAGAACTGGTTGAATTGCTTCGTGCCGTTCAGCCAGGCGCCGGCGATGGCACCGAGCGCGATCGCGTCGGCCTTGGTCCGGTAGCTGGTGTCCCCGGAGTGCTTGCCGTACCAGGCGTACGCCCCGACGAAGAACATGTTCAGGTCCGGTGCCGGCGCGATGGCGTCGGCGGTGGTGCCGCTGGAGCCGTACCGGAAGGCCTGGCCCGCCGTCAACCACTGCGTGGACCAGAGGAAGTCGAGTGACTTCTTGATGGTCGGTGCGATGCGGCTGTCATCGGCCACCCACTCCAGGTACTTGATCATGGCGTCGTTCTGCAGGGCGACCATGAAGTTGCCCTGGCCATTCCACCCCTTCCAGAAGTAGGAGCCGTCGGGCAGGATGTTGGTGACCATCGCATGCACGTAGCCGGCGGCGCGGGTGCGGAACAGCGCGTCGCCCTCGAGCACCACGGCCAGCGAGCTGGCCATCAACGCGCGGCTCTGGATGCGGCCGTCGTTGTACTCGAAGTTCGGGTCCAGCATGTAGCTGGCCTGGAACGTGTCGGTCAGGCGCTGTGCGGTCTTCAGCACCGTGGTGCGCGAGTTCTCGTCACCGGTCAGCCAGTAGTGCACCGCCAGGCCCTCGAGCTGTGACCAGTGCGGCGACGGCAGGTAGTCGCTGGCCACCAGATATTTCTCACGGTAGTCCACCGCCATGTCGAGCGCGCGGCGCATGTACACCGGTTCACCGCCACGGGCCCAGAAGGCGACGTGGTTCAGCACGCGATCGTAGTAGTTCACGTTGCCCCAGTCGGCGCCGTACAGCGCCCACTGCTCGTCGGCATGCTGGCGGAACTTGCTGTCGTATCCGGAGAGCGACGTGGAGTCGATCGACCGGGTGGCACCGACGATCATGCTGGCCCGGAGATGCTCACCGGTGGGCAGCGCCATCGCGGCCGGCTTCGCGACCGGCGTCACTGCAGCCGGGGCGCTGAGCGTGGGGGCCACGCCGAGCTGCAGTTCCGCGGCGACCGGCGTGCTGCCGATGGCGACGGTGGCCTGCAGCAGCACCGAGCGCAGCGAGCCATCGCGATGCAGGCCCTTGAGCGCCGTGATACGTGCGGGGACTTCATTGCCGTTCACCACCAGGCGCAGCTTCGCCACATCGGCGAGGCGCAGCTGGCTCGGTGCCAGTGGCACGCCGCTGGAGACCAGCACGTTGCCGCTGCCGCCATCGAAGCGCGTCAGTGCCAGCGTGATGCGCGATGCCGGCGCACCCACCGCCGGCGTGCTGGTGGTGGTCGGTGCCATGACCAGCACCGGGCTGCTCAGCGTCGTGCCATCGGCGGCGCTGACGACGATCGTGTCGGCGCCTGCCGTCGTCGGGGCGACGTACCGGCCCCCACTCACCTTGCCGCGCAGCGCCTTCACCGTCAGCTGCGCGGGGTCGATGCGGGTGCCGTCGGACCGCGTCGCGGAGACGGTGACTTCACTGCTGTCACCGGCGGTGACGGTCATCGGGGCCGGCAGCACGGTGAGGCTGGTGACCACAGGTGCGCGCACGTGCATCTGCGCCGTGACGGACACGGTGCCCGAGGTGGCGACGATGCCGGTCGTGCCCGAGCGGCGAGCCCACAGCAGGCCATCGGCCGAGATCTGGGCGATGGACGTGTCCTTCGTGCTGTACGTGACTGGCGCGGTGGTGATCACCAGGCCATCGCTGCTGCGCGCCGTGTGTGTGTACTGGCGCGAGCCGTTGATGTCGATCGAGTCCACGACCGGCGTGATCTCGAGCGTGGCAACCGGCGCCGTGGAGGTCGCCGCTGCCACCGAGACGCGCACCCGCACCGCCTGGCCGTTGTAGGTGGCGGTGATGACGGACTTGCCTTCGCGGAGGCCGGTGGTGAGGCCGGTCTCATTCACGGCCACCACCTGCGGCTCGGACGAGCTCCAGATGGCGCCATGGATCGGCACCACCGTGCGCCGGTCGCTGATCTGTCCCACCGCCATCTGGAACGTCTGTGCCACCACCAGGCGCGGCACGGCCTGCGTGAAGACGAGATTCTCCGCCCGTACGGCAGCGGCACTGATGGTGGTGGTGCCCGACGCGGTCAGCGCCTTCTGCGCCGACACCGGTGCTGCGAACGCACCAAGGGCGAGCGCCAGTGCCCCGATCAATCGTGTGGACATGGCGTTATCGCGTCGGCTTTGCATCACGTGCCACCTCACCCTCGTTGGGAAGCACGGTCACGACGACGTCTGACGACCCATTTCGCGAGACGACGGTGACCATGGTCGTTCCGATTGCCACACCACGAACGTTGCCGCGGACATCCACATCCGCGATCGACTCATCCGCCGTGCTCCATGACACATCACGCGATGCCGTGGCGCCATCCGCAGCCCGGATGCGCACCGTCTCACCTTCGCGGATTGTGACGAGGTCGCGTGAGACGCCAATCTGCGTCGCGACGGGTGCTGCCGTGGTGCTGATCGGGTCGATCATCGCCTGGTCTTCACACGCGGTGAGCGTGAGGGCGATCGTGCACAATCCCATTACATGCCGAACGTAATTACGTCGTGCGCCCATAGTGCGTGTCCCTCCGTCGGGATAGCCGTTCGGCAGCCCGGCGAGCGTAGCACGACCTGTGCCTTAGCCCCGTAGCTTTGCGACCCCGCCTTTCGACGGGTGTGCCGTTATCGCGACCGCCCATCAGCGGTTCGCACCTACGCACCATGGACGCATCCCGGCGAGCGAAGTAACGACCCGATTCACGGCGGGGATCCCGGCGCGGAACGTGTTCTGGATATGTCAGGATTGTGACTGGAACCGTCGCCGGACCTTCGGCTGTACCGGGGGAATCACCAGACGTCCCAGCGTCCCCGGACACCGTTGATCGAGGCCTGCACCAGCGCGCCGTTGAGCGACGCGACCCAACGGGCCAGCGCGCGTACGCGACGGCCCGACGGGGGCAGGAAGACAGCGCCGACGACCAACGTGCCGGCCGCCAGTACCCAGCCCAGCGGTACCGTCGCCAGCATACGCACAAGGAGTGCCACCAGACTTAGCCCCGCGACCAATGCCACCCACGGGCTCGCCAGTCGGAGCAGCTTGTGACTCACGAATTGCAGCCAGACCGGATTGCGGAACGGGACCAGCAACACCGGCAGCCAGGCCATCAGCTGGAAGTTTCCCGTCAGCGTCCGAACCTTCCGCACCCGCTCGGACTCGTGATCGGTGCGCCGCACGTCCCAGGCGCGGGCGTCGAGGGTGTACGCCACCCGCGCGCCCTGCAATACCTGCTGCATGGGCACGAACACGTCGTCCAGGATGAGCCCGGCGGGGATCGGCACCCAGGCCGACGCCCGCATCGCGTAGATCGAGCCGCTCACGCCGATCGTCGAATGCACCCGCGCCTCCGCCGCGCGCAGCAGCCGTTCGCCGGCCCAGTACCATTCCACCGGCGAGCGGCTGGCCCCGGGACGATCACCGGGCAAGTGCAGCGCGCCGCCGACCACCGTGACTCTCGCGTCTGCCAGCAGCGCCCGCACCAATGCCCGGATCGCCGCCGACTCGAACCGTTGCTGGGTGTCGGTGAACACCAGCACTTCACCGGTGGAGGCGCGGACGGCGGCATTGACGCTCGCCGACTTGCCGCCCGGCGCATCGCCGGGCACGACCTGCACCCGGTCGCCGGCGAGGGCGAACAGTGCCGCAGCACGTTCTGGCGAACTGGACGGGTCGATGGCGAGCACGACGTCGAGGCGCGACGGCGGATAGTCGGCGGCGAACACGTCGGCCAGTCGTGCGGAGACCGCTGCCGGCTCATCGCGCGAGGCGATCACCACGCTCACGTGTGGCCAGTGAGTGGGATCGGGCGGCGAGACACGCGGCAGCAGTCGGGCGAGCGCCACCATCACTGCCGGATACAGGAACCACGTCCACGCCAGCACCGCCACGCTGCAGACGAGCACGGCTGACGCGATGGTCATGGGCGGAACGCGGTCATCGCACGGAAATCAATGCGCGCCTTTGCGCCCGATCATCACCGGCAGGGTGTTGGCCATGATCTTCACGTCGAGCCAGAGCGAGCGGTTGGTGATGTACACCAGATCCAGCGCCACCTTGTTCTTCACGTCCTCGACCGTGCTGTCATAGGCCTGGTTGATCTGGGCCCACCCGGTGATCCCCGGCTTGACGCGCTGCCGCAGGTGGTAGTTCTCCACCTGATTCCGGAGCGAGAGGAAGATGCTGGGACGCTCGGGGCGCGGACCGACCACGTTCATCTCGCCGCGCAGCACGTTCCACAACTGCGGCGTCTCGTCGAGGCGCGTCTTGCGGATGAAGGCACCGATGGCGGTGATGCGCGGATCGTCCTTCGAGGCCCACACCGCCTCGCCCGGCGTCTCGGCATCCACCCGCATCGAGCGGAACTTGTAGATCGTGAAGACGCGACCGCCGAGGTCTTCCTCGCGGCGTGACTGGCTGCGATCGGCGCGCGAGGCACGACGGTCGAGGCCGACGCGCGTCTGCGAATAGAAGATCGGACCCGGGCTGCTCAGCTTGATCAGTGCCGCGATGAGCAGGGCGAATGGAGCGATCAGGAGCAGGCCGATGGCTGCCACCGCCACGTTCAGCGAGCGATGCATCCACTCGGGATGCACGGAGGCGCGGTCATCCGCGCCGGAGAGGGCACGATCGCGACTGCGTCGCTCGCGTGTATCGCCTTCATCCGGCGACGGCCAGCCGGTGGCTGCGCCTCCGAACGCTTCTCGCAGCGCAGCGATACGGCCTGACATCTGTGTCGCACCTGGTACCGTAGAGCCCACGCCTTCCTCGGCAGAATTGAGCGGTGACGCGCTGATCAGCGCGCCAGTGAGACGAGAGACAGGATGACACCGATCGCGGCCGATGCCGCCCAGATCATCCCGGTGAATCCACCCTGCTTCTTCTCGCTGATGGCGATTTCGTCGCCTGCGCGGATATCAGCCTGATCAAGGGTCATACCAGAGCGGAAAATCGTCGCGAGGCTGTCGGCTTCCACCAGTGTCTCGCTCCCGCGCTTGATCTTGGACTTGTTCAGGCGAGAGGCATTGGTCAGCCCTCCCGCTGCATTGACGACGTCGGAGACCGCGGCGTCACCTCGCACCGTGACGAATCCAGGGCGTCCGACAGCGCCCGTCACCAACAGGCGACCGAGTGGCTGCGTGCGAATCACGGGACGCTGGATATATCGCTTCGCTTGCGCGACGAGTGCCGAGTCCGCTTCGGAGCGAAGGACACCGCGCAGGGAGAATGCGGGGAGCTGGCCGAGATTCACTTCCTGTCCTGCGCGCACCGACACCGTGTCGCGCAGTGGCTCCTCGCTGCCGAACATCTCCACCACCAATCGGTCGCCGGGATAGAAGTCGCCGACCTTCAGTCGCTCGCGAATCGCCGCGGCTTCAGAAGACTTGCCACTCTTTTCGAGCGCCGTGGCGACCGAATCGAGAAATGGTCGCGTTCGGTACAGCGTCTGTTCGGCTGGCGCCTGAGCTCGCACCGCGCTCGCGCCGCAACCCAGGGTCACCGTCAGGACGGCAAGCGTGTGCCGGAGGCGAATCGGGGAGATGAGGAAGGCAGATCGCATGACATTCCATTCCCTCGTGCCGGCAGTGGCCGACATACGAGGGCAGTTCTGGTGAAAAAGCATTGCAGCGCAAGGACTTACCTGACGCCGTCGGGATCGGATCCGCGGGGGTGGCATCAGGTCCCTAGCGCATGAACTGCACCAGCGGCGTCGCACGATGTGACGGGAACAACTTATCACCTCCTGCCCGAGCCCTCCTATACACCAGCGTGACGCGTGGTGGTCGACGCGGTAACGGTTTGGCTGTGGTCCGCCCGCGCTCGCCTGCGTGAGGCATGCCGAGCGAGTCCAAGCGACCTCCACGTCTGCTGACACTGTTGCAAACGCGACGATTTCTTCGCTTTCTGTGGCACTCCTGCCGCACGTGCCAGCGTCGCCGGCCTCCGCCAGAAATGCGCAAGTGATTCCACGGCATGGCCTTAGGTGTCACTGCTGGCCGGTGCATGAGACGTGCGTTCGGCCTGCTCACGCTTCCGACTCTCCACCGCACGCATCGTCATGGCCACGCCGTTCATCCAATCGCCGACCAGCAGCCGTCCACCCATCATCGTGGTCGGCGTGGAACAGGAATGGGCGGCCCGGTCGCTGGAGACCGTGCTCGGTCCGCACGGCTTCGCGCTGGTGCGCGGCTACTCCGGTCGTCAGACGATCGACCTCGCGAGTTCGGTGTCCCCCGACGTGGTTTTGATCGACTCGCGGCTCTCGGATGTGGATGGGCTCGACGTCTGCAGGCTCATCCGGAAGGAGCAGCGGGTCGGGACCCACGTGCCGGTGGTGCTGATGACCTCGGGTGCCGCGCCGCGTGAGTTCCTGCGCGAGGCGTACCTGGCTGGCGCCTGGAGCGTGTGGGAGCAGCCGTTGGACGGTGAGCTGCTGGTGCTGCGACTGCGGACCTGGGTGGATGCCAAGCGGGTGGTGGACGACGTGGAGCGGGTGCGGATGGTGGATGCCGAGTCGGGCCTCTACACCTATCGGGGGCTGCACCACCGGGTGCGCGAGATGCTGGCCGATGCGGTCCGCCGACAGACCCCGGTGTCGTGTATCGCCATCGGCGCGGTGGCGGTGGCCGACGGGACCGACGCGTTCGATCGCCCGCTACCGCCCAGCGTCGCCGGCGACGTGGGGCGCACGATGGCGACCGTGGCCCGCGGCTCGGACGTGGTGGGCCAGCTCGGCACCAGCGAGTTCGCCATCCTCGCGCCGATGACGGAGCGGCAGGGCGCCTCGGAGATGGTGGTGCGCGTGCGCGAGCGGGTGGCGCAGCTGCCGGAGTTCGCCGACGAGGGTCAGACCTTCCGCGTGGCGCTGCGCGCCGGGATCGCGACGCTGACGCCACCGACCCTTGCCGATCCGAGTGGTTCCGAGCTGCTGGTGCGCGCGTCCACTGCGCTGCGGTACGCGCACGTGTCACGCGCCCCGATGGTGCCCAGCTTCGACGAAGTGCCGGCGACGTTCGTCTGACACGTCGCCGGACGTCGCGACGTCATTTCCGCCAGGTGAAGAGCGACGTCAGGGCGTAGTTGAAGATCGTGCCCACGATCACGCCGGCGCCGGCCGAGATCCACCAGGTGTAGTTGTCCTTGAACAGCGCCGACGCGATGCCGACGTTGGCCAGCGCGCCCACGCCGCACACCAGGTAGAAGCTGATCAGGCCCTTGAACCATCGCAGGCCGCGATGGCGCTTGTCGCGATAGGTGAGCGAGTCGTTGAGCAGGTAGTTGGTGGTCATCGCGAACAATGTCGCGATGCTCTGCGCGGTGAGGAACGCGATGCCCACCGAGAGCATGAAGCTGAGCAACGCGAAGTGCACCACCACGCCGGTCGCACCCACCAGTGCGAAGAGGATGAAGCGCGGCGGCACGATGTGGCCCACCAGCTTGTCCAGCAGCAGGATGCCGTATTCCCACAGCACCAGGCTATCCAGCTTGCTCTCACCGTGGATGCGGTTGCGGAAGTGGTACGGCACTTCCGCCACGCGCAGCTTCGGGTCCACCGACGCGATGTAGTCGAGCAGGATCTTGAAGCCCTCGATCGAGAGCGTGGGCACCGCACGATCGAACAACTCGCGCCGCGTCATGAAGAAGCCGCTCATCGGATCCTTCAGGTCGCGCCCCTTGAGGATGGCGCGACTGAGGCGGCTGGCGACCTCGCTCATCACCGCCCGCGACTTGGTCCAGTCACCGAGGCTGCCACCCTCGACATGACGTGAACCGACCACGATGTCGGCCGCATCGGTGCGCAGCAGCTCGATCATCTGCGGCAGGATGCGCTCGTCGTGCTGCATGTCGCCATCGATCACGGCCACGTACGGTGCGCTGGACGACAGGATGCCTTCCACCGCCGCGCTGGAAAGGCCGCGGCGCCCGATGCGATGGATGCAGCGCACGTTGCCGCGCGCCTGCGCCAGCCGCTTCACCTTGGTCGCGGTGCCATCGGGCGAATCATCGTCGACGAAGATCGCCTCGAACGCGATGCCCTCCAGCGCCACGCACAGCGCGTCGTACAACGGCTCGACGTTCTCGGCCTCGTTGAACGTCGGGATGATGACGGAGAGTTCTGCAGCAACTGCCATTACGGGCCCGGGAACTGGTGCCGTTCCGCGAGCGCGGACACGTACACGTTGCGGAGTGATCGAACTCGCGGCGCGTGAGGCTGCGCTGCGTTCATGCCATGCGACGTGCGGGCAGGTGCGGCAGGGGATGCGTGCACCGGGCGTGGAATCGCAAACTCCCGCACACAGATGGCCTCGTGTGCGGGAGTGCGGAACTTACGCCTTGCCGCCAGCCAATCGCGGCTTGGATTTCCTCGGCAGCGGCGCGATCGGTTCATCATCGTCGCCGGCATTCGCCGAGTTGTAGCCTTCGAGATAGTGGTAGTACTGGAACACTCCCTTGCCCTCGATGCCGTTGAGCACCGCACCGAGCGGGCGGATGGGCAGGCGGTCCATCGTCTCCAGCTTTGCGATCGCCATCTTGCGGTCGGTGACGCCAATGCGGAGCACCATCAGCAGACCACCGGTGAGCGTGGCGAGGGCATAGGCGTCGGTGCCGGCGCCCAGCGGCGGGCTGTCGACGATCACCACGTCGAAGCGTGCGCGCAGGTCGTCGAGCAACGCTTCCATCGCAGCGGTGGTCACCATCTCGGGCGCCTGGCGGTGTCGCGCACCGCACGGCACCAGCGACAGGCGTTCGTACGACGTCGGATACACGGTCTCGTCGAGCGTGCTGGTGCCCTGCAGGAACTCCACCAGGCCCGGCTTCTGCGGCACGCCGAAGGCTTGCTGGATCGCGCCGCGACGGGTGTCACCGTCCACCAGCACGGTGCGGAAGCCCGCTTCCGCGAACGACAGCGCGAGGTTGGACGAGACGAACGACTTGCCTTCCGCCGGCCCGGTGCTGGTGACGGTGAACGACACCGGTTCGCCGGCCGTGAACTGATGCCGGAGCGAAAGTCGAAGTGTTCGGAAGCTCTCGACCAGCTGCGCCTGTTCTTCCACCGACGGGCGGCCCGGATGCACCAGCGGGATTGCACCGATGATGTCGAGGCGGAGTTCAGCCGCCACCTGTTCCGGGTACCGGACGCGGCGATCGAGCAGGTCCAGCAGGATGGCGAGGCCCAAGCCGAGCACCAGGCCAGCCAGCAGGCCGGCAGGAATGATCTGCAGCGCCGTGTTCGAGGTCGGGCGGAACGGGGCGACGGCCGAGTCCTGCACGAACACCTCGTTGCGCGCCGAATTTTCCTTCAGCCGCTGTGTCTCGAGGTTGTTGGAGAGGTATTCGACGATCTTCTGCTCGCGGTCCACCTTGGCGCGCAGTTCTTCCTCGCGGATGGTGCGCTCGGGAATGCCGCGGATTTCTGCCGCCTGTCCGGCGATGCGGCGATTGAGGTCGTCTTCCTTGGCGCGCAACGAGGCGATCTGGTCGCGGATCAGGTTCGGCAGGACCTTGTTCTCGAGATTCGCAATCTGGCCTTGAATCTTGACGACTTCCGGCGCGGAGTCGGTGTAGATCGCACTCTTCGCGCGGTAGAGGGCACGTGCCGTGTTGAGCTCGGCGAACACACCGCGCAACGCCTCACCACCGGCGCCCTGCAGCGAGCTCAGGCCCGTCGCGACACTTGGATCTAGTTCGCGCAGGCGTTCCGGCCGCTGCAACGGCTGCAGGAATTCGCGGTCGTTGCGGAGGTTCTGAGCCTCGAGCCGGAAGCGCGTGAACTGCTCCAGCACCGGGTTTTGCGTCGACTGGACGCCCGGCGAGAGCACGGTCTGCTCCGACGGCATCGTGATCGCATTCACGCGGAAGCGCTCGTAATCGTTCCGAGCGGCGCGCAGCCGGCCTTCAGCATCCGTGAACGCCTTGTTGGCAGCGTTGGCAGTCACCGTGGTGCCGCCATTCTTCTGGATACCGAGATAGTTCACGAACAGTGACATCCACTCGTTCAACGCCACTTCGGTGCGTGCGGCATCCTCGCCTCGCAACGAGACGTTCATCACATCCGTGTTCGGTGGGGCGTCGGCGCGGAGCTTCTTCTGCAGGTTGGCGGACGCTTCACGCGGTGTGACGACCTCGAACTCCACCGTGGCTTTCGCCGGGAGCAGTTCCTTCACCGGGCGCCAGCGAAGTCCCGATTCGCGGCCGATCGAGTCGCCGATCAGGCCGGTCTCGATCTCACGCGAGTCCCCGTTCCGGGTGCGGCGGAGGCGGTACTTCTCCTTTTTGCTGTCGATCGTGAGCTCGTACGTGCCCGGCACGAATCGCGGCGCGAGCGTGAACTCCCGGAAATACACCGAGTCGGCGTCGCGGCGGGTGTCGAGGTACAGCCGAAGCTTACGGGCGACCGAGTCCGTGATGTTATAGGCGCGGAAGACCTGCAGGTACGACTCGTTCGACCGCTGCCGGGAGTTGCCGATGATCTCGGCACTCGGGTCACGCAGTGTGATCTTGCCGGAGACGTCGAACTCCGGCTTGATGTACCGGGTGGCGACGTACCCACCCAGCAGGCCGAGCAGGACCATGGCGAGGATCAGCCACTTGAATCGCCCAACAGCCGAGAGGTAGCGCTGGTAGGCGGGGGACATCGAGGCGGGCGGCGGCGGGGGCGGGCCCCACTGCTCGACCTGCGCCTGCGGCATCGCGGGGAGCGAGGCAGGAGCGGAAGCAGGGACCAGGCGCGAGCCGGCGGAGAGAGCGTTGAACTGTCGTGTCATGTCGCAGTGGGACGCACTGATGTGTTGCAGCGTCACTATACCCGTGCACTGAAGGACCGTTGCACCGAGCAGGTGACGCCATTCGAGTGAGCGGACTCTCACGAGATCCGCCCGTCGCTGCGGTCGAAGTGCAAAAGCCGGCCCACCGTAGCGGTCGGAGCCGTGACAAACGGACGGAACAATCGTCAAAGCGCAGTATAAGTGCGACACCCTGTCGCAGGAAATACACGATCGTGCCATTTCGGTGTGGCTCGCGACCAACGTGTTGCTTGACACGCGCAACACCTTTTCACTAGATACGACGCAAACCACCCATCGCAGGGATGAGCCTGCGCAGGGAAGGGCCCGTCGGATCCTATGGGACAGATGACCTCGCCAGACCAGCTTTCAGCCGATGTATCGGCTCGCGATTCGATGGCGGTGGCTCCCGAAGCGCGGGCGACCCTCCGGCTGTTGATCGTGGATGACGACCGGACCCTGCGTGAGGGATGCGCCAGCATCCTGCAGGGTGACGGGTACAACGTGACGGTCACCGGCCGGGCGGACGAGGCGATGGAGCTGGTCAAGCGCCGCCGGTTCGACATCGTGCTGTGCGACCTGTACCTGCAGCCGGTCTCGGGGATGGACATCCTCAAGGCGACGCTGGAAGCGAACAAGGATACGATCTTCGTGGTCATGACCGGCAATCCGTCGGTGACCTCGAGCATCGAGGCCCTTCGCGCCGGCGCGTGGGATTACCTCCCGAAGCCGTTCTCGGCCAGCCACCTGCAGATCCTGGTCGGAAGGGCGTCGCATGCCGTGCTGGTGGCGCGCGAGACCCGCGCGGCACGCACCGAGGGCAGCGCCGCCGGGCCGCCGATGGGCAGCGGCGCCAGTTTCCAGAATGCGCACACCGGCGACAAGATCACCCTGCTGGGCCAGTCGCCCGCCTTCCGCAAGGCGCTCGACCTCGCCCGGAAGGTGGCCGGCACCGACGCGTCGGTCCTGATCAGCGGCGAGAGCGGCACCGGCAAGGAGCTGATCGCGCAGTTCATCCACAGCCACAGCCGGCGCACCGGCAAGAAGCTGGTGGCCGTCAACTGCGCCGCACTGCCGGAGCAGCTGCTGGAAAGCGAGATGTTCGGCCACAAGAAGGGTGCCTTCACCGGCGCCGACCGCGACAAGGCCGGCCTGCTCGAGGTGGCCAACGGCGGCACGTTGTTCCTGGATGAGCTGACCGAGATGTCGATGCCGCTCCAAGCCAAACTGCTGCGCGTGCTGCAGGACGGTGTGGTGCGCCGTGTCGGTAGCGAAATCCAGGATGCGGTGGTGGACGTGCGCTTCATCAGCGCGATGAATCGCGATCCGCTGGAAGCAGTGGCACAGGGACGCCTGCGCGAGGACCTGTATTACCGGCTCCGCGTCGTGCCCATTCGCCTGCCCCCCCTGCGCCAGCGTCCCGAGGACATCTCGGTGCTGGCCGCGCACTTCCTGCACCATTTCTGGGATCGGCATCGCCAGCCCGGCGAACCGGCGCCGACGTTCAGCGAGGATGCACAGGATTTCCTGCGCAGCCGGCCGTGGCGTGGCAACGTGCGCGAACTGCAGAACATGATCGAGCACACTGCGGTCGTGGCCGATCCGGGCAAGGCGTTGGTCGGGAGCGATTTCCCGGTCTACGACGACGCACCCGACGGACCCACCAGTGCGGCGGCCGAGGCGACCACGTTCAGCGGCAGCTACATGAACGACGCCTACCACGTGGCGAAGGACAAGCTGGTCGCACACTTCGAGAAGGAATACCTCACGCGCCTGGTGGCCCGGGCTGGCGGCAACATGTCGCGCGCGGCACGCCTGGCCGGCATCGACCGCACCACGCTCTACCGCCTGATGGAGAAGCACGAGTTGCGGCGCGACGAGTACTCCGGGTCGCTGGCGTGAGTGCGCCGCGGCCACGCCGTCCGACGACGCTTCGTGTCGAGCCGCGCAGTGCGGCGCCGTCCGTGGTCGCCGCCGGTCAGGTGTGGCGCGAGGCGCTGGCTGCTGCGGCCGACGTGGCCGCAGAGGAGCTGGCGGTCGCTCCCGACGGCGGGTGGCCGCACGCCGAACTGCGCGCTGGTGCCTCACTGCTCTGCGCGGCCGCTGAAGTCCAATTGCACGACGCTGTCGGCGCCGTGCCGCGCATCGCGTTCCCGCCCGCGCTCCCGGCGCGCCGGATGCTGGCCGGCATGCGCCGCGCCCTGCTGGCGCAGGCGCGCGTCGGCACGTTGTCGTCCGATGCCACCGTGAAGCTGATCGACGCCCTCGAGACGCTGCGTGCGGAGCTCGACCGCGATGCCGGCCATCGCTTCTCGTCGCGGCTGGGAGGCATGGGCGGGCTGGAGATGATCGTGGACGTCGCGCACGACATGCGCTCGCCGCTGGGCTCGATCCTGTTTCTGGCCGAGCAGATCCGGCGCGGGCAGAGCGGCCCGGTGTCGCCGGTGCAGGAGCGCCAGCTGGGATTGATCTACGGCGCGGCGTTCGGGCTGAGCACGATGGCCAGTGACGTGATGGACCTCGCGCGCGGTGGCGAGAAGCTGGTGCAGCAGGAGCCGCGGCCGTTCCTGCTGCAGAGCGTCTTCCAGCAGGTGCACGACGTGGTGCGTCCGATGGCGGAGGAGCGCGGACTGGATCTGCGATTCGAGACGTCGGTCACCGACGCACGGATGGGCCACGGCGCTGCAGTGCAGCGCGTATTGCTCAACCTGGTGACGAATGCGCTGAAGTTCACTGCCACCGGCGAGGTGGCGGTGATCGTGACGTCGATCAGCGCCAGCCGGCTTCGCTTCGAGGTGCGCGACACCGGTCGCGGCATTCCCGAGAGTGTGCTGGGCACCTTGTTCGATGCCTTCCGCCGCCGGCTGAAGCCTGGGCAGTACGTGTTCTCGAGCGCCGGACTTGGCTTGTCCATCTGCCAGAACCTCGTCCGAGCGATGGGCAGCGAACTGCTGGTGGAGAGCACCGCGGATGTCGGGAGCTGCTTCCAGTTCGAGCTCGAACTGCCGCGACAGGTGCAGTTCTAGCCGCTGCGCTTCCCGCGCCGTTCAGTTCAGTGCCGGCGCCGCTCGACCCGAATCGGAACCGATCACGCCTGCGCTCTCCGGCGCATCACGCAGCGTCTCCTCGACCAGGCGCCGCAGGTTCGCGCCGATGCCATCCCAGCTGTACTTGGCGATGATGGTCTCGCGGGCCGCCGCGCCGAGGCGATCGGCGGTGGCACGGTCTGCGATCACCGACTCCACCGCGGTCACGAAGGCCGACGGCTCATCGCGCAGCAGGATGTCGACACCATCGGTCGCGTCGATGCCCTCGGCGCCGATCGTGGTCGAGATCACGGGGCGGCCTGCCGCCATCGCCTCGAGGATCTTGAGGCGCGTGCCGCCGCCGGTGCGCAGCGGCACCAGCACGGCGTCGGCCGCCTGCAACTCGTCGCCGATCGAATCGACGAAGCCGACCACTTCGACTTCCGGCACGTCGCGGAAGAGTGCCGCGATCGGCGCCGTGTCGCCGGCGCCGACGATGCGCAGGCGGAAACCCGGCAGCCGACGACGCAGCTCGTCGAGCATCGAGGCCTGCAGGAATTCGAGGGCGTCGAGATTCGGGAAATAATCCAACCGCCCGAAGAACAGCAGTCGCGCCGCACCAACCGACATCGTCGTGGCAGGGCGCGGCGGTAACTGGTCCACGTCGGCACCGTTCGGGATGCAGTGCACGGCGGCCGCGGGGGCGAGGCCTCGCGCGAGCGGAATCTCCGAATCCGAACAGACGATCACGAGATCGGCGTCGGCGAACACCTGCTGTTCCCACGTGCGCATCTGCGGCGCAGCGAGGGTCAGGAACGCGCGTCGGAGAGGGTCTTTCGCCAACGATGCGAAGCGATCCACCACCAGCGAGTCGATGTTGTGCGTGTCGACCAGGTGCAAGGCGCGATGCTGTGTGTCGAGCGAGAAGTAGCCGGCCATGTTGACACCGGCGCACCCGATCAGCGCCACGTCGTTGGAGCGTAGAAACGCGCCGACCGCCCTGGTGAAGTCGGCATCGGTGTCGGCCGCGACGTGAAACGGCCGGTTGCGCACCACGGAACCGAAGAGGCCGCGCAGCCGTCGGAACGGGCGGCGCCGGATGCTTTGCACCGTGACCGAGCTGCCGAGTGCGACCTGCGCCTCGCGCAGTCGCACCGGGTCGCCATCGGACAGGACGATGACGTGCACCGGCCACTTCAGCGCCAGCTGACGGATGACATGAAACGTCCGGCGCGTCCATCCATCCACCAGCGGCCAGGGCAGCCTGTTGGCGAGGAAGAGCGCGCGCTGGCTGTCGGCGGTGTGCGTGGTCATGTGTGCGTCAGGGTCATGTGCGGCGACGCGCCCTGCGCCGCCAGCAGCGGCGCGGTGACGCGCTGCGCAATCTCGCGCCAGCTGAACGTGGTGGCCGCCAGTCGCTTGCCTTCGAGCCCGTACTGACGACGCCGGTCGTCGTCACGGAGGAGGGCCAGGATGGCATCGGCGTACCCGGAGATGTCGCCGACCGCAGCGCCGGCGCCGACATCGTAGGTCGTCACCAGTTCACCGGGACCACCCTGATGCGACACCACCACCGGCGTGCCGGCACTCATCGCCTCGACCAGCACATGCGGTGAGCGGTCGAACCGGTTGGGGAGGAAGAACAGGCTCGCTGATCGGAAGAGCTGCTTCAGTTGCTCACGATCCGAGAGCAACCCGAGGTACTCCACGTCGCTGAGGTCGACCGGATGGTCGCTCTGGTCCTTTCCCACCACGATGAATCGCGCCTCGGGAATCTCGGCGCGCACGCGTCGCGCGACCTGCACCAGGAAATCCACGCCCTTGCGATAGAAGTCGTTGCCGACGTGCAGCACCACCGGCGCGCCGCGGCGCTCATCGAGTGGCTCGCCGGACAGGTCGAATGCGCATGGTCCCCAGCCCGCCCACTGCACCAGCGACGGCGGCAATCCGGGATGTGCACGTGCCGTCTGGTCCACCGCCCAGCGCGACATGCAGAACACGCCCGCGGACCCGAGGTAGCCCTCCCGCTGCCGGCGATTGCCGCCGCGCGGCCGCGGGAAGCGCGGCTTCAGCTCCAAGGGGTCGGGCGTCACCGAACGGCTCTGGTCGATGTAGTACACGTACGGCACCTGGCTGCCATCGCTGCGGCGAAGCAGGGGTGCAAACCAGCTGCCCCAGGTCACGATGCCATCGGCGCCATCGGCGTGCGCTTGCGCATTGCGACGGAACACCTCGGCGCGCCGCGCCTGCACCAGCGGGTGCGTCTGGTAGTTCTGCCACCATTCCATGCGCGGCGACGAGAACGACAGCACACCGGCGCGCAGCTTCGTGGCGCGATCGATGTCGTCGAACGCCACCTCCACCAGTTCGTGCCCGAGATCGCGGATGGCGGCCGCGAGCCAGGCGGAACGCTTGTCGTTGGCGGCGAAGAGAAGCTTGGCCATCGGCTCAGGACATCTGGCGAGCGCGCGCGTCGGCCTGCATGAAGGCCAGCAAGGACAGCACGGGCCAGAGCCGCTCGCCGTGGTTCGCGACGCCGTTCACGTGCTGCGACCAGAGACGTCGCACCATCTCGACGTCCAGCAGCTCCCCCGAGTCGACCGCACTGCTTTCGATCAGCGCCTCCGCCCACGGACGCAGCGGGCCACGCAGCCAGGCGGCGAGCGGCACCCAGAAGCCGCGCTTCGGCCGGTCGATGAGCGCACGCGGCACGTAGCGATACAGTAGTTCGCGTAGCGGCTGCTTGCCGACACCGTCATGCACCTTGAGCGCGTACGGCACACGCCACGCGAACTCGAAGATGCGATGGTCGAGCAGCGGTGCGCGCGTCTCGAGGCTGAAGGCCATCGCCGCGCGATCGACCTTCACCAGCACGTCGTCCGGCAGGTAGGTGGTGGCATCGAACAGCATGCGGGATTCGAAGCCACGATCGTTGCCGAGCCACGGGCCGACCAGCGCACCGGTCCCAGCCTGTGCGCGGAGCGATGGATGCAGAAGGCTGGCGGCATCGACGCTGTGCGCCATCGCCGAGACGAACGCATCCGAGCCCCCGTCCGACGTCAGGACGGCGCCGAGTCGCGAGAGCGTGTTGGCGGGGCGCGACTGCGTGCTGCCGGACACCGCGCGCGAGAGCGCCGCGGGCAACGGGTCCGGGAGTGACTGCAGCGCGGTGCCGAGGGCCTGTCGCAAGATGGCCGGCGTGGCGCTGGCGACCCGGTCCACCAGACCGCGCGCGCTGTGGTGACTGTAGCCGCCGAAGAGTTCATCGCCGCCGTCACCGGACAGCGCGACCGTGACGTGCTCGCGCGTCATCCGCGACACCAGCAACGTCGGCAGCTGCGAAATGTCGGCCATCGGTTCGTCGTACAGCTCCGACAGGCGCGACACGAAATCGAGCGCGTCGTCGCCACGCACCATCAACTCGGTGTGGTCCGTCTTCAGGTGCGCGGCCACTTCCTTGGCGAAACCGGCCTCGTTGTAGTACGGATCGTCGAAGCCGATCGTGAACGTCCGCACCGGACGCGACGCCTGCGCCTGCATCAGGGCCACGATCAGCGACGAGTCCACGCCGCCGGAGAGGAAGGCGCCGAGCGGGACGTCGGCGACCATCTCGTCGGCCACGACCCGCCGCAATTCCACGTCGAGTGCGCTGACGATCTCATCCATGTTTCCGGCGAACGGGTCGGCGATGCCGGCGCGGGCCGCCGACTCGGCGGACCAGTACGTCCGTTCGCGCGGCGGCTCGCCGGCCTTCAGCACGACCATCGAACCGGGCCGGACCTTGTGAATGCCGGTGTAGATCGTCTGCGGCGCCTGGATGTAGCCGTGTCGCAGGAACTGGGTCGCCGCCTGGACGTCGATGCTGCCGTGCCAACCGGGGAAGGCCCGCAGCGCTTTCAGCTCGGAGCCGAACAGCCAGCTGTCGCCGACCTGACCGTAGTAGAGCGGCTTTTCGCCCAATCGGTCGCGCACCAGCCAGAGCGCCCGCTCGTGCCGGTCCCAGATGGCGAGGGCGAACATGCCGGCGAAGCGCGGAATGCTGGCCTCGATGCCCCAGCGCTCGAAGGCGGCCAGCAGCACCTCGGTGTCACTGTGGCCGCGAAAGTCGTAGCCCGACGCAGCGAGCTCGTCGCGAATCGGCTTGTAGTTGTAGGCCTCGCCATTGAAGGCGACCACGTATCGGCCGTTGGCCGACGCCATCGGCTGCGCACCGGCGGGCGACAGGTCGATGATCGACAGGCGTCGGTGGCCCAGCGCCACGCCGGCCTCCGCGTCACACCAGGCGCCATCGGCGTCCGGGCCGCGATGGGCGATGGCATCGGTCATGGCCTTCACGGAGGCCTCGGGCGTGCCGCGTGTCGGCGCACCGAGGAAGCCTGCAATCCCGCACATAATGGAATAGGAGCGAATCAGGGTGGTCGCGGCCGGCCGCTCAGTGGCCAGGAAATGACGTTGGGGTAGCACAAAGGTCGGTGGGGCGCCCGGCCGGCAAGGCGGAAACCAGAGCAATACCAGCGGTATTGCGAGGATTTCCAACGCCGCCAGCCGGGATGGCCCACCGAGCGACTGCACCCCAAACGTCGTTTCCTGGCCACTCAATCGCGGTGGTACACCGATGCCGTCCGAACAGACTGGCGAGAGCCATGCCACGTCACGCCCGGACTGCGGAAAATGCGGGAATCGAGCGCCGGGGACAATCGGCCGCGTGGACGACAGGCGTGGTCGGGCGGTCGCATGCAGGCGTCGGCGGGGCTGTTAGGTTCGGGACAGAACACTGTCAGGACGAGCGCCACCAGTGCCGGCCGCTGCCCCTGACTCCCGCTCGTGCCGGGGCCCTCCCAGGTGCGCAACAATTCCAGTGTGGAGACGCAGGATGAGTGACACGACGGCCGGTGGTTCCCTCGAGCTTCGCGACAGCCGCACCGGCAACACATTCGGCGCGCCGATCACGACCGAGGGCCCGGAAGGCGACACCTACATCCGTGCCGCCGACCTGAAGCAGGTCAAGCGGGGCGAGCCCGGCGAGTTCGGGCTGCTCAGCTACGACCCGGCGTTCATGAACACGGCCAGCTGCAAGAGTGCCATCACGTTCATCGACGGCGACCAGGGCATCCTGCGCTACCGTGGTTATCCGATCGAGCAGTTGGCCGAGAAGGCCACCTTCCTCGAGGTGGCCTACCTGCTGCGCCATGGCGAGTTGCCCACGCAGCCCCAGTACGACACGTGGGTGCACGACATCACGTTCCACACCTACGTGCACGAGAACATCCGGAAATTCCTGGAAGGGTTCCGGTACGATGCGCATCCGATGTCGATGCTCTGCTCGTCGGTGGCGGCACTGTCCAGCTTCTACCCGGCCGCGCACAACATCTTCGATCCGAAGGAACGCTACATCTCGGTGATCCGCCTGCTGGCGAAGCTCCCGACGCTGGCGGCGTTCGCGTACCGGCACGTGAAGGGATTGCCGATCATCTATCCCGACAACCAGCTCAACTACGGCGAGAACTTCCTCTCGATGGTGGCCCGCATGAGCGAGCCGCGCTACGAGGCCAACCCGGTGTTCAGCCGTGCGCTGGAGGTGCTGTTCATCCTCCACGCCGACCACGAGCAGAACTGCTCCACCAACGCCGTGCGCGCCGTGGGCTCCAGCCACGTCGATCCGTTCAGTGCCGTCTCGGCGGGCATCGCCGCGCTCTTCGGACCGCTCCACGGCGGTGCCAACGAGCAGGTGCTGCGCATGATCAAGGAGATCGAGCACCCGAAGAACGTGCCGGCGTTCATCGAGTCGGTGAAGAGCGGCAAGGGCGGCCCGAAGCTGATGGGCTTCGGCCACCGCGTGTACAAGAACTACGACCCGCGCGCCCGCATCGTGAAGAAGCTGGCCGACCAGGTCTTCGCGCAGATCGGCATCGACAAGGATCTCGAGATCGCGCTGGAACTGGAGCGAATCGCGCTCTCCGACGAATATTTCGTGTCGCGCAAGCTGTACCCGAACGTCGACTTCTACACGGGCCTGATCTACCGCTCGATGGCCTTCCCGACCGACTTCTTCACCGTGCTGTTCGCGGTGGCCCGCACCGCCGGCTGGCTGGCGCAGTGGGAAGAGATGCTGGACGACAAGGAGCAGAAGATCGCGCGGCCGCGCCAGATCTACATCGGCCACGGCGAGCGTGAATACGTGGACCCGCTGGTGAACAAGTTCCCGCGCGCTGTGAAGGACAGCATCCGGAAGTGAGCCTGCCAGCACCACCGGTACGATGACCACTGCGACCACGACCGCCTCCGGGCGGCGCGGGATCATCCTCGCCGGTGGGTCCGGCACGCGACTGTACCCGATCACGCATGCGGTCAGCAAGCAGTTGTTGCCGGTGTACGACAAGCCGATGATCTACTACCCGCTCTCGGTGCTGATGCTGGCCGGGATCCGGGAGGTACTGATCATCACCACCCCGCACGAGCAGGTGTCGTTTCAGCGCCTGCTCGGCGACGGGTCGCAGTGGGGCATGGCCTTCAGCTACGCCGCGCAGCCGTCGCCCGACGGGTTGGCGCAGGCGTTCGTCATCGGTCGGGACTTCATCGGCGATCGCACCAGCTGCCTGGTGCTCGGCGACAACATCTTCTACGGTCACGACCTCTCGACGTCGCTGCAACGCGCGACGGCGGCCACCGAGGGCGCGACCGTCTTCGGCTATCGGGTCGCCGATCCCGCCGCGTACGGCGTGGTGGAGTTCGATGCGGCCGGACGCGCCATCGGGATCGAGGAGAAACCGGCCAGTCCGCGCTCCAACTACGCGGTGACGGGTCTGTACTTCTATGACCAGCAGGTCTGCGACATCGCAGCCACCATCCGGCCGTCGGCACGCGGGGAGCTCGAGATCACCGACGTCAATCGAGCCTATCTGGCCAAGGGACAGCTCAACGTCGAGATCCTCGGCCGTGGTGCCGCGTGGCTGGATACCGGCTCGCCCGACTCGATGCTGCAGGCGGGCCAGTTCATCCAGACCATCGAGCATCGACAGGGCCTGAAGGTGGCGTGCCCGGAGGAACTTGCCTGGCGACAGGGCTGGATCGACGACGCGACCGTGGAACGACTCGCCGCGCCTCTGCTGAAGACGCACTACGGTCAATACCTGCGACAGATGCTGACGGAGCCGCGCACCGCGTGAGGTGCACCGCACTCGACCTGCAAGGGCTCTGCCTGATCGAGCCACGTGTCTTCGCCGATCCGCGCGGCTTCTTCCTCGCCAGTTGGAATGACGCGCAGTTCCGGGCCGAGGTGGCCGACGTGACGTTCGTGCAGGACAACCAGAGCCGCTCCACGCGCGGCACGCTCCGCGGCCTGCATTACCAGTTGCAACATACGCAGGGCAAGCTGGTACGATGCCCGCAGGGACGGGTGTGGGACGTGGTGGTGGACGTGCGCCGGTCGTCGCCCACCTTCGGCAGGTCGCTCGGCCTCGAGCTGTCGGAAGAGAACCATCGGCAGCTCTGGATCCCGCCGGGATTCGCGCACGGCTTCCTGGTGCTCTCGGACGTCGCAGATGTGCAGTACAAGGTCACCGACGTGTACGACCCGGACAGCGAACGCACGTTGCAATGGAACGACAGCGTGCTGAACATCGCCTGGCCGATCGACGCCGGCGCGCCACTCGTCTTGTCGCCGAAGGATCTGGCGGGCACGCCACTGTCCGATATCGAGCCGCTGCCGTGAGCGGCACCGTGCTGGTGACGGGTGCCTCGGGTCAGCTGGGTCGCGAATTGACCCGCACGCAGCCAGCCGGCACCCTCGTGCATGCACTGGCTCGTGCGGACCTCGACCTGCAGGACAGTGCCGCCGTGGCGCGCATGATCGACAGGCATCGCCCGTCCGTGATCATCAACGCGGCCGCGTACACTGCGGTGGACCGCGCCGAGACCGAAGCGCGGCTGGCCCATGCCGTCAACGTGACGGCGGTGCAGGCGCTGGCCGAGGCGGCGCTGCGGTGTGAGGCGCGCATCATCCACGTCTCGACCGACTTCGTGTTCGGCGGCGGTTCGGCGCGGCCGTGGCGCACCGACGATGCCACCGCACCGCAGTCGGTGTACGGGCGCACCAAGCGTGACGGGGAGTCGGCACTGCTCGACACGCTCGGGGCGCGTGCGCTGGTGATGCGCACCGCGTGGCTGTATTCGGCGCACGGCACCAACTTCGTGACGACGATGCTGCGACTGCTGCGCGAACGGGAGTCGGTCAGCGTGGTGGCTGATCAGGTGGGCACGCCGACGTGGGCCCGCACGCTGGCGACCACGATCTGGGCGGCCGTGGAGCGTCCCGAACTCGGGGGCATCATGCACTGGACCGATGCTGGTGTGGCGAGTTGGTATGACCTGGCGGTGGCGGTCAGCGAAGACGCGGCGGCGGCGGGCTTGCTGCCACGTGTCACGACCGTGCTGCCCATCACCACCGAAGACTATCCCACGGCTGCCACACGACCGTCGTACAGTGTGCTCGACAAGACCGCCACGCTGGCCGCGCTGCAGGTTCCGACGATGCACTGGCGGACCGCGCTGCGGCAGATGCTCGCCGAAATGGCCGATGCGTAGACTCCTCGTCACCGGCGGCGCGGGCTTCATCGGCTCGAACTTCGTCACCTACTGGCTCGACACGCACGCCGACGACCTGGTGGTGGTGCTCGACGCGCTCACCTACGCCGGCAATCGATCGAGCCTGGCGGCGGCCGACGGCGATCCGCGATTCGTCTTCGTGCACGGCGACATCGGGACGCCCGACCTGGCCGCGACCCTGCTCCGGCAGCACCGCATCGACACCCTCGTGCATTTCGCCGCCGAGTCGCACGTGGACCGTTCCATCAGCGGCCCGGATGCCTTCGTGACCACGAACGTGAACGGCACGCACGAGCTGCTGAAGGCGGCGCGCCAGGTCTGGCTGCAGGAACAGCTGATCGACGGACCGGTGCGATTCCACCATGTGTCCACCGACGAAGTGTACGGCGCACTCGGCCCTTCCGATCCGGCGTTCCACGAGCGCACGCCGTACGCGCCCAACTCGCCGTATGCGGCCAGCAAGGCCGGCTCCGATCACCTGGTGCGCGCGTACCACCACACTTTCGGACTGCCGGTCAGCACCACCAACTGCTCCAACAACTACGGACCGTTTCATTTTCCCGAGAAGCTGATCCCGTTGGTGATCGTGAACATTCTCGAGGGGCGTCCGCTGCCGGTGTACGGGGATGGTCGGCAGGTGCGTGACTGGTTGTACGTGCGTGACCATGCGCGTGCCATCGATGCCGTGCTGGAGCGCGGCCGCGTCGGCGAGGTCTACAACGTGGGCGGCCGCAACGAGTGGGCGAACATCGACATCGTGCGCCTGGTCTGCGCGCTGGTGGACGAGCGCTTCGCCGCCGATCCGGTGCTGGCGACACGTTTCCCCCACGCACCGGCCGTCGACGGGCGCCGGGCAACGGATCTGATCACGTTCGTGGCCGACCGGCCGGGACACGACCGCCGCTACGCCATCGACGCCGCAAAGTTGGAGCGGGAACTCGGTTTCGAGCCGGCGGAGACGTTCGAGACGGGCATCCGGAAGACCGTGGACTGGTTTCTGCAAGAGGAACGGTGGTGGCGCGCCGTGATGGACGGCAGCTACCGTCGATGGATTGACTCCACATACGGATCGAGGCCCAATGCGCCGGTGCACGACCACGGGTGAGACGCCGGTGCGCACCGCGCACACGCACGCGCACGCTCACGCCAGCTCGCACGAATGACGACGGACGAACGCGGCACCTCATGGTGGGAAGGCCCCATGCTGGTGGTGGTCGGGTGCATCCTCGTGGGGTGGAGCCTGGTCGCCCTGACCTGGCCGCTTTCCGGCGACGACGGTGTCTTCGCCTGGATCGCCGACACGGTGCATCGCGGCGGGGCCCCGTATCGCGACGCGTGGGATACGAAGGGGCCGGGCGCCTGGCTTCCGTCGCTGCTGGTCCAGAACATCGTGGGCCGGAACTCGTGGGGCATTCGTGCCTTCGACATCGCGATGGTGGTGCTGGGCCTGCTCGGCATCCGCTCGGTGGCCCGGCGCATCGCGCTCCCGGGTGGTGGTGCGATCGCGATGGCGTTGTACGCGCTCTGGTACGCGAGCCTCGACTTCTGGCAGAGCGCACAGCCCGATGGCTGGACGGCCTCGTGGCTGATCGCCGCCTGCGGGCTGGTGCTGATCGGCAATCCGGTGGCGGCATTGGTGGCGGGGTCGCTGGTCGGTCTGGCCACGATGAGCAAGCCGTTCTACATCGGCTTCGCGGTGGTGCTGTGGATGCTGATCGCGTTCGTGCCGCAGCGCAGCACGCGACAGCGAGTGGTGCACTCGCTGCTGGTGTTGGTCGGCATCGTCACCAGTGTGGCGATCATCCTCTGGCTGGTGAAGGCGTGGGGCGGCTGGGACGCATACCTCGACGCGCAGCGGTGGACGCGTGACGTGTACGCGGGCCTCGACACCAACTGGATCACGCGCTTCCCGTCGGCCTTCCAGCAGGTGCTGACGACGCCGTGGGGCGTGGTGGTGCCGTTCGCGATCTTCGGCGCACTGGCACCGCCATTGAAGGAGCGACGGCTGGCCTGGGCGCTGGTGGTCGGATTTCTCGGCGCCGTGGCCGGCGTGATCGTGCAGGGGCGCTTCTGGACCTACCATGGCCTGCCGATGCTGCCGTTCCTGGCGCTGCTGGCCGACTGCGGCTTCATGGCCCTGCGCCGCGAGGTGGCGGGGGTGCCGGCGGCGCGGTTCCGGGCGGTGGCGCTGCTGCTGGCGCTGGCCGCCGGTGCGGCCGCACCGCTGCAACTGTTCTACCGGTTCACGCGCTCGCGCATCAACACGGAGATTCGTGCGCGCTACGAGCGGCACGAGTTCCGCTACTACGGGCACCACTCCGACGCGGCGTACGGCATCGTCGACAGCCTGTCGCGCATCGAGCCGCGGCCGGCGCGCATCATGATGTGGGCCATGCACATGGGTCCGTACTTCGTGAGCGACCTCACGCTGCCGACGCGGTTCGCGGTGATCCGCCCGCTCTTCGACGGTCCGGGCACGGCCTACCGCGCGCGCTACCGCGCCGAGTTCGAGGCGGGGATGCGTGCGCAGCCTGCGCGCTGGTGGCTGATTCCGTCAGCGAGCCTGCTGCAGCGTGACGACGAGCTGCGCGAGCGCGAGATCTCCACCTACCCGGCGGTCGAGGAATTCCTCCGCACGAACTATCGCCGAGCCGGCGGCACCGAGGACTGGGACATCCTCGAGTACACCGGGACCATCTCGCGCTGACCGACGCTAGCGCGCTGCGACCTGCATGCGCTCGTACGTCGCACACACCGGTCGCACCGGGCATTTCGTGCAGTGCATCACGCGTGCAGTGCACACCAGCGCGCCGATCTCCATCAGCGCCTGGTTGTGCGTCCACACCGCCGCGGCGGTGCCGGGCAGCGAACGTTCGGCCAGTTCCCACAACGCGTGCTCGGTGGCAGCCACCTTCCGCTTCGCGCGCGGCAGGAACACGCGCTGCAGCACCCGCGCCACGTTCGTGTCCACCAGTGGCACACGCTTGCCGTAGGCGAAGCTGGCCACTGCGCCAGCGGTGTAACGCCCGATGCCGGGGAGCCCGCGCAATGACTCCGCATCCGACGGCAGCGTGGCTGCTGCATCGGAACCGTCGCGCGTGACGAGTCGCGCGGTGCGATGGAGATTGCGGGCGCGGGCGTAGTATCCCAGCCCTTCCCACGCCGCTTCGACCTGCGTGACCTCCGCCACTGCGATCGTGTGCAGGGTGGGGAACAGCGCCAGGAACTCGTGCCAGCGCGGCACCACCCGCAGGACCTGCGTCTGCTGGAGCATCAGCTCCGATACGAGGATCGCGTACGGGTCGCGCGTGCGGCGCCATGGCAGGTCGCGGGCGTGCACGCGATACCAAGCCCTGAGCAGACGACCGAACCGCCGCAGCGCGTCATCACGGACGCGTGCGGCGGGTGACACCTTCCTCTTCGAGCGAGTGCGGGCAGCCCGTGTCAGGAGACTCTCTTCGTCTTCTTGCGCAGGAAGTCCATCAGCACGAACTGGCCGAGGCTCATGGTGTTGGTGAAATACGCCTTGCCGCGCGAGATGCCGGACACCTTCTTCACGAACTCCACCAGGGCGTAGTCGCGGGCCAGCATGAAGGTGTTGATGGTGATGCCGGAGCGACGGCAGTCGGCCACCTCCTTCAGCGTCTGTCCGATCACGTTCATGTCGAGGCCCATGCTGTTCTTGTAGATCTGGCCGTTCGGCATGGTCAGTGCGCTCGGCTTGCCATCGGTGATCATCACGATCTGCCGCATGTCCTTCTTCTGCGACATCAGGATCCGGCGGGCGAGCTTGAGCCCTTCGGCGGTGTTGGTGTGATACGGCCCCACCTGCGCGCCGGCCAGCGCCGCCAGCGGAATCTCCTCGGCGCTGTCATGGAACAGCACCACGCGGATCGTGTCGCCGGGGAACTGTGTGCGGATCAGGTGCGTCAGTGCCAGCGCCACCTTCTTCGCCGGCGTGAAGCGATCCTCGCCATACAGGATCATCGAGTGCGACGTGTCGAGCATCAGCACCGTGGCGCAGCTGGAGCGATATTCCGACTGCCGGACCATCAGGTCGCTGTACTCCAGGTCCATCGGCACGTCGAGTGACCCGGTGCGCAGCATCGAGTTCTTCAGCGTCTCGTTCACGTCCAGGTTCAGCACGTCGCCGAACTCGTACGGCTTGCTCCAGGCGTCGCTTTCGACGCCGGTGGCCAGGTAGGGCGTGTCGTGGCTGCCGAAGGTGCTCTTGCCGAAGCTGCCGAGGATGTTGCGCAGCGACTTGTAGCCGAGGAAGTCGATGCCCTTCTGCGACAGGTTGAACTGCACGTCCTTGCTGGCCGCGTGCGCCAGGCCGCCCTTGCCGGTCACCGGCTGGTGCGAGTCCATCGCCTTCGGCGGCAGCTCGGTGTTGATGAAGCCGTCGGCGATCAGGCGCTGGACGATCTGGTCCAGCAGTTCGCCCAGCTTCGCCTCCGACACCTCGTCGCCTTCGCCGCGGAGGGCCTCGAGCATCTCAGGCGTGAACTGGCCGCTCTCGATCAGCGCATTGAGGATCGCTTCCTTGAGCGCCTCGAGCGAGCGGTCGGCCGGATCCTCGTTGCTTCCCCAGTACGGGTTGTATCCGCCCGACTCGGCGAACCCCGACTGCAGCAGGAAGTCCGACAACCCGTCGAGCAGCGACTGCAGGTCCACTGCGTCGGCCATCTCGGGGTTGTACTTCGTGTAGGTATGGAACTTCATGTTTCCTCCGGCACCGGCCACGCAGTGCGCCAGATGCGCACCGACTTCATGATAACAGGCAGTGGCAGGCACTCGTGCCACGGCACGCCGCATCCACCGCACTGACTGGCGAGCCAAACCGCACGCAGGCGGCTATTTTCCGGCCTCCACACCATTCCTTCCTGCCATGTCGCTCATCATTCCCTCCCGCGCCAAGCCCATCACCGGGCGCAAGATTCGCTTCGGGCTCGTGGGTTGCGGCCGGATCTCGGCCAACCACATCGGGGCCATTCAGGCCCACGGTGAGCGCGCCGAGCTGGTGGCGGTCTGCGACGTGTCACCGGAGCGCCTGGCGGCTGCGGCCACGGCAACCGGCGCCACGCCGTACGACTCCATCGAGGGACTGCTGGCCCACGAGCCGGCGGTGGACGCGGTGATCCTGGCCACACCGAGCGGCCTGCACGCCGCGCAGGCCATCAGCTGCGCCGACGCCGGCCGGCACGTGGTCACCGAGAAGCCGATGGCCACCCGCTGGCAGGACGGCAAGGCGATGGTGAGCGCCTGCGACACCGCCGGCGTGCACCTGTTCGTGGTGAAGCAGAACCGTCGCAACCCGACGCTGCAGCTGGTCAAGCGCGCCATGCAGAAGCACCGCTTCGGCAAGGTGTACATGGTGAACGTGAACGTGTTCTGGAGCCGGCCGCAGAGCTACTACGACAGCGCGGCATGGCGTGGCACGTGGGAGTTCGACGGCGGGGCGTTCATGAACCAGGCCAGCCACTACGTGGACCTGCTGGACTGGCTGGTGGGTCCGGTCGAGAGCGTGCAGGCCTACACCGCCACGCTGGCGCGCAACATCCAGGTCGAGGACACCGGTGTCCTGTCGATCCGCTGGCGCACCGGCGCGCTCGGCTCGATGAGCGTCACCATGCTGACCTATCCCAAGAATCTCGAGGGGTCGATCACCATCCTGGGCGAGAAGGGCACGGTGCGCCTCGGTGGCGTGGCGGTGAACAAGATCGAACACTGGGAGTTCGAGGACAGCGACCCGGACGACGCGCTGGTGGAGCAGGCGAGCTACGACACCACGTCGGTCTACGGCTTCGGGCATCCGCTGTACTACGACAACGTGATCAGCGCGCTGCGCGGTGAAGTGGAACCGGACACCGATGGCCGCGAGGGGCTGCACTCGCTGGAGCTGCTGATTGCGACCTACCTCAGCGCCCGCGACGGCAAGCGCGTTGCGCTGCCGCTGGAGTACTGAGATGGCGGTGACCATCCACCCCACCGCGATCGTGGATGATGGCGCGGTGATCGGTGACGGCAGCCGCATCTGGCACTGGGTACACGTCAGCGGCGGCGCCCGCATCGGTGCGCGGTGCTCGTTCGGGCAAGGCGTCTTCGTGGGCAACCGAGTCGTGATCGGCGACAACTGCAAGGTGCAGAACAACGTCTCCATCTACGACAACGTGACCCTCGAGGACGACGTGTTCTGCGGGCCGAGCATGGTGTTCACCAACGTCTACAACCCGCGCTCGGCGGTCTCGCGCAAGGACGAGTACCGCGACACGCTGGTGCGGCGCGGCGCGACCCTCGGCGCCAACTGCACCATCGTCTGCGGCGTCACCATCGGGGCCTATGCCTTCATCGGTGCCGGCGCCGTGGTGAACCACGACGTCAAGCCGTACGCGCTGATGGTCGGCGTGCCGGCGCGGCAGGTCGGCTGGATGAGCGAGCACGGCGAACGGCTGCCACTCCCACTCACCGGCACCGCGGACGCCGCGGACCCGGTCACGGGCCAGCGCTACACCTTGCGCGACGGCCAGGTCGCGAAAGCATAGCACGCGCGCGCTCTCTCTCTCTCTCTCTCTCTCGCGCGCGCGCACGATCGAACGGCAACAGCGGATCGCAGAAGGGAAAAGCCGCAGAACTGCACAGCCGCAGAAGGGCGCGCGCATCGAGCCTTCAATTCGACTCGCGCGCCCTTCTGACGATTCAGACCACAAGCACGTG
Source organism: Gemmatimonadota bacterium (assembly GCA_040384325.1). Lineage (GTDB taxonomy): Bacteria > Gemmatimonadota > Gemmatimonadetes > Gemmatimonadales > Gemmatimonadaceae > JACMLX01. The sequence goes on along the minus strand of JAZKJL010000005.1, from coordinate 106,678 downwards.
GCGCTCAGGCAATGCAGTTCCCGTTGCGCACGCACCGACAAAGAAAAGTTGTCGTGCTTTCGCACAGAGGGTCGCTTAGCGCTCCATCGTGCCGGAAGCAGTCGTGCCCTTCTGCGGCCGTTACGTTCTTCGGCTGTTCAGTTCTGCGATCTGCTGTTGCTCTTGCCCTGCCTCGACAGGAACTAGAAGTCGTCGCTCGGACGGCGGCGCTTCTCGGGAATGGCACGGCCGTACTGCCCCGTGTCGCTGCGGCTGATCTTCTTCCGCGCCACCAGCGCCTCGAGCACGAGTTCAGCGGCCGCCGCAGTGGTGCCATGGTCTGCCGGATCGGCCAGGCGCAGTGCACGCACGATGTTGAGCAGCGTGGGCACCGTCTCGAAGGCCTTGACCATCACCGCCGCCGCCACGTCGTCGGACACCTGCAGCGCGCCGCCCTCGTCGAACCAGATCACGATTTCGTCGCTCGAGAAATCCTTGCCCACGCTGGAAAGGGTGGCATCCGCCGCGCGGCGGATCAGCTCACGCGCGATCTTCTCGCCGCCCACCAGCTCGCCCTCGTATTCCAGCTCGATCTTGCCGGTGATCGCCGGCAGCGCCGCGTACACGTCGCTCATGCGCGGCACCGCCACGTCCTCGTTGGTCTGCAGCGCGCGACGCTCGGCGTTCGAGACCACGTTCTCCAGCACCGAGATCGGCATCCGCTGTGACACGCCGCTGCGGCGGTCGACGCGCTTGTCCTCGCGCGCCTCGAACGCGATCCGTTCCACCAGCTCCGACATGAACGTCGGCACCGTGATCTTCACCGACTCGCGCTTCGTCCACGCCTCCTGCTTCGTGATCGAGACGCCGAGGTCCACCGTCAGCGGGTAGTGCGTCACGATCTCGCTGCCGATACGATCCTTGAGCGGTGTGATGATCTTGCCGCGGGCCGTGTAGTCCTCGGGGTTGGCGGTGAAGCAGAGCATGACGTCCAGCGGCAGGCGCACCGGGAAGCCTTTGATCTGCACGTCGCCTTCCTGCATGATGTTGAACAGGCCGACCTGCACCTTGCCCGAGAGGTCCGGCAGCTCGTTGAGCGCGAAGATGCCGCGGTTGGCGCGCGGCAGCATCCCGAACTGGATCGTCAGCTCATCGCTCAGCATGTGCCCGCCGCGCGCGGCGCGGATCGGGTCCACGTCGCCGATGATGTCGGCGATGGTCACGTCGGGCGTGGCCAGCTTCTCGATGTAGCGCTCGTCGCGGTGCACCCACGCGATCGGCGTGTCGTCACCGCCCTCGGTGAGCTGCGTCTTCGCGAACTTCGAGATCGGCGCGAAGGGACTGTCGTTGATCTCGCTGCCGGCCACGATCGGCATCTCATCGTCCAGCAAGGCCGTCAGCGCGCGCAGGATGCGGCTCTTGGCCTGGCCGCGCAGGCCGAGCAGGATGAAGTTGTGGCGGCTGAGGAGGGCGTTCACCAGCTGCGGCAGCACGGTCTCCTCGTAGCCGATCACGCCGGGCAGCAGCGTGCCGCCGGCACGCACGCGTGACAGCAGGTTGGCGCGGATCTCGTCCTTGACGCTGCGAGTGGCACGGGACGGCTCACCCCACTGGGAGCGCTTGAGCGCACCGAGGGTGCTGGGCAACTGGGACACGGAATACCTCAGAAGGGAAAATGACGGCGTTCGTGAGGCGAACGCCGTCACTTGTCGTGTTCGTTTCAGTGGCAGCATCGCACACATCGACTGCGACGCGCGGACCCTCGCAAGGTACGGATGTGTGGAAGGCGCGGGGGCACCACAGGTCGATGCCGGCGTGCCGGCATCGTGCTCGCATCCGCGTTTCCGCTGCCGGAGCAAGAGGTGCCCACCTGCGGCCGCTTGCCGTCCTGAGGGCGGCCACGCTCCACTACCTTGTGCACCAGCGATCGCTCGACGATCCGTTGCGGTCGACGAGACCAGTGACTCCCCGCCCGGGAAACCGTCTCTCTCTCGCGCCGGTCGTGCGCGCTGCGCCCCACCAGAGGTGTCACTGCACCTCCTGATCACCGAACCTTCTCACGACATGACGACGACGGCTTCCGACCGCCAGGCCGCATACGCCAGCCACCTCGCTCGATACCGCACGGGGCTCTGGCGTGCCCCGATGTTCTACGAGATGGTGGCCGCCGACGTGCCGCCCGGAAGCACGGTGGTGGACATCGGCTGCGGCCATGGCTTCGACGGCAGCGACGAACTGCAGGCCAGGCTGGCCGCAATGACCGGTCGTTTCATCGGCATCGAGCCCGACACCGAGATCACCCTCGGCGCGCACTTCACCGAGACCCACCGGGCCCTCTTCCACGAGGCGCCGCTGGCGGATGCCTCGGTGGACGTGGCCTATGCGATCATGGTGCTGGAGCACGTGCCCGATCCCGCCGGCTTCTTCCAGACGCTGCACCGCGTGCTCAAGCCCGGCGGCGTCTTCTGGGGCCTGACGGTGGACCGTCGTCATTATTTCTGCAGCATCTCGCGGCTGATGGACCAGCTGAACGTGAAGTCCACCTACCTCAACGTCACGCAAGGCAAGCGCGGCGAGGAGCGCTACGAGAATTATCCCGTGTTCTACCGCTCCAACGCGCCCGAGGATTACGAGCGGGACGCGTCACAGTTCGCATCGCGCGAGATCTACAATTTCAGCCGCGAAGGGATGGTGGACTCGTACCTGCCGGCGCCACTGCGTCCGGTGAGTCACTGGTTCGATCGCCGCCGAGTTGCCGCCGGCAAGCCGGGCACGCTGCTCGCCGTGCGCGTCCAGAAGGCGCACGGCTGACCATCGGGGACCACCTCACCCCACCGGAGTGACCTCGACCAGGTTGTCGTAGAACACCGGCCCTTCGCCCATGTCGGTGAGCCGCTGCGAGGTGGTGTCGTTCGCGTTGCGACCGTCGCCCGCCAGCTTGGTCCACCAGATCGACGGAGCCCAGACCACGCCGGCACGGATGCCGTCGCTGATCCGCACCCGGGCATGAAACGCCCCGCGGTCGTTCTCGACCTGCACCACCTGCTCATCCGAAAGTCCGCGCAGGCCGGCGTCATCGGGGTGCATCACGCACTCCGGCTCGCGCGCCGCACGGCGCAGCGTCGGAATGTTCACGAACGTGGTGTTGAGGAACTGGTGCGCCGGGCTCGAGATCAGCTGCAGCGGGAAACGCGCCGCGAGCATCGGGTCGGTCTCGACCGATTCGTACGGGGGGATGTAGGTCGGCACCGCGTCCATCCCCATCTCCGCCAGGCGCGGCGAGACGAACTCGCACGTACCACTCGGAGTCAGGAAGCCACCGTTGGCGAACGGCAGGTACGGGCGCGGCACGTTGAGCCGCACCCAGCCACGCTCCAGGAGATGCTCGAACGTCACGCCCTGCATGCGTTCATGGTTCGACGCCAACGCCTGTCGGATCAGCGTGATGTCGTCGTCGCGCAGGCTCGGTTCGTCGAGCCCCATCGCGTCGGCCAGCCGGCGGAAGATCTCCGTGTTCGGCAGTGACTCGCCGATCGGTGCGATGGCCGGGCGGTTGAGCGATGCGTACAGATGGCCGTACGCCGTGTGCACATCCCAGTGCTCGAGCTGCGTGGTGGCCGGCAGCACGAAGTCGGCCCAGTCGGCGGTGTCGGTGCGGAAATGCTCCAGCACCACCGTGAACAGGTCCTCGCGCGCCAGCCCGCGGATCACGGCTGATCGGTCCGGAGCGACGGCGGCAGGATTGCTGTTGTAGACCACCAGCGCCTGCACCGGTGGTCCACCGATGCCCGCATCGGCTGTTGTCAGCGCCTCGCCGAGCAACGACATGTTGATGGTGCGCGCCGGCGGGCCCAGGTCGGGCCGCTGCAGTGCGTTCTTCTCCATCGCGAAGGCGCCGCTGGTCGAGAGGTTCACACCTCCGCCGGCACGGCGCCAATGCCCGGTCAACGCCGGAAGGCAGGCGATGGTGCGAACCGCCATGCCGCCGCCCGCATGCCGCTGGAGGCCGTAGTTGAGGCGGAGGAATGCCGCCTTCGCCGCGCCGTACGCTGCCGCCAGCGCCGCGATGCGCCCCGCCTCGATCCCCGTCACCTCGGCCGCACGTTCCAGCGGCCACTCGGCGGCGCGCGCACGCAACGCCTCCACACCGGTGGTATATCGCGCGATGTAGTCGTGATCGAGCCAGTCGTGTGCGAACAGCGCGTGCATGATGCCCAGTGCCAGCGCCGCGTCGGTGCCCGGCTTGAGCGCGATCCACTCGTCGCACTGTTCCGCGGTGCGGGTGCGGATCGGGTCGATGCAGATCACCCGCGCGCCCTTCTTGCGCGCGTCGAGGATGAACGGCCAGAGGTGCGGGTTCGCGGTCAGGGTGTTGGTGCCCCAGAGCAATATCAGGTCGCTCTCCGGCACACCCTCGATGTCGGCACCGATGCTGCCGCCTACCGACATCATCATCCCGACGCGTCCCGCTTCAGCGCAGATGGTTCGGTTGAGGCGGCTGGCACCGATCGCATGGAAGAATCGGCGATCCATCGAGCTGCCTTGCAGTTGCCCCATCGTGCCGGCGTACGAATACGGAAGGATCGCTTCCGGCCCCATGGGTCCGCTGCGAATCGCGTTCAGCCGCGTTGCGATTTCGCCCAGCGCGTCATCCCACGAGCACGCTTCGAATGCGCCGGTGCCCTTCGGTCCGATGCGTCGAAGCGGTGTCGTCAGGCGCTCCGGATGGTATGTGCGCTCGAGATACCGGTTGACCTTGGCGCACAGGAAACCGCTCGTGACCGGATGTTCGGCGTCACCCTGAATCCGGACGGCGCGGCCATTTCCGTCGACGGTCACGAGCGTGGCGCAGGTGTCCGGACAGTCGTGCGGACAGGCTCCACGAACCACGGTTGCGGTGACTTCGGCTGTATTCGGCACAACTCGGCAGCTCTGAGAGCGAAAAGGGGGAGAAAATGACTGTTTCCCCTTGACATGGTAACTCGTCGGAATATCCTTCACTCCGCTTCCGTCCGGCGGGCCCGCCGAACGGAAGCTTCAGTTACACCACCTCGGATATCCAGGAGATTTTCCAATGAAGCGTATCGCCACGTTCGCCGCCATGCTGGTCCTCGCCGCCTGCGGCGCCAAGACGGAAGCCCCGGCCGCCGATTCGGCAGCTGCTCCGGCCGCCGCCCCGGCAGCTGAGATGGCCCCGGCCGCTCCGGCCATGGCTGACTCCACCAAGCCCGACAGCGCTGCGATGGCCGCCCCGGCCGCCGACACCGCCAAGAAGATGTAATTTCGCCCTCCAAGGCGAAATAGCGCGGGGCTGCTCTCTGAGCAGTCCCGCGTTCTTTTTGAGTCCCGACCTTTCAACGGACTCGACGGTATCGGGCTCGAGCTGGGTGAACGTGTCTCGCTCGAACCAGAAAGGTCAGGCCTCGGCCGCCGCTCCGACCACGGTGGCGGTGTGCGCCGTCCCGTTCGCATCCAGCCAGCGCAGGGTGGCCGCGTCGCCGACTTCACGACGCAGCATCGCGATGCCGACGCCCGATCCCGCGTCCACCATCGCGCTCGATCGGGCATCGCCGACCGCAGCATCTTCGGGCCCGAGGAGTGCGGTGCCGACCGCCGGCAGCGCGTCGCCATCGTAGCGCACCCGGCGCAGCGTGCGGTTCACGTGGCCCCGGAAGTGGACGCGCGCCACGGTCTCCTGCCCGGTGTAGCAGCCCTTCTTGTACGAGATCGCCTGCAGCGCGTCCATGTTCGCCTCCTGCGCCAGCGTGCCTTCGTCCATGTCGACGCCCCACTCGGGGCGGTCGGCCAGCACCCGGCGCCGGTGCCACTCCAGCATGTCACCCTCGGTCGCACCGGAGTCGCGCAGACGCTGCTGCAGCGCCTCGGCGTCCGCAGCCGCGACGTGCAGGTCGAGGGCAGTGGTCTCGCCGAGGTCCGGAATACGGACGGCGCGAACCACTGTTCCGCCCAGCGACAGCTCGCGATGCGTGAACGGATTGCCCGACGCCAGCGGCGCGAGGAGCGATTCGTCGGCACCGAGTGTCGCCAACAGCGCCAGTGCACCGTCACCGGCGAGCGTGAGGCAGGTCGTCACCACTGAGAGATCGGTGTACTTCGCCGTCCGCGGATTCACGTACTTGCGGATCATGGCCGAGAAGCCGGTGCCGGCGGCGGCATTCGTGTCGGCGAGGAGGGTCGTCACGGCACCGGCGTCGTCGGCGATCGCCAGGATCCGGACGTCGGCGATGATCCGCCCCTTCGGCGTCAGCGCACACGCGTACAGCCCATCACCACCGCGCAGCGCCAGCACGTCGTTCGTCACCAGCCCCGTGAGTGACTCCGCCGCCTTCGGACCAGTGAACTGCAGCAGGAGCCGGTCCCGTCGGTGAAAGACGGTGACGCCGAGGGACGAGGACGAATCGAACGAGGAAGTCATGAGGCGTGAGGAGTGACGTGCGGCATGGGAAAGAGCCCGGCGAGGACGGCGGCGTTCATCTCCGCCAACGATGCGACGTGCGCCTCTGCATGATACCCGGCGCGGTCGCGATCGTACGCGTCGCCGAGCTGCACCGTGCGCAGGCCGGCACGCCGCGCGCCCACCAAGAGCGCTGCTGACGCCATCGCCACGCCCTGCTCGGCGCGCGCGCGACGGACCGCGTCGTGCCAGGCCGTTGCCTGCTGCTCCGCGTCGAGACCGGCCAGCGATGACACGGCGGTGACGGAGGCCTCCAGATCGGCGGCCGCCAGCCAGCGTTGTGCCTCCTCCACCGTGGCGCGCGTCACGACCGCCAGCGGCAACTCGGCCGCCAGCGCCACGAGCTGGTCGCGCACGCCCGTGTCGAACGATGGCGCGTGCACGTCGAACACCCGCGACGCCGTCGTGGCGGCGCGATGCAGCACCAGCTCGCGTCCGGTGGCGTCGAGCTGACGCGCGGCGGCAAGCCGATCGAGCGCCATCGCCGCCGTGACGCCGCGATGTGCCGAGTGCACAACGTCGAAATCGGCGTCGATGCCTTCCTGCGACAGCGCGACGTGCAGTGCCGACGCGCGCGTGTGCAGCGTGTCGAACAGCAGCTCCTCGATTTCGACCACCAGTACGCGGCGCATCAGCGGGTGGTGCGAGCGGCGTAGGCGGCATCGAGCAGGTCCACCGGGTGCACCACACGGACGGTCGACCCGGCGCGCAGCAACCCGGCGCTGATCTGCATCAGGCAGCCCGGATTTCCCGTCACCACCAGCTCGGCGCCGGTGGCAGCGATGTGTCGCAGCTTCGGCGCCAGCACCGCGTCTGACACATCCGGCTCGATCAGGTTGTAGATGCCCGCCGAGCCGCAGCACTGGTCGCTGTCCTCCAACGGCAGGTGCGTGAGGTTGCCGATCGCCGCCAGCACCGCCATCGGTGGCAGCGTGATGCGCTGCGCGTGCTGCAGGTGGCACGGGGCGTCGTAGGTGATGCGCACCGGCGACGCCAACGAGGCGGGCATCGGACCCGCCGCAGCGAGCAGTTCGCTCACGTCGCGCGTGCGCGCGCTGATCGCCGCGGCGCGCGCCTGCCACGCCGGTTCGTCGTGCAGCAGGTGCGCGTACTCCTTGACCATCGCACCACAGCCGGCGGAGTTGACCACCACCAGCGCATCGGGGTCGGCTTCGAATGCGGCGATGTTGACCTTCGCCAGCGCGCGCGCCGCCTGCAGGTCACCCGCATGCGCGTGTAGTGCGCCGCAACAGCCCTGCGCCGATGTGGCCACCATGCGATAGCCGTTGACCGTCAGCACTCGCTCGGTGGCGCGGTTGGTGGCGGTCTGCAGTCCTTGCATCACGCACCCGGTGAGCAGCGTCGCCGGTCCGCGTGCCCCATCGCCGCGCGCCTGCCAGTCGGGCGTTGCGAGCACCGGTCGTGTGCCGGCCAGCATCGCCATGCCGGCACCCAGTCGTCCGGGCAGTGTCGCCAGCAGCGTCGGCACCCGCAGCGCGCGCAGCACTCGCCCGCCGAACAGCGCCACGCGCAGCAGTACCGGCGAGGCGAAGACGCGCAAAATCAGGCGCGCCACCAGTGGCGGTGCAGTGGTCGCACGCAGCGTGGCTCGCGTGGCTTCCAGCAGGTGGCCGTACGGCACACCACTCGGGCACGCCGTTTCGCAGGCGCGACAACCCAGGCAGCGATCGAGATGCTGCTGCACGACCGGATCGTCGGGCGTCACATCGCCATCCAGCAAACCGCGCATCAGCACGATGCGACCGCGCGGACTGTCGTTCTCGTCCTCGAGTGCGAGGTAGGTGGGGCAGGCCTGCAGGCAGAATCCGCAGTGCACGCAGGCGTCGATCCCGCCGGATGCCTGCGCGAGCGGCGAGCCCGGAAGTGCACACGCAGGAGTGACGGCCATCGGTTCCATCACCGGCAACGCGTCACGCATCGGGCACGCGCCGGCGATTGCACACCTGATGGGGATCGAACGCGGCGCGGATCCGACCGGCCAGCCCACCGGTGAAGGCATCCAGTTCAGTCGCCCACCATGTCTCCGGCATCCGCTCCGCGATCCGCGTCTCGCCCGGCGTAGTGGCCTGCAACGCCGCACGCGCCTGCGCGAGACCCGCACTCACGATCACGCGCACGATGCCGCGACCGAGGCTGGCGTGCATGGCGACGGTGGCTCCGGCGGCCGAGAGCGTCGAGCGCAGCCGCGCGATGCGCGCCGGCAGATCACTCACCGTGCCACTGTATCGCAGCACCACCTCGGCATCGGCATCGAGCGCCTGGATCGCGCCCCACAGTGCCGGATCGGCAGAGCGGCAGGACGTGATCGAGTCCAGCCCGGCACGCTGCCCTCGGACGAACCGATCGTTGCCTCCGAGCCGCAGCAGGATGACGTCCTCGCCGGTGCCGGCGCCGAGGCGCGATGCAGTGCCGCCATCGAGCCATTCACAGGCGAGCAGCGACACCGTGTTGGCACGCAGCATCGGCAGCAGCGCAGCCAGTTGCCCGGCATCGGTGAGCGGCATTGCCAGGGTCACGTCGTGCACCGGCAGCGCACGAAGGCGCATCGTCACCAGCGTCACCGCACCGAGCGTGCCCCACGAGCCGGTGTAGAGTCGCACGAGGTCGAAGCCGGCTACGTTCTTCACCACGCGACCACCGGGTCGCACGATCTCGCCGTAACCGGTGATGCACTCGAGCCCCAGCACGAGGTCGCGCGGAGTGCCGAAGGCGTGCGCCAGCGGACCGCTGGACGCCGTGGCGATGGTGGCGCCGATGGTGCCGTTCGTGTCGCCGGCTGGGTCGAGACCAATCCACTGCCCATGCGCCGCCGTGGCCTGTGCGAGTTCCGCCATCGTCGTGCCGGCGCGCGCCGTGATGGTCAGATCACCGGGCACGTACTCCACGATGCCGCTCAGTTGCCGCAGCATCAGCGTGCGCGCGGACGCCACCGGCGCACCGGCCCGCAGCCAGCGGCCCGCACCGGCGAGTCGCAGCGGCTCGTGTGTCGCATGCGCGTCCGCGATCACCTCGCGCGCCGACTCGGCGGTGGTGGGCACCAGCAGCTCAGGAAGGCCGAGCGCCGTCACGCGCCGCGACCGGCAGGTGTCTGGTGCCATTCACGGCACGAATGCACCGGCACCACCTTGCCGCGATTGGCGCGATGTTCCGGATCGAACACGTCGCGCAGCCGGCACATCGCGGCCAGGGTGTCGCCATCGAACAGCGAGGGCATGTAATCGATCTTGTCCAGACCCACGCCATGTTCGCCGGTGATGGTGCCACCAGCACGGATGCAGGCCTGCATGATCTCCGTCATGCACTGATGCACGCGCTGCGCGGCATCGGCATCGGCGGCGTCGTAACTCACGCTCGGATGCAGGTTGCCATCACCCGCGTGGAAGATGTTCCACACCGCGAGGCCGTGACGCGCGCCGATCTCCGCGATCTCGCCGAGCACCTCCGGCAGCTTGGTGCGCGGCACCACCGCGTCCTGGAGCACGAGGTGCGGCGCCGCGCGACCCATGGCGCCGAACGCCTTCTTGCGGCCCTGCCAGAGCAGCGCGCGTTCCACCGCGTCGGCCGCGATCCGCACCTGCCGCGCACCATGTTCGCGACAGAGTGCCTCGACCATCGTCACATCCTCTTCCAGCCCGTCGGTCACGCCGTCCAGGTCCACCAGCAGCACTGCTTCGCAGTCGGTCGGATATCCCGCCGCATACACCGACGCTTCCACCAGCCGCACTGCTGCACCGTCCATCATCTCCAGCGCGGCGGGAAGGATCCCGCTGGCGATGATCGCGCTGGTGGCACGCGCCGCCTGCTGCAGTGACATGAAGTCGGCCAGCAGCGTGCGCACCCGCGGTGCATCCGGCAACAGGCGCACGGTGCAGTCGAGCGCGATGCCGAAGCAGCCCTCCGACCCGACGAACGCACCAAGCAGGTCGTACCCCGCCACCTCGCCATGTGCGTTGCCGAGGGTGACGATCTCGCCACCGGGCAGGATGACGGTGCAGGCGACGGTGTGATTGAGCGTCACTCCGTACTTGAGGCAGTGCGGACCGCCCGCATTCTCGGCCACGTTGCCGCCGATCGTGCACGCGGTCTGGCTGGACGGGTCGGGAGCGTAGTGCAGGCCATGGCGACCGGCGGCCTTCTGCAGCGTGGTGTTCACCACGCCCGGCTCCACCGTCGCGATGCGGTTCACCGGATCGATGTCGAGGATGCGCGTGAGGCGATTGAGGCCGATCAGCACCGTGCCATCGGCCAGCGCACCACCACTCAGCCCGGTGCCCGCGCCGCGAGGGACGAACGGCACACCCGCGTCAGCCAGTGCCCGCACGACGGCGACCAGTTCGTCGCGCGTTCCCGGAAACACTGCCAGCGACGGCACCTGCTGGTAGCCGGGCAGGCCATCGCTCTGGTAGGCCACCAACGCGCTGGCGCGTTCCAGCACGCGGCGCTCCCCGACGATTCGCGCCAGCGTCGTGCCAAGCGTCTGCATCGTCATTCAGGACGGTGGTGGTCCATGATGGAAGCCGTTCGTCTTCGCACGCACGTGAAGGGTGGCGGCGCCCTCGATGTCCTGCAGTCCGCTGCGAATCGCCCGCTCCACCTGTTCCAGTCGCGCGAGCGCGCTGCGGCCGGCCAGCAACTCGTAGAGCATCTCGGTGCCGACCCGCAGCATGTGAGCCACCTGGAACGACAGCGCGCCGGGTTCTTCCGCCAGCACCGGCATCTCGCCGGTGGCATCGTGAATCGTCATCGACGCCTGCATCGCGCGCCGCGCCAGCGTGCGCACGCGATCGGCGGCGCCCGCCAGCGACAGCGGTTCATCGTCGAGATCCTGGTACTCGCTGACGTTCCCCATGCGGTACGATGTGCCGCGGTCCACGTACCCGTCGAACCGGAATCGCTCGGCACCCTCGATCACGATGTTGGCGCGCCCGTCGGGCAGGACATCAGCGGCGGTGATCACGGCGACACAGCCGATCCGTCCCACCGGCAGGTCGGCCTCGGCGGTGTCGGGCGGCGGCATGATCAACCCGAAGCGTCGCGTCGTCGCATTCACGTCGCGCAGCAGTGCGCGATACCGCGGCTCGAACAGGTGCAGCGGCACGCTCGCGCCCGGCAGCAGCACCATGCCGAGTGGGAAGAGCGGAATCGGGGAGGTGATCACCAGCCTAAACTATCGCCGGCGCGCAGGCGGCGTATCGGTACGACGGCGTGATCGTGAGTGAGGCGGCGCAGCCCCCGTCACCGGGTCCGCTGCGCGGCCTGACGGTGCTCAGGCCGCGAGCGAGGCCGTCAGTGTGGTTGCGACGCGGTGACGGCGACCCGCTCCACGAGCGAGAGCAGAACGCCGAGGTCGAACGGCTTCGGGATCACCGGGCAGTGCGTGCGTGCGAGGAAGTCGACCGCCTCGTCGTCACCGGTGTCGCCCGACGAGAACAGGAACCGCTGCGCAACGTCCGGTGCTGCAGCGGCGACGGCTGCGTGCAATTCGATGCCGCTCAGGCGTGGCATGCGCATGTCGCTGATCACCGCATCGAATCCGCCGCCGAGGATCTCGCCATCGAGCAGCATGCTGCGCGCGCATTCACCATCCTCCGCTTCCACCACCCGCCAGCCGCGTCGCGTGAAGAAGCGTCGCAATGCGGATCGGAGAGTGGGCTCGTCGTCCACCACCAGGATCGAGCGCGGTGGCGCGTCCATCGGCGTGGCTGGCGCTGTCGTCGTGCCGGGGAGTGGCTGGTTGGAACTGAGCATCCGGATCCGCGTCGATTGAATGGACGTGGAAACTATACGCGGTGTAAACGGATCAGGTAGCCACCTATTCGGCGACGTGCATTAGGGAATGCACACACGCCCCGTCGCGCGGTCGCAACGGGGCGTGTCTGACATGCCAGGCGGCCGGTGGACCGGCCTGTGGACGCTGGTGTCGCTTTATGCGACTTGCCAGAACCCGGCGAGGGCGTTGCCGTCGGCACTCTCGCGCAGCTTCTCGAATGCGCGCTCGCGGATCTGCCGAATGCGCTCACGGGTCACACCGAGCAGGTCGCCGATCCGCTCGAGCGTCATCGGCTCGGCGGTATCATCCAGACCGTAATACATCGTCAGGATCTGGCGCTCGCGAATCGTGAGGTGCTTCTGGATCGCGTCCTTCACGAACACGCGCATCAGGCGCTCGTCGGTGGCTTCCTCGATGTCGCCGCCGTCACTGATCGAGAAGCGCTCGCCGAGGGTGCTGGCGTCCCGATCCGACTTGTCCACCGGGGCGTCGAGCGACGTCTCGCTGGTGGTCATCTGGCGCTGGGCGCGGACGGTCTCCGCGTCCTCATTGATCATCTGGCCGAGCTCGGCATCGGTGGGTTCCCGATTGAGCTTCAGCGCCAGGATCTGCTCCGCCTTGGCCATGCGCAGCAGGGCCGAATTCTGGTTGAGCGGGACACGGATGCTGCGGGTCTGCTCAGCGAGGGCCTTGAGCACGGCCTGTCGCACCCACCACACGGCGTACGAGATGAACTTCACCCCCTGATCCGGATCGAACTTCCGCACCGCCTTCAGGAGCCCCTCGTTGCCGATCGCGACCAGCTCGGCGAGGTCCAGCCCGTGCCCCTGATACTTCTTCACGTAGCTGATGACGAAGCGGAGGTTGGCCGTCACCAGCCGCTCGGCGGCGGCGGCGTCACCCTGCTGTGCGAGGCGGGCGAGGGCCCGTTCCTCGGCGACACTGCCGATCAGGGGGAGGCGCTTGATGTCGGCCAGATACTGGTCGAACGTGCTGCCGCCGCTGCTTCGGGTGGTCTGACGAGTGCGCGATGACGCGACCTTCTGCATGAGTCACTCCCGGTGCGTGGGCACCCTGCAAGAGGTGCCAGCCATCTGGTCTTCATCAGGTCGAGGGCTGGTCGGCGCGATGGTCGTAACCGGGTCATCCCGATTTCGTGGGCACAATAACCGTCACGGGCACATGACAAGTCAAGTGTCAACTTTTCTGGACGGTTTCGTCGATTTCCCTCTGTTACCAGGGGCCGGCATTAGCACTCTCGGCTGTCGACTGTCAACCTGCGCGTTGATCTTGAATGGCTGCGTCCGCTTCAAGTTGTCGCGCCACAAGCACTTCACCGCGTCACTGTACACCTGAGGGTTACGCGTCCGGACGCACCAATTGCGCGTATCCGCGCCGCCGACCGAAGCGTCGGGCCGCCGCGCAATCGGACATCCAGACGTCGATCCGCCCACCCTTGATGACGCCGCCGGTGTCGTCCGCCAGAAAGCGGCCATACTTCCGACGCCCGAAAAAGAGGTCCACCTCGCGACCGAGCGGGAAGAGCTTGCGATCCACGGCGATTATGCCGTCGCGCACCAGGTTGCCGCGGCGTGTGCGGCCCTGCAGGCAGTATGCGGTCACGCTGACGGCGATCCGCTCCCCGGCGCGAGCCCGCACTTCGACGCTCCGGAAGAGGGTCCGGTTGGGCACCACGCTGGCCGGCAACGGCAGGCGCGGCAGGCGGGGAACCACCAGCGGTCGCGGCACGGTGTCGCGCGCGCGCACACTGTCGCGCACCGTCGAGTCGGCGGCGAGTGTGTCAGCCGACGTGACCACAGGCGCTGGTGCGGTGGGAAACGGCGATGGGTGGGTGATGAACCAGTAGGCGGCGGATCCCACCACGACGTAGGTGACGATGCGTGCCTGCTGGCGACGCCGACGCCGCTGCCGAAGGTCCGGTGCCGGCGGAAGCTCGCTCACGCCGTCTGCAGCGCCGCGACGGCGATCCCGCGCGGCACCGGAATGCCGTAGCCCCGCTCGGCGCCCGCCATCGCTCCGCAGCGCGCGGGCAGCGCGTACTCCACTGCACCGCCACGCGACTTCTTGTCACCGACGGTGGCATCCACGATCGCGTCGGGTGTGAGGATGCCCGGCAGTGTGACCGGGAGGCCGAAGTGCTGCAGCGCCTGCAGGAGCTGCAGCTCCAGCTGTGGGTCGCAGAGGCCCATCGCGATCGCCATCCGTGTCTCGGCCAGCATGCCGAAGGCCACGCAGGCACCGTGCGGCACCTGATACTGCATCAGCTGCTCCACCGCGTGCCCCACGGTGTGACCGAGATTGAGCACCTTGCGCAGCCCGTGCTCGCGTTCGTCGGCGGCCACCACATCCGCCTTGATCTCGACGCTGCGGCTGACGATCGGCTGCCAGTCGGGACTCGAGAGGTCGGTGCCGGCGACGACGTCGAAATAGGCCGGGTCGCAGATGACGCCGTGTTTCAGCGCCTCGGCCACACCGTTGACGCGTTCCGCGAGCGGCAGCGTGGCCAGCGTGTCGAGGTCGGCCACCACCGCCAGCGGCGGATGGAAGGCGCCGACCAGGTTCTTGCCGCGCTCCGTATCGACGCCGGTCTTGCCGCCGATGGAGGCGTCAACCATCGCCAGCAGCGTGGTGGGCACCTGCACCACCGGCACGCCGCGCAGGTAGGTGGCGGCGACGAACCCGGTGAGGTCGCCGATCACGCCACCGCCGAGTGCGATCAGCACACTGTCGCGGCCGAACTGCGCGTCCAGCAGCGCGTCGGTGATGCGCGCCCATGTCAGACGTGTCTTGTGCGCCTCACCCGGCTCGATCGACACCAGGACGCTGCGATCCTCACCCAGCTGCGCGGCGATGCGTGCGGCGTAGAGCGGTGCCACCACGTCGTCGGAGATGACGGCGACGCGGTGGGCGGTGGTGATCGCCGGCACCAACTCCGCCAGCCGGCCGAGCAGGCCATGTCCGACGTGTACCGGATACGGGAGCACTCGGCACGTCTGGTGGGTCATCACCGACAGCCTACCAGGTGACTTCGCCGGCGCCGGCGCGCTTGTTGGCGACGCGTGCGAGCGTGAACAGCAGGTCGGAGAGGCGATTGAGGTAGATCACGATCAGGTCCGGCACGTCGGCATCGTGCTGCAGCGTCACCACGCGTCGCTCGGCGCGACGGCAGACCGTGCGCGCGACGTGCAGTGCCGCGGCCTTCGGCGTGCCACCGGGCACGATGAACGCGGTCAGCGGCTCCAGCTCGGCCTCGCCGGCGTCGATCGCGCGCTCCAGCTGCTCGATGCGCTCCTCGTCGATGCGGGCCTTGGTGAGCTGCTCCGCCATCTTGTCGCGGTTCGGCGTGGCGAGGATCGCGCCGATGCCGAACAGGTCGCGCTGCACCGGCACCAGCACCTCGTCGATGCGCGGCATCAGTTCCACCGCGCGCGCCATGCCGATCACTGCGTTCAGCTCATCGACGTCGCCGTACGCCTCGACGCGTGGGTTGTCCTTCGCCACGCGTCCGCCGCCGAAGAGCCCCGTGTCGCCCTTGTCACCCGTGCGGGTGTAGATCTTGAAAGCCATGGCCGGAAACTACCGCGTCAGCCCGCAGCGCGCGCCGGGCATGCCGGGCAGGTGGGGTTTCGGCAGCGGGCCGGATTCGTGAGCTTTGGCGCATCATGACTCACGACATCAGGGACATCACGATCATCGGCGCCGGTCCCACCGGCCTGTACGCGCTCTTCTACGCCGGCATGCGCGGCGTCTCGGCGCAGGTGATCGACGCGCTGCCGCAGGTGGGTGGCCAGCTGGCCGCGCTCTACCCGGAGAAGCTGATCTTCGACGTGGCAGGCTTTCCGCGGGTGCTGGCCAAGGACCTGGTGACGGGACTGCACGACCAGGCGGCGCAATTCGGCAACCCGCTGCACCTGAATCGCACGGTGACGGGCCTCGACGAGGTCGACGGCCACTTCGTGGTGCGCACGAGCGACGGCGACTTCCCGACCCGCGCGGTGGTGATCGCGGGCGGCATCGGCGCCTTCTCACCGCGCAAGCTGCCGCAGGTGGCCACGCACCCGTGGTATGGCCGCGGCATCGACGACGTGGTGCTGGACCCGGCCCGCTACACCAACAAGCGCGTGCTGATCGTGGGCGGCGGCGACAGCGCCTTCGACTGGGCGCAGCAGCTACGTCCGCGCGCACTCTCGGTGACGCTGATCCATCGCAGCGACCGGTTCCGCGCCCACCAGGCGACGGTGGACGACGTGCTCGCCGCTGCGGCCAGCGGCGATAAGACGGAGGTGCTGACCTTCCACGAGGTGCACGAGATCGTCTCGACCGACGGCGCCACGATGTCAGGCGTCGTGGTCCGCGCCACCAAGGAGAAGACGACCCGCACCATCGACTGCGACGTGGTGCTGCCGATGCTCGGCTTCGTCAGCGACATGGGCGCCCTCACCGAGTGGGGCCTGAACATCGAGAAGGACGAAATCATCGTCACCTCGCAGATGGAGACGGGCCGCGCCGGCGTCTACGCGGCGGGGGACATCACGACCTACGCGGGCAAGCTGAAGCTGATTTCCGTCGGCTTCGGCGAAGCCGCCACCGCCGTGAACCAGGCGGTGCACTGGATCTACCCCGAGAAGAAGGTGAACCCGGGGCATTCGTCCAACCTCGCGATCTTCGGCCAGAAGGACGACTGAGCCAGCGTTCATCCACTCCGAACGGCGACTGCACGTGCGAACTGCAACTGCGAACTGCAACTGCATGACACAAAGGCGCGAAGACACGAAGGCGCAACGCGTTCCGTGCGCGTGAGCGCGTTGGCAGAGCGAGGTTAGGGTCTTCTTTTTTTGAAAGTGCAACGGTTTTGTTTTCGCAGTTCCAGCAAGGACGAATCACTCCGCGCCGCGCGATAGACGTCACCAACCACGGACCTCATTGCGTCCTTGCGCCTTAGCGGCTTTGCGTCAGGCAGTTGCGTTTGCCGTTGCCGTTGCCGTTGCCGTTGCCGTTGCAGTTGCCGTCGCAGGTGCAGTCCAGCAAGCACACGCAGTCTCAGCTGCAAGACAGCCGTGATCAAGAACGGAGCCCTTTGTGGCTTTGTGGCTTCGTGACTTTGTGTCAGGCAGTTGCTGTTGCACTTTGTGTCAGGCAGTTGCCGTTGCAGTTGCCGTTGCAGTTGCCGTCGCGGTTTCGGCGGCAATCCGCAGCCTGAATTCGGAGGCGCGGCGCGCGCCGGTCAGGACACGCGCGGATCGCTGCGTTTGTAGGCGAGGTCGGTGAGAAGGTTCACCAGGACGAACACCACGCTGAGGAAGAGCACCGTGCCCTGGATCGCGGGCAGGTCGCGGCGGGCGATGGCGTTCACGACGTAGCGCCCCAAGCCCGGCCAGCCGAAGACCGTCTCGGTGAGGATGCTGCCGGTGAGGTAGCTGCCGACGTCGAGGCCGAGGACCGTCACCACGGGGATCAGCGCCGTGCGGAGGCCGTGGCGGAGGACGACGGCGCCATTCGTGAGTCCTTTCGCGCGGGCGGTGCGGACATGATCACTGCTCATCGCATCGAGCATGCTGGTGCGCGTCACGCGCGCAAGGTAGGCGATGCTGCGCGAGCCGAGCGTGAGGGCGGGGAGGATCAGCACCAGGCCACCGCCGTAGCCACTCGGCGGCAGCCACTTCAACGTCAGCGCGAAGAGCAGGATCAGCAGCAGCCCCACCCAGAACACCGGGAAGCTGATGCCGAGGTAGGTGGCGCCCATCAGCACCCGATCGAAGGTGCCCGCAGGACGCAGGGCGGCGAGTACGCCGATGCCGACGCCAAGGATGATCGCGATCGTCATCGCCGCCAGCGCCAGCTGCGCCGTCTTCGGGAAGCGCTCGCGGATGTCCTGCATGATCGGACGACCGGTGATGTAGCTGCGACCCAGGTCGCCGCGCAGCACACCGCCGGCGTAGGTCGCGAACTGCACCGGCAGCGGCTCGTCGAGCTTCAGCTCCGCACGCAGCCGCGCGATGGTCACGCTGTCGGCACGCTCGCCCACCATCTGCTGCACCGGGTCGCCGGGGGCCACATAGAGCAGCAGGAAGACCGCCACCAGCACGCCGGCCAGCGTCGGGATCGCCAGCAGCAGCCGTCGCGCGAGGAAGGTCACCGGGTGGCGCGATCGATGTTGGCGCCGATCATCCGCTGGCCGTTGAAGATCACCGGTGCCGTCCAGTTGCGGAGCCACGGCTGCACCGCGTACAGCTCGTTGTAGAACAGGAGGAACACCATCGGCGCCTGCGCGAACGCGATGCTGTCGGCACGCTGGTAGAGCGCCGTGCGCCTGGTGACGTCGGTCTCGCGACGCGACGCGGTGACCACCGAGTCGAAGGTCGCATCCTTGAAGAAGCTGACGTTGCCACCGACGCCGGCGTTCGCCGAGTGCAGCAGCGGGTAGAGGAAGTTCTCGGCGTCGGGGTAGTCGGCGTACCAGTCCTTGAGCACCAGGTCGGCCTCGCCCTTCCGTGCCGCCTCGCGCATGCTGGCGCTCTCGCGCTGCACCAGCTCGGCGGTGATGCCCGCCTCCTTCAGGTAACCCTGGATGGCCTGCGCCACGCGCGACTGCGTGGCGTCCTGCGAGCACCAGAGCTTGACCGTGATGCCGTTCGGGAAGCCGGCCTCGGTGAGCAACTGCTTTGCCTTCGCCACGTCGTGGGTGTAGGGCGTGCGTGTGGTGTCCGATCCATCGAGTGCCGGCGGGATGATGCCGGCGGCCAACCGTCCACGCCCACCGAGCAGCTGCGTCAGGATCGCGCGGGTGTCGATGGCGTGGTTGATGGCACGGCGCACGCGCACGTCGGCCAACGGACCGCGCGTGGTGTTCATCGCCACGTACCAGAAGCGGAGCACCGGTGCGGCCTGCAGCAGCGCCTTCTTTTCCTCCGTCTGCTCCCAGACGCGCGTCTCGGCCTCGGGGATGTAGAGGATGTCCACGTTCCCCGACTCGAACTCGGCGACCGCCGTGCTGGGCTCGGGGATGATGCGTGCGATCAGCGTGTCCTGCAGCGGCTTCGGCCCCCAGTATGCCGTGTTGCGGACGAAGCGCACGAAGTCGTCGTGGCGCCACTCGGCGAGGCGCCACGGTCCGGTGCCGATCGGCTTCTCGCCGAACTCGGCGCCGAGCGTCATCGGCACCATCGACGCCACCGGCATCGCCAGCAGCTTGGGGAAGATCGCGAACGGTTCGGTGAGCGTGACCACCACCGTGCTGTCGTCGGCGATCCGCAGGCCGCTGATCGACTTCGCGCGGCCGGCGGCGAACTCGGTGGCACCGGCGATCGGAAACAGCGGCCAGCCACGGCCGCCACGCGTCTTCGGGTCCAGCACACGCTCGAAGCTCTTCACCACGTGCTGGGCGCTGAAGGCGCTGCCGTCATGGAACTTCACGTTCTGCCGCAGGGTGAACCGCCAGATGCGGCCATCGGGTGACACGGTCCACGACGAGGCGAGCGCCGGTTCCACCTGCGCCTCGGGTGAGAAGCGTGTCAGTCCCTCGAACACGTATCCGACCGCGCGCCCGGTCGGCACGTCGGTCGACAGCGCGGGATCGAACGAGCGTGGATCGTACGTGTCGCGGCTGTCGACGATCGCACCGCGTTGCACGGCCGATTCGCCGCCGCCGCAGCCGGCGAGGATGGCCAGCACGATGATCGAACCGGTGAAGCGTCGAAGGGCAGGCATCGCGTCGAGGCTGACGTGGAACGACGAAGGGGGAGCGGCGTGGCAACGACGTGAGCTAACCCGTTGTCCTGAAAGCGCGTACGTCGTTGACACCGGCTGCCGCGAGCGTGAACTTACGACCGGTTCATACGGGGTGCCAACCGTTTCCGTCGCGCAATGTGGCGCGGCACCGTCAATCGTTCCCTCGGTCTGCACACTGCCGCACCGATCCGCCATCGTTTCCCGCTCGATTCCGAGGAAGGTACGCCCCGTCTGGCGGTGTCTGCGCCTCATCGCGGTGTGTCTCGGCCTCGCGACGCCGCAGGCGGTGCAGGCGCAACGTGATGCCTGCGACCCGGCCGAGCTCGAGGTGCGATCGCTGGCCTTCGCAGGCAACCGCGCCTTCACCGATGGACAGCTGGCCGGTGTGATCGCACTCACGGCGTCGGAGGTGCTGAGTCGACTGGCGCTGATCGGCGGCGTCTTCGGCGAGACGCGGTGCGGCAATCCAGGCCTGGTGGCGATCGACCGGGCGCGCCTCGTGATCTACTACCGACGTCGCGGCTTTCCCGACGTGCAGGTGGACACGGTGGTGCAGCGCAGCGGGCGCACGATGGACCTCCGATTCGACATTCGTGAGGGACGCGTGACCACGATCGACACGCTGCGGGTGGTCGGCGTGGAGCGCATCGCCGAGCGCGATCGCCTGGTGCGCAACCTGCCCACCGGCCAGGGTCAGCCCTTCGATCAGTACCTGCTCGAGCAGAGCCGCGATTCGTTGCGCCGCCGGCTCGCCGACGTGGGATATCCATTCGCGCAGGTCCTGCTGGCCACCGACGTGCTGCGTGGCGAGGCCGCCGATTCGACACGCCGCACCGCCGTCGTCGAACTCTCCGTACGTCCCGGGCCTCTGGTGACCATCGCCGACGTGGTGGTGAATGCGGTGCCCCGGGAAGGACGCCCGCAGGAGATCCCGTCCGACGTGGTCAAGCGCTTGGTGGGACTGCGCCCCGGGCAGCGCTACCAGCAGGGTGACGTGGAGCGCGCCACACGCGCCCTCTACCTCACCGATGCCTACCAGCAGGTGCGCATCGAACCGCGCCTGCTCGACTCGCTCGCCTTCACCGCCGACTCGACGCGCGTGGACGTGGTGGTGAACATCGCCGAGCGATTCATGCACAGCCGCACGCTGAGCGCGGGCTTCGGCACGCTGGACTGCTTTCGCACGCAGCTCCAATACACCGACCGCAACCTGCTCCGCCGCGCGCGCCGCATCGAGATCACCGGCCGACTGAGCAAGATCGGTGTCGGTCGACCGGTGGATTACGCGTGGGCCGACGGCATCTGCCAGGCGGTGGCGAACGGCAGCGATCCGTACAGCGACCGGCTGAACTACTACGTCGGTGCCACGTTGCGCCCACCGGTCGGTCCCGGTGGCCTGCGCATTCCGGAAGTGACCCTGTATTCCGAGGTGCGCGGTGAGTTTCGAGCCTACCGTCGCAGCACGCCGATCGGGGCGATCACGAGTGTCACGCTGCAGGCCGCGCCGCGACTGCCGGTGACGCTGGCGTACGACCTGAGCTTCGGTCGCACCGAGGCGCAGCCGGCCCTCTTCTGTTCGGTGCTGAACCGGTGTGCCCCGGAAGATCGTCGCGTGTTCGAGACCACCCGCCGTCTCGCCGTGCTGGGTGCGAACTTCAGCCGCGATCGCACCGACGATCCGATCAACCCGCGCCGCGGCTCGTTCACTCGATTGGCGATCCGACACGCCTCGTCGTTCACGTTCTCCGACTCGGCCTTCAAGTTCAGCAGCGCGGTGCTCGACGCCAGCAAGTTCTGGGGACTGGGATACGGCACCACGCTGGCGGTGCGCATGCAGCTGGGCGCGGTGTTCGGCAGCAGTGATCGGCTGGTGCCACCGCAGGAGCGGCTCTATGCCGGCGGACCGACCACCGTGCGTGGCTTCCGCCAGAACGAGCTCGGGCCGGTGGCCTACGTCGTCAATCCCGATTCCACGCAGCCGTTCATCCGCCGCGACCTCGGCAACGGGACGTTCTCCTACGAGGTCAATCCGACCGTGCAGCCGTTTCGCGTGGTGCCGGTGGGCGGCAACACGGTGGCGGTGGGGAACGTGGAACTGCGCCTGCGCAGTCCGTTCCTGCCGCAGTTGCTGCAGTGGACGCTGTTCGCCGACTTCGGCCAGGTGTGGAGCCGTGGCGGACGTGACGCATCGCTGCGCAACAGCACCCTGCGCACCACACCCGGACTGGGCGCGCGCATCTTCTCGCCGGTGGGCGTGATCCGCCTCGACCTCGGCTACAACAACTATCCGCCGCGATCCGGCGCCGCGTATTTCAACGACCTGCCGCGCGCCAACGGCACCCAGGCGCTGCTCTGCGTGAGCCCGGGCAACACCATCGTCGCGCGCGAGATCACCGAGAACGATGCCGACGGAAGGCCGGTGACGCGCGTGGTGCAGGACGCGTACGCGCAGTGCCTCGGTTCGTACGCCCCGCGGCGGAATCGTGGGGCGCTGGGACCGTTCACGTTCTTCTTCGCGATCGGGCAGGCGTTCTGACGCCATGATCCGCCGCCGACGCCTGGTGCTCGTGGCCGGACTGGTCACCGTGCTGCTGATGATGGTGGCGGCGGTGGGCTCGGTGCTGCTCGTGACCGGCACCGACGTGGGTCGCGGCTGGCTGCGCAGCGTGGTGGTGGCACAGATGATCCCGGCGGTGAAGGGCCGGCTGTACGTCGGCAAGATCACCGGGCCGATCCTGACCGGCGTCACGGTGGATTCGATCGAGATTGCCGACAGTGCCGGCGTGGTGATGGTGGCAGCGGGCCGCACCACGATGCGCTGGGACCCGCGCGACTTCCTCGATCGGCGCATCCTCGTCCAGCGCCTGATCACCGACAACGTCTACGTCCAGATCATCAAGTACCGCGACGGCGACTGGAACTACAAGCACATCTTCCCCCGCAAGCCGAAAAGTGCGGCGCCGCGCACCAAGGGGGCGTTCGGCGACTTCCTGGTGCTCGACTCGGTGTCGCTCACGCGCGGCCGGTTCCACCTCACCATGCCGTGGGTGCCTGCCGACTCGCTGAAGGGCGCGCGCCGTGACAGCGCCATCGCCTTCAACCTCGCGCGTACCAACGCCCAGATCCGGCGCGGGCCGCGTGGGTTGCAGCGCACCTGGAAGTGGGAGGAAGGCCACCTCGAGCTGTCGCACGTGCGCATGGCGCATCCCGACACGCTGGGCCGCCTGTTCCAGGTCACCGACATGGACGTGGCGGAGTTCGACCCGCCGTTCCGGTTCAGCAACATCCGCGGTGACTTCCGCTGGCTGGGCGACTCGATCTGGCTGCGGCTGCCGCACTTCGAGCTCCCCGGCTCCGTCGGCGACGCGACCGGCAAGGTGGTCTGGGGCAGCAACCTCACCGAGCGGTACGACATCCTCGTGCACGGCTCGAAGGTGGCGATGCGTGACATCGCGTGGCTGACGGAGACGTTTCCCACCGATGGTGGCGGCACCATGGACCTGCGGATCCGCAACGATCCGTCGAACCTGCGCGTGCTGACCTACGCGATCACGAACATGGATGCGCGCAGCCTCGACTCGCGGCTGCGCGGCCGGATGACGTGGGGCGTGGGCGGCCCGGTCGTCACGCTGACCGACGTGGACATGCGCGCCGATCCGCTCGACTTCGCGCTGCTGCGGCAGTTCAACGGCATCCCATTCCCGTATCCGTGGCGAGGGCAGTTCACCGGCACGGTGAAGGCGAAGGGTGGACCGCTGCATCGCTTCGACGTGGACGACCTGCGATTCACCTTCCGCGACGGCAACGTGGCCGGCGCCACCAGCAGCGGCCGTGGTCGAGGGCAGGTGGACATCCTCTACCCGGCGTTCACGAGGTTCCGCGGCTTCGAGGTGGAAGTGGCGGCGGCCGACCTCCGCACGCCGCGTTTCCTGAACAAGGAATTCGCCCGCGTGAACGGCTTCGTGCGCGGCACCGCGATCCTCGATTCGCTCTGGTACGACGTGCGGCTGCGCGACCTCGAGGTGTTCCATGACGACGGCACCGGCGCGCCCCTGTCGCACCTCACCGGTGCCGGCCGCATCAAGCTCGAACCGCTGTACGTGAACTACGACATGCAGCTGAATGCCGACCCGATCTCGCTGACGATGCTCGGCAACTCGTACGCGATGATGCCGCTGCGTGGCACCTTCAGCGGACCGTTGACGGTCAAGGGCACCATCGCGGCGCTTGAAGTCACCGGGCAATTGAGCGGTGAGGCAGGAAACCTCACCGGCAGCGGCATCCTCGACATCGATCCGCTCAGCTACGGGCTGAAGGGGCAGGCGACCTTCGACCGGCTCGACCTGCGCACGCTGCTGCAGAATTCGGCGGCACCGGTGACGCAGCTCAACGGGCGTGCCGACATCGACATAACCGGTGACTCGCTGCCGCGCCTGGCCGGCACCCTCGCCATGATGCTCGGCCGGTCGCGCGTGGACGCGTTGCGCATCGATGAGGCGACCGGCCGGTTCTCGTTCCGCGACGGCATCGCGCAGGTGGACTCACTCAGCCTGCTCTCGCCGGCCGTGTCCATCGGTGCGCGCGGCGGCGTGGGCCTGCGCGCCGACCGGAGCGACTCGCTGCTGTTCCGCATCACCGCCGATTCACTCGGCGGGCTCCGGCCTTGGCTCAGCAGCGCGCCGGCCGACACGCCTGACTCGCTCTCCGGTGGACTCACGTTGCGCGGGCGCGTGTCGGGGTGGCTCGACTCGCTCGGCGTGAGTGCGACGTTCTCCGGTCGTGACGTGCTGCGCGGCACCTTCCAGACGGCGATCGCGGACTTCACCGCCACCGGCAACTTCGTACGCGGCGTGCCGAGTGGCGCGCTGCAGTTCGAGGCCGACAGCGTGGTGGCCGGTCCGCTGCGGCTGAACGCGGTCACCGCGCGCGGCATGTTCACGTCCGGTCGCGACGGCACGGTGTCCATCGCCGCCCGCGCCGACAGCGGTGTGGAGATGCGGCTCGAGGCAGGACTGCATGGGGCCGGCGGCGACTCGGTCATCACCACCCTCACCACGCTCTTCGCCTCCGGCCCGCACACGCGCTGGTCCCTACTGCACCCCGCCACCGTGACACGCACCGCCGGCGTCACCTCGCTCGACTCGCTGGTGCTCGGCGACACCGCATCGGCACGGTTGCGGGTGCGTGCCTACGTGCCGGCGCGCGACACGCTCTCGGTGCTGGTCGAAGGGACGCAGGTGCCGTTGCGCGACATTGGCTGGATCACGCGTCGCGAACGGCCGCTCACCGGCCTCCTCGACGCACGCCTCGACATGCGCGGCACGCGGGCCGAACCGACGGCGTCACTGGTGGCGCGTGCCAACGGCATCACGGTCGGCACCACACCGATCGGTGACGCGCGACTCGACGGGAACTACGCCACCGGCCGCTTCCGCGCCGACGTCTCGCTCAGTGAGCGGAACCGCGCCAACACGTTGCTCTCGGCGCGCCTCGCACTGCCGGTGAACGCATCCCTCGACCGTTTCCCCGTCCTGGCGCGCGACTCGAGTCTCAGCGGCTCGCTCACGTTGCAGAACACGCCGCTGGCGCTGTTCGAGGCCGCGTCATCGGCGATCACCGACGCCAGTGGCACCCTCACGGGCGAGGTGCAGCTGCGCGGTTCAGTGCGGGAGCCGCGCCTCGACGGCACGGTGAACATGGTGAACGGCGCCAGCTTCTTCACACCACTCGGCGTGCGACTGGTGGGCATGGACGGCGCGCTGCGCTTCAGTGGCGACAACCTCTCCATTCCGCGCCTGACGGTGAGTGGCGCGGGCACACGCGGCGGCAGCGCGATCCTCAGTGGCCGCGTCGGGTTCGCGTCGCTGTCGGACCCGTCGTTCGATCTCGCAGTGCAAGCCACCAACCTGCGCATCCTCGACCGGCCGCGCATCGCGACGCTGCAGGTGTCCACCGATGCGGCGGGCCTGCAGGTGCGGGGCACGCAGCGTGGCTCGGTGCTCACCGGAACCGTCACCATCCCCACCGGTGACATCACGATCCCGGAACTGGGCGTCGCCAAGAACCTGGTCAGCATCGACGACCCGGAGTTCTTCACGCTGATCGACACCACCACCACGCAGGGTCGCTCACTGCTGGCTGCAGCGCCGTCGCCGCTGCTGCGCAACCTCGAGGTGCGCGACGTCAGACTGGTGATGGGCAACAATGTCTGGCTCCGCTCGCCCGAAGCGAACATCAAGCTGGCCGGCGAGGTGGGTGTCACGCTGGGACGTGCACGACTGGACTCGACGCGCGTGCAGCTGGCCCTCGATGGCACGCTGCTCGCCGAACGTGGCACCTACAGGCTCAAGCTCGGCTTCGGGGCGGTGCAGCGCACCTTCGACGTGGAGCGTGGAACGCTGCGATTCTTCGGCGAGCCGGAGCTCAACCCGACGCTCGACATCCAGGCGGTGAACATCGTCCGCCAGTACACGCGGCAGGATCGCGACATTCCGGTGCGCATCACCATCGGCGGCACGCTGGCGACACCGACGCTCAAGCTGGGCAGCGCCGATCCCAGCCTCGCCCTCTCCGAGTCGGACGCGATCAGCTACCTGTTCACCGGCCGACCCAGCTTCGCCGTCACCACTGCCGCCGACCAGTACTCTTCGCAGGCGTTCGGCGTGTTGCTGCCCACGCTCGGCAGCGCGCTCGGTGATCGCGTGGCGCGTGCGCTCGGCTTCGACCAGTTCCAGATCGAGACGGCCGGCGGCGTGAGCGGGCAGCAGTTCGGACCGTCGTCGGTGCTGGCCAGCACGCGACTGGGTGGTGGCGTGCAGATCGGCGGACGGACGTTCGTACGCGCCAACGTGGGCCTCTGCCAGCTGTTCGGGAACAGTCAGGTCAGCACCGAGCAGCCGCTGGTGAACTCCATCGGTGCCACCCTCGAATACCGATTCAATTCGCGACTGTCCACGTCCATCGGTCGAGAGCCACCGACCAGCGTGCTGCAGTGCAACAGCAACGTGAATGCGCGCAATTTCGTACCGACGCCGGCGCAATGGGGCCTCGACATCACGCGCAAGTGGGAATACTGAGGTGAGCGATGAGACGCCGCTGCCGCTGGTGGGCACCAGCAGCGTGATGCGTGCACTGGCCGCCCGCGCGGGCGAATTGCAGCGCGACGTGACGCGCCCTGTGCTGCTGGTCGGCGCGCGCGGACTGGGCAAGCGCTACCTGGCGCAGCGCATTCACCTCGGCTCCACCCTCTCCATGCAACCGCTGCAGGTGGTGGATGCGCGTCGTGACGAGGAAGCCGCACTGCGCTTGGCGCTCGACGCCGTGAGGGCTGGCGGGACGCTGATGGTGCGACACGTGGAGTACCTCGCGCCGACGGCGCAGATGATGCTCGACCAGCGCACCGACGCGCGCAGCGGTGTGGCGCGCCTGATGGCCACCACCAGCACCGACCTCGTGGCGCGAGTCACCAGCGGCGCCTTCATCGAGTCGCTCTACTACCGGCTGCACGCCTGGCCGATGTTGCTGCCGCCGCTTGCGGAACGCGGCGTGGTGGACCTGGTGGCGCTGGCGGAAGCAGTTCTGCGCCAGACTGCCGACGGTGACGCCGACCTGCCGGTCTCGCTCGATGCCGCAGCGCACGATGCACTCGGCGCGCACGACTGGCCGGAGAACCTGCGCGAGTTGGAGGCGATGATGGCACTGGCGCAGTTGCGCGCACGCGGGACAGCGGTGGTTGGTCCGGCGCACCTGTCGTTGCGAGGTGACGATGCGGGTCCACCGCTGCCGTCAGCCCCGCTCGCCGACGTCGAACGCTGGCACCTGCTGCGCGCCCTGGCCACGTTTCGCGGCAACCGCACCCACGCCGCACGCAGCCTGGGCATCAGCCGCATGACGCTGATCGGCAAGCTGAAGGGATTCCTCGCCGAGCCGGTGTCCTCGTGAACCGCCGCCACCCGCACCCGTGCACCGGACGCCGCACATGACTTCATCCATCATCGGGCACGCCTTCGTCCGCAGCGCGATCGCGCCGCTGTTCGCCGAGCCGCGCGTGTCATCGGCGCAGGTCTCGCAGCGGCTGGCCGGGCATCCCGTCTACGTGCTCGAGTCGCGCGACGATCACTGGCACCGCGTGCGGGGCATGGACCAGTACGAGGGCTGGATGCACGACGGCTACTTCATGCGCCTGGTGGACGAGTCACCGGTGGTGCCGAGCACCTCGGAGGACTTCGCGCTGACCTACGTGCCGCGCGTATCGATGGGCGTGATCGCGCGCAGCGAACGACACGGGTTGCGCGCGTTGCCACTCGGCGCCTGGCTGGACCTCGACGAGGAGATCGTGGACGGTGACACGGTCGCGCTGGGCGACATGGAGGAACACTTCGCCACCGCGCCCGACGCCATCGCGCAGTCGGCGGTGGAGTGGTTCGAGGGCACGTCGTACCAATGGGGCGGCATCACCCCGTGGGGCGCGGACTGCAGCGGCTTCACGCAGACCATCTTCGGCGTGCACGGCGTGCCACTCCCGCGCGACGCGTGGCAGCAGGCGCTCGTCGGCGTGGAGGTGTCACGCGAGGCGCTGCAGCCCGCCGACCTGCTCTTCTTCTCCGACCGCGATGATCGCCGCATCACGCACGTCGGCATCGCGCTGGCGGGCGACCGTCTGGCCCACATCGCGCTCGGGCGCGGTGGATTCGCGCTGGAGTGGCTGGGTGACACCGACGATGCCTACGTCGCCGCGCTGAGCGGGCGGTTCGTCACCGCGCGCCGGGTGGTGTGACTAGCTGACCAACCCGGCCGGTGCCGCGGGAGCCAGCGGCATCATCGTCTCCAGCGCCTGGTGCACGTGCAGCGAGGTGCGCGCCGCCTCGTCGTCGTCCACCGCCACGATCATGGTGTAGACGCCGGGCGAATCGAGCGGCAGGTCCACCACCGCCAGCAGGGGCACGTCGATACCCTCGGCACCGTCCGGCGGCGGTCCCACCGTCAGTTCGCCGCGCGACGACCAGAGCAGCTCACCGACGGGGTTCGTCCACTCCAAGCTCACCCCGTGCGGACCTTCGTCCTCGGCCACGGCTTTCAGGCGCACCACGAACGTGGCGCGCGGGTGCAGCGACGGCAGCTGCCCCACGTGCAGGGCGTCGAACACGCCGAGGATGTTGAGCTTTCCTTCCTGCGACACGTTGGCGGCGTCGGCGAACAGTGCGAATTGGACATGCATGCGAGCATCCTACCGGCACCGGAGAGCCGGGGGAAGCGGTCCCGAGCGGGCGATGCACGCCTTGCATGCCCGCATCGTCTACTGGATGCGCAGCGTGAGCTTGGTCGCCGGGGATGTGATGCCACTGCCGCTGCCGATGATCGAGATCTCCGTGGTGCCGGGCGCGGCGCTGCCGGCGATCACCAGGTTCACCGAGGTGGAGACGGCGCTGGGCGACACGGTGGACGACCCGAAGGTCAGGTTCACACCCGCCGGCACACCCGACGCGGAGAGCGCCACCGCGCCGGCAAAACTCCCCGTCCGTGTGACGGTGAGGCCGACGCCACCGGTGGCACCCGGTGCCAGCGTGACGCTTGACGGCGTGAGGCTGAGCGAGATGGTGCCACCCGGCAGCGGTGCCACCGGGCCACCGGAGCCTCCGTCGCTCGTACAGGAAGAGAATGTCGCGGCCACCAACAGCGCACCGAGCGCGCGCGCGATCGAGGCCGACCGGTGACGGGCGGCGAATCGGGGACGAAGAGCTGAGCGAGGCAGCATGTGTCGAAGGGGTGGGTGACCGGCAGGAGTAGATTGGCAAAGATGACCGCAACCACCGCGCCTTCGCCCGCCACCCCGGTCGCCCCGGACGACGCGTCCGCCGTGCCCGAGCCGGCCGGGTTCGGCAGGATCGACCTCCTGCTGCTCCTGATGGCGGCGCTCTGGGGCGCCAACTTCTTCGCGGTGCAGTACGGCACGGCGCACATGCCGGGCCTGGCATTCAACACCGCACGCATGGCGCTCGGTGCCATCGTGATGCTGATCATCGCCGCGATCACCGTCCGTGAGCCATGGCCGCGCCGCGCCGATACGATCCGCATGCTGGCCTACGGTGTGATCGGCAACGGCATCTATCAGTACATGTTCGTGATGGGGCTGTCGCGCGCGCGCAGCGGGTCGGCCTCGCTGATCCTGGCGGCATCACCGGCCGCGCTGGCCCTCCTCGGCTGGGCGACGCGCACCGAGAAGATGACGAAGTTCCTCATCGCCGGTGTGCTGCTGTCGGTCAGCGGCGTGACGATGGTGATGCTGGGCGACAACGCGACACCGGGCCACGGCGGCTCGTGGCTGGGGAACTTCTACCTCGCGATGGCCGTGATCACCTGGGCGATCTACGCTACGCTGCTGCGCCCCCTCACGCAGCGCGTGAACGGCCTGCAGCTGACGCTGATCACGCTCGCCGGTGGCCTCGTGCCGCTGTTCGTGCTCACCGGGCGCGACCTGCTCGCCAGCGACTGGTTGGCGCTCTCATGGCGCACCTGGGCGGCGATGGCTTACGCAGGGTGCGGCGCCATCGCCGTCGCGTACCTGATCTACTATCACGGCCTGAAGACCATCGGCGCCACCCGCACCTCGCTCTACGCCAACCTGCAGCCCTTCGTGGCGATCCTGGTGGCGTGGCAGTTCCAGAACGACCGTCCAACCTTCTGGCAGATCATGGGCTTTCTCTGCATCACCGGCGGCCTCCTCCTCGCGCGGCGGAAGGCATGACCGTCCTCGTCCTGTTCGACATCGACGGCACGATGCTGCTGGCACATGGCGACGGTCGCCGCAGCGTGCACCAGGCGATGCTCGACGTCTTCGGCGCCACCGGCCCGCAACAGCATCCGTTCGACGGCAAGACCGATCCGCAGATCGTCTTCGAGCTGGGCACGATGGCGGGCATCGGCGAAGAGGTGATCCACGAGCGCATGGATGTGGCGCTGGAGCGCTACTACTCGTATCTCGAGGCTGACATCACCGGCGCGCCGG
This sequence comes from Gemmatimonadota bacterium, assembly GCA_040384325.1. Lineage (GTDB taxonomy): Bacteria > Gemmatimonadota > Gemmatimonadetes > Gemmatimonadales > Gemmatimonadaceae > JACMLX01. Next base: position 75,679 of record JAZKJL010000005.1, on the reverse strand, counting down.
ACCGGGTGCAGCTGCTGCCCGGTGTACCCGCGTTGCTCGATGCGCTCGACGAGCGCAGTGACGTGATGCTCGGCCTGCTGACCGGCAACATCGAGGCGGGAGCGACGCTGAAGCTGCGGGCGGTGGACATCGCACCGGAGCGGTTCGTGGTGGGCGCGTATGGGTCGGATCATGCGTCACGCCCCGCGCTCCCCGCCATCGCGCAGGTGCGCGCCGCCACGTTGCTCGGCACCGACTTCCCGGGCTCTCGCATCGTGATCATCGGCGACACGCCGCATGACCTCACCTGCGGTCGCGAGATCGGTGCACACGCGATCGGCGTGGAGACGGGCCGCTTTCGCGCGGCGGACCTCGAGCCGTATGGACCGCTGGCGGTGTTCGCCGACCTCACCGACACTGCGGGTGTGGTGCGCACCATCACCAGTGTGCTTGCGGAGCGCGCGGCCTGATGTCGTCGGTCGACGCGACGCTGTCGGCACGCCTGCACGGCAGCTGGCACGACCGGTCGCTGGATTACGACGCCGCCGTGCAGTTGACCGGTCGCACGCTCCGCATCGCGTACGACGATGCGACGCGCATGGTGCTCGAGATCGCGGTGGACGACCTGCAGGGCGCGGAATCGGAGCACGGGGAACTGCGTTTGTTCAGGCACGACGGCAAGGTCGTGACGCTCTCGGGTTCTCCGCACTTCGATGGATTGCGCAACCGCCTCGAGGCGGCGGTCTGCGTCTTCCCCGCGCAGACGCTGTCGCTGCGCGGCTTCGGCTCGGAGCGCAGTGCCCCAGGCTCGGATCACGACCGCTGGTTCGAGGCGCTGCTGACGGCGCGCCGGGTGGCCGAGGAGAGCCGCACCGTCGAGACACAGCGCCGCGCGTTCGACGCCGAGCGGATGATTCGGCATGCGCAGGCGACGCGTGAGGCGTGGGCGTCGGATCGTTTCGAACGTGCGCCGGACCGCCGCGCACTGGTGGCGGAACTGGAGGAATTGGGTGTCGGATACGACGCGGCCCTGCGACGGATGGACGAGGCCGCATCGCAGTTGCGACACGCGCCGAACGCCACGCAATTCGCCCACTGGCGCGAGTGGACGGGCCGGGTCGGTCGCGCCTTCCGCGCCGCCGACGATGCCTGGACGGCCATGGTGCCGGTGCTCGCCGACTCGCGCGGGGCGCAGGGCTCGATGTGGCGGAAGCTCATCCGCGGCGAGCGCCGGAGCAGCCCGTGATCCGGGGGGTGGGGATGGACCTGGCCGACATCGACCGGATCGCGCGCCTGCTGGCACGGCACCCGGAGCGGGCGCGGGCCCGGCTGTTCACCGCCGGCGAGCGGACCTACTGCGACCGACGCGGCGCACCCGCTCGGCATTTCGCCGCCCGCTTCGCCGCCAAGGAAGCAGCCTACAAGGCGCTCGCGGGTTCCGAGGAAGCGCGCCACATCCACTGGCAGGAAATCGAGGTCGCCAACTCTCCGCTCGACGGGCGGCCGACACTCTTGCTGCACGGGGCGGCGGCGCGCCGGGCAGCCGAGCTGGGCGTGGTCAGCATCCACATCACGCTGACCCACTCCGAGATGGTGGCCGCCGCCGTGGTGGTGCTGGAGTCGGCACCGGCTTGAGTCGCGCGCCAATTCCAAGCAGATTATTCGGCATTGAGGGACGCGCACTGGCCGAGGCTGAAAGCGCGGTGTATTGTTCTTCTGTGCACCTGAGAACCATTCTCAACTAGACCGAACCGTGATTCCTGTCGCCCTCCCCGTCGTCGAGCCGCTCCGCGCGAGTGCTGCACGTGCACCGCTGGCGTGCCGCCTCGGAGACTGCGTTGCGGGGGCGTCGGCGACGGTCGTGTCGCTGGGCTGCGGTGAGAATGAGGCGTGCCGGCTCCGCGAACTCGGGCTCATGGAAGGCGCCAGCGTGAACGTGGTGGACGCGCGTCATTGCATGCTGCTGGACGTGCGCGGGTCGCGGCTGGCGCTGAGCCCTGCGATCACCGCCGGCATCACCGTCCTCCCGACGCGCTGAGCCGCACTGCGGTTCACGCCGCACTGACAAACCGGTGTCCACGTCCTTCGCTCCCCGTTCCGGGGTCGGTGTGACGATCGAGGCGAGCCAGCGGCGTATCCGCGTGGCGCTGGTCGGGAACCCGAATACCGGCAAGAGCACGCTCTTCAACGCCCTCACCGGCATGCGTCAGCGCGTCGGCAACTTCGCCGGCGTCACGGTGGAGCGGGTGGAAGGCGCGATGCGCGGCCCGAATGGCGAAAAAGTCACCATCGTGGACGTCCCGGGATGCTACGCGCTGTCACCGGCGAGCCCCGACGAGGAGATCGCCCTCGGTGTGCTGCGCGGCACCGGCGGCGAGCCGATGCCCGACGTGGTGGTGGTGGTCGCCGACGCGCTGCACCTGGAGCGCAACCTGTACCTGGTGAGCCAAGTGCTGGAGCTCGGACTGCCCACCGTGATTGCACTGAACCAGGTGGATGCGGCTGCGGCGGCGGGTGTGGAGGTGGATGCGGTGGCGCTGATCCACGAGCTGGGTGCGCCGGTGGTGCCGACGATCGCGACCCGCGGCGAAGGCCTCGACGTGCTGCGCAAGGCGATGGTCTCGGTGCTCGACCTGCCGCTGCCGGTGCGGCCGTTCGGCATGTCGGCCGAGATCACTGACGCGCTGGCGCCGCTGGCCGAGGAGCTGCTGGCGCATGGCGCCACGCCGACCGTCGCCGCGCACGACGCGCTGCGACTGCTGGCGGTGCCGAAGCTGGAGTCGTGGTTCGGTGAGGCGCGCACGTCGATCGCACCGATGGTGGACGAGGCGCGCATCGCGATCGCGGCCGCGGGACTGAATCCGCGCAGCCTCGAGGCCGAGCTCCGGTACGGCTGGAGCAGTGGCGTGGTGTCGCGCACGGTGATCCACCACAATGCGGGTGCGCGCACGACCAGCGACAAGATCGACGCGATCGTCCTGCACCGCGTGTGGGGACCGCTGCTGTTCATCGCGGTGATGGTGATGGTCTTCCAGGGCATCTTCACCTGGGCCACGCCGGCCATGGATGCGGTGGAATGGGGCGTGGCGCGCATCGGTGACGGCGTCGGTGCGTTGTTGCCCGAGGGTGACCTGCGTGGCCTGCTGGTGGATGGCGTGATCGGTGGCGTGGGCAGCGTGCTGGTGTTCCTGCCGCAGATCGCGATGCTCTTCCTGTTCATCGGCCTGCTGGAGGACAGCGGCTACATGGCGCGCGCGGCGTACCTGATGGACCGCCTGATGCGCCGCGTGGGACTGCACGGCAAGAGCTTCATCCCGATGATCAGCGGTTTCGCCTGCGCGGTGCCGGCGATCATGGCCACGCGCACCATCGAGGAGCGCAAGGATCGGCTGGCGACGATCATGGTGGTGCCGCTGATGAGCTGCTCGGCGCGGCTACCGGTGTACACGCTGCTGATCGGCGCCTTCGTGCCGCCGATCGCGCTGCTGGGCGGGCTGTTCTCGCTGCAGGGCGTGACGATGCTGCTCATGTACCTGCTCGGCACGGTGACGGCGTTGCTGGTGGCAGCGGTGTTCAAGCGCACGCTGCTGCGTGGACCGGTGCGTCCGATGATCCTCGAGATGCCGGCCTACCGCCTGCCGAACCTGCGCACCACGCTCACCAACGTGTGGCATCGCGCGCAGCTCTTCCTGCGCCGCGCCGGCACCGTGATCCTGAGCTGCAGCGTGATCCTCTGGGCGCTGGCCACCTACCCGAAGACCGACGTGCCGGCTGGCGTCAGTGAGGACCGCGCGCACGAGATGCAGCTCGAGAACTCCGCACTCGGTCACGTCGGCAAGCTGATCGAACCGGTGGTGCGCCCGCTGGGCTACGACTGGAAGATCGGTGTCTCGATCGCCGCCAGCTTCGCCGCGCGCGAGGTGTTCGTGAGCACCATGGGCACCATCTACGGCGTGGGCGAAGCCGACGAGACCTCCACCGCGCTGCGCGAGCGCCTGCGCGCCGAGGTGAATCCGGCCACCGGTGCACCGCGCTACTCGCCGCTGATCGCGATCGGGCTGATGGTGTTCTACGTCTTCGCGCTGATGTGCATCAGCACGGTGGCGGTGACGGTGCGCGAAGCCGGTGGTGGCCGCATCGGCTGGGGCTGGGCGGCGATCCAGTTCTTGTACATGCTGGGCCTGGCCTACTTCGCGGGCCTGGCGGTGTATCAGGGTGGACGACTGCTGGGCTTCAGCTGAGGAGGACGGATGCTCGAACAACTGATCATCGCTGCGATCGTCCTCGGTGCCGCCTTCTTCATCGGCCGCCGCCTCTGGCTGGCCATCGCCGCCGCCCGCGCACCGAAAGGCACCGGCTGCGACTCCGGCTGCGGCTGTGCCCCCACCACGCCGCCAGCCCGCAAGCAGCGCTGACGGTCGTCGTCGCACTACTCGGCGCGACTGCTCCTGTGACGGCAGCTACGACTGCAACTGCAACTGCAACTGCAACTGCCTGACACAAAGGCTCAAAGGCACGAAGGCGCAACGCGTCCTACACACCACCGGCGACGTGCACGGGAATAAGTAGCGAACAGAAAAAAGCAAATTCGAAATGACATCGAATCACTTTCTCGATCTGTACAAACGCGTTGCGCCTTTGTGCCTTCGAGCCTTTGTGTCAAGCAGTTGCAGTTCAGCAGTTTTAGCAGTTCAGCAATTCAAGCAGCGAGCGATCGTGCGAGTCTATCGGAGCCGAGTCCACACGAGCAGCGAGCAGTCCTCGTTCTGGCCGGTGAATTGCGCCGGGGTGTTCGAGGTGTAGAGCTCGAACGCGGCGATGTCCTGCGGGGGAAGTGACTGGAGTGCGGCGCGGAAGGTGCTGCCGGGCGAGGTGGCGTGCTGGTTGTCGATCCAGACGCCGAGGTTGCGGCAGCGCGGGATGTTGATGTCGCCGCCGGTCCCGCCACCGGTGCGCACACCGGGCAGGCCGTTGAACCAGTCGTTGATGCTGAACGGCACGCCGCCGGGGAAGTAGCTGATGTCGCGGAACTGGCCACCGCCACGCTTGCGTCGCTGTTCGAAGGCCACGCGCCACGGCTCACCCGGATAGGAGTCTTTCACTTCGACCTCCGGCAGCTTCTGGCCCGCTTCGCCGAGCGCCACGCGGATGTTGAAGGCGGGCGCCTTGCCGATCGTGAAGCGCGCGTTGCGCGGCTCGAAGCCGAGCTTCCGGATGGTGATGTTGATCGCCGAGTCGGCGAGCACCGTCTTCTTCGCGATACCGGAGGAATCGGTGAAGGCGGAATCGCCGCTGAGGAAGAAGGTCACCTGCGCTTCCGGTATCGGCCGGCCGCCCTTGTCGCGCACCTCGATGCGCAGGTCGCGCGGCGTGGAGGCCTGCGCCTGCAGCACGCCCGCGAGCAGCAGCGGCGTCGCTGCCGTCACCACGTGCATCACGATTGTCCTGGTCATCCAAAGCATTGACGCACCCTGACGTGAAGGCTGGGGAAGGGGAAGCCGGCGCGCTGCCGTCAGCGAGATCTCGTCCAGACCACCAGCGAACAGTCCTCGAGATTCGGGTCGCTGAACTGCGCCTGCTGCTGGGCCATCCGGTAGATCTCGACTGCCGCGATGTCGGTGGCGGTGAGCTGCATCAGCGCCATGCTGGCGGGCAGCCCTGGCCGTGTCACGTGCATGCCGTCGATCCAGACGCCGAGCCGCGGGCAACGGTTGATGCGCAGGCCGCGCGACGTCATCTGGGTGCCGGGAATGCCGTTGAACCAGTCGTCGAGCAGCATCGGCTGGCGGGGACCGGTGAAGTAGTCGCGATCGCGGAACGATCCGCTGGCGCGACGCTTCCGCTCCTCGTAGCCACGCCGCCACGGCTCACCGGGATACTCGGCGATCACCGACACTTCGGGGAGCCGCGCGCCAAGGTCGCCGAGTGCCACACGCACCAGGAAGGCCGGTGCGCGACCGATGGCGAAGCGCGCGGCACGCGGCTCGAAGCCGATCTTGCGCACGCTGATGGTCATCGTGCTGTCCGCTTCCACCACCGCCCTCGCGACACCGGTGCTGTCGGTCAGTGCGGTGTCGGCGCCGGGGAGGAAGTCGATGCGTGCGCCGGGCAGCATGCGACCGCCGCGATCACGCACCTCGACGCGCACTTCCCGCGGCAACGACTGCGCCGGCACACGACCGGGCGTGACCAACATCGCCGTCGCCAGGAGTGACAGACCACGGAACCAGCGGAGCGCGGAGCGATGCACGACAGACATGTCGTGAAACATGTGGCCCGTACCGGAGGCCGGCCATCAGGCGGACACCCGTCAGCGCCCGATCAGCCCCGGGATCGGCGTGCCCGACGAGGCGCCGAGATCCAGCGCCGCCCAGTGCCCCTGCTCGGCGTGGAACAACCCGGCCCTCGCGATCATGGCCGCATTGTCGGTGGCGATGCGTGGCGAGGGAGCGAAGACCGGCACACGGCTGCCGACCCGGGTCGTAATCGTCTCCACCAGCGCGCGGTTGCAGGCCACGCCGCCACCCAACACCACGCGCGACGCGCCGGTGGCCCGCGCCGCCCGGGCGACCTTCTCCGCCAGCGTATCGGTCAACGCATCCTGGAAACCACGGGCGATGTGCGCGGCATCAACTCCAAGATTTTCCGATGCGCGTACCGCCAGCATCACGGCAGTCTTGAGTCCGCTGAACGACACATCGTAGAAATCGGCATCACCGATTTTCTGGTCGCGGCGCAGCATCGGCCGCGTGAAGCGGAAGCGCGTCGGGTCGCCGGCTAGGGCAAGGGTCTCGAGATGCCGACCGCCGGGATACGGCAGACCGAGGAGCTTGGCCGCCTTGTCGAAGGCCTCGCCAGCGGCGTCGTCGCGGGTGGCGCCGAGCAACTCGTAGCGTCCCCAGGCCGGCACGTTGAGGAGCAGGGTGTGGCCGCCGCTCACCAACAGCGCCACGAAGGGCGGCACCGCGTCAGGATGTTCGAGGCTGGTGGCGAACAGGTGCCCCTCCAGATGGTGCACCCCGACCAGCGGCACGCCGGTCGTCAGCGACAGTCCCTTCGCCGTCGCCACGCCCACCAGCAGCGCACCCACCAATCCCGGCGCATGCGTGACCGCGATCGCGTCCAGCGCTTCGAGCGTCGTGCCGGCGTCGGCCAGCGCCTGGTCGACCACCGGCAGGATGGAGGTCAGGTGCTGGCGGCTCGCGATCTCCGGCACCACGCCGCCGAAGATGCGGTGCACGTCCTGCGAGAGGATCACGAGTGACTCGAGCACCACCGCGTCGCCACGACCGCTGAGGACCGAGGCCGAGGTTTCGTCACAGCTGGTCTCGATGCCGAGGATGCGCACGGTCAGCCTGGCTTATGCCGCGAGCGTCGGAGACGACACGTTACTCGCCCGCGTCCTTCAGCAGTTGCCGGATGAGCGCCCGATTCGGTTCGCTGTTCCAGTTCGACTCGCCGATGAACTTCTTCCGGATGGTGCCATCGGCGGCGATGATGAACGTCTCCGGCACGCCGGTGGTCTGGTACGCGCCCTGGATGGCCTGGGTCGAGTCGTGCAGCACCTCGAACGTGAGCTTGTACTCCGCCAGGAACTTGCGGATGTCGTCGGCCTTGCCGGGATCGTCGATGCTGACTGCGACCACGTGCAGCCCCTGCGGGCCGAGCGCCTTGTGCAGCGCCTCGATGCTGGGCATCTCGGTGCGGCACGGGCCGCACCAGGTGGCCCAGACATTGAGCAGCACCACCTTGCCCTTGTAGTCGGCCAGCGACTTCGCCTTCACCGCGCCGCCCATCGTCGCACCGGCGAACATCGGCGCCGGCGTGCCCACGTCCACGCCCACCAATTCGTCCTTCAGCAGGTACGAGCCGCCCCACAGCGCGCCGCCCAGCACGGCCACGATCGCGCCCACCACGCTCCACTGCTGGCCCGAGGTCATGCCGGCTCCAGCAGGCAGAGATTGCGCAACACGCTCACCTCGGCGGCCGGATCGGCGGCGCTGAAGATGGCGTTGCCGGCCACGAAGGTGTCGGCGCCGGCCTGGTGACAGTCGCGGATCGTGTCGCGGCCCACGCCGCCATCCACTTCCAGCACGGCGCGGCTGCCGATGTCGTCCAGCAGCCGGCGTGCGCGGCGGATCTTGTCGAGCGACTGCGGAATGAAGCGCTGACCGCCGAAGCCCGGGTTGACCGACATGATCAGCAGCAGGTCGAGGTCACCGGCCACCTCGCGGATGGTCTCCAACGAGGTGCTGGGATTCATCGTCACGCCGGCCGTGCAGCCCAGATCCTTGATGCGCATCAGCTGGCGGTGCAGGTGCGGCGCCGTTTCGACGTGGATGGTGAGTCCGTTGGCGCCGGCCTTGGCGAAGCTGTCGAAATACTTCTCCGGCTCGACGGTCATCAGGTGCACGTCGAGCGGCAGCGAGGTCAGGCCGCGCACCGTCTCGATCACCTTCAACCCGAAGCTCAGGTTGGGCACGAACACGCCGTCCATCACGTCGACGTGCAGCCAGTCGGCGCCGGCGGCTTCGAGCATGGCGAGTTGGTCGGCCATTCGTGCGAAATCGACCGACAGGAGCGAGGGGGCGATGCGAGCTGTCATCCGCCAAATCTACCACCGCAGGACGGCGTCGGCCGTGACCGCCACGACGGCTACGGCTCGATGCTGTCGGGCGGGATGCGCGGCTGCGAGACGGTGAGCGTGACGCTGCTGCCGGGCGAGACGGGTGTGTTGGCGGCGGGGCGCTGCGAGACGACGAAGTTCACCGGCTGCGCACCGGAGGTGTCGTCGCGGGAGGGCCCGGCCACCAGGCCAAGTTGGCCGAGCAGGGCGAGCGCATCCTCGAGCGGCATGCCGACCAGCGACGGCACGCCGACGGCGTCGGGCCCGGCGCTCAGCGTGAGGCGCACGGTGGACGGCTGCACCAGCGTGGTGCCCACCGCCGGTGTCACCGCCAGCACCTCACCGCGCGGGCGCGAATTGAGCCGCTCCACGAAATCGGTCGGGGCATCGAAGCCGGCCGTTTCCAGCGCGGCGATGGCGTCCTGGCGCGAGAGGCCGATGAGGTCCGGCACCACGCCCTTCTTCGCTCCCAGCGACACGTCGAGCGTGACATCGTCCCCCTTCAGCGCCTTCACGCCCGGCGCGGGCGACTGGCCGAGCACGGAACTCTTCGGCGCCGTCTGGTGGTGCAAGGACTCGCCGGTCTTGGCGGTGAAGCCGGCGGCGCTCAATCGTGCGGCGGCATCGTTGAAGAGCAGGCCGACGACATTCGGCACTGCGGATTCGGAGCGCGCCATCACACCCGGCATCAGGTAGATGGCGACCATGACGAATCCTGCCACGAAGCCGCCGATGGCGGTGCTGATGATGGGGTGGCGCCCGATCAGCGCGCGCAGCCGCTCGAAGCGCGTCGATCCGGAGAGCACGCGTGGCGTCATCGGATGCGTCGCATGCGGGCCGCGAATGCGCCGTCCACACCATGTACCTGCGGCAGCACGCGCAGCATGCCGCCATCGATCACGGCGTCGGGCACCGTGCCCGCCGGCGGTGGCTCGAGGACGAACGCATCGTCGTCGGCCAGGAACTCGTTGACCACCGCGTCGTTCTCTTCCCGCTCCAGCGAGCAGGTGCTGTAGATCAGCAGGCCACCCGGCTTCACGCAGCTGCTGGCGGCGGCGAGAATGTCGCGCTGCAGCACCGGCAGCAATGCGACGTCACTGACGCGCAGGCGCCATCGCGCGTCGGGGTGACGACGGAAGGTGCCGGTCCCGGTGCAGGGCACGTCCACCAGGATCGCATCCACCGGCTCCAGCGTCGGTGCGGTGGCGTCCATCTCGCGCACGTCGACGTCGGTTGCGTGCATGCGTTCCAGGTTGGCGTGCAGTCGTTGCAGGCGATTGGCGGATCGGTCGCTGGCGATCACGCGTGCGCCGGCCTGCAGCAGTGCCAGTGTCTTGCCACCGGGCGCCGCGCACATATCCGCTGCCACGTCACCGCGCGGGATGTGCGCGTACTGCACCACCAGCGCGCTGCCGGAATCCTGCACGTACAGCTGCCCGCGCTGGAAGGCACCGAGCTGCGTCAGCGCCACGCCGGGCGGCAGCTGCAGGCCATCGCTGATCAGCGGGGCATCGATCGTCTCCACACTCCGTTCCTGCAGCATGGCATGCAGCTCGTCGCGCGTGATGCCGAACGGGCGCACGATGATCGGCGCCTCGCTGTTGTTGTGCGCGGTCAACCGCTCGGTCGCCTCGCGACCCCACTGCGCGATCCATCGCTCCAGCAGCCAGCGGGGATGGCTGGTGCGCACCGCAAGGCGCTCGGTGACGTCATGGTTGCGATCGAGTGCTGCCGCGGCGCCGTCGGCGGTGGCCACGGCGGGCAGGTCGCGCTCGCGGTCGATGCGACGCAACACTGCGTTCACCAGCTTGCTGGCGCCGATGCCGTGGCGCCGCTTCGCCAGTTCCACCGTCTGCGCGATGGCGGCGTAGGCGGGCACGCTGCCCATGCAGAGCAGCTGGTAGGCGCCGAGGCGCAGCAGGTCACCGAGGTCGGCGTCGAGGCGCGCCAGCCCGCCGGTGATGCGCGGGGCGAGGATGGCGTCGATCCAGCCGCGCGAGCGCAGCAGCCCGTAGACGAGTTCCTGCACCCAGCGCCGATCACGCGGATCGAGCGCCGTGGTGACACGCTCGAACGCCGCATCGAGCAGCGTACCGCCGCGCAGCGAGGTCAGGATCTCGGCAGCGGCAATGCGCGACTCGGTGATCAGCGCGCCACGGGCGGCGGGCGCCGCCGCGAGCGTCACAGGAGCCTCACCGGCGGAATCCCTCGTCATAGGCTGCAAGGTAGCGACGCGTGGCGGCGACGGCATCGTCGAGCCAGATGCCGCGCATCGCGGCCACACCGGCGGCGCCGCTGCGGGCCAGCTGCTGTGCACGATCGGGTGTCATGCCGCCGACCGCGATCACCGGACAGCCGTCAGCGGCCTCCACCACATCGTCGATGAAACGGGTCGTCATCGTCGGCTGCGCCGCACCGTCGCCGGAAGGCCCGGCCACCAGAAACGTGGCGCCGCTCTGTGCCGTGATCCAGGCATCACGCGCGTCGTGCACGCTGGCGCCGAGCACCAGCTGCGGCGCGATGCGACGCGCATCGGTGATGCTCAGTGATCGCGACGTGAGCTGGGCGCCGCTCACGCCGGCGACCATCGCGATGTCGACGCGGTCGTTCACCAGCACCCAGCTGCCCGTGACCTCGCTGATCACGCGCAGCTCGAGCGACAACTCGAGCAGGCGCCGCGCGGTGGTGGCGGAGCCGCGCAGGTGGATCGCGACGCGATGCCGGCAGGCTTCCATCATCGCGGTGGCCGACGCCACGAACGCGGGATCAGCGAGCACGACGTCGTTGGTGAGGGCGTGCAGGACCGGGATCGTGCCGTACATCAGGCGGTGGACACCGGACCGGCGCCGAGGACATCCTGAATCGCCACACCGCGACCCGCCGCCCATTCACGTGCCAGCTGCCGGCGCTTTCCCGACGGATGGACCTCGGCGATGCGCACGATGCCCTCGCCACATGCCACCAGCATGCCGTCGTCGTCGATGTGGATCACGGTGCCGGGTGCATCACCGCTGCCGTGTGGTGCTGCCGCGCGCACGCCGAACAGCTTCACGTCCACTCCGTCCCGGGTGGTGAAGGCACCGGGCTTCGGGTCGAAGGCGCGGACGAGGTTGACCACGTCGGATGCCGGCGCCCGCCATTCCACACGCGCATCCTCACGCTCGATCTTGGGCGCGAAGGTGACCAGCGCCGGATCCTGCTCCGTCTCCGGAAGCTGCTGCAGCTCGAGCAGTGCCAGCGCCTCCACCAGCGATTGTGCCCCGAGCTCCGAGAGCCGGTTGCGCAGCTCACCGCCGGTTTCGTCGGCGAGGATGTCGACGCGTGCGGTGTGCAGGATCGGGCCGGCGTCCATCGCCAGCACCATGCGCATGATGGTCACGCCGGTGCTGGTGAAGCCGCGGCGGATGGCGGTCTCGATCGGTGCCGCGCCACGCAGTTCGGGCAACAGCGAGGCGTGGATGTTGATGGTGCCGAGCGGCGGCTGCTCGATGACGTCGGTGGGCAGGATGTGCCCATACGCCACGACCACGTTCAAGTCCGGACCGAGCGCGGTGAGTTCGGCCATGAACGCCTCGCCGCGCGGGCGTTCCGGCTGCAGCACCGGCAACCCTTCGCGCAGCGCGACGACCTTCACCGGCGGTGGCGTGAGCACCCGCGCGCGGCCCACCGGCCGGTCGGGCTGGGTGACGACGCCGACGACGTCGAAACCCTCGCCCAACAGCGCTTCCAGCGGCGGGACGGCGAAGTCCGGTGTGCCCCAGAAGAGGATGCGCATCAGCAGTGGTCCGGGTGGCGATCAGCGACGGTCAGCGGACGTCGCTGCGGTGTTCGTCGGCCGCCTCGGCATTCATCTCGTCCTCCTCGGCCTGCAGTCGCGCCAGCACCTCGGGGGTGAGGCGGCGTACGAGGTCGGGGTAGTCGTCCTTCTGCTCGTCCCATTCGCGCATGGCCTGTCGGCGCTTGAGGATCGAGAGGTGATCGAGGAAGAGCTTTCCGTGCAGGTGATCGATCTCATGCTGCAGGCAGGTGCCGAACAGGTCCGCGCCTTCGAGCGTGATCGGCTTCATGTCCACGTCCAGCGCCTGCACCACCACCTTCGCCGCGCGTTCGACTTCGTAGTGAATGTCGGGGATGGAGAGGCAGCCTTCCTCGCGCTTGCTCTTGCCGCTCTTGAGCGTGATCACCGGGTTGATGAGCGCGATCGGGTTCTTCTCCACGTCCACCACGGCAATGCGCTCGCTGCGCCCGACCTGCGGCGCGGCGATGCCGATGCCCTTGGCGGCGTACATGGTGTCGAACATGTCGGTCACGAGCTGGCGCAGCTCGGGCGTCATCTGCTGCACGAGCTGCGTCTCACGACGCAGGATCGGGCTGCCGAGGACCTGGATGTCGAGCAATGCCATCAGGCAACCTTGTCCGCGCTCGAGGTGCCGGCGCTGGACGAGATCTTGGCGATGCGGCCGCGTTCGACGATCAGGCGCGACTCACCGCTCTTGACGGTGATCTCGTCCTCGGGCGTGGCGGTGGTGCCGATCTTGATGTGCTGCACTTCACCCACCAGTCCACCAGCGGTGACGATGCGATCGCCCTTCTTCAGCTCGAGGATCGCCATCTCGTGCTTCTTGCGCTGCTGCTGCTGCGGGCGGATGAGCAGGAAGTAGAAGATCGCGAAGATGCCACCGTACATCAGCAGCGGCGCGATCAGGGTCTGGCCGCCGGGCAGCTGGAGGATGGCGAGGGTGGCGAAGGGCATGGAGGTCATGTGGCGCTGGGCTGCATGTCGTGAGCGCGGGAATGCCCGGGGGCGGTCGCGTCGGAGGGGCCGGCGGCGGAGCGCAGGGTGCGCATCACGCCTCGGATGATCCAGAAAGATACGCAGTGCCGGGCGCGCCGCCGCAGTGGACCGTGCATGCTGCGGACATCTGATCGCGGCGTTCCCGCCGCGGGGCGCGGAATGGCGTCCACGTTTCGTGACGCTTGCCGTGGTTCCGCGCCATCCGCTACGGTGCCCCGATGCCTGCGATGCCAGACCTCGAGCCGATCCGGCTGTTCGGCCGCGCCCTCGGCGACTTCTCGTCACCCGGGCCGGCGCTGGCCTCGGCATTCCTCCTGGGCGGGCTGATGGGTGCGATCCCGATCGGTGCCGCCGAGCTGCTGGTGCTGCTCATCGCCGGGCTGGAGCCGCGGGGCATGGTGCTGCCGCTGCTGCTGGTGATGACGCTGGGCCACGTACTGGGCAAGCTGCTCTGGTACTGGGCCGGCACACAGCATCATCGGATCCGGCACCAATGGCTGCGGCGACAGGTGGATGCGGCCGAAGCCTTCCTGCGCACCCGACCGCGCCTCGGACTGGCGGCGCTGGCCAGTAGTGCGCTGGTCAGTGTGCCGCCCTTCCACCTGACGGCGATCGGTGCCGGGGTGGTACGCACGCCGCTGTTCGTCTTCCTGCTGGTGGCGTTCGTGGGTCGTGCCGTGCGATTTGCCGCGATCGCGACAGTGCCACACCTGGTGCCGTTCCTGCTGCCCTGACCACCGCGCCGAACACACCGCTCAGGCGGTGACCGCCGGGGTGGCGCGGTAGCGGGCCAGCCAGTCGCTGCTCCAGCTCTCGAAGCTGCCGTCGCGGAGTGCGGTGCGGGCGCGCTGCATGAGCGTGATCAGGAAAGCCACGTTGTGGAGCGAGAGCAGGCGCAGGCCGAGCATCTCCTCGCTGACGAAGAGGTGCCGCAGGTAGGCGCGGTCGTACTTCGTGCAGCAGGGGCAGGGGCAGTCCTCGTCGAGGGGACGGCGGTCGTTGCGGAAGCTGCTCTTGCGGACCTGCACCTTGCCGTCGCTGGTGAAGGCGGTGCCGTTGCGGCCCATGCGGGTGGGGGCGACGCAGTCGAACAGGTCGACGCCGCGGCGAACGGCTTCGACGAGGTCGTCGGGGAAGCCGACGCCCATCATGTAGCGCGGGACGGTGCGCGGGATGACGGGCTCCACGACTTCGAGGGTGGCGTACATGTCGGGCTTGGATTCGCCGACGGAGAGGCCGCCAATGGCGATGCCGTCCCACGGGCCGCGGTCGAGGATGCCGCGGGCGGAGGCGACGCGGAGGGCGGGGTGGATGCCGCCCTGGATGATGGGGAAGAGGGTTTGACGCGGTGGGATGATGTCGGTGGCGGCGTCGTGCGTTGCCATGGGGGGGGCGCCGGCGGGAACTTCGAAGTGGGGGGGGGCCCCCCGGCCCTCTCGCGAAATGCGGTCGAACTCCACCCGGCACCGATCCAGCCAGCGCAGGCTCCGCTCCATCGCCGCCTGGCTCGCCCCGAACTCCGCCTGCCCCGCGATCAGCTCGTCGAGCTGCATGATCACGTCGGCACCGATGTTCCGCTCGATCCGCATCACGCTCTCCGGCGTGTACTGGTGCTTCGAGCCATCGATGTGGCTCTGGAACACCACCCCCTCCTCGCTCACCGTGCGCAGGCTGGAGAGCGAGAACACCTGAAACCCGCCCGAGTCGGTCAGCATCGGGCCGTCCCAGCGCGTGAATGCGTGCAGCCCGCCCAGCGCACGCACCATCATGTCGCCCGGACGCAGGTACAGGTGGTAGGCGTTGGAAAGGATCATCTGCCCGCCCACCGCCTGCACTTCCTCCACGCTCAATCCCTTGATCGTGCCGTGCGTGCCGACCGGCATGAAGGCCGGCGTTTCGACCACACCGTGTGGCGTGGAGAACCAGCCGAGGCGGGCGCTCCCGGCGTCGTGCGACGTGCGAAAGGAGAAGTCGGGCATGCGCGAGCAGGAAGTGAAATGCAGTGATCGGAACGTGATTCCGCCTCGCACAACCTATCGACCCGGACCGTAAATCTCCGCACGCGCGTACACGCTCGAGCCCGACACGCGCTCTTGCTGAGTTGCACTCGCGGGGGCATTGTCTCGCTTCGCGACCTGACGGCGATGCACCGCGTCGGCCCGCGCGCTCCATGCCCTGCCACAATTCGTGAAGCAGCCTGATCGCGGAGACGACGATGTCGACGAGAAAGCGCACGGGCACGACGGGTCGCAGTCGCAGTACGAAGGCCGACAGCACCGCCGCCGCCACGAAACCGCGCAAGACCGCCAAGGCGCGTGCGTCGACCGATTTCGCCAAGCTCGGTATCGATCGACTGATCGTCGCCACCGACCTCATGGCGGCACTCGGTCGCACGAACATCGCGAACTTCGGCGTGCCGCTGCGGCGCCCGGACGACCTGTTCGTCGGCACGCTGTTCCGCGACAACCTGCGCGTTGTTCGCGGTGCATCACCACGACTGGTGCGCGACGTCGCCGGGCGAGTGGCGCGCCTGATCCTCGAACTGCCGCCACAGGCCTTCGGCGAGCAGGCGCTGCTCGACAAGACCGGGCCCGAGGTGCCGACCGGGCAAGGTGCGCCCGACAAGTTCGATCAGCGCAACAACACCGCGACACCCAATGGCGAACCATTGAAGCCATTGCCGTCGGTGTTCATGCGCATGGCGAAGCCGAGTCGCCTGGCTTTCACAATGCCGGCCGGTGTCGAGAGCGTGCCGTACACCTTCGCCGGCATCCTCGAGGCGTGTCGCACCTGGCCGATGACTCGCGCGCTCGCCGCACAGCCGTACCCGCAGGTGAGAGCACGCCCCGACTTCCGTCGCGACGGCAGCTTCCTGCTGTCACTGCTCGGCAGCTCCGAATTCCAGCACACCACCGAGACGCTGAGCGCGGCGCTGACGACACTCGGCGGGTCGGACCTCGACCGATTGGCACGCAACGCCGCTGATCGACTGGCACGACAGGCGACGCAGTTCGTGGATCGCGGCGTGACCGAGAACGTGGACGTGCAGATGACCGAGCAGTTCCGGCTCGAGCTGGATCGCGTCACTGCCCGGGTCCCTTCGGCGCGCAGCGCGGAGCTGCGCGCCCTGGTGGCGACGGCGATGGGTCATCACACCAGCGTGGCGCTGGCCGAGCTGGCGCGCGTGCGTCCCGACTTCGAGCTCGGCAAGGTCTTTCCGATCGTCCCGTGGATCATCAGGCCGCAGCCGGTGCCGTGGTATGCAACGCAGCTGGAAGTGCCGTATCGCGTCATCCTGTCACCGATCGGCGCCGCGCGATTCGAGCACGACACCACCGCGCGCGAAAAGCGCGGCCGGCAGGAGCTGTGGCACACGCACCTGACCACGTCCGACGAGCGCACCGGTCCCGATCGCTCCGGGAGCGTCCGCGCCATCTGGTCCGACGATTACGCACTGGACGCTGCCAAGCGCACCGAATACGCCGACCTGCTGAAGCCGTTTCGCATGTCGCTGGACCCGATCGACCGCATGATGCTGGTCGATTGCATGGCGGGGTTCCATCGCGACACCCTGGCACGTCGGGATTACGTGCCGAAGCCGTCGGTGGCGCATCGGCTGCACCTTACGGCGCTTGGCGCACTGCTGGATGCCGAGGGAGCGTGGGAGCCGCGACCCGACACCGCCGACCTGCAGGAATGGCGACACCTCACGTCGCTCGGTCGCGATCACTACGTGCGCGTGGTGTACGCAGGCTTCCTGTGGCCGTTCGGACACGCCGCGTCGCTGATCAAGGTGACGGAGCGGAAGTTCGAGTCGGCTGACGCGGCGACCAATCCCGCCAGCAGGTCGAATCGCGTCGCCGTGCTGCGGCAACGCTTCTTCATCGTGGTGCGCGAACGGACGAAGCGATACACAGGGTCTCGGCATGTGAGCGGAGGCCACCCGTTCCCGTTCACCGACGTCGAGCTGCTGACGCGCGTGACGCCGAACCTCACCGCACCCACCGATCCCTCGGTGAAGGTGCTGGAGGTGGCGGGGCAGCCGATCTACGGCGGGACGATCGCACGGCGCATGGCGTTCTGGCCGAAGACTGCGGCGGGCGACTTCCCGTTCGAGATCCGCGGCACCGATCGCGATGGCTCGCAGAGCACCTTCGCGATGCCGCTGCTGTTCATCAGCGAGCTGGCTAACGCGCAGGTGGCGCCAGCCGTCAACGCGGCCTACCGGAACGCTGATCCCGTGCGCCGTACCGCACAGTTGCAGGGGGCGAGCGTCGCCTTCGCGCCGGTGGATCCATCGGCGAAGGGCGATACCCGCCTCCCCACGCAGCAACTCACCTTGACCGCCGGCCAGACGCCGCTCAGCCCGACGCTGGTGAACGTGTATCCGGAAGTGGCGCAGGCGCGCGTGGGCATTCGCGCCGTGCAGCGCCTACTGGGACGCACCGATGCGATGGTCACGGTCGAGTATCACCCCACCTATGGCGCGCAGGGTTTCGGCGCGTCGAACAAGGGCGAGGTGTTCCTCAAGCTCACCGCCCCGTGGGCGCTCAAGTTCGGCGACGACACCAACTCGGCGCGCACCGACAACCTGGGTGCGCTGGCATCACCGGCGATGGCAATCGAAGGCCTCTCGCGCGTGATGGGCCCGGCGTCTGATCTCGCCAATATCGTCGGGCCGGGTGGTGGCACGCCGCAGTTCAACCCGGCCAGCTTCTTCAAGGATGCGGTGATCCTCGGCGGCATCCCGCTGGCGTCGTTGCTGGACGTCGTGGCAGGGATCGCCGGCGACAGCGTGCCGAAGCTGCTCTCACGATCGCTGCCGGCCAGCGCCACGCTGCCGGAACGCGTCGAGGCGCGGTTCTCGTGGTCCACGCAGATCACCAAGTCCGATCCGCTGCACCTGTTCGTGCCGAGGGCCGACGGCAGCAACGCGACCACGTTCGTGATGAACGGCGTGATGAGCGCGCCGATCGCCGATCCCGATGCGGCGACGTTCGAGGCCGATGCGAAGCTGGACAACTTCAAGGTCAACCTGTTCGGCTTCATCATCCTCTGGTTCGTGCAACTGCGCTTCGACGTGAAGCGCGGGCAGAAGCCGGACGTGGCGGTGGACCTGCATCCGGACGAGGGTGTCACGTTCGGCGGGCCGCTCGAATTCGTGAACGCACTCAAGGACGTCATCCCGGGGAGCGGTTTCTCCGATCCGCCATCACTGTCGGTCACGCCGAGCGGCATCACCGCCAGCTACAGCCTGAACGTGCCGAGCCTGCAGGTCGGCATCTTCGCGCTCTCGAACCTGTCGATCGGGGCCGGCTTCTCGCTGCCGTTCGATTCGCGGCCGGTGCACGTCACGTTCAACTTCTCGACCCGTGAGCGGCCGTTCTCGCTGACGGTGTCGTTGCTCGGCGGTGGCGGCTTCTTCGCCATCGGCATCGGCGCCGAAGGGGTGCGCGAAATCGAGGCGGCGGTGGAATTCGGCGCCGCGATCGCGATCGACCTCGGTGTCGCGTCGGGCGGTGTGGAGATCAAGGCGGGTGTCTACTTCCACTGGATCACCGCGGCCGGTGGTGACGGCCTGGTGGAGCTCACCGGCTACGTGCGCCTCCACGGAGAACTGAGCATCCTCGGGCTCATCTCGGCGTCGCTGACCTTCAACCTCCAGCTGTCGTACCTGAAGGAAGGCGGCCGATCGACGGTGTGGGGCCAGGCGACGCTGACCATCAGCATCGACATCCTGTTCTTCAGTGCCGACGTGTCGGTGAAGTGCCGTCGCGAGTTCGCCGGCTCCGCCTCCGACCCCACCTTCCTCCAGCTCGTGCCCACCGCAGCGGCCTGGCAGACTTACTGCCTCGCCTACGGAGAGGATTGATCCATGCCCAAGCAGACCTTGCTCTGGACCGTGCTGCCGAACGGTGTCGATCCGACCGATGGTGCGTTGCGTGTGTCGGTGCTGCTGTCGCCGCGCCTCGAGCCGGCCGGCGCGCTGGAGGAGCTGCGCACGTTCCCCGACTTCTCCGACGCGACCGGCGGGCGATGGATCACGACGCTGCGCGATACGAAGTTCACGTTCCGCTACGGCGCCGAGACGGTGACGGTGACGGGCAACGACGCATCGGGCCACGTGGACCGTGCCGATCAGGCCACCTGGGATGCCCTGTTCCGACCGAAGTCACTGGTGCGCGACCACACCTTCCGCGACCACACCAACACCACGGTGGTCTCGTTCGACACGGTGGCGGCGCATGGCCTGCTCCAGGATGTCTATCGCGATGCCGGGCGCAGCACGAACGAGTTGCCGACGGTGGAATCGCTGCTCGCCAACCCGGTGCTCAAGCCGCTGCTGGATGCGGTGGAGCACAGCGACGCCGAGTCGCACGATCGCAAGAGCGGATTGCGTCGCATCGACGAGCTGTTCGAGGTCTACGCGCGTGATCGCTTCAAGTCCTCCACGCCGCACCAGACGCTGGTGGACAGCTTCCAGCTGTTCCACACCCCGCCGTCCGCGCCGAGCACACAGAAGTACACACCCGCGCAGGTGGGGGCGGGCGATCCGCGGCTCGACGCCGAGTGGCAGACGTTCAAGGCCGTGCCGATGCCCAGTGCCGCGGCGCTCGCGAAGCAGTTCGACTTCCACGAGATCGTCTCGGCGATGCAGCAGTATCCGCGACTGTTGCGGCGCCTCGGCCTGGTGATCGACTTTGCACTGCCGCGACGCGCCTTCACGCCGGCGGCCGACCAGATGCTGAGCGTGGAGGTGGTGCTGCCGACTCCGACCGCCGGCGTCACGCGGAAGAACATCTCGGCCCGCACGCACACGCGTGTCGCGCGTGGTGTCTTCTCGCCGGTGCCGACGCCGAATGGTGGTGCGGCACAGTCGTTCGTGGTGGACCGCGGCCTGCTGCGGCCTGACGAGCGGCTGTTCGTGCTGCAGACCGACGTGGATGGCGGCATGCACAAGCTGCTCAACTTCGCGCGCTCGCTGCGTCGCAGGAAGCTGGCGGTGCACCAGGTCGACCCGACCACCAAGCAGGCGGTCCGCGCCGGACTGCCCGGCCTGCGCAACGGCGGCATCTCGCTGGTGCATCGCGGGCGCGGCAAGACGCTGGAGAAGGTGTTCGATCGCAGCAAGGCCACCAATGCGGCGGCGATCGCGCCGGCGGGTTCGCCGATCCTGTGGTGGGAGGATCTGGTGCTCGGCTTCCGCGCCGACGTGTGGGATCGCACCACGGCGAGGTGGCGCTCGCTCTGCGAGCGTGACAGCCAGTACATCCTCGATGGCGGTGCGGTGACGCTGGACGACGTGCGCGAGGAGTCCACGATCCGCATGGCGGCGACGTCGGCGGCCGATGGGTCTCGGCCCGACGTGGTCTACCTGCACGAGACCATCGTGACGTGGGCGGGATGGAGCCTCGCGGCGCGTCCGCCGATCAAGGCGATCGGGCTCAAGGACGAAGTGCCTGAGGGCGATGCGGATGCCGTGGTGCCGGCCGGGCTGCGGTTGCAGACGCATTTCACCGCCGCACCGGGCACGCTGCCGCGCCTGCGCTACGGTCGCTGGTACGCGTTGCGCGCGCGGGTGGTGGACCTGGCCGGCAACTCGCTGCCGCCGCAAGCCGAGGACTTCGCCGACGAGGCACCGGCGGAGCGCGCTGCTCCATACCTGCGCTTCGATCCCGTTCCAGCGCCAAACCTGGCGCTGGTGCGACGCGGCGGCACGGTGGAAGGGCCGCGCGAGGGCGAGTCGATGGACCTGCTGGCGATCCGCACCTTCAACGAGGTGTTCGATGATCCGGCGGCGACCACGCAACACGCGCAGCGTCATGGCGTGCCGCAGCGCACCAACGTTCGCGAAGCGGAGCTGCACGGCAAGCTCGACGCGGGTGGCAAGATGGACCCGACACTGTTCGCGATGCTGGTGGCGCAGGACAACGAGCTGACGTCGGAGGTGATCACGCTCGCGGGTCCGCTGGGCACGGCGCCCTCGAAGGCGGAGTATGCGGTGCTGGACGAGGGTGGCGCGTTGCCGTACCTCCCCGATCCGCTGAGCGAGACGCTGGCGGCGCGGTTCCTCAATCATCCGCGCATCGCCGCCTCGACGGTGATCGACATTCCGCTGTATCCCACCGGCAGCTGGCCGACGGCGGTGCCGTTCCTGATCGACGTGTACGAGTCGGCCACCGATGCACCACGCTACGATGCCGCCACGCACACGCTGCTGGTGCCGCTGGCGAAGGCCGGTCGCACCACCCTGCGCCTCTCGTCGCGGTTGAGTTCCGACGCGCTGAAGCAGCTCGGTGTCTGGCAGTGGCTCGCCGACCCGTCGCTGGCCGGGCAGGCGCGCGAGGGCCGGCTCTGGTCGCTCACGCCGTGGCGGGACGTGCAGATCGTGCATGCGGTGCAGCGTCCACTGAAGCTGCCCGACATCACCACCCTGCTGCTGGAGCGCAACCCGGGCGAGACGTTCGTGGTGCCAAGCCTGTCGGCGGTGTGCAGCATCGCCAGCACGGCGCGCGTTGACCTGCGCGCCGCATGGAACGAGCCGCGCGACCGCAGCGAGGACGGTGGCCGCAACGTCGCCAAGCTCGATACCGCAACCACGGTCAAGATCACCGACCCGACGCTGTACGCCGCCAGCCACAGCAACCTGCCGGATGCCGCGCTGCCGGGCCTCGCCGAACATGCGATCCTGCAGCCTGACCTGATCGCAATCGGGCCGGCCAAGCATCGTGCACCGGTGCGGCTCCATGACTTCGGCGACACGCGGTATCGTCGCATCGAATACTGGTTCGACGCGACGACGCGCTTCCGCGAGTTCCTCACGCCCGAAGTGCTCACCGAGCAGGTGGGTGCGATCCGGCTGCCGACCGAGAAGCGCATCATGGTGACCGGGGCGCGCACGCGGATGTGGGTGCCCAGCAGTGCGCCACCGCCGGCGCCGAAGGTGCTGTACGTGGTGCCGACGTTCGAGTGGGTGCGCACCACCGCTGCGAACGGGAAGCAGTCGCGCATGCGACGCGGTGGTGGCATTCGCGTGTACCTCGACCGGCCGTGGAACGAGTCGGGATACGGCGAGATGCTGGCGGTGGTGCTGCTGCCACAACTGGCGAGCGTGCCGGATGCCAACGCGCCGACGTACAAGTCGCTGGTGACGCAGTGGGGCAACGATCCGGCGTGGAAGTCACCGTTCCTGCCCGGGCAGGCCCCGCTGCGCAGCGACTTCCCGCTCGCACGCACGGCGGCCGACGCGTCGGGCGCGTGGTTGCCGGAATTCGCACCGCCGGAAGAGTCGGACCAGCCGCCGCAGCCGTTCAAGGTGGCTAACCTCACCGTGCCCGGTGCCGGCACGACGCAGGTGGAGATCGCGCCGCACGACGTGTTCTACGATGCGGAGCGTGAGTTGTGGTACGCCGACATCGAGATCAGTCCGCGGGCGTCGTACTTCCCGTTCGTGCGGCTGGCCTTGGCGCGGTACCAGCCGGTGTCACTCGAGGGGTGTCACCTCTCGAACGTGGTGCTGGCCGACTTCATGGCGCTGACGCCGAGCCGCTGGCTGTCGGTGACGCCGACGGCGAACGCGGTGTCGCACGGCGTGGTGGTGTACGGGCAGACGCACAGCGAAAGCGCGGGCTGGCGCGAGAACATGGTGCAGGGCATGTCGATCCCGAGCCCGATCGGCGGCGCGCCGCGCATCGTCACGCCGTCGGGTATCTCACCGACCAACGTGATCGAGCTCTGGCTCGAACGACTGGAGCCCGACCTTGGCGAGGACCTGGGCTGGGTGCGCGTGCCGACGACGGTGAGCCTCGGCACCGGCGTGCTGCCGCCGACCTTGCCGACACTGCCGGGCCGACCGCGTCCGATCATCATCGAGAAGCCGGTGACCGATCGCGAGATCAAGCGCGCGGACTCGTTGCTCGCCAAGCGCGATTTCCGCGCGGTGCTGAGCGAGGGGCTGCTGGAACGCGTGGCGCAACTCACGCCGCTGTGGAGCGGCACGGTCACGCTGTCCGAGAACCGGATGCCGGGTCGGCGGTATCGGCTGGTGATCGCCGAGTATGAGGAATACATCGTGGACGACGCCACGCCGTACGAACGCCCGGATACGGCGAAGGAGCGTCGCCTGGTGTTCGTGGAGCACGTCGAGCTGGCCTGACGCGCGAGCGTGACGTGGTGGATACGCGACGGGCGTCGATCCGCTGGATCGGCGCCCGTTCGTGTCAGATCACCAGCATCGCGTCGCCGTACGAGTAGAACCGGTACCGTGCCGCGATCGCCTCACGGTACGCGCGCATGGTCAGCTCGTATCCGGCGAACGCCGCCACCAGCATCACCAGCGTGGACTTGGGCAGGTGGAAGTTGGTCAGCAGGTGGTCCACACACCTCGCGGTGTACGGCGGGCGGATGAAGATGTCGGTGGTGCCTTCCGCAGCCGACAACGTGCCGTCCGGAATGGTCGCGCTCTCCAGCGTGCGCATGGACGTGGTGCCGACGGCCCACACCGCGTTGCCGCGCGCCTTGACCGCGCGCACCGTCTCCGCCGTCTCCTGCGGCACGCGATACCACTCCTCGTGCATCACGTGGTCGCGCGGGTCGTCCACACTGACCGGGCGGAAGGTGCCGGCACCGACGTGCAGCAACACGTCGGCGCGCTGCACACCCTTCGCCGCCAGCGCTGCCAGCACGTCGTCGGTGAAATGCAATCCGGCCGTCGGCGCGGCCACCGAGCCGGCCTGCTGCGCGTACACCGTCTGGTAGCGCGTCGCGTCGTCGCTGGTGTCGCTGCGGGTCATGTACGGCGGCAGCGGCACGTGGCCATGGCGCTCGATGGCGCTGGATGCGTCGCCGCTGGTGTGCAGTCGCACCAGCTTCGTCCCGCGGTCGGTGGCGTCGAGCATCTCGATGCGGAAACCGTCGGCGATGGTCACCATCTTCCCGGCCTGCAGCTTGGCCCCCGGCTGCACCATCGCCTCCCACGTCCCGTCGCCCAGTTCCTTCAGCAGCAGCACCTCGGCCGGCGCGCCCGATGGACGCGTGCCGAGCAACCGCGCGCGGAACACTTTGGTGGTGTTGACCACCAGCGCATCGCCGGCCGGGATGAAGTCCACGATGTCGCGGAACTGCCGATGCTCGATGGTCGCGGTGTCGCGATGGATCACGAGCAAGCGACTCTCGTCGCGGCGCGCCATCGGTGTCTGCGCGATCAACGATTCGGGCAGCGCGAAGTCGTAGTCGCTGACACGACTGCCATCGGGAATTCGTTCACTAGTCACGCTTTGAATCTACACGTCGCCTTCGGCGGCGACGTTCTGTCGTGAGCAGGCAAAAAATGTTCACGCGGGGGACGCGGGGAACGCGGAGGGTTCCGTGGCGCTTGGACGCTCCGCTCCCAATGCACTTCATTCCAGCAGTTCTTCTTCTTCTGATGTTCTCTGCGCCCCCCGTCTGAACTTCTTCTGGCGTTTCAGCGAACTGCCTCGCGAGCGGAGCGTCCGATAGACACGGAACCCCCCGCGTTCCCCGCGGCCCCCGCGTGAACATTGTTGACGGACCTCCAGCAGAACCGATGCCGCGAATCAGCGAAAAGATCAGGGCTCAGAGCAGCGACGGCTGCATCCCGTTCGCGTCGCCGGGCGGCGTGTAGCCGAAGTGGCGGTACGCGATCGCGGTCGCCATGCGGCCGCGGGGCGTGCGCTGGAGGAAGCCGTTCTGCACCAGGAACGGTTCGTACACCTCCTCGATCGTACCTTCGTCCTCGCCCACCGCGGCGGCGACGGTCTTCAGGCCGACCGGGCCGCCCTCGAACTTCTCGATGATCGCGCGCAGGATCCGCGCGTCCATGTCGTCGAGGCCGAAGGTGTCCACTTCCAGCAGCTCCAGCGCGGCGTCGGCCACGGCCTTGTCGATGATGCCGTTGGCCTTCACCTGCGCGTAGTCGCGGACGCGGCGAAGCAGCCGGTTGGCGACGCGCGGTGTGCCGCGGGCGCGGCGGGCCAGCTCGTGCGCGCCATCCCTGGTGATGGTGCAGTTCATGACCTGGGCGGTGCGCTTCACCACCTGCTCGAGATCTTCGGTCGGGTAGTACTTGAGCTGCTGGTGGATGCCGAAACGCGCGCGCATCGGCGCCGTCAGCATGCCGAGGCGGGTCGTGGCGCCGATCAGCGTGAACTTCTCCACCGGCATCGTGATCGTCTGGGCCTTGGGGCCATCCGAGAGGCGGATGTCGACGCGGAAATCCTCCATCGCCGGATAGAGGAACTCCTCGATCACCGGCCGCAGGCGATGGATCTCGTCGATGAAGAGGATGTCGCCTTCGCGCAGGTTGGTCAGCGTGCCCACCAGGTCACCCGGCTTCTCCAGCGCCGGCCCCGCCGTGGTGCGGATGTTCACGCCCATCTCGCGCGCGATGAGCTCCGCCAGCGTGGTCTTGCCAAGCCCCGGCGGGCCGAAGAAGAGCACGTGATCCAGCGGCTCCTTCCGGCTCTGCGCGGCGTCGATGTAGATGCGGAGCGAATCCTTCACCTTCGGCTGCCCGATGAACTCCGCCAGCCGTTGCGGACGCAGCGACAGCTCGACGAGGGAATCGTCGTCCATCGCCTCGGGCGTGGTGATCTCGGCGCGCGTCATGACGGCAACGATACCCGAAGAAACACCGGAGCGCCATCAATTCCGTGGCAATTCCGGTGACAGTGCACGTGTTGCCCGACCCGCCCCGGTTCGGCAAGACGTGCACTGTCACCGGAACGCATATGCACTATCGCGCCCCGATCCGGGCCAGCGCCGCCCGGATCAGGGCTGCCGTGCTCTCCTTGCCCTCGCCGGCGTCGAGCGCCGCACGAATCCCCGATTCGGCCTCCGCCACGCCGTATCCCAGCGACTGCAGCGCGCGCACCGCGTCGTCCACGCCCGCGCCACCGGTGCTCACTACCGATGTCGCACCGCGCTGCAGGTCGTCCAGCTTGTCGGCGAGGTCGAGGATCAGCTGGTCCGCCTTCTTCTTGCCCAGCCCCTTCACCTGCTGCAGCGTGGCCACGTCGCGCTCGCGGATCGCCCGCACCAGCCGCTCGGCGCTGAGTGCCGACAGCATGTTGAGCGCCAGCTGCGGCCCGAATCCCTTCGCGTTCAGCAACCGCATGAACACGTTGCGTTCGTAGGTGGTGGCGAAGCCGAAGAGCTGCCAGCCATCCTCCTTCACCACCAGGTGCGTGTGCAGCCGCACCGGCTCACCCGCCTTCGGCAGCGCCTCGAACGTCGAGAGCGGAATCGCCAGCGTGTAGCCCACGCCGCCCTGCGTGAGCACCTCGACGCTCGCCAGGTCGCGCTCCAGCAACGTGCCCACCAGCAGCGTGATCATCGGGCACGCTCCACGGCCGCCAGTGCCGCATTCGTCCGCGACATCAGGATGCAGGTCAGCGCCGCGGCCACGCCATCGGCAGCGTCGTTGGGGCTCGGCACCGTCTTCAGGCGCAGCAGTGTCTTCACCATGTACTGCACCTGTTCCTTGGTGGCACCGCCGGTCCCCGTGATCGCCTTCTTGATCTCGGCCGGCGGATACTCGTGAATGGTCACGCCGGCGCGCGCTCCGGCCAGCAGCAGCACGCCGCGCGCATGACCGAGCGTGATGGTGGTGCGCACGTTCCGCGCATAGAAGATGGACTCGACGGCGAGTGCGTCGGGCTGATGCCGTGCGATCAGTTCCGTGACGCCGTCGAAGATGCCCACCAGCCGGTCGGCCAGTGCGTCGCGCGGTGAGGTGCGGAACACGCCGCACTCCACCAGCGTGAGGTTGCCGGGACCATCACCACGCACCACGCCGAAGCCGGTGGTGGCGGTCCCGGGATCGAGGCCAAGGACGAGCAGTGTGTCTCCCGCCGGTCAGTCGTCGAGCGCGGCTTCGTCGATGTCGAAGTTGCCTTCGACATTCTGCACGTCGTCCAGGTCTTCCAGCACGTCGAGCAGCTTCACCAGCGCCTTCGCGTCGTCACCGGTGACGTGCACGGTGCTCTGCGGCAGCCACTCCAGCTTGGCCTCGCTGATCTTCATGCCTTTCGCCTCCAGCGCTTCCTTCACCGCGTGCAGGTCCGACGGCTCGGTAGTGATGGCGAAGGTGCCGTCCTCGTTGGCGAAGTCGCTGGCGCCGCAGTCGAGGGCGAGTTCCATCATCGAGTCCTCGTCGCCACTGGCCGGCAGGTAGATGCGGCCCTTGCGATCGAACATGAACGCCACCGAGCCTGAGGTGCCGAGGTTGCCGCCGTTGCGCGTCAGCTTCGCGCGCACGTCGGCCACGGTGCGGGTGGGGTTGTCGGTGAGCGCCTGGATCATCAGCGCCACGCCGCCGGGACCGTAGGCCTCGTACGTGATCTCGACGTACTCCACCCCTTCCAGCTCGCCGGTGCCCTTCTTGATCGCGCGATCGATGTTGTCCTTCGGCATCGACTGTGCGCGGGCGGCGTCGATGGCGGTGCGCAGGCGCGGGTTGCCGCCGGGATCACCGCCGCCGCCCTTGGCCGCCACGGTGATCTCGCGAATCAGCTTGGTGAAGATGGCGCCGCGCTTGGCGTCGGTTGCCGCCTTGGCGTGCTTGATGTTCTTCCACTTGCTGTGGCCGGCCATTGCAAAACTCCGTCAGGTCTTCTGTGGTGTGGTCAACCGACAAAGGTAAGCCGGTCGGGACCGGTTACGACTCGATCAGGTCCTCGACGCGACCGGCGCCGGGCTCGATGTACAGGTCGGCGAAGGTGCCCGGAGCCGAGCGATGCTTCAGCACGTGGACCTCGAAGGCGCCGGCGACGTCGGGTGCGTCGTCGTAGAGCGCTTCGCGGAAGATGCCCAGCACGGCATCGGCCACGGCGGCGGCGGTGCCGAGCATCCCGAACTCGGTCAGCTTCGGGCGCGGCGGCGGCAGCGTGACGCGATCCGAGGTGAGCGGGGCGGTGAGCAG
Source organism: Gemmatimonadota bacterium (assembly GCA_040384325.1). GTDB lineage: Bacteria > Gemmatimonadota > Gemmatimonadetes > Gemmatimonadales > Gemmatimonadaceae > JACMLX01. Next base: position 47,338 of record JAZKJL010000005.1, on the reverse strand, counting down.
CACCGCCACGTCCTGCGATACCGCGGTCCGCTTGGCGATGCGGATGACCTGCGCCTGTGCTTCCGCCACCGGCCGCGGCGCCTGGTCGAACCCTGCCAGGCCGTCGATGATCACCAGCGGCGGCAGCTCACCCACGTCGAGCCGCTCCGACAGCAGCGCCGGCGTCGGAGCCGCCGATTCGACGGTGATCGGCAGTCGGCGGAGCACATCGGCGGCCGAACGCAGCGAGTCCGCACCGCCGGCCGGCAGCACGCCGGTGCGCAGGGCGATGTGGGTCACGCCTGACTCCGCGGACACCAGCCGCTCCCAGCATCGCTCCACGTTCGACTCGTGGGTGAGGATCAGCACCGGGTGTCCCACCACCGCGGCCCGGATCGCGATGCCGAGTGCCAGCGCCGTCTTGCCGGCGCCCGCGTCGCCGCCGATCACCGTCAGTTCGCCGCGTCGCAGACCGCCGGCCAGCAGCCGGTCCAGCGACGGATAGCCGGTGGTGACGAGGTCGGGCGCGGCGGTGGGGCGACCTTCGGCGCTGGCGAGGCGGTGCAGCACGGACGACAGCAGTTCGCGACTGGTGGGCATCAGCGCATGGCGGCGAGGGAGGAGCGGCGCAGCAGCTGCGCCAAGGTAGTGAGCTCGGCGCGGGCACTGTTGTCGAGCACCGGGTCGGCGGCGTCGCGCAGCGAGTCGAGCGCATCGGCCAGCAGCGACGGTTCGCGTTCGGCGGCCAGGTCGCAGGCTCGCGAAGCGGCGAGGCTCACCGCGGCACCGAGCAGCTGCGTGCCGAGCCAGCGCCGCGTGGCATCGGCGCGCAACTGGAGCGCCTCGGGATCGGTGGCGTCCGCTTCACGTGGCAGGCGCGGCAGGGCGAGTCGCGCCACCATCCAGCAGGCGAGCGCAGCGGCGCGATCACGCGGCTGGTCCAGTCGCGCGGCCTGCGCCACCAGCGCCTTCAGCGGCGCCGCGACGGGCGGGAGGAGGGCGGCGGGACGTTGCACGTCGCAAAGCTACAGCGGCGGAACGTGGCGTCGGCGGCCCTCCAGCGGCCCGATGGGGTAACTTGCCGGACCATGACCATTCCTGCGAAAGCCGTCCTGTGGGTGGACGATGAGGCCGAGATGCTCGAGGCCCATCGGCTGTTCCTCCAGGACAAGGGGTACGCCGTCGAGATGGCGCGGAACTCGGAGGACGCCCTCGAGATGCTGCGGCGTCGCCGGTTCGACGTGCTGCTGCTCGACGAGCAGATGCCGGGCAAGCGCGGCCTCGAGACCTGGCGCGACGTGCAGACCATCGATCCGATGCTGCCGGTGGTCATGATCACCAAGAGCGAGGAGGACGGCACGCTGCGCGAGGCCCTCGGCGCGGCGGTGCACGACTATCTGGTGAAGCCGGTCAACCCGCGGCAGGTGCTGACGGCCATCACCCGCATCCTCGACGGCACGCGCCTTCGCCAGCAGGCGCTGGCACGCGAGTTCGTGGAGCGGTTCCGCGCCTTCGAGCTGGAGGGCTACAGCAGCGACTGGCGCGGCTGGATCGAGCGCACCGCCGAGGTGACGCGGTGGGACGTGGCGCTGGACGAGGCCGGCGAGGGTGGGCTGCGCGAGTCACTGGTGGGTCTGTATCCGGCTATGCGTCGCGAGTTCGCGCACTTCATCCGCCGGCAGTACCCGTCGTGGCTGGCCGACCTGCAGGGTGACCGGCCGCCGCTGTCGATCGACATCGTGGCCGAACACGTCGCGCCGCTGCTGACCACCGAGAAGGCGGCCTGCTTCATCGTGGTGGACTGCCTGCGCCTCGATCAGTGGCTGGGCCTGGCGCCGCTGCTGGGCCAGTGGTTCAACGAGGAGCGCTCGCACTACTACAGCATCCTGCCCACGGCCACGCCCTACTCGCGCAATGCACTCTTCAGCGGGCTGTTTCCGGGCGAGATGGCCGGCATGCATCCCGACTGGTGGAAGGAGCGCGAGGACGAGTCGTTGAACGCGCACGAGCGCCAGTTGCTGGAGCTGCAGCTGAAGGAGCTGGGGCACAACGTGCCGGTGCGGTACCACAAGATCAGCACTCCGCACGAGTCGGAGGAGCTGGAGCGCAAGGTGGCGTCGGCGGTGGTGCAGGAAGGCGTCAGCGCGTTCGTGTTCAACTTCGTGGACCTGCTCACGCACAGCCGCTCCGACAACTCGGTGCTGCTGGAAGTGGCCAAGGACGAAGTGGCGCTGCGCCGGCTGACGCGGCAGTGGTTCGAGCGCTCGGCATTGTTTTCGGTGCTCAAGGAGGCGGCGCGGAAGAACATCACCGTGATCCTCACCAGCGACCACGGCTCGATCCTCTGCCAGACGCCAGCCACCGTGTTCGCGCGCCGTGATGCCACCCACAACCTGCGCTACAAGTTCGGCGAGGACTTGCGCGCCGAGAAGCAGGAACAGGCGCTGCTCTTCCCGAACGCCGATGCGCTCCGGCTGCCGCGGCGCGGGCTGGGCAAGAACACGCTGCTGGCTGCGGCGGACTGCTACTTTGTGTATCCCACCAAGCTGCGCGAGTATCAGGGTCGGTATCGCGGCGGCTTCTTTCACGGTGGGGTCAGTCCGGAAGAGATGATCCTGCCGCTCGTGAAACTCGTGCCCCGCCGCTGACGTGTATCGCCGACTGCTGGGCGTGCTGCGCCCGCATTCGTGGCGCATGGCCGCCACGATCGCCTGCAACCTGATCGTGGCGGCGCTCGACGTCTTTTCGCTCACGCTGCTGATCCCGTTCCTGCGGCTGCTCTTCGGCGGCACGCCGGGCGCGGTGGAAGCCACCGCCACCGGCGATGCCTCGCGCGGCGTGCAGCGCTTGCTGGACGAGATGCTGGGCCGTTTCCTCGATCCCGCCGACAAGATGGGGTCCCTGCAGACGGTGGTGCTGATCATCCTCGGCGTGATCACGCTGAAGAACTTCTTCGCCTGGCTCAGCGGGCAGCTCGGTGCCAGCCTGCAGGAGCTGGTCACGCGCGACCTGCGCGACACCGTCTATCGTCACCTGGTGCAGTTGCCGCTGGGTTACTTCCAGCGCACCAAGGTCGGGCAGGTCGTCACGCGCATCCTCACCGACACGCAGCAGACCAAGGCCTTGGTGACGGAACTGGTCACCCGCTCGCTGCAGAGCAGTGCCACGATCATCGTCAGCATCGTGTTCCTGGTCACGCTCAGCTGGCAGCTTACGCTGGTGTCGCTGGTGCTGGCGCCGCTGCTGATTGGTGCGCTCCAGCCGATCCTGAAGAAGCTGCGCAAGCGGCACCGGCGCCTCAGCAACGAGTACGGCGAGATGACCAGCATCGTGCAGGAAGCGGTGAGTGGCATCCGGCTGGTGAAGGCCACCGGCGCCGAACCGCACGAGACGGTGCGTTTCACCGATGCCAGCGGACGGTATGCGAAGGCGATGACGCGCGTGTCCGCACTCGGCGCGTTGTCGCAGCCATTGACCGAAGTGGCTGGCACTGGCATCGCGGTGCTGGTGCTCTGGATCGGCGCCCGGCAGGTGCTGGTGGACGGCACCATGAACGGCGAGGACCTGATCACCTTCCTGCTGATCGTGCTGCGCATGCTGCAGCCGCTGAAGCAGCTGTCGCAGGTGCCGGCCACCGCGCAGGCCTCGCTGGCCAGCGCCGAGCGGCTGTTCGAGGTGCTGGACGAGACCACCGAAGCCCGCGCCGATCGCGGCACGCGCGACCAGCGTGCGGTGGAGCAGGGTGTGGTCTTCGAGGACGTGTCGTTCACCTACGGTGACGACGCGGTGCTGCGCAGCGTGTCGTTCGAGGCGCCGAAGGGTGCGGTGGTGGCGCTGGTCGGCGCCAGCGGCGCGGGCAAGAGCACGCTGGTGGATCTGGTGCCGCGTTTCAATGCGCCCACCTCGGGCCGCATCCTGCTGGATGGTGTGGACCTGCAGGACATCCGCCTCGCCTCGCTGCGCCGGCTCACCGGGATCGTGAGCCAGGATACGGTGCTCTTCAACGACACCGTGCGCGCCAACATCGCCTTCGGTGCACCGGGTGTGTACACGCAGGCGCAGGTCGAAGAGGCAGCGCGTGCGGCCAATGCGCACCAGTTCATCACCCAGCTGCCGCAGGGCTACGACACGGTGCTCGGCGAACGTGGCACACGCTTGAGCGGCGGGCAGCGCCAGCGAGTCGCCATCGCGCGTGCGCTGCTCAGCGATCCGCCGATCCTGATCCTCGACGAGGCCACCTCCGCCCTCGACACCGAGAGCGAACGCCTGGTGCAGGAAGCCATCGACCGGCTGCTGGCCGGCCGCACGGTGTTCGTGATCGCGCATCGCCTCAGCACCGTGGAGCACGCGCACCAGATCCTGGTCCTCGATCGCGGGCGCATCATCGAGCGCGGCTCGCACGAGGTGCTGCTGGCGCAGCGCGGTGCCTATCATCGCCTGTACACGCTGCAGTTCCGCGAGCGTGAACTGCCTGATGCGGTGACGGTGGAGTCATGAGTCGCATCGTGTTCTTCCACGCCTCGCCCGAGTGGGACGGGCTGGCGCGCGTGTATCTTGAGATGGGCAAGGCGCTTGCCGCGCGCGGTGTGACGGTCGCGATCATCTGTCCGCCGGCGTCGGCGGTGGCCGAGGCCTGCAGCGCGCTCGACGTGCTTCCGTTCGAGGAACGGGGCTCGTGGTTTGCCGACGGCCTGCGCCTCGCACAGCTGCTGCGCGAGTACGGCAGTGATGCGCTGATGGTGGCCGACGAGGACGAGCACCTGCTCGCTGCCTGGGCGGTGCGACGCAGCGGGCGCGGCGCCGTGTTGCGCCGGATTCGCACCGGTGTCGCCAACGATGTCACCTTCCGCACCCGGCTCGCGGTGCGCCTCGCCCCGACCTGGTTCGTTCACAGTTCCGCCACCGAAGCCGAGGCCTCGGAGCCGGTGCAGCGCCTGCGTGGTCGCCTGATCGCCGACTTGGCGATCGACCCGGCGCAGTTCGAGCGCATCGTCGGTGCACCGACACCGATCGGTACCACCACCGTTGCCCTCATCACCGATCCGGCGGCGCAGCGCGCCACCGCCGCCGCGCTCCGCACCATCGCTGCCATGCGAACGCGCGGTCACCCCATCCACACGCTGCTGATCGGCGCCCCGCACGACTTCAACGAGGTGCGCGTGCATGCCACGGCACTCGGCTTCGGTGATGCGGTGGTCTTCCTCGGTGATCCGGTGGATCGCGCGCCGTTGCTGGCCGCGGCCGACCTGGTTTGGGTGGTCGCGGAGCACGAGGATGGTGGCATCGCGGTGCTGGATGCGATGGCGCTGGGCGTGCCGGTGGTGGTGACTCGCGGCACGATGGCCGAGCGCTACGTGAAGCACGGCGACACCGGCATCATCGCCGAACGTGACGATGCATTGGCATCGGCGGCGCTGATCACGCTCATTCGTGCGGAGCCCGCACAGTTGAACCGGATGCGCGATGCGGCGCAGGCCGAGGTGCAGACGCGCCGCAGCCTCTCGGCGGTGGCGGATGCGATCGCGATGGTGCTGCAGGACGCAGCCGCAGCGCAGGTGGCCGCCTGACGTCGGCCGTGGCACCGCTGCCGGCCGAGAAGCCCGTCACGCTGCAGCACCGGCTGGAGTATTTCGCGATCCGGATGGTGGTGACGGTGCTCGGCTGGCTGCCGTTCCGCGCCGGCTCGCAGGTCGGCGCCTGGCTCGGCATTCTCGGGTACCGGCTCGGCATCCGCGCGCGAGTGGTGGAGACGCAGATCGCGTTCGCGTTCCCGGAACTCGGCGCCGCCGAAGTGAAGACGCTGGCCAGGCAGTCGTACGAGAACCTCGGTCGCACGTCGCTGGAGGCGGCGCTGATGGAGCGTCGGTCGCGGCAGGATCTGATCGACCTGTTCGAGCAGGTGGACGGCTTCGAGCATCTCGAGGATGCGTTGCGCGCCGGACGGGGTGTCCTGCTGGTGACAGGCCATCTCGGCAACTGGGAACTGGCCGGCAGCTACATCGGCGCCCGCGGTGTCCCGATCGATGCCATCGCGCGACACATGAGCAATCGTGTGTTCGAGCAGTACCTGACGCGCGTGCGCGAACGTTTCGGCGTGAAGGTGGTCTTCGACGAACATGCGGTGCGCCAGACGCCGCGCAGCATCAAGGCCAACCGTGTGGTGGGCTTCCTGTCCGACCAGGGCGTGCTGGGCCTCGCGTCCACCTTCGTGCCGTTCTTCGGCCGCCTCGCCAAGACACCGCGTGGCCCGGCCGTGTTCGCGCTGCGCCTCGATGTGCCGGTGGTGTTCATCGCGTGCGCGCGCCTGCCCTCGGGGCGTTATCGCGTGGTGCTGGAGGCCATCAACGTGCCGCAGACCGGCGATCGCGAGGCCGACGTGACCGCGCTGGCGACGACGTACACCGCGCGACTGGAACACTGGGTGCGGCAATATCCGGGGCAGTACTTCTGGCAGCATCGACGCTGGAAGTACCAGCCCGAAGGCGCGCCACCGCTGCCGGAAGGCATGTGACGGCGGCCGTCGCACCCGTGGCGCGCACCCCGCTGCACATCATGCGGCGCGACGCGCGCGCGGTGATCGGCGTGGTCCTGGTGGGCGCGCTGGTGCTCTCGGCGGCCGCCGCACCGCTGCTCACGTCGTGGGACCCGACCGCGATCGATCTCAGTCAGCAGCTGGTGCGGCCCTCGAGCGTGCATTGGCTCGGCACCGACATCCAGGGACGCGACATCCTCGCACGGCTCCTGTTCGGCGCGCGCATCTCGCTGGCGGTGGGACTCGGTGCCCAATCGATCGCGTTGCTGGTCGGCGGGGCACTGGGACTGGTGAGCGGCTTCTACGGCCGCTGGGTGGACGAGCTGGTGATGCGCATCGCCGACGTCACGCTGGCCTTCCCCACGCTGCTGCTGCTGATCGCGATGGTGGCCGCCTTCCAGCCCAGCCTCGGCGTGGTGACGATCACGATCGGCATTGTCGGCTGGGCAGGCGTGGCGCGCCTGGTGCGCGGCCAGGTGATGGTCGTGCGCGGCCTCGAATACGTGCAGGCCGCGCGCGCCCTCGGCGGCAGTGACATGCGCATCCTGCTGCGTCACGTGCTTCCGGCAGTGACGGCACCGCTGGTCATCGTCGGCACCCTCGGCATCGCCGCGGCGATCATGGCCGAGTCGTCGCTCAGCTTCCTCGGTCTCGGCGTGCAGCCGCCCACACCCAGCTGGGGCGGCATGATCGCCGATGCCCGCGACCTCTCGCAGCTGCGCCGAGCGCCGTGGACCTCGCTGGCGCCGGGCCTCACCATCGGCTGCGCCGTGCTGGCCTTCAACCTGCTCGGTGACGCGCTCCGCGACGCCACCGATCCGCGTCAACTCACCCGCCGCCTCGCGCGGACCACGACCCCCGTCCGTGACTGACTTCGTCGCCGTGCAGCAGCGCGAGTATCCGTGGATGACCGGCTCCGACGTGATCTACCTCGATCACGCCTCCACCGGCGCCTATCCCAAGGCGTGCGCCGACGCGGTGCAGGCCTACGTGTCGCTGCGGCACATGCCGCACACGCTGCGGGCCGAGCATTTCTTCGCCGTGCTGCAGCGCTCGCGCCAGCTGGTGGCGCAGCTGATCGGCGCAACGCCGGGCGAGATCGCGCTCACCACCAACACGTCCCACGGGCTGAACCTCGCCGCGTTCTCGCTGCCGTTGCAGGCGGGCGACGAGATCCTGACGGTGGACCGCGAGTTTCCGGCCAACGCCTTCCCGTGGATCAAGCGCGCCGAGCGTACCGGTGCCACGGTCGTGCGCCTGCCGTGTGTGGACGACGTGCCCGACGAGGTAGCGCTGATGCACGCCATCGAGACTCGGCCGAAGGTGAAGATCGTTACGCTGAGCTGGGTCTCGTTCTGCAGCGGTGCACGGCTCGACATCGACGCCATCGGCCACGCCTGTCGTGCGCGCGGCATCTACTTCGTGGTGGATGCGATCCAGGGCGTCGGTGCGCTACCGCTCGACCTGTCGAAGACACCGGTGGACATCCTCGCCTGCGGCGCGCAGAAGTGGCTGCAGTCGCCGTGGGGATCGGCGTTCACCTACGTGCGCAAGGAGCTGATCACGCAGCTGGAGCCGGCGATGGTGGGCTGGATGTCCACCCGCGGCTCGGACGACCTGTTCGACATGCTGACCTACGATCCGGTCTGGTTCGACGACGCGCGCCGGTTCGAGATCATCACGCTCCCGTTTCCCGACTTCGCCGGGATGAACGAAAGCCTCGCGCTGTTCCAGGAACTGGGGCCGGCGCGGATCGCCGAACACATCGCAGCACTCGGCGATCGACTGGTCGAGTTCTGCGACGCGCATCCCGAGATCCGCATGGTCACACCGCGCGAGCGCAGCCGGCGTGCCGGCGTGTTCGCCCTGCAACCGCCGGCGCTCGACGCCACCTCGGCGCGATTGAAGGCGCACCACGTGAATCATTCGGTACGCGAGCGTTGCATCCGTCTGGCGCCGCACTGGTACACGACGCCCGCGCAGTGGGAGCGGGTACTGGGGCTGCTGCTGGTGTGAGTGCTGCCGCGGCGCAGACGACGCGCCGCGGCCCTCATGCGCCTCAAGCCGTCGCGGCGCCGGTGTCGATCAAGGCGTAGTCGCGCGCGCCCTTGCGCAGCAGGAAATACTGCCCGCGCAGCCGACGGTCGGCCGCCAGTGTCGCATCGTCGGCCGAGAGCTTCGCACCGTTCAGCGACAGGCCGCCCTGCTGCAGCAGCCGTCGCGCCTCACCCTTGCTGGCGGTGAGCCCGGCGCTGACGAACAGCGACAGCGTGTCGAAGGTGTCGGCTGGCGGTGCAGCCGCCGTCGGCACCTCACGCGCCAGCGCTGCCAGCGCACCTCCCGACAGCGCGCCCGGATCGCCCTTGGCGAACAGCAGTGTCGAGACCTCGGCCGCCGTCTGTGCGGCGTCGGCTCCGTGGATCATGGTCGTCACCGAACGCGCCAGCAGCTGCTGCGCCTCGCGCTTTTCGGGCGCCCCCACGGTGACCGCATCCAGCGCCTCGATCTCGCTGCGCGAGAGCAGGGTGAACGTGCGCAGGTACCGGCCGACGTCGCGATCGTCGGCACCGATCCAGAACTGGTAGAACTGGTAGGGCGACGTGCGCGCCGCATCCAGCCACACCGCGCCCGCCTCGCTCTTGCCGAACTTCGTGCCCGCCGAGGTGGTGAGCAACGGCAGCGTCACGCCATGCGCTTCCGCACCGTGCATCTTGCGCACCAGCGTGGTGCCGGCGGTGATGTTGCCCCACTGGTCGCTGCCGCCGAGCTGGAAGGTGACGCCATCACGCCGGAACAGCTCCGCGAAGTCGTACGCCTGCAGCAGCATGTAGGAGAACTCGGTGAAGCTGATCCCCGTCTCGCTGCCGATGCGCGAGTCCACGCTGTCCTTCTGCAGCATGTAGTTGACGGTGAAGTGCTTCCCGACGTCGCGCAGGAAGCCGATCAGGTCCAGCGGCCGGAGCCAGTCGGCGTTGTTGCGCATCAGCGCGCCGCGCGGCCCGTCGAAATCCAGCACGCGTCCCAACTGCTCGCTGATCCCGGCGATGTTGGCGTCCACCAGCTCGGGCGTCAGCAGCTGTCGCTCGCTGGCCTTGCCGCTCGGGTCACCGATCATGCCGGTGCCACCACCCACCAGCGCCACCGGTCGATGCCCGGCGCGCTGCAGGTGCACCAGTGACATGATCGCCACCAGGTTGCCGGCGTGCAGGCTGGCTGCGGTCGGGTCGAAGCCGCAGTAGCCGGTCACCGGACCGGTGGCCAGCGCGGCGGCGGCGCCTTCGGTGTGCTGGAAGAGCAACCCGCGCCAGGTCAATTCGTCGAGGAAGGCGGTCACGGTCATGGGCCAAACCTACACCGTCCGGCCAGCAGCCCTGCCGTGCGACGGCGCGGTCGATGCGTATGCAGCGGTGTACCACTCGGTTCGTCCACCGTGACGCACCCACATGCCGGTGGCGGGGTCGCCGCCGGGTCACCTCGCTAGCTTCACACGCATGGCCGCAGCCAACCGCTTTCTCCAGCACCGCGCCGTTCGCCTGGCCCTGCTGATCGGCACCCTCGGGGCGTCGCTCGGCCTCGGCGCCTTCACCGCCGGCTGGACCCTCGTCTGCGCCGGCGGGCAATGCCCCAGCGTCGACGTGCTGGAACTCTACCAGCCTCGCCAGACCTCCAAGCTCTACGCCGCCGACGGCCGATTCCTCGCCGAACTGGGTCTCGAACGGCGCACCGTCGCCCGCCTCGAGGACATCCCGCCGCTGGTGCAGAACGCCTTCGTCTACACCGAGGACAAGCGGTTCTACAGCCACAACGGCATCGACTTCATCCGCGTCTTCGGCTCGGTGGCCGTCAACGTCGTGCGCGGTGGGTTCGCGCAGGGCTTCTCGACCATCACCATGCAGCTGGCCCGCAACATCTTCCCCGAGCGGCTCGAGCGCGCCAAGTCCATCGTGCGCAAGATGCGCGAGGGCAAGGTGGCGCTGGCCATCGAACGGAAGTACTCCAAGCAGAAGATCCTCGAGCTCTACCTCAACCAGATCTACCTCGGCAACGGTGCCTACGGCGTCGAGTCGGCAGCGCAGCGCTACTTCGGCAAGACGGTGCGCGAGCTGAACCTGCCCGAGGCCGCGCTGCTCGCCGCGTTGCCCAAGGCGCCCAACCGCTACAACCCGCGCGTCGAGCCGGATCGCGCCGTGCAGCGCCGCAACACGGTGCTCGAGCTGATGCGCGAGCAGCACGTGATCACCGACTCCGATGCCTCGCTGGCCAAGGCCTACCCGCTGCAGCTGGCGCAGAAGACCGAGACCGGCGACATCGCACCGTACTTCGTGGAATGGATCCGCAAGCAGCTCGACGAGCAGTTCGGCCGCCAGCTCTACGAGCAGGGCCTGAAGGTCTACACCACCCTCGACATCGACATGCAGCTGGCCGCCGAGCGGGCACTCGAGCAGCAGCTGCGCGCCATCGAGGGCGGAAAGCTCGGCAAGTACAACTACCTCACCTACGAGCAGCACTTCGCACGCACCAGCGAGGATGACCGCACCAACAGCGGCGTCACGCCGTACCTGCAGGGCGCGTTCGTGGCGATGGACCCGAAGACCGGCGGCGTGCGCGCCATGGTGGGTGGGCGCGACTACGCCGACTCCAAGTTCAACCGCGCCACGCAGGCGCTTCGGCAGCCCGGCTCCACGTTCAAGCCGATCGTGTTCGCCGACGCGATCCAGAACGGCCACACCACCGCCGAGGCGCTCGAGGACGCACCGATCAGCGTGCCGCAGCAGGGCGGCGGCAGCTGGTCGCCGGGCAACTTCGACGGCAAGAGCATGGGATACATCCCGCTCCGTCGCGCGCTCTACCTCTCACGCAACCAGGCCACCGTGCGCCTCGGCATGTCGCTCGGGGAAGGCAGCGTGGCCTCGATGGCGCGGCGCTTCGGCCTGAGTACGCCGATGCCGCAGTATCCCAGCCTGCACATCGGTGCCGCCGACGTCTTCCCGCTCGAGATGATCGCCGCCTACAGCACGTTTGCGGCGGGTGGCACCCGGTCCAAGCCGACGGGCATCGTGCGCGTGGAGAACGCGAAGGGTGAAGTGCTCTGGCAGCCCGTGCCCAACCGCACCGCGGTGCTCTCCAGCGCCGAGGCGTGGCTGATGACCGACATGCTGCGCGACGTGGTGCGGCGCGGCACCGGCACGCGCGCTGGTGCCGGTCTCAAGGTGCCGGCCGGCGGCAAGACCGGCACCACCAACGATGGTGCCGACGTCTGGTTCATCGGCTTCACGCCCGACCTCGTGGCCGGCGTGTGGATGGGCCTCGATCGGCCGCGCAGCATCATGCGCAACGCGCAGGGCGGCGACCTGGCCGCGCCGGCGTGGGCGTCGTTCATGAACGAGGTCTATCGTCGACGCTCCACCGCGATCGAGTTCCCCGGACCCGGCAACCTGGTGGCGATGGCCGTCGATCGGCTTACCGGTTACCGCGCCGGCCCGCTCTGCCCCGCCGATCGCATCGTCATCGATTACTTCGTGGAAGGCACCGAGCCGACGCAGGAATGCGATGGCACGCTGATGGGTCCCGCCACCGACAGCACCTTCATGCTGCCGGGCGGCGTGCCCGACGCGGTGATGCCGCCCAAGGGCAAGCCGGTGCCGCGCGACTCCGCCAATCCGTTCCGTCTCCCGTGAGCGACTGGCGACCACTCGACTGTCACGCGCACAGCACCTGCTCCGACGGCGTCCTCAGTCCGGATGACGTGATCGCCACCGCCAACGCGCGCGGTGTGCGCGGCACCGTCAGCGACCACGCCAGCCGCGACGTCCGGTATTCGCTCAAGTCGCCCGATGCGATCGACGTCTACGAGGCCATGATCGCGCACCTGCCGTACCGCAGCGCCGAGTTCTGTTCGCACGATTCGCTCTGGCGCGAGCTGTCACCGCTGCAGATGGGCAGGCTCACGCATCGCATCGGGTCGCTGCATGCGTTCCCGCTCGACGACGGCACCATGCTGCGCATGTTCCAGAAGGAACTGCCGGAGGGCATGTCGCGCGCCGCATACATGGCGCGACACCTCGACGCGATCGATGCGCTGGCGGATGCCATGCCGATCGAGATCTTCGCCCACCCGACGCTGGTGCCGCATGCGCTGCGCGCAGTGCCGGCCGATGAACTCTGGAGCGAGGCGCACGAGGAGCGTCTGGTGAATGCGCTGCGGCGCAACGACATCTGCTTCGAGGTGTCCAATCGCTATCGCGCCCATCCGCGCCTGGTGCAGCGCGCCGCAGCCAGCGGCGTACGCCTGTCGCTCGGTTCCGACGGGCACCAGCCGGAGCAGGTCGGCAACCTCGCCTGGCCGCTGGCGCTGACGCGCTCACTCGGCGTACCCGACGCGTCACTCTACGACCCGCTGGTGCACGGCACGCGCCTTGGCTGACGCAACCACCGTCTATCGCGCCAGCTGGGTGTTGCCGATGGTGCAGCCACCCATCGCCAATGGCGCCGTCGCGGTGCGCGGTGACCGGATCACGTTCGTCGGTGCCGCCAGCGACGCGCCGACGGGCACCGTGATCGACCTTGGCGACGCGGCACTGTTGCCTGGGCTGGTGAACGTGCATTCGCACCTCGAGCTCACACCGCTGCGCCATCTGCTGGAAGGGCTCGACTTCGCGCAGTGGATCCGGACCCTCACGCAGTTGCGACGCACGGAACTCGCCGATCCCGTCGACGTGGAAGTCGGGGCGCGCATCGGCATTGCCGAGGGACTGCTGCGCGGCATCACGACCTACGCCGACACCAGTGACACCGGCGCCCCCGTCATGCGGGCACTGACGGCGATGGGCGCGCGCGGCGTGGTGTTCAAGGAAGTGTTCGGCCCCGACCCGTCGCAGTGTGACGCATCGTTGGCCACGTTGCGCGATGCCGTGATTGCACTGCGCGCGCTGTCTGATGATCGCGTGCGCCTGGGCGTTTCACCACACGCGCCGTATTCGGTGTCGAAGGCGCTCTTCCGGGCCGTGTCGGATTACGCGTTCACCGAGGCGTTGCCGATGGCGGTGCATCTCGCCGAGAGTGCGTTCGAGGAGGCGCTGGTGACGCGCGGTGAAGGCCCGTACGCCGACAACTGGCGCAGCCGCGGCATCGATCCCGATGGCGCGCGGGCCCGCAGCAGCGTGGCGCTGCTGCACGAGGCGGGGGCTTTGCGCGCCCGGCCGCTGATCATCCACGCGGTGCGGGTCGATGCAGACGATATCGCGCTGCTGGCCGCCTCGGGATGCAGCGTGGCTCACTGTCCGGTGAGCAACGCACGGTTTGGGCACGGCATCGCACCGCTGCAGGCGATGCTCGATGCCGGCATCGCGGTCGGCATCGGCACCGACAGCGTCGCCAGCAACAATCGGATGGACCTGCTCGACGAGGCGCGGGTGGCGCACCTCATGGCCTGCACTCGAGCGCAGTCCTGGCGCGCACTGCCGGCGGCCAGCGCGCTGCGGCACGCCACGCTCGGCGGTGGCGAGGCCCTGCGGCTCTGGCCGAAGCTCGGTCGCCTCGCGGTGGGTGCGCCGGCGGATCTCTGCGCCTTTCCGCTCGACGGGCTGGCCGCGCAGCCGCTGCCCGACGTGGCCGATGCACTGGTCCACGGTGCAGCCGGCAGCCCGGCGCGCGCCACCGTGGTCGCGGGCGTGGCGCGTGTGCTGGATGGTGCGCTGGTCGACGGACCGGAGCACGCGGCTGACAAACGGGAATTCGCCGCGATCAGCCAGCGGCTGGTGGCCGCGCGGGCGCAGATGCCCGTGTAGCCGCCGCACTGACGCTCGGCGGTTGCTGCGCTGCGCGTGGTCCGGCACCTCGGTAAATTGTGGGAGCGTCGCAGCAGGGCAGTCGGTCGCCGGAACAGCGGCGCGCCGATGCCATCCCCTGGTGGCCGGAGTGTGCGCTGATGGGTGAGAGACGGTATTCCGAGGCCGAACTGGCCGCGATCCTGCGCGACGCCGCCGAGCGGTCCACCGCCGACCACACCGACTATTCGCTGACCGACATCCAGCGCATTGCCGGGCAGGCGCAGATCGCGCCGGAGCACGTCGCCAATGCCGCCGGGGCACTGACGGTGAGGCCAGCGGAGGCGCCATCGCCACTCTGGGGCGAACCGTCCGGCATCCAGCTGGTGCGACGGGTGGACAATCCCGTGACTGCCGGTGACGTCGTCGCCGCACTCTCGCTGGCGCGCCAGCGTCTCGGCGAAACCGGCACCACGCGTGACGTGGCCGGTGGCAGCGAGTGGCGCTACGACACCGGCTACAGCGGTGCCGCGATCACCATCGTACCCGACGGCGGCGCCACCATCGTCCGCGTCGATGCGCGCAGCGATGGTCGCCAGTTCATCCTCTACTTCGGCGCCGCGGCCGTCACCGCGCTGACCGGGTTCATCGCGTCGAGCGCCACCACGCCGACCTTCAGCGCGCTCGCCGCGGCCGCGGCCCTGCTGCCATCGCTGGCCGTCGCGCGCACCTGGTGGAATCGCTCGGCGCGCTCGGCGCGGCAGTCCGTGACCGCGCTGGCCGACGAGATCGCAGCGACGCTCACGCGCAGCACGCCCGATCGACCGGACTGACAGCCCGCACCACGGCGGGTCGCGACCCCGCAACGTTCCCACCTGCCGGTGGCGACGAGGGCGGGGGACTGGTTACTATGCCGGGTCACCCTTTTGCCGACCCGACCATGGCCGCCACGCAGCCCGGACGCACGGACAAGATCTGGCGCGACGGGCAGCTCGTCGCCTGGGAAGACGCGAACATCCACGTGATGTCGCACGTCGTCCATTACGGATCGAGCGTCTTCGAAGGGATTCGCTGTTACGAGACTCCCACCGGTGGTGCCGTCTTCCGGCTCCGCGATCACATGCGTCGCCTGGTGGACAGTGCGCGCATCTATCGCATGCCGGTGCGGTACAGTGTGGACGAGTTGATGCAGGCGGTGGTGGACACGGTCAACGCCAACGGGCTGTCGCAGTGCTACCTGCGGCCGCTGATGGCGCGGACCGGCGAGCAGATGGGCGTGTTGCCGTCTCAGGATCCGGAGCTCACCGAGACGTTCGTGGTGGCCTACAACTGGGGTGCCTACCTCGGTCCCGAGGCGCTCGAGAACGGCGTGGACGTGTGTGTGTCGAGCTGGCGCCGCGCCGCGCCCGACACCTTCCCGACCATGGCCAAGGCGGGCGGCAACTACCTGAACTCCCAGTTGTCGAAGATGCAGGCGCGGCTGGACGGGTATGTCGAGGGCATCATGCTCGACAACCAGGGGTTGGTGTCGGAAGGGAGCGGCGAGAACCTGTTCGTGATCCGCGACGAGGTGCTCTACACCGCACCGCTGGCACACGGCATTCTCAACGGTATCACGCGCGATTCGGTCTCGACCATTGCGCGCGACCTGGGGTACGAGGTGCGTGAACAGGCGTTGCCACGGGAATTCCTGTACATCGCCGACGAAGTGTTTTTCACCGGCACGGCCGCCGAAATCACCCCGATCCGGAGCATCGACCGGATCCCGGTCGGTTCCGGCAAGCCTGGCCCGATCTGCCGCGCCATCCAGACGGAGTTCCTCGGCATCGCCCGTGGGACGATCGAGGATCGGCACGGTTGGCTGACCCCGGTTGCTGTTCCCGCGGGAGCCGCGCAATGAGTGAAGGGACTGGGCGATGCAGCTTCGAACTGCGTCTCCGGGCCGACTGGCATTCCAGTCGGCACCACGCCCACGCCACTCACGCCACCGCTTCGGTGTCGCTGCGCGCCTCTCGCCACGCCTCGTGTGCGAGGGGCGTTTCACTTTCCTGACGGACGGAGGGTACGTGAACGTTGGATGTCTGGCGCTCAACGCTTCGTATGAACCGCTCACGCTGGTGCCGATGCGTCGCGCGCTGCGCCTGCTGCTGGATGGCAAGGCGGAGATCGTCGAGTCGGATGATGGGAAGGTGGTGCGCTCCGAGAAGCTCTCGTTCCCGCGTCCGGTGGTGATCCGCCTGACCAAGTTCGTGCACGTCCCGCGCCGCTTCCGCCGGCAGGTGACGAACACGTTCCTCTTCGCGCGCGACCAGTATCGCTGCCAGTACTGCGGCCGCACGCAGGTGGACCTGAAGCCGCGCGAGCAGCTCACCCGCGATCACCTGATCCCGATCTCGCGCGGTGGCCTGAACGAGTGGAACAACGTCGTCACCGCCTGCAGCCCCTGCAACACGCGCAAGGCGAACCGCCTGCCGCACGAGATCAACATGCACCCGATGACGGTGCCGGTTGAGCCGCACTTCGTGCACCTGAGCTGGGCAGTGCGTCGCCTCACGCCCAAGCAGGCGCGGTACATCAAGGTCTTCTACGGCGACGAGATGCTGGCCCAGATCCGTCGCATCGAAGGCGCCCCGGTGCTCGCGGCTCCCACCGCGTGACCGGCGGCGCTGGCGCGCGCCCGGATGCGGCCGTCGCCGCGTCCGCGCACCGCGCGCCGCCGCGAGTGAAGGTCTGCTGCATCGGCAGCATCGAGGAAGCCGCACTCGCCATCTCCTGCGGCGCCTCGGCGCTGGGCCTCGTCAGCCGGATGCCAAGCGGTCCTGGCCCGATCGACGAGTCGCTGATCGCCGCCATCATCGCCACCGTGCCGCCGCCGATCGCGACCTTCCTCCTCACCAGCGCCACCGACGCGGTCAGCATCATCGACCAGCAGCACCGATTGCGACCCACAACGCTGCAATTGGTGGATCACGTGGAGCCAATGCTGCATCGTGCCCTGCGCATCGCGCTCCCTGGCATCACGCTGGTGCAGGTGGTGCATGTGGAGGACGAGGCCAGCGTGGACTATGCCTGCCACGCCGCCCACACGGTGGACGCGCTCCTGCTCGATTCCGGCCGGCTGAACACCCCCGTGCGCGAACTCGGCGGCACCGGCCGCACCCACGACTGGACGCTCTCGCGCCGCATTCGCGACACCTGCGGCAAGCCTGTCTTCCTCGCCGGCGGTCTGCACGCCGGCAACGTCACCGCCGCGATCGATGCCGTCGCGCCGTTCGGTCTCGACCTCTGCACCGGTGTGCGCACCGACGGCCGTCTCGACGGCGCCAAGCTCTCCGCCTTCATGAGCCGAGTCGCGGCTTTGGGCTGAACGGCTTCATCGCAGAACCGTACAGCCGCAGAACTGCACAGCCGCAGAAGGGCGATGCGGTACTGGCGCCGGCCTTGCCAGGAGAACCGCCGTGCTTTTGGAACGGCGTGCGCGTGCGGAGCCCCAACAGCACATGCAATGCATCGCGTTGCGTGGAGACGACTGGTGGCGACTAAGCCGCGGTCGTGACGCCCTTCTGCGGCAGTTCCGTTCTGCGGCTGTTCAGTTCTGCGATGATGCAGTTGCCCTACGTCGTTCCTCAGCCACAGCTCGGCACGTACACAATGCCGCTACTCCGCGGTGAACGTCTTCGTCTGCGTCTGGTAATGCCGCCGCTCGCCACCGAGCAGTCGCACGAAGAACGTGCGCACCGTCCGCGTCACTGCCGTGCCCGGGTTGCGATCGCCGCGCAGCGCAGGGCGCACTTCACCGCGCAGCCAGCGCTCCACTTCGTCCAGGTCGGACAGGCTCAGCACCTCCACGTCCACGCTCGAGTCGTAGTAGTAGCTACGCCCGCGGCGCATCGGCGGGGCCATGATGCGGAACGGCCGCTCCACCAGCGCTTCCGCTTCCTCGATCGTGTCCAGTCGGCCGAGTCGGCTCGCCTGTTCGCCCACGATGCGGTAGACCTCGTACTTCCGGTTCAGCTGGTCGAAGCGCACCAGCATGTCCCACTCCACTGCCGCGTCGAGCGTGTTGTTGAGTCGCTCGTTGCGCCACAGCTCGCAGCGGAAGTGCAGGCGCGCCGGGAAACCGCCGCGGAGCAGGTCGCGCAGGTCGCGGGTGGCGAGCATCGAACGTGGCGCGAACGCCGGGCCGTCGGCTCCGCCCACCGCGCGAGTCGGCAGGATGATGTCCAGCCGCGCGTCGTGCTGCGCCAGTGCCGACGTCGCGTTGCCGGCCAGCGAAGTGGCCACCAACGCGGCGGAGAGCAGCGTGCGGAGCATGGCGCGGCGCGTGACCACTAGTACCGGCGCACCAGGCGCACGAACAGTTGCACGCCGCGCGAGGGCGGCGCACCCAGTGCCTTCGCGACGTAGATGCCGCCCTGGCCGAGCTCCAGTCCGGCGCCGACGCTCGTCTGCATCGCGTCCAGCCCCTTCGGTGCGTCGAACGGCACCGGCAATTCCGGCGCACGCGATGCGCGCAACCAGCCGCGCCCCACGTCGGTGAACAGGACCCAGGCACCATAGCCGCTGCGATCCGGCTGGATCATCCGCGAGCCGCCGAAGAGGTCCACCAGCCAGCGGATGTCGTGCCGGTAGTCGGCGCTGAACAGGAACACGCGATCGCAGAGCGCCGGCTTTCCGCTCAGCTCCACCGCACCCGAACACTGCAGGCGATCGGGCGTCGTGACGCGCTCGCGAAACGCGAAGCCCGTGTTGGCTCCCGGCCCACTCAGCGACAGGCGACGCTGCAGCGGCAGCGGATCGCCGTGCAGCCAGCCGCCGCCCATCAGGCGCAGGTTCACCTGCACCGTCGGCGACAGGCGCGTGTAGCGCCGGATGTCGAGCACACCGCGGCCATACTTCACCGCCCGCCCGAAGGCCGGCAGCGGCGCCGAGATCTCGGTGCCGTAAGTGCTGTGCGTGCCGTCACCCAGTTCGTATTCGCCCTGCGCCCACCACCCCGAACGTGGCCGCACCGGGTCCGTCCGCGTGTCGTAGCTCAGGCGAAACTGCATGCGCGTGTACTCGGCGCGATCGAACGCGGGATTCTGACGCCACGGCTCGTCGTTGCGCCAGAGCGTGAACGGGTTCAGGGTGCCGCGTGGCGCCCAGTTCTCGTTGCTCAGCTCCAGCGATCCGCGCAGCGAGCGACCATCGCGAAAGCCGATGAACCCGCTGCCGCCGTGGCGCTCGAAGTAGTCGCGGTAGTCGCTGTGCGCGAGGAACGTCGCCAGCCCCACCTCCACGTCGCTGAGCTGCCATTCCTCCACTGGTGTCACCACGTCATACAACCGCCCGCCCAGGCTCCAGTGCTCGCTGCGCCCGAAGCGCATCTCCGCCTTCGCACTGTGGCCCACGTTGCGACTGTTCCACTCCAGGCGTGATCCCGTGCGGAAGATGCCGAACAGGTCGGCCGCGACCGTGCCCAACGGCGTGCGATACCGCAGCCGCGGCCCAAACTCGATCGGCAGGCCTTCCACACGATTGTAGGTGCGCGTCAGTGCCAGTCGCATGCCGATGCCGGCCTTCGGCTGCCCGGTGCCGATCAGGCGCCAGATCTCGTCGAACGGCGCTTCCAGGCGCAACACGCCGTCGTCCACGGCGTAGCGCACCGAGTCGGGCTCCACGCGCAACGTGCCGACGCGCGCACTGTCGGTGCCCGTCGCCCGTCCGCCCAGCACCACCACGTCACCGGTCACGGTGGTCGTCGGCGCGAACTCCACGTCGCCGTTCAGCACCAGCAGCCCGCCTTCGATGGTGCCGCTGATGCGCACCGGACCGCCCAGCACGGCCAGCGAGCCGCGCACCACCGAGTCGCGCGGCAGCGTGAACGGGCCGGTCTCGCGGCGGGTCGCCGGTGCGTTGTACACCGCCTGTACGTCCTCGCGCTCGCGGCGCGTCAGTCCGCGGGTGCCACACGCCTTGCCGCCTACCGTGTCACCGCAGGTGGACCAGGTGGGTTGCTGCGCCCAGGCGTCGCTCGCACCGCAGGTCACGCCGGCCAGCAGCACCAGCACACCACGCAGCTTCACGTGTCACCTCGCACGTCGTGCATCCCGCCGCCGATGCCGAGGCGCTTCATGCGGCGATAGAGGTTCGGTCGGTCGGTCTGCAGGCGGCGCGCGGCCTCGGCCACGTTGCCCGTGGCGTCGTCCAGCGCCCGCACGATCAGCTGCCGCTCGTAGCTGTCCAGCGCATCGCTGAGCGGCAGTGCCGGTGCGTCGCTGCGCGCCGTGGCGCCGCTCGGTCCGCGATCGGTGCCACGCGGCGCGGGCAGCACGTCGTACACGTCACCCACTTTCAGTGCGCGCCCCGGATGCAGGATCGCCAGTCGTTCCACGATGTTGGCCAGTTCACGCACGTTGCCGGGCCAGCGATGCGCGCGCAGCGCCGTCATCGCCTCGTCGGTGAACGTCGGCGCCGCGCGACCGGTGCGCGTCCGGTGCAAGGCAGTGAAGTGCCGCACCAGCGCGTCGATGTCCTCGATGCGGTCGCGCAGCGGCGGCAGCGTCATCGGAATCACGTTCAGCCGGAAGAAGAGATCCTCGCGGAAGCTCCCGTCGGCCACTGCCGCCTCCAGGTCGCGGTTGGTCGCAGCCACGATGCGCACGTCCACCTTGATCGGCTTGCTACCGCCAACCCGCTCGATCTCGCGCGCCTCGATCGCACGCAGCAGCTTCGCCTGCGCCTCGCTGCCCAGGTCACCCACTTCGTCCAGGAACAGCGTGCCGCCGTGCGCCAGCTCGAATCGCCCGATGCGGCGATCGGTCGCGCCGGTGAACGCGCCGCGTTCGTGCCCGAACATCTCGCTTTCCACCAGGTCGCGCGGAATCGCGGCGCAGTTGGTGCGCACGTACGCCTTGTCACGCCGTGGACTGCCGGCGTGCAAGG
Organism: Gemmatimonadota bacterium; assembly: GCA_040384325.1. Lineage (GTDB taxonomy): Bacteria > Gemmatimonadota > Gemmatimonadetes > Gemmatimonadales > Gemmatimonadaceae > JACMLX01. The sequence goes on along the minus strand of JAZKJL010000005.1, from coordinate 26,134 downwards.
CACCGGCCACCAGTTCCTTGCCCGTCCCCGACTCGCCGCTGATCAGCACCCGCGCATCACTTGGCGCCACGCGTGCGATCAATTCGCGCACCTGCTGCATCGCCGGGCTCTCGCCCACCAGGCCACCGGCCAGCCCCAGGTCCTCGCGCAGCGTGCGCGCGGCACGGCGCGTCTGGCGCAACTCCAGCGCCGATCCCAGCGCCAGCAGCGTGCCCTCCGGCGTCAGCGGCTTCTCGAGGAACGTGAAGGCGCCGAGGCGCGTCGCCTTCACCGCGTCACTCAGTCCGGCGCGCCCGCTCATCATCACCACCGGCAGCTCCGGAAACCGCTCACGGAACTGCGCCAGCGTGTCCAGCCCGTCGCTGTCGTTCGGCATCATCAGGTCCAGGAGCACCACGTCGGGCTCCGCCTCAAGTGCGCGCGCGAAGGCGGCATGGCCGTCGGGTGCATCACGGACTTCGTAGCCCTCGGCGGCGAGCAGCGCACCCACCATGCGGCGGATGTTCGGCTCGTCGTCCACGATCAGCACACTCGGCATCGGGCGGGAATCAGGACTGCGACGTGCTGCGCTCGGCCAGCACCCGTGTCACGAATCGCTGGCCCTCGCTGATCCGCTCCACCTCCACCGACATCGCGTCCACCGCCGCCTCGATTCGCTGCAGCCGATCGGTGGTGTCGCGCGACGGCAGCGCCGGCTGCGTGCTCGCCCGCCGGTTCACCAGCGCCTTCAGGAAGCCGAACACCGGGAACGCGATGATCATCAGCGTGAAGCCGATGATCCCCGTCTTCGCGAGCTCGTAGGCGTGGGTCGGGATGTCGTTCGGCATCGGGAAGCCGGTCTGGGTGAAGACCTCCGCGCCCCCGCCGCCGACGGTGATCTCCTTGCCGTTGACGATGATGCGCCCGGGGGATGGCTGATCGACGTCCACGCGCACGTCGGGCGAGGGCGCCGCCTCCGGTCGCTCGGGACGTTCCGGCTGCTCCGGACGTTCGGGACGCTCGGCCTGTTCGGCGCGCGCCGCCTGTCCCTGCTGCACCAACAGGCGCTCAACCACGGCGCACCTCCTCCACCGGACGATCCGCCAGCAAACGCGTGGTGAAGCGCTGCCCTTCGCTGATCCGCTCCACTTCCACCGCCACCGACTCGATCCCCGCTTCCATCCGTGACAGGCGCTGCGTCAGGTCCGCGCTCAGTTCCGGCGCCTTGCCCATGCTGCGCGACTTGCCCCGATAGCGCAGCACCAGCGCCACGATCATCACCAACGCGGTGGACACGATGCCGAGGCCGGCCACCACGTAACCCGCCTCGTCGTCGCCCCCGCCGCCGTGTCGCAGGTCGGGATAGCCGAGTGCGGCCGTCACCGCTTCCGGTGAGGCGCCGTTGAGCACCGTGGTGACACCGTCCTTCGTGATCGTGACCACGCCGGTGCCGCCGTCGCCCTGCTGCGACTCTTCGCGCGCCTCCCGCTCGGCGCGTGCCGCATCGCGTTGCGCCTGCGCCGCCTCGCGTTGCGCCCGCGCGATGTCACGCGCCTGCTCGGCCTCGTTGCGTGCCTGCTGCGCCGCGGCCTGCGCATCGCCACGCGCCTGCGCCGCCTGCGCCGCCGCCACTTCGCGCGGATTCTGTCCCACTGCCGTCATCCACATCTCGTCAGCCCTCACCGTTGGCGCGCATCACGCGCTCGCCCTGCGCGGCACCGACGATCGGCACCGCGGCTCCTTCCGACAGCAGGCGCGACGTGAAGCGCTGCCCTTCGCTGATCCGTTCGACTTCCACCGCCACCGACTCGATCGCGTTCTCGATGCGCGCCATGCGCGCCGCCATCTCCGGGTCCGGGCGCGGCGCCTCCGCCGTGCGGCCGCGACGCAGGAAGTTGAGCACCATCCACGTGATCAGCACGATCGCCACCAACGTCGCGCCGGTCAGCGTTACGATCATCTTCGCATCGGGCTGCGGGGCGCCGCTCATTCCCACCTGCCGCAGCTGCTCCGGCGTCGGGTTCTCGAGCACGATCGTCTTGCCGTCGCGTTCGATCATGATGGTGCCGCGGGCTGCACCCGGTGGCATCGGCGGCATCGGTGCATCCGCGATGACCGGTCCGCCGTTCGCCTGCGCCTCGAGATTCCGCAGTGCCGCCTTCTTCGCCGCCACCTCCAGCTGCGCGTCGAGCTGCGCGTTCTCGGCATCGGCGCTGGTGGCGGCGCGACGCGCGGCCGGTGCGGGCGTGGCCTCGCGACCCTGGTCCGGCATGGCGGCGCCGAGGGTCGATGGCGTGATCGTGATCTCAGGCATGGGATTCCTCGGGGGACTTGGCAGCCGGACCGGCCTCGCGGGCGCGAGCGCGGAGCGGCTCCATCGAACCTTCACTGAGCAGGCGCGTCGTGAACCGCTGGCCCTCGGCCAGCCGCTCCACTTCCACCGCCACCGTCTCCACCATCGCCTCGATCCGATCCAGCCGCTGCACGAGATCGTGCGGCAGCGCGACCTGTCGCCCACCCTGTTCCTGCCGGCGCGCGAAGGCACGCACCAGCGGAATCCCGAGCGTGAGGATGATCACGGTCAGGAAGAACATGGCAGGTACGACGATGTCTTCATCCATGCGACGTGCCGGTGTGCAGTGGCGTGCCCGAACGGGGCACCGTGAGCGTGATCGTCGTGCCGTGTCCCGGGTCGCTGCGCGCGCCCACCGTCCCGCCATGGGCAAGGATGGTCTGCCGGACGATGGCGAGGCCCAGCCCCGTCCCGCCCGGCTTGGTGGTCATGTATGGCTCCCAGATACGGCACAGCGTTTCCGGCGACATGCCGGATCCTGTATCGTGTACGGAAATGCGCACGGATGGTGTCGGCGTCGTCACCGCCTCGGCCGAGACGGTGATCGTGCCGTCAGGGCCGGCCGCATCCACGGCGTTCAGGAGCAGGTTGCTCACCGCGCGCGCCAGCGGATCGTGGTGCCCCGAGACGAAGGGCAGTGACGCCGGCAGCTCCAGCCGGACCGTGGCCGTCGGTGGCAGCGTGGAGCGGGCGGCATAGCGCAGCAGCTCCGCCACGTCCACGTCGGCCACCGGACCATCGGGCAGCCGCCCGAACTGCGCGAAGCTCTTCGCCAGCGTGTCCAGTCGCTGCGTCTCCGTCTCGAGCACGTCGATGGTCTCCTGCAGGTCCGGTGCGGCGCCTTGTCGCAACCGCGCCACCGCGAAACGGATCGGCGTCAGCGGATTCTTGAGCTCATGCGCCACCCGCCGCGCCGTCTCCCGGAAGGCGCCCAGGCGTGCCGCCTCGGTGGCCGCACTGCGGCCGGCATCGAGCTGCTGCGCCATGGTTCGCATCCGCGCGCGCAGCACGTCGAACTCCGGCGCCCCTCGGCTCGGCGGACCCACCGGCAGCGGTTCGGCGCGGGCGATGCGCTCCGTCCACTCCACCACTTCGTCCAGCGGACGGCTCAGCTGCCGGCTCAGGTGGCCGGCCACCTTGGCGGCGATCAGTGCCAGCAGCAGGAAGCTCACCAGCGCCACCACCAGCAACGGCTTGATGACGCGCGGGGCCAGGTATTCCAGCCGCTTGGCCTGATCCAGCGACGCCTGCAGCTCCGCCTCGTGCGCATCGAGGGCGGCGGTCGCCTCACCGGTCGGCGCCGTGCTCCTGGCTGCGGCCAGCGCCCGGCTGCCCGTCTCGGCCACCCGTGACCAGGCGCCGCCCGAGGCCATCAACGGCAGCACCTGGTCGGCCGCCACCAGCCCCGCCGTCGTCAGCACGGCAGCCGGCAGGACGGCGAAGGCCAGCAGGATCAGGAGCAGACGGGTTCGGTACCCGAGGCGCGACACGGCGAGGTGCAGACGGGCTGGAGGAGTGGACGATCAGGGCATTCTACCCACGTGGACGGCCCGGGCACGCCTCCGGCGGTGCCGTTGCGCAGCGACGTCGTTAGTTTATCGGGTGCACTTCCGCTGTCGCGGACCCCGGCTGGCCTTGCCCTGAACATCCTGGGCGGGGCGCCTGGGTGAGCGACCGCGCAGCCGCCGGCACCTCGCCGATGCGGCGCGTGCCATTCGCTTCTTCACATCCCCAGTTACATGAACGGACGCACGTCGCGCCCGCACGCACCCCGAGGGCCCATCGCCCCGGTGCACCGCGGGCCGCAGGCCAGCAGCATGACTGCTGCCGCCGCCCCCAGCTACAACCAGTACAGCCAGGCGCCCAACGCCGCCCTGCTCATCGACTTCGACAACGTCACGATGGGCATCCGCTCCGACCTGCAGACGGAGCTCAAGAACCTCCTCTCGTCGGACATCATCAAGGGCAAGGTCGCCGTCCAGCGCGCCTACGCCGACTGGCGCCGGTACCCGCAATACGTCGTGCCGCTGGCCGAGTCGTCGATCGACATGATCATGGCGCCGGCGTACGGCAGCTCGAAGAAGAACGCCACCGACATCCGCCTCGCCATCGACGCCGTCGAGCTGATGTTCACGCGCCCCGAGATCGGGACCTTCATCCTGCTCTCCGGCGACTCCGACTTCTCGAGCATGGTCATGAAGCTCAAGGAGTACGGCAAGTACGTGATCGGTGTCGGCATCCGCGAGAGCTCCAGCGACCTGCTGGTGATGAATTGCGACGAATACTACAGCTACAACGCCCTCGCCGGCCTGGTGAAGACAAGCGACGAGGAGTCGGTGAAGCGCGACCCGTGGGAGCTGGTCACCGAGTCGCTCGCCCGCATGGTGCGCAACGGTGACGTGATGCGCGCCGATCGCCTCAAGCAGGTGATGCAGGACATCGACAATGGCTTCGACGAGAAGGATCTCGGCATGTCGAAGTTCTCCAAGTTCGTGCAGGAGGCAGCGCAGAAGGGGCTGCTGACCCTCACGCGCCTGGAGAATGGCCAGTTCGAGATCGCACCGCCCGGCGCCAAGGCGTCGGCGTCCGCGCCTGCCGTCGCCTCGGGTGATGTCGCCGGTGCGCTGGACGAGGCCGCGGAGAAGGAGGAAGGCGAGGAGCGTGGCAGCCGTCGTCGTCGCGGTCGTGGCCGTGGACGTGGTGGCCGTGATCGTGAGCCGCGCGAGCCGCGTGTCCTCACCGACGTGGTCTCCACCGCCGTCGCCGCCACCGAGCCGGCATCCGATGTCGCCGCCGACGTGATGCAGGAAGACGCCGTCGTGGCGCCCGCGGAAGCAGCGGCACCGGCCGCCCGTCCGGAGCGCACGCGCCCCGATCGGTCGCGTCGTCCCGAGCCGCGTGCCGAGACGGCAGCGCCCGCACCGGCACCGCGCGTCGAGACGCCGCGTGCCGCACAGGGTCGTGACTCGATCGGCCTGTCGGGCGAACGGCTCACCCGCAACGAAGCGTTCGATCTGGTGCGGAAGGCCGTCGCCGCCACGTCGCGCAACGAGGCGCCGGCAGCCATGCTCGCAGTGCGCGAAAGCGCGGCGGCGCTGCTGGGTCGCGACAGCGAGAGCCTCAGCGAACGCAACTTCGTCCGCATCCTCCAGGATGCGCATGACGCCGACGTGGTCGACCTCCGCAAGCGCGGCGACTCGTGGGAAGTGGCCCCGGTGCAGCAGGTGGCCGAGGTGTCGGAGCAGCTCGCGAAGCACGAAGCCGCGAACGCACCGAAGCCGGTCGCCGGTCCGCCGGCGCCGCGCGGCATGGGGTCGCGTGGCGGTGGTCGCGGTGGTCGCCTCGGCGCACCGCCTCCGGGCTTGCTGATGGTCGGTGTGGTGGACGACGACGCACCGATCGCGGCCAACGTGCCGGCCGCGGAGCCGGTGGCGGCACCGATCGCAGCGCCGGTCGAGGTCGCACCAGCGTCCGCACCCGCAGCCAAGCCGGCTGGGCGTGGCGGCAAGCCCGCCGCGAAGAAGGCGGCGGCACCGGCGAAGAAGTCCGCGCCGGTTGCCAAGCCCGCAGCACCGGCGGCGAAGAAGCCAGCCGCCAAGAAGGCCGCGGTGAAGGCGCCCGCCAAGGTCGCCGCCAAGAAGGCCGCGCGCCGCTAGCGGTCCGTGGTTCCTGTCGGCAATCGTCCGCGTCACCGGCTTCGGTGGCGCGGACGATTGCGTTCACGTCACCATCTTCCTGCGCATGCCCGCTGTACTGCCCTCCACCTTCTACGACCGCGATCCCGCGCGGGTCGCGCGTGAGCTGCTTGGCATGCTGCTGCTGGTGCGCGATGCGCACGGCACCGAGCATCGCGCGCGCATCGTCGAGACGGAGGCATACCTCGGTCCGCACGATCCCGCCTGTCACGCCGTGGCGGGACGCACCGCGCGCACCGAACACCTGCATGGACCACCGGGTCGCGCGTACGTGTACCGCATCTACGGCATGCACTGGTGCCTGAATGCCGTCACGCTGCCCGACGGCGTGGGCTCGGCGGTGCTGCTGCGTGCGGTGGAGCCACTCGGTGCGCTGCACGCGCTGCGGGCACGTCGCCCTGCGGCGCGGCGCGATCGCGACCTCACCAACGGGCCGGGCAAGCTGTGTGCGGCGTACGGCATCACCGGTGCGCTCGATGGCGTGTCGCTGCAACGTGGTGCACTGCGCATCGCGCGCGGACCTGACGTGGCATCGGCCGACGTGCGTGTGTCGCCGCGCATCGGCATCACCCGTGCGGCCGACTGGCCGCTGCGGTTCCTGGAGGCGGGCAATCCGTTCGTCTCCGCCACTCCCAAGCATTTCGCCGTCACCCCGTATCCGCCATGACCGTCGTCACCGCGTTGCGTACCTCCCTCGCGCTCGGCCTGTCGGTCGGGCTGCTGCACGCCCAGCGTCCCGGCACCCAGCCGCGTCCGGCACCGACGCCCCGCGCCGTGGCTGATGACCAGCGCGACTCGCTCACCGACGTCTCACCGCGCGCGATGCGACTCTGGCGCGAGGCGATCGTGGTGGACACGCACAACGACATGCCGACCAAGGTGGCCGACGAAGGCTACGACGCCGACGTGCGCAATCCGGTCGGCTTCGGTCCGGGGAAGGGTTCCACCGACTATCCGCGCCTGTTGCAGAGCGGCATCACCGGCCAGTTCATGTCGGCGTTCGTGGATGCGCCGTACGCGATCATGACGCCCGACAGTTCGTTCGCGCGCGCGATGCTGCTCACCAACCAGGTCAAGGCGTTCGTGCGGCGTCATCCCGACCGGCTGTTCTTCGCCACCAACGGGGCCGACCTGCGCCGCGCCAAGCGTGAGGGCAAGATCGCCGTGTTCGTGGGAGTGGAGGGCGGGCACGCGATCCAGGGCACCATCGCCAACCTGCGCCGACTGCACTCCGCCGGCGTACGCTACATGACGCTGACCTGGAACAACGGCAATTCGTGGGCAGGCGCCGCCGCCGGCACCAACAACACCCGCACGCAGGGCCTCACGCCCTACGGCAGGCAGATCGTGCGCGAGATGAACCGCCTCGGCGTGCTGGTGGACATCTCGCACGTCTCCGACAGCACCTTCTGGGACGCGGTGCGCACCAGCACCAAGCCGGTGATCGCCTCGCACTCCAGCGCCCGCGCACTGGCCATGCACCGCCGCAACCTGACCGACGACATGCTGCGCGCGGTGGCGAAATCGGGTGGGGTGGTGAACGTGAACTTCTTCAGTCAGTTCATCGACTCCACCTACATCCAGCGCTTCGGCGCCATCGAGCCGCGGCTGCGCGCCGAGGACCGCCGGTTGCGCGACGCGGGCACGCCGAACGAGCAGATTCGCACCCAGGTCGCCGCACTCCGCCAGCGTTTGCTGGACTCGATTCCCGAGACGCCGCTCTCGGTGCTCATCGATCACATCGACCACATCGCCAAGGTGGCCGGCGTCGACCACGTCGGCATCGGGTCCGACTTCGACGGCGTCACCTCGCTGCCGATCGGCATGGAAGACGTCACCCGCCTCCCGCGCATCGCCCAGGCCCTGCTCGACCGCGGCTACAGCGACGACGACGTGAAGAAGATCATCGGCGGCAACATGCTCCGCGTGCTCGAAACCGCGATCGATCCGACGGAACGCAAGCGCTGATCGCTGCCGTGGCGTTGCGTACGCATCGATACCTCAAGCGCAAAGGCAACGGCTTGACACAAAGGCGCGAAGGCACAAAGGCACAAAGCGTTCTGCGCGTGTCGAAGCTGATCACGGCCGGCTGACTGATGGACGACCGAAGCAAAACGCCTTGGAAACTGGCTCACCGAGCAGGTTCCCAAGACGTTCAAGTTGCCTACGGCAATCGTGTACGTTCGACGCGTGTCACCGACCGCTTTGTGTCTTTGTGCCTTTGCGCCTTTGTGTCACGTTGTTGCAGTTGCAGTTGCTCTTGCTCTTCCGTCAGACCATCGCTCCGTTCGGCAAGCAGCTGTCCTACGATTTACGGCACCAGCGCCCGCGGCTTCGAGCGTTCACCGGACGTCAGGATCGCATTGTACACCAGCTTGAACGTGCCCCAGCTCTGGCCGCGGTACTGCGGTCGGAAGCCGAACATCACCACGCGACCGGCGCCGACCGTGATGTCCACCGCGGCGGCCTTGCCGGCGAGGGCGTCGCCGCCGGTGAGGTAGCCGCTCATCAGGATCGACGAGGCCGCGCCCGGATAGCGCAGCGGCACTTCCACGTTCGCGTCCTGCGCCACGTCGAAGGCCGTCGAGTTGGTGAAGTACACCGGCACCGTGTCGGGCATGCCCATCGTCAGGCGGTGGCCGGCGGCCGAGATCGTACGCAGGATCGAGCCCGGCGCCACCACGCTGGCGCCTGCGGCTGCGCCCGTCGAGTCGTCGCGCGCGCGGCCGTCACGGGCCGGGGCGCGTGACTGCGGGGAGATCCGCCGCACCGGCATCCCCGGCACCGCATCCATCGCCAGCTCGCTGCCACGATCGAAGGTCATCAGCACACCACCGGCGTTCACGAATTCGCCGATCGCCTTCACGCCGGCGGCGCCGAGGCCGCCCGCATACTCCGCCGGCGCGCCGGTGGGCGTCAGGCCGTCCTTCGCCTCGCGCAGCGACATGTCGGGGATGATCAGCACGTCGTACTGCGCCCGCAGCGTGCCGCTCTTCACCAGGCTGTCGGTCACGTTGGTGAACGGCACGCCCTGCGTCTCGAACAGCCAGCGCGTCCAGCCTTCGTCCATGCTGGCCGTCCACGGCTTGTAGAGGGCGACGCGCGGCGCCTTCGTCATGCGCGTGCGCTCACCCGCTGCCGCCGATGTCGCCGCGCCGCACCAGCCGCCGTCGGGCGTGAACGACTTCGTGAACGTCGCCGGCACCGTCACCGAGGCGGCGTCGCGCGAACGGCTCATGTCCACCCGCACCCCCTTCGACAGTGCGGCGAAGGTGGTCGGGAAGGCACGCGAGTCGCGCAGGTCGAGCGTCACGTTGCCGCCACCCGGCAGCGCGCACGAGCCGCCGCTGGCCACCGCGGCTGCCGGCGTCGCCTTCTCCAGCCGCACCGTCACGCCCATCTGGTAGGGCAGCGTCCAGCCGGCCACGTCGTACGGACGGTCGCCGGCGCTGGCCGGCCACTTCTGCTCCTCGAACAGGTCGCGCACGTGGGCCGCATACGGCTGATCCAGCGCCACCCGCCACGAGCCGCCGTTGGCGCGGATCGCGTTGTCGTCGCCCTGCACTTCCACCGCGCCACGGCGCAGCACCTGCACCAGCGCGTAGGCTGCTGCCGGGTCGTGCTGCTTGGCGTCGATCACGTACTGCATGCCCTTGCCGCTCTCGATCTGCGTGCGTGCCACCTGCACCATCGAGCGCGCGATGTCGCCGCGCATCTCGGCCGCCATGCGCACCAGCGCCTGGGCCGCGATCAGCTCGTAGTCCATGATGTCGCGCAGGCGCCAGGTGCCGCCCGGCCACGGGCTCGGATAGTTGACGCGCGGTTCGTTGCGCAGGCTGCCGCGATTGGCGGTCACCTCCTCCGGCTTGAGCGTGATCGGCGTCGCGATGCGCACGCTGGCCGCCTCCGTCAGCAGGCCGATCATGTTGTGCCGCGTCGGCGTGGAGCGCGCGCCGCCGTTCCACCACAGGTCGTACGTGATGCCGTCACCCACGCCCGTCTTGCCCGCCTGCTGCAGCGCCCACGACATCCGCTGGCCCACCAGGTTGATGCCGCGCACGATCCGCACGTCCACGTTCTGGTTGATCGGGTCGATGTGCGGTGGCACCGTGAGGCGCATGCCGTTGCTGCCCTGCTGGTGCACGTCGTAGAACACCTGCGGGAAGTACTTCGAGTAGAGCGCCGAGCTGATCGCCTTCGTCTCCTTCTGCGTCACCATGTACCAGTCACGGTTGTTGTCGTGACCCACGTACTGGTGGTACAGCCACGGCATCGCCCCGCCCTCGAACGGCGTGCCCAGCCCCTTCTTGTACCACTCGGTGACCATCTGCATGCCGTCCGGGTTGGCCGACGGCACCAGTGCCACCACCACCTGTCGCAGCGACTGCTGCAGCGAGTCGGTGGTCGCCAGCGCATACGCCAGCTCCATCGCCATCTGGCTCGAGGCGATCTCGGTGCTGTGCAGGTTGCAGTTGATCCACAGCACCACCGGCGACGACGCCACCAGCGAGTCCTCGGCCGCCTTGCTCAGCGTGCGCGGATCGGCCAGTCGCTTCTGCACCGCGAGGATCGCGTCCAGCCGACGGATGTTCTCCGGCGTCGAGATCGCCGCCACGATCATCGGGCGCCCCTGCGTCGTCATGCCGATCGTGTCCAGCTTGACGCTGGGCGACCGCTGCGCGAGGATGGCGAAGTAGCGCAGGATCTGCGGCCAGTCGGCGAGGGTGCGATCGGCGCCCACCGGCAGCGAGAGTGCTTCGCTCGGTGTCGGGATGCTGCCCTGGGCGACAGCACGATGCAGTGGGGCTGCCAGCAGCAGCGCGGGGCAGAGCAGGCGCAGTGCGCCTCTCAGCGGGCGACCAGAAGTCATGTGGGGAGTGTGCGTGACACGGTGAGAAGGAACTCGGCCGTCGGGCAGACGGTCCAACGCAGGACACCTCGAAGCCGGGACTCGGCCATGCCGCACACTACTCGGGAGAACGCTCCACTGCCGCCGCCCCTGCCACCGAAGGAATCGCGCCTGCGGACCAACGTCCACGGCAGCGTTTTCGCTGCCCGCACCTCCGTGGTGGACCGGCTCCAGGTCGGTGATCGCCTGCTGCTCGTGCCCGATCCGCCGCAGGAAGATGATCCGCCCGCCGTCTGGGTCCACGTGTCCGGCGGCGATGTATTGGGTCACGTCCCGGTGCAGATCGCCGCCTGGCTGGGCCCGTGGATGCTGGCAGGCGGGCGCTGCCAGGCTCGCGTCGTCGCCGTCGGTGGCCCGGACGTGGCGAGTTGGAATCGCATCGAGATCGAGTTGCACCGGTCCGTCCCCGGATCCGCATGAACGGGTGGGCATTCTCCCCGAACGGGTGCCGCACCGACTGACGACGTCGGCCGGCACGTGAATCCGTCGTCCGAGACATGCGTATATTTGAGCATTCACACGTCGGGGCCTCACGGCCGTGCCGCGTCTGGTACGGCACGTGCGGCAAACCTGTCGTGCCCCCCACACGAAAGTCCGATACAGCGACCGAGCTCGACCATGCACTTACGTGAGATCCGCGCAAAATCCGTCGGGGTAATCCCCGTCAGACGGCGCGCGGCCCTTCGTTGGATGCTCGCGCTCGCTTCGGTCGTCACCACGCCGCTTTTCGCCCAGACACGCCCACCTGCCGCCGCGACACCGGCCCGCACTGCCGCGGCGGCGCTCGCACGCGCCGGCGACGCCGTCGTCACCGTGGTGGCCTACCGTGACGGTACGTCCGCGACCGGCACCGGGGTTCGTGTCACCGATGGGCGCGTGATCACGGCGCTTCGACACCTGCGCGGCGCCACGCGGGCCGAGATCTTCGGCGCCGAGGGCGACCTCCTCGCCACCGTCAACACGCTCGAGCAGGCCGAGGTCACGCTCGACCTGGCCGTGTTCGCGCGGATTGCCGTCCCCGGCGAGCGCATCGCGCTGTCGCGGCGATCGGCACCGCTCGCCAGCAAGGTGAACGTGCTCGGCGTGAAGATGGGCACGACCCGCTCCGTCGTCGCCCGCACGGTCACACACGTCGAGCCGGATGCCAGCGGCCGTCCGATGCTGCGACTCGGCGCCGCCGTCGCGACCAGCGCTGCCGGGTCGCCGGTGGTGAATGCACGCAGCGAGTTGGTGGCGATCGCGCTTGGCACCCTCCCCGGTCGGGTGGAGAACGACATCGCCGTGGACGTCGCCGCCGTGCGCGAACTGCTGGCGCGGCCGACGGCGCTGCTCGCCTTCCCCACGCGGGAAGGAACGGTGTCGGCCGCGCGCCCCGATTCGGATCCGAAGGCGGCGGGCACCGGAAGCTCGGCGAGCCCTGCCGATGCCGCCGCGCGCTCGCGTACGGCCGGCATCTTCCCCGAGCGGTATGGCGCGCCGATCGCGGCCGACACCGCGCGTGGGTGGGCGGTGGAGCTGTATGGCTGTGCACAGCTCGAGTCGCGGAAGAAAGTCTATTGCTATCTCAGAATCACTAATCTGACGCGTGGTGCCACCTTCGAATTGAACGGAGGCGACCTCACCGACGGCACGCGCCGCAAGCTGCGCTCGGCCGAGAACCTGATCGTTGGCGAGACCGTGCAGCGTGTGGCGGGGTGGCGAAAGAAGGCCGAGGTGCCGTTGCGTGAGCTGGAATCGTCGCGTGTGGCGCTCGAGTTCTCGCCACCACAGAAGGCCACCGACCCGTTCCGACTGATGGTGGACGTCGCGGGTGAGAGACCGCTCTGGTTTGGACCGTTCGTTCTGCAGCGGGCGCCGTAACGCGCCATATTTGTCGCGGTCCGGTTTCCGACGTGCGCACGATGCGCCGCTGGCGGCGGACCCGTTCCTGAAATCCGGGGTCTGACCGTCGCATGATCGGAGAACGCATCGGCCATCTTCGCGTCATCGCATCCATTGGTGTGGGTGGGATGGGTGCGGTGTGGCATGCGGTGGACGAGTTGCTGGACCGTCACGTCGCGCTCAAGGTCATCCGACCTGAGCTGATGTCGCGGCCCGGCCTCGCCGAGCGTTTCCGTTCCGAGGCGATCGTGCTGGCGCGCCTGCAGCATCCCTGCATCGCGGCGCTCTACGGGCTCGAGAAGCGTGGCGACGAGTTCGTCATGGTGATGGAGTACGTGGACGGCGACACGCTCGACAACCGGGTCGCCGTGCAGGGCGCATTGCCGTGGCCGGAGGCCACGCGCATCACGCGCGCCGTGCTCGACGCGCTCGACCATGCGCACGAGAGCGGTGTGATCCACCGCGACATCAAGCCGGCGAACGTCATGATCACCCGCGCCGGCCGCGTGAAGGTGATGGACTTCGGCATCGCGCGGCTCGTCGGCGCGCAGCGGCAGACGCGCACCGGTGCGGCCGTCGGCACACCGTCGTACATGTCGCCGGAACAGCTGCTGGGCCAGGAAGTGGATGGGCGCGCCGACGTGTACGCGGTCGGCACGTTGCTCTACGAGCTCACCACCGGCCACCTGCCGTTCGAGGTCGAGGGTGACTACCTCCGCATGATCGCGCAGCTGCAGCAGATCCCTGCGGCGCCGAGCACGCACCGCGCCGACCTGCCGAGTGGCCTCGACCTGATCGTCGCGCGCGCCTTGCAGAAGGAACCGGACGACCGGTACGCCACCTCCGGCGATTTCCGCGATGCGCTCGAGGAGCTGGAGCGCGAGCATGGCGTGCTGCGTCCGTACGGCACGCCGGCCACTGGGAGTGCGCCGGTGCCCGGCACCGCGACAATGCGCGGCACGCCGGTCAGCATTCCTGCCATCTCGCCCAAGCCGACGCCGAGCTTCAACCTCAATTCGTCGGCGCTCCTGACGCCGGTCGAGTCGGCGATGAGCGTCACCCCGGTGCCGTTCTCGATCGATCCCGCAGGTGCCACGCCGCTCGACCTCACCGTGCCGACGAACCTCGGCCAGGTCACGCCGACGCCCGCACCGGAGCCGGTGTCGCGACCGTCGGTGTCGTCGCCGACGCCGGAATACTCGTCGGTCGTGTCGGACACGCCGGTCGGCACCGTCGAGCGGAAGAGCGCCATGCCACGCGCGCTCACCGCGATTGCCGGGATCGCGGCCGTCGCCATCGCCGGCGTGCTCGTGTCGCAGAAGCTCACGCAGAGCGAGCAGGCCGTGACGTTGCCGGACAGCAGTGTCGTCGCACCGCCCTCGGTGCTGGCTGCCGCGCCTGAGCCGGTCGCTCCTGCCACGCCGGTGGCGGCGGCACCAGTCGTGCCCGACTCGCTCTCCGACAGCGCGCTGGCGCGGAAGCTGGCCGATTCGATGAAGGCGGTGCGCAAGGCGCGGCAGGACTCGATCAAGGCGGTTCGCGACTCGGTGGAGAAGCTGTCGGGCGCGGCGATCTTCGCGCTGCCCGGATCGGGCGGCATGTCGCGCGCCGACTCCGCCGCGGCCCGCACCGCCGGTCGGCGCGCGGCGGAGGAATGCATCGCGATGCTCAACCCGCCGATCGACATGTCGCGGCTCGAGTCGCTCTTCGGCGGCGACCGCAAGAACGTGCTCCGCGTGGCGAAGGACGGAAAACTCGAGGTCACCGGTCCACTCGGCTCCCAGGTGGTGATCGAGGACCCGAACCGCGTCAACGTGACCTTCAAGGGCTCCATGCGCTGGACCCGCTCCAACCAGCAGGCGGGTGAGGCGTCGGGCACCTTCCGCGCCATCAGCGAGCGCACCGGCGCCGCGTGGGCCACCCGGCGCTGCCTGGTGGACAACGATGGTGGCGCGCGCTTCTGACGCCATGTGTTGAACGACGAAGGGCCCGCAGCACGGCGCTGCGGGCCCTTCGTCTTTTCAGCGACCGAGAACCTCAGGCGTGTGCGGCGCCGCGGATGCCCAGCGCGTCGCCGACCTTCACGAACGCACGCACCGCCGACTCCAGGTCGTCGCGAGTGTGCGCCGACGAGATCTGGCAGCGTACGCGCGCCTCCCCCTTCGGCACCACCGGGAATCCGAATCCGGTCACGAAGACGCCCTCGGCCAGCAACGCCTGGCTCATCGCGATCGCGGTCGAGGTCTCGCCGACGATGATCGGGACGATCGGTGTCTCGCCGGGCAGCGGCGAGAAGCCGGCCTCCGTGATTGCCGCCCGGAACCAGTTCGCGTTCTCGTGCAGGCGCGTGACGCGCTCCGGCTGTGCCTCGATCACGCGCACCGCCTCCAGTGCGCTGCAGGCCACCGTGGGCGGCAGCGCATTCGAGAAGAGCTGCGGTCGGCTGGATTGGATCAGCGTGTCGCACAGTGCCGCACTGCCGGCCACGAAGCCGCCCGCGGCGCCACCCAGCGCCTTGCCCAGCGTGCTGGTGATCACGTCCACCTCACCCAGCACGCCGAAATGTTCGGCGGTGCCGCGGCCGGTCTTCCCGAGGACTCCGGTGGCATGACTGTCGTCCATCACCAGGATCGAGTCGGTGTCACGCGCGATCTGCAGCAGGTCGGGCAGCTTCGCGATGCTCCCCTCCATGCTGAACACCCCGTCGGTCCAGATCACGCGTCGGCGTGCACCGGCATTCGCCGCCAGCTTCTCGCGCAGGTCGTCGAGGTCGCCGTGGCGATACACGCCGGTGGTGCACTTGGTGATCGACTTGGCCAGCCGGATGCTGTCGATGATGCTGGCGTGGTTCAGTGCATCACTGACCACGAAGTCCCCTTCGCGCACGATGCAGTGCGTCAGCCCCTCGTTGGCCGTCCATGCCGAGACGTAGCTCATGGCCGCCTCGGTGCCGGCGAATCGCGCCAGCGCCACCTCCAGCTCGCGGTGGATCGTGAAGGTGCCGCAGATGAATCGCACCGACCCGGTGCCGGCGCCGTACCGGTGCAGCCCATCGATGCCGGCCTGCACCACGCTCGGTTCATTGCACAGGCCGAGGTAGTTGTTCGACGAGAGGATCAGCACCTCGCCGCGCCCTTCCATCTGGACTCGTGCCGCCTGCGGGCTGCTGATGTAATTGAGCGTCTTGTGGACGCGGTCCGCCTTCAGCTGGTCCAGGTTGGCCTGCAGCTCGGCGGTGAAGTTCGGATTCAGTGACATCGACGGGTCAGGGCTCAGGGGGAACGGACGGCCGCTCGCCATCCTCGAGCAGGATCCAGCGCAGCATCTCGGCATCCACGTTGCCGCCCGAGACGATGATGCCGACGCGACCTGTGACACCAGCCTTGCCGCTCATCATCGCCGCCAGGCCGAGGGCACCCGACGGCTCGATCACCAGCTTCATGCGCAGCATCGCGAATCGCACCGCCGCCACCAGGTCGTCGTCCGAGACGGTGACCATGTCGTCCACGTGCTGCAGCAACAACGGGAACGTGAGCGCGCCGGGGCCCATCGTGCGGGCGCCGTCGGCGATGGTCGCCGGCACCGCTGCCAGGCGTTGCGGCGTGCGCGTGTGGAAGCTGCGCGTCATGTCGTCGCCCAGCGCCGGCTCGACGCCGATCACGCGGCAACCCGGCGACATGGCGTGTGCGGCGATCGCCGAACCACTCAGCAGTCCGCCGCCGCCGCAGCACACCAGCAGCGCATCCAGCGGTCCGACTTCCTCGATCAGTTCCGCCGCCGCCGTTCCTTGCCCGGCGATCACGTCGGCGTGATCGAACGGCGGGATCAGCGTGGCGCCGGTCTCGGCCACGATCTGCTGCGCCACGACTTCACGCTTGTCCTCGCCGGGGTCGTAGCGCACCACGCGTGCGCCGTATCCCTCGGTCGCGTCCAGCTTCGCCTTCGGTGCATTCGCCGGCATCACGATCGTGGCCTGCATGCCCAGCAGCCGTGCCGAGAGCGCGACGGCCTGCGCGTGGTTGCCGCTGGAGTAGGCGACGACGCCCTTCGTCCGCGCCTCGACCGGCAAGGCGCTGAGGGCGTTGTAGGCGCCGCGAAATTTGAATGCTCCCATGCGCTGCAGGTTCTCGCACTTCAGGAACACCTGCGCGCCGGTGAGCGCGTCCAGTGTGCGCGAGGTCATGACCGGCGTGCGGTGTGCCTGGCCGGCGAGGCGACGCCGTGCCGTCTCGATGTCGGCGAACGTGGGCAGGGTGGGGGGGCTCGCGTCAGTCATTGATCTCGAACACGACCTTGCCGGCCGTCCCGTTGCGGATGACGTCCATCGCCTCGTCGAACTGTTCCAGCGGCAGGCGATGCGTGATGACGGGCGTCGGGTCGAACGCCCCCGAGCGCAGGAAGCGCGACATCTGGTCCCACGTGTCGTACATGCGCCGGCCCACCACGCCGTACACGGTCAGGCCCTTGAAGATGATCTCGGTGGCGAAGTCCACGTCGATCGGCTTCGACGGGATGCCGAGCATCTGCACGCGACCGGCCGGCCGCGCGAGCGCGAAGGCCTGGTGCACCGCGGCCGGCACGCCGCTCATCTCCAGCACCACGTCGGCGCCGAGTCCGTTCGTCCAGCCCATCACCGCCGCCTTCGCGTCCTGCGGCTGCACGGCATCGTGCGCGCCCATCTGCCGTGCCAGCTCGAGGCGCGTGGGGTTCACGTCCACCGCGATCACGCGTGACGCGCCCGCCGCCTTGCAGATGCCCACCGCGAAGAGGCCGATCGGTCCGCAGCCGGTGACCAGCACCACGCTGCCGGGAATGTTGGCCGTCAGTGCAGTGTGGAAGGCGTTGCCCATCGGGTCCATGATGCCGCCGACCTCGTAGCTCAGCGTCGCGTCCAGCGGCCAGATGTTCGACGCCGGCATCGCGATGTAGTCGGCGAAGCAGCCGTCGCGGTCGACGCCGATGATCCGGGTCGAGAGGTCCACGTGCGCGTTGCCGGTGCGGCTGAGCACACTGCGCTCGTCCACGATGTGTCCCTCGGCGGTGACGCGGTCACCCGCCTTCACGTGGTGCACCAGCGGGCCGGCCTCCACCACGTCGCCGGAAAATTCATGGCCGACGATGAACGGCGGCTTGCAGCGGCCGGCCGCCCACGCGTCCCATTCGTGAATGTGGACGTCGGTGCCGCAGACGCCGGCGCGTCGCACCCGGATCAGAACTTCATCGTCCCGGATCGTCGGTGTCGGCACGTCGTGCAGCTCGAAACCGGGGCCTGCATGGGTCTTCACGAGTGCTCGCACGAGCACTGCTCCGTGTCTTGGGGAAGGGAAACTCGAGGGAAACTCGCGGTGCGATCACCGCGTCGGAGCACGTCGCGGTGCACCGGAGTGCGTGAAAGGTGCCGGACGCGCACCACCGATGGAAGGTGCCGACGCGCCGCGAACGGGCGCGATCGGCGGCACCGCGGCGCGCCGCCGATCGCCGCGCGATGCACGGTCGCCGGCCGCCGGCGACCGGGGCACGCATCCACCCGCCGGCGATGGTGTGTGCACCATCATCCAACGAAAAACCGCACAGGATGTGCATTTCATCGCGGCGCACATCGTCGTGCGATGCAGCGCACGGCGTCGGTGCGGTGCCGTCACGGCGCCGATTCAATCGCGCCGTCGAGCGTCCGACACTCTCGCTGCGGCGCCGGATCAGGATCACGACGCAACGCGGACGTCTGCATCGTCCCGAATTTTTTTCCTGGTCATGTCTTGCGCGCCGTTTTTCGTCACTTCTATATTCGCGTCAACTTGTCAAGGGCTCCCAGAGCCGAGGGTACTGCGTGACATCTTCCCGTCGCGAATTCCTCAAGAGCAGCGCCACCGTCGCCGCAGTCGGCCTCGCGGCGAATCTCGCGTCCCCGCGCTTCGCGGGTGCCGCAGCGCCCGCATCGCGCTTTGCCGAAGATGCCCTGCGCATTGCTCCGACGGTCGGCGACCCCGCCATTCGCGAACTGGTCCTCTCCGCAATCGACGCCGCCCGGCGTGCCGGTGCCAGCTACGCCGACGCCCGCATCAGCCAGAACCGCAGCCGCACGCTGGCCACACGCGAACGCCGCGTGCAGAACCTCAGCGACAACGAGACCCTCGGCTGCGGCATCCGCGTCCTCGTCGACGGCACGTGGGGGTTCGCTGCCACGCGCGAACTGACCGCCGACGCCATCGCGCGCACCGCGCGACTCGCCGTCTCGCAGGCGAAGGCCAACCGCCGCACGCAGGTCGCGCCGGTGCAACTCGCTCCCGTCACGCCGACCGCGAACGGCACCTGGAGCAGCCCGATCCGGATCGATCCGTTCAGTGTCGCGATCGAGGACCAGGTGGCGCTGCTGCTGCGCGCCAACGAAGCGGCCCTCGCCGTGCCGGGCGTGCGGTTCGTGAACTCGGCGATGTTCTTCCTCCGCGAGGAGAAGACGTTCGCCTCGACCGACGGCACCGTGACCGTGCAGACGATCTACCGGTCGCAGCCGAACATGACCGTCACCGCCGTCTCCGCCGACAACTCCGATTTCCAGTCGCGGCAGAGCACCGACATCCAGCCGCACGGGCGCGGCTACGAGCATGTCGTCGACGGCAAGCTGGTGGAGAACGCGCCACGCTGGGGCGCCGAGGCGGTGGAGAAGCTGAAGGCGAAGTCGGTGGACGTGGGCCGCTACGACCTGGTGCTGCACCCCACGCACCTCTGGCTCACCATCCACGAATCGGTCGCGCATCCCACCGAACTGGATCGCGCCCTCGGCTACGAGGCCAACTACGCCGGCACCAGCTTCGTCGCCCCACCGCGCGACGTGCTGGGCAAGCTGAAGTTCGGTCCCGAGATCATGAACGTGCAGGGCAACCGCACCGAGGACGGCTCGCTCGGCGCCATCGGATGGGATGACGAGGGCGTCGCGCCCGAGACCTACGACATCATCCGCAAGGGTGTGGTGGTGGACTACCAGACCACGCGCGAGCAGGCCGGTGAACTGGGCTGGTGGTACCAGCAGCAGGGCAAGCCGCTGCGCAGCCACGGCAACTCGTACGCGCAGAGCTGGGCCGACGTGCAGTTCCAGCGGATGCCGAACGTGTCGCTGCTGCCGGGCGAGAAGGACCTGTCGTACGAGGACCTGATCGCCGCCACCGACCGCGGCATCGCGATCGTCGGTGACGGCTCGTTCTCCATCGACCAGCAGCGCTACAACTCGCAGTTCGGCGGCCAGCTCTTCTACGAGATCCGCGGCGGCAAGGTCGTCGGGATGCTGAAGGACGTCGCCTACCAGATCCGCACACCGGAATTCTGGGGGGCGATGGATATGCTCGGTGGCAAGCGCAGTTACATGCTCGGCGGCGCGTTCGGTGACGGCAAGGGTCAGCCGGCACAGTCGAACGCGGTCAGCCATGGCTGCCCGCCCACGCGCCACCGGCAGATCAACGTCATCAACACGGGACGGAAGGCATGAGCCACCGCCTGCGAGCCGACAGCTCGCCGCGCAGCCTCCTCGAGCCAGCCCGCGTCCTGTCGCAGGCCGAGGCGGAAACGCTCGCCAAGCGCATCGTCGGATTTTCGCAGGCCGACAGCTGCCGCGTCTCGCTCCAGAGCAGCGCGCGCGGCAACACCCGCTTCGCCGTCAACCAGGTCTCGACCTCCGGCGACAACGAGGATGTGAGCGTCCGGGTCCGCGTCACGGTCGGCAAGAAGGTCGGCGCCGCCACCACCAACCGACTCGACGATGAAGGATTGCGGCAGGTGGTGCAGATCGCCGAGCGCATCGCGAAGCTGCAGCCCGACGATCCGGAACTGATGCCCGAGCTCGGGGCGCAGCAGTACACCGCCGTCGATGCGTTCCATCCGGGCACCGCCGCCGCCGAACCGGCGCAGCGCGCCGAGATCGTGCGCAAGGTGACCGATGCGTCTCGGGCCGCGGGCCTCAGCTCCACCGGCTACCTCGAAGTGAACACGTCCGCCAACGCCATCGCCAACTCGGCCGGGCTGTTCGCGTACCACCGCAGCACCGATTGCGCCTTCACCACCACCGTGCGCACCACCGACGGCGCCGGGTCGGGCTGGGCAGGTGCAGCCGCGCGTGACATCGGTACCATCGATGGCGCCGCACTCGCCGCCACCGCGATCGACAAGGCGAAGCGGTCGATCAACGCCGTCGCGGTGGAGCCGGGTCGCTACACCGTGGTGCTCGAGCCGACCGCAGTCGGCAACCTGGTGCAGCTGCTGGCCTTCGCCACCAATGCACGGCAGGCCGACGAGGGACGCAGCTTCTTCTCGAAGCCGGGCGGCGGCACCAAGATCGGCATGAAGGTGGTCGACGAGCGCGTGAACCTGATCTCGGATCCGCAGCATGCCGTCGCCCCCGGCATTCCGTTCGACGGCGATGGATTGCCGACGCGACGGGTGAACTGGATCGAGAACGGCGTCGTGCGTGACCTGTCGTACGACCGGTTCTGGGCGCAGAAGACCAATCATGCGCCGGTGATCTTCCCCGGTGCATTGCAGATGGCCGGCGGCTCGCAGAGTGTCGCCGACATGATCGCATCCACCGAGCGCGGCATCCTCGTCACGCGCTTCTGGTACATCCGGCCGGTCGATCCGCGGACCATCCTGTACACCGGTCTGACGCGCGACGGCACCTTCCTGATCGAGCGCGGCAAGGTGACCCGGGCGATCAAGAATTTACGCTTTAACGAGTCACCCGTCTTTTTGCTGAACAACATCGAGGCGCTCGGTCAGCCGCAGCGCGTCAGTGCCAGTGAGAGTGGATCAGCAGGTGTCCCGATCGTGGTGCCGGCCATCAAGGCACGCGACTTCATGTTCACCAGCTTGAGCGACGCCGTATAAGCACGCAGCGGGCGACGATATGCCGCCCGCGCAGGAAGTCGGTACCTCCATCGAGGTGCCGGCCGTGGGGGCCTCCCGCCCGGTCGGGCGTGGCCCCTTGGTTCCGGTCTCCACCGGGGGAGGCACGGGCCGCATCACTCCAGTTCTGGAGGAAGTACCATGGCTGCAAAGAAGGCTGCGAAGAAGGGCGCCAAGCGCGCCGCCAAGAAGGGCGCCAAGCGCGCCGCGAAGAAGGGTGCAAAGCGCGCCATGAAGAAGGGAGCCAAGAAGGGCGCAAAGAAGGGCGCCAAGAAGGCTGCCAAGAAGGGCGCAAAGAAGGGCGCAAAGAAGGGCGCCAAGAAGGCTGCCAAGAAGGGCGCCAAGAAGGCCGCCAAGAAGGGTGGCCGCAAGGCTGCCAAGAAGGGCGCCAAGAAGGCTGCGAAGAAGACCAAGCGCGCCGCCAAGAAGGCTCCGGCTGCCGCTCCTGCACCTGCGATGTAATTCCGGTCTTTCCGGGATTCAAACGGGGGTGGCGCTTCTGGCGCCGCCCCCGTCGTGTTTCCCGCATCCACATCCGCCGCGAGTCGTCACGCGAATCTCGCTGCCGCAACGCACAACGGAGGCAGCGCCGGGTGGCACCACCTCCGTCACAGCGCGACCTCAGAGTCGTCGCGCCTGGCACGCGCTACGCACGCGCACCCTGCTGATTACGCCGCCGCGAGCTCCGGCAAGTCCGCATCCGCCGGACCCCAGACGAATGCCAGCACTGTCGGCGCCAGGTCCTGCTCGGCACCACGCGAGATCACGATGCCCATCGGCTCGTCTGCTGCGACCTGCACCTTACGCTTCGCCATGCCGTCCTCCCATCGTCTCCCGGGATCACGACCCGACTCACATATATATGAGTTGCTCGGCCGGCAATCTGATCCAGGGGCGTCATACAATGACGCGTGTCTACCCACCCCCAATGCAGGGAGGGTGCCCAGATCAGCGAAATCGCTAAGATTTTATTTCACAGCCACTTACGGGCGAAACCCGACGGCGGCGAGGCTAGACATGTCGCGGAGTGACACGTCCGGCGAGGATTGGAGTGTCCTTACGCCACACGCGGCTTGTGCAGGACGATCACGCCGTCGCCGGTGTCCGCCGGGGCCTGCCAGCCAACGTAGTTCGCCAGCAGCGATCGGATCGAGGCGGTCGCGCGCGACTCGCTGCTGACACCTTCGATGTAATGCACGCCGCCCGCAGCGGTGGCGTCCTGCAGGTGCGCCAGCACCCGCGCCCGCCGTTCGGGCGAGAGAGAATCGAGCACCTGTGCATGCCAGATGACGGCGCGCACCGGGACCACCGGCAGCCATTCGTCGATGCCGTCGGCGCATCCGACGACCTGCCCGGACAATCCCGCCTGCGCCGCTGCCACCAGCACCTTCGTCACCAGTTCCTCGTCATCGAGCTCGCCGAGCGCGGTGACGTGTGCACCGTGCGCGGCCAGGTAGAGCGTGCGCTCCTCCACGTGCGGACCGGCCACCACCACATGTGGATGATCCTGCGGGCGCACGGCATGCACCAGGTGTTCGGTCGCCGACAGGCCCCAGTGATCGGCGCGGCGGAACTGCTCCAGCATCTTGAGCCGGTTGCGACGCCAGCGGTCGTACGGCGGGATCTTCAGGCGGCGCATGATGAGCTCATTCACGGCGTCGCAGAGAACCAGCTCGCTCAGTTCCAGCTGCGTCCCGGCGCGCAGCGATGCCACGGCATCGTCGGCCAGCTTGAGCAGTGAGCTGCGCGGGATCGAGTCCTTGTATCGTTCGATCTCGAGGTCGACGTAGGTCGCGTATTCGTGCTTGAGCGAGCGTGTCGGCGTCGACAGCAGCATGGGCATCCCGTGAGTCAGCGTGCGCGGCAAGGTGCCTCGACTCCAGCATGAATGCAAGGCCGCCGCACCGTCGAAGCTGTCGCGCACCACTGCGTTGCACAATGCATTCACCACATCATGCCTGAACTGCCCGAAGTCGAAGCCGCCGCACGGCACCTGCATGCGCAGGTCGCCGGCCGCACGTTGCGCAGCGTGACGTGGCTGCATCCCTCACTCGCGCGCCACGCGCCGGACACGATGCCGACGCTGGTCGGCCAGCGTGTGCGGCGCGTGACACGGGTCGCGAAATGGCAGGAAGTGGAGTTTGCGGGCGGCGACGTGCTGGTGGTGCACTTCCGCATGACCGGCGACTGGGCGGTCACGACGCGACCGGTGGCGCCGCCCATGGCCCGCGCACACTTCGCATTCAGCGGACCTCGGCATGTCTGGCTGGTGGACCCGCGCGTGCTCGCACGCATCCAGGTCCGCCTCGCCGGTGACGAGCCATTGGCTCGTCGCACCGGCCCCGATGCCCTCGACCCGACGCTCGATGCGGCCACGCTCCGCGCCCGGTTCGCGACGCGCCGCGCACCGATCAAGCCGGTGCTGCTGGACCAGTCGGTGCTGGCCGGCGTGGGCAACATCTACGCGGCCGAGGCGCTCTGGTTCGCGCGCATCGACCCGCGGACGCCGGCGCAGCAGCTGTCGCTGGTGCGCGTGCAGCGATTGCTGGATGGCATTCGCTGGACGATGGGTCTCGCGCTGGAGGAACAAGGCCGGCACCAGTACCGCACCGCCACCGAGCGACTGGCGGTGTACGATCGCGAAGGTCAGCCCTGCCCGCGCTGCGGCACCGCGATCGCACGCATCACGCAGGGGCAGCGCTCGACGTACCTCTGTCGGCGCTGCCAGCGCTCATGACGCGGCACAGCGACACCGCCACGACGGCTCGGCGACGCGCGTCGTACGACCCGCTGCTCAGTCCATCGCTTCCAGCAGCGCGCCCTTGAGGTAGCCGGTCTCGGGCACCGTCAGCAGCATCGGATGGTCGAGTGGTTGCAGCGTGATGGTGCGGATGGCGATCGTGCGCCCGCTCTCCGCCGCCGCGTACTCGAGCAGTTCGATGAAGTCGGGCACATGCACGTGGTGGCTGCAGCTGGCGGTGAACATCAGGCCACCCGGCGTCAGCAGCTGCATCGCGATGCGATTGATGTCGGCGTAGCCGCGCATCGCATGCGACACCGAGGCGCGGTTCTTGGCGAAGGCCGGCGGGTCGACGACGATGGTATCGAAGCGGTCGCCACGGGTGCGCGCCTCGCGCAGGTATTCGAAGGCGTCGGCCACGACCGTGGTGACGTTGTCGTAGCCGTTCAGCGCGGCGTTCTCGCTCGCGCGCTCGAGTGCCGCGGCGGAGGAATCCACCGCAGTCACATGCTCGGCGGTGCGGGCGAGGTGCATGGCGAACGAACCGTGATAGCTGAAGCAGTCCAGTGCGTTGCCGCGGGCCAGCGAGCCGATGAGGGCGCGGTTGTCGCGCTGGTCGAGGAAGGCGCCGGTCTTCTGCCCGGTGCGCAGCGCGGCGAGATACTGCACGCCGTGTTCGGCGATCGCGATGGTGTCGGGGACGGTGCCGGCCAGCACCTCCACGGTGCGCTCGAGCCCTTCACGGGTGCGCACGGCGGGATCGTTGCGGGCGAGGATGCCGCGCGGTGCGAGCAGTTCCTGCAACGCGGCGACGATGTGATGACGCTGCGTCTCGAGTCCGGCACTGAGGAGCTGCACCACGAGCACGTCGTCATACTGGTCCACCACCAGGCTGGGCAGGCCATCGCCTTCGCCGTGCACCAGTCGGCAGGCGGTGGTGTGGGCGCGGAGTGGGGCGCGTCGGCGGATGGCGCGCTCGAGGGCACGATGCCACCACGCGCCGTCGACGCTCACGTCGGGATCGCTCTCGAGTCGCCGCACGGTGATTTCCGACTGCGGGCTGAAGAGGGCGGTGCCGAGCTTGCGGCCGCCGGGCCCGCGCACGTCGACCAGGCCGGCGTCGACGCGGGGCGCGGTGGCGATGTCGCTGCGGAAGACCCAAGGGTGTCCGCGGAGGAGGCGTTCGGCGCCGCGCGCACCGAGGGTGGTGATCGGGAGGCGCGAAAGTGTGCTGGTCATGTTGTGGGGGAGCCTAGTCGCCCCGCCCAGTCGGCGTCGATTCGAGGCGCAGTGTGGCGTCGTCGCTGCGGAGGCGCGATGTGCTGTGCGCGGTGCGATGGCGGAGCGGTGCGGGCGCGCGATGCCGTTCAGGCGGTGGCGGTCCGTGCAGGCGTGTGCGTCGTGTGTCCGCTGCCCCTTGACCCTCGATTTTGCCTCATTACTTTCTTCAGACTCCCCGGGACAACAGCCCGGGACGCTGCATGGAAGGGCGCAAGCACGGAAGCGCAGCGAACGTTGTTTGACAATGGAAAGAGTGTGGAGATCGTGGGAAGTGAATCCCATCGTTTGACTGGGCACGGCAACGTGCCTGTTCGCGATGCAGTGATTGTGGTGTGCATGAATGCGCATGCACGGCTTGACCGGTACGGGAGGTCAAGCGAGAGATGGCATGTGGGGGATGCCTGGGC
>JAZKJL010000004.1:146396-329490 GCA_040384325.1 Gemmatimonadota bacterium | reverse complement strand
AGGGGGCACCACGGTGCCCCTTGCAAAAACTGCCTTTCTCATAGAAGACACGAAGACGCAAAGCGGTCTACAGCGAATGTGCTGAGTGCAGCGGAGCGTCGTAACGTTGCGGAGCGCTTTGCGTCTTCGTGTCTTTGCGCCTTTGTGTCAAGTTGTTGCAGTTGCGGTTGCCGTTGCACTGCCGTTGTAGTCGCCTTGCCGCGCGCAGAAGCGTGCTAGCAGGGGTCAGTAGCCGCGATCGCGGTCGACGACCCACTTCGGGGTCTCGCCGCGTTCGAAGGTGGCGAGGTTGTCGAGGAAGCCGGTCACGGCGCCTTCGATGGTGGTGAGGCCGGAGACGTGCGGGGAGATCAGGACGCGCGCGTCGTCCCAGAGCGGTGAAGTGGGCGGCAGCGGTTCGACCTCGAACACGTCGAGGGCGGCGGCGCGCAGCCAGCCTTCGTCGAGGGCGCGTGGCAGCAGCGCCTCGTTCAGCACCGCGCCGCGACCGGCGTTCATCAGCACCGCGCCGCGGCAGGCGCTCAGGACCGCCTCGCCGACGAGGCCCTGCGTCTCGGGCGTGAGCGGCACCGTCAGGATCAGCCAGTCGGCGGTGGCGGCGACGCTCACCAGCTCCGAGGTCGTGTGCAGTGCCGAGAAGATCGCGGTGTCGCCACCACCCGTGCGTGAGACGCCCGACACGCGGCAGCCGAGGGCCGCGAAGAGGCGACCGATGTGGGAGCCCACGTCGCCGGTGCCGACCACCACCACGTGGCTGCCGCGCAGCATGCCGATGTCGCACGGTGCCCAGCGCCGCTCGTGTTGCGCCGTGGCCAGCTCGGGGATCCGCGTCACGATCGCCAGCGCCCGTGACAGCGCCCACTCGGCGATCATCGGCCCGAACGACTCCGGCGTGCGGGTGAGCACGATCTCGCGCGGCAGGCCCGGCGCCTGCAGCCACGAATCCACACCGGCGCCGGTGGACTGCACCCAGCGCACCGCACCCATGGTGGGCAGGGGTGGGCGCTTGAAGCCGATGTAGGCATCGGCCCAGGCCAGGTCGTCGGCCGTGATATCGGTGAACACGCTGCCGCGCAGTTCGAGGTCGGGGCGTCGGGCCGCGATCAGCGCCGTCATCTCGGCGTGCGCGTTCTGGCCGATCACGACCCGGCGGATGGGCAGGACAGCAGTCATGCAGGGCACCTGTCGATACTGGTGTGCGGGTCACCGTGGAGCAGGTGGACCCGGGTCGCGCGGGCGACCGGTGCGCCCTTCGGCACGCCGGTGAACGCGTGGTTACGCGGCATCCTGCAGGTCGTCTGCAGAGGCAGCTTCTCACTGGGAGAGGAACAGTAACCGTTGCGACACGGCCGGGCATCGCGCCCGACCGGTCACGCGGCGCACGCATCGACATGGCATGATCCAGACGTTCATCCTGCGCTTCACCGGCGCGCTCAACCGACGCCGAGCGTACGCTCCCACGCACCCGATGGTGCGTGATGCAGAAGTGGCCCTGCTCGACGCGGTCGCCGCGGCCCTCGAGTCACGTGCGACGCTCTCGATCGGCGTGGCGCGTCATGAACTGCTGGTGGACGGCGAGCCATACGAGGCGCGTGGTGCGAGCGAACTCGCGACGCGACTGCATCGCTGTGGCGTGGGTGCCGTGACGATCGAGTCGGGGGTGACCGCCGAGGATCTCCGCGCGGCACTGGCCTGGCTGGCGGTGGAACCGGAGAGTGCCGGACAGACCGCACCGCCGCAGGGCACCGTGCACATCACCCGCACCGCCTACGACCACCTGGTGCTCGACGACGCGATCCGTGAGGCGGAGAATGCCGTCGCTTCACTCTGGCGCTCACTGGCCGAACTGGCCGGCATGCGTCCCGCCACCACCGGAGCCGCCGATGGCGGCCACAGTGAGTCGGAGACGGAGGAACTGGACACGCGCAGCATCGCCACTGCGCTGCGCGGTGTGCTGCACCAGCCGGCTGTCGCGCGCCGCACGGCGGTGGCCGTGCTGGAACTGACGAAGCTCGTCGCCACCACGTCGGACGATGGCCGCACCCTGATCGGACGCGAGCTCGAATCGCTGCTCGACCAGCTCGGCGACGACGCCTTCGCACCGATCGTGCGCAGTCTGCACGATCATTCGCAGCACCAGCAGAAGTTCGTCACCCAGCTGGTGGAGGCGCTGCCATTGACGTCGGCGCCAGCCTGGCTGAGTGCCGCGGCGGTGGCGGCCGAGCGGCCGATGTCGCAACAGCTGTTGCGGCTGATGACGAAGCTCTCCTCGCTGGCGGACGATCGCGGCGAAGTCGAGACCGAGGCCGCGTTCCGCGACGCCACGCGCGACCTGGTCGCCGGGTGGACGCTGGTCGATCCCAACCCGGAGCAGCATGTCGAGCTGCTGGACCGCATCGCCTCGTTCGAACGCGGCACCGCCGCACAGCCACGTCGCGCCGGCACCGGCGCCGCGCAGCAGAGCGTGGTGGAATCGATGCGGCTGGTGCAGATGGCGCTGGAGCTGGATCGCGGTGGCGAGGACACGGCGGCGGCCGCCGAGGCGCTGATGGCGGCCGGCTCGGGCCGCGCGCTGCTGTCGTGGATCGCGGCTGCCGGCGAGACCGAAACCGCCCGCTGGCTGCGTTCCGTCGCCACCAGCGAACGCGCCGTGCGACAGGTGCTGCTGACGGAGCCGGTGGATCGTCTCGAGGCACGTGCGCTGCTGGCGTTGCTCGACACGACCTACACCGAGACGCTGCTCGACATCCTCGCCGAGGCGGGCACACGTGGCACGCGGCTGATCGTGCGGCAACGGCTCGCGGAGTTCGGCAGCGAGATCACGCCGCGGCTCCTCGCGCGACTGGACGAAGCGCCATGGTACGTGGTGCGCAACATCCTCACCTTGCTGCACGACCTGGCGATGCAGCAGTCGGGCACCACGGTCGGTGGCGAGACGATGCTGCGCCTGCTCGACCACGGTCAGGTGCAGGTGCGCGTGGAAGCCGTGCGCCTGTTGCTGCTGATGGGTGAGAGTGCCCGCGCCGCCGCGTTGCATCGCGCATTGGACGATGCGAACGACCGGGTGGCGATGGTGGCGATCGAGGCGCTCGCCGACGCGGCGACGACCGACGGCACCCTGCCCTCACCGCTCCTGGCGCAACTGAAGGCGCAGGTGGACAACGGCACCCGCAGCGACACCGTGCGTGCCCGCGCCGTGCGCGCCGTGGCGCCGCTGCAGGACGACGTCACGCGCGACTGGCTGATCGGCCTGGTCACGCATCGCACGCGGTTCCTCCGCCGCCTCTCGCTCAACCAGCCGTCGCAGACAGCAGCGGCAGCACTGCAGGTCCTGCTGCGCTCCTATCCAACGGACCCGGAGGTGCGCGCGGTGCGTGACCTCGCCAAGCGCGACGCCCGCGATCCGCGCTGGATGGCGCGCGACCCGGGCATCCTCACCGAACACGTGGCATGACGCCCGCCACCACCTTCCTCACCGCGCTTGGCCAGGCATTGGCGGCGCAGTCGCTGTACTCCGAGGTGCATCCGATGCGGCGCACCTCGATCGTACGGCTGCACTCCGCCATCACCAACGTGTTGCAGCATGGCGCACTGCGGCTGTCGTTCCTCGAGGGTGACGTGATCGCGGGCACGCGCGCGGTGACCGACCTGCGCGGCTGGGAGTGGGGTGCCAAGCTCTCCACGGCCGGCATCCAGCGGCTGGAGTTGTCGCAGGTGCCTGCCACGCGACTGGAGGACGTTTCGTCGATGCTGGGTGAGATGCATCGCCGGCTCTCGGCTCCCGGCCAGGAAACCAATTCCTGGTCGTCCGGCGCGCTGCGCATGGGTCCGGTGGCGATCGCCGCCGTGCAATCGATGGTGGATGACGACGTCGAGATCCTCGACTCGCTGGATTCCATCGGCCGGTCGTCCGCGCCGCAGCTTGGGGCCGAGATCGCTGCCGTGAACTTCGTGCACGACCAGGTCGAGCGCGGGCAGAAGATCCCAATGGCCGAGGTCGATGGCATCGTGCGCGCGCTGGCCGCGACGATGCGGCGTGACTCGGGCTGCCTGCTGCCCCTGCTCGACATCCGCCACTACGACGAATACACCACGTCGCATTGCTGCAACGTGGCGATGCTGTCGATGGGCATCGCGGACCAGCTCGGCCTGTCGGACGCCGACAGCCGCGCCATCGGTTCGGCGGCCCTGCTGCACGACATCGGCAAGACGCGCATCTCGAAGGAGCTGCTGACCAAGCCGGGGGCGCTCACGCCGGAGGAGCGGCTGGAGATCCAGCGGCATCCGGTGGAAGGGGCGCGGATCCTCACCGACCGTGGCCTGGGGCACGGCCTCGCCGCCACCGTCGCCTACGAGCACCACATCTGGTTCAACGGGAAGGGCGGCTACCCGCACTTCGACTTCCCGCGCCAGACCCACTTCGCGAGCCGGATCGTGCATGTCTCGGACATCTTCGATGCCGTGAGCTCCAAGCGTCCCTACCACGACCCGTGGCCACGCGAGAAGACGCTGACGCTGATTCGCTCCCTGGCCGGCATCGAACTCGACCCGGTCGTCGCGGAAGCCTTCCTCCGCATGGTGGACGGCGCCACCGAGCACCGGCTGCAGCTCAGCGAACAGGCCGCCTGACACGTTGCGCAGGGGTGAGGCGGTGCACGGGTACCCTTGCCCGTGCACCGCATCATATTCAGTCCAGACCGACCCGGGCGCGCCCGGGCCGAAAGCGTCGGGCGACCCAGTGTGCCACAGACCAGGGAGGAAGTAGTGCAAGAGACGCAGTTTGACGCGATCGTCGTGGGGTCCGGTATCTCTGGCGGCTGGGCAGCCAAGGAGCTGACCGAAAAGGGGCTGAAGGTCGTGATGCTCGAGCGCGGTCGTAACGTCGAGCACATCAAGGACTACGTGAACGCGACCAAGCCACCCTGGGCGTATCCGCATCGCGGTGGTCGCACCAAGGAGATGGAGTCGCACTATCCGGTGCTCAAGCGCGACTATCCCCTGAACGAGAAGAATCTCGACTACTGGGTCAAGGACGAGGAGTCGCCGTACACCGAGACCCGTCGCTTCGACTGGTATCGCGGCTATCAGGTCGGTGGCCGGTCGCTGATGTGGGGACGGCAGAGCTATCGCCACAGCGCGCAGGACTTCGAGGCCAATGCGAAGGAAGGCATCGCCGTCGACTGGCCGATCCGCTACAACGACATCGCGCCGTGGTACGACTACGTCGAATCATTCGCCGGCATCTCCGGCTCCATGGAAGGCCTGCCGCAGCTGCCCGACGGCAAGTTCCAGCCGCCGATGCCGCTCAACTGCGGTGAAGAGCTGGTCGCCGGCAAGCTGAAGGGCCTCTTCGGCGGCACCCGCCGCGTGATTCCGGGCAGAACCGCCAACCTGACCGAGAACCTGCAGGCGCGCGTGAAGTGTCAGTCGCGCAATGCGTGCTGGCTGGGCTGCCCGTACGGCGCCTACTTCAGCACCCAGTCGTCCACGCTGCCGGCCGCGATGGCGACGGGCAACCTGACGCTGATGCCGTACCAGATCGTGACCGAAGTGCTGTACGACAAGGACACCAAGCGCGCCACCGGTGTGCGCGTGATCGACGCGGTGACCGAGAAGACCATCGACTACAAGGCGAAGGTCATCTTCCTCAACGCCTCGGCGCTGAATACGGCGTGGATCCTGATGCGCTCGGCGACCGACATCTGGCCCGGTGGCCTGGGCAGCAGCTCGGGCGAGCTGGGGCACAACGTGATGGACCATCACTTCCGCCTCGGCGCCGCCGGCGACATCGAAGGGCTCGACGACAAGTACTACTACGGTCGTCGTCCGACGGGCTTCTACATCCCGCGCTATCGCAACGTGGGCAACGACAAGCGCGACTACCTCCGTGGCTTCGGTTATCAGGGCAGCGCCAGCCGTGAAGAGTGGGGACGCGCGGTGGCCGAGCTGGGCATCGGTGGCGCGTACAAGGACGGCGCGACGGTGCCGGGGCCGTGGACGATCGGCGGCACGGCGTTCGGCGAGATGCTGCCGAGCCACGACAACAAGATCTCGCTCGACTCCACCAAGAAGGACAAGTGGGGTTTGCCGGTCCTGAACATGGACGTGGCCATCGGCGAGAACGAGATGAAGATGCGCAAGGACATGACCGCCGACATGGCCGAGATGCTGACGGCCGCCGGCGTCAAGAACGTGCGCACCTACGACGGGGGCTACTTCCCCGGCATGGGCATCCACGAGATGGGCACCGCGCGCATGGGTCGCGACGCGAAGACGTCGGTGCTCAACGGCAACAACCAGGTGTGGGATGCGCCGAACGTGTTCGTGACCGACGGTGCCGCGATGACCTCGGCCTCGTGCGTGAACCCGTCGCTGACCTACATGGCGTTGACGGCGCGTGCGGCCGACTTCGCGGTCAA
The DNA here is from genome assembly GCA_040384325.1 of Gemmatimonadota bacterium. Lineage (GTDB taxonomy): Bacteria > Gemmatimonadota > Gemmatimonadetes > Gemmatimonadales > Gemmatimonadaceae > JACMLX01. The sequence continues at coordinate 323,071 of JAZKJL010000004.1, read as the reverse complement.
CGAACTGAAGAAGCGCAACCTGTGATGCGGGTCCGTCCATTGAGCCAGCCGCTGGTGTCGCGGACACCGCAACCCTGTGAGGAATGAGCATGTCATCCAATCCTGAAGAGCCGCAGTCCCTGATCGACCGGCGCGAGGCCGTCAAGCGCGTCAGCTTCATGCTGGGCGGCATGGCACTGATCGGCAGCGGGTCGGGCTTCCTGACGGCCTGCGCGAAGGATCGCGGCACCGTCGCCACCGCCGGCACCGGCAGCTTCACCGCCGAGGACATCGCGTTCCTCGACGAGGTCGCCGACACGATCCTGCCGGACACCGCCAAGTCACCGGGGGCCAAGGCCGCCAAGACGGGCGCGTTCATGGCCATCATGGTCACGGACACCTACTCGCCCGAGGACCAGGCGGTGTTCCGTGACGGCATGAAGGCGCTCGACGAGGCCAGCAAGAAGGCCAACGGCGGCGCGTCGTTCACCGCCGCCAGCGCGGCACAGCGCACCACGCTGCTGGAAGCGCTCGACAAGGAGCAGTTCGACTTCCAGAAGTCGCGCAAGCCCGACGACAAGCAGCACTACTTCCGGATGATGAAGGAGCTGACGATGACCGGCTTCTTCACCTCGGAGATCGGCTACACGAAGGCGATGCGGTACGTGGAATCGCCGGGCCGCTTCGATCCCTGCCTGGATTACAAGCCGGGCGAGACGATCTGGGCAGCACACGCCTGATCGGCGTCGCGGAGGGGCCGTCGCACATGTTGCGACGGCCCCTCCGTCGTTGTGGCGCACCGCGGTCGCGACGTCACTCCATGGAGTGCAACCCGACGCGATTGCCTTCACTGTCGTTCAGCAGCGCGAAGAAGCCCATGCCTGGCGCGATCGGTGTCTTGGGCAGAATCACCGTGCCTCCTGCCTGCTCCACCCGCGACAGCACCACCTGCAGGTCGCGGCCCGCGGTGAGGTACACCACGGAACCGTGCTCCGATGGCTTGCGATCACCGGTGACGATCGCGCCGCCGACGCCCGTGCCCCTCTCGTGCAGGAAGATGCCCATCTTCGTCGCCGGACCCATCGTTTCCACCGGCATGTCGTAGTCGAAAATGGTGCCGTAGAACGCCCGTGCCCGATCGAAATCGGCGACGGGAATCTCGAACCAGCTGAGCGAATTGGTCGTCATCTCCATCGTGATTCCCTGTCTGTCGCGGTGAATACGGAGTGTCGCTCGCCGAGTGTAGTCACCGTGACGGTGGCCGGCCAGCATTCCGCCTGATCAGCATCCGGAGAACACCGTGCGATCGTGCCTGCGTGTCGTGCAAACTGCCGTACTCATCAGCGTTGGCATCTGCGGTATCAGTCGCGCCGCCGACGCGCAGGGCGCGAGCGTGCAGTCCGCGGCGGAGTCGGCGGCACTGGCGCGGCGGCTCTCCGGCGAAGCGTCGACGCTGCTGGCCGCGGGCGACACGGTGACGGCGCACCGGCGCATGATCGCGGCCACCGATGCCTGGCCCGCGCAGCCGCTGTACTTCTGGCGGCGTGCGCAGTTCGCCGCTGCCGCACGCGATACGGCCGACGTGCTGATCGCATTGACGCGCTTCACCGCGATGGGCATGACGCGTGACATCGCGACCGATCGACTGCTGGCTACGTTCCGCACGCTGCCTTCGATGCGGCCGATCACTGCGGCACTGGCGGCCAACGCCGCGCCGATCGTGAGGAGCCGCGTACGCCTCACGCTGCCCGACTCGTCGTCGTGGCCGGAAGGTCTCGCGTACGACGCGCGCACGAAGCGTTGGTTCGTGACCAGCGTGCGCCACGGCACCATCGTGATCGCCGATGCGACGGGCTCACGTGCACTCTGGCCGGAGCGACCGCCGCGTGTCGGTGCAATGCTGGCCGTGGCACTGGATCCCGATGGCCGACACCTCTGGGCGACCACCGCCGGCATCCCGCAACTCGCCGCGTTCAGCGCCGCCGACTCGACGATCGCGGCGTTGCTCAAGGTCCGCATCGGCGACGGCGCCATCGTGCAGCGCTTCGACCTGCCGCCGGTCGCCGCCAGGCACATGCTCGGTGACGTGGTGATCGGGCCCAACGGTGACCTGTTCATCAGCGACTCGCAGGACCCCACGCTCCATCGGCTGCGGCGCGGCGCGACCGCGCTGGAATCGTTCACCGATCCCCTGTTCCGTTCACTGCAGGGCATCGCACCCGCGAACGAGAACACGGTGTACGTGGCCGACTATTCCCACGGCCTGCTGCGGGTGGACCTCCGCACCCGGCAGGTGACGCGTCTGCACGACGCGGCCGACGGCGCCTCACTCGGCGTGGACGGCCTGGCGTGGTATCGCGGCTCGCTGATCGGCGTGCAGAACGGCGTGGCACCGGCGCGCATCGTCCGCTTCCACCTCGATGCGACCGGCACGCGCATCGCGCGGCAGGAGCTGCTGGATCGCAACGCCGCGGTGGCCGACGAGCCGACGATCGGCGTGGTGGTCGGTGACGAGTATGTCTACGTGGCCAACAGCCAGTGGGAGAAACACGATGACGCAGGCCGTCGGCGGCCAGGCACCACGCTGGCACCTACAATCCTGCTCGCGCTGCCACTCACCCGCTGACGACACAGCGCGTCGCGACTCGGCGGACTATGTCTCAGGGCTGGCTGAGGCTCGCCGCCAGGTCGGGGTGACCATGTTCGCGGGCCAGGTCGCCCGCCAGTTTGCCATCACGCGTCCGCACCGCGGGATCGGCACCGCAGGCCATCAGCAACTCCGACACCGCCACGTCACCGCGCGAGGCCGCGAGGTGCAACGGTGTGTATCCCTGCGCATCCACCGCGGTGGCGTCGCTACCGGCAGAGAGCAGCGCGGTGATCACCGGCAACTCGCGTCGGCCAGCGATGGCGGCGTGCAGCGGCGTGTTGCCCTGCGCATTGGTGGAACGTGCCGCGTGGCTGGCCCCCGCACGCAGCAGGTACACCGTGACGGCCGCGAAACCGAAGTAGCCGGCCAGGTGCAGCGCCGTCCAGCCATCGGGGCTGTACACCTGCAGGTCATCGGGGTGCTCCGTCACGTGCCGCGCCACGCGCCCCACATGACCGAACGCCGCCAGCTCCGGCAACGTCAGCGTCACGCCGTCGGCGAGTGTCTGCGCGCGATCGCGATCGTTCATGTAGAGCGCCATCAACACATGCGACGGCGCGTTCGATGTCGGTGCAGCAGCTTGAGGTGCGTCGGCCATCGATCGGTTCTCGTCTGTCGCCGTGGCGTGTCGGGGCTTCGGCGCCCGGTGCCCTATAGTTGCGAACGGTCACGTCGGGGGCAATGCTGCCAGCCCGCAGAACGCCAGCGGCTGGAGGCTGGCTCCGCCTCGCTCAGTCCACCGGCCAGCTGACCGCCGATTCATCGTCCGAGGTCTCGGCTGCGCCGTCGCCGTCGGCCGCTGCGCGTTCCGCCGCCACCACGCCGCGCCACCACGGTGTCACGCCCTCGATGCGCGACGGCTCCACGGCCTGGCCGAGTTTCGGAGTCAGCAGCGTCACGCCGCGACCTGGCGCCATCGCGGCGAGGGTTTCGATGGGCTGATCCCACGCGTGCATCGCGAGGTTGAAGGTGCCCCAGTGGATCGGCAGCAACGTGCCGCTGCCGAGCATCAGTCGCGCCTCGAGCGCATGCTCGGGACCGAGGTGGATGTCGCCCCAGGCCGGGTGATAGGCGCCGATCTCCAGCAGCACCAGGTCGAAGCGCCCGAATCGGTCACGGACCTGCTCGTACTCGCGCGTGAGGCCGGTGTCGGCCCCGTGGAACACCGAGTGCTTCGAGCCCTGCAGGTGGAAGGACGACCATGCGGTGGCGTTGCGGTCCAGCAGTGTGCGCCCAGAGAAGTGCTGCGATGGCGCGGCCGTGATCACCACCCCGCTGGGCTCGAGCGTCACCTGCTCCCACCAATCCAGTTCGGTGATGCGTTCCGGTGCGACGCCCCACGACTCGAGGTGTGCGCCGACGCCGAGCGACGTGATGAAGCGCACGTTGCGCTTGTTCAGCGCGCGGATCGCACTGCGATCGAGGTGATCGTAATGGTCGTGCGAGATCAGCACCGCATCGAGTGCAGGCAGCGCGGTGATCGGCACCGGCGGCGCATGGAAGCGCTTCGGGCCGGCGAACGGCACCGGCGATGCGCGTGCGGTCCACACCGGATCGACCAGGATGCGCGCGCCATCGATCTCGAACAGCAGCGTCGAGTGGCCGAGCCACGTCACGCGAAGCCCGGTCTCCGCGGCCACACGCCAGGCACCGCGCGGATCGTCGAGCGGCAGTGGTGCACCGGGCACGCGGCGTTCGCCGCCGCAGATGTATTCCTTCATCGTCGGGACGACGGTGCCCGGCTTGAGGCCAGCCGAAGCGTTGCCGGTGTTGCGAAAGACACGCCCGTCGAAACGTGGCGACGCATGCATGCGTTCGACGCGCGCTTCGCGAGTGGCGGCGGAGGCGCGTGAGGTGCTTCGAACCGTCACGGCGGGGTGGTGGTGGCGGCGAGCGTGAACGTCTGCGTGTTCTGGTAGCGATACCGCGACCCACTCACGCTGCCGCCGAGATCCTTCGGATCCACTCGGCTCACCTGCACCGTGTACGGCTGGCCGCGCACCAGCGGCTGCGCGGCCACCAGCGTCGCGCCACCGGTGGGCGGATTGGTGCCATACTCGATGCCGGACACCAGCGAGTTGGTGTTGGTGCCGCTGATGGACCAGACCAGGTTCACCGAGTTGCCATCGGCCACGGTGCCCTTGTACACCTGCACCTGCTGCGCACCGGCGGGTTCCCAGCTGACGACCACCAGCGAGGCCGCGATCACGGGCGTGATGGTGATGCGTGGGACCTGCGCGGTGTCGAAGTCGTCGCCGGAACAGGCGGCGAGCAGTGACAGCGCGACGACGCTGCGGCACACGCGGTGGAACGGCCGTGCGGAACGAGGAGACGAGAGCATGGTCGAAAAAATAGGGTGACGTGCGTGACGTGGCGGAAGCGAGTGCCGACCACCACGCGCGTACCGCGGTAGTGGCCGACCCGTCACGCCGACGTCAGCGCATGGCCTTGCCGGCCATCCGCATGATGTCATCGAGGGCATTGCCGTCGCCGTTCATGTCGATCATGGAGGCCAGCCCACCGCCGGTACCACCCGCGGCAGGCACCGCGTCACCACTGCGCCCACCCAGCAACCCGCCGAGCAGTCCTCCCAATCCGCCGCCTGATCCCTCCGGCGCGGCACGTCCCGCACCACTGTTCTTCGCCATGTAGCCGGCCACCATCATCGCCAGCATCGGCAACATCTTCTTCAGCACGCCCGCATCCACGCCCGATTGCGCCGACGCCGACTGTGCCACGGTGCGACTGACGTCCTTCGACCCGAAGATCTGTCCCAGGACGTCGTTGCCCTTCGACACGTCGGTCGGCTCCGGCGACAGCACCGAGTCGAGCAGGCCGCCGCCACCGAGCTGGCCGATCAATCCGCCGAGACCATCCAGTCCACCGCCGGACTGTGCCTGCTTCTTGATGCCACCGAGGATCGCCGGCGCGAGTGCGGCGGCTCCGTTGGCCGCGTCGCCTTCGCTGATGCCGAGTTCCTTCGCCATGGAACGCAGCCCGCCCATCTGGGCGAGGATGTCCGTGATCTGCATGCGTGATCTCCGAATGGGAACGCCGCCCACCGGACCGGCGGTGGCTGACGAACGATAACGCGGTGGACCGGCGACTCGTGGTGCGAGATATGGCCGTGTTCGCTCGTCACATCAGTGATCGGCATCGCCGGTCGTGTGCGATGATCGTGCGCAGGCGCCATGACAGGCACGGCGCAGACAACCCGTGTGACGTGCGACGTCCCCCTCGCGCACCGCCGCCCCCGCAGGTACGCTGATCGATGCCGCGCTGCCCAGTGCGCCGTGCCGGCACCGGCGTACGCCCACTTCCCTCCCGAGCATGTTTCCATGACCCGTCGGTTCCTGGCGCTCAGCACGTGCATCATCGGCCTCGCTGCCTGCGGCGGCTCACCCACCGCACCGGCGATCGATCCCGCGCCCTCGCTGGCCAAGGCGAAGCCCAACCCGGGTTACACCGCCTACGTGTCAGGGAGCACCACCAACGCGACCACGACCCCGCTCGGCGGCGCCTTGCTGGCCGGGGGCGGCACCGACAGCGACGCCGGCATGCGCTGGCTGCTGGCGCAGGGCGGAACGCGCGGCACGAACCTGTACGGCGACGTGGTGGTGCTGCGCACCAGTGGATCCAACGGCTACAACAGATACCTGATGGATTTCGGTGCCAACTCCGTGACGTCGATCGTGATCAGCACCGTGACCGGCGCCAACAGTGCGTACGTGCGCGACGCGATCGCGAAGGCGGAGGTCGTGTTCCTGGCTGGCGGTGACCAGTCCACGTACGTGAACCTCTGGTCGGGCACCGCGTTGCAGACGGCGGTCAACGCACGCATCGCGGCCGGCTACCCGGTCGGCGGCACCAGCGCCGGGCTGGCGGTGATGGGTGAGTACGCCTACTCCGCGCTCAACGCGTCGTCCACCTCGGCGACCGTGCTCGCCAATCCGTACGACGCCAGCGTGACCTTCGCGCGCTCGCTGTTCACCGTGCCGCTGCTGGCGAACCTGATCACCGACTCACACTTCGTCACGCGCGACCGGCTCGGCCGCACCGTGACCTTCATGGCGCGACTGCAGCAGGATGGCTGGGCCACCTCCCCACGCGGCATCGCGGTGGACGAGGGCTCGGCGCTGGGCGTGACCGCCAGCGGCGCCGGCACCGTGTTCGGCACCGGTGCGGGTGTGTACTTCTTCAGCGTCGGCACACCGGTCACGCGCACCTGCCAGGCGAACACCGCACTCACCTTCTCGCCGGTCGTCACCTACCACGTGCCGGTGGGGAAGCAGTTCAACGTCACCTCGTGGACCACCGCCGACGCCACTGCATACACGATCAGCGCCACGTCTGGCGTGCTGTCGTCGACGACGGGGAGCATCTACTGAGCGCCGCGCAACCGAACACCCGGCGCGGTGTCGTTCGTCCATTCCGTGCGTGGCTTCGCGACGCACTTCTTCTCCGCCCGGAGTGATGACCGTGTCCGACGCCCCGTTCCCCCGCAGCGCGACGTACAACCCCGCCTGGCTCACCGCCGGTGTCAGCGGCGGTGCGAACCCGCTGCAACTCACCGAGTGGCTCTGCAGTGCCATCGAGCTCACCCCCGGCATGCGGGTGCTCGACCTGGCCTGTGGGCGCGCGATGTCGTCGATCTTCCTGCATCGCGAGTACGGCGTGCAGGTGTGGGCCACCGATCTCTGGTTCGACGTGTCGGAAAACCTGCAGCGGATCCGCGACGCTGGTGCTGACGGCGGCGTGTTCCCCCTGCACGCCGATGCGCGTGCGCTGCCGTTCGCGCACGAGTTCTTCGACGCCATCGTGTGCATCGACGCCATTCCGTACTTCGGCACCGACGAGACCTTCCTCTCGAACCTGGCCCGCTTCGTGAAGCCCGGCGGCACGATCGCGTACGCCGGTGCGGGCCTGGTGCGCGAGATCGAGGGCGACCTGCCGGAACACCTGGCCGCGTGGTGGGAGCCACCGATGTGGTCCCTGCACTCGCCTGCGTGGTGGGCACGCCATTGGGGCCGGACGGGCATCGTGGACGTCGAGCGCGCCGACGTGATGGACGACGGGTGGCAGCACTGGCTGGCATGGCATCGTCAGATCGCGCCCGACAACGTCGTCGAGATGACCGCCGTCGAGACGGATGCGGGGAGTTACCTCGGCTACGGGCGCGCCATCGCACGCCGACGACCCGATGTGCCGCTGGATGCACCGCTGGCATCGGTGCCGACCACGTACCAGCATGTCCCCCTGCTGCCGCCTGCCGCCTGACCGGATCACCCTCACCACACGACGCCATGCCTCGCATGCTTCGCGCCCTCACCCTCGCGCTGCTGGCGCTGTGCGCCGCCGTCGCTCCCGCCGCCACCGCGCAATCCACCGCGGCTCCGGCGACCATTCCGTCATCGGTATTCAGCCAGCTGCACTGGCGCACCATCGGTCCGGAAGGCAATCGCTTCACCTCCGCCGCCGGCATTCCGGGTGACGCCCTCACCTACTACGTCGGCGCCGCGTCGGGCGGCATCTGGAAGACCGTCGACGGTGGCGTGAACTGGAAATCGATCTTCGACGGACATCCGGTGCAGTCCATCGGCGCGCTGGCCGTGTCGCGCTCCGACCCGAACGTGGTCTGGGCCGGCACCGGCGAGGCGCACATCCGCAGCCACATCTCGATCGGCCAGGGGATGTACAAGTCGCTGGATGCGGGACGCACCTGGACTCTGGCGGGACTCGAGAAGACCGGTCGCATCGCGCGTGTCGTGATCCATCCCACCAATCCCGACGTGGTGCTGGCCTGCGCGCTCGGCACCGCCTACGGTCCGCAACCGGAACGCGGCGTATTCCGCACCACCGACGGTGGCGCCAACTGGACGCGCGTGCTGTTCGTGGACGAGAACACCGGCTGCTCCGACCTCGCGATGGATGCCACCAACCCTCGACTGCTCTACGCCGGGATGTGGCAGATCGAGATCCACACCTGGGGACGCACCAGCGGTGGACCGGGGGGCGGGTTGTTCATCTCGCGCGATGGCGGCGCCACCTGGACGCGTCAGGTCGGTCGCGGTCTGCCGGTGAAGCCGGTCGGCAAGGTCGCACTCGGCGTCTCGACGTCGAATCCGGAGCGTGTGTTCGTCATGATGGAAACCGGTGACGGGCTGCCGTGGGAGGGACGCGAGACGGAGAGCGGACAGCTCTGGCGCACCGACGATGCCGCCGGCAGTTGGACACTGGTGAGCCGCGACCGCAATGCGATGGGTCGCGCGCACTACTACTCCCGCATGGTGGTGGCGCCGGATGACGAAAACGAGGCGTACTTCCTCACCGCGTCGTTCGCCAAGACCATCGATGGTGGCAGCACCGTCAACGTCCTGCAGCGCAACCAGGCACCCGGTGGCGATCACCACGACATGTGGATCGATCCCACCAACCCCGCGCGCATGATCGTGGCGCACGACCAGGGGCTGTCGATCTCGCAGAACCGTGGCAGGACCTGGTTCCGCCAGCGCCTGTCGAATGCGCAGATCTACCACGTCACGGTGGACAATGAGATCCCGTACAACGTGCTGGGCAACAAGCAGGACGAGCCCTCGTATCGTGGGCCGTCCAACAGCCGCATCCAAGGGTTCGGTGGTGACGCCGGCATCCCGCGCGGCATGTGGCACTCGGTAGGCGGTGGCGAGAGCGGATGGGCGACGCCCGATCCGACCAACAGCAAGTTGATCTGGTCCACCGCCTCCGGTTCCGGCATGGTCGGCGGCATCGTGGTGCGCTTCGAGGAGGAGCGCCGTCAGTTCCGCAACGTGGAGGTGTGGCCGCAGCAGTCCAACGGACCTGCCGATGGCGTCAAGTACCGCTTCGTGTGGGATGCGCCGCTGCTGATCTCGCCGCATGACCACAACACGCTCTACACCGGCAGCCAGCACGTGCATCGCACGACGGACGGCGGGCAGAGCTGGCAAGTGATCTCACCGGACCTGACGCTCAACGATCGCAGCCGCATGGGCAGCTCGGGTGGGCTCACGCCCGACAACATCGGCGTGGAGTATGCGGGCGTGGTGTACGGCATCGCCGAGTCGCCGCTGGCGAAGGGCACGATCTGGGTCGGCACCAACGACGGCCAGGTGCAGTTGACGCGCGACAACGGCGCCACCTGGACCAACCTGACGAAGAACATCACCGGACTGCCGGCGTGGGGATCGGTGCGCAGCATCGCCCCGTCGCGCTACGACGCGGCCACGGCGTACCTGACGGTGGATTTCCACCAGATGAACAACCGTGACCCGTTCATCTATCGCACCACCGATTTCGGTCGCACCTGGAAGCTGATCGTGAACGGCATCCCGAAGAGCATGCTGAGTTACGCACGCATCATCATCGAGGACCCGGTGCGACGCGGGCTGCTGTACGCGGGGACCGAGAACGCCATCTACGTCTCGTTCGATGCCGGCGACACCTGGCAACCGCTGCAGAACGACCTGCCCAGTGCGCCCGTCTCCGGCATCGTGGTGCAGGAGCACTTCAACGACCTCGTGATCTCCACCTACGGGCGCGGCTTCTGGATCCTCGACGACATCACGCCGCTGCGTCACGTGACGCCGGCGGTGCTGGCCTCTGCGGCGCACCTCTTCCCGGTGCGTGACGCGTACCGCTTCCGTCCGATCACGGCGCCGTCCACCACCTACGACGATCCCACCACGGGTGAGAACCCGCGCTACGGTGCGTCGATCAACTACTTCCTGAAGGCGCCGGTGGCCGGTGGCGTACGTGCCACCATCCTCGACGACAAGTGCACGGTGATCCGGACGATCACCGGCACCAACGTGGCGGGTGTGAACCGCATCCACTGGGACCTGCGCCACGAGCCGACGATGGAAGTGCGCCTGCTCACCAGTCCACTGTACGCCGACCACATCGTGCCGGGTCCGAACGGCCGCACCGCGCCGGGCACCAGTCGCCTCAGCATCCTCGCCGCGCCGGGCCGATACACGGTGCGGATCAAGGCGGGCGACGTGGAACAGTCGCAACCGCTGGTGGTGAAGAAGGATCCCAACTCCGGTGGCACCGAAGCGGAGATCGCCGAGCAGACGCGCGCACTGACGGCGATCGCTCGGGACCTCAACGCCGCCGCTGACGTGGTGCATCGGGTGGAGTCGGCACGGGTGCAGCTCGACGCCATCATCCGTGCGGTGGACGACTCCACCGTGCGCCGGTCCGCGCGCACGCTGGCGCAGCGACTGGTGGACCTCGAGATGAACCTGGTCGACCTGCGCCAGACCGGGCAGGGCCAGGACGGCGTGCGCTTCGGCTCCAAGCTGATCGCCAAGCTGGGCTATCTCACCAACGGCATGTCGGCCAGCGACTACAAGCCGACCAACCAGCATGGCGAAGTGCAGGTCATCCTGAACACGGAGCTGAAGGGCCACCTCACCGCGCTCGATGCCCTGTTCGACAAGGAGCTGACGGCGTTCAACGAGTTGCTCAAGCAGCGCGGCGTGCCGAACGTGACGGTGCGATCGCGCGGACCGATCTTCTGACGTCGACCGGAGCCACACCCGCATGGTGCCGGTGATCGTCGATCCACGAAGCGTGAAGGCCTTCGCCACCGCGGCGGCCTTCGAACGCTGGTTGTCCACGCATCACGCCACCGAAACGGAGCTCTGGCTCAAGATCCACAAGAAGGCGTCGGGGCGAAAATCGATCACGTATGCCGAGGCGCTCGACGTGGCGTTGTGCTGGGGGTGGATCGATGGGTTGAAGAAGTCGTTCGATGCAGACTCCTTCATCCAGCGCTTCTCACCACGTCGGCCACGCAGCGTCTGGAGCCAGGTGAATCGGGAGCACGTCGCGCGACTGGTGAAGGCCGGGCGCATGACGGAGCACGGCCAGCGCCATGTGGATGCGGCGCGCGCCGACGGCCGCTGGGAGGCCGCCTATGCCCCGATCCGGGAGGCCAGCACGAGCAGCATCCCGCCCGACCTGATGGCGGCGATCACCGCCAACACGCGCGCCCTCGCCACCTTCAAGACACTCGGCAAGATGAACCTCTTCGCGCTCGCCTTCCGCACCAATGCGATGAAGACCGCCGCCGGACGCTCGCGCAAGATCGCGACGCTGGTGGCGATGCTGGCCGACGGGCAGACGATCGTGCCGGAGCGGGCGAAGAAGGGCTGACGGCAGCGAACTCCCGCCCGCCAGCGTAGCGTTTCACATTCCGGCAGCACCGCCCCGGACTGACTCCCCCGCCCCCGAAGTCATGCGCCTCCGCGCCGCCCTGCCCCTGCTGGCCATCGTTCCGGGCCTGCTCACCGCCCAGCGCCCAACCGCCGCCGCTCGCAGGCCGTCGACGCTCGACACCGCGTTCATCAAGGTGCCCAGTTGGCGATTCGTCGGCCCGGATGGCAATCGCGTGATCGCGGTGGCCGGCGTGCCGGGTGAGTACAAGACCTACTATGCCGGCGCGGCTTCGGGTGGGCTGTTCAAGAGCACCAACGGTGGCGTGCGCTGGGTGCCGGTCACCGACTCGCTGCGCGTCTCGTCGGTGAGTGCGGTGGCGGTGGCACCGTCCGACGCGAACGTGGTCTGGTTCGGCACCGGTGAAACGTTCCTGCGCAGCAACGTCTCGATCGGTGACGGCATCTACCGCTCCACCGACGCGGGCCAGCACTGGCGCAGGATGGGGCTCGAGAACACCGGACGCATCGGTCGCGTGATCATCCACCCGACCAATCCCGACGTGGTGTACGCCGCGGCGCAGGGACACGGCTACGGTCCGCAGCAGGATCGCGGTCTCTGGCGCACCACCGACGGCGGCACGACGTGGAAGAAGGTCCTGTTCGTGAACGACAGCACTGGCGTGATCGACGTCGCGATGGACCCCACCAATCCGCGCGTGCTGTTCGCCGCCAGCTGGCAGCAGTACATCGTGCCGTGGAACAAGCATTCCGGCGGCAATGGCAGCGGCATCTGGATGTCGCGCGATGCCGGCGACACCTGGGTGCGCCTCGATGGCGGCAGTGATGGACAGGGCTGGGGTCGCGGATTGCCGAAGGCGGGCACGATGGGCAAGATCGGCATCGGCGTGGCACGCAGCGACGCACGCCGGCTGTACGCGCTGATCGAGATGAAGGAGCCGGCGCTCTACCGTTCCGATGACGGCGGACGCAGCTGGCGCTCGGTCAACCGCGACCACGACCTGCTCGAGCGGCCGCAGTACTACACACGCTTCGGCATCGCGCCCGACAACGCCGACAAGCTGTTCGTGGTCGGCGTGCGCTTCGTGGGAACACTCGACGGCGGCGTGACCAAGATGCCCAACGCACCGCGCGCCGGCGGCGACCTGCACGACATCTGGTGGGACCCCAGTGATCCCGATCGATTCATGGTCGGTGACGACGGTGGCGTGGGCATCACCATCGACGGTGGACGCTCGTTCCAGCGCATCGCGTTGCCGAATGCGCAGATGTACCACGTGGCGGTGGACAACCAGATTCCGTACAACCTCTTCGGCAACCGGCAGGACGGATACTCGTACGTCGGGCCGAGCAACTCGCGCGGGTCGCGCAACATCGGCGTCTGGAGCCCGGTGGGCGGCTGCGAGAGTGGCTGGTCGATCCCCGACACGGTGGACAACCGCACCGTGTGGAGCGGCTGCTACGATGCCGGCCTCGAGACCTTCGACCTGCAGACCCGCATGTCGCGCGCGGTGGAACCGTGGCCCGAGGCCGGCTACGGCGTGGCGCCGAAGGACCTCAAGTACCGCTTCCAGTGGACGTTCCCGATCCACATGTCGCCGCACGACCACAACACCGTGTACGTCGGCTCGCAGGTGATCCATCGCACCACCAACGGTGGCCAGACCTGGACCATCATCTCTCCCGACCTCTCCACCAACGACAAGTCGAAGCAGGAATCGTCCGGTGGCCTGGTGGTGGACAACCTGTTCGTGGAAAACGTGACGGTGCTGTTCGCGATCGCCGAGTCGCCGGTGCAGAAGGGCGTGATCTGGGCGGGAACGATGGACGGGTTGGTACACCTCACGCGCGACGGTGGCACCACCTGGACCAACCTGACGGCCAATGTGCCGGGGCTGCCGAAGTGGAGCACGATCTCGAACATCGAACCGAGCAAGTGGGATGCGGGCACGGCCTACATGTCGGTGGATGCGCACCTGATCAACGATCGCGATCCCTACATCTACCGCACCACCGACTTCGGTCGCACCTGGGTGCGCATCAGCGGTGACCTGCCGAAGAGCGTGTTCAGTTACGTGCACGTGGTGCGGCAGGACCCGGTGCGCCGCGGCATGCTCTACGCCGGCACCGAGAACGCGCTCTACGTGTCGCTCAACGACGGCGCCAACTGGGTCGAGATCAACGGCAACCTGCCGCACGCCCCGGTGAGCTGGATCGAGATCCAGGGGCACTTCCACGACCTCGTGGTCTCCACCTACGGACGCGGCTTCTACATCGCCGACGACATCTCGTACCTGCGCACGCTGGCCGACTCGCTGGTGCCCAGGGCCGCCACGCTGCTGCCGATGCGCGCCGCCTATCGCTTCCGCAAGGTGGCCACACCCACCGGTTCACCGAACTCGCTGGTGAACGGCGAGGACCCGCCGCTGGCCGCCACCATCAACTACACCGTGGCCAGCATCGCCACCGATTCCACCGCCCGTGACTCGGTGAACTTCCGCGTGTTCGACGCACGCGGCACGCTGATCCGGAAGTTCCGCGCGCCAGCGGCCAAGCGCGGCCTCAATCGTGCGCTCTGGGACCTGCGCCACGACGGGCCGCGGAAGGCGAAGCTGCGCACCGCACCACCGGGCAACACTGCCCTGCGTGTGCTCGATTCGCGGCCGCTGGTGCCGTGGGACCTGGACCTCGTGGGTGGCCAGGTCGGCCCGCTGGTGGCACCCGGCACCTACACCGTGGCGCTGCTCTGGAAGGGCGACACGCTGCGACAGACGGTCGAGGTGCGCCGCGATCCCAACAGCCGCGGCACCGATGGCGACATCACCGCACAGGTCGCGCTCGCATTGCGCATTCGCGACGCGCTCAACGAGACGGTGGCGCTGATCGACGAATCGGAGTGGAACCGCCGCGGCTTCGAGCAGATGCGCAGCATGCTGCGCGAGAAGGTGCGTGATGCGCGCGAGTACGGCGCCTCACCCGGCCGCGATCCGTCGATCACCGACGCCGAGGCGTTCCTGAAGGAGATCGAGGCGGTGGAGAAGAAGGTGATCGAGATCGAGGGGCAGCTGTACGACATCGCCCTCACCGGTGCGCGCGAAGATGCGTTCCGCACGCCGAACCAGCTGTACGAGAAGCTGGCGTCGGTGGGCAGTGACGTGGCGGCATCCAGCGCCGACTTCCGCCCCACCGACCAGCATGTGGAGGTCTACGGCGTACTGCGCACGCAGCTCGACACGCTGAAGCAGAAGTTCGCCACCCTGGTCGCCACCGACCTGAGTTCGTTCGCCGCCAAGGCCGCGAAGCTGGGTGTCACGATGCCGGTGGTGTTCTAGCGAACACGCTCAGCGCGGCGGGATCCGCACCACGCGCCCGTCGGGCAACGCCACGCCGTACGGCGCCATGACATCCTCGCGGAGGTCCACCACGCGAGGCGCGGGACTGCTGCTGAAGCCGGGCAGCGGCAAGGCGTAGCGATCCCAGCTCCGCGCATTGGTGACGTAACCCATGTCGGCGATCGCGCCCACCGTGACGCGCGAGAAGCGTGTGGTGGCGCGCGAGAACGGCTCCATCAGTTCCATCATCATCACGCGCGAGTCCCAGTGGCCGCGATCGGCGGAGATCGGCACCGTCATGCCGCTGTAGGTGGTGCGGTTCTCGAGCAGGTCGAATTCCGCGCGCGCCTGGGCACCGACGAAGAAGTAGTTGATGCCGGAGAGGGTCACCAGCGCCGGCTGTCCGTCGGCGCGATACCACACGGTGCCGATCCCCAGCACATGGCCAAGTTCATGTGCCGCGGTGTAGAACAACTCGTCGTCGGACAGCCGGTCGAGGATGTCGGAGTTGAACTCCATGATGCCGAGCATCGTGCGACCGTCGGGCCGCAACACGCAGGCTGTGGCGCGGGCGAGTGTGCCGCCGAAGCCGAGCGCGGGCACGCGCACGTGAACCAGCACTCCCGAAACCGATTCGTTCAGGTCGGGGTTCGCGCAGGCGCTGGCGCCGAGTTGCAGCGGTGCGGCGGGCAGGTCGGTGCTGATCACCTGCCGCCAGCGCTTGACGGCGCGGTCGATCGCGGTGCGCAGCCGCGGCGGGATCGTGGCAGGAACACCCGCCGTGAAGCCGGGTCGGATGGTCAGCGTGAAGCTGGACGGCGGCATCACGTCGACGGTGTCGATGCCGGCCACGCCACGTGCGGCGGCCCGCACCACGATGGCGCCAGGCGCGGTCGCACGCACCCCGCGCCCACCCTCGATCACGCCCGGGCCGCTGACCACCGAATAGGTGATGTCGGCCTCCGGCACGACCTGTCCCAGGATGTCGAAAGCGGCCACGCTGAGCACGGCCCGATCACCGGGATCGAGCACCGTCGGCGTTGGCACGAATGCGAACGACTGGATGCGCGCTGCCGTCACGCGCACCGCGCGCGTCACCGTGCGCGTGCCAAGTCGCGCGTTGATCGACGCCACGCCGGTCGCCACCGGACGCAGCGTGACGCGTCCGTCCACCGACGCCAGCGTGAACACCGTCGTGTCGGATGACGACAGGCTGGCCGAAATTTCGTCGCGCGCGACGCCGTCGCGACGCACGTCGGCGCGGATCGTGGTCACCGTGTCGCCGAGCCCCACCGAATCCTGCGCGGCGATGGCGAGATCGAGGTTCGCCGGCATGCCCACCGACAGCACCTGCTCGACAGTCAGCGTGCCCGTGCGAGCCGTGATCACGACCCGGCCGGTGTCGGTCGCGAGTGCCACGCCATCGGTGATCGCACGCACCGCGCGCCCGGAGATCAGGATCGCCACTGCCGGCTGCACCAGCGGGAGTTCGCGTCCACCACGGTTGCGGGCCACCGCGGTCACGCGCAGCGTGTCACCGATCAGCGGTGCGGCGGTTGCCGTGATGCGGATGGTGGACGGAACGTCACCGCCATCGTCCACCTCCGTACTGCCGCCACCGCAGGCAGCGAGGAGCAGCGAGATCACGGCGCAGGCAACCTGCGACGGGCGGAGACAGCTGCGAGTCATGAGTCTGTTTGAGCGCACTCGGCAACGATATCACCGCAGCGCCGGTTCGGTCAGGGGTTGCGCGCACCCTGAACGACGCGCGGGCCGGGAATGGCAGATGCCACTCCCGGCCCGCCGCCACACCTCCTGAATCGTTACTTGGACGCCCAGATCTGGCAGAACGACGAATTGTCGGAACCGAGGATCTCGCTGCGGCCAGTCACGTACACCGCGTTCATCAACGCCTTCGGGGCGTACTTCACGTCGGCGATGCTGATCCCGTCGGCGGCGTCACGCTTGGTGACGAAGACCTTGCCGAAGTGGTTCAAGCCGAACGAATGACCGGTTTCGTGGGCGATGATCGAATAGAAGTCGACGGCGTTGCTGCCACCGTGACCAGCCCAGTAGTACGCAGTGTTGTAGTACACCTCGTTCAAGCCGGTGTCGGCATTGCCGTCACCGTCGATGTCGGTCGGGGTGCCGTCGAGGTTGGTGAAGATGAACGTGAACGACACACCGAGAATGCCCGCACCGTCGGCCCCGGCGAACGCCTGGAAGAACGACAGCGGCTTCCAGCCGGCCTGCACGATGTCGGACACCTGTGCGTAGGGGCGGCCGCCGTCCGAGCCGAGGAAGAGGTTGTCGAGCAGGTCCGGATCGATGCCGGCTGGCACCGCCACCCGATCCACCGGTGCGGACGAGCAGCTGCGATCGCGCCACGCCGCGGTGCCTTCCTCGAGGTACGCATCGAACTCCGCGGCCGTCACCAGCCGCACACCCGACCCATCGATGTTGCGGGTGATCGTGTTCGAGTTGCGGGGATCGAAGGCATACGTCACACCAGTGCGCCCGGCGCGACGCGGATCACCCTTCACCCAGCGATAGCCGGTACCGCGCTGACGGTCATCCGCGATCAGGGTCTGCGATGCACCGGACCAGGTCTTGGCGTCCACCAGCAGTTCGGCCTTCAGCACTCGCATCGCGGAGCCGGACAGCGCGAGCTGCTCGTTCATTGCGGCGAGTTCGGCGCTGACGACCGCCGACTCCGCCTCGGTGGGTTGAGCGACGGTCCGGGCGCTGACCGCCGATTCGGTGATCGCGCTGTCGGTGCTGCAGCCAGCGAGTACCGCTGCCGCGGCAGCGACTGGAATGAACGAACGGAAACGCATGCGAGACATCCTGTGGCTCAGGGGGAAATACATTGGCGGGGCCGTGCCACCGCACCTGCGAACACCCGGACAGTACCGGGGCGGTCGGATTACATCGTACCAAGGATCACGATGCACCGACAGTTTCCCTCTCAACATCCGGCCGCCTGAACCATTGGCCACGACCGGCGTCAGTGCGGCAACACCCGCTGCCAGTATCCGACGTCGATCCAGCGGCCGAATTTGAGTCCTACCGCCTCGAAATGTGCGACTTTGCGCATGCCGAGCTTCTCGTGCAGCGCCACGCTGGCCTCGTTCGGCAACGCGATGCCGCCCATCACCGCGTGCGCCCCCCACGCCGCCAGGCGCGCGAACAGCGCCTCGTACAGCGCGGTCCCGAGCCCATGGCCCGCCTCGTCCGGCGCGAGATAGACGGTGGACTCCACCGAATGGCGATATCCGGAGCGCTCCTTCCAGCGCGTCGCGCAGGCGTACCCCACCACCACGCCGCCACGTTCGGCCACCAGGTACGGCAGTGCGGCATTCATCACCGCCTGCATGCGTCGCGCAAAGTCGGCGGCGGACACCGGCGCCTCCTCGAACGTGACGATGGTGTGGTCCACGAAGTGGTTGTAGATCGCCACCAGTGCACTCGCGTCATCCAGCGTGGCGGCGCGGATCATCGGGAATTCGTTCTCACGCTGTGGCATGGCGGCTGGCCGGTGTGAGGGTGACGACGAAGACGACATGAGCGGGTGTGTGCGCTGACGCGCGAGGTGCATCAGCGGCGCAACGTGGACTCGGTGAGCAGCACCACCGCGTATCGTGCCGCCTTGCGCGTGGGATTGTGGAACACCGTCGGCTGGTCGAGTTGCATCGCAAGGCAGTCGCCCTGCTGCAGGCGATGGCGCGCGCTGCCCACGGTGACGTCCATCCTGCCGTCGAGGATCCAGACCTGCTGCGAGACGCGGATGTCACGCACGCCGATGTCGAAGGCGACGCGCGCGCCGGCAGGGAACGACACGTCCACGATCTGCACCGGCTGCGCCACGTCGGGCGGTGTGACGTTGCGACGACGGTACCCGGAGTCGGGGTCCTGCCACTCGGCCTGGTCGTCACGTCGCGACACCGGCGACGGCGGCCCGTTGACGGTGCCGGTCGGCGCATCGAAGAGCGAAGCGAGGGTGACACCGAGGCCGGCGGCGAGCTTCTCCAGCACCACGGCGGTGGGGCTGCTCTCGCCACGCTCGATCAGCGAAATCATCGACCTGCTCACCGCACACCGCGAGGCGAGGAGCTCGAGCGACATGCCCTGCTCCGTGCGCAGCGTGCGTACCCGTGCGGCGATCCGCTGGTTGAGGTCCGACGCAGCATCTGTCATCATGGACGCAACATCCATTATGCTGGAACCGATGTCAAGCCGGTCGCGCGCGTAGACTGTGCGGTCCCCAACCGTCCACCATGATTCGCTCGCGCCTGCCCTGCCTCGCCCTCTGCGCCGCCGTCGCCCTCCCGCTCTCGGCCCAGCGCGTCACCGTCGCGACGCTCGAGGCGCGGGTGCTGCCCGCAGCCGACACCGTCGTCACCCTCCGGTCCGGCGAGAAGGACCTCGTCGCGGAGCTGCGTGTGCCGATGGGTGCCGGCCCGCATCCGGTGGCGATCGTGATCCATGGCGGATGCTGGGTGACGCGTTTCGCCGACGCGCGCTACATGAAGCCACTCGCGGAAGGGCTGCGCACCGACGGCTTCGCCACCTGGACCATCTCGTATCGACGCGCCGACGAGCCGGGCGGCGGCTGGCCGGGCACCTTCCTCGACGTCGCGGCGATGACGGCAGTCCTGCGCGACCTCGCACCGCACCACCGCCTGGACCTCACGCGCGTGATCGCCAGCGGGCACTCGGCCGGCGCCCACCTCGCGTTGTGGCTGGCGGCGCAACCGAAGCTGCCGGCGAGCAGCGGCGCGCAGGCCGCACGCGGCGCGCTGCCGATCGCGGCGGTGGTGGCACTCGATGGGCCGGGCGACCTGGTCGGAGCGAGCGCCGGCGCCAGTCGCATCTGCGGCGGTCCGATCCTGGAGCAGTTGCTGGCCAGCACGCCCGACGCGGAGCCGGAGCGCTGGAAGCTGGCGTCACCCACCGAATGGCTGCCGCTGCGCGTACCGCAGGCGATGGTGCGTGGCAGCTTCGACCTGCGGCTGGTGGCCTTCGGCTCGGAACCCGGATCGATGCCGGTGCATGCACGGCGTGCGCAGGCCGCCGGCGACAGTGCGTGGGTGGTGATGGGTGACTCGACCAGTCACTTCACGCTGCTCGATCCGCAGCACGCGGCGTATGTGGTGGTGCGGCAGGCGTATCGCGACGCGCTGGCGGCGATCCGGACGCGGAAACGCTGAATCCGGCAGGCACCGGCGCACGTCAGGCGATCAGATGCGTCGGCAGCACGGGCCGAACCACCTTCATCGGCTCACGGCCTCGGGGAGCACCGGCAGTGTGAGGTGCGACGGGTACTGCGGTGAGAACCAGACACGGTGTTCCTGCGCCGTGAAGTCGGTGGCCTTCGCCTCGAAGATGTTCGGCACGAAGCGCTGCGGGTTGCGGTCGTAGAGTGGGAACCAGCTGCTCTGCACCTGCACCATCAGGCGGTGCCCTTTCCGGATACGATACAGGTGCTGGTGCAGGTCCACCGTGAACGGCGTCACCACGCCGGACGGAATCGGCGTCGCACGGTCGAAGCCACGCCAGTAGCGACCGCGCATGATGCCGGCGTTGATCATCAGCTGGTAGCCGCGCATCCGCTCGTCACCATTCGAGTCGGGCCAGACGTCGATCAGCTTCACCACCCAGTCCGCGTCGGTGCCGGTGGTGGAGGCGAAGAGGTGGGCGATGACGTCGCCCGCGACGGTGAGATCACTCGACAGCGGCGCCGACGTCCATCGCCGCACATCGCTGCGCTCACCAAGGAATCGCTGGTCCTGGACCAACCACGTCGACGCACCGCTGCCGTCATCCGGGCGTGGCAGGTTGGGCACCGGATTGTGCGGATCCGCACGCCAGGCATCGAAGAGCCGGCTGCTATCGCCCGGCGCATGCGCGCGCGGTGGCGCGAACGCCAGCACACCGTCGGGATGGAGATACAGGCTCCGCGAGCGCGCCTCGCGCACCGGCCACGCACCGAACGTGCGCCACGTGTTGCTGCCACCCTCGAATGCCCACACCTCCGGGAAGTCGGCGCGCCCGCGCCCATGCAGGTAGTGCGCGAACCACGGCCGCTGGATGCGCTGCCGAAAGTGATCCGCGGTCGCGCTGCCGAATTTGAGTGCGCCGAGGCTGTCACCGCCGGGACGGATCCACATGTTGTGCGACCACGGGCCGAGGACCAGCCGATTCCAGCGCCGCGGATCGGCGCGTTCCGCACTGCGGTAGCCGAGTGGCGCACCGAGGATGTCCTCCTCGTCGTAAAAGCCGCCCACGAACAGCATCGGCACCGCCGCGCGACGCAGCACCCGTGGCAGTGCGATGCCATCCCAGTACGCATCGCGTGCCGGATGTTCGCGGAATGCGCGCCACGACGGTTGCCCCGAGACGCCGGTGAAACGCGCGATGCTGTCCAGCGTCTGGAGCCGCAGATAGAAGTCGAACTGATCGGCGTCGGGCATTTCGAAGCCCGTACCACCTTCCACGAACGCGGCGTAGAGCGCGCCCTGCGTCTGACGGAATGCACCCTGCTGGAAGAAGTCGTCACCCAGCCAGGTGTCGGCCATCGGCGCCTGTGGCGAGATCGCCTTCACCGCCGGATGTGGTGCCACGCCCGCCACCGCCGCCAGCCAGCCGCGATACGACGTGCCGAGCATGCCGACCTTGCCGCTGTTGCTCGGCAGGTGTTTCACCAGCCATGCCACCGTATCCCACGCATCCGTGATTTCGCTCGTCCCCGGTGCGTTGCGCGGATCGTCGGGGGCGCGCATGGTGACGAAGCTGCCGCCCGACCCGCCGCGGCCGCGGATGTCCTCCACCACGAAGAGGTAGCCATCCTCGGCCAGTTCTCGGAACTGTGCCGGCAACGATGTGTCGCGGATCTCGCGCGCCGCGCCGAAGGGCGTGCGCACGAGGAGAATCGGCAGCGGACGTTTCTGCGTCACGGGCACCAGCGCGACGGCCGTCAACGTGATGCCGTCGCGCATGGGAATCACCAGCTCCTGCCGCCGGTATTCCGTCGCCGGTTGTGCCGGCATCGGCAGCGCAACCAGCACCGTCGCCAGACACACGCCAGCCCACCGCATCACACGGTGGGCCGCTTGGTGTGCAGGTCGGTGTGCTTCTGGAACTGGTGCGCCACCGACAGGATCTTGTCGTCGTTGTACAGCGCGCCCACGATCACACCGCAGATGGGCTGCGGCTGGAGCACCGGCGGCGGGGGAGCATCGGGTGGACGCTGCCCGCCTCCCTGCTGCGCCGGCACATCGAACTTGTAGGGCAGCACCACGCACGGATGTCCAGTCTGCGCGTTCGGTGCCACGTCCACCAACGGCGCGCCGATGAACATGTCGAGATCCTTCATGAATTCACCCCACGCCGACACCAGCATGTAGCGGCGGCGCTGGTTCTGCATGAAGTCGAAGGCACGCACGGTGCGGCCGGCCACGAACCGCGGATTCCAGTCCGCCGGCGCCATCGGGTTGGCGGGCGCCGCCGGTGGTGTGGCCGGTGGCGTTGGCGTGGTGCCGGGACGCGGCGGTTCCGGCAGCGCAGTGAGATCGAGCCCGATCTCCTTCGCCTTGCGCTGCACGTACGAATCGAACGCCGCCGCGTACTCCACGTTCAAGCCGCCGCCCGCCATGCCGGGCACGGTGGGCCGCGCACCGATCACCTTCGGTGTCATGCCCAATTCCTTCAGCTTGTCCACCAGCTCCTTCGGCGCATTCGGGTCGACGCCGATGCGCAGCGACGCCAGCGCGATGTTGCGGTCGAACTGGAACGGCGTGGTGATCGTGGACGGGTCCTTCTCGTCGACCCCGTGGATCACGTTGAAGACCATCGCGCAGTCTTCCACCGTGCGGCACATCGGGCCGACGCGATCCTGCGACCAGGCCAGCACCATGCCGCCCTGCCGGCTCACACGACCGAATGTCGGGCGCAGCGCGCTGATGCCGTTGCGTACCGCCGGTGACACGATCGAGCCCTGCGTCTCGGTGCCGATCGAGAAGGCCACGCAGCCGGCGGCAGTGGCCGAGCCGGGTCCGGCCGACGAGCCGCTGGAGCCCTGCACCAGGTTCCACGGATTGTTGGTGCGACCGCGGAACCACTGGTCGTTCTGGGCGAAGAGACCCGTCGCCAGTTTCGCGATCAGCACCGCACCCGCATCGCGCAGGCGCACCACCACTTCCGCATCCTCGTCGATGATGCGGTCCTTGAAGTCCGGCGCGCCCCAGGTGGTCGGCACGCCCTTGGTGTTGAACAGGTCCTTCACACCGTACGGCAGGCCATGCAGCGGGCCACGATACTTGCCGGCCTTCAGCTCGGCATCCGCCTGCGCGGCCTCGCGTCGCGCCGACTCCTCCATGATCGTCACCGCGCAGAGCAGTGTCGGGTTCAGGCGCTTCAGGCGCGTGAGGTAGATCTCGGTCAGCGCCACGGACGTGATCTTCTTCTCGCGAATCAGCGCCGAGAGGCGATGCGCCGGGAGAAAGGCGATGTCGTCGGGGTTGGTCGGGACACTGCCCGTGAACTTGGGCACCGAAAAGACGGCGCGGTCGAAGGCAGCCCGCCCGCGCTCGCGGGCCAGCTTCTCCAGCAACGCGCCGGTGCCGCCCGGATACGGCATGAACTGGAGTGCCGGTGCCTCGCCGTTGCCGAGCGTCGCGATGGCCTGCTGCATCGAGAGCGGCGATGCGGTGGCGTAACGTGACACACCGCCAGCGGCCAGCGCGCGCTGCGCCTGCACTGCACTGGCGCCGAAGGTGCTCGCCGCTGCCGTGACCAGTGAATAGAACATGAACTCGCGCCGACCCATGCCGGTCGCCTCCTCGTCATGATCGGCGGCCGCGAGGTCGAGGTGCAGCTGGTCGAGCAGTTCTTCCGGCGTAGGCAACGCGTGCTCCTGGGGACAGGCATGGACGGGGACGTGATCCCCTATGTTCGCCCGACGTTGGCCGCCGCGCCAGCCGAGTCCGCACAGCGTGACCGATGCCCAGGTTGGGAGAATTCAACGTCGGCGGTCAGCGGAGACACGAACGCCCCGGCACGGGGCCGGGGCGTTCGACGTTTGGCCACTCCGCCGCACGTGGTCAGTCGCGACGCATCACTGGTTGGCAGTGTTGTCCAGGAACGGTCGGTTGGTGGCCGTGGTGGAGGTCACCGTGATGTCGCCACGCGCGCTGACCGTGTACACCTTGCCGGCCGAGAAAGAGACCTCGGTGCGGACGATGGTGCTGGTGGAGGAACCGGGCAGCCGGACACTCAGGTCGTACACACCGTTCGGCACTGGCGTGAAGGCGCTGGCCCCCTTGTACGGCACCGTCCCGGTGATCACCGTCTCGACGTTCGTGACGCGGTCCTTCACGTACAGCGTCATCGGCTGCGAGTTGTAGATCGCATTCACGAACCGCACGTACGACCGCGTGAAGTCGATCGTGAGGCTGTAGTCGTCCTCGACGATGAACGCTTCCACCTGCTTGGTGGTCGTGTTGTACAGCCCACTGGTGTACAGCGAATACGCCTTGCCGTCGACCAGGGTGGCGTTCAGCGTGGACACGACCAGGTCCTTGTCCACCGTGGCGGCGATGCGACCGGTGAGGTCGTACGGCCCCGGCGTGACCGAGGAGTAGAACCCCCCAGCGCCGACACCTCCATACGCAATGCCGGTCGTCGCCTCGGTACCGCTGGTCGAGTTCACCGCCGTCACCTTGTTCGCGCCGGCGTAGAAGTTGAGCTGCGGTGCGTTGAGGCCGAAGTTGAAGAAGCGGATGCGCGCCCCGGGCGCCGCACCGGTGAGTTCCTGCACGCCATTCTTCTCGCAGGACGAGAGTGCCGCGGCGCCGACCAGCACCGCCAGGAGTCTATGGAGTCGCATGAAGGGTCAGGGCTCGGTGATCCACAGTGACTTGGTGTGATAATCGGTCGCCAGCCCGCCGATGACGTCGAGGGCGGCGCGATTCCACACGTATTCGGAGTTGAAGCGGGGCCGGATTCGCTCGACCACCTTGTTGCCGTTGTCCGGATAGAGGCTGGTGGGTGGCGCGAAACCGGGGAACACCTGCGCACCACCGGCCGGATCGAGATCGGTGTAGTTGTACCGGCGCAGGTCCATCCAGATCTCGTTGTGCCCCCAGCCCCACTGCGCGATGTACTTCTGCGACATGATCATCGTCAGCGTCAGCGCCCCCGGCGAGGTGGGGACGATGGCGGTGTTCGCCAGCAGTGCGCTCTTCTCCGCCGCCGTGATCTGCGTCGGCGACTGGTTGTTGTCGAGGTTGCGCGCGTTGACGAAGTCCACGTGCGACGAGATGCCGTTGCGATACGCCACCAGCGCCGTCGCACGGTCGTTCCGCTTGTACGCCGCCTCGGCCTTGATGAACTGCAGCTGCGCGTAGGTCATCAGCGGCATCTTCGCCTTGTCGTCGAACAGGTACCGTCCAGGCACCTGCAAGCCACCGGTGCCGGCGTATCCGTGCAGGTTGTTCGGCTGCTGCGGGACGGTGAGTGCGCCGAAGCCGACCACGTTGACATCCAGGCCACGGTACACGCCATCGGGAGCGGGGGCGATCATGCGGCTCATCCGCGGATCGACACCACCACCCAGCGACGTGCCGTTGAGCAGGTTGACGACGAACCGCGTGGGACGGTAGCCCGTCATGTTGTTGCGGGTCCGGCCGTAGAAGTTGATGTCGTCGTTCTGCGTGGCGGGGTAGGTCAGCAGCGGGTCGTCGGCGTTGCTGGAGAACGAGCGATCGACCAGCGCGATCACCGAGTCCGGCTTGTACGACGGCTTGTTGGAGTAGTGGTTGAGGTTCAGGGCCAGCATGCCGTAGGCCAGCTTGAGCCACTTCGTCCGGTCACCGTTGTAGATCTTGTCGGTGCGCGCCAGGTACGCCTGGTCCACCGCGCCGTCGCTGCGCTGCAGCAACGTGATGGCCTCGGTGAGCAGGCGCTGCACCTCCTCGTACGCGAACTCCTGCGTGTCGTAGTTGAAGCTGAACTTGGTCTGATCGATCGCTTCCTTGATGATGATCTCGCCGTGCAGGTCGGTGGTCACCTGCCAGCCCCAGGCCTTCAGGATCTTGGCGACGCCGAGCAGGTCCCAGCGCTCCTCCGCCTCGGCCTTGGTGCTCATGTCCACCAGGTTCTGGCCAAGCACGAAATACACGTCGCGCCACTGCTGGCCACCGTTGTCGCTGGATGGATCGTACCCCATGCGATCCCAGGTCGAGAGGCTGGTGCCGGGAAGCGTCCATTCCTGCGCGTAGCGACCGACGAACCGTCCCTCAGCCGCCGGTGACGTGATCATCCAGTGCAGCATCGGCGCCAGGTACAGGTTGGCCGACACTTCCTGTGGACCGTTCGGGTTGGTGTTGACGTCGAGGAAGTCCTTGCAGCCGGCGGGGAGCAGCAGCACGCCGCCCAGCAGCGCAAGACGAGCGCGGGTGAAGACCCGTGTGGTGGACATCGTGGATT
This sequence comes from Gemmatimonadota bacterium, assembly GCA_040384325.1. Classification (GTDB taxonomy): domain Bacteria; phylum Gemmatimonadota; class Gemmatimonadetes; order Gemmatimonadales; family Gemmatimonadaceae; genus JACMLX01. The sequence goes on along the minus strand of JAZKJL010000004.1, from coordinate 296,426 downwards.
CCATCGTGCGGCGCAGGCGCCGGGTGAGGAGGCGCAACATGGTCAGTACCTCACCGTGAGGCCGAACGCGAAACCGCGCGGCAGGGGGAAGTTGCCGTAGTCGATGCCGGTGGCGCCGGACCCGCCGACGGCGGCCGTGTTGCCGTTCACGACCGGATCGAGGCCGGTGTAGTTCGATAGCAGGAAGAGATCCGTGCCCGTGATGTAGGCGCTGGCATCGCGCGCCATCAGGAACTTGCCGGGCAACGCGTAGCGCAGCGTGACGTCACGCAGGCGCACCCAGTTGATGTCACGCTCGATGAACAGCTCGTCGCTGATGGCGGTGTAGTAGGCCGTCTGCGCCGAGGGCAGCACCACGATGCTGTTGACCGTGGGCGTGGCGCTGTTCTCCTTGCCGTCACGCAGCACGCCATCCAGGACCCGTGGCTGATCTCGATCGAGCGTGCGTTCGGTGAGCCCACGCGAGGTGAGGAACTGCTCGGTGGCGTTGAACACGTCGCCGCCCTTCCGGAAGTCGAGCAGGAAGTTCAGTGACATCCGCTTGTAGCGGAACGTGTTGGTGAGACCGACAGTGAAATCGGGCTGGCGATCGTAGCCGGCGTCGATGAACGAGGTGGAGCGGAGCGGCAGGCCCGTGGTCGGGTCGATCAGCAGCTTGCCGGCATTGTTCTTCAGGTAGAACAGGCCGGTGAGCGAGCGAGTGGACAGTCCCGGCGCCGTGCCGTTGCGCACGTTGCCGAACAGCCAGGTGTCGGAGACGTACGACTCCGGCAGCGCATTGGGCAGCTGCAGCACGCGACCGCGGGCGCGCTCGAAGTTGGCCAGCACGTCCCACGAGAAGTCACGCGTCAGTCGCGGACGTGCACGCAGCGTGATCTCGGTGCCTTCGTTGCGGGTGACGGCGCCGTTCAGGTTGAACAGGATGAAGCCGGTGCCGTAGCTGCCGCGAATGTCGTTCACGATCTGGTCACGCGTCTGCTTGCGATACCAGGTGATGTCGAGGCCGAGGCGGTCCTGCAGGAAGCTCAGTTCTGTGCCGAACTCGTACGAGCGCGCGAACTCGGGCTTGAGGTTCAGGTTCGGGCCGGTGAACCCGTAGCCGTAGCCGCCGTTGGACGACGTCTTGTACTCCAGCGACGGGCGGTACGCGTACGGCCGGGCGTCCTTGCCCACTTCCGCATACGCCGCGCGCAGCTTGCCCGTCATCACCTTGCCCAGCGACGGGAAGGCGTCGGAGAAGATGAAGCTGGTGGACAGTGACGGATAGAAGAACGAATTGCGATCCTCGGGAATCGTGGAGGTCCAGTCGTTGCGACCGGTCACGTTCACGTAGAGGTAGTCGCGGAAACCGAGTGTGGCCTGCCCGAAGAAGCTGATCAACCGACGCTGCGCCAGCGTGGTGCGGTTGGTGCGCGAGTTGGTGTTGTTGATCGAGACGAAGTTCGGGTCGAGGAAATCCTGCCCGCGAAGCGCGTTGGTCTGGGAGCGCAGGTCCGAGATCAGGTTGCCCGCCAGCCCGCTGATCGTGAACAGACCACCCAGCGATCGCTGGTTGATGTTCAGCAGCGTCTGGGCGTTGATGTTGCGGGTGACGTCGGTCGCGAGGTCGAGGATACCGTTGTTCGTGTTCCCGTACGCACTCTCCGGGTGCCGCAGGATCTCGTTCTCGTTGGTGTAGCCATCCGAGCCGATGTTGGTCCGGATGTTCCCCCACGAGAATGGCGTCAGCACGAGGCCGAGGTTCGCGATCAGGCGCCCGTTGGTGGACTTGATGCCGTTCCGCAGCACGTTGAAGTACGGGTTATCCACCTCACCGGCCGCCGAGAGCTGTGTGATCCGGCGACGCGTGCCGGCCGGCGTCAGGAAGTCGCTCGCGTCATCGGTCTGCGGCCAGAGCAGCAGGCCGATCAGCGGACCGCTGTCACCCTTGTACACCTGCGTGTTGTCGGACTGCGCGTACTGGAGCGTCAGGTCCGCACGCAACCAATTGGTGACCTGCGCCTGCGTGGCGCCGGTCAGGTTGATGCGCCGGTAATCCGAGTTCGGGATCACGCTGCCCTGATTGTCGGCCGCCATCGACAACCGGTAATTCAGCTTGCTGTCGGCCGAGGCGCCGCTGAAGGCGAGGCTGTGGTGCTGCGTGAAGGCGGGCTGGAAGAAGCCGTCGATGTTATCGAAGAACTGCGTCGTGTCGGGATACGGTGCGCCGAAGTAGGAGAAGGCGCCCTGCGTGTTGCCGGCCACGGTGGTGGGCCCGTACGTGCGCTGCAGCGTGGGACGCGCACGCGTGCGGTCGATGCGGAAGCGGTTGCTGTATTCCAGCCCGCCGCCGACGCGCCCGCGCTTGGTGGTGATCACGATCGCGCCGTTGGCCGCATCGATGCCGTAGAGCGCCGAGGCCTCCGGGCCCTTCAGCACCACCATGCTCTCGATGTTGTCCGGATCGATGTCGGCGGCGCGATTGGTGAAGTCGAGGCCACGATTGCTGAACGCGGTGGTGGAGCCCGGTGCGTCGGAAGCCAGCACGCCGGTGTTCATGGTCTTGTTGTCCATCGGCAGGCCGTCGATGACCATCAGCGGCTGGTTGCTGCTGCTGATCGAGCTGACGCCGCGGATGGTGATCGACGCCGAGGCGCCAGGCACGCCGGAGGTGCTTGTGACTTCCACACCGGCCACCCGGCCCTGCAGCGAGTTGACGAAGTTCTCACGCCCCGTCTGCGCGATGTCGGCGCCCTGCACCGTCTGCTGCGAGGTGCCGAGGTTGCGTTGCACGGTCTCCTGTCCGAGCGCCGTGACCACCACCCGATCGAGCCCGGTGGCCGTGTTTTCGAGTTCCACGCGGATGGCGTTCTCGGTGCCCACCGTCCGCTCGCGCGGCAGGTAGCCGATGCGCCGGAACTGCAGCACCTGCCCTTCCGCGGCGCGGATCGTGAAGTCACCGGCGCCGTTGGTGGACGTCGTCACCGGCGTACCGCGCACGGTGACGGTGACACCGGCGAGCGGGACGCCGCCTTCGCGTGACACGTTGCCGGTCACCGTTTTCTGCTGCGCTGCGGCCAGCGACGTCAGCAGGCCACTGCCAAGCAGGAGTGCAAGCACTCGTCTGGTCATCATGCCTCGTTCCGGGTGTGGAGTGCGGGGAGGTCGCCACCGCTGTGCACGTCGCGAAGCGCCGTGGGGGAGGCGAGCGGTGCGGCCGTCATGGACGCTGCGGCGCGACGCAGCAGTGTGAGCGGCCTGTCGCGGACCAGCCCGGTGTGGGCCGCCCGTCTTTGGTGATCGATGGACAATTAGCAGCGCTGTTGTACGATGCCGTGCGTTGCGCGAGACGCGCCTGTCCAGAACGCAGCCACGATATCCCGCGGCCCGGAAGGTGTCAAACGCCGTCGTCCAGAGCCCGATCGTCGTTCCCACGGCCATCTCGCGCGGGACAGCGAGCTGCGCTGTGACATATCGCGCCACCGTGTTTCATGGCGCGACCGGCGAGCCTGCTACATCACGGCAGCGGCGGTGCGTTCGTCTTCGGCATCGTCATGATGGCGGCCAGCAGCTCCACACCTTCGAACAGGTTGCGGAGCCGGATGTTTTCATCCGGACCGTGCTGGTTGTTGTCGTGGTTCACCAGCGACACACCCACCGTCGGCAACTTGAGCGTCTCGCTGAATTCGGCGAACGGCATGCTGCCGCCGAGCGTCGGCAGTTGCACCGGTGCCACTCCGTCGCGCGTCAACGCGGCCACGACGCCGCGGGCCAGCGGCATGTCCATCGACACCCGCGCCGCCGCCGTGCCGCGCCCGCGATCGATCCGCGCCAGCAGCCGATGCGCGCGTCGCTCGGCGTCGGTGGGATCGCGATCGATGACCACCGTGTAGCCCTGCTTTCGCACGTGCGCGATGACGAGGTCCACCTGACGTACCGGGTCGATGCCCTGCACCAGGCGCATCGCGAGACGTGCGGTGGCGTAGGCCGGAATGGCGGTGCGCGCGGGTGCCTTGGTTCCGCCGCCCGCGTCCATCGCCAGCACGTTCAGCGTCGGTTGGTTCAGCTTCTCCTCGAGGCGCGAGCCGCGCCGCTCCGGCTGCGCGATGCCGAAATCGGTCGCCAGCATCGCCTCCACATCCGGCATGGCGTCAAGTGCCGAACGCTCGGTGGGCGTGAGCGGCGTCACGCTGTCGTAGAAACCGTCGATGGTCACGCGCCCGTCGTCGTCCTTCATGCTCGCCAGCAGCCGGCCGAGGCGCATCGATGGATCGGGCGCCCAGTTGCCGTAGTTGCCGCTGTGCAGGTCCATGCGGGCGGTGAAGACGGTGAGCGTCAACCCGGCACCGCCACGCACGCCGTAATACATGGTGGGACGCGTGCTCGGATGCCGAGGCCCGTCAAGCGTGATCACGAGGTCGGCAGTCAGCTGCTGGCCCTGCTCGGCGACGTAGCGGATGAAATTCGCCGAGCCCGCCTCTTCCTGGCCGTCCAGCACCACCTTCAGGTTCCACTCCGGCCCGCGACCGGTGGCCTTCAGTGCGTCCACCGCATTGAGCAGCGCGACGATCGGGCCCTTGTCGTCGGACGCCGAGCGACCGAACACGCGCCACGCCGGGTCGAACTTCGTGTCGGCGGTGATGGGCACCGGTCCGCTGGCGCCGATCAGGCAGGGCGCGAACGGACCGCACGACGTCCATTCCTTCGCCTCCACCGGTTGGCCGTCGTAGTGGATGTAGAAGGTGAGCGTGCCACGTGGATGTGTGGCGGCGAGAGTGGCGAGGAGCACCGGGGCGGTGGAATCGCGGCTCGCCTGCACCGTGAAGCCGCGGCGCTGAAACAGCTGCGTCAGGAGGGTCGCGTTGGCCCGCATGTCCGCGTTGTTGCGCGCCACGTTCGGCACCGCCACCAGCTGGATCAGCTCCTCCACGATCTGCCGCTCGTGCGCCGCGCGCCACGCCTTCACCGAGGCTGGCGTGGCCTGGGCCGCCAGCGAGGGTGCCACGCAGGCCAGCCAGAGGGCCGGCAGGCAATCGCGCAGCAGGCGAGAGGCGGTGACGGGCATCGGAAGATCCGGGGCGGAAGGGATGGCGTGCGGCGCGCGTCGGGTGGGGCGGTCCCTGCCGGGCAGCCTGAACCACGCCGGCAGGTGCGTTCAGGGGCCAATATCGCCCCGCTCACTGCCGTGCGACACCAGACTGCATCCGCCTGCGTAGACCCGGGCGAACAGCTCACAAGGACGCTGGTGCGCCGGTGACACCTGCGGCCACCGACGGTGGTATCACCCGTGGTAGTCGGACTTCTCCCTCGCGCCCGGGCGACCCGGTAGCTTTCCCTGCGCCCGACATCCGGCAGCGACGGTGTCGGCTCACCCCTTCGATCGCACCGCCAGCATGACCGCTCCCCGACTTTCCGCGCTCGCGTTGGCCTCCACGCTGATTCTCGGCGCCTGTGGAGGTGCCGCCCGTGCCCCGCGCGAGGAGTTCGTGATGGGCCAGGCCGGCGCCACGGCGCGTGCCAAAGCCGATTCGCTGCGCTATCCGTACACGAAGGCGGACATCGACTTCATGAGCGGCATGATCCATCATCATGCCCAGGCCATCCAGATCTCGCGCTGGGCGCCGACGCACGGCGCATCGCCGGCGGTGCAGCGGCTCACGGCGCGCATCATCAATGCGCAGACCGACGAGATCAACCTGATGCAGAACTGGCTGCGCGACCGCAACCAGGATCCGATGATCGTGGACTCGAACGGCACCGTGCGCGCAGGGGCGACGGCGGCCGCTGCATCGGGCGCACACGCCGGACACGACATGGGGCATGACATGGCCGGCATGGCCGCCATGCCCGGCATGCTGACCGACGTCCAGCTCAAGGAACTGGATGGCGCCCGCGGCGCGCAGTTCGACAAGCTGTTCCTGATCTACATGATGCAGCACCATCGGGGCGCCGTCTCGATGGTCCGCAACCTTTTCGGCTCGCAGGGTGCCGGACAGGACGAAACGGTCTTCAAGTTCGCCGCCGACGTCGAGGTGGATCAGTCCACCGAGATCAAGCGGATGCTGACGATGTTGCTGGAGATGGGGGAAGTGCCCCCACCGCTGTGAAGTCGCCGTCCCGCTGTCCTGTGTCGCATTCGTTCATCAACCCAGAGGCTTCCTGATGTTCCTGTCCTCCGTCCATCGATCCGGCGCCCGTGGCGTTCGCGTCGGTCCTCTCGCGGCAGCCGCTGCACTGGCCGGGCTCACCGCCTGCGCCAGCGCGACACCCAAGCCGAACACCGATCCGCAGCCGACGGCCAGTGCCGACTGGTCCAAGGATCCGCGCAACAACATGCGTTCGGGCCTGTTCGATGCGCAGGAGAACATTTCCAACCTGCGCGTCACCGCGAAGGCCGTGTCGCCGCCGGGCTTCCTCGGCATCACCAACTCCGACCTCGCCTTCACCGGCAAGTACGCGATCCAGGGCAACTACAACGGCCCCGTGATCTGGGACATCTCGGATCCGACCAAGCCGGTGCTGGTCACGGCCTACACCTGCCCCGCGTCGCAGAATGACATCTCGGTGTACCGCAACCTGATGTTCATGTCGGCCGAGGCCAACAACGGCCGCACCGACTGCCTGCCGGGCGGTGTGCCGGACACGGTCAGCGCGATCCGCATGCGCGGCGTGCGCATCTTCGACATCAGCGACATCAAGACGCCGAAGCTGATCGCCAACGTGCAGACCTGCCGTGGCTCGCACACGCACACGGTGCTCGAGGATCCGAAGGACAAGGCGAACGTCTACATCTACGTCTCCGGCTCGTCGGGCATCCGTTCGCCGAACGAGCTGGCCGGCTGTGCCGGCAACGTGGCCAGCGACGACCCGAACTCGTCGCGCCTGCGCATCGAGATCATCAAGGTCCCGCTCAGCGATCCGTCGAAGGCCAGTGTGGTCGGTCGCGCGAACATCTTCGCCGGCCTGACCGAGAACCCGCGTCACGGCCCGTCGGACGCCGACAAGGAAGCGGCCGCCACGCAGATCGCTGCCGCGCGTGCACGTGGTGGTTTCATCGCCCGCAACCCGCAGTCGGGCATGGAAATGGTCGTTCCGCCGCAGCTGGTGCGCCCGTTGCTCGACAGCATCGTGAAGGCCGCCGGCCGGACCACGGCCACGTCGGCTGACACGGCCACCGCGCGCACCGCCGTGCAGGGCGCCGTGAACCGTCTCTTCGCCGCCGCACCCGGCGGTGCGTCGGGTGCCGTCTCGGAGCGCTCGCAGTGCCACGACATCACCGTCTACCCGGCGCTCGGCCTGGCTGGCGGCGCCTGCGAAGGCCACGGCCTGCTGCTCGACATCAGCGACCCGGTCAACCCGCGTCGCCTCGATGCCGCAGCCGACTCGAACTTCGCCTACTGGCACTCGGCCACGTTCAACAACGATGGCACCAAGCTGCTGTTCAGCGACGAGTGGGGCGGCGGTGGTGCACCGAAGTGCCGCGCCGGTGACAAGCCGGAGTGGGGCGCGAACGCGATCTTCACGATCGAGAACCGCAAGCTGAAGTTCCAGAGCTACTACAAGATCCCGAGCTTCCAGTCGGCGAACGAGAACTGCGTGGCGCACAATGGCTCGCTGATCCCGATCCCGGGCCGCGACGTGATGGTGCAGTCGTGGTATCAGGGCGGCATCTCGGTGTTCGACTGGACCGACCCGGCCAAGCCGATGGAGATCGCCTCGTTCGACCGCGGGCCGGTGGACTCCACCCGCATGGTGATGGGCGGTTCGTGGTCGGTGTACTGGTACAACGGCAAGATCGTGAGCAGCGAGATCGCTCGCGGCTTGGACGTGGCCGAGATGGTGCCGAGCCAGTACGTGTCGCAGAATGAGATCGACGCGGCCAAGACCGTGCAGTGGGCGTACCTGAACGCGCAGGGTCAGCCGAAGATCGAGTGGCCGCCCAGCTTCGCGCTGGCACGGGCGTTCACCGACCAGATGGAGCGCAAGGGGTGCTTCAACACGGCCCGGATCGCGTCCATCCGTTCGTCGCTGAGCGCCGCCGAGAAGGCGTCGGCAGCCGAGCGTGGCACCACGCTCTCGCAGCTCGCCACCTCGCTCGAGGCGGAGACGCGCGGCGGGTGTGACGACAAGAAGGCGCAGATGCTGCGCAAGGCCGTGCAGGACCTGCAGACGACGATGTTGTAGTCGTTGATCGACTGATCACGGAAGGGCCGCCGGACCTGAGCATCGTGAATGATGCGGGTCCGGCGGCCTTCTCGTTTCTCGGCCGACGGGCACGTGATCGCGTCAGTCGAAGAGTGCCCCCACATCCAGATCCAACCCGGGGAACAGCGGGCCACCTTCGAAGTGCTCGTCAGTGTGCAAGGTGATCACGTCGCCATTGTCGTGGATCGTCAGTGTCCGTCGGCGCGGATCAGCGATCCAGACATGTTTGCAGCCTGCAGCTGCCCAGTCGCTCAGCTTCTTCGAGAGGTAGCCTGCACGGTCGGACCGTGATCGCACCTCGACCGCAAGCTCGGGGGCGAGGTTGGCCCAGCAGGCCGGGTCAGCGGGCCAATGCTCATCGAGGATGTAGGCCACGTCCGGCGCGCGCACGGTGTCTGGCTGTCGGCGTATCCAGAAGCCGGAATCGTTGCTCACCAACCTGCCGCGGTCTCGGGGCGCCCCCCGCGCGATACGGTCGGCGCGGAGATAGGTGCCGAGCGCGTATGCGATGCGGACGGTCACCGAGCCATGGTCGAGGAATGGCGGTTCCCGAACGATCAGGCGACCATCGCGCAGCTCCGTTCGCGCGTGCGGAAACGGATTGCGATGGAGCAGGTCGTCTGCGGTCATCAGCCGATCCGGATCCGCGGCGTACCCGTGCGCGCCGCGACGCGAGCGTGTGGACATCGTGGCCTCCTCTGGATGCGGTGATGCACCCAGCATACAACGCCACCCCGCCAGCAGCGTCACCATTTTCACGCTACAACTGGAAGTCGGCGCGAGTCCCGGATGCTATCATTCAGCACTCCTCACCCCCACCGCCCCGCCCATGCAGAAGCGCGACTTTCTCCGCTCACTCGGCGCCACCACCGTGGCCGCCCTCCTCGGCGACCGGCTCTGGGCGCAGTACCAGCCCCTCCCCGCCACCGCACTGGCCGGCGCGGAGGACTTCTGGGTCGCGCTGCGCGGCAAGTATCGCCTCAAGCCCGACTACATCAATCTCGAGCACGGCTACTACTCGATGCAGTCCACACCGGTGCTCGAGGCGTTCATCGAGAACGTGCGTGAGGTGAACTACGAGGCCTCGTACTACATGCGCACGGTCCAGACACCGAACCGCCTCGCCGCGCGAACCAGGCTGGCCGGACTGGCCGGCTGCGACGTGGAGGAGCTGATCGTCACGCGCAACACCACCGAGTCGCTGGACACCGTCATCGCCGGCTATGACTGGAAGCCCGGTGACGAGGCGGTGATGGCGGTGCAGGACTATGGCGCGATGCTGGACCAGTTCGCACTGCAGGCGCGTCGATACGGCATGGTCAATCGCATGGTGTCGCTGCCCAACGATCCGCGCTCCGACGATGAACTGGTGCAGCTGTACGCCAACGCCATCACGCCGAAGGCGCGGCTCCTGCTGGTCAGCCACCTGGTGAACATCACCGGCCAGATCCTGCCGGTGAGGAAGATCGCCGACATGGCGCATGCGAAGGGCGTGGCGGTGGCGGTGGACGGTGCGCATGCCTTTGCACATCTCGACTTCCGGATCCCGGATCTCGGCGCCGATTATTACGCCGCCAGCCTGCACAAGTGGCTGGGTGTGCCGCTCGGCGCGGGCATCCTGTACGTCAAGCGCGATCGCATCGCCGCACTCTGGCCGTTGTTCGGTGAGCAGGGCCTGCCCGACACCGACATCCGTAAGCTCAATCACACCGGCACACACCCGGTACACACCGACCTCGCCATCCAGCACGCGATCGTGTTCCACGAGAGCATCGGCGTGCAGCGCAAGGAAGCCCGACTGCGCTACCTGCAGCAGTACTGGACCTCGAAGGTGCGTGGCATCCGGAACGTGAATGTGAACACACCGGTGGACCCGCTGCGCTCGGCGGGCATCGCCAACGTCGGCATCAGCGGCATGAAGCCGAGCGAGCTGGCACGCACGCTGCTGGATCGATACAAGATCTGGACGGTGGCGATCGATCGGCAGAACGTGCAGGGTGCGCGGATCACGCCGCACCTGTTCACCACCACCGCTGAACTCGACGTCCTGGTGCGCGCACTCACGGAACTGGCTGCCGCCTGACCTGCGTCGCAGTCACGTATGGCAGGCGCAAGTGCATCACATCGCCGGCGTCGCGTCAGGATGTACGGAGCGTCGTGTAGGGCGAATGCCGATTGCTCGCGTCTCGCGCGCGCCGCATCCTGTCGCACCTGACCGTGCATGGTGCGGACCGAGCCGGGCTCACCGCGCTGTCGTGTGCACGTCCCGCAGCCCGGCCTACAGGAGCAGAGAGATGTCCGACGTGCGCATCAAGGCGCAGGCCGACGGCGAGCGCAGCCTGCCCGTGTTCCAGGAGATCGACCGCCGGCTCGACGCCGTGCGCCAGCGGGCGTATGACCTGTTCTCGAAGCGCGGCCGCAGCGGCGGCAACGACCTTGGCGACTGGGTGACGGCCGAACGCGAAGTGCTCGGCTTCGCGCTCGGCGAGTTGAAGGATCGCGACGGTGAGTACGAGGTGGACCTGGCGCTGCCGGGATTCGGCGCCGAGGACGTGGAGCTCACCGCCACACCCAACGAGTTGATCATCCACGCCGAAAGCAGCACGAGGCGGAAGGGATCCGATGAGGCGATGGTGTGGAGTGAGTTCGGGTCGAGCGAGGTGTACCGCCGCTTCACCCTGCCGACCTCGATCGAGGCTGACCGCATCTCGGCGGAACTGATGAACGGCGTCCTGCATGTGCATGCCCCGAAGTCGCCCGCGGTGCCGTCGGCCACGGCGGACAGCGCCATCAGCACGAAACCGGCAAGCGCACCGACGGCGACCACGCCGAATGGCAGGACACAGGAACTGCGCGCCTGATCAGGGCGGGACCCGGGGCGTCGCGCTGACCGCCGCGTCGCCCCATTCGCGCTCACTGTCCAGCGTCAGCGCGGCATCACCACCAGGCCAAGCGGCACGCGACGCCACCCTGTCCAGCGTTGCACCGCGCCGCGGGCCTCGCGCAACTGCAGCTGCGCACTGATGCCGCCATCCAGCATCACCGCGCGCGACGCACCGAGTGCGCCCATCAGTGCCGCCATCTCCGGGGTCGTCAAGCCGAACGGCACCGCACCGAGCGTCGGTCCGAAGACATCGAATCGTGTCATGACCAGCAGCACGGTACCGTCGCGCTGCACACCGATCGCCAGTCGGCCGTCACGATGTGTGAGGTCCACGCCGGCACCACCAAGCCGCAGCGGTGCGGGCACGACACCATCGCCGTCCAGCAGCGTGGGAAAGCTCTGGAATGCATACGCCACGCCCTGCCCGCGCGCCGTCGCTTCAAGCGCTGTCGGTGACAGGAGTCGCACGACTCCGCTCGAGTCGAAGACCACGGCCGTGGAGAGTGGACCGGCGCCCGGTGCGCGCCACTCGCGGCCACCGAGCATCACCCAGCCCCACGGCAGCGTGCCGAGGATGGTGGCATCGAACTGCCCCGCATTCACCGCGAGCAGCGAGCGCGGTGCGGCCGCCTGGATCGTCCACCGCGCCGAGCGCATGGCGGCACCGTTGCGGTCGCGGCGCAGGGCGAAGGCGGTGTCGAGTGCGAAGCGGACCTGCGCCGGCTGGATGCGCACGATGATCGCGCGCGTGCGCCAGGCCTCTCCATCGCCCCGCAGCGGGATCTCGGCCCAGGTGATGCCGCGTTGCCCCGCACGCCAGCGCAGCGCCGACAGCAGCGCGCTGTCCGGTGCGGTCCATTGTGTCGGGGCGCTGACGTCAGGACGCCAGAGGCCACGCCAGCCATCGCCTGCAGCCACCGCCAGCGGTGCCGGCTGGGCGCCGACGGTCGCTGCACCGAGCAGTGTCGCCGCCAGCAGCAGGCGACGACACGGCGTCGGGATCACTCCGAGTTGGCGAACGCCTTGCGCAGCGCGCCGCGTCGCGCGAGCAGCAGGTCGTATTCCGACTTGCTGAAGGTGCGCGTGATCGGTGCGCTGTCCTGCACGCCGTTGAGCCATGACTGGATGCGCTCCCACACCATGCGCGCCTGCACGTCGGTCATGCCCACCTCACTGCCCTTCACGCCGCCGCTGGTCGAGATCAGCGCATTCGCGTCGGCCTGCAGCGCAGTGGCGCGCTTGCTGAGCGAATCGGCGAGCACCACGCTCCGCGGCCGGGCCGGCCGGGCACCGCACTTCGCCACCGCCTTGCGGTCGATCGCCGCACTGTCGGTGACCATGCCCATCGCGGCCTGCATTCGTGCGGTGGCGCGGCGCACGGCCACCGTGTCCCCCGACTGCTGCGCCGCAACGACGGCGTTCATCCCGGCCTGCATCTCCTTCACCTTCGGGTCGCGCTGCGCGCCCATGGGGTCGCTCTGCATGCGCTGCATGACCTGCTGCATCTGCGTCTCGACTTCCTTCTCGATCGCCTCCACCACGTCGTTCCGGCAGTCGCGATACCGGTCGGTGCTGCGTTCGTACGCCTGCCGCTCGGCGGGATTCTCGGCGCGCTGCGCCGCGTCACGGGCCTCGCTGATCTGCCCCTGCATGGCGTCGTACCGCCGGCGATTCTGGGCGCGCGTGCGCTTGAGGGTCTCCATCGCCGCCGTGTATCGGTCCAGGCGCTCGGCGGTGAGTTCGAGGGTCGTGTTGTCGAACACCGGCGGGATGAGCGTGGCCGAGGCGACCCGGTCTTCGGCCTTCTGCTCCACACGTCGCTCGGCCGCACGGCGCAATGCGCCCAGCTGCGCCTCCGCGGGCTGCGCGAGGCCGCATGCGACGAGGGCGAGGGTGACGAGCGGCAGGGCGCGAAGGCAGGCGCGGGGCAGCGGCATGATCCAGCTCCGGACGGGTGGTCATGGCCGACGTGATGCCGGCCGGACGAAAGGCGATCGGGCAGGAACGGCGTCGGGCCGCTGGCCTGTCATCGATCTCGACGTCGGGATCGCCCGCACCCTCTCAAGTCGTCGCCGGCCGCCCCCGTAAATGACGGCGGGCGCCAGCACCGGAGTGCCGACGCCCGCCACTCCCGCTGCCGACACACACTCACTGCGACGCGTCAGCCAGCCCCGTCACGGTGGACGTGAGCGCCCGGACGCGTGCCTTGTCCCTGGCGGTCGCCGCCGAGCGCGTGAGCCGCGCGGCCAGCGCTCGCAGCGTGGCCTGTCGTGCGGCGCCCGACTGCTGCTCGGCCATGCCGAGCGAGGCGTTCGCGCTGGTCACCAGACCGGCGGCCAGTCCGCGCCCACGCTCGAGCTGGTCCAGGTAGGCGCGGGCCACCGCGAAGCTCGGCGCCCACACCAGCTTCTGCTGCAGCTGCGGGTTGCTGCCGGCGAACGTCACCTGCCTGGCGGCGTCGATTTCGTTCTGGCTCAGCATCGCGCTCGGCTTGAGTTCGAGCACGTCCAGCCCGCGCCCGATCTCCGAGCCGTAGATGTGGCCGTTGTACCAGTACGCCGACCAGAAACCGGCCAGCGTCAGCTGCGCCGGATTGATCGGGCCACGATCGAAATACGCGATCTCCACCGGCTTGCGTGGATCGGTGAAGTCGAACACCGACAGCCCGCCCTGATACCACGCCTGCACCATGATGTCGCGACCGGGCACGGGAATCAGTGTGCCGTTGTGGGCGACGCAGTTCTCGACGTCACTCTGTGCCGCCGGAATCTTGTAGTGACCCTGCGGTGTGAGCTTGCGGTTGCGCAGCGTGAAGATCGCGTTGGCGCCCCATGTCATCTTGTCGCTGGCGCGGCACTTCGCCCCCACGCCGCCGCCCCACTCGTCGCTGAACAGCAGCTTGCTGCCATCGTTGCTGAACGTGGCCGAATGCCAGTAGGAGAAGTTGCTGTCGATGACTTCATCGATGCGCACCGGGTTGGCCGGATCGCTGATGTCGAGCAGGATGCCGTTGCCCGAGCAGGCGCCGGCCGCGAGCCCCAGCTCCGGATACACCGTGATGTCGTGACACTGATCCGTCTCGGCGGTTTCCTGCGTGCCTGAGCCGTGCGTGCCACCCTTCCACAAACCGCTGATCGCGCGCGTGCGCGCGTCGGCGAACAGGCGGGGCCGGCTCACGATGCGTGCCTCCTGCGGCGCGGCGACCGGCACCTTGATCACGTCGATGCGGAAACGCGCCGTGCTGGTGTCGGCGGTCGGCTGGCCATCACTGCAGCCGGCCAGCTCGGTGCCCGGGCGCACACCGCCGGTTCCGGAGACGTAGACGTAGACGTTGGCGGCGTCCTTCGCGTCGGTGAGGAGCGTGTGCGTGTGCGAACCACGACAGGTCTGCACAGCGGCCACCTGGCGCGGATGGTCGATGTCACTGATGTCGAAGATGCGCACGCCGCGGAACCGTTCACTGCTCGACGACGCATCCACACCCTGCCCGCCGCAGTCCACACGCCCCTTGTTCTCCTCCACCGACATGAAGAGCAGGTTCTTGTGCACCGACAGGTCGCCCTGCCCACCTGGGCACGGGAAGGCGAGGCGCAACGTGGGATTCGACGGCGTCGAGATGTCCCACACCTGGAAGCCGTGGTAGCCGCCGATGAACGCGTACTTGCCGTCGAAGGCGAGGTCGGAATTGACGAAGGCGAAGTCACCGGCGTCGGCGGGGTTCACGAACCCCTCTGGACGATTGCGATGCGCGAGCAGTGTCAGGTTGCTGATCGCCTCCTGGGCGTCGTTCCAGCCACCGCGCAGGCTGTAGCGCGGGTCGGTGGTGCTGGCTTTCGGTGCCACCGGCGCACGCCGCGCAGCCTGCGCATGCACCGCGGTGCCGACGCAGGTGGCGGCGAGGACGGATGCAGCAAGCTGCCGCAGCAGGTGTGATGATCGGGTCATGTGAGGTCGGAACGCGGGTGTGAAGGGTCGGGCTAATTGGGCGCGACCGATGCACCGGCACCTGTCGCGTGGAAAGATGAAGTCAGCGTGTGGACAACAGGCGGCGCATGCGTGTGATCTCGGCGCGCTGGTCGGCATCCACGTCGGAGACGAATCGATTGATCGACGATTCCTGTGCCGCGCCGGCTGTCGCCAGCAGCGAATCGACCATCGTCAGCGCGCCACCGTGGTGCCGAATCATGCCCGTCAGGAACAGTCGGTCGAATCGCGGCCCGCTCGCCGCACGCATCGCACGCAGTTCGGCGCCCGACAGCATGCCGGGCATCGCCGCAGCATCCGCCGGGGCACCGTGACCGGCGTGCAGGTCCATGGCATGGCCCATCGACGAATCGTTTGTCACGCCGTGCGCCGCCAGCCACCGCCGCATCAGCGCCATCTCGTCCGCCTGTGACACGGCGATGCGCTCCGCCAGCGTCCGCAGTTGCGCATTACGGGTGCGGGCCTCGACCAGCGCCGTCATCTCCACCGCCTGCCGATGATGCTGCAGCATGTCCTGCATGAAGCGCACGTCCGCCGCCGTCACCGCACTGGCGCTGCGGAGTGCGGCTTGTGCGCCAATGGACGTCGCGCCAGCGCCTAGCAGCACCGCCATCAGGAATCGTCGCACGGTCCTCATCGGCATGCGGGAAAGATCACCACCCGCCACCCGATCGGCGACGGGATCACTGCACCGGCGGCACGTGCTGCAGCATCGCGCCGGCCAGTTCCTTCACGATCTTTGCGGCGACACTGGCGGTGAGGCCCGACGGATCGCGCTGCGGATTGAACTCCACCACGTCGGCACCGACGATCAGCGACGGCACGCCCTGGATCATCCCCAGCACGTCACGCACGCTCAGGCCGCCCGGTTCCCAGTGACTGACACCGGGGGCGAATGCAGGGTCCAGCCCATCGAGGTCGATGGAGATGTACACCGGACCCTCGATCACGGGTCGCGCGCCCATCTCCCACGCCCGCATGTCGATCACCTCCACGCCGAAGCGCGTGGCCTGCTCGCGCTGGTGTGCGGTCATGGTCCGGATGCCGACCTGCACCAGCCGACTCGCCAGCCCCTCCTCCATGATGCGCGCGAACGGACAGGCGTGGGAAAAGCGGTCGCCGTTGAAGACGTTGTAGAGATCCCCGTGCGCGTCGATGTGCAGGATCGTCGGCTGCGGGTAGCGCCCGTTGATGGCGCGCAGGATCGGATAGGTGACCGAGTGATCGCCGCCCAGCGAGATCACGCGTACCCCGCGCATCATCAGCGAGCGCACGCCCGACTCGATCAGCCCGCGTGCCGTGCCGTCCTCGGGCAGCGTCAGGTCGCCGGCGTCGGCGAACACGCCGGGCTGCGCCAGGTCCACCATCGACTCCGTCCAGTCGTTGCCGGACGGCGAGCGGAGTGCTGCCCTGATCAGCGCGGGCGCCGCGGCCGACCCGCGCAGGAAGGACGAACTGGCGTCGTACGGCAGGCCGAGCAGGCAGGGCGGCAGGGGCATCGGCGGTCGGGAGAACGGGGAAGTGACGACAACTGGCGCCGCATCACCGCGCGACGCCGATCCGCTGACCAGAATAACGATCGCGCCGCCGCGACGTCGGCAGTATGCTGTGACCAGCGCCGGTGGCGATCCCGGCGTTCCCGTCCCCGACCGGCCCACTGATGCCTGCCACCGTCGCGCCGAACACCGCCCCGGGACCGAAGGCCCGTTTCCCCGGCGACATGATCCTGCGCATGTCGCGCGCGCGCATCGCGTTGATGCGCAGCATGGCCAGCACCTACGGCGACGTGTCGCAGGTCACGATCGGCAAGCAGCAGATCGTGCTGCTCACCAATCCCGATGACATCCGCGACCTGCTGGTCACCAACCAGCGCATTTTCCGCAAGGGACAGGCGCTGGAGCGCGCGAAGATCCTGGTGGGCGAAGGGTTGCTGACGTCGGAGGGCGACGTGCACCTGCGGCAGCGCCGCCTGGTGCAGCCGGCATTCCACCGCGCCCGCATTGGCGCCTATGCCGGTGCCATCATCTCCGCCGCCATGCAGCGGCAGGCCGCGTGGCGTGACGGCGAGACGCTGGACATCAATCGCGCGATGATGCTGGTGACGCTCGACATCGTGGCCGCCACGTTGTTCGGCGCCAGCGTCGCCAACGAAGGCAGCGGCATCGGCAACGCGATGGACGACGTGTTCAACGCGTTCTCGCTCGGCTACGGTCCACTCACGCCGTTGCTCGACATCCTGCCCAGCCCACGTCGTCGCCGCTTCAACGCCGGCAAGCAGTTGCTCGACGCCACCATCGACCGCATCATCGCGGCCCGGCGCGCCAGCGGCGAGGACACCGGCGACCTGCTGTCGATGCTGCTGCATGCGACCGACACCGAGGGCGACGGCGGCGGCATGACCGACGCGCAGCTGCGCGACGAGGCGATCACGATCTTCATCGCCGGCCACGAGACGACGGCCAATGCGCTGACCTGGACCTGGCTGCTGCTGGCGCGCAATCCGGAGGCCGAGCAGCGGTTGCACGAGGAGGTGGATCGTGTGCTCGGTGATCGCGCCGGAACCATGGACGACCTGGCGCAGCTGCCGTTCACGCGCGCCGTGGTGGCCGAGTCGATGCGGCTCTATCCACCCGCCTACGTGGTCGGCCGCCGCGCGATGGAACCGTTCAGCGTGGGGGGGTTCGACTTCCCGGCCCGTACGCTGTTCCTCGCCCCGCAGTTCATCGTGCATCACGACCGCCGTTGGTGGCCGGAGCCCGAACGGTTCCAGCCGGATCGCTGGCTCGATCCGGCGGTCACCGCCGCGCGACCGAAGATGTCCTACTTCCCGTTCGGTGCCGGCACGCGCATCTGCGTCGGCGAGCAGTTCGCGTGGATGGAGGCGATGCTGGTGCTGGCGACGCTCGCTCGGCGCTGGCGCGTGCACGTGCCCGGCCCCGACCCGGAGCTGGAACCGATCATCACGCTGCGGCCGAGAGGCGGGCTGCCGGCGCGACTCCAACGCCGGACGACGTAGCTACTGGATCCAGACGTTCGCCTGCCCCAGCAGGCGCGCGCGGACCACGAAGGCGCGGTCGGTGGTGCTGACGCTCTCCACCTGGAAGCTGGTGATGCTGCCACCGAGGATCACGCCCGGCGACACGGTGCGGTTCAGCAACTGCAGCATCTGTGTGCGCACCGAATCCAGCTGTGCACCGAGCGGCACGCGACCGCCCATGGTGGCCTTGCGAATGGCACGACCGATCAGCGGCGCGGCCAGCGTGGCCTTCATCCGTGACATCAGGCCTCGGCTCTCCAGGTTCCAATCCAGGTCATCCAGACGCAGCTCGCGCAGCGCGGGGTCCCAGCGCAGCCGCGACATCAGCGTCAGCTTCCCACGCAGCGAGCCGCTGACGTCGAGCACGATGCGTACGCTGTCACCGCTGGCCTGCACGTGCACGCTGTCGACGCGCTCACTGGTGTTCGCCGTCTCGGCCACGAGCAACTCCGTCGCGCGCCGATTCACTTCCTCGAACGGCAGCTCCACCGACACCGGCACCACGAACCCGCCCGGACTCTGGCCGAGGCTCAGCACCGGCAGCGGCTTGGTCAGCGTCGGTGGCTTGGCGCCGGCGATCACCCGCGGACGTGCGTAGACCACGATCGCGGTGCGGAAGCTCGGCCCCACGCCCTGCAGCGGCACGACGCGAATCGCTTCCGGATCGAGCACCAGCCAGAGCGTGTTCAGCGTGTCGAGCGGCGACGGCTCGAGAAAGCTCCTCCAGATCGAGTCGGCCAGCGGGCGCAGGTCCGCGGCACTCGGCAGCGCGGTATCCACCTGCGCCGAGAAGTCCTTCAGCTGTCCGTCGATCATGCGCTGCAGCGCCGGTCGCGCATCGACGTTGAGGGCGGTGATGGCGCAGGCATCGGCCAGCGTCGCGGCGAGGGCGGTCTGGCGTGACCCGATCTTCCAGTCGCGCCGCCAATAGAGGTCCGTGGCAAGCGAGAGGTTCGCGCGTCGTGGTGCCTCGCTGCCGTAGCCGCAGCTGGCGACGCGTGCGCCCGGCACACCGACGCGGGCGCGATACCGCATCGTGGTCGTGATGCTGAAGCGTGCCCCGGTGGCAGAGAGCGCGAGTGGATCGCGCTGGTACACGTACTGATGGCACACCAGCCGCGCCACGTTGAGGCAGGTCGCCTCGGCGAGCGAGTCGCGCGCCGGGAACAACGAGTCGAGCACCGGCGCCAGCGACTTGAGCACGTACGTGACCTGCACCGGAATCACCGCCAATTCCGCTTGTGCAGGTGCCACACCGGAGCGCGGCGTCGATGGTGTGACGGCCGATGCGACAGGTGCCGGTACCGGGGCGAGTGTGGCAGGCGCACTGCCGCCGCATCCCGGCAGCAGCAGTGCCAGGGCCGCGATGGCCTGGATCAGCCGCATCATCCGATCGCCCGCCGCGTCGCCGCGACCATGACGCGCCGGCATCGGCCCCGCGCGTGCACCTGCACGTTCATGCTTCGTCCCCACGTCGAGAGTTCGCCCCGCCAAGCAACCCTGCCGGCCGGGTGCAGGATACCCGTCACGGCTATCTTGCGGTATGACTGTTACCCCGAAGGCGCGCTCGTGAGGATCATCGGCGGCAAGTTCGCCGGTCGCGACCTCACGTCGCCGAACGACTTCCGCGTGCGGCCGACGGCCGAAAAGGTGCGCGGCTTCCTGCTCGACCAGCTGAAGCCCGACCTGGCCGGCGCCCGCGTGCTGGACCTCTTCGCCGGCACCGGTGCCCTCGGGCTCGAGGCGATCTCGCGCGGCGCCAAGTATGTGGACTTCGTGGAGACGCGCCCCAGCAGCCTGCACGCGCTGAAGGCCAACGTGGCCCTGCTCCGCCAGACGACCAAGTGCCGCATCTACAAGAAGGACGCGGTGCAATTCGCCGAGGCGCTCACCGAGCAGCGCTGGGACGTCGCCTTCGCCGATCCGCCGTACAACTCGAAGATGCTGGACCGCGTGCTGACCGCCTGGCAGGCGACCAAGTACGCGCGGGTGCTGGCCGTCGAATACGCCGTCGGCCACGTCCTGCCCTCGCCCGACTACCGCCACACCATCGACGACACCTCGATCGCGATCTACAGGGCGTAACGAGAGACTTCGCCGTGCACTACGAACTGCGAACTGCAACAACTTGACACAAAGGCGCAAAGACACGAAGGCGCAAAGCGGTCGGTGTCGGACGTGGCATGTGAGTCGTAGCAAGTCGATGCTGTGATTCGAGGTTGTCAAAAACAAAAAAATGAAACACGTGCCGGGTACGGAAGCTCGAGCGCCTGCGTTCTCTTTGCGGCCTTGTGCCTTTGCGCCTTTGTGTCACGCAGTTGCCGTTGCTCTTCGCTGTTGCTCTTCGCTGTTGCTCTTCGCTGTTGCCGTTTGTCGTTGACGTTCCCGCGCTCTGGCCTGAACGACACAGCGCGCACCGGACCTGCGTGCGCGCTGCGAAAGACGTGCGAACTGCGTGCGGCGAACTAGGCCATCTTGGCCTGCAACCGGCGATCGATGGCGTCGAGGAAGTCCTCGGTGGACAGGAATGGTGAGTTCCGGCTGATCAGGATCGCGAGGTCCTTCGTCATCTCGCCGGCTTCCACCGCCTCGATGCAGACCGCTTCCAGCTTGTTGGCGAAATCCACCAGCGCCGGGGTGCCATCCAGCTTGCCGCGGTGGGCCAAGCCGCGCGTCCAGGCGAAGATCGACGCGATCGGGTTGGTGGACGTCTTGTTGCCCTTCTGGTGCTCACGATAGTGGCGCGTGACGGTGCCGTGCGCCGCCTCGGCTTCCATCGTCTTGCCGTCGGGCGTCATCAGCACGCTGGTCATCAGGCCGAGGGAGCCGAAGCCCTGTGCCACGATGTCCGACTGCACGTCGCCATCGTAGTTCTTGCAGGCCCAGACGTAGCCGCCTTCCCACTTCAGCGCCGCCGCCACCATGTCGTCGATCAGGCGATGCTCGTAGGTGATGCCGGCCGCCTCGAAGTCCTTGCGGAACTCGTCGTTGAACACCTGCTCGAAGATGTCCTTGAAGGCGCCGTCGTAGGCCTTGAGGATCGTGTTCTTGGTGCTGAGGTACACCGGATAGCTGCGCTGCAGGCCGTAGGTCAGGCTGGCACGCGCGAAGTCGCGGATCGAGTCGTTGTAGTTGTACATGCCCATCGCCACGCCACCGTCGGCACCGTACTTCGCCACCTCGAACTGCGTCGGCTCGCTGCCATCGTCAGGTGTCCAGGTCATGGTCACCTTGCCCGGGCCCGGCACCTTGAAGTCGGTGGCCTTGTACTGGTCGCCATGCGCGTGACGGCCGACGACGATGGGCTTCGTCCATCCCGGTACCAGTCGCGGAATGTTCGACATGATGATCGGCTCGCGGAAGATCACGCCACCGAGGATGTTGCGGATGGTGCCGTTCGGGCTCTTCCACATCTTCTTCAGCCCGAACTCCTTCACCCGTGCCTCGTCGGGCGTGATCGTGGCGCACTTCACTGCCACACCGTGCTTCTTCGTCGCCTCGGCCGAGTCGATCGTGACCTGGTCGTTGGTCGCATCGCGATGCTCGATGCCGAGATCGTAGTAATCGAGCTGGACGTCCAGGTACGGCAGGATCAGCTTGTCCTTGATGAACTGCCAGATGATGCGGGTCATCTCGTCGCCGTCCATCTCGACGACCGGGTTTACCACCTTGATCTTGGCCATAACGCAGTCCTGAGCGTGAGTCGGGCACGCCGCGGAAGTGGGCGGCGGCAGGTGTGCTGGGAGCGCATTCTAGTGGAGTGCGCGACGACTGGCGAATGGCCGAGTTCGCCGTGCGCGCGCGTCACATCGCATGACCGCCGACGCGCCGCGACGACGTTCGACGTCAGCGCGGCGTGGACGACTGACGCGCCAGTTCCTTCTCGAACGCCGCCTCGAGCGTGACGGCGAGCCGCCGCAACGCGGTGGGGTCGATGAACGGATTCGGTCCGCCTCCACCAAGTCGCGCGCGGCGAGCCGCGAGGTCGAACAGCTCCGCATGCGGCGGCAGGAAGACGTCCGCCTCCATCGCCTTCAGCCGCGCGAAGGTGCGACGATAGTCGGCCACGATGCCGGGATACTGCGGCCGCGGTGCCAGGCGGTTGGCCGCCACCGACGCGCTGCAGAAGAACGCCGCCGTGTGCCGCCGTCCATCCGACTGCACCGGCATCGTCCACGTGGTGCAGCCGGCGGAGTGCCCGGGCGTGAGGTTGGCCGTCAGCGTCACCCCACCGAGCGTGACGGTCGCACCATCGGTGATCACGCTGTCCACGCGCACCGCCGGAAAGCGGTAGGCGGCCACCGACTCCGATCCCACGTACACACCCTGCTCCAGCGCCGTGCGGTCCCCGGCCATCGCGAACAGCCGCGCACCGGTGCGTCGCTTCAGCTGCGCCAGCCCGCCGGCGTGATCGAAGTGCGCGTGGCTGTTGAGCAGCACCTTCACGTCGCCGGGCTTGAAGCCGAGTCGCACGATGTTGCGCTCCACCATCGTGCCGTTCTCCGGCATGCCGACATCCAGCAGGATGTGGCCCTGCGGCGTGGTGATCAGCCACGCCGACAATCCCGCACTGCCGACGTAGTACACGTTGTCGATGACGCGGAACGGCGAGATGGTGTCGGTCCAGTTGGCCGGATGCTGCGCCCGCGCCGTCGGCACGGACAGCAGCGTTGCCGCCAGCACCAGGGTGGCGAGGCGCACCGCGCGCGCGACGCTGCTCACCATCGCGGGCGAGTGCTGATGCCGCCGTCCACCAGCAGGTCGGCGCCGGTGATCCACCGCGACGCGGGTGACGCGAGGAACAGCACCGCATCGGCCACGTCTTCCGGTTGGCCGAGTCGGGCCAGCGGCACGACGCTCGTCCAGCGCTGCACGCCCGGCGGCCAGTCCTCCGCCAGTCCGGGTCGATCGATCAGGCCAGGCGATACCGAGTTCACGCGGATGCCGCTGCGGCCGTACTCGAGCGCCGACGCCTTGGTGAACATCAGCTGGCCGGCCTTCGACGTGGCGTAGTGGCCATGTCCGTCGGCCGGCGTGTGTCCCTCGATCGAGATGATGTTCACGATCGCCCCGCTGGCGCCGCGCGCGATCATCGATGCCGCGGCGAGTTGCGTCGTGAGGAAGATGCCATCGAGGTTGGTGGCCATCATCGCCTGCCAATCCTGCAGCGACAGGTCCGCCAAGCCCGCCACGCCCTGATCGGCGGCGTTGTTGACGAGGATGTCCACCGGCCCGAGTGCGCTGGTGACGGCGTCGAACATCGCCCCGCACGACACGGCGTCGGCGATATCGGCACCGATCGCCATCGCCTGTCCACCGGCGGCGCGGATCGCATCCGCCGTGGACTCGGCACGCTCAGCCCCGCTGCGGTAATGCACCGCCACCGCTGCGCCGGCATCGGCCAGCCGCTGCGCGATCACGCGCCCGATGCCGCCCGAGGCACCGGTCACCAGCGCGACTCGGCCGTGGAGGTCGAGCAGTTCGCTGACGGCGGGAACCGTCATGCGTCGCGGCTCACGAGTCGTGGTGTCATCGACGAACTCCTGATCATGACAGGCGTCACTTGCCGGGCTGGTAGGTCCGCTCGGTGTGTCCGGTGAGCTGTGGACGGTAGAAGTACACATCGCGTAGCGCGCCGTTCGCATACCGCTCGCCCTGGTCGTTGAAGTGCTTCGATCCCGGGTTGCCGTTGACGCCACCGGCAGTCACGGCCTTCGCGCGGACGCTGTCGCCGAACTCCACCACCGCCACGAAGCTGTTGCCGCTGGTGCCGTACAACTTCTTCGTGCCGGGATAGGTCCGTGCACCGAACGAGGCCAGCGAGCCCCACTGCGCCGAGGCGAATGGCACCGGGATGCTTGGCGAGGCATCGCTGAACGGCTGCACGATGTCGCCGGTCCGACGCTGGAAGCGATTGACGTCGCCCCAGAACGTCTTCCAGGTGCCGAAGCTCGCCGTCAACGTGTCGGACGCGGCCGCCAGCATCTGCAGCTTCTGCGTCGGCGTCAGCTTCCGCGCCATGTACTCGTACACCGACAGGTCTTCGGTGTCGCTATCGGCGCGCGCGGCACGCACCATCTCCTGTCCCCACCAGACGGCCAGCGTGGTCGCCACCGACTGCGCACCCCAGCGGTAGTCCCAGCTGCGCAGCGTCGAGACCTGCTCGTTCAACCGTGCGCGCAGCGGATCGTTCATCGGCATCCCGTCGTACGCCTTCACCACCAGCGGCACCAGGTCGGCGAAGGCCGGCAGGTAGCTGTCGTACGCGGCATCCCGCAGCGACTCGAGCGTGAAGTCCTTCTTGCCGTCCAGCACGCGCATGGCGTGCACGCCGCGCGGATTCTCGGTGTAGCGCTCCATGTAGTTCGGATACGCCGAGCGCTTCGGGCTGGCGCTACCGGAGACCGAGTAGGGCCAGTTGTTGGTGTTCTGGATCCAGCCGGTGGCCGGGTTCAGCACGTTCGGGCTTTCGTCGAGCGAATGCACACCCTGATGCGTGGTGGCCGCGAGGCTGCCGTCCACCGGCTTGTCCCAGTCGAACTTCGGATCGCGCTTCGGCACGTGGTTGGCGTGGAAGTAGGCGATGTTCCCTTCGCGGTCGGCGAAGATGGTGTTGTTCGACGAGTTGGTGTGAAGCTCCATCGTGGCGCGGAACTCCTTGTAGTTCTTCGCCTTGGTCCGCATGAACGACTGCGTCAGCGCCTTCACCGGCTCCTGCATCAGCGTGACGCTGATCCACTTGCCGTCAGCCTTGCGCACCACCGGGCCGTGCTGGGTCGCGTAGACGGTGAACTCGCGCGTGTTCATGCCGGCGTCGCCCTTCACGGCGAGCCGCACCGTGCGCGCCACCACCGGCTGTTCGGCACCACCCATGGTGTACACGTAGCCGCCGTCCTTCGGCGTCACGGTCTCGGCGAACTCGTCGATCACGTCGGCACCGCTGGAGGTGTGCATCCAGCCGGCGTTCTCGTTGAAGCCCTGATAGATGAAGAACTGGCCCCAGGTGGCGGCACCGTACGCATTCAGTCCTTCCTCACTCACCATCTGTGCCTCTTCGCGGAAGAAGAACGAGGTGTGCGGGTTGATCAGCAGCAGCGCATGCTTGCCGGCGGTGTTCTGCGGCGCGATGGCGAAGCCGTTGGAGCCGGTCGGCTCGTGCTGCGGTGCGAAGCGCTCGCGGCGGCGCTCGAGGTCAAGGGCGCTGGCCACCTTCGGCGCCGGCGCGGCGGAGTCGTAGAATGCCCGCAGTTCGCGCAGTGACACGTCCTCGATGTCCCCACCGATGCTCCCCTCGCTGAACGACAGCGCCATCCACGGCTCGAACGTGGCCAGGACCTTCGGCTTCGTCTCCGGGTGCATGTGCAGGTAGTAATTCAGGCCGTCGGCCCAGGCGGTGCAGAGCGTCTTCAGCCATGGCTCGGCGCCGGCGAACTTCGCCTTCAGGTCGTCGGCGTCGATGAACAGGTGCTGCCGCAGGTCCCGCCACAGTTCCTTCTCACCTTCCGCCTCGGCCAGCCGGCCGAGTGATGTGAGATAGTTCATCTCGATGCGATTGAAGTCGTCCTCGGCCTGCGCGTAGATCATCCCGAAGACGGCATCGGCGTCGGTCTTGCCGTAGACGTGCGGCACGCCCCAGTCATCGCGGATGATCGTGATGCGCGCCGCCTGCTCCTCCCACCCCTTCACGGCAGTGCTGGTCGCAGCGCCGGTACCGGCACCGCCGGACGGTGCGGCATCGCGGCCGGAGCAGGCGGTGAACGTCAGGAACAGGAGCAGGGCGGTCTTTCGCATGCAGGCCTCGTCAAAGCGGGAGAGTTGTCCAGCGGGGATGCTCGCCACGTGACGGCCGTTCTGCAACCGTCGGGGTAGCTGGTCTGAAGGCACCCTTTCGCGTGGGATCGCCTCCCGGCACGTTTCGCAGACATCCTTCACCGTCAGCCAGGGCCCCGATGTCGTCTTTCGTGTCTGCCAATCGCCGTCTGGTCAACGCCGTGCACGCCACTCTCGTTGCGCTGGCGATGCTCGGCACCTCGAGCGCCGTCACCGCGCAGATCCCCCAGGCTGAATACACCGCGCGGCGCGACTCCCTGGCCGCGAAGCTGGGCGATGGGCTGCTGGTGGCGTTCGGCGGCCGGACACCGGTGTCGGACTTCGGGCCGTTCTTCCAGCTCCCCGACTTCCGCTACCTCACCAACTACAACGAACCCGATGCCGCGCTGGTGATGGTAGTCCGCGGGGGCAAGGCACAGTCCACGCTGTTCATCACCGCGGCCGGCGCTCGCCAGGCGTTCTACTACGGCAAGCGGCCCGACTCGCTCGAGGTGGAGCGCACGCTGGCCATGCGCGCTCGGTCGGCAGGGGTCATCGAGCAAGTGATCGACTCACTGGCGGCGGGCGTGAAGACGGTATTCACCGTTCGCGATTTCGCCGCCGCCGACTTCGCGACGCAGGACTCCAGCACCCGAGGCCAGCTCTGGGAGCGGCGGTTCGCGGCCGCGCATCCACAGATCACGATGCGCGACGCGCACCCGTACCTCTACCAGGTGCGGGCGAAGAAGTCGGCGGCCGAACTGGCGCTGCTCCGCAAGGCTGCCGAGATCAGCTCCGAAGGCCACCGCGCCGCGATGCGCCTCTCGCAGCCGACGAAGGAGTACGAACTGCAGGCGGCCATCGAGTACGAGTTCACGCGCGGCGGTGGTGCCCGGCCGGCGTACGGCTCGATCGTGGGTGGCGGCATCCGCGGCACACAACTGCATTACATGCGCAATCGCGGTGACCTCAAGCCCGGTGACCTGGTGGTCATCGACGCCGCCACCGAGTACGAGGGCTACGCGGCCGACATCACGCGCTCGATCCCGGTCAGCGGCACCTTCACCCCCGAGCAGCGCTTGATGTACCAGCTGGTGCTGGACGCGCAGCTGGCGGCGGAGCGGAACTCGAAGGTCGGCATGTCGTCCATCGCTGCCCAGGACAGCTCCGAGGACGTCCGCGCACGCGGCCTGGCGGCGCTGGGCCTGATCGAGAGCGTCGATGCGCAGATCGACATGCCGTGGCGCACCGACTGCACCAACGCCCCGCGCTCTTGCCGGCAGTCGATGTTCTGGATGATCCACGGCATCAGCCACGGCATCGGCCTGGCCGTGCACGATCCGGCGCAGTTCTACAGCGGCAATCGCAGCTTTCAGGTGGGCGATGCGTTCACGATCGAGCCGGGGATCTACGTCAGCACCGCGATGCTCGACGCCCTGCCCGACACGCCACGCAACCGCGCCTTCATCGCCAAGGTCCGGCCCGCGGTGCTGCGCTTCCAGAACACCGGCGTCCGCATCGAGGACGATTACATCGTGACCGAGAAGGGCACCGAGCGGATCAGCAACGTTCCGCGGGAGATCGCCGAGATCGAGGCGCTGATGCGGAACCGGGCCAGGATCGTACCCTGACGTCCAGTCGCAGTCTTCTTGCTGCTGGCGAGGACTGCAAGAGCTTGATCGCAGAAGGGAACAGCCGCAGAACTGAACAGCCGCAGAAGGTCATCGTGTGGAGCCGCGATCGTCGCGTGCGCAAGCATCGGTTCTGATGTTGGCTCCGCGCACGTTGTAACCTACCAGCGTCATGACGCCGCACTTACCAACAACCGCTCTTGCCCTTCTGCGGCCGTGCGGTTCTGCGGCTGTGCGGTTCTGCGATCAAGCCGTGCGCAGTTTGGCTTGGAGTTCTCTTCGAACGATCTCGGATCGTCAGGATGGCCGTGCGAGGATGATGCAGTTGTATCCACCCGACGTGGCGTGCGAGCGAGCTTTGTGCACGGCGGTCGTCAGGCCTTCGCGCTTCAGGGCACGCACGAAGGCGTTCTCCGAATCGACGGACCAGTAGGCGAGTGTGCCGCCGGGCTTCAGCGCGGCGGCAGCCTGACGGATGCCCTTCTCGCCGTAGAGCTTCTTGTTGCTGCCGGTGGTGAAGCTCTCGGCGCCGTTGTCCACGTCGAGCATGATGGCATCGAACGCACCGACGTTCTCACGCAGGACGTCGATCACGTCGGCACGCCGCATCACCACGCGCGGGTCAGACATCGCGTCGCCGGCCAGTGCCCAGTCAGGGCGCAGGTTCCAGTCGATCACTTCCTGCATGATCTCCGCCACCACCACGCGCGCGTCGGCAGCCAGCAGATCCAGGGCCGCGCGCAGCGTGGCGCCGAACCCGAGGCCGCCGATCAGCACCGAGACGGTGGCTTTGTCCTTGAGCGCGGCACATGCCAAGGCGGCCAGCTGCACCTCGGAGTGCGTCCGGCGCGTGGACATCAGCTCCACGCCGTCAACCACCATCAGGTAGGCGCCGTCGTGCCGGTACAGCGTGACCACCGCGCCGTCCGGCGCCGTGGTCGTGGCGAGCGTCTCAACCGGCTTCACGGCAACTGGTCGAGCGTCGACAGCAGCTGCGCGAAGAAGGTCACCGCCGTCGCATACCCCTTCACCGACATCCGCTCGTTCACACCGTGAATGCGCGACAGGTCGCCTGCCTCGAGCGGCACGGCGAGGAAGCGGAACACGTTGCTCGAGTGCGGTCCCCAGTACTTGGCATCGGTGCCACCGACCACCAGGTACGGCAGCACCGGCACCGACTGGCCGGGCACCATGCCACGCACCGTGCTCGCGATCAGCCGGAAGGCCGCACCGTTCGCGTCCGACACCGGCGACGGGTCCACGCGCGCGCTGTCGGTCGGCGCCACGCGCACCAGCGTGTCGGCGATCACCTCCGTCACCCGCACGATCACCGACTGCTGCGTCTCACCGGGACGGATGCGGAAGTTCACCACCGCGGAGGCCTCGGGCGGCAACACGTTGTCCTTGATGCCGGCCGTCAGCATCGTCGGCGAGGTGGTGGTGTGGATCATCGCCGCGGTGGACGGCGTCTTCGCCAGCACCGACCGCACCACCGGCTCGGTGAGCCAGAGGTTCGCGAACACCAGCTTGCGGCTGAAGGGCAGGTACGGCGCCATCGCCTCGATCATGCCGCGCGCCGGGCCGTCGAGCGTGGACGGAAACGGGTTCGCCTCCAGCGCCGCGATGGCGCGGCTCAGTGCTCCGACGGCCGTGCGATCGGTGGGCATCGACGAATGCCCACCCTGCGCCGTGGCCGTAAGTCGCAGCGAGAGGTAGCCCTTCTCCGCGACGCCGACCACCGCCGCCATGCCGGCCACGCCGGGCACCGCACCCGCCGTCATCACGCCGCCCTCGTCGATCACCAGCGCCGGCTTCACGCCGCGCGCCACCAGCGTGTCCACGATTGCACGCGCGCCGAACCGTCCGCCCACTTCCTCGTCGTGACCGAACGTGAGGTACACCGTGCGCGCCGGTCGCTGCCCGCGTGACAGCATGTGCTCCACCGCCTCCAGCACCGCCAGCACCGTCACCTTGTCGTCCATCGTGCCACGGCCCCACACGTAGCCGTCGGCCACGTCGCCGGAAAATGGCCCGTGGGTCCATTCCTTCAGGTTCTGCTCCGTCACAGGCACCACGTCCATGTGGCCCATCAGCACCACCGGCGCCGCGGTCGAGTCGGTGCCGGTCCAGGTGTAGACGAGACTGAGCCCGGCCACCGTCTCGCGTCGCAGCGTGGCGTGCACCCGCGGGAACGACGTCTGCAGGAACTCGTGGAAACCGAGGAACGCCGCCGTGTCGATCGGGGCACCGGAGGCGTAGGACACGGTGGCGAACTTCACTGCCCCCGAGAGGCGCGCCGCAGCCGTCGCCTCGTCCACACTCACCACCGCACTGGCCACCGCCGGTGCCGCCGGCGCGGGCACCATCATGGTGCGCGTCACCATCACGCCGAGGAGCACGACCAGCGCCGCCAGCACCACCAGCAGCAGCTTCTTCATGACATTCTCCCGACCACGTCGTGGATTGCCGCCGCCATGTCCTCGATCAGGTGATCGATCTGCTGCGCGTGCGTGCGGAAGCTAAGCACGCAGACGCGACCCACATATCGACCGCCAGCCACCGCGCCGCTGATCATCACCCGCCCACGTTTCGAGGTCGCGACCATCAGCTCGCGCGTGGCCGCATCCTCCTCCGCCAGCGTGGCGCCGGGCCAGCTGAGATGAAACGGAAACAGTGACAGTTCCGGTGCTGCATCCATCACCACATGCGGCAGGCGCGCCACGCGCTCCGCGGCATCCAGCGTCAGCTGCCGCTTCTCGGTCAGGGCGGCACGGAACGCATCGGCGCCATACAGCTTGATCGTCAACCACAAGCGAAGGCCCGGAAATCCGCGCGAGAGGTCGGGCCCATGCTGGCTGGGATCGTAGAACTCGGCGGGACTCGGCATCTCCGGCAGGTAATCCGCGGTGGCCTCGTGCGCCGCGCGCAGCCGTGCACCGTCGCGCACCAGCAACGCACCGGTGCCATACGGAAGGAACAAACCCTTGTGCGGATCGAGTGTCAGCGAGTCGGCGCGTTCGAGTCCGCGCAGCACGCCACGCGTCTCGTCACAGAGCTGGAAGAAGGCGCCGTAGGCACCGTCCACGTGATGCCACAGGTCTTCACCGTCGCAGATGTCGGCGATCGCATCCAGCGGATCCACCGCGCCGGTGTTGGTGGTACCGGCATTCGACACCACCATGAACGGCAGCAGGCCAGCGCGCCGATCCTGCGCGATCGCCTCACGCAACGCGGGCAACGGCAGGTGGAAGGCGCTGTCACTGGGGATGGATCGCACGCGATCGGGCATGATGCCGGCCAGCTTCGCCGATTTGATCACGCAGTGGTGCGCCTGGTCGGAGGTGTACAGCACACCACGACGGATGTCGGCACCGAGATACCGCTCGCGCGCGCAGAGCACGGCGTTGAAGGTGGCCATCGAACCACCAGCGGTGAACACGCCGCGTGTGGTCTCGGGAAACCCCATCCACTCGCGCAGCCAGTCGAGCGCGTTGGCCTCCAGCTGCACCAGTGCCGGTGCCGCCTGCCAGATGCCTGTGTAGCGATTGGTGGTGTCGGCGATGAAGTCGGCCAACGCCGCCGGAAACAGGCCGCCGCCGGGGATGTAGGCGAGGTAGCCAGGTGAAGGCGTGTTGAACGACTGCGGGATGCAGGTGTCGAACAGCGTGTCGAGCAACGGTTCGAGCGCGCTGCCCCTGTCGGGTGACGGCTCGCGCAGGCTCCGACACACCGCCTCGGCGTCATCGATGCCGTAGAGCGGCTGCTGCGGCAATGTCGTGATGTGATCCACACAGCGGGCGACGACCTGGTCGGCCATCGCGCGCATCTCCTGCGCACTGTACTCGAGATCGGAAATGCTGGCTCCCGGCGGGGGGATCGAGGATCGTGCGTGCCGTCGGCGGCAGCGCAATATCGTCGGTCGCCCGCCATGTAGCAGGCACGCCTCGTTCAGTCCCGCGGAAACGGACGTGGACGCGGCTGCGGCCAGGGCCACGGATCGGTGACGCGACCACCCGCCAGTCCGCGCACCGCCGCCGCGCGCAACTCGGCGTCGCCCGACTCCAGCAGTTCGGTGAGCATTTCCTCATTTCGCTCGCCCGTCTCCACCAGCGCGCGCAGCAGCGCCTTCCGCACGCGGGCGTTCTGCTCACGCTTGATCGCCGAGCGGAGGGCGGGCACCGCTGCCCGGTCGCGAATCTCGCCCAGCGACCACGCCGACTTCAGGCGCAACCCTTCGTCGCTGTCCTCCAGCGCCCGCAGCAACCCCTCGGGCGCCGTGCGCGTGCCGATGTTGCCCAGTGCCCACGCGGCCGTGGAGCGCACCCGCTTGTCGGTGTCGCGCGCCACCACGGTCCCCAGCACCTCGGCCGAACCGGCGTCCTCGATGTTGCCCAGGGCCCACGCCGCCTGCTCCCGCACCCGCGCACTGCTGTCGCGCTGGGCCGAGATGCGCAGGCCCGCCACTCCGGCCTGTGATTCGATGTTGCCGAGCGCCCAGGCGCACATCTCACGCACGCCGGCATCGGGCTCACGCGCCATGACGTCGGCGATGTCGCGTGCCGCCGTTTCCGCCTCGATGTTGCCGAGTGCCCACGCCGCCGTGCGACGCACCGAGGCAGCGCGGTCGTCACGCAGCACGCGCAGCAGCGTCGCCACCGCCGACGCCGAGTCGAGCTGGCCCACCGCGCCAACTGCCGCTTCGCGAACCGTCGAGTCCTGGTCGGTGACCGCCGACAGCAGCGGACGCAGCGCGCGACCATCCTCGATCCGGCCCAGCGCCCACGCCGCGTTGGCGCGCACACCGGCCGACGCATCGCGCAGCACGCCGATCAGCGGGGCGACGGCGGTGGTGGGTTCGGTGATGCCGAGTCCGAGCGCAGCCACCTCTCGCACCGCTGCATCTCCGTCCCGCAAACGCGTGCTCAGCGCCGTCGTCACTTCCTCGGCGCGCGAGCGACCCAGCACGCTGACGGCGACGGCACGCACGCAGCGGTCCGGTGACGCCAGGCCCTCGAGCAGCAGCGCGAGATCGGCCGCTGCCGGCGCCACCTCGCGAGAATCGTCGCCGTCGAGTCGGACCGGCGGCAGCGGTGACGATGGCGCACCGACGTGGTTGCCCCAGCCGCGCTGCCCGATCGCGTCGGCGGCGAGTGAACAGAGCAGCGCCGACGCACCCCGCGCCTCGGTGAGTAGCGTGCGGACATCGGCGACGACCGTCGACGCCTCGGCGCGCGCGTCCGCCGCCTCGGCAACCACGCCAGGCGAACAGGCGAGGAATGCGACGGTCAGCGCGACGGTGCAGCTGCGAATCATGAAAACTCCCGCGTGAGGAATGGAGGGTCTTGCTGATTTTTCAGCACTTCCGGTCATAGTCACAGCGCGAATCCGCGCTGTGACCGACCTGCGATGTCTGTAGCGAACTGCCGTGCCGTAGTGCGAAACGTTCAGGGGTATGGCCGCGGACGCGGGCGCGGCTGGGGCCACGGCTGACCACTGGCACCGGCCAGGGCACGGATGGCGAGCGCGCGCAACGCCGCATCGTTCCCTTCGATCAGCCGCTGCATCGGTGCCACCGCCGCCTCGCCCATCACGCCCAGCGCACGCACCATCGCCCAGCGCGTGTCGCCCTCCTTCTCCCGCTCCAGCGCCTGCAGCAGCGCGGGTGCGGCGGTGCTGTCCTCGATCTCGTACAGCGCCCAGGCGGTGAGCGAACGAACCTGCGCGTCCGGATCGCGCAGCGCATCGATCAGCGCGGCGGGCGCACGCCGCGGCCCGACATTGCCGAGGCCCCAGATCGCGGATTGCCTGACCTTCGGATCGGTGTCGTTCAATGCCGCGGTGAGTGTGGCCACGGCTTCACGTGACCGACTGCTCGCGCCGTCACCGATCGCCCACAGCAGCGTGGCGCGCACCGAACGTTCACGCTCGGCCGCGTATGCATCCGCCAGCGCCGCCGCGACGCGTTCGTCACCGGCCGCATTCGACAGCGCCCACGCCGCCATCTCGCGCACGTCGGCCGACCGATCCTGCCGCACGGCATCCAGCAACGCGGCGCGTGCCGCCGGGTGCTGCGCGTGATCCTCGAGCCCCCAGGCCGCAGTCCGTCGCAGCGTGGCCGACGTGTCGGTGGCGAGAATGCGTGCCAGCAGCGTCGCCCGCGCCGAGGTGTCCGCGGTCCGGCCCAACCGTGTGGCGTTCCATTGCAGTTCGCGCTGCGTGCGCCCACGCAACGCGTCCAGCGTGTCGAGTTCTGCCTCCTCGCCCGCATCCAGTTCGTCGAGCGTGGCCTCGCGCTCTGGCGTGCGTCGCATGGAATCCAGCGCAACCGGTGGCGCCGGCTTCGCGCGACGCGTGGTGTCGGTCGCCACCAACTGCTGCTGTGATGCGGGATCACGCGGCGCGTTGCCGGTCGCCGTCACGCTCAGCGGTCGCGTGTCTGGCAGCTCGGGCGTCGCGACGCGCGGCACCGATGACCCGGCGACGATCGCGAACATCATCACGCCGCCGGCCAGTGTGCTGGCCTGCACGCGCGTCGGCGCATGGCGCGATTGCTCGGGGTCGAGGATCGCCAGCATCCGCCCCTCGAACTCGGAGCGTGTCGCCATCGCCATTGCCATCGAGGGAGTGGCGTGGTTGCGAACCGACGTCACGATGTCCAGCAGGTGTTCGGCGTAGTCGCTGGCGCGAGTGCCACAGGCGAGCGCGAGGTCGTCGCAGGCTCGCTCGCTTTCCGCGCGTTGACGCCGCGCGGCCGTCCATGCCAGCGGATGGAACCAGTAGAGCGCGGAGGACACGCGTCCCAGCGTGTGCGCCACGATGTCACGACGGCGGATGTGCGCCAGCTCGTGCAGCAGCACTGCGGCACGGCGATCCGGCGCCCACACATCGCAGTCGTGCGGCAGCACGATCACCGGGCGGCGAAGGCCGGCGGCGAACGGCATCGTCACCGCCTCCGAACGCACCAGCTGCGGCACCGCGTCGAGCGCGAGGCGATCCGCGATCTCGAGCAACGTGTGCTGCCAGGCGACGTCGGTCAGTGGCACGGCGCCGCGCACCAGGCGGCGCACCGCAAGCGCACCGTACGCCAGCCATCCGAGCAATCCGACGGCGCCCAGCGCCCACACCGCCGTCACGATGGCAAGCGGTGACAGGCGTGACGCAGTCGGCACAGGCGTCACGACGCGTGCAACGTCGCGGCGTGTCGTTTCCTGCGCGAGTGGCGATGGATTCGATGCCACCGCTGGAGCATCGATGATGCCAGACGCCACATCGTTCGACGCGCGCACGTCACTGACCACCGGCGTGGCCACCGGCACGC
This sequence comes from Gemmatimonadota bacterium, assembly GCA_040384325.1. Classification (GTDB taxonomy): domain Bacteria; phylum Gemmatimonadota; class Gemmatimonadetes; order Gemmatimonadales; family Gemmatimonadaceae; genus JACMLX01. The sequence continues at coordinate 261,579 of JAZKJL010000004.1, read as the reverse complement.
CCGCGCCCCACGACGCGGGCAGCACCGCGAAACGCACCGGCGTCCACACGGCCAGCACGGGCAACGCCAGCAGTGCCAGCAGCGACGCCACCCAGACCAGGTGACGCGACGAGGCCGAGGCACGTCGCATCAGCGCGGTCAGCATCAGCGCGACCAGCAACACCAGCGTCGCCTTCAGCACCACCAGCGCCAACGGCAGCAGCGCGATGGTGTCGGTGAGCGAGAATTCAGTGAACATCGCTACCTCCCGCCGCGGCGTGCGCCGGCGATGCGCGTGCGCAGGGCCTGCAGCTCGGCATCACTCAGCGTGGTGTCCGACATGCGCAGCAGTGCGGTCACCGCCTGCTCGGTGGAGCCGGCGAAATAGGTGCGCACCACATGATCCAGCACGTCCGCCTGTGCCTGTTCAGTGGGTGCGGCCGGGCAGTACACATACCGCGGACCGTCCTCGCGGAAGGTGATCAACGCCTTCTCGCCCAGGATCCGCAGGATGGAGCGCACCGCCGAGTAGGTAGGCGGGTCGGGGAGCTCCGCCATGATCTCGGCCACGGTGCATTCCCCGCGGCGATGGAGGATGTCCATCACCTGCCGTTCGCGTCGGGTGAGGTCGTCGGTCGGTTTCGGCGGTCGCGGCATGACAGGTCCCGGGATGATGTGCTGATTTTTCAACTGTGCTGATTATTCAGCAGTGCGCAGGTTCTGTCAATCCCCTGTCGTGCGCGCCGCCACCACCGTGCCCGAGCCGACCCGGCGGACGATCCACCCCTCCTCGGCCAAGCGCGCCAGTGCCCCCTCGACCGTGTTGCGCGACACGCCGAGGTCGCGCACCAGTGCACGCGACGACGGCAGACGCGTGCCGACCGGCAAGGCGCCACTCACGATCCGCTCGCGAAGTTGGAGATACACCTGCCGGTAGAGTGGCGTCCCGGCATCGGCGTCCGCGCGCGAGAGCCGCAGCGGCGCACCCGCCCCGATCGCGACACGCTTCCGCGGCGCGGTCATCGACGTGACCCGCGCGATAGAATGCCGCCATCCCGCGGCGCGCGCCGCGCTGGCTTCCCTTTCCACTCACTCGTCATGCGCTGGTCTCCACTCTGTTGGGTGCTGCTCACCGCCTGCACGGTTGCCCGCCCACCGGCCGCGCCCGCAGGCAATCCACACGCGGGCGAGCCGATCGGCACCGTGCGCCAGATGTACGACGGGCGCCTCACTCCCGAACTCGCAGCCACCACCTTTCGCAACATCGACCGCCTCTTTCCGTCACGGGTGATCGCGCGTGGCACCAGCGTGACACCGCTCGAGGCGGCGCCGACGCCACTGTCCGCCGTGACCTGCACCGCCGGCGATTCCGCGTACACGCTCGATCGCTACATGCTCCTCAACCGCGTCAGCGGCCTGCTGGTGCTGAAGGACGGCCGCGTGATGCTGGAGCGCCACGCACTCGGCGCGACGCCCGCCACCCGCTGGATGTCGATGTCGATCGCCAAGTCGATCACGTCGACGCTGGTCGGACTGGCGATTCACGAGGGGCGCATCCACAGCCTCGACGACACCGTCACGCGCTACGTGCCGTCGCTGCGCGGCAGCGCCTACGATGGCGTGACCGTGCGCCAGGTGCTGATGATGGGATCGGGCGTGCAGTGGAGCGAGACCTATACCGATTCGTCGTCCGATCGCCGGCACCTGCTGGAGGCGCAGATCGCGCAGCGCCCGGGCATGGCGATGGCGCTGATGGCCGCCCTGCCCCGCGCCGCGGCGGCTGGCAGTCGCTTCAACTACAGCACCGGCGAAACGCTGGTGGCGAGTGAAGTGGTGCGCGGCGCCACCGGCATGTCGGCCTCCGACTATCTGAGCCAGAAACTCTGGCAGCCGCTGGGCATGGAGCAGCACGCCACCTGGTGGCTCGACGCGCCCGATGGCCACGAGATCGGTGGCAGCGGGATCATGGCCACGCTGCGCGATTACGGCCGCTTCGGTGAGTTCATCCGCCGCGACGGGATGATCGGCGACCGTCGATTGCTGCCCGAGGGATGGGTGCAGGATGCCGGCTCGCCGAAGCAGTACGATGCGCGCACGGCCCAATACGGCTACATGTGGTGGCCGGTCGACACAGCCAGCGGCAGCATCCATCAGGGAGCCTTCTCGGCACAGGGAATCTTCGGCCAGTACGTTTACGTCAATCGCGCCGAGCGGCTGGTGATCGTGCAACTCGCCGCCCAGACGCATCCGACACAGGGCGAGGTGGTGGATCCGTTCGCGTGTTTCGGCGCCATCGCCACCGCACTGCGGGCACCCTGATCGTTCAGGCGATCGCCACCATGTTCAACTCGCCGTCGGCCACGCGTCCGTCGAACAGGTGCACCTGCCTTCCGGCGTGGCGCGCATACCGCTCGTCGTGCGTGACCATGCAGATCGTGGCACCACCGGCGTTCAGTTCCTGCAGCAATTCCATCACCGCCTCGCCGTTCTTCGAGTCGAGGTTCCCAGTCGGCTCGTCGGCCAGCAGGATGGCCGGATCACCGGCCACCGCGCGCGCCACCGCCACGCGCTGCTGCTGACCACCGGAGAGTTGCGGCGGGTAATGCCGTGCTCGATGCGCCATGCCGACGCGCTCCAGTGCCCGCGCCACGCGTGCCTTGCGATCGGCAGCGGTGAGGTCGCTGCGGTACGTCAGCGGCAGTTCCACGTTCTCCTCCACGGTCAGGTCGCCGATCAGGTTGAACGCCTGGAAGATGAAGCCGATCTGCCGGTTGCGGACACGCGCCCGTTCCACCGCCGACAACTCCGCCACCGGCTGGCCCGCCAGCGTATAGCGTCCACCGGACGGCGCATCCAGCAGGCCGAGGATCGACAGCAGCGTGGTCTTGCCACACCCCGATGGTCCGGCGATCGCGACGTATTCACCCGACGCGATGTCGAAGTCGATCGACTGCAGCGCATGAGTCTCCATCTCGTCGGTGACGAAGATCTTGGTGATGCCCTGCATCTGGATCAGTGGCTGTGCGGTCGGTGCCATGGAAGCATCCTTGGGTCGGGTGGTCATCACTTGAGCCGCACTTTCGCGGCGGAGAGATAGGCGGACATGTCGGAGAGGATCACGCGATCGCCGACCGAGAGTCCGCCGAGGATCTCGATGGTGCTGGCCGACGTGCGCCCGACCTGCACGCTGACGCGTTCGGCCTCGTTGCCGTCGGGCGTCAGACGGAAGAGCGTGGTCTGCGCGTTCGGCACCGCCACACTCGGGCGCCCGGTGTAGCGCACGTTGGTGAGGCGCTCGATCTGGATCGTGCCGTCCACGCTCAGGTCGGGTACCGCACCGGGCGGCAGCGCACCGTCCAGCGCCACGTCGATCGTCACGCTCCCCTGCTGCGCCGACGGATCCTTGCGCATCACGTGGCCACGCACGATGCCATTGCGCGTGTCCACTGCGGTCACCTGGTTCAGCTGCACGTCCTTCGCCTGCGACTCGGGGATGCGCAGCACCGCCTTCAACCGCCCGGGTTGCACCACCTTGGCCAGCGTGGTGCCTTCAGGCACCCACTGTCCGAGCTGCAACGTCAGATCCTGCAGCACGCCGGCCTCCGGCGCCCGCACCTGCAAGGCGCTGAGTCGTGCGCGCTGGTTGGCGGCGATCGCCCGCAGCTGCGTCACTTGTGACACCTGCGTGGATACCTGCGCGTCGATCGCCTCACGCAGCAACGTCAGTCGCTCCTGCTCCACCCGCAGGCGCGTCGTCATCTCCTCCGCCGCGGCACGCCGGTTCCGCGCGTCGAACGTGGCGACCAGCTTGAGCCGCAACAATGAATCGGCGCCCGCCGCTTCCTGCAATGCGCTCACGTGTTGCGTCTTCATCGTGGCCACCACGCCCTCCTGCGTCAGCAAGCCGCTGCGCAGGTTGGTCCGCAGCGCCAGCAGCGCACTCTCCGCCTGTCGTACCTGCTGCTCGGCCTGCATCGTCTCCAGCTGCAGGTCGGGATTGGAGAGCTCCAGCAGCAACTCGCCGGCCACCACCTGCTGGCCGGCCTGCACGTGGACGCGCTCCACGCGTGCCGACGCCTGCGCCGTGATCCAGCGCAGCTGCTCCGGCACCAGCGTGCCCACCGCGCGCACCTCGCGCACCACGTCGCCCTGTCGCACCGAGTCCACCAGCACCGCGGCCCGTTCGAGGGTCGGCAACGCGGGACCGAGGCGCGCCACGACAACGATCACCGCCAGCAGCGCTGCCACACCTCCGGCAATCAGCACGGAACGCGTGCGCCGCTTCGGTGGCGTGCGGACGATGTCCATCTCACGCCCCCCGGTGTCGATGTCGGTCAGTCATGGCGCAGCGCAGTCATGGGATTCACCATCGCCGCCCGTCGTGCCGGCAGGAAGCCCGCCGCCAGCGCCACCGCCGACAGCAGCAGTACCGACGTCGCGAACACCAGCGCGTCGTGACTCTCGAGGCCGAACAGCAGCGCGCGAGCAGCCTTGCCGATGCCGAAGGCGCTCGCCACGCCGATCGCGCCACCCACCAGCGTCAGCATACCCACCTGCTTCATCACCATCGCCCGCACGCGGGCACCATCGGCGCCGAGCGCCATCCGCACGCCGATCTCGCGGGTGCGCTGCGTGACGCTGAACGCCAGCATGCCATACAGCCCGATCGCCGCCAGCAGCGTAGCCACGATGGCGAACGACGCCGAGAGGATGCTGATCATGCGATCGAGGAAGACGTTCTCGCGGATCTGCTGCGGCATCGACTTCAGGTCCTCCACCGGGATCGTCGGGTCGAGCGTCTTCAGCACGCCGGGGATCGCGGCCATGATCTGCGCCGGCGGCAGCGACGAACGGACGTAGAAGTTCAAGCCGCCCACCGAGCCGTCCTGCCGCACCGCCGAGTAGAACACCGGCGGCGTGGTGTCCTTCACCTGGCTGTACTTCATGTCGCGCACCAGGCCGACGATCTGGATGTTGAGTGTGTCGCGCGTGTCGCTCTCGGCCATGAACTTGCCGACCGCGTCACGCCCGAGGTTGAACTTCTTCGCGAACGTCTCGTTCACCACTGCCACCAGCGCGCCGCCGCGCAGGTCGCTCTCGGCGATGTCGCGACCGGCGATCAGCTGTCCGCCCACCAGCGCGAAGTAGCCGGGACCGACCTGGTTGTACGAGCTGTTGTTGTCCACGTCCGGGCCGTCGGCAAAACCTTGCACGCGCACCCCCGTGCCCCAGTTGTCACCGGCCAGCAGCGGCACTCGGCTCGACGTCACGCCGCTGACGCCGGGAATGCCACGCAGCGCCTCTTCCACGCGCGTGAAGTAGACCGCCGCCCGCAACGTATCCATGCCGGCGCGCACCGGCGCCACCGCGAACGTGACGAGGTTGTCCACCTGCGCGCCGAGGTCCACGCGCGACACGTTCATGAGGCTCTTCAGGAACAGGCCGGCCGACACCAGCAGCGCCATCGAGAGCGCGATCTGCACGGTCACCAGCGTGGCGCGGAAGCGCGCTGCCGCCTTGCCACCCGTGAGTTGCCCGGCACCGGCGCGGATCACGCTGATCAGGTCTGCACGCGTGCTGTGCAGCGCCGGGAAGAGGCCGAACAGCAATCCGGTCACCACCGCCAGCAAGGCGGTGAACGCCACCACGCTGCCCTGCAGCTCCAGTCGCAACGAACCCGCGGCATCGGCCGGCATCATCGAGCCGATGAATTTCAACGTCAGTTGTGCCACCAGCAGGCTGGCCGCGCCGCCGACCAGTGCCAGCAGCACGGACTCGGTGAGCAACAGCGACAGTAGTTGCCGACGACTTGCACCCAGCGCCAGTCGCACGCCCATCTCGGCTGCGCGGCCCGCACCGCGCGCCAGCAGCAGGTTGGCGATGTTGGCGCAGGCGATCAGCAGCACCACGCCGGTCACGCCGAGCAGCAGCAGCAACGGGGTGCGCGCTTCCGCATGCACGCTGCTCTGGCCCTGGGGTCCCGCTTCGACGGTCAGCGCGCGCGCCTTGAACCGCGTCATCGTCTGCTCGCTCATGCCTTCCTGCAGCGGCGCCTCGACCTCGGTGATGATCGGGCGGTACAGCGCGTTCAGTGACGCGCCGACCTGGGCCACCGACACGTCGGGCTTGCGGCGCCCGAACGCATAGACCCAGTAGCTGCGGCGGTTCTCGAAGCCGCTGAAGCGCGGCTCCAGCACCTGCCGCATCGACAACGGCACGTAGACGGTGGGGCGCACGCCGAGTGTGGTGCCGCTGAACTCCTGCGGCGCGACGCCGACGATGGTGAAGGCCTGCCCGTTGATGCGGATCGTCTTGCCGATCACCGATGGTGCGCGGGCGAATCGGTCGCGCCAGAAGTCGAAGCCCAGCACCGCCACGAAGTTGGCCCCGACGGGCGTGTCGTCCGCTGGCGTCAGCAGCCGACCCGCAGCCGGCTGCACCTGCAGCGTGGGGAAGTACGACCCCGACACCATCATGCCCTGCCCCGTCATCGGCTCGCCATCGATGGCCAGGCTGGGCCCGAAGCTCTTGTGACCTGCGAGCCCGGTGAGCACGGTCTGCGTGCGCTCGAGATCCCGGTACATCGGGTAGCTGAACACCATTTCGCAGTTGCCGGCCTGCGAACACTGCGTGGAGCCGGGCTTGGGTCCCGGCGCGCCGAGGTTCACCAGCTGCTCAGGGTGCGGCACCGGAAGCGGCTGCAGCAGCATCTGGTTGAACATCGAGAAGATCGCCGAGTTCGCACCGATGCCGAGCGCCAGCGAGAGCACGGCGATGGCCGTCACGAACGGCGTCTTGAGCAGCATCCGCGCGGCGAGCCGCAGGTTCTGGAGCATGGGAGAAGCCGGAAGCGGGGGAGTCGCGGGCTGGCCGTCGTCGGTGCGCCCCGCATCTGATTCCCGGCCGCGCGAAATGGTTGCCGCGGGCAGGCGGAGGGCGCGTGGCGCGTCCGGTGATGCCCAGCCTACGCGGTGCCCGTGGCCCGGTTTCAGGCCGTGGGCGACCCGCTCAGCGGAGTCCGGGTTTGCCGTTCACGTGGGCCCAGAGCGCACGTTCGACCTGCACGGGCGTCCATCCGTCGCCCAGCGTCGCGGCGCGCTGACGCAGGGCTGCCGCGTACTTCGCGTAATAGCCGAGGGTCCATGCCACCGGTCCGAGCTCGGGTACCTGTGCGGCCACCAACTCGTCGAAGAACGGGTAGGTCTCGGGTGCCACGGCCGCCGTGATCGCCGACGCGGTGGCGGGTCCCACGCCATCGAGCGTCGCGATCTCCTTCACCGGCGCGGTCGGATGCGGCGCCAGCGCCAGTGCGCGCGTCGTGGTCTGCCGCACGACGTCGGCGTCATTCGATTTCACGCGCACCAGGTTCGGCGCGCGCCACACACCGCGATGCATCTTCCACTCGGTGACGCGTACCAGTTCCGTCAGCGTCACGTGCGGTGAAGTGCGCGACGAAATGAGGCCTGGCAGTTCGGTGCGATACCAGCTGTCGAGCGCGGCCAGCGGCGCCACACCCTGCGCCGCGATCACGTCGGGATACCGATCGAGGGTCGCATGCCAGCGCTCGGACGCACGCGCGCCCCAGAGATCGGTCATCGGATCTCCGGGGCGATCGGTGCGCAGTGCCCGCGACTCAGGGAACGGCGGTGCATCCCTCCGCCTTCGCGCAGTTCGGGTCCAGCGGCGGCAACTTGAGTCGCGCCAGTTCCTTGTTCACCGCCACCAGGTCCGTCGTCCAGACCTTGTTCAGTTGCGTCGTGTAGCGACCCAGTTCGGTGGACAGGATGCCGAAGATCTCCGGCATGTTGGTGGTGGGCCGGCCGTCACCGCGTTCCGCCATCGAGAGCAGCGTGGCGAGGCGGTTGTTGACGCGGATCGGGAAGTTGAGCGGGTCCTGTCCGCTCTGGTTCCGCACCTGGTAGACGCTGTCCTCCACCACCGAGGCATTGGCGACCAGGGTGCTGCCTGCACTCTTGAGCGCCGCATCATCGGCGGCCTTCTTCTGCCGGTCCGCCAGCTGCGCCTTCACGTTCCGGATCGCGATCACCGCCTTGTTGGCATCCGTCGCGCGATCGCGCACCCGGCGGCCGAATGCATACTGCGCGGCGAGGTCGGCGTCGGTGACGTCGGTGATCCACGGATTGCGCTTCACCACCAGCGGCGTGCTGGCGACGCGATTGTCGGCCGTCAGCCGCGCCGTGTAGCGTCCCGGCGGCACGGCCGGTCCCGCAGTGCCGGCGCCCCACAGGATCATGCCCGGGAACGAGACGATGCCTTGTGAGCGCAGGTCCCACTCGAAGCGGTTGATGCCGGCGCGCGTCGGGATCGTGGCCTCGCCACCGCGGCGGCGACCACCGCGGGCGCGTCCGGCGGTGCCGGTCGCCGTGTCGGCCTCGATGGTGCGGACCACCGTGCCGGTCGAGTCGAGAATCTCCAGTGTCGCGCGCGTGGTGGGCGCCTTGAGCAGGTAGCTGATGGTCAGTCCTGCGCCCGAGCGATACCCCACCGGCGACGTGAACAGGTGCACGTCCTTGGCCATGATCTCCGGCGTCGCCTGTCGCAGCGGCGCGATGTTGTCCAGCACCCAGAAGCCGCGGCCATGCGACGAGATCACCAGCTCGTTGGCCTCCACGATCACGTCGGAGATCGGCACGTCGGGCATGTTCAGCATCAGCGACTGCCAGCTGGCGCCGTCGTCGTACGACAGGTACATGCCGTGCTGCGTGCCGGCGTAGAGCAGGCCCTTGCGCACCGGATCCTCGCGCACCGCATGCACGTAGGCGTCCGCGCGAATGCCGGTCACGATCTTCGTCCAGGTGCGGCCGAAGTCGGTCGTCTTCCAGATGTACGGCGAGAAGTCGTTCAGCAGCGGCTTGCGCACCGACATGTAGGCGGTGCCTGGCGCGAAGTTCGATGCATCCAGCTGGCTGACACGCCCGAACTCCGGCATGTCCTTGGGCGTGATGTTGGTCCACGTCTTCCCGCCGTCACGCGTGACGTGTACCAGCCCGTCGTCGGAGCCGGTCCAGATCACGTTGATGTCGCGCTTGCCCGGGGCCACCGAGAAGATGGTGCCGTAGACTTCCGGTCCGTTCATGTCGCCGGTGATCGGCCCACCCGACTTCTCCTGCGTGATCGGGTCGTGCCGAGTCAGGTCACCGCTCAGTGCCGCCCACGTCTTGCCGCCGTCCATCGTGCGCCAGAGGCGCTGCGACGAGACGAAGAGCGACTTCTTGTCCACCGGCGAGAAGATGATCGGGTACGTCCACTGCCACCGCTCGCGGATCGCCTTCGACGGCTCGCCGGAATAGAACCACGGATACGGGTTCACTTCGCGCGCCTGCCCGGTGCGACGATCGAACTTGTCGAGGTAGGCGCCGTTATTGGTGCCGGAGTAGAAGAGGTCCGGGTTGCGCGGATCGGGGGCGATGTATCCCGGCTCACCACCGCCGGCTTGGTACGACACTGCCATGCCGCCGGCCGTCAGGTCGGAATCGAGGCGGCGCGTGGCGCCGGTGTCGGTGCCCGCCGCGCGAGCCGCCTGCGACGCGTTGAATGCACCCAGGTTCCAGTTGTACGGCGTGCAGAGCGTGCTGTTGTCCTGCTGCGAACCGCAGACGTGGAACGGGATGTGGGTGGTGGTGATGACGTGATACCACTGCTCCGTCGGGTAATCCTCGTCGGTCCACTTGCCGCCGGTGTTCCGCGTCACGGCGCCACCACCATCGTTGGCCGCCACCAGGTGCGTCGGGTCGTCGGGGTCGATCCAGAGGTCGTGCCAGTCGCCGTGCGAGTTGGCATCGATGGTCGTCAGCGTCTTGCCGGCATCGGTGCTGCGGAAGATCGACGTGTTCTGCGCGTACACCACGTCGGCGTTCTTGTGGTCGGCGAAGAGGTGCGTGTAGTAGAACGCGCGCTGCCGGATGCTGCGGCTGTAATTCATGGCCGTCCAGGTGGCCCCGGCATCGTCGCTCTTGAACAGGCCACCGCTGTCGTTTTCCACCAGCGCGTACACACGATTCGAGTTGGCGGCGGTGGTGGCCACGCCGATGCGACCGATGAGCCCCGGCGGCATTCCCGGATTGCGCGTGATCTCGGTCCACGTCTCACCGCCATCGGTGCTCTTGAACAATCCGCTCCCCGGCCCGCCGCTCGACATCTGGTACTCCTTGCGGTAAGCCTCCCAGAGAGCGGCGTACATCACGTTCGGGTTGGCGCGGTCGAACGCGATGTCGATCGCCCCGGTACGGTCGTCACGGAACAACACCTTCTTCCACGTGTTGCCGCCATCGGTGCTCTTGAACACGCCGCGCTCGGCGCTCGGCACGCTGTACTTGCCGAACGACGCCACGAAGACGATGTCGGCATTGGTCGGGTGGATGCGGATCTTCGAGATGCCGTGTGATTCACGGAAGCCGACGTGTGTCCAGTTCTTGCCGGCATCGGTGCTGCGATAGACGCCGTCGCCGGGCATGATGTTGCCGCGGATCGCCGTCTCGCCCATGCCGATGAACACCAAGTCGGGCTTCGTCTCGCTGACGGCCACCGCACCCACCGAGGCGCTCTTCACCTGGCCGTCGGTGATCGGCACCCAGGTCTCGCCGCCGTCGGTGGTCTTCCACAGGCCGCCGCCGGTGGCGCCGAAGTAGGCCTCGTTCGGGCGCCCCTTCACCCCGCTGGCAGCGATCGACCGGCCACCGCGATCGGGACCGATGTTGCGCCAGCGATAGCCGGCCATCAGTGTCGAGTCGGCAGCCGCCGACAGGGTGGAACCGGTGTCGCGCGAGACGAACCTCGACGTGCCGGCAGAGACGGCGGCGAGGATCGGAAGCGCGAAGAGGAACAGCGGGCGCGGCGAGAACATACGCGGGCTCGGTGGAGGGCGACCGTGGGTGGGGGCGCGGACGATGCGAGGGCAACGGCGGACGACGTCGCAACGTTGAAGCCTGCAGCACCCGGCGCAAGGCTCGCCGCCGCATCGGCCGGTCACCGATGCATCACATCCGCGATACGCCGCTCAGTGCGCGCGTGCGACGTGACCGCGCGCCGCATCCAGCAGCAGCGGATCACCGGTGCGCAGGTCACCCAGGACCCCGCGCACGTTGGTCACCGACGGTACGCCCAGCTCGCGCAGGATGATCGAGGCGTGCGACAACTCGCCCCCGGTCTCCACCACCACGCCGGCCACGCGGCGGAACAGCAGCGCCCACGCCGCATCCACCGCCGGTGCGATCAGGATCGTCTCCTGCGGCGTCCAGCCGGCCGGCGGTGACGCCGTCGGCCCCTCGGCGCACCAGGCACGCCCCGCCACGCGCCCCGGTGCCAGCCCGATCCCCTGCCACACGGCACGCACCGGGGTCGGCGACTTGCGCAGGTCTCGACGCAGGCGATCGTAGCGGCGGAAGACGGCCGGAATGGTGACCGCCGCCTCCTCGCGCCGCTCCAGGTCGCGCGCCTCGAAGAACGCCTCGTCGTACATCGCCCCCGCATCGAGCGCGATCGCCTCGTCCACCGACAGGAGCCAGATGTCGTCACGACGGCGCAGCGCGCCACGCTGGACCGCACGCTCGGCCGCCGCGTGCAGCAATTCGCGGATCATGGCGAACGCCACCATCGCGTCGTCGCGTAGTCCCTCACGCGCGCGCAATGGTCGCTGCGCCAGCCACCACAGCGGCAACGTGAGCCACTCACCGATGCTGCGGAACGGCAGCGCCCGCGGCGCGATCGGATACGCCAGTTCATGGCGCAACAACGCCAGCACCGCCGCGGGTTGTTCACGCCATCGCGCCTGCGCCAGGTCGCTTTCGTACGGGCCACGGTGCCCGTGGCGTTCCAGCCACTGTTTCCACTCGTAGGCGCCGGCCTGGCTCACCGGTGGCTCGCCGACGGCGACGCGTGCGATGTCGTCGGGATTTTCGCGCAACGCCGGCACCACGTCGCGGCGCAGCGCCTCCACCACGTCACTCCCCGGCGTGCGCTGTCGTGAGAGATGCGCCGCCAGCGTGCCGGTGCGCCGCAGCACTGCCAGCGGCGTCGCCATCGCCGCCGTCAATGCGAACATCGACTGCACCAGCAGGACGTAGCGTCGCTGCGCCGCCTGCACCAGCGGCGCCACCGCGCCTTCCGATTCCAGCAGGTCGCGCGACAGGATCGTCAATCGCGCGCGCCGCGTGGTGCCGACGGCGGTGAACTGCGCCCACAACATGCGCAGCAACGCCGGCGCGGCCGAGCGCACCCGCTGCATGCGCCACCCCACCGGGTGCACGTCGCGTCCACCGATGGCATCGGTGATGTAGCGCGTCGGCAACCCCCAGGTGCGCAACATGTCGGTGAGCAACGAGAGGTTGATCACCGGTCGGCCCTCGAACACCTCGATGAACGGCCGCGACGCCGGCAGCGCGGCATCGGCGCGACGATACCACGCGAACAGCCCACCGGCACACGACGCGATCAGTGTGGCCATGAACCGGCTCGGCAACGGCGGCAGGATCTCGCGGTGGTTGGCGAGCGTGAACCATTCGTTGCGCACCGTGTGCCGCGTGACGGGGCGCAGCTGCACCACCCAGCACACCTCGCCGTCGTCGGCCCACTCCACGTCCCAGTCGCCGTTGCCCCAGCGATTCACGTGCCCGAGGTCACGCACCAGCAGCAGCACCCGCTGCAGTCGCTGCGCCCAGGGCGGCAACAACACGTCGGTCGGTTCGCCACGGCGACAGCGCGGAATGTCGAGCGTCTGCCCGCTCACCTTCCCTGCCAGCAATTCCTCGGCGGTGCCGTTCACCACGTTCACGAGGTCGTCCTCGTGCTCGCGCTCCGTGAATGCCACGCCCGCATGCTGCGCGGTCACCTGTCGCATCACCAGCACGTCACGCGTGGTGGCGGCATGCGCACCCGAGGCGCGCACCGCGGCAGCCGCAGCGGCGATGGCCTGGCGATCATCCGCCGGCACGCGCAGCACGCTGGTGAAGGCACCGGTGTTGGTGTGGCTGGGTGCGTCCTCCGTGGCGAAGGCCGAGCGCACCACCAGCAGACCGCCGCGCAGCGTGGATGGCAGCGCATGACCGGCAGCGACCCAGGCGTCGAATTCGGCGTCGGGAATCACCACCGCATCCGGGATCGCCACACCGGCGCGCGCAGCGCGGTGCAGAATCGCCGCCTTCGGCGCGCAGTCCAGCGCGCGGCTGTCACCGCCGCCGATCACCGCCCACGGTGCCGTCATGCCAGCCGGGGCGTGCGGTACGCTGCTCGATATGCATCACGCGGTGGCACGGCATGGCCGGTGACCGCGCGAACGCGCATCGGGATCAGGGCGGCGGACTGAGGCATGAGAGGCGGAAGGTATGCGGTCACTCCCGCCGGGACGAGCAGGAACCGTGCTCATCGGACCGACACGCAGCGCCCATCGTGCGGCGCACACGAATCGTCGTGACGTTCGCGATCGACGATCGTCATTCACACCGGGCTCGGCATTGCGACGATTCGCGTGCCGCTCACGCGCCAGTGCGCGTCAGCCGAACGATGCCGGTCGCTTCTCCATGAACGCGGCTACGGCCTCGCGAAACTCCGCCCCCTGCAATTGTTCGCCGAACGCGTGCGCCTCCGCTGCCATGCGCGCCGCGACTGCGGGTGCGTCGCCCTTGAGCAGGGCTTTGCTGAGACGCAACGCGTTCGGCGCCTTGCTCGCCAACGCATTCGCCCACGCCAGCGCCGCCGCATCGGCCTCTCCCGCCGCGCTGACGCGGTTGATGATCCCATACCGCTCCGCAGCGACGGCGTCGAACATCTCGCCGAGCAGCAGCAGTTCACTGGCGCGTACGTGACCGAGCATCCGCGGCAATAGCAGGCTCGATGCCGCCTCAGGCACCAGCCCTAGGTTGATGAATGGCAGCGCGAAGCGCGTCGCCGGATCGGCCACCACCAGGTCACAATGCAGCAGCATCGTGGTGCCGATGCCGATCGCGAGGCCTGACACCGCGGCCACCACCGGCTTCGGGCAGGTCGAGAGCGTCGCGAGGTATTGCATCACCGCACTCTCCTCACCCAGCGGCGGTGCGGCGGCGAAGTCACGCAGGTCGTTGCCGCTGGTGAACACACCGCCCGCGCCGGCCAGCATGATGACGCGCACGCCGTCATCCGCAATCGCGTCGCGCATGGCCTGCGTCATCGCGCTGTACATCGCCACCGTCAATGCGTTCTTCTTTTCCGGTCGTGCCATGCGGATGGTCAGCACGGCGCCGGTGCGTTCAACCTGGACGTGGTCAGTCATGCGGCGAAGGATCGTGCCGGAGGTGGTGCACCGCCAGTGACCCGGGCCCGCCGGTCGCCGGCCCTGTCAGCGCCGCGCCGCCATCACCGCGTCGATCCGGGCCTGGACGTCGCTCCACCGGTAGAAGTGAAACGCCCCGCGCTCCGACATCATGGCCAGCATCCCCGTGGGAAACGCCGGCCCCATGCCGCGCGCCGTCACGTCGAGGCCATCGGTCTGCCGCGCCATCACCGGGATCACCGCCAGCACCGGCTGGTCGTGCGGCGCGCCGGCGCGCCCTTCACGCGCGAAGACGTGGATGCGGCCGGCGCCCTGATCGGAGAGCACCACGTAGCCGGTCGTCGAGTCGCGGGCGAAGATCGCGAGCCCCTCGTGATCCTCGCGCACACCGCTGCTGGCCAGCAGCCCGAGTTCGGCGCTGCCCGAATCGGGATCGGCGTGATACTTCCGCACGCCCACGCCTTCGTCCGAGTAGTACACGAAGCCGAGTGCATCATCGACCGCGATCGCCTCGATCTCCTTGCGCCCGCTCCAGCGACCGAACTGCCGCACCAGTGCGGCCGTCGCGCGGCCATCCACGAACTGCAGGCGGTACTGCGCCAGGTAGCCGTCGCGTGGTCCGCTCTTGCCACCGACGATCGCGAACACGGCACCGTCGCGCGGACGGCGATAGAGTGCGATGCCCATCGGCGCGCGATCCACGTTGCCATCGAAGACGGTGATGCCACCGCCATCGATGGCGGTCATGTCGGGCAGGCTGAAGATGCGGATCACCTGGCGGTTGCGCTCCGTCGAGACCGCGATGTCGGCTCCTGCGCCCGGCGCCCGCACGGCGTACTCCACGTCCACGTTGTTCATGCGCCACAGCGGCGTGCGGCTGCGCCGGCGATCCACATGGCCATCAAGGTCGAACACGTACAGGCCGCCGGTGGAGTCGCCCTTGTCGGTGCCGAGCACCAGGCTGCTGCCGGGTGACGCGCCATTCACCCAGATCGCGGGATCGTCACTGTCGCCCGGCAGCGTGTCGGTGATCACGACCGGCCGCAACGTGTCGCTGGTGAGCGGCAGCAGCGCATCGGCGGCGGCGATCGCGGCGGCACGTGTTCTCGCCTTCCCCGCCTTGCCGCCCTTGCCCGCCTTCCGGTCGCCGGCGTCACACGCGACCAGCAGCAGCACGGCCGCCCATGGCAGCAGGCGACGTGCATGACCGCGCGCTGCGCGGAACGGGGCGATGGTCGTGATCGACGGCATGCGGACGAAACGTGGAGTGCGGGGGTCGCGGCCTTCGAGTGCTGGCTATTCTACCACCATGCCACCACACCACCGACACCTCGGCTCTCCTCGACGCTGATGCGCGCCCTCGCCCTGCGCGCCGGCCCCGATGCGTTGCGGCTGCTGCGCGAGCGCGGGTTGCGGGCCGAGGACGTGGACATCATGCCGGGCGCGTCGGGTGGTCCGAAGTGGCTGGCCATCGCCGGGCTGGACCGGTACCTGTTCGGCGAGTTCCTCGCCGCGCCGCGGCAGCGCCCCATGCACCTCGTCGGCTCCTCGATCGGCAGCTGGCGCATGGCCTGCCTCGCGCAGCGCGATCCGGTCGCCGCACTGGAGCGCGGGCATCACGCCTACATTCATGGGCAGCGCTACTCGCCGCGGCCGCGCACTGCCGAGGTGACGCAGGTGCTGCGTGAGGTGCTGGAGCAGCTGCTGGGCGCCAGCGGCGAGGCGGAGATCCTCGCGCATCCCTGGGCGCGCTTGCACGTGATCACCGCGCAGGGTCGCGGCTTTGCCAACACCGCACGACGGCCGTTGCTGGGTGCCGCGCTCACGGCCGCCGCCACGCTCAACATCGTCAGCCGTCGCTCACTGGCCCTGCAATTCACGCGCGTCGTCTTCAGCAACGCCGGCACCGACTCGCCGCTGCTCTCGCTGCGTGACCTGCCGACGCGGCACGTGGCACTGACCGCCGACAACCTGCGCGACGTGCTGCGTGCGTCGGGATCGATCCCGATGGTGATCGATGGCGTCGCGATTCCCAGCGCCCCCGGTGGATTGCACTGGGACGGCGGCGTGACCGACTACCACCTCGACCTCGACTATGCGCACGGCGACGGGCTGGTGCTGTATCCGCACTTCTACGCGCATGCGGTGCCCGGCTGGTTCGACAAGTCGCTCACCTGGCGGCGCGCCCGCCAGCGCAACTTCCATCGTGCACTGCTGCTGTCACCGAGCGCGGAGTTCGTCGCCACGTTGCCGAACGGGCGCATTCCCGACCGTCGCGACTTCGCCACCATGACCGAAGCGGAACGCATCCGGACATGGGAACAGGTGCGTGCCGCCAGCGCCGCGCTCGGCGACGAGTTGGGCGACCTCGTGGCCGGTGGTCGCATCGCCGAACGGGTCACGCCGTGGCAGTGAGTGATCCACTGCCACGGCGTGCGTGTCGAGCGGCGTGCGTCACCGACGCGTCTTACCAGCGCAGGTCGATGTCGTAGTTGTCCGGCCCACCGCGTGAATCGTCGATCCGGATGATCGCCGTCCAGTTGTTGTAGGCGCGTGGATGCTGCACGATGCGCACGGTGCCGCGTCCGGTGTTGCGGCGCAGGTCGAGCGGCAGGGCGTAGTCGGGCAGGCCGGCACCGCGCACGTCGTACCGCACGTTGTACAGTGGCCGGCCACTGCGCGACACGAAGTCCACCCGGCGCCCACGGATCCGGATCTCTGCGACGTCATCGACCACCGCGCTGAAGCGAAGCACGCCCGCGTCACGATGACTCCCGTAGCCGTATCGTCCCGCGTCGTCGCGATCCTCGAAGCGGCCATTCCCGTTGCCGTTGCCGTTGCCGTTGCCGTTGCCGCGCCCGCGCCCGCGATTGCCGCGGTCATCGAAGCGATCGTCATCGGCGCCTTCCCACGTCGCCACCAAACGGTAGCGATCCGCCCCCGACTGCCGGTCGCGCACACGCACCCGCATGGTGAAGCCGTTGACCGGTGACGGCTGCTCGATCACGTCCACGTCACCGCGTCCATCCGAGCGCTGCACGCGCACGTAGCCCGCGGCGCGGGGCAGCGCGTCCGACACGCGATAGCGCGCCTCGCGGAACGACTCGAAGCCATCGCCCTGCGTCTCCAGCGCCGCGCCACGCATGACGATGATCGCCTCGCGATCCACGGTGCCGGTCCAGACGAAGAGCGGCCGTGCATCCGCGTGCGCCGCCGTGGCCGTGGTGGCCAGGAGGGCGCCGGTGGTGATGGTGGCCGAGAGCATCGAACGCACGCTGTACATGATAGAATCCTCACCATGACGCTGAAGTGAAAGGCGTGACACCGATGCGCCGGCGGTGTCGCTGCGACGCGGCTTATGGCAACGCGCCTCGTCACGACAGCAGAGTGCATCGGCAGTGCCATCGTGCACGGCGCTCGCGCCACGGGCTGACATCGCATGCCAAGCAGTTGCAGGACCACGACTTACCCCCGCCACACCGCGGCGCGGCCGACAGCGGTTTGTGCGCATCTTGTCCCCCCTGTAGGACAGGAGAGCGTATGCGTGGGGCGACAACCACGCCCGCGCGGCGTAGTTTCGCACTGTGCCGAAAGACACCCCGCTCACCGCACCTGTCCGACGACGAATCCGCAAGCGCCTGCTGATGCCGGCGGTCATTGTCGCCGCCTGCGTCGTCAGCCTGGCCACGTTCCGCAATTGGCAATTGCGACGCGCGCAGCAGGAGCTGCAGATGGAAAGTGCGCGGCAGCTGGCCCGCACCGCCGCCCGCACGCTCGACGGCACCATCGCCGCGACACAGACCCTGCTCGTCAGCATGGGCGAGCTCCTCGATCCCACCGTCCCGCCCGCGCGCAACGCGGCCGTGCTGCAGCGGATCTTCCGCGCCGCCCCCGTGCCGTACGCGAACCTCTGGATCGCCGACACCACCGGTGGCTCTCTCGGCACGGCCCGTACGCCACCCTCCGGCCGTCCGTTCGCGATCGCCGACCGACAGTACTTCAAGGAGGCGGTTCGCAGCCGCAAGTTCACCGTCGGTGAAGCGGTCTCCTCTCGCACCGTGGTCGGTGCACCGCTGGTGATGACGTTCGCGATGCCGGTGCTCGACACGCTCACCGGCGCGATCAAGGCGGTGGTGGGCGCCTCGATCGAGATCGACTCGCTGGAGCCGGTCCGCACCGCACGTACGCTGCCCCAAGGCTCGGTCCTGACGATCATGGACAGTTCGGGGACGATCGTCTTCCGGTCGCTCGATCCCGAGCACTGGATCGGCCGCCGGTTCCAGATCGCCACCGGCTCGGTGAACGACTTCGCGGTCGGAGAAGGCGTCGGCTCCGGCCCCTCGTCCGACGGCACGTTCCGACTGACCGGTTTCCGACGCGCCGCCCGTGTGCCGTGGATCGTCTACATCGGCATTCCCCTGCGCTACACCCTCGACATCGTCAACAACCAGTTCATCCGCGACATCGTCGTCGGTGGACTGCTGACACTGATCGTGCTCGCCGTCGGCTACTGGTCGGCCGTGCGTGTGGTGTTGCCGATCGAGTCGCTGACCGCCGACGTGCGCGCGATCACCGGGGGTGACATGACGCGCCGATCGAGCGTCACCGCGAACGACGAGATCGGGGAGCTGGCGCGGTCGTTCAACCAGATGGCCGACACCGTCGTCGAGCGCAATGCCGCGCTCAACGCGTCGCAGGAGCAGCTGCTGCACGTGCAGAAGATGGATGCCCTCGGCTCGTTCGCTGGTGGCATCGCGCACGACTTCAACAACTACCTGGCGTCGATCGTCGCGCACGCCGAGCTGGCCGACCTCGCGCTGGGCGAGAATGAGACCGCACGGCAGGACCTCAAGGAGGTGCTCGCCTCCGCCACCCGCGCCGCCGACCTGACCCGCCAGATCCTGGTCTTCAGCCGCAAGCAGATGGTTGAGCTGCGCACGCTGGACCTGAACGAGGTGGTGCGCGGCATCGAGCGCATGCTGCAGCGCCTGGCCGGCGAGGAACGGCAGCTGGTGCTCGACCTGAGCGGCGACGCGGTGCTGGTCCACGCCGACCACGGACAGCTGGAGCAGGTGGTGGTGAACCTGGTGGCCAACGCGCGCGATGCGATGGCCGACGGCGGCCGCATAACGCTCACCGTCCGCGCCGTCGATGTCGCGCCCGGGGATCCGCGCATGCCGATGGGCAGCGGCGGACGGTTCGCGCAGTTGACCGTCTCCGACGAGGGCACCGGCATCGCCGGCGAGTTGCTGGACCGCATCTTCGATCCGTTCTTCAGTACCAAGGAGCGTGGTCGCGGCACGGGCATGGGACTGGCCATCGCCTTCAGCATCATCGAGCAGTCAGGCGGCAAGCTGTCGGTGGACAGTACGCCGGGCGTCGGTACGACTTTCGTGACCGTGCTGCCACTCGCCGCCGCCGAAGCCGAGCCGGCACCTGCCGTGCCGGAAGCGCTGGCGGCGATTCGCCAGATCCGACAGGGCACCGGTCGCATCCTGCTGGCCGAGGATGAACCTGCGGTGCGCTCGAGTTGCGAACGCATCCTGATGCGCGCCGGCTACTCCGTCATCTCCGCGCCCGACGGCTTCTCCGCGCTGGAACGCATGGCCGCCGAATCGGAGCCGTTCACGCTCTTGCTCTCCGATGTGGTGATGCCCGGCATGTCGGGCTCCGAACTGGCCCGTCGCGTGAAGGCGCGCCAGTCCGACATCGCGGTGCTGTTCATGAGCGGGTACGCCGACGACGTCGTGGTGCACGACGAGATCGCCGCCAGTACCGTGACCTGCGTTGCGAAGCCGTTCACCGTCCGCGAGCTGTGCGACGCGGTGGAGCGTGCGATCGCGGCCCGGGTGCCGTCGGTCAGCGCCTGACCGCGGTCGGCTGCGTCAGATGATCCGCTGCCCCGCGCGACGCACGGGCACGCCGCCTCGCTCGATGAGCAGGAACACGCCCGGCTGCAATTGCATCACCTGGCGATTCAGCTTCCGCGACACCTGCCCCACCCAGAACGTCACCGGCGTGCCCGCGTAGTCGGTCACGATCCGCCAGCTCGGCTCGCGCGCCACGCTGTCCAACCCTGCCACGCGCGCGGACACGGTCACGATCCTGCGCAGCGTGGGACTGAAGGCGCGGACACTGAACGCAAGGCCCTCAGCCAGTGGGGCCGCACGCAGGAAGAGATCGACGCTGCTGGCATTGATCACCAACGTGTCGAACGCGGCCTGCAGCGCCGACGAATCACCGCGCATCGCGCGGGTGAAGCCCGTCCCGCTCGAGTCGTCGAACGTGACCGTCTCCAGGCCGCGATCGGACCGGCTGCGATGCAGGCGCGGACGCAGCAGCAGTCGCGTATCCACCAGCGTGTCGAGGCGTCGACCGAGAAACCGGTCGTTGGTGCGATACACCCGCTCCAGCGCGTCCACGCCGCCATGGGTGATCTGCCGCAGCTCGTCGATCACGGTGCCGGTCGGCACGGTGTCGGTGCCGCGGATCAGGTAGATCGGCAGCGAATCACGACCGAGCGGCAGCAGCGTGGCGTCCGGCCGGACCTGCGCCGACGCGAGTGCCGGCATGACGGAGCACAACAGGCCAGCCAGCAGTCCACGGTGCATGCGCAGCTCAGGGAGGAGTGGGGCGTGGATACCGCGCTTCGATCGGCGTGAAGTAGCGCACCATCATGTCCACCAGCGCCGAGCGAATGGCCGGTCGCATCGGTTCCGGCATCGACTGCACATGGTCCAGCCCCGCGTGCACCGACACCACGCTCAACACCGCGTGCACCTTCGCCTCCTCCGCCGACATGCCCGGACAACGCTGCATCAGCAGCTCCTGCACCAGCTCCTGCATGTGCGCCTCGGTCTGCAACGATACCGGGCTCTTGCCACCGCTGGCGCTGTCCGTCGCGCGACAGACCGCCATGTAGCCAGGGTGCGCGTCGTCCATCGCCGAGAAGGTGGCGATCATGCCGGTGAATAGCTCCTGCAGCGGCACCCACGGCTCGTCGATGCGTCGCTCGCGCTGCAGCACACCCTTCATCGTCTCCGCGTAGCGCTCCGCCAGCGCGAACAGGATCGCGTCCTTGTTGGCGAAGAAGTGATAGAGCGACCCGACGCTGGCGCCCGCCCGCTCCGCGATCGCGTTGGTGGTCGCCGCGTCGACGCCCATCTCACCGAAGACGGCCTCTGCCGCATCGAGAATCGCTTCGACGCGCTGCTGCCCCCGCTTCTGCACGGGGGTCCGCGAGAGGCGCGCGTCGGATGGCTTAAGTGCTTCCTGCACAATGACTTCGCTCATGAATCCCCTCCTCCTGCTGCCGAATGTAACACGCGGTTCAGCGCGTTACACGTCAGGCAAATTAGAGCTATCGCTCGGGTATTGACAAGTAGAGAGCTTGCTCTACTTTCGAATGGAGAACTAGAACGAACGCTCGACTTTCCCGCCACCGCGTGTAACCCGTCGATGCGCCTGCGATCTGCCGCACTGACCGTCCTCAGCGCCTTCACCGCTGCCCCACTCACCGGGCAGCCGTCTGCGCCGATCCGCTCCCCGCTCGACGCCCTGGTGGCCGAAGGACTGGCCGGCAACCCGCTGCTGCGAGCACGGGAACTGGCGCTCTCGCGCGACGGTGCCGCCGTGACCGAGGCACGCGGCCGATTCCTGCCGTCCCTCACGGCCAACGCCCGTGCGTCCGCACTGACTGGTACCCCGAACCTCGGTGCACTGATCAACCCGGCGTACGCCGCGCTCAATCAGCTGCTCGGCCAACAGGCGTTTCCGACCGACGTCAACCTCACCCTGCCCCAGCGCCAGGAGGCGACGCTGCGACTGGCGCAGCCGCTGTTCGAGCCCCGCGTGCTCGAAGGCTACCGCATCGCGCGGGCGCTGCGTGCGGCCAGCGCCGCCGATCGTGACGCGACGCGCCGGCAGCTGGCCGCCGACATCCAGACCGCGTACCTGCAGTACGCCCGCGCCAGTCGTGCAGCGGATCTGTATGCCGCCACCGTGCCGCTGCTCGACGAGGCGCTGCGCGTCAGCGACCGGCTGCTCTCGGCGGGCCGCGTGACGCCCGACAACGTGCTCCGTGCGCGCGCCGAGCAGAGTGCGGTGGTGCAGCAGCGCGACGCCGCGCAGCAGCTGGCCGATGCGGCACGACAGCAGCTGAATTACCTCACCGGTCGCGCGCTGGATGCGCCGCTGCTGCTGTTCGCCGATTCGCTGCTCGGATTCGAGTCCCGTTTCGACGCCGCGCGCGACCTGCCCATCGCGCAGGCTCGGGCGCAGCGATCGCGCGAGGAACTGGTGCAGCTCGACCGATCATTCGACGCCACGCAGGGCCAGCGACGTCTCGCCCGTGCCGCGTTCCTGCCCAGCGTCAACCTGGCGCTCGACTACGGCTTCCAGGGCAGCAGCATTCGCGTCGGACGCAACAGCGACTTCGGCGTCGCCAGCGTGGTGTTGAGCTGGAACCTCTTCAACGGCGGGCAGGATCGCGCCCGGATGGAGCAGGCCGCACTCGATGGTGCACAGCTGCAGGCAAGGCGCGACGACGTGGCACGCAGCATCGCCTTGCAGGTGCGTGTGGCACACGACGCGGCCGTGGTGGCCCGCACCGCCATCGCCACCGCCACCGATCGACTCGACGCCGCCACCCGCACGTTCCAGCTCGTGCAACGACGCTACGGCGAGGGACTCGCATCGCAACTCGAACTGCTCGACGCGCGCACGGCGCTCACGTCGGCGCAGCTCAGCCGGCTCATCACGTCCTACGACTTCTACCAGCGCGTGGTGGAATTCGAACGCGCGACCGCCATCTCACCCCTGGAGTGATCCGATGTCACGCATCACCGCTGTGTCGCTGCCATCCCCGCGCACCGTCGCCCAGTTCGCCCCATACCTCACCACGCTGGCCGTGCTGACGCTGCTGACCCTGGGCGGGTGCAGCAGCGGCAGCGACGCGCAGGCGGCCACGCCGTCCGAGGCGTCGGTGCCGGTGCGCGTCAGCACCCTCGCCGGTCACGGTAGCTCGGGCGCTGGTGCGATCCGCGTCACCGGTACACTGGCCGGCAAGGAGGAAGTGTCGCTGGCATTCAAGATCGGTGGCGTGATCCAACGCATCGAGGTGGATCCGGGACAGCCGGTGCGCGCCGGCCAGGTGCTGGCGGCGCTGCGCCCCACCGAGATCTCGGCGCAACTGGCCAATGCACAGGAAGCACGTGGCAAGGCGGAGCGCGACCTGACGCGCGTCGCACGGCTCTACGCCGACAGCGTGGCGACGCTCGAGCAATTGCAGGACGCGCGCACCGCACTCGATGTCGCCACCAATGGGGTGCGCATCGCGCAGTTCAATGCCGATTACGCCTCGATCCGTGCACCGGGCGACGGCGTGGTGCTGACGCGCAGCGCCGAGGCCGGGCAGGTGGTGGAGGCCGGGCGTTCGGTGCTGCTGGTACGTCGCCATGGACGCGGCATGGTGGTGCGCGTCGGCCTGCCCGATCGCGACGCGGTGCGCGTGCGTCTCGGTGACACGGCCAAGGTCCGTTTCGAGGCGATGCCGGGGCGCACCTTCACCGCCCGCGTCACTCAGCGCGCCGCGGCCGCATCATCCAGCACCGGCGATTACGGCATCGAGCTGTCACTGCTCGACGCTGATCACTCGCTCCCCAGCGGCCTGGTGGCGCAGGTCGCGCTGCATCCGTCGGCGTCGCCTGCGAGCGCGCAACACCGCGTGCAGGTACCGCTCGATGCGCTGGTGGATGCCGATGCCGATTCGGCGGCGGTGTTCGTGCTCCGCGCCGACGGGGCGTCGGTGTCGCGCCGCACCGTGCGACTCGCCGACGTGGCCGAAGCGCTGCAGACGGCCCGCGTCGCGGTGCTGGCCGGCCTCGATGGCAGCGAGACGGTGGTCACCGCCGGCCAGGCACGACTGGTGGACGGTACGCGCGTGCGCGTGATCGCGCCCACCGCCCGCCAGGCCGTGGCCGACGCCACCACGCCACGCTGGACGCCGGCACGATGAAGCTCATCGACTACTTCGTGCGCAACGCGCAGCTGACGATCGTGCTGCTGATCGCGCTGCTGGCGGCCGGGGTGCAGGCCTTCGTCACCATTCCGCGCGCCGAAGACCCGCTGATCGACTTCCCCGGCTTCTCGGTGGTGGCAGTCTACCCCGGTGCCGGTCCCACCGATGTGGAGCAACTGGTGGTCAACCCGCTCGAGAACCGGCTGAAGGAACTCGACGACGTGAAGAAGCTGGCGACCACCGTCAGTGATGGGCTGGCCGTGGTGCAGATCGAGTTCACCAACGGCTCCGACGCCAGCCGCAAGCGCGACGACGTGCTGCGCGAGGTCAACCAGCTCCGTCCCACGCTGCCGCCGGAGCTGGCGCTGCTGGACGTGATTCGCAACAACACCGGCAACGTCAACATCCTGCAGTACGCACTCGTGTCGCCCACGGCGTCGTATGCCGACCTCGATGCGCGCAGTCGCGCGCTCAAGGATCGCCTCGCCACCGTGCCGGGAGTGCGGAAGGTGGAGCGGTTCGGCGCGCCGAAACGCGAGGTGCAGGTCTCACTCGATCTCGGCCGGCTCGGCGCACGCCGGCTGTCGCTGCCGGCGGTGCTCGGCGCCCTCGGCAGCGAGAGCGCCAATGTGCCCGGTGGCACGGTGAACGTCAGCCGTCGGCAGTTCGTGGTGAAGACCAGTGGCTCGTTCACGTCGCTGGACCAGGTGCGGAACACGGTCGTGGGCACCTCGGGTGATGGCGTGGTGCAGCTGCGCGACGTGGCCGAGGTGCGCTGGGGCTACGCCGATGCCACGCACATCGCCCGGCACGATGGCGAGCGCGCAGTGTTCGTGGCCGCCAGCATGCAGGACGGGGCCAACATCGCTGACGTCCAGGCACAGGCGGCCGCGGTCGTGACGGCGTTCGAGCAGGAACTGCCCGCGGGTGTGACACTCGAGCGGGCGTTCGACCAGAGCGAGAACGTGCGCAATCGTCTCGGACGACTGGTGGAGGACTTCGCCATCGCCATCGCGCTGGTGCTGGCCACGCTGCTTCCGCTCGGGCTGCGCGCCGCCGGGGTGGTGATGGTCTCGATTCCGCTCTCGCTGGCGGTGGGCACGGTGATGCTGCAGTACTTCGGCTTCACGCTCAACCAGCTCACGATCGTCGGCTTCGTGATCGCGCTCGGCCTGCTGGTGGACGATTCCATCGTGGTGGTGGAGAACATCGCGCGGTTCCTCCGCAGCGGCATGTCGCGGACGCAGGCCGCGATCAGCGCCACGCGCCAGATCACGCCCGCCATCCTCGGTGCCACCGGCACGCTGATCTTCGCCTTCGTGCCGCTGATGGTGCTGCCCGGTGGCCCCGGCGACTACATCCGCTCGCTGCCGGCCGCGGTCATCTCGACCATCATCGCGTCGCTGATCGTGTCGCTGCTGATCATCCCTTTTCTCGCCAGCGTGGTGATGCCGCGTCACAGTGACGCACACGGCAATCGCGTGCTGCAGTGGCTGCAACGCGTGATCGACGCCAGCTACACCCCGCTCCTGCACCGGGCACTCGCCCGCCCTCGCGCTACGCTGGCCGGCGCGGCGATGCTGTTCGTCGGATCACTGGCGCTGGTGCCGCTGATCGGCTTCTCGCTGTTCCCCAAGGCGGGCATCCCGCAATTCCGCGTCACCGTCACGATGCCCGACGACGCCACCATGGCGCAGACCGACAGCGCCACGCGGTTCGTCGAGCGTACGCTGATGGCGCGTCCGTCGGTGCAGCACGTGCTGAGCAACGTCGGGCACGGCAATCCGTTCGTGTACTACAATGTGGCACCGGTCAACGATCGGTCGAGCTTCGCCGAGGTGGTGGCGCGCGTGGACGCGTTCCACCCGGTGCGCACACCGCAACTGCTCGACACGCTGCGGACGATCTTCGACGACTACCCGGACGGCCGCATCAGCGTGCTGGAATACGAGAACGGTCCGCCGCTGGCGGCGCCGATCGCGATCCGCTTCGTCGGGCCAGACCTCGACTCGCTGCGCCGGTTGGCTGGCCGGCTGGAACGCGTGCTGACCGGCATTCCCGGCACCCGCGACGTCGAGAACCCCTTGGGCACGACGCGCACGAACCTTCGTGTGGCCATCGATCGCGCGCGCGCCGGCCTGCTCGGTGTGCCGGTGGTGGAGATCGACAAGGTGGTACGCCTCGGACTCGCCGGCGTCCCGGCTGGACGCATCGAGGATCGCGACGGTGAGGCCTACGACGTCACTGCGCGACTGGCACGCACCGGCCGCGCGACGCCGGATGCCCTCGGCCAGTTGTACGTCCCGTCGCAGTCTGGCGCGCCGGTGCCGCTGGCGCAGGTCTCGACACTGTCGCTCGAACGGTCGATTCCGCGCATCGAGCACTACGACGCCGAACGCAGCGTGACCGTGACCAGCCAGGTGCGCACCGGCTACAACACCGATCGGCTGACGCGCCTCGTGCTCGACTCGCTGGAGTCGTGGACCATGCCCGCCGGCCATCGATGGGCAGCGGCGGGCGAGATCGAGAGTCGCCAGGAGAGCTTCGGTGGCTTCGGCGGCGCGATCCTGCTGGCCACGTTCGGCATCCTGACGGTGCTGATCCTCGAGTTCAAGACCTTCAAGAGCATGCTGATCGTGGCATCGGTGATTCCGCTGGGCGTGATCGGCGGCATGGTCGGCCTCTTCCTCAGCGGCTACACGCTCAGCTTCACCGCCATGATCGGCTTCGTGGCGCTGATCGGCATCGAGATCAAGAATTCGCTGCTGCTGGTGGATTACACCAACCAGCTGCGGGAGGGCGGCACGGATCTCGACCACGCCATCGAGGAAGCAGGCCGCGTGCGATTCCTGCCGATCGTGCTCACCACCGCCACCGCCATCGGCGGCCTGCTGCCGCTCGCACTGCAAGGCTCGAGTCTCTACAGCCCACTGGCCGTGGTGATCATCGGTGGCCTGCTCTCCTCACTGCTGCTCAGCCGCCTAGTGACGCCGGTGCTCTACAAACTCCTTCCGCCCGGCCTCTCCACAGCGCGCAGCGTCGCGACCGAGGACTACCCACTCCCCGCCGGCTCACCCATCGCCGCGTGACGTCTGCTCTCGGCGCCAACATCTAACAACAGCAACTGCCTGATCGCAGAAGGGCGAACAGCCGCAGAACTACGCAGCCGCAGAAGTGCAAACACACAGTCTCTTGATCTTCTGCGGCCGTGCAGTTCTGCGGCTGTGCCCTTCTGCGATGTGCTGTTGAAGGAATTGCGCGACGAGCAGAAGTTCGTGCTACTCGCGATACCCTTCGGCCTGCAGCGATGCGACGATGCGCGCCCGCAGTGTCGCGCTCGGATCGAGGGGCAGCGAAACCGGGATCAGGTCCAGCACGCGCCGTGCGAAGGTGTAATGACTGGCGCATTCGGCGCAGGTGTCGATGTGCTGCTGCACCGAGGCGGCGGTGGCGCCGGGCAGGCGGCCATCGAGGAAATCGTAGAGCGCACTCGCCGCCGAGCGACAGTCGATGAATGCCGGCAGACCCGCGTCGTGGTCCATCATCGCGCCCCTCCAGGCTCGGGTGAGTGCGTGGCGCGGACGATGCCGGCATCCACCGCATGCGTGTACAGCGACTGTTGCAGCAGCCGACGTGCACGGAACAGTCGCGAGCGAACCGTGCCCACCGGCACGCCCAAGACCTCCGCTGCCGTCTCGTACGACTCGCCTTCCACGTCCACCAGGATCACCGCCGTGCGATACACCTCCGGCACCGTCGCCAGCGCGGCGCGAATCGCCGGCGCCACGTCGATCCGGTCCAGCAACTCCCCGAGGCCGCTGCGGGTCGCCGCGCCATGCTCCGCACTGGCGGCCAGCGACTCCAGTTCCGCGTCTTCACCCGAGGTATCCACCATCCGCGCATCCCGTTCCCGCTGCCGCAGGTAGACGTTGCGGCAGATCGTGAACAGCCAGCGACGCGCGTCGTGGCCGGGCTTGAAGGTGTCCCACGAGCGGTAGGCGCGGAGGTAGGTCTCCTGCACCAGGTCGTCCGCCAGCGCCTCGTCGTGTGCCAGCGAGCGGGCGAAGCGCACCACGTGCGGCAGGGCGGCCAGCACCTGCGCGTCGAATGCGGCGTCCCGCGGTGACTCGGACATGGTGGCGAAGCTACCGCCGGCTGCAAGCGAGGCCGGCGGCCAGGGTCAGGTCGGCTCCGGAGCCTGCAGCCCCACGCCGCTGCCGGGACGCTGCCGGCGGTAGGCGCGCAGGTCGCGCCACCATTGCACACACGCCGCCTCGATCGCCGCCTTGGCCGAGTCCAGCCGCGCCGGCCCTGCGCCGCTGATCCGCACCCACGGCTTGCCGAGCCGGTTGAGGTGGAAGATCAGCCGATCGTGGAACCAGTCGCGATCACTCGACATCACCCGCACGCCGTCGGGCACCCACGCGATGTCGGGATCGCAGAGGAGGTAGAGGTCGATTGGCTGTCGCGCCGCCACTTCCCACACATGGGCCGGCACCGGTTGCCGCAGCCACTCCGTCCAGATCGCGGTCACGATGGCCTCGGTGTCGCTCACGCACAGCCCGCGTGCCCGTCGCTGCGCCTCGCGGATCAGCACCTGCTGGCCATCGGTCACCAGCACCGCATCCAGTTCGGTCCAATGATGGTGCGGCACACCGGTGGTGTAGGTGCGTCCGTATTCATCCACCCACGAGGTGTCGTAGCAGTGAGCGATCTGCTCCGACAGCGTGGACTTGCCGACGCTTTCGCCGCCGACGAGGGCCACGGTGCGGATGAACCAGGGTCGCGCCGCCGGTGCCAGCAGCTCCCAGTGCGCCCACGGATCCTGGCGGATCTGCGCCCCTTGCACCCGGTCGGCCGCTCGATCGATGTGCACGAACTCCGCACCCAGGCCAGCGGCGAGGCCGAAGCGGTCCGGATCGCCGGAGAACACGTGGGTCACCTCCGGCGCGATCTCATCCAGCGCCGCGATCCACTCGCCGAGTGACGCCGCTTCTTCGCCGGGGCGCGGCGGGAGGGTCGGCTCGGGGACCACCACCCGGGCCCACGGACAGCTCTCCACCAGCCAGCGCCATCGCACGTCCCAGGGGATCGGGTCGTCCCAGCGTCGCTCGAGCACGATCGTGGTCCGACTGCAGCGCGTGCGCGCCGCCTCGAATAGGGCGAGATGACCGCGGTGCACCGGCAGGAACTTGCCGACCAGCAGGGCATGCGACATCGGAACGGGGCGAGGGTCTGTCACGGCGGCTGGCACTCGGCGTCACCGGTGGGCAGCGGTCGGCACCGGACCGACGCACGGGGAAGAATGCACGGGCGAACGGGTGTGCGGAATGATGCCCCTCGCTCGTCATCATCGCGGATGCGCCACCGACCGAGACTCCGTGTGGCGATGCGGTGCAGCCTGCACCGTGCGTCCCGCCCGTTGATTGTCGCCGCCTAATGCCCGTCGAGACGAATTTTCGCGTTGCCCCCGCCGATGTCGCGGTCGCCCAGCCCCTGCGCCAGGCGACCGCGCTCGAGATCCCGATCGGTGAGTTGCTGGCCGCGCTGTCGCATGCCCTCGACCTCACCGAAGGCGCTCCCGCCGGCCATACGCTGCGCAGCTGCATGATCGCGATGCGCATCGCCGATGGCATCGGGCTCGGCACCGAGGATCGCACGGCGCTCTACTACGCGATGCTGCTCAAGGATGCCGGCTGCTCCAGCAACGCCGCGCGCATCACCGCGCTGTTCGGCACCGACGATCACACGGTCAAGCCGCGCATGAAGATCGTCGATGCCAACCGCAAGATCCGGCTCGCGATCGAGACCTTCCGCAACGCCGGCGGCAACGGTGGCCTGCGCAGCCGCATCGCGCACTTCATGGGCATCGCACGCGGTGGCGGCGTGACGCGCGAACTGATCGCGATTCGCTGCGAGCGCGGCGCCAGCATCGCTCGGCAGATGGGGTTCCCCGAGGCCACCTGCCGCGCCATCGGCTCGCTCGACGAACACTGGAACGGCAATGGCCACCCCGAGGGATTGAAGGAGCGCGCCATTCCCCTCCTCGCGCGCATCGCCAACCTCGCCCAGACGGTGGACATCTTCCACGGCGCGCACGGTGTGAAGGCGGCGATGGTGATGGTGAAGGACCGGCGCAAGAGCTGGTTCGATCCGCAACTGGCCGACGTGGTGCTGTCGTGGCGCCATGACGGCGCCTGGTGGAACTGGCTGCAGGAGTCGGCGCCGGAGATCGAGGTCACGTCGCTGGAACCGAGCAAGCCACGTCGCGTGGTGGCCGGAGCGGGGCTGGACCTGGTGGCGCAATCCTTCGCCGACATCGTCGACGCCAAGTCGCCGTTCACCTACCGGCACAGCACCAACGTGTCGCGCTGGGCGCGACAGGTGGGCGCCAAGTTCTTCAGCGACGAGGCCGAGCTGACCCGCCTCTCACGCGCTGGCTTGCTGCACGACATCGGGAAGCTGGGCGTGTCGAACACGATCCTCGACAAGAACGGTCCGCTGTTCGACACCGAACGCACCCAGATGCAGTCGCACCCGGTGCATACCTGGGAGATCCTGCGGCGCGTGGACGCGTTCGCCGGTTTCGCCAAGCTCGCCTCACTGCACCACGAGAAGCTGGATGGCACCGGCTATCCGTGGAAGGTGCCCGCGGAGGGCCTCGACCTGCAGGCGCGAATCCTCATCGTCGCCGACATCTTCGAGGCGCTCACCGCCGACCGGCCATATCGCGTCGGCATGCCGATCGAGGCGGCCCTTGCGCTGCTGGACAAGGATCGCGGCAAGAAGCTCGACGCCGACGTACTGGATGCCCTCGCCGTGGCCGTGACGGAGATCCCGCTCAACGCGTGACGGGGCATGGGTAGAAGGTGAGCCCGGGTTGACGCATCTTGCCTGCTGCCCCGCCTCGTCCCCGACCCGCCGCCCTCCATGTCGCAGCCCTCCATCACCGTCCACAAGTTCGGCGGTGCCGCCCTTGCCGACCTGGCCGCCTTCCGCCACGCGGCGGAGATCATCACCACCCATGGTGGTCCGGCACCGGTGCTGGTGGTCTCGGCGATGCGCGGGGTCACCGACGCCCTCGTCCTCGCGGCCGGAAGCGCGGCACCGCGCGCACGCGCCACGCTGGCGACGCTCGAGAGCCGGCATCGCGCCGTGGCCAATGGCCTGGCGGTCGACGCCAGCACCCGCGCCGAACTCTCGGCCGGAATCGCCGGCGTGTTCGCCGAGCTCACCGCGCAGTGCACGCGGCGGCGGCGCGGTGCCCTCGATGCCGCAGCCCTCGATTTCGTGACGTCCCGCGGCGAAGTCTTGGCCTCCCTGCTGCTCGTCACCGCGCTCACCGCGCGTGGCGTTGCCGCCGTGACGGTGGATGCCACGCGGCTCGTGTACACCGACGGCGTGGCCGGCAGCGCCGCACCCGACGTGGTGAAGACGACGGCCGCGGCGGCGAAGCTGGTGCTCCCGCGTCTGAAGCGCGGCATCATCCCGGTGATTCCCGGCTTCATCGGTCGCGGGCGGAAGGGTGCCGTGGTGACGCTCGGCCGTGGCGGCTCCGACGTCACCGCCACGCTGATGGCACGCGTGCTGCGCGCCGGCACGGTGATGCTGTGGAAGGACGTGCCGGGGCTGCTGACCGCCGATCCGCGCGTGGTACCCGATGCGCGCCTGATCCCGTCACTGCATGTGCGCGAGGCCTCCGAGCTGGCCTATCACGGCGCCAAGATCCTGCATCCGCGCGCGCTGATCGGACTGCCGACCAACACTCGGCTCTACCTCCGCCCCCTCGCCGATCCGACGGCGATGGGCACCGAGATCTCCACCTTCGCCACCGTCGGCGAGAAGAAGCGCGGCATGCCGTCGCTGCCGGTGAAGGCCCTGGCGGTGATCTCCGACCAGGCGCTGGTCACCATCGTCGGCAACGGCATGGCCGGGCTACCCGGTGTCGCGGCGCGTGCACTGGGCGCGCTGGAGCAGCTGGGCGTCTCGGTGTCGCTGATCTCGATGGCGTCGTCGGAGCACTCGCTCTGCATCGCGGTGCCGGGCAACATGGCGAGCGCAGTCGCCGCCCGATGGAGTGACGTCTTCGCCACCGAGATCGCGCGCCGCGACATCGACGGCATCGAGGTGCGCCGCAAGGTGGCCACGCTGGCCATCGTCGGCCTCGGCATGGCCGGCACGCCCGGCGTCTCGGCACGCCTGTTCGACGCCCTCGCACAGAGCCGCATCAACGTGGTCGCGATCGCGCAGGGCGCCTCGGAGATGAACATCTCGGTGGTGATCGACGACACCGCGGCCGCACTCGCACAACGCGCGGTGCACGCCGCCTTCCGCCTCGACAAGATCGGCGGCGGCGATGCCGGCGCGCGCCAGCATGCCGACGTGATCGTGCTCGGCTTCGGCGCCATCGGTCGCGAGCTGGCGTTGCAGCTGGCGCAGCGTCGCACACCCGATGGCGGACGCCTCACGGCGCCGGTGCGTGTGGTGGCCGTGATCGATCGCAGTGGCTACGTGTTCGACCCGCGCGGGTTGACCCCGAAGAAGCTGATGACGCTGGCCGATGCGAAGGCCAACGGCAAGCCGCTGGCGCAGCAGGTCGATGGCATTCGCGCCAGCGACGAGAACGCGCTGCGCGCCATCGCCACCCACGCGCTGGAACGGCCGATCGTGGTCGACGTCACCGCATCGGAAACGTCCACCACGCTCGAGACGGCGCTCGGCGCAGGCATGGACCTGGTGCTCGCCAACAAGCGACCGCTGGTCACCAGTGGACGCAACGGCAAGGGACTCGCCCGACTCGCCGCTGCGCGCGGACGGCGCATGCTGCACGAGGCGACGGTCGGCGCGGGGCTGCCGGTGATCGACACCATCAACAAGCTGGTCGCCTCCGGGGATCGCATCCTGCAGATCGAGGGCTGCCCGTCCGGCACCCTTGGGTTCCTCTTCAGCGAGATGTCGCGCGGCACGCGGTTCTCCGTCGCGCTGGCCTCAGCGAAGGCGAAGGGCTACACCGAGCCCGATCCGCGCGACGACCTTTCCGGCATGGACGTCGCGCGCAAGGCGCTGATCCTTGGCCGGCTGCTGGGTTACAGCGGCGAGCTGCGCAACATCAAGGTGGAATCGCTGGTGCCGGTGGCGCTGCGCAAGTTGCCACTCTCCGAGTTCCTCACGCGCACGCACGAAGTGGACGAGGCGTGGGCGCAACGGGTGGCGGACGCACAGGCGCGTGGCGAGGTGCTGCGCTATCGCATCATCGTCACCGCGAGGACGGTGCGCGTGGGCGTGGTGGCCGTGGACGCCAGCAGTCCGCTGGGCGCACTCGGTGGCACCGACAACCTCTTCTCGTTCACCACCACGCGCTACAAGACGAATCCGCTGGTGATCACGGGGCCGGGTGCGGGTGCCGGCGTCACCGCCGCCGGTGTCTTCACCGACGTGCTCACGCTGGCCGAGCAGCGATGACGACCAGTCGGCAGGTGTGCGACGTCTGCGGCGCGCAGCACGCGGAGCTGGATGCGCGCATGCAGTGCGCCACCTGCGACGGGTTGCTGCACATCGAGCATCCACAGCCGCCGAGCTGCAGCACCGCGTTGCGTGACCTGTTCGACGCGCGCCTGATGCCGGCGCGTGGGCCGCAGGGCACGGGGCCGGGTGAGTCGGGCGTCTGGCGCTTCCGCGAACTGGTGATGCCCGGCGCGACCAACGCCGAACTGGTGACGCAGGGTGAAGGCAACACGCCGCTCCTGTCGCGCGCGCGGGTGTCGCAGTGGGCTGGCTTGCACGACCTGCTGCTCAAGCACGAAGGGCACAATCCCACCGGGTCGTTCAAGGATCGCGGCATGACGGTCGCGATCACGCAGGCGCGTCGCATCAACGCCTCCGCCGTCGCCTGCGCCTCCACCGGCAACACCTCCTCGGCGCTGGCATCGTATGCGGCGCTGGCCGGGCTGCGCGGCCTGGTGCTGGTGCCGGCGGGCAAGGTGGCGCTGGGCAAGCTGTCGCAGACCATCGCCTACGGTGCGCAGACATTGCTGGTGCGCGGCGACTTCGACGACTGCCTGCGCCTCGCGCGCGAGTCGTCGGAGCAGCTGGGCGTCTATCTCGCCAACTCGATCAATCCGTGGCGGCTCGAGGGACAGAAGACGATCATTCTCGACCTGCTGCAGCAGCTGCGATGGCAGTCGCCCGACTGGTTGGTGCTGCCTGCCGGAAACCTCGGCAACACCGCGGCCTTCGGCGCTGCGCTGCGGGAGGCCCTGCGACTCGGTTTGATCGATCGTGCGCCGCGCCTGGCCTGCGTGCAGGCCGCCGGCAGCGCTCCGTTCGCGGCCAGCTTCCACGACGCGTTCGCCACCCGCCACACCGTGCGCGCCGAGACCATCGCCACCGCGATTCGCATCGGTGACCCGGCCAGCTACGATCGCGCGGTGCGCGCGATCCGCGAGACCGAGGGCGTGGTGCTCTCCGTCACCGATGACGAGATCCTCGAGGCGAAGGCCGTGATCGACGCCAGTGGTGTGGGCTGCGAACCGGCCAGCGCCGCCAGCGTCGCCGGGACGCGCGCGCTGGTGCGCAGCGGCGTCATCGACCGAAGTGCACGCGTCGTCGCGCTGCTCACCGGCCACATGCTGAAGGATCCGGAAGTGATGCTCGCCTACCATCGCGAGACCGAGCCGGCACCAGCCTTCGCCAATCGCAGCATCGAGATCGACGCCACGCTGGCCGACATGGAGCGGGTGTTGCGCAGCGCGCCGGTGCCGGCATGAGCCTGACGCGCGCCACGGTGCACGTTCCCGCCAGCACCTCGAATCTCGGTTCCGGGTTCGACTGCATCGGCATGGCGGTGGATCGGTGGCTGACCGCGTCGGTGATCCTGGACACCGCTGGCACCGCAGTCACCATGGCGCGTGGCGGGTCACTGCAGGCCGTCACCTGTGCGCCGACCGACGACCTGATTCACGACGGCTTCGTGGCCGCCTGCGCTCGTGCCGGCCGCACCCTGCCGTCCGGGATCGCGTACGACGTGAGCTCCACCATCCCGGTGGCGCGTGGCCTTGGATCGTCGGCAGCGGCGCTGGTGGCGGGTGCCGCGCTGGCCGATTTCGCACTCGACCTGGGTCTCGGTGTGCACGGCATCGCGACGCTGGTGTCGCAGATCGAAGGCCATCCCGACAACGCCTCGCCGGCAGCGTTCGGGGGCGCGATGCTGGGTGTCGCCAACGACGACGCCACCGCCGACCGGCATTGCACCTACGCGTTCTCCGCGTTGCCGGTGCATGCATCGCTGGCGTTCATCTTCGCCGTGCCGCCGCTGGAGGTCACCACCGCCGCGGCGCGCGCGGTGTTGCCGTCGCATGTGTCATTCGGCGACGCCATCTGCGCGCTGCAGCGGAGCGCGGCGCTCACCCATGGCCTGGCCACCGGCGACGCTGCCCTGCTCGGCCGCGCCCTCGACGACGTGCTGCACGTGCCCTACCGACGCACGCTGGTGCCCGGTTACGATGCCGTGGTGGCGGCGGCGCGTGGCGCGGGCGCGTTCGGCGGCACATTGAGTGGCAGCGGTTCGGCGCTGGTCGCCATCGGCCGGCCGGCGCAGGCCGAGGCGATCGCGCGGGCCATGCGGGAGGCCTTCGCGGCGCACGGGCTGGTGGCCGAGACTCTCGTCACCACCACCGCGGTCGGCGGGCTCCGTGGCGGCGTCACGTCACCGGGAAACTTTGCCCTGCCCGGCGCGTAGGGTCTGCAACCTTCTCCTCCGGTGTCGCCATGCTGACTGCCTTCCTTCGCCTGTTCGCCCTGCGCCCGATCCTCGCCGGTTCGCTGCTCGGCATCCCGATCCTGACGCTGCTGATCCTGGGGCTGGCCACGGTGCTGCTCTTCAAGCTGCTGCTGTTCGTGGTGTTGCCGATCGTGCTGGTGACGATGCTGGTGCGCGCCGCCACACGACCGCGCGAGCCGCATGTGCCGCATGTCGCGCACACGCCGCCGGAGCCGATCCAGACGATGTGAAGTGTCGCGGGGCGAAGGCTGCCCCGCGGCTATCCCTGCAACGCGCCCGCGCCCCGGATCACCGGAGCGCGGGCGTCGTGCTATCGGAACATGTCGAAGTTGCCCAGCAGCCACCACAACACGAGAAAGATCAGCACAGTGCTGAAGCAGCCGCCTCCCAGCTTCTTCGCGCCATATCCGGCGGCTAGCCCACGCAGCAGTTTGCTCATTGCCCGAACTCCTTTACGTACAGGTGACGCTCGCACTGCTGCGAGCTGATCGCTGGAGGGCCGTCGATCACAGCGGCGGCCCGCGCGTTGCATAGACTGCTTGCATCGTTCACGCAGTCATCGCGTCCAGCACGGAGTTGCATCATGAACTACGGACTTCGAGACAGGCAGGATTCGATCCCTGTCGTCCTTCCCCTCCTGCTCGCCACCGGAACGCTGAGCCTGCTCGCGATCGCGTGGCGCCAGCGCACCGCACCACGCAACGAGCGTCAGCTCGACACTCCGGCTCCGTCGCGACGCCTGCGTCGCACCCGTCGCCATCTCGAAACCGGCGCCGACACGCAACCCGCCAGTGAAGGCAGCGGTGCGCTGGTGCATCGACGCTACGAGATCGAGCTTCCCGATCGCGCCGTCACGCGCGACATCGTCCTGCGCCTCATGCAGCTGCACCTCACTGAACTGGCACCGGCTGCCCTCGCGAACTTCGAGAAGTCCGAAGGCACCGATGAGGTGTTCCGGATCGGCGACGAGTATGAGATCACCATGCTCGGTCCGTGGAACGGTCGTGTGCGCGTCGCCGAGATGACGCGCGACAGCTTCACCCTCGTCACGCTCGCCGGCCATCCCGAGGCTGGTCACATCACGTTCAGCGTCCAGGAAGACGCGCGTTCGCACGGCAACCTGCTGGTCCGCATCGAATCCTGGGCCCGGTCGCGCGACGCGCTGGTTGCCGCGGCGTACGGCGCACTGCGCATCGGCCGTCAGGTGCAGACCGAAGTCTGGATCACCTTCCTGCAGCGACTCGCCGTGCTGGCCGGCGTCCAGACGCGTCCCGAAGTGAGCATCACCACCGAGTCGCTGCCCGAACCCACCGCTGACGTGGCGCACGATGGCTGACGTTCCCCCGCTCGACGAGAAGCTGGCGAAGCGCCTCGCCGAGATCGGACTGATGGAACCCACGATCGACCTCACCAAGCGCGACAGCTTCGTCGCCGCCGCAGGCTGGCACCTCGACGCACGCGAGGCTCCGCTGCCGTCCGAGGAGCCCGGCCCACCGATGAAGGACGGGCCGTTCGCCGCCGCCTGCGCGATCCTCACGCAGTACACCTTCCCACCATCACGCCTGATCCGCGGCCGTTTCGATCCGGCCGCACCACTGGCCAATCGCGCCATGCTGCTCACGGCGCGTTTCCTCTGGATGACGTTCGAACTGCCGGTGCGCGTCAGTCGCGTGATCGACCTCACCCGCGACGGTCGTGACGGAAAGGAATACGCCTGGGGCTACAGCTACCAGACACTCGCCGGTCATCTCGAACGCGGCGAGATCACCTTCGAAATCGTGAAGCAACTGGCCACCGGCGCGGTTGCATTCCGCATCCACTCCTTCTCCCAGACCGGCCACATCGCCAACCTGGTGCACCGTGTCGGCTTCCGGATCGTGGGACGCCGGCTGCAACAGCGGTTTGCGGAGGAGTCACTGCGGAACATGCAACTGCAAGTCGGTGCTGCGGTCGCCGCACCTGACGTCACCACCGGACGCGACGGAGCACGGCGCGCGGGCTGATCACCGCACGCCGCGCTGCTGCACGTCACCGACCCGTCATGGGACGACGTTGCGTCCGGTCACGAGTCCGACGATCAATGCGATCACGGCGAAGACGATGAAGATCAGGAACAGCGTCTTGGCGATTCCCGCCGAGGCGGACGCGATGCCGCCGAAGCCGAACAGGCCTGCGATCAGCGCGAGAATGAGGAATGCAAAGGCCCAGCGCAGCATGGTATGTCTCTCGGGTTATGCCGCCACGTCGTATGGCCGCGGTATGCGGCCATACGGGGCGGAGTCTCAGCGGCTGAAGTCGGTGGATTCGTGGCGCGCCTCGTATTCAGAGACCTCGCGCTCGACTTCGTCACGGCCCTTGCCGTAACGAGCCTGAATCTTCCCGACGAGCTGGTCACGCTTACCCGCGATGACGTCGAGATCATCATCGGTCAGCTCGCCCCACTGCTCACGCACCTTGCCCTTCGCGTTCTTCCAGTTGCCTGCAATCGTATCCCAATTCATGGCATCTCCGATGATTCGGTGAAAAACGGAAAAAGGCGTGACGGCAAGCCAGTGACTGGCTCACCCTCACGCCTTCGACTGACAGGCCATGCCCGTCCGCCAAGGTGCACTGACCGAACGTCAGTGCCGTTTTCCTTACCTGTGAAGCAAGGCAAGTTCTGTGCTAGACGACGCGTCGCCGCACACCACCGTACTGGTCAGTTGTACTGCAGCAACAGCTCGAGTCGCTGGCGCAACTCCGCCAGCTGCTTCGACTTGAACGCGTGCTTCGTCTCCTCGAGCACTTCCACCGTATGCTGGATCGCCGAGGTCAGCTGCGACCCGCGTGGACAGTTCATGATCTGGCACGCATGCGCATCCACCGGTGCGCCGGCAAGTGCACGACCGAGCTGCTCCAGGTCGGTGAGCGAGCCCATCACGTTGCGCAGCGCCAGCGACAGGAACGTGTCGGCCGTCGGCGCACCCGGACCACGCTGCGTCGCCAGCTGATCGTACCGCAGCCGCATGTCGTTCAGGCGCAACTCGGCGTCCTGCATCGCGCGGAACGAACGGAAACGCGTCACTGCCGCATCCACCCGCTTCTCGAGGTCGGCGAACACCACCGGCTTGGTGAGGTACGCCGCCACCGGCAGCTCGATGCTCGCCACCGCCGATCGCACGCTCGGAAAGCCGGTCAAAATGATCACCGGCAACCCGCCGCGCACCTGTGCCACGCGGCGCACCAGTGCGAGGTCGCTGTTGCCCGGCATTTCCAGGTCGGTGATCAGCAGGTCGAACTGCTCATCCACCACCAGCTCGAGCGCCCGCTGGCCGTCGCTCGCCGTCGCCACCTCGTACCCCTCGCGCCGCAACAAGTCGGCGGTGGACTCGAGAAAGGTCGGCTCATCATCGGCAATCAGGATCCGGCCGCGCGTCATGCACTCACTCCGTTCACGGGGGGGTCGGCGAGCGGAATCCGAGCGATGAACTCGGCGCCGCCGCCATCTGCGTCGATCACTTCGATACTGCCGCCGGCGGCATCCACCGCCCGACGGACCAGCGACAACCCAAGGCCCATGCCGCCGGTGGAGAGCTGCGAGGGCTTGGTGGACACGAACGGGTCGAAGATGCTCTCGCGCAGGTCGCTTGGCACACCCGGGCCCTGATCCCGCACCCGCAACACGAACTCGCGACCGACGATCGCACCAGAGACCACCACCCGCGATCCCGGCGGTGAGGCCTCGATCGCGTTCTGCACCAGGTTGTAGATGCACTGCCGCAGGATCGAATCCGACAGCCGCACCACTGCCGCAACGCCACCAAGCTCGACCGAGATCGAGACGCCGGCGTTCCGGTTCACCTGCTCCAGGAACGCCACCGCATCGCCGACCACTGTCTGCACCGGGGCATGCGTACTCGATTCGGTTTCGGGACGGTAGGTCTCGTAGAGCTGCCGCGTCACCTGGCTGATCCGCTGCACCTCCCGCTCGATCGCCCCAACGTACTTGATGTGCGGATGGGTCGGCGGAATGGCATCCTTGATCAGCAGGAAGGCGCTCTGGATGCCGGCCAGCGGATTGTTGATCTCGTGCGCGATGCGTGCTGCCAGCCGCCCCATCGTGCTCATCGTCTCGGCCTGCCGCAACGACTCCTCGGCATGACGGCGATCGGTGACGTCGGCGAACATGCCCAGCAGTCGCAGCGGCTGCCCGGTGGGCGAGCGCAGCACGACGCGTCCACGATCCACGAAGTCATGCCACCGTCCGGCCGCACTCTTCACCCGGTACTGCGCATCGAAGGCGTCGGCGCGTGACTCGAGGTGGTCGGTCAGCCGATTCTCGACCATCACGCGATCCTGCGGGTGCACCAGCCCGAGCCAGTCCTGCATCCGGCTGTGTGCCTGGCCCGACCCATATCCGAGCCGGCCCCACAGCTGCGGCGACCGCGTCACCACACCGCTCAACAGGTCCCATTCCCACAGTCCGTCGGTGGTGGACTGCAGCGCCTTGTCGATGCTCGCGCGCTCCTCCAGCCGCGCGCTCTGCGACACCGATTGCGCCAGGCGCAGCGCCACCGCCAGCAGCACCGACACGGCGATGCCGAGCAGCAGGACGAAGTCGCTCAGCCGCGACGGACTGCCACTCATCGTGCGCGCGTTCGGCCAGACGCCGAGTTGCCACTCCAGTCCCGCCACCGTCACCGGCTCGATCACGAGGAATCGACTGCTGATCTCCGGCGCCGGCGCCGAGGTGCGGAACCAACGGTCCCGGTTTCCGATCGCCATGTGCACACCGAGCACCGTGTCGGCCAGCACGGCGCCCAGCAACTGCGGCGCGTTGATCACGCCGACCAGCCGGTCGCCGCATCGTGCGCCATCGCAGTGTCGCGTCACCAGCAGGGCGCGCGACGAATCGCCATCCAGGGGTACGAAACGGCGCGATGGTGCCGACTCGCGCAACATCGCCGCATTCGTCCGCAGCGTGCTGACGACGGCCGCCAGCGTGGTCGGCGTCGTCAGCGTGTCCGACCCGCGACGTACACCGCTGCTGTCGGTCCAGACGATGCCTTCCAGCCCGTCGATGTCGCTCGTCGATCGTGATGCGAACGCCGTCCAGCTGGCGTTCGGCGACTCGCTGTTGACGGCGATGTTGTCCAGGGCACGCTCGGCCACCGAGAGCTGACGTGCCAGCGCCAGACGCGTCGCGCCAGCGGCGACGCGTGTCTGGTCGGCCAATTGTTCGGCCTCGCTCACCACCAGCGCGCGCCAGAGAAACAGCACCGTCACCAGTGATCCGGCGCCCACCGAGAGCGGCAGCCATGCCGGCGGCGGTGCGAAGCCGGACTGCTTCGTCCACGCCAGCGCATTGAAGTGTGTGGCGAAGACGATCGCGCAGAGTGTGGCCTGCAGCGAGGAGCCGAGCATCGCACCATACTGCACGCCCTCGAGGAACCCCATCGCCTGGCCGGCCACCACCGTCGTCGCCAGCAGCATCACGATGCCGCCGGTCGCCGCCAGCGCGATGGAGGACCAGAGCCCTCGGTGTCGCGAGACGATTGCCAGCAGCCCGATGGCGCCCAGCGCGACGAAGACGGCACTCGAGAGGGCCATCTGCCCGACCGGTTCGCCGTGCCAATTGGTGCGCACCGGCGGCGCGACGCTGGCGATCGGCTCCCAGAGCCAGTCGATGCCGAGTGCGTGCTGCAGCGGCAATGTGCCGAGCACCAGGGCGCTGATCGCCCAGAACACGGCCTGCGGCCGCTGTCGCGGAAACGGTGACACGAAGATGCCGGCACCGAGCGCCAGCAATCCGAGCGCCGACGCGAA
This sequence comes from Gemmatimonadota bacterium, assembly GCA_040384325.1. Lineage (GTDB taxonomy): Bacteria > Gemmatimonadota > Gemmatimonadetes > Gemmatimonadales > Gemmatimonadaceae > JACMLX01. The sequence goes on along the minus strand of JAZKJL010000004.1, from coordinate 219,732 downwards.
ACGAAGCGGCGGGAAGGAGCGCAACGGCTGCACCATCCACCAGGTCCCGGTGACCCAGCCGACGACACCGATCACCGCGAAGGTGAGCAGCATCAAACCGACCCACCGCGCGGTGTTCGCGGACATCACGGCGCGCGACCACGCCAGGAGGCGCGGTCGGAATGTCAGAAGCGCGCGGACGAACTGGCGGAACGGCGGGGGGGACAGCGGGGCTCCCTGCGCAGATGAAACGATCCCGCGACAGCGTCTCCCCTACGCCACGGCGTCCGTGCGCTGGAAGCCGAGCGAGTCCGCCTGATGGGCGGAGGGGAAATGCAGCGCGAGCGACCCGATGCGGGCCATCGACTCTTCGAGCACCTGCACGGATCGGTCCACTCCAGCCTGCCTCGCAAACCGGAGCGCGAAACCACACGAGCCCATCAGGAAGATCTGCGCCTGTTCGAGCGTCGTCAAAATGTCCGCATCGCGCTGCGGGGAAGGTGCATCGGCCCGGATCATGGCCAGGGCCCGGAACAGCGAACGGGTGAGGTCGCCATCGGATCGGTCTCGTCGCACCAGCACATCACCCAGGATGCCGTCGAGGTGCGCCAGGTGCTCGCCGACGACTCCCTCGAAGCGTCGCAGCAGCTGCGAGCACCCCTCCGACACGAGCAGGGTGCGGAAGACGGGGAGGGTGACGAAGAGACTCACACTGCCGTCGTGCAATTCTCCCAATTCCTCGGCGAACTGACCTCTGATGGCCGGCACAAACATTGGCGACTCCGGAACCCCGGCGCGAACTGTCAGCGGCCGGATCGAGTAAATGAAAAAGCGCGTCCGACTCCGTGAGGAGTCATCCGCGCCTTCAACTGACGAGCCCTGTGTCTCGTCCGCCAAGTTCACTCGGTCCGGATGGACACCGACCGAGTGCCACGAAATAACAGCCCGGCATCAGTTCCCGCAAGTCACGCCACTGAAACATCAATTGGGCTGTGCTACCGTCGCTCCGGCATCGGAGAAGGAGATGGCCATCAGCTGCCCATCCGGTCGCGAGGTGAGGATGAAGGTGTACGCCGTGCCCGCGGCCAATCCCATGCTGCGCAACGCCAGCACCGGCGGTCCGCCAAGCTCGCGGCGCACGGTGAAGCCGGCGGTGGTGGGCGCCACGTCCTTGAAGCCCGCCTCACCACCGTAATCGACGTTGGCGAACAGCGGATCGCTGGCACCGGTCATCGCCACCGCCACGTCATCCAGGCCTGGTGCGGCGTGGATCACGCGCACACGCGCACGGCCTTCGCCCGGCACCAGGTCGTCGCGGATCACGCGCATGGTGGTGCCGCCATTGCGATCCGGCAGCGCCACCAGCGTGTAGCGCAGACCATCCTGCAACCGCTGCTCACTCTCGGCGATGATCGCGGTGGTGCCGCCGTGGCGGAGGCGGAAGCGCGTCATGCTGCCGCTCACTTCCTCATACGGCGACACACCACCGAACGGTACGTTGGTCACCAGCGACGTGGAGTCGCGCAACACCTCCAGCCCAGTGCTCCCCGGCAGTGCATTGGCGAGGCGCACCATCGCCACACCGTGCTGCTCCGCATTGCGCCCGGACGGCGATACCGACGCTCCGTCCTCCGTCAGGCTGACGATCGCCTCCGACGTGGGCGCCTGCTGGCAGGCATAGGTCAGGAAGCCGACGAACAGGAAGCCGCTCAGCGGCAGCAACCATCGCGTTCTCATGCAGACACTCGGGTGACGGGACGAGCGTGACACGAACCGCAGCGATCGTCGGCCTCGTGCGTACTCACCTGCGCGTTCTCGACGCCCTCGCACCAGTGCCCCGGACGCAAGAAAAGGCGGACACAGCCCGTGGGCTGTTGCCGCCTTCTGCTCACGAGCCCGGGGCTCGTGCGGAAAGGAGTCGCGTCGGAGCGTGCTCGATCCACGCCGACGATGCAGTGCGCTGCACCATCCATGCCATCCAGCGCGGCGCGGTTCGTGCGACTGCCCGCCCGCACACGCGGCGCCGGATGCCTCGGCTACCGCCTGACGATACACCAACCGGAGTTTCCCGATGGCAGAGAATTCACGCGACGATGACGCCGCACTCGGCACCCTGCGCGACATGGTGATGGACATCCGGGTCGCGATGATCACCACCGAAGGCACTGACGGTGCGATGCACAGCCGCCCGATGTATCTCCAGCAGGTGGAAGAAGACGGCGACCTCTGGTTTGCCACCTCCGGCGGATCGCCGCTGGCCGAACAGGTGCGACATGATGCGCGCGTCCTGGCCACGTTCGCCGAACCCGACGACCACAAGTTCGCCGTCATCCGCGGCACCGCGGCGCTGGTGCGCGATCCGGCGAAGGTGGAGGAACTCTGGAATCCGGGCATGAAAGCCTGGTTCCCGAACGGACCCACCGATCCCGAGATCACCCTCGTCCACGTGCGTGCAGAACACGGCGATTATTGGGACGCACCCGGCGGCCCGGCGCGCATCGTCAAGTTCGCCGCCGCCCTCCTGACCGGCACGCGTCCGGACGGCGGCGAGCGTGTACACCTCGATCTCGACGCGTCGAAGCAGTGATCCATGCGGCGACGCCGACTCGATCTTCACGGATGAGTTGACGAACCCCATGTCGACGCGCATCATAGGCGCCTGACGCGCCAGCACGGCGCGGCTCTTGCAAGCTCGGTTCGACGCAGGTGCAGTCCACATCCGGAGCCGGTGTCGATCGGTTCCTTCCTTGTCGCATGAGCATCCGGCTCATGAGATGAAGGCGCGGCGGAGCTCTCTGGGCTCATGTCGCGCCTTTTCCGTTTCCGTTCCGGATTGCAGCGCGCACCGCGCCTGATGACCTGCGCGAGTGCGTGCGACGTGGCCCGAACCCTGAGTCGGGTCACGAGAAAACCGCGTTCCGCTGGAACGCACCATGGAGGCAATACGATGGCGCTCGCGACGATGCACGACTTGATGATTGCTGAACTGAAGGACCTCTACAGCGCGGAAACGCAGCTCGTCAAGGCGCTCCCGAAGATGGCGAAGGGTGTCGCCGCGCCCAGCCTGCGCAAGGCCTTCGAGGATCATCTCGCGCAGACCCAGGAGCAGGTGTCGCGCCTCGAGCAGATCTTCGAGATGCTGGGCACCAGCCCGCGCGGCAAGAAGTGCAAGGGCATGGAAGGCCTGCTCGAGGAAGGCACCGAGATGCTCGAGGAAGAGGGCGAGGCGTCGGTGAAGGATGCCGGCATCATCGCTGCCGCCCAGCGCGTCGAGCACTACGAGATCGCCGCCTACGGCAGCACGCTCGCCTTCGCGACGCTGATGGGTCACAGTGAGATCGCCGAACTGCTCGAGACGTCCCTGAACGAGGAAAAGGCCGCCGACGAGCTGCTGTCGACCATCGCCGAGGAGGAGGTCAACGTCTCCGCTCCGGGCATGGAGGCCGAGGCGCTCGACACGGCGACCGGCGAAGAGGAAGAGGACAGCGAAGACGCCAAGCCGGCGGCACGCCCGGCAGCGAAGAAGTCGTCAGCGCGCGGCAGCAAGTGAACGGTGCGGCCAGGGTGCCGCACCGCTGCGCGAGGTGACGTGAGGATGCAGGAGCGGTTGCAGGTGCGGGACGTCGCACTGGCGTGCTGGCTGGTGCGGACGGCAGGACGGCACTGCGCTTCCGAGGCGTGATGCGACGTAGGTGAGGGACGCTCGACTGGAATGGGGCATCTGCGACGGACCCGCAGCTGCCCCATTCATCGTTCGTGGCTTGCCGGTGCCGACAACGCCACAACGCAGACCGGGCCAGTCGCGAAATTTCGCGGCTGCCCCGGTCTGGAATCGTGCTCTATGCGGTGCATCATCTATGTGTTGCATCATACGCGTGGACGTTACATCCCCCGCGGAGCGCGTCTGCGCTGCTGTATTTTTCCGTTCGACCTCACCGGCACGATCCAGAAACACGAAAGGCGCGAGTCGATCTCCGATGGGAGTCGATCCGCGCCTTCAACTGATGAATGCCGTCATTCATCCGCCAAGGGTGCCTTCGAGGGTCAGAAGGCGATGTGTTCAACGATTATGGACATATGCAGCAACCGTGCCAGCGCCACGATCGGGCTCAGCTCAGTCCGCGTGTGAAACCCTCGCGGAAGGACGGGAAGCGTGGTGCCCACCCCACCGCCCGCAGCGCTGCGTTGCTCACACACTGGTCGTTCCGACTCGGCTCCGCATCGTTGTCGAAGCGCAGCGACGCCGGATCGCGCCCGTCCTGCTTCGCCAGCCAGCGAGCCACGTCCGCCGCCAGCGTCGGGGATCCATCGCTGCAGTTGAGCACCGCAGGCGCCGCGACCGTGCCGATCAGGTGCAGCAGCGCACCCACGATGTCGTCACGGTGCGCCAGGTTCACCCAGTAGCCTCCGCGCTGCGGCAGCGCCGACGCGTCACGCATCCGGCCCCGTGGATCGCGCCCAGGGCCGTAGATCCCCGCCACACGCAGCACCGTCGGGCGCGCCGCCTCCGATGCCAGCACGATGTCTTCCGCCTGGCCCAGCGCCACGTTGCCCTCGCCAGTGCCGGCGCGCGGACTCGACTCCGTCACCACCAAACCTCCACGACCGCCGTACACGCCCGTGCTCGACGTGTAGAGCAGGCTGCGTGCACCCGTTGCCGTCGCGAGCGCCACCGCACCCGCCGCGGCTGGAGGATACGTGCCCGCGTACCCGTGATCAGTGCGCGACGGCGCCACCGTCAGTACCACCGCATCCAGCGCCGGCGACAGTCCGTCCACCTGGCCCGACGCAACGTCACCGCGGACCCAGTGGACGCCGTCATCACCGTCCGCTGGCAACGTGCGACGCACGGCCCACACCGCGTGCCCCTGTCGGCACGCCTCGCGCGCCAGCGCACTCCCCACATAGCCGGCACCCAGCACCGCGATCCGCTTCGGTTCAGTCATGCGTAAGGATACAGCATACCGATGCCGCAGCACGACGCGCGACAGGTGATGCGTGTCGCGCTCGAGCCGGGAGACATGTCGCGACTACCTTCACCGTCCATGCACACCGCCGCCGCCGACTTCCATGACGCGCGCACCCGCGGAGCGTCGCGCGACGTGTCGCGGGCGCGTGCGCTGGCGCTGCAGCACGGCTGGAATGCGATGGCCTACCAGGTGGTGAACGACGGCATCCTGCACTGGTTCGCCGCCGCGGGTGACGCCATGGTCGGTTACGTCCGCACCCATGGCGTCTGCCTGGTGGTGGGTGCTCCGATCTGCTCGGGGGAGCGGCTTGCCGACGTCCTCGCGGAGTGGGAGAGCTTCGTGCGCTCGATCGGGTGTCGCGCCTGTTACTTCGGTGCTGCCGGTCGCCTCTTCGATGCACTCGACGGTCAGCCCGGGTACACGACGGTGGTGCTTGGCGCACAGCCGGTGTGGAATCCGGCGCGCTGGGCCGAGATCCCCGCCGGCCACGCGTCATTGCGCAGCCAGCTGCAGCGCGCGCGAAACAAGGGCGTCACGGTGACGGAATGGGCGCCGCAGCGCGCCGAGGCCGACCCGCGACTGCAGCGCTGCCTGCAGCAGTGGTTGCGCACGCGTGGATTGCCCACCCTGCACTTCCTGGTGGAACCACACACGCTGCACGACCTCACCGGACGGCGCATCTTCGTCGCCGAACGCGCGGGCGAGGTGGTGGGGTTCATCAATGCGTCACCGGTACCCGCGCGGCAGGGGTGGCTGGTGGAGCAGTTCGTGCGCGGCACTGGGGCGCCGAACGGCACCATCGAGACACTGTTCGATGTGATGATGCGCGCAGTGGCGGCCGACGGCGCCGCCTACGTGACGATGGGACTGGTGCCGCTGCGCGAAGGCACGCAGCAGCCGCCGGACCAGAACCCTGCCTGGCTGGCCGCGTTGCTGGCGTTCGTGCGTGTGCATGGGCGTCGCTTCTACAATTTCCGTGGGCTGGAACGCTTCAAGGCGAAGTTTCGGCCACACTCGTGGGAGCTGATCTACGCGATCAGCGCGGAGCCGACGTTCTCGTTGCGGACGCTCTACGCCATCGCGGCGGCATTCACCGTGCAGTCGCCGGTGCTGGCGGTTTCGCTCGGCGCGTTGCGCGCCGTCCGGATCGAGATCGAGCGCCTCGCGCGGCGCGTCGGGCCATCACGCGCGGCACGCGCGGCGCCGTAGGTCGCGGGCCTGTCGTCAGTCGCCCACGGTGGTGCGCGATTCCTGCGCCGGCTGTGGCCGTGTGCGCCCGATCAGCAACTCGGTCAGCAGTGCGTCGATGTCCACCTGCGTGTCGATGTGGTAGGTGGCAGCCGTACCACTCCAGCGCCCCACGCGGACACCGAGTCCGGTCGCACCCGCGGCGCTTCGGAATGCCGGCTCGTCGGTGAGTTCGTCGCCCACGAACACGGCGCCGGGCAGGCCATGTTTCGTCACCAGCGTGGCGAGCGCGCGACCTTTGTCCGGCGCGCCATGCGGCACGAGGTTCACCAGCCCGATGCCGTGCACCACCGTGACGCGGTGTGGCAGCGTCGGAACCAGTGCCGCGATCGCCGCGATCACCACGCCGGGGTCGGCCACGTGCCAGTAGTGCACCGAGACCGACAGCACCTTGTTCTCGATCACCACGTCGGGCAGCGTCGCCACCACCGCTTCCAGCATCGGCAGCCAGGCCGCCACTTCGCGCGCCGCGCGTTTCGCGAACGGCGACGGTTCCGCCCCGTGATTGCCGATCACGGCCAGCATCGGGATCGATTCCAGTCGCGGCGTCACGTCACGGACCGATCGGCCGGTGATCACGGCGACCGGTGCTGCATGCGCGAGGTTGCGCAGCAGTTCCGCGGTCTCGGGACGCATGCGTGAACTTTCCGGGTCGTTGGAGAGCGGCGCCAGCGTACCGTCGTAGTCGAAGGCCAGCAGTGCGCCGCTGCCGGCCACGGCGCGCAGAGTCGACACGTTCCGCGCCGCGAGGATGTTGCGTGTCACGAACGAGAGCCGGCCATCATGGCACCGGAGAGAGGGATCGATGCGAAACGACCGTTCGCGGCGCGGTCGCGCAGCCGAGACATACTGGGCGAGCCACCGAATCGGTAGCGGTGCCCCACCGCCCCCCCGCGACTTGACGGTCGGCCGCCTCGACCGAGCATGCGGCAACAATCGCCGCGACGACCGCGTTCTCTCTGCAGATTCAGCGAACCTCTACCGGATTCCACGCATGCAGCTGCTCGGCATACATCACCTCACCGCCGTCTCGGCACGCATTCGCGAGAATCATCACTTCTACACGAAGACGCTCGGCATGCGCCTCGTGAAGCGCTCCGTCAACCAGGACGACGTGAGCGCGTACCACCTGTTCTATGCCGACGCGAAGGGGTCGCCCGGGTCCGACCTGACCTTTTTCGACTGGAATGCCGCGACCGAGACGCGCGGCACGCGTTCCATCACGCGCACGGCGCTGCGCGTGGCCGGCGACGGCACTCTCGATTGGTGGGCTGCACATCTCCGCGCCGAGGGCGTGACGGCTGCAGCGGTGGTCTTGCGCGACGGCAGGCAGGTGCTCGACTTCGAGGATGCGGAAGGCCAGCGCCTGTCCCTGGTGGACGATGGTGGTGCCGGCGACGCGTTTCCCTGGGACCGCAGCACCGTGCCGGCCGAGCGACAGATCCGGGGCCTCGGCCCGATCACGATCAGCATCCCCACACTCGCGCCGACCGACGCGCTGCTGCAGCGCGTGCTGCAGATGCGGCTGGTGCGTGAGTACCCGCATCCCGATACGCCGCAACACACTGTGCACGTGTACGAGATGGGCGACGGCGGTGCCGCGGCCGAGTTGCATGTGGCGGTGCAGCCCGACCTCCGTCCTGCGTCACCCGGCGCCGGTGGCGTGCACCACGTCGCGTTCCGCTGTGCCGATGACACCTACACCGAGTGGTCGGAGCGGCTCAACCGCTTCGGCATCCCCAACAGCGGACAGGTCGATCGCTATTGGTTCCGCAGCCTCTACCTGCGCGAGCCGAACGGCGTGCTGTTCGAGCTGGCCACCGACGGCCCCGGCTTCGGCATCGACGAGGACGACGCGACCCTCGGTGAGAAGGTGGTGCTGGCGCCGTTCCTCGAGCCGAGGCGCGCCGAGATCGTCGCCAACCTGAAGCCGATCGACTGACGGGTTCGGGTGTCAGCCGCCGCTGGGCGCGCTGGTCACCCACGCCGTCCACCAGAGGTCGCGCAGCATGGTGGCACCCGCCACCAGCCGTTCCACCGCGAACGCCTTGTGCGCGTCGCCCTGCTGCGTGGCGTTGAACGGCGACGCCTTGTCGAGCTGGTAGAGCCGCTCCACATCGGCGTGTGTGCGCAGGAAGTACGTCACCACTGCCGGTCGCAGCACCGTCAACTCCTGCGGCGGCGCGGAGACCTGCGGCTGCACGTCGGCCAGCTTCACGCGCGTCTGCACGAACGCCGACTCGAAGCGGCCATGGAACCGGTTGTCGGTGGCGTAGCCGTTCGGGTTCGCACCCACCCACCCGTTGTAGTGAATCGTGGTGTGCGCCGGGTTCGAGCCGTCGGCGACATAGTGGCCAAGGATGCCGGCATCGTTGATGATGCGCGCCTCGATCCAGCGTCGCTCGGTGTCGTTCGGCGCCTTCCGCCAGAGCCGGAACGCCACCCGCAGACGCTGCGTCACCTCCACGATCGCGAACGGCAGCGCACCGGCCGTCGCCGGATCGACGCGATGCGCGCGCAGTGAGTCGGCGAATGCGTACCGATCCCTGGCGGCCAAAGCGCCGGCGCGGCTGGCGGCCGGGATCAGTTCGAGGTCGAGGAAATGGTCCGGGGCGGTCGCTCCCTCCAGCGCCGGATCGCGCTGCGACTCCTCGCGCGCGCGCCACCGATCCGGCTCGGGGTTGAGGTATGCCAGTTGGGGACCTGCCTCGCGGAAGAACTGCGGCATGTCGGTCGGCAGCGCCGCCACGGCCGCTTGTGCGGTGATGCGATGGCCAGCTTCGCCCCAGAGCAGGCGCTGCGGGACGGTGAGCGAGCCAGTGGCGCTACCAGCGGCGATGAGCAGGAGGAGGCGACGAGTCATGCGCAGCAATGTGCCATGGCCGGGCGCGTGACTGCACTAGTTGGTCCAGCGCAGCGACAGGCGCAGCTGCCGAGGCTCCACCGGATGCAGGTGCACGTCGGTCACGCCTTCCGCCTCGCCACGCAGGCGCGAGGAGTAGAGATACTGGATGTCCGCAGCGCGAGAGCCGAGCAGGTTGAGCACCGTCAGCTGCAGGTTGATGTTCGGCAGCACGCGAATCCCGGCGTCGGCGTTCAGCAGGGTGGCAGCCTGCGCACGCCGGCTGCCGTCGTCGATCAGCGGATAGGCACCGAAGTGACGCACGCGGAGCGCCGCATGGCTCGCGCGCCGGCTTGAATTCCACGTCACACCGGCCGCAATCACTCGCTCCAGTGCACCGGGCAGGAAGGACTGCGACTGCGGCACGCCGTGCAGCCGCGCACGTGCGACCGACACGTCGGCATCCAGTGCCAGTGATCGCGTGACGGCATAGTAGTTCGCCAGCGTGACGCCGGAGCGACGACTCTCCGTGGTGGGCTCGGTTGCGCCGGCATCGCCCACGAACAACAGCTCGCTGTCGAGCCGGAGCGCCCAGAGCGAGAGGGTCGTGCGCAGTCCGCGCAACGGAGCCACGCGGAGCCCGAGTTCGCCGCCGCGGGATCGGACCAGCGGATCGACCGGTCGCGCCTCGTCGCCGGTGACCGGATCGATGCGGATGGTGGTGCCCCGCGCATCGTTGCTGTGAAACCCGGTGCCACCGCTGATGTACACCTCGGCGCCGGCGCCAGGTGTCGCGATCAGCGAGACTTTCGGGCTCACGATCGCCGCCGCGCGACTACCGCCATTTTCCTGCCGGTCGGCGTCGACGTGAAACAGGTAGCCATCCGCGCGAGCACCGAGCACCGTCCGGAACCATGGCGTCCAGCGCGACTCGTTCTCGATGAACAGGCCCGTCCCGACTTCGCGCACGTCATCGTAGCGCACCGTCCGCACGCGTTCGCGACGCGCGGTGCGGTGCAGCGACACCCCGGCAAGGTCTGCACGCGTCTGCAGCCCGACCTTCAGCAGGTGCGTCGTGTTGCCGCGGGTGAACGGCTGCAGGTGCGTCGCACTGCCACCCACCACCGTGCGCGCGTCGAGCTGCTGGAACTGGTCGCCGTTGACCGGATCATCGAGGAAGTACGTGAAGTTCGACGTCAGGTCGAGTGCCGAGCGAATCACGTAAGTCTGGTATTCCTGCACCGACCCGGTGCCGACGCGACGCAGCAAAGCTGAGAGGCTGTAGCGCGACGTATTCCCGCCGAGCGTGCTGTCGACCTGTCCGAATCGACTCAGCGCGCCGCTGCGGATCGCGCGCTGCGGGATCTGGTCGCTGGCATCCCAGCGGCTCGTGTAGGCCATCGCCAGCACCGAGAACTGCGACGCGCCGCGCTCCATGCTGTATCGCGCCATGCTGCTGTACTTGCGCAAGCGCTCGGCGCGCTGCCACGGCCCGTCGTACTGCTTCCCCTCGCCACCGAACAGCAGGTCGCCGCCCGCCGCCTTCACCGATCGGCCGAGGACCACGCGTGCGAGGCCATTGGCGCCCATCTCCGTCACCACCACCGGCGCATCGAACCGTCGTGCGAGGTTGAACTCCGCACCGCCGGCGCTGCCGAAGTCGCCCAACTCGGCGTGCGACACGCCCAGCTTGTAGTCGAGGCTTCGCACGAACTCCGGCACGAGGAAATTCAGGTCGGTGTACCCCTGCCCGTGGGCGTGCGTGGGCTGGTTGACCGGCATGCCGTCCACCATCGTCTGGAAGTCGGTGCCGTGATCGAGGTTGAAGCCTCGCACGAAGTACTGATTCGCCTTTCCCTCACCGGAATGCTGGGTGACGATCACGCCCGGCACCGTCTCCAGCAGTTCGCCCTCGCGTGCGAGGGGTCGCGAGCGCAACTCGAGCGTCCCCACGTGCCCTTCGGAGGCAGTGCGGGCGCTGCCGATGAGGTTTGCCACCCGGCCGCGAACCCGGACCGTGTCGAGCACCCGTCCGCGAGCGCTGTCCGTCCGGATCGAGGGCGCCTGGCTCACCAGCACGGGCGCGCAGGACAGCAACAGGAGGCCGGCGCAGAGGCCCGAGGTCAGCGGGCGAACTGGCTGGGACGTGATCGACATGCGGCTGTACCGGGACATGGAAGGCGGATCGCTCTCGGAGCGCTACGCCCCCCGTCGCGCAGCGGATTGACCGAGGCGACATTTCATCAGCGACCTGACGCAGCACTTCGTTCCATGCTCAGCCGGGCGAGATGCCCCCGCCGCGTCCTCTTTTTCGTTGTGTGACATGCGCGTCCCCAAGCGTCACTTCCGCCGTCTCCTGCGTCTCGCGACCGCCGCCGTGCTGGCCTCGCACGGCACCGCGCTCGACGCGCAGGCACCGCGAGCTCCGCGCGACCCCAGCCCGCACAGCGACGCCGAACTGATTTCCGGCGCGACCGCTGCGGCCCGTGGTGGCACCATGACGGTGGCGGTGCGGCTGACGCTCGATCCACACTGGCACACCTACTGGATCAATCCTGGTGATGCCGGGTTGCCGCTGAAGGTGAAGTGGACGCTCCCCGACGGCATCACGGTCGGCCCGCTCCGCTTCCCCACGCCGAAACTCACGCCGCAGCCGCCGCTGATGAGCTATGGCTACGAGAACGAAGTGCTGGTGCTGGCCGACGTGCAGGTGCCCGCGACGTTCGCCGCGAGTTCGCTGGTGCTGCAGGGCAAGGCGGACTGGCTCGCCTGCGCGGAAGTCTGCCTTCCGGCCACTGGACCACTGTCGCTGACATTGGATGTCGGCGCCAGCGCTGGCGCTCCGACGCAGTGGGCGTCGGCGATCGAGGCCACGCGTCAGCAGCTGCCGGCGCCGCTCACCGGCTGGTCGGTACGCGGCTGGGCCGATTCCGCGCGCTACGTGGTGGCGTTCCTGCGCGACGCGGCCGGCGCGCGTGCGCCATTCGCGTCTCCATACCTCTTCGTCGACTCCGCCGACATCGTGGACCACGCCGCGCCGCAGCGCGTGGCACTCCGGCCCGATACCGTGGTGGTGGAGATCCCGCGCGGCGCCATGGCGACGGCGACGGCGACCCGCCTGGCGGGCATCATCGCCACCGATGTCGACGCCGCATCACCGCGAGGCTACGCGTTCGACGCAGCGCTCGATGCACCGGCGGGCACGCCGTTGCAGGCACGCTCGATCGCGTTGCTGGCTGCGGCCGGCAGCGTTGGTGGCGTCGGTGCCGCCGGTGCGCCGATCGATCCGTCAGCGGACATGACGCTGGTGGCGGCCATCCTGTTCGCATTCGTTGGCGGCCTGCTGCTCAACCTGATGCCCTGCGTCTTCCCCGTGCTCTCGGTGAAGGTGCTGGCGCTGCTTGAGCATGGCGGGGCCGTGAACGCCGCGCGCGGCCGCAAGCACGGCCTCGCCTTCGGCCTCGGCGTGCTACTCTCGTTCTGGGCGCTGGCCGGCGTGCTGATGGCATTGCGTGCGGGTGGCGAGAGCCTTGGCTGGGGCTTCCAGCTGCAGTCACCGCCGGTCGTCGCACTGCTCGCGCTGCTGATGTTCGCGCTGGCCCTCAACCTGAGCGGCGTGTTCGAGATCGGCCTTTCGCTCACCCGGCTCGGCAGCGCCGGCGCCGGTGGTGGCTACGGCGACTCGCTGCTCACGGGCGGACTCGCAGTGCTGGTCGCCGCACCCTGCACCGCGCCGTTCATGGGCGCCGCACTCGGTTTCGCGCTGGTGCAGCCGCCGATCATCGGCCTGCTCGTGTTCACCGCACTCGGCATCGGCCTCGCGCTGCCCTTCGTGGTGCTGGCGTCGGCTCCGCGCCTGTTGCGGTTCCTGCCACGACCGGGACCGTGGTTGGAGACACTGAAGCAGCTGTTCGCATTCCCGCTCTACGCCACCGTGGTCTGGCTGCTCTGGGTGCTCGGCCAGCAGGCCGGCGTCAACGCACTCGCGATCGTGCTGCTGGCGATGATCGCGTTCGCGATGGGCGCCTGGCTCTGGGCGCGTGGTGTGCGCACGGATCGCGCGCTCCCGCGCCTGACCGCCGTGGCGCTGATGCTGGTCGCCGTCGGCGTGAGCGTCGGTGGCAGCCGAAACACCGTGGCACCGAGTCGGACCGGCACCGCGGCCGCTGCCGAAACACTCGACTGGCAGCCATGGTCGGCGAGCACCGTGCGCGACCTGCGCGCCACCGGTCGCCCGGTGTTCGTGGACTTCACCGCCGCGTGGTGCCTCTCCTGCCAGGTCAACGAACGGGTGGCGCTTCGCACCGACGCCGTCACTGCCGCCTTCCGTGATGCCAACGTGGCGCTCGTCCGCGCCGACTGGACGTCGCGTGATGACGGCATCACGCAGGTCCTGGCGAGCTTCGGACGCAGCGGCGTGCCGCTCTACGTGCTGTATCCCGCCGCCAGCGATGCGGCGCCGGTCATCCTGCCCGCCGTGCTGACACCGGGCATGGTGGTGAACGCCGTCCGCTCGGCGGCATCACCCACCGTCGCCGCGCGAGCACCGCGCTGAGTCACGCGCGCCACGTCGGCGCACGGATCGGCACAGCCGTTCACCGCATGGTCCACACGTGCAGCGTGGACCCGTGCAGGTCATCCACCCGCACGCTGCGATCGGGCGGTGTGGCCTCGACCACGAAGGTATTGCTGATGAACGTGCTGCCCGGCCGCATCTCGGTGCGCACCTTCTCCCACAGCGCGGCCATCGGCACCGGCGAGAGGTAGGCGAACACCACGTCGTATCGGGAGAGGTCCGCCTTCCAGAAGCTGCCCCAGTGCGCGTGGCAGTTGCGATGGCGCCCGAACGCGATGCGCAGCCGACTCACCAGCCACGGCACCGGCGCCGATTCGATGCCGTGATACTCCCCATCCGGCCGCAGCGCCGCGAGATCGGTGAGCACACCACCGACCCCCGACCCGACGTCAACGAAGGTGAAGCGCCCCGGTGGCAGCAGCGGCACCAGCGCCAGCCGCACCTTGGTGCTGGACAGGTACAGCGGCACCTGCGTGCGGAAGGTGGACCAGTACACGGCGGCCAGCAGCACGAAGAGCGCCAGCCACACCCACGACGGGAGGCGCGCTCCGCTGGCGAGCACGATCCCCACCGGAAACAGGAACTGGATCACCATCCACCAGCGATCCAGCCGCGCGAAGCGTCCGAGCAGTGCCGCCCAGGCGCCGGTGAGTGCCGCCACCGCGATCAGCGGCATGGCGACGCCGGCCGACGCCAGCAGCATGCCGGTGGGCACCGCCAGCACCGCGCCGACGGCGAGGAGGAGCAGCGCCACCACGATCGGCGGCACGCGTCTCTGGCGCGCCGGGCTGGGGAGTGGCGTTGTCATGCCGCAAATCAGCCCGTACCGTCCCCCATCCGCCAGCGCAGCCGGCCCGGTCGCGCTTGCAACAGATGGCGGTATGGACACGTAAGCCCTGCGAGCCGCTCGCCTTCCCTTCCGTCGCCCGCCTGTGCCGCTGCATCGCCTTCGCCCCGTCGTCCTCGCGCTCGCGCTGCTGGCCCCACACACCCTGCGTGCCACGGACCCGACGGACGCGCCGAACTCGGCGCAGGCGATGCGCATCGAGAAGGCGCCGATCCTCGACGGTCGTGACGACGAGGCAGTCTGGCAGGCCGCGCCGCTGATCGATGGCTTCCGGCAGTTCGCGCCCGCCGAGGATGCGACGACCGCCTTCCGTACCACCACGCGCGTGGTGTACGACGCGAAGAACCTGTACGTGTTCGTGCGCGCCTACGACCCGCGCCCCGACTCGATCGTCAGCCTGCTGTCGCGGCGCGACGTGCGCACCAATTCCGACCAGATTAAGATCCTCATCGACGCCTATCACGACGGGCGCACCGGCGTGGAACTGATGGTCAACCCAGCCGGTGTGCAGCGAGACGCGGCGATGCATTCCGACAACGTCGAGGATGTCACGTGGGACGGCGTCTGGGACGTCTCGGCCCGCATCGATTCGCTGGGCTGGACGGCGGAATTCCGCGTGCCTTTCAGCCAGCTGCGCTTCAACGCCGCCGACGAGCACACCTTCGGTTTCGGCGTCTGGCGTGACATCACCCGTCTCAGCCAGCGCGACTCGTGGCCGGTGTACCGCGGGTCACGGTCCACCATCGTGTCGCAACTCGGCACCTTGTCGGGCATCCGCGGCATCGGCGGTGGGCATCGCGTCGAGCTGCTGCCGTACACCGTGACAAAGAACGTCACCGAGCGCACCGCGACGGGCTGGAGCCATCCGCAGAAGATCACCGCCGGCGCCGATCTCAAGATCGGCCTCGGGTCGGCGCTCACCGCCAGCGCCACCGTGAATCCCGACTTCGGGCAGGTGGAGGCGGACCCGGCGCTGCTCAACCTCAGCGCGTTCGAGGTGCGCTTCGACGAACGCCGTCCGTTCTTCCTCGAAGGCAACGCCCTCTTTCGCTGCAACGGTCCCTGCGAAGGGTTGTTCTACACCCGACGCGTGGGCCGCACGCCGCAGCTACGCGCGTCGCCGGGGGATCCGGCGTTCACCACCATCCTCGGCGCCGCCAAGGTCACCGGGCGCGTGGGACGCGGCGTGTCGATCGGTGTGTCGGAGGCGATCACGCGTCGCGAAGTCGGCCTCAGTGGCAACACCATCGAACCGCAGACCAACTACTTCGCCACCCGCGTGGTGAAGGAGATGCGCGGCGGACGCTCGCAGATCGGCGCGATGCTGACCGACACCCGCCGCAACCTGGATTCCATCACCGCGCCGCTGCTGCGGAGTGACGCGACAGTCTTTCTGCTGCAGGGCTTTCACCGCTTCCGCAACGATCGCTACGAGCTGTCGGGCTACACCGGCCGAGTGGGCGTCAACGGCAGCCAGCAGGCGATCGCGCTCACGCAGCGCAGCAGCGTGCACTTCTGGCAGCGCCCCGATCACGAGCGCCAGTACGATTCGACGTTGACGTCGATGGCCGGCAGCGTCTATTCGGCGCAGATCCAGAAGCTGGCCGGCTCACTGCGTTTCGCCAGCACCTGGCGCTACGCCGGCGCCGGCATGGAGGCGAACGACATCGGGTTCGTGATCCTCGTCAACGACATGAGCCTGCGCAACTCGATCACCAAGCAGACGCTCCGTCCGACCAGGCACTTCCGGCGCCTTTCGGGCACGCTGTCGAACCAGCTGCACTGGACCACCGGCGGCACACAGGCGGGCGCCAACGTCACCGGTTCGCTGACCGGTGAGCTGAAGAACTTCTGGACCACGCACCTGATGCTCACAAGCTACGACCTCGGTGGCGCGCGCTGCGTGGCCTGCGCTCGTGGCGGGCCGGCGCTGCGGCAGTCCGCCGAGCACATGGTGGTCGCATCACTGGGCGGAGACGCACGTCGCATCTTCACGCCCAATCTCTCGTTCGTCGGCGTCACGGGTGACGTGGGGCGCTCCGGTGCCCGGACGGTCAGCGTCGGTGGCGACCTGCGCCTGGCCAGCCAGTACTCGATGTCGCTCAACGCCAGCTGGGAGCAGCGCACCGACGACCAGCAGTGGATTCGCAACTACGGCGCCTTCCGCAGCGACACGACGCATTACACGTTCGCTCGCCTGGACCAGAGCACGGTGGCGATCACCGCCCGTGCCAATTGGACGGCGACGCCACGCCTGTCACTGCAGATCTACGCGCAGCCGTTCATCACCAGCGGAGGCTTCGGCGACTGGCGCGAACTGGCCGCCCCCACCGCCGATCGCTACGCGGACCGCTACGCCGCCTACGGTAACGGTGCGGTGCCGGCCGGCTTCAACTTCCGCCAGTTCAACTCCAACGCCGTGCTGCGCTGGGAATACCGTCCCGGCTCGACGCTCTTCTTCGTCTGGCAGCAGGGTCGCGCGAGCAACGACACCAACGGCGAGTTCCGCGTCGCCCGAGATTACCGTGACCTGTTCCGCGCGCATCCCGACAACACGCTGCTCGTGAAGGCGACGTACTGGTTCAACCTCTGACTCGATCTTGGCGCGTCGCCAAGTGCCACTGCTTGATCGCAGAACGGCACAGCCGCAGAACTGAAAAGCCGCAGAAGAGCAACTGCCTGATGTAAGGGCTGCTTTGCGAGCGGACGGTGCGCGTCGTCGAGCGCACCGCCCATCGGTCAGCGATGTCATGGAGTTGAGCGTCTGTGCGCCAAGCGAGCGCAGTTCCCCTCAGTTACGAACGCCTCGAACTGCACCGAGTGCCCGCAGCGCGCACGCCCTTCTGCGGCTTTTCAGTTCTGCGGCTGTGCCGTTCTGCGATAAGCCGTTAAGAAACGTCCGCTCACGTCAGAAACTCGTGCAGCAGCGAATGAAAGTGATGCACACCGTTCTCGCGCTTGGCGGAGTAGCGACCGCGATCGTACACGCGTGAGCGCAGGTTGCGCTGCACGGCTTCACAGATCTCGATGTCCTCGTCCTGGATCTGGTCGCTGAAGGCCTGCAGCTTCAGGAATGCCGCCTGCGCCTCGGCGTCGGCCGGTGGCGTGGTGGCGTACCAGTCGAAGGTGACACGCGTGCGATCGTGGCTGAGCGGGATCACCGTGTTGGTCTGCATCTGCCCCATGTACACGTTCAACATCACGTTGGGGAACAGCCACACGTACACGGCCTCGGCGACATCCGTCTTGGCCGGGTCGTAGTGCCGATCCGGGGCGCCGCCATGCACCGGACGCAGCGGCGCATGCTGGATGCTGAAGTAACGGTGCGGCTCCACGCGGTACTGGTCGTAATCCAGTTCCTTGTGCAGCCCCGGGTGCACCACCGGCAGGTGATAGCCTTCCAGATAGTTGTCCACGTACACCTTCCAGTTGCACGCCAGGTCCCAGCTCTTGCTGGTGACGTACACCATCCATTCACACTGGAACGGCGCGACGCGCTGTGGCACGTCCTCCAGCATCTCGAGCAGCGGCGGCGCCTTGCCGTTCAGGTTCACGAACACCAGCGGGCCCCACTGCGCCACCTGCACCGGTCGCAGACGCATCTCGTCGGGCGAGAAGTTGCTGGTCTCCTCCATCTCCGGCGCCCGCAGCAGCGATCCATCCAGGCGGTACGTCCAGCCGTGATACCGGCACTGCAGCGTGCCGCGCTTGCCGCAGCCATGCGCCACCGGCCCGGCGCGATGCAGGCAGACGTTGTGGAAGCCGCGCAGCGTCACGCCATCGCGCAGCACCACCACCGAGTCTGACCCCACTTCGGCCGTGATGAACGCCCCGTGCTCCGCCAGCTGGTCGAGGCGCCCGACCAGTTGCCAGGTCGCGGCGAAGATCCGCTCACGCTCGAGCTCCAGGTAGACCGGGTCGTTGTAGAGTCGGGCCGGGATGGTCGAGGCGCGCGAGATGTCGGGGTCGAACGGGAAGATCAGGGACATGTGGCAGGCTCGGGAAATACCGCGTCGGTCGCCGGCGGCCTCGCGGACGCCTGCCCCAAGCTGCCCCGGCGCTCGTGCGCCGCCAACCGTCCCGCTTGACCATACGACGCCGGATTGCTATCTATCTATCCGGATAACCGGATATGACTGCGCCCAAGCTCTCCATCCACGGTCGCCTGACCGAGCTCGCCGACGCCACGCGCTGTCGGCTGCTGCTGGCATTGGAGGCCCACGAACTGACCGTCGGGGAGCTCTGCACGGCCCTCGGCCTCCCGCAGAGCACCGTCAGCCGGCACCTGCGCATCCTGTCCGACGAGGCCTGGGTCGAATCGCGCGCCGAGGGATCCACACGCTGGTACCGGCTGGCGCCGACACTCGACCACGAGGCGCGGGCGCTCTGGACGCTGGTCCGCGAGCCGGTGCAGACCACGCTCGCCGCCCAACAGGACTTGGCACGGGTGGAGTCGGTGCTCTCGGCACGTCGCTCGCGCAGCGAGGCCTTCATCACGTCGGCCGCGTCGGAGTGGGATGCCCGGATGGCCGCGATGTTCGGCGCGCGCGCCGATCTCGGGGCCGCGCTCGCATTGCTCGATCCCACCGCGGTGGTGGGTGATCTCGGCTGCGGCACCGGTTCGCTGTCGCTGTCGTTGTCCCGACACGTCGCGCACGTGCACGCGATCGATGGCTCCACCGCGATGCTCGACGCCGCACGCCACCGCCTGCAGTCCCAGGCGAACGTCACGGTGGCCGAGGGTTCGCTGGAAGCGCTGCCGTTGCCCGATGCCGCGCTCGATGTGGCGGTCCTGATGCTGGTGCTGCACCACGTGGCGGAACCGTCCCGGGTGCTGAAGGAAGCGCGACGCGTGGTGCGCGCGGGTGGTCGATTGTTGATCGCGGACATGTGTGCGCACGAACGCGAGGAGTACCGCGCGCAGATGGGTCATGTCTGGTTGGGCTTCGACGAGCGTCCGCTGCGCGGATGGCTGTCGAAGGCGGGGTTTGGCACGATGCGCTACGTCACGCTGCCGGTGGATCCGGCGGCGGGCGGTCCAGCGCTCTTCACGATGGTCGCGTCCTGATTCACTCCTGAGGATTTTCCCGATGGCTACTGCAGTACTGACCGAACTCGAGACGATGACGTCGATGGCGCGCCCGCCGTACGCGGTACGCGACCTGTCGCTGGCCGAATGGGGCCGCAAGGAGCTGCGCCTGGCCGAGGTGGAAATGCCCGGCCTGATGGCACTGCGTGAGGAGTACAAGGGCAAGTTCCCGCTCAAGGGCGCGCGCATCATGGGCTCGTTGCACATGACCGTGCAGACCGCCGTGCTGATCGAGACGCTGGTGGAACTCGGCGCCGACGTGCGCTGGGTGTCGTGCAACATCTTCTCGACCCAGGATCACGCTGCCGCGGCCGTGGCCGTGGGCCCGACCGGCACGCTGGCCGAGCCGAAGGGCATCCCGGTGTTCGCCTGGAAGGGTGAGACGCTGGAGGAATACTGGTGGTGCACGGAGCAGGCGCTGATGTGGCCCGATGGTGGTGGCCCGAACCTGCTGCTGGATGACGGTGGCGACGCCACACTGCTGGTGCATCGCGGTGCGGAATTCGAGAAGGTGGGCGCGGTGCCGGGCTTCGATTCCGACAACGAGCCGGAAGAGTGGGGCGTGATCCTCGAGTTGCTGCGCGCCGAGCAGGTGAACAATCCTGGCCGCTGGACGAAGGTGCTGGCTGCGATCCGTGGCGTCTCCGAGGAGACGACGACCGGTGTGCACCGCCTGTACGAGATGGAGCGCGCCGGCACGCTGGCCTTCCCGGCCATCAACGTGAACGACGCCGTCACCAAGTCGAAGTTCGACAACCTGTACGGCTGCCGTCACTCGATCATCGACGGGCTCAATCGCGCCACGGATGTGATGCTGGCCGGCAAGATCGCGGTGGTGATGGGCTATGGTGACGTGGGCAAGGGCTGCGCGCAGGCGCTCAAGGGCCAGGGCTCACGCGTCGTGATCACCGAGATCGACCCGATCTGCGCGCTGCAGGCGGCGCTGGAAGGCTATCAGGTCACCACGCTCGAGGATGTGGTGGACGTGGCCGACATCTTCATCTCGGCAACCGGCAACAAGAACGTGATCACGGTCGAGCACATGAGCCGCATGAAGGACAAGGCGATCATCGCCAACATCGGCCACTTCGACAATGAGATCGACATGGCCGGCCTGAAGAAGGTCGAGGGCATGCGTCGCATCAACATCAAGCCGCAGTACGATGAGTTCGTGCTGCCCAACGGCCGCTCGATCCTGATCCTCGCCGAAGGCCGCCTGATGAACCTCGGCTGCGCCACCGGCCACCCGAGCTTCGTGATGAGCGCCAGCTTCACCAACCAGGTGCTGGCCCAGATCGACCTGCACCTGAATGCCGACAAGTACGAGAAGAAGGTGTTCACGCTGCCGAAGCACCTCGACGAGAAGGTGGCGCGCCTGCACCTGCCGAAGCTGGGTGTGAAGCTGACGCAGCTGACGCCGGACCAGGCGCATTACCTTGGCGTGGACAACGCGGGCCCGTTCAAGCCGGATCACTACCGGTACTAGTCGCGAGCTTGGCAGGAACGACGTGAAAAACAAGAGTGGGTCGGTCTCGCGAAGAGACCGGCCTATTTTTGTTTGATGATGCACCTAACTGATATGACGCGCGACGAGTCGCGCACTTCTGCGGCCTTTCCGTTCTGCGGTCGTGCACTGCTGCGATTCGCTTTATTGCTGTGACATCGAGCCTTCGCGCAAGAGGCGGACTCTTCAATACGCGGTCGCTCTTCGCTGCGTGTCGTCTCGGCGAAAGGCGCGAATTATCGCGGTGCTGACAAATCGTTTTCAGCTGTAGATGCGATCTGCCTCTCGACAAAATTCATTCCATGTCGAGAGCACTGTCGCACGCTGCGTGAAAAGCCTTATGGCGTACCGGAAACTGCGAACGCGATGGGCGGCGGGTAGCGTCGGTTCCGCATGAAAAGACTCCTCTCGTGCAGGATGCTCGCCACACTTGCGGGCACGTTATACGACTCCAATCGTAGGGGGTCCACCCCCCCACCCCGATCACGCGTGCCGATGCCGACACGCGAAATGGCTCCCGTTCCACTCGAGCCATGATCGACCCAGCAGGTTTCCGCACGAGGATCGACTCATGCAACAACACGTAACACCAGCACGTGTTGGTGTGCGTCCGGCAGTGACCGGACGCACCACCACGCGGGTCTGGCGTTTCGCTGCTGCCACCGTTTTCAGCGCACTGCTGATCGGTTGCGGCAAGGACACGCCAACGCAGGAGACGGTGCCGGTCATCAAGGATCCGACCAGCCCATTGCTCGCACTCGGAACCGCCGGCAACGGCGCGGGCCTCTGCCTCGAGCCCTCAGTCGATGCGGCCGGGCTCACCAGTGGCGGCACGCCGCTCAACTGTACGTCAGAAGACGTGGATATCTCGATTGCCAAGGTGAGCGAGTATTCCGTCGATGGCGGCACGACGTTCATCCCGCTCGGACCGACCGACCGCATCGCCTGCACGCAGGGCCAGACCATCCAGGTACGCACCAGCGCCGACGTCGAGAACAACGCGCAGGAGCGGTATGACCTCGGCCTCTGGATCAACCCGGTCCCGGGCAACAGCGCGCTCAGCGACCCGGGGGCGCAGGCCTGCCTGCACTTCAACCTGGTGAAGAACGCCGCCGGTGTCTCCGACCTCGATGGCGGCGATGCCTGCGGTGACGTGGCCGCCGGCGCGCTGGTCTCGGTGTCACTGGAGACGATCACGCTCACCTGCACGGATCCGGACAACAACGGCTCGGTCGAGATCGACGCCTGCGCCGCCTGGCAGAACTCCGTCGGCCAGGCCGACCGCGTCTGCCCGACGCCCGGCACTGCGAACTCGTTCCGCTATGGCACCACGCCGGAGACAAAGGCGAAGTGCCGCTGCGAGCCGCTGGCGCTGCCGATCGACATCCGCGGCAAGCTGCGGATCGCCAAGGTCACCGTCCCGGCAGGAGATCCGACGCAGTTCGGCTTCACCACCACCGGCACGGGCTACACCACGCCGTTCAACCTGTCGCATGGGCAGACGAACGAGTCGGGCGCCCTCTCGGCCGGCACCTACACCGCCACCGAGGCACTGCCGGCCGGCTGGGAACTCCAGACCCGCGCCTGCGTGCTGACCGGGACCTCCACGCCGAAGACCTTCGCCACCATCAGCAATGGCGTAAGCGTCGCACTCGGCACCGGCGAGGACGTGACCTGCACGTTCACCAACCGGAAGCTGGGCTCGATCACGATCGTCAAGGATGCCGTGCCGAACGCGGCGCAGGACTTCGCGTTCACCACCACTGGCACCGGCCTCTCGAGCTTCTCGCTCGATGACGACGCCGATCCGACACTCCCGAACACCACGACGTTCAACAACCTGGTCCCGGGCTCGTACAGCGTCACCGAGACGGGCGTCGCCGGCTGGACGCTGACCAACCTGGTCTGCTCGGCAGGCGGCACGCCCGCCGGTGCAGTGGCCAACATCACCCTCGCCGCCGGTGCCAGCGTGACGTGTACCTACACGAACACGAAGGACGCCACGCTGACGATCGTGAAGGATGCGGATCCGAATGACGCACAGGACTTCGCATTCACCACAACTGGCACGGGCGCGGCCGGCTTCACCGCCGGCTTCTCGAACGACGATGATGCCGACGGCACGCTGCCGAACTCGCGGACGTTCACGTTCAACGGCAATCAGCTCGGCACCAAGACGGTCATCGAGGGTGCCGTGTCGGGCTGGGTGCTGACGAACCTGGTCTGCTCGGCTGGCTCGGTGAACATCGCCACCCGGACTGCCAGCGTGACGCTGGCCGCCGGCGACGCGGTGACCTGCACGTTCACCAACACCAAAGCCGCCACGCTGACGATCGTGAAGGACGCACAGCCGAACGACGCGCAGAACTTCGCGTTCACCGGCACCGGCACCGGCGTGGCGCCGTTCTCGCTCGACGATGATGCCGACGTCACACTCCCGTCCTCGCAGACCTTCGTCTTCGACGGCACACAGCTCGGCGCGAAGACGGTGACGGAATCGGTGGTCTCCGGCTGGTCGTTGACCAACCTGGTCTGCTCGGCGGGCTCGGTGAACCTCGGCACCCGCACGGCCAGCGTGACGCTGGCGGCCGGCGACGCGGTGACCTGCACGTTCACCAACGCCAAGGACGCGACGATCACGATCATCAAGGACGCGATCCCGAACGCGGCGCAGGACTTCGGCTTCACGAACACCGGTTCTGGGTTGCCGAGCAGCTTCAGTCTCGACGATGACGCGGACGTCACGCTGCCTTCGACGACCACGTTCAGCATCCCGGCCGCGCAGTTCGGCGCCAAGACGGTGACCGAGACCGCGACGACCGGATGGGCCCTCACCGGCCTCTCCTGCTCGTCCAGCGGCGCCGGCACCAGCGACTCGGAGAACCTTGGCACCGCCACGGCCTCCATGACGGTGGCCGCGGGTGGTGTGGTGACCTGCACGTTCACCAACCAGCGCCTGGCGACACTGACGCTGCGCAAGGCGATCACGGGCAACAGCGCCACGTTCAACTTCGACCTGACCGGTCCAATGCAGTCGCCGGCGCTGCCGACGTCGGCGTCGATCACCCCGGCCAGCAACTCGGTCGCGACGGCCGCCAACGTGAACGGGATCTTCATCGTCCCGGGCGCCTACACGATCAACGAGGTGAACATCCCGGCGACCTGGATGCTCACCGACAAGGGCTGCGTGAACGCCACCGCCAGTGGCGAGACCGCAACCGGCGTCACCTTCACCGCCGGCTACAACCAGGAGATCATCTGCACGTTCGTGAATAACCAGGCGGCTGGTGAAACCACGCGCACGCAGGGCTTCTGGAGCACGCACACGGTGATCACCACCGCCATCTGGACCGGCAGCGCGTTGCCGGCCGGCACCAGCCTGGTGTCGTTCACGCCGGTGACTGGCACGGCCGACGCCAAGCTCTGCCCGGCCGACGGCACGGGGTCCGAGCTGAACATCGCCGAGGTGTTCGGCGGCTTCTGGGCGAACATCGCCAAGAAGTCGGTCGGCGGCCAGCGGACGGATCTCGAGAAGTTCCGGATGCAGATGCTGCAGCAGTACCTGGCCGCGGTGCTGAACGTCCACGCCTTCGGCACACCGCTGCCGGCGGGCTACTCGCTGGCAGGGGCCCGGACGGCCTACTGCGGCACGGACATCACCGCGATCAACAACTACAAGACCATCCTCGCTGGCTACAACGAGGCGTACGACAGTGGCTTGTTCACGCCGGGTGCATCGGCCACACCGCAGGCATCGCGGTCCACGGCCAACATCCCGTTCTGGGACAACACCTACCAGAAGCCGTAGTCCCGGCTTCCCGGTGCTGATTCCGGACGAGGTGCAGTGAGTACGCGAAGGGGAGGCCCCCGTGGCCTCCCCTTCGTCGCTGCCCTCGGCCTGACGGCGAATCGGACGGTGACCAACGCAGGGCTTTCCGGCGGGCGGGACATGGCGCCACTCTTCAACGCAGCACGGCGTCACCCCCCACGCCAGCGCTACACGACTCCCTTTGGAGGATTCATGACGTTCACGCAGTGGATCGGCGATGCCCGGCGTCTCACCCTGCCGGCGGTCCGCCGGCGCGTGGCAGGGTGTGCCGGGTTGTTCGCGGTGGCGATCACCGCAGGCGGCTGTGGCAGCACCGAGTCGGCGGCCGGCGTGCAACAGGCGAGCGCCGCCGTGAGCACCGCCGACGTGCCGGACGTCCTGGCCACGATCGGCAGCGACAAGGTCACCATGGCCGACGTGCGCGCCCGCGTCGGTGACGAGTTGGACAAGATGGACGCACAGTACCAGCAGCAGCGCCTGAAGGCAGTGGAGGTGGCGCTGGATGCCATCCTGCGCGACAAGGTGCTGCTGGCCGAGGCCCAGCGCTCCGGCAAGACCATCGACCAGCTGCTGGCCGCGGAGGCCGATGGTGGCACGTTCGAGCCGACGCCGGTGGAGGTCAGTGCGTGGTACGAGGAGAACAAGGCGCGCACGCAGGGCCGCACCCTCGAGCAATTGGCGCCGCAGATCGCCGACTTCCTGCGCATCAAGAAGAAGAAGGATGCGTCACTCCGGCTCGAGGCGCGCCTGAACAAGGACCGCCAGGTGGTGGTCCATTTCGAGCCGTATCGCGCCCAACTGAACAACACCGGTGCGCCGGTCTTCGGCAATCCGGATGCAACGATCACGCTGACCGAATTCTCCGACTTCGAGTGCCCGTTCTGCAGCCGCTTCCACCCCACGCTCAAGCGCCTGCAGGAGACACACGGCAAGCAGGTGAAGATCGTCTATCGGCAGTACCCGATCCCGAGCCTGCACCCGAGCGCGTTCAAGGCCGCCGAGGCGTCACTCTGCGCCAACGATCAGGGCAAGTTCTGGGACCTGCACGATCGCATGTTCCTCGACCAGACCAAGCTCGGAGTGCGCGACATCAAGGCCTCGGCCGGCGCACTGGGCATGGACCGCGCGAAGTTCGACGCCTGTCTCGACTCCGGGAAGTACACGGAGCGGGTGCAGGAGGACATCAAGGAAGCACAGCGGGCCGGCGTCACCGGCACACCGGCGCTCTTCGTGAACGGTGTGCCGATCGAAGGTGGCGCCGTGTCGTACGAGGCGGTGGTGGCCGCGATCGACAAGGAGATGTCTCGCGCCAGGAAGTGAACTGAGACGACGCGGTAAGTCGATCACAGGCAGCAGGTTACGACAGCACGCCCGCCGGGAGCACTCCGGCGGGCGTGCTGCGTTTCGTGCGCGATCGATGAGCCATCATTGGAGGATTCCGATCAAGCGTCATCGTCGGTGATGGAACGCACGACGGGTCATTCATCGGATCCCGGTGTAGAAAGATGCGGTCTCCGAAACGCTTCCCCGGCTGGGTCGTCTGACCCACGTACCGCGAGCGAGGCGCCTCGGGTTCCGCAGGGCGGGACAGAAGACTGAGGGCGAGTTGCGCGCGGCATGGACCGCACGACCGGACACACGCCCCGTGCCGCCACGGCGGCCAGCGTGGTTCGTCAACCTCGCTGACACTGAGACAACATGATGCGTACTTCCCTCGCCCTGTGTGGCGCCGGCTTGTTGCTGGCCGCCTGCGACCGGGATGTTCCAATGCAGTCCGACACCACTCCTCCGCCTGTTTCCGCCTCCGTGCAGCGCGCTGCCGGTGCCGAGTCGTATGTGATCCTGCTGCGTGACTCCGTCACCAGTCCGGCACTCGCCGCACGCGACCTGACAGGATTGTTCGGCAGCGTGCCGGATCGCACCTACGAGCGCGCCGTGAAGGGCTTCTCGGCGCACCTGACCGAGGGCGCCGCCCGCGCGCTGCGCAATCATCCGCTGGTGCGCCATGTGGAGCGCGATGCGCTCCTCTCGCTGAGCGAGGTGCAATCGCCGGCGCCGTGGGGCCTCGACCGCGTCGACCAGCGCTCGCGCACCAACCTGTCGTACAGCTATGACGCCACCGGCGCCGGTGTGACTGCGTACATCCTCGACACCGGCATCCGGTTCGACCACAGCGACTTCACCGTCTCGGCTACCGACCTGCGTAGCCGCGCCTCGCTCGGCATCGACGTGGTCAACGACGGTCGCAATGGCGCCGACTGTAACGGCCATGGCACCCACGTCTCCGGCACGCTCGGTGGACGCCTGCACGGTGTCGCGAAGCAGGTCACGCTGAAGGTCGTCCGCATGTTCGACTGCGTCGGTGACGGATCGGTGAGCGGCGCGATCGCAGGGCTGGACTGGATCATCGCCGATCACCAGGGTGGTGCACCGGCCGTCGCCAACCTTTCGATCAACGGCGATCCGAGCCAGGCGCTGGACGATGCCGTGACGCGTACCATCGCCGATGGCATCACGGTGGTGGTGGCCGCCGGCAACGGCGCTGCCGATGCCTGCACCTCGTCGCCGGCCTCGCTGCCCAGCGCGATCACGGTCGGTGCCACGACCTTCGACGACAGCCGCAGCAACTTCTCCAACTTCGGCAGCTGCGTGGATCTCTACGCACCGGGCCATGCCATCATGTCGGCCGGCTACGGATCCACCACCAGCGAGGTACAGTACAGCGGCACGTCGATGGCAGCGCCGCACGTGGCCGGTGCCGCCGCGCTCTACCTGTCGGTGCATCCGTCCACCGCGCCGAACGGTGTGCGCGACGCGCTCGTGTCGCAGGCGACACAGGGCATCGTGACCAACGCCAGTGGCGTCAACAACCACCTGCTGTACACGGCGGGCATCGCTGGTGGGGTGCTGCCCAGCACCAACCTGCCGCCCGCCGCCGCGTTCAGCGTCGCGTGCAGCAACCTGTCGTGCAGCTTCGTCGACGCCAGCACCGATGCCGACGGCACCGTGCAGGGGTGGACGTGGGCGTTCGGTGATGCGACGGGCGCCGGTGTGAAATCCACCTCACACACCTTCGCGGCCGGCGGCACCTACGCCGTCAGTCTCACGGTCACCGACGACAAGGGTGCCACGGCATCCGTCACGCAGTCGGTGACGGTCACGGCCAGCGTCGCCACACCGCCGCCGACCACCGCGGCGATCGTGCTCACCGGCGTGCAGCGCACGGGTCGTCAGCAGCGCCTCGACCTCTCGTGGACCGGCGCCACCAGCGCCAGCGTCGACGTCTATCGCAACGGCATCCGGGTGACCACCACCGCCAACGATGGCGCGCACAGCGACAACGTCGGCAAGCGCTCCGGCACCTACACGCATCGCGTCTGCGCGGCCGGCACCAGCACCTGCAGCAATACGCTCTCGACCACGTTCTGAACCGCGACGCGGCGAACCTTTCGGGGGTTCGTCCTGCGCATTAGCGTGTGAGCAGGGTCCGGCATGCGCCACTCCCTGCTTGCGCGTCGGGACGGTCCGTGGCGCGGTGCCGGTGACCCACCCGTAGCCGGAGGGATCGATGCTGCACCGCAGGACGCTGACGGCAGCACTGGTCGCGGTGATCGCCGCCTCCGCCACGCTGGTCTGGGGCTTGTCATCGGCGGCAGCGGCCTCGCACGCCGACGCACTCGAGTCGCACGACGCGGTCACCGAACCCGTCGATCCGCTGGCCACCGGCTCGACGTCCACCTGGTGCCCGATCCCGCCGCGCGCCACCCCGGTGCCGTCACACGCGGCAACCGGTACCGCGGACTCGCTGTGGCTGCTGGAAGGCCAGTCCACGCTCGGTGACACCGCGGCATCGCTGCAGTGCCCGGGCGTGCCGGTGCCATCCTCGGCGAACGCACTGCCCTGACACGCCCTCACCGCGCAGCAGCATGCGGTGAGGGCGTGATGCGATTCAGCTGATCCTCACTCCGCGCCGCGCTTGACCGGCGCGGTGGTGTCGACCGGCGCCGCAGCCGCTGCGGCACGCGCCACGCGCGCCGTGATGACCTTCGACAGCAGCGACGGCGGCGGCGTCCACGACGGCGCCTTCCAGCCACTGCGCTCGATCGCGCACGGTCCACCCGCCGCCGGACGCAATGCGCCCTCGAACTCGGCGTACTTCGATCCTGGATTCCACAGCGCCCAGCTTTTCAGCCCCGCGTCATACGTCGCCTGGATCTGCGCACGGATCTCCGGCGCGCCGTAATTCAGGCCGCGAATGCTCATCGCCTCCAGCCACGGGCGGATCTCGCCGACGGTGATCCTGGCCGAGTCGCGGAGGAAGTTCGTGCGCTGCACGGCGTCGGTGAGGGAGACGCGAATCAGCTGGTACGGCACCGCGCCCGGTCGCACGAAGCCATAGTGCCCGGTGGAGTAGTGCGACGGATAGACCATCGGCAGCACCGCGTCGGCGGCTGCGATCACGGTCTCCCACTGCTGCCCGATCTCCACGTCGCCTTCGGCGTGCGTCACCAGCCCGAACACGTCGGCCGTCACCGGCACCTTGTACGACGCCAGCGCCTTCTTCGAGTAGAGGATGAAGTCGCGGATGTTGTCCGAGCGCGTGGTGCCGTTGCTGCCCGGATACGACATCGTGGTGCGCATGGTGTTGGTCACGTCCGGGAAGCGGACGTAGTCCCACTGCAACTCGGAGAAGCCCATGTCGAGCGCCTCCTTCGCGATCGCGATGTTGTAGTCCCACACCCGCTTGTCGTACGGGTTCACCCAGGCGCCGCCCTTGCGATCGCGCCACAGGCCGCCGTTGACGTGGCGGATCGCCATGTCGGGCTTCTTCTCCGCCAGCATGCGATCCTTGAACACCACGATCCGCGCCACGCTGTAGATGCCGTGCGCGTTGAGCGTGTCCACCAGCGCCTTCAGCCACTTCGTCGCCGGCCGCTGGTCGGCGCCGATCTCCTTCGCCATCGCGATCGACGTCGAGTCGTAGGTGAGGAAGGTGTCGCTCTCCTTGATGTCGACGATGAAGCTGTTGATCTCGGTCGCGTCGGCGATGCGGATCAGCTCCGCCATGCGCGAGCGCGACCCCGCCGCCCACGCATTCACGTAGAGCGCACGCATGGAGTCGGGCCGCGGTACGCGCTGCGGCGTCGGCGCTGCCGCCGGTGCGCTCGCCGAGGTGCCGGCCCCCGCTGGCTTGGCTCCCGGCGCGGCCTCCGGTTCACCACCGCAGGCGACCAGCGACACGACGGCGCCCAGCGCGGTCAGGAGGCGAACGAACGGCAACGAGGGCGGGCGACGCGACACGGGGTGCTCCGGTGAGACGAAGGCGGCCGGGCGACCACGATGCGCCCGGTCAATGAGGTGTTCGAGGCAGGGAAGCTAGCGTCGCGGAAAAGCGTCGCGGCGCTCTGGACGGCAGCCGCCGCACCGCACCACATTCCGCGGTCCACATCGCTGTTCACCGCACGAACCCGGAGTTCGAATGTCGTCGGCCCTTGCCCGTCGCTTGACGATCGCGCTGCTGGTCGCGGCACACCCGCTGCCCGCGCAATCCAGCGCGCCGGTGGTGCTGCGCGCCGCGAGGGTGATCGATGGCACCGGCCGCACGCTGACCGCGACCGACATCACGGTGCAGGACGGACGGATCACCGCCATCCGACCCTCCGCCGGGGCCCTGCCGGCCAACGGCATCGACCTCGGGCAGCGGACCGTGCTCCCCGGCCTGATCGACACCCACGTACACATCGGCTGGTACGTGAACGCCGCCAACCGGCTGCACACGGCCAGCGACGGCGATTCGCCGGCCACGCAGGCGTTCAGCCAGGCCGGTAACGCGTGGGCCACGCTGCGGGCGGGCTTCACCACCGTGCAGAGCATCGGCGAGGAGGACAACGGCACCCTCCGCGACGCGATCAACCGCGGCACCATCCCGGGCCCGCGCGTCCTCACCTCGCTCGGCTCCATGAACGAGCGTTCGGCGGGTGGCTCACCCGACTCGCTGCGGGCAGTGGTGCGCCGCTTCAAGGCCGCCGGTGCCGACGTGATCAAGATCTTCGCCTCGAAGTCGATCCGCGACGGCGGCGAGGCCACCATGACCGATGCACAGCTCACCGCCGCCTGCGGCGAATCCACCGCACAGGGCCTGCGCTCGGTGGTGCACGCGCACTCCGCCGAGGCGGTGCAGCGGGCGGCGCGCAACGGCTGCACGCAGGTGGAACATGGCGTCTTCGCCGACGAGCCGACGCGCGCACTTCTGGTACGCAACGGCACCTTCTTCGATCCGCAGTGCGGCCTGGTGTTTCACAACTATCTCGACAACAAGCCACGCTTCGAGGGCATCGGCAACTACAACGCCGTCGGCTTCGCGTCGATGGAAAAGGCAATCCCGCTGGCCGAGGCGGGCATCGGCTTCGCCAGTCGCACGCCGACCCTGAAGCTGGTCTTCGGCACCGATGCGGTGGCCGGGGCGCATGGGCGGAACGCCGAGGAATTGGTTTGCCGCGTGAAACGCGGTGGGCAGCCGGCGATGGATGCGTTGGTCTCGGCCACCTCGCGGGCGGCGGAGTCGCTGCGGCTCGAGAAGGAGATCGGCCGCATCGCGGTCGGCTATCAGGCTGACATCATCGCCACCGACGGCGATCCAGCCACCGAGATCGAGGCCACGCAGCGGGTGGTGTTCGTGATGCGTGGCGGCGTGGTGTACCGCAATGACGGGGCACGCCGGCGCTGACAGTGCGGGCGTGAATCGCGCCCGCGCTTGCCCCGCACCTCTTCCGGCGGCAGACTCAGCACACACACGGCCCCTTCCCGGCCGTCGCCTGCCCTGCCCCGGAGTCTCCCGTGTCGCTGCGTTCCCTGGCCGTCGCCGCCTTCGCCCTCACCACCGCGCTGTCGGCGCAGCAACCGGCTGCCGCACGCGGTGGTCGCCCCGCCGAGCGCCCGCTGCCGCTGGATGCCGCGCGCCAGTTCACGCTCGACACACGCGAGGGCACCTGGCTGTCGCTCGACATCAGCCCCGACGGGCAGACGATCGTGTTCGACATGCTCGGCGACCTGTACGCGATTCCCTTCGCCGGTGGCGATGCGAAGCGCCTGACCAGCGGGCTCGCCTACGACACGCAGCCGCGCTACAGCCCCGATGGCAAGCAGGTGGTGTTCATCAGCGACCGTGATGGCGCCGACAACGTGCACGTGATGGACGTCGCGACGATGCAGATGAAGGCGATCACGCGCGGCAAGACGTCGGTCTATCTCTCGCCCGACTGGTCGCCCGATGGCAAGTACATCGTGGCCAGCAAGGGTGGTTTCCGCGGTGGCTTGCCGAAGCTCTGGCAGTATCACGTGGACGGCGGCAACGGCATCGCGCTCTATGCCGATCCGGTGCCGACGCCGCAGGGCACGGCGGTGCAGCAGGCCGGTGCGGCCTTCAGTCATGACGGCAAGACGATCTGGTACACGCAGCGGACTGGCGCCTGGAACTACAACGCGCAGTTCCCGCAGTATCAGGTATGGGCCTACAACCGTGACACCGGCGAACGCGAGCCGATGTCGTCGCGGTATGGATCGGCGGTGCGTCCGACGCTCAGTGGTGACGGTCGCTGGCTGGTGTACGGCTCGCGCCACGAGGAGAAGACGGGCCTTCGCATCCGCGATCTTGCCACCGGTGACGAACGCTGGCTGGCCTACCCCACGCAGCGTGACGAGATGGAATCGCGCGCGCCGATGGATGCGTTGCCGGGCATGAGCTTCACGCCCGACTCGAAGGAGCTCGTCGCCAGCTACGGCAATCGCATCTGGCGCGTGCCGGTGGACGGCAGCGGCCAGACCGAGATCCCGTTCCGTGTGCAGGCGTCGGTGGATGCGGGGCCGGAACTCGCGTTCCGCTATCCGATCTCCGACAGCACGCAGTTCACCGTGCGCCAGATCCGTGACGCCGTCCCGTCCCCCGATGGCAAGCTGCTGGCGTTCATCAGCATGGATCGGCTGTACGTGATGGAGTGGCCGTCGGGCACGCCGCGTCGCGTGAGCACGCTGGGCGCGATCGAGGCCGATCCGGCATGGTCGCCCGACGGCCGTTCGCTGGCCTGGGTGACGTGGACGAACGCCGGTGGTCGTTTGTACAAGGCGAGCATGACCGGCGCCCGCACGGGTGCGGTGGTGGCGCTCAGTCGCGGCGCTGGCACGCTGCGCCAGCCCGCCTGGTCGCACAACGGCTCGCGGATCGTGCTCACGCAGACCGGCGCGCAGGGTCGTCGTGACCAGACCGGCGTGACGGGCACGTCGAGCATCGTCTGGTATCCGGCCGCGCCGACGTCGGCTGAAGGCAGCGCCGCGACCGTGATCGCACGCGCCGCCGGACGCAGCAAGCCGCACTTCTCACGCGACACGGCGCGCATCTACCTGTCGTCCACGCAGAACGGCCTGGTGTCGATCCGCTGGGACGGCAGCGACGAGCAGCGTCACCTGCGCGTGACCGGCCCGTCAGCCGGTACCGGTGGCGATGATCACGACCTGTCGGAGCTCGAGGCGCCGCGTACGCCGGAGGAGCCGAACTCTCCCGGCCCGCCGGCCACGCTGACTATGATCTCGCCCAGTGGCGACTACGCACTGGCGCAGATCAACAGCGACTTCTACACCGTGATCGTGCCGCCGCGCGGCGTGCAGCCGAGCGTGAGCGTCGCCGATCCCAACACCGC
The DNA here is from genome assembly GCA_040384325.1 of Gemmatimonadota bacterium. Taxonomy (GTDB): domain Bacteria; phylum Gemmatimonadota; class Gemmatimonadetes; order Gemmatimonadales; family Gemmatimonadaceae; genus JACMLX01. Next base: position 186,155 of record JAZKJL010000004.1, on the reverse strand, counting down.
CGTGGTGCCGGTGCGGAAGCTGACCGACATCGGTGGGCAGTTCCCCGCCTGGTCATCGGATGGCCGCCGGGTGCACTGGTCGATCGGGAATGCGCACGTGGTCTACGAGCTCGACTCGGCCGTCGCGCGTGACGCACTCAATGGCGCACGTCGCGACTCCACCATCCCCGACAGCCTGCGCCCGAAGCCGTACGTCCCCGCCGAGCGTCGAATCCTGTTGCAGGCCACGCGCGACCTGCCTCGTGGCACGGTGGTGCTGCGCAACGCGCGCATCATCACCATGAAGGGTGACGAGGTGATCGCGAACGGCGACATCGTCATCCGCGACAACCGCATCGCGGCAGTCGGTGCTGCCGGTACGGTGACGATCCCCGCCGGCGCCACCTCGATGGACATGGCCGGCACGACCATCATGCCCGGCTTCGTGGACACACATGCGCACCTGCGCGCCGAACGTGGCACGATTCACGAGACGCAGCCGTGGGCGTATCTCGCCAACCTCGCGTATGGCGTGACCACCACCCGTGATCCGCAGACCGCCACCACCGACGTGTTGACGTACCAGGACATGGTGGAGTCGGGACAGATCATGGGACCGCGCATCTACTCCACCGGCCCCGGCATCTTCGACCAGGACCAGATCCGCGACCAGGAGCATGCGCGCAGCATGCTGAAACGCTACAGCAGCTACTACGACACGAAGACGATCAAGATGTACGTGGCCGGCGTGCGGCAGGTGCGACAGTGGATCATCAAGGCGGCGCGCGAGCAGCAACTGATGCCGACCACCGAAGGGTCACTCGACGTGAAGCTCAACCTCTCCGAGACGCTGGATGGCTATCCGGGCCTCGAGCACTCGATGGGCATCACGCCGCTGGGGCGCGACGTGACCTCGTTCATGGCGTGGTCGAATCGCACCTATACACCGACGCTGCTGGTGAACTACGGCGGGCCGTGGGGCGAGAACTGGTTCTACACCAAGGAGAACCCGTACGCCGACACCAAGCTGCAGACGTTCACCGCCTACGAGGAACTGGCCACCAAGACGCGTCGCCGCATGGCCAGCATGCCGGGCGGTGGCACGATGGGTGGCTGGTTCCGTGACGAGGAATACGTCTTCCCCAAGCTCGCCACCGACGCCACCGGCATCCTGCGCGCTGGCGGACGGCTCGGCATCGGCAGCCACGGTCAGCTGCAGGGCCTCGGCTATCACTGGGAACTGTGGGCGATGGCGTCCGGCGGCATGACGACGCACGAAGCGCTGCGTGTGGCCACGGCGATGGGTGCGCAGGCGATCGGACTGCAGGGCGACGTGGGTTCGCTGGAAGTGGGCAAGCTGGCCGACCTGGTCGTGCTGACGAAGGACCCGCTGGCCGACCTCCGCAACACCAACACGTTGCGTTACGTGATGAAGAACGGACGGCTGTACGACGCCAGCACACTGGCCGAGCTGCATCCGACGAAGAAGGCCGGACCCGATGTGCCGAACCGACCGACGATGCCCGTCACCAAGGCCGGGGTGCGCTGACCATGCAGGACACACCCGCACCCGGTGGTCGCCGCACCTTCCTCAAGCTGGCCGGCGCACTGGCGGTGTCGGCGGCGGCGGGATGTGAACTCGAGACGCGCCTGCCACCACCGTCCGGTGCGGCGAGCACGGATCGTGACACCGGCTTCGATCGCGCGATTCTGGATGCCGTCGGCAGCGTGGTGCTGCCCGCCGAACTCGGTGCCCGAGGGCAGGAAGTGGCGGTGTCCAACTTCGTCGCCTGGGCCAACGGCTACGATCCGGTGGCCGAAGAGATGCACGGCTACGGCTACGCCGACATCCGGTACCTGCCCGCCGATCCGGCGCCAGCGTGGCGCGCGCAGCTGACCGCGCTCGACCTGCTGGCGCGTCGCTCGCGACGGAAGCCGTTCACGCAGCTGGATGCCGACGTGCGGCGCGAGATGCTCGTCGGTGCGATGCGCACCGCGCCGGGCGATCGCCTGCCCGCGCCGCTCGACGCGCCGCACATTGCCGTGGCGCTGCTCGCGCACTGGGCTGCCAGCCCGGACGCGCACGACCTCGCGCTCGGCGCGAAGGTGCAGGGCGGCACCTGTCGGGTGCTGGGTGATGCGAACGCCAAGCCGCTGCCGATCACGGGGTTGCGCGCATGAAGTCCATCGACGCCGACATCCTCATCATCGGCAGCGGCATCACCGCCGCGCTGATGGCAGCCAAGCTCGCCGAGTCGACCAGGCGCAGCATCACCGTCATCGAGGCCGGCAAGCCGACTACACCGCTGACCGAGCGGACCAAGGCGCGCGCACGATACATGGCGTACGGCGAAAGTCCGTGGAAGCAGGACCACCTCGACGACCAGAACGCGTACGGCACGACGTGGGGATTCTCGCCCAGCATGACGGTGGGCGGGTTGGCGATGCACTGGGGTGGTGTGTCGCCGCGCTATTCGCCGGAAGATTTCCGCGTCAAGTCGCTGTACGGTCTCGGCGACGACTGGCCGTTCGACTACGACGAGCTGGACCCGTTCTACCAGGAAGCCGAAGAGCGGATGGGCGTGGCCGGCGAACAGGGCCCGGTGGCGCTCGATCCACGCGGCAAGCCGTATCCGCTGCCGCCCCTGCCGGTGAACCACAACCTGAAGCAGCTGCAGGCCTTCGCGACAAGCGCCGAAATCGCCAGCTGGAGCACACCGAGTGCGAAGCTGTCGGTGGCGCGCGACGGACGCTCGCAGTGCCAGCGCTGCGACACCTGTTATCCGGTGTGCCCGACCGGTGCCAAGTACTCACCGGACTTCACCTGGGATGCGCTGGTGCGCGACGGCAAGGTGACGCTCGTCACGGAGACGCTGGTGCGTCGGCTGGTGGCCGATGCAAAGACCGGTGCGATCCTGCGCGCCACCGGCAACCGCACCGATGCGGGTGGCGAGGAGGTGACGATCACGGCGAAGACGTTCGTGCTGGCAGCGGGATTCGCGTGGTCACCGCACCTGCTCCTGCTCTCGCGCGATGCCGCGCATCCCGACGGGCTGGCCAACCGCAGTGGCCTGGTGGGCAAGTATCTCGCCGGTCACCGCAACGTGAACGCCTACCTGACGCTGCCGATGGAGCTGTATCCCGGCATCAACGTGCAGCACTCGCTGGTGTCGAAGCAGTTCATGCGGGTGCCGAAGAGCGGGCGCTACCTGCGGCACGACCTGCGGCTGTGGGAATCGAGCGTGGGGCGCGAGCCACGGCTGCGCGACGACGCCGGCAATCCGCTGCTCGGTGATGCGCTGCTCAACGACTGGCGCGCGCGCGCCAAAGGTGCCACCGCGCGTGTGCGCGCGTATTACGACGTGCTGCCCGACCGCGAGAGCAAGCTGACGCTCGACGCGGCGCGCACCAACCGCTTCGGCGACCCGATGCCCACGATGGCGTTCCGTGACGCACCGCAGAGTGCCGCCCTCAAGCCGTGGCAGGAGGAGCAGATCGCAGCGCTGTTCCGGAAGATGGCGAAGGCCGGCGGTGGCTCGGTGCTCAAGATGGAGAACAGCGTCAACGACCTGGGGCAGGAACATCCCGCGGGTGGCTGCCGCATGGGCGACGATCCCGCGAGCAGCGTGGTGGACAAGTGGGGTCGCGCGCACGATCACGAAAACCTGTGGGTCGCCGGCGCACCGACGCAGCCGACGGCGAGTTGCTGCAACGGCACGCTGACGTTCGTGGCGAACGGGTTGCGGACGGCGTCGGCGATCGCGAAGGACTAACGGCGAGACGACTTGGGCGGCAGCACCGGTACGTTGCCGGTGCCTTGCTTGGTCCATACGGCCACCACTCCGCAACTCCGCGCCATCGTCAGGTACTCGGCCGGCACAAGAGTCGGTCGGTTGTAGACCTCGACAGCCGCGACCATGTCAGGACGAATCGTCTCGTCGAGCGACAATCCGCCTCGGCCCGCAGCGTCCAACGGCATTCCGTCCACGAACATCATGGCGCGGCATTCCTGCCCCATGCTGTTCCGCATGTACACACCCTGGCCGAACCCCTGCTGCACTGGTAGCAGAGCCACTCCAGGCATACCGCGCAGTGCGTCAGTCGTGTACAGCGTCGAACGCTCAGCTACCGTCTTGCCATCGAGAAACCGCCCCAGTCCCGTGCGCCAACGTCGTTCGATGCCCTGCACATCGAACGGGATCTCGCGTCCTGCCATCACACGCACCGTGTCCAGCTCCACGTTGCGCACGGCCAGCCGCATCGCGACCTCCGCCTCCGTACCATCGGTCAGCCGCAATGTCCGCCGGGCGGGTGAATAGCCGATCGCTCGCACTTCGACACTCTGCGTGCCGGCCACTGCATCGGTGATCCGAAACTCCCCGGTGGCCGACGTCCGCACGGTGGATCCGCTGCCGATCACGCGCACGATGGCGCTGGGCAGCGGCGCTCCACTGGTGGTCGTGATCTGGCCGCGCAATTGCGCCCGCCCGCGACGCAGGCGGGCGGCACCGGCCGGCGCGCCAAGCAAGTCAGCGGGTGCGTCGACGTACTCTGCACGCCCGATCGAGAAATCCTGCACCGCATACCCCGACGCCGGCACCGCAATTTCCACCACACCCGCGGAATCCTGCGCGCTCCAACTCGCCGCACGCAGCGTGCTGCCGGACGGCGCGCCACAGAGCGTGTAGCGCCCGAGCGAGTCGGTCACCGCCTTCCGCCGCACCATCTCGGTGGTGAGCGACTTCTTTCCCAGCACCCATTCCGGCCACTCCACCTCCACGCTCGCACCCGCCAGCGGTGCGTCGTCACCCGCACCACGCACCTCGCCGATGATGACGCCCGCATCCGACGCCACGCGACTTCCGCAGACCATCACGACCAACGTGCGCGCCGACGGCAGGCCAAGTGGCATCATCACCGTGCCGGACTCGGAAATCTCCAGCCGAATCACACCGGGTTCGAGACGGAGCGAGTCGAGCGTGGGGTGCAGGAACGACGCCAGCCACACACCCGCCGGTACGCTGTCGTACCTGAAGGCACCCGACGAGTCGCTGGTGGCGGTGCGGCCCTGCGACGGGTCATCCGCTCGGACGATCCGCACCAGCGCGCCCACCAACGGTTTCATCGCGACACTGTCGATCACCGTACCCTGCACGCGTACCACCACCGGTGCCGGTGCCTGCGCCTGAAGCACGACCGGCACTGCGAGCAGGAGCGAGGCGAGACGGGTGTTGAGGCGCAGTCGTGCAGGCATGCGTGTCTCGGGCGGCGCGGGAGGACGGCGACGGAGGAGCGGTGCTCGGAATGAAGCGCCGAATGCACCGAAATCGCAAATGACGCATGCCACGCCAAAGTCGAATCGGCAGTAGCGAGGCCCGAAGGCCGCGACGGACGCGCATCGTCGAGACCGCTGAGCGCGCCTCTCGTAGCCTCACGCTGGTGTGAGAAACGCACTCCGATCGTCACGTCCCTCCCCTGTCACCCGGCACGCTCGCTCCTCCCCAGCGAGGGTCGACATGGAAGGTCGTTCCGTTGGATTCAGCATCGCTGGCCTGGCTGGCGTCGGCGCGATCATCGCCGCCCTCAGCGCCAACCAGACCGCGCGTTCCACACCGCAATCGACGGTCACCAGCGCACCGGCCGTGCGCGGCGAACTGGTGCGCGTCGTCCTCGGCTCCTCCGACGGCGTGCGCGCCTCCTACCGGCACGGCGCCGCGCTCCTCGAGGACTACTCGCGACGCCGCGTCGGCTGTGCGCCCGGCTTGCCGCCGATCGCCTGTGGTGCTCGTGCCGCCGTGCGCGACACGCTGCAGGTGCTGATCGCCTCCGTACCCGATCCGGTCGATTCGCACCTCGACTGGGCCTACGACGCCTACCTCGAGGCCCTGCGACGCTCGATGGGCGCCGCCGGCTACGTGCCGGATCGCTACTGGCTGCCGTCGGCCGCCGACAGCGTGCAGGTGGTGCTCGACGGCGGCGCCCGCGCCGACACGCAGCGCGTCACGTTGCACGAGTTCTATCCCGGTGTGCTGCTGTTCCGCAGCGCCGACCCGACGCAGCACAAGCTGGCCCTGCTCTACCTGGTCAGTGAATTGCCCACGACAGGCGAGCACAAGGAAGCGTTCCTGACCGCGGTGCGCGAACGCCGGCTGCTGCTCAGCGACAGCAGCCTGTTCATCGTGCCGGCAGCAGTGCGTGACACGCTGCTGGTGGCGGGACCGATCTTCTCCGGCGCCGCACCATCGTTGCGGCTCGCCATCGACGACGCGATCCGCTTCGTGGATCGTGGACTGCGCGGCGTACGCATCGTGACCGGCTCCGCCACCAACGCCGGCAACCTGCGCACCCTCTCGGGCACCACCGACGGGGTGCCGATCCGCTTCCAGGCGACGCTGAATTCCGACGAGGCGATGCAGGCGGTGCTCGACGTCGCGCTCCGCCACATCGGCCTGCGGCCGGAACAGGTCGCGACGCTGCACGAAAGCTCCACGCAGTACGCCTTCGCGAGCGACGAGCAGAAGCGCAATTCTCCCGGCTACCTCAGCATCACCTTTCCGCTCAACATCGCCAGCCTGCGCAACGAGGTCGGCGATACACCACTCGACGCGGGCGCCCTCGGTGCGATCCCCGGTCTCAGCCAGGCGGCCCGCACGCGACTCGAGTTGCGCGACAAGTCACGCCCGCGCGAGAACCCGCCGGTGATCTCGGTGCTCACCGTGCCCACGCTGGAGCTGATCCTCGACGAAATCGTGCGCGTCCTCGACGAACACGAGATCCGCGCGGTGATCATCCAGGCCACCGACATCCGCGACCAGCTGCTGCTGGCACGCGAACTCCGGCAGCGGAATCGCGACGCACAGGTGATCATCTTCCAGGGCCACCGGCTGCTGTTGCGACCGGAACATTCGCGGCAACTCAATGGCACGCTGGTGCTCACCAGCTACCCGCTGTTCCTCGAGAACCAGTGGTGGGGCCGCGGTAACGACGACGTGGTGCCGAGCGAGTTGCTGGCGCTGTCGAACGACGCCGCCCTCGGCACCTACAACAGCGTCCTCACGCTCCTCGGGCTGCCGTCCAGCCGCATCGAGTTCGACTCGCCGATCAGCCATCAGGGCTCGGCAGCCGCGACACCACCGATCTGGCTGACCGCAGTGGCGAACGGCGCCTTCGTGCCGATCACCGTGACCGCCACCGGCTCGGCCTTCCTCGGCTACTTCGGCACCGACGCCAGCCCGGTGACCGACCGACATCCGCGGTTGCTCGACGCCCGCGGCAGCCACACGACACCGCGCCTCGCGGTGGTGTTCCTCGGCCTGCTCCTGCTCATCTGCTGCGTGGTGGTGATCGCGACGCGCAACCCGATCGGGCCTGCGCCGCGCCGCGACAGCCCCCGCCTCGAGATCGCGTATCGGCGCGTCGAGACGTGGTCGCTCCTGATCCACGAACGGATCTATGCCACGCTGCTGGTGATCGCGATGTGCGGCATGTTCATCCCGATCGCAGCCACCATGCTGCTGCTCTACATGGAGTGGCCCGGGCGGGTGTTCGTCTGGCTGGTGGTCACGACCGCGCTGGTCTCGGTGGTGGTGGGCATCGCCGACGTGCTGCGGCTGCTGGGTCGCAGCAGCGCCGAGGGGCTGCGGTATGCCTTCTTCAGCCCCGACTGGCGGAAGGGCGCCTACGAGGATGCGACCAGTCCGAAGGTGACCCGCTTCATCTTCCGTCGCGGACGGATCGCGCAGCTGCGCTGGCTGGGCGAGATCGTCGGGCGCGGTGTCATCGCACTGGTGGGGCTGCTGCACTTCGTGCTCACCATCGTGTACGCGGTCCAGCTGCGGCAGATGTCGATCGGTGATGACTCGTACTTCCTGCTGTACTCGTACCGCGCGCTGCACATCTGGAGCGGGATGTCGCCCCTACTGCCGCTTCTGCTCTGCGGCGCCGGCTTCACGCTCTGGAGCGCGTGGCAATGGCGCGTCACACATCGCCTGCACCGCGCCACCACCGCCACCGAGGAGGTGGCACTGGCACACGCCCGGTCGGTGCTCGGGCGATCGCTCACCGACCCGCTCTCTCGTGCCGCAAACTGCGTGGAATCGGCGCGCGCGTCGCTGTTCCGCATCCATCCGACCAGCAGCGGCTTCGCGCTCACAGCGGCGCTGCTGGTGCTCCTGCTGCTGATCGTGCAGCAGCACGTCGGCTCGGTGGAACGGCTCGTCCTGGAGCAGGTCGGCGCGGCATGGAGCTACGACGTGCTGTTCTGGGTCGGCACCTTCTCGATGCTGGTGACGGGCGCGTGGGCGCTGTACCGCATCGCAGCCACCTGGCACGCACTGCAAAGCGCACTGTCGGTGCTCGGCGAGACGCCGTTGGTGAACGCCTTCGGACGACTGCCACGCCACGTGTCGAAACTCACGCGCCTCAACATCTTCGCCGATGGAGAGAGCGCCGCCACCCTGCAGTCGATCAGCGAACGGTGGCGAAAGTTCCGACGGCAGGTCTCGGAACTGGACCCGGCCTACGTCACCGCGGTGCCCGGTGGCCAGGACACCGCCAATCGCGACGTGTCGTTGGCGCTGATGTCTATCGTACGGCGCGACCGGCACGCCGATCGTGACTTCTGCGCACTCGACAAGCGCATCCGCATGCGGCACGTGCGGCGCACCGTCTGCGCGCTGCGCTCCGCCTGGCGCGCCACCGAAACCACGGCGGCGCCGCGCGGCTCGCGCCCGATCGAGGCCCATGCGCCGGCAAAGCCGATCAGCGCGGCGCTCCGCACGGCGGAGGAGTTCCTCGCCATCGAGTGCGTGCGCTACATCGAGTCGGTGCTGCACGACTTGCGGCTGCTGGCGAGTTTCCTGCTCGTCACCCTGCTGCTGTCGGTGATGCTGCTGTCGTCCTATCCCTTCCAGCCGCAGGGCATCACCAAGCTCGCGTTCATCGCTCTGCTGCTCAGCACCGTGGCGATCCTGTTCCTGGTGATGACGCAGATGAGCCGCGACGACGTGTTGAGCAGCATCACGCGCACCGACCCGGGCAAGGTGTCGTGGGACACCACGATGGTGCTCAACCTGGCGCTGTTCGGGGCGATCCCGCTGCTGGCACTGCTCAGTTCCGAGTTTCCCAGCGTGCGCTCGTTCCTGTTCTCGTGGGCGGAACCGCTGGTGCGCTCGCTGGTGAAGAGCTGACCGTCACTCCTGCAGCAGCGTGCCGGCCACGTCGGCCAGTGCATCCTGCATTTCCGGCATCGTCGAGCCGTCGCGGAAGGCATGGTCCCACGTGCGCAGGCCATCGCGATCGTCGGTGGGTCGGAAGCTGCGGGCCACGCCGCGCATCGCCTCGGTGATCGCGTAGGCCGTCAGCTTGCGACGCGCGATGCCGTCGGCCCAATCGGCGAACGTGGACACGAAGGTGAAATGCTGCAGCCAGTACCGCCACGGCTCCACCGTGTCGCGCAGGCCAAGCAACGTGGCCCACGGCGTGGCATCACAGCGATAGCGGGTGGTGCCGTCGTCCACCATCATCACGATTTCCGCTTCCGCCATGCGATCCAGTGCCCGACGGATGGCCGACGGCGTGTAGCCGGTGGCCTGCGCGATCTCGGTCACGCTGGACCACGCGGTGCCACGTGCCAGCAGGTAAGCCAGCGCATCGGCGCGTGCACCGACACCGAAGGCCATGCGGAAGCGCAGCACCAGCAGCGCATCGCGCTCCACCGCCAGGCGCGTCACCCCCATCGGGAGCCGGGTGTCGCGTGCCGATCCACCATCGTCAGGCGCCGCGCCGGCGCCCTCCTTGATGACCGGACCCCAGCGGAAGTCCTTGCCACGCTCGTAGGCCGTCGTCGCGACCGTACGCAGTTCCTGGGCGATGGTCGCAGGGAACGCCCTGGCCAGGTTTCGTGTGCGCTGCACGCTGAGCAGGTCCGACCAGCGCGCCACCCAGTCGTGTACCACCGGGCCGAGTGCCGGCTCGCGGGGGATCAGCCAGAGCGAGACGAGCAGCAATGCCTCGGGATCGATGATCGCCGCACTCGCACCCTCCTCGGCCGACACCGCGCCGAGTGCGCTCCATTGGCCGCGCACGGCCGTGGAGAGCGCCGCCACCAGCATCGCGGCCAGGCCGGCGACCGCATCCTGGGTCTCGAGGTACGGCGCGCTGCGTGGTGGGATGCGCGTGTCGGTGTCCATCGGAGGTGGCCGGCTGGGGGAAACATCCGTTCAGCCTCATGAATAGCGCCGGTGACACCGTGAAAGCAATCGTCGGTCCCTTTTAAAGACGCGGGAACGCCGACTCGTCCATCATCGATCGATCATGGCGTCGCCGGTTTCGGCTTCACCGGGATCACGCCGCCCGTCGCCCGCTTCGACCAGATCGCCACCACGCCGCAGCCGCTGGTCATCGAGGTGAATTCGGCCGGGATCATGCTCGGACGCGGATAGACCTCGATCGCGGCGATGTCCTCGCGCCGCACGATCTCGTCGAGCGAAATGCTGGCGCTCTGTGAGGGCGGCAGGGCCTGGCCATCGAGGATCACGCCGGCGGCGCATTCGGTGCCGTTCGAGCTGCGCATCATGACGCGCTGGCCGAAGCCACCGACCTGCCGGATGGTGACGCCGTTGATGCCTCGCAGCGCGTCGGTGACGAACAGGTTGGAGCGGTCGCGCACCATGCCGGCATCCATCACCGTGCCGGCGCCGGTGCGCCAGCGTCGCTCGATGCCACGCAACTCGACCGGCAGCTCGCGACCGGCCTGCACCCGCACCGTGTCGAGCTGCACCCGCTGCACCAGCAATCGGAAGTTGAGGTTCGTCGGCGCCGCATCGCTGAGCCGCACGGCGAGGCGCATCGGCTGGTAGCCGATCGCGCGCGCCTCGACCGTCTGTGTGCCGGCGCCGGCGTCCACGATCGCGAAGGTGCCCTCCACGTTGGTGCGCACCTGCGAGCCGCTGCCGATCACGCGCACCACGGCGTTGGGCAGCGGCCGCCGGTCGGCGGTGGTGACACGTCCGCGCACGCTGGCGCGCCCGCGTCGCACCGTGGTCACGATCGCGGTGTTGGTGCTGGAATCGGGACGGATCGCCAGGCGCTCGACGGGGGCGACGGAGAAATCGAGGACCGCATACCCCGACTCCGGCGTCAGCACCTCGATCGCACCGGTGCTGTCCGCGCCGCGCCAGGCGAACCCGCGCAACGTGTTGCCGGTGGGCACGCCGCAGAGCGTGTATCGACCCAGCGAGTCGGCCTTCGCGACACGCCGCCGCAGGTCGGTGACCATCCGGCCACGCTGCAGCACCCACTCCGGCCATTCGACTTCGATCGACGCATCCACCAGCGGCGCATCATCCGACGCCTGTCGCACCTCGCCCACGATCACGCCCATGTCGAGCGCCTGCGGCCCACGACAGTTGCCCAGCACCAGCGTGCGCGGCGACGGCGTCGCGAGGGGCAGCGCCACCTCACCCGGCTCGTTGATCTCCACCCGCACCACGCCCGGCTCCAGGCGCAGCGAGTCGAGCGCGGGGTGCAAGAACGTCGCCAGCCAGCTGCCGCCGGGCACCGTGTCGTACCGGAAGCGGCCGAAGACATCGGTGGTGGTGGTGCGGCCGATCGACGGATTGTCCACCCGCACGATGCGCACGGTGGCGCCCGTCAGCGGCACGCGGCCCACGCTGTCGTAGACCTGCCCCGCGATACGGGCGCGCACCGTCTGCTGTGCCGACGATGTGGCAGGCGCCGCGGCGAGCAGCAGCGCGGCGCCAAGTCCCAGGTGGGCTGACGAACGACGGATCATGCGGGGGTTCCTGTGACGAGCGGTGACGCCGGTGTCCGGTGTGCTGCGACGACGGAAGTTATCGCCCGCCGAATTCCTCGCGCAGCGTCTCGGCATCCCACGCCGTGTCGTCGGACGCCAGCGCGCCATCGGCATCGGCCCGCATCGAGGCCTCCAACTCGCGGATCGCCTCACGCGCCGCGTTGACGTGCGCGGTGTCATCGCGGAACACATCGGACAGCGCACGCACGTCCGCCTCGTCCTTGCGGCGGAAGCGCTGCGCCGCACGCCACGATTCGTGCGCGCGATGCCCCAGCAGGTGCAATGCCTCGGAACCGAGGTGCAGCGCACTGTCGAGCGACTCACGGTAGACGTGCGGCACGCCGGCCTCGATCATCTCGTACGCGGAGCGGCGCCCGGCGGCGCGGGCGAGGATGCGCAGGTGCGGGAACTGCTGCCGGATCCGCTTCGCCAGCGCGAGGTTGGCCCCCGCATCACCGATGCAGAGGATGGCCAGCGCGGCACGTTCCGCGCCGGCGGAACGCAGCAGGTCCTCGCGCGACGCATCGCCGTAGAACACGCGCAGCCCCAGCCGCTGCAGCGCGTCGACCAGGTCGGAGTCGATGTCCAGCACCGTGGTCTCGACGCCGTTCGCGTTCAGGTACCGGCCCACGGTGGAGCCGAAGTCGCCGAAGCCGACCAGGATCACGTTCCTCGACTCGTCGATCTCGTCATGCGCGCGCGCCGGTGCCGCCGCGGTGCCGACGCGTGGTGCGATCAGTCGCTCCCACGCCATCAGCATCAGCGGTGTCAGCGCCATCGACAGCGCCACGGCGGCCACCAGCAGCCCGGTCACCGATTCCGGCAGCACGCGGTTCTGCGTCGCGAACGAGAGCAGCACGAAGCAGAACTCGCCGCCCTGTGCGAGCGCCAGCGCGAAGAGCAGGTGCTGTGCCGTGCCCATCCCCGCGAACCGGCCCAGAATCCAGAGCACGCCGAACTTGACGCCGATCAGCGCGGCCACCAGCGCCATCACGGTGCCGAACTCGCGACCGATCAGCGGGAAGTCGATGCTGGCCCCGACGGCGATGAAGAAGAGCCCCAGCAACAGGCCCTTGAACGGCTCGATGTCGGTCTCGAGTTCGTGCCGGTATTCCGAGGTGGCCAGCACCACGCCACCGAGGAAGGTGCCGAGTGCAGGTGACAATCCCACGAACTGCATCAGCACCGCGATGCCGATCACCAGCAGCAACGCGGCCGCGGTGAACGTCTCCCGCAACCGGGCACGCGCGATGATACGAAAGACGAACGGCACCACGGTGCGGCCGATGCCGACCAGCATTCCCACCGCCGCCAGCGTGACCAGCGCGCGCTGCCACGCCGGGAGCTGTTCCACGAACCCGCCGCCATGCGAGCCCTCGCCGGCAGCGGCGATCGACTCGGGCGACACCATCGCCAGCAGCGGCAGCACGGCGAGAATCGGGATCACGGCCAGGTCCTGAAACAGCAGCACGGCAAAACTCTTCTGCCCGGCGTCGCTCTTCATCAGGCCCTTCTCCTGCAACGTCTGCAGCACGATGGCCGTGGACGACATGGAGAGGATCAGCCCCGAGGCGAGGGCCGCGCGCCAGTCCAGTCCGGCCACGACGCCGATCGCCGACAGCGCCGCGGCCGTGCCCAGCACCTGCATGCCGCCCAGGCCGAGCAGGGCACCGCGCAACCGCCAGAGAAGCGCCGGCTCCAGTTCGAGGCCGATCACGAACAGCATCATCACCACGCCGAATTCGGCGGCGTGCATCACGTCCTGCCCCTCGGCGCCGACGAATCCGAGCACCGACGGGCCGATGACGACGCCAGCCAGCAGGTAGCCGAGCACCGAGCCAAGTCCGACCCGTTTCGCGATCGGCACCGCAACCACGGCAGCGGCGAGATAGACCACTGCGGAAAGGAGGAAGTTTTGCATTGTCAGGCCGCGCCGTGCGATGCAGGCGTGCCGGCATACGACCGGATCAGCAACGCGTAGTCCTGCGCCGCCCGCCCGATGCCGTCCGACGAAATGGCGTGCGTGCCCGCGACCACGAACGGGGATGCCCACTGCATGCGGCAGAGGCGCGCCGTGGCCTCGACCGGCGCGAGGAATTCCGGAATCGTGTAGTGGTTGAAGCTCTGCGGGCCGTACCCCGTCTCCCGCCCGCCGACCGTGATCGCACTCTGGAAGGTCTTGCCCGCCAGCGCGGTACCGGTCGACCCGTACGCCCAGCCGTGCTCCAGCACCAGGTCGAACCACTGCTTCACCAGCGGCGGCACGCTGTACCAGTAGAACGGGTGCTGCAGCACCACCACCTCGTGTGCGATGAGCAGCGCCTGCTCGCGGGCCACGTCGATGTCGTAGTCCGGGTACGCCTCGTACAGGTCGTGGAAGGTGACGCCATCGAGGTCCTGCACCGCGCGCACCAGCTGCCGGTGCACGCGCGACTTCCCGAAGGCGGGATGCGCAAACAGGATCAGGACGCGACGCGGCTCGGTTGCAGGGGCGGACACCCGCGCAAGCTGTGCCCACCGCTGCCGCGGAACCAGTCCCTGTGCGCTGGGTGCCGACGACCGTCCCGCGGCTCCAAACCGATGGAATGACCGTCGGACGTTACAGGCGGACCGCATTCCCTGCGCTGCGACTCTGGACGAAAGGCAACGGAACGGCTCGCTGAGTCGTTATCCGTCGTTGCAAGAACGGGGTCGGGCCGAGTGGCCCGCGCGCGCTCACACCGAGTGCTGCACCCGTTCGCCTCCCCATGACACCAAAAGACATGTTCGCGACGCTCAGCCGCGCAGTGATCCTGCTCACGGTCTCCGCCGCCCTCCTGCAGGCCCAGCCCACCCCTCCGACCCCGCCCGCCGCCGCTCGCACCGCAGGACCCGACAGCAGCACCCTGCAGTCGCAGGCCATCCGCGTGTTCCTCGACTGCCAGGGTCGGTCACGCGGGTGTGATCGTGACTTCTTCGTCACCGAGATCAACTTCGTCAACTGGATGCGGGACCGCTTCGACTCCGACGTGCAGATCCTCGTCACGGGACTGCAGAACGGTGGCGGCGGCATCGAGAAGACGATCGCCTTCATCGGCCACCGCCAGTATGAAGGCATGGTGGACACGCTGGTCCTGAACACCCTGGTGAACGATACCGACGACAAGATCCGCCGCGACCTCTCGCGACTGTTCAAGCTCGGCCTGACGCGTTTCGTGGCGCGCTCCCCGATGGCCGCACGGCTCGACGTGAGCTACAGCAACCCGCTCGGCCAGCGCCAGCAGGTGTCCGCCGCCAACCTGAAGGATCGCTGGAACCTCTGGACCTACACCACGAACATGAACGCCTTCGTGCGTGCCGAGGAGCAGCAGCAGGCCATCAACGGCTCGCTGGGGCTGTCCGCGAATCGGTCCACCGCGACCTGGAAGATGAACTTCTCGGTCAGCGGAAACCTGAACAAGCAGCGCTTCGACATCCCGGCCAGCGACGGTGAGCCGGGGTTCTCGGTGCGCAACGAGCAGCGCACCTACAACGCCAACTCGCTGATCGTGCGCTCGCTGTCGCCGCACTGGTCGGCCGGCCTCAAGTTGGGTGCAGGCTACTCGGACTTCCTGAACCAGGACCTCGCGCTCCGCCTGCAGCCCGCGATCGAGTACAACCTCTTTCCGTGGACGGAGCAGACGCGTCGCCAGTTGACGTTCCTCTACAACATCGGCCCCAATCACTACCGGTATCAGCGCACGACGGTGTTCAACCAGGATCGCGAGACGCGCATCAGCCAGCAGGCCACCGTGTCGTGGATCGCGCGACAGGCCTGGGGCTCGAGCAACGTGTCGCTGGACTGGCTGAATTACATGCACGACTTGAACCGCCACGCGCTGACCCTCAGCGGCAACATCGACCTCCGCATCGGGCGTGGGTTCTCGCTCAACATCGGCGGCTCGGCGGCGCGCATCAACGACCAGATCTACCTGCCGGCGGCCGGCAACACGGAAGAGGAGATCCTGCTGCAGCGTCAGGCGCTCCAGACCGGGTTCCGCATCACCAGCAACGTCGGCGTGCGCTACACCTTCGGATCGATCTACAACACGATCGTGAACCAGCGCTTCAGCTCTCTGGGCGCCAGCGGCGGCCGGTTCGCCTTCTTCTTCTAGCGTCAGGCGCGGCATGGACCGGGGTGCGGGATGTTATCTTCCCCGCACTGCCGGGCCCCGCCGTTGCGGGGTTCGCCCGTTCCCCGACTCCAGCGTCCTGCGCACATGCAAATCCTCGTCATCGGCACCGGCTACGTCGGCCTCGTCGTCGGCGCCTGCCTTGCCGAGACCGGCAACGATGTGGTCTGTGCCGATATCGACAGCGGCAAGATCGAACGTCTGAAGCAGAACATCCTGCCCATCTACGAGCCCGGGCTGGATGAACTGGTCCGCCGCAACCAGGAACAGCGGCGCCTCAGCTTCACCACCGACGTGGCCACCGCCGCTGCCACTGCACGCGTGGTCTTCCTGGCCGTCGGCACCCCGCCGGGCGAGGACGGCTCGGCGGACCTGAGCCACGTGCTGGCCGCAGCCGAGACGGTGGGCAAGTACCTGGCGCACGAGGCCGTGATCGTCACCAAGTCCACCGTGCCGGTGGGCACGGCGACGCTGGTGGCGGAGGTGGTGGGTCGTCACGCGACGGTGCCGTTCCATGTCGGCAGCAACCCGGAGTTCCTCAAGGAAGGGGACGCGGTGGAAGACTTCCTGCGGCCGGACCGCGTGATCATCGGCTGCGAGAACGATTTCGCGCGCAGCACCCTGGCCGAGCTCTACGCCCCGTTCGTGCGCACCGGCAAGCCGATCCTGTTCATGGACATCGCCTCGGCCGAGCTGACCAAGTATGCGGCGAACGCGATGCTCGCCACGCGCATCTCGTTCATGAACGAGATGGCGCTGCTCTGCGAGAAGGTGGGCGCCAACATCGACAACATCCGGCGTGGCATCGGCAGCGATGGGCGCATCGGGTCGGCCTTCCTGTTCCCAGGCCCCGGCTACGGCGGCTCGTGCTTTCCCAAGGACGTGAAGGCGCTGCTGCGTACCGCCGACGGCCAGGGCGTGCAGCTGCACGTGGTGGCCGGCGCCGAGGCCGCGAACGATCGCCAGAAGCACGTGATGTTCGAGCGGTTGTCGCAGGCGCTGGGCGGCTCGGTGCGCGGCAAGCGCATCGCGGTCTGGGGCCTGACGTTCAAGGCGCGCACCGATGACCTGCGCGAATCACCGGCGCTGCAGCTGATCGCGGCGCTCCTGGAGGCGGGCGCGCAGGTGGTGGCGCACGACCCGGTGGCGATGCCGCATGCGCGCACCCAGCTGGGCGATACGGTGACCTTCGCCGCCAGCAACTACGAAGCGCTGGCTGGTGCCGACGCGCTGGCAGTGGCGACCGACTGGAACGAGTATCGCCATCCTGACTTCGCCCGCATCAAGGCGACGCTGGCGAATGCGATCGTGATCGACGGGCGCAACCTGTACAATCCCGAGAAGATGGCCGCGCTGGGCTTCCAGTATCACTCCATCGGCCGTCCGCAGGCATGAGGGTCCTGATCACCGGCAGCGCCGGCTTTCTCGCCTCGCACCTCACCGACCGCTTCCTCGCCGATGGACACGAGGTGGTGGGGATGGACAACTTCATCACCGGCAGCCCGGACAACATCGCGCACCTGGCCGGCAACCCGGCGTATCGGTTCATCCGGCACGACGTCTCGAACTTCATCTTCGTGGCCGGTGACCTGGATGGCGTGTTGCACCTCGCCTCGCCGGCCAGCCCGATTGACTACATCGAGCATCCGATCCCGACGCTCAAGGTCGGTGCACTCGGCACGCACAACGCCCTCGGGCTGGCGAAGGCCAAGCAGGCGCGCTTCTTCCTCGCCTCGACCTCGGAAGTGTACGGCGATCCGCTAATCCACCCGCAGCCGGAGTCGTACTGGGGCAACGTCAACCCGGTCGGGCCGCGCGGAGTGTACGACGAGGCGAAGCGCTTCGCCGAAGCGCTGACGATGGCGTACCACCGGTATCACGCGGTGGACACGCGCATCGTACGGATCTTCAACACCTTCGGCCCGCGCATGCGGCCGCGCGATGGACGCGTGGTGTCGAACTTCATCGTGCAGGCGCTGAAGGGTGAGCCGATCACGATCTACGGGGATGGCTCGCAGACGCGCAGCTTCTGCTACGTGGACGACGAAGTGGACGGGTTGTACCGCCTGTTCATGGGTGGCGACAACGAGCCCACCAACATCGGCAACCCGGTGGAGTTCACCGTGCGCCAACTGGCGGAGCTGGTGGTCGAGCTCACCGGCACGGCAGCGCCGATCGTGCACCGTGAGTTGCCGGAGGACGATCCGAAAGTGCGCCAGCCCGACATCACCAAGGCACGCACGCAGCTGGGGTGGGAGCCGATGGTACCGCTGCGCGAGGGACTGGAGCGGACGATTGCCTACTTCGAGGGTGTGCTGTCAAGGTCGGTGGTGTAGGAGGCAGCCAGGCTGCGGGCATCGTCACGAATCTTCCTTCGGTCACCATGATCCCCATACGACGAATGTTCTGCCTGTCCGTCGCGCTTCTGGCTGCGACGGCGACATCTGCACAGCGTGCTCCTCGCACCAGCGAAGGCTTCGTCACTGCCCCCGACTCGGCCCGCCTGTTCTATCGCGTCGTCGGCACCGCGCGCGACACGATCATCGCCATCCACGGCGGTCCGGGTGTGGACCTCGAGAGCATCTACGGCGACTTCCTGCCGCTCGCCGCTCGCCACACGGTGATCTTCTACGACCAGCGCGGGACCGGTCGCTCGACGCTGCCGCGCGACAGCAGCACGCTCACCGCGGCGCAGCAGGTGCGCGACCTGGATGCCGTCCGCCGGCACTTCCAGCTCGCGCGGGTGACGCTGGTGGCGCACTCGTACGGACCGTTGCTGGCCGCCAGTTACGCCATCGCGCATCCGGCCGTGGTCTCTCGCATGGTGTTCTTCGGGCCGGTGCCGCCACGTCGCGGCGAGTTCTGGCAACGCTTCGGCGCCGCCATGGCGTCGCGGATGACCGCCGACGAGCGTCGTCGCCTGACGCTCGCCAATCGCGCGCTGGGTGACAGCACCGCCGCCGACGCAGCGGTGCGTCAGGGGTGTCGCGACTACTGGGCGATCGCGATGGGCCCGCGCCTCGCCGAGCCATCGCGGGCCGGTGAGTTGATCAAGGCCGACCTCTGCGCATCGGACGCGCGCGGCATCCGCTACGGCCTCACGCGCACCAATGGCGCGGTGATGGGCTCCTACGGCGACTGGGACCTCCGCAGCGCGCTCGCCGCGGTGCCGGCGCCGACGCTGATCGTGCATGGCGAGCAGGAGGCGATTCCGATGGACCTGATCGAGGAATGGACCACGGCCCTGCCCCACGCCACGCTGCTGCGCGTGCCGCGGGCGGCGCACTTCGCCTATGCGGAACGTCCGGATCTGGTCTGGCCCGCGGTGGAGCGCTTCCTCTCGCGGCGCTGACGCGTCGCCGTGGCGCGCACCGCTGCCGCCACCGGTGCACGCCCCGCATCTTGCGGCATCATGTTCAGTCGCCTCTCCCGCCTGCTCCTGCTGCTGGTCGGTTGCGCGCCCGGGCTCGTCGCCCAGGTCGCCGAAGTGCCGCTCCCGACCGAGCAGACGCGCAAGCGCCTCATCGCCCGACGCACCAGCAACCGCATCACCATCGACGGGCGCCTGACCGAGGCTGACTGGGCCCGCGCCGACGTCGGCACCGACTTCGCGCAGACACGACCGGATTACAACCCGGTGAGCCGGTTCCGCACCGAGGTGCGCGTGCTGTTCGACGACGAGTTCCTCTACGTCGGCGGCTTCAATCGCGACAGCGCGGGGCTCTCGACCCTGCGCATCCCCGACCTGCGCCGCGACTTCGAGCCGCCGGAGTCGGATGTCTTCGCCGTCACCCTCGGTCCGCTCGGTGATCATCGCACCGCCTACCAGTTCCACGTCACGCCCCTCGGCTCGCAGGGCGACGTGCAGGCCTTCGATGGCGGCGACGCGTTCAACTTCAACTGGGATGCGATGTGGCGCGTCCGCACCACGCGCGCCGACTCCGGCTGGATCGCCGAGCTGGCGATCCCGTGGCGTTCGTTGCGCTATGCACCCGGCCAGACGTCATGGGACATCAACTTCGTGCGCAACAACCGGCGCGTGGCGCAGTTCAGTGCGTGGGCTCCGCATCCGCGGCAGTTCTCGTCGTGGCGACTGACGTACGCCGGCGTCCTCGACTCCATCCAGCCGCCACCGCCGCGCATGAACGTGCGTGTGCGTCCGTACGCCCTCGGCAGTGCACAGCGCGACCGCACCCCCGGGGCGGACAACGCCAGCACGGTGGATGTGGGCGGTGAGGTGATCTGGGCGCCGACGGCGAATACGCTTCTCGAAGCCACCGTGAATACCGACTTCGCGCAGGCGGACGTGGATCGACAGGTGGTGAACCTGACGCGCTTCAGCGTCTTCTTCCCCGAGCGACGACAGTTCTTCCTCGAGAACGCCGACCTGCTCACCGCGGGCGGCCTGAATGCGAACACGTCGCGCTACATCGTGCAGCCGTTCTTCACGCGACGGATCGGCCTCGGCGATGACGGCACACTGCTGCCCATCGACGGCGGCGCACGGTTCGCCTATCGCACCGGCCGCACCACCGGTGGCGTGCTGGCGATGCGGCAGCGCGGCATCGGCAGCGCCGAGGATGCGACGTTCGCGGTCGCGCGCGGCAGCCAGTTCTTCGGCCGGGCGACACGCGTCGGCGCGACGATCGCGATCCGCGATGGTGAGACGGCGGCGGGCGACAACGTGGTGACGGCGGTGGATGCGCTGGCACGCCTCGGCGAGCAGATCCAGTTCACCGGCACGGTCTCCACGTCCACGCGCGACAATCGCACCGACGTGGCCACGACCTGGCAACTGACGCGCAACTCGGCCCGCGTCAGCACCGCGCTGCTCGGAGCGTGGGTCACCGAGCGCTACGATCCACTCACCGGGTTCGTGTCGCGCCCGAACGTGATCCTCACCAATCCGTCGCTGAACGTCACCTTCCAGCCGCGCTGGCGACCGAAGTCGGTGGTCTGGCTCAAGCCTTCACTGGCCACGTTCCTCTATCACTCGCCACAGACCTACGCGCTGCAGGAAGGCCTCGTGCAGCTGCGTGGTGAGGTGCTGTACCGCAACGGGGCCCAGCTGGTGCCCTTCGTCGAGGCCAACCAGCAGCGCCCCACCACCACCGTGGCGATCCTGCCCGGTGTCGAGATCGCGCCGGGTTCGCGCGACTTCACGCGATACGGCCTGGAAGGCAAGAGCGACCAGAGCGCACGCGTCTCCGCCCTCGCCAACCTGTCGACCGGCACCTTCTTCGACGGGCGCCTCGATCGCGCTGCGGTGGCTGCGCGCTTCTCCCCATCGCCGTACCTGGCCATCCGCGCCGACTACGAGGTGAACCGCCTGCGCTCCATCGGCACGCGCGACAGCAGCTTCGTGACCCACTTGGTTGCGCCGGAACTCCGCGTGTTCCTCAATCCGCGCGTGCAGTGGAGCGCCTTCTACCAGTACAACACGCTGCAGGAGCGCGGCGCACTGAACGCGCGGTTCAGCTGGGAGTTCGCGCCGCTCTCCTTCCTCTACATCGTGTACAACGACCGGCAGGCGATTCTCGATGGCACCACGCCGTCGGCGCGGTCGGTGATCGTGAAACTGAGCTGGTTGCGGCAGCTCTGATAGCTCCTCGCGCTCTGGCCGCGAGCCATGATGGTCGTTCCTCCCCACCGCGCACAGAACGCGCTGGAGCGTCGCGCGGCGTGAAAGGAATTGCCCGTTCTCTCGCTCAGGAGACAGCGACGCGACTCACCTGTCGCCGATGTCCCCATTCCGTGGAGCGATCATGCCGTCAGTCACTCACCCGTCGCGACACCTGCGGCACGCCGCCATCGTGCCGATGGCCATCCTGCTCGCGACGGCGCCCGTATTCGCACAGTCCGCCCTTCCTGCCGCGACGCCCGCCGCCGGCGGTGCACCCGCGACGTCGGACATCTGGGCCAACTACGACTTCGTCCCGGGGAGCCGGCCGCTCTACGTGAACGACTTCACCGGCGACGTGGTGGGAGACTTCCCCGCCCGACTTCGCTGGGGTCAGGGCACGTTCGAGATCGTCGAGACGCAGGGCACACGATTCCTGCGCGCGACCAGCGGTGGGTGGTTCGCGATCCCGCTGCCGGAGCGGTTGCCGGAGCGCTTCACCGTTGAGTTCCTGATGTCGGCCAGCGGTGGCTGGAATCAGGAGATCTATTTCGGCCCATCGTCACGCGGTGTCATGCAGCCGCGGGTGCTGATCTCGCAGAACCGGAGCGGTGTCGCCATCGGCAGCGAACAGACGCTCAGCGCACCCGCCCGCAGCTATCGCGGCGCCGTGTTCCCCATTCGCGTGATGGTGGATGGCGCGCACGCCAAGGTGTTCATGGGTGAGACACGGGTGGCGAACATTCCCACCATCGATTTCGGTCGCGAGCGGGAGATCCGCGTGTTCGTGCGCGCGCAGCAGGGCGCGCCGGTGCTGATCGGTGACGTGCGCGTGATGGCCGGAGGGAAGGACCTCTACGACGCGATCGCGGCCGACGGGCGCGTAGCCACGCAAGGCATCCTCTTTGCGACCGGCAGTGATATCGTGAAGCCGGAGAGCCGACCCACGCTCGAACGCATTGCCGCCATGCTCACCAGCCATCCCACCCTGCGCCTGACGATCGAAGGCCACACCGACGACGTTGGTGATGCCGGCGCCAACGCGGCCCTCAGCGAGCGCCGCGCTGCGGCCGTACGCTCGGCGCTGGTGAGCGCGCACGGCATCGATGGGGCGCGGCTCGCCGCGAAGGGTCTCGGCGCAACCCGCCCCGTCCGCCCGAACACCACGTCGGAAGGTCGTCAGGCGAACCGACGCGTCGAGCTGGTGCAGCAGTGACACGCGTGCAGAGTGCCGTGCGGCGGGTGAGCATGATGCTGCTCCTGTCAGCGGGCGTGAACAGCGTTGTGGACGCGCAGCGTCAGTTCGGTGGTGGCGTATCGGTGGGCTATGCTGCTGGCCTCGACGCCCCGGTGCTGGCTGATGGCAGCCTCAGTGTGCGCGGCGCGATCTGGATGGCTCGACGAGAGGGGCTCGAGTTCGGGCTCGCCGTCGGCCGCAACCAGTTCGAGGACCGCACCACCGTCACCAGCAACCTGTATCGCAACCCGAGCACCGGCGGCATCGGCACCGCGCCGTGTACCGGCTGTGTCGCCGGCGACTTCGAGCAGCGGTCACGCGAGGATGACGGGTACGTGACGCCGACCATCACGCTGCGCGCGCCATCACGCCTGCTGGTGCAGCCGTACGCCACGCTCGGTGTCGGGCTGTACCTCATGCGCTCGCGCACCGACAGCCGGTTCCTCGCGACCGCGGACGGCAGCGCCTCCGGCAGCTCGAACAACGTCACTCGTCATCGTACCGGCGGTGGGTCGCTCACGCTCGGGCTGCAGATGCCGGTCAACTCACGCCTCCGACTCGACCTCTCGTCGCAGCTGCAGGGGGCGGCGCTGGTGGGGAACGACTATGCGGGCGGGCGCGGGTACGCGGTGTTCGCAGCAGGCGTGGCCATCCGTTGATCGATCACCGATCCTGCGCCGCGCGGTGACCTACGGACGCTTCACCATCGTCGCCCGCATCAGCACCCACGTGTTCGGGTCCAGGCGCACGCTGTCCGGTTCCGACGGCGCCGCGATAATGAACGTCTGCGACATCGCGTTGAGCTGTATGCGTTCGATCGCCGGTGTCGCATTCCCCTTCGCATACAGACCGATCTCGATCGGCATCTGGATCGGGTCGCCGCTGCCTTGCGCCTGCTCCAGCGTCACTCGCACCTGCTTCGCGGGCGCATCGTAGCGCCAGCTGCCGGTGAGCGTGAGCTTGCCCGGTCGATACAACCACTGCTCGAAGAACCAGCCCAGGTCACGTCCGGACGCCTCCTCCATCGCCCGTCGGAAGTCGGCGGTGGTGGCGTTACCGTTGAAGTGCCGCTGGTAGTAGGACCGGATGCCGCGCTGGAACGCGTCGGTCCCGACCACGCCACGCAGCATGTGCAGCGTCCAGCTGCCCTTCTGGTACGTCTGCGAACTGGTCACGTCCTCCATGCGACTCAGGTTCCTGTGCACGATCGTGTACGCCGGGTGGAGCGAGTCGTACGCCATCACGCTCGTGCGGCTTGACTCCAACCCGCGCAGGAACTCATCGCGCCCGTACGCATGTTCGATGTAGAGCAAGGTGAAGTACGTCGCGAATCCTTCGCTGAGCCAGACGTCATCCCAGTCGGACTCGGTGACGGCGTTGCCGAACCACTGGTGGGCGATCTCGTGGATCACGACGTTGCGCCAGCGGACGCTCCCTGTGCCCGTCACCGAGTTCTCGCTGTAGAGAATCGCCGACGCGGCTTCCATGCCGCCGCTCACGCTGTTGGACTGGATGTTCGCCAGCCGCTCGTACGCGAACGGCCCCACGTAGTCGCTGTAGAACGCCAGCGCGTCCCTGGTCGGCGTCGCGAAGTCGGCGAAGCCGGCGTCCCGGTCCTGCGGATACACCCACGTCTCGATGGTCTTGCCATCGAAGGTGCCGACGCGTTGCACCGCGAAGCGCGCCGCGCCGAGCACGTAGAGCCATGGCGCGATCGGCACCGCGTTGCGCCAGTGCGTGCGCCGACGACCGTTGGGCAGGTCGGTGACTTCCAGCTGCAGGCCATTGGACACCACCTGATAGTGGCTGGGTGCGGTGACGATGAACTCGCTGGTCGCCTTGTCGTACGGATGGTCGATGGCAGGCAGCCAGTGCCGAGCCTTGTCGGGCCAGTTGTCGCTGAAGAAGGTGCGATCGCCGTAGCGGTTATTGCCGATCTTGAGGCCACTGGCCGGTGTGCCGCTGTACCGCACCACCAGGCGCGCGCGCCGCTGGACCGCGGGCGCGGCAGCGAGCGGCACCAATAGTTCGTCGTTGCGATGCGTGTACGTCACCGCTGACCCGTCCAGCGTGACGGCCGACACCGTCATTCCCTTCCCGCCCCGTGCACCGCTGGCGTTGATCAGGTCGAGGCGCACCGCGCGAACGCCAGCCGTCACGAAGCGCAGGTCCAGCGCCAGTTCACCGACGATCACGTCGCTCGAATCCGACAGCGCGAGGGTGTAGGCGTAGTTGAGTGCATCGATGCCGGGGTTCTTCGGGTACGTGTCGGCGACCGCCAGCGGCATGCCGAACGCACCCAGCGCGACCAGGGCAGCGCCGATCTCGAGATGCCAGCGCATCATCGGCGCTCACTCCGCGAATCGGAGGGTGGTGCAAGCGGCTTTCGCTCCTGCACGATGCCGGGTTCAGCGATGGTCCGCTCCACATCGGCGATGCGTGACGGCACGAATCCGCTCAGGTTCTCGACTCCGGATTCCGTCACCAGCGCCACGTCCTCGATGCGCACGTAGAGTCGCTCCTCGGGGATCCAGATCATCGGGTCGATGGTGAACACCATGCCGGCCTTCAGCGGCACGCCGCGCACGCGTCCGACGTCGTGTACCGCCATCCCCACCGGATGCTGGAAGTGGCCGCGGAAGGTCACGCCCTGCTGGACCGCCTTCAGGTGCGCCGGCGAGGCGAATGTCTTGCCGGCCAGGTACTGCTTCATCTCGGCCGCCGCGCGATCGAGCACCTCGTCCGAGGTCACCCCGGGCTTCACATGGCGGAAGAGCGCATCGCGGTAGGCGATGATGAACTCGTACAGCGCTGCCTGTGCCGGCGTGAAGCTGCCGTTCACCGGCCAGATGCGCGTCACGTCGCTGGTGTAGTAGCGGTAGTCCGGCGCGTAGTCCATCAGCACCAGGTCACCGTCGCGCAGCATGTCCGTCTTGCGGAAGTAGTGGCCGAGGAAGGCGTTCGTGCCGCCGCCGATGATCGACGCATAACCGTCGCCCCGTGCGCCGTTCACGTAGTGGACGTACTTCGCCGCCGCGTCGAGCTGGTATTCGTACACACCGGCGCTGGTCGAGCGCATCGCCTCCATGATGCCGAGCCCCGCCAGCTGGGTCGCCTTGCGGATCAGCGCGATCTCGGACGGGCTCTTGATGACGCGCATCGCATCCAGCGTCGGCGACAGGTCACGCACCTGGAACTGTGGAAAGCGCGCCGTGATCTGCTGGACGAAGTGCGCCTCGCGCGACGGACGACCATCCCACGGATCGCTGGCCGCGCGTGCCTGCGCGCCGAGCAGTTCGTCGCGGCTGTCGTTGCCCGTTTCCATCGGGCTGAGTGGCGTGAACAGCGTCAGGGCCGGCGGCCGGATCAAGTCGGCGCCGATCAGGTCCGACGCCAGGCTCTCGAGGGCGCGCACCTGCTCCACACCGGTGAGCCGACTGACCAGCGCGGCATCCTCGGCCGACAGGCTCTTCCCCTCCGACTGCTCTCGGCCTTCGTCCCGATGTGGGAGGTAGAGCGTCGTGGTGCGCGAGCGGCCGTTGAGGAACAGGTATGCGTGTGCCGACTCCACGCCGCTCAGGTAGTAGAAGTCATTCGACTGCCGAAAGACACTGAACCCCGGCAGCCCACTGGCGCCCTGCACGATGGCGATGCCCTGCGCTCCGATCGCATCGTAGATCTTCGCGCGTCGCGCGGTGAGCTCGGCGGCGGTGACGTCAACCTGGTACCAGTGCTGTTCCTGGGCGAACGCGGCGACCGGCATGGCGAGCGACACGCTCGCAGTCAGGAACCAGCGGCGGAGGCGCATGGGGCGAAGTTGGGGTGATGCCGCGGGGGAGAGCGGAACACTCGGCTGCCGGAGAAGCATACGGCGGCGTTGGAGGAAGTGCCACAACGGTCATCCGCTGTGCCGGCCGTGTCGCGGATCGCATCGCGTGACGGTGCGGAATCATCGCGCGAGGGTGTGAACACCGCACGCCATCGGTCAGCCGTCGCGTGTGTCGCCGTCGTCACGCAGCGTGAATCCTTTGGTGGGACGAGGCTCCGCATCACGCAGGCTCGAATCGCGCAATCCGAGCGTGGTGAAGCCCACCTCGTCCTGCGCCGCGCCGAAGGGATCAGGTTCTGACACGCTCACGTGCACGTCACCACGGAGCACCTCGTGCAGCCGGCCGGCGTACAGGCCGACCAGGATGGACAGCGAGAGCCCGGTTGCGAGTTCGGTGCGGGTAAAGCCGGAACCACCTGTATAGCGGTGCAGGACGGCGGCGCCGGCGAACATCAGTGGTGCCCATGCCATCTTGACCAATGGGCCGAGCAGCCACGCCAGCGTGTGTTCCTCCTCGATGTCACGCAACACGATGGAGACCAGGCCTTCGTTGAATCGTTCCAGCTGACGGCGTCGCCCGGCCTTGCGCGCGCGCTCCGCCCGCACGACGCCACGCGCCGCGTCACTCCAGGGTTGCACCGAGGGCGGTTGCGATTGCTCGGTAGTACGAGGATTCGGGTCGCTGATCAGCGGCGGGATAGCGTCGTCGCGTGGGGCACAGGTGCGAAAGCTGCATCTCGAAGCGGAGTGCGTCAAAAGCGAGATGGCTGGCCGTCCTGGGCTCAGGTCACCCTACCGTGCTGGCAGCGCGTGCCGGGCATGATCGCGGTTCGGGGCGCTGCTGTATCATTCGGCGAAGCACGCCACAGGCTCGACGTGGGGATATCGCAGTCGGGAATCAGCGACTACCCGTCCGGGTGCGCTGTCGTCGTTGCCGCACGTCGTTACTGGTCACTGACCCGGAGGCTCGCCATGCATCCTGACATTCAGGGCTACAATGCGGCGCTCGATCCCGCACACCGGGCGATCGGTGCACTGCTCGCCACCGAGATCGACACGCAACTGCCCGAGGCCGAGAGCAAGATCTGGTACGCGCACCCGGTGTGGTTCCTGGACGGCAATCCGATCGTGGGGTACAGCCGCCAGAAGCCGGGCATCCGGCTGATGTTCTGGAGCGGTGCCGACTTCGATGAGCCGGGACTGGATGTGCCGGCGAAGAAGTTCAAGGATGCATCGGTGTTCTTTAACGACGTCGGCGAGGTTGATCTGCCGGCGTTGCGGCGGTGGCTGACGACGTCCCGTGAGATCCAGTGGGACTACAAGAACATCGTGAAGCGGAGGGGGCGGTTGGAGCGGTTGGAGTAGGATGAGCGTCAGCGCGGCATGCGGTTGTTCTGCGCGACGTCGCACGCAGGCAGTGTCACATGAGCCTGAGATCTGGCGGTCGAATATGCTGCTCCCACCGCGCCGACATCCGTTGCGGTGTGGCCTCCTGCGGCACGACAACACCGTCGGTTGGTCCTGACGCGAATATCGGTGTTTCGGCCAGCTGATCGGCCAGAAACGTCAGGCTCATCTCGTCCCACCCTCTCGACAGGTGGTATGGAATGCGGTACGCGAAGTCATTCATGACGCCGAGCACTGACCGACTCGCGGTCTTCGACACCGCGACTGGCGCCATCGCCGCAACTTCCGCGTCGATCCACTCGCCCGGCAGGTAGAGGCGCTGCAGGCGTCGGCGCACCAGCTCGGGAAGCCGTGCGGGAAGGGCGCGCACGTCGCGACCATGGATGACGATAGGAAGCAGCGTGATGGCACTGACCAGCAGCAGCAACGGCTGGCGATCGACGACCAGCCGATTCACGTACCAGTCGCCGAGTGCCGTGGCCGATGCCTCTGGCACTGATGCCGTGATCGGCAGTGCCGTCGCGAGTTTTTCGGTGCGTCGCAGGATGACAGGCATCGGCGTCAGGTTTTGAGCGCGAGCGCCCGCGCGACGATCACAGCGCTGTCGACGAATGCCACCTGCATTTGCGATCATCCAGAAATCGTTCCAGTGCCCCTGGCACGTCTTTCTCCGGCAGACTGATACGTACTCACTCGTCAGACTCGCGACCAGCTTCGATGCGCCACTATCCTAACCCTGCGGGCTGATCGGTAGCTCGATGTCAGCATCGCGACGGTACGGGTAGCGGACTTCCTCGGACTGACCACCACGAAAATGCCCCGATCGGCGGTTCGCCGGATCGGGGCTTCGTCGTGCATGTCGCATCAAAGCGGGAGACGGGACTCGAACCCGCGACCTTCAGCTTGGGAAGCTGACACTCTACCAACTGAGTTACTCCCGCAATACCAAAGCACACTCCCTGCACCACCAGAGCCACAGAAGGGGATTGAACCCTTGACCGCTCGATTACGAATCGAGTGCTCTACCACTGAGCTACTGTGGCGTGTTTCTCACCCAACGAGGACTGCCATGCCCTGACGCGGACTCGAACCGCGACGCCTTGCGGCACCACCCCCTCAAGATGGCGTGTCTACCAATTTCACCACCAGGGCGATCCACGTACCCATCCTGCGTCCTGATCCCAGATCCTGCAAACGGGGCCGACGGGGCTCGAACCCGCGACCTCCGCAGTGACAGTGCGGCACTCTAACCGACTGAGCTACGGCCCCATTTTCCCACACCCGCACCCACGACTGCACGTACTCAGGTAGCGCGTACGGGAGTCGAACCCGTCTCTGAACCTTGAAAGGGTCCCGTCCTAACCGATAGACGAACGCGCCTCGAGGCCAGAACGAACCCACTTCCCCGGCCCGCTACTGCCGACCCACGATTGCCCATAGCGCTAACGGGATTCGAACCCGTGTTCCAGCCTTGAGAGGGCCGTGTCCTAGTCCCCTAGACGATAGCGCCAGATGCCGCACACCACCCCAGGCAGGCTCTCACCCCCACCCAGCCCATCCACCACCACCCTCACAGGCCCGGCAGGAATCGAACCTGCAACCCCCGGTTTTGGAGACCGGTGCTCTACCAATTGAGCTACGGACCTACACCGTGATTCCTGATGCAATGTCAGCCACACCCACGCTGGCCGACACCGCAGGGTGCCTGACGGGGATTGAACCCGCAACCCCCGGAACCACAATCCGGTGCTCTAACCAATTGAGCTACAGGCACCATGCCACCCTGCTTTCCAACAGAAACTCAAAATAGATCAAACTCGACGACGCTTCAAGTGCCGCCGCGAAAGTCTGGTGCCGCCAACACTCAATCTTTCGCCCGCTCCAGATAATCACCGGTCCGGGGATCGACGCGCACCCGCTCGCCCACACTCAAATACTCCGGCACGTTCACCGTCACGCCATTGTCCAGCTTCGCCGGCTTCTGGCTGGCCGACTTCGTCGCCGTCTTCATCACCGGCGCCGTGTCCACGATCTCGAACACCATCGAGTTCGGCAGCTCGATGCCGATCGGCTTTCCGTTGTAGTACTCGGCCATGATCTTCATGCCCGGCTGCATCCACTGGGCATTGTCCCCCAGCATCTCCTCGTCCATCTCGAGCTGGTCGTAGTCGCTCGACTTCATGAAGTAGTACGTGCCCGTGGACTCGTACAGGAACTCCAGGTCGTGCGTCTCCATCATCGCCTTCTCGATGGCATCCGCGGCACGGAAGCGATGCTCGAAGTTCGAACCGGTGCGCAGGTTCTTCATCTTCGTCTGCACCATCGCGCGCAGGTTGCCAGGCGTGTGATGCCGGAACTCGATCACGCGGCAGGGGTCGCCCTCCATCACGATCACCATCCCGCGACGAAGCTGCGTAGCCGGAACTGCCATATCAGTACATCCTCAACTCTTGGGGTCCGTGTATTGAACAGCCTCCGAATATAGCGGCACCGTCCGGCCGCCACAGGCCTCCGCACGGAAGAGGGGGCAGCGGGATCGAAAGCGGGGACAGTGCACGCAATCCGTCGGATTGCGTGCACTGTCCCCGTTTTGCGATCCGACGGATTGCGTGCACTGTCCCCGCGTAATCCGCTCCGTCACCCGGCGGTCAGACCTTGGGCGGCTCGGTGCGCACCCGGTCCAGCACCCCACGGATCGCCGGCCACACGTTCCGCGCCGCCTTCGCCGCCCCCTCCCGCGTGGGATGGATGCCATCCCCCTGGTTGAGCGAGGCGATCCCCGCCACCCCGTCCAGCAGGAACGGCGTCAGCGTCGCGCCAGCGGCCTGCGCCACCTCGGGAAAGACCGCCCCGAACCCACGCGCGTAATCACCCCCCATGTTCGGCGGGGCCTGCATCTGGACGACGACGATCTCGGCCGCCGGATGGGCCTTCCGCACCTTGGTCACGATTCCCGTGAGGTTCCGCCGGAGGTCGTCGATCGAGAGCCCGCGCAGTCCGTCGTTGGCGCCGGTCTCGATCACCACCACGTCAGCGGAATCCTTGAGCAGCCAGTCGGCCCGGCGCAGCGCCCCGGCCGACGTCTCCCCGCTCAGGCCGGCATTCTGGACGCGAACCTTGTAGCCCAGCGAGTCAGCGATGACCGCCACCTGCCCCGGCCAGGCCTCGACCGGGTCCGGGAGGCCAAGGCCGGCGGTGAGGCTGGTGCCGATGAACAGCATCCGCACCGGCGCACCCACCGGAACGCGGCCGGGGTCCACCGAACTTCCCGGTGGCAGCGGCGTTTCAGTACTGGCCGCCGAACCGGCTACCGTTGAGTCACGCATCGCCTCACCCGGCCGATTGTCGGATTGTGCCTGGGTGCCGCCGCCGCAACCATGCAGGACCCCGAGCACCGCCACGGCGACACCACGCCGCACCAGACGCCGTACGCTGTCCTGCCTCCCCCTTCCCTGCTGCTCACGCATGTCTGACACCGGTTTGACGTCTTCCAGCCGCACCACGCCCATGCTCGCGGTCCGCAACCTGACGAAGGAATATCGCAGCGGCGGCGGTGCGCTGGCGGTCCTGCGCAATGTGTCGTTCGATGTCGCTGCCGGCGAGACGCTGGCCATCGTCGGTCCCTCCGGCAGCGGCAAGACGACACTTCTCGGCCTGCTGGCCGGTCTGGATACACCGACCACCGGCACCGTGCTCCTCGATGGCGCCGACTTGGGCCGACTCGACGAGGATGCGCGCGCCAGGCTCCGCGGCGACCGGGTCGGCTTCGTGTTCCAGAGCTTCCAGCTGGTGCCGACGCTGACCGCGCTCGAGAACGTGCAGGTGCCGCTCGAGTTGCGCGGCGTGGTGGACAGTGGCGCGCGGGCGAAGGACCTGCTCGAACGCGTCGGACTCGGCCATCGCCTCGATCACTTCCCGACGCAGCTCTCCGGCGGCGAGCAGCAGCGCGTCGCGATCGCGCGCGCGTTCGTGAACCGGCCGCGCGTGCTCTTCGCCGACGAACCGACCGGCAACCTCGATGGCACCACCGGCGCACGCATCGTCGAGCTGCTCGAGCAGCTCAATCGCGAGGATGGCACGACGATCGTGCTGGTCACGCACGACCTCACGCTCGCCACGCGACTCGGTCGCCGCATCCGTCTCGCCGATGGCCTGGTGATCGAAGACACGGGCGCCGCCGAACCGGAAGTGAGCGAGGCCGTCGCGTGACGGCTCCCGTTCTCGGCGCACGTTTCCCGTGGCGCCGACTGCCGTCGCTGGCGTGGAAGGAGAGCCGTACCGCACGCCGTCGCCTGCTGCTCTACATGTCGTCGATCGCACTCGGCGTGGCCGCGCTGGTGGCCATCGACTCGTTCGCCGACAACCTCACACGGTCGGTGCGGGAACAGAGCAAGTCGCTGCTCGGCGGTGATGCCTCGCTGACGACGCGCACCGACATGACGCCGGCAGCCGACTCACTGGTCGACTCGCTGCGGAAGGGTGGGTTCGTGGTGGCGCGGATCACGGAGTTTCCGTCGATGGCGGCGATCACGCGCACCGGCAACACGCGCCTGATCCAGGTGCGCGGCGTGACCAACACCTATCCGCTCTACGGCACGGTGATCACCGAACCGGTGACGGCGTTCGAGCGCATTCGCAAGGAACATGCGGTGGTGGTGGATCCGGGCCTGCTGATCTCGCTCGGCGCGCAGGTGGGCGACAGCGTGTCGCTGGGTTACGCCACCTTCCGGATCGTGGGCACACTGAAGCAGGTGCCGGGCGACGCCGGATTTCAGTCGGTCGTGGGTCCGCGCATCTTCGTCGCCGACCAGTGGCTCGACGAGACGCGCCTGCTGTCGTTCGGCTCGCGCGCGTCGTACGAAACGCTGCTGAAGCTGCCGGCTGGCGTGTCCGCCACCACGTGGGCGAAGGCGAGCAAGCCGGCACTCGACAAGCTGAAGCTGCGTGTGCGCACCGCGGCGCAGTCCGAGGCCAACGTGACCGAGGCGATCGACACGCTCGGCAGCTTCCTCGGCCTGGTGGGACTGGTCGCCCTGCTGCTGGGCGGCATCGGCGTGGCGTCGGGCGTGCACGCGTTCATCCGGCGCAAGCAGGAGACGATCGCCGTGCTGCGGTGCCTCGGTGCGACGAGTGGGCAGGTGCTGGCGATCTACGGTATCCAGGCGGCGATGATGGGCCTCGTCGGCGCGGCGGCTGGCGCAGCGCTCGGCGTCGCGATCCAGCTGGCGTTGCCGGGACTGGTGCGCGACCTGCTGCCGGTGGACGTGTCGGTCTCGCTGTCGCCGACTGCGATCATCTCCGGACTCGGCGTCGGTGTCTGGGTGGCGCTGTCGTTCGCGATGCGGCCACTGGTCGGCGTCCGCAACATCTCGCCATTGCAGGTGCTGCGCACGGAGATCGATGCCACCGCCAGCCGCCCATGGTACAAGGACTGGCTGGGCGTGGCGGTGACGCTGGGTATCGTCGCCAGCGTGATCGCGCTCGCCATCGCACGCGCGGGCGACTGGAAGGCCGGCCTCGCGATCAGCGCGGCGATCGCGGTGGTGCTGGCGCTGCTGCTCGGCAGCGCATCACTGCTGATGTACGTCGCGCGTCGCCTGATGCGCGCCGGCTGGCCGTACGTGATGCGGCAGGGCGTGGCGAACCTCTACCGACCGTCGAACCAGACGCGATCGGTGGTGCTCTCGCTCGGCTTCGGCGCCTTCCTCGTCAGCACACTCTACTTGCTCCAGACGACGTTGCTCACGCGCTTCAACGTGGACGCCGCGGCGAGTGGCGGCAACGTGCTGTTCTACGACGTGCAGGATGATCAGGGCCCGTGGATGGACACGGTCATCACCCGCTCCGGTCACAAGCTGGTCCAGCGCGTGCCGATCGTCACCATGCGCCTGAGCGACGTGAAGGGCGTGCCGGTGAAGACGGCGCAGGCGGCGGCCGAGAAGCTGAAGAAGGCGCCATGGCCGTACACGCGCGAATACCGCAGCACGTACCGTGACACGCTGGTGAAGAGCGAGGAACTGGTCAGCGGCCAGTGGTTCGACAAGGCGCCCACGCCACCCGAGGGCATGAGCCGTGTCAGCATCGACCAGTCGATCGCCGACGACCTGATGATCAAGGTCGGCGACCAGCTGACCTGGAACGTGCAGGGCGCCTCGGTGCGCACGGTGGTGAGCAGCACGCGCAAGGTGAACTTCGCGCGCTTCGAGCCGAACTTCTTCGTGGTGTTCGAGCCGGGTGCGATCCGCGACGCGCCGAAGCAGTTCGCGGTGATCGCCAACGTCACCGGCGATGCCGCGGTCGCCGCCCTGCAGCGCGACGTGGTGCGCAAGTATCCGAACGTGAGCTCGCTCGACATCTCGCTGATCACGCGCACGATCACCAACATCCTCGACAAGGTGAGCACGGCGATCCGCTTCATGGCGGTGTTCGCGCTGATCATGGGCGTACCAGTGCTGATCAGCGCCGTGGCCGCCACGCGCCGCGAGCGCCTCCGTGAGGGGGTGCTGCTCAAGGTCCTCGGCGCGACGCGATCACAGATCGGCCGCATCATGCTCAGCGAGTACGCCGTCCTCGGCATGCTGGGGGCACTGGCGGGGATGCTGCTCGGCGTCGGCGGTGCGTGGGCGCTGGCACGCTTTCAGTTCAAGGTGCCGTTCGTGATGACGTGGCCGCCGGCCTTCGGCATCGCCGCGTTGCTGCTCGGCATCACGATCCTGGTCGGCGTGCTGACCGGCCGCGAAGTCTTCCGCGAGACACCCATGGCAGCTTTGCGCGAATCGTAGCTTGGCTTGGTGCGCTTCGCGCAACATTTCTCTGCGATACGGTCAGCAAACAATGTTCACGCGGGGAGCGCGGGGGACGCGGAGGGGTCAGTGATGCGATTGGCTCATCTGCCCACAACCGAGATCCACCAAAAACAGCCTCTTGAAGAAAAGCTTGTCCGGGAGCACCGTCCCTCCCCAGTCACGGAGCCCCCGCGTCCCCCGCGATCCCCGCGTGAACATTTTTAGCGGTGCTCGCGAGAAGCGGAGTCAGGGCACGACGAGACGGACGGTGGCAGTCTGGCCGGAGACGATGGTGGCGCGGGTCTCGACGGCGGACCCGCCGAAGGGGACGGCAAGGACGCGGAGTTCTCCGATCGGCATGTTGGTGAAGCGCGCGGTGCCGGTGCTGTCGGTGTTCTTGTTGCCGATGAGGGTGTTGAAGTTGTTGCCCGGCGCCTGCACCACCACGCCGACGTTCGGCGCCACCGGTCCACCCTGCGTGCCGCGGGTGACGATCGCCTGCAGCACGCCGAGGGCCGCCCGCTTGTTGCGCAACGCATCGGGGATGTTTGCACGCTGCAACGACATCAGGCTGTAGATCGACAGTCCGGTGGCGAGTGCCGGTGCCGCCGCCTTCGGCTCGAGGATCAGCTCGACGCGTGTGTAGTTCTCGGCGGCCCCGATCGGCGTATTGACGGGCTGCACCGCGCGCAGCGTCGGCAGGATGCTGTCGGTGCCGATGTCGGCGTCGCGCAGGGGCGCCTCGGCGGCGTCGTACGGCAGGCCCCACGCGTAGGCGACGCCGCTGATGCTGTCGATGATGAACGGCTGGTAGAAGTAGCCGCGCGGCGGCTTCTGCAGGCCGGTGAAGTCGACGCGGATGGCCGGCACACCTGTCTTCGCCACGTCCCAGAACAGCAGCGATCCAGTGCCGGCGGAGCGGAACGTGACCTGCCGCGCCGGGCTGATGAAGTCACCGAAGCTGCCGCGCAGCGTGTCGGGGATCACCAGGTCGTCATCGCGTGTGGGCGTGCCCTTCTGGTCGCGGAACCGCACGAACAGCGGTCGCGGCGTGGTCGCCGTGTAGGCCGTGCTGGTGGAGTCGGACTGGATCGTCAGCACGAGCCATGCCGCACGCTGCTGCACCGAGTCGGTCGCGGAAAGCGTGACGGCGAACCGCATCCGTCGCCCGAAGAAATTGCCGGCGTAGAAGTCGCGCACACCCGCGGTGCGGTTGGTGTCGATCGGCGAGGTGATGTTGCCGTTCGCGTCCAGCAGCGAGTCGGTGCGGATGATCCACTGGCGGTGTGATACCGGCGTGGCGCTCGAGTCGAGCCCGTTGACGATGTAGAACTGGTACCGCGCGCGCCCGTCGAGCGGCTTGAGCAGCGACACTTCGCCGACGACCGAGTCCACCACCGCGGCGTTGTTCACCGTCCGTCCGAAGGCCCGCGCCACGATGCCCGGCGTGCGCACCGCCGCCACCGTCGTGAAGGGCGCCTCGAACGCCTGGCCACCTTGCGGCGTCACCGCGCCGTCGTCACCACACCCGGTCAGCATCGCACATGCCGCGAGCGACGCACTGAGCACACGCTTCATCACTTCGTCCCTCCGGAGACAGGCTTCACACCGAGCCGGTAGGTCACACCGACCACCAGGCGCAGACCACCGAAACTCTTCACCGCCTCAGGCGGCGGCGTGAACGGCGTGGTGAAGACGGGATCTTCCTTCGCCGGATCGCTGGGACGCAGCTTGTCGCGGTCGAAGCCGACGAACTGCGTGAACCCGAGCGTCGCCGAGGCACCGAAGCGACGCGTCAGGTCGGCGGCGGCGGTGCCCGACACGCCGAACGTCGGCGCCACGAACGTGCCGGCACCGGCACCGCCCGCGGGTGATGGCATCATGGCGTAGACGCCGGCGCTGATCCCGCCGCCGGCGCGGTACTTCTTCGAGTCACCGACGTTCGTCAGCGCGTCGGCAGTGAGGCGAGCCGCGAACATCGTCGCATTGCCGTCGACCGACACGAACTGCGTCGTGTCGCCCACCAGCCGCCGTTCGTACGGGAAGTACTCACCATCGATGGTGGTGCGCCCGATGTCGATCGCCCCGCCGAGCATCAGCCACGCCGGCGTGTGCTGCCGCCGCAGGGCGATGGAGCCGATCAACATCGACGACTTGGTGGCGTTGGCCGGATCGAGCGCCACCGTGCCGGCACCGATCACGATCTCGGTGCGCCGAGCTGGCACACCGGCGGGCGCGCGTCGACCTGACGGTACCGGGTCGGGACGTCGGACCTGGGCGCTGACGGTCAGCGGCAGCAGCGCAAGGAGGCCGGCTGCCAGCGCGCTCCGGCGCAGCAGGCCACGGCGGTTCAGGTGGGGCATGCGAAGGCGATCCGGCTGCAGGGCGACATGTCACGATTCCACGCCGTTCCCGCAGGAGCCGGCTCTGGGTGGGGACGATAGAGGATAACCCGCGTCACCAGCCGGCGGGTGGCGGTCGTTACGGGCGTTTCAGCGGAAGCGGATGCCGTTCGGTGCGACGTAACCCTTGCCCGGCGTGACCGGTGCGGTGGGGGCCGGGGCCGGGGCCCTCGGTGCACGCGGCGTCGCAGCTCGCGCCTCGGCTGCGGCCGGCTTGGCACCGGTCTTCATCGTCAGTGCGATGCGGTTGCGCGCCAAGTCCACGCCCTGCACGGTGACGGTCACCTTCTGCCCCACCTGCACCACGTCGTTCGGATCCTTCACGAAGCGGTCACTGAGCTGGCTGACGTGCACCAGGCCGTCCTGGTGCACCCCGATGTCCACGAAGGCGCCGAACGCCACGATGTTGGTCACCACACCTTCCAGCACCATGCCGGCCGAGAGGTGCTTCGGTTCCGTCACGTCGTCGCGGAACGCCGGCGGCACGAAGCTCTCGCGCGGGTCACGTCCCGGCTTGCGCAACTCGGCCACGATGTCCTGCAGCGTCGGCATGCCGACGTCGGCGGAGACGTACGGTGCGAGGTCGAGCGACGACAGCACCGCGTCGTTGCCGATCAGTTCCTGCACCGACACGCCGCGATCCTTCGCGATGCGCGCCACCAGCGCATAACGCTCCGGGTGAACCGCACTGCCGTCGAGCGGATGTGTGCCGCCGCGCACCCGCAGGAAGCCGCCCGCCTGCTCGAACGCCTTCGCGCCGAGGCGCGGCACCTCCTGCAGCTCCTTGCGCGTGGTGAAACCACCCTTGGCATCGCGCGTCGCGACGATCGACTGTGCCAGCGCCGGTCCGACACCGGAGACGTACGCGAGCAGTTGTGCCGAGGCCGTGTTCACTTCCACACCGACGCGGTTCACGCAGCTCTCCACGATGTCGTCGAGGCGCTGGCGCAGCTTGGGCTGGTTCACGTCGTGCTGGTATTGCCCCACGCCGATCGACTTGGGATCGATCTTCACCAGTTCGGCCAGCGGATCCTGCAAGCGCCGCGCGATCGACACCGCGCCGCGGATCGAGACGTCGAGCTCGGGGAACTCCTCGCGTGCGACGTCACTGGCGGAATACACCGAGGCGCCTGCCTCGCTCACGACCACCACCGTCGGCGCCGGCGGCTCCAGCTCGCGCAGGGTGGCGCGCACCAGCGTTTCCGTCTCGCGCGATGCGGTGCCGTTACCGATCGCGATCAGCTCCGGCTTGAAGCGCGACACGATCGCGCGGATGGTGGCAGCGAAGCGATCTTCCTGGTGCAGGTAGAGCGTGTCCGTATGCTGAAGCGCGCCGGTGCGACTGACGAGCGCGATCTTGACGCCGGTACGGAACCCGGGGTCGAGTCCGAGCACACTCTTCTCACCCGCCGGGGCCGACAGCAGCAACTGCTCCAGGTTGCGCCCGAAGATCGCGATCGCCTCCTCGTCGGCCTTCACCTTCAGCTCCAGGCGCAGCTCGACCTCGATGCTGGGCGCCAGCAATCGGCCGTAGGCATCGTCGGCCACCTGCGCGAGGAGTGTCACCGCCTTGCGCGTGCCGGTCACGTCACGCTGCAACTTGGGCACGATGTCCACCACGGGCGCATCCACGCTCCAGACGAGCTCACCTTCGGTCTCGCCGCGGCGGATGGCCAGCACGCGGTGAGACGGGATGGTGCCGAGTGATTCACGGAAGTCGAAGTAATCCGAGAACTTGGAGTGCTCCTCCGTCCGTCCGTAGGAACGCGCGCTCTTCACCGCTCCCTTGGTGCGCGTCACCTCGCGGATCCAGCCCCGCACGGCGGCATCCTCCGCCACTTGCTCGGCGAGGATGTCCTTCGCACCCTGCACGGCCACGTCGACGTCGGCGACTTCCTTCGCCTCGTCCACGAACGCCGCAGCGGCGGCACGCACGCCGGCATCATCCAGCGCACCGGCCCACAGTTGCTCCGCCAGCGGACCCAGTCCACGCTCACGCGCGATGGTGGCGCGGGTGCGCCGCTTGGGCTTGAACGGCAGGTACAGGTCCTCCAGCACCTGCTTCGTGCCCGCACCGACGATCTTCGCCTTCAGTGCGTCATCCAGCTTCCCCTGCTCGGCAATGCTCTTCAGCACCGCTGCCCGACGCTCCTCGAGCTCGGTGAGATACTGCGCCCGGTCACGCACGTCGCGCAGCTGCACCTCGTCCAGCCCGCCGGTGACTTCCTTCCGGTAGCGAGCGATGAACGGCAGCGTGTTCCCCTCGCCGAACAGTTCGAGCGTGCGCTCGACCGAGGAGACTGGGAGCGCGAGTTCGCGGGCGACGGTCGAGACGAGAGCGGAAGCCATCAGTCTGCTGAGCAAAGATCAGGGCGAGCGGCGAAGCGCGCAAACTGTCTCTGCTTCGCCTGCGCAGCAACGCCTTGACTTCGCGCGGCTCGAAGTGTTCTCCGTAGCATCGACCTTCGTCCGCGCGACTCCGCGCGACTCCGCGCTCCTACACCGCTGCGGCATCGCTAACAATGTTCACGCGG